>NZ_CP101433.1:0-1064782 GCF_051124255.1 Rhizobium sp. YTUHZ045
ATGCAGCCGAGGCTTGCTCTCCAAGACGATCAAGAGCATCTCCCGTCACTTCTGGCAACAGATGCGCAGGAGTTGTCCTATCAACTTCAGCAGCATCAGGCGAAAATCTTTCCCCCTTTGTCGCAAAAGACGATCAGGACATTTTCTCCGGCGGAGGCTGCGGCCTTCATCGGCATCGGCGAAGGTTATCTCCGGCAGGTGGCCGCTGATGGCCATGGTCCGGATCCGCTGGCAAACGGTCGACGGCTCTATAGCGCAACCGACATGGACCGGATCCGCCGGGTCCTCGACGAGCGGAACGGCACGCCGAAATATGTGCCGGCCCGCAGGCCGGGCGAAAAGCTCCAGATCGTCTCCGTGATGAATTTCAAGGGCGGCTCGGGCAAGACCACGACCGCGGCCCACTTCGCGCAATTCATGGCGCTCCGGGGCTACCGCGTCCTTGCCGTTGACCTCGACCCGCAGGCGTCCCTGTCTGCTTTGTTCGGCCATCAGCCGGAATTCGACGTCGGTGAGGGCGAAACGATCTACGGCGCGATCCGCTATGACGATCCGCGCCCGATCGCCGACATCGTGCGCGCCACCTATACGCCGAACCTGCATCTCATTCCCGGCAATCTCGAATTGATGGAATTCGAGCACGAGACACCGAAGGCCATGACGTCGGGCAGGGCCGAGACGATGTTCTTTGCCCGCATCGGCGAGGTGCTGACCGATATCGAGAGCCTTTACGACATCGTCGTCGTCGACTGCCCGCCGCAGCTCGGCTTCCTGACAATGTCGGCGCTCTGCGCCGCGACCTCGGTGCTGATCACGGTTCATCCGCAAATGCTCGACGTCATGTCGATGTCGCAGTTCCTGACGATGACCAGTGAACTCATGTCTGTCGTCGAGAAGGCCGGCGGGCGCACCAGCTATGACTGGATGCGCTATCTTGTGACGCGGTTCGAACCGAATGACGGGCCGCAAAGCCAGATGACCGGCTTCATGCGGGCGATCTTCGGCAATCGCATGCTCCACAACGCGATGGTGAAATCGACGGCCGTTTCCGATGCCGGCGTCACCAAGCAGACACTCTACGAAGTCGAGCGCTCGCAATTCACACGCGGAACCTATGATCGGGCGCTCGAGTCGCTGAACCTCGTGAACGGTGAGATCGAAGCGCATATTCGCTCCACCTGGGGAAGGAGATAGGATGGCGCGCAAGAACCTGATCGAATTTTCCGCACCGAGCCCGGCGAGGGCGGAAGCGGTCGCGCCGCGCGAAAATCGTCCGATTGCCGGCTTCGTGCCGCAGGAGCGCAGTGGCGGGCCGGTCGGCGGCATTACCAAGACACTCGGCAACATCACCGAGAAGATGGAGCGCGCCAGCGCGCTGGAGCGGCAGCTTGCCGCGGGCCAGATGATCGTCGAGCTCGATCCCGGCGTGATCGACGCGTCTTTCGTCAGCGATCGCCTGGCGATCGATGCTGGCGAACTCGCCGAGCTGGTCGAACAGATCCGCGAGCATGGGCAGCAGGTCCCGATCCTCGTGCGTCCGCATCCGGAAGCCAAAGGCCGCTATCAGGTTGCCTATGGCCATCGCCGCCTGGCGGCCACGAGAGAGATCGGCATCAGAGTCCGCGCGGTCGTCCGTGACCTGACCGACGGCCAGCTGGTCGTCAGCCAAGGCCAGGAAAACAGCGCCCGCACCAATCTCTCCTATATCGAGCGCGCGCTCTTCGCGTCGCGGCTGGAAGAACGCGGCTTTGCCCGCGACGTCATCATGGCGGCGCTGAGCGTCGACAAGGCGGCGCTGTCGAGGATGCTGATCGTAATACGGCAGGTGCCGTTGGCGCTCATCAACGCCATAGGTGCTGCGCCTGATATTGGCCGGCGGCGATGGCTGGAACTCGGCGAGCAGCTCGAAAATGCCGATGTCGAGAAGATCATCGCGGAGTTGTCCGCGGACGACGCGCGGAAGATGACGAGCGACGAGCGGTTTCACCGGGCATTCGTTCTGGCAAAGAAAAAGGCCGCGGCATCGAAGCCGGCAGTCGTCAAATCCGAGGTCAGCGGCGTGCCGGTGACCGTTAAAAAAACAGCATCCGGCGCAACCTTTGTCTTCGACGGCAAGACTGCGCCCGGTTTCGACCAATTTGTCCAGGAACGGCTACAGGGCCTGTTCCAGGAGTTCAAAAAGCACAGAGGAGCGTAGCGCGCAAAAGAAAAAGGCCCCCAACGACGCCGTCGTGGAAGCCCTTCTCAGATCTTAAGCACATCGAGAATCGCATTTCCACGAATCACAGTCAAGCGTCTTAGGCACCAAAGTGGTGGACTGTTTTCTTTTGCCTGAACGAAGGTGAAGGCAAATGGAGAGTGGATATGTGACGACGCCCTTTGGGCGGCGGCCGATGTCGCTTGGCATGCTGGCAAGCCAGCAACTGGCCGAGAGCATCGAGCCGGGGATAAGACGCAGCAAGTGGAAACTGTTCAGGGCGATCTGCGAGGCGCGGCCGGCGCTTGGTGTGACCGATCGGGCGCTGACGGTGCTCGATGCGCTGCTGACCTTCTATCCCGATGACGAGATTTCCGAGGAGAAGGGCCTGATCGTCTTTCCCTCGAATGCGCAGCTTTCGCTTCGCGCCCGGGGTATGACGCCGGCGACGCTGCGGCGGCATCTTGCCGTGCTGGTCGAGGCTGGCCTGATCCTGCGCAAGGACAGCCCGAACGGAAAGCGCTATGCGCGTCGCGACAGGGAAGGGGAGATCGGTGAGGCCTTCGGCTTCAGCGTCGCGCCACTGCTGGCGCGCGCGGTTGAAATCGAAAACCTGGCCGCCGAGGTGGTTGCCGATCGAGAACTCATCCGAGCGACCAGGGAGCGCCTCACCGTGTGCCGGCGGGATATCTCGAAGCTGATCGCAGTAGCGATCGAGGAAGGTGTGCCTGGCGACTGGGAGCAGATGTCGCTGATGTTTCGCGGTCTCGTACGCAGGATTCCACGCGTCGCGGGGGCCGAGGAATTGGCGTTACTGCTCGACGAGATGGGGCTGCTGCGCGACGAAGCCGTCAACCTGCTGGAAAGACATATAAAATTACAAAAATTAGACGCCAATGAGTCTCAAACTGAGCGTCACAAACAGAATTCAAACCCCAACTCCACTTCTGAACTTGAACCAAGCTTCGACACGAAGCAGGGCGCGAAGCCGGCGACCGATAACGACCCGGTCGCCGGCCCGCAGGACGAGCGAAGATTGAAACATCCGGCATCGGCCGGCGCAATAAGCGGCAGGAAATCCGGCGCGGCTGAACCAGCGGCGGGACATACGCTGAAATCCTTCCCGCTTGGTCTGGTTCTTCAGGCCTGCCCGCAAATTCTCGACTATGGGCCGGGCGGAACGATCGGCAACTGGCGCGACCTGATGTCGGCTGCCGTCGTCGTCCGCTCGATGCTCGGCGTCAGCCCCTCGGCCTATGAGGAAGCCTGCGCCGGCATGGGGCCGGAAAACGCCGCGACGGTGATCGCCTGCATTCTGGAAAGGGGCGGACACATCAATTCGCCCGGCGGTTATCTCCGCGATCTCACCCGCAGGACCGAGAGAGGCGAATTTGCGATCGGCCCGATGCTGATGGCGCTGGTGCGGGCAAATGGTGGAGTGCGGCGCGATGCCGGCTGATGGACTTCGGCTGCAGCACAGTCGTGCATCGAGTGGTTGCTCTCATCAGGGCGGCGGCGCGGTACTCTCCCGCAGGATCAGCTCGACTGGCCACAATTCGTGGATCTCGTCTGCGGGGCGGCCAGCGATGAGCTGTAGTGTCAGCTCGGCGCAGCGCGTGCCCGCGGCACGCATGGAAGATCGTGTGGTCGAAAGCGACGGGACCATATTCTCGGCCGTCAGATAGGGGAAGACGTCGTCATGGGCGATGACGGAAACATCCTGCCCCACTGTCATCCCAAGCGAACGGACGGCACGGTAGACACCAAGAGCTGTCATGGTGGAACCGGCAACGATGGCGGTCGGGGCATTGGCGCTCTCCAGAAAAGAGCGGGCGTGGCGAAAGCCGCTCTCGTCGGAAAATTTATCGCAGACCATCAGGCTGGGATCTGCGGTGAGCCCACGCTCCTGATGGGCTATCCGAAAACCCTGTTCGCGATGGATTGAATAGGTCTTGCCACGCAGGCCATTGATCATCCCGATGCGCCGGTGCCCGAGATCGAGCAGGTGTTCGGTCACTCTGCGCACGGCATTTTCATTGTCGATATCGAGCCAGGCATGAACGTGCTCGGTCTCCGAGCGGCCGTGGACCAGAAAAGGCACGCCGAGGCTGTTCAGCATTTCGATCCGCGGGTCTCTGGGGCGTGGCGAATGAATGATCACGGCGTCTACCCGGCGGCTTTCGACCAGGCGCCGGTAGGCCTGTATCTCGTCGTCGTCATTATGCGCGGTAATAGGTGTGATGAGAATATCCGTATCGGTCGTTTCCAGGCGCTGCGCCATCCCCGACACGAATTCGGCAAAATGAATTTCTCCTGAACGCCCCATCATGACGCCGATCGCTCCGGCTCTTCCAGTCTTCAGGCGCACGGCATTGATATCGGGGCGATAGCCAAGCCGCATTGCTTCGCTCGCAACCCGGGCGCGCGTGGCTTCGCTCACCTCCGGATAGCCGCTAAGTGCGCGGCTTACCGTGGTCGGAGAAAGCCCAAGCTGCTTTGCAAATTCACGAAGTTTCATCGATGTCTTCTTTGTCCGGGAAATCAATGGACGATGCGTTGATGATGCGCAACGGGCAAGTGCTGATTCAGTTCAGATTGAAAACGGTTTCAATTATGTGACGTTTAAATGTCGGCTGCGGATGCCGAATATACGCCCTTATCCGCGCAGCATGGCTATTATTATCATACAAATACAACCTCCAGAAGCTGGTTTTGGTGTCTTGACGTCATCAAAGCCTTCTGCGATGTTCCGTTTGCCAAATCGATTTCAATTTCTGGGAGGAGATTATGAAAAACTTTGCTCTGGCCTTATCCGCGATTGGACTTGCTTTCGCGGCCGGCCCCATCCACGCCGCAGAAATTTCGTTTGCCGCGAACACCACCGGGAAAAACGTCGAATTCCTGAACAAGCAGCTCGCGATTTTTGAGAAGGAGACCGGCAATCAGGTGAAGCTCGTCACCATGCCATCGTCGAGCAGCGAACAGTTCTCGCAATATCGCTTGTGGCTTGCCGCGGGGAACAAGGACATCGACGTCTATCAGACCGATGTCATCTGGGCGCCGCAGCTTGCCGACCAGTTCATTGATCTGAAGGAGGCCACCAAAGATGTGGCTGGCCAGTTCTTCCCGTCGATCATCGCTTCGCAGACCGTAAATGGCCGGCTGGTGGCGCTGCCGTTGTTTACCGATGCTCCGGCGCTGTACTACCGAAAGGACCTGCTCAAGAAATATGACAAGCTGCCGCCGAAGACCTGGGACGAGATGGCCGCAACCGCCAAGGAGGTCCAGGATAAAGAGCGTCAGGCCGGCCAGAAGGATCTTTGGGGCTACGTCTTCCAGGGCAATTCCTATGAGGGGCTGACCTGCAACGCGCTGGAATGGGTGAAGTCGTCGGGGGGCGGCCAGATCGTCGAGCCGGACGGCACGATCTCGATCAACAATGAGAAGGCGGCAGCAGCGCTCGAACGCGCCAAGGGATGGATCGGCACGATCTCGCCGCCGGGCGTGCTCGCCTATCAGGAAGAGGAATCGCGTGGTGTCTGGCAGACCGGTAACGCCGTCTTCATGCGAAACTGGCCCTATGCCTATTCCCTCGGCAACGGCGCCGACAGCGCCGTGAAGGGCAAGTTCGACGTGATGACGCTGCCGGTTGCGGCCGCCGGCGACAAGCCATCCTCGACACTCGGCGGCTGGAACCTGGCGGTGTCGAAATATTCGGAAAAGCAGGAAGCAGCCATCGCGCTCGTCAAATTCCTGGCGTCGAAGGACGTGCAAAAGGCTCGCGCCATCGAGCTGTCCAATCTGCCGACACTGACCGACCTTTATGACGACAAGGATATTGCCGCCGCGCAGCCCTTCATGCCCAACTGGAAACCCATCTTCCAAGATGCGGTGCCGCGTCCTTCGGCGACAGCCAAGGTGAAATACAACGAAGTGTCCTCGAAGTTCTGGACGGCAGTGCACAATACGCTGTCCGGCAGCGGCTCGGCCGCCGAGAACCTCGAGCTCCTGGAAGCCGACCTGACGGCCCTTAAGGGCGACGCCTGGTGAGTGGCGGGACCGGCGGCCGAGAGGGCGTCGGTCCAGTCTCCGGAGGGCTAAACGGAAAGGCGTTTCATGACTGAAATCGTAGTTCCACAAGCAATTGAACCCAGGGTTTCCAAGCTCAGAGCCTCTACCGAGCTGCGATCCGAGCGCGTCCGGTCCGCCTGGATTTTTCTGGCGCCGACGCTGTTGATCCTGGCAGTTGTCGCGGGCTGGCCGCTGTTCAGAACCATCTATTTCAGCTTTACGAATGCGTCGCTCAACAACCTTGGCAATGCGCAGTTCGTCGGCTTTGCCAATTATTTGTCGTGGGTGACGCTGAAGAGCGGAAAGACCATCTATCGCGGCCTGCTGGCCGATCCGATCTGGTGGACTGCCGTCTGGAACACTGCCAAATTCACCCTCCTTTCGGTCGCGATCGAGACTGTGCTCGGCTTGATCGTCGCGCTGGTGCTGAACGCGCAGTTCGTCGGGCGTGGCATCGTTCGGGCCGCAATCCTCATCCCGTGGGCGATTCCGACCATCGTCTCGGCCAAGATGTGGGCCTGGATGCTCAATGATCAGTTCGGCATTCTCAATGATATTTTGCTCGGTTTCGGCCTGATCAGCGAGAAGATCGCCTGGACCGCAAATCCGGAAACGGCGATGGTGGCCGTGCTGATCGTCGACGTCTGGAAGACGACGCCCTTCATGGCGCTTCTGATCCTCGCCGGCTTGCAGATGGTTCCGGGAGATATTTACGAAGCGGCGAAGATCGATGGCGTCAATCCGGTCAAGGTTTTCTGGCGTCTGACGCTGCCGCTGATCCGGCCGGCCATCATGGTTGCCGTGATCTTCCGGATGCTGGATGCAATGCGCATCTTCGATCTGATCTATGTTCTGACGCCCAACAATGCTCAGACGAAGACCATGTCGGTCATGGCGCGCGAGAACCTGTTCGACTTCGACAAGTTCGCCTATGGCGCCACCGCCTCGACGGTGCTTTTCCTCATCATCGCCTCTGTCACCGTCCTCTATATCTGGTTCGGCCGCGTTAAGCTCGGCGGGGAGGAACGCTGATGCTGCTTTCGATCACCAGGAACACGCTTTTCTACCTGCTTGTTGCGACCATCGTCATCATTGCGGTTTTCCCGTTCTACTATGCGATCCTCACCAGCCTGAAGACCGGCACGGCCCTTTTCCAAGTCGATTATTGGCCGACCTCGATCTCCTTCGGCAACTATGCTTCCGTCATGGGGCAGGGCAGTTTCGTTCGCAGCCTTGCGAATTCCGCGATGATCGCCTGCGTCGTCGTTTCAGCATCGCTGCTGCTCTCGATCACCGCTTCGTTCGCTTTGGCCCGGGTTCACTTCCGCGGACGGGCACTCTTGATGCTGACCATCCTGTCGGTGTCGATGTTTCCTCAGATTGCCGTGCTTGCGGGCCTCTTCGAACTGATCCGCTGGATCGGCATCTTCAACACGCCCTTCGCGCTGATCTTTTCCTACGTGATTTTCACGCTGCCATTCACTGTCTGGGTGCTGACGACCTTCATGCGGGAATTGCCGATCGAGATCGAGGAGGCGGCGATCGTCGACGGCGCGTCGCCATGGGTCATCGTCACTCAGGTCTTCATGCCGCTGATGTGGCCGGCGCTGGTGACAACAGGGCTGCTCGCTTTCATCGCCGCCTGGAACGAGTTTCTTTTCGCGCTGACGTTCACATCGTCCGATACGCAGCGGACGGTGCCGGTCGCCATCGCCCTGCTGTCGGGCAACAGCGCGTTCGAAATTCCCTGGGGCAACATCATGGCGGCTTCGGTGATCGTCACCGTGCCGGTTGTCGTGCTTGTTTTGATATTCCAGCGCCGGATCATTTCGGGGCTGACTGCCGGCGGCGTCAAGGGTTGAGGGAGTAGGACATGGCAGAGATCCGACTGGAGAACATCCGCAAGAGCTTTGGCGCTTTCGAGGTGATCAAGGGCGTGACGATGGAGATCCGCAGGGGCGAGTTCATGGTGTTCGTGGGGCCGTCCGGATGCGGCAAGTCTACGTTGCTCAGGCTTATCTCCGGGCTCGAGGACATTACCTCGGGAACGCTCGCCTTCGACAATGAGACGGTAAACCGGCACGCGCCGTCGAAGAGAGGGATCGCCATGGTCTTCCAGTCCTACGCGCTCTACCCGCATATGACGGTCTTCGACAACATGGCGTTCGGCATGAAGCTTTCCGGGAGCAACAGAGACGAATGCCGCCGGCGCGTCGAGCAGGCGGCCGGCATGCTGCAGCTCTCATCCTATCTGGACCGCTTGCCGCGACAGCTTTCCGGCGGGCAGCGTCAGCGCGTCGCAATCGGCCGGGCGATCGTGCGCGATCCCAAGGTCTTTCTCTTCGACGAGCCGCTGTCCAATCTCGACGCGGCGCTTCGCGTCGCGACGAGGCTTGAGATCGCCAAGCTTCATCGCAGCATGCACGGTACGACGATGATCTATGTGACGCATGATCAGGTCGAGGCCATGACTCTGGCTGATCGGATCTGCGTGCTGAGGGACGGCGTCGTCGAGCAAATCGGCACGCCGCTGGAACTTTACGAAAGCCCGAACTCGGTCTTTGTCGCCGGCTTCATCGGTTCGCCGAAAATGAACTTCCTGTCGGGTGGGCTGGCGCAGCCCTATGACAGCCATACGATCGGCGTGCGCGCGGAGCATGTTCGCATCTCGGCCGAGTCTCCTGTTTGGAGAGGCACGGTCATCCATTCCGAAATCCTCGGTTCCGATAGCTTTGTCTATCTGGATATCGGGGAGGATGAGCCGCTTGTCGTGCGGGAGGCCGGCGTCTGCCGTCACGAGCCGGGCCATACGCTTGGCCTCGCGCCACTTGCCGGTCACATCCACCGTTTCGACCGGTCGGGCCGGGCGCTCGAACGTGAATCCATGCGGGCAGCCTGATCTTCCAGGCATCGATGTCTTTCCCGAAGCTCGATCCGCTTCAACTACAAGGAGAAAACGACGTGACCATACGCACCGTTGTCTGGGGCGAAAACATTCACGAGAATACCAATGCGATCGTCCGGGGCATCTATCCGGAAGGCATGCATATGACGATCGCCAATGCGCTGAATACCGATCCTGGCATCTCGGCGACGACGGCTACGCTGCAGGAGCCGGAGCACGGGCTGAGCGAAGCCCGGCTTGCCGAAACCGATGTCTTGACCTGGTGGGGCCACAAGGATCACGGCGCGGTGTCAGACGTCGTCGTCGAGCGCGTCGCCAAACGCGTCTGGGAAGGCATGGGCCTTCTCGTGCTGCATTCCGGCCATTTCTCGAAGATCTTCAAGCGGCTGATGGGAACACCCTGCGCGCTGAAATGGCGCGAGGCGGGTGAGCGCGAGCGGTTGTGGACGATCAACCCGCGCCATCCGATCGCCGCCGGCATCGGCGAGCATTTCGAGCTTGAGAACGAGGAAATGTATGGCGAGCAGTTTTCGGTGCCGGAGCCGCTCGAAACCGTGTTCATCTCCTGGTTCCAGGGCGGCGAAGTGTTCCGCTCGGGCCTGACCTGGCGCCGCGGCGCCGGCAACATCTTCTATTTCCGCCCCGGCCATGAGACCTATCCCACCTATCACGACGCCACCGTCCAGAAGGTGCTGATCAACGGCGTCAAGTGGGCCTACAACCCCGAAGGCGCGTTGACTGGCATTGCCGACGCTCCAAATGTGCCGGTGGAAAAGGCATTGGAGCAGATCGTCGAACGCGGCCCGAAACTGCACCAGGCCGGCGAAGCCGGTTACCGCTGAACTCGATAAAGGATCATGAGGACAAAAATGCGCTTGATCATTCTCGGAACCGGAGGATGGGCAAATACCCATGCCATGAATTTTTCGGAAATCGCCGGCGTCAAAATTGTTGCTGCCGTCGATACAGACGAGGTCCGGCTGCGGGCCTTCGCGCTCAGGCATGGCATCCCGCTTACTTTCACATCGCTCGATGACGCCCTTGCCTGGGGGGAGTTCGACGCCGTGACCAATGTCACGCCCGATCGAGCGCATTATTCCACGACGATGAAGATACTCGGCGCCGGCAAGCATGTGCTCTGCGAGAAGCCCCTGGCGGTCAACTACCGCGAGGCCAAGGAGATGGCCGACGCCGCGGCGGCGTCCGGAAAGGTCACGATGGTAAACCTTACCTATCGTAATGTGGCGCCGCTGCAGGCGGCGCGAAAGATGGTGCTGGATGGCCGTCTCGGCGCGATCCGCCACTTCGAAGCGTCCTATCTCCAAAGTTGGTTGGTGTCCAAGGCTTGGGGCGACTGGACCAAAGAGTCGCAGTGGCTTTGGCGGCTGTCGACAAAGCACGGCTCCAACGGTGTGCTGGGCGATGTTGGTATCCACATTCTCGACTTCGCGGTTTTTGCCGCCGGCAGCGACGTCAAGGCGGCGGCATCGCATCTCAAGGTTTTCGACAAGAGCCCCGGGAACCGGATCGGCGAATACGAGCTCGATGCGAATGACAGCTTCCTGATGATGGCCGAGCTCGAAAACGGCGCGGCCGGCGTCATCCATGCAACGCGCTGGGCAACCGGCCATCTGAACGAATTGCGCCTGCGCCTGCATGGAGACAAGGGGGCGCTGGAGGTGGTGCATACGCCTGAAGGTTCGACCCTCAGGGCCTGCGAAGGCGCCGATGCCGACAAGGCGATCTGGCGCAAGATCGAGGTCGAACCGGTCATCACCAATTTCCAGCGATTTGCAAACGCCGTGGAAAAAGGGAAGCCGGATGAGCCAGGTTTCGGCCATGCCGCCAAGCTGCAGTTTGTTCTTGATCACGCAGTCAAGACGGCCGGCGCCCTGACTGAGCTTTAGACAGGTTCCTCGGAGGGGCCGAGCATCGTCAGATGCGCTGGTTCAGCTCGTCTTCGCTGATGCCGAAATGCTCGAGGATGATGCCGACGTTCCGGCGGTGAGATTTGAAATAAACGTCGAAGAGAACGCCGACCAGCGGAACCGTGCCGCAGGCGGCGTCGACGCCGAGATTGACCGCCATGCGGGCGAGCTTATGGGCAGGAAGGCCGAGACGCCTTGCTTCATCGATGATGAAGAGACCGATGAGGGATCCGGCAACGTCGCCGACGGCTGGGATGAGGCCGAGAACCGAGTCTGCGCCGATCCGGACGCCGAAAGGCAATCTGACTGCGGTGTCCATGAGCCGAGCGATCGCAGCAGCGCGCCGAATTCTGATGACTTCGGCTGAGGTCGGATATCTGGCGGCACGGGAAACTGGCATCAGCGATCCGGCCGAACGATGGATCGCCGCGCCTCCATCACGAATGCAGGGTCGCCTTCCATTGTCCGAGGCCGCGAGTACTCGTTGTGATCGAAAGCGTATTCCATGGCGGTGGAACGCCGCAAAACCGATAAGGTTCGTGCTTCGCGACGGAGATCATCTCGCGTCGGGAACGACGACCAGTTTGCCTACAAAATTCTTCGCCATGAATTCGGTCTGCGCCCGGTGGAAGTCGGACAGCGGATATACGCCGCCGACGAGGGGCCGGATTTTGCGGCTCTCGATATAGCCGATGAGCCTGCGGAAATCGGCGCGGCTCCCCTGGCTCGATCCATGCAGCTCGAGCTGCTTCAGATACATGGTCCGCAGATCGAGCTGGACAACGGGGCCGGCGATGGCGCCGGCCGTGGTATAGCGGCCCTCCGGACGCAGAATCTTCAGAAGATCGTTGAACAGCGGTCCGCCGACCAGATCTGCGACGACGTCCATCGGCTGGCCGCGACTTGCGGAATGGACGGCTTCGACAAGATCCCCCTTGCCGCGGGTGACGACCGCTTCCGCGCCGATATCGATCATCGCCGCCTCCTTGCCGGGGCCCGCGACCGCGATCGGGATGGCGCCGCGGGCGCGGGCGAGCTGGATGATCGCCGAACCGACGCCGCCGGAAGCGCCGGTGACGAGAACGCGCTCGCCGGCGACAAGCCTTGCCCGTTCCAGCATCCGTTCGCCGGTCAGATAAGCGCAGCAGAAGGTGGCGAGCTCCACATCGGTCAGATCGGTCGCGACGACATGAGCGTTCTCGGCCGGCAGCACCATATATTCGGCATAGCCGCCATCCCGCCCGTGGCCCATGTAATCGATGTCGGCAAGACTGTCGTCGTCGCGATTATAGATCGAGAAGTCGACCATGACGCGTTCGCCGATGCGTCTCGGATCAACGCCGGCGCCGACGCCGACGATATGACCGACAGTATCGGTGCCCTGGATGCGCGGGAATGTCAGCGTATTGCCCTGTCTGCGCCAGGTGGAGACGGCGGAGGGATCATCCTCTGTGCCGTAGGCGCCTTCGCGCACCCAGACGTCGGTGTTGTTCATGCCGCAGGCGGTGACACGGATCAGCACCTCGCCCTCAGTCGGCGCCGGGACAGGCACATCCGTGGCATAGATGAGCTTTTCCAGGCCGCCATGGCCGGTGAGCAACACCGCCGCCATCTTTTCCGGGATCGTCATGCGGCTCTTCTCCTCAGATGGTTTTGAAAACACTTTCGATCGCGTCTGCAGCCGCCTTGACGACGACGTCTGCTTCTTCGCGGGTGAGGCAGAGCGGCGGAGCGAAGCCGAGAATGTCGCCCTGCGGCATGGCGCGGCCGATGACGCCGCGTTCCAGAAGAGCGGATGCGACCTGTGGCCCGACCTTGCGGCCGGGATCGAAGAACCGGCGGTCGTCCCTATCCTCGACGAATTCGACAGCGGCCATCAGCCCGTCGCCGCGAACTTCACCGACATTCCGATGGCCGCCAACCGCCTGTTGCAACTGCGACCGGAAATAGTTGCCGGTCGTGCCGGCATTGTCGACGATGCCGAGTTCGTCGATCAGTTCCAGATTGGCGATGCCTGCGGCAGCGCAGATCGGATGGGCGGAATAGGTCCAGCCATGGCCGATTGCGCCAAGCTGATCGGAGCCCTGCACCAGCACCTGCCACATCTTGGTCGAAACGATCGAGCCGGAAAGCGGAGCATAGGCCGAGGTCAGGCCTTTGGCGATGGTGATCAGGTCCGGCTTCATGCCGTAGTGATCCGAGCCGAACATCGTGCCCAGGCGGCCGAAGCCGGTGACGACCTCGTCGGCGACGAGCAGGATGTCGTATCTGTCGAGCACGGCCTGGATCTTCTGCCAGTAGCCTCGCGGGGGCGGAACGATGCCGCCGGTGCCGAGGATCGGTTCGCCGATGAAGGCGGCGATGGTATCAGGCCCCTCGGTGACGATCATCTCCTCCAGTCTGTCGGCGCAATATTGCGAGAATTGTTCCTCGCTCATCGACCGGTCGGGCCGGCGGAAATAATAGGGCGCTTCGGTATGGAGGATCGGGGCGCGTGGCAGATCGAAGGCATTGTGAAAAAGCGCAAGACCGGTGAGGCTGCCGGTCATGACGCCGGAGCCGTGATAGCCGCGCCAGCGCGAGATGATCTTCTTCTTTTCCGGCCGGCCGAGAATGTTGTTGTAATACCAGATCAGCTTGATGTTGGTCTCGTTGGCATCCGAGCCGGAAAGGCCGAAATAGACGCGGCTCATGCCGGCGGGCGCGCGATCGATAATCATTTTCGCAAGCGTAATCGATGCTTCGGTGCCGTGGCCGACATAGGCGTGGTAATAGGCGAGATTCTTCGCCTGTTCGGCGATGGCGTCGGCGATCTCCTGGCGGCCGTAGCCGACATTGACGCAATAAAGCCCGGCAAAGGCATCGAGGCTTTTGCGGCCGCTGGTGTCGGTGATGTAGACACCTTCGCCTCCGGCAACGACGCGCGTCGGCGTCTCGCCGCGCGCATGCATGCCCATATGGGTCGAGGGATGAAAGAAGTGGTCGCGGTCCCAGGCGGTGAGTTCGTTGCTTTTCTCGAGCATATCCTGTCCTCTTCTAAAATGGCGTCTAGGCGGCGGTGTCGATGCAGAGGTATTTGAGCTCGGTGAAAGCCTCGAGCCCGTGGCGGGAGCCTTCCCGGCCGAGGCCGGACTGTTTCCAGCCGCCGAAGGGGATGGGACCGCCGGTGATCTTCACGCGATTGACCGCGACCATACCGTATTCCAGAGCGCGGCCGAGGCGCATCTGGCGGGCGCCATTCTCGGTGACGACATAGGCGACCAGGCCATATTCGGTATCGTTGGCACGGGCGACGACCTCTTCTTCCGTGTCGAAGGTGGCAAGCGCCGCTACAGGCCCGAAAGTCTCCTCACGCATGATCAGCGCATTCGCCGGCACATCCGTCAAAAGCGTCGGCTGATAGAAGAGCGGGCCGGCTTTGTGGCGGTTGCCACCGGCAATGAGCCGCGCGCCACGCGCCAAGGCGTCGGCGACCTGGTCCTCGACCTTGGCGACGGCGCGTTCATGCATCAGCGGCCCGATTTCGCTTTCGGCCTCGATGCCTGCGCCGACCTTCAGCGCGCCGATACGCGCGGTAAAAGCCGTGGCGAAGGCATCGGCAATGGGCCGCTGGACAAAAATGCGGTTGGCGGCAAGGCAATCCTGGCCCGATGTGGCAAACTTCGCGCCGACGGCGATCTCGACGGCTTTCGCGACATCGGCGTCGTCGAAGACAATCAGCGGCGCGTGCCCGCCGAGTTCCATTACCAGCCGCTTCATGGTCGGTGCGCATTGGGCGGCGATCAGGCGGCCAACCTCGGTCGAACCCGTGAAGCTCATGGCGCGCAGGCGGCTATCGCTGCACATCCGTCCGACGATCGTTGCAGCATGGCCGGTGACCACGTTGAAGACGCCGGCAGGAATGCCGGCCCGTTCGCCGAGCTCGGCAAGCGCCAGGGCAGAAAGCGGCGTTTCCGAGGAGGGGTGGGCGACGACCGTGCAGCCGGCGGCGAGTGCTGCGGCCGTCTTGCGGGTGAGCATGGCGGAAGGGAAATTCCACGGCGTGACGACGCCGACGACCCCCAGCGCCTCGCGCCGGACGATCATTTCCGCGCCGGCCAGGTGGCTGGTGACGCTTTCGGCATTCAGCCGTTTGCCTTCCTCGGCATACCATTCGAGGAAGGAGGCGGCATAGTCGATCTCGCCGCGCGCTTCCGCCAGCGGTTTGCCCTGTTCGAGCGTCATGATCAGCGCCAGATCCTCCTTGGCGGCGAGCATCAGCTCATGCCATTTGCGCAGGATCGCTGAACGCTGCTGCGGCAGCATGGCGCGCCATGTGGCGAAGGCCTTTGACGCAGCGTCGATCGCGGTTTCCGTCTCCGCCGCGCCGAGGCTCGCAACCCAGGCAAGCGTCGCCGAAGACGCCGGATCCGTGACCTCGAAGCTCTTCCCTGCGGCACCGGTGATCCAGCGGCCGCCGACATAGGCGAGATCGCGCAGGAGATGACGGTCGGCAAGTCGCGACAGCGCGTCATGAAAGGCGGGGCGGGCAAAAACGGCGGTCATGTCCAATCTCCTCGTTGCGGATGAGCCAAGTCTTCCACGGAAGCGGACGAGAGATTGTCTGTTGGAGGATGCGGAAAGAGAGAGATGGTCTAAAGAGCAGCGCTCCCGTAGAGAGATTGTCTACAGCGCGTTTTGTTCCTCTCCGTCGGCGACGAAGGAAGAGACTGGAAGCACCGTTTCCTCCTTCACCACCTTGGTGACGATGTAGGTGAAGTAGCGGTCGATGCCGAGTTCGCGGTCGAGAAGCCCGTCGACCAGCCGCTGATAGGCGTCGATATCGGGTGCGATGATCTTCAAGATGTAATCGACGCCGCCCCCGACCGACCAGCAGGCGACGATCTCCGGGGTGGCGGTCACGGCGCGCTCGAAGCGCTCGAAATCCGCCTGGCGATGATTGGCGAGCGTCACTTCCATCATCACGCTGGCGACCGGCGCGATGCGTCGCGGCGCCAGGCGTGCGTGATAGCCGGTGATGACACCCGCCTTTTCGAGCTTGCGCAGCCGCATCCAGCACGGCGTCGGCGACAGACCGGCCTTTTCGGCCAGCGCCAGCTTGGTGATGCGGCCGTCGCGCTGGACGGCGTCGAGAATACGCAGATCGATGGCGTCGAGCTTCATGGTGCTTTCTTTGAAAGAAATCATTTCAAACGCTGCGAAACGACAATGGAAGCGCATTTTGGCATTGTCAATTGAACTGATTTTCAGCAGTGTTAAAATCATGACAAAGTGGCGCCCCGACCCCTCGCAACTTCGCCGACCGGCCTACCTCTCGCTCGCCGAGCAGATCGCCAATGCGATTACCGACGGCAAGCTTGCTGACGGCGCGCAATTGCCGCCGCATCGCAAGCTGGCGGACGATCTGCATCTTTCCGTGCAGACGGTGAGCCGCGCCTATGAGGAACTCAGCCGCCGAGGGCTGATCTCCGGCGAGATCGGGCGCGGCAGCTTCGTGCAGACGCGGCCGCGTGAGCCGGAACCGCCTTATCTGCCGGAACGGCTGGGCGAGGTGATCGATCTCTCTATCCTGAAGCCCGTCTGCGAGCAGATTCATCTGGAAAGGCTGCGCCAGGCCTTTGGCTGGCTCTCCGAAAATCTGCCGTCCAGCTCGGCCCTGTCGTTCCGGCCGAACATGGTCTTTCCGCGCCATCGCGTCGTTGCCACGGAATGGCTGGCGCGCTGCGGGCTCGAGGCGTCGCCGCTGAACATCAGCCTGACGAATGGCGCGACTTCGGGCATGACGGTGGCGCTGATGAGTGTCGCCCCGCCTGGTTCGACCATTGCCACCGAGGCGATCAGCCATCATACGCTGGTGCCGCTCTCCAGCTATCTCGGCCTGCATCTCGAGGGACTGGCGATCGACGAGGAAGGCATGATCCCCGACGCGCTGGACGAGGCCTGCCGGACGGGCCCCATCCGGGCGATCTTCCTTCAGCCTTCGGTGATCAATCCAATGGCCGCGCTGATGAGTGCAGAACGCCGGCAGGCGCTCGCCGCTGTGGCCGCCAAGCACGACATAGCGATCATCGAAAATGACATTCTCGGCCCGATGGTCGAGGATCGAGCGCCGCCGATGGCCGCCTTCGCGCCGGAGCGCACGCTCTACGTCACGAGCTTCACGAAGATCACCGTTCCGGGTCTCAGGATCGGCTATCTTGTTGCGCCGGACCGCTATGTCGCCGCCGTTGCCAACCGGCATCTGGTCTCCAGTTGGATGGCGACGCCGGCTATGGCCGAAATTGCCACGCGCTGGGTCAGCGACGGCACGGCGATGGAACTCGTCAACTGGCAGCGCCGCGCCCTTGTTGGGCGCCATGCGATCGCGGCGGAGATGCTGGCCGGCCTGTCCTATCGAACGCACCCGCAAAGCCTGCATGTATGGCTGCCGCTTTCCGGCAGCCATACGGAGGATGGTTTCGTGTCGCAGGCAAGGCTGCGCGGCGTGGCGATCGCGCCGGGCAAATCCTTCCGCACCGCCGATCACGGCTGGACGCCGGCGGTGCGCATCTCGCTCGGCTCGACGACGGAAGGCGAGCTGCGGACGGGACTGGGGATCGTTGCCTCACTGGCACAGGGAAATCCCGAAGAGCTGCTGCTCGCCATTTGAGGTCGGCGCCTCATTTGCGGGCAGGCGCAGAATAATTGTCATGATATTATTTTACGAATTGACATGATTTTCCAGCGCCGTCATCGTTAGGCCATTGCTTGTCTCAACAAGGAGAGACATGAATGCCTGCGCCCATCATTCGCATCGACAACATCGTGAAGAGATACGGCCCTCTGACCGTGCTCGACGGCCTGTCGATGAATGTCATGCCGGGTGAGAAGCTGGCGCTGATCGGGCCGTCCGGCTCGGGCAAGACGACGATCTTGCGCATTCTGATGACGCTCGAGACGATCAGCGGCGGCCATATCGAGGTTGATGGCGAGCAGCTCTATCACATGCCGAACGGCAACGGGCTGGTGGCGGCCGATGAACGGCATCTGCATCGCATGCGCGAGAAGATCGGCATGGTCTTTCAGCACTTCAACCTGTTCCCGCACAAGTGCGTGCTCGACAATGTGACGCTGGCGCCGATGTTGACCAAGGGTATCAAGCGGCCCCAAGCCGAAAAGCGGGCAATGGAGCTTCTCGACATGGTCGGTCTCGCCGATAAGGCTAGAAGCGTCCCGGCTCAGCTTTCCGGCGGGCAGAAGCAGCGAGTCGCCATCGCCCGGGCGCTGGCGCTGTCACCGAAGATCATGCTGTTCGACGAGGTGACCTCGGCGCTCGACCCGGAGCTGGTCGAGGAGGTGCTGAACGTCATGCGTCGTCTCGCCTCCGAGACCGACATGACGATGCTTCTCGTCACCCATGAGATGGGCTTTGCCCATGATTTTGCCGACCGTGTTCTGTTCTTCGATCGCGGCAGGATCGTCGAGGAAGGCAAGCCCGGCGACATTTTTCGCAATCCGACGCAGGAGAGGACGCAGATCTTCCTGCGCAAGATCATCGCGGCAGGGCACCGCGTCTGAGATCCGACATTGCCCGCAAAAATAAAGCGCAAGGAAAGCCAGAGGAGTTGGGAACGATGAAAGCAGGATATATTTTGAGCGCCATCGGCCTGTCTGCGCTGCTGATGACAGCAGCCGGCCAGGCTTGCGCCGGCGATGACAAGCTCGAACAGCTGAAGGAGCAGGGCTTTGCCCGTATCGCCATCGCCAACGAGCCGCCGTTCACGGCCGTCGGCGCCGACGGCAAGGTCTCGGGTGCCGCGCCCGATGTGGCGCGGGTGATCTTCGAGAAGCTCGGCGTCAAGGAAGTGGTCGCCTCGATCTCCGAGTACGGCGCGATGATTCCCGGCCTGCAGGCCGGCCGGCACGATGCAATTACGGCGGGCCTCTTCATGAAGCCCGAACGCTGCAATGCCGTCGCCTATTCCGAACCGATCCTGTGCGACGCTGAAGCCTTTGCCCTCAAGAAGGGCAACCCGCTGAAGCTGACCAGCTACAAGGATATCGCCGACAACCCGAACGCCAAGATCGGCGCGCCGGGCGGCGGCACGGAAGAGAAACTGGCGCTGGAAGCCGGCGTGCCGCGTGACCGCGTTATCGTGGTTCCGGACGGGCAGAGCGGCATCAAGATGCTGCAGGACGGCCGCATCGACGTCTATTCGCTGCCGGTTCTGTCGATCCACGACCTGTTGACCAAGGCGAACGATCCGAACCTCGAAACCGTCGCGCCCGTCGTCAATGCTCCGGTCTATTGCGACGGCGCCGCCTTCCGCAAGCAGGACGTTGCGCTTCGCGATGCCTTCGACGTCGAGCTGAAGAAGCTGAAGGAATCCGGCGAATTCGCCAAGATAATCGAACCTTACGGCTTCTCGGCCAAGGCGGCGATGTCGACGAGCCGCGAAAAGCTCTGCGCGGCCGCCAAGTGACCTGATGTAAGCAGCCGGCCATGCTCCCGCCATGGCCGGTTGCCCTTCGCACCACCTCCAGAGAAGTGAGCTGCCGATGTCGGTGTGGTCCGGCTATTTGACTCTGATCCTTCAAGGCGCCCTGGTGACGCTCGAGCTGACGATCATGGGCTCGGCGCTGGCGCTCGTCATGGCCTTCCTGGCCGGCCTCGGCCGCCTGTCGCGCTTTTTTGCCGCCCGGGCCTTGGCGACTGCCTATATCGAATTCTTTCGCGGCACCTCGATCTTCGTCCAGCTCTTCTGGGTCTATTTCGTCCTGCCCTTCGCGGGATTGACGTTGACGCCGCTGCAGGCGGGCGTGCTGGCGCTCGGTCTGAATGTCGGCGCCTATGGCGCGGAGGTAGTGCGTGGCGCCGTCAAGGCCGTCGGGCGCGAACAATCGGAAGCCTGCATCGCGCTCAATCTGTCGCGATACCAGCGCATGCGCCATGTCATACTGCCGCAGGCCTTGCCGCTGATGCTACCGACCTTCTGCAACAATGCGATCGAGCTTTTGAAGGGCACGGCGGTCGTGTCGCTGATCTCGCTGACCGACATGACCTTTCAGGCGCAAGTGGTGCGGGCGCAGACCGGCAATACGCTGGTGCCCTTCGCCACGATCCTCATCCTCTATTTCCTCATGGCCTCCGCCATCTCGGCGGCGATGCGCCTCTTGGAACGGCGGATGACACGCGGCCTCGACGGCATGAGGACTTGATCATATGGAATGGGATTGGAACTTCGTCTGGCAGATCATGCCGACCCTTCTCGAAGGGTTCAAGATCACCATTCTCGCGACCATCCTCGGCGCTGCTGTCGCCATGGTCGCAGGCCTCGCGCTTGCCATCGCGCGGCGATCGCCGGTCGTCGCCATTTCCAGCACGGTCGGCTTCGTCTCGGAATTCATCCGCGGTACGCCGCTGCTGGTGCAGCTCTACTTCATCTTCTACGTCCTGCCGGATATCGGCATCCGGCTGTCGCCGCTCACCGCCGGGGTCATCGGCATCGGCATTCACTATGCGACCTATACGGCGGAGGTCTATCGCGCCGGCATCGAGAACGTTTCGCGCGGACAATGGGAGGCGGCCAAAGCCACCAACCTGACGACGCGCCAGGCCTGGATCCATGTGATCTTGCCGCAGGCGATCCCGCCGATGATCCCGGCGCTCGCCAATTACTTCATCGCCATGTTCAAGGAAACACCGCTGCTATCGGCCATCACCGTGCTGGAACTGATGAACCAGGCCAAAAGCATCGCCAACAGCAACTATCGCTATATTGAACCCATGACGCTCGTCGGCGTCTTCTTCCTCGTTATCAGCCTGATTTCGGTTGTGGGATTGCGCTGGCTCGAGGAACGCTATGCCAGGGTGGATGACTGACATGACGGCATCGACCGAGATCATTCCCGCCGGCCGACTGCCACGTCTGGACGACCGGCCGCTGGAAAAGCGCATCGGCCTCGTCATCCTGGCGACCGATCACACGACGGAGGCCGACTTCCGGCGGATGGTCGCCAGCGACCGTATCGGCGTCTATGTCAGCCGCATCCACTACGCCAATCCGGTGACACCGGAAAATCTCCTGAAGATGCAGCCGTCGCTGACCCAAGGCGCAGGGCTCATTCTGCCGGGTGAGACGCTGGATGCCGTCATGTATTCCTGCACCTCGGCCTCTGTTGTCATTGGCGACCGCAAGATCGAGGAAGCGATCCAGGCGGCCAAGCCGCGTGCTTCAGTGGTGACGCCAACGGCGGCTGCTGTGAAAGCCCTGAAGGCGTTCGGCGCCAGGCGGATTTCCGTGCTGACCCCTTATACAGTCGAAACCAGCCGGCCGATGGCGGATTATTTCACCGGTCTTGGTTTTGCGATCGACCGCTTTACCTGCCTCGGTCTGAGCGACGACCGCGAGATGGCACGGATTGCGCCGGATGAAATCGCCGCCTTTGGCCGCCAGGCGCTGGCGCCGCAATCCGATGCACTGTTCATTTCCTGCACCGCCGTGCGCGCCGCACAGGTCGCCGCTCGCATCGAAGCGGCGACCGGCAAGCCGGTGGTGACCAGCAATCTCGCCACCGCCTGGGCCTGTCTGCGGCTCTGCGGCGATGATCAGGCGCGGCCCGAGTTCGGTCAATTGATGACCAGATCCTATGGGGAAGGCTGAGCACATGAGGGGCCTCCTGCCAGTTTCGATGGAGGATATCCGCGCGGCGGCGCATCGGATCGCCGGCCGTGTTGTGGA
The DNA here is from genome assembly GCF_051124255.1 of Rhizobium sp. YTUHZ045. Taxonomy (NCBI): domain Bacteria; kingdom Pseudomonadati; phylum Pseudomonadota; class Alphaproteobacteria; order Hyphomicrobiales; family Rhizobiaceae; genus Rhizobium; species Rhizobium sp. YTUHZ045. Next base: position 21,823 of record NZ_CP101433.1, read on the forward strand.
AACGCCGATCGTGTTGTCGGCATCGCTCGGCGAGATTGCGGGCGTTCCGGTTTGGCTGAAGCTCGAACATCATCAGACGACGGGCAGCTTCAAGCTTCGCGGGGCGACCAATGCGGTAGCGTCATTGTCGCCGGCGGAACGCGTGCGCGGCGTCGTCGCCGCCTCGACGGGAAATCACGGCCGGGCGCTTGCCCATGCGGCGAAGGCACAAGGCATGGTCGCGACGATCTGCATGTCGCGGCTGGTGCCGGCGAACAAGATTTCAGAAATCCGCCGTCTGGGCGCCGATGTGCGCATCGTCGGTCAATCACAGGACGAGGCGCAGGAGGAGGTTGACCGTTTGATGCGAGATCAAGGTCTGGTGATGGTTCCGCCTTTTGACCATCCGGCTGTCGTCGCCGGGCAGGGGACGCTGGGGCTCGAGATCGTCGATGCATTGCCGCAGGCAGCCACGGTTCTGGTGCCGCTCTCGGGCGGCGGACTTGCCGCGGGCGTTGCCGCTGCGATCAAGGGCGTCAATCCGAAAACGAGAGTGATCGGCCTGACGATGGAACGGGGCGCGGCGATGAAAGCGAGCCTCGATGCCGGACGGCCGGTGCAGGTGGAGGAAGTGAGAAGTCTTGCGGATTCACTCGGCGGCGGCATCGGCCTCGACAATCGAGTGACTTTCACCATGTGCCAGGCGCTTCTCGACGACGTCGTCCTGCTGACGGAGGCGGAGATTGCCGCAGGCATGCGCCATGCCTATGCCTGCGAGCGCGAGATCGTCGAGGGAGCGGGAGCGGTCGGAATAGCAGCGCTGCTGGCGGGAAAGATCAGCTCCGGCGGCCCGGTCGTTACGATCCTTTCCGGGTGTAATGTCGACATGGAACAGCACCGCCGAGTGATCAACGGGGAGGGTGCGGCATTCGAGGAGGATCGCCCATGAACCGCATGATCATTCTGACGGAAGCGGAATTGCGCAAGATCGTGATGCTCGATCGCGATGCGGTCGCCTGTATCGAGCAGGCTTTCGCGGCGCTTGCAACGAAGGCGGTCGCCATGCCGCCGATTTTGCGGCTCGACATTCCGGAGCATCGGGGTGAGGTCGATGTGAAGACCGCCTACGTTCCGGGCATTGAAGGTTTCGCCATCAAGATCAGCCCCGGTTTCTTCGACAATCCAAAGATCGGCCTGCCGAGCACCAATGGCATGATGGTGCTGCTGTCCAGCCGGACCGGCCTGGTACAAGCGCTGCTTCTGGACAATGGTTACCTCACGGACGTCCGCACCGCAGCCGCCGGCGCCGTCGCGGCGCAATACCTATCGCGGAAAAATTCCGGCGTCGCCGCAATTTTCGGTGCCGGCATGCAGGCACGGCTGCAGCTCGAGGCACTGACGCTGGTACGGCCTATCGCCCAGGCCAGGATCTGGGCGCGCGATGCCGCCAAGGCGCGGAAAGCAGCAGCCGAATTGACCGGAAAACTCGGCTTTCCCGTGATTGCGACGTCGGCGCCGAGAGACGCAATGACGGGCGCCGATATTGTCGTGACCACCACACCTGCGGAAAATCCGATCGTCGAAGCGGGGTGGCTCGAATCCGGGCAGCATCTGACGGCCATGGGATCGGATGCGGAGCACAAGAACGAAATCGATCCCGCGGCCATCGCCCGCGCGAGCCTTTACGTCGCCGACAGCCTGAAACAGACGCGCCGTCTCGGCGAACTGCACCACGCAATCGAGGCCGGTCTGGTCGCACGCGATGCCGATTTCGCCGAACTCGGCCGTATTGTCGCCGGTCAGATGCCGGGCAGGACGAGCAACGATGAGATCACCATCGCGGACCTCACCGGCACCGGCATTCAGGATACCGCCATCGCCACGCTCGCCTTCGCCCGCGCCGGCGCGGCGAAGGCCGGCACCACATTCGAAAGCTGACCGGCGCGGCGCCGGAAAAGAAGGGAAGAAACATGACCCAGCCCAATCTGAAGTTTTCGCTCGGTGAATATGCCGCGCGGCTGGAAAAAACACGGCGCGCCATGGAGGCGAAGGGTGTGGACCTGCTTGTTGTCAGCGACCCCTCGAACATGGCCTGGCTGACCGGCTATGACGGTTGGTCCTTCTACGTGCACCAGGCGGTGATCGTGCCGCCGCAGGGCGAGCCGATCTGGTTCGGCCGCGGTCAAGATGCCAATGGCGCCAAGCTCACCGCCTATCTCGCGCACGACGATATCGTCGGCTATCCCGATCACTACGTGCAGTCGACCGAGCGTCATCCAATGGATTACCTCTCCGGCATCCTGACGGAGCGCGGCTTCGCCAAGCTGACGATCGGCGTCGAGATGGACAATTACTGGTTTTCTGCCGCCGCCTTCGCCGCGCTGCAGAAGCATCTGCCGAATGCGCGCTTCGTCGACGCGACCGCGCTGGTCAACTGGCAGCGCGCGGTCAAGAGCGAGACCGAAATCAAGTACATGCGCAATGCGGCCCGGATCGTGGAAGCCATGCACGCCCGCATCTTCGACAAGATCGAGGTCGGCATGCGCAAATGCGATCTGGTGGCGGAAATCTATGACGCCGGCACGCGCGGCGTCGACGGCATCGGCGGCGACTACCCGGCCATCGTGCCGCTGCTGCCGTCCGGCGTCGAAGCATCTGCACCGCATCTGACCTGGGACGACCGGCCGTTGAAGAAGGGGGAGGGCACCTTCTTCGAGATCGCCGGCTGCTACAACCGTTATCATCTACCACTGTCGCGCACCGTCTTCCTCGGCAAGCCGACGCAGGCCTTTCTCGACGCCGAAAAAGCGACACTGGAAGGCATGGAAGCCGGTCTTGCTGTCGCCCGACCCGGCAATAGCTGCGAGGATATCGCCAATGCCTTCTTCGCGGTGCTCAAGAAATATGGAATCGTCAAGGACAACCGCACCGGTTACCCGATCGGGCTCTCCTATCCGCCGGATTGGGGCGAGCGCACCATGAGCCTGCGGCCGGGCGATCGGACCGAGTTGAAGCCCGGCATGACCTTCCATTTCATGACCGGCCTCTGGCTCGAGGACATGGGTTTCGAAACAACGGAGAGCATCCTCATCACCGAGAGCGGTGTCGAATGCCTCGCCAACGTGCCGCGCAAGCTGTTGGTCAAGGAGTGAGGCTGTCATGACAGACACTGGCTTGCGGCCGTCGCCGATCAGCGCGACGGTGGATTTCGCCGCCGAGGGCGTTCAGCACGGGTTCCTCAGGCTGCCCTACAGCCGCGACGATTCCGCTTGGGGCTCGGTGATGGTTCCGATAACGGTCGTCAGGAATGGCAAGGGACCGACGGCGCTCCTGACGGGCGGCAATCATGGCGACGAATACGAGGGACCGATCGCGCTCTTCGATCTCGCCCGCTCGCTGCAGGCAGAGGAGGTGAGCGGCGCTGTCATCATCGTGCCGGCAATGAATTACCCGGCATTCCTTGCGGGAACCCGGACCTCGCCGATCGACAGAGGCAACATGAACCGCAGCTTTCCGGGTCGTCCGGACGGCACGGTGACCGAAAAGATCGCCGATTATTTCCAGCGTGTGCTTCTGCCGATGGCGGATCTCGTGCTCGATTTCCACTCCGGCGGCAAGACGCTCGATTTTCTCCCGTTCTGCGCAGCGCACATACTGCAGAACAAACAACAGGAGGCGCAGGCTTTCGATTTCGTCACAGCCTTTGCCGCACCCTATTCGATGAAGATGCTGGAGATCGATGCGGTCGGCATGTACGACACGGCGGCCGAAGACATGGGTAAGATCTTCATCACGACCGAGCTCGGCGGTGGAGGTACTGCCACGGCCAGAACTGCGGCGATCGCAAAACGTGGCACCATGAACGTGCTGCGACATGCCGGTATCGTCGCCGGCGCCGTCGATACCGGGCCAACAACCTGGCTGGATATGCCGGATGGCCGCTGTTTCTCTTTCGCGGAGCAGGGCGGATTGATCGAGCCCACCATCGACCTTGGCGAAGCGGTCGCCAAGGATGCCGTGATCGCTCGCGTCTATCCGACGGGCAGGACGGGTGAGGCGCCGGGCGAGATCCGTGCCGCCATGGACGGCATTCTCTGTGCGCGGCATTTCCCGGGGTTGGTCAAATCAGGCGACTGCGTTGGGGTCGTGGCGATTGTGACGAACTGAACGACGACTGCTGTGTGAGATGAACGTCACCCTCCGATCAACATCAAGCCGCCTTGCGCGCTCTTGACCCGGCAGTTGCCGCGTCGGTCTGGAAGCGACCGACAATCCCTTCCAGCGTCTGCGTCTGGCCGCCGAGCGCACGACAGGCTGAGACCGTTTCCGCGGCCATGGCGGCATTGCGCTGCGTGACCTCATCGAGCGCATTGACGGAGGCATTGATTTCCCCGATCGCCACTGCCTGCTCGGAGGAAACCGAAACGATGCGGGCGATCAGGCCGGCGACCTGCTCGACCTGGCCTTCGATTTCCATTAGCGCCTTGCCGGTGCGGTTGACGAGCTCCACGCCAGTGGAAACCTGAGACGATGACGTGGAAATCAGAGATCTGATCTCCTTGGCGGCATTGGCCGAACGGAGGGCGAGCTCACGTACTTCCTGCGCTACAACGGCGAAGCCTTTGCCCGCTTCGCCTGCGCGGGCAGCTTCCACACCGGCGTTGAGCGCCAGAAGGTTGGTCTGGAACGCGATCTCGTCGATGACGTTGACGATCTCGCCGATCTGGGCGGACGAACCTTCGATCTTCTGCATGGCGGCGATCGCATCGCGAACGATGGCTGCCGAATGTTCGGCGCTGCTGCGCGTCTCGGCCATCATACCGGTCGCCTTGCCGGCATGGTGGGAGGCGTCCTTGGTTTTAGCGTTCATCTCCTTGAGCGCGGCGGTGGCCTCTTCTAGCATAGCCGCCTGCTGCTCAGTGCGGGATGCGAGACTGTCGGCGGCATTAGTGATGCCGGTCGAGGAACTGCCGACCTGCCGGGAGGTCTGGGCGACCTCCGCCATTGAGGCGGAAAGAGCATCCAGGCTGTCGTTGAATTTGGCGCGCAAGCTCTCATAGGCGGCGGCAAAGGTTGTCGTGATACGGCAATCAAGATTGCCGTGCGACAGCTGGTCCAGGCCATATGTCAACTCGTTGATAACCGTTTCGCGTGTCCGCTCCTCGGCCGCCTTTTCGGCCATCTGGCTGCGCTCGCGCTCGAATTCGGCATCGCGAAGCGCCGTTTCCCGCTTCTGCGCGTCCTGCCGTTCCAGCGCATTACGGCGGAACACCGCAACCGCCTTGGACATGGCGCCGATCTCGTCGGAACGGTTCGCATAGGGAACTTCGGTCGAAAAATCGCCTTCGGCAAGATTGCCCATATAGGCCTTCATGCCATCGAGCGGCACGATTGCCCGGCGGCGCAGAAGATAGAGTCCCGCCAGCAGCAGAGCGAAGGAGCCGAAGCCTGCAGCTCCCGCATAGATCGTCCAGGTCACGATTTCCGAAGCTGCGTTCGTTTCCTCGCCCTTCAGGAAAGCGTCGGAATTCGCGACGAGCTTCTCCACAGCATCCTGGTGCGTATGGAAGGCGACGCGCAACTGCTCGATCGCGCCGTGCGCCTTGTCTTCGTCCTTTGCTTTCAGCGCCGGAATGATCTCGCGGTTCATCACGTCCCAGAATGCATCGCCCTTGGTCAGCACATCGTTTTCGAGCTCGTCCTTCAAAGCCTGCGGCAGCCGGGTGGACTTCCAATAGGCGCGGCGGTCGTCGTAAGCGGCCTTCAGATTGGCGATCTTCGCCAGATTGGTCTCGGTGAGTTCGGGAAATTTGCTCGCCTCGAAGGAGAGCATGTAGGATTCGACCACGAAGAGCGGCGGCGGCAATATGTCGGCGATGAGATCCTTGCCGTAGACCACCTGCTCATAAACCGGGCCGTTGACTTTCAGCCTTTCAAGCGCCGATTGCTGCAATCCAATCGACATGAAAAGACCGGCTGAAACGGCGATGCCAAACGCCACCAGGCTGCGCGCAATGGTAAATGCCAAGACTCTCTCCAAATACTTTGCGGCTCTCTTCTTCGAGTCGCCGGATTTATACGGAGCATTATTTCTCAAGAACCCTGAGATATGGTTAATTCTGGAATGTGTGAGGCTCCAAAAGATCTTCCCAGACTGCCCAAAATTCGGGTGGTTCATGAAATGTGAGCTATTTAGGTATCAAGCCATCAATTGCCATCTTGATGGCTTATGGGGAGCGCACTATATCTGTCGTAAAGGAAATTAAGATGGCCGAACCCCAGCTTTCCGTACGAAGTGCAAGGGCACGTGACCTTGCTCATCGACTCGCCCGCCGCGAAAACCGCTCGATAGCCGATATCGTCGAGCGGGCGCTCGAATCCTATGAAATACGCGAGGCCGGCCGTGAGCCGGCATCGTCTTTCTACAGCAGGCTGTCGCAACAAAGTGGGACGGATATTGACCTTGAGGCCGTCGTGAAGGAAGACCGGCAGGCGCACAAAGGCATCGAGCTTTGATTTTTATCGATACCAACGTCGTTTCGGAGACGTTGAGAAAATCGCCTGATAAAGCGGTAATCGCATGGCTGGTTCGTCATGATGCTGAACTGGCACTGCCCACGGTGACGATTGCCGAGATCGCTTTCGGTATCCAGAAGATCCGGCCCGACCAACGAGCCGAACGCCTCGAACAGGGACTTTCCGACTGGCGGCGCCGCTTCGCGGACCGGATTTTTGGCCTGACCGAAGAAGCCGCTCTTGCCTATGGCGAGATCATGGGGACCGCAGCTCATCAGGGGCGCGGCATGTCAGCGCCGGACGGCATGATCGCAGCTATTGCGAGGGTTAATGGCGGTCGGCTCGCGACGCGAAACCTGAGCGATTTCGTGACTACGAACCTTGAATTGATTTCCCCGTGGGAGTTTTGATCTGAGCAGCACCGCAGCCACGAACCTGAAGCCAAGCCGACCAGTTTTGTAAATTGCAGAGAGACGATTGCGATCGTCGCAATACTTCATTGACAACGGCGCCACTCAAGCCAATCGCATCAGCATCTCGTTGAGGTTGCCGATCTCTCGCAGCAGTTCGATCAGCCTGTCCGTGTCGTCTTGGCCGAGTCGGCCGCTGCCGCCGCTTTTATCCCAGAGAGCCTGGAATTCCTGGCTCATCTCACGCGCGCTATGCATGATTTCGATGATTTGCGTGCGGTTTTCCCAGGTTGTAACGACGGTCGGTTCGTCCATCTCCATCGGCATCTCGGGTTCGCGTTGCAGCAAAAGCAATGTCTGTTTCCTCTTGGGCGACGAGGGTTTGGTTCGGATCGGCCTTCGGCGGCCATTCATCGTGAGCTTACGCGGGAACGCGGTATTCACTTGAAATCAAATGAGAAATGAACAATTGGCTAGCGGGTGTGGGGCGGTACCCGTTAGCCAATCGGCAAGCCCTATTTCGGAATCATCCGAACGAAGGATCGCAGGGCCAATAAATGGGAAATTTTCCCATTTGTCAAATGTTCAATTACATCGTCAGGGCTGGCCCGGAAAATCCGGTGGTGGTCCTGGTGGCGGCCCCGGCGGCGGACCATTCGGCCCCGGCCCTGGTCCCGGTCCGCCCGGGCCGGAAAAGCCGTCAGGACCGGCTCTGCCAAAGGGCGGGTGATCATGCGGTGGACCATCCCAGAAGCCGCGTGGCGGCCGGGCATCGATGCCCCCGGGAGGACCCAGGTTTGGAAAGCCGGTTATTCTGTTCGAATCCCGCACGCCGATATCAACGAAGCCGTGACCATCCGAGGATAGCCGCATCGACCCGAAGGGCGGCGAACCCCCGGGGCCTGATCTCGGTCTGTCCTTGTCGGTCGCCCGGAAGGTCTCGATGTTGACGGTACCGCGTTTGAGGCCCGGCACTATGGGTTCGGGCTGAATGCGGGTGATCGCCAACCGATCGGCCGCTATCTTGAGATGCACGACGGTCTGCTTGCCGACCAGTTGACGGTGCGCGCCTCCGAGCGAAAGGCCGCCGATCAGGACGCGATTGCCGCTCTTGACGGGGATCCCGCGGACATGGGCGCCATCCGAGACGGAGCGGGGTTCGATGCGCCGGGCTACGATTGTGCCGTCTGGTTTGCGGATGCCGAAGACGGCGACCCGCTTGCCTTTCCGCAGGCCCTTCGTCGCCAGACCGGATATGTCGACGGTTTGCGAAAGGATCGTTATCGAAGCCTTGCTAAACCGGTCGATACGCCCCTGAACCTCGCTGACGATCGTGATGCGGGCGGCGCGCTTTCCCTTCAGCAGCACACGGACGACATGACCGACCTTCATCGCGCTCGCGGGAACATGCCGTCCATCGATCTCGATCGGCGTCGTCGCGCTGAACGGTATGTGGATGCCGTTGACGATAATGCTTCCAAAACCCTGGATGGTCCCGACGATGCCGGTTCCGCCGATGCCGTGGTCTTCATTCTCGCCGCCGCCCTGGATGGAGGTGCCGGACCCGCCGATTCCATGATCGTTGGTGCTGGTCGACTGCGCGGCGGCAAATCCCGGCTTCAAGATCTGAAGCGCTATGCCGGCCAGTAGAAACTGTCTTCTCGAGATCACCGACGGGCTCATTCATCCGCCTCCGTCTTGGAAGCGGCGTCTGCCTGGAGACCCGTCTCACCCTCTTCGGTCATGACATAGAGCCCCGCGATCCAGCGGCTGTTGCCGCCGGGATCGTCCTTGATCGCCTGATGGGCTACCTTATTGAGCTTCAGGAGCAGCGCCATCGCTTCCTCGCGGGCAAGCTCGTCGAGCCGGGCCGCCAGCGCGGGCGATATGCCGTCATAATGAACCGCGCGTTCGAAAAAGGGCGGAGGGTCGTTCATCAGGTTGGTGACCGCCGCCTGCACGTGGTCGCGAAGGTTGCGGGTGAAATAATGCCGGCGGGCGTCGTCGCCGGCATTCGGGACGATCGATGAGAGGTCGAGCCGGACGCAGCCGTCCTCATCGAGAACGACGATGCCCCTGTCCAGCCATTCGTCCAGGATGGAGCGGGGGTGGACATCCTTGGTGATATCGCTCACCAGGCTTTCGAATGAAGGGCTGCCATCGCTTGTGGTTCGGGGCAGGGCGCTTGGCCTGTCCTCGGCATCGCAATAGAGCGGGTCGGCCAGCCATCGGGCAAGGATGCGGCTCGTTTGCGAAACACCGACGGTCAGCAACGATGTCGAAATCTCCTGTCCGCGCAGCCGGTTGACGTCCTTGCGGTGGACGCCTGTCAGAAGTGAGATGCGGCTGTCCGTCTGCTGCTTGTTCGGCAGCGCAAATTCCTTCTCGGCAACTTCGATATAGAGCCGGCGAAGAATGGCCGAAAAGGCGGTGAAGTTGAAGCCGGAAGCGAGCGCGAGCTTGACCAGCGGACGCAGCACGCGGACAAGCATGGCCTGCAGGGTCTCTTCGGAGAAGGGTAGCTTCGCGCGCGGCTTCGACATCAAAAACACACTCGGTCTCTGAAAGACCATTGCCGGCAGACTTCGATAGCCGCCTTCACTCTCCTATGGCAAAGTCCGGAATGCCGCAACGGACTAGCCTTATGCAAGATCGGCCTAGGCTGTACTTCCTGCCAGCCTGGCCGCGATCGTGCCGCCATAGGGAAGATATTTCGCGCCTTCTGTCAATGCGTTACCGGATGCGGCTCGGGCGAGAGCACCGCCCCGTGGCTCCAGTCGATCAGGCGGTCGATCCGCGCAATCTTGTGGAAAACCTCGAAGACGTCGAATGCCGCACCCTTTTCGATATGGCCTGCCAGCAGCTCGCAAAGCTCGAATATTTCAGGCGGCGTGGTGGTCATTTCGACGCCGTCATCGGTGAAGACACCTGATCGCGGCCACGCCCGCGCCTGCTGCTCATCGAGCTTGCAACCGACGAATGGGATCGTATCGATGATGCCGGAGGCAAGCGCGAAGGCTGCTTCCGCCACGATTTCGGAGCAGGACGTGTTTGGCCCGTTTCTTAAGGCCGGTATCTGCGGCCGCTTGAGTTCGCGCATTTTCAATCCGTCAGAGATAGTTGACCAGGCTGAGATTCTGGAGTTTCGAGACGAGCGTGTAGGCGGTTTCCAGCTGCGTCTGCAGCTGATTGACGAGCGTCGAAGCCTCGTAGGTGTCGACGCCCTGAAGGTCGACGAGCTTTCCCTGCAGCAGGCTCGACTGGGCGTCGAGCGCGTCATTTGCCTTTTCGAGCCGCTCCTGCGAGAGGCCGAGCTCGCTCTGCTGCGTCACGATGCCCGAAGTCGCCTGGGCCGCGTAGCCTATCGCCTTGGATGCGACGGTGCTCTGCGCGTCCGAGCTCAGATCCTGGCCGAAGAGGGCGGAGACGACGACGGAGGCAAGTGCCAGGTAACGCATGCCTTCGGAATTGGCGTTGGTCGACGAGGTGATGGTTTCCGATGCGCTGATCCGGCTGGTCATGTCGGTGCTGGATGCGCTCGACCAGCCGCTCGAAGCGTCCGTCCAGCTGCTTTCGGAGAACATCGGCTCGACCGTATCGGTGATGAAGCTGCCGATTTCCTCGCCCGTCAGCTCGCTGACGTCCTTTCCGAGACCGGTTGCATAATCGGTGAGCGCCGTGACGATCGTATCCGAGACTGCGGAAGACTGGTCGGTGAGGGGCTGGCTGTCGAGGTTCGTTCCGCCGAACAGGAACTCGCCATTGACCGAGGTGTTGGCCGTCGAGATCAACTGCGAAATTGTGGCGCTTGCCGATTGCAGGGCAACAGCGATGCTCGTCGTATCCTGGCTTGCCTGAAGCGCGGTCAGGTTGGAGACCAGGCTGTCGCCGGCATCCTTGAGGCTGGAAAGAGCGGTTTGCGACGCTTCCATGCGCAGCGCGACGACGGAATTGCTTGTCTTGAACGAGGCGGCCTGTGCGATCGCGCTGGTGAGATTGATCGATTTTGCGGCGCCGCTCCCAAGGGAAACGCCGATATCGGCGTAAGTTCCTGTGGTCGCTTCCGTCGAGGCCTGCTGCAGCTTGTTCTGGGACTGGCTGATGGTGAGCCGCAAAACGTTCTGCATCGCCGATGATGAGACAAAAGATGCTTTCATGACTAGCTCGCTATGTCGAGGAGCGACTGGAACATCTCGTCGATGACGTTCAGGATCTTCGTCGCAGCCTTGTAGGATTGTTCGATGTCGAGAAGGAGCGTCAGCTCCTCGTCGAGATTGACGCCGGCTTCGTTGGAATAGGCCTCGTCGGAGCGAGATAGTGCGGCGGCCGTGGTTTCCGAGGCCGACGTCGCATCGCTTCGATATTGTTCGAGCCAGCCGATAGAGGCGCTGGCATAGTCCGTCAGGCTTTGCGTTGTGGAGAGACCGGCGTCGGCGGAGAACGAGCGTTGTTCCGTCAGCGCCTGATAGAGGGCGTCGAGATTGTCGGAGAAACCGCTGTCTCCGGAGGTGTTGAGATCGGTGATGCCGCTGACGGTTCCGTCGCGCAGCTTGGTCGCATCGCCGCCTTCGCTCGTGACGACGGCAAGATTGACCGAGATGGTGGAGGCAATCCCGGTGATATCGTCGGTATCAGACGGTGTTTCTCCCGTTGTCCCCGATGCCGTCGTCCAGGTAAAAAGTCCCGGCGCGCTCGTACTGCCGTCGGTTTCCGAGAAGACCTGGACGAGGGCCTTGGCGATCTGGTCGAGCTGGTCCTGAAATGTCGGGGCGATCTCGTCGCGGAGCTGCAGCAGGGCCTGCAGGCTGCCCGAGGCACTCGTCGTCGAACCCTCGCCGACATCGAGCGCCACGCCGTCGATATAGATGGCATTGCCCTCGGTTCCTGCGACATAAGTTGCCGTCGACGCGAATGTGACGGTGCGCGGTATGGTCTCGAACAGCACGGTGCCGTCCGAGGTATAGAGCGCCATGTCGTTATTGTCGCGCACGACGGAGGTGACGCCGACGATCGAGGAGATCTGCTTCAGGAGCTTCTCACGCTCGTCGAGCGCCGAGGATGTATCGGCGCCGGTCGATGTCGCGAGCTTAACCGCGTTGTTGGCCGCCTCGAACTGCGACAGCAGCGTATTCAGCGTGGAGACCTGCGTGGCGATCTCCGCATCCGCCTCGGCCCTGATCGACTGGACGCCGTCGCTCGCGGTATTAAGCGAATTGGCGAGATCCTGCGCGGCGGTGACGGCCGATTGCGCGGCGGTCGTATTGCTCGGCGACGTCGCATATGTCTGGAGCGCCTCCTGGAAGGCTGCGAGATAGGTGCTCGGGGATGTCTCGTAGTCATTGCCGCCCATCAGCGACTGCAGGCTTTCGAGGCCGGTCACGAGCGTCTGCTGGGCGCTGTCCTTGGCGTTGGATTGCAGGTACTGGGCGAGCAGCGCAGTTTCTTGGGCCCGGCTGATGCTGACGACCTGAGCGCCGGAAAGAGACGTCGTGATCGACGCCTCCCGCCTGACATAGTCGGAATTTCCGACATTGGCGATGTTGGTCGAGACGACGCTGCTCTGCTGGCCGGTATTGTTGAAAATACTCTGCACGCTGTTCAAGGCTGACGTGAGCGACATCCAGGCGTTCCCTCTATCGCTTCAGGTTGACGAGGACATCCATGATGTCGGAGCCGGTCTGAAACACCTTCGAATTGGCGGTGTAGCTGCGCTGCGCCTCGATCATCTCGGTCAATTCGCCGGCGAGATCGACATTCGAGCTTTCGAGCGCGCCGGACTGGATGGAGCCGAGCCCGTTCGTCTGCGGGAAGCCGGTGACGGTGACGCCGGAAATACCGTTGGCGGTGTAGACGTTGCCGCTGAGCAGCGTCAGATTGTCGGGGCTTGCGACCGTCGCGAGAGGGATCTGATAGAGGGATTTCGTCGTGCCGTTGGCATAGGAGACCGACACCACGCCGTCCGTGCCGATCGAAACTGAGCTCACCGCGCTTGCGGCCTGGCCGTCGGCGGAACCTGTCGCCGAGAAGTCGGAGGCAAGCTGGGTGAAATCCGAATAGTCCATATCGATCGTCTGTGCCGTGGTCGGATCGACGATGTCGGTGTTTGCCTGCGACGTCAGCTGGCCGTCGGCGTCGAAGGAGAGCGTCGCGACGCTCACGGCGTCGGAGGAATAGGGGAAGGACGTCGTGCCGCCGGTAGATGCATCGGCATTGCGGTAGACCGCGACCTCCCAGGTGCTGCCGGTGACCGCGCCGTTGGCATCCGTGGTCACGCCCGTCTTGGTGAAATAGTAGTCGTACTGGACGGTGGCGCCGAGGCTGTCATAGGCGACCAGTGACATTTTCTGCGTGTCGTCGGTGACATCGGACGTGTTGGCGCTCGGCAAGGTCGTCGAATCGGTGACGACGGTCGCTTCGGAGTTGAGGTTGCCGCTGAAATAGGCGCTGGTCGACGCGACCGCGCTCAGGCCCGATTGGGCGACGTTGACCGGCACTAGGCCGTCGAAACCGTTGACAACAACCGCCGGCACGCCGGAATCATAGGAATAGCCCATCAGCGTGTAGCCGGCGCTGTTGACGAGATTGCCGTCGCTGTCGACCGAGAAATCGCCGGCCCGGGTGAGCACCGGCGTACCGTCGGCGCTTTCGACGATGAAGAACCCGTCTCCGGAGATCGCGAGATCATAGGCCGAAGTCGTATAGGAGATATCGCCCTGCTGTGAAATCGCCTGGCGCACGGATGTCTGGACGCCACCGGAATTGTAATTGCCCGAGGAAGAGGGCAGGACCAGCGACGAAAAGGAGGTGGAAACGGCCTTGTAGCCGACGGTGTTGGCATTGGCGATGTTGTCGGAAACCGTGCTCAGTCGGTTTGCCTGGGCGCTCATGCCGGAGACGGCGGTTTTCATGCTTCCAAAAATGCTCATGGCTCGATCCTTGAAGGTTTGGGAACATGCCATGTGACGACAGGCTTCCAGGGCCCGGATGGTGGGCGCAAGACATCGTCAGGCGCCGAGCATAGGCCGGCTCCGGTCGATAATCTGATTGTCTGGACTGACCCCGTGATGGCTCTCGTCGCGTCGGTTCATCCGAGCGTGTGACATCGTGCGCCTGATGCAGCGCACCATTCGAATAATAAGAAGCGGCCCGGCCGAAGGCTCTGCCGGCTCAACTGCCGGGCCGCTTCAGACCGTCGCCATTGCAGTCCTCCAGAAACCGCAACGGCGACGACGTCTTGCCGGCGTCAGGCCGCGGACTGTGTGGACAATGAACCGGTGCCTGAGGTGTCGAGCAGATCGAAGAGCTGGCTCGCCTGGCTTTCGGTGACATCGTCAGGCTTGCCGGCCATGAACTCGTCGAGGCTCACCACCCCATCTCCATTCGTATCGAGATCGGAAAGCAGGGAGGCGAACTGGTCTTCGTCCTCGGACGGCGGCGGTCCCTGGGGGTGTCCCGGCTGCTGGGCGGACATGGCCTCGGTCAGCGCATCGACCGACAGCGAACCGGCGCCCTCACTGTCAAAGCTGTCGAACAGCGTTCCTGCCTGATCTTCGCTGACATCGGACGGACGGCCTGCGACGAATTCGGCCTTGCTGACGAGTCCGTCGCCATCGGTATCGAGATCGGAGAGCATGGACGCCAGCTGATCATCATCGCCTGGCGGCGGCGGGGGCGGGCCATCGGGACGTTCCGACCGCTGAGCGGACATCGCCTCGGCAAGTGCATCGACCGACAGCGAACCTGCGCCTTCGCTATCGAAGCTGTCGAACAGTGTTCCGGCCTGATCCTCGCTGACATCGGACGGCCGGGCCGCGACGAACTCGGCCTTGCTCACATAGCCGTCGCCGTCGGTATCCAGATCAGCAACATCCATACCTGTGCCGCCGTCCCCTTCGCCGGTGGAGCCGGACTGGTCGAAACGGTTCATTGCCAGCGTCATCAGCTGGGCCATCAGTTTGTCGGCGCTGCTGGACGTGTCTTCGTCGAGCTGCCCGCTTGCGGTTGATTTTTTTGCTGAAACCGTACTACAGGATAGGATGTCCTGGGATGCGGATGTCGAGCTCTTGTTATAGGAATAGGAAGAGACTGACGTGGCGGCCGAAATGGTCGTCATAAGCGCTCCATCGCTTGAGGGTGGGGATGCAACGCATTACAGAACTGATGAGTTCTCTAAATCGAAATTGCTAATGCCACAACCGAAAAAATCACCCCTCAGAAATAATAGGCTGCTGTTCACGATCGTCGGCATGCACGTCGGCAAAGCGGTCTGATCGTCGTGGATATCGTCGACGAGCCCGCAGATGAGCCGCGCAAAAGAGGCCGGCCTAAAGTCTCCAGCGATGAAGACAAGCGGACGCATATCGTCGAGGTCGCCCGCCGCGTTTTCGTAAAATACGGCTATGCCGGAAGCACGACCGCAGTCGTCGCCTCGGAGGCGGGTGTTTCCAAGCAGACGCTCTACAAGCTGTTTCAGAGCAAGGAAGAGCTGTTTGCCGCCGTCGTCGGCGCGCATCGGCGGCTGATGCTCGACTTGCCGCGGCCTGCCGAAGATATTCCGATCGCGGAAAGTCTCGAGCGGATCTTCATGATCGACATGGATGACGATACGGATTCGGAACGCGCCGGTTTCCTGCAGCTTGTCTTTCGCGAAGCCGCGCAGTTTCCCGAGCTTATCGACATTCTCCAGCGCGAAGGCATACTCGCCAGCCGGCAGCATCTCGCCGACTGGCTGAACGATCGCCGGGCGGAAGGCAGGCTGTCGCTGGATGATCCGGAGAGCGGCGCCCGCATGCTGATGGATATGATCTTTGGCGGCATGGGCCCGCCGGAAGGCCGCGTGCAAGCCTGGCCCGACCGGGCCCTGATGTTGGCCCATCTTCACCGCTGCATCTCGATCTTCGCCGCCGGCGTCGGGGCCGCTTGAACTGATGGTGTAGATCCGTCCATTTCAAGCTTCCAATTCCCGATTGAATGATTTATAGAACTATGGAGTTCCATTAAGTCGATTCGGCCACATGTAGGTGGCTGTGCTTCGCCATGACCGGCGACGACATTCCCGTAAAGACGAAAAGTTCCACCGTGGCCGCCGGCAGGCTTTCGCGCGCGTTGACGCGCCTATGAAGAGGACAGACGTTGGTTTCAACCTATGTAAGCTATCTCGCGGTCGCGCGGAATCTCAACGCCAGTCTCTCCAGTGTGGCTTCCCAGGCAACGGTTGCCCGCGACAGCGCCTATTACAGGGAAAACATCGACAAGGTCACCACCGTCGACGAGTTCATGAGCGATTACAAACTCTATTCCTACGCCATGAAGGCCTACGGCCTCGAAGACATGACCTATGCCAAAGCCTTCATGAAGAAGGTGCTGGAGAGCGACCTCAGCGATTCATCGAGCTTCGCCAACAGCTTGAGCGACGGTCGTTATGCCGAGTTCGCCGCCGCCTTCAAATTCTCCGGCGAGACGAAGACGGCGCAATCAGATGCGCAGCGGGACAGCCTGCTTGACGCTTACGAAGAGTCCTTCGATACCGAGGCCGAGAACATCGAGGATGAGACCGATTATTTCGAGGAGAATATCTCGTCGATCACATCGGTCGACGATTTGCTGTCGAGTTCGCGCCTGAAGAACTATGTGCTGACGGCTTTCGGCCTCAGCACCGAATATACTTCGACCAGCTTTCTGAAGAATGTTCTGACGAGCGATCTCGACGACTCCGAGAGTTTCGTCAACCAGCTCGACGACGATGTCTATGTCAGCCTGGCAGAGGCCTTCAATTTCAGCGAGGACGGCTCGGTCGACGGCGAGGTGATGTCGGAAGACCAGCTATCGCTGGTGACAAGCGCTTATGCCGTGGCATCATCGACGATCGCTTCCACGGAGACCGGGGAGGCTTATGATACTTATTTCGCTGCTCAGATCGGAAACATCACCTCCGTCGATCAATTAATGAGCGACGAGAAGCTGGTGTCCTATCTCAGAACGGCCTACGGTCTTTCCGACACCGAAACAGACAACTTCATTTCCGCGGCCCTGAAAAGCGCCGACACCGCCGACGCGATCGGCTTGTCCGACCTGCACGATGCCTTTAATTTCGATGAGGACGGCGCGCTTGCCGACGGCGACACGGCCCAGACGTCGGAACAGACGGCCGCGACCACGGCGGTCTTCGATGAAAACTACCAGGTGCTGATCGCCAATACCGACACGGAAGATGCGGTTGACAACTATACGACGCGCATTGCCAGCGTCACCTCGATCGACGATTTCCTGGTGTCGAACGCCGATGATGACGATGACGACAACGACGATCTTCCTGAATTATGGGAGATGGCGCTGCGGGCATTTGGCATAGACTCCGGCGAGGTTTCGAAAAGCGAAGTCCGGAAGATCCTCGAAAGTGATCCCAGCGATCCGAAGAGCTATGTCAACAGCTTGAAGGACGATCGGTTCGAGGCGTTTCGCAATGCCTTCAACTTCGACAGCGAAGGCGATGTGACCGTCCCGCTGCAGGCGATGTCGGAATCCGTCGTCGACGACTATGCCGCCTATTACAAGCAGAACAAGATCCGATATCTCGAAGGCGACGAACTGACCGAGGCGGCCGACGCCGCGGACGACGAGATCACCTATTTCCGCGACCAGATGGCGACGATCACCTCTGCCAGCGAGTTTCTCGCCGATGACCGCCTGGTTGCCTTTGCGCTCGAGGCGAAGGGCTTGGATCCGGAGGACGTAACGTCGGACGACCTGGAGAAGATGTTTTCCTCCGATCTCGATGATGAGGACAGCTACGTCAACAAGCTGGATGATCATCGTTTCGCCGAACTCGTCGGCGCGTTCAATTTCGATCAGGACGGCAATATTTCGGCGGACGCTACGGGGACGGTGCAGCAGCGCGGCGATGTGCTGGAGACGGTCGACGCCTATGTCAGGCTGACGCTCGAGGATGATCAGGGTGACAGCAACACCGGCGTTCGCCTCGCACTTTATTTCGAACGCAAAGCGCCGGACATCTCGAGTGCCTATGACATTCTGGGTGACAGCGCGCTGTTCGAATTTTTCACGACGAGCTTCAATCTCTCCAGTTACGTCTCGAACATGGATGTCGATAAACAGGCCGAGATGATCGAGAATTTCATCGACATCAAGGACCTCGCCGATCCGGACAAGGTCGACGATCTGATCAAGCGCTTTACCGCCATGTACGACATGGCCAACGGCACAGGCACCACGTCGACGGCACTTTCCATCTTGACCGGCTCGGCGACGATCAGCGCCGATACGCTGCTTGCGATGGCACAATTGAAAAGCGGCTGAGAAAGTCGCCTCTCCGTTAAAACCCCTTCAAAAGAGACCACGTGGTTAAACCCATCAAGGGCCAGTGAATACTCGCGCTGCACGCCGGCCTGGCGTGCGATGACGCCTATTGCGGTGCCTGAAAGGCTTCCGCTTCCTATATCCTGCCGCCTGGTGCTGGGGCGCCGCTGGTGGGGGTTACCCAAAAATCAACCGCAAAATGCTGCGCTGCCGAAAAAATCGCCAAGCACTCTGCTGCGCGTTTTTTCGGCATGCCCCATTGACAATTCACCGCCGATAGCACTTGATATCGAAATCCAATAAAATAGACAGGTGTCCGGTATATTGGATCATCGAAACATCTACAAGGGGAACGCCATGATCATTTCCTTTCGCACCGGCCTGATGTCGCTGGCCGTCGCCGCCCTGGTGTCGACGCCTGTGCTCGCCGAGGGCAGCAAGCTCGACGAAGTGCTGACCCGCGGCCATCTCGTGCTCGGCACTGGCAGCACCAATGCGCCGTGGCACTTCAAGAGCGCGGACGACAAGCTTCAGGGCTTTGATGTCGACATGGGCCACATCGTCGCCAAGGCCCTGTTCGGCGATCCGGATAAGATCGAATATGTCAACCAGTCTTCGGATGCCCGCATTCCGAACATCACCACCGATAAGGTCGACATCACCTGCCAGTTCATGACCGTTACCGGCGAGCGCGCCCAGCAGGTTGCCTTCACCATTCCCTATTATCGTGAGGGCGTCGGCCTGATGCTCAAGGCGGACGGAAAATATGCCGATTATGCCGCCCTGAAGGCTGCCGGCTCGTCGGTCACCATCTCGGTTCTCCAGAACGTCTATGCCGAGGCTATGGTGCACGCGGCATTGCCGGAAGCGACCGTCGACCAATACGAATCCGTCGACCTGATCTATCAGGCGCTGGAGTCCGGGCGCGCCGATGCCGCCGCCACGGACCAGTCGTCGCTCGCCTGGTACATGACGCAGAACCCGGGACGCTACAAGGATGCTGGTTACGGCTGGAACCCACAGACCTATGCCTGCGCCGTCAAGCGCGGTGATCAGGACTGGCTGAACTTCGTCAACACCGCTCTTCACGAAGCGATGACCGGTGTCGACTTCGACTTTTACGCCAAATCCTACAAGACCTGGTTCGGCAAGGATCTGACGCCGCCGCAGATCGGCTTCCCCGTCGAATTCAAGTGACCGCGATGCGGGACGGGAGCTCGCTCCCGCTCCGCTGAGACAGGATGGTCTTGGTCCAGGTGGGGCTAAGATCTGAGTGCGCTTCTGAATCGAGTGGTGGAGTATGACGCCGTCCGGGCCGCTCACAGGTTCGGCGGCATTCTCCGGTCTGAAAGGACCCGCATGGGTTACACGCTGAATTTCGCTGCCGTCTGGCGCAATTTCGACTTTCTCTTAAGCGGACTTGCCCTCAGCCTCGGCCTTGCCGTGATCTCGATCCTGATCGGGGCCGCAATCGGTCTTGTCGTGGCTTTCGCGCTGACGTCGAGGAGCCGCTTCGCGCTCGTGCCGGCGCGCATCTATGTCACTATCATTCGCAACCTGCCGATTCTCGTCCTGGTGCTTTTCGCCTTTTTCGCGCTGCCGCAGATGGGCTTGCGCCTCGACAAGATGAAAAGCTTCGTGCTGGTTCTCTCGCTCTATTCCGGCGCCTATCTGGCCGAGGTGTTCCGCGCCGGACTGCTGTCGATCCCGAGAGGTCTGACGGAAGCCGGCCTCGCAATCGGCCTGACGGCAATGCAGATCCGAAGCTCGATCATCGCACCGCTGATGTTGCGCAACGTGCTGCCATCGCTCTCCTCGACCATCATCTCGCTCTTCAAGGACACCTCGCTCGCCGCCGCCATCGCCGTGCCCGAGCTGACCTTTGCCGCCCGCAAGATCAATGTCGAGAGCTTCCGCGTCATCGAAACATGGCTGGTTACATCAGCCCTCTATGTCGCGACCTGTTTCCTCATCGCCGCCTTGATGCGCCTCGTCGAGCGCCGTCTGGCCCTGCCGAGATAGTTCCGATGTCTCACACCTTTCTCGAACAACTCTGGATCGCCCGCTACGTCATCATGAACGGCATTGCTATGACCGTGTCGATCTCGCTGCTGGCCATTCTCGCCGGCTCCGTCCTTGGCGTCTTTGTCGGCTTGGCATTGGTTTACGGCGGCTTCGTTTTACGTCTCCTCGTGCGGGCCTATACGGATATCATCCGCGGCACGCCGGTGCTCGTGCTCGTACTGGCAAGCTATTACGTCTCCGCTGCAGTCGGTCTTGATCTCGGACCGTTCTCCGCCGGCGTCCTCGCCCTTGCCGTCTTCTGCTCTTCCCATGTCGGCGAAATCGTGCGCGGAGCGCTTCAGGCGATCCCGAAGGGGCAGACCGAAGCCGCCAAAGCGATCGGTCTGACCTTTACCCAGACCTTCACCTCGGTGCTGTGGCCGCAGGCCATGCGCCAATGTCTGCCGGCCTGGGTGAATACGGCGGCCGAGATGGTGAAAGCCTCGACTCTGCTCTCCGTCATCGGCGTCGCCGAGCTTCTCCTGCGCACGCAGGAGATCATTTCCCGCAATTTCATGAGCCTGCAGTTCTATTTTCTGGCCGGCGGTCTCTATTTCATCGTCAACTACGGCATCGAGCACTTCGGCAAATATGTCGAGCGCAAGACCGCCCTGCCGTCCTGAGGAGCCTACCGATGGCCAAGACCATTCTCGACATCAAGGGTCTGCGCAAGACTTACGGTATCCACGAAGTTCTCAAGGGGGTCGATTGCGCCGTGCAGGAAGGCGAAGTCATCTCCATTATCGGCTCATCCGGCTCAGGCAAGACCACCTTGCTGCGCTGCGTCAACATGCTCGAGGAATTCCAGGGCGGCGCGATCAGACTCGACGGCGAGGAAATCGGCTATCACGTCGACGGCGCGTCGCGGCGGCGCAAGAGCGAGAAGGAGATTGCGCGCCAGCGCGCCCTGACCGGCATGGCTTTTCAGCAGTTCAATCTCTTCCCGCATATGAGTGCGGCCGAAAACGTCATGCTCGGCCTCGTCAAGGTGAAGAAGATGACGAAGCCGGACGCCCGCATCATTGCTGAAAAATGGCTGGACCGGGTCGGCCTTGCCGCCCGCGCCAACCATTATCCCGGTCAGCTCTCCGGCGGCCAGCAGCAGCGTGTCGCAATTGCCCGCGCCATCGCCATGTCGCCGCGGCTGATGTTGTTCGACGAGGTCACCTCAGCCCTCGACCCGGAACTGGTGGGCGAAGTGCTGCAGGTGATCAAGGGGCTGGCCGCCGACGGCATGACCATGCTGCTCGTCACCCACGAGATGCGTTTCGCCTATGAGGTTTCATCCCGCGTTATCTTCATGAACCAGGGCGTCATCTGCGAGGAGGGCGATCCGAAGGAAATGTTCCTGCGTCCGAAGACCGAACGATTGGCAGAATTTCTCAAAACATCGAGCTTCAATTAGACGACGGCGCGGCGATAGGGCAGGGGGAGGGGGGCGCGCTCGCCCAAATTACGTTCAGTCTGCATCCCCGGCAGGCAGATTTCCCGCCAAAAGTCCGAGACAGGTTGATGATCCAGAGCGGGGGGTTTTTGGCACGGGCTTTGCTTTCTGCCTTGTATGCAAGAGAGCCACACATCCGAGACCACGCAGAAATCCATTGAGGCAACGATCGTCTCCGGGATCCTTTCTGCCAAGATCCGGCCGGGCACTCGACTTGGCGAAAATCAGCTGGCAGCGCTCTTCGGCGTGTCGCGAACCCGCGTCCGTGAAGCGATGATGCGTCTGGAGACGCGCGGCATCGTGCATGTCAGCCCCCGGCGCGGCTGGTTCGTCGTCGAGCCCTCCGCTGAGGATGCGATCGCCGTCTATCAGGCGAGGCGTGTCGTCGAGGCCGGATTGCTGCGCAGCATGGCCGTGCTGACGGAGGAGGGACGCAAGGCTCTCGACGCCCATCTGAATGAGGAGAGGAATGCCATGGCGGCGGGCGACCGCCAGCGCCTGACCTATTTGATGGGCGATTTCCATATCCGCATCGCGGAATTGAGCGGGAACCCGATCATCGTCGATATCCTGCGCGACCTGACCGCAAGGACGATCCTCATTTCGATGCTCTATCAATCCGAATTTCATGCGGCGCAGTCCCACGGCGGTCACTGCCGCATTTTCGAGGCCATGCAGGCAGGTGATTTCGTCAGCGCTGCGGAGCTCTCCGTCCAACATCTTGATGAGGTGGAAATGGGCCTCGACTTGACGGCGCGCCCAGATCCGCTCTCGGATCTGCGCAGTTCCCTGTCGCTTCCGCTAAAGGCCGCATCCTCCATCGCCCGGCAATCGGACCCCAAAACCACAACTTCAAAGGAGCAATGAACACATGCTGACAAGACGGATCTTCTTCGCAATCGCAGCCCTGGCCGCGACCTTCAGCTTCACCTCGCCGTCTCACGCCGATGCTCTCGCCGACATCACGGCGCGCGGTACGTTGCGTGTCGCAGTCCCGCAGGATTTCCCGCCTTTCGGCAGCGTCGGCACCGATATGGCGCCGATGGGCTACGACATCGACATGGCCAATCTCATCGCTGAAAAGCTGGGCGTCAAAGCCGAGCTCGTGCCGGTCACCAGCGCCAACCGCGTTCCGTATCTGCAGACGAACAAGGTCGATCTGGTCATATCGAGTCTCGGCAAGAATGCGGAGCGCGAAAAGGTGATCGATTTCTCGGTCGCCTATGCGCCCTTCTTCAACGGCGTGTTCGGGCCGGCCGATCTTTCGGTCGCCAAGGCGGAAGATCTCGCGGGCAAGAGCATCGGCGTCACGCGCGGCGCCGTGGAGGATCTCGAGCTGACGAAGATCGCGCCGGCCGATGCGACGATCAAACGTTACGAGGACAATAACGGCACTATCTCGGCCTTCCTGTCCGGCCAGGTCGATATCATTGCCACCGGCAATGTCGTGGCGGCCGCGATCCTCGCCAAAAATCCTCCCAAGCGCCCCGAGCTGAAGTTCCTCATCAAGAACTCGCCCTGCTACATCGGCCTCAACAAGGAGCAGTCCGCGCTTCTGGAGAAGGTGAACGGTATCGTCGCCGCCGCCAAAGCCGATGGCAGCTTGAATGCCATCTCGCAGAAGTGGCTCGGCGCCGATCTGCCGTCCGATCTTTAAGGAAATCCGGGTCTCGCGCATGTCATCCCGCCTCCGCGGGATGACATGCGCTCCGTCACCGCAAGAGGGGACATTCCTTGAGTTACCATTTCGAATTCGGCTGGCTGCTTGAATATTACCCCCAGATCATTAAGGGCATACTGATCACCCTGGAGCTTATCGCGATTGGCGGTGTGCTCGGCATTTCGCTCGGCATCGTCTGCGCCTGGGTGCGGGCGCTCGGCCCGGTCTGGCTGAAGCCGGTCGTTGCGGCCTATGTCGAACTGATCCGCAACACCCCATTCCTGATCCAGCTTTTCTTCATCTTTTTCGGTCTGCCATCGCTCGGCCTCCAGCTCTCCGAATTGACGGCCGCTAATCTCGCAATGGTCGTCAACCTCGGCGCCTATAGCTGCGAGATCATTCGCGCGGGCATCCAAGCAACGCCGAAAGGCCAGTTCGAGGCGGGCGAGAGCCTCGCCATGACGCGCTTCGAGACCTTCCGCCATGTCGTGCTCGTGCCGTCGCTGCAGCGCATCTGGCCGGCACTATCGTCGCAAGTGGTCATCGTCATGCTCGGCTCAGCGGTCGTATCGCAGATCGCCGCCGAGGATCTGACTTTCGCCGCGAATTTCATCCAATCGCGAACCTTCCGAGCCTTCGAGGCTTACATCGTCTCGACATCAATCTATCTCGCGCTGGCAATCCTGCTCCGGCAGGTGCTGGGCCTGGTTGGCTGGTTCATCTTCCCGAGGAGAGCAGTGCGATGATCACCTTCACGCTTTGGGACATCCTGCGCAACCTGCTGCTCGCCACTCGCTGGACCATTCTTCTATCGCTCGTCTCGTTCATCGGCGGCAGCGTGGTCGGCCTCGGCCTGCTATTCCTTCGCATCAGCAGGCGCAAGGCCGGTCGGGCATTTGCGAAATATTATATCGAGCTCTTCCAGGGTACGCCGCTGCTGATGCAACTCTTCATCGCCTTTTTCGGTCTCGGGCTCTTCGGAATAGACGTCCCGGCCTGGCTGGCGGCGGGACTGGCGCTGATCCTATGGAGCGCCGCCTTTCTCACCGAGATCTGGCGAGGCTGCGTCGAAGCGGTTGCGAAGGGGCAATGGGAAGCCTCCGCCAGCCTCGGCATGGGGCGTCTGCAGCAGATGCGCTACGTCATCCTTCCGCAGGCGCTGAGGATCGCCATACCGCCGACCGTCGGCTTCTCCGTTCAGATCATCAAGGGCACGGCGCTGACCTCGATCATCGGTTTCGTCGAATTGTCCAAGGCCGGCACCGTGGTCACCAACGCCACCTTCCAGCCCTTCACCGTCTATGGGCTCGTCGCGCTCATCTATTTCGCCCTTTGCTGGCCCTTGTCGAAAAGCAGCCAGATCCTGGAGAGGAAGCTCAATGTCACTCATCGAAATCACTGACGTCCGCAAGAGCTACGGATCCAACGAGGTGCTGAAAGGCATCAACCTGAATGTCGAACCTGGCGAGGTCATTGCCATTATCGGCAAGAGCGGTTCGGGCAAATCGACCCTGCTTCGCTGCATCAATGGTCTTGAGACCATTACCAGCGGTTCCATCTCAGTGGCCGGCGCACAGCTCATCGATGACGAAGTCCATTTAAAGGCGCTGCGCCTGAAGGTCGGCATGATCTTTCAGCAATTCAATCTCTTCCCGCATCTGACTGCCGGTGGCAACGTCGTGCTGTCGCAGGCTGTGGTCAAAAAGACACCCAAGGCCGAAGCCGAGGCCACCGCCCGCAAGATGCTGGAGCGTGTGGGGCTGGGTCACAGGTTCGACGCCTATCCTGACGAGCTCTCGGGCGGACAACAGCAGCGCGTCGCCATCGCCCGCGCGCTCGCCATGCAGCCGACCGCCCTTCTTTGCGATGAGATCACCTCGGCGCTCGATCCGGAACTGGTCGCCGAAGTTCTGGCCGTCGTGCGCGAACTTGCCGCCGACGGAATGACGCTGCTGATGGTCACGCACGAGATGAAGTTCGCCCGCGACGTCTGCAGCCGCGTCGTCTTTATGCATCAGGGCCGAGTCCATGAAGCAGGCCGGCCGGAGGACGTCTTCGCCAATCCGCAGACTGCTGAGTTAAAGCAGTTCCTCGGAGTCAGCTAAGTTTACGCAGTGGGATTTCGCCACATGCTGGCGCATGAATGGCCTGATCGAGTGTCGCAGGAACAGTCCGGTGGCCCAGCCTGAGACCAGCTAGGCCGAGCTGGTCGCTGTGAACAAGCTCGATCGGGCAGAGGGAGTGCCCGGATCTGAGATCCGGACGTTCCTGGGACAGCGTGGTGACTTTCCGCGTGCGGCCTCCGTCTTCAGGAATAAATCCGCCGACAGGGCCGCGGCTCCGGATATTATCGGTCCTTGTGGCCGGGCGGCGGGGGAGCAAGACGGGCTCGGCCGAGTGCTTTGGTGCCATCAGCTGTGCAAGGATGTCGTCGGCCGATTCACTTGAACCGCCAATGCCGGCCTCGCGCAGCTGACGATCGAGATCGCTGCCGTTTTCCAGCGCGGCCAGTTCCGCGCCGGCCTCAATGCGCCCGGCCGTCATTTCCTGGCGCGTTTTGATGCGTTCGAGACTTTGGACGGCGCTGCCGAGACGGGTATTGATGCCCGACTGGTTATGGGCAATCGCCGACTGAGCGCGAGAACGTCACGATTTTTCGAGATGGGCGGGAAGCGTTTTCCGCACCGGGCGATTACGCCGACGAAGGTTTTGTCAATCAGGCTTACACCCCGCTTTTCGAAAGCGATAACGGCTTTGCTGTGCTCGGCAGTTGGGTTGCCGGTGATCGCGCCTGCGGTCTTGCCGTTCGCGAAGACCGCTCGCGCATAACGGCCAATCTATCCCGTTTCGTGCCGCACGTTATAATGGAATAGCATTTTACTCCCGCTCAGCACGTAACAATCAAATACGCCGAGCTAATCCGATGCTCCTAAATCCTGCAGCCACGCTGGAATATCCTGCTTGACGTGCAGAACCCGCCACACGTCGACGTGGTCGGCTCGTTCAAGATAGAAGATCATATAAGGAAAACCCTTCAGCGCCGTACAGCGCAGATTGGGCAGACCGAGTTCATATGAGTAGCGCAGTGAACCCCAGTGCATCGATGAAGCCTACCGCTATCTGCGCTCCTGTCATGCGAGCGTAATAGTCCACGGCATTCTCGACATCCCCGCGAGCCGACTGGCGGGGGACGACCGGTTTTGCGGTCACTTGGAGCTTTTTTTCGTTGCGCGCTCGCGCAAGCTATCGAAATAGCTGGCATCGATGGGCTCGGTGGTCTCGGACGACGCACCCTCTAGCAGAAGATTGCGCAACTGCTGCCGATCCCTGTCGCGACGGATGAGTTCGCGCACATACTCGCTGCTCGTGCCATATCCTCGACCGGCGACCTGCTGGTCGACGAAGTGCTTCAAATTGTCCGGCAGCGAGATATTCATAGTGCTCACGGGACCAGGATAGCGAGCATGGCAAAATTTGACAAGGCCGGGCCTTCGTACAGCGGAGGCGCATCTCGCGGTTGGCGAGGACACGACGTCCGGCCTCACCTAATGAACTCGACATCGCTCGCTTCGAAACGCGGACGTTCCAATCCCGTAGAGCATCGCACGCCTCGGCCCGCGTGGGTGCGCCGATGCGTCCGCCGAACACCTGGCATTTGAGAGCCGCGGCGATGGATGACAATCGCATCGTCTCTTCGATCGGCATGCCTTCTGCGATTGCCAGCACGAAAGCGCCGTGGAAGATGTCGCCCGTCGCAAGCGTGTCGATCGCTCTCACCTTCGGAGCGGCAAGGTGACGGATGTCGCCGCTTGGGTCGTCGAACCACAGGGAGCCATTTTCGCCAGCCGTAACGCTGATGAAGGAATGTTCGAATTTCCGCTTCAGCAGACCAACGATCTCGACGAGATCCGCCGTTCCTTGCCAGATCACCCGAGCCCGAGCTCACAGGAGAATTGCCACTTGGCCAGCTACTCCAGAGGCGGACGGGTGATATCCGCTATCGAAGGCAAAGCCGGACCGCTTTCCGCCTGAGCCATCGCTTTCACCAATGCGATGATCGTTTCACGAATATCGGGATTGGCAATCTTCAGAAAGGCGCGGTTAAGCACCAACCCCTCTTTCGTTCGCAGGAATTCTGCGACGGGGTCGGCATTGTCCGGCAGCGTCAACCCCTGAAGGCTCAATGGCTGCGACTCGTTCTGCTCGAAGAAGAAGCTCGGAGAGGTGTGAAGCACTTCGGCGATTCGCTGCAAACGGCTCGCACCAATGCGGTTGATGCCCTTCTCGTATTTCTGAACCTGCTGAAAAGTCACGCCGATCTGCTCGGCGAGCCGCTCCTGGCTCATTCCAAGCAGCTGCCGGCGTGTTCTGATGCGCGCGCCGACGTAACTGTCTATGGCATTCGGTGTCTTGACATTCATCGCGTGTTTTCAGCCTCGATCGGATTTCAATCGGCGCAGCTGTAGTACCCCTGTAAGCAGTTTTCCACGGTTGTTTTCATATAGTATAGCATGCGTGCGATGATCTCGGCTGACTGTGATATGAAAACCCGCGTCCAACACACGGCCAGCGACGCAAGCGCCGGTCGGGCAATAGGCAAATCAAACAAAAGCCGTACCGATCCTGGCCAAACCGGGCTGGTGATCGTTGCCCGGCCTGCGGTAAATATCTTTCAGCGACCGTCGCTCGACAGTCTTGCCAGCCCCGATCGCCCAAATCCATCGAAAATGACGCGGCACTGATCGTGCCTGTGCAGGAGGGATATTGATGGCAACCGTTGCCGAGCGCGCGCCCCGTTTCGAAAAGACGACGATGTCCATTCTGATGGCCGTCAGTTTCTGCCACATGCTGAACGACATCATGCAGTCACTGCTCGCCTCGCTCTATCCATTGTTCAAGGCGAATTACGATCTCGATTTTGTCCAGATCGGCCTCCTGACCATGACGTTCCAGGTCACGGCGTCTCTGCTGCAGCCGGCGGTCGGCATCGTCACCGATCGCTGGCCGATGCCCTATTCGCTGCCAGTCGGCATGGCGAGTACCTTTTGCGGCCTCATTCTGCTCGGCAATGCCGGCAATTTCGCGCTGCTGCTGGTCGCGGCAAGCCTGATCGGTTTTGGCTCGGCGGTCTTCCATCCGGAATCCTCGCGTGTTGCCCGTCTTGCCTCCGGCGGCCGCCACGGTTTCGCGCAGTCCTTTTTCCAGGTCGGCGGCAATGCCGGCCAGGCGATCGGCCCGCTGCTCGCCGCCTTCATCGTGCTGCCGCTCGGGCAACACAGCGTCTCCTGGTTTGCCGCCATCGCCATGATCGGCATGGTCGTGCTGAGCTGGGTGGGCAGCTGGTATATGAGCCACAGGCGTCAAAACGCCAGCAAACCGGCTGTCAGCCGAACTCTGCCGCTGCCGCAGAACCGCGTCATCTGGGCGCTGCTGATCCTGGTGCTGCTGACGGCGACGAAAAATGTCTACATGGCGAGCGTCTCGAGCTACTTCACCTTTTATGTCATCGACAGGTTCGAACTCAGCGTGCAGCAGGCGCAGCTGATGCTTTTCCTGTTTCTCGGCTCGGTCGCCGTCGGCACGTTCCTCGGCGGACCGATCGGCGACCGCTTCGGTGCGCGTTTCGTCATCTGGTTTTCGATCCTCGGCGTCATTCCCTTCGCGTTGCTGCTGCCCTATGCCAATCTTTTCTGGACGTGCGTGCTCAGCATCGTTATCGGCCTGGTCTTCGCGTCCGCCTTCTCGGCGATCGTCGTCTTCGCGCAGGAACTGGTGCCCGGCCGCGTCGGGCTGATTGCCGGCGTCTTCTTCGGCTTTGCATTCGGGGCAGGGGGGCTAGGTGCTGCGCTGCTTGGCGATTTTGCCGACACTCACGGCATCGCCTTCGTCTACCGCATCTGCTCCTACCTGCCGCTGCTCGGCCTGCTGACCGTCTTCCTGCCGCGTATTCCGAAACAGACGCGGGCCTGAGGCCATCCCCGACGTCGCGATTGGCATATCGAGCTCCGGAAGTGGCTCGTCCTTTGGCCGCCGTGGATGGAAACGGCGACCGGAGGCGCGTTCTCCTTCTTTAGAATCTGCTCACAAGCCGCAATTAATCCATAAATTTGATGGAAAATTTATGCTGCCAGTATTGATGGCACGGCAAGAGTTTTTCCGACCCTTCCTGGACATCAGACAATCTTGCTTCGCCCGCGATCCAGCCTTTTGACATGATCAGCCGGCTCGGGGCGCTCGGCCTCATCAGTCAGACGGGATATAAAATGACCAAGAACAAAAAACTTCACGGCCTCCATTTTTCGCGCCGCGCGGCTCTTGCGGCCGCCGCTGTTTCCGCAGCTGCCCTTTTTATCTTTGCCGCACCGGCACCCTCCTTTGCCGAGGACAAGTCGATCAAGGTCGGAATCATGGCCGGCGAGGATGAGGATGTATGGCGGGTGGTGACCAGCGAAGCCACCAAAAAGGGCCTCAAGATCGAGACCGTCATCTTCAACGACTACACTCAGCCGAACGAAGCGCTGGAGCGCGGCGAAATCGACGCCAATGCCTTCCAGCACAAGCCCTATCTGGACAACCAGGTTCAGCAGCACGGCTATCATATCGTCCCCGTCGGCTATACCGGCGTCTGGCCGATCGGCCTCTATAGCAAGAAGCACAAGGCCGTCGCCGAGATCCCCGAAGGCGCCGTCATCGGCGTGCCGAACGATCCCTCGAACGAAGGTCGGGCGCTGCGGGTTCTACAGAATGAAGGCCTGATCAAGCTGAAGGACGGCACCGGCATTCTTGCGACCGTTGCCGATATCAGCGACAATCCGAAGAAGATCGAGATCAAGGAGCTCGATGCCGGCATCGTCGGCCGTTCGATCGACGACCTCGACGCCGGCGTCGTCAACACCGACTGGGCGCTGAAGAGCGGACTTTCTCCGGCCGAGCGCATTGCGCAGGAGCCGATCGCCGACAACCCGTACCGCAACTTCATCGCTGTCAAAGAAGAGAACAAGGATGCGGACTGGGTCAAAACGCTGGTATCATCCTACCAGAACGACACCGTCAAAGCCGAGTTCGACAAGGTATACAAGGGGACGGGTCTCAGCGCCTATTGATCCGAAACTGGGCCGCAGTTAAGGCCTGCCGAAAGGCGGCCCGGGCGTTCCTGCCGGGGCCGCCTTCAATATTTGCAGGGATAAGTACATGAACTCCGTTGTTTCCAGGGCGGCGATCGAGCCGCGGCCGCAGGCGGCAGCCGAAGAGGTGGTGAGGCTTATCGACGTGAAGCGTCGGTTCGGGACCACGCCGGCACTTGACGGTATTTCACTGAGCGTGATGAGGGGCGAGATCCTCGGCATTATCGGCCGTAGCGGCGCCGGCAAGTCGACGCTGATCCGCTGCCTGAACGGGCTGGAACGCGCCGACAGCGGCGAAATCCGCATCGACGGCCGCGATATAACCGGGCTTCAAGAGCAGGAACTGCAGCCGCTGCGCCGCCGCATCGGCATGATCTTTCAGCACTTCAACCTGCTTTCGGCCAAAACGGTGGAGGACAATGTTGCCCTGCCGCTGAAGATCGAGGGTATTGCCAAGGCCGAGCGCCTGAAGCGCGCCCATGAACTTCTCGAGCTCGTCGGACTCGCCGACAAGGCGCAAGCCTATCCCGCCTCGCTCTCCGGTGGGCAGAAACAACGCGTCGGCATCGCCCGGGCGCTGGCGGCGCGCCCGGCGCTACTTCTCTCGGACGAGGCGACATCGGCCCTCGACCCTGAGACAACACGATCGATCCTGACCCTGCTCAAGGATATCAATCGTAAGCTCGGACTGACCATTCTCCTGATCACGCATGAGATGGAAGTGGTGCGCGGCATTGCCGATCGTGTTGCGGTCATCGATGCCGGACGGATCGTCGAGGAGGGCCAGGTCTGGTCGGTCTTCGCCAATCCGCAAACTGACATCACCAGGAGCTTGCTTGGCGGCATCCGCCCGCAACTTCCCGATCACATTCTCGGCCGGCTGTCGGCGACGACGGGCAGTGAAGTGATCCTCAGTGTCGATCTTGCCGGGCCGCAAGCGCAGGGGGCGCTGTTTGCCGAACTCTCCGCGGCTCTGCCGCATTCCTTCCGCCTCGTCCATGGCGGCATCGACCATATTCAGAACCAGCCGGTGGCGCGGTTCTTCATCGCCGTTCCCGCGCGCGACCCAGCGCTTGCCGGAAAGGTCGAACAATTCCTGACGGCCCGGTCCGCCCGGGTGGAGGTGCTTGGTTATGACGCCGATCATGCTTGAACTGCTTCTTCGCTCCCTTTGGGAGACGGTCCTGATGACTGTCGCCTCGGGGGTGATTTCGCTCGTCGCAGGTCTGCCGCTCGGCCTTGCCCTCGTCGTCACGGCGCGCGGCGGCATCGCCGAAAACCTCTGGATCAACCGCATCCTCGGCGCCGTCATCAACGGCTTCCGCTCGGTGCCATTCATCATCCTGCTGGTGGCGCTGATCCCGCTGACGCGGCTGATCGTCGGCACCGCGCTCGGCACCGGGGCCGCCATCGTGCCGCTCGCCATCGCCGCGACACCCTACTATGCGCGCATCGCAGAGGTGTCGTTGCGAGAGGTCAACCGCGGGCTGATCGATGCCGTGCGCGCCATGGGCGGCAATCGCTGGACCATCATTCGCGAGGTGCTGGTGCCTGAAGCGCTGCCGGGCATCGTCGCCGGCTTCACCGTCACCCTGGTGACGCTGATCGGCGCCTCGGCCATGGCGGGCGCGATCGGCGCCGGCGGCCTCGGCGATCTTGCCATTCGCTATGGCTATCAGCGCTTCGAAACCAATGTCATGATCGCAGTGGTCGCCGTCCTCGTCATCCTCGTCTGCGGCATCCAATGGCTCGGCGACCGACTAATCGCCAAGCTCGACCACAGATAGGTCACAGTCGGAGGCTTGCGGCGGGTGAATGGCGTGCTGTGTTAATTGTCCTAAGGCTGTATCGCGTGATCCACCTATGAAGTGATAAGGTGGCGATGAAGCAGCCGGAGGAACGCATGACGAAGAAGACGCTGTCGGATTGGGCGGAGCTTGCGCAGAAGGAGCTGCGCGCCTCACCCGAGACACTGACCTGGCACACGCCGGAAGGCATCGCTGTCAAGCCGCTCTATACCGCTGAGGACCTCGAAGGCGCCGCGCACCTCGGCTCGCTGCCGGGTTTTGCACCCTTTACCCGCGGACCGCGCGCGACAATGTATGCCGGCCGGCCATGGACCATTCGCCAATATGCCGGCTTCTCCACAGCAGAGGAATCGAACGCCTTTTATCGCCGCAATCTCGCTGCCGGCCAGAAGGGCCTGTCGGTCGCCTTCGATCTTGCCACCCATCGCGGTTATGACAGCGACCACCCTCGCGTCGAGGGCGATGTCGGCAAGGCGGGCGTCGCGATCGACAGCGTAGAGGACATGAAAATCCTGTTCGACGGCATTCCGCTTGGTGACATGTCGGTCTCAATGACCATGAACGGCGCCGTCATTCCGATCCTCGCTTCCTTCATCGTCGCCGGCGAAGAGCAGGGCGTGCCGAGGGCCGAGCTGTCGGGAACCATTCAGAACGACATCCTCAAGGAGTTCATGGTCCGCAACACCTATATCTATCCGCCAGAACCTTCGATGCGGATCGTTGCCGACATCATCGACTATACGGCAAGGGAGATGCCGAAATTCAACTCGATCTCGATCTCCGGCTATCACATGCAGGAGGCCGGCGCGACGCTGGTCCAGGAGCTTGCCTTCACGCTGGCCGACGGCCGCGAATATGTCAGGGCGGCAATTGCCAAGGGTCTCAACGTCGATGATTTCGCCGGAAGACTCTCCTTCTTCTTTGCGATCGGCATGAACTTCTTCATGG
Organism: Rhizobium sp. YTUHZ045; assembly: GCF_051124255.1. Lineage (NCBI taxonomy): Bacteria > Pseudomonadati > Pseudomonadota > Alphaproteobacteria > Hyphomicrobiales > Rhizobiaceae > Rhizobium > Rhizobium sp. YTUHZ045. The sequence goes on from NZ_CP101433.1 coordinate 55,092, forward strand.
AGGCGGCGAAGCTGCGCGCCGCCCGGCTGCTCTGGGCCCGCATCATGGAGGAGTTCCGGCCGAAGAAGGCATCCTCGCTGATGCTTCGCACCCATTGCCAGACCTCCGGCGTTTCATTGCAGGAGCAGGATCCCTACAACAACATCATCCGCACTGCCTTCGAGGCGATGTCGGCCGTGCTCGGCGGCACGCAGTCGCTGCACACCAACTCCTTCGACGAGGCGATTGCGCTGCCGACGGAATTCTCCGCCCGCATCGCCCGCAACACCCAGCTAATCCTCCAGCATGAAACCGGAGTGACCAAGGTGGTCGATCCGCTGGCGGGCTCCTATTATGTCGAGAGCCTGACGAAGGAACTCGCCGACAAGGCCTGGGCTCTAATCGAGGAGGTGGAAGCGCTTGGCGGCATGACGAAGGCTGTCAACGACGGTTTGCCGAAGCGGCTGATCGAGGAAGCGGCGGCGCGCCGCCAGGCCGCCGTCGACAAGGGCGAGGAGGTCATCGTCGGGGTTAACCGCTACAGGCTCGACAACGAACAGCCGATCGACATTTTGGAGATCGACAACAGCGCAGTGCGCAACGCGCAGATCCGCCGCATCGAGGAGACGAAGCGGCGGCGCGATAGCAGCGCCGTGCGCGAAACGCTGGCCGCCTTGGCAGAAACCGCACGCAGCGGCAAGGGCAATCTGCTGGCGGCCGCCATCGAGGCGGCGCGGGCCCGCGCCACTGTCGGCGAGATATCGGATGCGATGCGCGCTGCCTTTGGTGATCATGCCGCGACACCTGATGTCATCAGGGGAGTCTATGGCGAAGCCTATGACAATGAGCCGGAACTTGCCGTCCTGAGGGAGCGTATGGCAGAGGTGACGGAAGCGATGGGATACCGGCCGAAAATCATGGTCGCCAAGCTTGGTCAGGACGGGCACGACCGGGGCGCTAAAGTGATCGCCTCGGCCTTCGGCGACATCGGCTTCGACGTGCTCGCCGGTCCGCTGTTTCAGACGCCTGACGAGGCTGTCGAGTTGGCGCTTGATCGAAAGGTCAATGTCGTCGGCGTCTCGTCGCTCGCCGCAGGCCACAGGACGCTGCTGCCGCAGTTGGTCGAGAGGCTCAGGGAAAAGGGTGGCGACGATGTCATCGTCGTCTGCGGCGGCGTCATCCCACGACAGGACTATGAATTCCTCCATGAACACGGCGTTGCGGCCGTGTTCGGCCCGGGCACGAACGTTCTGGAAGCGGCAAACTCCGTTCTCGACCTGCTAGAGGGCAAACGGCGAAACCAGTAGTTCATAAAATCTGCGCAGCCGGAGGCAACCCGCTGCGCACTTTGCTTAGAGCAACCCGCGCGTCGCAAGGTTGCGCATCAGCGCCGATATGCCGAAGATCCACGGCGGGCATTCGGTGGAGAGGCGCACGGTATTGACGAGCTTGCCGAGCCCGGCCGAGGAAATCTCGACGACATCACCGATCTTGTGCGTGAAGCCTTGCTTCGGCGCATCACGGTCCTGCGTTGGCGCAAACAGCGTTCCGAGAAAGAGCATGAAACCATCGGGGTATTGATGATGAGGGCCAAGCGTCTGTTTGACGAGATCGGTCGGGTCCCGGCTGATCTGCGACATCGAGCTTTTCCCATGCATCACGAAGCCGTCCTGCCCCGTTACTTTCAGATCGAGTTCGGCCCTGCGCACCTCATCCAGCCCATAACCGCCATCGAACAGACGGACGAAAGGTCCGATCGAGCAGGACGCATTGTTGTCCTTGGCCTTGCCGAGCAGGAGCGCCGAGCGCCCTTCGACATCGCGAAGGTTGACGTCATTACCGAGCGTCGCACCCTTGATTTCACCGCGGCTGTTGACCGCGAGCACGATTTCCGGCTCCGGATTGTTCCAGGTCGAGATCGGATGCAGGCCGACATCGGCACCCCAGCCGACCGAAGAGAGCACCGGCGCCTTGGTGAAGACCTCGGCATCGGGGCCGATGCCGACCTCAAGATATTGCGACCACATGCCCTCGTCGATCAGCGCTTGCTTGACCTTGGCGGCCTCGGGCGAACCGGCCTTGAGGTTGGTGAGACTGCCGCCGATCAGCGCGCTAACGCGCTCACGGATCGAGGCGGCACGATCGGGATTGCCGGCCGCCTTCTCCTCGATGACGCGTTCGATCATCGACTGGGCAAAGGTGACGCCGCAGGCCTTGACCGCCTGCAGGTCGGCGGGCGCTAGGAGGTAGGGCCGTCCGGCATCCGGTTTTCCGGTGCTGTTGGCGGCAATCTCCTCTAGAGGACCGATCTCCTTGCCACTTGCGGCTCGGACGAAGCCCGCGGCATTCTGGCTCTCGAACAGAGCGCTCAGCGTCGGCGCCTCGTGCGAGGTGATGTCGATGAGCACTCCGTCACGAAGCGTCACGATGCTCGGGCCGGCAACTTCGGGATTCCAGACGCGCCCGACAAAAATTCCGCCGGAAGCGGCAGCATCGAGAAGGGGATGAGACATGGTGATCCTCCGTTACAGGCAGCGGCGAGCGCTCTTGAAAATATTCCGAGATTGTCGCCGCCCTCCAGCCCGGCGGCCGCCGAAATCGATCACATTCGGCCGAACGGAGCAAGATAGGCGGGGGAAAAAGACTTTTGCCGGATTGGATTGAAAAGCGGATCTGCTGCCTGCATCAATTCGAATGAAGGTCATAAATAACTATTTAGATACATAATAAGCTTTATTTTTCAGATGGTTGAATACGAACACTGGCGATTTCACCCCCCAGCTTGCCTTGACAGGAGCCAGCTTTCGTTATCTGTTTTGGCAGATATGGAGGATGCCGGCAGCAGCCGGCCGCACGAAAATCCCGGGAGGATATTGCAGCGATGTTGAGATTTGCCGTCGTCGGAATCGACCATGGGCATACGTTCGATCACGTGAAGGGACTGCTCGCCGCAGGCGGCGAGTTCGTCGGCTATTGCCCGCAGACCTCCGTGCCGGCATTGCGGGAAGCTCTCGAGAAGACCTATCCCGATGCGCCGCAGATCGACCGGGAGAAACTGTTCGACGATCCCTCGATCGACGTCATCTGCATTTCCGCCATTCCGCGCGACCGGGCCGGGCTCGCCATCCGCGCGATGAAAGCGGGCAAGGACGTGATGACCGACAAGCCGGGTGTGACGACCTTTGCCCAGCTCGAAGAGGTCAAGCGCACCGTTGCCGAGACCGGCAAGATCTTCTCCATCTGCTTTTCCGAGCGCCATTGCGTGCGCTCCGCCGTCAAGGCAGGCAAGCTGGTTAAGGAAGGTGCGATCGGCAAGGTCATTCAGACGCTCGGCGTCGGTCCGCACCGGCTGCAGTTGCCGACCCGACCCGATTGGTTCTTCGATCCGGAATATTTCGGCGGCATCATCGTCGACATCGCCTCGCACCAGGTCGATCAGTTCCTGTTCTATACCGGCTCGACCTCGGGCGAAGTCATCGCCAGCTCGATCGGTAATTTCGGCATGCCCGATAAACCCGCCTTCCAGGATTTCGGCGAGGTGCTGCTGCGCTCCGACAAGGCGGCCGGTTATGTCAGAGTCGACTGGTTCACCCCGGAGGCGCTGCCGACCTGGGGCGACGGCCGCCTCACCATCCTCGGTACGGAGGGTTATATCGAGCTGCGCAAATATATCGATATTGCCGGTCGGCCGGGCAAGGATCACCTCTTCCTCGTCAATGGCAAAGAGATGACCCATATCGATTGCAGCAGTGAGAAGCTCGATTATTTCGACGCGTTCACCGCCGATGTCGCGAACCGCACGCAAACGGCGATGACGCAGGATCACGTTTTCGAAGTCTGCCGGCTTTCGCTCGAAGCCCAGACGAAAGCCGCGCGTATCGGCGCTCGCTGAGGAGGATATCATGGCCAGAAAATTACGCGTCGGCGTTATCGGCGCTGGTATTGCCGCGCGGCACCTGACGGGCTTCGGCTGGAACAAGGATCTCTTCGAGGTTCCCGTCCTTTGCTCGCTCGACGAGGATCGCGGCCGGGCGCTGTGCGACGAATTCGCCATTGCGGAATATACGCAGGATGCGGATTCGCTGTTTGCCCGGAAGGATCTCGACATCATCGACATTTCGACGCCACCGAGCTCGCATTTCGAACTCTGCCGCAAGGGAATCGAATCCGGCAAGCATGTGATCTGCGAGAAGCCGCTCTTCGGCTCGATTGCCGAAGTCGATGAGATGGGCCGCATCCTCGCCCGCTTCCCGGGCAGGAAGCTGATGCCGATCTTTCAGTATCGCTACGGCTCCGGCCTGCAGAAGCTGAAACTGCTGATCGAGCAGGGCCTTGCCGGCAAGCCGTTCCTGACGACGATCGAGACCCATTGGTGGCGCGGCCCGGATTATTACGCCGTGCCGTGGCGCGGCAAATGGGCGAGCGAACTCGGCGGCGGCCTTCTCGGCCACGCGATCCATGCCCATGACATGCTGAATTATGTGCACGGTCCCTGCGCCGAAGTATTTTCCTATGGGGCGACGCTGGTCAATCCGATCGAGGTCGAGGATACGGCCGCCCTCTCGGTGAGAATGCAGAATGGCTCGCTGGCGACGCTGTCGATGACGCTCGGCTCGCGCAAGGAAATCTCACGGCTGCGTTTCTGCTTCAGCGATCTCGTCGCCGAGAGCATCCTCGAACCCTATACGATGGGCCGCGATCCCTGGGTCTTTACCGCCGGAACCGAAGAGCACCAGGCGCGGGTCGATGCGGCGCTCGCCGCCTATGTGCCGGGCGAGGATGGTTATACCCGCCAGTTCGAGCTTTTCCACAGGGCGATCGTCGAGGACACGGAACCGCCGGTGACGTTGCAGGATGCCCGCAATTCGCTGGAGCTGGTGACGGCCGCTTATTTCTCACAGCGCACCGGCCGGCCGACGCCGATGCCGATTGCCGCCGATCATCCGCTCTATCGCTCCTGGCTCCCGGAAGAACAGCGTAGGTCCGACGGCCTCTGAACGATTACGCGGTGGATGCCGGGCGGCGCTTGGCATCCACCCTGAAACGCTTCTTGATCCGATCGACCGGCGTTCCGTCCAAAAGCGGGACCTGAATGAGCCGGTCATAAGGCTCAAAGCCCATCTTTGTGTAATAGGCAAGACCTCCGACATTGTCGGCACGAATGGTCGCATTGATGAATTCAAGCCCGAGTTCCTCGGCTGCTGCCAGTGTCGCCGGAAAAAGGGCGCTGCCGACGCCGGAAATTTTGGGGTTCATGCGGGCAAATGTTGCGATATCCGCATAACCTTTCGGCGGATCGCCGAAGAGACTCAACGACTGGAAGCCGGCAAGCGACCGATCATGCTCCGCGACATGACAGATAAGGGGGAACTCGCCGTCGATGAACCAATCCGCGAATTCCGCAGCCGTCAACGGCGTCTCGAGTGCGGTTGTTCCGCCGGCCAGGATGAGTTCGTTCAGGAGACTGCACAGCTCCTCCGCGTCGGCGGATGCCGCCCTTCGAATATGCATATGGTTCTGACCCCGTTTTTACTCCCACCGTACAGGTGACGTCCACAGAGCACAACCGACTGCCTCATCGACTGCCGTCAACGCCCTTCGATCCTCCTTGAAAGCCTTAGACCTTTTGCAATCCGAGCCGAGAGAAGCACCCATGCTGAAATCCTTCGAACATGTCGGCATGACGGTCAGTGACATGGACCGCTCCGTCGATTTTTACTGCAGTCTGCTCGGCCTGCGCCTGCATCTGCGCAAGAGGATGGCCGATGGCGCCGAGATCGCCTTTCTCGATGCCGGCGGCGGCATGCTGGAAATTTTCGCGCCGGCAGAAGGCGCGGCGAGGGCGGTCGACGTGCCGGACGGTGCGGCCGGCCTGCGCCACCTGACCTTCCTGTTCGAAAATGTCGAGGGGACCTTCGCTCGTCTGGAAAAGGCCGGCGTCGAGATCAAGGAGCGGCCGCGTCTGGCAATCAACACCGAGGTTCTGCACAAAGTCGCCTTCGTTCGTGATCCCGATGGCATCCAGATAGAGCTCGCCGAGAGGTAGCTCAGCGTTTGGAGCCGCCGGTGACGCTCACCGAGGCGAAACATGCGTTAGTTGCGGAAGGCGCCGGCGGGCATCGTCGTCACCAGGCGGATGTCGCGACGGAAATCGGATGGCGACATGCCGGCGATGTGGCGGAAGGATTTGTTGAAGGCGCTGATCGAGCCGAAGCCGCTGTCCATCGCCACCTGCAGAACATTAGCGCCTTCGCTCATCAGCATTGCCTGGGCGCGAGACAGCCTGAGCAGCGTCACATATTTGCTGAGCGTCATGCCTGTCGATCGCTTGAAAAGATTCATGGCATATTTCGGATGCAGATCCGCGGCGCGAGCGATATCGACCGAATCGATGTCCTGGAGGAAATTGGCGGCGATGAAATCGCACATGCGCGCGACGCTTCGCGAGGAGTTGGGATGCAGCTGATCGCCGTCCAGGCTGGCGGCCATCTTCGATGTCGTCATCGAATAGGGTTCGAATGCGATACGCTCGATGCGCAGCAGCAATTCGTCCACCGCGTGCTGGGCCTTGGCGGAATCACCGGAATTGGCATAGCGAAACCAGCGAGCGAAGTTTTCGTTATCAGCAGCGTCCGTTGCCGAGGTCAGCAACGTCTCACCTTTCATAAGACGGCTGGAAATGCTGATCGGCAGGCGCAGCCGGAAGAAATAGACAAGCGGCAGGTGAGCACCGGCATAGAGCGAATCATCTGACGATTCGTCCATCTGATGCGGCTGCCCACCCCAAAACAGGCACATGTCACCGGCGTTCAGCCGAAACGCGTGATCGTTCATGCGGTAATGCACACTTCCGCGCATGACATAGTTGATCTCGACCTGCGCGTGCCAGTGCGGCATGGCCATGACAGGCGGGTGCGCGTGAAACATCTGCAGTGCCGTCGGCGAACCCTCGATGCTGCTAGCGCCGGGCTGATAGATTGCGCGCGTGCCGACCTTACTTTCCGCCAAATCCATATTCCCTTTTTAGGAGACAGCCGCTCCCTTGCGGATAGTCTAACCGCGTTCGTGAAAGATCGGCAATTGAAAAGGGAGGATTTTCAATGCGCTTCAAACTTCTCGCTGCGACCGCAGCTGTCGCACTGCTTGCTTCCGGCTCGGCCTTCGCTGAGTCGGCCAATCTCACAATCTGGAGCTGGAATGTCGCCGCATCGGCGTTGAAATCCACGCTTCCCGGCTTCAACAAACAATTTCCCGATATCAAGGTCACCGTCGAAGATCTTGGCAACAGCCAGGTTTTCGACAAGACGCTCGCAGCCTGCGCTGCCGGCGGCGACGGCTTGCCCGACATTGTCAGCATCGAAAATTTCGAGGCTGAAATCTTCTGGAGCCGTTTTCCGGACTGCTTCGCCAATCTGAAGGAGCTCGGCTACACGGCCGATATCCAGGCGAAGTTCCCCGACTTCAAGCGCACCGAACTTGAGGTCGGCGATGTCGCCTATGCCATGCCGTGGGATTCCGGTCCCGTCGCCGTCTTCTATCGCCGCGACATGTACGAAAAGGCCGGCGTCGATCCGAGCACGATCAGCACCTGGGACGATTTCATCGCCGCCGGCAAGAAGATTTCTGCCGCCAATCCCGGCGTCGTCATGGCACAGGCCGATTTCAACGGCGACAGCGAATGGTTCCGCATGATCGCCAATGAACAGGGCTGCGGTTATTTCTCGACCGACGGCCAGAACATCACCATCAACCAGCCGGCCTGCGTCGCCGCGCTGCAGAAGGTGAAGGAGATGAAGGATGCAGGCACGCTGACCGCAGCCAACTGGGACGAGAAGATTCAGGCCAACACCGCCGGCAAGGCCGCAAGCCAGCTCTATGGCGGCTGGTATGAAGGCACGGTGCGCTCGACCTCACCCGATCTCAAGGGCAAGTGGGGCGTCTACAGAATGCCGAGCCTGACGGCCGACGGCCCGCATGCCGCCAATCTCGGCGGCTCGTCGCTCGCCATTTCAGCGACCTCCGCCAACAAGGAAGCCGCCTGGAAGTTCGTCAACTACGCCCTCGGGACGAATGAAGGCCAGGTCACCATGCTGAAGGAATTCGGTCTGGTCCCGTCGCTGCTGTCTGCCGAGAAGGATCCTTTCGTCAACGAGCCGCAGCCCTATTGGGGCGGCCAGAAGGTCTGGGCCGACATTCTCGCGACCCTGCCGAAGATCGTGCCGAGCCGCGGCACCGCCTTCCAAAGTGATGCCGAAGGCATCTTCAAGGCAACGCAGGCGAAATTCTTCGCCGGCGGCTATCCCGATGCGAAGGCGGCTCTCGACGATGCCGCCAAGCAGATCGCTTCCGCAACCGGACTTCCGATCGCGCAATGAATGACGATGCCGGGCGCTTCCGCGCCCGGCATTTCACCCGCCTGCAGCGCGGCCCGTCATTCATTCGTTCGTGAGGAGGAGGCTCGATGCCGTTCAGAACCCGGAGCGCCTATGCGTTCCTCGCCCCCTATCTGCTTGTTTTCGCCACCTTCTGGGTCTGGCCGATCATCGACTCGTTCCTGATTTCCTTTCAGAACACGCGCATCAATCCGTGGAAATACAGTTTCCAGGCCAATTGGGGCCGGCTCTTCTACGACCCTGCCTTCTATAACGCTCTCTACAACACGCTGATCATCCTGGTGATCCAGGTGCCTGTGATGATCGCGCTGGCGACCGTCATGGCCGTGCTGCTCAATTCGCCGCTTCTGAAGGCGCGCCCGCTTTTCCGTTTCGCCTTCTTTGCCCCCGTCGTCGTCGGCGAGGTCGCCTACGCAGCCGTGTTCCGGCTGATGTTCAGCCTTGATTTCGGCATCATCAATAAGATTATTTCGGCGGTCGGCTTCAGCCCGATCTCCTGGTTCGACAACGCCAATGCCGCGATGGCGGTGATCATCCTCGCCGTCACATGGCGCTGGGCCGGCTATAACGCCATCATCATCCTGGCCGGCCTGCAGGCCATCCCCGACGATGTCTATGAGGCCGCGACGCTCGACCGGGTGAGCAAGACACAGCAATTCTTCCACATCACCCTGCCGCTCTTGAAGCCGATCATCCTCTTCTGCGTCGTGCTCTCGGTGATCGGCACGATGCAGCTCTTTACCGAACCCTTCCTCATCACCAATCGCGGTGGTCCGGGCGGCGGCACCGAGACACTCGGCCTCTTCCTCTACCGCCAGGGTTTCACCTCGCTGAACTTCGGTTATGCCTCGGCGATCGCCTATACGATGGCAGCTCTCGCCGTAGTGATCTCCTTTTTCAATCTCTGGATCGTGAGGGACCCGAAATGAGATCCAAGTCGCAATCCCTTCTCGTCCGTCAGATCGCGCTGCACGCCGCACTAGCGCCGCTGGCGCTGATCTGGCTGTTTCCGCTGTGGATGATGTTCGTCTTCTCGACAATGCCCGACAACGGCATCTTCAATCCCGAGATCGTGCTGTGGCCGTCGACCAATTTCGTCGAGAATTTCAAAAATCTGCAGGCAGATACCGATTTCATCGGCGCAATGGTAATCTCTATCGGCGTGGCACTTATCTATACCGTGCTCTCGGTGATGCTGACCTCGATGGCCGGCTGGGCGCTGGCGCGTTATCGTTTCGTCGGCCGGTCCGTTGTCATCGCCATCATCCTCGGCACGATCACGCTGCCCTTCTCCGTGGTGGTCATACCGCAATTCATCATGGTGGCGCGCGAGTTCAAGCTGGCAAACACCTGGGTGGCACTGATCGTGCCGCCGCTTTTCAATTCGCTCGGCGTCTTATTCATGCGGCAGTCCTTCTCGATGATGCCGGGCGAGCTCTTCGATGCGGCCCGCGTCGAGGGCGTCAAGGAATGGCAGATCTTCCTGCGCATCGCCCTTCCGCTGGCGCGCCCGACCATGGCGGCATTGGCGATCATTCTCTTCCTGCATTCGTGGAACAATTACCTCTGGCCGCTGCTCATCAATTCCAGACCGGGGATGATGACGGCGCCGGTAGCATTGGGAACGCTGATCGGCCTCACCAAAGTGTCCTGGGGTGGCATCATGGCCGGCGCGGTGCTGCTGACCGCGCCGATCCTCGTCGTCTTCGTGGCGCTCCAGCGCCATTTCATCGCCGGCATCGCGGCCGGCGCAATCAAGTAATCGGGCAAGTAATCGGGGAAGCCGAATGGCAGAGCTTTCACTTACCAACATCGTCAAACGCTTCGGCGGCTTTGAGATCATCCATGGCGCCAATCTGGAGGTGAATGACGGCGAATTCGTCGTCTTCGTCGGCCCTTCCGGCTGCGGCAAGTCCACGCTGCTGAGGATGATCGCCGGTCTTGAGGATATTACATCGGGCGAGCTTCGGATCGGAGGCAAGGTCGTCAACGACGTCGAGCCGGCCGATCGCGGCATCGCCATGGTCTTCCAGTCCTATGCGCTCTATCCGCATCTGACGGTCGAGGAGAACTTGAGTTTCGGTTTGCGCATGAACGGCAACCCGAAGGCCGATACCGAGCGGCGCGTGAGCCATGTCGCCGATATCCTGCAGATCACCGAACTGATGAAACGGCGGCCGAAGCAGCTTTCCGGCGGCCAACGCCAGCGCGTTGCCATCGGCCGTGCCATCGTTCGAGAGCCCGAAGTCTTCCTGTTCGACGAACCGCTATCGAACCTCGATGCCGAGCTGCGCGTGCAGATGCGCGTCGAGATCTCAAGGCTGCACAAACAGCTCGGCACGACGATGATCTATGTCACTCACGACCAGACCGAAGCGATGACGCTTGCCGACCGCATCGTCGTGCTGCGCGCCGGCAATATCGAGCAGATCGGCGCACCGCTCGACCTCTATGACGACCCGGCCAACCAGTTCGTCGCTGGCTTCGTCGGCTCGCCGAAGATGAATTTCCTGAAAGCCGCGGTCGTCGAGGCGCAGCCGGGCCGGGCGGTTATCGCGCTGGAGAGCAATCCGGAGACGCGCCTGCCGCTGTGCGTCGCCGATCCCATCGAAACCGGCGCGAAAGTGACCCTCGGCATCCGGCCCGAACATTTCGTCGATGGGGGTGCTGGCGATACCGATCTTACCGTTGCCATCGATGTCGCCGAACACCTCGGCAATACCAGCTACATCTATGCCGCCGTCGGCGACGAACAACTGATCATTGAGCGGCCGGAATCGCGCACATCAGGCAATCGAGAGACGCTGACCGTCGGCCTTCCCGCCAACCGCACATTCCTTTTCGACGGCGCCGGCAAACGGCTCCGCTGAACCAATCCCAAGGCAGAAAGACGAAAGAGGATTTCCATGACTTCCGATCAACCGATCCGCTGGGGCATCATCGGCCCCGGCACCATCGCTCGCACCTTTGCCGATGGCGTTGCCCACTCGCGCACCTGCAAACTGGTCGCGATTGCCACCCGCAATCCTTCCAAGCCAGGACTTGCCGAAAACTTCCCAGGCGCCCGCATCGTCGATGGTTACGAGGCGCTGCTTTCCGACCCCGAGGTCGATGCCGTCTATATTTCCGTGCCCCATACCGGCCATGCCGAATGGGCGATCAAGGCGGCGCGCGCCGGCAAGCACATCCTTGTGGAAAAGCCGATCGCGCTTTCGGCCTATGATGCCGAAGCCGTTTACTACGAAGCCAAGAAAGCCGGCGTCTTTGCGGGCGAAGCTTTCATGTACCGGGTGCATCCGCAGACGGAAAAGCTGGTTCAGCTTATCAAGAGCGGCGTCATCGGCACAATCCGCATCATCCGCTCGAGTTTTGGCTTCAACATGGGCAGCTATAAGCCGGAGCATCGGCTTTTCGCCAATGATACTGCCGGCGGCGGCATTCTCGACGTCGGCGGTTATCCTGTTTCCATGGCACGATTGATCGCCGGCGCCGCGGAGGGCAAGGCCTTCCTCGAACCGGAAAAGGTGTCGGGCGTCGCCCATCTTGGAGAGAGCGGCGTCGACGAATGGGCGTCGGCCGTGCTCAAGTTCCCGAACGAGATCATCGCCGAAGTCTCCTGCTCGATCATGGCGCAGCAGGACAATGTGCTGCGCATCATCGGCTCCGAGGGCCGGATCGAGGTCGCTGACTTCTGGTTCGCCTCCGGCCACAAGGGCGGCGTCGGCAAGATTGAAGTCTTCAAGGGCGGCAGCCGAGAGACGATCGAAGTCCGAGAAGAGCGCTGGCTCTATTCCTTCGAGGCGGATGCCGCGGGCGATGCGATCCGGGCCGGCAGGACCGAGTTCAGCACTCCCGGCATGAGCTGGGCGGATTCGATCGCAAACCTGCGCGTGCTCGACCAGTGGCGGGCCTCGGTCGGTCTCGAATATGGCGTCGAGAAGGCCATCAAACGCACGTCCAATATATCAGGCGGCGCGGTCACGCGCGGCAACAGCATTCCGCAGCGACAGATTCCGGGCATCTCGAAGCCCGCTTCGGTTGTGACCCTCGGCTTCGAGTTCTTCCCGAACTTCGCCGCCGCCTCGCTGACGCTCGATGCTTTCTACGAGGCGGGCGGCAACGCCTTCGACACTGCCTTTGTCTATGGCGCCGGCAAAACGGAGGCAATCTTCGGCGACTGGCACACCAGCCGCAAGGTGCCGCGCGAGGAGATCGTGCTGATCGGCAAGGGCGCGCACTCGCCGCTCTGCTACCCGGACATGATCGCAAAGCAGCTCGATCAGTCGCTCGCCCGGCTGAAAACAGACTATGTCGACATCTATTTCATGCATCGCGACAACACCGATATACCCGTCGGCGAGTTCGTCGATGCCATGGATGCCGAGGTCAAACGCGGCCGTATCCGCGGCATCTTCGGCGGTTCGAACTGGACGCGGGCGCGTTTCGACGAGGCGATCGCCTACGCCGAAAAGACCGGCAAGGCGGCGCCGGCAGCGCTTTCCAACAACTTCTCGCTCGCCGAGATGCTGGATCCGATCTGGGCCGGCTGCGTTGCCGCTTCCGACGACGATTGGAAGACGTGGCTGAACGAGAAGCAGATTCCGAACTTCGCCTGGTCCAGCCAGGGCCGCGGCTTCTTTACCGACCGCGCCGGCCGCGACAAGAAGGATGATGAGGAGATCGTTCGCGTCTGGTATTCCGAGCGCAATTTTGGACGCCGCGACCGCGCCATCGAGCTTGCTGGCAAGCTCGGCCGCAGCCCGATCCATATCGCGCTCGCTTATGTCATCGCCCAGCCTTTCCCGGTCATTCCATTGATCGGTCCGCGCACGATTGCCGAATTGGAGGACAGCCTCTCGGCTCTCGACATCAAGCTGACGCCCGATCAGGTGAAGTGGCTGGAAGGCTGATGAACGAGGAGAGGGGCGCGGCTTCGGACCGCGCCCTTTCCATATCTACTTCTGCGCCTCTGACGCCTTCTTTCTGGCGGCATCGTCCATCAGCTCGTACCACATGGCGTTGAGGACGGCGAAGGCGGCTGCCAGCGGCAGGCCGAGGATCCATGCGAAATACCACATCGTTTCGTCTCCCTCAGAAAACGTGACTGTTCTTGTCGGTGACGGACTTCTCGTCGACCTTGCCCCACAAAACCTTGTAGACCCAGGCGGTGTAGGCAAAGATGATCGGCAGGAAAATTGCCGACACCACGAGCATGATGAACAGCGTCATATGGCTGGAGGATGCATCCCAGACCGTCAGGCTCGATCGCGGATCGAGCGAGGAGGGCAGGATGAACGGGAACATCGAGAGACCGACCGTCGAGATGATGCCAAAGATCGCGACTTTGCTGAAGAGCAGCGTCATCACCTCGCGCCTTGCCCGCATGGCGATGAAGGCCAATGCCGCACCGGCAAAGCCGAGGACGGGTGCCAGGATCATCCAGGAATGGGCGGTGTAGTTGGCAAGCCAGGCGCTCTTTTCGATCACCACCGTTTTCAGCAGCGGATTGGAAGGTCCGATCGGGCTTATATCGCTGGTGATACGGTAGCCACCGACACCGAACCACAGGAAGAGGCCCCCGAGGGCAAACAGCAAGATGGCGGCAAGGGCGGCGATGCTGCCATAACTCCTCGCCCGTTCCGCAACCGGCCCGCGCGCCTTCAGCACCAGCCAGGCCGCGCCATGCATGGTCAGCATGGCGACGGAGAGCAGGCCGCAGAGCAACGCATAGGGGTTGAGCAAGGCAAAGAACGAGCCTTCGTAGAAAATCCGCATATCGTCGGCGAAGCGGAAGGGCACGCCCTGCAGCACATTGCCGACGGCGACGCCGAAGATCAGCGCCGGCACGAAGCCGCCGATGAAGAGCGCCCAGTCCCAGCCGTTGCGCCAGCGCGAACTGTCCCGCTTTGACCGATATTTGAAACCCACCGGACGAAGAATGAGCGCTAGGAGGATCGCAAACATCGCGAGATAAAAGCCCGAGAAGGAGACCGCATAGAGCGGCGGCCAGGCGGCGAAGATGGCGCCGCCACCGAGGATCAGCCAGACCTGATTGCCTTCCCAGGTGGCGCCGATCGTGTTGATCGCCACGCGCCGTTCCGTATCGGTCCTGGCGACGAGAGGCAGCAGCGTGCCGACGCCGAGATCGAATCCACCGGTTGTCGCGAAGGCGATCAGCAAGACGCCGAGCAGCAGCCACCAGACGACGCGCAGGGTTTGATAATCGAGGAGTTCGTGAAGGATCATGGCAGGTCACTCCGCGGCCGGGACGAGGGTTTCGGAAATCAGGACGGCTTCCGGCTCGTCGTCCGGTTCCGGCCCCTGGCGGATCGCCTTGAGCATCAGGCTCATCTCGATGACGATCAGCACCGTGTAAAGCGCGGCAAAACCGATGATCGTCAGAAGCACGGTGCCTGCGCCGAGGCTGGAGACGGCCGCCGCCGTCGGCAGCACGCCTTCGATCACCCAGGGCTGGCGGCCAAATTCGGCGACCACCCAGCCAAGCTCGATGGCGACCCAGGGGAGGGGAATCGCTAGAACGGCAATCCTCAGAAGCAGCGGATACTTGTCGAGGTGGCGCCGCGCCGACAGCCAGAAAAAGGTTGATGTCAGCAGGATGAAGAAGATGCCGAGGCCGACCATGATGCGGAAGGACCAGAAGAGCGTCGGCACGTGCGGGATGGTATCGCGCGCCGCCTGAGCGATTTGCGCGTCGGTCGCCTGACGCGGATCGTCGACATAGCGCTTCAGAAGAAGCGCGTAACCGAGATCATGGCCGAGATCCTCGAAAGAGCTGCGCACTTCCTGGGCCACCTGATCCTGGGCGGGTGCGGCGCGGATCTGCATCAGCGCATCGTAAGCCTTGATGCCGTCGCGGATGCGGGTTTCGGCCTGCTGTTCGAGCTTGTCGATACCGGGAATCTCTGTTGTCAGCGACCGCGTGCCGATCAGGCCCATGACCCAGGGGATATGCACGGCGAAGTGTGTTTCACGCGCATCCTGGTCGGGGAAACCGAAGGCGGTGAAGGCGGCCGGTGCCGGCTCCGTCTTCCACATGCCTTCGATTGCGGCAAGCTTCATCTTCTGGTTCTCGGTCGCGAGATAACCGCTCTCGTCGCCAAGCACGACCACCGACAGCGCCGAGGCGAGGCCGAAGGATGCCGCCACCGTCATCGAGCGCTTGGCCAGTTCGATATGCCGGCCCTTGATCACATACCAGGCCGAGACGCCGAGCACGAAGATCGAAGCGCAGACGTAACCCGCCGACACCGTATGGACGAATTTCGCCTGGGCGACGGGATTGAAGACCACGTCGAAGAAGCTTGTTATCTCCATACGCATCGTCTGCGGATTGAGCGCCGATCCCACCGGGTTCTGCATCCAGCCGTTGGCGATGAGGATCCAGAGTGCGGAGAAATTCGAGCCGAGCGCCACGGCCCATGTGGCGACGAGGTGGCCGACCTTCGACAGCTTGTCCCAGCCGAAGAAGAACAGTCCGACGAAGGTCGCCTCAAGGAAGAAGGCCATCAGGCCCTCGATCGCCAGCGGCGCGCCGAAGATGTCGCCGACATAGTAACTGTAATAGCTCCAGTTCATGCCGAACTGGAATTCCATGACGATACCGGTGGCCACGCCGAGCACGAAATTGATGCCGAACAGCGTGCCCCAGAATTTCGTCATCTGCCGCCAGATCTGGCGGCCGGTCATGACATAGACGGTTTCCATGATCGCGAGCAGCACGGAAAGGCCGAGCGTCAGCGGCACGAACAGGAAGTGGTAAAGCGCCGTCAGCGCGAATTGGAAGCGCGATAGCGCGACGATATCTAATTCCATTGTCTTTCTCCCACGGTCCCACGGGGTACGGAGCGTTCCTCAGCGCCGGCTGGCGCCTGAGGGCAGGCGGGTCTGGCTCAATCCGGCCGAAGCCGGTCGAGCGCCTTTTCGAACGCCGCCTCTCCGCGGCGCGAAATCTCTGAAATGCGGCCGCCTTCGATGACGGCGACGCAGTCTGCAATCGCGGCCTCGCGGCGGATATGGGTCGCGATGACAAGCGAGCGGCCCGCTGCCATCGCCGACAGGCGCTGGAGCACATCGCGGGCGGTGGCGCCGTCCAGGCCTTCGGTCGGCTCGTCTAGCAGCCAGAGCGGCGTATCGCGCAGGAAAAGCCGGGCAAGCGCCAGCCGGCGCGATTGGCCGCCGGAAAGGCCGAGGCCGCCTTCGCCGAGCCTTGTGTCGATCCGCTGTGGCATGGCCTCGATATCGGCAAGCAGGCCGGCGGCGGCGAGCGCTTCGCGAAGGCGGGCCTCGCTCGCATCTGGGTTCGCAAGAAGAAGGTTGCCGCACAGGCTGTCCTCGAAGAGTTCAGTCTGTTGCGTCAGCAAGGTCGCCTTCATCGCGGCGACGCTTCCTGCGCTTGCCGGCAACTCGTGGGAAAGCAGAGCGAGCAAGCTCGACTTGCCGGCGCCGCTGCTGCCGATGACGGCAAGGTTTTCGCCCTGCTTGAGCACCAGGTCGATGTCCTTCAGCGCCGGCACGGCGGAATTCTCATGGAAGGCGGACACGCCGGCCAGACAAAAGGCGTGTCCCGGCAGCGGCGTCGCCGGCGGTTGGGTCTCTTCAGCGACGGCAAGCCGCGGTGCGATGCGTCTTGCGGCGAGCAGCGTCCGCCCGAGTTCCAAAGCCCCGCGGCGCAGTGCTGCGAAGGGTTCGACCGCCGCGAAGGCGACGAGCAGGCCGAGGGCTGCGACAGGCGTGCTAATCGCCTTTGTTTCCGCAAGGGCTGCGACGGCAAGCAGCGATGCCGTCAGCAGCAGCGTCGAGATAAGGCCGAAGCCGAATGTCAGACCGGTTTCGACGCGGTTCAACCGATCATCGGCTTGAGCCGCGTAGCTGTCGGCGTCCGCGATGGCGCTCGTCTGCGCCTCAAGCCGGCCGGCCATCAGCAGGTCGGTCTGGCCGGCGACGAGATCGATCGTCCGCGACCGCAGCGCCTCGATGCCATAGGCGCGCCTGCGGGCGGGTTTGCGCGCAACGCGGCCTGCGATCAATGGCAGGCAAAGGCCGGCGCCGGCGAGAAAGGCGCCGAAACATAGGCCTAACAGGGGATGCATCAGGCCCAGCAACACGCTCGCAGCCAGTGTTGCGCCGATCGCGACAGCAGCCGGCACGAGAATGCGGAGATAGAGGGAATCGAGCGCATCGATATCGGCCGTCAGCCGGAACAGCAGCCGCGCGGGGCGGTGCAAGAGCGCGCGGGCAGCACCCGGTTCGGCAAAGCCGCGAAATAGCCTCTCGCGCAGAGCGGCAAGCACGCCGAGTGTTGCATCATGGGTCGCAAGCCTCTCGCCATAGCGTGCCGCGGTTCTGACAACGGCGAGCAGGCGGATGCCGGCGGCCGGTGCGAAAACGTCGAAGGTCATGGCGGCCGCGGCCGATAACCCGGCAAGGGCAGTGGCGGTGATGAACCAGCCGGAGAGTCCGAGCAGCGCAATCCCTGCCATCACCGTTGCCGCCGAAAGTACTGCTCCAACGAACAGCGCGCGCCGGCGTTCGGCTAAAAACAGACGAAGGATCGGCCTGATGTCTGCAACAAAGAAGCTCATGCGGCCGCCTCCCTCATGGCGAAATCGGCATCGATGCGGATGGCGCGATGCATGCGGGCGGCGAGCAGCGGATCATGTGTCGCGACGATGAGGGTACGACCCCGCGCAAGCGCAAGCAGGCTCTCGGTGACATCAGCCGCCGTGTCGGCATCCAGATGCCCGGTCGGCTCGTCGGCCAGGATGATCTTCAGATCCGGATTGCAGGTCGCACGCGCGATCGCAAGCCGCAGCGCCTCGCCGCCGGAGAGCCCGATCCCGCCTTCCCCGAGAGGCTGGCTGCCATAGGCATCGGCCACCTTCCGGAGGCTGGCGGCATCGAGCGCTTCCGTCACGGCGTGGCGTGAGATGCCGGGTCTTCCGAGCGCGACATTACCGGCGATGGTCCCGGCAAAGATATGCGGCTTTTGACCGATCCAAGCCATCGCGCCCCTTAGGGTGGCGGCTGTCTCATCGCCAAGCTCGATACCGCCGATGACAATGCGGCCGCCGCTGCAAGGCGCCAGTCCCGCTATCAGCGAAAGCAGTGTCGACTTGCCGGAACCGCTGGCGCCGAGCAGCGCCAGATGTTCGCCGGCGGCGATATCGAGGTTGAACCCTTCGAGAACAAGCGGCTCGTCGGCGCCGTAACGAAAGGCGAGATTTTCCAGTCGGATGGCGGGCGCCTCGGTGCTGGCGAGAGCCGCCGGTTCAGCCGATCCCCGAATGGAGAGACCTTCGGCGGCAAGCGCGTCCAGGGCTTTCAGCGCCGCTTCGCCGGCCGCCCGGTCGTGCCAGACGGCCGAGAGTTCGCGCAACGGCTCGAAGAAGGCCGGCGCCAGCAGCAGCATGAACAGTCCCTCTGTCAGGTCGAGCCGTCCTGTCCAAGCGCCGAAACGGATCTCGCCGAGCAGGCTGAAGCCGACATAGACGGCAACCATCGCTACGCCGAGTGCTGCGAAAAGCTCGAGCACGGCCGAGGAGAGAAAGGCGATCTTCAGCACGGACATGGTGCGCGCGCGCAGCGATTCCGCCTCGCGACGCAGCCGCAGGGCCGTTGTATCGACCGCGTCGAGCGCACGGATCGTCGTCAGTCCGCGCAGGCGATCGAGCAGGAAACCGTTGAGACCGCCGGTCGCGACAAGTTGTTTTTCGCTTGCCGCCTGGGCACGCCAACCGATCAACGCCATGAAGATTGGGATCAGCGGCGCGGCAAACAGCAGGACCAGCGCGGCGATCCAGGAGACGGGGAGGATAAAGACAAGGATGACGAGCGGCACAAGGCTCGCTTTCATCCGCGCCGGCTGGAAACGGGCGAGATAGGGCACGATAAGCTCGGCCTGTTCGCCGATGACGCTCGCGGCTTTGCCGGATGCCGGCCGGCCGCCGTCGACCGGCGACGACAGGGAGAGGGAAGCCGCCGCGGCCTGCCGCTTCCGGCTGAGTTCGCTGCGCGCGGCCCGAAAAGCCAGGCGGCCGCCAGCTGCGTCGAGACAGCTTCTTACCAATCCGAGAACGAGGATGCCGAAGGCCGGCCAGAGAACGTCATGCAGCCCACCGCCGTCGGCGATACGGCCGACCGAGGCGGCCAGCAATGCGGCCTGCGGGATCCAGATGGCGGCGGCCAACGCCTGCTGCATCGCCGCATTGCGCAGCCGGACTTTGCCCGCATCGGCGGGTGGCGAGACGACCTCTCCCTCCCGCCGCCAGGCCTCTGTTTCGTTTGTCGCGTCGAAGAAAGCAGTGCCCATGCCGCTAACTCTTGTTCGCAGGATTCGGCCGGCGGCTGCGGCCGAGCGAGATGACCCGGTCCTTGGCCTCCAGAAGCTTGGTCACTTTCGCGCCGAGCGAGAGTAGCGTTGCGAGCCTTTCTGTTTCAAGTTGTTTTACGTCTTCATACCAATGCGTCAGCTGTTCGATCAGCGTATGCATCTCGCCCATCCGCTCCTGCGCATAGCGCTCGGTTTCGCTTGCCGGGCGCTGCATCAGGATTTCGCGCAGAACCGACAGCGTCGGATCGACTTCCCGCTTCTTCCGCTCCTCCGCAAGCGTCCTCAATATCTGCCAGACATCGTCTGGGGTGGTGAAGAAGTCGCGGCGATCGTCCGGCTTGTGTTTGAGAAGGACGAGGTTCCAGGCCTGCAGTTCGCGCAGGCTCATCGACACATTGGAGCGCGAGATGCTGAGGGAGTCGGCGATCTCCTCGGCGCAGAGCGGCCCGGGGGAAACGAAGAGCAGGGCATAGATCTGGCCCACCGTACGATTGATCCCCCAGCGCGATCCCATTTCGCCGAAATGGAGAACAAAGGACTGAACGAGAGGCGGAAGGTTCATGGTATTTTCCGTTACGTCTGTGATTTCAGAAATTTCTGAAATCACTATACAGAGTTTTGCGTCCCGCCGACAATCAGCAAGAGGCGCCTGCGTCAATTTGGATATTGTCAATTCGCGCGTCGGATTGACCGCCGCTGATTACGCGCCGCAAGCCCGCGGTTCGTCATCGCAATAATGCAAAACTACGCCCGACATTGCGTCGCGCATGCCGCCCATAATTGTCTGAGCGAGGTGCGTCAGCTGCGCACCGCCTTCTTGCCGAGATGCGGACAGATCAGATCAAACCGGCCAGGATGCCCAGTCCCGAGATGGCGGCAACGCCGCCGGCCGCCCGCGTGACGAAAACACCTTGGCGTTCGCCGGCGCGGCCGATCACGTAGCCAAGCGCGAGGCCGGCGCCATGCAGCAGGCCGGTTGCCATCATGAAGCCGGCAGCATAGGCGGCGCCGGCCGCGTCTTCCGGCATTTCGGCGCCGTGCGCATGGCCATGAAAGATGGCAAAGAGACCGGCCATGCCGAGCGCCGCGGCCAGCGGCGCCCTGACATTGATTGCAACCATGCCCCCCAGAACGACGACGGAAAGTGCAATGCCTGTCTCAACGAAGGGAAGATCAACGCCGGCAACGCCGAGAGCACCGCCAAACGCCATCATCAGGACGAAGGCCAGCGGCAAGAGCCAGATGGCGCGGCCGCCGAGCTGGAAAGCAACCACACCGACCATCACCATGGCGAGGACATGATCGAGGCCGGACATCGGATGAGCAAGACCATGGCTGAAACCGGCAGCGTCGCCGACAGCAGGATGGGCGGAAGCGACAGCCGGAAGCGCTGCAACAGCCAAGGCAAGCAGGCTGCTCTTAAGTACTGACTTCATCCTTCGTTTCCTTTGCGATTCTTCGATTTCCTGCGGCGGCGAGACGCCCAAGTCGATGCCTCAAGCTAATTCAGGCAATTCGGACCGTCAACAGAAAAGCCACGAATAGCCAGAGAATTCAATTGCTTATCTGATAGGCAAATGCCGCTTTCCATTGCTTCGCCACTCATGATCAGCACCGGTGAGAGGTTCGCTCTCCAATTTCTAGTCCGCCAACTGGAAACGTCCGCGGCCGGAGGTTATCAATTCTCCAGCCAAGGCAACGCAAGCCGCCCGCGACGGAGGAGACGCCGATGACAAATGCCGAACGACCGCTGGCGATCAGCGCGCCCGCGCCGCGCACGCTCGATCTGATCTTCAGCAACAAGGCACGTGCCGAACTGCATGCGAAATACGAGATCGTCGAAGCCGATCCAGAAAACATCGCCGAGCTTGGCGACGAGATTCTCGGCAGAGCGCGCTATGTCATCGGTCAGCCGCCGCTCTCGGCGCAGACACTGGCCAGAATGCCGGCCTTGCGCTCGATCCTGAATGTCGAAAGCAATCTCTTGAACAACATGCCCTATGATGTGCTCTTCCAGCGCGGGATCCATGTGGTGACGACAGGCCAGGTTTTCGCCGAGCCGGTGGCCGAAATCGGTCTCGGCTTCGCGTTGGCCCTGGCGCGCGGCATCGTCGATGCGGATGTTGCCTTCCGCGAAGGCAGCGAACTTTGGGGCGGGGAAGGCAATGCGAGCGCGCGGCTGATCGCCGGTTCCGAGATCGGCATCGTCGGCTTCGGCGATCTCGGCAAGGCGCTGCGCCGCGTGCTTTCCGGCTTCAGGGCGCGCATCCGGGTTTTCGATCCCTGGCTGCCGCGCTCGGTTCTCGAAGAAAACGGCGTCGAGCCCGCAAGCCTGGAAGATGTGCTGACGAAGAGCGATTTCATCTTTGTCGTCGCCGCCGTCACCAGTGAAAATAGGGGGTTTCTCGGCGCCGAGGCCTTTTCCAGCATGCGCAGGGGAGCGGCCTTCATCCTGCTCAGCCGTGCCGACGTCGTAGATTTCGACGCATTGATGGCGGCCGTTTCGTCAGGCCATATCGTCGTGGCAAGCGACGTCTACCCTGAGGAGCCGTTACCGCCTGATCATCCGGTACGCAGCCTGAAAGGCTTCATCCGCTCGGCGCACCGGGCCGGAGCGCTCGACAGCGCCTTCAAGAAAATGGGCGACATGGTGCTCGAGGACATGGACCTGATGGATCGCGGCCTGCCGCCGATGCGCTGCAAGCGGGCCGAACGCGAGACCGTCTCCCGCATGCGTTCCAAACCGGTAGCGGTGAATTAGAAATGCCGCCCAAGCTGATCGACAGTTTGGGCGGCATTTATAGAGGCTGGCTTTCTTTAGGCGGCGCGCTGGCCGGTCCCCTGAATCGCAGCGAGCTTCCAATCCGTGCCCGGCTTGCGTACGAAGGTCCAGATCTCCGTGCTTTCGCCCGGACGGCGGTCGTCGCCGGAAACGACGCGACCGCTGTCGCGTTCGACCATCGCGTCGATCGAGGAATACCGCATAGCAAGCGTCGCGTATTCCTGGCCGTCTTCGCGCCAGGTCTCGGCGATATCGCCCTGCAGCAGCCTGACGTCGGAGACGCGGTTGCGCACGCCATTGGTGGCGTTTTCTCCCAGTTCCTCGGCAAGGTAGGACATGGCCTCGGGCGTCGTCAGCCGGCGCAACGCAGCGTAGTCTTCGGCGCCGTAAGCGGTCTGCACGCTCGTCAGCAACTTCTCGAACTGGTCGAGATCAGCCTGGGCCAGCCCGATCTCGTCACTCGGGCGATTGCCGCGCGACTGTCCGCCGTAACCGGCGCCTGAGCCGATCGCCGGTATCTCGAACGACGAATTGTTCGTGGGCGCCATGTTGAAGGACTGGCCGTAGGACCGGCTCTGACCGCCCGTGCCGTAAGAAGGCTGACGGCGGTTGGCGAAATAACGCATGGCGAGCATGATGGCGCCGCCGATCAAAGCGATCTGTAGCAGCATGCCGAGGAAGCCGAAGCCGCCGCCGAAACCGTGGCCGAGCAGCATGCCGAGGAGACCGCCGGCGATCAGGCCGCCGATCATCGAACGGCCGAAGCCATTAAAGAGACCCGGACGCTGCTGGCCGTAGCCGGGCTGCTGCGTGCCATAGGGTGCGGTCGTTTGCGGGCGCGGCGTCATCGATCGTTCAATGGGGGCAGCCGGGGCGGGCGCTGTGCGGGTAACCGGAGGTGCGCTGAAAGTACGGGTGCCACGGCTTCCGAACCCGCCGAAGCCGCCGGCGCGGCGCGCATCGGCATCGCTGATCGTGGCAAAAACGGTAGCGCTCGTCAGTACGGCAATGGCGGCCATCTTGGCAAAACGCGAAACGGTACTCGGCATTCCTGGTCTCCTGTCATGCACAATCACGGCATGTCGGGATAGAATATAGGTCGTCTTTCTTCTGTTTGAAGTTTTTCGAGCGTTTTACTGGCAGACGTCGACCCAGCTGGCGCCGGTCAGCTCGGCCAGCCTTCCTGTGGCGATGCGCACGGCCGAATTGGTCGAGCCGGCCGCCGGCACCACTTCATCGAAGCGTTTAAGCGAAATATCGCAATAAATAGGCAGCGGTGAGGGCAGGCCGAACGGGCAGACACCGCCGACGGGATGGCTGGTGACCGCCATGACCTCTTCGGCATCGAGCATGCGCCCCTTGGCCCCGAAAGTGTCCTTGAACTTGCGATTGTCGAGCCGTGCCGTACCGCCGGCAACGACCAGCATCATCTGCTCGCCGACGCGCAGGCAGATCGTCTTGGCGATCTGGGCGGGCTCAACGCCATGGGCTTCGGCGGCAAGCGCCACCGTCGAGGAGCTCTCGGCGGTTTCGATGATTTCGATGTCGGGTGCGTGGGTGCCGAAGAAGGCGCGGACGGATTCAAGGCTCATGGGTGGGATGCTAGACCAGGAAAGGCGCAATTTGAAGCATAAAAGATGCTCGCCGAACACCGCCGCTTGCAAGTGCCGCGGACATCGTCATAATAATTTTGCACACGTGCTCAATTTTGTCATTCGGCCGTTACAACAAGCCCATAGAGACGGGACTCGTCACGTTTTCGCGGGCTTTCGAAGCGGTCGTCAACACCAGTGATGACCCGTCAAAGAGGCCTCACACTGCTCTTCTGGGGAGATGAAGAAGATGACCATTTTGCCGACGTTGAAATCCCTTACTATTGCGGCTGCCATCCTGGCCTCGACCCCCGTATTCGCACTTGCCAAGGACGTCACCATCAGCGTCTGGGCCGGCGGCACCGGCCCGAACGACGTCTATCGTCTCGATGCCATCGAGATCGCGGCTCAGCAATTGCAGCGCGAAGCCGCCCTCAAGGGCGAAGATCTGAAAATCACCGTCGAGAAGAAGCCCTATAGCGCCTGGGAAGACTTCAAACAGGCCTTGACCCTTGCCGCAGAAGCAAAGACCGCCCCGAACATCGTCGTCAGCGGCCATGAGGACATCGCGCCTTGGTCGCAATCCGGCCTGATCGTTCCGATCGAGGATTATGTCGACCTCGATTCCTGGCCGCTCAACGGCATCTACGAAAATCTTCTGAAGATCGCCTCCTACAACGGCACCGTCTACGGCATCCCGCAGGATGCCGAATCCCGACCGATGTTCTTCTGGAAGCCTTACATGAAGGCGATCGGCTACAGCGACGCCGATCTCGACGCCCTGCCTCAGAACGTGCAGGACGGCAAGTATACGATGAAGAACCTGCTCGAAGACGCCAAGAAGATGCAGGACAAAGGCCTCGTCCAGCCCGGCTACGGCTTTTATCCGCGCACCAGCAACGGTCCGGATTACTGGCAGTTCTACACCAGCTTCGGCGGCACGATGGAAGAAGGTGGCAAGCTCGTTTTCGACAAGGCCGCGATGAGCCGCACTTATCAGTTCTTTGCCGACGCCGTTAAAGCAGGCGTCACCAAGAAGAACCACATCGGCATGCCGGGCGACCAGTGGTGGAAGGAAGTCGCCACCGGCAAGGCCGGCATCTGGGACGGCGGCACCTGGCACTATGCCCGTCTCGTCAACCAGGAAGGCCTCAAGGATTTCTTCGGAAACGTGATCTTCACGCTGATACCGGCCGGCGAAGGTGGCAAGGCCAATACGCTGACGCATCCGCTCGTCTATCTCCTGACCGCAGGTCACAGCCAGGATGATACGGAGATCGCTGCCCAGCTGGTCAAGATCGCCTCTGAGCCCCGCACCAATGCGTTGCATGCGGTCAAATCAGCCCATCTCGGCATTTCCGAGGCGGAGTCCCAGGTCGATTTCTATTCCGCCGACCGCTGGACCCGCGAAGCCACCGAACGCCTGCTGCCGCATGCCAACGCGATGCCGAACAATTCCGATTTCGGCACCTATTGGAACATCATGTGGAAGAACCTCGAAGCTTCCTGGACTGGCGCCAAGGCAGTCGACGCCGCAGTCGGCGACGCCGAAACCGAGCTGAAAAGCACGCTCGGCGACAAGATCGTCATCCGCTAAGATCGAAGCGTCCCTCCGGGCGGCGGCGACCCGCCGCCCGATCGATCCCTTCGAGGAGGCTTCCATGAAATCGTCCAGAACGCTCGGCCTGGTGATGATCGCGCCTGCGGCGATTATGATCGTGCTTTTCTTCCTGATGCCGGTCGTTCTGACGGCAGTCTTTTCTATGACGAACATGACGACGGCGACCGGCATTTCAGGAGGCGTCTATCAGATCGCACCCAATTCGTTGATCACGCTGAAATCGGTGATGCCGGAGATCGCGGCCGAGTTGGCCGAGCCGCGCTACACGATCGACGAAGCCGGCCTCAAGGCCGTGGAGAGCCTCGGCCTTGCGCCTGCGATCGCGGCGGAGTTGCGTGCCAAGCACGCCGGCGAGGTCTTTGCGACGCGGCGCGAGGCCGAACGTATGATCAAGGATCTTGCCGAACGACCTTCGACGCGCGAGGTCAAACAGATCTCCGAACAGTTCAACCGCTCCGTCCTCAATACGCGCTTCGACAGCAAGGAACAGCTGTTTTCGTCGCTGGACGGACTGGGGTTCAAGCTGACGCCGGAGCAGAAGGAAACCGTCGCCAAGACCACCTATACCGGCTGGACCTGGACGACCGACAATTTCTCACGCATGACCAGATCGCCTGACATGGCGCGTGTGCTTTTCAATACCGTGCTCTATGTCGCGCTAGTATTGATGCTCTTCAACGTCGGTTATGCTCTGCTGCTTGCCATCTGGACGCATTACATGCCTGCGACGCCGGCCTCGATCTTTCGCGGCATCTGGCTCCTGCCGCGCATCACGCCCGTCGTCATCTACGTCATGTTGTGGAAGTGGCTCGCCTGGGACAGCGGCTTCATCTCGATCCTGATGGGCAAATTCGGCTACCCCCCGAAGAACTATCTGCTCGATACCGCCTATAATGCCTGGTCTTTCGTCGTGCTGATCAACGGCTTCATCGGCGCCTCGATGGGCATGCTGGTGTTCTCGTCGGCGATGAAGGCCATCCCGAAGAGCCAATTCTATGCGAGCGAGGTCGACGGCGCCTCACGCTGGCAGCAGATCCGCTACATCATCCTGCCCCAGATGCGCTGGCCGATCCTCAGACGCTGTCGCTGCTCGCCTCCTTCAATGAAATCCTGCTCGCCACCAATGGCGGGCCGGGCAACGCGACTGAGGTCTGGGCGCTCTCCGCCTATCACACCGCGCTCAGGAATTATGCCGGCAATCTCGAATACGGGCTGGGAGCCGCCATGGCGCTGGTGCTCGTCGTCATTGGCGTGATGCTGTCGCTCCTCTATCTGCGCGTCTTCAACTACCGCACGCTTGTCGCCAAGCCTCTGATCGAGGATTGACCATGGCCGAACGATCCCAACCCTCGGCAAATTACAGCAGCTGGCCCGTCATGGCGGCGCTTACCATCGTCAGCCTGCCGCTGCTATTGATGTATGTCTATCTCTTCCTCGACACCGTGACGATAAAGCAGCAGGACGCCTTGCTGCCGTCGGGCCTGACGCTCAATCACTGGCGTTTCCTGTGGCAGACGACGCCGGGCAAAGCCAACATCTGGCAGGTGACTGTGAATACGCTGCTCTTTGCAGCCAGCACCACCAGCGTCGTGCTCATCGTCTCGTCGATGGCCGGTTACGTGCTCTCGCGCCTGAACGTGCCGGCGCGTGGCTTCTTCCTTGCCGGCGTCATGGTGCTGCATGCCTTCCCGTCCGTGACGCTGATCATCGCCATCTTCATCGTGCTGCAGATGATAGGCCTCTATAACTCGCTGATCGGCGTCATCCTGGTGAAGGCGGCGATCGACCTGCCGCTCGGCATCTGGCTGATGAAAGGCTTCTACGACACCGTACCCTGGGAAATCGAAATGGCCGGCGTCGTCGACGGCGCATCGCGTTTCAGGGTTTGGCACAGCCTGGTGCTGCCGCAGGTCAAGCCCGGCATCATGGCGCTGGGCCTGTTCTCCTTCCTGTCCGGCTGGGGCGAGTTCATCCTGCCGCAGGTGCTGGCGCCGGGCAACCAGGTGCAGGTGCTGTCGGTCTATCTCGCTGGCTTCCTTGCCGACGACAACAATTACGATTTCAACATGTTCAAGGCGGTCGGCCTCTTCTACCTCATTCCGGTGCTGATCGCTTACGCGCTCTTCAACAAATACCTCATGAACATCTACGGCGGCGGGAGCAAAGGCTGATGCGCATCCTCCTCGACAATTTCTCGAAGAGCTTCGGCTCCACCAAGGTCATCGAGAACATGCAGCTCGAGGTCGCCGGCGGCGAGATGCTGGCGCTGCTTGGACCGTCCGGCTGCGGCAAGTCGACGACGCTTTTTGCAGTCTGCGGCATCCACCGGCCGACCGGCGGACGCATCCTTTTCGGCGATCGGGATGTCACGGACCTGCCGAGCCAAGCCCGCAATGTCGGTGTCGTCTTCCAGTCCTATGCGCTCTACCCGCATATGACGGTTGCCGAGAACATTGGATTTCCTCTGAAGGTCAAGGGCGCGCCTGCCGCCGAGATCCGCAAAGAGGTCGATCGTATCGCAGCCCTGGTTCACATCGGCAATCTGATGAGCCGCCGGCCGGCCGAGCTTTCCGGCGGCCAGCAGCAGCGTGTGGCGCTGGCCCGGGCACTGATCCGCAAGCCCGACGTGCTGCTGCTCGATGAACCCCTCGCCAATCTCGACGCCAAGCTGCGCCTTGAAATGCGCTCGGAGATCCGACGCCTGCAGCGCGAGACCGGCATCACCGCCATCCTCGTCACCCATGACCAGGTGGAGGCGATGAGCATGTGCGACCGTATCGCCATCATGAAGGAGGGCGAGATCGTCCAGATCGCCACCCCTGCCGAGATGTACAACGATCCGAGGACCGCCTTCGTCGCCGGCTTTCTCGGCAATCCGCCGATCACCTTCCTGCGCGGCGTCATGGAAAACGGCGCTTTCGCAATTCCGGAAAGTGAGATCCGGGTGCCGTTGCCCGACGCGATCGGCGCCGCCGAAGGCAGCAAGCTGATGCTTGGCGTCCGGCCGGAGCATTTTACGCCGGCCGGCGACATCACCGTCTCCGGCAAGATCACCTTCGCCGAAACGCAAGGGCGAGAGAATCTTTACGACGTGCGCCTTGCCGGCGGGCCGCTGCTACGCTCGATCCAGCCGGCGCGCAACGATATTCACGTCGGCGACGATGTCGCCTGGGGGATCGACAGCCGTGGCGTGTTCGTCTTCGACGAGAACGGAACGAGGCTCTGATGACCCGCGATTTTTCGACCTTCTTCGAACGTTATAGCTGGCCGACGGCCAAGGGCCGGCTTCCATTCTGCATCGGCCATCGCGGCGCCAGCGGCCATGAACGCGAAAACACGCTCGCCGCGTTCCGCCGCGCAGCCGAACTCGGCGCGGAGATGTGGGAGCTCGACACGCAGCTGACCGGCGACGGCGTGGTGGTCGTCTCGCATGACGACCATCTGGACCGGGTCTACGGCATCGACCGGCGCATCTCGGAAATGACGGCGGCGGAGCTTGCCGACCTCGATGGCGTCGACGTGCCGAGCTTTTCGCAGGTCGCCGCTCTCGCTCGAGAGACGGGGACCGGCCTCTATGTCGAGCTCAAGGCGCCGGGGACCGGCATCCGATGCTGGCAGCACCTTGTCGAAATGAACCAGCGCTTTGCCTGCCTTGGCTCCTTCGATACCGCGCAGGTGCGCGAACTCAGGGACGCTGCCTGCGATTTTCCGCTCTCGGTGCTGATCCGTGTCGGCCACGATCCGCATGCTCTCGGTGATGAAGCCGGCGCAGATATCCTCCATCTCTGCTGGGAAAGGGCGGGGGAGCGTCCGCAGGATCTGGTGACCGAGTCGCTGCTGCATCGTGCCTTCGAGGTGGGCCGCGAGATCGTGCTCTGGCACGAAGAGCGGCGGACCATTCTCGATGACCTCATGAAACTCCCGGTTCTCGGCATCTGCACCGATCTGCCCGATCTGATGCGGCCGCCAACGACGAAGGAGAAAGCACTTGGCTGACAAGGACAAGGGACCGCGCAAGGTAACCTCCTTCGACGTGGCGCGGGTGGCCGGCGTCTCGCGCGCCGCCGTGTCGCGCGCCTTCACGCCGGATGCCAGCGTTTCGCCGAAAACGCGCGAGAAGGTCTATCAGGCCGCTAAGGAACTCGGCTATCGAGTGAATTATCTTGCCCGAAGCCTCACCAACAAGCGTTCCGATCTCGTCGGTCTCGTCGCCGCGGGTTTCGACAACCCGTTCCGCACGCTGCAGATCGAGCATCTGTCCCGGGCGCTGCTCGCCCGTAACTTCCGCCCGATCCTGCTGCCAACCTCACAGGAGGCGGATACTTCAACGGTCATTGGCCAGTTGCTGCATTACGCCGTGTCAGGCGTCATCGTCACATCGGACGCACCGCCGACCGAAATCTGCGAACAATGCGCGGCCGAAGGCGTGCCGATCGTGCTGATCAACAAGGGCAACGACATTCCTTTTGTCGACCGCATCATCTCCGACGACAGCATGGCGGGTCATCTGGCGGCCAGCCATCTGATCGATAGCGGCGTGCGTAAGCCCGCCGTGATGGCCGCCCCGGCCAGATCCTATACGGCGCGACGTCGCAGCGAGGCCTTCATCGCCCGTTGCAACCAGCTTGGCGTTGAGGGGCAGTTCCTGCAGGTCAAAATCAACGACTATCGGAGCGGTTATGACGCGGCAACTAGCCTGGCCGCATCCGGCATCGATGGGCTGTTCTGCGCCAATGATTACATGGCCTGCGGGGTGATCGACCGCGTCATGCAGGGCAGGAGCCGCGACGAGACGCCGCCGCTCCGCATTATCGGCCATGACGACATCCCCCAGGCCGCGTGGACCGCCTACGACCTGACGACCATCCGCCAGCCATGCGACATCCAGGCAGAACAAACCGTCGACCTGCTGATCAGCCGGATGGCCGAACCGGAGCTGACGGCGCGTGTCGAGTCCACGCCGGTGACATTGATAAGAAGAAGGACCGCCTGATGAATGCCGCATTCGACGCCGCTGCCATCCGTGCACGGGCTGAGGCCGCCATTGCTGTTGCGCTCGAGGTTGGACGGGAGACAGCCAGGTTTCGGCGCGAGTCGGATCCCGGCACTCTCGCCGTTCAAAGCAAGGGATTGCAGGACTTCGTCACCATCGCCGACGGGAGAGCGGAGCAGGCGATCCGCCAGGGGCTCATCTCGCGCTTCCCGGACGATACCTTCATGGGAGAAGAGAGCGGCGGGCAATCGGAAGGAGCCGGCACCTGGGTCGTCGATCCGATCGACGGCACGACCAACTATATCAGGGGGTTCCGTTATTGGGGCGTTTCGATCGCCTTTGTCGTCGGCGACAAGGTCGAGATCGGCGTCGTTTACGACGCTGCTGAGGATAAAGTCTTTCACGCTGTTCGCGGCGGCGGCGCCTTCAAGGATGGGCTGCCGATCCATGCGGCGACGACTGCCGATCCCGCCAGTGCGCTCATTATTCTCGGGCATTCGCGCAAAACGAGCTTCGACGAGTATCTCGCGCTCTCCAGGCGACTACATGAGCGCGGCATGGATTATCGGCGCATGGGCGCAGCCGCCATTGACCTAGTGCGCGTCGCCGAGGGCGCCGCTGACCTCTGTTACGAACGTCACCTCAACGCCTGGGATATGCTCGCCGGTGCGCTGATCGCCGAAGAGGCCGGCGCCACGGTTGTGATGCCGCCGGTCGGCCGTCTACTTGCCGATGGCGGCCCCGTCGTCGCTCATGCGCCGGGGCTCGCAGGTGAATTTGCCTTCATCCTTGAGAGCGCGGGACTGACGCTCGCCAGTTAGCCGGGGATGCGACGGCGCCATGCGCGTTCGGTCGCCGGCGCTTCGTCGGTGGTGATCTGGTCCGGCTTCAGGGTCATCAGCGCCGAAAAGTTCCGCCATTCCGTATCGCTGAATCCAGCCTCCGGATCCTTCAAGGTGAAGGTCCATGCATCGACGCGTTTGCCTTCGTCCCGGCAGAGTCCGATCAGGTCGAAGCCCTCCTCGGCGGCATCAAGGATCAGCTGCCAGTGGAGATAGATGGTGTCAGGTTCGGTCGGACCGCGAAGATCGGCGCGCAGTTCCATTTCGGCCGCCCTCCAGCCGCTGTCCTGACGGATATCGTGAAGTTTCTCGGTCGGATCGATGCCGCGCAGCAGATGTGGAAGCTTTTCCTTGACCGCCACAATGAGGTCGAGACTGCCGCCGCTGACGATCACCGAGGCGGCGATATTGCGGAATTGCCTGGCAAGATGCTCGATGCCGCGGGTGCCGATAGCTTCGTAATCGTCCTTCATGTCGAATTGCAGCAATGCGGCCGGATGCGTTGACTGCATCATGTCGGCAAGATCCTCGCTAAGGATCAGCGGCCGGGCGCCGTCCTTCATCCTGACATCGCGGAGGTCCGCAACGTTCTTGGCAGCGATTGGTCCACGGCCCGTCGTTTCACCTTCGAGCTCCCTGTCGTGCAGCACGGCGAAGCCGCCGTCGGCACGCACGCGCAGATCGAGTTCCATCGAGGCGCCTGCCGCAAAACCCTCCGCCATCACCTCGGCGGAGAACAGGGGATCGGCAAACCGCTTGCGCAGCCGGTGCCATTTCAGACGGGTGCGATGCCCCTCATGCGAAATCTCCAGGCCCTGCAAATCCGCCAATCTCGTCATCTGCATCTAATCTCCGCGATGTCACTCTCCTGCCTTGCCAAGCCGCGATTATCAAGGGCCGAATATGACCTTCATGACGAGATGCCGGCCTGCCCCTTCACTACGGTTCGATGACGAGAGGGGAACGGCTGCCGCGAGCGCGGCGCCGGCCGATCGTGGCGCACGGCGACTGTCGCCGCAGCAGCGCTCAGGCCTGGGCCTCGACCTCAAAGGCGTCGCTTTCTCCGGGTGCCAGTTCCAGCGGCCAGATGATGTTGCGGCCGCCATCCGGATAGAGGGCGCGATAGGCCGGCATGCTGGCGAGAAGCGTCTGGCCGATCGCGATGCCAAGATCATGGAGCGACATGCGGAAGCAGCTGAGCGAGGGCTGCAGGAAGCGTGCGCGCGGGGCATCGCGGAAACCTATGACCGCGAGGTCGCGACCGGGGAGGACCCCCGACTCCATCAGCCGTCGGTAGAGGCCGATCGCCATGATCTCGTAGATCAAGATGACTGCGGTCGGCCGGTCTTCAAGCTGCAGCAGTTCATGCGCTGCGTAGTAGCCGCCTTGTTCGCTCGACTTGACGCGAATGACCAGCAAGGGATCGAAACGGATGCCGTGCCGTTCGAGCGCACGGCGATAGCTGTCGACAAAGAGGTAGCCGAGATTGGCCTCGGTCGACGGCGCCGTGATCGCGATCCGGCGATGGCCGTGCGCAACCAGCCGTTCGACAGCACGTTCGGCGACGCCCTCAAAATCGAGATCGACCCAGGGAAAGTTGCCGGGCGAAAGGCTGCGGCCGACAGCAACGAAGGGAATCTTTGCGCGCGAAAGAAGATCGATACGCCGATCGATACGCTGCGTGTTGGAGATGATCATCGCATCGACGACACGTCGCGCCACCATGCGCTTGAGATATTCGCGGGGGTCCTCATCGGCCGGGCAGGGGAGTATCAGGAGGTCGAGCTTATGGCGGGCAAAGCAATGCTGCAGCCCGCTGGTGACCCCAAGGAAAAAGTTGTCGGCATTTTCGACCACTTCCTGGCTGGCTTCAATCATCAAGCCGATGACCTTCGTCTCTCCCTGTCGAAGGCTCCGTCCCGACTGATTGGCGACATAGCCGAGCTCTTCGGCCGCCGCCAGCACGCGCCGGCGGGTTTCCTCGTTCACATCGGGCTTGCCGTTCAGCGCCCGCGAGACCGTGCCGATCGAGATATTCAGGTGTTCGGCAAGCTGGCGAATCCCCTTCATGGCTGGCGATTTTCCTCCGGTCCGCACTTTCGCATTTCGCCTCTATTGACAGCGTAAAATGTTTTCGCCTAAAGTCGTAAACGTTTACGGGATGCGTGTCACCAGGAGAGTTGGCGCCATTCCCTCGGAGGAAATCGTGAAATTCAGTGCCATTCTGTGCGGGTGCGGAGCTATGTCCAAAGGTTGGTTGCGCGCCATCGCTTCCAACCCTCACCTCGCCGAGTCCATCGCCATCGTCGGCCTTGTCGACCTGAACCGCGTGACGGCGGAAAAGCTCGCTGCCGAGTTTGGCCTGGAAGGCGCCGTCATCGGCTCTGACCTGTCCGAGGTCATCGCTGCCACGAAAGCCGATCTCGTCTTCGACATCGTCATTCCGTCCGCCCGGTACGATGTCGTTTCGACCGCGCTCAAGGCCGGCTGCCACGTGCTCAGCGAAAAGCCGATGGCGGCCTCGCTCGACGAAGGCGCTGCGCTGATCGATCTCGCCGCAGAGACCGGCCGTATCCATGCCGTCATCCAGAACCGACGCTTCATATCGGGGGTCAGGCGCCTGCGCCGTTTCGTCGACAGCGGTGCGATCGGCGAGCTCACCGCCATTCACTGCGACTTCTTCCTCGCGCCGCATTTCGGCGGCTTCCGCGAGGAGATGGACAATGTGCTGCTGCTCGACATGGCGATCCATACCTTCGACGCGGCCCGCTATGTCGCCGACAGGAAGCCGCTCGCCGTCTATTGCGTCGAGCGGAACCCGAAGGGTTCCTGGTACCGGCACGGCGCCTCGGCAAACGCCGTCTTCGAATTTTCCGACGATATCGTTTTCACCTATCGCGGCTCCTGGTGCGCCGAAGGCGAGCGCACCAGCTGGGAAAGCCAGTGGCGCCTCGTCGGCTCGAAGGGAATGCTGACCTGGGACGGCGACGAGAATTTCGAGGCCGCCGTCGCCGGCGAGGAACCGGGTCTGTTGCGCGGCTTTGTTTCCGTAAACGTTCCCGGTCCAGAACATGATGAGGAAATCCACGGGCACGCCAGCGTCATTGCCGATTTCATCGCGGCGATCCGCACGGGCGATCAGCCCGAGACCGTCAATTCCGACAATATCAGAAGCCTTGCGATGGTCTTCGGCGCGATCGAAAGCGCCAAGACAGGCCGGCGCATCGAAATTTCAGCATAGGATGAAGTGACGTGAGCAACCCTGCAAAATCCATTCGCATCGGCACCATGGTCAGCGGCAACAAGGGTGATGCCGCCGCGCGCATCGGCCAGATTGCCGACCTGGGCTTCGAAAGCTTCGAGCCCTTTTTCTGGCAGACGACGAGGGGACAGAACCTCGCCGAGCTCGGCAAGCGCTGCTGCGATGCGATCGGCGACCGCGACATCACCATTTCGACGCTCGGCATGTTCGGCAATCCGCTGGAAGAGGACGCGATCGACCTGGAGACGTTGCAGGGCTGGAAGGACTGCATCGACAACGCCCATCATTTCGGCGCCACCTGCGTCGCCGGCTTCACCGGACGCATTCGCGGCAAGCCGCTGACCGACAGTCTGCCGCGCTACAAAGAGATCTGGAGCGAACTCGCCAAGCGCGCCGCCGACAAGGGCGTCAAGATCGCCTTCGAGAATTGCGCCATGGACGGCAACTGGGCGAGCGGCGACTGGAATATCGCCCACAATCCGGATGCCTGGGAGCTGATCTTCAATGAAACGCCGGACGATCATATCGGGTTGGAATGGGAGCCGTGCCATCAGATGGTTTATCTGATCGACCCTCTGCCGCAGATCCGCAAATGGGCGCACAAGATCTTCCACGTCCACGGCAAAGACGCGACCATCCGCTGGGAAGTCATCAAGGAACACGGCATCTTCGGCAAGGAGAAGTTCGTGTTCATGCGCACGCCGGGCTTTGGCGATAGCAACTGGACCGACATTATTTCCGAACTGCGCCTTGCCGGCTGGTCGGGCTCGATTGACATCGAAGGCTGGCATGACCCGGTCTATCGCGACGAGCTCGAAATGACCGGCCAGGTTTACGCATTGAACCACCTCAAGCATGCCCGGGGCGGCGAATTCGTCGTCGATCCGATCTGACGATATCGTGGCCGGCAAGGAGGATTGCCGGAAACGGGGATAACCACAAAGGAGGAGAACCATGGCTATCCGCAAATATGCAATTCTCGGCGCTCTGGCGCTGGCAGGCGTCTCGCTCTTCGGTCTTTCGGCCAAGGCCGAGGACGTCACACTGACCCTCTGGTCGCTTGACAAGGACACCCAGCCGGCGCCGAACCTGGTCAAGGAATTCAACGCCCAGAACAATGGCATCAAGATCGAATACCGGTTGATCCAGTTCGACGACGTCGTCACCGAGGCGATGCGCGCCTATGCGACCGGCCAGGCGCCCGATATCATCGCAGTCGACAATCCGGAGCATGCGCTCTTCTCGTCGCGCGGCGCCTTCCTCGATCTCACCGACATGATCGCCAAGTCGACAGTCATCAAGCCGGACAATTATTTCCCTGGGCCGCTAAAATCCGTCGAGTGGGACGGCAAATATTACGGCGTGCCGAAAGCGACCAACACAATCGCACTCTACTACAACAAGGACATGTTCAAGGCGAAGGGCCTCGATCCGGCGAAGCCGCCGCAGACCTGGGACGAGCTGGTTGAGGATGCCCGTAGGCTGACCGATCCGGCCAAGAACATCTACGGTCTCGCCTTCTCGGCCAAGGCCAACGAGGAGGGCACGTTCCAGTTCCTTCCTTGGGCGCAGATGGGCGGCGGCAGCTACGAGCACATCAATGCCGACGGCGCGGTGAAGGCGCTCGAAATCTGGAAGACGATCATCGACGAGAAGCTTGCTTCCCCCGATAGTCTGACGCGCGGCCAGTGGGATTCGACCGGTACCTTTAATTCCGGCAATGCCGCCATGGCGATCTCCGGCCCGTGGGAGCTCGACCGCATGGTGCAGGAAGCGAAATTCGACTGGGGCGTCACCCTGCTTCCTGTTCCGAAGGAAGGAGCTGAACGCTCCTCGGCCATGGGCGATTTCAACTGGGCGATCTTCGCCACCAGCAAACATCCGGCGGAAGCCTTCAAGGCGCTCGAATATTTCGCCTCGCAGGACGACAAGATGTTCAAGAATTTCGGCCAGCTTCCGGCCCGTTCCGACATCTCGATCCCCGAGAGCGGCCAGCCGCTGAAGGATGCCGCCCTCAAGGTCTTCCTCGAACAGCTGAAATACGCCAAGCCGCGCGGGCCCCATCCGCAATGGCCGAAGATCTCCAAAGCGATCCAGGACGCCATTCAGGCGGCCCTGACCGGCCAGATGAGCCCGAAGGACGCGCTCGACCAGGCGGCGGATAAGATCAAGGCTGTGTTAGGCTAATCATCGGCTGCGACAAACCTCTCGGCTTCCCCTTCTCCCCGGCGGGGAGAAGATGCCCGAAGGGCAGATGCGGGGGGTGAGGAGTGCAAGCGACGAGCATTCTGAACGCAAGTGAAGAATAGCAAACACGGCGCCCTCTCATCCGCCTGCCGGCACCTTCTCCCCGCTGGGGAGAAGGGAATTCCCAGTGATGGCGCGACGCCATCAACATTTCCTCCCGGCATGGGCTGTCTTCCGCATCACGCGCCAGGCGGCCCCCGTTCGGGATATCGGAGGATCCATGAAGAGGATACTGACGAGCGTCAGGGACGGCCGCGGCTTCGATATCGTGCTGGTCGCTTTCCCCCTCAGCTTTCTTTTCCTGATGGCGGGACTGCCGCTCATCTACAATGTGGTGATGAGCTTCCAGGAGGTCGACATGTTCAGCCTCGGAACCTTCTCGCGCCCCTTCGTCGGCTTCAAGAATTATGCTGATCTCTTCGCGCAGCCGGAAACGCTGCCGATCCTCTACAACACTCTCATCTTCGTCACCGGATCGATCGCCGGGCAGTTCCTGATCGGCTTCGGACTGGCGTTGTTCTTCTGGGTCAATTTTCCCGGCGCCTCGTGGATGCGCGGCCTGTTCCTCGTCTCCTGGGTGATGCCCGGCCTCGTCGTCGGCGCTATCTGGAACTGGATTCTGTCAGGCGATTTCGGCGTCCTCAATTTCATCCTCAGGGAAAGTGGCATCATCTCCGGCAACATCTTCTGGCGCTCGGACCCGCATTATTCGCTTTATGCCGTGATCATCGCCAACATCTGGCTCGGCACATCGTTCAACATGATCCTGCTTTCCGTCGGTCTTGCCGGCATCCCCGCCGATCTCTACGAAGCGGCCGAACTCGACGGCGCCAATGTCTGGCAGCGTTTCTGGACGATCACACTGCCGATGATGCGTTCGACGATCGGCGCCATTATCGCACTCGGACTGATCTTCACCCTGCAGCAATTCGATCTCTTCGCCGCGATCACCTCGGGCGGACCGAACAATTCGTCGAATGTCACACAATATTGGGCCTGGGATCTTTCCTTCCGCCAATACGACTTCGCCAAGGGTGCGACGATCTCCGTCATCATGATCGTCTTCGTCATGTTCGCATCCGTCGTCTATGTCCGCTCCACCCGCCATGAGGTGCGCGGATGAGCACGACGACGAACCGCGACCGTCTGATGTTGGCAATCTCGATCGTCATGGCCGCGATCTATCTCTTCCCTCTCTATTGGATGTACATCACCGCGCTGAAGAGCGGCTCGGAGATGTTCGCGACGCCGCCGAGCTTCTGGCCTTCAGCGCCGCAATGGGGCACCTATGCCTATGTCTGGGAAAGCCGCGACATGGGCCGCTATCTCTGGAATTCGTTGCTTATCGCGCTCGGCGCCATGGCGCTCATCACGGTACTCGGCGTCGGCTGCGCTTATGTGCTCGCGAGATATCGCAACGTCTGGGTGGATGTCGGCCTGTTTCTGATCCTTATGCTGCAGGTGCTGCCAGCCTCGCTGATGATCACGCCGATCTTCGTCGGCTTCTCGCAAATCGGCCTGCTTTCCTATCCGCGCCTTGCCGTCGTCATCG
The DNA here is from genome assembly GCF_051124255.1 of Rhizobium sp. YTUHZ045. Classification (NCBI taxonomy): domain Bacteria; kingdom Pseudomonadati; phylum Pseudomonadota; class Alphaproteobacteria; order Hyphomicrobiales; family Rhizobiaceae; genus Rhizobium; species Rhizobium sp. YTUHZ045. The sequence continues at coordinate 93,705 of NZ_CP101433.1, forward strand.
CGATTGCCGCGAAGAGCATGCCCTTCTTCGTCGTCCTGGTGCGCGCCACCTTCATGAGCGTTCCCCAGGAACTGGAGGAGGCGGCCCTCGTCGACGGCAATTCGCGTGTCGGCGCCTTCTTCAACATCGTGCTGCCGCTCGCCCGCAACGGCATTCTCGTCAGCGCCATCCTAATCTTTATGCAAGCCTTCGGCGAATTCGTCTATTCCAAGTCGATGATCCAGGCGGCCGAACTTCAGCCGGCCAGCGTCGGCCTCAACTCCTTCATGGGTCCGAACACCAACGAGTGGAACAACATCATGGCCTACGCCACGATGTATGTGACGCCGATCCTCGCCATCTTCGTTCTCTTGCAGCGCCGCATCGTATCCGGCCTCACCTCTGGAGCCCTGAAATGACCACGCAGATCGAGCTCAGAGGCGTCAACAAATATTACGGCGCCTTCCATGCCCTGAAGAACATCGACCTTTCGATCGCCAAGGGCACTTTCGTCGCGCTTGTCGGCCCCTCGGGCTGCGGCAAGTCCACGCTGCTGCGTTCGCTCGCCGGCCTCGAAAGTATCTCGACCGGCGATCTCAGGATCGCCGGCGAACTGATGAACGGCGTGCCTCCGCGCAAGCGCGACGTCGCCATGGTCTTCCAGTCCTACGCGCTCTATCCGCATATGACGGTCGAGGAGAACCTGACCTACAGCCTGCGCATTCGCGGGGTCGCCAAGGCGGAAGCCAAGAAGGCGGCCGAGGACGTGGCGGCGACGACAGGTCTTTCGCATCTTCTGAAGCGCTATCCGCGCGAGCTTTCCGGCGGCCAGCGCCAGCGCGTCGCCATGAGCCGCGCCATCATCCGCCATCCCAAGGCCTTCCTGTTCGACGAGCCGCTCTCCAATCTCGACGCGGCGCTGCGCGTCCACATGCGCAAGGAAATCCGGGCGCTGCACGACAGGCTGAACGCCACCTTTGTTTACGTTACCCACGACCAGGTGGAAGCAATGACCATGGCCGATCATGTGGTTGTCATGCGTGACGGCATCATCGAACAGCAGGGCGCGCCGCTTGACCTGTACGACCGCCCGGCCAACCGCTTCGTCGCCGGCTTCATCGGCTCGCCGGCGATGAATTTCATTCCCGCCGTCGCTGCCGAAGACGGCAAGAGCCTTGTATTGGATTTCGGAGCGGTGAAGCAGAGGCTTGCGATAGCACGCGTGGTCGAACCTGGACGTAAGCTCGTCGCCGGCATCCGGCCGGAGCATATCGAGGTGGTCGCGCCCGGGCAGGGCAGCTTCGACGTGCCGATCGCCTTTGTCGAGTCGACAGGCTCCTCGACCTTCATCGTCGCAGCGACGCAGCCGGAACTGACGATTGTCGAGACGCGGCGCGACAAGGTCAGACCAGGAGAGATGATCGGACTATCGGTCGATCCGGCCCAAGTCCATCTCTTTGACGCATCGACCGAGCGCCTGATATAAGACCCGTCAGGCGCGGACAGCTTCAAAAAACCCTCACCGGTCTCTGCGAAGGGAGTGGCTCCGCACGATTCACTTCGTTCATATCTGCAGCAACCGGATTTTCTTCATGGCATCCTCCCCGACATCAGCGCGCCTTTCCCCGAACGCGTCGCCCCGCCTCATCGTGCTTGCCGAAACGGTGTTGAAGGCGGGCGAGACGGCCCGAGCCTCCCTACGGCGGCGGACATCCGGGGAAATGCTGGCCAAGGCGCCCCGCGATTACCAGACCGAGATCGATGTCGCGCTCGAGCGTATCATCGTCGAGGAGCTGACGAAGGCCTTTCCCGATTATGCCATCCAGGGCGAGGAGGCTGTCGGCAACCGCACGGCTGGGCCGGAGACGCCGATCATCTACATCGACCCGATCGACGGCACGACAAACTACGCCTGGGGCCTCCCGCATTTCGGCATCACGATTGCAATCGCCGAAGGCGGCCGGATCGTCGCCGGCGTCGTCTACGACGCCATGCAGGATGAGCTCTTCAGCGCCGAGACCGGCGGCGGCGCCTATCTCAATGGCGAGCGCATCCGCTGCGCCGATGTCGGCGACATCGAGAACGTGCTGATCGGCGCCGGCCTGCCCATCCCGGGCCAGGTCAAGGCGGTTTCGGAAGAGACCTATTTCGATGCCATCAAACGCCTGATGGCCAATACGGCAGGCGTGCGTCGCCTGGGCTCGGCGGCTCTGTCGATCGCCTATGTCGCCTGCGGCCGGCTGGACGGCTTCTTCGAGGACGGCCTCTCGATCCATGATTTCGGCGCCTCGGCGCTGATGGTCGAAGAGGCCGGCGGCATAGTCACGCGTTTTTCCGGCGCGACAGTCGACGGCGCTGGAGACATCCTAGCCGCCAGCAGGGCGCTGCATCCCTGGCTCAGGGAGGGTTTCCAGATTAGGACATAAGCCGCCGCGGCCGGCGGATTTCCATCTTATGGAAATCGGCGACGTGAGACACTATCTCATGGCAAACAAGGAGACCTCCAATGACCGAAGAACGTGCAGTGCTCGCCGGCGGTTGCTTCTGGGGCATGCAGGACCTCATCCGCCGCTACAAGGGCGTGATCTCGACCCGCGTCGGCTATACTGGCGGCGATGTGCCGAATGCCACCTACCGCAACCACGGTACCCATGCCGAGGCGATCGAGATCATCTTCGACCCCGCCCGGATCAGCTACCGCGAAATCCTCGAATTCTTCTTCCAGATCCACGATCCGACCACACGCAACCGCCAGGGCAACGACGTCGGGACGAGCTATCGCTCGGCGATTTTCTACACCAGTCCTGAGCAGGAGCGTGTCGCCCGCGATACGATCGCCGACGTCGATGCTTCGGGCCTGTGGCCCGGCAAGGTCGTCACCGAAGTTGTGCCGGCCGGCGATTTCTGGGAGGCCGAACCCGAGCACCAGGATTATCTGGAGCGGATCCCTAACGGCTATACCTGCCACTTCGTCCGGCCCGGCTGGAAACTGCCGACCCGCCAGAAGATCGCCTGATACCGCTCATGGATGCCGGGAGAAACTCCGGCATTCTCATCAAACCGATGATCGAAGCTCACGCGAAGCAGAGTCAGTGTCATGGCGTTCGATCGTGCCGATTTTTACGATGCAGAATTGGCGCGCCATAACCGGCACCTTCGGGATGCTGCCGATGTCGGCGCGGATGACCGGGTGCTCGATATCGGCTGCGGTGCGGGGCAGACGACGCGTGAAGCCGCCCGCACCGCGTCTCAAGGAGAAGCGGTCGGTGTGGATATTTCCGTAGAGATGCTCCAGATCGCAAGGCGACGGAGCGCTGCGGAGGGTTTGCGAAATGTGGTGTTCGAGCAGGCAGACGCGCAATTCCACGCCTTTCCGGCTGCCAGTTTCGACCTCTGCATCAGCCGGTTCGGCGTGATGTTTTTTGCCGATCCGGCGGCGGCCTTTGCCAATATCGGCCGGGCAATGCGTCCGGGCGCGCGTCTTGTGTGGATGGTGTGGCAAAGCCGAGAGCGTAACGAGTGGTCTGGCGCCATCCGGCAGGCCCTGGCACCGGGAACTGTGGTTTCGGCAGGTGGTCCCGACCCGTTTTCGCTTGGCGATCCTCCCATAGCCAAGGACCTTTTGAGCGCCGCAGGTTTCACGTCGATCGACTTTGCCGACCTGCGAGAGCCTGTCTTCTATGGACCGGACGTCGATGCGGCGTCTGATGCGCTCGCCGGCCTCTATCTTGTGAAGGACGCGCTTGCGCATACCGGTGAACCGCCTGGCAAACCGCTGCAGCGACTGCGCGATTTGCTGGAGGCGCATAGGACGCCGGAGGGGGTGTTCTTCGACTCCCGCGCCTGGATCATCACAGCTCGCCGAGCAGGCGTCGATACGTCTCAATAGCGCGGTGCGTAATCCAGGCCGCCGTCGATCCGGGCCGGGCGCCCATCCAGGAAAAGCTCGCCGATGCGCGGCGCCGAGCGGGCGACGACCTTGCCGCGGCGGATCACCGCCAGCCGGTTCGGCTTCAGCCGCAGCGCCTCCAGCGTGTCGCGCGCCTGGAGGATGACGAGGTCGGCGTTGCATCCCTTATCCAGACCGTAGTCTGCAAGTCCCATCGTCTTCGCCGAGTTGACGGTCAACGCGTCGAAGATCTTCTTCTTGTCGTCGATGCCGGCCATCTGCGCGACATGGATCGCCATGTGGCCAACCTCCAGCATGTCGCCCGATCCCATCGAATACCAGGGGTCCATAACGCAATCGTGCCCGAAGGAGACGTTGAGCCCGGCATCCATCAACTCACGCACGCGGGTCATGCCGCGGCGTTTCGGATAAGTATCGTGCCGGCCCTGCAGCATGATGTTGATCAGTGGATTGGGGATGACGTTGATTTCAGCCTCCGCCATCAGCGGGATGAGCTTAGAGACATAATAATTGTCCATCGAGTGCATCGAGGTCAGATGCGAGCCTGCGACACGTCCCTGCAGGCCGAAGCGGACGGTCTCAGCCGCCAGCGTTTCGATATGGCGCGACAGCGGATCGTCGGTTTCATCGCAATGCATGTCGACCGGCAGGCCGCGATCGGCAGCGATGCGGCAGAGCGCCTCGACCGAGGCCGTCCCTTCGCCCATCGTCCGTTCGAAGTGCGGTATGCCGCCGACGATGTCGACGCCCATGTCGAGGGCGCGGTTGAGTGCGTCGATTGCACCCGGCGAACGGTAATAACCGTCCTGCGGAAAGGCGACCAGTTGCAGGTCGATATAGGGCGCGACCCTTTCGCGGACCTCGATCATCGCCTCGACGGTCACCAGCCTGGGATCGCTGGTATCGACATGGCTGCGGATGAAGAGCAGGCCTTGCGTCACCGCCAGATCGCAATAGCGCAGCGCACGATCGACCAGCTCTTCCCTCGTCACGATCGGGCGCAGCTCGCCCCACAGCGCGATACCTTCGAGCAAAGTGCCGGAGACGTTCATGCGCGGCAGGCCGAGCGACAGGGTAGCGTCCATATGAAAATGAGGATCGACGAAAGGCGGGCTGACCAGCCTGCCGGTGGCGTCGATTTCTTCGCCGGCTTGAGCTTGGAGATTACCCTCGACGGCAGCGATCCTGCCGCCCTCAATGCCGATATCGATGCCGCTGCGGCCATCGGGAAGATTTGCGTTTCGGACGATCAGATCGAACATCGGAGCCTCGTTGGATGTGGTGGTTTTAGCGCTCGCCTCGGCGATAGGGCTGCATCAGCGCCTGCGGAACGCGGGCGCGGCGGGCCATCACGGCAAGCGCGGCAATGGAGAGGATATAGGGCGTCATCAGGAAGAGCTGATAAGGCACGAGCCCGCTCAGCACGGTCTGCAGCCGAAGCTGAAAGGCATCGAAGAAGGCAAAGAGCAGGGCGCCGAAAAGCGCGCGGCCCGGGCGCCAGGAGGCGAAGACAACGAGCGCGATGCAGATCCATCCGCGTCCCTGCACCATGGTCGGGAAGAAGCTGTTGAACGCCGACAAGGTCAGGAAAGCACCGCCCATTCCCATCAGCGCGCTGCCGATAATGACTGCGCCGTAACGCACCTTCATCGGGTTGACGCCCTGCGCTTCCGCCGCATGCGGGTTCTCGCCGGTCATGCGGATCGCAAGCCCGACGGGCGTGCGGAAGATGATGTAGGCCATCAAGAGGGCGATCAGCATCGCAAGATAGGTCGGCGCGGTTTGCGTGAAGAAGGCGGGGCCGATAAACGGTAGCGTCGAGAGGCCGGGAATGGCGATCGGCTGGAACGGCGCGATGGTCGGCGGAGTGTTGGCAAGCGGCACGATCAGCCGGAAGACATAATAGCTGAAACTTGACGCAAAGAGCGTGACGCCGAGGCCGGAGACATGCTGGGAGAGGCCGAGCGTCACTGTCAGCCCCGCATGCAGCAGGCCGAAGACGCCGCCGGCTATCGCGGCAATCAGCAGGCCGGTCCAGAGATCGGCGCCATGATAGACGGAAAGCCAGCCGATCATCGCCCCAAAGGTCATGATGCCTTCGATGCCGAGATTGAGCACGCCCGCCCGTTCGCACAGCAGGGCGCCGAGCGTGCCGAAGATCAGCGGCGTGGCGATCCGCAGGATCGCCGCCCAGAGGCCGGCGGAGGCGATAATGTCGAACAATTGCGTCATCGCCGGATCCTGTACTGGGTGAAGAACAACGCGATCAGCATCGTCAACAGCGACAGCGCCACCGTCACATCGGCGATATAGGTCGGAATGCCGAGGCCACGGCTCATGCCGTCGGCGCCGACGAACATGGTGGCCGTAAAAATCGCGGCGAAGACGACGCCGAGCGGATTGAGGTTGGCAAGCATGGCGACGACGATGCCGGCGTAACCGAAACCGGGCGACAGATCGGTCGTCACGTAACCCTTGACGCCCATCACCTCGATTGCGCCGGCGAGCCCCGCAAGCCCGCCGGAGAGACAGGCGACCTTCACCAGCGTTTTGCCGAGGGGCACGCCTGCGAAGACCGCACCGGCCGGATTGAGGCCCGCAGCGCGGGACTGCATGCCGAAGACGGTGCGGGACTGGACGAAATGGACGACGACGGCAAGAGCGATCGCGATCGCAAAGCCGATATGCAGGCGCGATCGGGCGAGCAGTTTCGGCAGCATGGCGTGATCGCTGACGGATTGCGATTGCGGCCATCCGAAGGCGAGCGGATCCTTGAGAACGCCGTCGATCAACATCGAGACGAAAAGCACGGCGATGAAGTTCAGGAGCAGGCTGGTGACGACCTCATCGACGGAAAAGCGCAGCCTGAGCCACAGCGGAACCAGGATCAGCACCATGCCGGCGACGGCGCCGATCAGCAGCAGCAGCGGGATGAGGATGGGCGCGGGGAGATTGCCAAGTAGCTTCGAACTCGCCGCAGCGACGGCGATGGCGCCGAGGTAGAACTGGCCCTCGGCGCCGATATTCCATAGCCGCGCCCGAAAGGCGACGGCGGCCGCAAGCCCGGTCAACATCAGCGGCGTTGCCCGCGTCAGTGTTTCGGTCGCCGAAAGCCGTGAGCCGAAGGCGCCGGTCAGGATGCGCCGGTAGGCATCGAGAACGGGCGCGCCGGCAATCGCGATCAGGATGCCCGCGAGAGCCAGCGCTGCGATGACCGCAACGACAGGCGTGAATATCAGCAGGGAAAGCGGGCGGTGCTCGCGGCGCTCAAATCGCATGGCCGGCCCCTGGAGTTTCCTGCCATTCACCGGCCATCATCAGCCCCAGCCTGCGGGCGTCGGCGTCTTCGGCATCAACGGGCGGCGACAGGCGGCCGCCGACGATCGCCTGTATGCGGTCTGCAAGTGCGATCACCTCGTCGAGATCCTCCGAGATCAGCAGCACGGCGGTTCCCTGCCGGCGGGCTTCGAGCAGGCGTGCGTGCACGGCGGCGACTGCACCTTCGTCGAGGCCGCGGGCAGGCTGCGCGGCAATCAGGATACGCGGCCGTCGATACAGGCTGCGCCCGAGAATGAGCTTTTGCATATTGCCGCCGGAAAGCAGCCGGGTGCGAATTGCCGGGCTGCCGCCGCGAACGTCGAATCCGTCAATGATCTCCCTCGCGAAAGCCATGCCCGCCTTGCGGTTGACGAGACCACGGCGCGAAAAGGCCGGTGAGGCGATCCGCTCCAGCACGGCGTTTTCCCAGATCGCCATTTCGCCGATCACACCCTCGTGGTTGCGGTCCTCGGGAATGCGGCCGATGCCGGCTTCGACGACATCGGCGACGCCGAGATTGCCGATGGTTTCCCCGAACAGCTTGAGCTCGCCGGCGCTGCGCGCCAGCGTTCCCGACAGAACATGCGCCAGCGCCGCTTGGCCATTGCCGGAAACGCCGATAATGCCGAGGACCTCTCCCTGATGCAGCCGCAAGCTGATCGATTTCAGCCGGTCGACCCCGCCCGTGCGCACCGTTACACCGGCAGCTTCGAGGACAACGGCGCCGGGTGTCGATGGTTCGCGAACGGGGCGTGTCACGCGGCGTCCGACCATCAATTCAGCCAGCTCCACCTTGCTCGTGTCCGATGCCCTGCGTTCGGCGACCATCTTGCCTCCGCGCAAGACGACGATGCGGTCGGCCGCCGCCATGACCTCATCGAGCTTGTGCGAAATGAAGATCAAGGACAGGCCCTGGCGGGCCATCTCCTTGAGCGTCGTGAACAGTCGCTCGGCCTCGATGTTGGTCAGCACCGCCGTCGGCTCGTCGAGGATCAGGATGCGGGCGTCGTTGTAGAGCGCCTTGAGGATTTCCACCCGCTGCTGCTCGCCGACCGACAGATCGCCAAGGCGGGCTTCCGGATCGACGGTGAGGCCGAAGCGTTCGGAAATCGCCAGGAGCTTCTTGCGCGCCGCCGATGTTGCCGACCGCCAGGACCACAGTTTTTCAGTACCGGTCATGACATTTTCGAGGACCGTCAGATTGGGGGCGAGCGAAAAATGCTGGTGCACCATGCCGACACCGGCGCGGATCGCCGCGCGTGGCTTTCCCTGCGGCACCTCCGCGCCCTCGATCAGAATTCGCCCGGCGTCCGGCATGTAATGGCCGAAAAGGATGCTCATCAGCGTCGTCTTGCCGGCACCATTCTCGCCGAGCAGGGCCACGATCTCGCCCCTCGCGAGCGTCATGGAAATATCGTCATTGGCGAGATTGTCGCCGAAGCGTTTGCTGACACCGATAATTTCCAGAACAGGCCCGGTCATGTCGCTAATCCTGCGACCGGAAAACGGTGCTGCCATCGCGCCTCGGCCTCCAGGCGTGCCGCCAGCGACAGGAGGCGTGGCTCCTGGCCCATCGACGCTATGAGTTGCACCGGCAGCGGCATGGCGTGCTCATCCTGTCCGAAAGGGAGCGTCAAAGCAGGGAAACCTGAGATATTGGCCAGACAGGCAAGCGGCGCAAATGCCGCCATGCGTTCGAGATGCAAATTCGTGTCGGCATGATCGGACGGAAAGGAGCCTATCGCAAGAGGCGCGGATGCAAGCATCGGCATCAGGATGCAATCGACCTTGTCGAACAGTGCCCAAAGGGCGTGGCTCACCAGAACGGCATCGTTCAGCGTGTTCCAGAGCATGGACGCCGAAAGCGCCCGGCCGCGGGCCGCGAAAGCCTGCGTGAGAGGCTCGGCCCTGCTTTCCTCAAGACCCGCTGCCTCGATGAGTGCGGAAAGGTTGACGGAAACGATATCGGCAAAGGCGCGGCCGCTGGCGGCGATGCTCCATTCGAAATCGGCCCACGCCAAAGGAACGATGACGTGTCCGTCGCTCTCCAGCATGCGCGCCGCGTCTTCGACGGCGGCAAGCCGGCTACCCTCGGTCGGATAGGTCGGCCCGGTATCGGTCAGCAGGCCGATCCGCAGACGGCCGTTGTCGATATCGGTGGGGGCGGGATCCGGAACGGGTCCGCGCGAATTGCCGCTCAACCGGTCGAAAATCAGCGCCGTATCCCGCACCGAGCGACAGACCGCCAGTTCGCTGGCAATACCGCCGAGGTGGTTGCCGAAGGATGGACCGCCGGGAATGGCGCCGCGGGTCGGCTTCAGTCCGACGAGGCCGCAACAGGCGGCAGGCACACGGATTGAGCCGCCGGCGTCGGTGGCATGGGCGATCGCGACGATTCCGGCAGCAACCGCTGCCGCCGCGCCGCCGGACGAACCGCCGGCGGTGCGGGCCGGATCGAGTGGGTTGCGACAGATAGGGCCGGTCGCTGGCTCGCTGGCGAGCGATAGACCGAATTCCGGGCTCGTCGTCAGGCCGAACAGGCAGAAGCCGGCGTCGCGGAAGCGGAAAGCAAGATCGGAATCGGCTTCGCCGCCCTTTCTTTCCAACAGGCGTGAACCCGCCGTTACCGGCAGCCCTCGAAAAGGACCGCCAAGATCCTTCGCCAAGGTCGGCACTCCGGCAAAGGGCCGGGCAGAGAAATGATCCGGCGCGCTCCGCCGCTCCCGGTCGCACGCATGCGCCGAGGCTAGACCCATGGCACGATCGAGATAGGCAATCGCGCCGAGCGGTTCCTGCCGGGCAGCCATATCGATGGCGGCATGCATCGCTTCCGCAGCGCTCAGGCTGCCGCGCCTGATCGCTGCCGCCAGCTCCGTTGCGTCGCCCTGCATGGACCGAACTACTTCGGCTCGTCCATCATCTTCGGAACTTCGAAGGTGCCGGCCTTGATCTCCGCGCGCTTGGCTTCCATCGCGGCTTCCGCCTCGGCAGGCGCCACCCCCTTGACGAAGACGATATCGCTGCCGCCTTCCTTCATCAGGCCGTAGGACGTGTAGTTCCGGCCCACCGGTTTGCCGGCGGCGACATCGGCGATCGCGGCATTCAGGATCGGACGGAAGTACCACATGGCGTTGGCGAAGACCGTATCCGGATAACGCGGCGTATAATCGATCAGCGAGCCGACCGACCTGATGCCGCGTTCCTTGGCGGCGTCGGCCGTGCCGATGCGTTCGCCGAACAGGATGTCGGCGCCGGCGTCGATCTGGGCAAGGCCAGCTTCACGGGCCTTCGGCGGATCGAAGAAAGTGCCGATGAATGCGACGAGGTGTTTTGCATCAGGGTTGACCGCCTTGACGCCGGCGGCGAAGGCGTTGATCAGCATGTTGACCTCGGGAATCGGAATGGCGCCGACCGAACCGACGATGTTCGACTTGGTCATCTTGCCCGCAAGCATGCCAGCGAGATAGGCGCCGTCGTGATTCCAGGTGCCGAAAACACCGAAATTGTCGCCGGCTTGCTCGCCGCTCGAACCAAGCACGAAAGCGGTATCGGGATAGTCGGCCGCGACCTGACGGGCCTCCTTCTCCACGGCATAGGCCTCGCCGATAATCAGCTTGTTGCCCTGTTCAGCATATTCGCGCATGGCGCGGGGATAATCGGTGCCTGAGACGCCTTCGGAGAAGACATATTCGATGACTCCGTCCTTGGCCGCGTCCTGGAGGGCCTTGTGCAGGCATGAGTTCCAGGCATTTTCAACCGGCGACGCATGGATGCCGGCAACTTTCAGGGGCGCAGCCGCCCTTGCTAGCGGGGCGAAGCCGCTGACGCCAAGCGCAATGCCCGACGCGATCACTGCCCGGCGTGAAATCAACATGTCTTTGGTCATTGATTGTTCCCCTTTTTTTACCAGCTGGTTCAAAAATCATAGTAGCGCCTAAAAACGTGTCAAGCAGTGAACCGGCTCAAAAATCAGGCTAATCGGCCGCAGCAGCCTGGCTGAATGAACGAGACGTCCTGGGTCTGCATGCCCGGTGCCGCCGTGCTTCTCGGGCCGGATCTGCAGGGCTTGGCGCGACAACTCCGGCAGGCTATGCATAGAACCGTTGGGTTGGGGAAATTGAAATGGGTGAAGAAGAAGACGCCTCGCGGCGGCCGATCGCGAGCCGGTCGTCGTCCTGGGCGATCGCCCTCGTCCGTCGCCTTCTCGTGCTGTTCGTGCGGATCATGGTCGGCGCCCGAAGCGAGTGGCGGGGCTGTACGCCCGACCTTCGCCGCCGCATCTATTTCGCCAATCACAACAGCCATGTCGATACTGTTGCCGTCATGGCTGCCCTGCCGTGGCCGGTGCGACGGCTGACCCACCCGGTCGCGGCGCGCGATTACTGGGGAACGAGCGCCTTTCGGCGTTTCATTGCCGAGAAAGGCCTGCGCGCCGTCCTGATAGACCGCAAGCCTCTGCCCGACAGCAACCCGCTGGAGCCGGTCGAGCGCCTGCTCGAGGAGGGGTGCTCGGTCCTGATCTTCCCGGAAGGAACGAGAAGCGCCAACGATGAGATCGCCCCTTTCCGCAGCGGCATCTATCGCCTTGCCTGCCGGTTCCCCGATGTCGATCTCGTGCCGATCCATCTCGACAATCTTCAGCGCATCCTGCCGAAGGGAAGCTGGCTCATCGTGCCGATCACCTGCACGGCCCGCTTCGGCAAGCCGCTGCGCGTCGAACCGGGCGAAGGAAAGGACGCATTCCTGGCCCGCGCCCGTGCAGCAGTCATCGAGTTAGCGGACGGAAAGCACATCGCATGAGCAGCTTTTTCTCCATCGTGCTTGCCGCAATCCTCGGCCTGCTGGCCGTCGCCTCCGCTATTGGTTTCATCCTTCAGCGGCGCGCGACCGAGCCCGGATCCGTCGCCACCGTGCATAACCTCAATGCCCGCATTCGCTCATGGTGGATCATGGTCGCGATATTCGGCGGTGCGATCCTGCTCGGCGACACCGCTGTGGTCGTCCTGTTCGCATTCCTGTCCTTCATGGCACTGCGCGAATTCTGGACGTTGACGCCATCGCGGCGCGGCGATCACCTGGCGCTGTTCCTGTCCTTCTTCGTCGTCCTGCCGGTGCAATATGTGCTGCTCGGGACGCTATGGTACGGCCTCTTTTCGATCTTCATCCCGGTCTATGCATTCCTAATCCTGCCGGCAGTGGCGACCCTGACGGGCGACGTGAACGAATTCCTGGCGCGCACCGCCAGGGTGCAATGGGGATTGATGCTGACGGTCTATTCGATCAGCCATGCCCCCGCGCTCCTGATGCTGGAGACCGGCACGCCGCCCGCCCTGCTGCTCGTCTATCTCGTCATCGTGGTGCAGCTCAGCGACGTCTTCCAGTATGTCTGGGGAAAGCTCCTGGGGAAACACCGCTTCTCGCCGAACATCAGCCCATCGAAGACGCTTGAAGGCCTCTTCGGTGGCGGCGCATCGGCCATCCTGGTGGGAACGCTGCTCTATCGCCTGACGCCGTTCTCGCCTCTGCAGGCCGCAGCCGTCAGCTCCGTCATCGTCGTCGCGGGCTTCTTCGGCGGCTTCGTGCTCTCGGCCATCAAGCGCGATCTCAACGCCAAGGACTGGGGTTATGTGATCGAGGGCCATGGCGGGGTGCTCGATCGTCTCGACTCCATCACCTTTGCCGCGCCGCTGTTCTTCCACATCGTCCGCTACTGGTTCACGACATAGACACGAGCTGCGGCCTCGTCAAAACTGTTCGAGATCCTCAAGACATTCTAACAACCGCCGCTGGACATCGCGTTCCTGCCTGGAGATGGCGGTCATCAGCTGACTCATTGTTCCCCTGATTCCATGAAGCTGATCGACTAGATCCATGACGACATCGACGCCGGCTTCGTTGACGCCCATATTGCCCATGAGATCCAGAATTAACCGGGCGCGGGCGACATCGGCATCGCGAAACTGTCGCTTTTCGCCTGAGGTCTCCGGGATCAGCCAACCCTGTTCGATCCAGAAATCGAGCTGGACCACATCGATTTTCAAGTAAAGACGGAACTCATGATCATCCATGATCAGGCCTCCATGTTCTTCCTCGGATCGTATGGATGCGCCGCCGCCCACTCCTTCACCAGGGACGGCAGCCGTTCGTCAGGTTGGTCGGGCAACACGATCTTCAAGGTGACGTAGATGTCGCCATGCCCGCCGCCGCGTTTCGGAACGCCCTTGCCCTTCAGGCGCAGGACTTTCCCGGTGTTCGAATGAGGCGGCAGCGTCAGATTGACTGGGCCGGAAGGCGTGGGGACGCGAAGCTTGCCGCCGAGCACCGCTTCGCTGAGCGAAATCGGCAGCTCGAGGCGGATGTCGTCGCCGTCGCGCGTGAAGAAACGGTGCGGGCGCACATGAATTTCGATGAGCGCATCGCCCGCCGGCCCGCCGCCAATGCCCGGTTCACCCTTGCCGCGCAACCGCAAAGTCTGGCCGTCGCGCGTTCCCGGCGGGATCCCGACCTCGAGCGCGGGGCCATCGGGGAGCTTGACCTCGGTTCTGGTGCCGTTGATGGCCTCGAGAAAATCGACCTCCATGGAGAAGCGCCGGTCCTGGCCCTGGCTGCGCGCCCGGCCGCCGCCGGTACGGCGCGAAAAGAAGCTCGCAAAAATGTCATCGGCATCGCCGAAGTCGGCAAAGCCGGCGCTGTTGCGATAGGGATTATCGGCGCCGCCGGCCGAGGCATAGTCGCGATAATAGTTGCGCTGCGCCCGCTCGGCGCCTGTCATATCGATCTCGCCGCGGTCGAAGCGGCCGCGCTTTTCCTCATCGCTCAAAATCTCGTAGGCGGTCGAAATTTCCTTGAACCTGTCCTCGGCGTGTTTGTCGCCGGGGTTCAGGTCGGGGTGAAGTTTCTTGGCGAGCTTGCGGAACGCGCTCTGAATATCCTTTTGCGTCGCATCCCGCTTCACGCCCAGAAGCTCATAGGGATCCTGGCTCATGTATATCTCCGGTCGGGCAGTGAATACTGCTGGTTGGGTTGGGATTGATATAGGTTGCCAGGCCGCCGCCGGGGAGGGGATGCCCGCAAGCGTCAAAAGCCGGCCGTGTCATGTTCGGCGGAAGCTCGCCAGGATCAGAGCAAAGCGACGTTTTCTGCTTGAGCCGCAGCATCCTCACCGGCATGGTCCAGGCGCCGGTCGATAAGAACAGAGCACGCGGCATGGCGCACCACCTTCTCGACGATCGAGGAGAAGACATAGTCGGTGATATCGGGCACGTGGGATGACAGAAGGATGAGATCGGCAGCTCTCTCCCTAGCGGCCGATACCAGCAGCGCGGCGGCAAGGCCGATGCGAACCTCGATCATCGCCGGGATGTCCAGATCCTTGCACAGTGACGCAAGTTTCCGCTCGGCATCGACGATGGCAGCCGTCTCGAACTCTTCGGGAATGTCGGTCAGGTGGCGGTGCGGGATATTCTCAATGACGTGCACGACGACAATGGTTCCGCCTTCGTCCACCAGCGCCGCAGCCCGGCGCAGCAGGCGGTTTGCCGTCTGTCTGGAGCCCATGCCGATGCCGCAGATGATGGTGCGATACATTGAGATCAATATCCTCGAGGCGAGTCATTTCCGTCATCATAGCGCTATCGACAGCGCCTGCGTTGACTAAAGTCAAGCCGCGCTCTCGGACGATCGAAAGAGGGCGGCAATGGATGATCGCGGTTCAGGACACGAATTCTGCCGCATTGTCGCAGTTGACGGCGACCGGATCGGCGATAGCTCTCATGCGACGCCGTCAAACCGTCGAGGTTCCACATGCCGAACTTTGCTATTATCGGAGCGGGCGCGATGGGAAGCGCTGTCGCCAAACGGTTGATCGACCACGGCGCAACGGTGCTGACCTGTCTCGAAGGGCGGAGCGAGCAGACGATCGCGCGAGCCAAGGCGGCCGGCATGGTGCCGGTAAGCCGCCTTGAGCTGGCCAAGGCCGAGCTGATCCTGTCGATCGTTCCGCCGGCCGAAGCAATCAAGGTCGCCGAACTGATCGCGGACATATCAGCTAAGACGCCGGTGCCGCCCTTCATCGACCTCAATGCCATTGCACCGAAGACGATGCAGGTGCTTGCGGCCCGTTTCGATGGCAGCGGCGTGGCGGTGCTGGACGGCGCCATCATTGGAGGACCGCCGGTGGCCGGAAAATCAGGTCCGAGTATCTATGTCAGCGGCGACAGCGCAGAGCACAGCAGACTGCTCGAAGATTACGGCTTGCAGGTCCGCCGTCTCGATGGACCGCTTGGTGCAGCTTCAGCACTGAAGATGTGTTATGCCGGCATCAACAAGGGATTTATCGGCCTCGGCGCCGCGATGCTTCTCGCCGCTTCCCGCTCGGGCGCTGCCGAAAGCCTGAAGGTCGAACTCGCCGAAAGCCTGCCCGACTTCGACCGCAAGCTGTCGAAATCCATTCCTGACATGTATCCGAAGGCCTATCGTTGGGTTGCCGAAATGCAGGAGATCGCCGATTTCCTCGGTGCGGGCGATCCGGCAGCAGCCATCTTCCAAGCCATGGCGGATGTCTTCTCCAGGCTGGCAGAGGATGTGGAAGGCAGCCGCGCCCTCATCGCGCAGCTGGACGAGATCCTTTGCTCCCACCGAGCATCCGGCGCAATGGTCATGCCATAGCTCATCGCCGCTGCCGGCAACCCGTACCGAGCCGCCTAAAGCTTTGCGAAGTCCTCGACCTGCGCGCGGATGGCGACCTCGGTCGGCAGCCGCTCCATCGAACTTGCGCCGTAGAAACCGTTGCATCCCTTGCAACGGGCCAGCACGTAGGCCGCATCCGCGGGCATGGCGATCGGGCCGCCATGGCAGAGCACGATGACGTCGTCGCGTACCGACCTCGCGGCATCAGACCATGCGTTGATTTTCTCCACGCATCCGTCGAGCGTCAGCGCCGTTTCGGCGCCGATCGCGCCTCCCGTGGTCAGGCCGAGGTGGCAGACGACGATATCGGCACCGGCCTTGGTCATGGCGGCGGCGTCATCGCTGCTGAAGACATAGGGTGTCGTCAGCATATCCTTAGCGTGCGCACGGGCGACGATGTCGATTTCCAGCTCAAAGCCCATGCCGGTCTCTTCGAGATTGGCGCGGAACGTTCCGTCGATCAGCCCGACCGTCGGAAAATTCTGGATGCCGGCAAAGCCCATAGCCTTCAATTCGTCGAGGAAGTGATCGGGCAGCATGAACGGATCGGTGCCATTGACGCCGGCAAGCACCGGCGTGTGGCGCACGACCGGCAGCACCTCGCGGCCCATTTCTTTGACGATTTCGTTGGCATTGCCGTAGGCCAAAAGGCCGGCCAGCGAGCCACGCCCGGCCATGCGATAACGGCCGGAATTATAGATCACGATCAGGTCGATGCCGCCGGCCTCCTCGCTCTTGGCCGAAAGGCCCGTGCCGGCGCCGCCGCCGATGATCGGCCGGCCCTCGGCGATCTTGCGGCGAAGCTTGTTCAGAATGTCGTTTCTATCGATACGGGACAAAACTCTCTCCTCAGGCAGGGATGTCGTGGAAGCTGGCGACGAGTGCCGCGGCAAATTCCGGACTGTTGATATGGGCATCTATCTCGACGAGGCGTCTGTTTGGCGCGTCGCGCCACCCGGTCCGGATGGCGGAAAACAGCGCGGCGTCGGCTTCCGGATCGTGGAACGGCTGACCGACGGCATCGATTGCCGAAACGCCCTGAAGCGGCAGCAGGAAGCGGACCGGGCCCTGCATGCGGTTGAGCCGTTCGACGATGAAAGCGCCGATCCTGCCGTTTTCCTCCGGCGTGGTGCGCATCAGGGTCACCTGCGCATTATGGACGTGAAGCCTGCGGTCGCGGAAACCCGCCGGCACCGTTTCCCGAGCGCCGAAATTCACCATGTCGACGGCGCCGACCGAGCCGACATAGGGCAGGCCGGTGCGGATGATTGCGCCGAAGCGATCCTCGGTCGCGGGAAAGACGCCGCCGACAAGGAGATCGGGAACCTCGGTCGTCGTCACGTCGATCACGCCCTGCAGCAGACCTGATTCGGCGAGCTTCTCCATCGATTGGCCACCGACGCCGGTCGCATGGAAGACGTAGACTTCATGGGTCTTGCCGAGCATCTCGCGGACCTGGGTCACGCAAGGCGTGGTGACGCCGAACATGGTCATGCCGATGCCCGGTCGATCATCCGTGGAGGCGGGAACGGGGTTGTGGGCCATGCCGGCCGCGGCATTGGCCGCATTCCCGATCACTCTGCGTGAAATCGCATTCAGACCGGCGATGTCGACGACCGAATACATCATGGTCAGATCATTCGGGCCGACATAGGGCGCCACATTGCCTGAGGCCACCGTCGAGACCATCAGTTTCGGCAGGCCGATCGGAAGCGCCCGCATCGCCTCGGTCACCAGCGCAGTATTGCCGGTACCGCCGAGGCCGAGCACAGCGCCGATATCGTTGCGTGATTTCAGGAAACCCGTCAGCGCCTTGGCCATGGCCGACACCGCCGTTCCCCGGTCAGTCTGCCCGAGCACGGCCGCAGCACCATCCGGATGAAATGCCGCGACGTCGCGCGCTGGAATATCGGCGCCCGCACCCTCACCAAGCGTGCCGACATCAATCAGAACGGCCTCGGTTCCGGCTGAAAGAACCACCTCCCTGGCGTAGTTCAGTTCAGCGCCCTTGGTGTCTGAGGTGCCGACGATATAGACCTTTCCCATTGGTTTTCCTCCCCTTTTTGGTCCAGCTCCCGCTGATCTTCCAACGAAATTCCCCGTTGTGTATTTTCCATATTGTATATTATTGCGTATATTGCATACTTAAATCACGAATGCCAGACGGAAGTGGAGACCATGAACGCACCGCGCCACCTGACCCTTCGAGAGCGGATCTACGAGGAAATCGTTCGGCTGATCGTTTCCGGCGAACTGCCGAGCGGCGTCTCCATCGACGAAAAGGAACTGACGGAACGCCTGCAGGTCAGCCGCACGCCATTCCGCGAAGCGATCGGCACGCTTGCCAAGGAAGGGCTGATCGAGATCAAGCCTTATCGCGGCTTCTTCGTACGCAGCTTCACGCCCAAGGAGATCGACGACCTCTACGAGCTGCGCAAGACGCTCGAGTGTTTTGCCGTCGAGCTCGCCGTTCCGCAGATGAGCGACCGGCATATCGCCGGCTTCGAACGTATTCTGGATGAGGCAGTGGCGGCGCTGCGCCGCGGCGACATGGCGACCTACGGCATCCGCGACAAGGAATTCCACGAGACGATTGCCGAGCTTTCGGGAAGCGCCCCGTTGGTCGAAACCTTGGCACGGCTCGCGCTGCAAATCCAGATCTGCCGCTCGATCGCCAATGAGAGCCGCGATCTCGCCGAGCGGGCAGCCGAGGAGCGCGATCAGATCCTGCAGGCTTTCCGGTCGCGCGACATAACCCGCGCCAAGGCGCTGATGCACGCGCATATCAGCGACGTCCAGCAGGCCGTCATGGCACGCTTTCAGAAGGAAAAACGGCGATTTGACGGATGAATGAAGGAGAGGGAGGTCTCCTCTCAACAAGCGAAAAACGTGGCCGAGGAGCGGCCCGGAGGAGGGAACAATGCTGAAATTTCTTGCCCGCGGAACGGCACTGGCAGCGATGATCGCCGCAAGTTCGCCGGCGCATTCCGAGACCCTGAAGATGTGGGGTCCGGAACAGATCACCGAACCACTGGTCGCCCAGTTGTGGAACGGCATCAAGGCCGATTTCGAAAAGGCCAATCCCGGTGTAACCGTCGAATTCATGCCGCCGACCGGCACGATCAGCAACGGCGCGGTGCAGGCGGCGATCCAGTCGGATGCCGGCCCCGATGTAATCCTCACCAATTCGGGCATCGGACGCATCAGCGTCGTCAAGAACGCCAAGCAGGTCATGCCGCTCACCGAACAATATGAAAAGCGCGGCTGGAAGGACGAGATCTATCCGTGGCTCTACACCGAACTGAAGGGCCAGTTCGGCGGCGAAATCTACGAAGTTCCCGATGGGCTCGACGCTCTCGGCATCTGGTACCACAAGGATCTTTTCGAGCAGGCGGGCTGGAAGATCCCGGCGACCTGGGCCGAGTTCGAAACGCTAATGAAGTCGATCGAGCAAAGCGGCCTGCAGCCGATCGCCATCGGTCCGCGCACGCCGGGCAGCGCCGGCCATCTCTTCGGCAATCTGCTGCAATCGGCGAGCGGCAAGGACGTGATCGGCAAGGCGCTGCGCCGCGAGATCGCCTTCGATGATCCTTTGGTCGCCGCCGGCGCCGTCCGGCTGCAGAAGCTAGTCGAGGCGGGCTACATCAAAAAGGAAATGGCGGGTCTCGACCTCGACGGCGCCTCGCGCCTCTGGTTCAACAAGCGCGCCGCCATGTTCGTTGCCGGCCCCTGGTTCACCGCCAATGCCCGTAAGGCCGGCTATGACCTCGCCAACGCCGGTTATGCGCCCATGCCTTCCGACATCAAGGGGGCGGCGATACCGACCGGCGGCGTCGGCTGGAGCTGGCTGGTGCCTGTTAACTCAAAACAGCCGGAGCTTGCGATGAAGTGGATCGACTTCATGCTGTCGGATGCGGTGATGAAGAAACGGGCGCAGGATCCGGCAAGCACGATGATCTATCCGCGCGAAATCCCCGGCGTAGAATCACCGACCCCTGTTCTCAAAGACATCTTCGCGGCTGCCGCCGGTGGTGTCGGCTACAATCCGAGCGTCTATCTGCCCGGCCCCGTACTCGACACCTACTTCCAGGTCATCCAGGGTCTCATCTCCGGCCAGATCGGCGGCGAGGACGGCATGAAGCAGATCCAGGCGAAGATGACAGAGGCGAAATAGTGGCCATTCCAGAAACGCCGGGAAGCAAGGCCGTGGCTCCTCTCAGGACTGCACCTGCCATGGCGGGGCATACGGGCGGCAACCCCGCCCGTATGTCCAAACGCCGGACGGCAGGCTCGGCTTGGCCCGATACCGGCACCGCATTCTGGCTGATGGCGCCGGCGCTCGCGCTCTATGCCGTCTTCACGCTGCTGCCGATCGCTGCCACCTTCTGGCTGAGCTTCAACAGCTCCGCCGGCTTCAACACGTCCGCGAGCTTCGTCGGTGTCGACAACTACGCCAAGGCGGCGCAGGATCCGATCGTCTGGAAGAGCCTCGGCCATACCTTCATCTGGCTGGCCTACCACGTGGTGATGGCAGGCGGGCTCGGCCTTCTGCTGGCGCTTGCGGTCAGCAGGCTCAAGGTCACGCAGGTCTTCTTCCGCACCGCTTTCTTCCTGCCGCATCTGGTTTCGCTCGCCGTCGTCGGCGTCATCTGGGCCAATATCTACGATCCGTTTTTCGGCCTGCTGAACACGGCCCTGACACGGGTCGGGCTCGGCGCCTTCACGCAGGGCTGGCTTTCCGATCCCGCGCTGGTGCTGTTCTCCGTCAATGTCGCAAGCTCGTGGCAGGGTTTTGGCCTTTACATGCTGCTCTTCATCGCCGGCCTGCAGAATATCGACCACTCGCTCTATGACGCGGCCGAAGTGGACGGCGCCAACGCGTTCCAGAAGCTGATCTATGTAACGCTGCCGGGGCTTCGCGAGGTGACGACCTTCGTCGTCTCGCTGGCAATGATCAACGGCCTGAAGGGCTTCGCCACGGTCTTCGTCATGACCAATGGCGGGCCATTCTATCAGAGCGAGCTGATCACGACCTATATCTACCGGCTTGCCTTCCAGTCCCAGGATCACGGGCTTGCGGCGGTGCTTTGCATCCTGCTCAGCCTGCTTGCGATTGCCATTACCCTCGTCTTCAACCGCTGGCGCGCGAGGCTTTCCCAATGAGTGTGCGCAATCGCGAATGGCCGGTGGCGCTGGCGCTCACCCCGGTCTTGATCCTGATCCTCGCCCCCTTCGTCTGGCTGCTGATATCGAGCTTCAAGACCGAGGCCGAGATCGGCCAGGCCGATCCCTTTGCCTGGCCCGCCGACCTGATGTGGCGCAATTATCTCGACGCCTGGCAAATTGGCGGCTTCGGCGAGCTCGTCGGCAACAGCCTTATCAACGTCGTCGGCGTCGTCCTTCTGTCGCTCGTCACCTGCGCGCCGGCCGGCTATGCGCTTGCCAAGATCCGATTCCCCGGCCGGGAATGGCTGTTCTACGCCTTCATCCTCGGGCTGACCGTGCCGGTCCAGGCGATCGTCATCCCGCTCTACCAGGTGCTCTTCGGGCTGAACCTCGTCAACACGCTTGCTGGTATCGTACTGGTGCAGGTCAGCAGCGGCATTCCCTTCGGCATTTTCCTGATGCGCAGCTTCTTCATCGGCGTGCCGGACGATCTGATCGAAGCCGCCAAGATCGATGGCGCCTCGCATTTTCAGATCCTCACCAAGGTCTTTCTGCCGATCTCGACGCCGGCGGTCCAAGCGCTCGTCATCATCAGCGCTCTCTCCACCTGGAACGATTTCTTCCTCCCGCTGATCGTGCTGATCAGCCCCGAAGTGCAGACGCTGCCGCTCGGGCTGGTGCGTTTCGCCAGCACCTATGCTTCCGACTACCGCCTGGTCTTTTCGGGAACGGTCATTTCGTTCCTGCCGATCATTCTTCTCTACATCCTGATGCAGCGCCGTTTCACCGAGGGCCTGACGCAGGGAGCAATCAAGGGCTGACTATGTCGCACCACGTCCAGCGGGAAATCCGCTACAATTTCGAATTCGATTACCGCATCAAGGCCTGCTTCATCGGCGCCGGCGGCCATGCCTACCGCAATGTCTATCCGGCGCTGCGCTATGCGCCCGTGGACCTTGCCGGCATCTGCGATCTCGATATCGGCCGCGCCGCGAAATTCGCCAAACTCTTCGGCGCCGGCAAAGCCTATACCGACCATCGCGAGATGCTCATGCGGGAAAAGCCGGACCTGGTCTTCCTCGTCACCGCCTATCATCCCGACGGCCGGGTGCAGGCGACCGACCTTGCGCTCGACGCACTTGCCTCGGGCGCCCACGTCTGGATGGAAAAGCCGACAGCCGCGAGTCTCGAGGATATCGAAAGGCTGCAGGCGGCAAGTGCGGCGGCCGGACGCATGGTGATGACCGGTCTCAAGAAGACCTTTTTCCCCACGATCGAGAAGCTCAAGGACCTGATCGGCTCGCCCGGTTTCGGCAGGCTGACCTCGATCAACGTCCGTTATCCCCAGAGCCTGCCGAGACCGGAAGACCGCGCCGATCTCGTCGAGATGCAGAGTTTCCTCGACCATATCTACCATCCGGGCGCGATCCTCAATTTCCTTGGCGGCGAGATCGAGCGCGCGGGCTATGAATGGGAGCCGCTGACGGGCGCGAGCGTCACCAGCCTGCGCTTCCGCTCCGGCGCGATCGGCACGCTGCATTTTGCCGCCGGCCAATCGGGCGGCAGCATTTTTGAACGGGTCGAGATCGTCGGGGAAGGCGCCAACGCCATTGTCGAGAACGGCAGCCGATTGACTTATTTCCGCAAGGCGGACCTGCCGTCCTATGGCCGCGCCGCAAGCTTCATCCAGCCGGACGAGAATGCGGCGCTTTTCTATGAGCCCGAACATTCGCTCGGCCAGCTCTATAACAACAACCTCTTCTATCTCGGCTATGTGCCCGAAATCCTGCACCTGACCGACGCGATCCTTGCCGGCGCGCAGATATCAAGGGGCACGCTCGAAATCGCTCGCGAGATCATGAAGCTCTTTGAATTCTACAGACGCACGGATGCCGGCGTCACTTCCTATCTTTGACCGGAGGCGCAGTCTTGAACGAGACCGACATCATTTTCAGGAAAGCCGGCGGCGAATTCATGCCGACCTCCTGGGGCGAACTCAACTGGAAGATCACCGGCGACGGCACACCCGGCGCCGAGATGACCTTCGGCACCTGCCGCATCAATCCCGGCGAGCGCAACCAGCTGCACTCGCATCCCGATTGCGAGGAGATTCTCTACGTCGTCTCCGGCAGCTGCGAACACAAGCTTGGCGATGCCCTTTATCGGCTCGAAGCCGGCGATGCGATCCGCATTCCCCGCAATGTCAGGCACTGGGCGCGCGCGCTCGGCAGCGAACCGCTCTTTGCCCTGATCATGTTTTCCTCCGGCACCAGGACGGCGGTCAACCATGAAGGCGAGGGGGCGGCCTGAACCGGCCGTTTTCCGCAACTTTGCCAAGCTCTGACGTTTGCGTGAAACCATTCCGATAGCTGTGACAAACCCTCATCACCTCTGCTATGTCAGGAAAAATGCGGCGACCCAACAGGCGTCGCGCTCTGTCCGATCAATGCCAGGAGTTTGAAAGATGAGCGGTACCTCCGACTATATCCCCCCGAAAGTCTGGACCTGGAACAAGGCGAATGGCGGCCAATTCGCCAATATCAATCGCCCGATAGCGGGACCGACACATGAGAAGGAGCTTCCGATCGGCCGCCACCCGCTGCAGCTCTATTCGCTCGGCACGCCGAACGGCCAGAAGGTCACGATCATGCTCGAGGAGCTGTTGGCGCTCGGCCATAGCGGCGCGGAGTATGACGCCTGGCTGATCAAGATCGGCGAGGGAGACCAGTTCGGCAGCGGCTTTGTCGCCGTCAATCCCAACTCCAAGATTCCGGCTTTGATGGACCGCAGTGGTCCGAAGCCGATCCGCGTCTTCGAATCCGGCGCCATCCTCACCTATCTCGCCGAGAAATTCGGCGCTTTCCTGCCGACCGAGCCGGGTGAGCGCGCCGAATGCCTGTCATGGCTGTTCTGGCAGATGGGAAGCGCGCCCTATCTCGGCGGCGGCTTCGGCCATTTCTACGCCTATGCGCCTGTCAAGATCGAATATGCGATCGATCGCTTCGCCATGGAAGTGAAGCGTCAGCTCGACGTGCTCGATCGCCGCCTTGCCGAAAGCGAATATGTGGCAGGCAGCCAATACACGATCGCCGATATTGCCATCTGGCCATGGTACGGCGGACTGGTGAAGGGCTGGAGCTACGGGGCGGCCGAATTCCTGCAGGTCGAGGACTATAAGAACGTGTTGCGCTGGGCCGACACTATCTACAGCCGGCCCGCCGTGCAGCGCGGCCGCATGGTCAACCGCCTCTCCGGCGACCCGTCGAGCCAGTTGCACGAGCGTCACGACGCCAGCGACTTCGAAACCAGAACGCAGGACAAGCTCGCGGCAGCCGAATAAGCAAGCCGATCATTCACTTGTCGCGGCAATGAACGAGGCTCCGCGGCCCTAAAGGCGGCGGAGCCTTTGCATGCTGCACGAACTCAGTTCTTGACCGTGTCTTCCAGAAAGAAGCGGCCGAGCGGGTTCTGGTGGAAGTTCTCGATATTCTTGCGCGAGACGTTGATGTAAGGGCTATAATAGAGGTCAATCCAGTTGACGTCGTCCTTGGCCATTTTCTGCAGATTTACATACATCTGTTCGCGCTTCTCGCGATCGAGCTCGAGACGCGCCTTGGCGACCAGTTCCTTCACTGCCTCGTTCTTGTAATTGGTTAAATAGTTGTTGTTGGAATCGTGGCCGAGGACGAAGGTGGTCTTCTGGTCCGGGTCGAGAATATCGTTGGTCCAGTAGTTAACTGAGATGTCATAGTCGCCGGCAACGAGCATATCCCATTCCTGGCTCGGGTCGACCTTCTGTAGATTGGCGGTGATGCCGGCCTTCTGTAGCTGCTGCTGGACCAAGACGGCCGTCTGCTCATCGACCTCGTCGCCGGCACGCACCACGTAATTCAGCGTCAGGTCGGAGGCTCCGGCAGCCGCCAGCAGCTCCTTCGCCTTTGCGGGATCATAGGGCCGCTGCAGGTTGTCGGCGTAGTAAAAAAGCGCACCCTTCGGAATGTAGGAATTGGCGACGGTGCCCTGGCCGAAGGTGACGGTGTCGACGATCGCCTTCTTGTCGATCGCAAGGTCCAAGGCCTGGCGAACTTCCTTCTTGCCGAGCGCGCCATGCGCGTGATTGATCAGCAGATGGTCCTCGCGTGTCGATGCGTCGATGGCGACATTCAGATTCGGATCCTTCTTCAGCTCTTCCACGCGGGAGAAGGGCACGAAAATCGCAGCGTCGAGCTCGCCGGCCTGAACGTTCAGCATGCGGGTATTGTCATCGGGCACCGAAATCCACTCGACGCCGTCGAGCTTGACGCGGTCGGCTTCCCAGAAATTCGGGTTTTTCTTGAGGATGACGCGGTCGCCGCGCCGCCATTCGTCGACCACGAAGGCACCGGATGCGATCGGCTTCTCGCCATAAGCATCGGGTCCCAGCGATTCCATGCCCTTCTTGGAAATGACCGAGGCATTGGGCAGCGCGAGCGTCGAGAGGAAAGGCGCGGACGGGTTCTTGAGCTTGATCGTCAGCGTATGCGCGTCGGTTGCGACCGCCGTGTCGATCACCTTGTAGGAATCGCTCCAGAGCGAGGCAGGGTCGTCACGGATGCGCAGCAGGCTGTAGGCCGCGTCTTCCGCCGTCAGAGGCGAACCGTCGGAAAATTTCGTGTCGCGGATCTTGAGCGTATAGGTCAGCCCGTCATCCGAGGCGGTCCAGCTTTCGGCAAGGCCCGGCTCCAGCTTGGTGCCTGTCTTGTCGACGCGGATCAGCACATCGTAGACATTCGAGAACACCCAGTTGTCGATGTTCTGGGCCGTCTTGATCGGATCGAATGTCGTCGAATCCTCGCGGCGTCCGATTGTGAGCACACCGGCGGCCTCGGCATAGCTCGCACTCAGCGTCAGGCCTGCGAGCATGGCGGCAAGCCCGATTGATTTCCACCTGTTTGTCATCAGTTCGTTCCCTTCTTTGTTATGACATTCGTTTGATCGACATGGATTGCGGTTCGTTCCAGCGGCCGGTGCCTTGCAGCAGCGGCTTGTCGGGATCGATGTCGGGAATGGCGGCGATCAGCGCCGCGGTATAGGCATGCTTCGGCCGCGCGAAGACCTCCTCGGTGCGGCCCTCCTCGACGATCTCGCCGCGATACATCACCACGACGCGTTCGCAGAGATTGCGCACGATCGCGAGATCGTGGGCGATGAAGATCAGCGTGAGGTTCATCGTCGCGGTGAGTTGGCGGAAAAGCTCGATGATCTGCGACTGGATGGTGACGTCGAGGGCGGCCACGCATTCGTCGGCGATGATCAGCTTCGGCTCGACGGCGAGCGCGCGGGCAATGCCGGCGCGCTGGCACTGGCCGCCGCTCATGCTGCGCGGCTTACGCTCGGCGAATTCGCGCTCGAGGCCGACAAGATCGAGCAACTCGCCGATCCGCGGCGCAATATCGGCGGCGGCGACCTTCCCCTGAACCTTCAGTACTTCGGCAAGCATCTGGCCGATTGTCAGCCGCGGGTTCAGTGCATTGTAGGGGTCCTGGAACACCATCGCCGTTTCGCGCCTGAGCTTTGCCAGGCCCGCGCTGCGCTGCTGCGCCAGGTCGATACCGTCGAAAGTGACGTGGCCGGCAGAAAGCGGCGTCAGCCCGAGGACGGCGCGAGCAAGCGTACTCTTGCCGCTGCCGGATTCACCGACGATGCCGATAGTCTCGCCTGGCATGATCCTCAGGCTGACGCCGGCAACGGCGCTGATCGTCTTGGCACTGCCGGGGAGCAAACTGCCCCCCGCTGTGAAGCGGACTTGGAGATCGTCGATTTCGAGCAATGCTCTGCTCGGCTGGCGAGCCTCGGCCTGCGGAGCGGCCGTCCCGCCTGACATGGAGGGGTGGCTGTCGATCAAGTTCATCGTGTAGGGATGCTGCGGCCGCGCAAGGATCGTCCGCTTCGGTCCCTCTTCGACAAGCTTGCCGCCGCGCATCACGGCGATGCGGTCGCAGGTCTGGGCGACGATGCCGAGATCGTGGGTGATGAGAATGATCGACAGGCCGCGCCGGTCGCGAATGTCGATCAGCAGCCGCAGGATCTGTGCCTGGATGGTGACGTCGAGCGCGGTCGTCGGCTCGTCGGCGATCAGGATCTTCGGGTTGCAGGACAGGGCGACACCGATCATCGCCCGCTGGCGCATGCCGCCGGAAAATTCATGCGGATAGCTGTCGTACTGACGGCCGGGTTCTGGAAAGCCGACCTGCGTGAGAATCTCCACCGCTTCTGCGCGAGCCTCGCGGGCGCCGAGGCCCTGATGGTAGCGGATGCCCTCGGCGATCTGGTCGCCGATCCGCATGACCGGATCGAGATGGCTGGTCGGGTTCTGGAAGATCATGCCGATCTCGCCGCCACGCACCTTCAGCATCTCGCCATCGTCGACCCGCATGAGATCGCGCCCCTCGAGCAGCACGGAACCGCTCTCAATCTTCAGCAGCGAGGAGGGCAGCAGGCGCACCAGCGAGCGGCAGAACAGGCTCTTGCCCGAGCCGCTCTCGCCGACGAGGCCGAGAATCTCACCGCGGCCGAGGTCGAGCGAGACCGCATCGATGAGCGTTCGCGGACCGGAATCGAGATGCGCCCTGACTGTGAGATCGCGGACGGACAGTACGGAGCCGCTCATTCGTGTACTCCCAGCAATTCGCCGAGCGCATCGCCGAGCATGCTGAAGCCAAAGGCGAGGCAGACGATGGAGAGGCCGGGAAACAGGGTGATCCACCAGGCCGTGGTGATGAAGCTCTGCCCTTCCGCGACCATGACACCCCATTCGGCGATCGGCGGCTGGACGCCGAGGCCGAGATAGCTGACGGCCGCGCCGCTCAGCAGCACCAGCGTCGCATCGGACATCGAAAAGACGATCGAGCCGGCAATCGCGTTCGGCAGCAAGTGCCGGAACATGATGCGCCTGCGGCTGAAGCCGAGGCTGACGGCGGCAACGGCGTAATCGCTGCCCTTCAGCACCAGCATCTGCGCCCGGATCAGTCTCGCATAGGAGACCCAGCCAACCAGCGCCATGGCGATGTAGAAGCTGCCGAGCCCGGGGCCAAGGATGGCGATGATCGAGAGCATCAGCACGAGAAAGGGAAAGGCAAGAATGATATCGACCAGACGCATGAACAGCGCATCCACGATCCCGCCGAAGAAGCCGGCGATCGTGCCGACCGTCGTGCCGATGACGAAGGGGAAGACGACGCCGATCAGCGCCATCTGCAGATCGATGCGCGCACCCCAGATGACGCGGGAAAGGATGTCACGGCCGAAATTGTCGGTGCCGAAGGGGTGAAGCAGCGAAGGCGCCTGCAGGCGCACCTCGGCATTCTGCATGATCGGGTCATAGGGCGCGATAAGAGGCGCCGTAAGCGCCAGCAGGATGAAGAACAGCAGCACACCGGCGCCGACGGCAAGCATCGGCCGCCGGCCGCGAAGGCGGCGCGAGCCAAGGGACGCGGGTGATGTCGCCTCGATGCTCATAGCTTCACCCTCGGATCGACGGCAACGGTGACGATATCGGCGACGAAGTTGATGAGCACGGTGGCGCAGGCAAAGACCATGGCGACACCCTGCACCACCATGTAATCGCGCGAGAAGATCGCCCTGACGAGGAGCTGGCCCATGCCGGGCAGCGCAAAGACGCTCTCGACCACAACCGTGCCTCCGATCAGCCAGCCGATGTTGACGGCGAGCAGATTGATCGTCGGCACCAGCGAGTTCGGCAGCACGTGCCGCCAGAAGACGATGCCTTCGGGCATGCCGCGGGCGCGCGCCGCCGTCGCGACATCCGATTTCAGCGCCTCAATCATTGCCGCCCGCAGGCTGCGCGTCAGCACGGTCGAGAGCGACAGCGCGACCGTCAGGCTCGGCAGCACAAGATGCGCAAGTTTGTCGCCGATGGCCACGCCGTAGCCCGAGACCGGCAGCAGGCCGAGCTCGACGCTGAACAGGATGATCAGCATCAGCCCCAGCCAGAAGGGTGGAAAGCCGATGCCGAAGGTCGAGACGATGCGCACCACATGGTCCGGCGCACGACCGGCATTGCGCGCGGCGATTGCCGCCATCGGTACCGCGATCAGCACCGACAGGATGACGCTGGCGGCCACGAGCGCGAGCGTCGGCTCGATGCGGGTCGCGATCAGTTTCAGCACGTCGATCTTGTAGAGGATCGATTTGCCCATCTCGCCATTGGCAAGGTTCTTGAGAAAATAGACATATTGCAGCCACATCGGCTGGTCGAGGCCGTATTGGGCACGGATATTGGCAAGTGCCTCAGGCGTCGCCCGCGTGCCGAGGATATTGCGTGCGGGATCGCCAGGGATCAGCCGAACCAGAATGAAGGTGATGACGCTGATGCCGAAAATGACCGGCAGGAACTGCAGCGGTCGGGTCAGAACGAATTTATAGCGATGCATGACGGCGCTCGCCCCTCTGTCTTCGTCCGGTTTGAGCCGCTTTCATTTGCATCAGGCTGCCTTGTGCCGGTCGAGGAAATCGAAAAGCGCCGGATAATAGTCCCCTGGGTTCTCGTAGAAGGGCATGTGACTGGCATTGGCGAACACCCGGAGCTCGGCATTTGGCAGCGCCAGCTTCATCCTCAGCGCGCAGGCCGGCGTCAGCTCATCATGCTCTCCCGTGGTGATCAGCACGGGCAACGTCAGCCGCGGCAGATCCGGGATGCGGTTCCAGTCCTTGAGGTTGCCGATGTAAAGAAACTCGTTCGGACCCTGCATCGTCGCATAAGGCGCCATGTTCCAGTCGTCGAGCGATCGGCGTATCGGCGCCGGCCATTCGGCCAGGCGGCAGACATGGCGGTAGTTGAGGATAGTGATGGCGGCGAGATATTCCGGATGATCGTACGTGCCCTGCGCCTCGTGCTTTTGCATCATCGACACCGTTTCCGGGCCAAGCGCTGCGCGCAGCCGTTCCAATTCCGAGATCAGATGCGGCATGTCGGCGACAGTATCCTCGAGAATCAGCGTCTTGAGGTTTTCGGGATAGGTCAGCGCATAGTCGATCGCCAGCCACCCGCCCCAGGAATGGCCAAGCATGTGGACCTTTCCGAGCCCGAGCGCCTTGCGCACCGTTTCGGTCTCCTCGACATAGCGGCCGATCGTCCAGAGCGACAGATCGTCCGGCCGGTCGGAGGCGCCGGTGCCGAGCTGGTCGAAGGCGACGACGCGGTAGCCCTTGTCGATCAGGCAGGAGTGGGCCTCGCGCAGGTAATCACAGGGCAGACCCGGACCGCCGTTCAGACAGAACACCGTCTCGTTGCCGGTCCCGAAGCTGTAGGCAACCACGCGATAGCCACCGACATCGATCTCAAATCGCGCGTCCGGCTGTATTTCACGCCACATTGATTGCTCCAGCAGAAATTTCCCTTGCTCAATATTTGGGCATGGTTAATTTTTTACCGGAAATCGCGTTCTATGCCAGCTATAAGAAGTGATAGGGTGGGGCGCACACCGAACCGGGGAACTGCTCATGCTTGATGATATCGGAACGATCAGACGGCAGTTTACAGCGCATGAAACGCTGGACGGGCGGATCGACCAGGCCTTCGAGGCGATGAAGCAGCTGGGCTTCGAGGCGCTGATCTACGATTATACGCCGGTGCCCTACGATCTCGACGGCGCGATCATGTTCCCGTCGCTGCTGAAGCTCCGGAACATCGCCGACGACATGCACGACTACTGGTTCGATCGCGGTTATTTCCGCATCGACCCGGTCCAGCAGGTGGCGCTGCGCAGCAGCGCGCCGTTCTTCTGGAATTACGACACGAATGCCGACACGCTGATCAACCGCTTCATGAGCGACGACACCGCACCGGTGACGCGCTATCTGCGCGAACGCGACATGTCGACCGGTGTCACCGTGCCGGTCCATATGCCGGGAGGCGATTATGCGACGGTCACCGGCATCCGTTTCCGCGGCGACCGCGATTTCGAACGGCATGCGTTGCGCGCTATCGCTGACTTCAACCTGCTTGCCCACGTCTTCCATGAGACCGCCTATTCGCTTTTCGACACCAAGGCTCGAAGCGTCGGCAGCATCCGCCTGACCGAGCGGGAGCGCGAATGCCTGCGCCATTCGGCGGAAGGCTATTCCGCCAAGGAAATCTCGCGCATCATCGGCCGTTCCGTCCCGACCGTGGTCATGCATCTCAACGCCGCGGCCAAAAAACTCGGCGCCCGCAATCGTACGCAGGCCGTCGTACGCGCCACCCATTACCGTCTGCTCGACGAGCGTGGCCGATCATTGCCACCCTATAACTTGTGATAGCTGCCTTCGCCGCTGACGCCACGTTATGGTTTCCAAACTTTCGAGGATTGGAGATGCCGGTGGCCGAAGTCGCAACAAGTGAAGCCTATCTGCCCTTTCGCGACTACCGCACCTGGTATCGCATCACCGGTTCTCTCCAGAGTGACAAGCTGCCGCTCGTCGTCGCCCACGGAGGGCCCGGCTGCACGCATGACTACGTCGATTCCTTCAAGGAAATCAGCGCCCTCGACGGCCGGCCGGTCATCCATTACGACCAGCTCGGCAACGGCAATTCCACCCGCCTTCCGGACAAAGGGCCGGATTTCTGGACGGTCGGCCTCTTCCTCGAAGAGCTCGACGCGCTGCTTGCCCATCTCGGCATCCAACATCGTTACGCCTTCCTGGGCCAGTCCTGGGGCGGCATGCTCGGCGCCGAACATGCGGTACGCCGGCCGCAGGGTCTGAAGGCGCTTGTCATCGCCAACTCGCCGGCCAACATGCACACCTGGGTTGCCGAGGCCAACCGGCTGCGGCAGGAACTGCCGGAAGAAGTCCAGGGCACGCTGCTGAAGCACGAACGGGCAGGAAGCCTTGCCGATCCGGACTATATCGCCGCCTCCCGCATCTTCTATGATCGCCATGTCTGCCGCGTGGCGCCATGGCCGCCTGAAGTGGCGCGGACCTTCGCCATCATGGACGAAGACAACACCGTCTATCGCAACATGAACGGCCCGACCGAATTCCACGTCATCGGAACGATGAAGGATTGGACGATCGAAGACAGGCTCGACCGCATCGAAGCACCGACGCTGCTGATCTCGGGCAAATATGACGAGGCGACGCCCCTCGTCGTCAGGCCCTATCTCGAACGCGTCCCCGGCTGCGAATGGGTGCTCTTCGAAAACTCCAGCCACATGCCGCATGTCGAGGAAAAGCAGCTTTGCCTGGCGACCGTTTCCCGCTTCCTGTCGCGGCATGACTGAGAACTGCACCATAACGATCGCCTATCGGCGAACCAGCCATTTCTTGGCGACCCGGCAGGCCATTGTATAGCCGGATCAAACGCACCACCTGAGCGAGCAGATGGCTGTCCGCTGCCCCAGGCCATAATCCGACGCGAGCCAGGTCAGCATTTCGCTGCTCGCAATCGAGCGACAACAGACCCGCACAAGCTTCAATTGGAAGGATCTGCAATGGGGTGGTTTGAGATGGACCATTCCGATCTAAAACCGCTTCCGAAAGATGCAAACTAGCCCGATGATCAATACAAGCTTCGAGGAGTCCTGCGCGCGGATTCGTCGTATAATCGTCGACACCGCGTTTCGGTGCGGACAGTCCGCGCATATCGGCGGCAGCCTGAGCATGGTAGAATTGCTGAATACGCTCTTCAGCGACGTGCTTACGCATCGCCCCCATCAACCTCAATGGGACGGCCGCGACATCTTCATTCTTAGCAAGGGCCATGCAGTGCTCGGCTATCTCGCGGTGCTGCATCACTTCGGATACTTCGATGCCGAAAAGCT
Organism: Rhizobium sp. YTUHZ045; assembly: GCF_051124255.1. NCBI lineage: Bacteria > Pseudomonadati > Pseudomonadota > Alphaproteobacteria > Hyphomicrobiales > Rhizobiaceae > Rhizobium > Rhizobium sp. YTUHZ045. The sequence continues at coordinate 126,567 of NZ_CP101433.1, forward strand.
TGCGACCTTTCAGACGAACGGCAGCGATTTGATCGCTCACCCGGTAAAGAATGTCGCGCTCGGCATCGAAAGCTCCAACGGCAGCTTGGGCCAGGGTCTTGCCTATGGCATGGGCGTCGCTCTTGGCATGCGCAAGCGCAAACAAGACCGTCGTGTTTATGTGCTTCTCGGCGACGGCGAGTGCAATGAAGGATCCGTCTGGGAGAGCGCCGCTTCCGCCTCGGAAATGGGCGTCGGCAACCTCACCGCGATCATTGATGAGAACGGGTTCCGCAACGACGGGCCGAATGTCACCTATACCAATAGAATTGCATTGACGAACATCTGGAGAGCTTTCGGCTGGAACGTCATCGATGTCGATGGCCACGATCACCCGCAGATCCTGTCGGCCCTCCAGCAGGCAAAGCAGGTCGCGGATATGCCGACCGCCATCGTCGCGCGTACCGTGAAGGGCAGGGGATTTCCATTCATGGAGAACAACAACGAGTGGCATCACAATCGCATCACGGGAACCATCTATGAAGAGTGCCTGAAGGCGCTCGGCGAGAGCACCGGGCCGGAGCTGGAAACGGAAGGAAAATTCCGTGGTTGAGTTGTTGAGCCGCAATGCACGCACATGGTCACGCCTCGGGCCGCGGGCCGTTTATGGCCAGGCGCTGGCAGCGCTTGCGACCGAAAACGAGAACATTATCGCCATGAGCGCCGATCTCGGCCGGTCTTCCGGTCTTGACCGCTTCTCCAAGGAATATCCGGACCAGTTCCTGAATACCGGCATTGCCGAGCAGAACATGGTGGGCTGCGCTGCCGGTCTCGCTCGCATGGGGTTCGATGTGTTCGCCTCGACTTTTGCGCCCTTTGCTTCAATGCGGGCAAGCGAACAGGTACGCATGAACATGGGTTATATGGGCGAGCCGGTGAAGCTCGTTGCACTTGGCAGCGGTCTGGCGATGGCTTATCTCGGCAACTCCCATTTCGGCCTGGAGGATGTCGCGGTCATGCGCACTGTGCCGGGCCTGACGATCATATCGCCTGCCGACTGCTCGGAAATTTACAAGACGTTGGAGGCTTGCGTCGGCTTCGACCAACCGGTCTATATCCGCCTGACCGGCACGCCCAATGCGCCGGTCGTCTATACGGAAGACTACACGTTCGAAATCGGCAAGGCCGTCTGGCTGACGCCACCACGGGAGGTGATGCTGATCTCGAGCGGCACCACGGTCGGGCATTGCCTTCTGGCCGCTGAAAAGCTGAAAGAAGCCGGTCTGGATGTCGGCGTCCTCAACATGCATACGATCAAGCCGCTGGATGCGGTCGCACTGGCTGACGTCGCCCGCCATGCCAGCACGGTTTTCGTCCTCGAGGAGCACACAACGGTCGGCGGTCTCGGCAGCGCAATTCTTGATCACTACAATGCCTTAGGAATGCCGTTTCCGCGCATCGTCACGCACGGCATTCCGGATCGGTTCGTCGAAGCTGGCGACTATGCCTTCATGCTGAAGGCTGCGCGCTTGGATGGCGAGGGTATCGCCGGTTTCGTGCAGGAAAAGTTACTGCAACAGGCAATCGAAGCATGAGTCTGGATCATTGGTACATCTACGGGGCAGGGGGCCTCGGCATTGAAACCATGGACATACTGCAATCGGCAATCCGTCGAGGCCTGCTGAATCCTCACCATTGTGCGTTCATCGTCGATCATCCGACGGCGACGGAAGTGCTCGGGTTTCCTGTCGTCGCCGTGGGCAATCACGTTCCCGGCGCCAAGGTGACGATCGCAGTCGGTGAACCTTTTGCCCGGAAAGCTCTCCTCGAGAAGGCGGAAGTGTTGGGCCTCGTGCTTCACTCGATCTTCTCACCCCATTCCTTCATTTCCGAGTATGCGGAGATTGCCGACGGCGTGATCGTCGCGCCGCATGTCTCCATTCAGGCGACGGCAAAGATCGGCCGAAACGTTGCCGTCAATACGGCTTCGATCCTTGGCCACGATGTTGTGGTAGAAGAAAACTGCGTCGTCTCATCCATGGTCAATCTGGGCGGCGGCACGCAAGTCGGGACGCTGAGTTATCTAGGCATGGGCGCACTCGTCAAGGAACGCGTGCAGATCGGACACTCTTCGATTGTCGGCATGGGCTCGGTTGTGCACACCGACATTCCGGATGAAGTCATTGCGCTGGGCAATCCCGCACGCGTCGTTCGCAGGAACGAAGATAAAAAAGTGTTCAAGTAGGAGCAAGACATGAGCAACAAAGAAAAATACGATGCCGCTTTCATCGAAACTTTCGGCATTGGCACCGAGGATTTGAGCGACGGCCTCCAGTATCAGAGCATCCGCGCTTGGGACTCGGTTGGCCACATGGCGCTTATCGCATCTCTTGAGGATACGTTCGACATCATGCTTGATATGGACGATGTGGTCGATTTCGGTTCCTACAAGACCGGTCTGAAGACGCTCGAGAAATACGGCGTGTCGTTCTGAATGTTCTGGCAAGGTCTCTCGGATGGCGCCGATGACAGGACGTTCCTGATCGCCGACGGACGCCGCTACAGCTACAACGACGTTTTCGGACTTGGAGATGCGCTCTTCGCAGAGGCCGACAGGGCGATCGTACTCATTCTCTGCGATCGGTCGCCCGAAACCGTTGCGGCCTATCTGGGAGCCTTGCGGAAAGGCCTCGTGCCCATGCTGGTCGACGGTGAATTGACCCGTCACTCGCTGGAACGCACCATTGGAGCCTATACCCCTCGTTACATCGTCGCCCCCGCAGAGATGACGCTGGAAGACTACGCGCCAAATGGGCGATTGGGCACAAGGGCTCTGTTCGAGCGATCGTCGGTCGTCAACACACCGCTGCATCAAGATCTTGCCTTGCTCATTCCCACCTCGGGTTCGACAGGCGACCCCAAATGCGTGCGGCTAACTTCCAACAATATCGATGCCTGCACGCGTTCGATCGTCGAATATCTCGGCATGACCGGAGAACGCATTACGGTCAGCCTTCTGCCATTTCATTACTCCTACGGGCTTTCCGTTCTCCACAACACGATATTCGCGCGCGCCTGCATGGTGTTGACTGATAAGTCCATCCTCGACAGGAGCATTTGGCAAATGATCGAAGAGGAGAGGGTTACCGATCTTGCTGGGGTGCCCTTCACGTTCGAAACATTGCGGCGCATTCGCCTGAGCGAGGCCTGTCTTGGCAATCTCGTCTGCGTGACCCAGGCCGGCGGGCGCCTGGCACCGGAACTGACCCGCCATTTCTGGCAGTATTTCGCCGACCATGACGTGCGTTATTTCACCATGTATGGCCAGACCGAGGCTGCCCCGCGCATTTCCTACGTTCCTCCTGACCAGGCGATGGAGAAGCTTGGAAGCGTCGGAATTCCACTGCCCGCCGGCCGAGCTTTGATCGCGGAAACTGGCGAGCCGATCGGCGAAGGTGAGCTTCTGTATGTTGGCCCCAACGTGTCGATGGGGTATGCGAGCTCCGCTCAAGACCTTGAAAAGGGCGACGAATTCCAGGGCAAACTTTATACCGGAGACTATGCCAAAATCGATGAGGACGGGTTCATCACGATCGTCGGCCGCAAGAAACGCTTCATCAAACTGCATGGAATTTCAGTCAATCTCGATCATGCGGAGTCAGTGCTGAAGTCCAGCGGGCTCGATTGCCTCGTCATCGGTGCCGAAAACCGGCTGATTGTCTGCACCAGAGAGCCGGACGCCGAGCGTGCGCAGACGGCGTTGAAAGACAACTTCAACTTCCACCCGTCTGTTGCAAGGGTTGTTGTCTCCGAAAACTTGCCGCTCACCTCCGCCGGAAAGCCGGACTACGTTACGCTATCCGAGCGTTTCCTGTAGAATCAAAGGCAGCAGAGCCGCCTCCGCTTTAGCTGCTTATTTTATGCATGCCGGTATCCCGGATACCGCTGCACACTTCCAGGCGAATATGTATTAGCCTGTCGGCAATGATCAGAGCCTCGCCAGCATGGCCTGCACTTCGACGATCCGAGCCCTCAACTGCGGATAAGCGTTCTGCCAGTAGCCGTAATGGTCGAGCAGCCGGCGCATTGAGATCGGCAGGTCCTCTCTCGACATATAGCCCTTTTCGAAGGCCATTTTCATCACTTCCTCATAGTAAAGAATACCGTTTATGAAGAGGGGATTTATCTCGTGATTGGAAGTCGAATTGGCATGCTGGCGGAAATAGGAAAGCGGATGCGGATGTCCGATGATCGGGCCGCGTTTGGCGAGATCGATCCATGCCGATAGATCAAGGATGCCGCGGAAGATCCCGTCCTCATCGACCCGAAACAGGCGGAATTCACCGTTCTCGTCGAAGCAATCTTCCTTTCGGAACATCACGCTGGAGAACTCGCCGATCAGGTTCATGTGATTGACAGCCGTCACACGGATGAAGGCGCCGCCGTCGATGACCTTTGTCTCGTCGGCAATGCCGAAGTGATTGACCAGCGACGTGATGCGGTTTGCCTCATTGATCAGATAACGCGGCGAGAAGGCGAGCCTCGTTCCGAGATGACGGCTCCCCTCCAGTGTCTCCAACAGGAACTGAACGCAGAATGGGTTGAGAATGTCATCGTCGAACAGAAACTTGATGTATTCGCCGTTCGCAAGATTGGCCAGCCGGATGACATTGGAAAACTCGCTCGGCTTAGGATTGCGACTATAAGAGAGATGTTGCTGGTATCGCTCGCAGATATTTGCGATTGCATCCGTTGGACAATCGTCTGAAACGATAATCTCCCTATCGCCATAGCTTTGCCCGATGGCACTCTTCAAGGCTTGCTCGAAGAAATCCGGCTTGTAGGCGGGGATGCAGATCGATACACGGGGCATTGCTACGTCCTTTTTGCAGTTGTCTTGCCCGTGAGCGTAGAAGCGGCAGGATGCCGGCGCGGCTGCAGGTTTCGGCGCTCGCAATTCCACAGCAAGAGATTCAAATCGATATTTGGCGACTGTCGATGGGCGGGAGGACCAGCAGGTTCAAATGCCCTGATTTCCTGCAATCGTCGCCGGCTTAACGCGCTTGTTGTCGAAGAGCGGCTAGCTGCGGCATTTTCCACGGGCGCCTCATTGAGGACGATACGGCGACCACTCGAAGCGCGTGAGATCATCGGCGGGCTGCATCTTTCGGAAGCGGTTTCTGTGCGGAAACGGCCCATCTCAAACCATCTCGCCGCCGATTTTTCCAACTCAACCTTGTGCGAGTCTTTTGCTCTCTTCCTCACGGCCGCGCACCCCGCGCGCAAGCCACGAGAAAGCTAAACCATCTAGTCTGCGGAGACAATCAAGGCCCGGTTTCCGCCTTGTGGCATGGCCACGGCAGCATGGGACAAAGAGGCTGAAACACGATGACCACGGACGACCAACGCGCCAATAATCCTGTTGTGTTCCTGAACGAAATCAATTTGTTGACCGAGCACCACAAGGCTTATTGCGATCTTTACAGCCAATATGTGCGCACCATGTTCGGCGACCGCACGGCGACTTCGCTCGCCGAAACGCCCTATCTGCCAGTCCGTGCTTTCAAGAATTTCATCCTGAAAAGCGTACCCGATAGTCAGGTCGTCAAAATCATGACCTCCTCCGGCACGACCGGACAGGTTTCCAGGATCTATCTCGACAAGGAAACGTCACACGCGCAATCGCGTAAGCTCGTCGAGGTTTTTTCGATCGCCTTCTCGAAAAGCCGCTTCCCGATGCTTGTCATCGATGCGGAGAACACTGTTGCCGACCGTCGGAAATTTTCCGCGCGCACGGCAGCGATCAACGGCTTCAGCATGTTCTCAAGAGGGCGCGACTTCGCGCTCGACGACGAACTTTCCGTCGACATCGATCGCGTGCAGGCCTTCGTCGAAAGCAATCGCGACAACCGCATCTTCATCTTCGGTTTCACCTCTATCGTCTGGCTGAACTTTGTTCAGATGCTGCGCCGCCAGAACGTGCGGCTCGATCTGTCAAACGGTTTCCTGCTGCATGGCGGCGGATGGAAGAAACTCGCCGATCAGAAAATCTCGGATGCGATGTTCAAAGACGAGGTCCGCGAATGGACGGGCTGTACCGACATACGGAATTATTACGGCATGGTCGAGCAAACGGGTACGATCTTCATGGAGTGCGAACACGGCAATATGCATGCCGCACCCGGCTCGGACGCTATCATTCGCGATACTTCGTCGCTCGATGCGCTCCCACACGGGCGGGAAGGCCTGATCCAGGTCTTTTCTTCCATTCAGAAGAGCTATCCGGGTCACTCGTTGCTGACCGAAGATGTCGGCTTCACGCTCGACGGCGCATCCTGTTCCTGTGGCAATCGAAACACGATTGTAAAAATCAAGGGCCGGCTGCAGAAGGCGGAAATTCGAGGATGCAGCGATGCCTATAATTCGTGACGACAGGTTCGAAGCGGGCGACTGGCTGAAGCAATTCGATCTTTCGTCACGCTACCCATTCTTCGATGAGCTGGTTGTCAATTTTCTGCATGAGCTTTCCCGCCGTCTGATGAAGGACAACGATGCCCGGCATTATCCGGACCTAGTTACCTTCGCCTATTTCTGCCGCAAGGCAAATCTGCGGACACTCTCGCAGCAATATCGAGATGCAGGATATCGCAGTGGATGGGGTACCGTGGCCCATATCGCGCCATCAAATATTCCCGTCAATTTCGCCTTCTCGTTGGTCTTCGGCATGCTGTCCGGCAATTCGAACATCGTGCGCGTGCCGAGCAAAGCGTTTCCACAGACCGATATCTTCTTGCGGGCATTCGACGGCGTTGCAGCGTCGGAAATATTCCGATCGGTCGCAGTTGGCAATGTATTCATCCAGACGGTGCGGGGAAGTGCCAGGCTCAAGGAGATCGTCGCAGCGATTGATGGCCTGACGGTTTGGGGAGGCGACGCGACCGTCGCCGAATTCCGCTCGCTGCCGAAGAAGCCCAGATCGGTCGAGCTTTATTTTCCGGACCGTACATCGTCGGCCGCGATCGACGCCAATGCCTATTGCGCGCTTCAGGCGGAAGAGAAGACGAAACTGGCGCGAGATTTCTTCAACGACACCTATCTGGTCGCCCAGAATGCCTGCTCCTCGCCAAGTCTGATCTTCTGGCTCGGCGAGCCGGCCACGATCGCAAAAGCCAAGGTCGATTTCTGGCATCATCTCGACGAAGAGCTCCATCGTCAGGATTTTCATCTGGATACCGTCGCACGACTGGACAAGTTTCTCGACCTGATGGATGCAATCCGCACGACCGGGGGAACCCTGCCTCTCAGCCGCTATTCGCCTGATATCTGGTGTATCGGCCAACCCTTGCCGAAGGAAACACGGCTGCGCTTCGGCCAGTTTGCGGAAATTGAAGTAGGGGCGCCTTCCGATATCGCCGCGTTTCTTCGTCCGCAGGAACAGACCCTGACCTATTTCGGACTGCAACCGCAGGCGCTCTTCCTCGCTCTACGGTCGGGTTCTGCCAATCACGCAATCGACCGCATCGTCCCTATCGGCAAGGCGCTCGATATCAATCCCTTCTGGGACGGCAAGGATATTCTGTCGCTTTTATCCCGGCGTGTCGAAATAGTTGAAGGGCGCGAGAACGTAGCAATATCCGCAACGGCCTCAGCGAGTTCCAAGAACTGAGCGGTTCAGCTCAATGCAGTCCTCTGTCCAGCCGCAGGATCTGTCCCGTCATCTTCGATGACGCGTCGGACACCAGATAGGCGACAAGTTCGGCGACGTCGGCCACTTCGACCACTCCCTGCAATCGCGAACGCTCGTCCAACGCTGTTCTTGCTTTTTCGTCCATTTGGACAGCCATCTCGGTCTCAACCACCGCGGGCGCAATGGCATTGACGCGAATTCCGAATGGCCCCAGCTCGGTCGCCATTACCTTTGTGGCGTGGATCAGCGCCGCTTTGCTGCCACCATAAGCGAGCGTTCCCGCGTCTGAAAGCAGTCCGGCGGTCGATGCGATATTGACAATGGAGCCCGCCTTTGCCCGCACCATTCTCTTCGCCACATATTGAGAAAACAGAATCTGGTTGAAGTAATTGACGTCGAATACCCGTTTCAAATCCTCAATCCGAGCCATCGAAAACAGTCCGCCGGCAGCGACACCGGCGCAATTCACCAGCGCATCGATGCGCTGGTATTGCCGGTGAAGTGCCTGTGCACATTCCTTCACCGAATCCGGGTCGGCAAGATCGAGGTGGAAGAAGTGGACATCGCCTTCATTCCCGGTCGGAAGCGCGGGAGACGGATGGCGACTGCAGGCGGCGACTGAAAAACCGTCGCCGACCAGCTTCCGAACAACGCCGAGACCTATACCTCTGCTGCCGCCTGTTACGACCGCAACGCGTTCAGGATCGTTCGGCATCTGCAAGCCCTCCGCAATTGGCGATCACCGGTTCCAGGAGATCATAGTCGATATCGTCCATTACGGTCCGGTTCGGGAAAAGCGGAACCGGTTTGCCGGTGAGTGCCCTCGCGACGGCCGGCGTCGAAAAATAGAGGGCCACCGCTTGCTCTGTGAAATGGTCAACCAGATCTGGTGCACCACTTCGCAGCGCCTTGAGCAAGGCATTGACGTCCTCAGGCCATGGGGCCTCCGTCTCCTTCAGAATTAAGGCATCAATCTCGTCGAGACCGGCAAGCCGCTCTCCGAGGCGCGCGTCCGCGATTGCATCGAATGCCGGGACCGATCTTTCGGGCTCACCGGGAAACATTCTTGCCAGCAGTTTATAGGATGGTCTGTCTGACACGTTCATCGATGCGATCCGAAAGGAGAAGGGCAACTGCCTGGATGGTATTGGCAGGATTAACGCAGGAACCGGTAACGAAGACGCTGGAGTCGATGACGTAGAGGTTGTCGGTATCGTGAACTTTTCCCGATGGATCGACGACGGAGTGCCGCGGATCGTCGCCCATCCGCGCGGTTCCGAGCAAATGCCAGCCGGTGTTGCGGACCGGGCCGTAGGCTGAGCTTCTCGCGGCTCCCGCCGCCGCCATGAGTTCGCGCCCGCGGGTCATGCCGCGCACCATCATCTTTTTCGTATTTTCGTGCAGCTTGTAGTGAACCTTGATGCCCGGATCTCCGAAACGATCCTGTCGTGTTTCGTCCAGCTCGATCCTATTCTCCACCTCCGGCAGATCTTCGCAGATGATCGCCACAACGAGCTGCTTGCCATAAAGCGCATCGAAATCGCCATAGATGTCGCTCCCGAAACGCAGCTTGCGTTTGCCGAGCGCTGACATCGCCGTCTCGACAGGCCCGGTGCCCCGCAATGCGTGCATCATATAACCAAGCTTGTATCCCGCTTCTTGCGAACGGTAAAACTGCAGGCTGTAAAGCATGCACCCCTGCGGGCCGGCGTCCGTGTCCATCCGCTCGGCGAAGATGCCTTCCACGTAACCAAGCGGATGGATCATCAGATTTCGGCCAACGAGACCCATCATATTGCCGATCCCTGTCGGGCGCTCGGCATTCCTCGAATTGAGGAGAATGCGCGGCGTACCGATAGCACTCGAAGCAAGGATGACGTTCTCAGCGAGAAACGCATGGCGCTCGCCGCTTGCATCAAAACCCTCGACGCCGTAAGCCACACCGTCCTTGACGAGGACGCGCGACACAGCGAATTCGGGAACAATCGTCAGTCCTTCCCTCAAGGCATCCGTCAGATAGGTATTGTCGGCACTCGCCTTGGCCCCTTGCGGGCAGCCCGTGTTGCAAGGGCCAAGATTGAGACAGGCGCCGCGCCCGCCTTTGTCCCGCGTGGCGATTGCGGCAAAGCTTGGCCACCAGTGCCAGCCTTTTTCATTAAACGCCCGGCCGAGCCGGGCGCCCGCCACGCCAAGCGGCACAGGAGGAAGCGCCTCCTCGATATCCGGATAATAGGGATCGCCGACGAGACCGGACATGCCCATCTGCCGTTCGTTCAATGTGAAATACGGCATCAGCTCGGCATAGCTCAGCGGCCAGTCCTGCCCGACGCCTTCATTGGTCTTCAACGCGAAATCGGGTGCAAGAAACCGTGGAAAATGACCGGAATACAACACCGTTGAACCACCAACCGCGTTGAAGTTGCATACCGCAATCGGGGAATCTGCGTCATCAACCGGGTAATCGAAACGGTTTTGCCGTTCTGCAATTGCTGGATTAAACTCCGCCTTCTTTCGGATCTCCCAGTCCGGGCCCGTGGATGGGTAGCTGGAGGCCTCCATTCGCGGGCCGCGATCAAGGCACAACACCCGATATCCCTTCGACGTCAACCGCCAGGCCGCTGCCGCTCCCGCTGCCCCGGCTCCGACGATGATGAAGTGGAAACGGTCCATTACTTCGGAAGAAACTGTTCTAGGATGTCCGGTATCGTAATCAACATATCGGCCTCGCAGGCGATAGTGCCGTTGGTATAACCCGTCGCGTGACCCTTACATATGCCGCGTCGCCAGCTGTCGACGTAAGCCTCGATCTGCAGGCACTCTCCCGGCAGAACTTCCTTGCGAAACCGCACTGTATGCTGAAGCGCATGTGTGATCATTCCCTTCAGCCCTTCCTGCGTGGTGATCGCGACCGTGAGCATCTGCGCCATCGCCTCGAGCTGCAGCGCGCCGGGCATGTTCGGACGACCGGGAAAGTGAATAGGAAAATACCACTCGTTGTTGGAGAGGTTCTTGTAGCCCTTTGCATGTTTACCTGGCTCGACGTCGGTGACGCAGTCGATCATCAGGAAAGGATATCGATTTGGCTGATAATCCTTCAGCGCCTCCCCGTTCAACATGAATCCCAATGTTCTTACTCCTGCTCTTTGTCGGACAGCTAAAGCAAATTCGGCAGCACGATCCTGGAAACGCAATGTCCATGGATCGCACTCGCGAAGTTGAGGCGTACTGCGACTTAACAAGCCAACCCTGCCGCAGGCTTGCGCAAAACCCCGCCCAACTTGCGCGGCGAAAGCGCCTGGCGAGCGATCCGCATTGGGGCCCAGCTATCAGCTCGATAGCTTCATGACCCGGACGGCAGCCGGCAAATGATCATGGTGGAATGATCGCACCTCCTAACACATCCGCCCGAAAATCGGAATCGATTTTCGGGCGGATGTGTAGATTCAAGGCGTTAGAAGCATCCTTCGTGCGTCCGAAAGGCTAAGGGTCCCTTGCCAAGGCAACTCACGAAAGCTGGCCGAGGGTCAAGACAGAATGCTCGCCAGCGCTCGAGAAGCGCGGAATTTCACGCGCCCTTTCGCTTTCGCAGGACATAGCTGCTCTCGTACTCCGGCAATTGACCCAAAACATCATAAGCTTCGAATAAGCCCGCTGCATTTAATCTATCTACGGCGGGTCCTACTTCCGGTGAATGGGCAAAATCTCCGTAGTCGTCGAAGACGACATACCCGCCAGGTACAACAAATCGCTCATAAAGGAGGAAATCTGCCCATACGTTCTCGCTCGTATGACCGCCATCGATATGCAAAATCTTGAACCGTTTGGAAGCCTGAAGCGTGCGCTCGATGGCATTCTGCGAGTAGCCTCTTACCAAAATGCAGGTTCTATAGAGAGCGTTGCGAAAATAATCGACTTCTTGAAGCTGTCCCGGCAATTCGAATGGATCGATTCCAACGAGTTTTGTCGACGGTGACGAAAGCCTTTGCATAAAGGCGAGAGACTTGCCTTTCCAGACGCCAATCTCGACGATGTCTCCCTCGGTCGAGGCCACGTCGATACAGAGAAATCCCAAAAGCTTGACGTAAGAATGAAAGGACAATTCTGTACGCGACATGTACTTGACCGGCATGGCGGCATAAGCTGCGGCAAAATCTGTCCCCAGCTGGTCCCATTCATTGTCGATACGTGCCCGTATTGCAGGATTCGTCATCAGCGTTATTAGACTATCCATTGCCCCGTCCATGATTGGCCTGCCAGATTTTGTTGTCTTTCCCTATCAACCGAGGGACCCAACCCACCATTCCTTCGATGTGTTATTGCTCTGATTCTGTCAATATGGATTGCCCCCATTTCGCCGGACAGGTCGGCTGTTGATAGCCGGCACACCGCTGGTAGTCAGTTCCGGCTGCGAATGGATGCCGTTCGAAAATTCCAGCCACATGCCGCATGTCGAGGAAAAGCAGCTTTGCCTGGCGACCGTTTCCAGTTCCTGTCACGGCACGACTGAGAACTGCACCATAACGATCGCCTATCGGCGAACCAGCCATTTCTTGGCGACCCGACAAGCCATCGTATAGGCCGGGTCAAAGACGTTGCCGACGTCGTAACGCACCACCTGGCCGAGCAGATGGCTGGCCGCCGTCCTGTCCAGCCCGTAATCCGACGCCAGCCAGTTCAACATCTCGCTCGTCGCATGCTGAAGCGCCTGATCGAGAGGCCGGGCATTGCCGATGGTGAAAATGTCTTCAGCGGTTTCTCCGCGTGGCCAGACCAGGCCGGCCTTCTTTTCCACCGTCAGCCGCACCGTAACCTCGAAAGTGGTCTCGACGCCGGTGCCGACGATCTCGCCATCTCCTTGCGCGGCATGGCAGTCGCCCAGAAAGAAAAGGGCACCCGGCGCCGATACCGGCAATCGAACGGTCGTGCCCGGACCCAACAGGCGATAATCCATGTTGCCGCCATATTCACCACTGGTCGCCGTCGAGATCGCCTGGCCGAGGCTGGGCGCAACGCCGAAACAGCCGATCATCGGCGCAAGAGGCAGAACGAAATTATCGAGGCCGGAGACCGGCTCGGACAATCGGACCGTCAATGCTTCGCGGTCGATCGCCCAGATCGCCATATCGCGCGGCGGCAGGTCGCGAACCGTCTCCGGATCGATGACATTGGCCGCGACGATGCTGCGGGTAAAACCAGTGTCCCTTGTCGGGATCATGCTGATGATCTCGACCTTCAGCGCATCTCCGGGCTCCGCGCCTTCCACGAAGATCGGGCCGTTCATCGGGTTGGGACCGGATGTCCGCCGGATGCCGTCCTTGTCATAGCCGATGGCGTCGAGCGTCTCAGTGACCACGGTATCGCCGTCAGCGACACGCAAGGCGGGCGGAAGAGAGCCGATGACATTGTGAAAAATCGTCGGAATGAAGCGGTGAGTGGTCATGAGAATACGGCTCTCGCTTGTTTCGAATACCATCAGCTCGCGGCTGGGCTGCCGGGCTGAGAAGCGAGACTAGATCAGAGATGATGTGGAAGCCAATATCCCGACATCGCTCGCGTAACCCCGCATCGATTCGCGATCGTGACCCGACGTCTCCTGCCGCGAAACGGTCGGCTGATCTTGCCTTTCATTCTCCGAATGCTATATGTAGGTAAGTGCCTACATCAGAGGTGGATTATGAGCGTGACACGTCTTTCCAGCCGCGAACTAAATCACGACGTGAGCAGGGCAAAGAAGGCGGCGCAAAATGGTCCGGTCATCATCACGGATCGCGGGAAGCCATCCCACGTGTTGATGACCTATGACGAATTCGAGCGGCTAACCGGCAAGCCTCGCAGTCTCGTCGATGCTCTCTCCATGCCAGGCCTCTCGAATATCGATTTCGACCTGCCTCGTGTTGAGATCGCCCCCCGAGGAATCGATCTATCTTGAAATATCTGCTGGACACCAATGTTGTTTCCGAACTTCGCAAGGTCGGAGACGGCATGGCCGATGCCAATGTGGTCGCATGGGCTGGAGCGCAAGATGCAACAGGCCTATGCATCTCCTCCATGACGATCCTGGAATTGGAACGTGGAATACTCGGCGTACAGCGCCGCGATGCGGCGCAAGGCGCTCGTCTGCGTGCGTGGCTGGAAAATCTGGTTCGACCAGCATTCGCCGACCGTATCCTATCGATCGACGATGCGGTCGCGACCCGCTGCGCGCATCTGCATGTTCCAGACCGGCGCAATGAAGCCGATGCCTTGGTTGCCGCGACCGCCCTGGTTCACGGCCTGACCGTCGTTACCCGCAATGTCCGGGGTTTCGAAGGCATGGGCATTATCGTGCTGGATCCGTGGCAAGATTGATCTCCCCGCCGAAACGCAGAAGTGGCGCCCGTTTCTTTGCGCCCTGTCACGGCAGTTGATGTATGGTCACGTTCGGAACGACGTCTCGCGCGATTTCGCAGAGATGCCAATGGTGGGTAAGGTAGATAACCTGTCCGACCTTTGCCATTTCGCCGAGCAGGCGGAAAACCTCTTCGGAGCGGGGATTGTCGAAGCTCTCCATGATGTCGTCAGCGACGAAGGGTACCGGCCGGCGAAACGCTGCGAATTCCTCGTAACCCGCCAGCCGCAGCGCGAGGTAGAGCTGAAACTGAGTGCCGGTCGACATCGCGTCCGCAAGCTTCGAACCACCGTCGCGCGACACGCCGATCAATATCTCCTTATCCCGATCGGGCTGGGTCGTCAGGCCGGAATAATTGCCGCCGGTGATCAGGCGAAAGGCCTCCGATGCGCGGTTCATCATCGAGCTGCGATGTTTTTCGCGATAGATATGCAGTGCCTGTTCGGCCGCGAGCATGCCGGCGCGCAGCGCCAGATGCCGCACGGCCAGTTCCTCGATTTCAAGGAAAATGGTTCGGCGCTTGGCCTCGATCCGGGCCACGGCGTCGTCTCCTCCGACGGCCTCGAGCTTCTGCCGCGCCAGCGACACGTCGGAATAGAGAAGCTTCGCACGCTCGGTGAGATCCTCGATCCGAGCGCCAAGCTCCATGGCGTCGCGCTCGACCGCAGCGGCGTCGACACCGTCAAGGCGCCGTTCGGCTTCGGAAAAACTCGCAGCGCGCAATGCCTCGGTGATCTGGCGGCGTAAGGTGGCGACCCGCTCTTCCAGCCGGTCCCGCTCTCGGGACTGGTTCAGCAATACTTCCACCGAAGCAAGCGAGTCTGCGGCGAAATAGCCGGTCAATTCGTCCTTGCGGGCATTGTGAACGGCCAGTTCCTCCTCCAGCGCACGCCGTTTTTCCAATTGTCTTTCGAGATCCGCCTGCCGGTCTGCCCGAAGCTGAGCCGCATGCCGTGCCGCCTCATGACGTTCCACAAGCGCGTTTGCGGAGGCGAGCGTATCTACGGCCGGCTGGCTGAGACCGCAGTCTCTGAGAAGACCGGCGATATGCTCGCGAAATTGCTGCTGGTCGCGCTCCATCGCGGCAACACGAGTTGCGAGGTCATCTCTTTCCTTCAGGATGGAGGGCAGTGCAGCGAGCGCATTCAGCATTGCTCGGACGGCCGCCATCGAACCGGCTTTGTCGGCAAACCAGGTTCGCGACAGCGCCTCCGCCCATTCCCGCTCCCAGGCCGCCATGGCGGCTTCCGCCTCCTGCTGGTCGCGCTGGCGTTCCCTGAGATCGTGGCTGAGGTCACCGACCGCCTTTTCATGCGCCTGCCGCGCCGCCCGCTCGGCTGTGCTGGCGGCGAGTATATCATTTGCAGCCTGCATCAGCTCGGCGACCCGTCGCTGGTCTGCGTCATCAAGACCGGCTTCTGCAAGGCTCTCCGCAAGCGTTGCGGCATGCCTATCCAGTTCGATGCGAAGCGCGTGCACCGTGTCTTCTGCGTGCTGCAGATCGTCCCAGGCGGCCAGCGCTGCGGCTCGCTTGGTGCTCCAAGTGTCGAGTGCGGCCACGCGCGCCGCGGCTTCGGCGTCATATTCGATGTTTTCAGGCAGCAGATCACCGATGCGCTCGGCAAGCGCATCATGTTCGGCGCGCGCTTCGCCAAGCAGTTCCCTTTGCCGCTCGATCATTGCTGCCGTTGCCGCTTCCGCTTGGCGGAGTTGGCGCAGCTCGGCCAGTTCCTGCGCCCGCGACAGCCGGCCGGCGGATACCACGTCGTCCTGCCGCATCCGCTCCTCGAAAATCCGAGCCGTGGCGGCATTCAGACTGGTGAGATGCGCCTGCCAGGCGGCATCGCGTTCATCGCGCAGCCGCGTGGCCTCGGTATCGTCGATCGAACCGCCGGCGACGAAGGCCGCGATCCGGGCTTTGGTCAGCGCCTGTTCGGTGCCGAGATCGCGCAGCCTTCCCTCGTGATCGCCAATCCGCTTGTCGATAGCAGTCGCTTGGCCACGCCAGGTTTCGATCTGTCGAGGCTCTGCCGCGGCCGTCCGCTGCAGAGCGACGGCGTTGCCGCTCCAGGGTGCGAGCTGTTCAAACTGGTTCTCCTGCGTTCGCTTCGCCTGGACAAGTGTCCGTTCTTCCATGGTAAGCCGCACGGGGAGATCAGATCCCGCCAGCCGGCTCAGGGCGATTTCGATGCGGCCGAAACGCGCAGGATCCAGGAGCCCAGATCCATCTCGCGAGCCGCCTTCCCTGTTCAGCCTTTCGAGATTCTCCCGCACTCGCAACAGTTCCCGATCAGCGGCTGCCAGTTTCGCCTCGACGCCGGAACGCCGTTCGATAAGATCGCGGATGATGCCGATCAGCGAAGCGGGCAGCAGCAGCGCCTCGGGTTTCGCATGGCCCGGCTGTTCGAGATCGGCCAGCAGTCGGGCCAACTCACCCTCCTGTTCGGCCAGCGCCAGCCGGCGCTTCGGCAGATCGCTCTCAGCCGCAAGATAGCGCGCCCGACCCTGATCCAGCAGGTCCATATGCGCGGTGACTGCCAGCGCCTTGTCGTCGATCGCGATCGCCTCGATCTCATCCGCAAGCTGGCGCAGCGTGCGGTCGGCGGTCTCGACAAGCGCCTGCAGCCGCGTCTCGTCGCGCGAAAGCTGGGGCAGGAGCGCGAACCATTCGGACGGCGGCCGCGGCAGATCGCTCATGGCGGCTGCATCTGCATCCAGCCGCCGGAGCTCTAGGGCCGGGGGTAGGGCGCCGAGAAGGCGCGTCAGCTCCTGATGCCGGGTCTTGGCCTCGGCCAGTTCCCGCGTGGTTTTTCCATAGGCAGCGTCGGCCTGCTCATAAGTCGATTTCAGGGCCGCATAGGCCGAAGCAAGCGTGTCGATGGCATTGCGCTCGGCCTTGAGCGCTTCGAGCGAACGCTTGAGTTCCGCGAGCTTGGTGCTCGACGACCGCTTCTTGTAGATCGCGTTGGCTTCGTCGGCTGCCGTCACCAGCGAACGGCTCAGGCCTGCCAGGCCTGAGCTGGCCGAGAACAGCAATTCGCCGAGTTCGCCCTTGCTTTGTATGATGGCGTTGCCGCCTTCCTTGAGCGACTGATCGTCGAGCGAGAACATGGTGCGATAGGCCTCGCGACCGACGCCGCCAAGCGCGCCGGCCAGGAGCGCCTCGTTCACAGCTTGTCCCCGATCATCGACGAGGCTGCCGGTCCGCAGCTTGAGCCGCGCCAGCTCATATTCCCAGCCACCAAATTCCAGCCGCGCACCAACCTTCATCGTATTGTAGGGATGCAGGAAATTATAGGTGCTGCGCTCACCAATGCCGTAGAGCAGATCAAGATAGGCGGCGAAGGTGGTCGATTTGCCCGCTTCGTTCAGGCCATAAACGATGTGCAAGTCCGGCGAACCTTGACGGGCCGCGCCGAAATCGATGGAGTGATCGGTGAACTTGCCATAGCGGGTGAGGTCGAGGCGGCGCAGACGCATCAGCTGTCTCCCCGATCCACCGCCTTCATCCGGGCGGCGATGTCCTCGGCGCCATCGGCGAGAAGGCTGTCGATGAAGCGTTCAAAACCCGCCTCGTTCTGGCCGGCAAATGCCCGGCTCTCGGGCGGCAGGTCGGCAAGCAGGTCCCGGACCATCTCCCTGACCTCGTCGCGAAATCCGCTGCGGGTGATGACCTCGTCCCGCATCAGCGCCCCGAGTTCGATGACGGGATCGGCGGCGGACGCGTCTGCGGGGATCGAGGGCGCTTCGAAGGCGAGTTCCAGCTTCTCGATCCAGGTGCGGCCGATCGCGTCGCTGCGCCGCTCGGCTTCCGCCTGCATGAGGTCGACATCGCGCCGCAACTGCCAGGAGAGCGGCGTGCGGCCGGAAAGCCTGAGGCGTGCGACAAGATGCGGCGAAGCCGTGCGGTCGCGCTGCGCCATCAGCGCTGTCTCGACCACCGTGGCCGCCTCACGCCAATCATCGACACGCGTGAGGTCGACATTGACGCGCTCGAACTGCGCGATGCTTGTGCGCCGCTCCTCCACCGTCACGGTCCGGTCGTCCGCCACGGTCACCAGCGACACGGTCTTGACGCCCGCTTCATTGATGTCGCGGCCCTGCGGCATGCCGGGCATGATGACTGTCGCCGTGCCGGGATAATGGCTGCGCTGGTGGAGATGCCCGAGCGCCCAGTAGTCGAAACCCGAGGCATGCAGGTCGAGCACGTTGCAGGGCGCATAGACATCATGTCCAGCCGATCCGGCCAGGCTCGTATGCATGATGCCGATATTGACGGCATCCGCTACCGGCGGCTTGAATTTCGGCAGCAGCGGGTCCGGGGCTTGCGGCTTGGCGAAGCTCAGACCGTGGATTGCGACCGACAAGCTGCCCTTGGTGGTCTCGACAGTCTCGGCATGGCCGCCGAAGATCTTCACCGTATCGGGCATCACCAGTTCCCGGGCGATCTTCGACATCGCATCATGATTGCCCCGGATCTTGAAGACTGAGATGCCCGCTCGGTGCAGCCGTTCGAGCTCGCCTGCCAGGAAGCGCGCCGTCTTCATCGACGTCTGCTCGCCGTCATAGAGATCACCGGCGATAACAAGCGCATCGACCTGCTCCTCAAGGCAAAGATCAACGATCGCGACCAGCGCCTGCCGGCTGGCGTCGCTGACGAGATCGGCCAGCTCGGCGTTGCGAAGCGCGAGAGAGCGCAGGGGAGAGTCGAGATGGAGATCGGCAGTGTGAACGAAACGATAGGGCATGAATGCAAGAATGGTGTTGCGATAGGGTGATCCAGCAGGCGCCGTCTGACAAATAAACGGACGTTATCGCCCGTCAGCAAAACATGAGACCATGCCACGAATATTCAGAGCATGGACGGCAGCGTCCTGGCGAGTGAAATGGGCCGGCGGAGCTGGCCCATCCACAATCAATGCTGCTCTATCGGACTGGCCGCCGACTCAAAAGGTCCGGATAGGAACGCGTGAGGGTCGGCTTGACATCAGGGCCGCAGCGGTCTTTGATGCAGGTATTCACCAGGGGTGTCCCGGCAAGGGGCTGAGATTCTGCTGAACAATACGGCTTTGCCTGTTGTGGCGCAGTGACCCGTTGAACCTGATCCAGTTCATACTGGCGTAGGGACGGTGCAGACGCTGCGGCTGTCGGGCGGATTTCGCTTTGTCGCATGAGGCGTCTTTCCATCATTCCAACACTGGAACTGGGTCTCCAAACGTCAAACCTTGGAGCCTCACCCATGAATATTGTCGCACCCAAGCTTACTCCGGTCGTCACCACCGGCCCGCTTCCGGCCTCGACCAAGATCGCCAAGCCCGGAACGCTCTATCCTGATCTGCGCGTGCCGATGCGCGAAATCAGCCTTCACCCGACCTCCGGTGAACCGCCGGTCACGGTCTATGATTCCTCCGGTCCCTATACCGACCCGGCACATACGGTCTCGATCGACGCCGGACTGCCGCGTTTGCGCGAGAGCTGGATCAGGGCGCGTGGCGATGTCGAGGCCTATGAAGGCCGGGTGGTGAAGCCTGAAGACAATGGTTTTGTCACCGGCGAGCGGCTGACGCCGGAATTCCCTATTCGCAACACGCCGCTGAAGGCAAAAGCGGGCCGCGCCGTAACCCAGCTCGCCTATGCGCGCGCCGGCATCGTCACGCCGGAAATGGAGTTCATCGCCATCCGCGAAAACCTCGGCCGGCAGGCCGCGAAGGAGGCGCTCGCGCGCGACGGCGAAAGCTTTGGCGCTGATATTCCCGATTTCGTAACGCCCGAATTCGTCCGCCAGGAAATCGCAGCCGGCCGGGCAATCATTCCGGCCAACATCAACCACCCGGAATCCGAACCGATGATCATCGGCCGGAATTTCCTGGTGAAGATCAACGCCAATATCGGCAACTCGGCGGTCACCTCGTCGATGGCGGAAGAGGTGGAAAAGATGGTCTGGGCGATCCGCTGGGGCGCCGACACGGTTATGGACCTTTCCACCGGCCGCAACATTCACAACATCCGCGAATGGATCATTCGCAATTCGCCGGTTCCGATCGGAACGGTGCCTCTCTACCAGGCGCTTGAAAAGGTGAACGGCATTGCAGAGGATCTCACCTGGGAAGTCTATCGCGATACGCTGATCGAACAGGCCGAGCAGGGCGTCGATTATTTCACCATCCATGCGGGCGTGCGGCTTGCCTATATCCCGCTCACCGTCAATCGTGTCACCGGGATCGTCTCACGCGGCGGCTCGATAATGGCCAAGTGGTGTCTGCATCACCACAAGGAGAGCTTCCTCTACGAGCATTTCGAGGAAATCTGCGACATCTGCCGTGCCTATGACGTCTCCTTCTCGCTTGGAGACGGCCTTCGCCCGGGCTCGATCGCCGATGCCAATGACGCTGCGCAATTTGCCGAGCTCGAAACCCTCGGCGAACTGACCAAGATTGCCTGGGCCAGGGATTGCCAGGTGATGATCGAAGGCCCTGGCCACGTGCCGATGCACAAGATCAAGGAGAATATGGACAAGCAGCTCAAGGTCTGCGGCGAGGCTCCCTTCTATACGCTCGGACCGCTGACCACCGACATTGCGCCGGGCTATGATCACATCACCTCCGGCATCGGAGCCGCGATGATCGGTTGGTTCGGCACGGCCATGCTCTGCTACGTCACGCCGAAGGAGCATCTGGGCCTACCCGACCGCAGCGACGTCAAGACCGGTGTCATCACCTACAAGATTGCCGCGCATGCCGCCGACCTCGCCAAGGGCCATCCGGCCGCCCGCATCCGTGACGATGCGCTGTCGCGGGCGCGGTTCGAATTCCGCTGGGAAGACCAGTTCAACCTCTCCCTCGACCCGGATACGGCGCGTTCCTTCCACGACGAGACCCTGCCGAAGGAGGCCCACAAGGTGGCGCATTTCTGTTCGATGTGCGGCCCGAAATTCTGTTCCATGCGCATTTCCCACGATATTCGCGCCGAAGCGCAGAAAGAAGGACTGGAAGCCATGGCCGCCAGGTATCGCGACGGCGGCGACCTCTACATGCCGGTCGCCGAGGCTGCGAAAACTCTTGCCGGAGAATGACGATGCATGTTCTCGTCAAGGGGGCCGGCGTTGCCGGCCTCACCGTTGCCTGGCAGCTCCATCGGCACGGTTTCCGGGTCAGCGTCGCTGAGCAAGCCGACGAGGTCGGCGCCGGTGCTTCCGGCTTTGCCGGCGGCATGCTGGCTCCATGGTGCGAAAGGGAAAGCGCAGACGAGCCGGTCCTGGCGCTCGGCCGTCTTGCCGCCGATTGGTGGGAGGCAGCGCTGCCCGGCCATGTCAATCGCCGGGGGACGCTTGTGGTGGCGGCCGGGCGAGATGCCGGCGAACTCGACCGCTTTTGTCGCCGGACAAGCGGATGGGAATGGCTGGACGAGCCGGCGATCGCGACGCTTGAACCGGATCTCGCTGGCCGCTTCCGCAGGGCATTGTTCTTCCGGCAGGAAGCGCATCTCGATCCGCGCCAGGCGCTCTCCGGGCTCGCCGCCGGACTTGAGGAAGCCCGCATGCGCCTCACATTCGGCGTCAGGGGCGATGCCGACCTTGCCCCTTACGATCGCGTGATCGACTGCACCGGGGCTGCCCAGATCGGCCGTCTGCCCGGATTGCGCGGCGTTCGCGGAGAGATGCTTTGCGTCGAAACGAAGGAGGTCTCTCTCTCCCGTCCCGTTCGCCTGCTGCATCCGCGCCACCCGATCTATATCGTGCCACGCCAGCGAAATCGCTTCATGATCGGGGCGACGATGATCGAAAGCAACGACATCGGCCCGATTACCGCGCGTTCGCTGATGGAGTTGCTGAATGCCGCCTATACCCTCAATCCTGCCTTCGGCGAGGCACGGGTTACGGAAACCGGGGCAGGCGTGCGGCCGGCTTATCCCGACAATCTGCCGCGGGTGACGCAGGAGGGGCGCACATTCCATGTCAATGGCCTCTACCGTCATGGCTTTTTGCTTGCGCCAGCCATGGCAGGGGAGGTGGCGCGGCTTCTTCTTGGAAAAGACAAGCACTCGGAAAGGAAGGCATCATGACCTTCATCATCAATGGCGAGGAACAGGAGGTCGCGGCCGCGACGCTCGCGGATCTTCTTCTCGCTCTCGACTACGAAGGCGAATGGCTGGCGACCGCAGTGAACGGCGAGCTGGTGCACCGTGAGGACCGCGGCGATTTCAGGCTCGGCGAAGGCGACCGCATCGAAATTCTCTCACCCATGCAAGGAGGCTGAGATGCTGAAACTTTATGATGTTGAATTCCGCTCCCGACTGCTGCTCGGCACCGCCCGCTATCCGTCTCCAGCTGTGCTTGCAGAGGCGGTCAAGCGCTCGAAGACCGAGATCGTCACCGTTTCGCTTCGCCGCGAAGCCGCCGGCGGCAAAGCAGGCGGCGCCTTCTTCGACCTGATCCGCGAGCTTGGCGTGCAAGTGCTGCCGAATACGGCCGGATGTCACAGCGTGCAGGAGGCCGTGTTGACGGCGAAGATGGCGCGCGACGTCTTCCGCACCGACTGGATCAAGCTCGAAGTCATCGGACATCACGATACGTTGCAGCCTGACGTCTTCGGCCTTGTCGAAGCGGCCCGCATCCTGACCGGCGAGGGCTTTCAGGTCTTCCCCTATACGACCGACGACCTTGTCGTCGCCGAAAGGCTGCTGGATGCCGGCTGCCGCGTCCTGATGCCCTGGTGCGCGCCGATCGGTTCCGCTCAAGGGCCGCTGAACCCGATGGCGCTGCGATCGTTCCGGGCGCACTTTCCGGATGTGCCGCTGATCATCGATGCCGGCATCGGCCGCCCGTCTCACGCCGCCACCGTCATGGAGTACGGTTATGATGCCGTTCTGCTCAACACCGCCGTTGCCGGCGCCGGAGATCCCGCCAGCATTGCCGAGGCCTTCGCGCTTGCGATCGATGCCGGCCGCCTGGCGCATGGGGCCATACCGCTGGAGCCACGCGATATCGCCGTCCCATCCACTCCCGTTATCGGAAAGGCAGTGTTCTCGTGAAGCTCGACCCCTTCTATCTGATCGTCGACAGCGCCGAATGGATCGAGCGTCTCGTGCCGCTCGGCGTCAAACTCGTCCAGCTGCGCATCAAGGATTGCCCCGACTCCGTGCTTCGCGAGCAGATCCGGCGATCGAAGGCTGCCTGCGCGGCAGCGGCTTGCCAATTGGTCGTCAACGACTACTGGAAACTTGCGATCGATGAAGGATGCGATTTCGTTCATCTCGGCCAGGAGGACCTGATGGCCGCCGACAGGAATGCCATTCGTCGCGCCGGCCTGAAGCTCGGCCTATCCACCCACGACATAGCGGAGCTGGAGACGGCGCTGGCGGCAGAGCCGGATTACGTTGCGCTCGGACCGGTCTGGCCGACGATTCTCAAACAGATGAAATGGGCGCCGCAAGGCATTGAACGTGTTGCGGACTGGCGCCGGCGCGTCGGCGCGATACCGCTCGTCGCGATTGGGGGGATCACTGCCGAACGCGCGCCGCTGGTGCTGGAAAAAGGCGCCGATGGTGCTGCCGTGGTCACCGATATCACCCGCAACGCGGATCCCGAGGCCCGCACGCGGCAATGGCTGGCCGCAACCGCGCCGTGGCGGCGCGCGAATGAGGATGAAGGTTGATACATCCCGCCGGCAACGGGGAGGCCTTCGATCCTGCCGGCGCGGGTATTATCCATATACTCAACTAAGTCACGAAATTCGACTTTTCGGTTGCTCCGTTTGCTTGCGAGGCGGACGCCGGATCTGTTCAATTCCACTAATGAGCTCGGTTTCATTCAGCCTGACAACGGCGGCCCCGACGCGTTCGTCCATATTTCTGCCGTGGAACGCGCTGGCATGCGCGAAATCGTCAAAGGCCAGAAGAACGGCTACGACTTGGAGCATGACGACAAGTCCGGCAAGATGTCGGTCTGGCAATCTTCAGTCTGCTTGAAGGGGTACAGACGAGTGGACGGAGGTCCGTCAAGGACCGCGCCAGGAATTTTTTCGACGACCCAGCTGACATCGTTTGCATATGCCGAGCCTGAGACCGCCCGTGGGGCTCCCCTTTTAGGTAAGTGAGAGCGTACTCAATCCTCAACGGGTTGCGTTTTGCGCGACCAAGGGAAAGAAGTCACCAGTTTCTGCACAACGGGCGTATGTTCACTCGGTACTTCCTGTTCAGCTGATCCAGCATCGTGCAATGCCTCGCGAAGAGCCTGACCTTGCGGATGATCGCCGAAGTGCTCCAGAAAGCTCGAAATCGGCCATCTCGTCACAGTGCCGCCGGAGGCATCGTTGGCGCGATGGATGACAGTATGCTGGTCCGCTGTTTCGTTATGTTCGAGATACCATTTGTCTCCGTTTGGACTGGCCGCAAATTCGTTTGGTGCTTCTGGCATTCTAGCCTCCTCTGACGGTGCCCATTATTGTGCCGCTTCCCGGCGGGCTGTAGCGCATTATGGTTTCGCAAGCGCAGCAGCAAGGTCTTGAGTGAACGGCTTGGACCGCCGGCGCAATCCGGCGCCGTGTGCACTTTCGCTGCAGGTAGTTCATGGCACGGAGAGTCAACGACTTCCTGCGCCTCCGACGCTTGCGCCGGGGGCGATGAGAAGGTCGTCTAGCTGTTCGAACGGCGCCGGCATGCAACCCTCCATCGCGTTGGTAAGGCCTTCGTCGAATGAGCTTTGCGAGAAGTTACCCGACACGGTCTGTTCAGGCGCCGGTAGGCGACCTAACTTTAACGGCTGAACGGATACCCTGAATCCGCTTGCGATTGTTTTCGAACTCCGCGGATGATTTCGAGGACAGTGGTGTTTTTCCGAAGTGCCGGCTGAGTTCGATAGAGAGGGCGGCGGGCGAGGTCATTCCGTCGTGATAAAGCTTGAACAGCAGTCTGACGGCAACGTTGTAATATTTCGGGTCTGCAAGGCTACTTGTGCAATCGTATCCTGCGTCGTCAAGGACGCCCTGCAATACAGCCAGGTCAGAGGTCCGCACAGACATGTTGAGATTGGAAGACATGCTGTCCTCCTTCAATTTGGGGCGAAGGCAGAAACCGACCTCCACGCAGTAGCGCCCTGAGAAACAGCTACTGAAGACCTACCATGCGCCTAATCGATACGGCTGGCAAACTGAATATTGTGGGATGAGGAGAAAGCGGTCAGACCTGTGCGTCCCAATGTGGTGATTTTTCGCAATCATCTCTTTCCAGGTTCAATCATCAGGGCCAGAAGGACGTAGAAGGACCTACGCACATGCCGTCCGAACTCCGAATGAAGTCGGTGAACCGGAAATCGCTCGATCACCTCTTTCCGAGCTGGAGCAATGCGACATCACGCCTGCGACGGCATGATCGCTGCAGGTCTTTGCAACATACCACTGGGCAGAATTTCAGCATCACCAAAGACTAAGAGGGGCTGGGCTTTCGACCACCGAGCCTGATCGCCAATCCGGCATTCCTTGCTCAATTGCCTCGCGGGTCATCAATTCTTCTTGTCCGCAGGCGCGTCCACATCTCGCGTGGCGCCCCCTTCGTTTTCCCATGATGCCAAAGCCTCAGGATCGGCATGCAGCTTCCGCCGTCTCGAAGAGGGGTAGGCGGGCGCGGGAATCGTCGCCGCCCTGATGCGCCTTATCACCATCACCTCTTCGTGATGGTCGCCATGTTCTGAAGCAACGAGATCTGTCGTCGCGTAGTCCGCGCGCTTGAGGATGGACCGGAGCCGCCAATTCTCGTCGCGTTTCGTCGGAATTCCGGTTGTGATGATTACTACCATAACCAGCCTCTCAAAATTAAACTGATGATGACGGCGAAGCTCGCCAGGATGGAAGCTCTGAATAAGAAGTCGCCATATGCCGCGATATGGGAAGAGTGCTTGAAGGTGGAAGACATCTTGTCCTCCCTTGATTGGGGCGAAGGGAGCCACCCCTTGATCGGCAGCGCCCGTTTCATTGGCTGCCGATATGCCAACATGCGCCGCTATTGCGCCTTATCCAAGGCGAAAGCGGCGAACGCAGTGCCAGGCAACCATATAATTCTCGTTGCGGAGCTACTAGGTCACGGGGCGAGAGGCGCGGGCTCTCCTCGGCTCGTTCAGTGATGACAACTCACCTGGCAGCCACGATAGTACTGAGGCGGCCCCGAATTGAATCCTACTCTCGCCCGCCTGTATGATATAGTCTCTCATGACCTATTCCCCGAAGGACCTGGAACTCGCGCGCCGGCAGGTGACTATCGACCGGCAGATGATCTGCGCTCAGCAGAGCCTGATCGACGGAATGCTGACGCGAGGCGAGCCCGCTGGACTGGCCAACGAAAGGCTGGTCAAATTGACAGAGGATCTGCGCAAGCATTGCTTCCATCAGGATCTGATTCAGGCGTCGATCCGATTGGAACGCTGAGCCTGCGCACTCGGGGCGGTTGACGGGCTTCCCGCTTGTTCACTCCGCAGCCTTCTCGTCAGGCTCCCCGGCACGCCTCTTTTCGACGACGCCCAAGCCGGGCAGTGGCCGGGCTTTGCGCCTCCCATTGCGGCCAACGTGACCTCCCTCGGATCCGCCTCCAAGTGGTTCTGACCCGAAGACGAGGAAATCGGCAGTCCTTTTAAGTCAAGAGCTAGGCGATCCGAACCACGACTCGCGCGTCAAAAGCTGCTGCAAGGAATGCGGACTGGGCTTCCCCTTCGGTTACTATGCCCTCTACCGTGCCCGCACAGGCCTCCATTGCCATAAAGAAAGCGCTACCGCTCGTCACCGGCCAATTCTTAAAAAGCATGTCAAGGGCTTCATCTGCGGACGCAATAATATGCCGCACCTGATTGCGTTCAACCACTAAGAGCAGCCACGCCGACGTCGACACACAGTCTCCGATTCCACATTTGAGAAATAGTGGATCTCACAGTTAACCGGAGTACGGCATGAGGGAGAAAAGTTCCTCACCCGTGCAATCCACACCCCCAACCCCCGCCTTGACGCATTGTTCCATGCTATCGCCCTATACATTGGGAGGGCCGGGGAGTCCTACGGTTGTCGGAGGTTTATCGGGCAGGCCGTCCCTGAATGGAGGCGCGTGTCCGCTCAAAGCTTGGCGGAGACTTCGACGATATTGGCTCGCCAAAACACCTTTCCAGCTCCCTGGAAAGGTCGTCGGCAGAGGTCATCCCATATTGGAAACGTTGGATAAGCAACTTCGCTGCCGCGCTGTATCGCTCAGGATGGGCGACGCTTCTGGCTGAATTGTATCCAGCCGCATCCAAGACGCCTCGCAGCATTGTGAGGTCACTGGAATTTAAGATATGGACGTGTTCGGAAGACATTTCCGGTCCTCCTTCAATTTGGGGCGAGGGCTGAAAGCCCTGATGCAGCAGCGCCCGTAACATTGGCTGCTGACGAGGTGACCATGCCTGAGCGCAGCTCCGGATGCAATGTGAATCACGCAATTTGAATTTTTATAAGATATCTTTAACAAAACCGATAATTGCGGTTGCGTTTCATGCAGCGAGTGCGTATATGCCTCTCATCGGCATTGCTGATGAGCGCTGGAAAGCATCTGTCGCTCGCAATTGCCGCAATCGCTTTCTGCTTTTGACCACGGATGTACTGGCATTGGTACGAGTAGCGATGTGAGGAAGGTCGGTGCGGTTTCGCCCCGGCCTTTTTTGTTGGCCGGCTCGCTGTCCCAGAACTTCGTTTAAACACAATGGCGGCTCAGGTTGCCACATCGAGTTTGCTAGTAGAGCTTCGTTTCGCGCCGATTGGCGTCAAGCAACCCTTTTCTCTCAAAATCGAACTTTTGTCTTCCGGGCGCCGTCCGGCAGCGATCACTCATGCGACGAAAAGGAATTGAAAATGAGCAAAACCAATGCAGCTGAGATCCGGCGCAGAACCGAACGCCAGGTCGCGAACACGAGCGGTGGCGGGCACCTGGGGGGAACAAACTTCGGGCAAGCTCCCGACGCCAAGACCGCAGGCGGAACAGGTGCCAAATCCCGTCCTAGTGGTGGACGCAAATAGACGTCTGATAGTAGCAACTCGGAAGGCTCGCTTTGAGAAACTGAAGCGAGCCCGCTTTTCGAAGCAGCCAACTGTAATTCCTGCGGTATCGCGTTCGCCGCGGCAAAATCATGGCAGATTTACGCTCGGCGGGCAAGAATCTCGATGAGCGAGCCTTGCGGGAACGCATGGAGGCTTTGAGCGTCGCCGCCATGCAGGACCTCGTCCGCCAACCGCCTCTGTGATCGGGAGATCCATCTGCGGTTAACGGAAACCCGGCAGCGTGCCGGGCTTGCTCCCAGTCAGGGCGGGAACACGGCGCGGATGCGCGCCGATGGAAATAGTGCCATGGGTTCGCCTCACAAATC
Source organism: Rhizobium sp. YTUHZ045 (assembly GCF_051124255.1). NCBI lineage: Bacteria > Pseudomonadati > Pseudomonadota > Alphaproteobacteria > Hyphomicrobiales > Rhizobiaceae > Rhizobium > Rhizobium sp. YTUHZ045. Next base: position 154,995 of record NZ_CP101433.1, read on the forward strand.
CGGCGACAGCTCATTATGAACCTTGTGCACACCCTTCGTTCTCAGCGTAATCTCCTCCGCCAACAACACCTCCGCTTGCACATGCACCCACCCGGCGAGCGTGATATCGCTGCCGCGTGCGGTGACGAAGATATAGCTGGAGTCGAGATCGCTGGAATCGGCAAGCGCGCTGTAGACCGCCGATTCAAGATCGTCCTGGTCGGGATGGCGGGTTGCTCCGCGGCTCGCGACGCTGAGATGTTTTCTGTCGACTGACATCGTTTCGCCTCCTGCGCGGCCCTTTTCGGGTGTAATAGGCTATCGGCGGATATCCCGCGCCGTCAGGGTATGTCGGTCCTTGCAGCCGCGGCCGTAGGCATGGGTGGCCGCATCCAGAATGGCCTCGCGCGCCATATCAAAGGCTCTCAAGCACTCGTCTTCGGAGCGGGCGGCCTGGCTTGCGGTCCGCAAGGCATTGGCTTCAATCAAAAACCGCACCTCGAACATGCCGTCATATCCAGAGAAGCGAACGGCATTGCGGCTCTCGTCGAAACTGCGGCTTCTATTGGGAAAGGTCAGTGTCACACATTTCTCTCCCGGAGGGGTTGGTCATGCCAAGTCAAACTGGACTGTCGCAAATTATGCCGTTGAACTTCCGCCGGGCTCGCTGAGGCGCGGCAGGGCTGGTCAGGTTGCCGCTGTGCTACAGATGCAGGAGACCTTCCTCCTGTCCGGCTACCTGCTGGCGGGGTGCCGAATCCCGGAACGACGGCTGCTCCTTCGCAGCTCCGGTCGTAAGAAATATGGGGCGCGGCCCTCGAATTGCAATGTAGGGTCAGAGGAGAGTTCGTGGCTGGCTGGAATCTGTCTGCGCTTGAGGAGGGCTGCGACGAGAGCATCGCGTTCGGGCCGAACGGGGGCAGGTTATGAAACCTTTCTACGGCGTCCGCGTTTCGCACCATCGATCCCCATTTGGTCTGATCGAAAACTCCTGCAGACGGTTCATCGTGATACCCGCTGTTATGATGACGATATAGTGTCGGAATTGGAAGTTTTCATTTACGCGCTGACAGTAATCTCGTCGCTCTTCTGGAGTTTCCGTCTTCGGCGCCCAGCCGTTTGCTTTCCGATAGAAAAAACGAGCAGAGTGAAAAATCATCAGCTATTTAGACGGCGAGGGAGGCACCGAGGTAGACTTCAGCTGATTGTCATTCGATCATGCAGGCACCACCGCGAAGCTGGTACGGACGATTACAGTCCCATCCGTTGCCCGTCGAGTTAAGATGTGCGTTTTCGGGAAGCTTGAGCTGCAGGCATTGATTGCCCCTCGGCTCGAAGCCGCGGTCGCACTTCCATTTCAGTCCGTGGGGCGCGTCGACGAAGATGGCATTCTCCGGAACCTCGACAGCGACACACGTCTGATCCTTGTTTTCAAAGCCTCTATCACACCTCCACTCATTTCCGGCGGATGTCAGATATGAGTGGGCGGGGAGTTCGAGCTTGAGACATGCTTGTTGTAGCGCGCGATAACCTCTTTCGCATTCCCAGCCGGATCCTGTGGTATTATCGGACAGGAATGCTTTCTCCGGGACTTTGATAGGGTCGCAACCCACGTTGGTTTGACGGTATCCACGCAGGCATCTCCAGCGATCGCCGAAATATGGGTCGAGATATGCATTGTCCGGAATTTGGACGGTGAGGCACTGGTTCCCCTTCTCCAGAAAGCCGTAATGGCAATCCCAGCCCTTGCCAAAGGAGGAGTTCGTCAGAAACGCGTTGTCGTGAAGCTTCACCTTAAAGCAGGCGTCATCCTGCCTTCGAAAACCACGATTGCATTCCCAGCCGAGGCCATAGCGGCTTGCCTGGGCATTTTCAGGCACCGACCTTGAGGTCTGGCCGAGCGCCGAGGAGCTGAGTCCCGATGCAGAATGCAGGGGGATGGTCATCATCAGGGCCAGCACCCTGTAATATGATTGGCGCATAAGTTGTCTCCAAAGGCCTGCATCTGCGATCTCCTGGTCGTAATTCCAAGATATAACGCTGAAGGGCAGTAAAGAGGGAAGGACAGATACCGTGCGACGCTACCAGAGCCTTGGCTTTTTCTCGGGAGCTTTCTCAGGAAAAATGGGCGCGCCGGCCCACATCCCGCGACCGACAGGTGACGAGCCATGAAGCTGTCCTCTGTTGCGGACCATGGGAAAGGTCCTATGCACTTTCCGATTGCCTGGTTTGCGCTTGCTTTCGCCGTTGGCGTTCAGGAGCATTTTCTGGAAGTAGAGCAGGAAGCAGGCATGCGAGGATCGGGACGTCATCGCGTCCTCCTCTTGTCGGGGCTAGGGCGCGCTCTTGTCCCTCAGGCGGCAGCGCCCTGACCAGTTGCAGCCGACATCGCACCCTGGACTTCATTTCCGCCTTTGGCAAGCAAGCTTTCGCTATTCATGTGGTGCCTTGAATGAGGCTGATTAAAACCTTACATAGAGGGCACGTTTTCAGCCTTTCGGCTACCTAATCCTCCCGGCTGCGTCGGTTGCTTGGCAAACCCTGATTTTGCGAACGTTGCGAACTCCGCCATACTGGCTGGAGCGGTTTGTTCCGGATGTATTCGTCCCGCAGCCACACTGAGGATGCCATAATGACCAACACCACCCGCCATGCCGCCGAAAGCATGTTCAAGCGCTCCAAGCCAGAACAAGGATCGGATGCAGCAAAGCTGCAGGATTTCCTCAGCAGGCAAGCTCTCCGGAGGCGCGCGACGAAGCTTGCCGAGATGCAGCAGCGTCTCGAAAAACGGACTGCTGGAACGGTTGGACTGGCTTCTTTTTTCCGTTGATACCGCAAGATGGAACGGCAAAGATCGACTGTCCTCGACGATCGCTCACGCCGCAAGGATTAGGTTATGACCGTTTTCGATTATAATGCCGGCGCGGGGCTTTACCCGTGCAAGACAATCAACAGAAGAGGCAGCCTCGTCTACAAGAGGTTCGATTCCGTCGCCGAAGCTCTTCGCTTTGCGATCGAGGACATGCCGGCTTCTCTCCTTCGTGGATCCGTGCTCGAAGTCGAGGAGGCGCGCTTCGATGGTTTGCAGATGCGCAAACTCTATGAAGCCGACGCTTATCCGCTGACGCGCCGACCTTAAACGCATCACACGGGATTGCCCGCAGAAGTGGAAATTGCGAGAAGGTGAAAACAAGAGGTTGACGGGGAAGGATCTCCAGTCTATCCCTGCACACATCGATACTTTGTTTGCCGATATTTGTTTGGCTGCGCTCTGCGCCTCTTGATCAACTCTCCCTTCAAAAGTCGAAACACCGCCGCGCGCCGCTCGGCGGGCGATTAAATGTATGCCGATGAAAGGGTTTATCATGACCACTGGCACAGTAAAATGGTTCAACGCCACCAAAGGCTTTGGCTTCATACAGCCTGACGACGGGAGCGCTGACGTCTTCGTTCACATCTCTGCCGTTGAACGCGCGGGAATGAGTTCAATCGCTGAAGGCCAGAAGCTCGGCTTTCAATTGGAGCATGACCGCAAGTCCGGCAAAATGTCTGCAGGCCAGCTCCAAGCGGCCTAAAAGGCTCTTATAGCCGCTGCGACCACGGAGGTACTGGCGTGGCTGGCAAGGGCAGTTGAAGGCCAGGCAGATGTCTGGCCTTTTTCATTCAAGAAGTGAACAGCGCCCGACCGCTCGTATGTCTTGAAGCGTAGCGGCCTGGACTATCCTGTTGGGCAAGGACATCGATTGAAACACTCAGGCGACAACCCCTTTTCAGAACGTCGTAAGTCCGCCGAAAGCGCCAGACGTCAGCTGATTGCAAAATTTGAGTCGGCTCCGAAGCCGACCGACCCTGTAATGCAAGAACGGTTGGCGGCAATTGCTTCGGCCAGGACTGCTCGTCGCGCCGAGCGCGATGCGATGAAGGCGGCGGAAAATGACCGCCTCCTTCAGGAAGCTGCCGCATTAGCCGATGTTGCCGAGGCTCATCAAAGAGCAGAGGCGGAGGCTCGCCAGTTGGAAGCCAATAACCGAATCGCACGTGTCGTCGCCGATGAAGCGGCACGCAAGGCCGAGCGCGACCGGCGCTATGCCGCACGTAAGGCTCGTCGCGCTTGACGGATGAACATCCGACCGTGGCTCCTGCCAATTTGCATCGTCGTCCCAACGGAATCAGAAAACCTATGAGAAGCCAAGCCGGCCAGTTGCACGAGCCGTTTGAAGACTCCGCCGGTGCGTGGCTGAAGATCCTCGCGAAATACCGGCAACCGAGCTTTTGGCGCAGCGCGTTCGAGTTGTCTGTGACAGCTGTCCCCTTCGCGCTGCTATGGGTCGGCGCATATGCCTCTTTGCTGCAAGACTTTTGGCCCGGCTACATACTGATCCTGCCAGCCGCCGCCTTCCTGCTCCGGTTATTCATGATCCAGCACGATTGCGGGCACGGTTCATTCTTCGCCCGGCGAAAGCTGGATACGTGGACAGGACGGGCACTCGGCGTTTTGACCCTAACGCCGTACGATTATTGGCGGCAAACACATGCGGAACATCATGCATCTGCGGGCAATCTTGATAAACGTGGCATCGGCGACATCACGACCTTGACGCTCGAGGAATATCGCGCCCGTTCTCGAACCGGGCGACTCGCCTACCGACTTTACAGGCATCCGATCGTCATGTTCGGCATTGGACCCGCCTGGCTCTTTATCTTCAAGCAACGCCTGCCGATCGAGATGATGCGGGCGGGAGCCTTGCCTTGGGTTTCCACGATGGCCACGAATGTAGCGATCGCGATCGTAGTCGGCCTGTTAATGTGGACGATTGGGCCTATCCCCCTCCTGCTGGTGCATCTGCCGATCGTTTTGCTGGCAGGGGCAGCCGGCGTCTGGCTATTTTATGTCCAACATCAGTTCGAGGAAACGCACTGGTCGAAGACGGGAGAATGGAAATTTCCGCGGGCCGCTCTTCACGGCGCGTCACATTATGATCTTCCGCTCGTGCTTCGATGGCTGACCGGGAATATCGGTATCCACCACATCCACCACCTTTCAAGCCGCATTCCGTATTACCGGCTTCCGGAAGTCCTGCGCAATCACCCCGAGTTGGTGGCTATCGGCCGCGTCACCCTTCGGCAAAGCCTCGAATGTGTCCGGCTTGCTTTGTGGGATGAACAGAGCGGCAGGCTCATCTCCTTCCGAGAGGCCGAGAGCCTCGGCCCATCGATATCTGACCGCTTTATGCGGATCGTTTGAATAGCATGTTAGGATCCAAGATGAGTACGACCGCCAAAACAAGTCCCAATACGGCCGCTTTGATGGTCACTTTGACGCCTCCCCAGATCAGAGGCTTGAAACTTGCAAGGGATGGGGACCTGTACCTTCAGGAGAGCAAGAAGTGGACGCATCTCAATGCGACGATTACCTTCGCCAAAGCCGATCGCTTTCAGGAGCGGCCGATCGCAATCAAGTTCGCAACAACGGCGACGGTAGGCGAAATTGAGAATCAGCGGTCTTCTCAAGACCCTCGATCCCGACGCCGACCCAGCCATCTCGCCGCACGGCATCACGATGGCCGGAAAGATGTGGCTGCTGAAGCATAAATAAATCCGGTCAGTTGCAGCGCCCGCGACAGCAGAAACCGTCAGGACAATGCTGCTCCACCGGAGCGGTGTCCCAGTCGTCGTCCCTGATCCACTCCGGCATGCGGTCCGCAAGCTCATAGTCGCCAGCCGCCGACACACTGACGGGCAGGGTGGCGAGCGCGAGAAGGACGTTGGTCAACCTGCGCTGCTCTTTGAAGCCCTGCAGCAGACAAGGCGATCTGCCGACTTGGCGCTCGTCTACAACGACGCATCGGAGCGCGGGCTTGCGTGGCAACAAAATATTTGAGCCCGGGTAGGAATGCTGGGGCCATACCGCTGGAGCCACGCGACATCGCCGTCCCATCCACTCCCGTTATCGGAAAGGCAGTGTTCTCGTGAACTTAGACCCCTTCTATCTCATCGTCGACAGCGCCGAATGGATCGAGCGTCTCGTGCCGCTCGGCGTCAAACTCGTCCAGCTGCGCATCAAGGATTGCCCCGACTCCGTGCTTCGCGAGCAGATCCGGCGATCGAAGGCTGCCTGCGCGGCAGCGGCTTGCCAATTGGTCGTCAACGACTACTGGAAACTTGCGATCGATGAAGGATGCGATTTCATTCATCTCGGCCAGGAGGACCTGATGGCCGCCGACAGGAATGCCATTCGTCGCGCCGGCCTGAAGCTCGGCCTATCCACCCACGACATAGCGGAGCTGGAGACGGCGCTGGCGGCAGAGCCGGATTACGTTGCGCTCGGACCGGTCTGGCCGACGATTCTCAAACAGATGAAATGGGCGCCGCAAGGCATTGAACGTGTTGCGGACTGGCGCCGGCGCGTCGGCGCGATACCGCTCGTCGCGATTGGGGGGATCACTGCCGAACGCGCGCCGCTGGAAAAAGGCGCCGATGGTGCTGCCGTGGTCACCGATATCACCCGCAACGCGGATCCCGAGGCCCGCACGCGACAGTGGCTGGCCGCGACCGCGCCATGGCGGCCCGCGAAAGAGGTATGAAGGCTTGATCTTGCCGATAGCGCGGAAACCTTTAATGCTGCTCTGGCGTTTCGGCAGCGATAAAAAATGATCCCTCGTATCAAGACTAGAGAATCGTCACTTCTTCCCGGAGCCGGCGTCTTCGAGCGGCTGCTCGAGGCGGGCTTTGCGGGTGATATCGAAACCAGCGCCGCCTCGCGCACCGTTCTTTCGACGGACAACTCGATCTATCAGGTAGAGCCGGCGGGGATCCTCTTTCCCAAGGATATCGAGGACATGAAGACCGTGATGCGGGTCCTCTCCGAAGACCCGTTCCGCGGTCTGCGCGTCGTCGCGCGCGGCGGCGGCACCGGCACCAATGGCCAATCGCTGACGGACGGCCTCGTCATCGACTGCTCACGGCATATGAACCGGATCCTGGAGATCGATCCGGTGCGGCGTGTCGCCCGCGTCGAAGCCGGCGTCGTCAAGGACCAGCTCAATCGCGTCCTTGAGGATCATGGCCTGTTCTTCGCACCGGAACTTTCGACCTCCAATCGGGCGACGATCGGCGGCATGGTCTCGACCGATGCCTGCGGCCAGGGCTCCTGTCTCTACGGCAAAACGAGCAACCATGTGCTCGGCCTCAGGATCGTCCTGACCGACGCAACGGATTGGTGGTCGCGTCCTCTCGACGACGTGTGTCTCGCCGAAATCAAGTCACGCGGCGACCGCGTCGGGGAGATCCATCGGACGGTCGACGGCATTGCGCGTGGTAAGCGCGAGCGCATCGAGGAAATTTTTCCGCGCCTGAACCGCTACATGACGGGTTACGACCTCGCGCATATCCGCCGCGAGGACGGACGCTTCGATCTCAATGCGATTATGTGCGGCTCGGAAGGCACGCTGGCGATGATCGCCGAGATCGAGCTCAATCTGTTGCCGATCCCGAAATATGCGGCGCTGGTCAATATCCGCTATGACGACTTCAACACAGCCCTCGAAGACGCAAGGTCGCTGACCGCGCTGAATGTCGCCTCAGTGGAGACGATCGACGAGAAGGTGCTTGGCCTTGCCAAGGACGACATCGTGTGGAGCGGCATCGCCCGGTTTTTTCCGGACGATCCGCGCGGCGCGGCCAACGGCATCAATATCGCTGAGGTGTTGGCCGACGAACCGATGGAGTTGGAACAGAAGCTCATGGCGGTGACGTCGGCACTGGCCGGCGCCGATGTCGTCCGCAACATCGGCCTTACGATCGCCCGGGAGAAATCGGACGTCGAGGCGATATGGGCCATGCGCAAGCGCGCAGTCGGCCTTCTCGGCAGTGTCGAAGGCCCGGTGCGCCCGGTGGCTTTCGTCGAGGATACTGCCGTCCCTCCCGACAATCTCGCCGCCTATATCCGCGAATTCCGCGCGCTCCTCGATGCCGCGGGCGTCTCCTACGGCATGTTCGGGCATGTGGATGCGGGCGTGCTTCACGTGCGGCCGGCCCTCGATCTGACGCGGGACGACCATGTCCCGCTCATCCGGGAAATCACCGACGCGGTGGTGGCGCTTACCCGCAAGCATGGCGGCGTTCTCTGGGGAGAGCACGGCAAGGGTGTGCGGTCAGAATATGTGCCGGAATTCTTCGAGGATCTCTATCCTAGCCTTCAGCAGATCAAAAAGGCGTTCGATCCGGAGAACCGCCTCAATCCGGGCAAGATCGCCACACCCGGCGATGGCGCACTGATGAAGATCGACGAGGTTCCCCTGCGTGGAAGCGTCGACCGCATCATTGGCAACGAGATCCGCGCAGCCTTCGACAATGCGGCCTATTGCAACGGAAACGGCGCCTGTTTCGATTTCGACGAGACCAGCCCGATGTGCCCGTCCTACAAGGCAACCCGCAACCGGCTCTACTCGCCGAAAGGGCGCGCCGCTTTGATGCGGGAATGGCTGCGGCTGCTCGTCGAGCAGGGCATCGATCCCCGTAAAGAAGCGGTTCGGCTCCGCAATTCCAACAAGGCGATCGGGTTCATCAGACGGGCGTTCAATTCGCTGAACCCGGCCAACCGCTCCGATTTTTCGCACGAAGTGCGGGCGGCCATGGATACCTGCCTTGCCTGCAAGGCCTGCGCCGGTCAATGTCCCGTCAAGGTCAGCGTCCCGGCGTTCCGGTCGAAGTTCCTGAACCTCTATTACGGCCGCTACCTCAGGCCGCTGAAAGATCCGCTGGTGGCCGGCATCGAGACGACGTTGCCGCTGATGGCGCAGATCCGTCCTCTCTACAATCTCCTTTCCGGAACGGCTGCCGGCCGCGCGGCGATGAAGCTTGTCGGCCTGACCGCGCTGCCGAAGATGCCGCCGGCATCGCTGGCCGGCCTCGGCGTCCCCGTCGCCGACGCGGAGCAGATTGTGACGATGTCTTCCGAGGCGCGCGCCCGCACCGTCGTCTTCGTTCCCGATGCCTTCACCGCGCATTTCGACCCCAAAGTGGTCGTCGCCGCCGTCGAGGTCGCCCGCAAGCTCGGCCTTGTGCCGTTGATCGCGCCACCGCTCACCAACGGAAAGGCGCTGCATGTGCACGGTTATCTCGACCGCTTCGAAAAGGCGGCCGTCGCGACCTCGCGCTCTCTGGATCGTTTAGCGAAAACCGGCGTGCCGCTTGTCGGGCTGGACCCGTCCATGACCCTTGCTTATCGCAGCGAGTACAAGACCCTGCGGAAAGGGCCATCCCACGCATCCGTGCTGCTACCGCAGGAATGGCTCGCCGCAAACGGCAGGAACCTGGCGGAGGCGATCCGGCGGCAGGCCGGGGCGACGGTCCGGCTTCTGCCGCACTGCACCGAACGCACCAACATGCCCTCGGCGGTCGCGCAATGGAAAGCAGTCTTCCGCAGCCTCGGCATCGAGCTGCAGGTGGCCGCTGCCGGCTGCTGCGGAATGGCGGGAACGTTCGGCCACGAAGTCCGCAACAGAGAGATTTCCGAAAAGCTCTATGCGATGAGCTGGGCAGAACAGATCACCGCCGGCGAGGAAGGGACCGTGGTCATGGCGAGCGGCTATTCCTGCCGGTCGCAGGTCAAGGAAATAGACCGCAGGACGATCCCCCATCCTCTGGAAGTCATCCGGGATATGTTGGGTTGAAAACCCGGGTGCTGCAGGCAAGCAGCGAGACCGTGGAGTAGGGTCGCGGTCGGTTTCGCGGCTATCCGAAACGAAGCTGCGGCGTCTCGCAGGGAAAGAGCCCGCACGCCAGTGCCGGCCTGCTGACAAACCACTGCAAAACCCGCGCCTCATCGCAGGGGTTTGTGCCGAGGATCTGCGCAGGCCCTCAGATGCTCGACACCCAGGCCGAGCACGACGATGTTGAACAGCCCACCACATGAATCAAGTTCCATAATTCAGCTTATGCCAGATTCGCCTTGTAGGGGGGTGGGTTCAAGGATGAACTGCCACTTGCGATAGATGCTAATGGGTTATCACTCGCAAGGAATGGCTGATGAGACGCGCACCTACTCCCAGATCGACATGGATGAATGTCGCAGGATCGCTCGCGAGCGGCCGGCCTGAGCGCCACCGTCATTGCCGAGAAGCTCGGCCGGCATCGCTCGACGATTTTCCGCGAGCTCAAGCGGAATGCTTTTGAAGACCGGCAGATGCCGGATCTGAACGGCTACTATTGCGTGACTGCCCACGAGATGGCGCGTGAGCGCAGAGCCAAGCTGCGCAAGCTCGCCCGGTTCTCCCATGTGCGCCAATCGGTGATCGAACGGATCATCCATGGCTGGTCGCTACAGCAAATCGCCGGCCGCATGCGGCTGAAGCGATGACGACCTCCAGCCTGGCCGAGACCATGAGCGTTCGGAGTCGTTATATCAGGGCCAGACCGCGATGGGCCTGCTCTGACGAGGTGCGCAGGGAACGAAATCCGGGCGATCAGGTTAGTCCAAGGAAAAGCGGCCTTTCGAGCCCTGGCGACGAGATGAACCCGAGGAGCAGGTTGTGAATGTTGTAAGTTTTCCGCGCCAGCGCCGCGATGATCCCGATCGCGCTTTCGTCAGCACCGATGCAGATGAGCGACGGCTCTATAAATTTGCCCTGCAGTACGAGATGGATGGCAAGAGCTGGGCGACCGACATCTGGGCCTATTCATCCAAAGACGCCGAAGATCGCGTCGCGGCGATGCGGCGATCGCTGACGATGTGCGGTCAGCTCTATGCCGAGGTGGAGGCCAACGCTCCGACGCCGCTCTGAGCATTTGCGACGCGGCTATTGCCAATCGTCTTCCGTCATCGGCTGTCGACAGCGCCGCTCGTCACTTGGCGACTCGCCTGGAACAGTTTGTTTCTCGAAGAGTTTGGATCGCAAAATATCTGTCGGGGATTCTCCTTCGACAATATCGGGAGGCAAAAATGTCAGCGCGATCGAAACATCCGCCAACTATCGGCGAGAGCACGCATGCGGCTGGCGGATGGGCGGCGGCGCGATCTCTTGGAGAAATTCTTCTCCGCGAACACGTCCCCCGATCGGGGCCGTCACTGCTTTCCCATCACAACAAACCAGACGGCTACATGTGTGTCAGTTGTGCCTGGGCCAAGCCTGCAAAACCGCATGCGATGGAATTTTGCGAAAGCGGCGCGAAGGCGACCGCCTGGGAGGTCACTTCCCGCCGCGCCGACCGCGCCTTCTTCGCCGCCCATACATTGCATGAGCTGGAGCAATGGAGCGATCACGATCTCGAAGAACAAGGTCGCCTGACCCATCCGATGCGGTGGAACCGCTCGACCGACAAATACGAGCCGGTAGACTGGAACGATGCATTCGCAGAAATCGGCGGGGAGCTGCGGTCAATTCCTCCGCGTGAGGTTGATTTCTATACGTCCGGGCGCGCCTCCCTCGAAACCTCCTACATGTATCAGCTTTTTGCCCGCATCTTCGGCAGCAATAACCTGCCTGATTCTTCCAACATGTGTCACGAAAGCTCCTCGGTCGGTCTGCCGGAAAGCATCGGAGCCTCCGTCGGCACGGCAATCCTGTCCGATTTCCAGAACTGCGATTGCATTTTCTATATGGCACAGAACGTTGCCACCTCCTCCCCGCGAATGCTGCATGACCTTCAGGATGCCGTCGACCGAGGCGTGAAAATCGTCACCTTCAATCTGTTGCGCGAACCGGGCCTCGAACGTTTCACCAACCCGCAAATGCCGAGCCAGATGCTGACCGGCCGGTCGACGCCGATTTCGTCGGAATATTATCAGGTGAAGAACGGAGGCGACATTGCGGCCCTCTTCGGCGTCTGCAAAGCCTTGATCGAAGCCGACGATGCAATGAAGGAAATGGGGATGAGCAAGGTTTCCGGCTCCGATGCCGTGCCCCATAAACCGGATAATGCCGCGTCGGTGGCGTTCGCCGCTTCCATTGCGGCGGCCGACAAAAAGCATGTTCTCGACCACGATTTCATCAACACGCATACATCGGGTTTCGAGGAGTTTGCCGAAGCCGCCCGCCGATATGACTGGGCCGAACTGGAACGTGTTTCCGGCCTGACCCGCGAGCAGATGATTCAGGCAGCCCGCACCTATGCCCATTCGGAGGCGGTGCTGATGGTCTATGGCATGGGTCTGACGCAGCATGTGATGGGTGTCCAGAACGTTCATATGGTCGCTAATCTCGCGCTGCTGCGCGGCAATATCGGCAAGCCGGGCGCCAATATCTGCGCCGTGCGCGGCCACTCGAACGTGCAGGGCCAGCGCACGGTCGGGATAACGGAAAAGCCGGACCTCGTGCCGCTCGACAAACTGGCGCAACTCTACCAGTTCGAACCGCCACAATGGGAAGGACGCTCAACCGTCGACACCTGCAAGGCGATCCTGGAGGGCGAAGCCAAAGCCTTCGTCAGCCTCGGCGGCAATTTCCTGCGCGCCGTCCCGGAAACGGAGGCGATGGAGGAGGCGTGGCGCAAACTCCGCCTAACCGTACAGATCGCGACGAAGCTCAATCGCAGCCACGTCATCCATGGCGAAATCGCCTATCTCCTTCCCTGTCTCGGCCGTATCGAAGTCGATGAACAAGCGAGCGGTCCGCAAGCCGTCTCCATCGAAAGTTCCGTGGCGCATTTCCATGGCTCGCGCGGGAGGGCGAGGCCCGCAAGCGAGGAGCTTCTGTCGGAGCCCGCCATCATCGCCGGCATCGCCAAGGCGACGCTGGCGAAGGGCCGAGTCCCGTGGGATGAATGGGTCGGCGATTATTCGAAGATCCGCGATGCGATCGAAGCGACCTACCCCGAGACGTTCAGGGATTTCAACAAACGCATGTTTCAGCCGGGCGGCATTCCGAGACCGGTTCCGGCCCGGGAGCGCAAATGGACGACGCCCAACCAGAAAGCCAATTTCATCACGCCGCCGCGGCTCTTCCCCGAACTCGACATCGGTCCAGGCGCCACAGAGGTTCTCAACCTCGCCACGTTACGCTCCAACGACCAGTTCAACACGACCATCTACGGTTACGGCGATCGCTATCGCGGCGTGAAGGGATCGCGGAAGGTGGTCTTCATGAACGAAGAGGATATTGGCAGACTGGGCTTCAAGGAAGGCGATTTCGTCGATCTGACGACCGCCATCGATGTCGCCACAACGCGCCGCGTCACCGGCTTCAAGGTTGCTCGGCACGCAATTCCGGCCGGGTGCTGTGCGGCCTATTATCCTGAGGCGAACCCGCTCTTTCCGCTGGCGCATCACGACGCCAAGGCCAAGACCCCGTCTTACAAGATGTTGCCGGTGCGGCTCAGTCTCTCGGCCCTGTCGTCGCGGTCCTGACCCGGGTCCCGGCAATGCGCGAAAGCAAGCAGGTCCCCTGGTCGGCGGCAGTATCGCTTCTCACGATGGCAGCCGTCTGGGCCGCCATCGCCTGGGCAAGCCAACCACGCTTGCTTCGCGCCCATCCCGCCGTGACGTCCGGTCCCAATCGCTTCCCTTTGCTTGCCGGTAGCGCCGTCAAGAAGGACGCCACCTGGTTGGTCTCGATAGTGCTGCTCTGTATGTTCGTGATCGGAGCCGCGATCGGCTGGGCAAGACATCCAAGGCAATATCGTGCCGGTCCACCGGTCACATCGTCTCTCGATCAGTTCCGGCTGATGCCGGACAGGATCGGCGGCACACCACCCGACGTCTATTTCGCGCTTGGTAAGCCCTATGAGAGCACCGCCTATGATCTGAGCCAGGGCAAGCGCCTTTATTCCTGGTTCGGCTGCCCTACTTGCCATGGAGACGGACGAGGCGGGACCGGTCCTTCGTTTCTTGACGGCTGGTGGTTTTATGGCTCGGAAATGGTATCGGTCGTGGCATCCATTCGCGACGGACGGCCTCACGGCATGCCTGCCTTCGCGAACAAAATGACGAGCGACGAGATCTGGCAGCTCGCCGGCTATGTCAGGACGATCGGCTCCTATTCCGCCCTCTATACCGCGCCAAGCCGCAATGACGACAAGCATACAAGACCGGCCGAGAACCGGGCGCCGGCCGCAACTCTTTTCGAGGAAGGGCCGGTGGGCGTCCGCTCCGATCGAGGTGTCCGGCCTTGAAGACCGCCCCGGCATGCACCCTGTTTCTGTCCGGCTGCGCTGCGGGCACGCAATCGGCACTGAATGCGGACGGACCTGCCGCTTCGGAACTCAGAAGCCTGATATTGCTGTTTGTCGCCGTCTGCGGCGTCGTCTTCGTGCTTGTCATGAGCGTCATGGTATGGGCGCTGGTTCGCAGGAAAAACCAGATCCCCGGCGAACCGCCAGCCGAGCGTTCCATGGCAAGGGTCGTTGCCGGCGCGATCGTTATGACCGTCCTGGTCGTAAGCTTCCTGACGATCACCAGCTTCTACGCAACCAATGGCGTCGACCGCGGCCGGGACAATCCGCCGACCATTGCCGTTCGCGGGCAGCAGTGGTGGTGGCAGTTTACCTATCTCGATGCGGATCCCGCCAGGACATTCCAGACCGCCAACGAGCTGCATATCCCCGTAGGAACCGATGTTCGGCTGCGCCTGGACTCGACTGATGTCATTCATTCCTTCTGGGTGCCGAACCTGACGGGAAAGCAGGATCTGGTCCCCGGCCGCGACAACCGGCTGACGCTGCATGCCAGCAAAGCCGGCATCTATCGCGGCCAATGCGCCGAATTCTGCGGCCTGCAGCACAGCCACATGGCGCTGTTGGTGATCGCCGAGGAGCCCGAGGACTATGCCAGATGGCTGGAGCTGCAGAGAAAGACGGCAGCCGCGCCGGCCGATGGTGATGCCGCTACGGGAAAGCTCGTATTCATGAGCAAGCCTTGCGCCGCCTGCCACACCATCCGCGGCACCGAGGCATCGGGCACCTCCGGGCCTGACCTCACCCATGTCGGCAGCCGCAGCATGATTGCGGCGGGGCTGTCGGAGAATACGCGAGGCTCGGTTGCGGCATGGATTGCCGACCCGCAAACGCTGAAGCCGGGCAACAACATGCCGTTGGTCCCCCTCACCGGCGAAGAGCTGCGACAGGTGAGCGCCTATATGAGTGGTCTGCGATGACGGGCGGCGGCAGAACCCCTTCCCCCGCCGACCTGGCTGCCGGCTGTCCCGAGGCGGAAGCCTTCCTCAGGCGCACATGGTCGACGCCGCCTGGATTATTAGCAGCGCTCTCCACGGTCGATCACAAGATCATCGGCAGACGCTATATCGCGACAGCCTTTGTCTTTCTCATCCTCGGCGGCGTGCTTGCACTGGCGATGCGCCTCCAGCTTGCTTTCCCCGAGGCCCGCTTCATCAGCGCGGACCGGTACAATCAGATCTTCACCGTGCACGGGAGCAACATGATGTTCCTGTTTGCGGTGCCGGTCATGGAGGCGATGGCGGTCTATCTCGTTCCTCTGATGGTCGGAACCCGCAACATCGCCTTTCCCAGGCTGAACGCCTTCTCCTACTGGATCTATCTCGCTGGAGGACTGCTGCTGTGGATCTCCCTCGCCCTCGATACCGCCCCCGATGTCGGCTGGTTCTCCTACGTGCCTCTGGCCGGCCCGCAATACGGCGCCGGGAAACGGGCAGACCTCTGGGCACAGATGATCACCTTCACCGAGGTCTCCGCCCTCGCCGTTGCCGTCGAAATAGTCGTGACCGTTTTCAAGCTGCGGGCGCCAGGCATGTCGCTCTATCGGATTCCCGTTTTCGTCTGGTCGATGCTGGTCACCGCCTTTCTCGTCATCCTGGCCATGCCGGCAATCATGTTCGCCAGTTCGTCGCTCATTCTCGACCGGCTGGTTGGCACCCAGTTCTATAATCCCGCGGAAGGGGGCGATGTGCTTCTCTGGCAGCACCTGTTCTGGTTCTTCGGTCATCCCGAGGTCTACATCATCTTTCTTCCGGCAGTCGGCATCGTCTCCGCCATGATCTCCACCTTCACGCGGCGTCCTGTCTTCGGCTATATGCCGCTGGTGCTGGCAATGATCGCCACCGGAATCCTCTCCTTCGGCCTGTGGGTGCACCACATGTTCGTGGCCGGCCTGCCGCGGCTGGGGAGCAGTTTTTTCACCGCCTCGAGCATGGCAATCGCCATTCCCGCCGGAACCCAGATCTTTTGCTGGCTGGCAACGCTGTGGGATGGCCGTCCGGTGTTCAAGACACCGCTGCTTTTCATCATCGGCTTTCTCATCACCTTCGTCATCGGCGGCCTGACCGGCGTCATGGTGGCGTCGGTGCCGCTCGATACCCAGGTCCACGACACCTATTTTGTCGTCGCCCATTTCCATTATGTGCTGATCGGCGGCTCCGTCTTCCCGCTGATCGGCGCGATCTATTACTGGTTCCCGAAGATGACCGGCCGGATGATGAGCGAAAGGCTCGGCCGGTGGGCCTTCGGCCTGATCTTCACCGGCTTCCACCTGACTTTCTTCCCCATGCACATCCTGGGCCTCCAAGGCATGCCGAGGCGGGTCTACACCTATCCGCCCGAGCTGCCCTGGGCTGGCCTGAACCTGTTCGTCAGCCTCAGCGCCTTCATCCTGGCCGCCGGCTTCCTCGTCTTCTTCATCGATGCCCTGCGCAGTTTCCGCCACGGCCGGCCGGCCGGCCCCAATCCCTGGAACGCCTCGACATTGGAATGGGCCGTAGCTTCGCCCCCTCCCCCTTATAATTTTCGGCATATTCCCGTAGTCGAATCGCGCGAACCGCTCTGGACATCCGGCGAGACGTTGCCGGTGGCGACCGGACTTCGGCTCGATCGGCGGGAACTGATCGTCAGCAGCGTCACATCAGGCGAGCCGGAAGCGCGGGAGTCCTCGCCAGCCGATTCCATCTGGCCATTTCTGGCCGCCATTGCCACGAGCATTATGCTGATCGGCTCGATCTTTAGCCCGTGGGCCGTCGTCTGGGGAGCCGTGCCGGTGGCAATCACTCTGACGGGATGGTTCTGGCCCAAGCAAACGCCGGAGGACGAGTCATGAAGGAGCGCGTGGTCACCGATCTGTCGAAGCTTCCCCTGCACGGCCTGGGCAGCGCGAGCCTGACGTTCTGGGGCACCAGTGCCTTCATGCTGATCGAAGGCATGGGATTCGCCTTGGCGATTGTCGTCTACTTCTATCTCATGAGCCTGGCGCCGCGTTGGCCGATCGAAGCCCCTGCCCCGGATCTTCTTCCCGGCACAATTCTGACCCTGCTGCTTCTCGTCAGCATCGTGCCGAATATGCTCGTCGCGCGGTGGGCAAAGCACAGGGATCTCCCCAAGGTGCGCGCGGGACTGATCATCATGGGGCTTCTCGGAACAGCACCCCTGATACCCCGCGCCTACGAATTCCCTGCCCTTCACATCGGCTGGGACGATGATGCCTATGGATCGATCGTCTGGACCATGCTTGGCCTGCACGCAACCCACATCATCACCGACCTCGTCGATACCGTCGTTCTCGCCTGTCTGATGTTTTCGAAGCATGGCGACAATGCGCGCCGCTATGGCGATGTCGAAGACAACGCGCTCTACTGGAACTTTGTCGTCCTCGCCTGGCTTCCTCTCTACGGATGCATCTATTGGGTGCCGCGGCTATGAGAACAGCAACCACAATCGCTTTTTTTCTTATGGCGACACCGGGATTGGCACACGATGGCCATGCCCATTCGAGTTCCTTCCCATGGACGGCCGATCCCTGGATAATCGCGCCGCTCGCAATCTGCGCAGCCCTCTATGCAAGCGGAAGCCTTCGCTTGATTTCGCGATCGTCCAGGGGCCGGCGCGTCGTCGCGCACCGGCTTTTGGCCTATTGGGCGGGCTGGCTGGTGCTTGCCAGCGCGCTTGTCTCTCCCCTGCATTGGCTGGGAGAGCAGCTTTTCACCTTCCATATGATCGAACATGAGCTGGTCATGGCGGTTTCCGCGCCGCTCATCGTGTTGGCACGCCCGTCGGCGGTGCTGCTCTGGGGACTGCCAGGAATCGTCAGGGGTCGGGTGGGGCAGGTCCTCGCCGCGAGCATCGTCCGCAGGACCTGGACGTTGCTGAGCAACGGCACTGTCGCGACGCTGCTGCACGGGGCGGCGATCTGGGCATGGCACGCGCCCGTTCTGTTCGACGCCGCGATCGAAAGCGCGCCGCTCCACCGTCTGCAGCATCTTTCCTTTTTCCTAAGTGCCGTCCTGTTCTGGTGGCCTGTCATCTGGAAGACGAACAGGGGGCTGGCGGCCTGGCATCTCTTCCTGACCATGCTCCATATGAGCATTCTCGGGGCCCTCCTCGCCCTGTCACCGAACGTGCTCTACGCCGTGCAGACCCGATCGTCTGGGGCTTGGGGGCTGTCGCCGCTCGAAGACCAGCAGATGGCAGGCCTGGTAATGTGGGTTCCCGCCGGCGTCATCTATGCCGCGATCGCGCTGGCGCTGACGGCCTTGTGGATCAGGGATTCCGGAAAGGGAGGCGCAGATGGAACACGTATCGTCGCCCCATAATTCCCTTCGCCCCGCTTTGCTGATCGCCGCCTGCTTGGCGAGCCTGACGGCGGCATTGACCTTGACCGACATCTACCGGCAGCGATCCGAAAGGCAAGCTGTTGCCGTCGCCATGACAAAAGGCGATCCGGCGCGGGCGCCGGCGATTTTTCGCCGATATGGCTGCGCCGGATGTCACACCATTCCAGGCATCGAGGGCGCCGACGGCAAGGTCGGCGGCGATCTCTCCGGTCTGCGCGAGCGGGTCTACATTGCCGGCGTGCTCAACAATTCCGCCGACAACCTCATCGGCTGGATTGTCGCGCCGCAGGCCCATTCGCCAAGAACGGCGATGCCAGCCACCGGAATATCCGAACAGGAGGCCCGCGATGTCGCAGCCTATCTCTATGCTCGTTAGAAATTTGGGTTTCCGATCAACCCGCCTTTAAAGTTGCTCGGATCATCACGGCGCTCGACAGCGCGAGATTGTCGCTGAGCTGACCAACCGCGGCGCCGACGTGAAGGCGATACTGCTTTTGACCAATTTCGAGGAGTCGCAGGACATGCATGTGGCGCACCTTGAGAGGCTTAAGGCAGAGTTGCTAGAATGTGACGAGAAGCAACAGGCCGACGGATCCGCGCTGCGACGGGGCGAGAACTTTACGTCGATCTCTTAGAGCCTGCTGCTTTCATACGGAAGCATATCCTGAATTTGTGAGGTAGTTTGCGCATTCTGCTGGCGAGAAGCAGTCGAGCATTTCACCAGCCTTGCGCCATGTCGCTTCGATTGTGCGAGGCTGTTCTCTCCTAATTAGGTGCTTGAGCTTGGCAAAGACTTGCTCGATGGGATTGAGGTCCGGGCTGTAAGGCGGCAGGAAGAAGAGGTGCGCGCCTGCGGCCCGGATGGCACGACGGACAGCTTGGCCCTTATGGCTGCCGAGATTGTCGAGGATGACGATGTCGCCCTTGGCGAGCGTGGGCACGAGGATCCTCTGGATATAGAGGGTAAAGAGTTCGCCGTTGATCGGCCCATCGATGACCCAAGGGGCGTCGATGCGGTCGCAGCGCAAGGCGGCAATGAATGTCAGGGTTTTCCAGTGCCCATGCGGAACCGCGGCACATAGGCGTTGACCACGCGGTGCCCACCCCCTGAGGGGCGCCATGTTGGTCTTGATCCAGGTCTCATCGAGAAAGACCAGCCGCTGCGCTTCGATCCGCCGTTGATGGGTCTTCCAACGCAACCGTTTCCTGGCGATATCCATCCGCGTCTGCTCGGCCGGCAGAACCGTTTTTTTTGAAACTCAGGCCCTCGGCCCGGACGAACACCCAAACGGCGCGTCGCTCGGTCTTGATGCCGCGTTCGGCCAGTTCCGCCACAAGGCCTCGCGTCGTGAACGGGCCGGATCGACAGCGCTGGCGCAGCCAGTCGGCCCGTTCGCCGGACAAAGTCCGCTGCTTGCGACCGCCGACGCGGCCGGGCGTCAGAGCGCCGGTCTCCGCAAGGCGCTTCTTCCACTTCGAAACACAGGAGGGAGCAATCGCAAGTGCTGCTGCGATCGATCGTATCGTTTCTCCGGTGTTCAGGCGCGCCATCGCCCGTTCGCGAAGATCCTCAGAATATGGGTGCGTCATCCTTGCCGGCCGTCCTTTTCCGGTAGGACAGAGAATCATATTTCAGCTGATTTGCGAATCTGCGATTCTGAAAAATCGAAGCGTGCTCTAGCGACAGCATCCGCTGCAAAAGTCTTTGCGCGTCCCAAAAACGGGGTTGGGGTCGAAGGATTGCGGCGTGCAAAAGTTGCCCCTTCGATGGGATCATTGTCTGTGGCGAAATTCAGCAATTTTCGCCACTGAGATTTATGAGCGGCTATCTCTACCCGGTATTTGGGGGCTGTAGAAGTGAGGACGTGATTGGTTATTCGCCCTTCTAACATTCTCGCTGCCCCGCAATGAAAACCCCATCAACCGCTCGTATTCCGCCTCCGGAATGCCATAAGAGCCATTGGCCTTGAGAATGAGGCCCTCACGATCGACGACGATTACCTTTCCTCGTACCGACCGGATGAGTTTTTCGCCCTCTAGAATAGGAAGCACGCCCGTAACTCCGGAACGCCGGACGCCGAGCATGGAAGACATGTGCTCATGGGTCAGAAGCAGCACCTGGCTTTCCGATCGATCATCGAGCATAAGCAGCAAACGGGCCAGTCTCTGTTCGATGGAATATCGGCTGTTGGCGAGGGCCGTATAACCCATTTGAATTGCGAGCGTCCTTGAAAACGTTAATGAAAGCGATCGCAACTGCGGTGCCCTCTGCGTCAGACGAAGGAAGCTGTCGACGTCGGTGCGCTGCGCGGTTCCTTCGGTCTGCACCACAAGCTTGTAGGGAGTGCGCCAATCGCCCTCAAACAGCCCCGTGCCGGTTACCCCTTCACGCCCGATAAGGCCAACCTCTACCTGTGAGCCATGCAGGGACGAGGCGACGAGCGAGACCGTCCCGCTTTCAATGAAGGAAACTGTCGTGATCTCTCCAAACTGCTTTTCAAGAATCTCGCCTTGCATCAGCTGAACCTGCGTGAGAAGCGGCCGGATAAGATCATTTTCTCGCGGAGAAAGAGCGGAAAGAACGAGATTCTTGTGACCGCCTGATGACTTCGCCGTCGAACCTCGGCACTCGGAAAGGGCAGTATAAATCGCGCTCGTGTCTACCGGTTTTTCCACGAAAATCCGATCCGCAAAGCGGGGAGGCACGACATCACGGCTGTAGCCAGTTGCGAAGAAGAACGGGATATTGCGCTTAGCCAGCGCATCGGCGACAGGGAACACCATCGTTCCACCGAGATTGATGTCCAGAATGGCCACTTCAATTTGGGAATCTTCAATATATTGCAACGCTCGTTCGACGCTCGGTGCAGGCCCGACTATCTTGATTCCGGTTGCGGTCAGCTTCGATGCGAGTTCGCTGGCGAGAGCGTAATCGTCCTCGACGACCAAGACAGCCTTTTGCGCGAGTTCGTCAAAAGCCGTATTCATGACGATCTGCCTCTCACATTATACCTGTTCACTCAAAACGTTGCGGCCATTGCACTGTTCCGTCGCCCAACCTGATGACGTTGCATCAATAATAGCTTAATCACCCCCGTCCTCGCCTTCTTCAATATCACTCGATCGGCGATACGCATCAAGGATGGGGCGTCGGGCGCGGCGGCAGCGACTTCAGGTATCGGGCGATAGCCATCCGGTCGGCCTCCGGGAGCTCCGCCGTATTCTCGACCACATCCGCCATGGACCAGCCGACATAGCCATGACCCGGCGTCCTGCCGCTGTGAAGCATTTCGGCGACATCCTGCTCCGACCACGAGCCGATACCTGTCGGCGTGATGTTAGGGTTGAAGCCGACACCTTCAGAACTCACTCCGCCGGCGAACCGCGTCTTGGGCTTTACGGCGCCGAAAATGTTGCGGGACGAGTGGCACTCGGCGCAATGACCGAGGGTCTCCACGAGATAGGCACCGCGAACAAAAACGGGATCGCCGCTCGGCGTTGCTGCCGATCTGCCTTCGCGGAAGAACAGGAGTTTCCAGAAGCCGACAAACCGCCGAATGCGAAACAAGGGGGAAATATCGTGTGGCTGCGGGCGCTCCGGCACGGGCGAAAGCGAGTGCAGAAAGGCGTAGAGATCTCTGACGTCGCCGAGAGTCATCCCCGTGTAGCTGGGATAGGGGAATACCGGGTAATAATGCTGCCCTGAGGGAGAGACCCCTGAAATCAGCGCATTGGCGAGCTCGGCAACCGACCACGATCCGATACCGGCAACCGGGTCGGGCGAGATATTGGGAACTCTGAAGGTCCCATAGGGCGAGGCCAGCGCAAGATCTCCTCCTAGCCTGAAGCGGTCCGGCTGACCGGGGGAAGCATGACAGGAGGAGCAGCCGGCTGCGGCAAAGACCACTCTGCCGCGCTCGGCATCACCCGGCGTCAGCGTGGGATCGCCGGCAGCGAAGCGTGGATGCGGCCTCGTCAGCAGCCAGGTTGCCAGGCAGACAAGGAGGACCGCGGCGACAGCGGTCGAAAACAATCGGGCACCTTTCACCATTCTGGACCCGCTAGAGCAATCCCGGGAAAACCATGAAACAGTTTTCCGTCCGGAGTTGCGAACGACAACTCAGAGCGGTTTCGCGTTTTCATGGAAAGCTCAATCGCTCTGCATGAACACCTCAACCGGGCGGCGGCTCGACCATGTATGGCCGCCGACCTCGGTGGCAGAGATAAACTTCTCGCTCGGGATTGGCCTCGATGACAAAGCCCGAGCTGCGCAGCAGCGCTTCGACCGCTGCCTTGTTGGGAATGAACCAATTCGTCGGATCGGCAGCATAACGTTCTTCGACAAAGAACAGCTTCGGAAAATCCGGCCGATCAAAAACCTTCCATTCCGAAAAGTCGTAATCCTCTTCAAGAGTGGCAATATGCTCTTCGCCACGCTGCAGGCATTGGAACAGCATGAGATCTGCAACCACGTGCTCGTATAGCAGATCCAGCGCCAACAACGGATGGCGCAGATGGTAAAGCACGCCCATGAAGAGCACCAGATCGAACCTCTCCCCGAGTTTCGACACCTCATAAACCGACATCTGCCTGAACTCGACATCAAGGCCGAAATGATCGGCGGCGAAACGGGCCTGCTCGAGATAACGTGGATCGCTGTCGATGCCCAACACCCGACCGGCGTTGCGGCGCTTCATTTCGAGCGCATAAAAGCCTGCATTGCAGCCGATATCGAGAACGCTCCGCCCTTCCAGGTCTTTGGGCACGACATGTTTGAAGCCTTCCCACTTGAATGCCGGGTAGTCACCAAGAAAGTGATCCGGTGCGGTTTCGAACTCCCCGAGCCGCATATTCTGAAACCATGGGCCGAGTTCGTTGATACGCTGCTTCAAAGCCAGGTTCGTCATCGCTTGTATCCGCTTCTCGCTTAGTTGTCCAAGGGAGCAGCCTGCGGGGCCACCGCGCCCCGATGACGACGAGCCGCCGCGACGCGTTTTCGGGGGCGATCATCCAAATTGGCGGCAAACCAATCGATCGTATATCTCAGCCCCTCGGCGAGGGGCACCGTCGGCTGCCAGTCGAGAAGTTCCGTGGCGCGGGAAATGTCGGGGCGGCGGCGCTGAGGATCATCCTTCGGCAAAGGTCTGTAGGCAACAGCCGTTCGCACCGGCACCATCGAGCGGATCATCTGCGCGAGGTCGTTGATGGTGAACTCGCCCGGGTTGCCGAGATTGACAGGCACTCCGGGGTTGGGCCGCAGATCCATCAGGGCCATCAGACCGCCCACGAGATCGCTGACGTAGCAGAAGGACCGGGTCTGCATGCCGCTTCCATAAATGGTCAGCGGTTTGCCCGAGAGAGCCTGCACGATCAGGTTGGAGACGATCCGGCCGTCATTGGCCTGCATTCGCGGCCCATAGGTGTTGAAAATGCGGGCGACCCGCACGTCGACGCGGCCGCCACGCAGCATGTCGAAGCAAAGGGCCTCAGCGGCGCGCTTTCCCTCGTCATAACA
Organism: Rhizobium sp. YTUHZ045; assembly: GCF_051124255.1. Lineage (NCBI taxonomy): Bacteria > Pseudomonadati > Pseudomonadota > Alphaproteobacteria > Hyphomicrobiales > Rhizobiaceae > Rhizobium > Rhizobium sp. YTUHZ045. The sequence goes on from NZ_CP101433.1 coordinate 178,998, forward strand.
GGCGCGCGGTCCCGTGCAGCTGACATTGCCGCGATAGTCTTCCTTTTGCGGATGCTCAGCGGGATCGCCATAGACTTCGCTCGTCGATGCCTGAAGAAAGGCGGCCCGGTGCCGCTCGGCAAGCGCCAGCAGATTACCCGTACCGGCGACGCACGTCATCATCGTGTGAATCGGATCCGCCTGATATTGCGGCGGGGACGCAGCGCAGGCCAGATTATAGATCTGGTCGAGCGGTTCGTCGATTTCGAGGAATTTGCAGATGTCCTGTTCAATCAGCCGGAAACCCGGGTGATTCATCAACGGTCGGACATTGTCGGGCGAGCCGGTGAGATAGCTGTCGACGCAGATCACGCTGTCGCCACGGCCGAGAAGAGCATCACAGAGATGCGAGCCGACAAAACCGGCGCCTCCTGCTACCAGAACAGTCTTGCCTTTTCCGCGACGATTGACTTGAAGCATCGATACTCTCCTTCACGCTGAGATACGGTCGAAAGCTGGATTGGCGGGCAGGTCGGAAAGAGCCCGGACGAGCTCACCGGCACGTGCGGCACCGGTATGACTGCTCATCACCAGCTTTCTCGCTGCGGCTGCGGCGGCCAGACGGTCGGTCTCGGGAAGCTCCGTCAGCAGCGCCACGACATCCTCCGGCGCGCGCGCAATGAACAAGGCCTCGCCGTCCGGCAGCAGCTCATCGAGGCCCTGCCAGAAGTCGCTGATAATGGGCGCCCCGCAGGCGGCAGCCTCGAACAACCGCACGCTGGGAGACCAGCCGGCGGCGATCATGTCGCCGCGGGTCACGTTCAGCGTGAACCGCTGCCGGCTGTAAAAGCTTGCGTGATCGGCAGGCGGCAGATGCTCGATGCGCTCGACATTGGCCGGCCATTCGATCTCGGTGGGATATTGCGGCCCGGCGACAACGAAGCGCATCCACGGCAGGCGGCAGGCCGGCTCCAGCAGAAGCCGCTCCAGTGTCGGTTGGCGGTCGGGGCTATAGGTTCCGAGATAGCCGAGATCCCAGCAAGCGGCCTCGCCGGTATCGGCATAGCGGTCTTGGTCGACCGAACAATAGAGCGCGATGGCCCTGCGCGCGCCAAATCTCTGTTCGAGCCGCGTCAACACCCTTCCCCCGGAGAAGGAGAAGTAGGTGTCAAATAAAGGAATCTGGCGCAGCGCCAGATACTCCTCATCGCCGCGATCGAGCTTGGTGAGGGTGACCGGCGTGTCAATGTCATAGAAGCAGAGCCGTTTCAGCTCCAGCGCCTTGAGCCTGTCGATGAGCGGCACACCATCGGGAACGTAGGATCCGACGATGACGGCATCGGCCTTGCCGAGCCTTTTGCCATGACGCTCGAGCATTGCTCCTATATCGGAATAATAGGCGAGCTCGCAGAAATCAGGCGAAGGCAGGTCCCGGTGGCTGGCATACCACGGCACGTCCCGCTCCAGGAACAGGACCCTATGGCCCGCCTGCCTAAGGCCTTTGATCAAGGCGCGGTAGGTCGTGGCATGGCCATTTCCCCAGGAAGAGGAAAGAGAGAGGCCGAAGAAGACAATGTCGAGCGATCCCCTCATTCGGCGGCCTCCCGCGCGCCAAGACGGGCGCGAAAAATCTCGTCCGCCGTTTCGGCGCGATTGATATAGGTATGTTCGGCCAGAACGCGCCGGCGTGCCCTTTCTCCGATTTCCCGTGCGGCTTCGCGGGACAAGCCGCCGAGCAAGGCAGCCACGTCCTGTCCGTCGCGCGCGACCAGGACCTCCTCGCCGGACTTCAGAAAGACATCGATGCCTTCCCAGTAGTCGGTAATAAGGCAAGCCCCGGCGCCAGCCGCCTCGAAGACCCGCGTCGCAGGGGAAAAACCATTCTCCGCCATACTGGCGCGCGATATGTTGAGGACCGCCATCGGCGTCACATTGAAAGCGTTGTGATCACGCGTCGGGACATGGCCGATATAGCGGACGTTTGAAGGGATCGGCTTGTCCTGCCAGCCGGATCCGCCAAGCAGGAATGTCCGGTTCGGCAGACGCGACGCCGGTTCCAGGAAGAAATGCTCGACCCTGGCCTCGCGATCCGGCAGGCGGTTGCCAAGGAAACCGAGATCGGCGGCGAAGCGGTAGTCCTGCGGCACCGGATGATGCGTTTGCGGGTCCAGCGCATTGTAGATGGGCACGCATTCGGCCGCTCCGACGGAACGATATGCGCTCACGACAGGATCGCCGCCGCCATAGGTCAGCACGAGATCAAGCCCGGCGAGCGCCCGGCGCAAAGGATGATCTGGGCCGGCCCTGAGTTCGGCAAGCGTCGCCGGCGCGTCCACGTCCCAGAAGATCTTCAATGCTTGGGGCCGGGCATTGCGCAGCACCTCTTCCAGCAATCGGTCGTCCTCGAAACCGACACCGCTCGCCTTGACGACAATATCAGCGTCGGCCGCCTCGCTTGTCACGGCCTTGAGGGCATCGATCGTCCCTTCGTAGACGACGACCCTGCACCAGTCCGGCGGATCCATGTCGCGGTTCTTCTGCCGATCATAGACATCGGGCTCATAGAAGGTGATGTCATAACCCTTTTCCGCCAGCGCCCGCAGCAGACCGCGATAATAGGTGGCGGCGCCGTTCCAATAGGCGGAGACGAGGCTCGATCCGTAAAAGGCAATCTTCATTCGGCAGCCTCCCTGGATTGCAGGTTTGCGGTGACCCTATGCGTGCCGCAGCGCGCCAGGATGGCGAAAAGCTCGTCGACGCGGTGGCGGCAGGTGTGACGGGCCTTGATCGTTTCGAGGCCGGCAGCGGCAAGGGTCGTAGCCAAATCGGCGTCGGAGAGGATATCGCGCAGGCGTTTCTTCATCTCTTCACCATTGCTAACGACAAGATAGTCGCTGCCGGTCTCGAAGAGATGTTCGACGTCGTTCCAGGGCGCCGAGAGCAGGGGTATTCCGCAGGCGAGCGCCTCGAAGACACGGATGGTCGGAATACCCGGCAGATGTTCGACATAGGGTCGGCGCGGAATGTGTACGGTGACCCTATGGCGGGCGAAGGCCGCGGGAACGTCGGCATTGGCGATCCAGCCGCCATAGGCGATGCCGGCCTTGCGCAGCTCGTCCAATGCATGGCCGGGATAGCGCACGCCGCGAACGACCGTGTTCAAGCCGAGATCTCTGGCGGGACGGATCAGGAATTCGCCGATTTCGGCGGACCGTTCGTCGTCGCCCCAGTTGCCGATCCAGATGAGGTCTCCGGTTTTCTCGATCTCCGGCAGCGGCCGAAACAGGGCGTCGTCGGCCGCCTCGTGCCAGGTAAAGACCGACTTTCCCCAGCCGGCTCTGAGATAACGGGCGCGCAGCGTCTGCCCGAAGGCCAGCACACCATCATAGTCGTCAAGCGCAAGCCCCGCGATATCGCCTTCGGCGGAGACAGCCCGGTGATGCGTATCATGAAAAAGCAGGGTGAAGGTCGCGCCATCGCGCCGGATGCGGCCGAGCCTCTCGACCAATTGCGGTTCCGTCCACTCGTGAACGATGACGACGTCGGCGTCGGCAAGCACTGCTTCGTGGTCGAACTCGACACCATAAGTCCGCGAACGGTGCTGCGGAAATGCCTGGTGAAATGCCCCGACCGCAGCCGCCCCCTGGTCTCGCACCAGATTGGCCCGGCTCCAGGCATCCTGCGGCTCCAGCGCCAGCGTCTCATGACCGCGCCGCTGGAGATCGCGCATGACGCCTCGAAGAAAATGAGCATTGCCGTGATTCCAGTCGGAGACCAGTGAATGGGTGTAAAAAACGAACTTCATGATTACTCCGCTGCTGTTGAAAAGCCACGCGCGCGCATGCCGGAATAGATCGCGCACATCGCCTCTGCCTGAGCCTCGACGCTGAAGCCGGCGGACCTGGCACGCGCTTTTCGTCCGAACGCTGCCCGCAGCTGCGGATCGTCGGCAAGCCTATTGAAAGCATCGGCGAAGGCATCGGAGCGATGCGGCTCGGCAAAAAGAGCAGCCCCGTCCCATATCTCGCGATAGGTTGGGATATCAGAAAGCACCAAGGCCGCGCCCGCCCGCGCCGCCTCGAGAGCGGCTAGACCGAAAGGCTCGTAGAGGGACGGCGAGGCGACAATGGCCGCCCGCCGCGTCAAGGCGCTCATCCGCTCATGCGAAAGCTCGCCGCGGTGATCGGCATGGCAAAATCGCATGGTCTGGCCATTGGGACCGGTGGTCGCGCCGGCCGCCGCCACCGTCCATCGCGTCATAGCTGCAGCCTTATCAAGCACCGGGCCGTTTTTGCCGTCGTCCCACCAGCGCCCGGCGGCAAGAACAAACTCCTGCTTGGGCTCGTCGGAGGCCTCAAGGGCGCTGGCGTTGTAAACGACCTGGAGATTTCCGATCGTTCCATAGGCCGCTTCCATCGCTCTAGCATGGCTGCGGCTTGGTGCGATCACCGCGTCCGCACACGCAAAGCCCTCCTGGTTCAGCCGGTACTGCCAATGCCAGTCCTTTGGCACTTCACGTCCGCGGACGACGGCAAACCAAGTGACGACACAGGAATGGCAAACCACGGCAATCGGCAGATTTGTTTCCATGCCCGCCGCCTGCGACGGCAGATTGAGATGCAGAAGATCGGCCTGTTCCCGGCGCGCGAGATCGGCGATCAGCCCCGGAACTTCGGCAACTGCCTCTTCATTCTCGACCGTCCAGTCGAGCGGCGCATCCAGCCAGACGAGCTTGCCGGCCCGGCCGGCCTCCGCAACCTTGTCGTCTGTCGGGAAAGGCCCCAGCCCCGCAAAGACAACCTCGATGTTGTTCGATTTCAGGGCTGCGGCCAAATCCATCGCGTAACGCCAGACGCCGCCGATGGCATCAACCGTCATCAGCACGCGGCGGCGCCCCTTGCTTCGTTCATGTTCGCTCATGCCGATGCCTTCCGCTTCTCCCTGCGGATCTGCCGGCCTCCGAAACGATGGGCGGTCAGCCATTCGGCGAGGTGCCGCAAACCATGACGCCATCCGATTCCGGCTTGCCAGCCGGTTTCCTGTTCAAGTCTCGTCGTGTCGGCCACGAAATAGAGTTGATCGCCGGCGCGCCATGGGCCAAAGCTGGTTTCGACAGGGTGGCCCGCAAGCACTTCGATCTCGCGCAGCACCGCGAGCACGCTGACGGCGTTACGCGGCCCTCCGCCGAGGTTGAAGGCTTTGCCGCTGACCCGCTCGATATTGGAAAACAGCGCCCGATAGGCAGCGACGGCATCATCGACATGCAGAATGTCCCGAACCTGCTTGCCGTCGCCGTAGATGGAAATGGGCTCGCCGCCGAGCGCGCGGATCAGGAAATGCGCCACCCAGCCCTGGTCCTCGGTGCCGAACTGGCGCGGTCCGTAGATGCAGCTCATCCGCAGGACGGCGGCAGGGATGCCGTAGGACTTCGCGTAGTCGAGAATATACTGATCGGCCACGCCCTTCGAACATCCATACGGCGTGCAGAAATCAAGCGGCCGATCCTCGCCGATCCCTTGCGTCCTGATGCTCTCGTCTTCGGGAAGATAACGATCGTCGAGTTCGATCATGCCGAGTTCGTCGAGAGCGCCATAGACCTTGTTGGTGCTGGCGAAGATGACGGGAGCCCGTTTGCCTGCTCTGCGCACCGATTCCAGCACATTGAGCGTGCCGCGCGCGTTCGTTTCGAAATCCTCCAGCGGGTCGACGAGGCTGGTGGTCACCGCCGTCTGGGCAGCATAATGGAAGACGGCCTTGGCATCCCTGAAGGCTGCTTCGATGCCCAGCAAATCGCGAACGTCGGCGAGGACCGGATGCACCCGCCCGCCATGCCGCTCTTTCAGCCAGGAGAGATTCTGATCGACTCCCGATCGGGCCAGATTGTCGAGAATGATGACGTCCTCGCCGTCGCTGAGCAGGCGGTCGGCGAGATTGCAGCCGACAAACCCGCTGCCGCCAGTGACGATGATCGGCGCGGCGCCGGAGGCGATGTTGGGAGCGGCAAGGGCCGCGACCTCCTCCAGCCTCTTGACGCCTCCTTCCATAAGAAGGCGGGCAAGCAGCTTCGGTTTATTGTCGTGGCTGACAGCGCCCAGATGATAATGCCTGGGATCGAACCACAGGCCTTCCTGAACTGGAACATCCGGCGGCACGTCGCGCCATGAATACCAGTACATGCGATCGGCCGGCACGTTCAGTGCCTTGATGAAGCGCCGCGCCTGTTCGACCTCATCATTGCGCCAGGTGGAGTAGCCGGTTTCGGTGATCCATATTTCTGCATCGGCATTATAACGATCGATAATCCCACGCATCTCTCCGAGATGCATGTCCCAGCCGCCCCAGCTTGCCTCCTCGCTGTCCCAGGTTCCGGGAAAGCCATGGAAGCCGACGGCATCGACGACGCCAAGTACGCCGCGCGTGCCCATCAGATTGAGCCAATGGGGATCGAAGGGGCACGGGCCGCCAAGCACCGGCTTATAGCCCCTCTGCTTCGCCCAGTAGGCGGCGCCTCCGACCATTTCGCAGAAAAGCAGAAAGTCGCTGTCGTGGCGCCAATCCCAGTCAAGCAGGTTGTTCGGCTCGTTCCAGAGCTCGATGTGACTGATATAGCGGCCATAGCGCGTCAGGATATGATCGACGAAGTCGGCATAGGATTTGAGATCGACAGGCGCGCCCGAAGACCTGCCCGTCCGGGACAGAGATGGTGGCGTATAGTGTATGCACGGCAGAAGATCGATTTCGCTGCCGATACGCGGGATCAGCCAATCGAACCATTGCCGGCCGCCGGGAGCCAGATATTCGGCCCAGGAAAGATGCGTACGGAGATAGCTGGCGCCGCTTCCCAGAATATCCGGCAGCGCGACCTCAGCCCGCTCATACTCACCAGGCCGGAACCATTCGACGAAACCGAATTGCCTCGTCTCCTGATGATCGGATGCTCGAGCACCGGCCTTGTTCATGAAACCAGCCCCCGCTCTTCCAGTTGCCGCTTCATTTCGGCGCCGCGGTCGACCGCCCCGGTTTGCCGCACCCATTCGGCGAAGGGGGCGAGCGCATTTTCGAGACGATATTTCGGTTCGAAGCCGAGCAGTTCGCGCGCCTTGGAAATGTCGGCGAAGCAATTTCGGATGTCTCCCGAACGCGCCTTGTTCATGATGTCAGGGCTGATCTCGGGCACGCCCATGGCATCGGCAAGCAGCGTCGCGACATCGGCGATCGAATAGGCCTGGCCGCTGCCGATATTGATCACGTGACCGGCTGCCGCGGGTTTTTCCAGAGCCAGGCGGAAGGCTGTCGCCACATCGCGAACATGGACGAAATCGCGCCGCTGCCTGCCATCCTCGAAGATCATCGGCGGCTGGCCGTTGGCGAGGCGCGAACCGAAATTGGCGAGTACGCCGGTATAAGGATTGGAAAGCGCCTGGCCCGCTCCGAAAACGTTGAAGAGACGCAGCGCGACTGCATCCAGCCCGTAGGCTTCGCCGAAAATCAGAACCTGCCTCTCCTGGGCATATTTCGTCAAAGCGTAGATGGACGCCAGATCGACCGGTTTCTCCTCATCGGTGGCGACCGGTGTCAGCGGCTGGTTATCCTGATCAAGCGGATCCCACCGGCCCTGCTTGACATGCTGCATGCGCCGCTTGACATAGCCGAGCCGCTTTCCATCCACCGTCCGATAGAGCCCCTCTCCATAGACACTCATCGATGAGGCGACGACGATTGTCTTGACGGGAAGCCCGATCATGGCTTCCAGGAGCACCGCGGTGCCGAGGTCGTTGCAGCCTACATAGCGGGCAATTTCGTACATCGACTGCCCAACGCCGACTTCGGCGGCGAGATGAATGACGCCGTTCACACCGGCAAGCGCCGCGCGCACAGCGTCCTTGTCTCTGACATCGCCTTGGATGATCTCGGCTCCATCAGGCACGCTGACTTCGGCATCGCCATGCACCTGATCGATCAGCGCATCGAGAATGCGCACGTCATAGCCATTTTCCAGAAGTTCTTCAGCAACGTGGCGACCAATGAAGCCGCATCCTCCAGTTATCAAAATCGTCATTATGAGATCCGTCCGGTTGAATAATTTGCTTCGGAGATACGGGCCGAACCGAACGCGGATGGAAAAGTTCCTTCTTCAATGACATCTTTATTGACTTCATCATCAATGACTTCTTTGAGCTCTACCGGAACTCTTCAGGAGGCCTATTGTTCTAGGGGTGCCACATGGAGGACATCTCATGGACATTGCGGCGACACAGAAGGCCGGGCTCATGCGGGCTGCCATCGTCACCGGCCCCGGACATATCTCGGTGGAGACCCGCCCCCTGCCCGAACCCGGTTCGGGCCAAGTCAGGGTGAAACTGGAAGGATGCGGCGTCTGCGCCTCGAACCTCACGCCCTGGGCCGGACCGGACTGGATGACGTTTCCCACCGAGGCAGGTGGGCTAGGTCACGAGGGGTGGGGTATTGTCGACGCCATTGGCCCCGATGTCACGGGGATTCGGATCGGAGAGCGGGTTGCTGCTCTTTCCTACCATGCCTACGCCACGCACGACATCGCCGATGCCTCGATGGTTGCATCATTGCCGAAGGAGTTGGATGGGAAACCCTTTCCGGGCGAACCGCTCGGATGCGCCATAAACATCTTCGGCCGCAGCAACATCGAGAGCGGCCAGACCGTCGCCATCATCGGCATCGGATTCCTGGGCGCCCTCCTCACCCGCCTTGCGGCGGCAGCCGGCGCAAGGGTGATCGCCATCTCGCGCCGGCCCTACTCCCTCGAGGTGGCGAGAGAGATGGGAGCGGCCGAGACCATTCCGATGGACGATCATTGGCAAATCATCGAGAGCGTCAAAACACTCACGGGCGGAAAATTCTGCGATTGCGTCATCGAAGCCGTCGGCAAACAATGGCCGCTCGACCTGGCGGGCGAGCTTACGAAAGAACGGGGGCGACTGATCATCGCCGGTTATCACCAGGACGGGCCCCGTCAAATCAACATGCAGCTTTGGAACTGGCGCGGGCTCGACGTCATCAACGCTCATGAGCGCGAGCCGGCCGTCTATATCAAAGGCATTCGCGACGCCATAGAAGCCGTGCGCCAGGGCCGCATCGATCCGCAGCCGCTCTACACGCATATCTATCCGCTGGAGAGGCTGGACGACGCCCTCAACACGACGCGCGACCGGCCGGACGGTTTTCTCAAGGCTCTGGTGCAATATTCATGAATGAAATGATTTCCGAAGAAAATGCGGTAACCGCCAAACGGCTGAAGCTCGGCTTTCTCGGCGTCGGCTGGATCGGCCGGCATCGGATGAAAGCGATCCTCGGGAGCGGCGTGGCCGAGGCTGTCGCCATCGCCGACCCCTCAACAAATATGGCCCGAGAGGCCCTGGCGCTTGCCCCGGATGCCAGGATTGTCGCCGATCTGGACGCGTTGCTTGACCTGGAGCTCGACGGAATCGTCATTGCGACGCCGAGCGCCGCACATGCCGAACAGTCGATCCGCGCCCTCGGGGCAGGCTTTGCCGTCTTCTGCCAGAAGCCGCTTGGCCGAACGGCATCCGAGGTCAGGGCTGTCGTCGATGCTTCCAGAACCGCCGACAGGCTGCTTGGCGTCGATCTTTCCTATCGACACACGCAAGGCATGCAGCAGATCCGGCAGCTCATCCGCTCGCATGCCCTTGGAAAGATCTTTGCGGCCGATCTGACCTTCCACAACGCCTATGGCCCGGATAAACCCTGGTTTTACGACAAGAGCCAGTCCGGCGGCGGCTGCGTCATCGATCTCGGCGTTCACCTCGTCGACCTGGCCTTGTGGTGCCTCGATTTCCCCGCCGTCACCAACGTCACGAGCGCCTTGAGAGCCGGTGGGAAAAGGCTCGAAAACAACGGTCAGGTCGAGGATTTTGCAGCCGCGACGCTGACGCTTGCCGGCGGCGAAATCGTCCGACTGACATGCTCCTGGCGTCTCAATGCCGGCTGTGACGCCGAAATCGGAGCCGATTTCTTCGGAACCGAGGGAGGGGCCTCCTTCAGGAACGTCGATGGCTCATTCTACGATTTTACGGCCGTCAGGATGTCCGGCACCTCGAGCGAAACTCTGGCCCTTCCCCCAGACGATTGGGGCGGAAGGGCTGCCGTGGATTGGGCAAGAAAGCTCGCCGGAGGCCAGCGCTACGATCCCGCGTGTGAGAATTTTATCGCGGTGGCGGAGGCGATCGACGGTATCTACGGCGCCGGCATGTAATCGATCAGGAGCCCGTGATAAGGCCGTAGAGCACTATCGTCGCATAAAGGGTGAATGCGACGACGGCGACCGTGCCGACCAGGATCAGTGCTATCCTGCCGGCATTGAGCCTCGTGCGCCTGCCCACGGAAGATGACGACGGCCGCTGAACTGGATCCTTATCTCCATCGCTCATCGTGTCTGCTCCGTAGTCGCGGCAGGTGATTTCTCGACCGGTTCGCCGGGATGCGTCATCCATGTGAATGCGAGTGCGACAATGCAGGCGATCAGGAAGATGGAGACGACGAATATCATCATGCGCCGCGGCGGCTGGGAGTTATCGTGGCTCATTCCTGAAGGGAAAGAGCCGCCTTTCCTCACCTCGCTCATGGCGCGCCCCTTTGCGGAAGCTCCGTCTCTTCATCGAGCTTCTCCTTGAGTTCGTCGAGCCGATCGCGCAGCAGCGACGCTTTCATGCGCCTTGCTTCCGCATCCGGCACCTCAACCGTCCGGCCGCTATCATCGGGAATGCCGGGGCCGCTTTCAGCAATGGTCTCGTTTCTGGGCCTGTCATTCGTGCCGGTCGATATTTTTGCTTTTCTGTCCATGACAGCCTCCGTTCAATTCTGGGGACGGTTACGCGCCCTTTGACCAAACGATGCGGCGCTGGCGAAGTTCCGGAATGACCCGGGGGTGTCATGGCACGTCCTCTCCGAGCTCATCGTCAGGATGGAGCGCGGCGGAACATAGAAGCCATCCAAGTGTTGCTTTGCGTATCAATCACTGGGATCGACGATGACCGCTCGAAGTGCCGAAAGAGACAAAAACAACAACACGCTCATGAAAGTGAAGGCGGTTCCGGAACTCATCGATCCCGACGCCGAGCCGTTCGTGACCCAGGCCGTCCGAGAGCTCGTCGGATCGCAGATTCCGTTTCTGGTCGCCGGCACCTATGCCGTCTGCGCCTATACGGGCATTTCGCGCCAGACGAAGGACTTCGACATATTTTGCAAAGCGGGCGACTACGCGCGCATCCTCGGCCATTTCAAATCCAAGGGCTACACGGTCGAAGTCGAAGACGAGCGCTGGCTCGGAAAGGTCTTCAAGGGCAACCATTTCTTTGACGTCATCTTTGCCTCCTCCAACGGAACGATGCCGGTCGGCGACGACTGGTTCGAGGATGCGCGCAGGGTCAAGATGTGCGGCCACACGGTCAGGATCGTCAGCCCGACCGAATTGGTCTGGTCGAAGTGCTTTGTCCAACTGCGCCACCGCTATGATGGCGCCGATATCGCGCACGTCATTTTGAAGGCACATGACTCCATCGATTGGCGCAAGCTGCTGGCTTATCTGGAAGTCCACTGGGAAGTCCTCCTCATCCATCTTCTCAATTTCAGGTGGATCTACCCGACCGAGCGAGACAAGATTCCGCAATGGCTGCTGGACGAACTGCTGGATCGGCTCAAGGCGCAGCAGGAGCTGCCATTGCCGCAAATGAAAATATGCCGCGGCCGGATGTATTCCCGCGTGGATTTCGAAATCGACGTGAAGGAATGGGGTTTTGCCGATGTCGGCGGCGAAGGTGAATTGCGAGGAGATTAGGAGAACCGTAATGGATGAACAGCGAAAGAGCGTGAGAATTGCGGCGGTGGCCGATCTTCATGTGACCGAAGACGGCGCCAAGTCCTACAAGGATCTGTTCGCGGAGATTTCCTCCGTGGCCGACGTTCTCGTCATCGCCGGCGACCTCACCGATCTCGGCAAGCCCAAGGAAGCCGAACTGCTTGCGAGCGATCTGCGCCATTGCACCGTGCCGACAGTCGCCGTCCTTGGCAACCATGATCACGAGAGCGGCCAGGTCGATGACGTCTGCCGGGTGCTGACGGATGCCGGCGTGAAACTGCTCAACGGCCAGGCGGCCGAAGTCGCCGGCGTCGGTTTCGTCGGCGTCAAGGGCTTTGCCGGCGGCTTCGGGCGACACATGCTCGGCTCGTTCGGTGAGGCGGCGATCAAGGCGATGGTTGCCGAAAGCGTCGAGGAGTCAATGCGCTTGGAAAACGCGATGCGCCAAGTCCGCTCCGATCGTTCCCTCGTCATCCTGCACTACGCGCCGATTGCCGAAACAGTGGCGGGCGAACCCCTGGAAATCTATCCGTTTCTCGGCTCTTCACGGCTGGCCGAAACGATCGACCGATTCCGCGTCAATGCGGTCGTACACGGTCATGCCCACCGGGGATCCTATGAGGGCCGCACACCGGGCGGCGCCCCCGTCTACAATGTCGCGGCCCATATCGAGAAACCCACCGGCAAGACTTACGCGTTGCTTGATCTCTGACTGGCCCAACTGTCACGATTATTTGTTGGTGCGTCCGCGATGGCGTGGATTCACACCGCCCTGAGGCGTCGTGTCGTTGGCCGTATCGCCTTCCACGGTGTTTTCGGCCTGCATCGCTTCGTCGTCCGGCGACGAGACGATGCCACGCGAACGGCTGATGCCCGGATCGTCTGTAAGGTCGATATCGCTTGGCTTCGTGGTCTTGGCATGTTTGGGGGAGGTCATGATTTTCTCCTTGAAACGTTGCGACCCTTCCGCAGTGAACTCACTGGATGGTCCCCGGTTCCCCTGAGGCGGCCCAGAACCCGTGGCCATGAAAGCCCTGCATCGTCGGGAACATTTCTCCGAAGCTGAGGTTGAAGCGCCATTAGAGCGCTGCGCGTCCTTTCAGACGCTCAAAAGCGCTCTAACACCTTAGATCCGCGCAGCGGCCTTTCCGAAAATCGATTCCAATTTTCGGACCGATGCGCTGGCGACCGGCGAGGAGGAACCATCGTGAGAGCTCTGACGTGGCACGGCAAGCATGACATCCGCTGTGACAGCGTCCCCGATCCTCAGATCCAGGACGGACGCGATGCCATCATCAAGGTCACGGCCTGCGCGATCTGCGGATCGGATCTGCATCTCTACGACGGCGTCATGCCGGAGATGCACAGCGGCGACATCATGGGTCATGAGACGATGGGCGAAGTGGTGGAAGTCGGCAAGGACAATACCAAGCTCAAGGTCGGCGACCGCGTCGTCGTGCCCTTTACCATCTCCTGCGGCGAATGTTTCTTCTGCAAGCGCGGCTTCTATTCCGGTTGCGAGCGCTCAAATCCCGATCGAGCCAAGGTCGCGAAACTCTGGGGCAATTCGCCGGCGGGCCTGTTCGGCTACTCGCATCTGCTCGGCGGCTATGCCGGCGGACAGGCGGAATATCTGCGCGTGCCCTATGCCGATGTCGGGCCGATCAAGGTGCCGGCAGGGCTTTCCGACGAGCAGGTGCTCTTTCTTTCGGATATTTTCCCAACCGGTTATATGGCGGCCGATTTCTGCAACATCCAGCCCGGCGATACGATCGCGATCTGGGGCTGCGGCCCGGTCGGCCAGATGGCAATACGCTCGGCCTTCCTGCTCGGAGCCGAACGGGTGATCGCCATCGATGGAGTGCCCGAGCGGATTGCGCTCGCGCAAGCGGCCGGCGCCGTCACCCTCGATTTCATGGACAAGGACGTCTACGAGCAGATCATGGAATTGACCGACGGGCGAGGTGCGGACGCCTGCATCGATGCCGTCGGAACCGAAGCCGAAGCAGCCGCCAGCTGGGATTCGCGCCTCGACCGCATCAAGGTCGCCATGTTCATGGGCACGGACCGCCCGCATGTGCTGCGTCAGGCCATCCACTGCTGCCGCAACTTCGGCACGGTCTCGATCGTCGGCGTCTATGGCGGTTTTCTCGACAAGATCCCGATGGGTTCGGCAATCAACCGGGGCCTGACCTTCAAAATGGCCCAGACGCCGGTCCAGCATTATCTGCCGATCCTAATGGAGCGTATTGAAAAGGGCGACATTGATCCGTCCTTCGTCATCACACATCGCGGCACGCTGGAAGACGGTCCGGCCCTATACAAGACGTTCCGCGACAAGCAGGACGGCTGCATCAAGGTCGTCCTAAAACCTTAAGGAGAAACATGATGGCTGATCGTCAATCAGGCAAAGGCCTGGCGGTCGTCACCGGCGCCTCCACCGGCATCGGCTACGAACTGGCCAAGTGTGCGGCCCGGGACGGTTATGATCTCATCGTTGCCGCCGACGAGGAGCGGATCAAACAGGCGGCCGCCGATCTCGAGGCGTTCGGCACCTCAGTCGATGCTGTCGAGGCCGACCTTTCAACGCTTGAAGGTGTCGACCGGCTGACCGAGCGCATCACCGCGAGCGGCCGATCGGTCGATCTGTTGATGGCCAATGCCGGGCGCGGCATCGGCGAAGGTTTCCTCGACCAGAATTTCAATGAAGCGCGCAAGGTCATCGAAACCAACATCACCGGAACGATCTACCTGATCCATCAGATCGGCAACCAGATGCGCAGCCGCGGCGCGGGCCGCATCCTGCTGACAGGCTCGATCGCCGGATTTATGCCGGGCTCCTACCAGGCCGTTTATAACGCCACCAAGGCCTTCATCAACAGCTTCTCCTTCGCCTTGCGCGAGGAGTTGAAGGATTCCGGCGTCACCGTCAGCTGCCTCATGCCGGGGGCGACGGAAACCGAGTTCTTCAAACGCGCCGGTCTTCTGGATACGGCGATCGGTCAGTCGAAAAAGGACGACGCCGGCGAAGTCGCGCGCATCGGCTATGACGCGATGATGGACGGCGAAGGCGATGTTGTGAGCGGTTGGAAGAACAAGCTCCAAGCTGCCGTTGCCAATGTCACGCCGGCAAGCGTGCTCGCCCATCAGCATTCGAAGGTGGCAAAGCCCGGTTCGGGCACAAAATAGATGGCAGCTTGCCTAAACGACTGGTCGCCGCCGTCATCACGGCGGCGACCAAAGCCAATGAGATCGAGCGCTCAGTCGCGCTCGACGAATTTGTTGAAGCGGCTCGTCTTTCCGTCCTTGGTTTTGTCCTGGTAAAGAAAGGCGAGCTTGTTTTCGTCGAAGATCTTGAAGAATTCGTCCCAGTCGATCTCGTCGAATTCCTCTTCCTTTTCGCCGAAATCGATCCGGAGAACGCCGCCTTTGCCGCGAGTCCGGATAGCCGCCGGCCTGCCGTCCCTTTCCTCCGCCCATTTGCGGATTTTCTTGTGATCCGTCGTTGTCTCAGAACTGCTCATTGAAGCCTCCATTCCTCTTGGTTTTGAGCGATGGTGCTGCCATGGCTCACGCGGTTACAGCAGCGGTTGTCTTTGCTTCCAGTCACGATAGGGCGCGAGCACTTGGCCAGGATAACGCCGCTCGATCTCGTCCTCGGTCAAAGCTATCCGGAAGAGAACCTCTGCCGTCGCATCGTTCTTGGCGGCATTGCTCGCTTTTTCCAGCGCGCTCATGGTCAAGAACAGCTCGTCGTCAGTCATCGCCTCGAGGCGGGTGGCAAGCTCTTCGACCGGTTCTGTCATAAGTGGATTCGCGGACATCGGCGCCTCTTTGCTGATGCCTGTCCAACTTCCCTCCGCACACTAAGTTCCGCCACGGGGCGGCGCAAAGGCCCCTCACGCCGCCGCCTGCTCCTCCCGATATAGCCGCCAGGGAACCGTCGCCACCGTCAGGCGGGGACCTCCAAGCTTGACCAGTTTTGCCCTTAGCCGTCCTGCCCTGTTCATGT
The DNA here is from genome assembly GCF_051124255.1 of Rhizobium sp. YTUHZ045. Lineage (NCBI taxonomy): Bacteria > Pseudomonadati > Pseudomonadota > Alphaproteobacteria > Hyphomicrobiales > Rhizobiaceae > Rhizobium > Rhizobium sp. YTUHZ045. Next base: position 194,840 of record NZ_CP101433.1, read on the forward strand.
GCAGCAGCTTCTGCCACCATTTGTCTTTCACCGTTTCAGGGATCAGAACCGCGACCCGCCTCTCCGGACTATCGGCATCGAGCTTTTCGATCAGCCGCAAAAGCGGCTCATGCAGTTGCCGATAAGGCGCTGGGATGAGCATGAGCCGCGGCGGCTTCAGCCCGTGGGCGGCGATCGGCTCTTCCACCTCGAGGCGCCATTCCTCGCGAAGCGCTTTTTCACCTTCCTCCCGATCGGGCCCACCGAGACGGATGAAATGGACGGCGACAACATCGGGCGAGATCGTCAGTGCGAACTTGATGGCGCGTTCGCTCAACCTGTTCCATGTTTCGGTTACGACGAGAACGGTTGGCGGCTCGATATCTTCGACGGTGATAGGACCAGGCGTCCTGAGTTCGCGTTGAAGCGAGCGGTAGTAGCTCTTGATCGATTTCAGAATGGCAATGGTCACCGGGACCGTGATGAGGGTGATCCACGCGCCCTCCGCAAACTTGGCGATCAGGATGATGATGAGCGCCGCACCTGTCGAAACCGCGCCGACCGCGTTCATCGTCAGCTTTGCGGTGTACCTTTTGGGCTGACGGCGCCAGTGAACGGTCATCCCTGCTTGAGAAATCGTGAACGTCAAAAATGCGCCGATTGCAAAGAGCGGGATCAGATGATCGGTTATCCCTTCGAAGACGGTCAAAAGCAGCGCGGCGAAGCCGGAAAGGAAGAGGATGCCGACAGTAAATACCAGCCGGCGTCCCGGCTGGGCGAAGGCCTTGGGAAGATAGCCGTCGGCGGCGACCATCTGACAAAGACGTGGGAAACCGACAAAGCTGGTATTGGCCGACAGGCAAAGGACACTGAGAAGGCTTGCCATCGCGATATAGTAGAAGGCGCCATGGCCGGCGACGGCAGCGATCAGCTGCGACAGCACACTCTGGTAGCCCTCCTTCGTCTGATCCATTGCGCCGATTTCGAAGACGGTAGCGATGGCGGCGATACCGCCGAGCAGCAGACCGAGGATGACAACGATGACGCTGAGCGTGATATAGGCGTTCCGCATGACGGGCTGCCTGAACGACCCCATCCCGTTGGAGACGGCTTCCACTCCGGTCATCGCCGTGCAGCCGCTGGCGAATGCATGCATAAGCAGCCATATGGTCGCGCCCTGTGCTATCGGGTTCAGCGGAGGCGGGGAGACGACGGGTGCAGGTTTCTCCACCAGGGCCATCGCGATCAGGCCGTAGCCGATGACGCCCAGGAAGCAGATGATAAAGAGATAGGTCGGCAGTGCAAATAGCCAACCGGCCTCTCCCGTTCCGCGCAAATTGGCGAGCATGACGATGATGACGACGACGAGGCAGAGAGGCAGAATGTACGGATGAAGGCCCGGTAACGCCGAGACAAGCGCTCCGATTCCTGCCGAAACGCCCACAGCGACATTCAAGACGTAATCGATCATCAACGCCGCAGCAGCAAGCAGGCTTGGATATTCCCCAAGATTTTCCTTCGCCACCACATAGGCGCCGCCATTCGTCGGGTAGGCTGCAAGCGTCTGCCGGTAGGAGAAATACAGGATCGCCAGCAGAGCGACGATGCAGCCCATCACTGGCCCGATATAGGTCAGACCGAGCGCCCCCAGCGGCATGAGAATGGTGAGCGCTGCTTCAGGGCCGTAAGATGACGATCCCAAGCCATCGAGCCCCATTGCGGGCACTGCCTCTATCCAACCGATCTTCTTGTCTTCGTGCTCGCGATTGGCGAGACGGCGACCAAACAGGAAAGTCGCGAGGTTCATTTCTATTCCTATCCGGGGGCTGACGGCGATAACCAACAATCGGCGCTCGCTCGGGTTCCCGGCGCCGCGGCATAGGCTATTCCCGGCACGAGACAGTCCGCTGCCCCCGAACCGATCCACCAGAAACTGCAGACCGCACGCGAATTGTGCGGAACAATTAGTTCCGCGTGCAGTTCGGACGCCAGCTCAACCCGCGAGCAGAGGAGAGGGACATGCGGAAATCTCATGCTGTTGGACTGCTTTACGCGGCCTCTTTTGCCGGTGTCGGCGTCCTTGCAGCCGGCGCCTTGTCAGACCCCTTACCGCCCGACACTACCTATCGGCCTTTGCCGACCATGCCGTTTTCCGAGGCAAGGAAAATCGACGAGGCGCAGAAACCCGAGGTCACTCAACGGCAGCGCACCCTTCTGGAGCGGCGTTACGATCTGGCGGACAAGCCGATGCCGGGTGTCATGATGTCGGGAGGCATGAAGCCGGTGCAAGATGGCATCCGCGTGAAGCTTCTGGCGGACACGAGCTGGGATCAGCTGGCGGACATGACACCGGCAGAGATCAAGGAGAAGAACCTGCTTCCGGAAGGCTTCCTGCCCCTGCCGCATGTGAAGCAGGCGACCGGCGGGCAAGTCTTTCCCAATCGCCAGATCGATGAGATAAATGCGAGGGAAATGCGGGATCTCCGCCGCTTCGACGTCGATTTCGACCTTCCCGACAACCTCACCCCGGAATTCCCGCCACCTGTCTTTCTGACTACCCATCCGGAGCTCGGCGACGTTTCCCGTGGCCAGTTGCTGACGATCAAGAACTTCTACGAAATCATGAACGGCATCATTACGCCGGTTCAGATGGAAGGGCTGCGGCTGCTTCTGACGCCCTTTCCGCAGGAAGAGTTCAACCAGACCGAGGACAGGAAGGTCGCGGACCAGAGCATGGGCGTCGCCTGTCTCGACTGTCATGCCAATTTCCACACCAATGCCGCCTTTCACCTGACCCCGGATGTTCGCCCTCAGGCGGACCGTTTCCGCTTAGATACGACAAGCCTGCGCGGCCTTTTCAACCAGCAGATTCACGGATCGAAGCGCTCGCTGCGGTCGGTCGAAGACTTCACCGAATTCGAACAGCGAACGGCCTACTTCAACGGCGACCACGTCAGCGCGACACGCAAAGGCGTTAATCTTCCCGACCGCCCGAACCAGGTCGCGATGATGGCGCAGATGCAAAATATCATCGATTTCCCACCCGCTCCGAAGCTCGACCCGTTCGGTCGGCTGGATCCCGCGCTCGCCACCTCCCAGGAACTGGCGGGCGAAAAAATCTTCATGGGCAAGGGACGCTGCGCCGATTGCCACGTTCCCCAGACGGAGTTCATGGACAACAACATGCATGACCTGAAGCTCGAACGATTTTACAGGATCGGCCAGGCTTACAATGATCTCGTCACGCTGCCCGACGGCCCCATCAAAACCTTCACGCTGCGGGGCATCAAGGATTCGCCGCCATATCTGCATGACGGACGGCTGATGACGCTCGCCGACACCGTCGAATTCTTCAATCTTGTCCTCGGGATCAAACTCAGCGGACAGGAGAAGGAGGATCTTGTCGCCTACCTGTTGACGCTGTGAAGCATGAAGGAGAGGCCCATGTATCGCAACCCTATCGCCGTGCTCACGACGGTCATGCTGCTCAGCAGCACCGCTTTCGCTCAGATCGGCAATCCGGCCGGAATGGGCGCCGACACAAAGATGTCGAAGCCCGGCGTTCCGGCTCCGCATCAGACCAATAACCAGGACAGGCTGTTTGCTCAGCTCGCAGCCGCCGGCGGGCTGGCGGAGGTCGAACTGGGCAGGATGGCCTCCGGCAGAGCGAAAGCGGATGCCGCCAAACAGTTCGCGGAGATGATGGTCCGCGATCACACGGAGGCTAACGCCAAGCTGAAAGAGTTGGCTGAGGCTGCCAAAATTCCGCTTCCCGAGACGCTCGATCCGGATCATCAAGTGGTTCGCGACCAGTTGGATAAGCTGAGCGGCACGCCGTTCGATACTGCCTACATCAAGGCACAGATCGTCGACCATCAGAAGACGGCGCAACTGCTGGCTTGGGAAATCTCCCTCGGTGAAGACGCCGAAATGCAACGTCTGGCGGCGTCGATGCTGCCAATCGTGCTCGATCATCTCAGACGCGCGCAGGAAATCAATGCCGAGTTGACGGGCGCGGCAATCCGGTTGCCCGCGCAAGCCATGGCGGCAAGCGGGCCGAAGGCGCAATAGCGCCATTGCCCCGGAACAACCGCCTGCTTTCAGCTGTTCTCCTTGATAGTGGAGGTGATCCATGGATATGACCCGCAGCCGAGACCACATGGTCGAACATCATGTCGTGGGTCGCGGCATTCGCGATCGAAGCGTCACCAGGGCGATGCGGATGGTGCCGCGCGAAAAATTTGTCGATCCCGGCTTCGAGGAATTCGCCTATGAGGATGCCCCGTTATCGATCGGCGAGGGGCAGACAATTTCGCAGCCTTACATCGTCGCACTGATGATCGAAAAAGCCGATCTGGACGCCGGCGACAAGGTTCTGGAGGTCGGAACCGGTTCCGGCTACGCCTCCGCCCTCATCAGCCGGATCGCAAAACACGTCTATTCCATCGAACGGCATGAAAGATTGGCGGTTCAGGCCCGGGAGCGATTCGACAAGCTCGGATACCGCAACATCGACGTCCGGGTCGGCGACGGCAGCAAGGGCTGGGCCAAAGCCGCTCCCTTCGATGCCATCATCGTGTCGGCGGGCGCACCGGAGGTTCCGGCCTCCTTGAAGGAGCAGCTGGATCTCGGAGGGCGCCTCATAATCCCGGTCGGCCGAGGTGAAGAGCAGCGGCTGAAACGCATCACGCGCACCGGTGCAACCACCTTCGAGGAGGAGGATCTCGGCGGCGTCTTCTTCGTTCCCCTGATCGGCGAGGATGCCTGGACTGCCGCACATCCGATGTACACGGCGGCAGCCCCGTCATCGCGCATGGAGGAAGCGCCTGACAAACTCATCGAGGCCGTGGCGGAAGAATTTCCCTCGGTCGACGACCGGAGCTTTGCCGCCCTTTTCGATCGGTTTGCCGAAAGCCGTATCGTTCTGCTTGGTGAATCCACCCATGGCACGGCCGAATTCTATGAGGCGCGCGCGGCCATCAGCCGTCACCTGATCGAACATCACGGCTTTAACATGGTGGCGGTCGAAGCGGATTGGCCGGACGCCGTGGCGGTCGACCGCTGGATAAACGGTCAGCCGTCGAAAGGCGATCAGCCATTCAGCCGTTTTCCCAAGTGGATGTGGCGGAACCTGGAATTTTCGCGGTTCCTCGGCTGGCTGAAGAGCGATAATGAGCGTCGCAAGGGTTTACACGCCGATCCGGTTCGGTTCTACGGCCTGGATCTCTACAACATGTCGGGATCGATCCGCTCCGTCCTCGACTATCTCGAAAATGTCAGCCCGGAAACCGCCCAAATTGCCAGGGAACGCTATGGCTGCCTCAGCCCCTGGCAGAGCGATCCGGCGACTTACGGCCGGGCCGTGCTTACCGATGCCTATAGATCATGCGAGGAGGCGGTGCTAAGGCAATGCACGGAGCTGCTGGCGCGCTCCCTGGACGACGCTGCCTCAGACGGTGATGACTTTCTGAACGCCGCCCAGTCGGCGCGGTTGCTAGCCGCAGCCGAGCGGTATTACCGGATCATGTATTACGGCGGCTCTCAGGCCTGGAATCTCCGCGACACCTACATGGCCGATACCGTCGAGCATCTCCTCGACTTCCACGGTCCGACGGCAAAGATCATCATATGGGCGCACAACTCGCATATCGGCGATGCTCGCTATACCGATATGGCAGCCGCCCGCGACGAACTGAACCTTGGCCAGCTGTGCCGGCAGCGTTTCGATGGAATGACAAGCCTCATAGGACTGGGAACGCATTCCGGTGAGGTGATCGCGGCAAACGACTGGGATGGACAGGCCGAGAAGAAGCAGGTCAATCCGTCCCTGCCGCAAAGCTACGAGCGTCTCTGTCACGATTCCGGAAAGCCGCGATTTCTCCTCGACCTCGCGGCCGATGAAGAATTGCATGCAAGCCTCGTCGAACAGCGGCTTCAGCGCTTCATCGGCGTCATCTACCGGCCGGAAACGGAACGGCTGAGCCATTACATGTCGACATCGCTGTCGCGGCAATATGATGCATTTCTCTGGTTCGATGAAACTCGAGCGCTTTCACCGCTTATGGCACCGGAGTCCGGTACATCGGATCCGGAAACGTTTCCCTTTGGGCTCTAAGCCCTGCCTCTGTCGAACGAACAGCGATCATCAACAACGCGATAAGGCGGGAACTCTGCGCCTGTCCGCAAGTTTGGCGATTACCAACCCAGGAGATCCTTATGAAACGCTTTGTTATCGCTTCGCTCGCCCTCTCGCTTGCTGTTCCGGCCTTTGCGCAATCGGCTGCCGAAAAGAGCGGGGTCAATTCCCTGATCGGCGTGCCGCCGAAAACGGAAGATTTCGTCAAGGAAGCAGCCGCAAGCGACATGTTCGAAATCGCCTCCAGCAAGCTTGCGATCGAACGTGGCGACGATGCGACGAAGGCCTTCGCGCAGCAGATGCTCACCGACCATCAGAAGACCAGCGAAGAACTCAAGGCGTTGGTTTCCGGCGGCAAGGTCAAGGCAGCGCTTCCGAGCGCCATGACGTCGGACCAGCAAAGCATGCTCGACAAGCTGAACAGCCTGCAAGGAGCCGATTTCAACAAGCAATATCACTCCGACCAGGAATCTGCCCACGAGGACGCGGTCGATCTCTTCAAGCGCTATGGCGACGAAGGGGACAATCCAGAACTGAAGGCATGGGCTGCAAGCACGCGCCCTGCTCTGGAACATCATCTGCAGATGGCCGAGGAACTCAACAAGTAAGCGGCAAGACCGCATGGTCAAAGCGATCATGAGGCCCGCTGGGAGGCAAGGATGATCGATGAGGAGACAAGAAGGATCCGCGCCTACCGGATTTGGGAACGCGAGGGACGGCCCGAAGGTCAGGACCTCGCACATTGGTATCGAGCGGGCGACGACACAGTTGACCCGGCCCCAGATGATCGGGAATACATCCGATATTCTCACGGCGCTGCGCCGCCAGGGTCGCTGATCATCAAACTCTATCGATCGAGCGACCAGATCAGGGGATATGTCCGCAAGGTCGCGGAAGGCGACCTGGATGACACGGTTTATCCCGGCGAGGAAATGGAGCCCGAGGCGGCATTCAAACTGGCCGAGTCCCATAGAGGCAACAGCAGCCAGCCCGTCTTCGTCGAACTTGTCGAGGACGTCGAATGGGATCCGTCTTGGGGCCGCCTCCGCGATTAAACCCACGGCTGAAACAGACCGGGTCGAATCGATTGGCCCGGCCCTGAAACTGCGGCTTGATCCGGAGTAGATTCGCTTCCAGCACATCCCACACGATCCCAGGAGAACAGCATCCATGGCGAAAACTGTCGGCGATTTTCTTGTGGCACGGCTTGGCGAATGGGGTGTGCGACGTATGTTCGGCTATCCCGGCGACGGCATCAACGGCGTCTTCGGGGCGCTCCATCGCGCATCCGACAAGATGGAGTTCATCCAGGCACGGCACGAGGAAATGGCGGCTTTCATGGCAGCCGCCTATGCGAAGTTCTCAGGCGAACTCGGCGTCTGCATCGCAACCTCGGGACCCGGCGCCACCCACCTGATCACCGGTCTTTACGACGCTCGCATGGACCATCAGCCGGTTCTCGCCATTGTCGGCCAACAGGCGCGCCGCGCGCTCGGCGGACATTACCAGCAGGAGCTCGACCTTGCCGCCCTCTTCAAGGATGTCGCGAGCGATTTCGTGCAGCAGGCTTCCGCCCCGGCGCAGGTGCGCCATCTGATCGACCGCGCGGTTCGCATCGCGCTCGCAAACCGGGCGGTTACAGCGATCATTCTGCCGAACGACCTGCAGGAAATGCCCTATGAGGAGCCAGCGCGAAAGCACGGAACTGTGCATTCGGGTCCGGGTTACCGCCCGCCGCGAGTCTTTCCGCACGGAGACGATCTTCAGGCCGCGGCCGATATTCTGAACGCGGGAAAGAAAGTGGCGATCCTCGTCGGCGCCGGCGCGCTCAAAGCCACGGACGAGGTCGTTGCCGTTGCCGACCGCCTCCAGGCGGGCGCTGCCAAGGCCCTGCTCGGCAAGGCCGCTCTGCCGGATGACCTGCCATGGGTGACGGGCTCGATCGGCCTTCTCGGGACGGAACCTTCATGGAACCTGATGCGCGACTGCGACACCCTGCTGATGATCGGCTCCGGTTTTCCCTATTCCGAATTCCTGCCGGAGGAAGGCCGGGCGCGCGGCGTGCAGATCGACATCAATCCCGACATGCTGTCACTGCGCTATCCGATGGAGCTCAACCTGACCGGCGATGCGGCCGAAACGCTCAGCGCGCTGCTGCCTCTGTTGCGGGAAAATCCTGATACCAGCTGGCGGCAAACGATCGAGAAAGACGTCGCCTTCTGGTGGAAGACGCTGGACGAGCGCGCTCACGTCGACGCCAATCCGGTCAATCCGCAGCGCGTCGTCACCGAACTTTCGCCGCGGCTGCCGGCAAACGCCGTTGTCACCAGTGATTCCGGCTCCTGCGCAAACTGGTATGCACGGGACCTGAAGATGCGCCGCGGCATGAAGGGCTCGCTTTCCGGCGGCCTGGCATCGATGGGAGCTGCCGTCCCCTACGCGATCGCCGCCAAATTCGCTCATTCCAATCGCCCCGTCGTCGGCCTGGTCGGCGACGGCGCTATGCAGATGAACAATCTCGCCGAGATGATCACCGTTGCCAAATATTGGAAGGACTGGGCCGATCCGACTTTCGTCATCTGCGTCTTCAACAACCAGGATCTGAACCAGGTGACATGGGAGCAGCGGGTGATGGAGGGCGATCCGAAATTCGACGCGTCGCAGTCCATTCCTGATATAGCCTATCACAAGTTCGCCGACCTCATCGGATTGCGCGGCATTTTCGTCGACCAGCCGGATAAGCTCGGCGCCGCATGGGAAGCAGCCTTGACCGCAGGTTGCCCCGTCATCCTGGAGGTGAAGACCGACCCCGAAGTGCCGCCGCTGCCGCCGCACATCACCTTCGAGCAGATGCGGAATCTCACCTCAGCTTTGATGACGGGGGATCCGCATCAGGGGGGTGTCATTGCCGGCACCTTCCGTCAGCTCTTTGCCGGCATTCTTTCGCGACGATAACCTCATTGCCGCTTCAGGCCTAAGGCATGTTCAAATGATCAACACTTGAATTCCCAGCGCCGAGATTGTCAATTAATTGTTGACATGTGTCAGCTGTCGACTTACAGATCGACCATGATCAAGTCGTTCAGAAACAAGGCCCTGGCAGATCTGTTTGCGACCGGAAAAACAGTGAAGATCGATGCCAAGCTGCAAAAGCGTATCCTGATCCGGCTCGACCGTTTGGAACAAGCCGAAAAGCCGGACGAGATGAACCTCCCCGGCTTCGACTTCCATCCCCTTAAAGGGCATAATCCCACCCGGTACACCGTTCACGTCAACGGCCCCTGGTGCATCACATTCGAATTCGACGGCAATGATGCCGCTCGCGTCGACTTCGAGCAATATCACTAAAGCGGCTCGGACTGGGGAATGACATCTGATGCCCGTATATGAAACGACGAGACCGACGACGCGCTGCCCTTCCCACCCTGGGGCATTGCTCGATGACATCATCCCGGCAACGGGAAAGACCAAGGTGGAAATCGCTAACCTGCTTGGGATCTCGCGTCAGCACCTCTATGATATCCTGAACGAGAAGAAGCCCGTATCGCCCAATGTCGCTGCCCGTCTTGGGAAGCTGTTCGGCGATGGCCCCGCCATATGGCTGCGCATGCAGGCTGCTTATGACGCCTGGCATGCCGAACGGGAAGTCGACGTCTCCGGCATCCCGACGATCCGGGCGGCATGACCAAGTTCAGCGGCTCGGCGATGGGGTTCAAAAGGACAGGTCGAGCACCCTGCCCTCGAACAGACGGTCCCGCGAACCTTCGAGATGCGCCTTCATCAGCCGTTGTGCATCATCAGCCCGGCCATCGGCGATCGCCTTGTAGATGGCGTTGTGCTCCTCATAGACCTGTTCCAGCCCCTGGCGGGGGCCGAGCAGGGAAAGACCATGAAGGTGCATGCCGACGGCGATATGGGCTTTCAGCGCATCGATCGAGGCGGTGTAATAATGGTTGTTGGCAGCCTCGGTCACCGCGCGATGGAAGATGAAATCGGCGTCGGTGCGGTGAAGCTGATGACTGGTCGCTTCGCGAAGATCCGCAAGGGCGCCGGCGATCTTCTGGATCGCCTGCTCATTGCGGCGTTTGGCGGCGAAATAGGCGGCGGCTGGCTCGATGGTTAGCCGGAATTCGTAGCAGCGCTGAATGTCGGCGATCGTCTTGACCGGCGAATAGGCAAGCTGCGTCGTCGGCGATCCATGCGCGCTGACGAAAGTGCCGGCCCCCTGCCGAGCATAGACCATGCCCTGGTCACGCAGGCGCGCCAGCGCATCGCGGACGATCGGCCGGGAAACACCCAGCATCGAGGCGAGCTCATGTTCGCCAGGAAGGCGCGAATCCGGTGGGTAGTTTCCGCCACGGATCCGCTCGAGCAGCTGGTCGAAGACACGGTCGACCAGCTTCACGGCCTTGCCGCGTTCGGGCTTGCCCGCCGGGCCGGCTTCCGCGTTCAAAGATTCGCCGTTCACTTCAACCACGTCATTCTCCCCGACGGTATCTTACTAGAGCATGATGCCGAAAAGTGTGAGCGGTTTTCGGACGACATCATGCTCTCACTACAGAATTTAGAACAGGATGATTTAGGCTGGTTGGCCTAAATCATCCTGTTCTATGCCGCCTGATTCCGAAGAACCAGTTTTAGCAGACTATCGGGCTTGCCGAAGCCCCCCGACTTGACGGCGCACCGAAAATGTCGGCCATCGGCGGCCGTGACATCGAACCAGGGAATGCCAGCCTCGATCTCGCCCTTGGGCGCCAAAACCCTCACGCCTAATGTGCGGAAAACGGCAAGAGCCGTATCGCCGCCGCCGACCATCAGCATATCCGGCCTCGTGTCGTCGATGACAGCCTTGACGCCTGCCGCAAAGCTGCGGGCGACGAGCCCGGCATCGGCAGCCATATCGCCTGTGCACCGCAACAGCATCGGCAGCGCCAGACCTTCTCCACATTCGATCTCGCCCATCGGCGCATCCACCACCATGCGCAAGGCACCCGTGCCTTCAAGCCGGTTCATCTGAGCGGCAGTGATCGGATCGCGCGAGCCGAAGGCAAACAGGGTCCGCGGGCTTGCCGCAAATTCCCTCCTAGTCGACTGACCTGCCTCGCCGAGGTGGCGGGCAAGTGCGGCGCCGAGACCCCGGGCGCCGACGGCAAGGGTCATCTGCCAGTCATGTCCCGCAGCGATCTGGTCAAGGTCGGCATCGTCCCCGGCATCGGCAACGACGACGCGGTCCACGCCAGTTTTGAACAGCTCGGCGATCGGCAGCGGCCGGTTGATGCCGCGGCCGACGACACAGCCCCGGTAGGTCAACCGCTGCTGATCGGGAATGGCGGGCGCGACGAGGATGGTCTTCAGCTCGAATGCCTTCGCCAGCGCCATGCTTTCCGCCGCGACATTGCCCTTCAGCCGGGAATCGATCTTCTTCATGACGACCGCAGGCTTCTCGCCACGAAAGACCGTCGCCGCCGACTGTACTCTTTCGGCGGCTTCGCGCTCATCCAGTGCGCGGGAGGCGGTGTTGATGACGACGACATCGCAGGCGGTAGCGACCGCCTCCCGCGCCGCCTCTATATCGATGGCGACGGCTACCGAAAGGCCGGCTTCGACGAAGGGCGTGCCGGTATCGAGCGCGCCGGTCAGATCGTCGGCAATGATCGCAACCTTTAGCGTCATGCGATTTGCTCCGTATTGACGGCGTGGCACGCAACGAGATGGCCGGGCCTGGCTTCCTTCCAGGCGGGGATGACCTTGCTGCAGACATCCATGGCGATCGGGCAGCGCGTATGGAAACGGCAGCCGGACGGCGGGCTCAGCGGGCTCGGCACGTCGCCCTGCAGGATCTGGCGCTGACGGGTGCGCTCCAGTTCCGGATCGGTCTCCGGAACGGCCGACAGCAGCGCCTTGGTATAGGGGTGCAGCGGATTGTCGAAGAGTTCCTCGCGGGTGGCCAGTTCGGCCAGCCGCCCGAGATACATGACGCCGACGCGGGTACTGATGTGGCGCACGACGGCAAGATCATGGGCGATGAAAAGATAGGTCAGCCCGTATTTCTCCTGCAGATCGAGCAGCAGGTTGATGATCTGCGCCTGGATCGACACGTCGAGCGCCGAGATTGCCTCATCGCAGACAATGAATTTCGGCTGGCAGGCAAGCGCGCGGGCAATCACGACGCGCTGGCGCTGGCCGCCGGAAAGCTCGTGTGGGTAACGTTGGGCAAAGCGTGTGGGCAAGCCCACATCGGTGAGCAGAGCCGCCACCCTCTCCTTGAGCTCGGATTTGCCGCAGAGTTTGTGAAACAGGATCGGCTCGCCGATCGCCTCGCCCACGGTCATGCGCGGGTTGAGCGTCGAATAGGGATCCTGGAAAACGATCTGCAGGTCGCGGCGAAAGGGCCGCATCTGCGTCTCGTCGAGCGCCGCGAGGTCCTGGCCCTTGTAGACAACCTTGCCGCTGGTGGCCTTGTAGAGGTTGAGGATGGTGAAGCCGGTCGTCGATTTGCCGCAGCCGGATTCGCCGACGAGGCTCAGCGTCTCGCCTTCCATGATGTCGAGATCGACATTGTCGAGCGCATAAACGGTCGCCGAGCGTTCGCCGAAAGCGCCGAGCTTGACGTGGAAATGCTTGACCAGGTTTTCGACCTTGAGCAGCGGTTGAGCAACCATTACGCGGCCTCCTGCATTCTCTGGACGACAAAACAGGCGGCGCGGTGTTTGCTGCTGCCGGCGAGCGGTTCGAGCTGCGGCACCTTCTCGTGACAGATCGTCTCGACGAGTGGGCAGCGCGGCGCAAAGGGGCAGCCCTTCGGCCGTCGGCCGGGCTCCGGCGGCGTGCCGCCAATCGAGCTCAGCCGGCTTGCCGGTGGATCGGACAGTTTCGGGATCGAGGAGAGCAGGCCGCGCGTATAAGGATGGCTCGGTCTGGCATAGAGTTCGTCGACCGGCGCATCTTCCACGACCGTGCCGGCATAGAGCACGGCGACGCGATCGACGAGACCGGCGATCAGCGCCAGATCATGGGTGATCCAGACGACCGACATGCCGAGCTTGGCGCGCAGATCCTTCACAAGATCGACGATCTGGGCCTGGATCGTGACGTCGAGCGCCGTTGTCGGCTCATCGGCAATGAGAAGCTTTGGATTGCAGGCGAGGCCGATGGCGATCATCACCCGCTGGCGCATGCCGCCTGACAGTTCGTGCGGAAACGCCTGTAGGCGCTCTTCTGGGCCGGGAATGCCGACGAGTCGTAGGAGCTCTACGGCGCGGGCGCGGGCTTGCGCCTTCTTCATCTTGCGGTGATAGATCAGCGGCTCGCAGATCTGATCGCCGACGCGCATGACGGGGTTGAGCGAGGTCATCGGGTCCTGGAAGACGAAGCCGATATCACCGCCGCGCACCTTGCGCAGCTCGCTGTTTGACATCGTCTGCAGGTCGCGGCCGTCGAAGGTGGCCGAGCCCTTAGCGACCTTGATCTTGTTCGGCAGGAGCCGCATCAGGCTCAGCATGGTGAGGCTCTTGCCGCAGCCGGATTCGCCGACGACCCCGAGGGTCTCGCCTTTATCGACATGGAGATCGATGCCGTCGACGACGACGGCCGGGCCGCTGCGGCCATCGATCTCGACGGTCAGACCCCTGACGTCGAGCAGGCGTTCTGTGCTTTTCGTGTCCATCATTTGCTGCCCCGCGGATTGAGCGCGTCGTTGAGACCATCACCAAGGAAGCTGAAGGCAACCGAGGCAAGGCCGAGCACGGCCGCCGGAGCGGCGAGAAGATGCGGATAATGCTGCCAGACGCGAAGGCCGTCCGAGATCATGTTGCCCCAGCTCGGCGTCGGCGGATTGACGCCGACACCGAGGAAGCTGAAAGCGCTTTCCAGCACCATCGCCGTGCCGAGACCGGCGCTGACCGAGACGATCAAAGGCCCGAGCGCATTCGGCACGACATAACGCTTGATGATGATCCAGTTTGAAAGGCCGAGCGCCTGGGCCGCAGTGATATATGGCCGGCTGCGGATCGACAGCACCTGGGCGCGCACGAGTCGGGCATAAGGCGGCCAGGAGATCAGCGCCATCGACCCGAAGACGAGGATGAAATCCACCCAGATGGTCTGGCGGTAGAAGGGGTTGAGGGTCTCGAGGTAGCGCGCCTCCATCCACCGGGTGATCGGCGATTTCAGCGACGCGTTGATCACGACGACGAGCAGCAGGTTCGGAACCGACATCGTCACGTCGGTCAGCCACATAATGGCGCGGTCGAAGGGATTGCCGAAGAAGCCGGCGACCGCACCGAGCGTCAAGCCGATCAGCACTGCGAAGAAGGTGACGATGACGGCCACGAGGAAAGCGGTCCGCGTGCCGAAGACGACGCGGCTGAAGACGTCGCGGCCGAGATCGTCGGTTCCAAAGAGATGGCTCATCGACGGCAGCGCGTTGCGGGCATTGAGGTCTTGGCTCAGATAATCATAGGGCGTGAGATATGGCCCGAAGATCGCGGTGAAAGCGAGAATTAGAACGACGATGAGACCGAAAACGGCAAGCTTGTTACGCCGCAGGCGATGCCAGGCGTCGCGCCACAGGCTGACCGGCGGCTCATCCACGGTTTCTGTGGTGGAAAGAGGGATTGCAGACATGGTCAGCGGCTCCTTCTTGAATCATTGGCGCGCGGGTCGAGCAGCGGATAGAGCACATCCACCAACAGGTTCGACACCATTACGAGGAAGGATCCGATCAGCGTGATCGCCAGGATGACGGGATAATCGGAGTTGATCAGCGCCTGCACCGTCAGGCGGCCGAGACCCGGCAGGCCGAAAACGAGTTCGACGAAGATCGCGCCGTTGACGATGGTGATCATGATCAGGCCGAGCTGCGTGACGACGGGCGTCAGCACCGGCCGCAGAATATGGCGCAGCGCCACGACGATCTCAGGCACGCCCTTGGCCCGGGCGGTCCGGACGAAATCCTCCGACAGCACCTCGATGACGGCGGCCCGGGTCTGGCGCACGATCAGCGCGATCGGCTGGAAGGAAAGGACGATCAGCGGCAGCAGGATTCTGATATCGAGGATGCCACCCCAGCCATAAGGCACTTTCACGCCCGGCAGCAGCACGATGAGGCCGACCATCAGCAGTGGTCCGGCGACATAGGCCGGGATCGCCCAGAGGAAAAGCGCCGAGCCCAGAATGGCATAGTCGAGGCGCGAATTCTGGTTCAGCGCGGCGATCATCCCGAGCGGGATCGCGATGACGGCGGTCAGAATGATGGAACAGAGGGCAAGCTGAAAGGAGACGGGCGCAGCGGCCGAGACCATCGCCCAGACGGCGCGGCCCGATGTCAGCGAGTTGCCGAACTGGCCGTGCAACAGGTTCCAGATGTAAAGGCCGAACTGCTCGATGAAGGGCCTGTTCAGACCCGCACTTTCGCGAATGGCTTCGATACGCTGCGGATTGTAGGCGACGTCGCCCGGTGCGCGCAGGAAGATCAGCTTGATCGGGTCGCCGGCGCCATAAAAAGCCAGCGCATAGACGGCCAGCATGACCACGAGAACGGACGGAATCCAGATGGCAAACCGGGTTAGCACGTAGCGCAGCAAGGCCACCTCCCACCTGTTATGCGATGCGTTTCCCCCATCAGCCTGACGGTTCGCATCTCTTCTTGAAACTTGCGCGAAGACCGCAAGGCCCTCGCGCGCTCATTGTCAAATTCGAAAAGGGCCTTCCGGGATCAACCGATGGAGATGTTCCAAGGTTCGACGACCTGCCAGTCCAGGTTCTTGTCGAGGCCTTTGACCTCCTTGGTGGCCCAGCGCGACATCGCCTGAGAATACCACGGAATGAAGGCCCAATCGTCGCGGAAGGCCTTCTGCGCTTGCTGGGCGAGAGCAATGCGCTGCGGATCGTCCGCAGCCTTGGTCGCCGCTTCGGCAAGGGCGCTGTCGACCTTGTCGTTCTTGTATCCGCCGAGCTTGTTCTGCGCATTCGACGAGGTCGAGGCTATGCAGCCCGTGAGATAGGAGACGGCATCGGGAACGCGGGTGCCGACGTCGTCGCGGAAGATCTGGACCGAATTCTGGTCCGGGCCGGCATAGGCGTCCTGCTGCGGCTTCATGTCAACCGCTGTAATGCCGAGGTTCTGGCGCCACTGCTCGGCAATGAACTGGGCTGCCGCTTCAATCGCCGGCGCCGAAATGCCGACGAACATGATCTTCGGCAGCCGCTCCGGACCGCCGTAGCTCGATTCCGCGAGCAGCTTTTTGGCACCTTCCGGGTCATAGGGAAAAGGTTCAAAACCAGAATTCTCAGCGCCAGGAACCGAGTTGAGGATCTGGTCGGCCTTCTTGTGCGGCCCATCGGGATAAGAAGCCTTGAACAGGCCGTCACGATCGACCGCCATGATCAGCGCCTGGCGGACCTTTGGATCGTCCATCGGAGCGCGGGAGATATTGAACCAGAAATGCTGGCTGGTCGGGATCAGCGGGCCGGCCGAGAATTCCGGGCCGAGATCCTGAATAATGGTAGAGGTGACGAGCTCGGTATGCGCGTTGAATTCGCCGGAGTTGATTAGCGAGGTCGCGGTGACGTTGTCCTCGATCGAGGTGATCTCGATGCGCGCGAGCTTCGGCTTCGGCCCGAAGAAATTCTCATTCGGTTCGAAAGTGAGCTTGCCTGCGTCGATATCGAGGCTCGTCAGCTTGAAAGGCCCGGAGAAGGCCGGTTTACTGTCGGGCTTGTACCAATCAATGATCTCCTCGCCGTCGCTGCCGCGTGACTGCGACGCCTTGGTGATCGGCGCGATGTGGTTTGCCAGCCGCATGAAGAAGATCGGATCGGCGGCGGTAAGCGTTACGACGACCGTTCCTTCGTCGGGTGTCGCCACACCGGTTAGCTCTTTGCCGGAGCCGGCGGCGATCTTGGCATAACCCTTGACCTTGCTCAGCACCTGGTCGGCGCGCTGGCTCTTGGTGTTCGGCATCGAGGCGACTTCCCACGATCCCTTGACGTCGGCCGAGGTGATCTTGCTGCCGTCGGAGAACACGGCCTTGGGATCAATCTTGAAGGTCCAAACGGTGTTGTCGGGCGATTCCCAGCTGGTGAAGACATAGGGCTTGAGATTGCCCTGGCTGTCGAAATACATCGGCGACGCCCACCAGATCGAGTTCCAGCGGAAGGTCCTGCCGCCACCGCGCAGCGGCGACCAGTCCTGGTCGAAAGCCGGATGCGCGACTTTCAGCACCTGGCCTTCGTCCGCCAGCACGATGCGGGCATTCATCCCGAAGACGGTAAGGCCGACGCCGGCGGCAAGGCCGAGTTTCAATGCATCGCGACGTGATAGATTGGTTTTCTCAGATTGATCAAAAGACATGCATTCCTCCCACGATTAATACGGCAGCACTCTCCCTGCACCCTCCCAGGCGCAGCATAATCCCTGCCATATCGTTCCCTCGTTATTGTAAATATGTCAACAAAAAAACGCGATTTTAATCCGATGAAAATTATCTAATAAAAATAACTCTGTGATTACAGTTAGATGAGATTCAGTCTCCTTAGTCATCCATTTTGTCTTCTTGACAAAAGCACCGCGATGGAAAAGTTCTTTGCACTCATCGCTACAGGCAAATGACAATTGCATGCGCTGCCGGACGGTTCGACGGCAAGGCGCGCCGAAGGGAGGGCGGGATGAGCCATCACAAGATTACAGGCGTTTTCAGCGCGGCCGCAACGCCGCTGACCCCAGACAATGCGCCGGATCTCGGCCTTTTCACCGACCATTGCCGACGGCTGCTGGCCGAGGGCTGTCATGGCATAGCCCTGCTCGGCACGACGGGTGAGGCCAATTCCTTTTCCGGAGGCGAGCGGCGCGCCATTCTGGAAGCGGCGCTGGAAGCCGGCATTCCTGCCGGTAAGCTGCTGCCGGGTACGGGCGTCGTCGCCATTCCCGAAACCGTCGAACTGACCCGGCACGCGCTGTCGCTCGGCGTCACCAAGGTCGTGATGCTGCCGCCCTTCTACTACAAGGGCGTTTCCGACGACGGCCTCTTCGCCGCCTATTCGCAGGTGCTGGAGAAAGTCGCCGACACGCGGCTGCAGGTCATCCTCTACCATATACCGCAGGTCTCGGGTGTGCCGCTCTCCATTCCGCTGATCGGGCGGCTGATTGCCGCCTTTCCGGAAACCATCGTTGGTATCAAGGAATCGGCCGGCGATTTCAATAACATGCAGGCCATTATCGCCGCCTACCCCGGCTTCTCGGTGCTGGCGGGCGCCGATCCACTGCTGCTGCCGCTCTTGAAAGCCGGCGGTGCGGGCTGCATCACGGCGACCTCCAATCTCGTGGCGGATTCGCTGCGCACCGTCTACGACCGTGTCCACGACGAGAGGCGCGCTGGCGAAGTCGAGGCGGCGCAGGCGCGCATCAACACCTACCGCACACTGTCCAACTCCTATGTCCAGATCCCGACCATCAAGGCAATGATCGGGCTGAAGACAGGCAATCCCGCCTGGAAGCGCACCCGCGCACCGCTGATGCCGCTCAGCGAAGCGGACTATGCCGCACTCACCGAGAGCTACGCCAAGCTGCCCTGAGGAGACCCGCCATGCGCTCTACCGGACTGTCCCCCGAAGCCGTTCCCGCCCTGATGACCGGGGCCATCACCTCTCACCCCACTGTCGAGGCTCGCGCGGATGCCTATCTGCCCTCGCCCTGCATTCAGAACCACGCGGCAAACCTTGCTTTTCTGCCCGACGGTACGCTGACCTGCGTCTGGTTCGGCGGCACGATGGAGGGCATGGGCGATATCTCGATTTACATGTCGCGGCTGGCGCCGGGCTCCGATCGCTGGTCCGAGCCGGAGAAGATGAGCGACGATCCGGAGAAGTCCGAGCAGAACCCATTGATTTTCAACGCTCCTGACGGAAAGACATGGCTGCTTTATACCTCGCAGACCTCGGGCAATCAGGACGGCTCCGTTGTCAAATGCCGGGTGTCCGATGATGGCGGCCGAACGTTTGGCTCGGTCCGGATCCTCTGCGACAGCCCCGGCACCTTCGTTCGCCAGCCGATCGTCGTGAACGACAGAGGCGAATGGCTGCTTCCGGTCTTCCGCTGCGTTGGCCTTGACGGCAGGCGCTGGAGCGGCGACGCCGATACGGCAGCGGTGCTGATTTCGCGCGATGGCGGCGCGACCTGGCAAATGAACGACGTTCCCGACAGCGTCGGAGCCGTGCACATGAATATCCTCCCGCTCGGCGGTGACGAGATGATCGCCTTCTACCGCAACCGTTTCGCCGAGACCGTTCTTTCCAGCCGATCGAATGACGGCGGCAGGACATGGAGCGCTCCCGAGCCCACGGCACTGCCGAACAACAATTCCTCAATCCAGGCAACGGTCCTGCATGATGGAGCGATTGCAATGGTTTACAATCATTCGAATGCAGCCATGTCGGATGCACGGCGCCAGTCTCTCTATGATGAAATCGAGGGCGACGAGGCTGGAGAAACCGCTACTATTGCTGCTCCCGATATCGGCCGCAAGGCGGTCTGGGGTGTCCCGCGTGCGCCGCTGAGCCTTGCGATATCGAGGAATGGCGGCAAGAGCTTCCCGCATCGCACGGATCTTGATACCGGCGACGGCTTCTGCCTCAGCAACAATTCCAAGGATTCGCTGAACCGCGAATTCTCCTATCCCTCTGTCGTCCAAGGCGGCGACGGCACACTCCATATCGCCTACACATACTATCGGCGCGCCATCAAATATGTGCGCCTCGCCCCGCAATCCGCGCCGTAAGCGAAGCGGCGGCTGGGCAATTGTAAATCTGCGTCTGAAAAGGGAGAAGGACGCGAGCTTCAGCGGCCTCGGCTGGCCGAACGACGTGAGCTTGATAACAAGTTCGGCTGGCTCCTCGAACATACGGCGGGCAGGCTCGGCCTGTACGGACAATCGGAATTCAGCGACGAAGATCCGATATCTCACTGATTTATCCGACATTTATGCGTATTCTTCCCGCATGAGAGCTTCAACGTTCCGATATCAGGCGACAAAATTCTCAGCTCTCGGGAATGCCGACTTGACATTGACATTACAACTTTACATTAAAGAGGGCGACACTGTTGCCGCAAGATCCGCAGGGAGGACTGGTTCATGGCCAGCTTGGGTTCGCCAATCACGATAGTTCGGCCGCATTTGATCGAGTTCGGTATAAGCACGGCGGGGAAGCTCGGCAGATGGGCTGCCGAAAAAGGCTACAGGCGCACGCTAGTAATCTCGGATGCGTTCAATGCTTCGCGAATCGACGTGCTGGAACTGAAGGGCGAGGTCACGGTGTTTTCCGAGGTGACGCCCGAGCCGGACACGGCCAATCTCGACAACGTATTGGCAGTGGCCAACGCCGTCGATGCCGAGTTGATCGTCGGCTTCGGCGGCGGCAGCGCCATGGATCTCGCGAAGCTCGCCGCCGTTCTTGCCGGCTCGGCGCAGACGCTGCACGAGGTTGTCGGTCCGAACAAGGTCAACGGCCCACGCAAAGTGGGGCTCGCCCAGGTGCCGACAACGTCCGGCACCGGCAGCGAGGCCGGTATCCGCGCGCTCGTCACCGATCCCAACACAATGGCGAAGCTTGCCGTTGAAAGTTTGCATATGCTGGCCGACATCGCCGTCGTCGATCCGGCGCTGACCTTCAGCGTGCCGGCGCGCACCACCGCCGCAACCGGCGTCGACGCCATGGCACATTGCGTCGAGGCCTTCACCAACCGCAAAGCTCATCCGATGGTCGATATCTATGCAATCGAGGGAACGCGGCTCGTCGGCAGATATCTCGCCCGTGCCGTCAAGGACGGCAGCGACGCGGAGGCGCGCGCCGGTCTCGCACTTGCCTCACTTTACGGCGGCTTCTGTCTCGGCCCGGTCAACACCGCCGGCGGCCATGCCCTCGCCTACCCTCTCGGCACGCGCTGGCACGTGGCGCATGGTGCCGCGAATGCTCTGATCTTCCCGCATGTTCTCGCCTTCAACACGCCCGCGGCCGCGGAGAAGACGAAAGCGGTGATGGCGGCGCTCGGCTATGAAACCGCGGAAAATATCGCCTCCGTCTTCGATGCGGCTTACGCTTTCTGCGCCGAACTCGGCATCGAAATGAAGCTCTCCGGTCTAGGCGTGCCGGAAAGCGATCTCGATGCGATGGCCGAGGACGCCTTTGCCATTCGCCGGCTGCTCGACAACAATCCGCGCGATCTCACCCGCGCCGACATTCGCTCGATTTACGCGGCCGCCTTTTAAAGCATGATCCCGAAAAGTCTGGGCGGTTTTCGGACGACATCATGCTTCGGACCTAAGCAACGGTTTCAGAAGGAACTCGATTGATGGACAGGAATGCGAAAGTCGCCGTGACACTCGGTGATCCCGCCGGCGTCGGCCCCGAAGTGATCGTCAAGGCCTTGGCGGCGCTTCCAAGCGAAGAGCGCCGCGATTTCGTCATCGTCGGCAATGTAGAGGCGCTGGAGCGGGCCGACCGCGTTACCGGCTCGGGCCTGAAATTCGGACCCGCCGAGGCCGCCGGCGGCGACAGGATCGCGGTCGACGAAGTGCCGTTCGGCGCCGCCCTGCCCGAAATCGGCAAGGTCAGCCCGGTCGCCGGCGATGCCTCGGTGCGCTACATCACCCGCGCCGTCGATCTCGCCATGTCCGGACAAGCCGATGTCATCGTCACCGCCCCGATCAACAAGGAAGCGATGAACCTTGCCGGCCATCACCATGACGGCCATACCGGGCTTCTCGCGCATCTCACAGGCTCGAAGAGCTCCTTCATGCTGCTCGCTTCCGAGCGGCTGAATACCATCCACGTCTCCACTCATGTCTCGTTGAAAGGCGCAATCGAACGCGCCAAGACAGAGCGTGTGCTGGCGACCATCGAAGCCGGCCACAGGCATTTCCTGCGCCTTGGCACAAAGCCGCGTATCGCCGTCGCCGGCCTCAATCCGCATTGCGGGGAAAATGGCCTGTTCGGTACCGAGGACATGGAATTCCTGGCGCCGGCCGTCGAGCAGGCGCAAGCAAAGGGCATCGACGTTGTCGGTCCGATCTCCGCCGACACGGTGTTTGCCCGCGCCTATAACGGCGCCTTTGATCTGGTCATTGCCCAGTATCACGATCAGGGCCATATCCCGATCAAGCTCATTGCCTTCGAGACGGCCGTCAACGTCTCGCTCGGTCTGCCGATCGACCGCGTCTCGGTCGATCACGGCACCGCCTTCGACATCGCTGGCACCGGCAAAGCCAATCACGTCAACATGCTGTCGGCGATTGCCTATGCCAGGCTGATGGCCCGCTCGCCGCGCCAGAAGACCTGATCGCAACATAAGGGAGGAGCAACAGCGCATTGCTCGCGGGAAACGTTTCCTGCTGCCGCGTCACACGCCGAACAGACGGCGATCCCAGAACACCGGCTCGTGGAGACTCGCCGTGATCGAGGAGAATTCCGGATGCGCCGGATTGATCAGCACGTTACGGTCAACGCGGGCGACGACGCTCGGCACCAGCAGAATGGCGCTGCGCTTCTCCTGGCACCAACCTTCACCGAAGTCCTTGCTGACGCTGGCCGGCATGCTGTCCCAGCCCGGCAGAGCGGGCTCAGAGAAAACCTCGTAGCTAACCCCGCGCGGTATGGTGATGGTGACATAATGCTGGTTGGGCGGCAGCCGCCCGCTGCCATGCACGAGCTTTTCGAGAAGCGCCGTCGAATAGTGTTCGCTCGTGTAAATGATCGGGCTGCCTGCCGTATTCCACCGCCCCGGCGCGATTGTCGAGCCGGTGGCGTCGAAGATCGGGTAGGTTCCGTCAGGATCTCCGATGCGGACAGATGTCAGCGTGCGATCCAGGCGTTGCGCGTTCACGCAGCACTGCCGTATTTCAGGCTTCCGAGGATATCGAGAACGAGTTCGCCGCCGATTTCGCTCTGGATAACGACGTCGATCGGCCGCCTATCCTCCAGCATTGCATGGGGGCGGAACAGGAAATCTCGGGCCTCGATCTCGCTCTGCCAGACATCGAGCGCCAGCCCCCAGACGCGTGCGAGGCGAGCGAGCTTTATGCCCTCGTCGGAGGAAAGCCGATGCTTGGACTTGCGCCGCTCATAGGTGGCCTTCGGCACCAATCGGTACTTGAACTGCGCATCGCTCGGGGCGAGAAGCAGCGCCATCCGGTCAAGCGCCTTGACCGGCAATCCCTCCTCGATGCTGGACAGCAGCCCGAAGGCCGAACGCGAGGCCGGCTCCCTGGCTGGCAAGCCGAGAACATCGGCAACGACTGCAAATCCGGTCATGACAATGGCTCCAATTCACCTGAGGTTATATTTAGTCTCAAATGAGCCAATGTTCAAGAGCCTGTCTTGATGGCAGCAGGTTGCTGCATGCGCGTCATACCGCTATCTTGCAGAAAGGCACGAACAGCAAAGGAGGTTGCCTATGTCATCGCGGGACGCCTGATCCAGCACTATCAAGACTTCTGCCTTTCCAAGGGCATTGATTTCACACGCATTGAATCCGTACGGCCGCATGACGATACAACGCTCTTCTGCAGCGCTGGAATGCAGCAGTACAAATCTCTCTTCTCCGATCCTTCCTACCGTGGAACCGTCGCAAACAGCCAGGCTTGCCTGCGCATGGGCGACCTCGATGAGATCGGCGACGGGACTCATCTTCTCCACTTCACCATGCTCGGCCTTTTCTCCTTCAGAGAAATGACAGTTGGCGATGCTATCGACTTCTGGCTTGCGTTTCTGGGAACGCTGGGTCTGGCGCCGGATCACGTGACGATCCATCCAGACCGTCTGACCGAATGGACGCCGCTCTATAACGGGCGGGTGCCCATCGTTCCAGATCCGGAATGCATCTGGAGCGATGGCAGCATTACCGGATACTGCACCGAGTTCTACAAGGATGGCGTCGAGATCGGAAACATCGTCAATCCCCTCGAAAGCTGCATAGACGTCGGCTTCGGCGCGGAACGTCTCGACATGATCGTCAACGGCACGCCGCAAAGCGATGCGCTTGAGACATTGCGCGAGACGGTCATGACGATCGTGGAGAGCGGTTATCGGCCGGGCAACAAGGAGCAGGGGTATGTTCTGCGCAAATTGCTCCGCCGTATCCATAAGATGGGCGGCATGCTCGACCATCCCTTTTTCAAGGACGAGGTCGAACGCCAGAAGCGGCTCCGCGCTAAATATCTGCGCCTTCGTGACCGCTATTCCGTCATGAATGCGGATTGGTGGTTTGACACCCATGGCATTGATCTTGCCGACATTCAGGAGACGACGGACGAATAACAAGGATAAGGCCGCCTGACAGATGATGACAGGCGGCCTTGCCAGGTGCCGAAGGCCTTCTGATGCCGCGTCAGACAGTCCAAACCCGATCCGGCGCTATCCCGCCGCTGTGTCCGAAATCATCCGCGACACGGCGTTCTTCCAACCGATGATCTTGGCCTGCCGCTCGCCCTCCTCCATCGAGGGATTGAAGCGGCGGTCGCAGGCCCAGGCCCGCGCGAACTCCCGCCTGTCCGGCCAGATGCCGGCTTTCGAGCCGGCGAGCCAGGCGGCGCCCAGAGCCGTCGTTTCGCGGATCGCCGAACGGTCGACGGGATTTCCCGTGATGTCGGCCAGGCACTGCATCGTCCAGTCGGACGCCGCCATGCCGCCATCGACGCGCAGCACGGTTTCCAACTGGTTGGCGCCCCAGTCCTTCTTCATCGCCACCAGCAGGTCGAGCGTCTGATAGGCGACGGATTCAAGCACCGCGCGGGCAAATTCCGCCGGGCCGCTGTTGCGCGTCAGGCCGAAGATCGCGCCGCGCGCAGCCGGATCCCAATAGGGCGCGCCGAGGCCGGTGAAAGCCGGAACGATATAGACCTGCTGTCCGGGATCTGCTTTGGTGGCCAGAACCCCAGCCTCGGAAGCCTGGCTGATGATGCCGAGGCCGTCGCGCAGCCATTGCACGGCCGCACCCGCAATGAAAATCGAGCCTTCGAGTGCATAGGTCGTCTCACCGTCGAGCCGGCAGGCAATGGTCGTCAGCATCCGGTTGGAGGAGGAAACACGGTCGCGGCCAGTGTTCAGGAGGGCGAAGCAGCCGGTGCCATAGGTCGATTTCATCATGCCGGGGTGAAAGCAGGCATTGCCCACGGCCGCCGCCTGCTGGTCGCCGGCGACGCCGAGGATCGGCAGCGCGACCCCGAACAGAGCTTCGTCGACCCGGCCGAAATCATCGGCGCATTCCCTGACCTCGGGAAGCATAGCTGAGGGAATGCCGAGAATGCCGAGAAGCTCCTCGTCCCAGGCGCCGTCATCGATATTATAGAGCAGCGTTCGCGAGGCATTGGTCGCATCGGTGGCATGCACACGGCCGCCGGTCAGCTTGTAGATCAGCCAGCTGTCGATCGTGCCGAAGCAGACCTCGCCTGCCTCCGCCTTCTCCCGCAGGCCATCGACATTGTCGAGCAGCCAGCGCAGCTTCGTTCCGGAGAAATAGGGGTCGAGCAGCAGGCCGGTCTTGGCGCTGAACAGCTTCTCATATCCGTCAGCCTTCAGGCTCTCGCACATCTCGGCGGTGCGCCTGTCCTGCCAGACGATCGCGCGGTGAAGCGGCGTACCGGACCTGCGATCCCAGACGACTGCCGTCTCGCGCTGATTGGTAATGCCGATTGCCGCGATCACGGCGGCGTCTATACCAGCATCGGCGATCGCCTTGCGCACCGTGTCGATGACGGACTGCCAGATTTCGGCGGCGTCATGCTCCACCCATCCGGGCTGCGGATAATATTGGGTGATCTCCGCCTGCGCCGAGCCGACCATTTTCATGTCGCCATCGAAGATGATGGCGCGTGAAGAGGTCGTGCCCTGGTCGATCGAAAGAATATAGCCGCTCATACATCCATCTCCAGCTCGCACGAAACCGCTCAGCCCGCCGCTCAGCGGCAGGACGCCAGGTTTGATGAGAGAAAGATTGTGAGGTGCCACCGGCTTCAAGTCGGTGGCAGGAAGTGATGGCCGGAGGCCTTGTCGCCTCCGGCCGGGTCCGCCTTACTTCTTCTGCCAGCTCTTGACGAGTTCGTCGTAGTTGACGGTAAGCGGCTTTTCCTTCTCGTTCTCGATCTTCAGCTGCGGTGCCAGGTTGCCCTTCTTCACCGCATCCGCGTTCCAATATGCGAGATCATGCTCTTCAGCGAGTTTCGGGCCGATATCGCCCTGGACCTTGGCGCGTTCCAGGCGCTGCAGCACCTTTTCCTGCTCGGAGCAAAGCGAGTCCATCGCTTCCTGCGCCGTCTTGGCGCCGGAAGAGGCGTCACCGATTGCCTGCCACCACAGCTGCGCGAGCTTCGGATAGTCAGGAACATTCGTACCGGTCGGCGACCACTGCAGGCGGGCCGGCGAACGGTAGAATTCGATCAGGCCGCCGAGCTTCGGCGCGCGATCGGTGAAGGACTTATGATCCAGCGTCGACTGGCGGATGAAGGTGAGGCCCATATGGCTCTTCTTCACGTCGACAGTCTTGGAAGTGACGAACTGCGCATAGAGCCAGGCGGCCTTGGCGCGATCGACAGGCGTGGACTTCATCAGCGTCCAGGAGCCGGCATCCTGATAGCCGAGCTTCATGCCGTCCTTCCAATAGACGCCATGCGGGCTCGGGGCAAAACGCCATTTCGGTGTGCCGTCCGCATTGACGACCGGCAGGCCTTCCTTGACGAAGTCGGCCGTGAAGGCGGTGTAGGTGAACATCTGCTGGGCAACTTCACCCTGCGAGGGGACCGGTCCGGATTCGGAGAAGGTCATGCCCTGAGCGGCGGCCGGTGCATAGGCCTTCATCCAGTCCAGATACTTCTGGATCGAATAGACCGCTGCAGGGCCATTGGTATCGCCGCCTCGCGCGACGCACGAACCGACCGGACGGGAGTTCTCGTCGACCTTGATACCCCATTCGTCGACCGGCTTGCCGTTCGGAATGCCCTTGTCGCCGTTGCCGGCCATCGACAGCCAGGCATCGGTGAAGCGCCAGCCGAGCGATGGGTCCTTCTTGCCGTAGTCCATGTGGCCGTAGACCTTCTTGCCGTCGATCTCGCGGCCGGTGAAGAACTCGGCGATATCCTCATAGGCCGACCAGTTGACCGGCACGCCGAGATCGTAGCCGTACTTCGCCTTGAAGTCCGCCTTGTTCTTCTCGTCGTTGAACCAGTCGTAACGGAACCAATAGAGGTTCGCGAACTGCTGGTCCGGCAGCTGGTAGAGCTTGCCATCAGGCGCTGTCGTGAACGACTTGCCGATGAAGTCGTCGACGTCGAGGCCGGGATTGGTGACATCCTTGCCTTCATTGGCCATCCAGTCGGTCAGCGAGCGGGCCTGCTGGTAGCGCCAATGGGTGCCGATCAGGTCCGAGTCGTTGATATAGGCGTCATAGATGTTTTCGCCCGACTGCATCTGCGTCTGCAGCTTTTCGACAACATCGCCTTCGCCGATCAGATCGTGGGTGACCTTGATGCCGGTGATCGCGGTAAAGGCCGGAGCCAGCACCTTCGATTCATAATCATGCGTGGTGATCGTTTCGGAAACGACTTTGATGTCCATGCCGGCGAAGGGCTTCGCGGCATCGACGAACCACTGCATTTCCTTTTCCTGGTCGGCGCGGGAAAGCGTCGAGAGGTCGCCGACTTCCTTGTCGAGGAACGTCTTGGCCTCGTCCATTCCGGCATAGGCCGATGCTGTCATCGCCAGCAGCAAGCCTGCTGTCGTCGTCAATAAGTGCCGTCGCATAATATCCTCCCAGGGTTTGCGATTGCAGTTACGTCTCAGGCGGCCAGTACCCCCGGCCATCTGTCTTCTCCTTGCCGTTACACGTAGCGGAACACGCCGATGGCATAGACTACGGAAATGGCAAGAGCCCACCACAGGTTGGGCCCAGCGAGCCCAAGCCATGCAAGATGAATGAACGCTGCGCCAAGCAGCGAAATGAAGAGCCGGTCGCCGCGCGTCGTCTCGAAACGCAGCACGCCCGTGCGCGGCGTGCCGCCCGGCGAAAAATATTCCCAGACGCTCATGGCGATGAGCAGCGTAAGGATCGTCAGGAAGAAGAGCGCCGTCGGCAGCGTCCAGGCCATCCAGGTAAAATTCATGACCGTCTCCTCCTCAGACGCGGCCCAGGGCAAAGCCCTTGGCGATATAGTTGCGAACGAAATAGATGACGAGCGCGCCGGGGATGATGGTGAGCACGCCGGCTGCCGCCAGTACGCCCCAGTCCATGCCGGCCGCCGAAACCGTGCGCGTCATGATCGCCGAGATCGGCTTTGCCGCGGTCGTCGTCAGCGTGCGGGCCAGCAGCAGTTCGACCCACGAGAACATGAAGCAGAAGAAAGCGGCGACACCGATCCCGCTTGCAATGAGCGGCATGAAGATCTTCACGAAGAAGCGCGGGAAGGAGTAGCCGTCAATATAGGCGGTTTCGTCGATCTCCTTCGGCACGCCAGACATGAAGCCTTCGAGGATCCAGACCGCCAGCGGCACGTTGAACAGGCAGTGGGCGAGCGCCACGGCGATATGGGTATCGATCAGGCCGAACGCGGAATAGAGTTGGAAGAAGGGCAGCGCAAAAACCGCCGGTGGCGCCATCCGGTTAGTGAGCAGCCAGAAGAACAGGTGCTTGTCGCCGAGGAAGCGGTAGCGCGAAAAAGCGTAGGCCGCCGGCAGCGCCGCAAGCACTGATATAACAGTGTTCATCACCACGTAAATGATCGAGTTGATGTAACCGTTATACCAGGACGGATCGGTGAAGATGACGGCGTAGTTCCGGAGCGTCGGGTTTTGCGGCCACAGCGAGAAGGCGCCGGTGATCTCGGCATTCTCCTTGA
The DNA here is from genome assembly GCF_051124255.1 of Rhizobium sp. YTUHZ045. Lineage (NCBI taxonomy): Bacteria > Pseudomonadati > Pseudomonadota > Alphaproteobacteria > Hyphomicrobiales > Rhizobiaceae > Rhizobium > Rhizobium sp. YTUHZ045. The sequence goes on from NZ_CP101433.1 coordinate 223,832, forward strand.
AGCTCATGTTGATCAGCCAGTAGATCGGCAGGAGCAGAAAGAGGATGTAGAGCGTCGTAACCACCCAGGAGAGGTTTCCGGCGGGCTTGTATTTCCTTGTCGAACCCATGGATCTCTCCTTTCTCAGGCGTTGGCGTCGCTGCTGGTCATGACAGTGTAGAAGATCCATGACAGCAACAGGATGATCAGGAAGTAGATGATCGACATCGCCGCGGCGGGGCCGAGATCGAATTGCCCGACGGCCATCTTCACGAGATCGATCGACAGGAAGGTCGTCGAGTTGCCGGGACCGCCGCCGGTGACGACGAAGGGCTCGGTATAGATCATGAAACTGTCCATGAAGCGTAGGAGAACGGCGATCAGCAGCACCCGCTTCATCTTCGGAAGCTGGATGTAACGGAATACGGACCAGCGCGAGGCGCCGTCGATCTTGGCGGCCTGATAATAGGCGTCCGGGATCGAGACGAGGCCGGCATAGCAGAGCAGCACGACGAGGCTCGTCCAGTGCCAGACATCCATGACGATGACCGTGACCCAGGCGTCGACCGGATCGCGGACGTAGTTGTAATCGAGGCCGAGCCCCTCGAGCGTATGGCCGAGCAGGCCGATATCGACGCGCCCGAAGACCTGCCAGATAGTGCCGACGACATTCCACGGGATGAGCAGTGGCAGCGCCATCAGAACGAGGCAGACCGGAACGCCGATGCCCTTCTTCGGCATGTTGAGAGCAATGAAGATGCCGAGCGGAATCTCCAGCGCGAGGATGATGAAGGAGAAGAGCAGGTTGCGCTCGAGCGCTTCCCAGAAGCGGTCGGAATGCAGCGTCTGAACGAACCAGTCGGTGCCTGCCCAGAAGAACTCGTTATTCCCGAACGTATCCTGAACCGAATAGTTGACAACAGTCATCAGCGGGATGACGGCCGAAAAGGCGACGAGCAGCAGCACCGGCAGGACCAGAAACCAAGCTTTGTTGTTCCACGTCTTCTGCATGGCTCAGGCCTCCCTGCCGACGCGCCAGCTGTCGGCGTAAATGCTGATGGCGGACGGATCGAAGGTGACGCGGGCATCTGCGGGGATATCGGCATCCTCATGCACGACGATCGCAATTGGCTGGCCGGCGAAGCGGGCGCGGACGATCTTCTGCCGGCCGATATCCTCGACCTTGGTGATGTTGACCGGCATGCCTTCCCGCCCGAGGCGGATGAATTCGGGGCGGATGCCGAGCTCGGTCTTGGAACTGCCAGCGGTCTTCGGCGCGTAATCCAGCGTCAAAACCTCGTCTCCGACCTTGACGGCGCTGCCTTCGACCCTGGCGGGCATGACGTTCATACCGGGCGAACCGATGAAATAGCCGACGAAGGTGTGGCTCGGCCGCTCGAAAAGCTCGGCCGGAGTGCCGATCTGAACGATCTGGCCGTCATACATGACGACGACCTTCTCGGCGAAAGTCAGCGCCTCGGTCTGGTCGTGGGTGACGTAGACCATGGTGAAGCCGAACTGCTTGTGAAGCCGCTTCAGTTGCGAGCGCAGCACCCATTTCATATGCGGGTCGATGACGGTCAGCGGCTCGTCGAACAGGATGGCGTTGACGTCGTTGCGCACCAGGCCGCGGCCGAGAGAGATCTTCTGCTTCTGGTCGGCCGTCAGCCCTTGCGCCTTGCGCTTGGCCCAGCCGGCAAGGTCGATCATCTCGAGAATGTCGCGGACGCGGCGGTCGACATCGGCCTCCGCCACGCCGCGGTTGCGCAGCGGAAAGGCGAGATTATCGTAAACGGTCATGGTGTCGTAGATGACCGGAAACTGGAAGACCTGGGCGATGTTGCGGCTCTGCGTCGACAGGTTCGTCACATCCTTGCCGTCGAAGAGGATGCGACCGTGCGAGGGCTGCAGCAGACCCGAGATGATGTTCAGCAGCGTGGTCTTGCCGCAACCGGAGGGGCCGAGCAGCGCATAGGCGCCGCCGTCGTTCCACTCGTGGTCGACTTCCTTCAGCGAATAATCCTTCTCCATCTGCGGATTAGCTCCGTAGGCGTGGCGGATATGGTCGAGCGTAATGCGTGCCATTGTGCTCTCCTATACCTTTCCGGCTTCAGCGGTAGCGCGGCCAATGGTGGCAATGGCGCCGCCATCGGCGCCGAAGGCCAAGAGGTGGCGCGTGTCGAGAAAGGCCTCTATCTCCATGTCCGGGTCGATGTCGTGAATCCCATGGGCGAGCATCACCCAGCGCACGCCGTCATAGTCCAGGTGAACAAAGCTCTCCGAGCCGGTGATCTCCGAAACCAGCGTGCGCGCCTGCAGGCGGGCAGCCTCACCGGTCTGCGGTTTGAAGCCGAGGTGATGCGGGTGAAATGCGACGGTCACCGGCCCGTCCGGCACGGCAGCCAGATGCGGGGGAACCGGAAGTGCCGCTCCGCCCGGACGCGTAAAGACGTTGTCCGATTTGGTCACGTCGAGGATATTCAGCGGCGGATCGGCAAAAATGCCGGCTGTGGTGAGATCGGCGGGGCGGCGGTAAACGTCGATCGTCGGCCCGAACTGGGTTACCCGGCCTTCGTTCAGTGTAGCCGTGTTGCCGCCGAGCAGGAGCGCCTCTGACGGTTCGGTCGTCGCATAGACGAAGATCGCGCCGGATTGGGCAAAGATCTTCGGCAGTTCCTCACGCAGTTCCTCGCGCAGCTTGTAATCGAGGTTGGCAAGCGGCTCGTCCATCAGAACGAGGCTGGCATTCTTAACGAGCGCACGCGCCAGCGCGGTGCGCTGCTGCTGACCGCCGGACAGGTTGAGCGGCGTGCGATCGAGATAGGGCGTCAGCTTCAAAAGTTCGGCCGCTTTGCGCACTTCGCGGTCGATGGTAGCGGCATCCTTGCCCGAGATGCGCATCGGCGAAGCAATGTTCTCGTATACCGTCAGTGCGGGATAATTGATGAACTGCTGGTAGACCATGGCGACATTGCGCTTCTGCACCGGCATGCCGGTGACATCGGCGCCGTCGAAATGGACGGAGCCGGCGGTCGGACGATCAAGCCCGGCCATCAGCCGCATCAGCGACGTCTTGCCCGACAGCGTCGGCCCGAGCAGGACATTCAACGTGCCCCGCTCAAGGACCAGATCGGTCGGATAGATATGATAGTCCGCGCCCACCATCTTGGCGGCGTTTCGCAGTTCCAGCATTCCGATTCCCCTGCCTCCACGCAGCGGGGACCACATGCCGCCTATCCGGCCATCGCCGGTATGGCAGCCATGTACTCCTCCAGTGACTGGGCCTGCTCCTTCGATAGGCGCAGACCATCCTTTGTTCTCCTCCACAGCACGTCTTCGGCGTGCCGGGCCCATTCATGCTCGACGAGATATTTGACCTCGGCCTCGTAGAGATCGCCGCCGAACAGCCGTCCGAGGTCGTCATGGCCGCGGGCAGCGCCGAGCAATGTCACAGCCCGGGTGCCGTAGCGGCGCACCAGCCGGCGGGCGTGTGCATCGGCAAGGAACGGATAGCGCCGCTTCAGACCGGCGACCTCCGCTTCGTAGCCACGGACCGGGAAGTCGCCGCCGGGCAGATGGCTTTTGGCTGTCCAAGGAGCACCCTTGACACCGATCGCGGCGCCGATCTTCTCCAGCGCATGTTCGGAAAGCCGGCGATAGGTGGTAAGCTTGCCGCCGAAGACGTTGAGCAGCGGCGCGGCCCCGGCTTCGCCCTCCAGCTTCAGCACATAATCGCGCGTCGCTTCCTGCGCCTTCGAGGCGCCGTCGTCAAAAAGCGGCCTGACTGCCGAGTAGGTCCAGACGATGTCCTCCGGCCTGACCGGTTCCTTGAAATATTCCGACGCGGCATTGCAGAGATAGACCGTCTCCTCCTCGGAGATCCGGACATCTTTGGGATCGGCGGTGTAGTCGCGGTCGGTGGTGCCGATCAGGGTGAAATCGCCCTCATAGGGGATGGCGAAGATGATGCGGTTGTCGGGATTCTGGAAGAAATAGGCACGAGGGTCGTCGAACTTCTTCCTGACGACGATATGGCTACCCTGAACGAGACGAACGTGGTGGGCCTCGTTCTGGCCGAAGGCGGAACGAATGACATGATCGACCCAGGGACCGGCGGCATTGATCAGCATGCGGGCCTGATGGCTGTCATTGCGGCCAGTGACCGTATCGGTCGTTTCAATGTGCCAGAGTCCATTCTCGCGTCGCGCCGACACTACTTTGGTGCGCGGCATGATCGTCGCCCCTTTGTCGGCAGCGTCGCGGGCGTTCAACACGACCATGCGGGCATCATCGACCCAGCCGTCGGAATATTCGAACGCCCTGGTGAACAGCGCCTTCAGCGGCTTGCCGGCCGGGTCCTTGCGCATGTCGAGCACTGAAGTCGCAGGCAGCAGCTTGCGGCCGCCGAGATGGTCGTAGAGGAAAAGGCCGAGCCGGATCAGCCAGGCCGGGCGAATGCCGCCCTTGTGATACGGCAGTACGAAGCGCAGCGGCCAGATGATGTGCGGCGCCATCGCCCAGAGGATCTCGCGCTCCATCAGCGATTCACGCACCAGGCGGAATTCATAATGCTCGAGATAACGCAGGCCGCCATGAATCAGCTTGGTGGCGCCGGACGAGGTGCCGGAGGCGAAATCGTTCATCTCCGCCAGCGCGACGGAATAGCCGCGCCCGACGGCGTCGCGCGCAATGCCACAGCCGTTGATGCCGCCGCCGATGACGAATATGTCGTGTATCTCCCGGCCCAATTGCCCCCTCCGAGCCCGCTGCCAATTTCGCATCGCACAAATTCTGCGCGATTGCGAAAGTGAGAACAGTTAAAACGAAAGGAATGCGAATGTCAAACGAATGTTTGCTCCATTCGCATAACTAACGCGATCTGGTGCTCGTTTCGATCAGCTTCACATTGTTTTCGAGGCAGAGATTGCGGATAGACGGTACCGGACAGTGGTCGGTGATGAAGGTATGGACCTGGGAAAGCTGGCCGATCCGGACCGGCGCGGTGCGTTCGAACTTCGTCGAATCGGCAACGAGGATGACATGCCGGGCATTGGCGATGATCGCCTGCGCGACCTTCACCTCGCGAAAATCATAATCGAGAAGCGCCCCGTCGACGTCGATCGCCGATGCGCCGATGACGGCATAGTCGACCTTGAACTGGCGGATGAAATCGACCGCCGCTTCGCCGACGATGCCGCCGTCCGAGCCGCGTACGACGCCGCCGGCGATCACCACCTCGATTGCCGGAAAGAGACGCAACCTGTTGGCAACGTTGATGTTATTGGTGATCACCATCAGCTCGTGATGATTGGCGAGCGCCTCGCCCACCGCTTCCGTCGTCGTTCCGATGTTGATGAAGAGCGAGGCTCCGCTCGGGATCAGCTCGACTGCCGCCATACCGATTGCCTGCTTCTCGGAAGCGGCAATCTGCCGCCGCGCCTCGTATTTGACGTTCTCCGTTCCGCTTGGAAACGTGGCGCCGCCATGGATGCGTGTCAGCACCTGGGCATCGCAGAGATCGTTCAGATCCTTGCGGATCGTTTGCGGCGTCACCGAAAAGCGGGAGGCAAGCTCCTCGACCAGAACCCTGCCGCTCGATTTCGCAATCGCCACGATTTCAGTTTGTCGGTCGGTCAAGAACATCGGTGCCCCTTTCGCTCTGCTTTCGTTTTTAAATAAAGCGAACGGCGGCGCAATGCCTATTTGTCAGAGAGACTTCGTCACCTTGATGTGGCGGCGGTCCGATGCACCTATCTTTTCCGCATCACATTGACCACGAGTACACCAAGGATCGCCATCACGCCGCCGGCAGCACCCAGCGCCGTCGGCGTCTCGCCCAGCCAGACGAACCCGATCAGCGTTGCGACCGGCGGGACGCCGTAGAGAAAATTCGAGGCGCGAGCGGCCGTCAGCCGCTTCAATGCGATGGCCCAAGTGAGATAGCCGATCGCAGTCGGGAAGATGACGAGATAGGCAACGCCCCAATTGACCTCTGCCGGCGCCGCGGCCAGCGCGCGGATCGTTGACGGGACGGCCGGAAACAGCGGCACGGAGCCGATCAACAGGATCCAGGCGGTGACGGCAAGCGCCGGCAGGCGGGCGAGCAGCGGCTTCTGCAGCACGCTGGCGATCGCCGAGCAGAGCGCTGCGCCGAGGATCAGCACGGCGTTCGGATCGAGCTTGAAGCCGCCGTCGGAGGAAAGCGCAATCAGCGCCACGCCGCCGAAGGAAACCGCGGTCCCAACCCACCCCCAGCGGCCGAAGCGCTCGCTGAGCACGAATGTGGCAATCAGGGCTGTGAAGACGGGCATGGTATTGATGATGAAGCTCGCCGGCCCCGCCGCCACAGTCTGCTCGCCGGTGTTCAGGAGAACCGCATAGGCAGTGATGAAGAGGACGGCAGCCACCGAGAGGCGGAGGAAGTCACGCTTTTCCGGCATCGGCCGGTAGGTGGCGAGATAGAAAAGGGCGAGGACGCCTGCCGCCACATAACGCGCCGTTGCCAGTTCGATCGGCGTCAGCGGCCCGAGACAGATACGGATCACCACGAAGGAAGAGGCCCAGAAGAGAATGGTGACGACAATCGCAGCAAAGGCGATCAGATCGAAGCCGCTTTGCTGTTTTGCCGAAACTGGTGCGCTTGCCGCCATGCTCATGTTCACCTCCATATGTGCTTGCGACAATGAATAAGGCTTTCGATGCATGCTTGAAAAGCACCGCAATCGATGATCAAATGTGAGCATGGTTCACAGCTCGCCAGTGCTCCCCCCGCTCGATACGCTCGAGACCTTTGCCCGCGCCGCTCGGCTCGGATCGTTTTCGGCCGCGGCCGAAGAAAGCGGAATCACCCATGGCGCCGTATCGCGGCAGGTCTCGCGGCTCGAGCGCTGGATGGGTGTGCGGCTCTTCGCGCGTGAAGCTCGCGGTGTGCGCCTCACCCCGGAGGGAATGCGCTTCTTCGTCCGTGCCGAGGAAGCCCTTTCCCTGCTCGGTAACACCGGCGAGCGCTGGCTGCCACGGCCGAACAAGGCGGTAGTGCGCCTTTCAGTTACTCCGTCCGTCGCCTCTCTATGGTTGTTTCCGCGCCTGGCAAAGCTCGAAGGAAATGAGCTGCACGTCGAATTGACGCTCGAACACCGCCTGGCGGACTTCGGCGAAGGCACGGACCTTGCCATCCGCTGCGGCAAGGGACCATGGGCCGGTGTGCGCGCCCTGCCGCTCTGGCAGGAGAAATCTTTTCCGATCGCCTCACCGGCAATGGCAGCACAACTCGGGCAACGCTCGGATGCTCTTTCGCTGCTCGATCTGCCGATCCTTCACGACTCCAATATCGAAGGCTGGCGCCGCTGGCTCGCGCGTGAAGGCGTCGACTATACGCCGCGCGGTCAGGACCGGCGCTTCGAAGATTACAATCTGGTGATTGATGCCTGCGCCCAAGGGCTCGGCATTGCGCTCGCACGGCCGCCGCTGTCGGATGCTGCGCTTGCCGAAGGGCGGGTCGTCGCTGTGTCACAGCGCACCCTCGATTCCCACGTCGCTTTTCACCTGATCCGGCCGGATGACGCACTGAGAAGCCCCGCCATCGAATTCGCCAGCCGCTTCCTGCGCGAAGCCGGCCATGACGACGCGACGATCAACGCCTTTATCGCACCTGGCAAGCCGAAGGCGTGAATAGAAAACGCGCCGTGCACATCAGCCGTCTGCAGGCGCTGGCTACGCGGCTCACTCCATAGGAAACTTCAGCCGCATTTCCTTCGCCAGTTCGAAGCCAGCATTCCGATAGACCGGCTCCCCCACATCCGAGGCATGAATGACGGCAGTCGTGCAGCCGATGGATTTCAGATAATCGACGGCCTTATTCGTCAGCGCCAAAGCGATGCCGCGCCGACGGAAGGCTTCGGCGACATAGACGGACCAGATGTAACCGTGCAACCGCTGTTCCGGCCGAATGACTTCCGGAAACGGCGATTGGTGCAGCTGGCAAGATACGGAACCAGCGATTTCATCGTCCACAATGGCCAGGAACGAGGCAAGGCGCCGCTCCTCGCGACCGCTTCTCAAGAACGACAATATCCGCGCCACCGCATCCGGCCTGTAATGTTCGGGCGGCGTGCCATAGCTGTCCCAGATTTTCAGATAGTGCCCGACCAGGATCTCATCCTCGTCGGGCGTAGCAACTCGGATATCCATCGTTTCGTCGCCAGCAAGCCCAATCCAATAATCGCGTGACGCCCCCGCTGCGTCGCGGCAGGGGGCGACAAAACCCGTCAATCCGCCGGGGTCAGTGTCATCGACGCGCTGCCGGCCGCAACATTCAGGCCCAGCTGGCCGGTCAGGCTAACCGTCTGCAGATGGATTGAACCGGAGGTGCCACCGACCAGGAGGTTGGCGCCGACGCCGGCACCAACCGTCGCCTCTGCGCTGGCACCGACATAAAGTCCGGCGAGCGACCCGCGATGATAACCAGCCGTTGGCGCAAACACCGCCCAGATCAGACGACTGCGCGTGGTGAAGCCGAGATCGACGCCAAGCTTTCGAATTTCGCCGGTGTAGTGATCGAAAAGCTCATTGCCGACAATTGACTGAAAGACACAATCGGCTTCCTTGGACGAACCGAGCACATATCCCGTGCCGCCGCCGATATCGCAAGTGAGATAACCGATCTTCACGCCATTGCGCAGGTCCGGCTCTTCATAGGTTCTGGTGACGGGGTCGGCGGCATTGGCCGCCCCCGCGCCGACAAACGTCAACGATACCGCGGCAAACGCCGTCGCAAGAGTTTTTGTCATAAGTCTCTCCTTCTCAAATCGTGACGGGAACACCCGGCTGGCGGCACCGGATATCGCAGGGGACCGCAGAGCAATCCCGGACGGCGCCGTTTTCGCATCGCGTGTCAAAGCGCGTGGGAGGGCGCAAGCGACAGCCCCACGGTTCAGCCCCATTGGGACATTTCGAAGGCATATGCGACTTGCATGCGGCCTTTCACGATCTTGTTAGGGATGGTTGCACAAAAAGCACATTCGCTCGAGGCGAGTTTCCGCCGGCCGGTGAGGGCCGTCAACAAAAGCAAAACCCGGTGATAAATATCACCGGGCTTTATACTTGATCAATCTTCACTATACTCTGCGCATGAAGCGCATGACAAGCGAGACGACGAACAACACCAGGAAAATGAAGAACAGAACCTGGGCAATGGAAGCTGAAGCCCCTGCGATGCCGCCAAATCCGAGGACACCGGCAATCAAGGCCACAACGAGAAACACCAGAGCGTAGTAAAGCATCGCAATCTCCTTTTACGTTGCTGCGGAGATAACGGCGACCGCCCGTTTTGGTTCCCTCACCCTCATGGCTGGCAGATGGAACGTCGCATCGGCGTCGTTCAGCCGAAATGAAAGACGCCGCTGTACATCCGGTCGCCTTCAGTCGGTTCGGGAGGTTCGGCCGCATCGAGATACGTCTTGAGCGGCCCGGTCAGCACGAACCAGACACTTGCCCCCAGCATGAAACAGGCGCCCACCGGATCATCGATGCGGGCGATGAAGGGAAGGCAGGCGGATGAAAACAGCACGATGATCCGCACCGACCATTCCGCCTCCCGTTTGGCGACGGCCCGCGCCCTCGAGGACTTGTATTCCCGGGCGCCATAAGCGCTTCCGCCTGCCTTGACCGCCGAAAGCAATTTTTTGGCTGAAGGCAGGGCCAGCATGATCAGCGCGGCGATGCTGAGCGCGAAAGGCTTGCCTGTCATAACCTGTCCGCTGGCAATCAGGAGAAAGGATAGCACGACAAGATTCCAGGTCGGCTCCAGCAGCTCCGGCGACTGCCGCGTACGAATGTGCCACTGCCGCAGCAAGCCTGCCGCGCCGTTCAATAACGGCTGATCGATATGACGATTGATCCAGTCCATGCTGATGTGCCCGCCCCGATTGTTTTAAGAAGGCCCGAACACCACGGAAATTGGTCATCATCGTGGCAGAGAGCCGGCAATATCGGCCGGCGCTATTCTTCGCTCACATGAACGGCCCTCACAGCCGGCGGAAAAATAGCCGTTCAGCTCCGAAGTCCGGGCGCCTCGTGGCCGGTACGCGCTACATATTCCGTATAGCCGCCGCCATATTGGTGGATGCCCTCCGGCGTCAGCTCCAGCACCCGGTTAGAGAGCGCTGCCAGGAAATGCCGGTCGTGGGATACGAACAGCATGGTGCCCTCATATTGCGACAGCGCCTTGATCAGCATTTCCTTGGTGTCGAGGTCGAGATGGTTGGTCGGTTCGTCGAGCACGAGCAGGTTCGGCGGGTCGAACAGCATCATCGCCATGACCAATCGGGCCTTCTCGCCGCCAGACAGCACCCGGCACCTTTTCTCGACATCGTCGCCGGAAAAGCCGAAACATCCGGCGAGCGCCCGCAAAGGCCCCTGCCCGGCCTGGGGAAACCGATCTTCCAGCGATTGGAAGATCGTGCGCTCGCCATCGAGAATATCCATCGCATGCTGGGCGAAATAACCCAACTTGACGCTGGCGCCGAGAGCGACGCTGCCTTCGTCGGGCGTTGCGGTGCCCGTCACCAGCTTCAGCAATGTCGATTTGCCGGCGCCGTTGATGCCCATGATGCACCAGCGTTCCCGCCGCCGCACCATGAAATCCAGCCCCTCATAGATGCTTCGGCTGCCATATTTCTTATGGACGTTCTTCAAGCTGATCACGTCCTCGCCGGAGCGCGGCGCTGGCTGGAATTCGAACGCGACCGACTGGCGGCGCTTGGGCGGCTCCACCCGGTCGATCTTCTCCAGCTTCTTCACCCGACTCTGCACCTGCGAAGCATGCGAAGCGCGCGCCTTGAACCGCTCGATGAACTTGATCTCCTTGGCGAGCATCGCCTGCTGGCGCTCGAACTGGGCCTGCTGCTGCTTTTCGTTCTGCGCCCGCTGCTGCTCGTAAAATTCATAGTCGCCGGAATAAGAGGTCAGCGAGCCGGCATCGATCTCGAGGATCTTGTTGACGATGCGGTTCATGAACTCGCGGTCGTGCGAAGTCATCAGCAGCGCACCCTCATAGCCCTTCAGGAACTCTTCGAGCCATATCAGGCTTTCGAGATCGAGATGGTTGCTCGGTTCGTCGAGCAGCATGACATCAGGGCGCATCAGCAGGATGCGGGCAAGCGCCACACGCATCTTCCAGCCGCCCGACAGCGCACCGACATCGCCGTCCATCATCTCCTGGCTGAAGCTCAGGCCCGCAAGCACTTCGCGGGCTCGGCCGTCGAGCGCATAACCGTCCAACTCCTCGTAACGCGCCTGCACCTCGCCGTAGCGCTCGATGATCTCCTCCATGTCGCCGGCTCTCTCGGGGTCGACCATGGCCGCCTCCAACTCCCGCAGTTCGGCGGCAACGACGCTGACCGGCCCGGCGCCGTTCATCACCTCGGCGACGGCACTGTGGCCCGCCATTTCCCCGACGTCCTGGTTGAAATAGCCGATCGTGACGCCCTTCTCGCAGGAGACCTGGCCCTCGTCGGGCTGCTCTTCGCCGTTGATCATCCGGAAGATCGTCGTCTTGCCGGCGCCGTTCGGGCCGACGAGGCCGATCTTCTCGCCTTTGTTGAGAGCGGCCGACGCCTCGATAAAGAGGATCCGGTGGCTGAGCTGCTTGCTGATATTCTCGATACGAATCATGGTCTGCTATGGGCCTGAAAGAAAGTTACGGCGCCCTTACCACGCGCGGAAATGGCGGGAAAGGTCCGTTCCCCTGCCCTCTCGATCTCAAAGGCCGGATTGGATAAGGTTGTCGCCTGCGCTGATAAGGAATCCGTGCCCATGAGCGTTCGGCCGCCGCAATCTTTCAGACAATCCCAGGAGGATAGGAACGGCCTCAACGTCCTCGAATACGAGCTGATGTCGGAGCGCGCCGATTCACTCGGGCGTCACGGGCTGAAGGTGGAGGCGGCCCTCGCCGCCCTGAAAGCCTGGACCGGCGAACGCCAAAGCGCGCAGGAACGCGAGAAGCTTCTCAATGACGCCTCCGATGCGGTCTGGGCATTCTTCATCCAGCGTGAAATCTGCGGAATGAGAAACAACCGCGACGCCATTCAGCGCTATGGAATTCCGAACGAAGTGATCGCAAGGTTGGGCGCGATACGGAAATAACGAATGAGCACCAGCTGGCGTGTGATTACCAACCTCACCGATTGAGTAGAAACTCACGGTGCGGAAATGAGATGACTTGGTACCAACCTACGAAAGGGAATTGCGATGCCAGCCCCAATCCGGATCGGCAATCAGGACCTTACCGTCGATGTCTCCTCCCTCGGCGCCGAGATGCAGGCACTTAAATCAAGCGACGGACGCTCCTGGCTATGGACGGGCGACGCCGCCTTCTGGACCGGGCGTTCGCCGATCCTGTTTCCGATCGTTGGCAAGGCCCCGGACGACAAGATCGCAATCGACGGCACTATCTATCCGATGGCCCAGCATGGTTTTGCCCGCCGCAGCGAGTTTTCCCTCGCGGCATCCGCGGCAACGATGTGCCGGTACGAGCTTGCCGCCTCGCAGAGTACCCGGGCGGTCTATCCGTTCGAATTCCTGCTGGCCGTGGAGCATGCGGTAGAAGGCCGGGCGCTGACCGTCAGCGCCGAGGTGACCAACCGCGACCGGAAGACGATGCCCTTCGGGCTTGGATTCCACTCCGCCTTCGCCTGGCCGCTGCCCGGCGCTACCGGACGCGCCCACATCATCACGCTCGACAATCAGGGCGAGCCTGAACTCGTGCGGCTGGCGGGCGGCCTTATCAATCCAACGCCATTGCGCTCACCCTTCGACAAAGGCCGGCTGGTGCTGGATCATGCGATGTTCGAGCAGGATGCGATGATCTTCCCCAAGGGTGCGGGCGAAGGGCTGCGCTACGGGGCCGAAGGCGGGCCAAGCCTGCGGTTCCGCTTCGAAAACCTGCCCAACCTCGCTCTCTGGACCAAGCCGGGCGCGCCCTTCCTCTGCGTCGAGCCGTGGCACGGGACGGCTGCGCAGGCCGGAGCTTCGAGCGAACTCTCGGAACGGCCCTCGACGACGCTGCTTGCACCGGGCGCTGTTGCGCGTTTCGCCTTCACGGTCGAGATCGACCAGTAGCGTTCACGTGTGAACGCCCTCCTTCGCATGGCGTGCAAAGGAGGGCTTTCCCCACGGAGGATCTTCCTGCGGTGTCCGGGTTTCAATGGGCGCCCGCACCGCCGCCGGCCTGAGGCTTTTTGGTGAGGAGCAGGGCAAATGCCGCCACTGCAAGCACCACGCCGATGACAGCGAAAGTATCGCTGAAGCCCAAGATCAATGCCTGGCGCTTGACGATCTGGCCAATCGCAACGACCGCCTTTTGCGATGCGACAGCCGGATCGGTGACGCCATGCTGGATGAAGTAGCCGGAAAGCTTGCCCAGGCGATCGCGAACTTCGTCACGGCTCAGCGTAATCGACTGACCGATGATATTGGAATGGAACTGTTCGCGCTTCGTCAGGATGGTGCCGAGAGAGGCGGTGCCGACCGCGCCGCCAAGATTGCGCAGCATGTTGGTCAGGCCAGAGGCGGCGGCGGCATCTGATGGAGCAATGCCGGCCGTCGTAATTGCTGTGATCGGGGTCAGCACCAGGGCCTGGCCAACGGCACGGACAATATTCGGGATCCAGAACTGGTCGCCGGCATTGTCGGCCGAAAGCATGATGTTCATGAAGCAGCTGATCGCGAAGATCGAGATACCGAGGAAGCCGATATAGCGGGCGTCGAAACGCTTCATGAGAACAGGCACCAGCGGAATAAGCAACAGCTGCGGCAGGCCGGTCCAGGCGAGCACGTTGCCGATCTGCTCGGCATTATAACGCTGCACCTGACCGAGATATTGCGGCAGGATATAGACTGTGCCAAAGAGCGCGACGCCGACCAGGACGTTGACCAGCACGCCGATGCCGAAATTGCGCTGAGTGAGCAGCCGCAGCTTGACCAGCGGCTTCTTGACCGTCAGCTCGATCCAGATGAAGGCGGCGAGAAAGACGAAGGCGACAAGGCTGAGCTTGACGATGAAGGGCGAGGAGAACCAGTCTTCCTTGTTGCCTTCCTCCAGCACGGTCTGCAGCGCCGAGAGGCCGACCGCCATGGTAAAGATGCCGGCCCAGTCGCCTTCCCTCAGAAGGTGGAGCTGCATCGGCTGCTTTTCCAGCGTCAGGGCGAGAGCGGCCGCCATAATGAGGCTCGGGATCGTGTTGATGAAGAAGATCGTCTGCCAGCCATAATTCTCCGTCAGGTAGCCGCCGATCGTCGGGCCGATGGCCGGGGCGAAAGTGACCGACAGCGCGAAGATCGCGAGCCCCAGCGGCTGCTGGGTCTTCGGCAGTTTGGTTAGCACCATGGTGAAGGCCATGGGGATCAGTACGCCACCGGCAAAGCCCTGCAGGCCGCGCAGCAGGATCATCGTGCCGAGATCATGCGCGAAGGCACAAGCCATCGAAAATAGCGGAAAGAGAATGGAATTGACGAGGATATAGCGGCGGAACGAGAAGACATTGCTGAAATAAGCCGTCAGCGGAATGACGACGATCTCCCCGATCAGGTAGGAGGTCGATATCCAGGCGCCGTTGTCGACGCCCGTTCCGATGCCACCCTCGATATCGAGGAGGGAGGCATTGGTGATCTGGATGTTGAGGATCGCCATGAAGGCGCCGATCATGCCGGCGAGAACGGCGATCCATTCCTTGGTGCCGGCGCCCGGCTGCGATATGGGGGCGGCTGTTGCTGCGATGGTGGACATGACACGATCTCCCAATCCCCGCGCCTAACTGCGGTCGGCATCGGCCTTGGTGTCGATGCTCGGCTGAACGGACATGCCGGGTCGCAGGTCGCCATTGGCGGCTTCGCCGTCCAGCACGATCTTGACCGGAATGCGCTGAACGACCTTGGTGAAGTTGCCGGTCGCGTTGTCGGGAGGAAGAAGCGCGAATTCCTGGCCGCTTGCCGGAGCAAGGCTATCGACATGGCCCCGATAGATGCGGCCTGGGAAAGTATCGACCTCGATATCCACCGGCTGGCCGGCGCGAACATCGGTCAGCTGCGTTTCCTTGTAGTTGGCGATCACGTAGACCGCGCTCGTGGGTACAACCGACATCAGCTGGGTGCCCGCCTGCACATACTGGCCGACCCGCAGCGTCCTGTTGCCGACGGTGCCGTCGACAGGGGCGGTAATCGTTGCATAGGAGAGGTTCAGTTCAGCCTGATGCTGGACGGCCCGGTCATGGGCGAGCGTCGCCTTCGCCTGGCCGAGTTCGGCATTGAGAAGGTCGACCTGCTTGACGGCGGCATCCAGCGCAGCATTATCGCGTACAATGGTCGCCTGGGCGGCGGCGATGGCGGAAGCGGCCTGCTGCGCCGTCTGAACCGGCGCATAACCGCTGGTGGCGAGATTGGCGTAACGCTTGTTGTTCTGTTCCGCGAAGGTTTCGTTCGCCTTGTCGACCTCGACCGTGGCGCGGGCCGCGGCAATCGTCGACTGCTGAATATCGAGCGAGGCCTGCTTGGCATTGAGCGTCGCTTCGGCAGCGGCGACATCGGCCTTGGCCTGATCGAGAGCGGCACGGAAATCGCGATCATCGATGCGTGCGAGCGGCTGACCCGCCCTGACCACCTGGTTGTCGCCGACGAGCACTTCCTCAATGTAGCCCGAAATCTTTGGCGCGACGGTCGTATTGTCGGCCTTCACATAGGCGTCGTCGGTGGAGATCTCGAAGCGGCCGACGGTCCAGTAACTATGGCCGTAATAGCTGGCGGCGGCGATCAGGGCGATGGCCGTCGCGCCCAGCAACAGTCCGCGGCCACGGCGCTTGCGGGCGGGAGGCTGCGAAACGGGGGCAGCTTCGACGATGCGTGGCGTGTTGCCGGCATCAAGGGTTGCCGGCGCGGCCTCCGCCGTGGTTTCGGTGACAGGCGCGTTGTTGGTCAGGGCCTGCAGCGTACTAATGGACATTGCCTTTCTCCTATTACTGGTCGCTGTCGCTACCGGCTGCGGCCTCTAAATTCACGTCAGTTCCACTTTTGGAAACTTGTTGTTTTCCAAAATATGCTCTATAAAATCGGTGTCAACAAGAATTTGGAAAATAGTCATGGTCCAAAATCACGAAATCGAGAAGAGACCGCGAGGACGACCGCAAGTCCGCTGCGACGACGATACGAGAAGCGTGATCATCGAGGCGGCTAACCGGCAGTTCCACGAGAATGGTTATGCCGCGGCAAGCATCGCCGCGATCGCGCAAGGGGCTGGTGTCTCGACCAAGACGCTCTACCGGCTGTTTCCGACCAAGGCGGATCTGTTTTCCGAGATGATCATCGAGCGGACGGGGCGCTTCCTCATGTCGCTCGATCCCGGAACGCTTGCGGTATTGGACCTCAGGCAAGGGTTGGAGCGCATGCTGACGGCCTATGGCATGCTGACGCTCTCGCTGGACACGATCACCGTGACCCGGCTCGTCATCAGCGAGTCCGACCGCTTTCCAGAGATCGCCACGACCTTCTATGAGAAAGCGATCGTCAGGACCAACGCGCTGATGGAAGACTGGCTGCGCAGACAGATCGATCGCGGACTGATCGCACTCGACGATCCACATGCCGCCTGCGGGATGCTCCGTGGGATGATGATCATGGAGCCGCAGCGCGCCGCGATGCTGCGCCAGCAACAGCCGCCGGGGATCGAGGAGATCGCCGCGAGGGCGAAGATGTGCACGGATCTGTTCCTGAAGGGTTGCGCGCTCTGAAGTGTCGCTTGGGCTCCAGAGCGCAATGATTTTCTGTGCCAGGCGACGCCAATCCCCTCAGGTCGGCGGGGCGTCCAGCGCATGCAGGATGCCGCGAAGCTCGGCAAGGCCGCGCATGCGGCCAATAGCGGGGTAGCCGGGCGTGACCGTTTTGTCGAGATCGTCAAGCATGCGGTGGCCATGGTCCGAGCGGAAGACGATGGTGTCTTCGGGAGCGCGGCGGCGGTCTTCTGCAACCAGTTCGCGGAGAACCGCGACCATGTCGACATCACCTTCCAGATGCGCGCTTTCGTGGAACGTCCGACCGTCGCCCTCACGCGTCGTTGCACGCAGATGCGCAAAGTGGATGCGCGAAGCGAACCGCCGGGCGATCGCCGGCAGGTCGTTGTCGGCGCGCACGCCGAGGCTGCCGGTGCAATAACACATACCGTTCGCCGCCGACGGCACTGCATCGAAGAGAGCGGCATAATCATCGGCCGTCGAGGCGATGCGCGGCAGGCCGAAGAGCGAGCGCGGCGGATCGTCGGGATGCAGCGTCAGCTTGACGCCGCGTGCTTCGGCCGCCGGCGTCACCACCTCCAGAAATTCGATCAGGTGCCGGCGCAGCTTTGCGGCGTCGATGCCGCTATAGGCGACAAGCTTTTCCCGGAAGGCCGGAATGGTAAGGGGCTCGGTCGTCGAGCCGGGAAGGGCCGACGCGATAATGCGGGTGAGGTCGGCGACCTCCTCCTCCGACATGGCCTCATAGACGACACGCGCCCGTTCGCGATCCTCATCGGAATATTGCTGGGCCGCACCCGGCCGTTCCAGAATAAAGAGGTCGAAGGCTGCAAAACGCTCATGATCGAAGCGCATGGCGGTGGCCCCTGTCGGCGTCACGAAATCGAGGTCGGTGCGAGTCCAGTCCACGACAGGCATAAAATTATAGCAGACGATCGGAATGCCGCAGGCGGCGACCGCTTCGAGGCTGGCGATCCACGCCTCGATTTCAGCCTTCGCCTCCCCGCCTCTGCGCTTGACTGCATCGGGGATCGGAATGCTTTCGACGACCGACCAGACGAGTGGCGAGCGGTCGGCCGGCGTCGTCTCGATCAGAGACTGGCGTTCGCGCACTTCCTTCTCCGTCCAGGCCCTGCCAATCGGCACCTGATGGAGCGACGAGACGATATTGGTCGCGCCCGTCTGGCGGACATCATCCAGCGTCACCGGCGCTTCCGGTCCGAACCATCTCCAACCCTGTCGCATCCTTCTTCCTTCCCTCGCCTCTTCGTTTTCGTGGTGATCCTGCCGTCAGCAGAAATAATCGGGGTAACGCGAGCGCAGCTCATCGACATCGGGAATGACTGCGCTCAAGTGATGGATCATCGCGCCGCGCGCAGCCGCAGCATCATGGACGGCGAGCGCGTCACGAATGACGATATGTTCGCGGACCACATTGTCCATGCGCCCAAGCGCCGGCAGCGCCAGCCGTCGCGCCCGGTCGATCTGCACCTTGACCGTCTTCAGAATCGCCCAGATGCCGGGATAACCTGCTATCTCAGCGATCGCCTCATGAAAGGCCTCGTCTTCCTCATGAAAGTTCGAGGCGTTGCCGGCCGCGGCATGCGACCGCTGCCGGGAGATGATCGCATCCAGATGGGCAATATCGGCAGCGCTGGCGGTTTCGGCCGCAGTCTCGACGGTCGTACCTTCGAGCGCTTTGCGCACGACCACTGCCTCGGGGATCGACGCGACAGGCACACGCGACACGACCGTGCCTGACTGCGGATAGATGTCGACCAGCCCGCCTTCGGAGAGCCTGAGCAGTGCCTCGCGCACCGGTGTGCGGCTCACCCCGAAATCCTCGGCGATCCGCTTTTCCTGCAGCAACAGGCCAGGCGGCATCCTGAGCGAGACGATGTCGGCATAGAGACGTTCGTAGATGGCACCGGCCGTGGTGACGCGGCGCAACTTCGGGCCGACTTCCTGGGAAATCGAAACTGCAAGCGCTTGGGCTTCCGAGGACTGCCGCATAGTCGAGACCAGTGATCGTGTTCTGGCATACTAGTATATCAGCTGCGACACTCTGCCAAGGCCTGCGAAGGAATGGATTACATTGGAGGTTGGGGGTCGTTTGACCATGCGTTTCGATGCTGGTCGAGACTGTTGGTTGGAACTTAGATCAGCCGAATTGGTTGAGAACCAATCAAGGAGGCGCCGATGAAGAACCCGGTACGACGCACAAAAAATGAAGACACGACCGACGACATGCGGCTGAAGAAATCTTCCCTCGCCGGTGCGCGGAAAGGGAAGATGGCGCGGAAAGCCACACACGATACCGGCCCGGCGGTGCTCCGCGAGGAGGAGATCCGGAAAAGAGCACATGCGCTGTGGGAGAAGGAAGGCAGGCCGGAGGGCAGGCATCGGGATCACTGGATTCGCGCCGAGCATGAGCTCGATGCGCAATATGGCGGGGCCGACAATCCTCCCAAGCTCGAAGCGCTGCGAGAGGCCGCACGCGAACATAGCGATGCCTTCCTGGTCAAGACGGATCTCGAAGACGCGGACCAACGCGAAGCCTCACCCGGCACACGCGAGCAGGATTAAATTGCTGTCTTCAATGCAGGAAAGGTCTCCCGATATGGTCGATAAAAAGGACTTGGACGCCGGATTTACCGGCACACCCGTCGAGCCCCCGGAAGGACTGGCCAAGGTTGCCCAATCGGCGGCCAGCGGGGTGAAACGTGAGGTCTATGCAGTCACGGCCGGGGCTAGAAACCACCCGCACACCGCAAGCGCATTGCTCACTATTGGTATTCTCGCATTCGGATTCGGCTATTTCCTCGGCCGGTCATCGTTGGAAAGCGCGCCGCGTCCATATTGGCGATAGCTCCAGGTACCAAAAGTGGCTGCGCGACTGGCGCGTCGCTGTCCTATAACCGCCGGCCAGTTCGGTTGGAATGGCGAGAGATTCAGATCCTGTACCTGCAGGCGTTCCCTGATAGCGGGAATGCGCCGCCAGATGACAAAGCTTCTCAATAGGCTCGCACCTCAAACGTGTTTTCTGTTCGGAACAGCTTTGCTGTTGCAGCCTGTTGCGACCGTCGTCGAGCAGGAGCAACGAGCATCCGAATCTGCTGTTGCCGGAATACGACAGTGAAAAAAGCGCAGGTTACTCCTGCCTTCACGGCTTGACAGCGGTGACAACGGTCCTTAGCGAGGCTGGAAAGCGACACGTCAGGGCTACCAAGTGAATTATTTCAGGCAACTCGTGATTGCGGTGCTACATCCCGGGAACGGGTCTGGAAGCGCGCTTGATCGAACCAATGGCATTGCGGTCTTTCTCTTTGCAATCCTGCCCGGACTTTCACCTAACTTCAACTCCTTCATCCTACTCGGGTCGATGCTATCCGGCCTCTATTGCCTGGCAAGAGCCCGCTTTCCTTTGAACCTGTCGAAGTCCGACCGAGTGGTTGCCATTTGCATGACGATTTACCCTGTGGTGATGATCGTCAGCATATTCGTCAATCCGCCTTTCTCGGAAGAACTGGATTGGATTTTCCGGCTCCTGCCGTTCTTTTCGATCTGGCTGATCTTGCCGCGCATGCGTCAATCTCCCGATGGCCGCCTTGTGCCGCTCTTTATCCTCGGCGCGGGTCTCGGCATGATCGTTACTTTTCTCTTCAGCCTGCTTCAGGTCCTATTCCTGATGCCCAGGGCGGAAGCGGGAACCTCAAACGCGGCGCTGCTGGGCGTTATCGGCGTGCTTTTCGGCGGCGTCGCGCTACTCAATCTTCAATCTCCCAAAAGCATGGAGCAAAAGATCGCGATATTGGGATATGCCGCGGGTCTGGGCTGCGCGCTGCTTTCCGGAACGCGCTCGGCCTGGCTGGTCATCCCCGTCCAGCTGGTCATCTTCCTCTGGTATTTTCCCAAGAACCGATTTCATGTCAGTCTGCGCAGCCTCGCCATCACCGGCTCGGTATTGTTGCTGGGACTTCTCGCCTTGGGCAGCGACCAGGTTGTCTATCGCGTCCGTGAGCTCCAGGACAATCTGTCATCGCTCGAAAGCACCAATGGCGATATCACCTCGCTGAGCGCGCGGGTTGCTCTCTACAAGGGCGCCCTGTCGGCAATCACCAAGGATCCGTTCACCGGCTATGGCCCGCAAAACCGGATGGCTGCTGTCCTGGCAGAAGTCCCTGAGGGCCTAAGGCCGCAACTGCCCTATTCACATGTCCATAACGGCTTTCTCACAGCGGGAATCGACGCCGGCCTTGTCGGCATCGCAGCGCTTTCATTGCTGCTCCTGACACCCGTGATCGGTGCGTGGAAAAAGGAACCTGGCCCTGGCCGGGATTTAGCCATAGCGCTCGCTCTCCTGCTGACCAGCAGCTACATTATAACCGGCAGCTTCGGTATCATGTTCAACCAAAAAGCGCTGGATCCGATCTTCGCCTATATGGTCGCTCTTATTTGCGCGGACCGGGGCAGCACGCGTTATGCACCTGTCGTTCGAAGCTGATTTCCTGCGCCCGAGGCTAGCGCGTTGACATCTTCATGCGCCGGATTGGTTTCGCCGCCGGTGAACGCAAGATCGGAAACTTCACCCGTTGAGGAATAGCCGGAAACAAGTTCTGCCAGGGTCGCGCGGGCCGCGATCATGTCGTTACGATCCAATGCCGCATTGAGCGAATTGAGCTTCTTCGAAAGTTCCGGCCACAACAGGAAGTCCTCGCGCGCCTTCATGATCCGCGGATGTTCGGTTGTCTCGGGGTTATCCCCGATCAACAATTCTTCATAAAGCTTCTCGCCGGGCCTCAAGCCCGTAACGGCAAGCTCGATGTCCCCTTCGGGATTATCCACGTCTCGGACGGTCAATCCGGACAGTTCGACCATCTTGCGGGCGAGATCCGCAATGCGGACGGGCTCGCCCATATCGAGCAGGAAAACATCGCCGCCCTCGGCCATGGCGCCCGCCTGGATGACAAGTTGCGAGGCTTCCGAAATGGTCATGAAGTAGCGGGTAATTTTCGGATGCGTCAGGGTAACGGGACCGCCTTCCTTGATCTGCTGCCGGAACAGTGGCACGACGGATCCGGACGAACCAAGGACGTTCCCGAAGCGGACCATCGAGAAGTTTGTCCGCAGTCTGTCGGCGGTCAGCTCTGCCGCAAGCGCCTGCAGCACCATCTCCGCCAGCCTCTTGCTTGCGCCCATCACATTCGTCGGACGCACGGCTTTGTCGGTGCTGATCAGCACGAAATTCGAGACGCCGCATCTATTTGCCGCACGTGCGGTGATCAATGTCCCCATGACATTGTTCTTGATGCCTTCGACGGCATTGTGTTCGACGAGAGGCACATGCTTGTAAGCGGCGGCGTGATAAAGCGTCTGAGGCCGCCAGCTCTGCATGATATGTTCCATGCGATCCTGGTCGCGGACGGAACAAAGGATCGGCACGATCTGCAGGCTCTCATGCTCGTAAACTTCGGCCAGCTTCAGCAATTCGGCATGGATATTATAAAGCGCAAACTCGTTCTGATCTATGAGGATAAGGCTCGAAGGCGCGTTGCGCAGAATCTGGCGACATAACTCGCCGCCGATAGAGCCGCCGGCGCCCGTGACCATGACGACCTTGTTGCGCATTGCCTTGTCGAGCAGCTCTTGCCGCGGCGCAACTGCTTCCCTGCCCAGCAGGTCTTCGATCTCCAGCTCACGAATATCGGAGACGGCGACTCGTCCCTGAGCCAGCGCGGTGAGATCCGGCAATGTCCGGACGTTCACCCTGGCTTTGCGGATATGCTCGAGAATTTCATTGCGACGCTGCCGCGACGCGGATGGGAGAGCAAGAAGCACGTTGTGCACGCCAAGTGCTTCGGCGAGCACCGGAAGATCCGACGGGTCATAGATCGGCAAACCGCCCATGATGCCGCCCTTAAGGCGCGGATCATCATCGAGGTAGCCGACGACATTGAGTTCGGCGCTGTTCGTCAGAGCGCCGGCGAGTTGCCTCCCGGCATTTCCCGCCCCATAGATCAGCACCTTATCGAGCGTATTCTGGTGAAGAATACGCTGATAGGTATCCCCGAGCCAATAGCGGATGCCCAACCGTGACAGGCCGATCGCAATCAGCAGCAGGAAGGGCTGGAGAATGCCGACGGTTCTCGGAACGCCCGGGACGCTGAGCGCCGTAAATATCGTCATGAAGGCGACGCCGTAAATCGCAATTGCTTTTAGAACGGCAATGAAAGCGGCCATGTTGGCATAACGGAAGATCGCCCGATACATGCCCATGACGATGAAGATGGGAAGCGCCATGCACAAGGAAACGAAGACCGGTAACCACTGCACGCCAGTTAGCACCGTCCATTCGTTCAGACGAAAGCAATAGGCCAGCCAGATCGTCAGGACACAAAGACCGGAATCCACCAGCAAGGCGAGAGCGCGTTTGGCAGCACGCGGCATGGCCAGCAGAGGGGCGACGAGCGCCTGCATCGGCACCAAGAACCATCTCGAGCGTGGCGTCTCAGTGGGGGTATTTTCAGGCATTGCTTCCCAGCGTCTCGCGGATCAATCAGACAACCACCTTCTTGTCATTTTCTGCAACGAGCGCAACTGAAATAATCGGAAATCAAAGCCTTCCGCACCGCTTATCTATCAGAAGTAGGTAAGTTAGTGCTTTATTCCCTTCCGGCGAACGACCTTCTCGGCCGTCAGAAACAGGATGCGCATGTCGAAACCGACGGAGCGTCGCTCAAGATATTCGACATCGAATTTCACCTTCTCCGGAATCGGCAATTCGTCACGCCCGTTGATCTGCGCCCATCCGGTCAATCCCGGCAGGAGCTTGTCGACGCCGTGGGCCGTCCGCAATGCGATCAGATCATATTGATTGTAGAGCGCCGGGCGCGGCCCGACGAAACTCATCTTGCCCGCCAGAATGCACCAGAGCTGGGGCAGTTCGTCGAGACTGGATTTGCGCAGAAACGAGCCGATTGGCGTCAGAAACCGCTCGGGATTTTCGAGCAGATGTGTCGCGACTGTCGGCGTGTCGACGCGCATGCTGCGGAATTTCGGCATCAGGAAGATCTGATTGAAACGCCCGATACGTTTTGACCAGTAGAGGATCGGTCCTGGCGACGTTAGCCGGACACTGAGAGCGACGACAAGGATCGGAACGAGCAGGATGACCGAAGCCACCAAAGCCAGGAAAAAATCCACCGCGCGTTTCAAGCCCATGCCCCGTACTTCTTCCATTGCCTCTTCAGCGGGATTTCCGCCCATACGCCACAGCGCCGTATCGTCAAAAACCCTTTCGCGTCAACTCCAACCGCAAGCTTTCTTCAGTGAACGCCGGCCGATCGTCGATCAGATCCTAGCCTTGTAGGCCTAGGCAAAGGGGCTCACTTCGAGCTTGGAACGCACGACGTAGCCGCTGCCATCAGATCGCGCCCAACCGCGCCCTATGGTCCACAGGCGCCAATCTCTGGCAGGCCTACAGAACCGGGCCTCTGGCAGGAAAGGATCTTCGCCGGCTCGCCAGCTGCCCTTCGATCGCCTTTGTCGGCATCGGCTTTGGCACCCAAGGTAGCGATGCTGCGGGTGGCCGCACCAAGCGCCAATTCCATTATAGATGATTTGCTGTTTCTGGTCGCTATGGGCTCGTTCTCATTGTTTACTGCAGTAAACTTCCTGCACGTTTCCGGCCCCACGCTTTGTGAATGAGGGCGACGATTTCCGTATTAACCGCCTTCATCGCCTCCCTCGCCGTCATAGTCGCGCGGGTAAACTGGCTTCGCTCGGCCTCATAAAGTGCGTGGTTTGTCATTGCCGCATTGGAGATCTCGATGCTGCGCAGCATTGGATTGGTGTGTTGACGTCGCCCTCGACCTCCTGGTGAAAGCCGTGTTGGAGAAAGGGACGCTGCGCATCGAGATTGACGGCAAGAAGCCGGTGAGCGCCACGGCAAGATGCTGGGCAAGACGCGCGGCACTCGTCGTCTTGCCACTGCCATCCCTGAAGAGGGCGACGACCTGCGGGATGTTCATGACCGTGGCGATGACGCATATAACGCGTTCCGGCGCGCGCATGATGCTCAAGGAAGCCACGCATCTCCCCTTTTGCTCCGCCGCATACGATCGGCGGCGCCTAGAGCCTTTCATGTTTTGACGGAAGCATAGCCCGCATTTGAGAAGTAGTTGGCGCATTCCTCTGGCTTGATGGTGTCGGCGAGTAAGCCCAGATGGCGCCAGGTTTCCTCGATGGTTCGCTTTTGGGCTTGGCGCATCCAGTGCTTGATCTTGGCGAAGGCTTGTTCGATCGGATTAAGGTCGGGGGAATATTTTGGCAGGAACCAGAGCCTGGCGCCGACGGCCCTGATGGCGTCGCGGATGGCTTTGGCTTTGTGAGAGCCGAGATTATCGAGGATGACGATGTCGCCAGGTTTGAGGGTCGGGATCAACTGCTGGCGGACATAGGCGTGAAAGCATTCGCCATTGATGGGACCGTCAAAGACGCAGGGCGCAGTGAGCTTGTCGCAGCGTAGGGCGCCGAGGAAGGTCAGGGTGCGCCAGCGGCCATGCGGGGCAAAGCCGCGCAATCTTTTGCCCCTCGGCCCCCACCCGCGTAACGGCGCCATGTTGGTGCGGATCCAGGTCTCGTCGATAAAGACGAGCCGCTTCGGATCGAAGCGGTCTTGCCAGGCTTTCCAGCGGGCTCTGCGCCGGGCAATGTCGGCGCGGCCCTGCTCAAGGGCGAACAGCGTTTTTTTTAAAGCTCAAGCCCTCGCGGCGCATGAACTGCCAGATGGCATTGTGGGAGACGCTCACGCCGCGGGCGGCCAACTCATCCTTCAGCCGATGTAGCGTCAGATGCGATGTCTGCTCGATCTGCTCGACGATGAAGGCGCGGTGCGGCTCCAGCACACGTCGGCGATGGCCGCCCATCTTGCCCGGTGACACACTGCCGGTGGCCCGATAACGCTGTGACCACTTCACCACGGATGAGACAGCTATGTCGAACCGCTCCGCCACCACCCGGCAGCTCTGACCGTCCACAACCGCTGCAACGACTCGCTCGCGAAGATCATTCGAATAGGGTCGCGTCATGGATGCTGGCCTCCATTCCAGCATCCATCATGAATCACAAATCTGCTGATTTGGGAATCCAGAACCGATTCCGATAAGCAATGATCCGCTCTAGGCGACCAAGACCGACGGCATAGCAAAATTTGGCAAGGCCCAGCCCTCGTACCGCGGAGGCGCAACTCGCGGTCGGCGAGGATACGATGTCCGGCCTCATCTGAACTTGATATCGCTCGCCTTCTGGGAAACGCGGACGTTCCAATCCCGTAGAGCATCGCACGCTTCGGCTCGCGTGGGTGCACCGATGCGGCCGCCGAACACCTGGCATTTGAGAGCCGCCGCCATGGACGACAATCGCATGGTCTCTTCGATCGGCAGGCCTTCTGCGATGGCCAGCGCGAAAGCGCCGTGGAAGATGTCGCCGGCCGCAAGCGTGTCGATGGCCCTTACTTTCGGCGCGGCGAGGTGACGGATGTCGCCGCTTGCATCGTCGAACCACAGGGAGCCGTTTTCGCCAGCCGTGACGCTGATGAAGGCATGTTCGAATTTCCGCTTCAGCAGGCCGACGGTCTCGACGAGATCCGCCGTCCCGGCAAGCCGCTCGGCAGCCGGCTGTGAGAAGACGATGTGGCTCGCCGCCGGCGCCAGCATTTCGATGACGCCCTCGCCCGCAACGTCGCCGTCGAGGATGGCCGGCTTGGCCGCCCCCCTCGCCGCCAATAGCGTCGCCAGCGCAAGCTTTGGCCATCGCACGTCAACGAGAACCGCATCGAAGGAGGAGACATCCTGCTCGGTGACCGGTTTGACCGTAACGTGCAGCCGCGCATCGTAGAAGGGCACGATCAGGCGCTCGCCTTCATCATCGATGAGGATCGTCGAGACGGCCGAGCGGGCGCCCCGCACAACCGTCATGCCGCTCGTGTCTATGCCGCTATCCGCGAGATCGGAAATAATGCGTTCGCCCGTGGCATCGTCGCCGACCGCGCCCCAGAGGCTGGCATGGCCGCCAAGCCGAGCGACGGCGAATGCCGCGCTCGACGCCATGCCTTCGGCGATCTGCAGCATTTCATAGGGCAGGATCTTGCCCTGGCCGGTGGGCAGCGAGCGCACGCGGAACAAGGTGTCGAGCACCGCCGCGCCGACGCAGAGCACGCGGCGCGCAGGACCGGGAGGCGGCTCGAAGGCGGAAGAAGCCGTCAAAATCTCTGTCTCACCTGCTCACTTGACGGCGCCCGCCGTCAGGCCCGCCACGATCTGCCGTTGCGCAAACACCGTCAAGATCAGGACCGGCAAGGTGACGATCAATGCGGCGGCCGCGAGCGGTCCCCAGCTGACCTGTTCGAAAGACAGCATGTTGTAGACGGCGACCGGCAGCGTGCGCGTCTCGCGACTGGCGAGCACGATGCCGAACACGAAATTGTTCCAGGAAAAGATCACCGACAGGATGAAGGCTACGACGATGCCGGGCCTCGCAATCGGCAGGGCGACCAGACGGAAAACCTGCCAGGGTGTCGCGCCGTCGATGCTTGCAGCCTCCTCCAGCTCCATCGGCGTCGTCTCGAAATAGCCGATCATGATCCATACCACGATCGGCACGGTGACGACGAGATGGATGATGATCTGGGGCATCAGCGTGCCGAGCAGGTTCAGCCACTGGAACAAGAGGAAGAGCGGAATGAGGAAGGACAGGCCCGGCGTCATGCGCGCGATCATGATGACCATCGCCGATTTCTCCGCCTTCAGACGCGCGATGCCATAGCCGGCCGGCACGCCGATCAAGAGCGCCAGCAGCGTGGCGCTGCCGGTCACCAGCAGCGAATTCCAGAGATAGAGGAAGAAATTATTCTCCTCGAAGACCTTCACATAGTTCGACCAGGCGAAACGCTCCGGGATGAAGATCGGCGGATAGGCGCCGTTGTCGATTTCATATTTCAGCGACAGCGAGATCATCCAGAGGAAAAACAGGACGACCGGCGAGATCATCACCAGCGCAACGAACAGCAGTCCGATGCGATCGAGCGTCTTGCGCTTCATCAGCGTGCCTCCCCGTCAGACCAGTTCACGCGCTGCCGGATCATCATGAGGACGAAGGAGAGCAGCACGATGAGGATGAAGAAGACGACCGCCATGGCCGAGCCGTAGCCGATGTCGTAATAGGCGAAGGCGGTGTTGTAGAGATAGATGTTGATCGTTTCCGAGGCGGTGCCGGGGCCGCCCTGGGTCATGGCATAGATGATGTCGAAGCTCTTCACGGCATCGATGCTGCGGATGATCACCGCAATCATCAGGAAGGGCGCGATCATCGGCAGAGTCAGATAGCGGAATTTTTGCCAGACATTGGCGCCGTCGATCTCGGCGCTCTCATAAGGTTCGCGCGGAACCGCCGCCAGGCCGCCGAGCACGATCAGCATGACGAGCGGCGTCCACTGCCAGCTTTCGACAAGGACCAGCGAGGGAATGACGCTCGCCTGATTGTAGATCCACTCCTGCGGGCCGATGCCGATGAAGGAGAGGAGATAATTGAGCACGCCGAGCTGCGGGTGGAACATCATCGTCCAGACCAGCGCGATGGCGACGGGGGTCGCCATCATCGGCATCACGAATATGCCTCGAATGAGGCCGCGCAGCGGGAACCTGGCATCGAAGATCAGTGCGGCGAGCGTCCCCAGAAAAAGGGGAAGCAGCACGGAGAGCGCCGTATAGAGCACCGTATGCCACAGCGACTCCCAGAACCGCATGTCGGTGGCGAGTCTGATATAATTGTCCAGCCCCGCAAAGACCTGCGACTGGCCGAGCGTCCAGCTGTTGACGCTCATCCACACCGTGAACACCCACGGAAAGACGATGACGCCCGAGATGACGATGAGCGCCGGGATGACGAAGGGCCAGTAGTTGGGAGCAAACCGGTCCGGTTTGCTCCCACCTTTCGACGCCTTGGCCATAGCGGCCGTTTCGATGCCTGCCGAGGCCATTATCCCTCGCTTTTCGCCAGGACCGGTTCGAACTGGGCCGTCGCCTTCTTCAGTTCGGTTTCCGGATCGGCGCCGCCGATCATGTTGGTGAGGCCGACGCCATAGATGTCACGGAACTCGGTGACCGGAATGATGACCGGCAGGGCGAGCTGGGAAATCTTGCCGGAGCCGGCAACGGCATCCAGCCATGAGCCGGGCATCTTGACGCCTTCGCGGACCTTCGCATCCGCAAGGACGGACTGGCGGAACGGAACGCCGGCGCCGGCCTGCAGCAGGCGTGCACCCATGTCGTGCGAAATCGCCCACTGGCAGAACAGATAGGCTGCTTCCTTCTTCTGGCTTGCCGCGACGACACCGAGGCCGTCGCCGAAGGTGCCCGCGGCCTGCGCCTTCGGTCCTTTCGGCATGACGCCGTAACCGACCTGGCCAACGACGCGCGACTTTTCCGGATTCTCGATCGGTGGGGCGAAACCGACGCCATCAAGCCACATGCCGATCTTGCCTTGCAAGAAGGCCGACTGCGCCTCGGCCCAGTTGAAGCCGGAAACGCCGGGAGGCGCGGTCTTGGTCATCAGTCTCTGGTAAAGCTTGGCCGCCTCGATCGCTTCCTGCGATGTCGTGCGCAGCTTGCCGTCCGGGCCGAGCGGGCTCGAACCATAGCCGAGCAGCAACGTCGTCCAGACCGGCGTATTGGCATTCTTGAGGCCGCGGGCGACGAAGCCGTAGGTGTTGGCGGAGGCATCGGTGAGCGCCTCTGCGGCACTTGCCAGTTCTTCGAAGCTCGTGGGGTAGGCAAGCCCCTTCTTCTCGAACAGCGCCTTGTTCCAGTAGATGATCCAGTAATCGACCGAGAAAGGCAGCGACCGCAGAACGCCGTTGGCGTCCTTGGCGAAGGCGAGGCCTGCTTCGGCGAAATCGCTTTCCACCAGCGAGGGATCAGTCAGCGAGGCGTCCTTGAGAAAGCCGCTGATATCGGCAAGCCAGCCGCCTTTCTCGAATTGCCGTTTCTGCACGTGATAGCTCAGGTGCACAACGTCGAAGCTCGGCTTGCCGGAGCTCAGCTCAATGGTCGTCTTCTGTCGCTGCTGCTGTTCGGGCGTTGCTTCGGCATTGACCTTGATGCCGGTGAGCTCCTCGAACTCGGACAGGTACTTGGTCAGGATTTCGCTGCGCGGGCTCTTGACCAGGTTGACTTCGAGCGTGGTGCCGGCGAAGCGCTTCCAGTCGACCGCAGCGGCTGCCGGCCGCATGCCGAACATGCTGCTGGCGCCAAGAGCGGCGGTG
This sequence comes from Rhizobium sp. YTUHZ045, assembly GCF_051124255.1. Taxonomy (NCBI): domain Bacteria; kingdom Pseudomonadati; phylum Pseudomonadota; class Alphaproteobacteria; order Hyphomicrobiales; family Rhizobiaceae; genus Rhizobium; species Rhizobium sp. YTUHZ045. The sequence goes on from NZ_CP101433.1 coordinate 253,910, forward strand.
CCCGCCAGAAATCCGCGCCGCGTCGGGTTGAAGAATGATGGCATGTCTATCCTCCTCTTTTGCCGGTGATCTCCTCACCCCCGGCGGTTTATTCTCGATTATATCCTGAGCGCACGGTCCCTTGCATGATTGATGTGTGCGACAAGGCTGTTGACGGCGTCTTCGGCCGATCGTCGTTCGATCGCCTCGAGCACTTTCAGGTGCTCGCCCATGACGGGTCCGACATGGCCGTCGATGCGAAAGCGGTCCTGGCTGATCAGGCGCATCTTGATCGAGTTCACGCGGTAGGCGTTCGAAATGATGGTGTTGCCAAGCGCGTCGATAAAGGCATCATGCATGCCCCAATCGACGGCCTGTGCGTGCAGTTCCAACTCATGCGACACGTTGCCGTTTCGGATGGCGTCGGCGATATCCCGATGCTGCTTCAACAGCCCGGCGATCGTTTCGTCCGACGCTGTCTGTGTGAAGAGCGCCACAGCTTCCTTCTCTAGGAATACACGCAGCTGGAACGCCTCGCGGATAAGGTTGAGATCGATGTGAGCGATCTGCAAACCCCGCTGCGGCACGGTCTTGATCAGCCCCTCCGCTTCAAGCCTCGGGATGAGCTCTCGGATGGCGCCAAGCGTCAGCCCGGTCAGCTCGACCAGACGGCGCTGCGACACGAATTGGCCGGGACGCACGTCACGGGCAAGCAGGTGGCGCGTGAAACTTGCATAGGCCTTTTCCCGTAGCGTCGGCTGCTCCTCCATTTCGTCCATCGCCTCCCCCCCAAACATGGCTAACTATGCCGCCTTCGATTGGAAAAGACGGTCAAAAGCAATCGCAAGCTGTTCCTGCGCTTCGGCGGATAATGGGAGGAGCGGCGGACGAACCGCAACCCAGATGTCCTCCAACGTCGTGCACGCCACCATCGTCTTCACGGCCGGAATGACCGGATGTTTCAGCAATTCGACGACGAAATCGGCGACGCGGTTATCGTCCCTGCCCTCTTCGGCCATCGGCTTGAGTTCGCCAGGCACAAAATTCGCCATGCCCGATATGGCGCCCTGGCCGCCGAGCCGCACGGCCCTTGCGAGGTGCCGCTCGTCGCCGACCAGGATGATGAGATCACGATGCGCTTTGAGAAGCGCTTCGGTGTAGGGCCAGTCGCCGGAGGAATCCTTGACGCCCGTGACGATATGGGGAAAGGCGGTCCGCAGCCGGCCGATCAGCGACACGCTCAGCGGCACCATGGTGACCGAAGGAAGATTATAGACGATGATATCCCGCGCCGTGTCGCCCAGCAGGGAGAATACGGCGGAAAACCACTGGAAGACGCCGTCGTCACTCACGTTCTTGAAATAGGACGGCGGGGCAAGAAGGATGTTGCGGGCGCCATTGGACAGGGCCTGACCGGCCTGCATCGCCGCATCCTCTGCGGCATCGACGAGCACGCCGACGATGATGTTGCCGGGCGCAATGCCGGCATCGAGAAAGGCGGCCACTATGCGTTCCCGTTCGCCATTCCCGATGGAAGATCCCTCACCTGTCGTCCCGAACAGCGTCACGCTGGAGCACCCGGCGGCAAGGCACCGCCGCGCTTGCGCGATCATCGCCTCGATCGCAATATTGCCATCACTGTCGAACGGCGTGGCGAGAGCGACGGAGAGCCCGAATCTTGATGTCAACCTTGTTCCTCCCAGCTAATGAGTCAGGTGTAGCAGACTGACATGTTAGTTGTAAAGAGCTGATCGTATCGGTCGGTGCGGAGCCCTCTTCTTGGCCACAATGGCCATTTGCCAGTGGCCGTAAAGCAGATGAACTCGTTTCTCTGGAAAAGTGCGGCGTTGGCAGCAAACACTACCAATAGCGGGCCTGCCATGACGATAGATGAAGGCTTTCGGTAGATCGACAAATGTGCAACTGAGTAGCAAACTCGGCTCGATGGAGATAAAACCGATGAGTGTCAAATCGTCGATCTCGCTAACCGGGATTCCAGCATGAGTTCCGTTCTTCAGCAGGGCCTGGAGCTTCTCCGCCAAAGGACGGAAAGCGAGACCGCCGAAACGGCAGCCCTTCGCGAGTTGCTCCAGCGGCGTTTGAACGGCCCGATGACTTCCACGACGGATATGGAAAGCCGCATCGAGACAATGATCGACCGGAAGCGGCGGGCTGTTCGTGTGGACCGTTGAATATCCCGAGGATGTCGAACGCGATTTTGAGTTGATTTTCTCGACTCCTATGTCGAACTCGAAGACTCGCCTGACCAGGCTTTGGCGCGTACCGCTGAACGAATTCGTAAATTGCGTGTCGGAATCGACCGTCTGGTCGATACGCCTTATATCGGGACATTGCGCCCCGACATTTGGCCGGGAATCCGGTTTCTTCGGGGGGACAAGGCGGCGGTCTGGTTCTTACCCGTAGAGCATAGTCGCAGGTTCATTATTGCCGCAGTTTTCCACGGGGCGCAGGACCATATTAGACATATGCTCGCACGTATGCTGGCGTGACAAGGCCTACATGCACCTAGGCAACTCTCAGTCTGGTGGCGGTGCTATCCAATTTACGCAATACCGGAGCATCGGGGACATTGTCAGCGTATCCTGCCTCGCTCGTGATGTCGGCTTTCTGCGTCTTCTGATGTTAAGCGGGCGCGTATGGTTCGAAAAGAGCCTTCGACGGCAAGATGCGTTCCGCTCGAGCGTACTCGCGCGATCGCCCATTCGATCACTCGCTTTGTAATGTCATCTTCGCTACTCTGGAGAATGCGACCGCCTGACCGGCCCTTGACGACACGAATGCTAACGTGAATTTTTACCCGAAGCTTGGCAGACCACTCTTCGTGCTGAAGATGGGCTTGCATGGCGCATTCGTTGCGTCCGCGAGCGAACGCATCCGCATTCCAGGCGAAGGTGCAGACGGTCGATACCACAGGTCACAGCGACAGGGTCGATGGTGCGCTTCTTCGTTCGAGGCCGCAGCGCCTATAACCGTGAGAGGCGACGTTCTGGCATTCCCGAGCAAAGAGGTTGGCGTATGAAACATGCACTGGTGACAGGTGGCGGCCGCGGTATCGGGCTTTCCGCCGCCCTGGCGCTTCGTGACGCAGGTTTTCGTGTGACGGCGACGGGGATCGATGCCGCCGAAATCGACGCCATGCCGAAGAGAGAGTGTCTTGCCGGCGTCGTGCTCGATGTGCGCGACCAGGCCTCCGTGGAGAGGCTGGTCGGTTCTTTCGACAGGCTCGATGCAGTCGTCAATTGCGCCGGGCTCATTCGGCGCGGCGGCGCGGAGTTCGATTCCGCCACCTTCTCGGAGGTCATCGACGTCAATCTCTCGGGCACGATGCGGGTTTGTGTCGCAGCAAAGCCGCTGCTGGCTCGAAAAGGCGGCGCTATCGTCAATACCGCTTCCATGCTGTCATTCTTCGGCGGACCGGCCGTGCCGGCCTACACCGCCAGCAAGGGCGGCGTGGCGCAGCTCACCAAATCTTTGGCCGTTGCCTGGGCGGCGGACAATATCAGGGTCAACGCGGTGGCCCCCGGCTGGATCGCCACCGAGCTGACCCGTCCCCTCTACGAAGACCCGAGCCGAGCAGAGCCTATCCTGCAGCGCACGCCGATGCGCCGCTGGGGCAAGCCGGAAGACGTCGCCGGCCCGATCGTCTTCCTGTGCTCGGAAGCGGCCGGCTTCATGACCGGCGTTATCCTGCCGGTCGACGGCGGTTATGCCGCAGCTTGAAAGGAGAGAGGTTCCGTGGCCTATCAATCTGTCCACCCTATGTCGCCGCCCGAGATCGTCGTCGCGGCGGTTCCCGAAGATGAACGGCTCTGGGTTCCCCAAGCCCCCGATGTCTGGTTCCGCCCGCTGATGCTGAACACGCTGCAGGGCGCATGGTGCAATCTCCTGCGGGTGCGCCGCGCCGGTATCCTCAGCCGCCATCGCCATCCGGCACCCGTTCACGGCTATGTCATCAAGGGCCGCTGGCGCTACCTCGAACATGATTGGATGGCCACCGAAGGAGCCTATGTCTTCGAGCCGCCCGGCGAAACCCATACGCTGACCGTGCCCGACGACGTCGAGGAGATGATCACCTTCTTCAACATTTCTGGCTGCATGTATTATGTCGACGAAAAAGGCGATCACACCGGCTTCGAGGATGTCTTCACCAAGATCGACATGTGCGCCGCCCATTATCAGAAGGTCGGCCTCGGCGCCGATTTCGTGAGGCAGTTCGTCCGGTAGCGGTTGACGAGCCGATCGGCATCTTTTCGGCCGGCGGGGATGAAATCCTCACCACCCGCCGCCGAAACGATCGTTGCTACTCCTTCACCGCACCCGTCATCGAGGACACGTAGTAGTCGACGAAGAACGAATAGAGGATGACGACTGGCAGTGAGCCGAACAGGGCGCCCGCCATCAGCGATCCCCATTCGAAAACGTCGCCCCGCACCAGTTCGGTCAGGACGCCAACCGGAATGGTCTTGTTCTCCGAGGACTGGATGAATGTCAGTGCGTAGATGAATTCGTTCCAGGAGAGCGTGAAGGCGAAGATGCCGGCCGAGATCAGGCCGGGCACGGCAAGCGGCAGGATGATCTTGACGAGGATCTGCCAGCGGTTGGCGCCGTCCACCAGCGCGCTTTCCTCGAGTTCGAAGGGGATCGAGCGGAAATAGCCCATCAGTAGCCAGGTGCAGAAGGGAATGAGGAAAGTCGGATAGGTGAAGATCAGCGCCAGACGCGAGTCGTAGATCCCGAGCTTGAAGACGATGAAGGCGAGCGGGATGAAGAGGATCGACGGCGGAATCAGATAGGCGAGAAAGATGACGAGGCCGATCTGCCTGGAGCCGGTGAAGCGCACGCGCTCGATCGCGTAGGCGCCGAACACCGAGGCGACGAGCGACAGCGCCGTCGACCCCACAGCCACCAGCATCGTATTCCACAGCCAGCCGGGATAAGATGTCTCGAGAAATAGGTATTTGATGTGGTCAAGCGTCGGGCCGACCACCCAGAAGGGGCTGTAGTTGTTGTAATCCGTCAGCTGCTCGTTCGGCTTCACCGCGGTGATCGCCATCCAGTAGAAGGGAAAGAGCAGCACGAAGACGAAGACGGCCATCGGCAGGTAGAGCATCACCACGCGCCGCGGCAGGCGGTTCAGGTAGCTCATGCCCTCGGCATTGTCGGTCAGGACCTCATCGGCCGTTTTGAGATTGGTCGACATGGTTCGCTCCTTAATCTTGTCCGCCCTGCTGCCATTTGCGGCGTTGCAGACCGAAGAAACTGAACATGATGGCGCCGAGCAGGAAGGGTATCATGGCGACGGCGATGGCAGCACCCTCGCCGAGCTGGCCACCCGGAATGCCGCGCTGGAAAGAGAGTGTGGCCATCAGATGTGTGGCGTTGACAGGCCCGCCCTTGGTCAGCACGTAGATCAGCTGGAAATCCGTGAAGGTGAAGAGCACCGAAAAGGTCATGACGACGGCGATGATCGGCGTCAGCATCGGCAGCGTCACATAGCGGAAGCGCTGCCAGCTCGTCGCGCCATCGAGCGAGGCCGCCTCCTGCAGCGAGGCCGGAATCGTCTGCAGGCCCGCGAGCAGCGAAATAGCTACGAAGGGAATGCCGCGCCAGACATTGGCGACGATGACCGAGATGCGGGCATTCGTGGGATCGCCGAGGAAGTTGATCGGCGCGCTGATCAGCCCGAGCTTCATCAGCGACCACGATATGATCGAGAATTGGGAATCGTAGATCCACCAGAAGGCCAGCGCCGAAAGCACCGTCGGCACTACCCAGGGCAGGAGCACGATCGCCCGGAAGAAGGATTTGAACGGAAGGTGCTGGTTCAGGAGCAGCGCCAGCCAGAGGCCGAGAGCGAATTTCAGAGCCGAGGCGATGACCGTATAAAGGATGGTGTTGAAGACTGACAGCCAGAAAACCGCGTCATCGGCCAGGAATTCATAGTTCTCCAGGCCGATGAAAATGCCGTCCCGGCCGATCCGCGTGTCGGTAAAACCAAGCCAGACGCCGAGCCCCAAGGGATAAGTGAGAAAGCAGACGAGGAACACGGCGGCCGGCAGCATAAAGAGGAAGCCGAGCACGTTGTTGTTCTGCATTAGCGAGGGGCCGCGCTTATCCCCTGAGTCCAAGGTCGACATTGCTTGTCTCCAGATTGCATTCAGTCCTGATGCATGTCGCCCGGAAGTGTGCAGCGGTTCCGGGACAACGACATGCATAAAAACAAGGAACTAAAGCGCGGCGCATGGATCAAACCTGATGTGACGCGCTTCAGAGGCTCGCGGCATGCCGGACATCAGGCATGCCGCAGGTCCCGGCTCCGGATCAGACGCGGTAGTAGCGGTTTGCCCGGCGTTCGGCTTCCTTCATCGCGTCCTCGGGCGACTTCTGGCCGGTGACGGCGGCGGCATACATGTCGACCAGCACGTAGTCGGCCATGGTCGCCGCCGAGGCGTAGCCGAGCGGCCCGGCATAACCGTTCGGGCGCAGCTTTTCCGAGGCGCGCGCATAGGGCGCGTGAACCGGATCGGCAGTCCAGACCGGATTATTGGCGAAGGCCTTGAGGGGCTGGCAGCAATAAGCGCTGGAGCCCTGAATCCAGGCATTCATCTGATCGGCTTCCATCATGAACTTGATGTAGGCCTTTGCCGCTTCCGGATATTTGCTGTGCTTGAAGAGCAGCAGCGAGCTCGTCTGGAAAAGCTCGACGCTCTTGCCAACCGGCCCGATCGGAAAGTTCGTCGTGCGGATGTCCTTGGCGATCTCGGCGAGTTTCGGGTCGTTCTTGGCCGTGTAATAGACCGAGACGCCGTTGGCGATCAGCGATACCTGGCCGGCGAGGAAGGCACGGTTGTTGTTGACATCCAGCCAGCTTTCCGTGCCGGGAATGAAGGTCGCGTAGAGCTCCTTGGCGTAGTTGATAGAGGCGAGCGTTTCCGGGCTGTTGATCGTCACGGTGCCGCTTTCGTCGACCATTTTGCCGCCATGGCTCCAGAGCAGCCAATGGGCGTAGTTGTTGCCGTCGCCGACCGCCTTGCCGTGCGGGAAGCCGGCGGGCGTGCCCTTTGCCTTCATCGCCTTGCAAAGCTCGAGGAAGCCTGCGGTATCGTTCGGGAATTCGTTGAAGCCGGCCGCCTTCACATGGCTGTCGCGATAGACGACGGCATTGCCGATTGTTGTCAGCGGCATGGCGATGAACTTGTCGTCGCGGGTGGCGTAACCCTTCAGGCCGTCATACCAGCCCTCGTATTTGTTGCCGAGATAGTTGCCGAGTTCGGTGAGATCGACCAGCTTGTCGGGATATTGGTGCGCGTCGTCGAACCAGCACATAATGAGATCCGGACCGGAGCCGACATTGGCCGCGACCGCTGCCTTCGGACGGATGTCCTCCCAGCTCTCCTTGTCGATGCGCACTTCTACGCCTGTCGCCTCGGTGAACTTCTTGGTATTGGCGAGCCAGGCATCCTCATCGCCCTTCACGAAAGGCGTCCAGCGCAGCAGCCGCAGGCTGGCGCCGCTTTCCGGCGTGTAGGTCGGTTCGGCCTGCGCAAAGGACGGCTTGATGCCAAGGCCGGCGACACCGGCAACGGCTGCCGATGCAGCAAGAAATTCACGTCTCTTGATCGTCATGAGATTCCTCCTCATTGAAACAGCGGGAGCAATTCTCCGGCATTCACCTCCCGCTTGGTGAACGGCGGCCTGGCATCCCGGAGGCGTAAGCTCCCCTGGGAGGTTTGCGCTCCCGTGGGGCTCACCCCTCGAATGCTTGCGCTCCGGCGGAACGGAAGACTCCTCCTCTCCCCTTATCCCGCCGGATGGCGTCAGTCGGTCAATCTCATGCCGCCTTCGGCGTCGAAGAGATGCACATGTTTGGCGTCGATCGCCACGCGGATGGCTTCACCCGGACGGGCATCGACGCGCTCGCGGAAGACGCAGCTGACATCGCTGCCGCCGAGGCGGACGGTCAGATGCGTCTCGTAGCCGGTCGGCTCGATTACCACGATCTCGGCCGGCAGGCCGTTCGCATCGAGCGAGATATATTCTGGGCGCAGCCCGTAGACGAGGTCACGGCCGATAGCGCTTGCCGGCGGATTGGAGACCGGCAGCCGCGTGCCGTTGGCAGCGACGAACTGGCTGGGGTTCTCCGGATCGAGCCTGCCGTGGATCATGTTCATTGCTGGCGAGCCGATGAAGCCGCCGACGAAGAGATTGGCGGGACGGTCGTAAAGCTCGAGCGGGCTGCCGATCTGCTCGACGATGCCGTCATGCATGACGACGATTTTGTCGGCCATCGTCATCGCCTCGATCTGATCATGCGTGACGTAGACGGTCGTCGTTTTAAGGCGCTGGTGCAGTTCCTTGATCTCGGCGCGCATGGCGACGCGCAGTTTCGCATCGAGGTTGGACAGCGGCTCGTCGAACAGGAAGACTTCCGGATTGCGCACGATCGCCCGGCCCATGGCGACGCGCTGGCGCTGGCCGCCGGAAAGCTGGCGCGGATAACGGTCGAGCAGCTTGTCGAGGCCGAGGATCCCGGCGGCATATTTCACCCGCTTTTCCGCTTCTGCCTTCGGCGATTTGTTGAGCATGAGCGAGAAGCCCATGTTCTGCTCCACCGTCATATGCGGGTAGAGCGCATAATTCTGGAACACCATGGCAATGTCGCGGTCCTTCGGCGGCAGCGTGTTGACGACGCGCCCGCCGATCCTGATCTCGCCGCCGGAAATATTCTCGAGCCCTGCCAGCATCCGCAGAAGCGTGGACTTGCCGCAGCCGGAGGGGCCGACGAGGATGACGAATTCGCCGTCGGCGATATCGATGTCCACCCCCTTGATGACGGGATGCGCGCCGAATGATTTCCGGACATCCGCGAATTGAACGTTTGCCATACTCCCTCCTCCCAGATCATGAGCACTGCACAACTGCATATAGGTCGCTTCGGCCGCAGCTGCAGGCCTTCTCACCCTCGCCCGACAAAGGGCATTTTTGTCGCCATGACAGTCATGGTCAGCACGTTGGCGCTGAGCGGCAGGCCGGCCATGTAGACGACCGCGTCGGCAATATGGGCCGGGTCGATCGTCGCCTCCGCGGCAATGCTGCCGTTGGCCTGCAGCACGCCGGCCGCAATTCTCGTCGTCATGTCGCTGGCGGCATTGCCGATATCGATCTGGCCGCAGGCGATGTCGAATTCGCGCCCGTCAAGCGCGGTGGATTTGGTCAGGCCCGTAATGGCGTGCTTCGTCGCGGTGTAAGGCGCGGAATTCGGGCGGGGCGTTGTGGCCGAGACCGAGCCGTTGTTGATGATGCGGCCGCCGCGCGGGGTCTGGCTCTTCATCAGCCGGAAGGCCTGCTGGGTGCAGAGGAAGGCACCGGTGAGATTGGCGGCGACGATGGCGCTCCACTGCTCGAAGGAAACCTCCTCGAGCGGCACTCCCGGCACAGTGACCCCGGCATTGTTGACCAGGAGGTCGAGCCGTCCGTATCTCTGCGAGATCGCGTCGAACAGAGCCCACACCGAAGCGGGATCGCCGACATCGGCAGGAACTGCGAAAAACTCGGCCCCCGTTTCGCTGCCAAGATCGCTCGCCGCCTTCTCAAGCACATCGGCCCGTCGCCCTGAAATCACGACCCTGTAGCCGGCAGCGCCGAGTCCCCTTGATATGGCACGCCCGACACCGGTGCCGCCGCCGGTGACAAGCGCGATCTTTGCTTCTCCTCCCGCCGATATGCTCACGCAATCCTCCCGCCGAGTTCATCCTCGATATGCACCTGCAGAATTTCGTCGAAGCTCGTTTCCGCCGTAAAGCCGAGCGAAGAGGCTCTGGTCGCATCGAACTGAGTCGGCCAACCGGCGACGATGCGTTCAATCACGGGATCGGGCACGCGTTTGATGAGGGCGACCGCCTTGTCGCCGGCCACCCGGCGCAGAGCGTCGATCTCTTCGGAGACCAGCGCGGAAAGGCCCGGCATTGTGAGGTTGCGCCGCGCGCCGATCTTTTCGGTATCGATCGTCGCGGCATGAACGAAAAAGCCGACGGCCGCGCGCGGACTGGCAAACCAGTGCCGCACGCTGTCGCTGACCGGCAATATGGCTTCCTTGCCGACCAGCGGCTCGCGCAGAATGTTGGAGAAGAAACCGGAGGCCGCCTTGTTGGGTGCGCCGGGGCGCACGCAGATGGTCGGCAACCGGATGCCGATGCCGTCGAAGATGCCGCGGCGGGAATAATCGGCAAGCAGCAGTTCGGCGATCGCCTTTTGGGTGCCGTAGCTCGTCAGCGGCGTCGTGAAGAATTCGTCCGGAATGACCTCCGGGAACGGTGTGCCGAAGACGGCGATCGAGGAGGCAAAGACGACGCGCGGTACATAATCGCTCTTGAGGCCGAGCTGACGGATCGCATCAAACAGGGCGCGCGTGCCGTCAAGGTTGACGGCATAACCCTTGTCGAAATCTGCCTCGGCCTCACCCGACACGATGGCGGCCAGGTGAAAAATCAGATCCGGACGGCTTTCGATCAGCCTGTCGGCCGCACCGGCAGAGGCAAGGTCAACCGTCAGTGCCGTCGAGACGGGCCGAAGCGATGCCGGCACCGGCGGCTGAAACGCGTCCACCAGCGTCAGGCGGGTGATGGGCCGGTCAAAAACCAGCGGCTCGCGTGCGATCTTGTCGACCAGCTTGCGGCCGACCATGCCGGCCGCGCCCAAAATCATCACATGCATTTCGGCTCTTCCTCCCGTCGGCCACTGTCATCGGTCAAGATCGCGCTGCCCGTCGTATTGTCCTTGGGGTCACCCCTGCTCGGCTCGCGACGCGATCTGGAGCCGGCCCGATCGGCATATGCCCGATCGAATTCAGATAGGTTTGCAACCTGCGGGTCAAGTCACCTTCCAAAGCCCTGCTCGTCAGCCCGCCAATTCCGACTCCATGACCATAGCTGGTCCAACCTCCCGCATGGCTTCTTCTCCCGTTTCTGATCGGTGGTATCGATACCGGTATCGGTAACAACGTCTATTTTTACCGTGCATGTCAAGTAGCGAGTGTTTTCCTTTTTTGGAAAAGAGCCTATGAGTCTGACGTTGCCCGCTGGCGAGGCAGTTCGACGATGGGGTCGGTGCGATGCGAAAATCCACACTGGAAGAGGTTGCCGCTGCGGCAGGCGTCAGCAAGATGACGGCGTCGCGCGCTCTTCGCGGCGCCGCCGACGTCTCCAAGGAGACCCGCGAAAAGGTGCTTCAGCAGGCCGAGCGGCTAAATTACGTCGGCAACCGGCTGGCGCTCTCACTGTCGTCGCAGCGCACCAATCTCGTCGCCGTCGTCGTTCCCAGCATGTCCAACATCGTCTTTCCCGAAATGCTGGCGGGCATTTCCGCGGGGCTGCGGGGATCCGGCATGCAGGCGGTGTTCGGCATCTCCGACTATGACATGGCGAAGGAACGGGAGATCATCCGCGACATGCTCTCCTGGCGGCCTGCCGCCATTATCGTGACGGGCCTCGATCAGCCGGCGGAAACGGTCAAAATGCTGCAGAATGCAGCCATTCCCGTCATCCAGCTGATGGACCTCGACGGCACACCGATCGATTTCAACGTTGGCCTCTCGCACGGCAAGGCTGGGGAAGAGATGGCAAAAGCGCTTTTGGCGGCCGGTCGCCGGCGGTTCGGTTATATCGGCAGCGCGATCGACAGAGATCTGCGCGCAGGCAAGCGGAAGGCCGGCTTCGAGAAAGTGCTGCGCGAGAGCGGCCTTTCCTTCATGGATGAGCGGTTCAACGCCGCCTATTCCTCAGTGGCGCACGGCAAGCGGCTGTCGATGTCCATGCTTGCCGCGACCCGGGATCTCGATTGCATCTATTATTCCAACGATGACATGGCAACGGGCGGCGTCTTCGCATGCCTGGAACTCGGCATTTCCAGCCCTGCCGAAATCCTGATCGCCGGCTTCAACGGATTGGATGTTGCCAGTGCCCTCCCCGTCAGGATTGCGACCTCGATCTCGCCGCGGCGCCAGATGGGCGAAGCCGCCGCCGCGCTTCTGCTAGCCGCGAGCAGCGGTGACGAAAACCGGATATGCGAAAAAGTAATTGCTTTCACTCCGGAGATCACCGGAGTCGATCGAGGTTAAAGGCCTCGCGTGCTTCAGGCGATTGAGCGCGTTCACTGGTCTCGACCGAGCTGTTTTAGGAGATCGGCAAGCATTGCGGCCTGGCCCTTGAGAATCTTGATCTCAGCCTCTGCGATCGCAAACCACCCAGCGCGGTCGACCTCGGGAAAACTTTGGATCCGACCCGATCGCGGCGGCCATTCGATCTGAAACTCCGAACTCCGTAACTTCTCGACATCAAGCGTGACGTCCGCCTCCACCGACCAGACGACCACCACCTTTCCGCCAGGCTGGCGATATTCTCCGAGCGGGACGAAGCTTCCCTTCATTTCGACGCCAAGTTCCTCCTGCGCCTCCCGGATCGCTGCCGACAGTTGGTCTTCGCCGGCTTCGATCAATCCTTTCGGGATCGACCAGGCGCCCTCGTCCTTCTTTGCCCAGAAGGGACCGCCGGGATGAACGAGCAGGACCTCCAGCTTCCTCTCGCAAAGGCGGTAGATGAGAAGCCCGGCGCTACGGACCGGCATCGGCAACTCCCTCAATGATCATGGTCTTTCCTCGAGGACAACTTTCCGCGCGGTGGCGCGTTAGAGCTGACAGCCACACAGACGCGCGGAGAATATCATGCCCAAAGGATTTCGTTTCGACCTGCTTGCCAAGAGCGGCTATGTGGCGCGCGGTATCGTGTTCCTCCTCGTGGCGGGCCTCGCTCTCTTCTCCGGCGTTGCCGGGGGGAAGCCGGAAACGAAATCGGCACTTTCGACGCTTCTCGAACAGCCCTTCGGCCGCGTCTGGGTCGGGCTCATCGGCGTCGGACTTCTGGGTTTCGTCGCTTGGCGACTGGCGCAGTCGCTCGCCGACAGCGACGGCCATGGCCGCGACACTAAGGCCATCGCCATCCGCGCGGTTTTCTTCGGCAGCGCCGTCGTCTATCTCGGGCTTGCCGGATACGCGCTGGGGCACGCACTCTTCAGCGGCGGCGGAAGCGAAGGCTCGGGTGAGAAGGGATTGGCCCAGTGGATCATGTCGCAGCCGTTCGGCGCCTATCTTGCCATGGCCGTCGGTCTCGGCTTCATCATCGGCGGGGTCGTGACGGCGGTTAAGGGCATCACCAGGAAATTCGAGCGCTATCTCAGGCTCGCCGACGCCAGCGGCGTGGTGACCTCGGTCTGCGTCTACGGCCTCGTCGCCCGCGGCATCGTCTTTGTGATCACCGGAATCTTTTTCGCCTATGCAGGTTTTCGTGTTGACCCTGAGCAGGCAGGCAGCATGGCGGACGCGCTCGAATGGGTGAGACGGCTTCCTTTCGGCGCCATCCTCTATATCGCCGTGGCGATCGGACTGGCGGCCTTCGGGATCTATAACCTCGTCGAAGCGCGCTATCGCATCGTGCACAGCCCGTCCCTTGACGACGTGAAACATTCGATCCCCACACCTGGCCATTAGCAAAAACGGCGGCTTCCCAAGCAGGCGGGCTGCGCCATCTCTGTCAGATGATCTATTTTACCGGCGATACCCATTTTGCAGATCCCCGCGTCCTTCGCATCGACCGACGCCCCTTTCCCGACATGACGTCCCACGACGTGACCCTGATCCAGAACTGGAACGAAATCATTGGCCCGCAGGACGATATCTGGCATCTCGGCGACTTCATGTCGTTCCGCGGTGGGGACTGCGACCAGCTCCTTTCGATGCTGAACGGGCGGAAGCACCTCATCATCGGGAATAATGATCCCCCGGCGACGACAGAGGCGACGGGATGGGCAAGCGTTCAGCACTACAGTGAGATGACGCTGGACGATCATCTGCTGATCCTGTGCCATTACCCCTTCCGCACCTGGAAGAAGATGGGGAAGAAGTCGATCAATCTGCACGGACATTCCCACGGCCGCCTCAAGCCCCTGCCCCGCCAGTACGATGTCGGCGTCGATGCGCAGGGCCTCAGGCCGGTGTCGCTGCAAGCCCTGTTGTCAACGAAGCCGGGGTCATGATGCCGCTGAAAAGCGCTAAGCGACAGAACGAAATGACGGCCTGGTTCTCTTCGCTGGCGCCGGTCCTGCCGACCGAGATGCTCGGCCTGTGGCGAGGTGCGGGCATACCATCGGATCACCCGCTCGACGGCGTTCTCGAGAACCTCGGCTGGTTCGGCAAGCGGTTTCACGCCGACATGCGCGCGGACGCCCTCCTCTTTCAGTGGCGGTCGGATCGGCTGGTGGCGATCGAACCCGGAATTATCCCAATCAGCCTGGCGATCAAGGCGGCGCCGTTCGGCCGCACTCGGATCGCCCGGAACTGGTTCTCCTATCTGCAGAAGGCACTCCGGGCGCGGGGCACGACCGCCTCGTTGAAGCTACGGACGTTCGACAACGTCAGCACTGCTGCGATGGTCTACGACAGGCAGCCTATCGCCGATTATTTCCGCAGGATGGGAGATCACGAAGTGGCCGGTATGATGTGCGTCGATAATGATCCCCGTCGCTATTTCTTCAATCTCCGCAAGATCGAAGTCGGATCTCAGCGAGCCGTCCCAGATTGAATAAGGAGGCGACTGCCCGATGCTGCCACGATGGCGCCAGCGCCTCGGCGCCGGGAACAATCTGCCGCGTTCGCCAGTTGTAAGGGCACGCTAGCGTGGGGGATATCATGCGTGCCGTCCTGATCGCGACTTTGCTCTCGCTCTCCTGCTTGCCGTCGAACGTAAAGGCGTCCGAGGCAGGGTTTTTGCAATCCTTGGCAGGTGACTGGAGCGGGGGTGGAATCGTGCTCACCAAGATAGGCGGCACCAATTTCAATGTCTCGTGTACCCTCAGATCAGATGCCAGCGCATCCGCCGTCTCGATGAACGGAAAATGCCGCGGCTTGGCGGTTTTCACCCGAAGTTTCTCGGCGAGTGTGAAGGCAGCCGGGCAGCGTTATACCGGGAATTACATCGGTCCATCGGGGCAGCCGTCCAAGCTTGCCGGCAGCAGGAACGGTGAGGCACTGAACCTGCGCGTGACCTGGGCGCGGATCGTCAATGGCGATCGAGACGCCACGCTGATGATTGAGAAAGTCGGGCAAGACAGGTTGCGACTGCAAACGGTTGACCGAGATCCGGCCTCGGGCCAGTCGGTCGTGACGAGCCGCATCGATCTACAGCGTCCCTCGCCAGCGAAGAAGTGAGGCCTCCTCCTGACGTCAAGAGGTTTTCCCGCCGCAGCGCCTTCAGTGCTTTTTGGCGTGATGGTCGCCTCGGTCGCCTTCCCCGGGCTTGGTGTCATTCTTTGCCCGCCGCCGCTTGTCTGCCGACAGCGAGCGGCCGACGTCGTCGGATTCCTTGAAGCGACCGCGATCGTCGCGGCGGACGTAGCGCTTGTCGGTGCCCGTATCTACCAGTTCACGTTTCGACATGATCGTCTCCTTTGCTGTTGGATTAGAGCCTTTCATGTTTTGACGGAAGCATAGCCCGCATTTGAGAAGTAGTTGGCGCATTCCTCTGGCTTGATGGTGTCGGCGAGTAAGCCCAGATGGCGCCAGGTTTCCTCGATGGTTCGCTTTTGGGCTTG
The DNA here is from genome assembly GCF_051124255.1 of Rhizobium sp. YTUHZ045. Lineage (NCBI taxonomy): Bacteria > Pseudomonadati > Pseudomonadota > Alphaproteobacteria > Hyphomicrobiales > Rhizobiaceae > Rhizobium > Rhizobium sp. YTUHZ045. The sequence continues at coordinate 269,549 of NZ_CP101433.1, forward strand.
GCGCATCCAGTGCTTGATCTTGGCGAAGGCTTGTTCGATCGGATTAAGGTCGGGGGAATATTTTGGCAGGAACCAGAGCCTGGCGCCGACGGCCCTGATGGCGTCGCGGATGGCTTTGGCTTTGTGAGAGCCGAGATTATCGAGGATGACGATGTCGCCAGGTTTGAGGGTCGGGATCAACTGCTGGCGGACATAGGCGTGAAAGCATTCGCCATTGATGGGACCGTCAAAGACGCAGGGCGCAGTGAGCTTGTCGCAGCGTAGGGCGCCGAGGAAGGTCAGGGTGCGCCAGCGGCCATGCGGGGCAAAGCCGCGCAATCTTTTGCCCCTCGGCCCCCACCCGCGTAACGGCGCCATGTTGGTGCGGATCCAGGTCTCGTCGATAAAGACGAGCCGCTTCGGATCGAAGCGGTCTTGCCAGGCTTTCCAGCGGGCTCTGCGCCGGGCAATGTCGGCGCGGCCCTGCTCAAGGGCGAACAGCGTTTTTTTTAAAGCTCAAGCCCTCGCGGCGCATGAACTGCCAGATGGCATTGTGGGAGACGCTCACGCCACGGGCGGCCAACTCATCCTTCAGCCGATGTAGCGTCAGATGCGATGTCTGCTCGATCTGCTCGACGATGAAGGCGCGGTGCGGCTCCAGCACACGTCGGCGATGGCCGCCCATCTTGCCCGGTGACACACTGCCGGTGGCCCGATAACGCTGTGACCACTTCACCACGGATGAGACAGCTATGTCGAACCGCTCCGCCACCACCCGGCAGCTCTGACCGTCCACAACCGCTGCAACGACTCGCTCGCGAAGATCATTCGAATAGGGTCGCGTCATGGATGCTGGCCTCCATTCCAGCATCCATCATGAATCACAAATCTGCTGATTTGGGAATCCAGAACCGATTCCGATAAGCAATGATCCGCTCTAGGGAAACGCACAAGATTCCAAAAGGATGCATGGCTCAGCTTCCAAAGACGCCTCGGCGACGTTTTTGAAGACCATGCTTTAGGCAGCCATCCTGACGAGCGCATCGGTGAGCTTGCGGATGTCGTAAGGCTTGGAGAAGAAGAGGCCGCGCTCAGGCAGGTCATTCGCGTCCGGCTGCTTCATGCCGGAGGCGAGGATAATTTCCACCGGCGGCCAGCGGTCGCGGACAGCCTTTGCCAGCATCAAGCCATCCATGCTGCCCGGCATGTCGATATCCGTAAACAGGATCCGGATGCCGGGCACTCTTTCGAAAAGCATCAGCGCCTCGTCGGCATTGCGTGCCTCGAGCGCCTCAAAGCCTGCCTCCTCGACGATGGCGACCGCCATCATCAGCAGCAGAGCTTCGTCCTCGACCACGACTACCTTGGTTTTCATGTCTGGCTCGTATGCTTTTCGTCCCGGCTTGGAGGGTCAACTTCGCCTTTGGCAACCGGTTCCCCAATCGAAAATATTACTTCGAAGATGAGGCCTTCGGTCCGGTAGTCCACCCGGGATCGCGCCTGCGCCTTCGAAGGGAAGGCACGTTCTATGAGCACCGAGCCGAAGCCCTTTTTCGTCGGCGTCGAGACCGGCGGGCCGCCGGCTTCCGTCCACAGAAGCTGGACGCATCCATCCTCATGTTCCCATTCGATGGTGACTGTTCCATTTTCGCTGCCGAGGCTTCCATACTTGGTTGCATTGGTCGCCAGCTCATGAATCACGAGCGAGAGCGGCAGGGCGGTGTCTGCGGGAAGAACGACGTCCGCTCCTTCGAGATGAACGCGCTCGGCTTGCGAGGCGACATGCGCCCGCAGGGCTGCGGAGAGGATATCCCGAATGGGCGAAGCCGACCCCTCCCGCGACAGGATGAGGTCATAGGTGCCGGCGAGGGCTGCGAGCCGCTCGGCGAAGGAACTGTATCTCTCCGGATCGGACCGCGAGAAGGTTTGTCTGGCAATCGCCTGCACGAGCGTGAAGCCATTCTTGACGCGATGCGCCAGCTCGCGGACGAGCAGGCTTCGTTCCTCCTCCGCCTGCTGATTTTGGCGCCTGCGCTCTTCGAGTTCATCGAGCAGCCGATCGAAGGTTGCGCCGACCTGCCCCAGCTCGCCCGGTCCCTTCATGCCGGTCCGCGCCGTCGTCTGACCGCTGCGCCAACTTTCCATCACATCCGCGATCCTGGAGATCGGTATCAGGATGAAGCGGTTGCCGATAAAAATCGCGGCGAGGAAGGCGAAAAGCGCACCGCCGATGATGGCGAGCGTATTCATCAGCGTCGCCCGGTCGATCGGCGCGAAGGCTTCCGCCTTCGAGAAGCCGGCGCTGACATAGAGTGGGTTGGAAGGCAAGGCTATCGGGCGATAGCCGAGGATATGCGCTGTTCCGTCCTGGCCGGTCATCTCGATGACATCAGGCTGTTCGGCGTGGATCAGCCGCTGGTATTCCTCGGGCATAACCGTGCGGACGAACTGTTCGGGAGAGGGAACGTGCGCAATGATGGTCCCTTTGGCGTCGGCGAGCGTCACCGCATTGCCGGGAGCAACACCGCGCTCGGTGATGCGGTTCTGCAGCCAGTCCAGCCGAATTCCGCTGATGATCATCGCCTTGATGCTATCGCCTTCCATCAGCGGCATCGCGAGCGGCAACACCGGGCGATCGGAAAGGCGGCTCTGCGTATAGGTGCCGACGACGAAGTCTTTGGTCTCCAGAGTCTGCCGGAAGTAATCGCGGTCGGAAAACACCACGCCCGGGGGAAAAGCCATGCTTCCGCAGATCGGCCGCCCATCGAGACCGGCGACGAAGATGGTGCGGATGTTGGGGATGCTTTCGACAACCGACTTCAGTGCATCGTTGCAAGCCTGGACGTCGAGGTGCCGGACGGAAGGCATGGCGGATACGGCGACGAGAAGTGCGTGCAGACCCTCGATGATCCGTTCGACTTCCGACGAGGCTTGCCGCGCCGCCTGTGCAGCGGAGGCGCGCACTTCCTCGTTGCGCTGGTGGCGGAGCGCGACCTCGTTGTAGACGAGCATCGCAACCACCGGCGCCAGCGCCGCAACCGCAACTGCAACCAGTTTGAGCCTCATCCTGTCCCCTTTCGGAAAAGGGTTGGTAGCATGAGCGAGACGATCCGGCCCAGACCGCGCGCGCAATCTTGTTTACAAAATATCAACATACGAATCCCGATGCGGGTACGTAAGCCTTGCCGGGCTTTGCATCGCGGCTAGTTAAATCAAAGATGAGTGATGCCAAAAGCACTTCCTCTGAAACCTCTCCAGCGGGGTCTGTGCCCCCACGGCCGCTGTCTGGCGTAATGGCGGATGAGGTCGAACGTCTTTTATCGGGCCGAACCCGCGATATCCGCCTGACGGGCGAGCTGCGCCGCCGTTTTGACGAAAGGCTGTGGCGGCAGACCGCGAAGGTCATCCGCTCCTGGATGATTTGGGTCGCATTCGTCGATGTTCTGACGCTGGCGCTGAACGCACTCCTGCTTCCCGGGCAGATCGTTCTGTCGATGATTGCCCCCGCCTGCCTTTTGCCGCCGGCGGCAATCTTGACCGCGGTCGTCTGGAACAAGCCGCGGCCGGCGGCCGTTCAGCGGGCGTCGCTGCTTGTGGGAATGTTCCTTATTCTCCTCTCGGTCGGGCTCGTCGGCGTTTATGCCGGCGGCGAATTTTACGAGCGGCATTTGAGCATCATGTTGTTCGTCGCGACGAGCGCAATCACCATCTTCAGCGTACCGCTGGCCTGGACGATTGCAATTGCCTGTTATGCCCTTTGTCTCTACTTTATCCTCCAATGGTACAACCCGCTCTTGGAGGCGGGCAGTGTCGTCGCCGCGACCCTGTTCTTTTCCTGTGGGATCATCGCGACGGTGGTCGCCAGGCGAACGATGAACATCCTGGCGCAGAAGACATTTCTTCTGGACTGCAGGGATCAACGCCGTGTCGCGGAGCTGGCCGACGCGAACGCCCGATTGGAGCGGCTGGCCCGAACCGACCCGCTCACCGGGATCGCCAATCGCCGTTGGATGATGGAAACGCTCGAGGGCCTCTGGCGCAATGGCCGCGAAACTGGCGTCGCCATGCTGATGTGCGATATTGATCATTTCAAGGGGCTGAACGATAAGCTCGGCCATGGCGAAGGCGATCGCTGCCTCGTCAAGGTTGCCGGCATCATCCAGAGCTGCGTGCGCGCAGATCGCGATCTTGTCTCTCGACATGGCGGCGAGGAGTTTCTCATCGTGCTTCCTGATGTCGATGAAGAAGAGGCCGTCGCGGTCGCCCAGCGAATACGCGAAAGCGTGGAAGCGGCCGCCCTGCCGAACCCGGCCTCCAGCGTTGGCCCCTCGGTGACGCTGAGCGTCGGGGTGGCGTTCAAATCGGCACTCGATACGGATGTTTCGTTGGCCAATCTCCAGCACGAGGCCGACATGGCGCTTTACCGCGCCAAGGAGGCCGGACGCAACCAAGTCTCGATCTTTCGTCGTCCGCCTGCTGCCGCCGGGCAGACCGCCGCGCGACGTCAGGGTAGCGGATAGGCAGATCGATCAGAGCTCATCCCCCGAACGATCATCCAGCCCGCAGCCACATAATTGACGGTCGCGGGAAGGCCGGACCTATGGCCAGTCGGGTGATCGAGGTCATCGGATCACCAGGATCAATACCATCGCGATGGCGGAGATGAAGCCGGTGACGCTCAGACCGAATGTCAGATATTCGGCTGTCTTTTGCCCGTGATGGCCAAGCTCCACGTTTCCAAGCACAGCCGCGAAGCCTCCGACCAACCAGCTCGCCAACGTCAATATGCCAAGGAGAAGCGCCCAATGTGTTGCTGTGTCCATCGTCTTGCTCCCGTTACGGCTACTTTTCCTCGCAAGGGAAACGCTCCTGCGCGTCTGATCAGTAACCACATAGCTGCCGTTTTGTTTCCGTGCGGTATCTGCAATTCGTCCAAAGCCGCCAACTAGTTCATCGGCCATCAGCAGTCGTGTTTTCAGCAGATCTCTTGGATTCTCCTTCGGTAACCAGTCGGGGAAACAATCTGGCCCTCAATGAAGGCAGCGATCGTCTCAAAACCACGCCCGTTGATCGCCATCAGCCGAGAAACGAAATTTCGCCCCCCGGGCGTCAGGCGTCCTCCGAAAGCGCGGAAAACTGGCGGACTTTCAACGTAGACATGGGAATTCTCCTGGGTGAGATCCGATGGGAGCGACCCGGCGCCGAACGCGCCGGGTCGCTGTGTTAGGCTGTCTTCAGGGCCGGAACCGCGCGACGGTCGAGAGCGCCGCTCAACACGGTCAGCAACAGAGCGATGACAACCAGGATGGCACCAACCCAAGGGGTCGCACCGAGGCCAAGCGGCGATTCAACCACCAGACCGCCCAGCCATGCGCCGATCGCGATGCCTAGGTTGAAGGCGGCAATATTGAGAGCCGATGCGACGTCCACGGCACCCGGACGGTGTTCTTTGGCCAGTTTGACGACATAGAGCTGGAGGCCGGGCACGTTGCCGAACTGAAGGAACCCGAGCGCAGCAAGGGTGACGATCGCCAGAACCGGCGAGGCCGCGGTAAAGGTCAAGATGACAAGTACAATGGCCTGCAAGATGAACAGACCGATCAATGCCTTGACCGGATTAAGGTTGGCGATCCTGCCGCCGGCAATGTTGCCGATTGCGATTGCGATGCCGTAGAGAACCAGAATAAGGCTGACGCTCTCCTCGGAGAAGCCGGTGATTTCCTGCAGAATTGGCGCCAGGAAGGTGAAGGCGACGAAGGTGCCGCCGTAGCCAAGCGCTGTCATTGCGAAGACGATGAGCAGACGACCGGAGCCAAGAACGCGAAGCTGATCGAGCAGGCTTGCCGGCGGCGCCTTCTTGAGCGTGTGCGGCAACAGGGCGGCAATGGCGAGGAAGGCGATGACGCCGAGTGCGGCAACGGCCCAGAAAGTCGCGCGCCAACCGAGGATCTGGCCAATATAGGTGCCGAGTGGCACGCCCGTGACGATGGCAACTGTCAGGCCCATGAACATCATGGCAATGGCCGAAGCGCGGCGGTTCTCCGGCACGAGATCGGCGGCAATGGTCGAGCCGACCGAGAAGAACACGCCATGGGCGAAGGCGGCGATCACCCGGGCCACAAGCAGCAGATCGTAGCCCGGCGACGACGCCGCGACTGTATTGCCAACGATGAACAAGGCCATTAGGCCGAGCAGCAACGGCTTTCTTTCGATTTTGGCAGTGAGCGCCGTCAGGATCGGCGCGCCAAAGGTGACGCCGAGCGCATAGACGCTCACGATAAGCCCGGCAAGCGGCAGGGTAATGTTGAGGTCTGTGGCAACGGTCGGCAAAAGACCGACAATCACGAATTCTGTGGTACCGATCGCATAGGCCGCGATCGTCAAGGCTAAGATTGCTAAAGGCATGATAAATTCCTTCCGCTCGCCGTTGAGGTGGCGGCTGCAAAGACAGCAGCGCTGTCAGATGAAGTTGTTGACCGCAATATGATTGCACGGAACTTTTGTGATAATTGGCACTATTGAAGAAACAGATGTGAATCGAATTCACAGGAAGACACGATGGATAATCGCACTGGTGAAATGGAAGTATTTGTAAAGGCAGCGGAATTGCAGAGTTTTTCGGCGGCCGGACGGCGCCTGAAACTTTCGCCCTCGGCGGTGAGCAAGCTTGTCACCAGGATTGAGGACCGGCTCGGGACCCGACTGCTCGTCCGCTCAACCCGCACGATGACGCTCACGCCGGAAGGCGAAATTTATCTGGAGAGAGCCCGGCGAATCCTGGGCGACATTGCGGAGACTGAACGGATCATCGCGTCTGGCAGAAAAGTCGCGCCGCGAGGGATTCTCAGGGTCAATGCCTCCGTTGGCTTTGGCGAACGCTATCTCCTCCCGCTCGTCCCGAAGTTCCTCAAACTCTATTCCGAAGTGCAACTCGACATATCACTTTCGGACGGCGTCATTGGCTTGATCGAAGAGCGGACCGACATTGCGATCCGCTCCGGCCCCATGGAAGATTCGTCCCTGAAAGCCCGAAAACTCCTTGAAAGCCGGCGCGTCATTGTTGCATCTCAGGCCTATCTGGATGCCCATGGTATACCAAAGACACCGGCCGATCTGGCTGGCCACAATTGCCTGACTTTCAATTTCCGCCGAACGCTCAACGAGTGGCCCTTTCGAGCGCCGGGATCGACCGAGATGTATCGGTTGCCCGTATCCGGCAACAGCGCGGTCAACAGCGGAATGGCCATACGCAGGCTGTGCCTTGCCGGCGTTGGTTTGGCTCGCATCGGCCAATTTCATGTAGAGCCAGAGATCGACTCTGGATTACTCATCCCCGTGCTGGAAGAATACAATCCTGAAGACATCGAATTGATGCACGCAGTATTCGCCGGGCACGAGCACCTCGCAGTCCGCATTCGCGCTTTCATAGATTTCCTTGCGGAAAATGTCGGCAAAGATCGTCCGCCGGAACAGGTCATCTGAAACTCTAGAAAGGTAAGGTTCAAATACATGGTCCACCCTAAAATACGGTATCAAGCCTGACCGCTTTGCCCAGCTGCCGAGTGGCGACGTCCGCCGGTCTGTTCTCGCGCATCTCGGCCGACCCAATCTCAGGCCTGTGCCGAAGCAAGTCGATTGTGCATTCTCGATCGGCCGATATTCCCACCGCCGCCCATCCGTCGCTTGCCCTAAACCCTGACGATACGCTTGCCGGGATTTGGACCCCTTTCCGGCGTGGGCGTCTTCTGTTGATTGGCGCCGCCTCTGCTGCCCTATTTCAAGCGAGGGGAAGACAACGACCGGTAGTTGGATGTCTGTCACGGTACGGGCGATCCTCTCGAGTGTCCGACCTACCGCACGTCAGCGGCTTGACTCGCGGCTTTCTGCCGAGGTTGCGGGCATTCCTTTCACCGCAGATTTCAAGGGCGCTCGTCAACGTGGACATGGACTCGAGGGAGTTGGTCGGAACCTTGGCGATGTCCTGAATAGCCGCGTTCCTTGTGGTAAAACCCGTCAATGTAGTACGAAGTCAAGCCGATCAAATCGCTGGCCGCTGGCGGCGGAAGGACTTGAGCGGCCCTGCCGCTTTAAAGTGGGTGATCCCTCACGGCAGGGTGGGTGCCCTGCTAACAGAACGGACGCAATAGGCCGCCCTGGTGGATCAAGCAAAATCGCCCGAATGTGCGAAGCGCCAAAGGCGGGCATCGGACAGACAGCCGGTTGACGCTCGCCGCTTCCGACCCCATCTGCTCCGGTATGCCCAACACGAAGACGAAAAATAAGAGCGATGATCCCGAGCTGATCAGGGAGTGGTCACTCCCCGTGGAGGCGACGCTCGGATCGGCTGTCAGGGTGAAGGGAATCCTGCAGGAGATCCGGTCCCGCCTGCCCCCGGCAGTCAGAAAGTCGCTGGATGTGCAGTCGGGCGAGCTTACCCTCGTCATGCCGGAGACTTCGAAGACGGCGTTTCGCGCGACCTCGTCGATTGTGACCGAAGCCCTCCAGAACATTTCAGACCTTCGGATCATCCCTCGCGAGATCGAGGACATCCTAACGATCACGGCCTCTGAAAGGATGCGTTGGCTGGAGGATGGGCGTCTTCCGAGCGCTGGAACGAGAACTGTCCGGCTGCAAGGCCGAGCGCGACGGATCACCTTCCACGTATTTGATCCACGGGTTGTAGAGGATCTGCTCGACCGCGGGGCCGTGGACGAATGGCGCGAGCAAGACGCGGTGGTGAAAGCGGAAAACCGGCGACGCGCCGCCTATCGGGCGAAGCTGACGCGTTCACTGAAAAAACAAGAAAAAGTCAAACAAGCTGATGCGAACGATGACGACCCCGCGACCGGGCTGAGCGGTTGGGACGAGTTCGGGAGCGAAGGCCTGCTGCGGTAGGATTGGCGGCGTTCGCATCGCAAAATGATCGCAGGAGTTACCTAGCTCGCCAGAGGATTTGGAGGCGGCGGCCGCAGCCGCCACCCCTTATTTCCGCGTCAAGCCGCCGCCGGTCGGTTGATTGTCAGGAAGTGCCGGACGACGGGTTTCTCAGGACCGGCATGGTAAGCCAGAACCTTCCCCTGCAGATCGGCGTCGGCGTTCGAGACCCGCTTGTGCTGGCGAAGATGTTCAGCCCAGGATTCCACCATGAACCACTCGACGATCTTCTCAGGGTCCGCCGAGTCCTCAGTGACACCCCATCCGTAGGCACCGTCGCGGCGACGTTCCCTGGAAAGATGGTCGAGAGCGTGCAGGAAGGCTGTGCGGTGCTGCTTCTCGACCTTGTATTCGATCAGGATGAGAACTGGGCCACGATCATGGGCAACTGGCTCGGCAACGAGCGGCTCGGGCCAGTGGTTGGACGGCACAAGGTCGGCATCGCCTGCGGGAAGCTTCACGCGGTGCATGATGAACCCGGCGATGAGCAGGCCGGCCGCTCCAATGAGCAAGGTGGACTGGATGCCGACAGCTTCGCCGACTGCACCCCAGCCGAGACTTCCGGCAGTCATCGCACCGTTGAAGACGGTCAGATAGACGGCAAGACCACGACCACGCACCCAGTTCGGGAGAACGGCCTGCGCTGCCCCGTTGAGTGTAGTCAGGGCAGTGATCCATGCTCCCCCGAGGAAAAGAAGGACCACGATGGCAATGATCTTCGGCGGCGCAAGCGACAGGACTCCCATGACGGCTGCTGTGACAAGCGCGGCGCCGAGAAGCAGTCCGTCCGAGCTCAAGCGTTGACGCAGCTTCGGCATCACCAAGGCTCCCCCGATCGCACCAGCACCTACCGCACCAAGCAGGATGCCATAGAAGCTTGCATCACCACCGAGGAGTTGTCGGGCAACGAGCGGAAGAAGAGCCCAGACTGCGCTGGCGAAGGCAAAGAAGATCGCGGCCCGCAGAAGCACGACGTGCAGTGGCTCGCTCGAGCGGGTGTAGCGAAGTCCGGCCCGGAACGCACCGAAGAAGTTCTCCTGAAGCGCATCGTTGGAGTTCTTTGTCCGCGGCCACCAGACAAGAGCTGCGATCACGACGATATAGCTGGCCACGTCCGCGCTATAGGTGATCCCGGCTCCGAAGGCTGCGAGAAGCAGGCCACCCGCGGCAGGCCCGATGGAGCGGGCGATGTTGATGCCGAGCGAGTTGAGCGCCACCGCGCTCTTCACGTCCTCGCGCTTCACCAGTTCCGGCACAATTGCTTGCCATGTCGGTCCCATCAATGCCGCGCCAATGCCGCCGAAAAAGGTCAGGCCGATCAGCGCGCTGACCGAAAGCATGCCTGTCTGCGAGAGAACCATCAGCGCGATGCTGACAGAGGCGAGTAGCACCTGGATGGCGATCAGGAACTTGCGGCGATCGAGGATGTCGGTGAGAACGCCTGCGGGGATGCCAAGCAGGAAGATCGGCAGGGTTCCGGCAGCCTGGACCATGGCGACCGCGGCCGGCGATGCGGACAGATCCGTCATCAACCAGGAGCTTGCGACATCGCGCATGAAGGTTCCGGTATTGCCGATAACGGTGGCGATCCAGAGGACAGCGAACACGGGCTGCGCAAGCGGCGCGAAGGCTCCCGCGGATGATTTTGCGGCGCTCATTTGCCTGCTCCCTTTGTGAGGTCGAATGCTGCAACGAACACGAATGCGCCAGCAAGGCCGACGTGTTCAAAGAAGGCATTGGTGGCCATCATGCGGTCCATTCCAGATGCCATTTCCCAGAAGCGGAGGGCGACGAGGGTCGCTAAAAGCGTGAAGCCTGCCAGTGCCAGCGCGCCCGCCCAGCGCAGGAAGCCCGAGACAACCATGGCGGAGGCCGTCAGCTCGAATACGATGACCGCTACTGCGAAGAAGGAGGCTGGGTGCAGACCGAAGTGATCCATCTCGCTCAGGGCACCGTTGAAGTCGAAGACCTTGGTGAGCGGGCCTTGGATGTAGGCCGCGCAAAGAGCCATCAGCGACGCCGTCCGCACGACAGGCGATCTGACGACGCGTGCCACGCCGCTCCGGATTGGATTGGATGATTGAGTTTGGTAGGTCATATGTGCTCCTGTATGTTCGCCGCAAGCGGCTGCGTTCGATGGAGCGATATTGGCTGGTTACCGCATTGCCAACAATTGCAGCAATAGTTTCGATTTAATTGCGAAATCGGCAATTATGGAGCGGCTATCGGGTGGCAGTTGGCCACCCGAGCTAAATGTTCGTCAGACCGCCCAGCAGGAGCAGCCGAGAGCGCCGAAGAAGCCCTTGAGGTCGGCAATCGGGAGCTTGGATGTCCAGGCTCCGGCATGGTCGTGGCCGTGCACGCCGCAATTGCTCGCACATCCGCATGTAGAGATAGCGGTGCGGCGCAGCGAACGAGCGCCTGCCCCTTCCGGTTCACCCCAAGCCGCGTAACCGCCGAACTTGCGGACAGGCGACCAGTCGGGCATCGCGGGCGGGATGTCGTTCTCGTCAAGCGCCTTGAAGTCACCCGCGCCGTACACGATCTTGCCGCCGACCATTGTCAGTTCCGAAACAAGGAAGGAGATCTCGTCCTCGGCGCAGGAGAAGAAATCCTTGTCCGGCACCACGAGATCGGCGAACTGACCCTTCTCGATGCGGCCTTTCTTGCCTTCCTCGTTGGAGAACCATGTGACCTTTTCGGTCCACATCCTGAGCGCCGTCTCGCGGTCGAGGCAATTGACACGCGGATAGAGCTGCATGCCGCCGAGCGTCTTGCCAGTCACCATCCACGACAGCGAAACCCACGGATTATAGGAGGCGACGCGGGTGGCATCGGTCCCGGCCGAGACGTTCACGCCCTTGTCGAGCATCTTCCTGATCGGCGGTGTCGCTTCCGCCACGCCGTGCCCATAGCGCTCAACGAAGTATTCGCCCTGATATGCCATACGATGTTGTGTGGCGATACCACCGCCGAGCGCGGCGATACGGTCGATCGAGCGATCCGAGATGGTTTCGGCATGGTCGAAGAACCAGTTTAGTCCCTCGAGTGGAATGTCCTTGTTGACCTTCTCGAACACGTCAAGGGCACGGGAGATCGTCTCGTCATAGGTGGCGTGCAGACGCCACGGCCAGCGATTTTCGGCCAGGACGCGGACGACCTCTTCCAGCTCTCCTTCCATTTCCGGAGCCATCTCCGGACGGGGCTGGCGGAAATCCTCGAAGTCGGCGGCCGAGAACACAAGCATCTCGCCCGCACCATTGTGCCGGAAGTAGTCGTTACCCTGCTTGTATTTGACCGACTGGGTCCAGTTCAGGAAGTCCTGCTTCTCTTCCTTCGGCTTCTGGGTAAAGAGATTGTAGGCCAGCCGCACCGTCATCTGGTTCTCGTCGGACAGCTTCTGGATGACCTCATAGTCGTCAGGATAGTTCTGGAAACCACCACCCGCGTCGATCACACCTGTCACGCCAAGTCGGTTCAACTCGCGCATGAAGTGGCGGGTAGAGTTGACCTGGTAGTCCAGTGGAAGCTTGGGCCCCTTGGCAAGCGTCGAATAGAGAATGCCTGCATTCGGCTTGGCAAGCAGCATACCGGTCGGATTGCCGTTGGCATCGCGTGTGATCTCGCCTCCGGGCGGGTTCGGGGTGTCACGGGTGTAGCCGACAGCGCGGAGAGCCGCACCGTTGAGCAGCGCACGATCATAGAGGTGCAGAAGGAACACGGGTGTGTCAGGCGCGACAGCGTTGATCTCGTCGAGAGTGGGCAGCCGCTTTTCGGCGAACTGATGTTCCGTGAACCCGCCGACGACGCGAACCCACTGCGGCGCGGGCGTGATCGCCACCTGGCGCTTCAGCATGTCCATCGCGTCGGCGAGCGAGCGCACGCCGTCCCAGCGCAGTTCCATGTTGTAGTTCAGGCCACCGCGAACAACATGGGTATGGTTGTCGATAAGGCCGGGGAGAACGCGCTTGCCCTTGAGGTCGATGATCTTAGTGCTGGAACCAGCGCGCGCCATGATCTCACTATCGGATCCGACTTGGAGGAACAGCCCATCCTTAATGGCGATTGCCGTCGCATTCGGATTGGTCCGGTCAAGGGTCGTCACGCGGCCATTGTGGAGGATCAGGTCGGGATGCATGGTATCTACTCCGGTCTGTCTGGGATCGGCAGCTTTCGCTGGTGAGAAGAGGTTCGAGAAGGCCAAGCTCGATGCACCTCCGAGAAAGGATCGACGCGTGGTCATCAGCCCCGCTCCTCTACACTCGCCTTTGCCTTATGAGCAATGTTGATGCGGTCGCCGCCCCTCGGCAGGTGACCGAAGATGTGCGGCTTGATCTGATGAACCCATGAGATCGCCGCCGGCTCGTTTCTCCAAAGCGTCTTCGCGAATGGAATAATTTGTTCGCCGACAAGGATTCCGAGAAGGCCGATCAGGGCAATGACAGGCGGTGCTGGTGATCGGACGTTGAGAAGGCTATAGACGGTCCCGACGAGCAGGCCAGCGCCAAGCGACATTAGATAGATTTTCATGAGATGTTCTCCGATTGCGGAAAGGACCGCCCCGATGGGGTGATCGGAGCGGTCTGATCAGACTGTTACTTTGCGGGATTCGGACCGATGCGCTTGCCGTGCTTGACGCGTTCTTCTGCGCCATGAACCATCGTGTAGGCGTAGTCGATGCCCATTCCGTACGCGCCCGAATGCTCCTTTACGAGGGCTGTGACCGCATCGTAGGTCTCCTTGCGGGCCCAGTCGCGCTGCCACTCGAGCAGGACCTGCTGCCAGGTGACCGGAATCACGCCGGCCTGCACCATCCGGTCCATCGCGTATTTGTGCGCGTCGGCTGAAGTGCCGCCGGAAGCATCCGCAACCATGTAGATCTCGTATTCCGGGACATCATGGAGGGCCGAAAGCGCGAACGTCGTGTTGCAGACTTCGGTCCACAGACCGGAGACGACGATCTTCTTGCGGCCCTCGGCGGCATTCTTCGCCAGCGCGTCGCGGACGTTCTGGTCGTCCCAGGAGTTCATCGAGGTGCGTTCGAGAAGGTCGTTCTCCGGGAAGACAGCAAGCAGTTCCGGATACGTGTTACCCGAGAAGGATTGTGTCTCGACTGTGGTGATCGTGGTCGGGATGTTGAAGATCTTGGCGGCCTTGGCAAGCCCGACGACATTGTTCTTCAGCGTCTGACGATCGATCGACTGGACCCCGAACGCCATCTGCGGCTGCTGGTCGATGAAGATGAGCTGGCTGTTTGCCGGGGTCAGGACTTCGAGCTTGGACATGGTCACTTCCTCTTCGGTTGTTTGGACCGCCTGTTGCGGTGTTATAATGGGCAGCAGCAATTGATCGGACGCGGGTGCGACGCTCGTTCGGAGAACCTGTTCCTGGATCCGTCTCGGAGCCGCTCACTCGTTGTCTTGGCTGCTGAAAACAAACTTATCGCACGGCTGATGCCCACGGAATTGCAATAAGACTTTCCATTGAATTGCGGTATCTGCAACAATCGTTAGACCGCAAGCGCGGCCGAAATGGAAAGCGCCGCGGCCCTTTCGGACGCGGCGCTCTTATCGTGGCTTTGACGGGAGATTGCTGCTCACGACGCCAATGGCACGAGGTTGGCCTGAATCTCGGTGCGGTAGTTCTCGTATCGGCTTGGGAGCTTGAGAGCCTCCCCAAGATGCGCCGTATCCTCGTCCCGGTTGAAGCCGGGTTCGCTCGTCGCGACCTCGAACAGCACCCCGCCAGGCGTGCGGAAGTAGATCGCCCAGAAATAGTCGCGGTCGATGACGGGCGTCACCTGATAGCCGGTATCCATCAGAGCTTTGCGCACTTCGAGCTGCTTCTCGCGGTTTTCGACGGCGAACGCGATGTGGTGCACCGAACCTGCGCCTTGGCGCGCAAAAGGCGTCTTCGGCAACGCTGCCAGATCGATCGTGTCCGCTCCATTGCCGTCGGGGATCATGAATCGGGTCACGTCGCCCTCTTTGTCAGCGCGCTGGTAGCCCATGAAGCCGAGCAGCTCTTCGGTCGCAGCGGTGTCGTGCAGACTGAATCTTGCGCCGGTGAAACCGCGAATTGCCGCATCGTCGGGAATTCCGCTGGCAACCCAGGGTGCCCGCTTGTCGTCGGAGGATTCAATGAGAGCAAGGACGTCGCCGTCTGGCCCCATGAAGCGAAGCCGATTGGCGCCAAACACAGTGTCAGATTCCAACCCGTCCACACCTTGAGCGATGAAGCGATCCAGCCAGAATTTCAGCGAACCCTTCGGCACGGAGAACTGTGTCTCGCCAACTTCGCCAACACCCGGGCGGCCGAGCATCATGTTCGGAAACGGGAAGTAGGTCATCACTGTCCCGGCCGAACCCGTCTCGTCACCGTAGTAGAGGTGATAGACGCTGGGGTCATCGAAGTTGACCGTCTGCTTCACGCGGCGCAGACCAAGCGTATCGGTGAAGAAGCGATTGTTCTGCCGCGCGTCCGACGCCATCGAAGTCACGTGGTGTAATCCCTTGATGTCCTTGATCATGGAGATGCCTTTCAGTGGGCATTTAAATTGTTCATCGGAAAACTACGCCCATTGATCGCAATCGGGTATTGCAATATTCCTCTCGAGTGAATTGCAAATCCTGAAACAATGACATGAACGATTATAAAGCCCTCAGAACCTTCCTGCTCGCGGCCGAGAAGCGAAATTTCGCCCAGGTCGCCCGCGAGTTGGACATGACTCCGGCAGCCGTCACACGCGCGATTGCAGCACTCGAGGCGGAACTTGGCGTGCAGCTTTTCGTGCGCACGACAAGGCAAGTCTCGTTGACGACTGACGGCGCAATCTTCGCCGCCCAGATCCAGCCGGCGGTGAAGACGCTGGAAGAAGCGCGCCGCGAAGTTATGAATGCACACAAGGCTGACGAAGGGCGGCTGCGGATCAGCGCGCCGACGTGGTTCGGCAAGACCGTGCTGCCGCCGATCCTGTCAGGTTTCAAGGAACGCTATCCGAAGATGAGCTTTGAGATTTCCTTGTCCGACGGTTTAGTGAATATCGTCGATGACGATTACGATCTGGCGATCCGTATCTCATCACAGCCTTCGGACAAGTACACGATCTGGAGAAAAATCAGGGTAGTGCCGCGCATCCTGGTCGCGGCCCCGGGGAGCCGTTTCGCCGATATGCAACATCCCAACGAACTCAAGCCAGACGACTGCCTCGCCTATAGTGGCGAAAGCCGGCGCGAGAACTGGCTATTGTCCGACGGTGGCTCAAGCATCACGATCTCGGCAGGTCGGGCCTTCAGCGCCAACAGTGGCGAGGTACTGGCGGACATGGCCGCCGATGGTGCAGGTGTCGCACTGCTCCCAGGATTCAACATCGCCGTTCACATCAGGAGCGGTCGTCTCGTCCACGTCTTCAAGGGATGGGCGCCGCCTGACCTGTGGCTGACGCTGTTTTACCCGCCGTACCAAGCCCTTCCACCACGCATCGCTTCATTCTCGAAATTCTTCGAAGAGCAAGTCGCGGCGCAGATGGTCATGCTG
This sequence comes from Rhizobium sp. YTUHZ045, assembly GCF_051124255.1. Taxonomy (NCBI): domain Bacteria; kingdom Pseudomonadati; phylum Pseudomonadota; class Alphaproteobacteria; order Hyphomicrobiales; family Rhizobiaceae; genus Rhizobium; species Rhizobium sp. YTUHZ045. The sequence continues at coordinate 285,998 of NZ_CP101433.1, forward strand.
GATTGACGTACACCGCCGCGCATCATCACGGATCCTCAGGAAACTTACACCTTCCTCAGATCGAGCCGTCCTGTGAAAGCGCCCTTAGTCTTGCGGCGACGATTTGCTGTAGCTGCCACAGGTTTCGATCGAAGATGTTCCGGTCTGCCAGATTCAAGACCGTCCGATGCAGGTATTCCGCGCAGGATCCCGCCGGTCCGCATGCTTGAGCGATCAACACTGCGGCGTCATCGAGCGGTATCTTCTCCGTGAGCCGTGATCGCTTCGTGCTCGCCCAAAATGTGAGCGCGCGGCGTCTACCCGCCGGTGTCTCGACCGAAACCCATCGCACCATGTCGCACACCTCGGCATATCGGATTTCGCGCGCCAGAAGCGTACGCAGATCCTGCCTTTTCGTGGCGCAGGAGAGCTTCAGGACGAGGCCAGAGCAACTCCCTCCCGGCCGAAGCGCCAGCATCAGACCCGGCGCATCGGAGGTGGCCCTTAGCCGTTCTATCCTTAACGAGAACGCACGATGCCACCCGTACGCAATGGCTTCTTCACTTGTCGCTACTTCGAAGCCCGGGTTCCACATCAAAGACCCATAAGCGAACACCCATATCTCCTCGCCACCAGCCTCCCGCTCTACTCTGCTGACGAGTTCATCGAGTCGCTGACCCGAGATTGGAGTCCAGTTAGGCTCTGGGCCCTCGTCCTCGACCGGCTTGAAGGTTTTGGCTACGAGGTCCGGGGTCAGTTGCATGGCAACAGGTACCGGTGTCTTGGCGGTGGCTGTTTTTCGCATGTGGCAATTATTTCAACGAGATAAACGCCAAAGGACCACCGCATCCGGCAGTTGGGGGTCGCCTGATCATTTAACGGGGACTGTTTCTATCTAAGAGGGTAGCGCGCCGATCGCCTGTGGATCTTTGTGAGGCGACGGGTGCGTGGGAGGCCGCACCCGTCGCCAGGACCGATCAGGCCTGGACAAAGGCCAGCAGGTCGGCATTCAGCACGTCGGCATTCACGGTCAGCATGCCATGCGAAAACCCCGGGTAGGTCTTCAGCGAACCTTTCTTCAGAAGCTTCATCGACTTCAGCGCAGAGTCCGCAATCGGAACGATTTGGTCGTCTTCCCCATGCAAGACGAGCGTCGGAACGGTGATCGCCTTCAGGTCATCCGTCTGGTCGGTTTCGGAGAAGGCCCTGATGCCATCGTAATGGGCCTTGGCGCCGCCCATCATGCCCTGACGCCACCAGTTCTGGATCACGCCTTCCTGCACCGTGGCGCCTTCGCGGTTGAAGCCGTAGAACGGCCCGGCCGGAACGTCGCGAAAGAACTGCGCGCGGTTGGCGGCAAGTGCCGAGCGGAAACCGTCGAACACTTCCATCGGCAGGCCTTCGGGATTGGCCTCTGTCTTGAGCATGAGCGGCGGCACGGCCGAAACGAGAACCGCCTTGGCGACGCGGCCGGCAGGTTCGCCGTGCTTGGCCACATAACGGGCGACCTCGCCGCCACCGGTGGAATGACCGATATGGACGACATTCTTCAGGTCGAGCGCCTCGACGACGGCAAAGGCATCGGCTGCGTAATGGTCCATATCGTGACCGTCGGCCACCTGGGCGGATCGGCCATGGCCCCGCCGGTCATGGGCGACGACGCGAAAACCTTTCGACAGGAAAAACAGCATCTGCGCATCCCAGTCGTCGGACGACAGCGGCCATCCATGATGGAACATGATCGGCTGGGCATCCTTAGGGCCCCAATCCTTGTAGAAGATTTCGACGCCGTCTTTGGTGGTTACATATGGCATGTTCTTGGATCCTTCGATTGGGTTGATGATGGGAGCCGCATTGGCTGCGAAACTGAGAGAAGGTGAAATTGCCATGGCTGCTGCAACGGCGCCTATGGACAACAGCGCGTCTCGGCGGGTCATGGAATGGCAAGGTTGGGTCATCTTTGTCCTGCGATTTCGTTATTGAAAACTTCAGCTAACTTGTGTTCGTCTGACAGGGGTAATATTGCCGTCATATCCTCACCTCCACAATTGCGGGAATAATTGCGAGTTTATTGCGTCGCGTGAAATAATGGGAAGTCTGGCCCGGGCCTGACGCGCTCCCGTCGTGAGGCCCTCTGTTTTTCCTGAAGCAGGCGGCAGACGGCAAGATGAGCCCGGTGCCAAAAGTGTCGCCGGGGCTGATTGGCGAGGACGTGAAGACGCTCGCGGCCGACAGCGTCATTCAGGCCATGCAGAAATTCATGACCCCTGTCCACGCCGCTGCAATAACCTATCTTCTTGATCTGCACCGCCGCATCGGGCCGATCTGCGCCTACTTCGATGAGCTTTACAAGGTTTGAAAAAGCACTGAGACAGCCAGGCTTGCGAGGAGCTTATCGATCCGAACGAGCTGCGCTCACTCCCGATCGAACGAATCGCAGCCTGCCGTCAGGCACGAACGCGTTCATGTCCTGGCGATCGGATTGCTGAACGGGCCTCAGTGCATTCTAGGAGATCTCCGCCCTCGCGGAGCCGATGTGACAGCGATCGGCTCAATCCAGGCCTTCGCAAACTGGCGCGATCCGCATTTGACAGTGTCGATCAACGGTTGCCAATCCAGGCCCGAAACTCCCGATAATTCTCAGTGCAAAAGCAGGAGATGCACTAAGAAAATTCGAACATGCAACTTGGCAACCGAGATCGTCGCTCTTTCCCGATTGGATCAGCTCGCCCGGGAGACGCCGGCCCGACTCGAAGCCTCGCTGCCCGAGAAGATGATGACGGCGAATATCAGCACGCCGGCGAAGGCGATGAGCGAGGAAATGGCGACAATCGGTTCCATTGCCATGTTTCCGGAAAGCAGCAGATAGAGGGACGGGATCAGCACCGCGACACCGAAGGTATAGACGATGTACTGGATCATCGCCAGGCGCTTCTCGGCCTTGTGTGGATTGAGCGCGTGGTAAACGCCGAAGAGCGCCATGGTGACCCAGCCGAGCAGATTGGCGTGGGCATGGGCCCCGGTCGGTGCATGGTTACCTGAAATCGACATGTGAAGGCCGACCGAGATACCGGCGATCAGAAAAATGATGGCGGTCTTGAAGTAAAGATTTGCGATGCGTGGCATTGGTTTTCCCCTCTGTAGCCGACGAAACTTAGCATGTTTTCAAGCTTCTGAGAAAGAGCGCATCAGAGGATCTTTGGAGCGCCAGCCCTGTCATCGATATCGGAATGGAAATATTGCCGGGAAGCCAGGCGACATTAGAACAACATTGTGGGGGCGAGCAGGTTAACCCTGATGGCAGTGTCAGTGGGAACTTGTTACAACGGCTTGCGCAGGCACGCTCCGCCTAGAACAGGTTGGTCGAACTAAGCCACAAGCGTCGCGGAACCGAGAACCAACCGCGGGCGTTTGTTGGATCATGTTGAAGCAGCAGGTATTTCGCCCCCGGATCGGAACGATTCACCAGATTGACAAGCACCAGGTGCATGTTCTGGAGAGCGGCGACTTGAACGCCAGGCCGATCGTTGTCCTCCATGGCTGTGGGAGCCTGGCTGAAGAGGTTCTGCTTCCGTTTGCTCAGAGCCCGTTCCGAATGGTAGCCCCGGATCGCCCGGGCTACGGTTTCAGCAGCCCTCTTCCTCTCGCTGAACGAGGACCGATAGGCCAATCCTTTTGGCTTGAGCGCCTGATCGATGCAATGGATCTGCATTGCGTCTCGATCGTAGCCCACTCCATCGGCAGCGCGCCGGCACTTCATTTGGCTGCGCGCCGGCCGGAGCTGGTGAACGGATTGCTTCTGATTTCGCCGTGCTGCAGGCCTGTCCCACCGAAACCGCTGCCCATCCTCCGGGCATCCGTCGCCCCGGTGGTGGGCTCATTGATCCGCCAGCACATAATCAGCCGATGGGCAGCGTTTTTTCTCGAGCGTGGTCTGCGATCGTCGTCCTTTCCAAACCCTTTGCCTCCCCAGCTGTCGGCATTGCCCGCCGCTCATATGGTTAATCCGGGCGCAATTGAAACAATGGCTAACGAGCTGCGGGCCTTCAACAAAGACATGGAACTTCAGCCGAAGCTGCCCGGCAATCTTCCATTGCACGTCCTGTTCGGTTCGGAGGACCGCATAGTTCAGCCGGCCTGGCATATCGATGGCCTTCGGCAGAAGCATCCGAGGCCGACGATCAGGGTGATCGAGGGCGTCGGCCACCTTCCACATCATGTTGTGCCAGCCGTAGCCCGACAGATGCTGAGCGACCTTGCGAGGGAGCAAGCACAGCAATCGTCTGAGCGGAATTTGGCTGGTGTCGCGTGAGCGGGCCCACCTACCCCTTGCCTGAACTCTCGAGTAGGCAGGATAGGGGTGATCTGGCCGCGGAGGGGCGCCGATCTCCGCGAATGAACCCCGACTGAATGGTGTCTTCAGCTTCCGTTCCGAAGAGAGCGTCTAGAAGAAAGACGTTCAACCGCGGTCTTATCCGCCTGAGGAGACATATTCATGATCCGCACGTCTATCATTGCAACCGCACTCGTCGCTCTCGTCGGCATTGCCGCCGCAGCCCCCGCCATGGCCAATGATGTTCGTATCGAACAATATGGCTGGTCGAACTCTGCCGGTGGGGCACAGGAAGGATACGGAAACCGGATCAGAACCTATCAGAACGGTGGCTACAACCGGATTCTCGGCCGTCAATATGGTCATTATAATCTTTCAGCTGTCGGTCAGGAAGGCAATGACAACTATGGCGCCACCTATAGCGCGGCAACCGCAACGTAGCGGGCATTGGCCAATTCGGCTCCAGCCACACGACCATTCTTACCCAGGACGGTAATGGCAACATCGCGGCCGGCGTTCAGGTCGGCCATGGCTGCAGCGCGAATGTCAGCCAGGGCGGCAACGGCAATGTCGCGGCCTTCGTCCAGGCCTGCCCTTAGGCGCCTGCACGTGACGTGATCGCAACAGCAGACCATCAGGGGAAAACGACCATGCCAAATAGCATCAAACATCCGCACCGCGTGATGACGATTCTCGCGCTGGTCCTGCTTCCCGTCGGCGCGGTTTCCGCCATGACGAAAGCCAACCAATCTGACCGCGTGCAGCTTTGCGAAATCAAAGCAACCCCGGAGGCAGGTATGGTGAGACTGGACGCGCTCGTCCACGCCGACATGCATGTCGGCGGGACTTACACCTTCCATGTCGAAAAAGTGGGAGGCGGCGGAAGCTCCACGATCAACCAGAGTGGCGATTTCGATGCAGTCGAGGGACATGCGGCAATCCTTGGTTCGGTCTCGCTCGACTCGAAAGGAGCCAAATACAAAGCCACGCTGGACGTCGTCGTCGGGGATGAGAGTTTCAGGTGCGTGAAGCAGATCGGCGGCAGCTAATCGGCCTCCACATTCTCCAGTTTTCCTAAAGGGCGCCGTTTCCGGCGTCCTTTTGCTTCTACCGGGCCGAAGCGACTGAACGACAACTGAACGGGCGATTCCGACTGGGTTCAGCTGCAAGATGTGAAAGTTGATCATCGGCTGAGGCAGCCGCAAATGGAGATCAGAATGACCCGCAACCTGTTTAAGATCCTTGCCGTTACCCTTCTTGCTGGGAACCTCGGCCAAGTAGCCTTGTCTGCGCCAGCCTATGCCGGCGGCCGGATCTCATTCAACCTCGCACCGGACAATGCGCGGGATGCCGGACTTTTTTCAACCGGGTTGCGCGTCTATTCGCTCTATCGCGGTTTGAAAGACGCTGACATCAGGCAGCTGGGTCGGGGTAACGCGGCTGGTATCGCTCAGGCTGGCCGCGGCAACCTCGGCTTTGTCAGGCAACGGGGCAATGGTCATTCCGCGACGTTGCGGCAGAACGGCAACAACAATGCCTATGGCATTTTCCAGTATGGGCGAAGTACTGAAACCGACGTGGTGCAAGATGGCGATAACGGCAGTGGCGCTACCTTCAGCTATGGCTGGTAAGGCAGTTCACAAGCCGGGCAGTGGCTCTGCGGTTGCTCGCGTCCACATTTTAAAGCGAATACCCCACTTTGACGCACCAATGTGACACCATTTGCTGAACGCACTGGCTATAGATCGGGAAACTTCCCGCCCAGTTTGTGCTGATCTGGAAGAGGCGGAAATTTCCTTCTTCATCGCCCCAACGAGAAGCGTCGTCAGGGCGGCCGCCGCAGGTGCTAGTAGCCGAAGTGCCGACGGCGTGCTATGCTGCGGGAAATCTCCAAGGTGAAGCCATGCGCCGGTTCCTTACATCGGTAGCGTTGTTTTTGTCTGCGACAGTGGCGGCCGCGGATGATCCCTTGTTCGACGCCGTTTCAGCGGGCAACACCGCCGCCGTGGAACAGCTTCTGGCTTCGGGGGCGGATGTCAACCGCCGCACTCGGGACCAGGCGACCCCGCTCATCACCGCCGCCCTTAAAAATCAGCTTGCCGTCGCCGAGTTGTTGATAGGCAGGAATGCCGACGTTATGGCGAGGAATTCAGGCGGCTTCACACCCCTTCACGCCGCGGCATTTTCCGGTAACGTACCGATTACCAAGCTGCTTCTGGAGCGCGGAGCAATTCTCGACGATGCATCCAACAAAGCGGGCGTTACGCCGCTCATGGTTGCGGGCGAAGAGAACCACGTCCTCCTCGCAGAATTTTTGCTCGCCCAGGGGGCTGACGTCACCCACGCCGAGGTTCACGGCTACGCGCCGATAACGAGGGCCATGTGGAAAGGCAATTTCGATATCGTGCGCCTCTTCAAGCGCCATGGCGTGGCATGTCCTCCGGCCAGCGTCCTGGGTGAGGGAAATTACGCTAAATGCATGGAAATCCACGAATAACAGGAGGCGAAGATGCACGTTGGATACGGGAAATACTGCATTGGTCGCTGTTTGTTAACGATCGGTCTGGCTGTCGCAGGCACTGTCGGTGGATCGCCGGCCATAGCCGACGATTCGGTAAATACGGGCTACTTCGGCGGTGTCGCCATCATGGGGTACGATACCGTAGCATACTTTACCGAAGGCAAAGCGACGAAAGGCTCGGAAAAAATCTCCTACGAATGGATGGGGACGCCCTGGCATTTCGCCAATGCCAAACATCGGGAGATGTTCATGAGCGAACCGCTTAAATACGCGCCCCAGTACGGCGGCTACTGCACGGGCGAGGTGAGTGGCGGGTCCGTCACGGTCAACATCGATCCGGAAGCCTTCAAGATTGTCGAAGGCAAGCTTTACCTGATGTATGACAAGGCTGATGCGGAGGACTTTGCCGCGCACCCGGCGGACACTGTGGCCCGGGCCGATGCCAAATGGCCGAAGGTCGCGGCCGATCTCGAACGGGATCAGTATCACTGACGGACTGGCAAGCGCCTATTGGGCAGGTGAAAAATAAAAGACCTTGGTCGAATTTACGTAAGCATAGCTGGTTTCGCCGGCAAGGTTTACGTGTCTATAGACCGGACCGCAATCGGCTCGGCCAAATGCGTTTTCACTTTGCTCGCAAAGCAGGTTCCCTTTGACAGAAATTTTCTCGGTCATCATCTGGGACGCCGAGCGGAATGCGGCCTTTCCGTCCAGTTGGACTTGCATCAGCGCAGGGCTTTCGGACGGCTCGGTCTTTCCCTGCAGAAGCTTGCCCATGACGGTGGCGGCGATCTCGGCACCCTGCAACCGATTTTGCTCGTCCCCCTGGAAGCCAAACGGCCATTCCGGCAGTCCCGCCTCGCGTAGCGCGTCCAGCATAAATGCCAAATCCTGGTCCCTGAAATGGGCATTGCCGAGCCGCCATGACGCGAGGCAGTCACGCCCCCCCATAAGACGTTGGGCCTCGGCGACAGTCGCTCGAGCCTCATCAATGCGACCGACGCGGACATAGGCCATGGCGAGAGGGGTAACGAACTCGCCGTTCCCCTGGGAGCCATAGCCAGCGCGTTTGAAACTGTCTATCGCCCTCTCGTAGTCTCGTTGCAGATAAAAAACTATACCCGCCGTATACCGGTCGACAGCGGACGGGTTCGGATCGAACCTGAGCGCCTTATCGACCGCCGCAGTAGCGTCGGCGTGGTTGCCCGTTACCGATTGAACATATGCGGCCGCCATATGGGCCTCGGCGTCGGCGGGCCCAAGTGACACGGCCTTCTGTGCCGAGGCGATCGCCTGGTCATAACGTCGGTCCACGACCTGCATGATAGCGAGGACTGCATATGGCGACGGTAGTTCAGGATCGAGGGCGAGTGCTCGACTTGCCTTATCGTAGGCTCTTTTTCGCGCCAGGGCACTCTGGAGGACGTCGTCATATGCGCTTCGCCAGACAAAGGCCGTCGCATGCGCATCGGATGCGAATGCTTCAGCAAAGCCGTTGTCGAGTTCCTCGGCCTTGTCATAAAGCGCCAATGCCTCCAGCATCCGAGAACGACGTCCGGTACGGGCCGCCTGCTCGGCACGCAGATAATAATCATAAGCTTCGAGATTGGCGGTCGGCGGACGGGCAATTCGCTCTGCCTCGGAGGGGGTGAGTTCCAGACCGAGCGCATCGGCGATCTGGCGGCTCATCGAATCCTGGACAGCAAACACGTCCGCCCCGCTGCGATCAAACCGATTGGCCCACAGATGATCGCCGCTTACAGTGTCAACCAGTTGCGCGTTGACACGCATCAGGTCGCCCATTCGCTGCACACTGCCCTCCACGACAAAGCGCACGCCGAGATCGCGGCGAATGTCTGCCAGCAAGTGGGGCTTATCCTTGTAGGCGAAGACGGAATTCTGGGAAATGACATCAAGTTTCGACAACCTGGTGAGATCGGTAATCAGGTTGTCGGTAATGCCATCGGCGAAGTAATCTTGGGTTTGGTCACTCAAGTTGGCGAAGGGTAGCACTGCGATCGATGCGCGTTGTTTATGGGGCCATTGCCAAGCGACGACAGCCGCACTGGCAACGATCAACAGTCCTGCGAGCGCCAACAGCGCCACGCCTCGTGACCTTGCCCGACTGGAAATGACGACCGTGCCAGTGTGCCCCGGGCCAAGCAGAACGCGATAGACGCGAACCGGATCCGCTATGTTTTTCAACCGATGCTCGCCGAGTGCCGAGAAGCCGACGTCAACCTTGTGCGCAACGTGGTCGAATGCGGTCCCAGATATGAAAATTCCGCCAGGTTCGGCAATTCCCTGCAGACGGGCGGCTATGTTGACGCCGTCGCCATATATGTCGTCGCCTTCAACGATAATGTCGCCGAGATTAATCCCGATGCGAAATCGAATGCGCTGCTCCTCGGAAACTCCCTGGTCTCTGCTGGGCATTTTCCGCTGGATTTCGGTCGCACATTGAACCGCATCCACAACGCTGGCAAACTCGACGAGCGCGCCATCACCCATGAGTTTGATGATCCGGCCATGGTGCTCTTCGATGGCGGAATCGACCAGCTCCCGACGGCAGGCCTTCAACCGCTCGAACGTGCCGCTCTCATCCACTCCCATGAGACGACTATAGCCTACCACGTCAGCGGAGAGTATCGCGGCGAGACGCCTATCCATTTCTCTGCCCCACCTTTTCGATACAGGGAGCTGAGCATCTTACCACGACCGAGGAGGCGCTGGCACAGGAGTCCGGTCTTTTCGCTAATTTGGCCCGCGTTCGTGATGCGCCCTGACGAATCGCGAGATAGCTTTTGCAGTTGAAGGGATCAGAACCGAAGACCCGAAAACTTGTTACCTCACTATGGCACATTATCTAGGAATCTTAGGAGCCTAGCCGGGCGGGGAATAACGGGAGTGCGGCCGATGGCAAATCGCTGGCGGCAATGACATGGATGTCCGTTCTCGCCGCCGAAGTTCAGGATCGGCGTTCGGCGGACAGTCGTCCACAGCGAGACGAAAATCCCAGACACTGATTAGAAAGATTGTGCGTCGGCCTCGTGGCGACGGTGAAGCGCCTGCGGCGATATTTAAGAGGGGTCAATGCTGCGAATGTGTCGCCGTGAGGACCTTGTCATCTCTAAGCGAACTTCGACGAGCATAAACGCGCACAAAAATTGTTCTTAGCTAATTCTTTCGCTTCCTTGCGATATCGATCTGCAACTTCAATTTCTTTTCCGCTGGTGAACCAATGCCTGAATTGACCGACGATGCCGCAGCCGCTCTCGCCGAAGCGTATCTTAGCGATCCGCAGCGCCATACTTCGCAAGACGTCGTAAGAGCTGACCGCCTTGTCCGGCAGACGGCGACTATCTTGGCAACAATCTCCCGATATGTTTCGACCTCGTCTCAAGAAGAAGCTAAGGCTGAATTTACGTTCGTCCTTGACCCGAGTGGAGAGCCAAACGGGCCGGCGGGTATGAATAAGCAGGACGGCGAGTTGTTCTACTACGCGCGAATAGCACTGGCCTCGGTAGAGCGGCTTTTCGACCTAATTGTCAGTGTGCACGAGGTTCCTGCACGTAATTATGACCCGATGGCGTTCGTGGTTGCTGCAGTGGTTACTGCTCTCGCCCATGAGTATTCTCATGGCCTTTATGGCCACAAGGAAAAAGTGGAGACCAACATTAGCGGGTCCCGCTTTCTCGAGGAACTAGATGCAGACCGTCGTGGCGGCGTGGGCTCGCTTTGCCTTTTTGTTGATCGAGAATTGCGTAGGATGATGGGTGATTTCTTCAACCTGAAAGATCCTATGGATTTTTTAGAAGCGGCGATGGTTGGACACTCGCTGCTCGCCTTTTGGCTGGCCGGCGGCCGAAAGGATCTGTACGCCGGGCCGACGATGCGTTGTTTCATGTATTACGACGGTCTGCGGTCTATTGCTCTACGGGAACGTTTTGCTGACTTGAGCCAAATCAATCTTGCCCGGACCAACGCCGATCGGATTGTCGTTAAAATAGCAAAATTCGTCGAGGGAGGTGACCGACTAATCAAGATTCGCGAGGATCACCTTGCAGCCGAGACGGAATATAAGAAGACTTTCAAAGAAAATCTGTACAAGCGCACCGACGAAACCCTTGCGGCATCGCCGTTTTGGATTGCATTTTCTGGTCGGAGTCAAGCGACGTGGGATGACGACAATGAACGTCACGGAATCGTTATTCGGCAACCCACACCACGGGAGTTACGCGCAGATGGTGTTAAAGTCCCGTTTAAGGCGTCACTCCTCGAAACAATCTGTCGCCTGGTATGCCGCTGGAGGTAAATGGCATCCGGCAACCGCAATAGAGATGACTATCAGCCAAGTGTAGCAGAACGCATCAGGCGCCGCGCCGGAATATGCCTGAAGAGAGTTCCCGCAGTGTCTGCCTTTCAGCAAAGTATCTTTGAACTCCATCACGCGCGCGGGAGCATTGTCCACACTGGGGAACTTGGCCAAGCAGAATGCGCGCAGGCAGCTTGCACGATGCTTCTGCAACCTGGTTGCTCGTATCTCGACCGGCCGGCTGCCGTCCAACAATCCCATCCGCAACCTGCTCGGATTGGTCTTTTCGGGCTCGATGATGCTTGCTATATTGGACCGTGAAGAATTGGAGTAAACATGGCAAAAGTCGTCGTCAAAAAGCTTGGTGGCCCAAACTCCGGAGTGCGTGGCAACGCGGTGACGGAGAAGCGAGTTCGCGATTCGAGCAGCGGGCAGTTCGTCACTGTGCGCACGATTGACGCGAAAAGCCAAACATTTGGACAAGACATCACCTACGTCTTCAGCAAGAATGTGGCCAAGGCTCGCCGTGATAACAAAGCTGTGACAGGCGTCGTCGACCGTGCTCCTGCAAAAGCTTGAGCAGCCGGTCTTTCTGATCGTTGCAGGACCCAACGGATCCGGTAAGAGTAGCGTCTATGCAAATGCAGATCTTGAGTTGGAAGGGCGGTCCGTATGGATTGTCAATCCTGATCTTCTAGCAGCCCGGATCAGTGAAGTAGAAAAGAAACCACTCTCCGAAGCCAATTTGATTGCAGTTCAACGCATCGAGGCCTGGATCCATTCATCCATAGCCGTCCATAAAACAATTGGCGTCGAGACCGTGTTATCTACAGATAAATATCGACGTCTTGTGGAAGCCGCTGAGGCCTTGGGATTTGCTGTATGGCTTTTCTACACCGTTTTGGACAGTCCGGAACGATCGATCGAGCGCATCAAGCTACGCGTCGCGAAGGGTGGACATGACGTTCCCGCCGATAAGGTACGTGCTCGCTACGCAAGATCTCTCGATCAACTCCCTTGGTTTCTTGAACGTGCTGACAGAGCCTGGATTTGGGACAACAGCGGTGCAAAGCCCAAACTGATCGGTGAAAAGCAGGATGGTGTAATTGGTCTTGATGAGAATGCTCTCGCCGTCGTCGCGTCCGCTGTGAAATCTATCGCGACAGAGTGACGGAAGCTATTCCGGCGCTTTAATTTTCGTCACCCTTCAAGCGCCCCACCTTTAGGCGGAGCTCTTGAAAGGATCTGAACCAGCAACCCGCAACAGGCAGGCCGGCGCTCGAACTAAATCAACGAGTTGGTACATAACGCTGTTTTATGGAACCGACCACCGAAGATGAAGCCAGCGTGCATTTCAAAGCTGAAGTTGACCTATGTCTCGGAGGGACCTTGGGCCAGTGACCCAATCCCCGGAACAGGTACGGCTAACTCCTTCGTGCTGGCATCAAGCCATCGGCAACTTTTCAGGCGCTGAGGTCGCGAAAAAAAGGTCGATTCCTGCCTGGGCGCAATCCTTGTCCTGCCCGGGCGTTCCAGAACTGACCCCAACGGCGCCGACGACCTGACCGTCGACGATGACGGGGATGCCGCCAGCCACGACCAGCAGTCGCCCGCCGATGGCCGAGTTGATGCCATAGGCCGGCTTGCCCGGTTGGCTGACTTCTCCATAGCTCTCTGTCGTTCGCTTGGCGCCGGCGGCAGTGTAGGCCTTGTCCTGTGCTATGATGGTGCTGGTAATTTTCCCCCGTCCATGCGTTCGAACGCGATCAATTGCCCCGATTCATCCGTCACAGCGATACACATCGGTACTCCGATTTCTTCCGCGCGTCCGCGAGCACCCTCGATCAAAATGCGGGCGTCGGCCAGGCTCAATCTGTTAATCGTCAGCATTTCTTCTCCTTCTTGCTTTCAATTGTGCGCAGCAAGCGCGAAGGTATCCGCCTCGGGGCGTTTCGCCAGAAAGGCAAGCGCAGCCGACCCCACAAGGCCAGAATTCTGGCCCAGGGCGGCACGCACCACCTTTACATCCTTGAAGGCAGGCATTGCCCATTGGCCGATGTAGGCCTGGATGCCGGGCTGGAGGCTTTCGAACTCGTGCGAGATCCCGCCACCCATGACGACGATGTCGGGGCTGAAGATGTGGATCAGGCCGGTAAAACCGCGCCCGAGGATCTCCGCCTCCTCGTCAATCAGTCTCTTGGCAAGGGCGTCGCCGTTCCGCGCCGACACGAAGACATCGCGCGCGTGGATCTCGCTACCGTTCTTTCCCAGCGTCGTCTCCTCGCAGCCGATGGCGCGCGTCCTGGCGCGCAGGGTGAATGCCGTGCCGGAACCATAGGCTTCGAAACAGCCGTGATTGCCACAGGGGCATAGCGCGCCGTTAGGCTCGACCGACATGTGGCCGATGTGCGCGGCCATGCCCTTGCGGCCGCGCACCACGCGGCCGTCCGCGACGACACCCCCGCCGATGCCCGTGCTCACAGTAACGTAAACAAGATTTTCGAGCCCTCGGCCCGCCCCGAATTGCCATTCTCCGATGGCTGCGGCAATGCCGTCGTTCTCGAGGCTTACGGGGAAGGCAAAGCGCTTTTGCAGTTCCGCTTTCAACGGGAAATCCGTAAAGCCTGAAAGGGTCGGAATATCCTTCGCGATGCCGCTGACTGTGTCGATCGGACCCGGCGTCGAGACGCCGATGCCAACGACCACGGAAGACTTGGTCGCGGCCAGCAATCTTTCGGTGAGGCTGTGAATTTGCGAAAGAACTCGCTCAGGACCCGCCTGGGCCTCGGTCGGCTCCTCCATGCGCGCAACGATCGTGCCGTGCTTGTCGATGAGGGCCGCGCGCACCTGAGTTCCCCCTAAGTCTATCCCGATGGCGATCTGATGCATGTTCATACCGTGCGTTAGAGTGCGCGTAGCCACGCCATCCGCTCTTCAAGCGATGGAGCATTGAAAGCCAGAGAGCCGAGAACGACCGTCTCCGCTCCTGCCCGGCGCAGCAGCGGTACCGTATGCTCCCGGATACCGCCATCGGCAGCAAGAACGATGCGATGCGTCGCGCCGCTGGCCGCTATGATCCGGCCAGCTTCCTCAAGCCGCGTGCCGGCCCGTCCGTCGAGCCCCTGCCCTTTTACGCCGATGGCCGTTCCGAGCAGCGTTACGAAATCCAGGCGTGGGACATATTTGGCGATACGGTCCACGGGGGACTCGACCCGCAGGACCATGCCGGATGCAACGCCGCGCCGGTCCAGAAGATCGATCGCTGCGTCAGCCACCGCTTCGTTCTCAACATGGATGCTGATGAGATCACTGCCGGCATCGACGAATTGTTCGATCTGCGGCAACAGCACATTGTCGGACACCATCAGGTGAACATGGATCGGCCGCGAGGAGACCTTGCGCACGCCCGCGACCAGATCAGGAAAGAAGAGCATCGCAGGCGCGAAGTGACCATCGGCGACATCGATATGCAGGACGTCGACGAATGGTTCCACACGCGCGAGATCATCGGCAAGCCGTACGAGATCAGCTGACCACACGGAGAACTCCGCGATCAATCGGTCTCTCGGCAGGCTGGCAATCCAGTTTTTGTCAGGCTTGCTCATGTCTCAGACTCTTCAGGAAATTGCCCATCGCAAGCCGGAAGTCGGCAACATACTTCTCCCGGTGTTCCACTTTGGGCGTGATTTGAACGAGGCGTGCACCGGGTATGATGCGCGCCAGGGTTTGCGCGTGGGTGAGCGGGTGAATCAGGTCCTTCTCATGACCGATCACCAGCGTTGGAACATCAAGGTTGCGAACCTCAGCTTTTGTCACTCCTGGCCCGTCGCTGGAAATCGCGCTCAGGAGTGCCGCGGTCACCTCGATCGGATCCCGTGAAAAGAAACCGGCAAGCGATAGCAGATTGTCAGGGGCGCCCGTTGCCAGGCGGCGGCCAATCGATCCGTCGAGAAAGGCGACCTTTGCCTCTTCAGGCGGCATGGCTTTCAACAGCCTGCCCACTTCGGCATTCGGCGCCATATTTTCCGGACCGGCCTCAATAACCCACGCAGGGCGAGCAACCACGAGCCCATTGACGAGATCGGGCCGCTTGACCGCAAGCCGTAACGCGATTGCCGCCCCCATCGAAATGCCACCGATCACCACGGGCGCCTGCAGATTACGCTCGATGTATAATTCAATGTCTTCCGCGAACGTCGCGATCGATAGCTTGTCAAGCCTGCCCGGCTGTGAGCGGCCGTGGCACCTCGCCTCCACCGTTATCCGGCGCAGCCCCGGCTCGGTCGGAAAGGCTTCGCGCGTCTGGCCAGCATCGCCGCAAAGGCCGTGCTGAAAGACGACGGTCTGCCCTTCGCCAGCTGCTTCGACATTCAGCAGCGTGCCGTCGGAGGTTTCGAACGGGCTGATGGCCGTGCTCATGAGGCCACTCCGTCCTGCAGATGGTTTTTCAGAAAAGTCGAGACGCCGGGCGCTTCGCCTGCCGACAGACCGTGGGTGATCAGGCTGCCTTCAAAGCCGATGCTCCTGAGGCGGCCAAGGTAATGGCCGTAGTCGAGCACGCCCTTGCCGGCCGTCGCGAAGCTGCCGTCCGGATTGCGATCCTTTGCATGGGCCATGACGATGCCATCAGCGAGAAGGTCGATGGCGCCCGATACGAGCGCGCGCTGCTCTTCAAGGCTTGCGATCTCGAAGAGGTTGGCCGGGTCGAGCACGACCTTGATGCGCGGGCTTTTTATTTCGTCAATGAGTTGCCGAGCCTTAGCCGCCGAATTCACAACATTGGCAAGCTCCGGTTCGATCCCGAGATCGACGTCGTAGCGGTCGGCGATACCGACTGCCGTTTCCATGGCTTCCAAGAGATCGCGCCATGCTTCTGGCGTATTGTTATCCGGATGCTCCTTCCACTGATCGACAGGATCGCGCGTGCCGGTGCACAGCGTGATGAACCCGGTCGACATGCCCGCACAATTGCGGGCAATGATCTCAAGCTTGGCGTGACCGGCGGCGCGAATGGCCGGGTCGGGGTGGATCATGTTGTACGTGCCCGACACCGCGACGACGTCCACGCCGGTAGCGTCTGCTGCATCGCTTACCGCTTTGGCCTGCGCCGCAGGAATCACTTCCGGCATGGATGGCAGGCCGGAACAGGCCATATTGTATTGTGCGCAGACGAACCCGGCGGCCGCGACGGCCTTGAGGACCGTTTCGGGATCGTTGCCATCAAAGGTCTTTGCAAATATCCCGAGCTTCATCACAGGCCACCCGTGACGTCGGCAAGTGCAACAGGCTTCCCGCTTTCAGCGGAGCGGGCAATCGCAACCATAGCCTGAACCGAGGCCAACCCGTCGGTGATGTCGGCACCTTCCATCGGTGCACCGTCGAGAATAGTGCGTGCAAACCCTTCGACCTGGCGTCGGTAGAAGTGGCCGTCGGCGCCGAGAACGCGGTGGGTCGCACCATCTGCCTCGCGGAAGATATCGACCTCGCTCGACTTATAATACCACGGATTGTAGGTCTTACCGAGAATGCTGCCGTTCTTGCCATAGATCTGGAAACCTTCGTGCCAGTCCATGCGTACCTGAACCGTCAGATCGAGATGACCAAGTGTGCCGGAGGCAAACTCGACATCAACGAACCAGCACCAGATGCCGGAGCGCTCGGAAAGCCGGGCGTTTACAGAGACGATATCGCCGGCGAAATAACGCGCGGTATCGATAAGATGGCAGCCATGAGCCAGCATATAGTAGCGGCGAAGATCAGCCTTCGGGTTCGTGGACGGACGCTTGGCATGTGCGCTGGTCACGATCAGTGGCTGCACCGCATCCGTCATTGGGTAGCGGTGAGTATTGTCGCAATACCAAGCCTTCAGCGCGATCAGATCGCCGATCTCGTCACGGATGAACGACTTGGCAGCCTGCAGGCCTGCGTCAAAGCGCTTCATGTGGCCGACCTGGAAGGTCTTGCCGGATTTTTCGACGGCGGCCTTGAGGTCCACGCACTCCTCGACGGTGATGCCGACCGGCTTTTCGCACAAGACATGCTTGCCCGCTTCCAGTGCTCGAATCGAGGCCGGAACGTGGAAGGCATCGGCCGTGGCGATGATGACGGCATCGAGATCCGGATCAGCCAGCATCTTGTCGTAGTCGTTATACGATTTTTGCGCACCGTGGGTGATCACCATGCGCTCGCGCAAATCGTCCGCGACATCGCAGATAGCATAGAGATCGGCGTTTGCGGCCTTCGTGCAGGCCTCGAAATGCGCTGCCTGGGCGATCTGACCGGCTCCGAGCACGCCGACGCGAAGGCGTCTTTCCTGTTTTGCTGGCATTGCTAAGTCCTTGGGAAGTTAGTGTTTAGAGAGCGACGCCGGTCTCGGCGTCGAAGAGAACTGCTTTTGAAAGGTCGAGTGCGAAGGATGATTTCTCTCCGATCCGGACCGGAGTGCCCGTGGGCAGGCGCGACATGATTTCGCGCTCACCTGTGCGCAGGGCCACGAACACATCCGGGCCAGTGGGCTCGATGACATCCACATGCAGCGTCAGTGTTGGATTGGAGGAGTTGCCGTCCGTCGCCAGTGAAATCCATTCCGGCCTGAGGCCCAGAAGCACCTCCCTGCCGGGGGCAGGCATGTCGATGACTGACATGGGGACCGGCAAAGTCGTATCCGCGCCTTTAATGGAGAGGCTCTGGGAGCCGGAAGTGACTATGGCGGGGAGCAGGTTCATCGGCGGCGAACCCATGAAGGTCGCGACGAACACGTTTGCGGGTCGATCATAGATGTCTTCGGGCGTACCGAACTGCTGCAGAATACCGTCCTTCATCACGGCAATGCGGGTCGCCATCGTCATGGCCTCGATCTGGTCATGGGTGACGTAGACGATGGTGGCTCCGAGCCGCTGGTGCAGCTTCTTGATCTCGGTGCGCATTTCCACACGCAGCTTCGCATCGAGGTTCGATAGCGGCTCATCGAAGAGAAAGATTTTCGGCTCCCGAACCAGCGCTCGTCCCATGGCAACACGCTGACGCTGCCCGCCCGAGAGCTGGCCCGGACGCCGCTTGAGCAAGTGGCGGATCTGAAGCAGATCTGCAACCTTGCCGACGCGCTCCACCCTTTCGGCTTTCGGCATCTTGCTCATCTCCAGCGAAAAGCCGATGTTCTGCTCGACCGTCATTGCCGGGTAGAGCGCATAGGATTGAAACACCATCGCGATGTCCCTTTCCTTCGGTTCAAGGCCCTGAACAGATCTACCATCGATGGTGATCGAGCCCGATGTGTGCTCGTCCAGTCCAGCGATAATGGAGAGCAGGGTCGATTTCCCGCAGCCTGAAGGACCGACAAGGACAAGGAACTCCCCGTCTTCAATGGAGATGTTGATGTCCTTCAGGACCGTCAGACTCCCGAAGCTTTTGTTGATGTGATTGATCGCCAGGTTGGCCATCGTCGTTATCCCTTCACTGCACCGGCCATCAGACCACGAAGGAAGTACCGCCCCGCCGCCACGTAGATAATTATGGTGGGCAGCGCGGCGATCATCGCGGCGGCCATGTCTTCGTTGTAAGCTTTGGTGCCTGTTGATGTATTGACCAGATTGTTCAGAGCGACCGTCACCGGTTGACTGGAGCCGGCTGCGAACGAGACCCCGAACAGAAAGTCATTCCAGACCCCCGTGAACTGCCAGATGATGGACACCATCACGATCGGCCAGGAGATCGGCAGCAGTATCCGGATGAACACGGCCCAGAACCCGGCCCCGTCGATACGTGCCGCCTTGAAGATCTCCGCCGGCACGGTCACGAAATAGTTCCTGAAGAACATCGTCGTGAAGCAAATCCCGTAAACGACGTGAACGAGAACGAGACCGGGTATCGTGCCGGCGAGTTTCAATTGGCCGAGGAGGCCGGCCATCGGGATCAGTACGATCTGTAGGGGGATGAAGCAGCCGAACAGGACGAGGCCGAAGAGGATATTGTCGCCCCTAAACCGCCAATTTGCGAAAATGTATCCGTTCAGTGCTCCGAAGCCCACCGACAGCAGTGTGGCCGGTATGACAATCAGGAAGGAATTGCCGAAGTAGCCCTTCAGCCCCCCGCAGGTAACCCCGATGCATGCTGAATCCCAAACGTGCTTCCATGCTTCGAAGGTGATCGCTTTCGGAAACGACAGAATATTGCCGGACCGAATTTCGTCCATGCTTTTCAGGGACGTGAAGATCATGGAGACAAGGGGCGCCAGGAAAACCGCGGCTGCGATAATCAGGCATCCATAGATAAAGCCCCGGCCGAGAATACGGGTCGCTTTTATGTCGGTGCCCTTCGATAGGATTGCGGCGCTCTCCGCATCAAGTCGCAGGCTCATTGCGCAGCTCCGAATAAAGATAGGGGATGATGATGCTTGCCAGAGTAACGAGCATGACGGTCGCGCTGGCCGCGCCGACCGCAAGCTCGTTGCGCGTGAATGTCATCGAATACATGAACGTCGATGGAAGTTCAGTGGACACGCCAGGGCCACCCTTCGTGAGTGCGACGACAAGGTCGTAGCTCTTGATGGCGAGATGCGCCTCGATCACGAAAACTGTGAGGAAGGCTGGCCGAAGGGCCGGAATGATGATGCGCGTGTACACTTTGTGTATGGGGGCCCCGTCTATGCGGGCAGCGCGAAGAATCTCGGTATCTATCCCGCGAAGGCCGGCCAGGAAAAGCGCCATGACGAAACCGGTTACCTGCCAGACGCCGGCGATGACGATCGTGTAGATCGCACGGTCGGGCTCGATCAGCCACTGAAACGAAAAAGACGTCCAGCCAAGCTCGCGCATCATGTGCTCCAGGCCGAGGCCGGGGTTCAACAGCCACTGCCAGATGACGCCCGTGACGACGAATGAGAGTGCCATCGGGTAAAGGAAGACAGCCCGAAACACACCTTCGAAGCGGATACGCTGATCAATCAGGATGGCGATGAGCAGGCCAAGGCAGGTCGCTCCAATGATATAGAGACAACCAAAGATCGCCATGTTTTCAATGGCTGTGATCCATCGGGGGTTCTCAAAAAGTCTCCCATACTGTCGCCACCCAACGAAAGTGAAGTTGGCGAACATCTTTGATCCGGTGAGGGACAACAGCGCCGTGTAGGCGATGAAGCCATAGACGCAGACCGTGATGACCGCCAGTGATGGCGACAGGACGATTGCTGGCATTACCTTGCCAAGGCGTTTTGAAAAGGACATCGGCTGGCTCGGAATCAACTGGTCGGCGTCCCGTGGTCGGACGGGTGCGCAACCTCGCTGCAGGATACCCCCGCCGCCTCTCGACGGCAGGGGCAGGGAGGAACTGGTTACTTCGCAGCCTGGATGGAGCTGATCAGCGCGGACACGGCATCCTTAGACGACATGTCCGAGTTGAAGTGCTGGGTCACGACGTCGAAGATCGCACGCTGGATCGACGCGGGCTCCGCGTGGCCGTGAGCAAGCGACCCCATCAGGGTGCCGGCCTTCTCGGCCGTCTTCAGGTCGGCCATGGATTTCTGAGCGCAAGCATCGAACTTGTCACCCGGCACGTCGGAACGCGCTGGGATCGATCCTTTCACGAGATTGAAGGCTTGCTGAAATTCAGGCGACATAACGCTCGATGCAAGCTTGGTCTGTGCATCGACCGTGTCGGCACCGACCGGGAACATCGCGAGAAAATCCGTGTTGAAAAGGAACGAGCCCTCGGTGCCTGGTGCGGTAACGCAGAGGATATCGACGCCGGGTTTCATGCCGGCCTTGACGATTTCGCCCTTGGCCCAGTCACCCATGAGCTGCATCGCTGCGTCGCCCTTGAGCACCATTCCCGTTGCAAGGTTCCAGTCGCGGCCGGAAAAGTTCGGATCGACATAACCGCGGATCTTGCGCATTTGATCGAAGACCTTGACCATTGTGTCCGAGCCAAGCGCGGTCTCGTCCAGCTCGATGATCGCTTTCTTGTAGAACTCCGGCCCGCCGAGCCCCAGAGCCACGTCGTCAAAAATCGTCGTGTCTTGCCAAGGCTGTCCGCCATGCGCCAGGGGCGTAATGCCCTTGGCCTTGAGCTTTTCGGCAACCGCGTTGAACTCGTCCCAGTTTTTCGGTGGC
This sequence comes from Rhizobium sp. YTUHZ045, assembly GCF_051124255.1. NCBI lineage: Bacteria > Pseudomonadati > Pseudomonadota > Alphaproteobacteria > Hyphomicrobiales > Rhizobiaceae > Rhizobium > Rhizobium sp. YTUHZ045. The sequence goes on from NZ_CP101433.1 coordinate 307,252, forward strand.
TCCAGCCCGTTGTCCTTGAACACTTTGGCGTTGATCCAGAGCCAGTTGGGCCGATGTATGTTAACCGGAACGGCCTGCCACTTCCCATCATGAACAGCGAACTGCTTGATCTGATCCGGGACGACCTTGTCCCATCCCTCCTTTTGAGCCACCGAGGTCAAGTCGCCGAGAAGACCTTGCTCGGACCACTCGTTGACCGCCATTCCGAGCAGCTGAGCAGCCGTCGGGGGATTGCCAGCGGCGACACGGGCTTTGAGAGTGGTTGTTGCAGCTTCACCGCCGCCCCCGGCGACCGGCATATCCTGCCAGCTGACGCCCTTCTTCTGCAGATCGTCCTTGAGGACGCCCACGGCTGCAGCCTCCCCGCCCGATGTCCACCAGTGCAACACCTCGACGCTTTCAGCCGCAAGCGCATGGCCGCTGACCGATGCGGTCAGTGCAGCTGTCAGGGCAAGCATTTTGAACGATAAACGCATGTAGTCCTCCTCCAACCTACCGGCACCACGCCGGATCTTCGACAAACGACGCTCCTCTCGTTTGTTTCGATTGCAAACAAACATATTGGGGTTTATGAGTCAAGCGAGTTTGTTGTGGAGCCGAACAATGATGGTTGGAATCACGCTTCTGCTGATATTTCAGCTCGTTGGCGAAATCATCGCTTACTACCTTAAGGGTCTCGTACCGGGGCCGGTCATAGGTATGGCGTTAATATTCGGGGCGCTGATTGCTTCTCGAAGAACTCTAATCGGCAGACTGATGCAACCAACCGTGCCCACATCGCATATGCTATTGGCTAATTTTGGAGTCTTGTTTGTCCCAGCCGGCGTTGGGATCATCCAGCATTTGGACCTCCTTGCTGAAAGAGGCGTGGCGCTTTTCGTCACGATAGCCACCTCGACGGTTGCGACGCTGATCGTCACCGTGTGGTGTTATTTGGCGATCAAGCGGCTCATCGGAGGGGCAAGCCATGGATGAAGGCTTGTGGGTTTACCTCGCAGCGTCCCCGCTCTCATGGCTTTCCGTGACGCTCTTTGTCTGGATAGTCGCGCTCAGGTTCGCACGCGCGCTTCCCGCCAATCCTCTTGTCAATCCGGTGCTGCTGTCGGTCGCGACAATCGCATGTCTGCTTTCCATCTTCCACATTCGATACCAGACCTATTTCGCCGGTGCGCAGTTCATTCATTTTCTGCTGGGGCCAGCGACTGTGGCGCTCGGTATACCGCTATATGAGAAGCTCCATCTGGTCAGGGCCAATCTTATTCCGATGGTCGCGGCGCTTTTCGTCGGAAGCCTGACGGCGGTGACCTCCACGATTTATCTGGGCCGCTTCTTCGGCTTCGATCCAACGGTCGTCGCTTCTCTCGCTCCAAAATCTGTCACGGCGGCGGTCGCCATGGCTATCTCGTCTGGTTTGCACGGCGATCCGGCCTTGACCGCGGCCGTCGTCATCATGGCCGGCATTACTGGCGCCGTCGTCGTGACCCCGCTGATGAACGCGATGAAGATACGCGACTATAGTGCGAGAGGGTTCGCCGTAGGGCTTGCATCACACGGAATTGGCACCGCTCGTGCCTATTCGGTCGACCCGGTGGCGGGTCTTTTCTCAGGACTGGCCATGGGCTTGAATGCGCTCGTCACTTCCTTGATTGTACATCTCTTTTTGTGAGTCTGACTTTATTGGAGAACGCCAATGTCCATGCCGCGCGCCGTAAGGCACATTAATGAAGTCAGGGCGCTGGATGTTGTTTTTCGCCATGGCCGGATTAGCCGCGCGAATATCGCCAAAGAGCTGGGCATGGTTCGCTCGACGGCAAGCAGCATCGTTGCCAGCCTGGCTGACGAAGGATTGCTGGTGGAAGACGAGTCACAGGATGACAAAAGCGCCGGCACGGGCAGGCCCGGGACGTTTGTTCGTATCAACCCAAACTATGGGATGTTCATAGGCGCAGATATCGGCGTCGGTCGCATGAACGTCGTCGCTCTCGACATGGAGGCGTCGGTCATCGCACAGTCGACGGCGGACTTCAGCCTCTTTGAGGCAGGCCCCGACCTCGTGGTGCAAAAGTTAGTGGATGTCGTTGAGAATATCAGGCAAAGGCTCGGCAATGATTATCGTATCCGCGGCCTATGCCTGACCGCCCCTGGTGTCATCGATCGCAATGGCACCGTTTTGCGAGCGCCCATTTTGGGATGGCGGCAAGAACCGATCCTGGAGCGATTACAGCAGCGCTTGCCGGAAATTCCCCTGCTGATTGCCGAGAACGATGCAAACGCCTTCGCCATTGCCGAGATCTACCAGTCCAAGGATGAGCGCGGCGAGACGGAGATCTACATCTATCTGGACGCCGGCGTCGGTGGGGCGATCGTAAATTCCGGTCAGCTTCTCCGGGGCCAGGACGGCTATGCCGGTGAGCTTGGCCACATCATACTGGGGGACGAGGGTTTCGTTGAACTGGCAACCGTTTCGGGATCGTTCGAGAGCTTCATCGGGCGCGAAGCTGTGCTTGCGCGCTACCGCTTTCACGGTGGCTCGGCAGATGACATTCCTGCTTTCATGGAAGCGGCCAGGCGACAGGAAAAAAGCGCTCTATCGACTCTCAAGGATTGGTCGTTTTATCTCGGAAGAGGAATTGCGACCTTGACAAGCATTTTCAATCCCACGCGGATCGTGCTCGGCGGACCGGTCGCAGCACTTTTCGACCTTTGCCGTGAAGAGACGCTCGAGAAAGTTGCGAGCAATCTCCTCAACGGGCATCCCATCCCGGAAATAAAACTCTCGTCGCTCGGCCGCGAAGGCCCTGCGATCGGCGGCGCATCAATGCTGCACAAGCAGATGTTGTCCGTGGACGAAAACCTTGTCTTCGGTCGCCCGAAAATAGACGCCGGACGCGCTCAATGATCAGAATGACAGTAGCCCCAAGGCCCCGTTAACGAGCCTCGGCTTGAGGCGTTCGTAATTCTCAAACTGGTGGTGGTTCACCTTCATCCGCCGCTTATGCGTCTCGGTAATGACGCAGACCTGACAACCTGCCGCGGTTGCGGCGGCAATCCCCACTTCGGCGTCTTCGAAGACGAGACAACGTGCGGGTTCGACCGAAAGGCGCTCGGCGGCCAGAATGAAGCAATCAGGCGCCGGCTTTCCCTGCCGTACGTCCTCGGCTGTTACGAACACCGATGGTGTCGGCAATCCCGCCGCCTCGATCCGTCTTTTGGCCAGTGCAGAAGGCGCAGAGGTCACGACGGCCCACCGATGAGATGGGAGGCTGCTCAAAAAATGCTGCGCACCCCCGATTGCAATTATACCGTTGATTTCATCGATTTCCGCCTGTGTTATGGCGGCGGCCTCGGCCTGCGGATCGATATCGGGGAGGCCGAGGGAAGAGATCGTTTCGAAGGCCCTGCGCCCGTGGATCTTGGGTAGGAACACTTCTGGATCAAGCCCGAACTTCCAAGCCCAAGCTCCCCAAACCCGTTCAGCGGCGGCAATTGAGTTGAGGATCGTTCCGTCCATATCAAAAAGGAAGGCGTCGAAAGAAGAGGAGAAGAGATCGGGCAAGGTGTCACCTGACATTGGATTACCGCTTGGATTCCGATTTACTCGGGTGCAATGACACCTTTGCGCAGAATGACACTGCCATAGAAGCGTCGCTCTCCCGTGACCACGACCGTATGGGCGGCCCGGACGCGGTCCTTGAATTCATCCGGCTCGACCGCAGTGAGTTCGATCGCCCTGCCCTGCGTTTTCTCAAGGCCGGCACTGTAATCGTCGAAAACTGGCAGGATCTTGGCGGCATCGCCTTCAGCGATCATGCGCCATGCTACATGCGGTTCCTGTTCTTCCAGCGGAAAGATCTTTAGGATTGCTTCCAGCGCCCGTGGCCCGGAAACGCCGTCGAGACGGATGAGGCGATCATCGCCGGCATCGCAGGGGAAGTTCGCGTCGACGATAGCAATATCGTGCCGATGCCCCATCGCTCGGAGAGCGTAAAGCAGTTCCGGAGAGAGAATGGGGTCGATTAGCTTCAGCATCTGTTTCCTCCACTGGCCGGCTATTTGCGTTTGTATTATACAAATACAAATAAGGTGTCAAACCGTTTGGCATTCCGCATCGAATTAAACGGCGGGCAGTTCGGGAAGGTCGAAGAGGCTCTCGCGAAGAAGAGCGGCAGCGCCGATGGCAGCTCCATCCCCACCGAACCGGGCAACGGAAATAGGAGGGACATTGAAGCCGTGGACGAGGTTCTCAGAGAGGAGGCTCTCGACGCGCCCCGCCACCTTTGGGTAAAGGACGGCAAGCGGGCCGCCCAACACGATCGTTTTCGGGTCGAGAATATGAATGAGGTTAAGGACGCCCGTTGCCAGTCCCAAGGCCCATTCATCAAGGGCGCCGTCGAGAGCTGGAGATCCTTCCAAGGTCACGAGTTTGGCGAGGCCTTCTGGAATCGGGACACCATTCTCGATGAAGGGAAGAAATCTTTGGTAGCCAGCGAGGATTTCGAACGTGTGCGTGGCCGCCATTTCAGGCCGCCCACCCATCACCATGTGCCCGACTTCCCCTCCAAGTCCGTGTGCTCCCTCGACGACCCGCCCCTGCCGCAAATGCGCGCTGCCAATACCCTGTGCGAGCAATAACAGCAGTACGTCGCTCAGATCGCTTTCCGACGAGTCGGCGGCGACCGCGCTTGCAAGAGCCACTGCGTCATTGCAAATTTGAAGCGGCAGCGAGGGCTTCATCGCTTCCGACATGGCTGAAACGACGTCGACGTCTCGCCAGCTCAACCACGGGGCGGAAATGATTTTCCCGTCGCGCACGATACCCGGCGCGGAAATACAGACCCCGCGCACCCTCGATGCCCGGACCTTCGATACGTCAACCAGTTCCTTCGGCAAGGCGGCGAGCAGTTCGATCACCCGCTTCGGGTCGTGATACCGGTCGGCGATCGATACGATCCGCTTGGCAACCACCCGCATCGAGAAGTCGATCAGAACCGCGTTGATCTCGGCCGAGGAAATATCGAGACCGATAAAATAGGCGCCTGCCGGATTGAGCGATACGAGAGCTCCGGGGCGCCCTGCACCATTGGCCTCGGCGCTTTCGTTGAGATCGATAACAAGATTTTCCGCAAGTAGCTGCTTTATCGAATTTCCGACGGTTGCGCGCGTCACGTTCAGTTCGCGCGCGATATCTGCGCGCGACAAAGGAACGTCTCGGCGCAGGACGCGCAGACAACGCACGGCATTCATGTGTCTCAAGACACTGTTCGTCGTCAAGATTCCTCCCAGTGACAGCTTTTGTCGATCAGGAGCTGTTGTCAGGTATCGGCAATGCACTCGAATCATCGCTTAAAATACATTTCCACGCACTAGCAGATGCCGGCGCGCAAGCAAAGTTTCGGGCAAATGACCTCGTCATGCAACTGACCATCCGCCGTCCACCAACAGGTTGGCGCCAGTCACAAGGGATGCGGCCGGGGATGCGAGGTAGACTACGGCTCCGACAACGTCATCGGTATCACCGATCCGCCCGAGCGGAATATGGCCCACGGTACGCGCATAGAAATCCGGATCGGCAAGGACAGGTCGGGTCGAGTCCGTCCATATGAAGGTGGGCGAGACCGTATTGACCGTGATGCCATATTGCGCCCATTCGGCCGCCAGGCACCTGCTCAAGTGATTGATAGCAGCCTTGCTCATGCAATACAGGGCTTCGCCGCGAAGCGTGACCGTCCCGGCCTGTGAACTGATGTTGATGATGCGACCGCTCTTGCGCTCGATCATATGGCGGGCGACCGTTTGTGTGACGAGGAAGGTGCCCTTGATGTTGACATCGAGGATCTGGTCAAGCGCCTTTTCGTCGACGAGTTCCGCGAGGTTTCCCGGCGCCACGCCGACGTTATTGACCAACACGTCGATGTTTCCGAATGCCGCGACAGCTTCGGCAACCGCTTCGGCGATTTGACCGCTGTTTGAGATGTCCATCGTGACGGCGAGAGCGCGTCGGCCAGTGGTCTTCAGTTCCGCAACGAGATCGGCAACCGCCTCCACGCTTCGCACGCCGATGACCACATCGGCTCCGGCGGCGGCGCAGGCGAGTGCGATCGCGCGACCTATGCCACGCGCCGCGCCCGTTACGAGGGCAACCTTCCCATCGAGACTGAAGTTTGGTGCCTTGACTGTCATATTTCTTTCCATTCTCGGGTTGGTATGCCTCATGCCGTCGCGGCAAGGCGAGCCGGCTTGCGGCCAAGGATGATCATTTCGAGCGCGTCGTCCTGTGTCAGGTCTCGCGTCGGATAGGAACCGACAACGCGTCCGGATTTCATCACGGTGATCCGGTCCGACAGCGCGAAGACATCGTGCATGTCATGGCTGATGAGGAAAATACCCAGACCCTGCTTTTTCAGTTCCTCAATCAGGACGCCGACGTTTTTCGTCTCCTCGGGTCCAAGGGCGGCGGTGGGTTCATCCATGATGAGAATACGCGCGTTGAAGTGCAGTGCGCGTGCGATCGCCACCGCTTGCCGCTGACCACCTGACATGGATCGAACGGACGCGTTGAGAGAAGGTATCCTCAACCGCATGCGCTCTATCGTCTTTCGTGCCCCATGCTCCATCGCTTCTGTGTCGAGGAAACCGAAGCGGTCGGTCTGCTCCCGACCGAGGAAGAGGTTAGAGACCGCATCAAGATTATCGGCGAGCGCCAACGTCTGATGGATCGTCTCGATCCCCAGTTCCTGTGCATCATGGGGGGACCGGATATCAACGGTTTTGCCGTCGATCAGGATCTCCCCGCTGTCTGCGGGAAAGACTCCCGACAGCATCTTGATGAAGGTGGATTTGCCGGCACCATTATGACCGAGTAGCGCGACGACTTCGCCCGGCATGAGCGATACGCTTACATTCTCGACTGCGTGAACGCCGCCAAATGCCTTGTTGACATTGCGGGCTTCCAGCAAAGGGGTGGTCATGATGGCCTCCTTTCGCGCCACATTGTATCAATCCAGACGGCGAGTACGAGGACGCCCGCAAGCACCATGCTCTGCAGCGGGCTCGCAATCCCCATCAGAACCATTGCGCTCTGAAGACTTTGCATGATCAAGGCGCCGATGCAGCCGCCGAGAATTGTACCGGCTCCTCCGGCAAGCGACGTCCCACCGATCACTGCCGCCGCGATCACATAGAGCTCCATCATCGTGCCCGCTCCGCTGGCTGCGGCGTTCAGTCGGGCCGTGAGAACGATCGAGGCCAATCCAGACAAGAACCCCATCAGCACGAAGACTTTCAGGACGACGCGTTGGGTATTGATACCCGTCAACCGCGCGCTGAGTGGATCGCCGCCGACGGCGAACACGTGGCGTCCAAACCTGTGCTTTTTGGCGATTACCGTCATAAGCATCGTCACCGCGATCAGGATGAGAACGGGAACGGCCAATCCCATCGACTCTGTCGTTCCAGGCCGATAGTAGCTGTTCATGACTGCCACTAGACCGAACGAACAAACGCACCAGAGTGCCGCCGGAACAATGTCGGATGCCGTTAAAGCATTCTGTATGCCAAGGGACTTTTTGCGCTGGTACCTGCGAACAAGGTTGAAGACGATATAGGCGGTGACCGCGCCGGCCGCCGCCCAACTCAGGGTGGCTCCGAGAACCCCGTTCTGTCCCCCGCCGAGATTCTGGAACGTCGGGCTCAGAGGGGCGATCGTGGTGCCATCATTCAGTTCATAAGCAGCATTGCGCAGAAAGAGCAGTCCCCCCAGCGTAACGACGAATGAGGGTATGCGCGCGTAGGCGACAAGTGCACCCTGGATCAAACCGATCACCATACCGCCCGCCAGCATGACAAGGCAGGAGATCCACCAGGCGTGCGGGCTGTCGGGGAGCCAGTTGCTTTGCACGAGACCACCGAGTACCCCAAGAAAACCGACCTGAGATCCGACCGAGAGGTCGATGTGTCGCGTCACGATGACCAGGATCATGCCCGACGCCATGATGGCCACGACCGAGACCTGCAGCGAGAGATTGAACAGGTTTCGCGGTGACAGGAATACGCCGTTGGTAAGGATGTTTGCGCAAAGCCATATCAAAGCAAGGACGCACACCATCGCCACAAGGCGAGTGTCGCGGCCCCCTCCCCCGACCGCTTGTAGCAGTCGGGGGAAAAGCTTCGTCGAGCTGGACGCAGGTTGAAGAATAGATGTCATGACAGAACTCCAGCTGGAACTGTTTATTCGCAGGCTTTTGGCGGGTTCTTCGTCACGCCTTTGCAAAGCACGTCCTTCGATATCCAGCCGGCTTTGACCACGAGGTCGAGGTTGTCACGCGTAATAGCGATGGGATCGAGAATTATTGCGGGCTGCGAGGCGCCGGTTGATGTCTTGCCAGGCTCTACGCCCGTCACCGCATCGTTTTTTGTGCCCTTGATGATTTCGACAGCAGCTTTCGCCGCTACCGTTCCAAGTGCGTTCGCGTCCTTCCAGACGGTCATCGTCTGCTCGCCCTTGGCGATACGGTTGAGGACGTTCTTGTCGCCGTCCTGCCCGGAGATTGCAACTTTGCCCAGGAGATCCTGGCTCGCGAGTGCCGCTGACACGCCGTTGGCGATGCTGTCGTTCATCGCGAGCACTGCATCGACCTTGTTGTTCGTCGCTGTCAAGACTTGTTCCATGAGCGACTGCGCAACGTCCGGCTTCCACTGTTCAACGTTCTGCTGGGCAACGATCTTGATATCGCCTCTGTCGATTGCAGGCTGGATCGCCTGCATCTGACCGCTCTTGAAAACCTGCTGGATCGTCTGGGCAGGGTCTCCGTCCATCGCAACGTAGTTGCCCTTTGGCACAGCTTTCAGGAGAGCCTCGCCCATGACACGGCCGACAGCCACGTTGTCGAAGCTTGTATAAAGGACATCGCCGGTGTCGATTGGGGCATCGTAGGCAATGACGGCGATGTTGCTGCGCTTGGCCTCGTCGATAACAGGAATGATGGCCTTGGCATCCTGGGCTACGACGACAAGCACCTTAACGCCACGAGCAATCAGGCTTTCAATGTCTGCCGCTTGTTTCTGCGGGTCGCCCTGCGCATCGATGCCGACATAGGAAACCCCGGCCTTTTCGAGCACGGACTTCATTGCGGCTTCGTCGATCTTCCAGCGTTCGTCCTGGAAATAGCGCCAGCTGACACCGACAGTGTCCTGAGCAGCGGCAACCCCCGACATCAGCGCAACGGCTGCGACGGCGCTAGCGAGCATCTTCGAAATCTTTGACATTCATTCCTCCCTAATGGAAACCTGCTGGCCAAGCCCATGCTCAAGCCGCGATAGCGCTCCTCCAGTGCTATTTGTATTTGTTTAAAGCAGATACATATTAGAGTCAATCACCATTCGGGCCGGAGCCGCAACTGTCCATGTGAGCCATCACAGAAAACTTCAACTAAGAGGGCTTGAAGTATGGGAAGTGCCGGACTGCCCGACTTGAGCGATAGGTGACGTTTCGTACCGGAGACATGGGTAACACTTTTCGCTTTTTGGCGGGAGGTGTTGATGCCGTGGAAAGAGACTTCGGTGATGGAGGAACGTCTACGATTTGTCGCCCGGCTATCGGGACGGCCGCCTCGTGACCTCTGCGGGCGTGACGGCGGGTATCGATCTCGCGCTGGCTCTGGTGAGGGAGACGCACGGAAACGACGTAGCGCTCGCTGTCGCGAAGCGGCTGGTCGTAGTCGCACAGGGCGGCCAGTCTCAGTTCAGCCCGTACCTTATCGCGCCTGCCGATCCGACGTCGCCGATCGCCAAGATCCAGCAGCATGTGATGGACCATCTGCGCGAACGCCACACGCTTGAGTCTCTGGGAAACCTTGTCGGAATGAGCACACGCAGCCTTGCTCGACACTTCGTGCAGGCCACAGGCTGCACCCCGCATGAGTTCGTGGAGCGGGCAAGAGTAGATGCCGCGAGGAACCTGCTCGAGGGTAGCGATCTTCAGCTGAAGACGGTGGCCTACGACTGCGGATTTGGCACGGCCGACAGGCTGCGGGCCGTCTTCACGCAACGGCTCGCGGTCACTCCAGCTCAGTATCGCGCAAGCTTTCGGAACACGCGGTGATTGGGTGGCCACACCTAAAGCCGCGACCGTTCGGCCAGCTCCAGAAGCCGGCGGCAGGCCTCGCGGAGATTTCTCTGGGGAGCACTCGCGACGCCCAGAAGCAGCCCCGGCTGAGCGCTTGCTGACGACGCGAACCACGTCGAAAGCGGTGCTGGAAACAGACCGAATGGGAGAGCCTCGCTGACCACGGCGACGTCCGAAATGTCGTCCCGCAGCTTGAGCAGGACCGCGAGACCCGGTGTCGAAACATCAACGACGCAATCGGAGCTTGGAAGGGCAGCAAGCACGGCCTGCTGTCGCGAGGCATAGAGACGCTTCATGCGGCGTATGTGCCTCAGATAGTGGCCCTCCCTGATGAACTCTGCGACAGCCATCTGCACTGCGGGACCAGGCGCCGGCATGAGACAGGCGGCCGTCTCCGCGAACAACGCCACCAGTGCATGGGGTACGATGACGAAGCCGAGCCTGAGCGCCGGGCTAATGGTCTTGCTGAAAGAGCCGATGTGGATGACACGCCCGGCTCGATCCAGCGAGGCAAGAGCGGGGGCTGCCCTGCCTGTCAGCTGCAGTTCGCTCAGGTAGTCGTCTTCCACAATCCATGCACCATTCGCCGCTGCCCAGTCGAGCAGAAGCAGACGGCGTCCCAGGGACAAGGTATGGCCCAGAGGTGCCTGCTGTCCCGGCGTGACAACCGCGAGCTTCGCGCCGGGGCATGAGCGCATACCGTGTTCCACGTCGATGCCCTGCGCATCGACCGGGATCGGTGCGACTGAGAGACCGGCCAGTTCGACGCCTCTTCTCGACCAGGGAAAGCTAGGCTCCTCCAGCCAAGCGGGATGTCCGGCCAGCTTTAGGGCGCCGAGTGCAAGCCCCAGACCTGCAGCATATCCATTGGTCACCATCACCTGGTCCGGCGAACAGTTCATGCCACGGGCTATGGCCAGAAAGGAGGCGATCTCGCGTCTCAGCTCTAGCTCCCCACGCGGATCCGGGTAGAGCAGCGGCGCGCTCGCACCGGCTCGCACGGCCTGGCCATACAGACGGGCAAACAATGTTGCGGGAAAGACGTCGGTCGCAGGGACACCCATTTGGAAGAACGCGGGTCCCTGCGTCATTTCCAGATACATTTGCATGAACGCACCTGGATCTACCCGCGTCTGCATATCCGCAACGGCACCTGGCCGCTGCGCCACGCGGGTGCCCGCCGCCCTTGAAGCCTCGATCAGCTGCGCTGCAGCAAGCCTGTCATAGGCGACCCGGACGGTTCCGCGCGCAACCCCAAGCTCGGCCGAAAGATCCTGCCAGGAAGGCAAGCGCGCTCCCTGTTCCAGGACGCCGTCCTCGATCGCCTTCCTGATTCCGGAGTGAATCTGTTCCGAGAGCGATGTCGATGCGGAGCGGTCGATGGAAAGGCTAAGCTTGGTCCCCATAGGTTCATGGTACACTGTTTCTGTATTTTCTTGGTTCTTTTTTTTATGCCACGGCAGCGGCATCTTCAGGCTATCGAAAGGAGCAAGTCCATGAAGATGAACAACCTGTTGCCCGCCGCCTTCGCGGCACTGTCTTGCATCATGGCGTCGCAAGCATTGGCGCATGATCCACGGTCCGGCACGGTCACTCCAAAATTCCGGGAGGCTATCCCGAACATACCGGGCAAATCGCTTGTCACCGTCGAAGTCGACTACGCACCTGGTGCGGCCTCCCAGCCGCATACCCATGCCAAATCAGCCTTCATCCATGCCAACGTCGTTTCCGGCCGGGTCGAGTCGAAGGTCAACGACGGCCCGGCTCATATCTACAAGGCCGGAGAAGGCTGGTCGGAGCCACCTGGCGCGGTCCATTCCATCAGCCGCAACGCGAGCCAGACGGAGCCAGCCAGGCTGCTTGCTATCTTCGTCACCGATACCTCCGAAACGAAACTCACTTTCCCCGTGAAGCAGAACTAAGGAAAACCGACATGACACAGAGGCTTGATTACAACCAGATCGCACCGAATGGCGCGAAGGCACTTGGCGGGGTGTATGGCTACGTCAGCCAGAGCGGCCTGCCGGGAGAACTCGTCGACCTCGCCTATCTCCGCGTATCGCAGATCAACAACTGCGCCTACTGCCTCGACATGCACACCCGCGAACTTATCAAGCGGGGCGTCAAAACTGAAAAGCTGGCCCTCCTGCAGGCCTGGCAAGAAGGCGGCAACCTCTTCTCCGAGACCGAGCGTGCGGCTCTGGCATGGGCGGAGAGCGTGACCCTGGTTGCCCAGACCGGCGTGCCCGACAGCGCCTATCAGGCGGCGCGGAAGGTCTTCGACGAGAAGCAGCTTGTCGACCTCACTATCGCGATCAGCCTGATGAACAGCTATAATCGCATGGCCATCAGCTTCCGCAACACGCCCCAGGCAGTGCGCTAAATCGGCTTAAGGCCGACCCCAACCAACACCAATGGAGCATGCCATGATCCCGCTGGAGATAGCCGGCATACGCATTCCCGACAGCAAGCTCGCAAGGGATGTGACCCAGCTCATACGCGACACAGAAAGCGAGCTGCTCTTTCGCCACTCGTGTCGTGTCTACTTCTGGGGAGCCATCGGCGGGACAAACAAGGGGCTCGTCTACGATCCCGAACTGCTCTACGTCGCCTCCATGTTCCATGACCTCGGATTGACGGCGCAGTTCGCAGACAGCCGCCTTCGCTTTGAAGTGGATGGGGCAAATGCCGCGCGCGACTTCCTGCGCGCGCGCGGCATCTCGGAAGGCGACATCGAAACAGTGTGGAACGCGGTTGCCTTGCACACAACGCCTGGCATACCGGAGTTCATGCGTGCGGAAATTGCGCTGCTCCAGGCTGGAGCCGGGATGGACGTCGCCGGCCGAGGATTCGAGCATTACGATGAGGCAGACCGGAACGCGGTCGTCGCTGCGTTCCCTCGTGAAGCCAATTTCAAGGACGGCATCATCGACGCCTTCTACCAAGGCATGAAGCATAGACCGGAAACCACCTTCGGAACCTTCAACAATGATTTCCTGGCCGCAAGGGATCCGCAGTTCCAGCGGGTGAACATGTGCTCGGTCATCTGCCACTCGCACTGGGAACACTGAAATCTTCCCGGAGTGTCAGGCAAGAGCGTCAGCGCGTACCAGCGACGTCCCGCGCCCGCGGAACATCTGCGGGATCCCGATGGGAGGCAGACGTCTAGGCGGCTCGCATTAGGCGCTCGCCTGGCCTTCGAAGAACGGCCAGACAGGAACCTCCTCACTTACCGCATGAACCATCTGCGGCGACGATACAACAGGCGCACCGTCAGTCGTGTCCCTCGAGCGGTTCGCCCACGACATGATATTCTATAATGACAGGTACGGACATGACTGAACGAACTTTCCTGGTGACTGGTGCAAGCAAGGGCATCGGTCGCGCACTATCACATCGCCTCGTCGCCGCAGGCCATCAGGTGGTCGGCATCGCCGTGGAAAGGATCCTGACTTACCTGGCGCCTTGGTCTCGCTCGATCTCAACGATACGCAGGCTTCGGAGGAAGCTCTCAGGAATTGGCGCAACTCTATTCCTTCGACGGCGTGGTCAACAATGTCGGATTGGAACGGCTCCACGCAGTCGGAGAAATCGATCTTCATGATCTGGAGGACATGCTTCGTGTCAACCTTCACCCCATGATCCAGACCGTCCAGGCTCTCTTACCAGTGATGAAGGCAAAAGGCTGGGGCCGGATCGTGAACGTCGGTAGCATGGTGACGACCGGCACACCGCTCAGGAGCGGATATGCAGCACCGAAGGCTGCGGTAAACAGCCTCACACGGACATGGGCGATGGAGCTCGCCAGCAGCGGCATAACCGTTAATGCCGTTGCGCCGGGTCCGGCCGAAACCCAAATGTTCCGCCGCAACACGCCGGCCGGGAGCACGGCCGAGACACGGTTCCTTTCGATGATTCCAATGGGCCGCCTTGGCAAACCGGAAGAAATCGCAGCCGCCATCGCCTTCCTTCTGTCCGAGGATGCTGGCTTCATCACCGGCCAAATCCTGTTCGTTGATGGTGGTGGGTCGGTCGATAGAAGTGCGGCATAGATATCCAACAGAAAAGTCTGGTTTCATGTGGTGGAGCTGGGCACGGAGGAAATCATCGAGGCGCCGTCCCTTGTTTTGCCTTGCGGTGAGAAGTCCAAGAAAAAAACGGACCGGCTGCAGGTATCTGACCTCAGTGACCGAATGGCGGAAATGTTGACGCAAAGCTCTCACAGCCTTTTTTGCAGTTGAGCCGATTCGAACCGACGCCTCACCATTTCGGTTGATTAAAACATCATCTGTTATGGGACATGTTTGCGACAGGACAGGATTTGTATCTTCTTTTGATTGGGATATGACCGCGCAAGCGACTGCCGAGAAGGAATGGTTGAATCACGGTGACAATCTACGGCGAGTATCACGCGGCTAAAACGTAAGCTGTACCTTACAAGCGGCCGTACGGTCGCCGGCAAGGGTGAAGGCGGCGGCGGCTTCTTCCAAGGGTAGACTGTGGCTGATGATCGGTCCGACATCGATCTTGCGGCTTGCGATCAGCCTCGCGGCTGTGGCGAATTCCTCGTGGAACCTCTGCGTGCCGTGGATATGCAGCTCCTTGCTGACAATGGCGTTGAGCGGGACCGGGATCTCGCCCGTGACGCCGACCTGCACGAGGGTGCCGCGCGGTCGGATGGCGGCGATTGCGCTTCGGAACGCGGGTGCGGCGGCCGAGCATTCGAAGACGAGATCGAAATAGCCCTTGCCCGCCTCAAATTTGCCAAGCGCTGCCGCATCCCCGGAAACATTGATCGTGCGGTTGGCGCCCATCGCTTTCGCCCGCTCCAGCGCCGCATCGGCGAGATCGGTCACGACGATCTCGGCCGCACCGTGATGCCGCGCGGCGGCAACCATCAGACAGCCGATCGGGCCGGCGCCGGTGACGAGGGCGCGTTTGCCCGATATCTCGCCGGCGCGCGATGCCGCATGCAGGCAGACGGCAAGCGGCTCGGTGCAGGCCGCTTCCGCGGCCGTCGTCTCGGCTCCCATTTCGAAGCATTTCCGGGCCGGCACCACCAGCCACTCCCGGAACATGCCCTGCTCATGCGGCAGGCGCATCGCGCTGCCCATGAAGCGCATGTCGAGGCAATGGATCGGCAGCCCCGTCACGCAGTATTTGCAATGGCCGCAAGGCTGGCTTGGATTGACTGCGACCAGCGTGCCGGCTTTGAGATCGACCCCCTCGCCCGCTTGGTTCACCCTCCCCGAGGCCTCGTGGCCGGGGATGATCGGCTCGCGCACCCTGACCGGCCCGAAGCCGCCGTCCTGATAATAATGCAGGTCGGAGCCGCAGATGCCCGCGGCCGCCATTTTGAGAAGCACCTCGCCTGGACCGGGAGCTGGAACCGTGTCCATTTCGACCCTGAGATCGCCCTTCTGGTAAAGCCGCGCCAGACGCGTCTGCATCCTATCCTCCTATCTCAACAGTCCGAGCTGCTGCGGCAGCCAGAGCGATACGGCAGGAATGAAGGTGATCAGGATCAGCGCCAGGAACAGCGGCACCAGCCACGGCACGATCGCCATCGTCGTGCGTTCGACTGAAAGCTTCGCGACCCGCGACAGCACGAACAACACCATGCCGAGCGGCGGGTGAAGCAAGCCGATCATCAGGTTCAGCGTCATGATCAGGCCGAACTGAACGGGATCGATGCCGAACTTCGCGACAATCGGCAGAAGGATCGGCACGAGGATGGTGATTGCGGCGATCGTATCGAGGAAGCAGCCGACGAAGAGCATCAGCAGGTTCACCAGGATCAGGAACACCCATTTATTGTCGGTGATCGACAGGATCGCATCGGAAAGCAGCTGCGCGGCCTGGCTGACCGTCAAGAGCCACGCGAAAACCGAAGCCGCCGTGACGATGAAGAGCACCGACGCCGTCGTTTCGATCGTATCGAAGCTGGCTTTGGCAAGCGTCGAGAGCGTCATCGTGCGGTAGCGTACGAGGCCGAGGAACAGCGACCAGAGCACGGCCGCGACAGCGGCCTCCGTCGGCGTGAACCAGCCCATCGTCATGCCGCCGATCAGGATGACCGGCGTCATCAGCGCCATGACGGCGGAGAAGCCGAAATACCAGTCGAGCGTCAGGAGCACCAGAAGGGCTATACCCGCCGCGGCATTCATCGAGAGACCGGCGCGCATCATCAGATAGATCGCCACAGGCACCATCAGCACCACCAGGATTTCCATGCCGGCCGACAGGAGCTGGCGCACATCGAACGGCGCGTCCGAACCCCAGCGCTTGCGGTAGGCGAAGGCGGCGACCGTGATCATCATCAGTAGCGTCATGACGACGCCGGGCAGGATGCCGGCCATGAAGAGGGCGCCGATCGAGACGTTCGCCATCATGCCGTAGATGACGAAGGGCAGCGACGGTGGGAAGATCGGCCCGAGTGTCGCCGAGGCCGCCGTGACACCGACAGCGGCCTCGACGGGATAGCCATGGTCCTTCATCGCCTTAATTTCGATCGTGCCGATGCCGGCCGCATCGGCAAGCGCGGTGCCGGACATGCCGGAGAAGATGACGGAGCCGATGATGTTGACTTGCGCCAGCCCGCCCTTCATCCAGCCGACGAGAGCGACCGCGAAGGAATAGATACGGCCGGTAACGCCTGCGGAATTCATCAGATTGCCGGCCAGGATGAAGAAGGGCACGGCGAGCAGCGGAAAACTCTCGACGCCGGCGATCATGCGCTGGGCGACGATGATGTCGGGCGCCACTCCGTAAAGGACGATGTAAAGCACGGAGGCAACGGCCATCGAGATGGCGACGGGTACGCCGACCAGCATCAGCAGCAGAAACGAGCCAAGAAGCAGCAGCATCGGGTCATCCTTCGACGGATTGGAATTCTTCCGGGCGCTCCAGGACGGAGTAGCCGCGGCGCATATTGGCGATGAAGACGATGACCGCGCGGATCAGCATCAGCACGAAGGCGACAAGCACCGAGTAGAAGACGATGTTGCGCGGCAGGTCGATGGTGACCATCTGCTCGTCGGCGACGATGTCGACGTAACGCCACATCAGATAGCAGCCATAGGCGAAGAAACCGATGCGGACGATATCGACGAAGGTCGCGAGCACGCGCGCCAGCCCTGCCGGCATATAGTGATAGAACACATCCACCTGAATATGCCGCGAGGTGCGCACGCACATGACCGCGCCGAGAAAGACGACGCCGATCAGGCAGTTGATGGCGATTTCCTCGGTCCAGGCATAGCTGTCATTCAGCACATAACGCGTGAAGAACTGCAGGAAGACGCAGCCCGCCATCAGCCAGAAGACGATCAACGTGATCCAGTCCTCGACAGCATAGTCTGCGACATGTGCGGTCGGCGCGTGCCCTTCGAATTCGTGGCCGATTTCCTCGGCCGTGATTGGCGGATGAATTTCTTGCGACATGATCGGCCTTGTTCCGGTTGGAGAAGATGGGCGCGGCGTGTGGCGGCGCGACCTTCATATTGTTGGCAAGCCTTGTGCCGCTGCTGCCCTGTTCGTGCCGAAGGCTGCCCCTCACCCAACCCTCTTCCCGCCGGCGGGGAGAGGGGACTTGCCCTGCGAGGCGTAAGGGGGAAGCGGAAGGGTGCGGCTTGTCCCTTCTCCCCGCGCGCGGGGAGAAGGTGGCGGCAGCCGGATGAGGGGCTGGCCGCGCTCTCAGGCTCCTACTGAATCGCCCGGATCGCTTCCCAATCGGCCTTCTCGTAGCCGAAGTCTTCGAACTTCACCTTTTCCATCACATTCTTCTCGAAATCGCTCTTGTCGACCTCGGCGACGTTGAGCCCCTTCTCCTTGAAGGTCGCAACCAGGCTGTTTTCCTTGCCGGCGATCGTCTTGCTCGTGCGCTCGGCTGCCTGCTGCATCACTTCACCGAATATCTTCTTGTCCTCGTCGGAGAGCTTCGCCCACAGCTGCTTCGAGATCACGGTGTTCAGGTGATCGACGATATGGCCGGTGAGGATGATGTTTTTCTGGACCTCGTAGAACTTCTTCGCCTCGATCGTCGTCAGCGGGTTTTCCTGCGCCTCGACCGTCCCGTTCTGTAGAGCGAGATAGACCTCGGCAAAGGCAATCGGCGTGGTGTTGGCGCCGCATGCTCGCGGCATGGCGAGATAGGCCGGAACGTCGGGCACGCGGATCTTCAGGCCCTGCATGTCGGCGCATTTGGCAATCGGTTTATTGGAGGTGGTGTGGCGCGTGCCGTAATAGCTGACGGCGGCGATATGGTTGCCGGTCTTGTCCTCATAACCCTTGGCAAGACGCTTGAAGACGTCGCTCTTGGTATAGGCGATCAGATGATCGGGGTTGCGGAAGATATAGGGGAAGTAGGTGACGCCGATCGGCTTGTAGTCGCGTGCGGCAAAGCTCGATCCAGAAATGATGATGTCAACCGTACCGAGCTTGAGCCCTTGGTTGATGTCGGCTTCCTTGCCGAGCTGCGAAGCCGGATAGACCTCGATCTTGTAGCGCCCGTCGGTACGCTTGGCGATCTCTTCCGCGGCCCAGACGGAATCAGTGTGGAAGGGCTCCGAGGTTTCATAGACATGTGCCCATTTCAGTACGGTCTGGGCATGCGCGACCGCCGTCGTCGCCATGATCGCGGCTGCGGTGCACAGTATCGTTGCTAGTCTGCTCTTCATTGCGCTCTCCTCCCGTGCTCGGGTTTAAGTCTTGGTGCTTCCTTTCGCGGGCGCCTTGTCGCGGCCGCGCTCCTCCTCTCCCGAGAACTCCTCCCCGAAGCTCTCGGAAAATCTCTTCTGCGATAGGGTGAGATGGCTGCGCATTGCAGCCTTCGCGCCGGCGGCATCGCCGGCGGCGATTGCATCGCGGATGGCCCGGTGCTCATCGACGGCGCTGCGCCATGTCGTCGGCCCCTCGAAATGGCTGGCGAGCTTGGCGAAATAGGGAGTCATGCGCATGTCGAACATCTCGCCCGTCACGCGGATCAGGGTGGCGTTGCCGATGATGGCGGCAATGCCGGTGTGAAAGGCGCGGTCGGCGGCGAGCACCGTCGCCGCATCGTTGACGCCGCCGCTCATGCGCATCAGCGCCTCGTCGAGCACGGCGATGTCTTCAGACCTGGCCCGGGTTGCCGCCTCTTCGGCTATGGCGCATTCGATCACGGCGCGCGCCTGCAGCAATTCGAAAGGCCCCTCCACCGGCTCGCTTTCGCTTGTCGCCATGCTGACGCCCTGCCGGCGGACCACATAGATGCCTGAGCCCATGCGGATGTTGACGAGGCCCTCGACCTCCAGGACGATCAGGGCTTCGCGCACGGTCGGGCGTGAGACCGACAGCTGCTCCGCGAGATCGCGCTCGGCCGGCAGCTTCTGACCGACGGCAAGCTCGCCACCGGCAATCATCGAGCGAATCTGATCCGCTACCTGCCTGTAGAGGCGGCGCGATTCAACGGGCGAAAACATTCTGGCCTCCCCGGCGGCTTCTCCTCAAGCGCGCAGCTGGTCAACTGGCCTGACCAATTTCAGAGTTAGCACCGTGGGAGTTGTGCGTCAATGCGCCGCATGAAATTCCAACTGGCATCGTTCCCGCGTCAACGACCGTGGGAACCTTCAACCCCGTCACGGGTTCGGGCCCGACATAGGGAGCATGATGATGAATTTTCTCTGGCTTTTTGCGGTATCGGGAGGGGCTGCCCTTCTCGGAATTGCTCTTGCTTTCGGAATGATCAAGCAGGATGGGCGACGATCGGTTGCAGCCATCGCTGGCGCTTTTGTGGTGGCCATCGGCGCACTCGGACTCGGCATCTATGTTCAGAAGGCGCCCACGGCTCCTTTGCGCGCGTCCGATAGAGAGGGGTCGCAGAACAACCTTCCGGCGGCTGCGACGACCGAAAAGGATCTGCCGGGAAAGTGACGCTTGAGAGATCGTCGATTCCGGTGCGAGACGCGCTTCAGCGCCTCAGCCGGGCCCGGCCAGCTGCGTCCTGTGATGCCAGGGGCATCGTAGGCGTCTGCAGCGAAGGCTTCGAGGGATGCGCGGTTGCGGATGATTACCAGGCCGCGGGTGGAATAAATGAGATGCTCGCCCTCCAGGATGTGTAAAGCATCAGTGACGCTGGAGCGGCGGATTCCCAGCATCGTGGCCCATATATTCATGCGTGATTTCAATCTCTTCGCAATCGAGGCGGTCATGGCACAGCAGAAGCCATCTCCCCAGACGAACGTCGATCTTGTGAACGGCGTTGGACAGTGCGGTGTTGGCGACCTGCGCGAAAAAACTATGGAGAAAACGCAAAAGCAGCCGGCGGACGGTGGGCCGGTCGGCGAGGAAGCATGCCAGGGCGCCGGCTTCCACACGGCGCCGTGACCGCCAACTTGCATCATGACGTCGAATGAAAACTGCTCCGCGTCCACCGTCAGGGGCGGCGGCGACATCCCGTCCCTGCCGAGCACGCCGATCTCGGCCTTCCTGCCCTCGGGGCTCGTCGCCACCATGGAAGCAATGCCGGTTTCCAGGAAATAATAATGGCTGACCGGCATGCCCAAATGCACGAGCTCGAAGTCGCGCGGAAGAAGAAGCGGTTCCAGCATGCGCTCCAGAGCCACAAGCTCCGGATCCGCCAACTGCGACAGAATGAGATTTTCGCTTTCGAACGCTCTCATCACTCTGCCATTTGTTTGGCAAGAGGACACTGTCTCTCGGCCGTCAGCACCACAGATGCGCTCAGCCCCACGCAAAATTATGAACCCCGAATGGCCGATTTCAAGGCGCTGAGGCTTATCTCTCATGATCGGCAGAAGGCTTCGTGGAGGAGTTTTGTACGCAACCGCACGCGCCCGAGAAATTTCCTGTAGCAAGTGCTAATGTAGTCGACGGCAATAGCGGGGCGCGCGCTGGCATGGATCAATATCCCCTCCCGAGCAACGAGACTGAAATCTATCGGCACATCGTTGAGAGCGCCCGGGATTATGCAATTTTTGCAATGGATCGCAATGGCACTGTCATGACGTGGAGCGCGGGTGCCGAAAAAATCTTCGGCTATTCGGGATCCGAAATCATCGGACAGAGCGGTGTCGTGATCTTTACGTTCGAAGATCAGCTTGCCGGGGCAATGCTTAAGGAGATCAGGCTTGCCTTGACCACCGGCCGCGCCGACGACAATCGCTGGCATGTGAGAAAGGACGGCAGTTCGTTCTGGGCTTCGGGACTGATGATGCCGCTTCGCAACGATGCCGGCGAGACCTATGGCCTTCTGAAAATCGTCCGCGACCGAACGCAGATGCTGCATGAGGACGAAGCTCGGCGCGCCAGCGAAGAGCGCCTCCAGCTTATTCTCAAAAGCGCGATCGACTATGCGATCTTCGCCTTCGGCCGCGATGGGCGGATCATCAGCTGGAACACCGGCGCCTGCCGCATCTTCGGCTACGAGGAGAGCGAGATCCTCGGTCGCGACGCCCGCATCCTGTTCGTTCCCGAGGACCGCGAAGAGGGCGCGCTGGAGCGCGAGATGGAGGCGGCGGCCGAGCGCGGCCGCGCCGAGAACGAGCGGTTTCACTTGCGTAAGGACGGCTCGACATTCTGGGGCAGCGGCTTGACCATGCCGCTGCGCGCCCAGCGCGCCGGTTTTCTCAAGGTGCTCCGGGACGATACCGAGCGGCATTTCGCCGACGAGCATCAGCAGATCATGCTGCGGGAGATGAGCCATCGCGTCAAGAACAGCCTGGCTCTGGTTGCGGCCATGCTCGCCATGCAGGCCCGTTCGACCAAACAGGAGGAGGTCGGACAGGCGCTTCGGGATGCTGAAGCGCGAGTCGGAACCATTGCCCAGGTGCACGACCAATTGTGGCGCCAGCCTGATATCGAAACGGTGGATCTGGCCGATTTCCTGTCCAGCCTTTGCCAACGCCTGCAGCAATCGACCTCCGGCCACACGGTGTCGGTCGTCGCCGATCCATGCATGATCGATGCCGACCGTGCGATTCAGATCGCCCTCCTCGTCAACGAACTGGTAACCAATGCTTTCAAACACGCTTATGCCGAGGTAGCAGGCGCCGTCACGGTCAGCGCCCGGAGCATTGCCGACGAGATCTGCCTCGAGATCGCCGACGACGGACGAGGACTGCCGCCGGAAGTGCTGTCCGGCGAGAACGGCGGAAAAAGCCTCGGAATGAAGATCGTGCGGGCGTTGGTGCAGCAACTGAGGGCCGAGCTTCACATCGAAAACCGGGAGCCCGGCACGGGGTTCGTGATCAGGCTGCCGAGGGAGGTTTGAGAGCGTTCCGTGTCGGGCAGGAAATTATCCCAGAAGCGGTGCGCCTGGGACTATGGCTCGGCTTTTGTCAGAACCGTACAAAACTTATCTGAAGATGGTCATCATTGCGCGCGTGACCCATATACCTCTCATTACCGCCAAAGAGGCGTCGGTATGAGCACGGGCTGTCTCCCGCCAGGAGAAGCGCATGCGCGTACCGGACCAAAGCGATATTCGGAATCTGCT
This sequence comes from Rhizobium sp. YTUHZ045, assembly GCF_051124255.1. NCBI lineage: Bacteria > Pseudomonadati > Pseudomonadota > Alphaproteobacteria > Hyphomicrobiales > Rhizobiaceae > Rhizobium > Rhizobium sp. YTUHZ045. The sequence continues at coordinate 329,871 of NZ_CP101433.1, forward strand.
GTTGAAGGCCCTGCCGGCCGAGGCATTCCAAAAGCTCACCGGCGATGGCAGTCTGATCGAACTTCCGGCCAGACATGTTCTGGTCGAAGCCGATCAGCCGAACGAGTATGTCTGTTTCATCGAAGGCGGTCTTGCCTCAATGGTGGCCGCCAATGGCGATGACGAAGCCGTTGAGGTCGGTCACATCGGACATGACGGCATGTCCGGCCTCCATGTCCTGCTGAGAACGGATACCACACCCAACCGCACCTTCGTTCAGGTCGCCGGCTCCGGCGTGCAGGTGTCGGTGAAAAGCTTCAAGCAGGTGCTGGCGGAATTTCCGGTCGCCAACGAATTGTTCCTCAAATACGTGCATTACTGCGACATTCAGCTGGCCCAGTCAGCCCTTGCCAACGGGCGCTACAACATGCACGAGCGGCTCGCCCGCTGGCTGCTGATGTGCCACGACCGGCTGAATGGCAGTGACCTGCCGCTGACGCATGAACTGCTGGCCATCATGCTCGGCGTGCGCCGCGCAGGCGTCACCAACGAATTGCACGTCATCGAAGGTCTTCGAGCGATCAGGTCGACGCGCGCCAATGTCAGGATCCTCGACAGGGACCGGCTGGAAGAAATCGCAGCCGGCTGCTACGGCGTTCCGGAGCGCGAATATCAACGTTTGATCGGTCTGCCGATCCGGCGCCCCACTAATCGGCACTCCTGATCGTATCGGCGAAAGGCACGATCAGAAGCAGGGTCCCCTGTTCGTCGCAGATGTAGATCTTTCTCGCTGAGATGTCTTTTCCCGAAAGAATTGCCTGACTCATGAGGGCTCTTGCATCCTGAACGGCTTCGCGCCTGGCGTCTTCAATGGTTGCCAGTTCCGAACCATCGGGATCAACGACCGTGCCGGTGTCTGAAACGACATTAAAATAAAATCTTGGCATCAGCCGCCCCATCGTTGCAGAATCAATGCCATAGCCTGTCTTAAGGTTCCTTGGAAAAGAACCAGGGCGCCCTTCAACGGCGACAATATCCTCGTTTCAAATCCTGCTGTCGAAATCAGTGGGACGTTTCGGCGCCGCCAGTGGCAAGACGCGTCATCGTCGCGCGAAGATCGAGGAGCTCCATAAGAATGAACTCCCATTCCTCGTCATCCGCTTTGGCAATCGATATGACCGAAGCGTCGATCATGCGAAGCAGACGATCGAGAGCCGGAGCTCGACCGAAGTTGTCCGGCACTCCATCGCGCAGGGTTCTAAGATCGGCAACGATCTGTCGCAGAGCGATCTGCCGATCGACAAAACCGAGTTCGGAATGACCTGCCGGGGCGGGAGCACTTTGCCGGGTTCTATCCATCGTGCCCATCCGCCCGCCCGGCATTCTCGCGCACATGTGCGCAGGCCGGTGCATCCGGGGTGACGAGCAGGTCCTCTGGATCCAGATACACATGCCGCATCAGGCCTGCGAGCCTATGCTTGTCTCGAATGCCGCATTCGAACCAGGATACGAGTTCTCTGGCAATATGTTCGGCTGCCGGGCTGGCGATCCCGCATGATTTTTCCTGGCACCAGTCTTCAAGGACCGAGGTCAGCATTGCCACGTCGTCGGGCTGTAACGGCGGCTTCGTGATTCCCGCGTGCTGCATCATCCGCGTTCCTCCCCTTGTATGCGACGATCCTAAACTTAGGGTCATCGATTTCAACAGCTGGTGCGGAAACGTACGGATCGCACGGCCGGCGCCCGGATCCCAACCGCCGGGGAACAAGGCGGCCCGGCAAGGGTTCGGCGGTCAGGGAAAAATGAACGTCGCATGACAGGCTCGAATATGGTAGGCACGATACAGGCGCGGACCCGCCTATGTTTCTAACCGCCATTGAACAGCATGATCACCCTAAAACCTGGATTACAGTAGGCGTCCGCCATGAAGTCGCTCAGTCCGGTCGCCGGCAAGACGATCCTTATCATTGGTGAAGCCGGCTTCCTTTCGGACGGTGCAAGAAAGGCGTTGATCGCGCGCCAGGCGGTGCTCGCCGGCCCCGTTGTCATCTCCAGCGCCATGGAATGCTTGAGCGAGGGCCTCCTGTTCGATGCGGTGATCATCGATGTGACGATTTCCGACGAGGCCATGCTCTGGATAAATGATTGGTTGGAGACACGGCGGATTCCTTTCATCTTTGCCTATGACGAGCGATCCGAAACACCGCCGGGCGGCTTTGTTGTCAGTGGGCGTCCTTCCGACGTGGACGCGATGATCGCCGCTCTGTTCGGAGGGGACTCGTCCTATTATCACTGAAGCGCCTCGCGTCCCTTCGGGCGCGCGATGCGGTGGATGTCCGCTTCCGTACAATGGAGGACGAGGAGTTGTTTCGGCTGCAATAGAGTCCCATTATTCAAAAAACGCACGGTGAAAAGCTTAGGGACCAGGGTCATGCTCGATTCTCAGTCCATCCATTTGAAAGCGCTCGATTCAGCCGATCTTAAGCGTCTGCAAATCGTCTTGGATGTGATCTGCCGCGAGGCCGGCAAAGCCGTGCGTTCGCCTGAAATGCAGGAGGTCGCCGCTCTGCTCATTCGCCTTTATCGCCACGGTTTGACTGACGAGGTCAAGCTGCTGTCGGTCGGCCGTCTGGCGTCGGCAAAAAGGGGGCTCTCCCGAACTGCTGCGATCACGGCGGGGAGGAGATCGAAACGGCCGGTCGGTCATCACAATCTGACGAGGAGCAGCTCATGAATGACGGTGAAAAAGCGCGAGCCGACATCGAAGGAACCGAAAAGGAAACCGCCGATGCGAGGAAAAACCCGCCCGCCGGCCCTCACGCCAAGGATCATCTCATAGACGAAAGCAAAACGCCCGGCGCCGGCGCGCTGTCCGAGAAGGACGACCAGAGCATCACGCCAGGATCAGGCTGATCCACCGCCGGTCCGCCAAAAACACCGTCGGCTGCGGAACCTGCCCGTTCGGGCGCGGTTCGAGGGGAATGGAACCCGAAAATGAAGTTCCCACCAATTATCAGGTAACGACGAACCCTGCCCTCACGGGACTTTTGGGACGCTGCCCGCGGTGCCAGCGGGGTCATCTGTTTTCCGGATATCTTACGCTCGCCAGAGGCTGCGAAGTCTGCGGCCTGGATTATTCATTTGCCGATCCGGCGGATGGGCCGGCCTTCTTCGCGATGTCGATCGTCGCCGTTCCGGCGCTCGCCTTTGCCCTCTGGTTCCAATTCACGTTCGAGCCGGCGATCTGGGTGCATCTCATCGTCAGCCTGCCCCTCAGCGTCATCGCCAGCATTCTCATTCTGAGGCCGCTGAAAGGCTGGCTCGTCTGCTCGCAATTCTTTCACAAGGCGGAGGAAGGCAGTATCGACAGAGCCTGGCATGCCTCCGAGAAGGAGCGGAGGGAGCGGTCCTGAGGCGCTCACGCGGCGGCATGCTTTTCAGCGGGCGAGATCCTTGCCAATCAGCCGCCGATATTCTTCTTCGGCAGCGCCGTAAGATCCGTGCGCCTCTTCGATCAATCCCCGCCGGTTGAGGATGACGATCTGGCGGCGCGTGGACCGGATCAGGCCTTTGCCTTCCAGCAGGTGCAGCGCGACCGTAACGCCGGCGCGGCGCACGCCCAGCATCACCGCCAGAAACTCATGCGTCAGCCAGATGGTCGCGCCGTCAGTCCGGTCATGGACCATCAGCAGCCATCGCGCCAGCCGCTCCTCGAGCTTGGCATGGCCGTTGGCGAGCACCGTCGACGTCGTCTGCGCGAGCAGCGCCTGGACATAGGCGAGAAGCAGGCTGCGTAAGGGGCGGCTTTGCTCCATCGCCGCAGAAAGGACCGAGGCCGGCAATTTGAAGCCATGGCCGGTGACTTGCATGAACGTCCGGTTAGCGGATTGATTGCCGCCCAGGATGACGGCCGCACCCGTCATGCCCTCGCGGCCGACGATGCCCACTTCGATATCGCGCCCGCCTGGAAATCTCGCCACGATCGAAGCGAGCCCTGATTCGAGAATATAGACGTCGCTGACCGGGCTATTCTCCATTTCGAGGATCTTGGGCACCTCGAGATCGACGGGCTCCAGATGCGGCAGCAGGAGTTCCTGCTCCTGCGGGCCCATGGCGCGCAAAAGTTCATTCCGAAAATTCAATTGTTGGTCATCCATGTCCATCCGCGCATCGGTGATAAATGCGGCCTTGCTGCGGGCGAACCTAACCATCTAGAATCGTTGAGCAATACATTGTGCAATAGCGTACAGACTCGAAGGCCCGGACTAGGTCAGCCGCCATCCGCGCCGGGGCGGTCGAGCCTCTGCGATATCCAGGCCCTAACAAGACTGTTCGACCTGGCCGCCAGCTTGGTCGGTAGTCGGTTGAAGCCGTGCGGGGCCTCCGGGAAGATGACGCAGTCGGCATTGCCGCTTTGGCTCTGCCATCGCTCATACATCGAGGTGCTGTCGTCGAGGATCGGATCGAGCGCTCCGGCGACCAGCAGGGCGGGGGGCAGGCCAGAGAGATCGGCAAACAACGGACCCTTCGCCTCACGCCCGGAAAGGCTTGGCGTCAGTCGCTGCAGATTGCGCAGCGCCGATGGCCCGTCGATCACCAGGCTTCTGCCGGTGGAGCGGCGCAGGCTTTGCGACCCGCCGAGATCGAATGCGCCGCACATGGAAACGAAGCCGGCAACGGCCTCCGCCTTACCGCGCGCTCGAAGATGAAGAAGTGATTCCGCGGCGAGATGTGCACCCGAGGACTCGCCGCCGAGGATCATCCTCTCGACCGCAAACTCGGCAAGATGGTCGGCCAGCCATTCGATCGACGCTTTGCTGTCCAGAAGAGCGAGGTCCAGCCGGTCGTCGGCGGCATTGTGAAAATCGACGCCGGCCGCTACCATCCGACAGTCTCTTGCGATCGGGCAGGTGATGCCGTCGTCAAAGCGGGCGTTGCCCATCACCCAGGCGCCGCCGTGGAAATGGACGTAAAGGCCGCGCGGGGCTCCGTTCGGAAGCATCAACCTCAAGCCGATCCGTCTGCCGTCGGCTGTGACAATGCGGGTGACAACGTGCCTGCGGCGCAGCAGCCTGTCTGGAGCCAGCAGTTGCGCGACGCGAATTGAGGTCTGCACGATTTTGGCGTTCCAGCGCCGATCGGTATGATAGCTGGGAAGGAAGCGCAGCAGGGCATTGAGCCTGCGGGCGGCGCCGATCTCGCGGGACGTGAACGGCGCCGGCCGCAGGCCCGATGCTGTTCGAGGGGTCATGTCCTTCACTTCGCTGTCAGGCTTCATCGGCAGCAAAGGCAGGCTTCGCGGCCAGGAAGAGAAGGGAAAGGTTGAGCATCAGCCGCATCATCATTCTCCGTGTTTATTCGATTGAAGCAGGCGATTGCGCCCGAACGACCGGACCGAGAGTCGGTTCCCGAAACCCGAGGACAGATTTGAGCTGCTTACGCGCGGGAACCAGGGGAAGTTGAAGCGAATTGACAACTATCCGGAGATCGAGGCCCGCCGGCAAGTCCGGCGACATTCCTTTCGTTAATTCCGCGCAAATCGGGAACCAAGGGCTGCCTGGTGAGTTGCGTGCAAGAGCCGCCTAGCGAGTCCGTATTTCGCACCTGAAACGATCAGACTGCGCCCAACCCCACACTTCCGGAGGGCGAGCATTGGCAGCAACGACACCGACCAGGGAAAACCGGCTATTCGCCCTCTTGCCTCAGGAGGAGCTTGCAGCTGTTGTTGCGGATCTCGAACCTTGCGATACTCCTCGCGGCTTCGTCATGGCCGAAGCCGGCGCCACGATCGACTACGCATATTTCCCGTGCTCGGGAGTAGGTTCGATCATCAATGTTTCGCCCGAAGGCAATCGCGTCGAAGCCGGATTGTTCGGCCGTGACGGGTTTGCCCCCACGGCGGCAGCGATAGACGGCGGAATCAGCGTCACCGAGGTCGCCGTCCAGGTGCCGGGCTTTGCCTATCGGATGCGGCAGGACAAGCTTGTGGATCTGATGAAAACACAGCCGGTGTTTTCCGACCTGCTGCACAAGAGCACGCACGTTCTTGCGACCCAGGCCGGATTCACTGCGCTCTCCAATGCGATTCACGGGATCGATGAGCGGCTGGCTCGCTGGATCTTGATGTGCCACGACCGCATTGATGGCGACAAGCTCGCCCTGACGCATGAGTTTATCGCTCTGATGCTGGCGGTCAGGCGGCCGAGCGTCACCACGGCTCTCCATCTGCTCGAGGGCAACCATTTTATCCGCTCGGTCCGCGGCCTGGTGATCGTCAGAGATCGCGCCGGCCTCGAGGAATTCGCCGCCGACGCCTATGGCAGGGCGGAGGAGGAATACGAGCGGTTGATCGGGCCTCTGAGAAAATCGAAGCGACAGACTTTGTAGGGCTCTGGCTGAAACAGCGGCAGCCGTATCCGGTACACCGGTCTTCGCCACAACTCCCAGAGTTCGTCATTGCCGCCTGCCGGGAGATCCACGACCGCCCATTGGGGGTCAGCTCGACGCAATCGTTTCGGTCGATCTGCATGCGCCACCACGATGCTTTCAGCTGCGAGTCGCAATTCGTTACAGCTTCACGTTCATATGCTATAGAGCTGTATTGCAAAAATCTTTGGTTTCCCTGTAACCGATTGCCCGCTTTTACGAATGAGCTCTTTGACAGCATGACCACCGCCCATTCGGAAGAAGCCCTGAAAGCATTGATGCTTCTGTCCCTTGACGGGGACGAGGCTGCCTATCGGCGTTTGCTGACGGCTTTGCGTGTGCTGCTTGTCGGCTATTACAGCCGCAGAATGGCTGCGGCGACGAGAGCGGACATGGAAGATCTGGTGCAGGAGACGTTGCTGGCACTGCATTCCCGACGGTCTACCTATGACCGGAACAGACCTTTTACCGCCTGGTTTTTCTCCATCGCCCGCTACAAGTTGATAGACCATCACCGCGGCCGTGGCGGACGCAGGCTCGCTGAGACAGAGCTTGATGAAGAGATCGAAAGCGACTTCAGGGAGGACAGACTGACTGCCCGCCTGGACGTCGAGCGGTTGCTTGACGGCTTGCCGCCGAGACAGCAGGAACTGATACGGCAGGTGAAGCTCGAGGGCGGCTCGGTCGCCGACGCCGCAAACCGCACCGGCCAATCCGAATCGGCGGTGAAAGTCAGCATCCATCGGGCGCTCAAGGCGCTCGGAGAGAGATTGCGAGGCACATCGTGACAAAGACGGACGATATCATCGAACGATTGACAAGCGACCTGAAGCCGGTGCCGCGCAACGCGCTATGGCGCCGCTTTGCGCTCGGCATAGCGCCCGCCCTCGCATTTTCCCTGCTGCTGATGCTGATCATTCTCGGCCCGCGGGTCGATATCTCAGACGTGCTGATGCTGCCGGTCTTCTGGATCAAGTCGGCCTATAATGCCCTGATCGCGGCGGCCGCCTTTGCCGCCGTTTTTCGGCTTTCCCGCCCCGATGGCTCGGAGGGACGCTTTTTCGGTCTGCTCGCCTTGATCTTCGCCGCCATGACGGCCGTCGCGGCCATTCAGCTTCTGATGGCACCGAGCGAGAGCTATCGATTGCTGATCCTCGGCTCCTCGGCGCTGCATTGCCCGCCGCTCATCGCAGGCTTTGCAATCCCGGTCTATGCCGGTACGGTCTGGGCACTGCGCCGTGCAGCGCCGGTGGATCTGCGGCTGACCGGCTTCGTCGCCGGCATTGCCGCGGGAGCAGCCGGCGCCTGGGTCTATTCCTGGTTCTGCACCGAAAACGGCATGCCTTTCGTGTTGATCTGGTATACGCTCGGCATCCTGCTCATCGGCGCTGTCGGCGCCGTCACCGGACCCCGCCTGCTACGCTGGTGACCCTTCTCGATTTCTTGATCTGGAACATTCCGGGTTTCCCTTGGTTCGAGGACCGAAGGAGAGAAGATGAGCCAGGAATCGGACCGTCGCGCTTTCATGATCTATTTGGGAGCCATTCTCTTGGTCGGGCTCGTGATCGTGTTCGGCGCTACGCTCTCTCGGGACTCGATCAGCATAAGCGGTCAGCCCACGCAATCTTCAACGGAAGCCAATCCTTGACGAAGTGGCCGAAAGACGACCCGATCCGCTTGGACCGGCCGAGCGAAGAAGGGCAGCGGGATGCGCTGAAAAGCCTGTGGCTGGTCATCGCTGTGATCGCGACCGTGGTCGCTATCGCCTTTCTGCTCTACGTCTTGATCCTCGTTTACGGGGTCATGCAAAGGCTGTGAGCCGGCGCGACCCGAAGTGTGCCGAGGCCATTGAGGCAGCATCTATTTCTCCCTGCGCCGCGCAGTCAGCTTCAGCCGGATGCCATAGTGATTGAGAGTGCCGGGAAGATTGGCGACGTCTAAAGAGGGATGCAGCAGCACAATCTCGGCGGCCGACAAGAATGTGCCCACGGCAAGGCTTGCAATCGTCGGCACGAGATTATGTGCCGGGCATATGACAGGACCGGCGCTGAAAGGCACGAGCCCTGCGGCCGGCAACGCATCGTTCTGTCCCCAGATGCTCGGTTCCATCCGATTGGCATAGAGGAGCGCGGGGTCTCGATGGAAGAAGGGGACGAAGATGATGACGCCAGTGCCGCGAGCGATGACCTTGTCGCCTGACTGGATGTCCCTGGTCAGCTGCCTGAGGATGGCGGGCGTCGTCGGCCAGAGACGCAAAATCTCCAGCAGACAACTGCGTGTGAAGGGCCGATCGAGATCCCCGCCGATGGCCTCTTCCACGGCTTTGCCCCAGTAGCTCACATGGCAGGCCAGCAAGGCGAGCGTCCTCATAACGGCTATTCCGGCTGCATCAAAGGCGAACAGCCATTGGGCCACCTGGTTTTCCGGAGCAAGCTCATCGCCCCTGGGAAACCGGTTGACCAGACTGTGCTTTTCCGGGTTCCCCAGATAGCGGCCGACCTGCTCATGAAAGCGGGCAAGCTTGTGCTGGTCGACCGGGGCGGCAAATGCCCAGTTCGCCCGGCCTCGAAGTTCGTTCAAGGTCTCGGTCAATGTGACGTCGTTGCGCGCTCGTTCGCCGAGGACAATTCGCCGGATGATCCGAAACCAGGCCTGAGAAAAGGCCGGCCAATCGAGCTCACGGGGTAAGTTCAGGACCTGCAGGAATTCTTCGTCGACGATATTCTTGAAATGCATCGCATTTGGATGCAGCCGGTCTGCCGCTGCCAAAGCGTGCTCATGGCCGGGCCGAAGCTTGGCGCGCCGCGAGTCCGATGAGATAAGCACGTTCTTCGGCTCGAAGTGAGCAAGGGCGGCATGCTTTTCCGCCGTCGCCGCGGCAAACGGTTCGGGCGAAGATTGAAGCACCGTGGCGACATCGGCCGTATCGAGGATCAGCAGCTGTGGTCGCAATGGGATCGGCAGCAGAAGAGGGGCCGGCCCGTATTTGTGTTTCAGCCGCTGCATCTGTTCCACGGCGGTTGTGTCGAAGCCCTGCCGCTCCGCCAGACGCTCCATTGTCGGGCGGCGAATGATGATGCCCTTGGCAACCGTTGGGGCCACGACCGCCGTCAACACGCGAAGCGTATCGAACCATCCGGCGCGATTGACTCTGGGAAAGATGGCGTGGCTTCGCGCGTTCATGACTCTTCAGCCTGGCCCGGCGGTTGGCCCATATCGATTCGATCTGCCGATCCTATCGATTAGGTTTGGAACCAGGACCACGACCGTTTGTTCCGCTCGAGGCGAAGCGGCCGGCGCAAGCCGCTCAATCGACGAGATGGTTTCCGAGCATTGCAATCAGGCACTCGCGGGCGCGGCTCACCCGGCTTTTCAATGTGCCGATCCGGCACCCGCACATTTTGGCGGCGTCTTCATAGCTCGTTCCGGCAGCCACCAATGTCAGAGCCCGGCGCCTGTCGTCGGAAAGACGCGTCAACGCCCGCTGCAATTCATGTTCCCGCAGTACCCACTCCTGGGTCGGGGCGATCGCCACCTGTTCCATCGCCGCGTCCATTCCGGCCGGCTCGCGCTTCTTCCGGCGATAATTGGTGCAAAAGGTGTTTCGCAGAATGGTGAAAAGCCAGGATTTGAGCGAGGTGCCGGGCTGGTAGAGGTGAAGCGAGTTCAGCGCCTTCAGCAGGGTTTCCTGAACAAGGTCGTCGATGTCATCATCGCTGCGCAGGAACCTTCGGGCAAAGGCGCGCAATGCTGGTGTCAGCTCGACGATCTCCCGCTCGATCGCGGATTTTTCTTTGCAATGCGATGCGGGGCGTACTGAAGACGAGGAAGCCATTTTTCTCTCCTGGGATGAGAAGGAAAGTCGCTGGCTCCCTATTCGTTGCCGTACGATACCGGACAAAAGTCCTGGCTTGGCCGGCGACTGCTCGCCGGCTCGCGGACGGGAACAACGGCCTGCCGCAATCGTTCGGTGATCGCCGTCCCGGTACTCTCGATTGGGCGGTCTCTTCCTTGGCCGGACAGATATGACGCCCCCGCTCAAGGGGGCGTCATATTTCCGATCGGAACATCCGACCGATGCGAGAGTTGATTGTCGTCACGACACGCCACAGGAGGATTAAATGGCAACCGAGAAGACTCTGAACGATCTGTTTCTCGATACTCTCAAGGACATCTATTACGCCGAAAAGCAGATCCTGAAGGCCCTGCCGAAGATGGCCCGCGCCGCGCAATCGGAAGAGGGCAAGGCCGGTTTTCTGCAGCATCGCGACGAGACCCAGGCTCAGGTCGAGCGCCTCGAACAGGTTTTCGAGATGGTCGGCAAACCGGCACGCGGCAAGACCTGCGAGGCCATTCAGGGCATCATCGCCGAAGCCGAGGAGATCATGGACGAATTTAAGGGCACGGTCGCCCTCGATGCTGGTCTGATTTCGTCCGCACAGGCCGTCGAGCATTATGAAATCGCCCGCTACGGCACGCTGATCGCCTGGGCAAAACAGCTCGGCCTCAAGGATGCAGTGCCACTGCTGCAGGCTACGCTTGCCGAGGAAGAGGCGACTGACAAGAAGCTCACGCAGCTCGCCGAGTCCTCGGCCAACGTCAAGGGCAAAGGCAAGGCAGCCTGAGCCGCTCGACCGCGGTGTCCATTCGCAACGGCCGCCGCCTCGGCGGCCGTGCTTTTGCCCGGTGCTGCCTCGCAGATCAAAGACTGAGTTGCCAGATTTCGATAGCGAGCACATTCCCCTCGGGCGCGTTGAGACGCACCGAGCTTACCCCGCTTAAGCCGGGCAGCCGCTTGGTTCCGGTCCAGCGGCCATGGTCGGCGAAGACCTCGATCGAACCTGCATCGAGGAATATCCGGATGGTCGACGGGCGCGCGCCGGCGGCGATGTAGCGTGGCGACACCTTGGCATTCGCCACCGAAAAGGGAATGCTCAGCCCATCGTCGTTCAACAGGACCTCGAGCGCCGCCTGCGGATGTTCGAACGTCAGGCGGAACGCCTTGCCCGGCTCCTTGAGGGTGAGCAGGATTTCGACGGCGCCGTTGGCGAGGTCGACCGCCTGGCCGTCCAGAAGGCCATAGGCATCCAGCCGCCGCTGCCGCAGGCTTTCGACACCGGCGACCGGTGGCGTGATCAGAGCCCCCTCGTGCAATGCCAGCCGACGCGGCAGCGTCATCGCCGTTGCCATGTCGATATCCTTGGAGACGTCAGTCCAGTTCGCCAGCCATGCGATGCCGACCGGGCCGCCGCCATCGACGAAGGCCTGGAACGCGTAGGCGTCGGTGCCGAAATCCAGTTCCTGTTCGAATTCCACGGAGAAGCTGCCCCCATCGAAGCGGCCGACCGTCGCAATCGTCATGTTGCGCCGGCCGGTTGCCGGATCGCGGCTTGTGAGAAGACCGAAGATCAGGGCCCAGCGCGTCGATGGGTCGTTTGCGGGACCGTCGAGGGGCAACAGGCAGGGGCATTCCGCGGCCGTCATTCCGAAGCGGTTCTCGCGATGAAGCACCCCGAGGAAAGTCCATCCCGTCGCCGCGGCCGGATCATCGGTTTCATAGAGCAGGATGACGCCGCCCTCGCGGTCTCGCGTCCCGAGCAGCATCTTCCATTTGCCGTCCGGGCCCATAAACACGTAGGGATCGCGGAAGTCGGTCGTCAGACCGAGCCCGGCCGGTCGGGCGGGCAGGATGAGGCTCGCCGGCTCGACGTTGACAAGATCGTGGCTGATGGCTGTGAACTGAACCTGCTCCTCCGGCTCCCGGCCCTTCATATGCTCAGTGAAGAAGATACGGATTCCCGCGCCATCGAGCGCGATGGCGGAGCCGGAAAATGCGCCACCGCGTCCATCGGCCCGTGCGGCGAGTTCGTCCGAAGGGAGAAGAAAGACCGGAAGATGCTTCCAGTGAAGATAATCGTCCGAGACCGCGTGACCCCAATGCATGTTGTTCCACCGCAGACTGTGGGGATAGTGCTGGTAGAACAGGTGCACCCTGCCGCCGAATCTACCAAAACCGTTGGGATCGTTCATCCAACCGAAGGGTGGGCGGAAGTGATAACCGCCGGAGATTTCGGGTGCGACGTTGGAAGACCCGACATGCAGCATCCGGATGCCTTTTTCGAGAACGCCGGGCTGAAGGAAGGCGTAGAGAACCGAGACCTGCGTCGTCACGGGATCGTAGGAGAAGTCGGTTTCCCCTCCGCTTTCCAGCGTCAGCACCCGAAACTCGAATTCATGGCGATTTGACGTTTCCACAGTGATGGCCGGATCGCCATCGACATGGGCGGTCAATCTTCCCACGGCGCCGCCATGCCGGGCCTTGATCCACGCGTGGATCGTCGCTCCCGCGGGCAGGACGGCGCTGATCGTCTCCGGCCCGCGTTCATGGGACGGAGTCATCGCTTGGCTTGTCATCAATTCAACCTTTCACGGCGGAGCCGATGAAGGAACTCACGAACCAGCGCTGGAAAACGAGGTAGAGCCCCAGGATCGGGATCATCATCAAAACGGAGGCGGCCATCGCCCGATCCCAATAGATGCTGTCCTGACCGAAGAAGGTCGCGATGGCGACGGCGATCGGCCGGGCATAATCCGTCTGCGTCACGAGGATCGGCCAGAGATACTGGTTCCAGGTCTCGATGCCCATCAGGATCGAGACGGTGGCCAGTGCGGGCAGGCTGAGGGGCAGGAAAATCGAGCGATAGGCCCGGAAGAAGGACGCGCCGTCGATCTCGGCGGCTTCCAGCAGTTCCTTCGGCAATTGCGTGAAGAACTGATAGAACAAGAAGATGTAGAGAGGGCTCGCGACCCAGGGTACGATCTGCACTGCGAAGGTATCGGCCATTCCGGCGCGCGAAACCATGATCACGAGGGGCATGATGATGCTTTCCTGCGGAATCACATAAAGCGCAATCACGATCGACAGGATGACGGCGCGGCCCTTGAGCGATCCCCAGGCCAGAACGAAGCCGGCCATCGAATTGACGATCAGGCCGGAACAGACCGTTGTGATCAGGATGATCAGCGAGTTGATGAGGTAACGGCCGAAGGCGAGTTCGCCTGAGAGGTGGCCGACCTCCGCATAGTTGGAGAGCGTCGGTTTCGAAACCCAGAAGGCGCGGAAACTGCCCATATCGGCCAGGATCTGGAACCGGTCATCCTTCAGGCTCGCCACGACGAGGAGCAGCAACGGGGAGACGATCACCAGGGCGATGATGAAGATAGAGACCGTCTGGATGGTGCGCAGAACCCTTGCGGCGGAGCGCGGCCGCGCCGCGCGGGCCTGAGGGATCGAGAGAGCGATATCAGACATCGAAGCGCCTCAGGAGCTGGCGCTGGATCAGCGCGATGATGAGAACGATGACGAACAGAATGACCGAAACGGCCGAGGCATAGCCCATCTTCTGCTCTTCGAAGCCGGCGCGGACCATGTAATGCACTACCGTCTCGGTGCTGCTCTTCGGCCCGCCCTGCGTGAGGATGGCGACCTGGGTGTAGAGCTTGAATGCCTGGATAGTTGTGATCACGAGGACGAAGACATGGGTCGGCCGCAGGCCTGGCATCGTGACATGCCAGAATCGCCGGAAGCCGTTGGCGCCGTCGATCTTGGCGGCATCGTAGAGCTCGTCGGGAATGCCCTGGAGGCCGGCGAGATAGACGATCATCTGAAAGCCGTAGGCTTGCCAGGCCGAGAGCAGGACGATCGAGAACATCGTCCATTCGGGATCGCCGAGCCAATCGATCGGCTGGATCGCTCCGCCGGAGAGAAAGCCGAGGATCTGGTTGAACGGTCCCGTCGGATATTGGAACAGGGTGCCCCAGATGACGCAGACCACCACCATAGAGGTGATCGCCGGAAGGAAGAACATGCCGCGCAGCAGATTGCGCAACGGCAGCTTCTGATGCAGCAGCAGCGCCGTCGCAAAGGCGAGGCCGCATTGCACCGGAATGATCCAGAAGGTGAAGCGCGAGACGTTCCAGAGAGCCGTCCAGAAGAGATCGTCCTGGAAGATGCGGATGAAATTGTTGAACCAGACGAAGCGGACGGGCGTCGGCCGGGGCACGAGAGGCTGGTTGGTCATCGCCGTCCAGAAAGACAGGAGGAACGGCACGATCAGAAAGACGGTCAACAGAATCACGGCCGGCGCGAGCATGGCCGCTTCCTGCATCAGCCGTCCCTTGTCACGCCGGAGCGTTATTCGGGCGGATCGCGACGATGTCGATTGTTGCATGGCCATACAGCTCCTCCTCTCCAGGCTTGATGTCGGTTCCGCCTTGCGATGTCACACGAACACATCGCAAGGCTCCGATTGGTCGGCGAGGGCAATTATTGCTCGTCACCGAACGGCGGGTATCCGTCATTGTCCTCGATGTCCTGGTCGATCTTCTTGGCGGCTGTTGCGAGCGCCTCCTTGGGATCGCCGCCATTGAACACCTCGTCGACGGCTTGCATGAAGGCCGACGTGATTGTGGGATAGGCTGGATGCGGCGGACGTGCGACGGCGGTCTTCGATGCCTGTTCGAAGGCGATCGCCATCGGACCGCCATCGGCATAGAGCGGAGACTCGGCAGCGAAGCTCTTCAATCCGGGGTAGCCGGATTGGCTTGCGACATAGGCCCGGTATTCCTTGTCCTTCAGCAGGAAGCTGATGAACTTAGCCGCGATATCGGGATGTTTCGATGTCTTGGTGATCGCCCAGATCCAGGTGCCATTGGGGCTTACGCTCTTTGCGCCGAACTTCGGAAGCGGCAGGACGACGAGGTTGTCCTTCATGGCGGCTACCGCCTCCGCATAGACCCAATGTCCGCCGAGCGCCAGGGCCGCCGGATTGCCTTCGGCGTAGAACTGGTTGGTGCCGGCCGACTGTGGCACGACCCAGCCGTTCTTAACCCATTTCTGCATCATTGCGAGTGCATCGACGCAGGCGTCGCTGTCGAGCGTGCCCTCGGATTTCCAGACTTTGCGGTCGATCAGATCGCAGCCGGCCGATTGCAGGATGGGGCCGTAGGCATAGGTTATCCATTCGGTCTTGATGCCGTAGCCGCGGAAGGTGTCAATCGGCCATTTCACGCCATCGAGCTTCGAGAGCTTCTCGAGATAGGTTTCGAACTCCTCCCGCGTCCAGGCATCGTCGACGGATTTCGGGATGCGGGCGCCGATCGCTTCGAGATATTTCTTGTTGCCGTAAAGAACGACGGAAGAGTCCGTCAGGCCGATCGCATAGAGATCCTTGTCGATCGGATATGTGCCCTGAGCGATGTTGGACTCCGTCATGTCGTCGAGGACGTCCTTGTCGATCAGCGGCTTGATCGGCTGAAGATATCCCGACCAGACGTAATTGGCGAGGAACGGCGCATCGAGTTCCATGACGTCGGGCAATTGCTTGGCCATGACGGCCGCGCTGAACTTCTCGTTATAGGCGTCGTGCGGCGCATAGATGAACTGGACATCGACATCGGGATTGGCGGCTTCGAAGCGCTCGGCGACCTTGCCATAGGCGGCGACGAAGCCTGGATCGCCCTGATGCATGACCTGGATCGCGGTCTTTTCGGCTGCGTCAGCCCAAGTGGCGACCAGTGCCGAAGACAGGACGAGAGACCAAAGTAAACGTTTACCCATTAGAATTCCTCCTCAATTGAATGGGCCTTCCTCAATTTACACGGATGCCCGTTCCACCAACTGGAACGGTAGTTTCTGCACCCCGACCGGAGGTCGGTCTTCGGCAAGCAGGATGTGCGCGGCCTGGCGGCCCATGGCGCGGTGCGGCAGCGCCATGGTGGTGAGCGGCGGATCGAGACGCGAGGCGATCTCGACCTGGTTGTCGAAGCTCGCGACCGCGACGTCATCGGGGATGGTCGCGCCCGAGCGGCGCAGTGCGGCATAGACCTCCATCGCCACGCGGTCATTGCCGCACAGGATGGCATCGGATGGCCGGGGACCTTTCATCAACTCATGCACATGCGTTGCCACGAGGCTAGGCGCCCGGTCGCTGTAAACAGCCTTGCCGACGGCCGGCAAGACCACGGCGCCGGCTCCGTTGATGCCGGCATGATCGAGCGCCTGGCGAAAACCGAGTTCGCGCAGTTCGCCAGCGAGAATGCCGGGCAGGTTGATGAAGGCGATATTGCGACGGCCTGCCTCGATCAGGTACTGCGTGATTTCGATCGCCGCTCCCGTCTCGTCCGGCACCAGGGACGTCACACGATCATTGGCGTCCCGGCAGTTGATCATCACCCCGACGGTATCGGCAAATTCACGCGGCAGGTCGACGCTTTTGTGATACATGGCCGCATAGGCAATCGCGCGCGGGCGAAAGCGCCGCATCTCATCGAGGATCGATCCGACGCTGCGATGTCCGCCGAGCGTCATGGCGAAGACGGCCATGTCGGAAGCACGCACGGCGCCGTCGAGCCCCCTGATGATCTCGGTCGCGAAAGGCGAGGTAATCAGGTCATCGGCGACGAGGCCGACAAGCGGCATCCAGCCCTGCCGCATGCTGCGAGCGGCGAAGTTGGTGACGTAACCGAGTTCCTCGGCGATCCCTTTGATCCGCTGGCGCGTTTCCTCCGACATGCGCGCCGAACCGCCATGCAGAGCGCCTGACACGGTCTTGACGGAAACGCCTGCGCGGGCGGCTATGTCGTTGAGTGAAGCAGTCACGGGTTCGCTTTGGGTTATCGATTACCCATTGGTACCAATCCCTTTTCGATGAGTCAAGCGATGACAGCCCCCTGCCCCGCTCAATCGATGTCCTCAGGGATGAAGCCACCGGTCTGGCGCCTCCACAGCCGTGCAAACAGCCCCTCGCGTTCGACCAGTTCTTCCAGCCGGCCTTCTTCCACAATCCGTCCGCGATCGAGCACGACGATGCGGTCCATTCTGGCGATCGTCGAGAGGCGGTGGGCGATGGCGATCACCGTCTTTCCCTCCATGACGAGGTTCAGCCTTTCCTGGATGATGGCTTCGGATTCGCTGTCGAGAGCGGAGGTCGCCTCGTCGAGAACCAGGATCGGCGCATTCTTCAGGAGCACGCGGGCGATTGCGACGCGCTGGCGCTGGCCGCCCGACAGTTTGATGCCGCGATCGCCGACGAAGGCATCGTAGCCCTTGCGGCCTTCGCTGTCGGCAAGATCGGCGATGAAGGCATCGGCGCTCGCCATCTTCGCCACCCGCTCGATCTCTTCCCGCGTCGCCTCCGGCCGGCCGTAACGGATATTGTCGCCGACCGAGCGATGCAGCAGCGCGACATCCTGGGCGATGACGCCGATCGCGCGGCGAAGGCTCATTTGGGTGACCGCGCGAATATCCTGCCCGTCGATCAGGACTGCGCCCTCGTTGATGTCGTAGAAGCGCAGGAGCAGGTTTGCGAGCGTCGTCTTGCCGGCGCCTGACAGACCGACGAGACCGACCTTCTCGCCTGGCCGGATCGTCAGCGACAGATTGTTGATGACGGGTTTGCCGGACTTGTAGGCGAAGCGGACGCTTTCGAAGCGGATTTCGCCTTGTTGCACCGTGAGATTGGTCGCATCCGGCCGGTCGATGATTGTGGGTGGCGTCGTCATGACAGGCATGGCGTCCTTGATCGTGCCGATCGCCTGGAAGATCTGCTGGCCCATCTGCAGGAAGACGAAGATCTGCGACGACAGCCGGTGGAGGATATAGATCGCCCCGACGAACTCGCCGACCGTGAGGAAGCCTTTGACGAGGCCAGAAAATCCGATCGCCAGCATGCTCAGCCACAAGAGCGTATTGAAAATGACGACGGTCACTTCCGACGAGCGGTAGATGCGCTGTTCGCTGTGCTGCGTCTGCACTGCCTTGCCGATGATGCGGCGGATGGCGCCCGCCTCGCTGTCTTCGGCCGCAAACTGCTTGATCATCTGCATGTTGGTATAGAGATCGGTGATGGCGCCGGCGACCAGGCTGCGCTGCTTGGCGGTGCGGCGCGAGCGCTCGACGAAGACGGGCACGATCTTGGCGGTGAAGGCGACGTTGAGCACGATCCAGACGACGACCGGCAGCGCAAGCTGCCAGGCAAGCGCGCTCAGCAGGATCACCGAGCCCACCAGCTGCATCAGGAAGCGCGGAATGGACTGGAAAGCGGCGAGGATCTGCTGCTGGACGGCAGACGAGACCTGCTGCAGCCGCGAGGAAACCTGGCCGGCATAGACATCGTGGAAGAAGGCGAGATCCTGCCGCTCCACCGCCTTGTGCCCCTGCCACTGGATGGCGGCCGGCATTGCTATGCCCAATGTGTGCGAGTTCAGCGTGTTGAGCATGAAGGACACGATCGGCATTACGGGAAAGATCAGGAGGCCGAGAACGGTCAGCAGCCGCCATTCACTCTGCAGGAAGGCGGCAGCACCTAGCTCAGTCACACCGTCAACGATGACCGAAAGCCCCCAGACGATCGTCAGGTTGATCACCTCGAACACCATGGAGCAAAGCGCCAGCGCAATCAGCACGCCACGAAACATGCCGATGAAATGCAGGAGCACCGTCACCGGCCCTTTCGACGGCAGCGGCCGGTAGGGTATGTCCAGCGGCCGGATCAGGGTTTCGAAAGGACGATAGATCGCATCTGAAATCGACATGGGCCGCTCGGGTTCAAATATCGGAAGGAGAGCGCGGACTCACGGCTTCGCAGGTACGATAGGACCATCTCGCGCCTGCAATCTCAACTAGAATTTTGCTGAATGTCTGGAAACGGGAGGCTGTGGAAATGGATAAAGTGAGCGGTGGAAGGGTGGCAGATATGCCTTCCCTCGGAATGAACCCCGCCGAAGCGGGGTTCATTGAGCAGGCAAGTCGCTCAGTTGTTATGCGCTGCGCAGGCTTCGTCCATCGGCGTGGCGTTGCTCGTGCCGCCCTGCGTCTGGAGATTGGCGGAGTTGTTGACCGGGTTCGGGCACTTGGTCTTGTCCATTTTCATCGTGCCGCTGGTCGTTGAGCCGGTCGTGGTGGTATCGGTGGCCATCGGCTTCTTGGCCTTCGTGTCGGTCGTGGCGCCGCCGCCCTGATCGGCCTGGTTCTTGTCGATCGTGGCGCCGGCCGGTGCAGGGTTGGACTGGGCGAAAGCCGACGTGGCCATGCCGAGAGCGAAAAGTGAAGCTGCTGCGAGTTTCATACGCATTCTAATGTCCTCCTTGGGGATCTTTGCATGCTAGGCCTATTCACAACCTCGCCGGCAGATCATTGTTCCGCTTCCGTGGAAGACAAATGCATCGATAGGCCTGCGACCCGGATTGCAGGCGGCAAGCGGGAGGATGAGCGGCAGACC
This sequence comes from Rhizobium sp. YTUHZ045, assembly GCF_051124255.1. Classification (NCBI taxonomy): domain Bacteria; kingdom Pseudomonadati; phylum Pseudomonadota; class Alphaproteobacteria; order Hyphomicrobiales; family Rhizobiaceae; genus Rhizobium; species Rhizobium sp. YTUHZ045. The sequence continues at coordinate 349,556 of NZ_CP101433.1, forward strand.
GCTCCACGGGTTGATTTCTTCGACCAGCAGAAGCAGCAGCGTCTGAATGCCTAATCTGGCGCCCCGCTGGGCGCGGACGGCTCAGATCCTTCGGTCGAACAGCACCAGCGACTGGGCGTCCTTCAAGCGGAACATCTGGGCGGGCCGGTTGCTCGCCCGGCGCATCTCGCCTTCGACCGGCTCCAGGAAATCGGCCTCCGCCATGCGCTTTCGAAAAGCCGATTTGTCCAGCTTGCGGCCGAGAAGGGTTTCGTAGACCGATTGCAGCTCGCTTAATGTGAAACGGACAGGCAGCAGATGGCCGGGCAGGCTCGAATATTCGACCTTGCTGCGGATGCGGCCGAGCGCCTCCTTGAGGAGCGACGCATGGTCGAAGGCAAGGGACAAGCCGACGCCGTCGCCTTCTATCGGCCGCCATTCGGCCTCCTCGGCCAGCGCATCCTGCCGTTCGGCGACGTCGTCGGCCGAAAGCAGCGCGATATAGACGATGCTGATGCTCCAGCCCCTCGGGTCTCGATCGCGGTTCCCCGTCGTTTGCAGCTGTTCGAGATAGGGTGTTTCGACGCCGGTCTTTTCCTTCAGAACCCGCCGCGCCGCGCCCTCCAGATCCGCATCCTCGTCGATATGGATCCAGCCGCCAGGGAGGGCCCAGTCGCCGGTGAAGGGCGCGTTCGCGCGTCGCACCAGAAGCACGGAGAGGCCCGCCGGCGACAGCGAGAAGATGGCGAGATCGACGGTGGCGATTGGTTTGAAGGCGTCATTATCGTGTGTCGTCATGATGGGAACATAGCAGGTGTGAGCCTTAGTGTAAATCGTAAACTAAGTTAGTTGACATTTGTCACTAAGTCATGTTTCTCTTTTTCAACACGAGCGAGGGGCTCGCGCCAAGAACTGGAAAACGGATATGTTCGGACTGCGCTTCATCAAGACGGAACCCACGCAATACGTCATCCAATATCAGAACGGCAAGGCCGTCCGCGAGGGCGCCGGCCTTGCCTTCTGGCATTTCTCGCCTTCGAGCTCTCTCGTGCTTGTGCCGACGGCCAGCGTCAACGATCCTTTCATCTTTCCTCTGGTGACATCAGACTTCCAGGAAGTGACGGTGCAGGGGCAGATCACCTACCGCATCGCCGAGCCGCGCCGCACGGCGGCACTTTTGAATTTCACCCTCGACCGCAGGGGCCACTATGTCTCGGAGGATCCGCAGAAGCTTTCGACCCGCGTGATCGACCGCGTTCAGGTGGCGATGCGCGCCGAGGTGCAGACGCTGTCGCTGAAGGCGGTTCTTGCTTCGGGCGAGGCGCTCGTCGCCCGCGTGGCCGAGGCGCTCAAGGTGCATCCGACGATCGATGCGCTCGGCTTGGAGATTCTCGGCCTGTCGCTGCTTGCCGTGATGCCGAAGGCTGAGACATCAAAGGCGCTGGAAGCACATGCCCGTGAAGCCCTGCTGCGGCAGGCCGACGAGGCCATCTATAGCAGGCGCAACGCGGCGATCGAGCAGGAGCGGATGATCAAGGAAAACGAGATCGCCACCGAGATTACCCTGGAGAACAAGAGGCGGCAGGTGCGCGAAGCCCAGATGGAGGCCGAACGCGCCGTGCAGGAACGGCAGCTGCAAATCCGCCGGGAAGAAATGGCCGGCAAGATCGCGCTCGAAGAGCAGAACCGCGAGCTGGTGACGCTGGCGGCGACCAATGCTCGGGCCGAGGCCGACGCGCAGGCCTATGCGCTGACGGCGATGATGAAATCCTTCGAAGAGGCCGATCCGAAAGTGCTGCAGGCACTCGCCTCGGTCGGTATGCAGCCGGGCCAACTGATGGCGCTCGCCTTCCGCGACCTTGCCGACAATGCGACGAAGATCGGCCAGCTGAACGTCTCGCCCGATCTTCTCAGGGAGATCTTGCAGCCGCAGGAGGGCAAGGACCGTGCCGGTCTCTGACGAGCGCAAGATCATCCTTGTCGTCAGGCCGACCCGGCTCGACGAACTCATCGCCCGGTTCAACACGGTGCAGCAAGCGCAGTTCTATGTCGAACATCTCGGCGCCGACTTCAGCGACTACCTCGCGGAGAAGAAGCGATACGAAACGGCTATATCAGAGGTGGAAGCAAGCCTGCGCGCCGTCGCCCGCGTCCAGCGCCTCGACCGCCGCTACCTCGCGAGCTTCGTCTTCGCTCCCGACGATGTTGTCGTGGTGCTCGGCCAGGATGGCCTGGTCGCCAATACGCTGAAATATCTCGACGGGCAGCCGGTGCTCGGGGTCAACCCCGATCCCAGGCGCTGGGACGGCCTGCTGCTGCCTTTCAACCCGAAGAGCCTTCCGAGAGTGATCGGCGAGGCGCTGAAGGACAAGCGGCCGATCAAACACGTCAGCATGGCCAAGGCGACGCTCAACACCGGCGCCGTCATCCACGCCGTCAACGACCTCTTCATCGGGCCGCAAAGCCACGTCTCGGCGCGCTATATCCTTCACGCAGAGGAGCGCGAGGAACGCCAGTCCTCCAGCGGCATCATCGTCTCGACAGGCATGGGCTCGACCGGCTGGCTGAAGAGCCTCTACTCCGGCTGGCTCGGAGCCGCAAGCGCGCTCGGCCTCGAACCCGCCAACCGGACGATCGACATGTCCTTCGCCTGGGATGCGGATTACCTGCGTTACTTCGTACGCGAACCCTTCCCCAGCCGCACCACGGGCACCACCATCGTCGCCGGCATCGTCTCTCAGGACCAGCCGCTCACCATCGTCTCCGAAATGCCGGAACACGGCGTCATCTTCAGCGACGGCATTGAGGCGGATTTTCTGGAGTTCAACGCCGGCACGCGGGCGGAGGTGACGCTGGCTGAGCGGCAGGGGATGCTGGTGGTGTGAGGAAGCTAAGGTTCGGATGGTTATGGTAGGGTAATGACACCGGTGTCCTGGAGCGAACCGAGATCGCCGGCTGTTACCTTTAAGATATAATCGTAAATCTCTGCTGCGCTTGCTTCCGCCGTCTTCGAAGTGACATCCAAATTCAGCGTAAACGGGTGTTGGGGGTGGAGGACCTGGGCTCGTCTGCTTTTCTCCCTGGCAGCCTGCACGTCAACGGACTTTAACCGCTCGCGACGCGCCGGTGTGGTCACGCGACGCGCCAACTCTTCCTCGTCGCAGAGCAATCTCACGGGCACCAGCACCGCCCCGCGTTGTTGGGCCGCGCCAGCAATCTGCTGAAAGGTGCGATTGCTACGTTCATCACCTTCTATGCCGGCATGCGTGAAAATGAAATTCGCCGAAGGAGGGCCATAAGCGACAATCGCATCTAGGACGGCTTGTCGGACTCTGGCGGTATATGCCCATACTCCATTCGGGAGAGGCGTCATTCCGTCGTCGTCGAGCAGACGCAGTATCGGGTTGTTGAACCAATGATTGTCAATGACCTTTGCAGTCAGGAGCGGGCTTAGTTCTCTCGCGATCGCCAGCTTTCCGACGCCGGGAAAGCCCAAGAGAAGAATAAATAGTTCATGGGCTGTCTTCCTTATTCACAGCTGACTTCTCGAACCTCTCAGTCACTGCAATCGACGATTAAGAGGCGGTGACCGATTTGGTCGGGCTCATAAGATCATAAATCGTAGCGCGGCTTCGAAAAGCCGCCGCTTCCTTTGGTCGTCTCAAAGGCTCATCAAATGCCTACCATGGTGGTAACCGCCTTGCCGTGGGCAGCGTCTCCCGGGAATCAGCCGCTCGCGATTGTTTTCCGAGATGCCTGAACGCGGCGTCATCTTCAGAGATGGAATCGAAGCGAATTTTCTCAAGTTTAATGCCGGCACACCAGGGTGGTGACGCCGGCTAAGCGGCTGGAGTTTGCAACGGTATAGGGGGCTAGTGCCCTGATTTGTTTCGTATTGATCCAGAAATGGAAGTAATATTGAAGTTTAGTTCCTTTACTTTCTGCTGTCTTCTCACGACATGTAGTTGCTGTCACTTTTGAGCGGAGACGAGGAGCTTTCGCAGGGATGAAGCTGAGCGGCGGCTGCTGATCAAAAATGCGTCGGGATATCGACTGTTGCCCCGGAGAGGAGCGGGCGCGCCACGTTGATTGATGCAAGGAGCGGCGCTGCGGCGTGTCCTTCGAGGCTACGGTCCTTCGGCCTGCGCGTACAAGCAACCGTGTTGTTGCGGTTCGCTCCATGGGGTTCGTCTTTTGATGATAGTGTTGATCATGACGATGAATTTCCGCATGGCGGCGACGAGCGCGACCTTGGGTGGTTTGCCGGCAGCGCGCAGTCGTTTGTGGAAGGCCTTGATGGCCGGACTGCAGCGAATGGCCGAGAGCGTTGCCATGTAGAGGGCGCAGCGGACGGTGGCGCGGCCGCCGGCGATGTGGCGCTGGCCACGCCAAGTGCCGCTGTCGTGGGCGACCGGCGCGACGCCCAAGAGAGCCTCACCCTGAGGTGCCCTTAAGGGCCTCGAAGGTCGGCGCGGGTGCGCAGGTGTCAAATGACAAGGAGCGGTGTTGCCGCACGCTCCGCACGGGCTGCCGAAGAGGAGCCGCCCTCATGGCGTACGGCCATCAAGGCCGCTAGCCGCTGCCCTGCTCCTTGTCCGCAGCCGCTGCCGAAACCAGGCCGCGTTGCGCGCGCTTCACCCCATCGGGAAGCTGAAACCAATCGTGCCTGGACTCCTCGTAGACGGAAACCAGGGGCGGTGGAAATGCCGGGTCGGCGAACGCGCCAACGGCGACGATGTAGAGGTCGGGATTGAAATCGCCTTCCCAGTATAGGGACGTGCCGCAGTTCGGGCAGAAATGGAATCGCACCTTGCGCCCCTGCGCGGCGTCCCGCTCGAAGATCCTGCGATCCCCCTCGATCATCACTTCCGCCTTCGCGAAGATCGCGCCGCTGCCGGCCACGGCGCCGGTTCTGCGCTGGCAATCGCGGCAGTGGCAGATGCTCACCATGAGCGGATCGCCTGATGTCTTTGCGCGGAGTGATCCGCAATGGCATTGCGCAAGCTTGTTCATCCGTCACCTCGGTTGTTTTTTGCTGATCTTGTTCGTGGCCGGTTTAGAGCGCTGCGTCCCATGAGAAGTGTAGGAGGTTACCGCGCCGGCGCTCAAGAGCACTTCAAGGGGCGTGGGTGCGAGTCGCGTCGAAAGGAGCGGCGTTGCTGCGAGTGCTTCGAGGCTCCGCCCTGCCGGCTGCGCACCTCAGCATGAGGGTTGGCGGAGGATGCCGTGGCTGACGTCCGTTGGTGAGTGCCGCGGTCGACGAGAGGCGTTGGAGGTGTCGGCGCCACGAGGGCGTGACCCTGCGGTGCCCCATGAGGACTTCGAACGGCGTGGGGGTGTGATATCGATCTGACAGAAGCCCGGCGCGGGAGAGTGCGCCGGGCTTCGATAGTGACCGACAGCATGGGAGGAGGAGTGCTGTCTATCGGGCCAAAGCAGCTAGGAGGGCAGCGCTTCGGCTCGTCACGAGGTAGTGCCGCAATGCGGCGAATTCAAGCCGATGTCTACCAGCGATATCGCGCAGATGATCTCCTGCGTCGTTGTCCGCGGACAACCGGGGGCGGCGATCTATGATCAGCCGCGAACGATGGCCGCCTAGTTGTCGCCACATGAGGCCAGTTGGCGTCGTGGCTGCCGTTGCCGCCGGTTTGCTCTTTTGCAGCGGCGGGTCAACGGCTTTCTGTCCGCGCAGGTTCTGTAAGATCTTCTTTCGGCATGGTCGGCAGGCATCTCCTGGATCGGTTGTCCGCGGACAACGGATGTGGTGATGCTTCATCTTGCCGGCATTTGCTACTGCCGCCGGGAAGGCTCCTAGGTGGCTTTCCGCTTCTATGTTAATGTTCGGCATGGCTTCATGTGAGGGGGTAGATGGACAGGAAGCTCGCGGCTATCTTAGCGGCCGACGTCGTCGGGTACTCGGCGCTGATGGAGCGGGACGAGACGGGCACGTTCGAGCGTCTCACCGCGATGCGCAAAGCGCTGATCGAACCAGAAATCACCAAGCGACGCGGCTGCATCTTCAAGCTCATGGGCGACGGCTTGCTCGCCGAATTCGGCAGCGCCGTGGATGCTGTGGAATGCGCGGTGTCGGTGCAGCGCGCGCTGAACGAGCGCAATGCGAAGGTGCCGCAAAACGAGCGGCTGGAGCTGAGGATTGGGCTCAATCTCGGTGAAGTCATAGTCGACGGCGATGACCGCTATGGAGAAGGCGTCAATGTGTCGGCGCGTCTGCAGCAACTCGCTGATCCCGGTGGCATCTGCATCTCCGGCAAAGTCGTGCGGGAGGTCGAAAAGACACTTGCCTTCGGATTTGAATCGATGGGGGAGCAGCAGGTCAAGAATATCACCGAGCCGCTCACGGTGCATCGCCTCGTGCAGGAAGGGACTTCCCCGGAGACGCGATTGGCAAGGCCACCTTCCCTGCCGAATAGGCCGTCGATAGCCGTGTTGGCCTTTGAAAACATGAGCGGCGATCCAGAACAGGAGTATTTTGCGGATGGACTGGTAGAGGATGTCATCACCAATCTTTCCAAAATTCCGAGCCTGTTTGTCATCGCGCGAAACTCCACCTTCGCATACAAACATAAGGCCATCGACGTCAGGCAGATCGCCAGAGAACTAGGTGTTCGCTATGTGCTGGAAGGCAGTATCCGGCGATCAGCGAACCGGTTGCGCATCACTGCGCAACTGATCGAAGGGCGGGACGCAACCCATATCTGGGCCGACAGGTTTGAGGGCGCAGCCGAGGACATTTTCGATCTGCAGGATCAGTTGACCGAGCGGATCGTTGGTACACTTGAGCCGACGATCCGGCGGGCGGAGATCGAGCGCGCGCGCCGCAAACGGCCAGGCAGCCTGGATGCCTATGATTTTTTTCTCCGCGCGTTGCCGCACAGTTATGCCAACACGCCGGCGGAGTCCGATGAAGCCCTGCGGTTGCTGAGAGAGGCCTTGCGTCTTGATCCCGACTACGCCTGCGCACATGGCTATGCCGCTTGGGGATACGAGCAGCGTTTCCTGCGCGGCGGCTTCCATCCCGAGGATAGAGCCGCTGCGCTTAGACACGCGCACGCGGCACTCGCGACCGGCCGGGACGATCCGCAGGCGCTTTGCCTCGGAGCTTTCGTCCATGCCACGATAACCCACGGTTACGAGCGCTCGATCAACGCGCTTGACAGGGCACTGATGCTGGACGGCAATTCGTCGCTCGCTTACGGATTAAGCGCGATGGTCCACATGTTCAACGAAACTTACGACCAGTCACGCGACCATGCATTCAAGGCGCTTCGGCTAAGCCCACTCGATCCAATGAACTACCATTCCTATCTCGCATTGGGTTGGGTCAGCCTGTTTACCTCGCAGTTCGAGGACGCGGTAAAGTATTCAGCTCTCGGCATCCAGGTGAACCCCGGTTTTAGCATCCTTCATGCCAGCCTAGTGGCAAGTTATGCCAATCTCGATCGGCTGGAGGCCGCTCGAGCCGCTGCCGGGCGCCTCCTGCAGGTCGCGCCTGGCTGGACGATAGGCGAGTTTGTCCGGATGGACGTGGTGCGGCCTCAGCTAATGAATGGGCTGGCGTTGGCGTTGCGCAAGGCTGGCCTGCCGGAATAGAATTGCCTTCCATCTAGTGGTTTACGGGCGCGAATTTGCTCTTCTGGCGCCGCAGGATGCCACGCCCGCGAAAGTGCATGAACCATGGCTTTACCGAAGTAACGAAAGCAATGGTCGATTTGGCTTCCGTACGAGAAATTATCAACGTAGAATCATAGACTTAAGATTTTCTAAGCCGAGGCAGTTCCTGCCTTGCGGCGCTTGGAGCGGCAGCGGGCGCCCTCCCCTCTTTCGAAATCTCCGGAGGAAAGCAACGGCTTGCATCCTTTAGCCGCACCCGGCGTTATCCACGAAGCAATTCGGAGGATAGGGTAATGGCTGATGCGCTCCACCTCAAGAGATATCCCCTCGCTACGGCGATGGTCGCCGCCGCCGTCGGGGCGATCGTGTTTATGCAGGCAAGGCAGCGCAGCTCGCTGGCGCCGCCGGCGGCAGTCGCCTGGTCTGGTGGCGATCACGGGCGCAGCGCGGCGACACCCGAGGCCATTCCGATGAGCGGCCTTCGCGATGTGTTCTGGCGCGTCTTCCATGAGGTCCTCGACGACCGGGTCACCCTCATTGCGGCGGGCGTGACCTTCTATCTGCTCCTGGCACTGTTTCCGGCCTTGGCAGCCTTGGTCTCGCTTTATGGCCTGGTGGCGGATCCCATCACCATCTCCGAACATCTTCGCGAGCTTGCCGTGCTTCTGCCGCCCGGGGCCTTCGATCTTCTTGCCGATCAGATCAAGGCGCTGGTCGAAAACCGCGAGAGCACGCTCGGCATTACCTTTTTCGTCGGTCTTGGCATTGCACTGTGGAGCACGCATAGCGGCACGCTGGCGATCTTCGACGCAATGAACGTCGCCTATGAGGAGAGGGAGAAGCGCAGCCTGGTGCGGCTCAATCTGATCGGGCTCTGCTTTACCCTCTGCGCGATGGTTTTTGCGGTCGTCATGGTGGCGCTCGTGGGCGTGATGCCTGTCGTGCTCTCCTATCTCTGGCTCAACCAGTTTCAGGAGCAGATGGCGCTTCTCTTGAGATGGCCGCTGCTTCTCTTCGTGGCCGCGGTGGCCGTGACCTTGGTCTACCGTTTCGGCCCAAGCCGCGAGCCCGCCAGGATCCGGTGGATGACATGGGGCGCGGGGCTGACTGCGCTCGCCTGGGCCGCCATGTCGCTTGGCTTCTCCTTCTATCTCGAGCATTTCGCCAATTACAACGCGACCTATGGCACGCTTGGCGCGTTGATCGGCTTTCTCATCTGGATCTGGCTTTCCGTTGTCATTCTCATCGTCGGCGCGGAGCTCAATGCCGAGCTGGAGCATCAGACGGCGCGGGACACGACGACGGGCCATCCGCTGCCGATGGGTGCGCGCGGCGCCTATGTCGCCGATACTCTGGGCGAGATCGCGAGCTGAGCGTCTCGGCACGAGGCCGAAAGGGTGAGCGGTTTTCGGAGGGCATCATCGCCACTCTTAATCGAGCAGTCTCGATGACTGCTCCCCGATTTGATGTATCTTGTCCTTCGGCAGGTTCGACAGAGGAGACGATCATGACCGCCCCGCATCCTTCCAAAACTCATATCGGCAATCATGCCCTGCATCCCGAAACGCAGATGCTGAACTACGGCTACGATCCCGAACTTTCGGAAGGGGCGGTCAAGCCGCCGGTATTCCTGACCTCCACCTTCGTCTTCAATTCCGCCGAGGATGGCCGCGATTTCTTCGATTATGTCTCCGGCCGCCGCGAGCCGCCGGCCGGCAAGGGCGCCGGCCTCGTCTATTCGCGCTTCAATCATCCGAACAGCGAGATCGTGGAGGACAGGCTCGCCGTTTACGAGCGGACGGAAAGCGGTGCGCTCTTCTCTTCCGGCATGGCGGCGATTGCCACCACTCTATTCGCCTTCGTCCGGCCGGGGGATGCGATCCTGCATTCGCAGCCGCTCTATGGCGGCACGGAAACCTTACTGGCGAAAACCTTCCTCAATTTCGGCGTCGCCGCGGTCGGCTTTGCCGATGGCGTCAGCGAGGCATCGGTGCAGAAGGCGGCGGATCAGGCGGTCGGCAAGGGTCGCGTGTCCGTGATCCTGATCGAGACGCCCGCCAACCCGACCAACAGCCTGGTGGACGTCGCGCTGATCCGGCGCGTGGCCGATGCAATCGGCGCAAGGCAGGGGCATGTACCGGTCGTCGTCTGCGACAATACCCTGCTCGGGCCGGTCTTCCAGCGGCCGATCGAGCATGGCGCCGATATCTCGCTCTATTCGCTGACCAAATATGTCGGCGGCCATTCGGATCTGATCGCCGGCGCCGTCCTCGGACGCAAGGCTGTCATCAAGCAGGTCAAGGCGCTGCGTGGCGCGATCGGCACGCAGCTCGATCCGCATTCCTGCTGGATGCTCGGCCGGTCGCTGGAAACGCTGCAGCTGCGCATGGAGCGGGCGAACAGCAATGCGCGAGCGGTGGCCGATTTTCTGCGGGATCATCCGAAGGTCGAGACGGTTCATTATCTTCCCTACCACGATCCGGATTCGCCGTCGGGCCGCACCTTCGCCGCCCAATGCACCGGCGCCGGCTCGACCTTCTCCTTCGATATCCGCGGCGGCCAGCCGGCCTCCTTCAAATTCCTGAACGCGCTGCAGGTCTTTAAGCTCGCCGTCAGCCTCGGTGGCACGGAGTCGCTCGCAAGCCACCCCGCCGCCATGACGCATTCCGGCGTGCCGGCCGATGTCAGGGAGCGCATTGGCGTCTTGGAATCGACAATCCGGCTGTCGATCGGCATCGAGCATCCGGATGATCTGATCGCCGATCTGGAGCTGGCGCTGCAGGCTGTTTGAACGCGGCGCACGGAATCGATGCCCGGCAGCGCCGGGCATCGAGGTTGAGGTTACTTGTCGTCTGTCGTCAGGTCCGTCTCGTCGGTATTGAGCACGAACACCGCAAGCAGGCGCGCCGGTTTTGTCTTGCTGGCATTCTTGCTGACGGCGTGATGATCGCCGGGAAATTCGGGAAAGCTCTCGCCGGCCTTGTAGGTCTTCTCCGGCCCGTCATTCACCTTGCTAGTGATCGCCCCTTCGAGAACGGTGGCGTAGATGAAGGCCGACTTCGGGTGCGTATGGCCGGGCGACTGGCCGCCCGGTTCATATTCCACCAGCACGGCCTTCATGCTCTTGCCGGGAACATTGGGCAGCTTCTGGTCAAAGACGAGGGTCACCTTGGCTTTGCCGCCAGCGGCGTCAGCCTGAGTGCCGGCGGCAAGGACAAGCGCAAAGGCCGCCGCCGAGATTATTTTCCTAAGCATGTCTGGTCTCCTCCGATGATGGGAATGGGTCGACAGGCGACGCTTCGCCGTCACGCGCTTTTTTTTCTGGGGGCTGCTGGCGCAGCCAGTCGTCGAAGCGAATCTTGCCGAGCCGCGCATTAGCGCCGGCGACGAGCGAAGTGTCATCGAGCTCGACGCCGAAATAGCGGGCGTGCGGATCGGCCGTCACTTGGCGCGGATCGTGCGTCGCCTTGAAGAGCCGTGTCACGATATCGGTCAGGCGGATCTTTTCCGGGCCACCGATTTCAATCGTGCCGTTCACGGGTGCTGCGAGCGCCACTTCGGCCATGACGTCGGCGACATCGTCCGAGGCGATCGGCTGCAGATAGGCCGGCGACAGGTGCACGGTCTGGCCGACCGTGTTCGCCTGGGCGATGCCGGCCATAAATTCATGGAACTGGGTGGAGTGCACGATGGTATAGGGAATGCCGGAGCTCTTGATCAGCTCTTCCTGCGCCATCTTGGCCCGCATGTAACCGCTGCCCTGCAGCCGCTCCATGCCGACGATCGACAGCGCGATGTGATGTCTCACGCCGGCCGCAGCCCCGGCCTTGAGCAGGTTGCGGCCCGAGGTCTGGAAGAATTCCAGCACGGCCTGGTCTTCGAAGGAAGGCGAGTTGGCGAGGTCGAGTACCACCTGCGCCCCGGCAAGCGCTTCGGCGACGCCTTTGCCGGTGATCGTGTCGACGCCCGAATTCGGCGAGGCCGCCAAAACGTCGTGTCCCTTCTTGCGCAACCTTTCCACCGTCTTCGAGCCGATGAGGCCGGTCCCGCCGATAACGATGATCTTCATGGTAATCTCCCTGGTCCTTTACGAGGTGTCCTCTGTTGATTTCAAGATGAGCTGCAAACCGCCCCTTCAGTGGGGCAGCAGACTTGATCGGCATGAGACAATCGCCACGTGGATTCCCGGCGCGGCCGACCACCGCCGACGGGAGCAGAATGCGCCGGATCGTGCGCTCGAACCATTCTCTCTCGGTCGCTGTCGTCCTATGCCAAGGCAGTAGCGCACCTCACCTGCGGTCGAGGTGTCCCGCCGCGCCGCCTTGGATGCCGTCGCGACCGAGACGGAGGCGCTGAGGCGTTGGGTGCGGGGTGGGAGCCGATCGGCGCACTTTGCAGTCGTTGATGCGGGGTGCCGTTGTCAGGACGCCCGGGCGGCGTCCCAATCCGGCGGCCCGCGAAATTCGATGCCATAGCGTTCCGCAAGCTTGAGCAACCGATCCATATGCTCCGGCAGACGAGGAGCCTGCGCAGCTGCCTCGATGAAGAATTCTTCCATGCCCCCCGGCGTCAGAATGGTGAGGTTGCGCCCGCGAGAAGCGCTTGTCACTCGAAATGTGTGCGGCACGCCACGCGGCAGGAAGATCGATCTCCCCGCGGCGACCGGGACGATCGCGCCGTTCAGCCAGAACTCATAGTCGCCTTCGATCACATGGATCACTTCGTCCTCGTTGTGATGAATGTGGACGGGCGGCCCGCCGCCGGCAGGCACGGTGCCTTCAAAAACTCCGACAATTCCGCCGCTCTCAAATCGCCCCACCTGTATGGTGTAGGAAGTGTCCATCCAGCTTACGGTCCGCCCGATGCCCCCAGCGACATTCATCGCAATTTCCTTCCAAGGTTGAATGGAATAGAGTCTTATACTGCTGTCCAAATTTATTGCTGGAAGCGGCTGCACGGAAATTGAATGATCATATAGAGGATATTGAGTTCGTGAAATTCTCAGCCCTCGATCTCAATCTGTTGCGTGTATTCGACGCCATGATGGCGGAGCTCTCGACCGTGCGAGCCGGCGAGCGTGTCGGCTTGTCCCAGCCGGCCGTGAGTTCGGCGTTGGGGAGACTGCGCGCGCTCCTGGACGACGAATTGTTCGTCCGGGAAGGCAATCAGATGATGCCGACCGCCCGGGCGCTCGAGCTGCGTGAACCGATAAGGCAAGCCCTGGCCGGCATGGAAGAGGCATTGGCGACGAACACTTCCTTCGACCCCGCCACCTCGACCCGATCCTTCATGCTGATCGGATCGGACTACTTCTCCTCGCTGTTGATGCCGCCGCTTGCTGCACGCCTGGCCAAAGCGGCGCCCTCTATCATCCTGCAGATGATCGATCATGCATCATCGCAAGTCTTCGGGATGCTGCGTGACGGCCGGGCTGATATCGTTATCGATCGGTCGTTCGAACCGCCTGAATGGGTTGTAAGCCGTAGGCTTTTCCAATCATGGCTGGTATGCATTGCCAGGCGAGGACATCCTCTCCTTGCCAGCCATGGCATTTGTCCAGGAGACGCCATACCGGCGGACGTCTTCTGCGCTGTTCCCCACGTCCTGCGCTCGGCCGATGGCAGCAGGACGGGGACGATCGATCCCGCCCTTGCACGCCTGGGTCTCGTCAGGCGCGTCATGGTCACGGTGCCGCATTTCCACGCGGTCGCTCTTGCCGTTGAAGCGAGCGAAATGCTGGGGAGCATTCCGGTTCATTTCGCGCGCATGTTGACCGGCCGGCTGATGCTCGACGTGTTCATGCCCCCGATGGATTCGCCGAAAATGGACGTGACCATGTATTGGCTTCGTCGTTTCGATCGCGATCCGGGAAGTGTCTGGCTTCGGGATCAGATTGCGGGCGCCCTCGCCGCATCGGAGCCGCCTTGGTTTCCAATATCGATCGAGCCAGATCACAAGAGGATTGAAACCGGCAGCGCACGTGCCTGAATGGCGGTCTTCTCAGAAGAGGCGGACAGCCTCGAACAGCGCCGTGAGCCCGATGCCGCCGCCGATGCCGATCATGGCGAGGCCGGTTGTGCCTGGTGCCCAGCCGTCCCTGCGGATCAGCTGGCCGTAGAGCCGGGTGACCAGGATCGCGCCGGATGCGCCGAAGGGATGGCCAAGAGCGATGGCGCCGCCCTCTTTGTTGACCGTGTCGGCTGATAGATCCAGCTGATCGAGCGACGCCAGAACCTGGGCCGCGAAAGCCTCGTTGAATTCGATGGCGTCGATCGCGGAAAGCGACAGGTGAGGCTGGCGCTGCAGAAGCTTGTCCGTCGAGGCGACCGGGCCGATGCCGAGCAGGTTGGGGTCGACGCCGGCGGCGGCGCTGTCGATGAAGGCGAGGCCCTTTTCGATGCCGAGGCTCTTCGCCATGCCGCGGCTCATGACGAGCACCAGGCAGGCGCCGTCGTTCACAGGGCAAGCATTGCCTGCCGTCACCGAGCCATCCGCCAGGAAAACGGGTTTCAGCTTTGCGAGCGCCTCGAGCGAGGTCGTCGGGCGCGGACATTCGTCTCGCGTTACGGGGCCGCTGGCGGTGGCGATCTCGACGATCTCCGGCAGGAAGCGGCCTGCTTCGGCCGCTGCGACGGCGAGCCGGTGACTGCGTAGGGCGAACTCATCCTGAAGCCGGCGCGAGATGTCAAATTTGCGCGCAACATTTTCGGCGGCGATGCCCATCTCGGGATCGCCGATCGCCTCAGGTGAAAACCGCGCCCGCCCGTAAAAGCGCGGCACGGCGCCATTCGTCTTCGGTCGTTCCACGCGCCACGGCGCAGTGCTGACGCTTTCGACGCCGCCGGCAAGGAAAACCGAACCGGCCTTCGCCTGGATCAGCCGGGCGGCCATGATGATCGCTTCGAGGCCGGAACCGCATTGCCGGTCGATCGCAACACCGGGAACGGCCATGGGCAGGCCGGCATGGAGGGCGGCCAGCCGGCCGATATTGCCGCCGCCGCCGGCGGCATTGCCGACCAGCACGTCGTCGATGGCATCGGGCGCAACGCCTGTTTCTGCGACGATCCGGCGGATGATGGGGGTAAGCAGGTCTTCGGCTGCAACCGTCGACAGCGAGCCGAAGGCCCGGCCGATCGGCGTGCGGTAGGCGGCGACCACGACCGGCTGCCAATCCTCGTCAGGCTGATAGGCGTAGGACAAGACCGTCTCCCGAAATCACCGATGCCTCTACCTGCCCGCGCGCGATCTTGCCGCTGCTCGTCATCGGCCAGGCGCCGATATGGTAGAACTGCCTGGGGATCTTGAACCTTGCAAGCCTGCCGGCGCAATGCTCGGCAAGCATTTTCGCATCCATCGCCTCCCCCGAGACGACGGCAACGATGCTTTGGCCGTAATAGGGGTCCGGCCGCCCGAAGACGACGGCATCTTCGACGCCGCGGCAGGTTTTGAGCGCGCTCTCGACTTCGGCGGGATAAACGTTGTTGCCGCCCGATATCATCATGCCGCCCGCCCGGCCGATCACCCGCAGCATGCCGTTTGCATCGATTTCGCCGAGATCGCCGACAGTCGCGCCCGCCGGGGTGACCCGGAATGCCTGGCCGTCGTCGCCCCAGAGATAGCCGTCGGCAATCAGGTCGCTGTTGACGAAGATGGTGCCCGGCACATCGGTGCCGACATCGTTTTCCTCCGGGTCGCGAATGGAGATTTCGACGCCGGGATAGGCTCGCCCGACCCGGTCGATCGGAAAATCGGTCGCGCCGCCAACGAGCGTCGAAATGGTCATGAAACCAATCTCGGAGGCGCCGCAATATTCCCGGATGCGCGCCTTCGGAAAAAGTCGGCGCATGGATTGGACTTCGTTGAGGTTCAGCTTGGCGCCGGCGGTCAGCACGTCGCGTAAGGATTCCATCGGCTCGCTCCATGCCCGGGCGATGCCCGCTATATGGGTGGGCACGGCAACCAGCCGCTCTATCTTTTCTGAGGAGAGAATGCGCGCGACCGCGCCGGCATCCCATTTCCCGATCGAATGGAAGGTTGCTCCGGCATCGAGCGCTTCGACGAGTGCGTAAAGCGCGAGCCCATGCGCCAGCGCTCCCGGGCACAGGGTCGAGGGCGCGTCCTGGAGTTCGAACACGAGACGCCCCCGATCGAGGCTTCGGCGCCACTGTTCGCGCGAGCGGTAATAGGCCTTCGGTTCGGCTGTCGTGCCCGAGGTGAAGCCGATCAGGAAGATCCCCTCGGCATCGACGGGCATGTCGTCTCCCGTCGCGGCGAGGTCAAAGGGCTCCGCGCCGGCGACGATCACGGGAACACCGAGCCGGCGGCCGATCTCGGCGCTTGCGTTGGCAGCATCATCGACGACAAGCGCGTCAGGCGCCAGGCGCTCGACGATGCGCTCGATCGTTGCCTCCGGCATCATCGGATCGATGACAGCGCAGGCATTCGCCAGTGCGGTGGCGGCGATAAAATACTGTGCAAAACCGATGTGATTGCCGAGGCTGACCGCTACAAGCTTCTCGACGCCGGGAAGATCGAATGAACGGCCGTTCGAGCGCGGAAGCGCCTGGATGAACCGGTAGATCGCGCCGGCACGGCTATAGAGTTCGCCATAGCTCAGGCCACCGTCGATCACGACTGCCGGCTTGTCCGGTCTCTCCGTGGCGTGTCGAAGAAGCTCCGCGTGGATCGGCATGGGTCAGCCCTGCGACAAGGCGGCCCTGGTCGCCTCGGGGATCGGCGTCGGGCGGCTGTCGGAAAGGCCGACGCAGACCCAGACGAGTCCGGCCGAGGCGCAATGGGCGCCGTCGCGCTGGCGATAGAGCTCGATCGTAAAGGATAGGCTTGACCGCCCGATCTTCTCGACCTTGACCTTCGCCTCGACGATATCGTCGACGTCGATCGGGTTGTGAAAGGTGATCTCCGCCTTCTTCACATGATAGGCAACACCTGAGGTGGTGTGGCGGAAGTGGCTGAGGATCTCCCGGTGGCGCAGGAACTCGACGACCGCATCCTCGCAATAATCGAGGTAAACCGAATTGTGGACATGGCCATAAATGTCGATGTCTCGCATCGAGACCCGGAACGATGCTAAAGGCCTGTCGTCAACGCTCATTCGATCACCGAAATTTCGAAGGCGTGTTCTAACCGACTGTGTGGGGGATGCAAATGCAATATCAGGCGGTCGTGCGAAAATACGGGCCGGCCGAGGAGGTCGTCGGCATCGAACGCGCCGATCTGGCGCCGCTTTCGCGAGACCAGGTTCGCGTTCGCCTGCTGGCGCGCTCGATTAATCCCTCCGATATCATCACCATCTCTGGCGCCTATGCCGGCCGCACGACCCTGCCCTTCATCCCAGGCTTCGAAGCCTTCGGGGTGGTCGAAGAATGCGGCGAAGAGGTTCATGGGCTTGCGCCGGGGGCACGCGTGCTGCCGGTGCGCAGCGCCGGCGGATGGCAGGAGTTCAAGGATACCGATCCGAACTGGTGCCTTCGCGTGCCCGACGCGCTTTCGGATTTCGAGGCCGCGACCAGCTATGTCAACCCGATGACCGCCTGGTTGATGCTGCATAAGAAGATCGGGCTGAGACCCGGCATGCGTATTGCCATCAATGCCGCCGCCTCTTCGATCGGGTCGATCCTGATCGGCATGGCAAACGCCGTTGGCGTCGAGCCGATCGCGATCGTCCGCAGCGAAGAATCCCTCGCGCGCCTGCGGGGCCGGCTGGAGGCTGTCATCGTCGACAGGGCGGGCAGCGATCTCGCCGCCGGCCTCGCCGGCAGGTCCGGGCTCGATGCAGTGCTCGACTGCGTCGGTGGCGCGCGCGCCTCGGTACTTGCCGATGCGCTGAAGCCTGGCGGTTACTTCCTGCATTATGGTCTGCTTTCGGGTGAGAGCATCCCGCCGTCATTCTGGTCGTCCCATCCCGACATCGCCTTTTCCTATTGTCACCTTAGGGAATGGGTTCACTCCGAGGCGATGGTCGAGGTCCAGCGCGCCTATTCCGAAGTTGCTACGCAGATCGCGGGCAAGGTCATCGCGACCGAGGTGCGGGAGGTCTTTCCGCTGGATAAGATCGGCAATGCGCTCCGCTCTGCCCTGCCTTTCCGGACGGGTGGCAAGGTGCTGCTGGCGTGAGGGGCGCCTGGGGGAGTGGAGAGAGGTTGCGACCCGCATTATTGTCTGTCGATGTTTTCATGCGGCGCGCGTCAGGAACGCGAGAGCTGCGTCGCACACCAGTCCCAGACGGCGTCGACCGCCTTTCGCGGCGACGATGATCGTTTGCGCACGAGGAAGTAATCGGATCCGATGGTCGCCGTCGCATCAGTCACCTGCACCAGCCGTCCGGCCTCGAGATCGGCCATGACGAAAGCCCGGCAGGCGAGCACGACACCCTGGCCGGCGAGTGCGGCGTCAAGCGCCAGGGTCGTATGGTTGAAGGCCGCGCCGGGCAGCTTCTCGCGCGTGCGCAGGAATACCGGCCAGTGATCGTGCGAGTCATGCAGAAGCGGCAGTTTGCGAAGCTGTTCGCCGCTTAAGGGCAAGGTCAGGCCCTTGACCAGATGCGGGCTTGCGACCGCCACAAGTTCCTGGCGAAACAGCAGTTGCGCCTGCAGGTTTGCCGGAAAAGGCGGGCGGGTGAGGCGCACCGCGATGTCTACCTGGTCGCGGTCGAAATCGGCGAGCGCCTCGGTGGCGACCGTCCTCAGATCGATGTCGGGAAGGGCCGCGTAGAGCTCGGCGAGCCGCGGGATCAACAGCCTGGTGGCGACCGTGGGGGTGGCGGTGATCGTTACCATTTCCGGCCGGTCGAGAAGCCGCGCGGTCGCTTCGGCAAGCGTATCGAAGGCGCGGGTCACGTCCACCAGATAGGCCGTGCCATAGGCAGTGAGCGCAAGGCCGCGGGCAAGGCGTTGGAACAGCCTGAGGCCGAGCTGATCCTCCAGCGCGCGAACCTGCTGCGCGACCGCGCCCTGCGTGACGCCCAGTTCTTCGGCGGCGGCGCGGAAATTCAGCCTGCGGCCGGAAACCTCGAAGGCGCGCAGGGCATTGAGGGATGGCAGCGTGCGGCGGGATTGGCTCATCGGCATATCCAGTAGATTTTCTACAGTCTGGCAGCTTTCTTTCTCGCGCGAAAGTCCCTTCAGCTTCTGCCATAATGCTGCGCAAAATCAGCTATCGGAGGTTTAAATGTCTGAAGGAAAAGTCGCTCTCATCACCGCCGGCGGGTCCGGCATGGGGGCGGCGGCCGCCAGGAGGCTCGCCGCGGACGGCTATCGCGTCGCTGTTCTCTCTTCCTCCGGCAAGGGAGAGGCGCTGGCAAATGAGCTCGGCGGCGTCGGCGTCACCGGCTCGAACCAGTCGAACGACGACCTGAAGCGGCTCGTCGATCTGGCGATGGAGCGATGGGGGCGGATCGACGCGCTGGTCAATTCCGCCGGTCACGGCCCGCGTGCGCCGATCCTCGAAATTTCAGACGAGGACTGGCATAAGGGCATGGAGGTCTATTTCCTCAGCGCCGTGCGGCCGACCCGCCTGGTGACGCCGATCATGGAAGCCCAGGGCGGCGGTGCGATCGTTAACATTTCGACGGCATGGGCCTTCGAGCCTTCGCCGATGTTCCCGACCTCGGCGGTGGCCCGGGCGGGACTGGCAAGTTTCACCAAAATCTTCGCCGACACCTATGCGGCCAAGAACATCCGCATGAACAACGTCCTGCCCGGCTGGATCGACAGCCTGCCCGCGACCGACGAGCGGCGGGACAGCGTTCCGCTGGGCCGCTACGGCACGAGCGATGAAATCGCCGCCACCATCGCCTTCCTCCTGTCGGAAGGTGCGGGCTACATCACCGGCCAGAACATCCGCGTCGACGGCGGCATCGCCCGTTCCGTCTGAGCGACTGCCGGTGGATCTGACTGACATCGATGCCTCGGCATGGGCGGAGCTGGAAACGGCTGCGGCGGATCCGCAGTCGGGTTTCCGCTATGTGAGCCTTTGCTCCGTCGATACCGAGGCGAAGCCGCAGGCGCGCATGGTCGTGCTGCGTGCGGCCGATAGGTCGGCTCGGTGTCTCGAATTTCATACGGATACTCGCAGCTCCAAATGGCTGGAACTTTCAGTCAATCCCCGCGTCACGATCCTCGGCTTTAGCGCCGAGAGCCGGCTGCAGCTTCGGCTTCAAGGGGCGGTCGAGCTTCATGGGCCGGGAAGCGCAGGTGCTAATGCCGCGTGGGGCAGGCTGCCCGCGCGGACGCGGATGACCTATGCGGGCGGCCCGCCCGGGGACGAGCGCGCCTTCGAAACGATCGACGCGGCAGAGCCTGCGGATGAGGCCGAGGGAAAGACGCGCTTTGGCGTCTTGATCTTCCGGGCCTGGATGCTGGATTGGTTCCAGCTGCGGCAGCAGGACAACCGTCGCGCGCTGTTCTGTTATGACGAAGCCGGCGCCCTCTCTTCTTGCCGCTGGGTCAATCCCTGACCTGAAATCGGCCCGCTTTCGGACGTTGAGCGGAGGCGATCAATCGTCCCCGGGCGGTCCGATTTCGGCGTCGCCAGCCCGTGAGTTCCAGCGTCAGGATGCGAGTTTCGAGCAGGTTGAAGATGCGCAGCACCGCATCGATCGCCTCGAAGGGCTTGGTCAGGAAATCCTTTCCGCCGAGGGAAAGCGGATGGACGGCCGAGCGAAATCAGGAGTACCCTCCGCGGCAGCGGCAGGTCGCCGAAACGGCGGCCACGGGAGACGCGATGATGAAGCACAGACTGTTTCGCCTGATGTTCGGGGTGCTGGCATTTGCTTCCGCACCGCCGGTTTCCGATGCCTTTGCCGCAGCCCAGCCCATCTTCTGGAGCGCTTTGCGCCCGGCCGAACAGGCCAAGGCGACAATGCCGCTGTCGGGCAAGACGGTCAGCGGCCCGCAGGGCGAAACGCTTGTCTGGCATGACGAAGGCCAGCCCGTCGCATTGACGGGCTTCGTGCTGCCGGTCGACCAGGATGGTGATCTCGTCTACGAATTCATGCTGGTCCCCTGGGCCGGAGCCTGCAGCCACATGCCCTCCCCTCCGCCCAATCAGCTGGTCCGCGTCGTTCCGCAGGAGCCTCTGCACCTCGAAAGAATGTACGAGACCGTCACCGTAACGGGGAGCCTGCGGCCCGGCTTGGACCAGGCGCAGTTCTTCATGATCGACGGCGTCCGCGTCCTTTCCTACGGCTACAGCATGAGCCATGCCCAAGTGGCGAAAGCGACGGCGAGCGATGATCCCGATCTGCTGACGCTCTCGCCTTTCGGCATTCTGCCTCGCTAGCGGAACGGCTTCTTGTATGAGTGCCGCCAGCCGCGTATATACATAACTATATATACGATCTGTGGAGCGTTCTCTATGCCGCAATATGCGCGCGTCTTTCAATCCGGCAATTCGCAGGCCGTCCGGCTGCCGAAGGAGTTTCGCTTCGACGTCGATCAGGTGGAAGTGACACGGGAAGGCGATGCGATCATTCTGCGGCCGCGGACCGATCACGGCGGGCGCTGGGCCTCGTTGCGCAGCGCCCTGGAGCGCGGCCTCAGCGACGATTTCATGGCGGAGGGACGTGAGCAGCCGGAAGATCAGGAGAGAACTGGCCTTCAGGACTTGTTCAAGTGATCACTCATCTCATCGATACCAATGCGGTGATCGCTCTGATCGGCCGGAAGTCCGACACGCTGCTCGCCCACATCATGGACAGCGACGAGGGATCGATCGGGCTGTCGAGCATCGTCATGCACGAGCTCTATTACGGCGCCTACAAGAGCGCGAAAATTTCCTACAATCTCGAAACCCTGCGCCTGTTCATGGCGGATTTCCCGACCGTCGGTTTCGAGCGCGAGGATGCGCTGGCCGCTGGAGAGATCCGCGCGGCGTTGGCGGCAAAGGGAACACCGATCGGTCCTTATGATGTGCTGATAGCCGCGCAGGCGAAGACGCGGGATCTTGTTCTAATTACGAACAACGTCGGGGAGTTCCGGCGCGTGGATGGTCTGCGCGTCGAGGATTGGACGACCGGGCGGTAGCCCCGGAGAGCTTCAGCCGGCGTTTCGGCACGCACTATCCCCTCTTCACGCAGCCGGTTTATACGGAGAGGAATCCACCCTGCCTTCACTCACATCAGATGTCGAAGGCGCTCGGCAGGATCACCACGTCGCGGATCGTCACGTTGCGCGGGCGGGTCAGCATGAAGAGCACGGCTTCCGCGACGTCGCGGGGTTCGATCAGCGCGCCCGCCTCTTTTGCCTTGCGCAGGTTTTCCGCAGGCCAGTCTTTCAGCAAGGCGCTGCTGACAGGGCCGGGCGAGACGGATCCGACGCGGATGCCGTTCTTGAGGAGCTGCCGCCGCATGGTCTGGACGAAGCAATGCATCGCCCATTTCGAAGGCGAATAGACCGGCTCCCACGGGACCGGGGCATGGCCCGCGACCGAACTGGTGACGATGATGTCTCCCGTCCCTCTCTCGATCATGTGCGGCACGACCGTCCGGACGTTCTTGATGACCACGTTGACGTTCAGATTGAGCATGCGGTCGATCGCATCGAGGTCGGCATCCGCCAGATCCCCGCCGATATAGGTGCCGGCATTGGCATGGAAGATGTCGAGCTGGCCGGCCTTCGAGAGAATGCCGTCCAGCAGGCCGGCGCACTCCTCGGGTCTCAGAAGGTCGAGCGGCAGCGCGATCGCCCTCTCGCCGAGCCTGCCGCAGGCCGCACTCAGCGCCGCCTCGTCCCGATCGATCATCACGACCGTGCCGCCCGCCGCGATGATCGCCTCGGTCGTCGCCAATCCAATGCCTGAGGCAGCTCCGGTAATGGCCGCGATTTTACCTTGCAAACCGTTCATATCCACTCCTCCAAATGTGTCGATCATCTATCGCATGCGGGCTCGGTCATGGCTAGAAGTTCGCGGCGTGGCGGGGATGATCTGGGCGATTGGGCGGTGGTGCCTCTGAACTCTCTTCCGTCATGCTCGGGCTTGTCCCGAGCATCGGCTTCCGGTCGATAGGGCAGCAGATCCTCCTCGGCACAAGGCCGAGGACGACGCCGAGTAAAAATGAAACGGCTGCGGAAAAGTGGCCGGAGGCCAACCCCACACTCCTCATTCCTGTGCCTGTCACAGGAATCCAGCCACCGCGCGTCCGCGCGGTGAATGACTATTTTGAAAACAAGGGAGTTTCCTGCGCCCAAGGACTTGGGCGCGCTGGATCCCTGTGACATCCCTCGGGCTAAGCCTGAGGTCACAGGGATGAGGGAAGGATAGGTGGTGCCCGCGCCCCACCAACCATCACGTGCGGCGAGGATCGGAAGCTTGGACGGTTGTAGCCGCCCCAGGACATTCACAAAAAAAACCGGGCGCGGCCGAAAGCCGCGCCCGGGCAAAACTCGCTGAACCGATCAGACGAGGTCGAAGCGGTCGGCGTTCATGACCTTGTTCCAGGCGGCGACGAAGTCCTTGACGAACTTCTGCTTGGCGTCGGCCTGGCCGTAGACTTCGGCGAAGGCGCGCAGCTGCGAGTGCGAGCCGAAGATCAGGTCGACGCGGGTACCGGTCCACTTAGGCGCACCCGTCTTGCGGTCGCGGCCTTCATAGACGCCGTCCTTGCCGGCGGCCGGAACCCACTGCGTGGCCATGTCGAGCAGGTTGACGAAGAAGTCGTTCGTCAGTGTCTCGGGGCGCGAGGTGAAGACGCCGTGCTCGGGATTGCCTGCCTTCAACACGCGCAGGCCGCCGACGAGAACGGTCATCTCAGGCCCGGTCAGCGTCAAAAGCTGGGCGCGGTCGACGAGCGCTTCTTCCGGCTTCATGAACTGATGGCGCTTGTCGTTCACATAGTTGCGGAAGCCGTCGATGCGGGGCTCGAGCGGCGCGAAGGAATGCGCGTCGGTCTGGGCTTCGGACGCGTCCATGCGGCCCGGCGTGAAGGGCACGCTGATGGCGTTGCCGCCCGCTGCCGCGGCCTTTTCGACGCCGGCAGCACCGGCAAGCACGATCAGATCGGCGAGCGAGATCTTCTTAGCCCCCGTCTGGGCTGCGTTGAAGTCCTTCTGGATGCCTTCTAGAACACCGAGCACTTTGGCGAGCTGCGCCGGCTGGTTGGCTTCCCAGTCCTTCTGCGGAGCCAGGCGGATGCGCGCGCCATTGGCGCCGCCCCGCTTGTCGGAGCCGCGGAAGGTCGAGGCCGACGCCCAGGCGGTTGAGACGAGTTCCTGTACGGAAAGGCCGGTTGCGAGAACCTTTGCCTTCAGTTCGGCAATGTCCTGATCGTCGACAAGCGGATGGTCGACCGCCGGGATCACGTCCTGCCAGATCAGGTCTTCGGCCGGAACTTCAGGGCCGAGGTAGCGCACCTTCGGTCCCATGTCGCGGTGGGTCAGCTTGAACCACGCGCGGGCGAAAGCGTCGGCGAACTCACCGGGATTTTCGAGAAACCGCCGCGAGATCTTCTCGTAGATCGGATCGAAGCGCAGCGACAAATCGGTGGTCAGCATGGTCGGCACATGCTTCTTGCCCGCCTCATAGGCGTCCGGGATGGAGGCTTCGGCGTTCTTGGCCCGCCACTGGTGCGCGCCGGCCGGGCTCTTCGTCAGCTCCCACTCGTAAGCGAAGAGGTTTTCGAAGAAGTAGTTGCTCCACCTGGTCGGCGTCTGCGACCAGGTGACTTCGAGACCGGCGGTGATCGCGTCCTTGCCGACGCCGGTGCCGAACGTGCTCTTCCAACCAAGGCCCTGGTCTTCGATCGCGCCGCCTTCCGGCTCGGCGCCGATAAAGGACGGGTCGCCTGCGCCATGGGTCTTGCCGAAGGTGTGGCCGCCGGCGATCAATGCCACGGTTTCCTCGTCGTTCATTGCCATGCGAGCGAAGGTTTCACGGATGTCTCGGGCCGCAGCGACCGGGTCGGGATTGCCGTTCGGGCCTTCCGGGTTGACGTAGATGAGGCCCATCTGAACGGCGCCGAGCGGTTCTGCAAGCTGGCGTTCGCCGCTGTAGCGCTCGTCGCCGAGCCAGGTGCCTTCCGGACCCCAGTAGAGCTCTTCCGGCTCCCAGACGTCGGCGCGGCCGCCGGCGAAGCCGAAGGTCTTGAACCCCATCGATTCGAGCGCGACGTTGCCGGTGAGAATCAGGAGGTCGGCCCAGGAGATGCGGTTGCCGTATTTCTGCTTGATCGGCCAGAGCAGCCGGCGGGCCTTGTCGAGGTTGGCGTTGTCAGGCCAACTGTTGAGCGGCGCGAAACGCTGCTGGCCCTGACCGGCGCCGCCGCGGCCGTCGGTGATGCGATAGGTGCCGGCGCTATGCCAGGCCATGCGGATGAACAGGCCGCCGTAATGGCCGAAGTCGGCCGGCCACCAGTCCTGAGAATCCGTCATCAGCGCATGAAGATCCTTCTTCAGCGCGTCCAGATCGAGCTTCTTGAACTCCTCGGCATAGTCGAACTCCTTGCCCATCGGGTCGGCACGGCCGGAATTGTGATGAAGAATCTGCACGTTCAGCTGGTTCGGCCACCAGTCGCGGTTGGCTCTGCCGCGCGGCGTATTGCCATGGGCTACAGGACATTTTCCTGTGCTGTCAGTGGGGTTGTCCATGATCGTCTCCTTCATTGCTTGATCGGTCGGCGGTTCAAAAAGATGAGCCGAGCTGACGCCCCACTCTCTCCCTGCAGTCTTCATATCGGAAGCGTTCAATAATTTTAAGTTGGATTTACTGATTGTCGCGATAAGCTGAGGTTATGAAGAATCTTACCCTGAAACAGCTACGCTATTTTGAAGCCCTGGCGCGGGATGGCCGCTTCCGCCGTGCCGCCGACGCCTGCGCCATCTCCCAGCCGGCGCTCTCCATGCAGATCAAAGAACTCGAGCAAGAATTGGGCGGCGAGCTCTTCGAGCGCAGCGCGCGCGAGGTGAAGCTTACCCCGTTCGGACAGAGCTTCGCGCTGCGCGTCCGCGACATCCTGCGCGCCGTCGACGAATTGGGGGAGTTTGCCCGCGCCTCGCGCGAATCCTTCCTCAAGCGCCTGCGCATCGGCATCATTCCGACGATCGCGCCCTACCTTCTGCCGGCAATTATAAACGATCTCAACGAAACCTTCGCCGGAATTCAGATCGAGGTGCGCGAGACGCAGACAGGCAAGCTGGTTCATGAACTGGCGCAGGGCCAGCTCGACATGGCGATCGTCGCGCTGCCGGTGTCGGAACCCTCGCTCACCGAACTCGAGCTTTTCAAGGAAGAATTCGTGCTGGTCCGGCGGCAGGAGGAGGGAGACAAGCCGGTGCCAGAGCGCGAAGCCTTGCGCGAAATGCGGCTGCTGCTGCTCGAAGAGGGCCACTGCTTCCGCGACCAGGCGCTGTCCTTCTGCAAGATCGGCCCAGCCCGCCCGCGGGAGATCATGGAAGGCAGCTCGCTCTCCACCCTCGTCCAGATGGTCGGTGCCGGCATCGGCGTGACACTGATTCCGGAGATGGCCGTTCCGGTCGAAACGCGCTCGGCCCAAGTCTCAATCTCCCGCTTCCCCTCGCCACAGCCGTCGCGGACGATCGGCATGGTCTGGCGCAATTCGACGCCGATGGCCAAGCAGCTGCAGGAAGTCGCCGAGGCGGTGCGCCGCTCGGCCGAGACGATGCGCGCGCAGGATCCGCTCACGTGACGGACCTTGGCCGTCATCTCAGCGTCTAAGACCCCGCCCCTCACCTCAACTGCGGCGCTTGAACGTATGCTCGGCTGCCGGAAATTTGCGCGCCCGCACCTCTTCGGCATAGGAGGCGGCGGCGTCCGCGACCCTCTTGCCGAGTTCGTCGTAGCGCTTGACGAAACGCGGCTTGAAATCATTGAAGAGGCCGAGAATGTCGTCGGAAACCAGGATCTGGCCGTCGCAGGCGGAAGAGGCGCCGATGCCGATAGTCGGGATGTGCACGGCTGCCGTCACTTCGCGGGCCAGTGGCTCCACCGTGCCCTCGACGACGACGGCGAAGGCGCCTGAGCCGCCAATCGCATGCGCGTCGCGGCGGATCTTCGAGGTCTCGTGTTCGGAATGGCCGACGGAGCGATAGCCGCCGGCGGTGTGGACGAGCTGCGGCATCAGGCCGATGTGGCCGAGCACGGGAATGCCCCGCTTCGTCAGGAAGGCGATGGTTTCGGCCATCTCCTCGCCGCCTTCGAGCTTGACGGCGTCGCAGCCGGTTTCCTGCATGATGCGCACGGCGTTGCGGAAGGCAATCTCCTTCGATTCCTGATAGCTTCCGAAGGGCATGTCGACGACGACGCAGGCATTGGCGGCGCCGCGCATCACGGCCTTGCCATGAGCGATCATCATGTCCAGCGTCACGCCGATCGTGGTCTCCATGCCGTAGAGCACCATGCCGAGCGAATCCCCGACCAGCAGCAGGTCGCAATGCTCGTCGAGGAGGCGCGCCATCGGCGTCGTATAGGCGGTGAGGCAGACGATCGGCTTACCGCCCTTCATGGCTGCGATCCGCGTCGGCGTCAGGCGCTTCTGAGATCCGGTGGCGCTCATTTCGTCACTCCCTTTCCCGGCTGACCGCTCATTCGGTTGTCTCGGATCATTCTGTTCCCGCTCGCCGGGCTGCTGTTGTTTCCGACAACTCTGTTGTCGAGAAGCCGCGTCGTGCCGATCTGCACGAAGAGCGCCACCACGATGGGGCCTTCGAGCGAAGCGACCGGCGCCAGCGTTTCTGCATCCCTGACTGCGACGACTTCGGGTTTTGCCAGAGGCTCGCGGCCGATGAAGGCGGTGAGTTTCGCCTCAAGTTCTTGCGCATCGGTGATGCCTTCGGCGATGAGCCGCTCGGCCTCATCCAGCGCCTGCGGAACGATCACCGCCGCGCGGCGCTCATCGGGGCTGAGATAGACATTGCGCGACGACAAGGCGAGGCCGTCGCTGTCGCGCACGGTCGGCACAGAGATCACCCGCACCGGCACGGCGAGATCTTCCACCATGCGCTTGATGATGACGACCTGCTGGTAGTCCTTCTCCCCGAAATAAGCAGTCTGAGGCTGGACGATGTTGAAAAGCTTGGTGACGACGGTGGCGACTCCGGCAAAATGGCCGGGCCTGACTGCGCCTTCGAGTTCGCGGCCGAGATCGGGAACGTCGACCACCGTCTTCATCGGGCGGGGATACATATCCTCGACGCCGGGCGCGAAGAGGAAATTCACGCCGGCCTGCTTGAGCATGTCGCCGTCGCGTTCGAGATCGCGCGGATATTTGCCGAGGTCTTCGGCCGGGCCGAATTGCAGCGGATTGACGAAGATCGAGACGACGACGATGTCGTTCTCGGCCCTGGCGCGCGTGACGAGCTTGAGATGTCCGGCGTGCAGATAGCCCATGGTCGGAACGAGGCCGATGGTGCGCCCCTGCCGCTTCAGCGCATCGAGCGTGTGGCGCAGCTCTTCAATATTCGAGAAAACCCGCATACATCCTCCCCGCGGCCGGTCACTCATCTTGGGCGCGGATAAGAAATGTAATCGAAGCCCGAGGTCAATGCACTTCCGGACAAAAAACGACTAGATGCATGGTGGGCCGATAAACCGACCCATATCCGCTCAGAAATCTTTGTCTCGCATCCGGCTTGCCGCAGGGCTAGCAATGTGCGACCTGCGCCTCTATCTACCCTCTCCGTCAAGATACCATCACAGTCGGCCGTTATGGAGTTTACATGGACAAACCCTGGAAGATCAGCCGCGGGCCGATAGCGGCGACCGAGCTTGATGTTGAGAAGGCAAACGCGATCAACTCGCTGCTGATCCGGCCTGTCGGCGTGCTTCCGGCCAAGCCCGGTGATCCCGTCCTCCCCTTCGTCGTCGGTCTGTTCAACGAGCTGCGCCCGCTCCTGAAGCCCGATGCCGGCGTGACGACGCTTCGGCGCGCGACCGCTGCCTATGTCCATTGCCGGCGCTATTATTTCGCCAGCGCTCAGCCCGATTCCATGCGCCATAACATCGACGGCGAACCGGTCGAGCCGCTGTCGGAGGAAGACCGATTGGTTGCGCAGAAGCGTTTCCTGAGCCTCAAGCAGAGCGCCGCGAAGGCCGAGGAACCCGAGCCGGCACCTGTCGTGGTTGCCGCTCCTGTGCTGAGCAAGAACGAACAGATCCGCGCCGCACTTCTGCGCGGCAGGAAGAACGCCGTCAGCTGAGCTTGGCGACAGGTGGATCTTTTGCGCGCAGGAGCGCCATCAGCATCGGCCCCAACGCAAACTCACCTCGCTCGGCGCGCCGCGTGAGGTCCCGGAGATAGCCGCCGGCGGAATGGATGCACCCTCCCCTCTGCAAAATGCAGGCGATGACGGTGGCGGCGTTTTCCGGTCCCATCACCGCGCACGCCTGCTCATAGGCAGATGGGCTGACGTGAAGCATCGTGCGCACCACGATAACAGCCGTCATCAGATCCCGCCAACTGCCGATCGCGCCGCCCGGACCGTAATCGGAAATGTCGGGGCAGGCCTGGAGAATCATGGTGAGCGGGAAGGATTTGAGTTCGGTTGCCCTCTTCCTGACAGCGAAGCGCCATCGCTCCCCGCCACTCGCCTGCGCTTCCGGACTGTCATCGTCCGGTTTCGTCTCCGGCTGATCATTCCGCTCGGCCCGCCTCTCCGCCGTCACCCCCTGTCCGCTTTCGAGACCCGCTTCAAATTCAATTATGGATTCGGGGTGAGAATTCTGTATGTGGCGCTCAATTTGGGATTCACTGGCGCTCGGCATCTGCATTTTCTCATGCAGTTCCAATAGGTTGACGATATTTTCGCGGGCTATCTCGAGTTCTTTGAGGATCGGCGGGAGGTTTTCCAGATTTGCAGCCTTCGGAATGCGCTGCAGGATCGCCTGGAACATCGAAGAGATGCGCTGCCAGTCGCCGGGAACAGCTTCCTCGACGGCTGCGGAAATCAGTTTGGCGATGTCGCGCCGGCAGATCGTCAGCTGCTCCTTCATGCCTCGCAGCATCTGGCGGTCGGCCACGATGCGCGCCGCCATCGTCTCGATTTCGCCTGCGCGGGCGAGAAGCGGTGCGAGGCTGAAGCCGTAGGCCTCGTCGATCCCGCCTTCCCTGCCACGGCGCACATAGCGCTTGCCGTTCGGGCTGTCCTTGCGGGAGATAAGGCCGGCTTCCACCAGCAGGGCAAGATGCCGGCGCAAGGTGGCGGCGGCCATGCCGCGGGCTCTGAGCGAAAGCTGCGCGTTGGAGGGAAAGACCACCAGCGGTTTGTCGCTGGAGAGTTCGTCCTCGGGATAAAAACTCAGCAGCGCATCAAGCACCGTCAGCGCCCGGTCGGTCACGTCGAGCCCTGCCCGCGCCTCGCAGACCGATCGGAACAGGTTCCATTTGTTGCGCGTCGTTCCGGCCGCGATCGCCTCGCCACGCCGCTGTTTCAGCAGCAAGGCAAGTGTCATCGGCCGCCGCCCGAAGGGCGTCGTCACATAGTCACTCTCCATTTCCTTCACCTCTCATCAGGCAAAAGAAATCCGCTCACCGAAACGATGCGAGGAGGAAAAGTGCCGCAGCGTCATTTGCGCGTCTGAAAAGACGCCGAGGCGCTGCAGGACTCTTGACTGGGATTCGTGAAAATGCGATTCTCTGTCTTGCTTAAGGATGTGAGAAGGGCTTCCACGACTCGTTCGTTTGGGGGCCTTTTTCTTTTGCGGTTTCAGTCTCCTTGTTTGCCCTCCTCGGCGAGGAATTGCTCATAGAGCGCATCCAGCCTGCCGGAGAGAAATTCTCCGAAGCGGCCGGCATTTCTGGCCTTCATCGAGAGCGAGAACGCCTTGCCGTCATTCTTCATTTCCGCCTGGACCGCCTTATCCCGCGGCTGCCATTTCACCTTCCTCGCGGCGACGGTTTTCTTGACCGGTCGCGCGCTTTTGTTCAGCGCCGCATAGAGCGCTTCAAAACGTTTGTCGGAAGGTAGCTGATGAAAGTTGTCGTCTTGCAGGACCTTGGCGACACTTGCCGCATTGGCCGATTTTCCGGCGAGCAGCGACAGTTCCACCCAGCGCTCGCGGCCGACGCCGGGCGCCGGCCCGATTGCCTGGACGACCTCCGGCGAGATGCGGTCCATTACCGACAGCATCTTCGAGACCAAAGCCGCATTGGCGGCAAGTGCGGTCGAGACGACCTCCCTGTCGTAACCGAGCTCCTCCAGCCGTCTGGCAAAGAGTGCGCGCTCGATGAAGGTGAGGTCGGCGCGGGCCGAATTCTCCTGACCCTGGGCGATCACGTGGGTCCGGTCGTCGATCACCTTGACGACGGCACGGACATTGCGGCCGAGTTCGCGGGCGGCGCGCAGCCGCCGGTGACCAAAGACCACCTGATAACGTCCGTCGATCCTGGCGTGGGGACGCACCAGGATGGGCGTGTCCTGTCCGCGCGCGCGGATCGCTTCGACGAGCGCTTGGAAGTCCTCGTCATCCTCGGACAGGCGGTCCTTGATGAAGGAGGCTTCGACGAGATCGGGGTCGAGATCGACCACCGCCTCGCCCTCCAGGAATTTTTCCGCCTGCTTGGCAAGCTCATCCAGCGAGCGGACGAGCGACCGGCCTGCCCCGCGCATCGGATAGTTCGGCGCGCCTGCGTTTTCATCAGGCATATCGGCCAGCCCTTCCAGCAGGTTCTTTCGTGCCATCAGCTTCCTCCGATTGCGGTCATTGCATTGATTTGGCTCACGGAAACGGCGAATTTGTCAGCCGACAAATTTACCGCCCCCATGCCTGGTGAATGAGGCCGGCGATCTCCGCGTTGACGGCGTCCATCGCCTCCAGCGCGCGATCATAGGTACCCCGGTTCATCGAGGCGCGCTCGACCTCGTAAAGCGTTTGCTTGGTGATCCCGGCATCCGAGATCGCGGTGGATTTGACCATCTGGTTCTTCAGCATGAATTCGTGGAACATCGTCGACATGAAGCCGACCATCTGCGCCTGCGGCACGTCGGTCGGCTCAAAGCGGGTGATGAGATAGCGATACCAGGAGAGGTTCACTTCGGCGCCGGCGGCGCGGATCGGCTTCAGGATGCCGCCGAGCATCAGAAGGAACTGGCCCATCGACATGACGTCGAGCATTTGTGGATGGATGGTGATCAAAACGCTGGTCGCGGCTGTCAGCGCCGTCAGCGTGAGGTAGCCGAGCTGCGGCGGGCAATCGATGACGACGACGTCGTAACGATCGTCGACCTCGGCAAGCGCGCGAGAGATGCGGGTGAAGAAGGTCTTGCCGTCATTGGTCGATTTGTCGGCCATGGCAAGCGGCGTATCGTATTCGTATTCCTGCAGGTCGAGATTGGCTGGCACGATGTCGAGACCGGGAAAATTCGTCTTGTGGATGATCTCGGAGAGTGGCTTCTTCTCGCCGTCATAGCGGATCGCTTCATAGAGCGAGGCGGCCTGGTCGAACTCCGGCTGGAAGCCGTGCAGGGATGAGAGCGATGCCTGCGGATCGAGATCGACGGCGAGCACGCGGTGGCCGGTCAACGCCAGATGCTGGGCAAGAT
This sequence comes from Rhizobium sp. YTUHZ045, assembly GCF_051124255.1. NCBI lineage: Bacteria > Pseudomonadati > Pseudomonadota > Alphaproteobacteria > Hyphomicrobiales > Rhizobiaceae > Rhizobium > Rhizobium sp. YTUHZ045. The sequence goes on from NZ_CP101433.1 coordinate 381,676, forward strand.
GGGCAGCCGTCGTCGTCTTGCCCGAGCCGCCCTTGAAATTGACGACGGCGACGACCTGTAGCTTCTCATGAGCGCGGCGATGGGGCACATACATGCGGCTTTCGGAGCGGCCATGCGCATCGAGATAGCGCCTCAGCTCGAGCATCTGCTCGGCGCTGTAGGAGCGCCGCCCAGAAGGCGACGTTTGCGGGCAGGGGCCTTTGCCCTCGAGATGCAGTTTCTTCAGCGTGCTCTGCGACGCGCCGACATAACTGGCGACCTCGGCAAGAGAAAAGCTGCGCAGCGTCTTCTTCGCGTTCGGCGGAAAGCGCTGCACGCTCAGGAGATGCAGCTTCTTCGAAATCACGTCGCCGTGCTCGAGAATCTGATCCTCGAAATAGAGCGGCGCGGCCTTCACGGCGTTCGAATTAGCGTTCATCGGCAGCAATCTTTCGGATAACGGTTTTCGGGATCAAAAGCCCCTGTAACCGTTATTATCCGCGATTCTCCGATACCGGCCAAGAAATTTAAGGTTAACGCATATTAACCTTTTCGATGCTCGTCCAAGCACTTGCCGGATCTCTGCGTGATGTCCGGCCGACCGGGGATTTGGGCCGGGGGCGCTGATAACGCGCCCCCGGCGGCGCCCGGCCGAAGGGGAGGGGGCATTCGGCGGGCTTAACTCAATGGCGCTTCGCCTGTGGTAATGCGCTGCTCGTCGGCGCCGAAGAGGTGAACGGTGTCGTGGCCGGGGGCGATCCTCAACACGTCGCCTGGGGCGGCCCGGATCCGGTCGCGGAAGACGCAGGTCAGCGTCTGACCTCCGAGCCGCACGAGCACGAGTGTTTCCGAGCCTGTGGGCTCGACGACGACGGTCGTCACTTCGATGCCGTTGGGGTCGAGCATGATATGTTCGGGACGAATGCCGTAGGTCACGGCATCCTTCGGCCGGCGTTCGCTCGGCAGCAGCAGCCCGTCCACGGTCCTGAACCCGTCTTCGCTCATGCTGCCCTTGATGAAATTCATCGCCGGCGAGCCGATGAAACCGGCGACGAACAGATTGTTCGGGCGGTCATAGAGTTCGAGCGGCGAGCCCGATTGCTCGATCAGCCCGTCCTTCATGACAACGATCTTGTCGGCCATGGTCATGGCTTCGATCTGGTCGTGGGTCACGTAGATTGTCGTCGTCTGCAGCCGCTGATGCAGTTCCTTGATCTCCGAGCGCATCTGCACCCGAAGCTTGGCATCGAGGTTCGACAAAGGCTCGTCGAACAGGAAGACGGCTGGATCGCGCACGATCGCCCGGCCCATGGCGACGCGCTGACGCTGGCCACCCGAAAGCTGCTTCGGATAACGCTCCAGCAGGTTTTCCAGCCCGAGGATCTTCGCCGCATTGCCGACGCGCTGATCGATCTCCGATCTCGGCATGCGCTTCATCCGCAGCGAGAAGCCCATGTTCTTCGCCACCGTCATATGCGGATAGAGCGCGTAGTTCTGGAACACCATGGCGATGTCGCGGTCTTTGGGCGCAAGCTCGTTGACGATGTGCTTGCCGATCTGGATCTTGCCCGAGGTGATGCCCTCCAGGCCGGCGATCATTCTGAGCAGCGTCGATTTTCCGCAGCCGGAGGGGCCGACCAGGACGACGAATTCGCCGTCGCCGATATCGACGGACACGCCTTTGATGGCTTTGAAGGCGCCGTAGTCCTTGCGCGCATTGCTGACCGAAACATGGGCCATGAAACTCCTCCCGAATTCGCCGTCAAAGTCCGTTCAAGACACTTTTGAGATAATCGAGGCCGAGGCGCTCACCCTCCTTGCGCGCGGCCAAGTCCTTGCCCGGCCAGCCGTAAGCGGCATCCTCGTGCTCGATCGACAGCGTGCCGTCAAAACCGTAGCCGCGGGCCTGCCTGAGGAAACGCGGCCAGTCGAGCAGACCGAGCCCCGGCAACTTGTATTGCCACCAGCCCTTGCCGTGATAGCCGAGTGCCTGCAGGGCCTCGGCGTCGATCGCCGTATCCTTGGCGTGCAGAATGGCGATGCGGTCCTTGACCGCCTCCAGCGCCCGATAGGGATCGACGCCGATGCGGATGAGGTGCGAGGGGTCGAATTCGAGGCCGAAGCGGCGGTCCTCGATGCGGCGGAAAAGTTCCTGCCATCCCCTAGGCGTCGTTCCGATGAAATTGTCTCTAGGTCCGGGCCAGTTCTCGATCGCGAAGGTGAGGCCGCTTGCCTGCGTTTGCGCGATCAGCCCAATCGCGAAGTCGGCGAAGTCGTCATAATTGGCCTCGTCGCTTGCCGTATCGTTGCGACCGGGAAAGATCACGAAGATCGGAACGCCGGCGCCGCCGATCGCTTCGGCAAATTCTGAGGTCCTTGCCCGGAGTTCCCGGCGCTTGTCGCGATCGGCATCAAGCTGATTGCCGAAAAAAGTGATCGAGGAGACGAAGAGGCCGCGGCTTCGTGCCAGCGAGATGGCGTCCTCCACCCGGTCGGGCGTCTTGATGTGGCCGCCGACATCAATCTCGATCGCTTCGAACCCCGCCGACGCGGCGAAATCTACCACTTCCTCCAGCGGGCGGTCATTGAATGTCGAGGTATAGAAGCCGATCTTCACCATATCCTCCGATCCTCATCAAAATCCGGGGGCCTTGCGGCCGTTTCAACTGTTCAGCCGATCCATATTCTTGAGCGGCGAGCGCGTGCGTTGGGCCACGTCAGCCGAGGCGAGCATCAGGGCCGCCGCCATCGGCATGGCCGCCGCGCCCATCGCCGAGGCGTCCTCGCCGATCGAGGCGCGATGGAGCGAGGGCAGGTTCGTGTCCTCGGCGTCGAGATGCTCGTGCACGTAACGCAGCAATTCATCGACGATGCGGATCGGCAGCCGGCCGCCGACGAGCACGGCATCGGGATCGACGATCATGGCGATATGTTTGACCGCGACGGCGAGATGCGCGCTCATTACCTTCAGCCATTGTGAAACGAGGCGCTTGCCGCGCGCGTCGAGGGTCAGCAGATCCTGCGGCACGCTCACCTTGATCCCATGCCGGGCGAGGAAATCATAGAGGAAGAACAGCGAGAAGATCTCCCCGAGAAGCTGGACCTTCTGTGCCTCGCCGTCGCGGCCGTCGGCAATCGGAAGCCAGCCGATCTCGCCGCTGAGGCCCATGGCGCCGCGATGGCCGTTGCCGTCGAGGACGAGGCCGCCGCCCGGGCAGGCATTGACGGCGATATAGAAGAAGCTGCTACTTTCCGCGCCGAGGCCGTAGTTGAGCTCGGCAAGGGCAGCGGCATTAGCCTCATTTTCGGTGAAGACGGGATGCGGCGTCAGGCTCTCCAGTGCGGCGCGCACGTCGAAATCAGTCCATTCCTGATAGGCGTCGGGCTTGCCGAGCAGCGAGATTTCGCCGAGCCAATCCGGCATGGCAAGGCCGATGCCGGCAAGGCGCGCATCGTCGATCAGCCGGCTGCGCTGGAAATGCGAGATCGCATCTGATGTCAGTTGCATGAATTCCGCCGGCAGGATGAAGCGTTTCTCGTGGTGTACGCGGGCGCGCACATTGCCGACGGCGTCGACCGCCAGGATCGTCAGATGGTCGCGGTCGATGTTGATGCCGATGGCGTAATAGGCGTCGGGATTGATTTCGAGTTCGATTGCCGGCTGGCCTCTGAGCCCATGCCGGCGGCGGGCCTCCATGATCAGGCCCTCGTCCAGCAGGCGGTCGACGATGCGGGCGATTGCCGGTTTGGTGAAGCCGGTCTGCCTGGCGATTTCGGCGCGCGAAATCGGCGCCTGGCGGTGGATGCAGCGGAGCACGACGGCCCTGTTGTGCTCGCCCGCGTCTTCGACATTGGCGCCCGTCAGATCGGGGGAAAGCCTAGCGCCGAGTGTCTGGTTCATGCGTTCAATCCTTCCGCGCGCGTGGAGAGTGAAGACCCTCTCATCCCTTCACCGCGCCGCTGGTCATCGCGCCGAGGATCAGCCTCTGGAGCGACAGGAAGGCCACGATCGCCGGAACGACCGCAATCAGGCAGGCGGCTGCAAGCAGCTGGATGGACGAGTCGGTCTGCATGCCGCGGAAGTTAAAGATTCCGACGCCGATCGGCATCAGGTCATTTTTGGTGAGCAGCAGGAAAGGCACCAGGAATTGCGACCAGCCGGCAATCACAGTGATGATGAAAACCGAGGCGATGCCCGGCGCCGACAGGGGCACGATGATGCGCCAGAAGACCGAGAAGCGGTTGCAGCCGTCGATCATCGCCGCTTCGTCGAGGCTGCGCGGGATGCCGTCGACCGTGCTTTTCAACAGCCAGGTCGCCAGGGGAACGCCGAGCGCGATATAGACCATGACGACGGCGAAATGCGTGTCTAGCAGGCCGAGGCGGTTCATGTAGCGATAGAGCGGCACCATGATGACGAGCGGCGAGATCATCTGGAAGAGCAGCAGCCCCATCATCGAGAGGCCCTTGCCACGGAACTGGAAGCGGGAGAAAGCGTAAGCGGCGGGCAAGGCAACGATCAGCACGCCGAGCCCGCTGAGAGCCGCAAGCTTCAGGCCGTTCCAGAGATAGATCGGGAAATAGCTGTTGTTGAGAACGGTGATGAAGTTCTGAATGGTAGGGTTGTCGGGAATGTAGCGCGCCGCGCCGCGATAGACCTCGCGCTTGTCGCGTAGCGCCATCGACAGCAAATAGGTGAGGGGGCCGGCGAAGAAGACGAACATCACCAGCATGAAGAGATAGCTCATGGCATCGCCTAACCGGCTTCCGGTGCGTCCGCTCATTGCTCTTCCTCCTTCGGCAGGAACGACGCATAGACGAAGGCGAGCCCGAGGCTGATGATCAGCATCAGCACGGAGAGCACGCTGCCGCCGGAGAGGTCATAGTTTCGGAAGACGATATTGAAGACGTAGAGCGAGATCACTTCGGTCGCGCGCCCGGGTCCGCCGCCTGTCAGTGTGATGATCGCATCGAAGGTGTTCACCGTCTGGATGGTGATCAGGATCATGTTGACGAGGATGGCAGCGCGCAGCTGCGGCAGCGTGACGAAGAAGAACTGCTGCGAGGCGCTGGCGCCGTCGACCTCCGCCGCCTCGTAGAGCGAGGGATCGATCGATTTCAGCGCCGCATACATGACGACCATCGAAAAGGCGGTGCCGCGCCAGATGTTCGAGATCAGCGTCGACCACGGCGCCATGGCCGGGTCCGAGAGCCAGGCGACGGTCGGCATGTGCATCAGCCTCAAAATGCTGTTCAGCGCACCGTAGGGCGCTTCGGAAAACAGCATCTGCCAGATGATGCCGCCGGCAATGCCCGGCACGACCCAGGCGACGAGCGCCGTGGTCCTCAGGATCGTGGTGCCGAACAGGCCGCGCTTTTCGCCGCGGATGACGGTGACGGCGACCGCAAGGCCGAGGATCTGCTGGCCGATGACGCTGCCGCCCACGAAGATCAGCGTCGCCCAGAGAATGTCGGGCAGTTGCGGCGAGCTCAGCGCATTGGTGATCGACCCCAGCGTATAGTCCTGGGTGTCGCCGATCAGCGTTGCATTGGTGAAGGAAAGCCGGAAAACGTCGATGACGGGATAAAGGTAGAATATGCCGATGACGATGATCACCGGCATGATCCAGGGCAGGGGCGCACCGGCGAACCGGCGCATGAACGTTCTGCTTTGAGGCGGGCTGTCAGCCTCGATGGCAATAGGGCTCATTGGCTTCTCTGTCCGGGTTTGGCACTGTCGACGGCGCCTCAAGTCCAGGCGCCGTCGCGGTCGGAAGCGTGGAAACGCCCGGGATCAGAGACGCTTGTAAGCCTCCATCGCCGCGCTGAATGCGGCATCCAGGGCCTCTTCCGGTTTCTTAGTCCCCGACAGCACGTCTCCCATCATGATCTGGATCTGGTTGGAGATCTCGGGATAGATCGGCACGCCGGGCCGGGCTTGGCCATCGACCAGCGCATTGGCGAAGGTCTTGTTGGCTTCCGTCGAGAAGACCTCATACTTGTCGAAGAGCGACTTGCGCGTCGGCAGCTGCTGCTGCAGCGCGTTTGCAGGACCCATATAGACGTCGCGCGCCAGGTTGGCGCACATTTCGATCTTCTCCTTGTCCTTGCTGAAGGAGGCGACCGTCCAGCCGCCGGTGCCCGTCGACTTCTGGTCGGCCGTGGGGCCCGGGATCGGCGAGAAGGTCCAGTTCTTGAATTCCTCTTCGTCGAGCGTCGTCTTCAGCTGTGCATATTGCCAGTTGCCGCCGATGAAGAGCGCTGTCGTCGCGGCAGCCGCCGCAGCGTTCATATCGTCGTAATTGGCGATCGTCGTAACGCGCTTCGGCGCCGCACCGGAATCGACGAGATCCTTGAAGTAGTTCAGCGCCTTCAGGAATTTCTCCTTGTTCTCGCCTTCGCCGAAGATTGGCTTGCCCGAGTCGTCGACGAGTTTGCCGCCGAGCGCCCAGTAATTGGCGAGCCAGTCGAAGGTCGTGCCTTCCCAGCGCCCGCCGTTGAAGAGCACGCCTTCCATTCCCTCCTTGGTGGAGGCAAGGGCGGCCTTCTTCAATTCGTCCCAGGTCTTCGGCGCATCTGCGACCACAGACTTGTTGCGGTAGAGAACGCGCAGGTCCGTATCCCACCACCAGGCACGGATGGTCTTGTCCTTGTCGGTGATGCCGTCGCGGATAAAGGGGAAGAGATCGTCGATTTCTTCCTTGGAGAAATAGGGTGTGAAATCGGCCAGCACGTGATTGACCATGAATTGCGAGAGCACGAAGGAGTCGACGGCCGCGCAATCCGGCGCGTTGCCGGCCTTGGCCTGCTCCAGCATCTTGGCCTGTTCAGTGCCGATGTCGGAGGACATGAATTGCATCTGCAATTTCCAGTCCGGATGCTTCTTGATGAAATCGACGAAGAGCTTCTGATAGCCCTCGGCAATCGCGGGATCGGAATTGTTCGGGCTGTCGTTCGTCAGGCGGACGACGAGCGTTTTCGGCGCATCGGCAAGGCCGATCCGGTCTTTGGTGGCAAGTTCCTGGGCAACAATTGCGGATGCTGAAAATAAGACAGTGCTCAGCGCCAATGCGCTGACGGTCGCGCTCTTCATGATGGGTCTCCTCCCCATTTGAACGAATACAGCCTGGCGGTCGGTTGACCTCTCCTCATTTCCGTGCTGCATTAATTAGATTAAGTTACTTTGATTTGATGTCAAGCCAGAGCTTGGGAGGATGAGATGCTGGCGACATTCAACAGCAGCTAGCGCACGCTGCGGTTTTCGGAAGGGATGCGCGCCAAAATAAGTTGTCGACAGCACCTTAGGGAAATCAGGCGCATCCAACCCGCAATTTTCCTGACGAAAAGGCCGATCGATCGCGGATGGCCGCGATGGTGTCAGTTCGTGCTCCGGCCGCAGCGGCAGCCGGCAACTGAAGTCCATGGAGGAGAAGATGCGTTTACTCATTCTCGGAACCGGCTGCATGGCCAACCAGCACGCCGCGCGTTTCAAGGCGATCGAAGGCGTCAGCGTCGTTGGCGGCGTCGACGTCGTCCCGGAGCGGCTCGCCGCCTTTTGCACCGAACACGGCATCGCCAATCATTTCATCTCGCTGGAGGATGCGCTCGCCTGGGGCGAGTTCGACGCGGTGGCGAACGTCACGCCCGACCGTATCCACCACCCGACGACGCTTCAGGCGATCGCCGCCGGCAAACACGTCTTCTGCGAAAAGCCGCTCGCCACCGATGCCGTCAAGGCGATGGAAATGACCGAGGCGATTGAGCGGGCCGGCAAGGTCGGCATGGTCAACCTCACCTATCGCAATTCGCCGGCGCTGCAGAAGGGCCGGCAGATGGTGCTGGCCGGCGAGATCGGCGCCGTGCGCCATGTCGAGGCGTCGCATCTGCAAAGCTGGCTGGTCGGCCGCCACTGGGGCGATTGGAAGAGCGAAAGCAAATGGCTCTGGCGGCTGAGCAAGAAACACGGCTCGAACGGCGCGCTTGGCGATATCGGCATTCACATCGTCGATTTCGCCTCTTATGGCTCCGGCCTCGACGTCGCCCACGTCTTTGCGCGGCTGAAGACTTTCGACAAGGCGCCGGGTCACAGGATCGGCGAATATGATCTCGACGCGAATGACAGCTTCACGATGAATGTCGACTTCACCAATGGCGCCATCGGTACGATCCAGGCGACGCGTACGGCCGCCGGCCAGATGGATCAACTGCGCCTCAGGGTCTATGGTGAAACCGGCTCGGTCGAGATGATCTACGACACCGGTAAATCGAGCTTGCGCGCCTGCCTCGGCGAAGACGTGCACACAGCGACCTGGCGCGATGTGCCTTTCGATCCTGTGGAGACGAACTACCAACGTTTCGTCCAGGCCGTGCGGGCGGGCAAGACCCAGGAACCCTCCTTCCGGCGCGCCGCCAGCATCCAGAAGGTGCTCGACAAGGCGCTCGCCTCCGATCTCAGCCATACCGATGAGGCGCTCGGCTGAGCCCGCCGAATTATGCTGCACGGTCGGCTTAGGCCGAAGCTGGCGGCAGCAGAAGCGTGTTGAGGAAGGGCAGGAGGGCTGCACCGAGTGCCACCCCGCCGCCGCTGAAGCTTGCCGGCCGCATCGGCGAAATCCATGGCGTCAGCAGCGGCCTGGTCGAGGTGTCGCGCCGCTCGACGGAAAGCTGATGGATCAGCGCCTCGATCACGCCCTGCGGCAGGTCGCCGCCGATCATCACGACGCTCGGGGCGATGAAGCCGGCCATGGCGATGATCGGGTCGAGCAGATGGCCGGCGGCCTCGCGTATCCATTGTGACAGCGACGACGAGGAGAACTCCTCGCCCCTGAGCAGGCGCGCGAAGTCCTCGTCGCCGATGCGCGAGCGCAGTGAATCGAAACCGACGACGGTATTGAGCTGGACATTGTCGGGCCCGGTCTGCATTTCGCCGATGCTGCCCGCCCGCCCATGCACGCCGGAATAGGGTATGCCTCGGATGAGGAAACCCGCCTGAACATCGTCGTCGATGATGATCATCGCGAGCCCGCCCTCCGGCATGGCGCTGCCGATCGTGCGTTCGGCAAGCAGGCCCGCCGTGCATTCGTTCTCGACATAGGTGCGTGCGATCGTCGACATCGCGGCAAGCTGCTCGCTGCGGGCATCGTTCCAATCGTTGGCGGCGATCCCGAGCCCGACGATCGGCAATGTCGCATGCCGATCGGCCATGTCCCGGACCGCCGCATGTACCGCGCCAACCCCGTCTTCCGGCTCCACGTCGAAATAGACCCGGTCATGCACTTGGCCGCTCAAATCGATCAGCACGATCTCGCCGCGCGTCCGTCGAAGCTTGACGCCGATCGAAAACGCGCCCTCCGGCCGCAGCGCGAATTCCGTGGCCGTCGCCCCGCCGCCGAGCCCGGTGCGCCGGTTCGATGTCACGAGCTTCTCGTCGGCAAGCCGCCGCAATATATTGGTGATGCCAGGCCCGGTCAGCCCGCTATGCCGCCCAAGCTCGGTGCGCGTCAGCGGCCCGTGCCGGCGGATTGCTTCTAGGATGACGCGGATATTCCGGTCGGCGATCTCACCCGATCTCAAGCCCACCGTTTTGGCACGGGGAGCGCCCAACTCTTGAGTGTGAAGCCGACGCGGCCCCGACCGAAGATACCGCATGACCGTCTTTCTTGAGAGCACTTCGACGGTGTGTATCACGCTTATCGGTGTTCGTAACGATTTTCAAACGAAGTGCTCCGGCTTTCCAGAACCGCAACGGCGTGCCGATCATCCTCGCTGCGTCTTCTATACGCTAATAGCTGCAGGGACGATCGTTGCCGAAACCGTCGCGACAAGCCGGCCTGAGTGCGAAGTCAGCGCTGGAGTATCCAACCGATCCGGTCTGCGCCGGGTCGGTAGAGGTCGTCGTGCAGGACGACGCCGACATGGCAACGGCGATGAGCGCTGCCATCGCTGCCGGCAATTTCCACATCCGGAGCATCCCTCAACCCTCCCTTCGCCGCCAACAGGCAGCGTCTTCAGTGTGGTTGCCAAAGCAGATAGGTCGATGCTGCGATCAGGAAACTGTCATCATCGATCAAGATTGCGTTATCCTTGCGGCTGATGGTCGCCTACTTAGAAAGGGAGGGAAGGGGTTTTTTCGAAAGGCTCGGAGGCTCGAGAGAGCTCCGGCCGGCTCGTCAAGGAGAAACGACATGGCACGGGCGTTGAGAAGATCACGCTCAGTGTTGGATGTGATATCGCTTTCGATAAACTTGTCTTGGACGATCAGAACGTGCGTCGGATGAAGGCAGGCGGCTCGATCCAAAATCTCTCGGAGGACATAGCACGCCGCGGATTGCTGACCAGCCTGAATGTTCGCCCGCGGGTGTCATTTCCATGCTATGATGGGCCTGCAAAGCTCAAGTTCGACGTCTGCAATATGGCAGAGCCCGAACGCTACTTTGCCCCGGCGAAGGGGGTTTGCGCCCAGCAGGGGCTCGCCCCCCGAAGCGCTGGGTGTGCTGCCTTTTTGATCGATCGGGAGGAGGTTGTTCATGTCCACGGATAGTGTCGACCGCCCGCTGCAGCCGGGCGACCGGGCACCGAATGTTGTACTCGATGCGATCTCGCGCGAAGGCAAGATCGCGCTCGATGACTTTCGAGGCCGTAGCCCGCTACTGATCGGTCTATTTCGAGGCCTACACTGTCCATTCTGTCGGCGTCATGTCTCGGCGATGGCGCAGCTCAACCCTGCCCTGAAGGAGAAAGGCATCGAGTGTCTCGCTGTCGTCAAGACGCCCGTCGAACGGGCGCGGCTCTACTTTCGTTACCATCCACTACCCAACCTTATCAGCGCATCCGACCCGGAGGGGGCTTCGCATCGCGCCTTCGGTTTACCCATCCTCGAGCTCACGGAGAATGAAACCGAATGGCCGCACAAGCTCGGAATGGACGCGGTCATGACAATGCGGATCGATTTACCGCGGGAGTTGCCCGTGCCGATGAACCCGGCTGCGGCGGGCGACTTTCTGGAGAAAAAGGACCCGTATGAAATGACGGCGGCCGACCAGCAGATTATCATCGCCGGTCACATGCCGCTTATCGGCGAGTTCCTGCTCGATCGGGAAGGCACTGTGCGCTGGAGTTTCACAGAAGCCGAAGAGGGGGGCCAAAATCTATGCCGGGCGCCGAGTCCCGAAGAATTGATGTCAGCAGCGTCCCAAATCGCACTTCAGTAGCTGCTGAACAACTCGTCCCACGAGATGGTTGGCAGCCTTATACCAATCGGCGAACGCGCAGAGCTTCCCGTTGTATACGATCAGCAGGTCTGAGGCCACCAGCGGACCGTGGGCATTGCGAAGTCCGTGGCGAGCAACGGTCATCAGAACCAGTAGAATCTGGACCAAAGTCAGCATCGCGCCTGGAAGGTTCTCAACCAACCATCAAGGTCAGGGCCTCGGATGGTAACCTCTTTGCAACATCCGCAATGAGGAGGAAGTCGCTCCCTCCCCATTTATCACTGCATCGCCGTGACCTCATTGATGGACCGGATCCGTCACCGCTTTGATGACCTCGGACGCCATCTTGAACTCCTTCTCGCGGCTGGTGATGCCATGGCGTCGCGCGATCCAGTTAAAATCCGTATAGGCAACACGGACCGTTCCATCCTTCGCTTCGTAAACGAGAACTCTGACGGGCCAATCGAGCCCGGCCACTGGATTGGCGGTGATGAACGTCGTTCCGAGCGCCGGATTGCCGAACAGGATCAGCCGCGATGGACGGACCTTGTTGCCAGCCGCGTTGCCGAGCCTTGCTTGATCGATATCATCGAACAGCATTATGCCCTTCTCTGCGACGCTGCCTTTGATCTTTGTGACAGTCTCGTCGACCGAATAGCGACTCTTCAGAACAACGACACCGTCCCGGGCACCTGCCTGGACGATAGTGGCTGATGCCGACAGAATTCCTGCCAATGAAAGCGCGGCCATGAACAACAGTCTGATCATTCTTTGCATGTCATTTACTCCTTTCGGTTGTGTCTGCATTCAAACTCATCGCCGGCTTCCGCATGGAAGGGGCGACCCCTCTTCCGGCTACCACGGAAAGTTGGGATCTATCGGTGCGGGGCGCTTAGCGAACCCGCGAGCAGCATTGCTACCGCCAGAGCTGCGATAAGCACGTAGACGGATGCGTTCCAGCCGACGTGATCGTAGACCTGACCGAGAACCACACTGCCGGCCATGCCTCCGGTATAGTAGGATGCGAGGTAGATGCCGCTCGCTCCAGCCTTGTCGCTCCTGGCATGTTGACCGACGACGCCGGTTGCCATTGCCTGTGCGAGGAAGGTGCCGACCGCCACCAGTGTCAATCCGATCAGGATGACCGGCAAATACGCGCTGAGAAGCGCGACGAGTCCGACGATGGCAATCGCAAGCGTCAGCACGATTCCGATTGCCGGTCCCACAGCGCTTGCGAGCCTGCCGGCGAAAGGCGTGGTGAAGATCGACGGAAGGAAGACGAGATAGACAAGGCCGAGCGCCATCGGGCGTACCCCGAGCGTGACAATCCGAAAGTTGACATAGGTGTAGGTGCCGATGAACACGAAGAGGATGAGGAAGCCGATAGCGAAGACGCGTCGCAGCTTTGGATCGGCAAGATGTCCGCCCCAGATGCGCATGGTGAGGTTCCCGCGATCATCGCTCCGCATCATGCTGGTCGTCCTTTTGAGCGTGAGCCAAACCAGGGCGGCGCCGAGGAGGTTGAGGGCGGCAAACACCAGAAAATTTATCGAGAGGCCGCCAATGCCTGCGACGGCAGCGGACAGCATGCGGCCGAAGAGGTTGCTGGCAACATTGCCGGTGACATAGGCGGCTAGGGCCGTGGAGGCCTTTCCGGCGGAGAAATGCTCCGACAGATAGGCGGCCGTCAGCGCGAAGGCCGTCGACATGCAAAGCCCCTGAAGTACTCGCAGCGCGGCAAAGACGATGATGTTGTCGGTAAATGCCAGAAGCGTCGTTGGCACGGACAGGATCGCGAGGCTGATCCAGATGCCGTTGCGCCGGTCCAGGCCGCTGCCTGGTGCCTTTGGCAATCTTTTCGCCTTTGGCCTCGTCGCTCGCATTCGCCACATCAAGCCCGCAACTAAGTAAACAGGATGGAAATCATGACTATGATGTCCCCTTCTTCGACGCGACACAGAGGCGGTATTATTGGACTTTATGTCGCCGCTCTCGAGAGCTTCAACAGCCTGCCCCTGTCGCTCGCCCAACTTGTTTCCCGTCTGGCGGTGGCCCACGTCTTCTGGCAGTCGTCGCAGAGCAAGCTTGCCTCCTGGCCGGTGACAATTCAGCTGTTCACCCTTGAATACCAGCTGCCCGTCATCGATCCCGGCGTGGCCGCCGTACTTGCGACGACGGCCGAAGTGACTGGCTCGATCTTGATTTTTCTAGGCCTGTTCTCTCGCCCCGCCGCCATTATGCTGCTTTGCGTCATCTCGACGATCCAGCTCCTCGTCTACCCGCAGAACTGGCCGGACCATTTGCTCTGGACGGCGCCGTTGCTGTTGATCCTGACGCACGGGGCCGGCGCCGTTTCGCTCGATTATCTGGCAGCGCGCCTGTTTCCGAGGGGGCGCTGAGCGATGCGCGCCGTTGTCGAAGAGACAAGTGGCGGCTCGCCGCTCATGAGCCCAAGGGCACGTCAGGCGGCGAGTCACCGCCCGAGGGTCGTCATCCTCGGAGCCGGTTTCGGCGGCCTTGCCGCCGCCAAGGGGCTTCGGCACGCGGACGTGGATGTGACGGTCGTCGATCGGCGCAACTATCATCTTTTTCAGCCGCTGCTTTATCAGGTCGCGACGGCCGCGCTTTCGCCAGCCCAGATCGCCATGCCGATCCGCCGCATTCTCTCTCGGCAATCCAACGTCACTGTGCTGATGGAGCGTGTCGAGGGGATCGACAAGAAGAACCGGTTCGTTCAGACCACAAATAGTCGCATCGCCTACGACTATCTGGTCGTCGCCACCGGTGCAAGGCACGCATATTTCGGAAAGGATGAATGGGCGGAGACCGCGCCCGGGTTGAAAACAATCGCCGATGCGACTGAAATCCGTGCCCGGATCCTGTCGGCCTTCGAACGTGCCGAGGCAGCCGAGGACGAAGCCGAGCGGCGGCGGTTTCTCACCTTCGTCGTTGTTGGCGGCGGCCCGACAGGCGTTGAACTGGCTGGAGCAATCGCCGAGCTGGCAAGAAAGGTCATCGTCCGTGACTTCAGGCGCATTGATCCGTCCTCGGCTCGCGTGGTGCTGGTCGAGGCCGGCAATATCGTTCTGCCGACCATGCCGGCGAAATTGTCGGGAGAAGCCCGGCGACACCTGGAGATGCTCGGCGTCGAGGTGTCCCTCGGGGAAGCGGTAACGCGCTGCGACTCTGAAGGAGTAGCGCTTGCCGGCGGCCGGCAAATCCGATCGTCCTGCGTGCTGTGGGCGGCCGGTGTCATGGCCTCCAGAGCGGCCAAATGGCTTGGCGTGCCCGCTGATCGCGCAGGCCGCGTTCATGTCGACCGGAACCTCAACCCGCCGGGCAATGACGAGATCTTCGTGATCGGCGACACCGCGGCGGTCACGGACAGGAACGGCAGAACGGTTCCCGGAGTGGCGCCGGCCGCCAAGCAGATGGGCGAACACGCGGCCCGCGCCATTCTCGCCGGTCTCGATGGTCGGACCGCTGGCCTGTTCGGCTATCGCGATTTCGGAAATCTGGCAACCATCGGACGCAATGCGGCGGTCGCCGACTTTCGCCGCATCCGTCTTTCAGGATTTTCCGCCTGGCTGGTTTGGAACATCGCCCATCTCTGGTTTCTCGTGGGCTTCCGCAATCGCTTCGTGGTGTTTGCGGACTGGGCGCTGGCTTATGTCCGCTATGACCGCGCCGCCCGTCTGATTACCGACCGCCATGAGCGCTAGAACATTCCCACGCATAAAAATGGGGCGTGCGGTCACTGCACTGCTGCTGCTTGCGGTGTTGTCGACGGCGGCGCTCGTCCACCTGGTCTGGTATCGTACCGCAAGCCGGAATATTGAGGCGGTCGTCGCGAGCCTCGATGCTCAGAGCACCGCTGCGGTCCGCAACGAGCTTTCTTCTAATCTGGCGCTGGTTTCGAGCAGCGCGGAGATCGTCAGATCGGTCTTTTTCCAGGGAGCGATCAGGCCGGACGACGAGGTGAAGCGTGAATTCCTTTTCCTGTCGTTGCTGCGTGAACAGCCGGCGATTGCCTGGATCGGTTTCGGCTTCCCGGACGGGCGCTTCTTTGGGGCGCACGCGCTGCCGGATGGCGAGATCGAAATGGTGGAGATCGGTTGGGCACCCCTGAGCAAGCCGCGTCCGCTACGCCGCGATCTCTACAAGCCAATCCCTGGCGATATTTTTTTCGAAAATCGGCTGAAGGCCGAGAGTGTCTACGTTCCGGAGGGCTCGCCATGGTACAGACTTGGCCGGACCAGTGCAGAACCGGCCTGGAGTCTCGTCAATATCCTTCCGAACGGCTTCGAACCGGCGATTGTCGTCTCGAAGAAAGTCGAGGTGTTCGGCCATTTCGAAGGTGTGGTGATGGTGGCGGTCAGCCTGCATCGGTTGTCGGCGATCCTTGGAGGGCTCAAGATGCCGGAAGGCAGCAAGGCCTTTGTGCTAGCGCGGGACAACGCGGTACTGGCGACATCCGAGCCGTCAGACGGTATGGTCGCTGCTCATCTCAAGGATTTTGCCGCCTCCGACGCTCTGGCCGCGGCAGTCGCCATGGCTGCCAGTCCCGAAAAGCCAGACGGTTCCCGGACGCTGGTGGCAAGCAAGGCGCTCGGCCCAATCTTCGTGTCATCTGGCAAGTTGCCGTTCGAAGACTGGCGTCTGGTCACCGCCATACCGCGGGCCACTTTTGCCCGTGACATCGACGCCAATACCGAGCGACTGATCTTCATCATCGGGGGCATTGCTGTGCTGGCCGCTGTGACGGCGATCCTGTTTGCCAGAATTCTCTTCGCTCGGCCACTGTCGCGCCTTGCCGAGCAGCTGCATATGATCGAGAGGTTCGAACTCGACGCCGTGGAACATCGCCCGGCGCTGTTGACTGAACTCGATCATTTCTCCTCCGCCCTGAAGCGCATGTCGAGCGGCCTTGCCGCGTTCGCGCGCTTCATGCCGGTCGAGGTCGTTCGTCCCCTTGTCGATGGCGGTCTTAAGCCTCGTCCCGGCGGCGAACTCAGGGACATAACGGTGTTGTTTGCGGATTTGCCAGGCTTTACGGAACTCACGGAAGAGTTCGGCGCTGGCGTTGAACCGAGCCTGACGCGGTTTCTGACCCTGTCGATCGCCGCTATTCATGCCGAAGGCGGCACAGTCGACAAATTCATCGGCGATGCGGTGATGGCGATCTGGAATGCCCCCGGCAATGTGCCGGATCACGCATTGCGCGCGTGCCGCGCCGCAGCGGCAATTCGCGATGCGATGCATGCCATGGCGCCGATTGCGCCCAAGCATGATGAGATTCGGGTGCGTATCGGCATCAACACCGGCGTGGCCCTTGTCGGCAATATCGGCTCGACTGAACGCCTCAGCTATACGGCGATCGGCGACGTCGTCAATCTCGCGAGCCGGCTCGTTGGCGTGGCCAAGGACAAAGGCGTGGAAATTGCGCTAAGCGACGAAACGCTTCGAAAGACCCGAGACCTTATTCAGACAAGGCCGCTTGGCTGCGTCGGCATACGGGGAAGGATCGCGCCGGTCCGAGTGCACACGATCGATCCGGCGGTTATGGCGGACTGAAGGAGCATGACGATGCTGCTGCTCACAACGCTGATTTGGTTGCAAACCAAGCACTTCATGGCTGACTATGTCCTGCAGCCCGAATGGATGATTGCCGGCAAAGGGAACTTCAAGAAGCCGGGCGCTTATGTCCACGCTGGCATCCACGCCCTCGCCACCGCGCCAATCCTCTTGGTTGCAATCACGGATCCGACGTGGATTTTCGCCATTGCCTCGGGCGAGTTTCTGATCCATTTCCTCATCGACCACTTGAAGGCCATCCACGGTCAACGTCAGCCGCACCCGGTCAACACTCGTTCATTCTGGATACTTCACGGTGCCGACCAGCTCGCTCATCACCTGACCTATTCGGCAATCCTGGCGATCGTGGCCTGGGATACTGTGTTCATTTCTTGAAGCAGACATTCGAATCGTCGTCTCGGCTGTTGAGATCAGGTTATGCGGGTAGCGTTCCGCCATAAGCCAATCTTCAGTGTGGAGGTGAAGTCGGGACATGACACATTAAATAACCGGCAAGATCGTAAGATCGTTCGGCATACCATTGGAGGCTCATTCAACCCAGCCAATACCTCGCCCCCGGCCCTTTGCGCCCTGCCACGTCGGCAGGGTTCGCCAAGCGACATCGGTCGATCGACAGGCAGCCGCAACCGATGCATTCGCCAAGACCGGACCGTAGGCGCTGTAACTCGGCTATGCGCTGGTCGATACGCTTTGCCCACGCGCTCGACAGCCGCGACCAATCCCGACGTGACGGTACGCGATCGGCCGGCAGCTTAGCGAGCTCGGCGCCGATCTCCTCCAGCGTCAGCCCGATCCGCTGTGCAAAGACGATGAAAGCGATCCGCCGCAATGCAGACCGGTGGTAGCGTCGGTGTCCCGAGCCGGCGCGCTCCGATGCGATCAACCCACGCTCCTCATAGAAGCGCAGAGCTGATGAGGCAACGCCGCTGCGTCGCGACGCCTCGGTGATGGTCAGCATCGGAACCGGCAAATCGACGCTGCGCGCCTGCCTTGGCGAAGACGTGCATACTGCGACCTGGCGTGACCTGCCCTTCGATCCGGTGGAAACGAACTACCAGCGTTTTGTCCAGGCAGTGCGTGCGGGCAAGACCCAGGAGCCTTCCTTCCGGCGTGCCGCCAACATCCAGAAGGTGCTCGACAAGGCAATCGCCTCCGATCTCAGCCACGCCGACGAGGCGATCGATTGAGGCAGCCGAATCGCGCTGTACTTCGGCTTAGGCCGAAGCCGGCGGCAGCAGGAGCGTGTTGAGGAAAGGCAGGAGGGCGGCACCGAGCGCCACGCCGCCGCCGCTGAAGCTTGCCGGCCGCATCGGCGAAATCCATTGCAAAGCCGGAAGTCAGAACTGGCGCAACATCGTCGATCAATTCAGACTGGATGTACCGAAACTTGCCAACACTTCGGCCGCGCCAGACGTAGGTCTCGCCAACAAATCCACCAGAAGAACTTGCGACTTCGAAAAACGCCGAGGCAATCGGGGTCTCCTGCGATCATTCCAGGCGAGTATACGCAAGAGGGAGAGGAGGGAGGGGGATTCTGAGACGGGTTTGGAAGGCAGGAGAGAGCTCCGGCCGGCTCGTCACGGAGAAGCGAAATGGCACAGGCCATTGAGAAAATCACATTGAACGTTGGACGCGACATCCCTTTCAATAAACTGATCCTGAGCGAGCAGAACGTCCGTCGGATCAAGGCAGGAGTCTCGATCGAAGATCTCGCGGAGGACATAGCACGTCGCGGACTGCTGACCAGCCTGAATGTGCGTGCTGAAGTCGACGGCGACGGCAAGGAGACCGGCTTTTATCGCATCCCCGCCGGTGGCCGGCGTTATCGTGCGCTTGAGCTGCTGGTCTCCCGCAAACGGCTGGCAAAGACAGCCGGTATTCCCTGCATCGTCAGCAGCGGCGATACCCTCGAAACCGAGGATTCTCTCGCGGAAAATGTCCAGCGCGTCGAACTTCATCCCCTCGACCAATACCGCGCGTTCCAGGCCTTGTGCGGGCAGGGGGTTGGCGAAGAGGAAATCGCAGCGCGCTTCTTTGTCTCGGCCGCCATCGTCCGGCAGCGCCTGCGCCTGGCTTCGGTCTCGTCGCGACTGCTCGAACTCTACGCCAATGAGGAGATGAAACTTGAACAGATCATGGCTTTTTCCATCAGCAACGACCACGTCCGCCAGGAGCAGGTCTGGGACACGGTCTCGCGCCAGCAGGTTCGTGAACCCTATTACATCCGCAGGCTCCTGACCGAAACGACGATCCGCGCGAGCGATCGCAGGACCGTCTATGTTGGCATCGATGCTTATGAAGCCGCCGGCGGTGTCGTGATGCGTGACCTGTTCGAGCAGGACAACGGCGGGTGGCTTCAGGATCCGGCGCTGCTCGAGCAATTGGCGCTCGAGAAACTGGCGGCAGACGCAGAAGCAATAAAGGCTACGGAAGGCTGGAAGTGGGTCGAAGCGGCCTTCGACTTTCCCTACGGGCATACAGCCGGGCTGCGTCGCTTCTATGGGCACCAGGCCGAAATGACCGACGAAGAGACTGCTCGATACGGCACGCTGAAGGCCGAATACGACGATCTGGATGCAGCCTATGCGGAGGCCGAGGAAACGTGCGAGCAGACCGAACATCGCTTGGAGGAACTCGGGAACGAGCTCGACAGGATCAACGACCGGCCATATGTCTTCGATCCTCAGGATGTCGCCCGTGGGGGCGTGTTCATCTCTCTTGGCGCCGGCGGCGAACTGAAGATCGAGCGCGGCTTTGTCCGGCCGGAAGACGAACCGCAGCCGGAGACGGTGGAGACCGAGGCAGTGATGTCCGGGAGCGATGACGGCTACGAGGTGAGTGGATCATCGTCCACCGGTGGGGCAACGCTCGACGGTCGGGCCGCTGCCGGTGATGAGGCAGACGAGGAGGACGGTGCCATCCGCCCGATATCCGATCGTCTGCTTGTTGATCTGACGGCGACGCGCACGGTGGCGCTGCGCAATGCGCTCGCCAACAATCCGGCTGTCGCGTTCATCGCCGTGCTGCACGCCTTCGTCCTGAAGAGCTTCTACCATTATGGGTCGGGCACGTGCCTGGAACTGACGCTGCAAAGCGCCACCTTCGGCCAGACGGAAGGGCTCTCTGGCACCGTCTGGGCCAGGGAGATCGACCAGCGGCAGGAAGCATGGGGCCAGGACCTTCCGAAGCTACCCGAGGATCTCTGGGACTTTCTGATCGGGCTCGATGAGGTCAGCCGGCTGGCATTGTTTGCCCATTGCGCATCCCTCTCGCTGAATGCCGTAATCGAACCATGGAACAAACGCACCCGCGCGATCGCTCATGCCGACCAGCTCGCCCGTGCAATCGGCTTCGACATGGCCGATGCCGGCTGGACCCCGACGGTCGACGCCTATCTTGGAAGGGTCACCAAGGCGCGGATCCTGCAGGCCGTGCGGGAGGCGAAGGGTGAACAATCGGCTCACCTGATCGATCATCTGAAAAAAGCCGATATGGCGCGCGAAGCCGAGCGCCTGCTCGACGGCAGCGGCTGGTTACCCGAGCCGCTGAAAATGGCGATTGAAGACGCATCGGCAGACAGCTCCGGAACAGCAGTCGGTGAGATCGCCCACCGCGCTGCCGATGATGTTCTGATCGAAGCCGCGGCTTCAGATCTTCCGGCTTTTCTCAGTGACGAGGTGAACGCCGAGCAAGCGACGGCAGAGCCGAATGACGCCTTTCGGCAGGAGCTGAAGCATCTAGATGCTGCCGAGTAGGCTTTAACCATCCGACCGATATGGTCCGGCGGGTATGCCGGGCCTTCGATTCCGATCCACGCGCATGGTCCGGCTCCAACAGGAGGCCGGACCACTTTCGTTTCAAGGAGCAAATGTCATGGACTCCATCACCTCCGCCTCGCAACCGGCATCTGGCTTCAGGGTCGACATCTCGCGCGGTGAGCGCAATGGCCGCGTCTCGTCCGAATGGTTCTCTCGACCTGATGATGAGCGCTATCTTTCTCTTGGCGAACTCTACGGTGCGGTCAGGTCCCGTGCTGAGCGCGCTCACGCCCGAACGGTGGAAAGTTCGTCGATCCGCCTCAAGGCCAGTCGCGACAACTCCGAGCGGCTCGAGCTGATCTTACCCGGCAACCGACGGCCGGTGGCACCGACGCATTGGAGCTATGGCCAGCTTTGCACACTGGTCGGGGCGCCGGCCACCTATATGCGCCAGCTCCCCGCGCCGCTTGCCGCGATTAATCTGCAACATGGCCTGCTTAACAATCGTGCCGAGCTCGTCAAAACGCTGGAGATGGACGACGGCCGCGTCGAGCTTCGGGCGGTGACCGGCCCCGACTACGGCAGGATCTGGGACCACGAGCTCGTGTCCGCCGTGATGAAAATCGCCGGCAACGGGACCGGCGACACGATCTGGAAAGTGCCGGGCCTGCTTGATTGGGCGAGCATGACATATAACCCCTTCGTCGATATCTCCAAGGATACGACTACGCTCTACGCATCCGACCGTGATGTCTTCCTGTTCCTGGTCGATGATACTCATCCGATCGAGGCAGGGCGCCTGCCCAATGGTGAACCTGATCTCTTCTTTCGCGGCTTCTATGCCTGGAACTCCGAGGTGGGGTCGAAAACGCTCGGCATCGCCTCCTTCTACCTGCGTGCCGTCTGCGCCAACCGCAACATCTGGGGCACGGAAAACTTCCAGGAGATCAGCATTCGCCACAGCAAATTCGCTGCTGAGCGTTTCGCCCATGAAGCGGGACCGGCGCTGACAAGCTTTGCCAATTCCTCACCTGCAGTTTTCGTCGCAGGCATCCAGGCCGCGCGCGATCGGATCGTCGCCCGCGACGATGATGACAGACAATCATTCCTGCGCCGGCGAGGTTTCTCGAAAAGTGAAACGGGCAAGATCATCGAGACTGTTCTGTCCGAAGAAGGCCGCCCGCCGGAATCGGTCTTCGACTTCGTTCAGGGAATCACCGCCCTGGCACGTGACAAGAGCCATCAGGACGTCCGTCTGGAGCTGGAAGGCAAGGCGAGGAGGCTACTCGAAAGCGCGGTCTGAGCGCGCCTCATAAGGTAATGACGTCGATCGGTCCGAGCCCGCTCGCCGGCATTGTTTTTTCCGCCAACTGCATCACCCTTTCCAGGCTCCCGCGCGATAATGATGACAAGGTGCGGCGAATATTCTCGGGAAAACGGAACGCACGGGCGGGGGCAGTCGGTTCCGCCTCCCTGCCGGCCGCTATGCTGAGGCTCCTGCGGCTGCCCTTGTTCCGCCCTTGGCGTGGCGAGAATTCCCGAAATCCCGCCTTCGGCGGCGCTATGCTGATTTCTCCGATACTCTTCAATTGTCTGTCTGGAACCCGCCCCGGGGGCGGGTTGGCCTACCATCATTTCTCTCCGTGTCAGCAGCACGATCAGGCGACGAATGATTCGCCGTTGCGTCCCGTTACTTGCGAAAGAAAGTCAGTTTAATCCGATTTCTGGCCGACGCGGAACGAGCTCAGCTTGTTCAAAAGGTCCTCCGAAATCTCGAATTGCCGGGCCGTTCCCCTGCCCATGGAATTCTTCACCATCGTCTCGCTCAGCATTCCACG
Source organism: Rhizobium sp. YTUHZ045 (assembly GCF_051124255.1). Classification (NCBI taxonomy): domain Bacteria; kingdom Pseudomonadati; phylum Pseudomonadota; class Alphaproteobacteria; order Hyphomicrobiales; family Rhizobiaceae; genus Rhizobium; species Rhizobium sp. YTUHZ045. The sequence goes on from NZ_CP101433.1 coordinate 404,056, forward strand.
CTTGACCAGAAGGTCGACGGTTTCCTTGACGCCAGTTCGCGTCAGCTCGGTAATCTCGATGATATTCGAAAGGGTTAGCTTCTGGTGCGCCTGGCTCATCGTGTAGAGGATCGTCATCATGCCGACCTGTTTCAGTCGCGCCTGCGGCGTCTCGTCTTCCAGCGGATGATCGAGGATCTCATGGAGAATGAGTCCCGAGAAGGCAAGGTTCTGCCATTGCTTTTTAAGTGCGCTTGTCATGTCATTTAACTGTGTTATATAAGTCAGTAAGAACTCGGGAAGGCAGCTGTGCAAGCTCTCCCGAATGCGATGGAACATCGTCGTGTCGAAGGGGTCTGCCCATGAAAAGCCTTCTGCTGAAATCATTGCTTGCGATCTGCTGCATGACGCCATCCTATCTTATTTCCGGCAGTAAAGCGCAAGCTGAAGTTTGGGGATGCCAGGTTATCCTGTGCCTTTCGAATCCCGGAGGGCCGACGCAATTTGGTGAATGCCGACCGCCGATCCAAAAATTGTGGCGGGAGCTTGCCAGAGGTCATTCCTTCCCGACCTGCAGCGGCGTCGGTTTTCACAGCTCGCGGCCTGGTTATGAACCCTATTATTGCGATGCCGGATACAGGCTGAGGGGAGGAGACGGTTCCGGCGGGGGGCAAGTGACCTGCGTGGCGACGTCACCGCAACCGGTGAGCAATGCCCTCTGCTCGCAAGATGCTGACAACTTTGGCACCCACGACAATTCGGTACTGTCACCACATTGGCAGCGTCAGGATGGGCGCTACCGGTGCACGGGTTACCCGATCATGCGCCCGAATGTGAGGTCGCAGCCTCACTATATCGACGTCACCATCGACGGCGCGACGACGCAGCGGGTGTGGTACTGACATGGCCGCTGCCTTCATCGATATCGCGCAAGCCTGCGCGCCGATGGTCGAGGTCGAAACGCTGGCAGCCGTCGTTAGCGTTGAGAGCGGTTTTCAGCCTCTTGCCATTCGCATAAACAGCGGCCCGCCACTTGTCGACCGGCCGGCTTCGAAAGCCGAGGCGATCGAGGTAGCCACGTCCCTGATGGCCGATCGCCAGGATATCCAGGTCGGTCTTGGCGGCCTCGGGATCGAGGCGCTTCAGAAACTCGATCTGTCCCTTGCGGACGCCTTCGATCCTTGCCTGAGCCTCAAGGCCACGGCGACGTTTCTCGACGGATACTACCGTGAGGCTCTCCGCGTGGGCGACGATCCGGCGCGAGCCGAGACAGTCATGCTCCGCTCCTATTACGGTCGCGACGATCCATCCGTCGGCGCAATAGTCCGGTATGACGAGCAGGTGCGCCAGGAAAGAAAGCGGCTATCGCCTCTGCTGGCCTCGCTCTCCATTGCGGGAACGGACGACCAGCTCCCGTCAGCCCCATCGCCGCAGGATCAGCCGAGGCAAGCGCCTCTCAAACAAGCCTCACACCCCGCCGAGGCCGCTGAAGCCGAGCCATGGGATGTTTATAACTCCCGGCGGCGGTCGTCGGCTCTCGTTTTCCAGAACGATAGATTGGAGCAAAGCGAATGATCTCGAAACCCCGTCTTCGCACCCTTGCAAAATCCACCCTCATGGCGGCCGCGATCGTCGCCTTCATGGTCGAGCCGGCCTTCGCCCAGGCCGCCGGTATCGAAACCGTGCTGCAGAACATCGTCGACATGCTGACCGGCAATATCGCCCGCCTGCTGGCGGTCATTGCCGTCATCATCATCTGCATTTCGTGGATGTTTGGATACATGGATCTGAGGCGCGCAGGTTTCTGGATCATCGGCATCGGCGGAATTTTCGGGGCGACCGAACTGGTCAACACCATCGTCGGGAGCTGATCGCCGTGACGAACGCCCCGCACCTCGAAGATGATACGTTGTTTCTCGCATGCACCCGCCCGGCAATGATCGCCGGCGTGACCATGGAGGCCATGGGCGTCAACATCATGCTGACGACCATTCTTTACATCACCGCAGGATCGATCGCCTATGCGCTCGCCGGCGTCGCCTTTCACGTCCTGTTTCGCGCACTCGTCAAGCACGATCACAATAGGTTCCGGATCCTGATCGCGTGGATCGAGACCCGGGGGCGATCGCGCAATAGCGCCTATTGGGGCGGCGCGAGCCTCTCGCCCTTGCCGCTCGCCCGCCGTTACGACGAGAGGGATTTCAGCCTTGCCTAGTATTGCGACGCTCCGGTCTCGAGAACTCGGCGCGGAGACCTTCATCCCCTATGTCAGGCATGTCGACGAGGCGACGATCGCGCTTGATTCCAGAGCGCTGATGACCATGATCGCGCTAGAAGGAGTTTCCTTCGAGACCGCCGATATCCGCGACCTTAACGGCCTGCACCGCAGCCTGAATACGCTTTACCGCAATATCGCCGACGAACGGCTGGCGCTCTGGACGCATGTCATTCGCCGTCGCGACAACACCTATCCCGAGGGACGTTTCGCCAACCCCTTCTGCGAAGGCCTCAATGCCAAATATCGCGATCGGATGATCGGTGAAGACCTTTTCCGAAACGACCTTTATCTTGCCCTCGTCTGCCATCCAGGCCGGGACGCTGCCGAAAGGGCAGCCAATCTTCTCTCCCGGCTGCGCAAGGCGCGCCGCTCCCGTATCGAACTCGATGAAGATGCCCTGAAGCATCTGCGCGACCGGGTGGCGGATGTGCTGGCCGGATTGCAGCGCTTCGAGCCACGTCTCCTCACCCTGCAAGAGCAGGGCGGCATCCTGTTCTCTGAACCGAGCGAAGTTCTCCATCAGATCGTCGGAGGGCGGCGTGAACCAGTTCCGCTGACGGAAGGAAGGATTTCTTCGGCGATTTATTCCGATCGGGTCATCTTCGGGCGCGAGACAGTCGAGATCCGTCACGAGGCCGAAAGCCGCTATGCCGGCATCTTCGGCTTCAAGGAATATCCGGCGACCACGCGTAGCGGCATGCTCGACGGCATCCTGACGGCCCCCTTCGAACTCATTCTGACGCAATCCTTCGCGTTCACCTCGAAAGCTGACGCCCGCACGATCATGGGCCGCAAGCAGAACCAGATGGTCAGTACCGGCGACAAGGCAGCATCGCAGATCGAAGAGCTAGGGGAGGCGCTGGACGAGCTCGAATCCAACCGCTTCGTTCTGGGAGAACATCACCTTGCGTTGACGGTCTTCGCCCCCTCGGTCAAGGAGCTGACCGACCACATGGCGAAAGCTCGCGCTTGTCTTACCGGCGGCGGCGCCGTCGTCGCTCGAGAGGACCTGGGGCTCGAGGCTGCCTGGTGGGCGCAACTGCCCGGGAACTTCCGCTATCGGGCGCGCTCGGGGGCGATCACCTCGCGAAACTTCGCCGCTCTTGCTCCCTATCATTCCTACCCCGCCGGTCGGAGGGACGACAACGAATGGGGACCGGCGGTCGCCATGCTCAAGACAGCATCGGGCTCACCCTTCTATTTCAACTTCCACCACAGCGATCTCGGCAACACCTTTGTCTGCGGCCCATCTGGCGCCGGCAAGACCGTGCTCCTGAACTTCATGCTGTCGCAGCTCGAAAAGCATGATCCCCATATGGTTCTCTTCGACAAGGACCGAGGCGCCGACCTTTTCGTGCGCGCAGCAGGCGGCAATTATATGCCGCTGAGAAATGGCATCATCACCGGTTGCGCTCCGTTGAAGGCGCTGGACCTCACTCCGGAATACAAGCTATTCCTCAACGGCTGGATCGCCAAGTTGGTCGGATCAGCATCTGGCGACCTATCAATAACCGACTTGCGCGACATCGCTTCGGCGGTCGACGGGGTGGCGGACCTGCCGATGGAGCGCCGCTCCATCGGTGCCCTGCGCACGTTTCTCAACAACACCGATCCCGAAGGAATTGCCTCTCGACTGAGGAGATGGGAGAGGGGAGGACCGCTCGGCTGGGTCTTCGACAACGAGGCCGACGATATCGGCATCGGCGCCAAGTTCATCGGCTACGACATGACCGATTTCCTGGACAACGAGGAAATCCGCACGCCGTTGATGGCCTACCTGTTCTATCGCATCGAGCAGCTGATCGATGGGCGCCGCATCATCATCGTCATCGACGAATTCTGGAAGGCGCTTCAGGACGAGGGCTTTCGGGATCTCGCGCAAAACAAGCTCAAGACCATCCGCAAACAGAACGGGCTGATGCTGTTTGCGACCCAGAGCCCGCGCGACGCCATCGCCTCGCCGATTGCCCATACGATCATCGAACAGTGCCCGACGCAGATTTTCCTGGCCAACCCGCGCGGCGACCGCATCGACTATGTCGATGGTTTCAAGCTGACCGAACGCGAATTCGAACTCGTCTCACGCGAGCTTTCGGTCGAGAGCCGCCGGTTCATCATCAAGCAAGGGCATAATAGCGTCGTCGCCGAGCTGAACCTCAATGGCTTCGACGACGAGCTCGCCATTCTCTCGGGCCGGACGGCCAACGTGGAACTTGCCGACGCCGTTCGATCGCAACTTGGCGACGGGCGGGAGGATTGGCTTTCCGTGTTTCACCACAGGAGGAGGACAGCATGATCCGCACCGGAATTATGGGGCCCTTGTTTGCATCTGCCGTCTTTTTTGCGTCGGCAATGCTGGCGTCTGCACAGGGCATACCCGTCATCGACCAGACTTCGATCGCCAAGCAGATCGAGAGCATCTCGCAGCTCAAGTCCCAGCTCGACACCCTGAACCAGCAGCTCCAGCAGGCCCAACAGCTATACGGATCGCTGAACAAGATTACCAACATGGCTGACATCGCGAGCCTTCTGAACGAACCTTCGATCCGCAAGGCCCTCCCACAAGATTTTAATGCGATCGAGACCCTGTTCAAAGGAACCGGCAGCGGCGTCTTCGGCAGCTCCGCCTCGAAATTCCTCCAGGACAATTCCACCTATCGCACTGATGCCAACGATTTCTATGCGCAGGAGTTGTCGCGCATACAAAACCAGAATGCGGGGCAGATGAGCCTCGGTCAGCAGATCTATGATGCCGCCACCAAACGCATCGAAGGCATCGACGAGCTGCGCCAGAAGATCTCCGGTGCAGCTGACGCCAAGGATGTCGCCGACCTGCAGGCCCGCCTCCAGGCCGAAACAGCCTTCCTGCAGAGCGACGTCCTTCGCATGCAGGCACTGCAGATGATCCAGCAGGCGCAGGTACAGGTCGATGAACAGCGAAAAGCCGAAGACTGGCGCAAACGCATGGACACTATGGGAGCGGCGCTCAAATGAAATGGTTTCTTCCCACCATGGCCGTCCTTTTCCTGTCGGCCTGCTCTGCACAGACGGAAGCGGTTTATACCGTTGATGAACTGGTTGCCGACGATGCTCTGCTCGCAAGGATCATCGTTCAATGCCGCAACAATCCGAGCGAGCTCAGCGATACCCCCAATTGCCGCAACGCCGAGGCGGCCGATGGCAAGCTGCGGCTCGAGCGGATGCGCCAGTCGCTCGGAGGCTAAGCGGTGTATCAGGTCTTCAGCTTCGTCGACGGACAGTTCAAGACACCGCTGGAAAACTTCATTTCCTCGGGCACCTCGAATATTGCGAGTTGGGTGAGCGGACCACTGACCGCGGCGCTGACACTCTATGTGGTGCTCTACGGCTACCTTGTTCTCCGCGGATCCATCCAGGAACCCATCCTCGAATTTGCCTTCCGGGCAATGAAGCTTGCCATCATCGTCATGCTGGTCAGAAATGCGAGCGACTATCAGGCCTACGTCACCAACATCTTCTTCAACACACTGGCGCGCGAGATCTCGCAAGCGCTGAACTCTGGCACCGCACCGAGCGCGTCGACTTTCGACAGCCTGCTCGATAAGGGCCAAAAATGTGCCCACGAGATATGGTCCCGGGCCTCCTGGCCGGTCGACTTCGTCACCGGGATCGGCGGCATGATGGTCATCGGCGCGAGCTTCGTCGTGGCGGCTATCGGGTACATCGTTTCGCTCTACGCCCGGCTCGCGCTCGCTATCGTACTGGCGATCGGCCCCATCTTCATTGCGCTCGCCATGTTCCAATCGACCCGCCGGTTTACTGAATCCTGGATCGGGCTGCTCGCAAACCTGGTCATCCTGCAGGTCCTGGTCGTCGCGATCGGCTCGCTGCTGATTACCTGCATCGACACGACATTTACGGCGATAGAAGGCTATAGCGATGTCATGATGCGTCCGATTGCGCTCTGCGCCATCTGCCTTGCCGCTCTCTATGTTTTCTACCAGTTGCCGGGCATCGCTTCGGCACTTGCTGCCGGAGGAGCGTCGCTGACCTACGGATATGGCGCCGCGCGCGATGCCCATGAGAGCACGCTCGCCTGGGCCACTTCCCGTTCAGCTACGGCGATCGGCCGCGGGGCTCGTTCGGTCGGCCGCCGCCTGGCGCCAAGCCGGATCGAGTGAACGCTTCAACCTTAAGACAATTGGACAGGCTACTTTCCCATGATCCGTGTCGCATTATCGCTCTTCCTGATCCCGAGCCTGGCCGCTTGCGGCTCGATGTCCCACCCTCTTCCCAAATGTGATGGCTATGCCCGCCGGCCGATGAACCGCTCGATGTGGCAATGGCAGGATAATAGAAGTGCAGAACAGCCCGTGACGGGGGCTGTTCCCGTACAGCCGGCGAGCCAGCCTTTTGCCTATTGGGAGGGGGCGCTCCCCTCAGCCGCACCGGCTGCCTTCGCGCTTTTCGATATTGAAGGTTCTTATCGTCCATGCGGGGCCACCAAATGGTAACCACGGACAGTTTGAAGAGTTACTTCGAAAGGGCCCGACGCTTCGACCAGGACCGGATGATGCAGGTCGAGCGATCCGCGCGGATTGCGTGGTTCGTGGCAGTCTGCGCCGGCATCCTTGCAGGCGCTTCCGTTTTTGCCATAGCCGGCCTCACCCCGTTGAAAACCGTAGAGCCTTTCGTGGTGCGGGTCGACAACTCGACGGGAATCGTCGACGTGGTCTCGGCATTGACGTCGACGGCCGGCACCTACGACGAGGCCGTCACTAAATATTTTGCGGCCAAATATGTCCGCGCCCGCGAAGCTTATGTCTGGAGTGAAGCTGGGGAGAATTTTCGCACCGTCGCCTTGTTGTCGACGCAGCCGGAACAGACGCGATTTGCCGCTCTTTATCGCGGCAGCAATCCCCAATCCCCTCAGAACATCTATGGCCGCAGCGCCACCTCGCGCATCAACATCGTTTCCATCTCGCTGATCAATGCCAATGTGGCATCGGTGCGTTACATGAGAACCGTTACCCGCGGGGAGGAGGTGGCCACCACGCACTGGGTCGCAACCCTCACCTTCTCCTATGCCAACGCTCCGATGTCCTCGACCGATCGGCTGATCAATCCCCTCGGCTTCGTCGTCAGCGAATATCGCGCCGATCCGGAGGCTATCAATTGAGAGCCTGTTTCCTCCTTCCGCTGATCCTGGCCGGCAGCCTTCCTTCTGTGGCGGTCGCCCTCGAAACCCCACGTGGGGCGGCGCAGGACAGCCGCATCCGCTTCGTCGATTATCAACCCTATAACATCACCAAGGTTGTCGGCACGCTGCGGTCATCGGTGCAGATCGAATTCGCGGCCGACGAGGAAATCGCCCATGTGGCGCTTGGCAATAGTGTCGCGTGGGAGGTGGCGCCGGCCGGCAACATCCTGTTCCTGAAACCCCGCGAAAGCCAGCCGGTGACAAATATCTCGGTCGTGACGACACGGCGCGACGGATCGACCCGCAGCTACCAGATGGAACTGACCGTCCGTGACGGCAGCGTCGAAGCCGGGCAGAACACCTATTTCTATCTGAAGTATCGCTATCCAGGCGATGAAGCGGAGCGGCGCCGACAGGCGGCAGCTGTCCGCGCGCAGGCGGCACAGGCCGGTGAGGCCGATCACGTGCTTTCCCTTCACGAAGCCTATGGACCGCGCAATTGGCGCTACTCGGCGCAAGGGGCACAGGCGCTCGAGCCGCAGGCTGTCTACGACAACGGCAAGGTCACCACCTTCGCCTTTGCCGGCAACCAGGAAATGCCGGCGATATACTTGGAGAATTCCGATGGCACCGAGAGCCTCGTCCCCAAATCCGTCGACGGAAATCTCGTCCTCGTTCACGCGATCAGCCGCAAGTTCATCTTGCGCAGGGGCGGCGATGTCCTCTGCGTCTTCAACGAAGCCTACGATCGTATCGGCATCAATCCCGAGACCAACACGACGTCGCCATCCGTCGAGCGCGTCGTCAGGGTGCCGCCTGCGGCAATGCAATAGGAGGTGTCATGGCAGCCGAGGAAGAGACTACCCAGATTGCGGGTGAGCGGGCCGAGACATCGACCGCGCGTCGGATCGACAGCAATCCGATCGTCAAGCGAGGCGCCGTCGCTCTGGCAATCGTCGTCTTTGTCGCATTCGCCCTCTGGTCGATGCGAGAGCAGGACAAGCAATCCGGCAGCGGGCAGCCGGAACGGGTCGTCATCCGTCAGACATCGGACTTCGAGCCGGCGAAGGAGCCCGAAGAGCCGCTGACGCCGCCAGCGGCGGCCCAGCTCCCCACGCCGGGGATAATCGACAACGCGTCGACCGATGACGACAAGCTGCTCGATGCTGCGCGCCGCGCCCCCGTTATAGCCTATGGCGGCGAGAAATCGCCGCCAGCGCAGCGGCGCGATCAGGCTGGAGGATCCGAAGGGGCCTCCCCCTACATGCAGCTCGGCAACAATCTAGGCAGCTTCCCGCCGGCAGGCCAAAGCGATGACGAGCGCTTCAACCGTCTGCTGACGCCGACGCAATTGCAGGGTTCCCGTGCCGGTACACTGGGCAACCGCGATTTTATCGTCGCGATGGGAACATCCGTCCCCTGCGTCCTGGAAGCGGCGCTCTCCTCCGATCAGCCGGGATTTACGAGTTGCGTCATCAACCGAGATGTCCTGTCGGACAACGGTCGTGTCGTCCTGATGGAAAAGGGCACTCAGGTGGTCGGCGAATACCGCGGCGGCCTTCGTCGTGGGCAAAAACGCCTCTTCGTCCTCTGGAGCCGGGCCAAGACCCCAAAAGGTGTGATCATCACCTTGGCATCGCCTGCAACCGATGCTCTTGGCCGGGCCGGCGTCGACGGTTCCGTCGACACGCATTGGTGGGAGCGTTTCGGGAGCGCGATCCTGCTGTCGATTGTTGGCGATGCGACCTCCTATGCCAGCAGCCGGCTGCAGGACGGCGATATCGACGCTCAAAACACCACCGGCGCCGGTCAGCAGGCCGCCGCGATTGCCGTCGAACAGTCCATCAACATTCCACCGACCCTCCTGAAACATCAGGGCGAACTGGTTTCGATCTTCGTCGCGCGTGATCTCGATTTCTCGAGCGTCTATCGGCTTCGCGTGAAGGAGTCCCGTAACCGCATCTACGACCGCGCCGTGCTCGGGGATTTCGCGTCAGGCTCCAGGCTCGCAACAAAATAGGCCCGAGGATGATTGAAGCTGCTGACGCCGGCGTTGTGCGCGAACTGCTTTCGCCGCTCTCACGCTTTCTGCGCGACGACACGCTCTATGAGGTCATCGTCAATCAGCCTGGACAGGTCGTCACGGAAGGAAGAAATGGATGGCAGACACATGCTATGGCGGAGCTGTCTTACGATCGCCTGATGCGTCTTTCCCGGGCAGTCGCAAGCTTCTCCAACCAGTCGATCGACGAAACTCGGCCGATCCTGTCGGCGAGCTTACCGAATGATGAGCGGATCCAGATCGTCATCCCGCCTGCAACGACGAAGGGCACCGTCAGCATCACCATCCGCAAGCCGTCCTCGGTGTCGTTAACGCTTGAGGATCTCGATCATGGAGGATTGTTTGCAGATGTCGCGCCCGTTGACGGCTCCGAAACGCGACCCGATCAGAGGTTGGGTGAATACTTTCGGATCGGCGCCTACAAGGCGTTTTTACGGGAGGCCGTGCTCGCAAGAAAGAACATCATCATATCCGGCGCTACGGGGTCGGGGAAAACGACGCTATCGAAAGCTCTGATCCGCCATATCCCCCAAAACGAGCGGATCATTTCGATCGAGGATACCGCCGAACTGGTCGTTCCGCAGCCGAACCACGTTCGGCTCTTCTACTCGAAGGGCGGCCAAGGGCTTGCCAAAGTCGGCGCCAAGGATCTGCTCGAATCCTGCCTGCGCATGCGGCCGGATCGCATCCTGCTGCAGGAGTTACGGGACGGAACGGCATTCTACTATATTCGCAATGTTAACTCGGGCCATCCCGGTTCAATCACGACCGTGCACGCCGATTCCGCACGCCTTGCCTTCGAGCAGTTGACGTTGCTGGTCAAGGAATCGGAAGGTGGCGGGAATCTCGAACGCAGCGACATTCGCGAAATGCTGACAGTTGCGATAGACATCATCGTCCAGTGCAAGCGCATCGGCGGACGGTTTCGGGTGAGCGAGGTCTATTATCGAGATGCAGTTGGGGGAGGCAATCGTACTGGCGTGGGGGCATTTTGAAACAGCGCTATGCGCAGTAGCAGGCGTCGCAGCGACGCGGGTGTTTAAGTGGCCAACCAACCGAGGTCGCCAGCTTTCCGATCCCAGAGGTGCCGTCGCCGACCGAATGGTCTTCATCTCATCATTGCTCTTCGTCCGCTGGTCGCCATATTCCACCAGAAGCGGTGGGTCTCGGAATGGGTCGAGACAGGGTACGCGGAAGTCAGCAAAGTCTTCCAGGTTGCGGGTGACAATGATAAGCCCGTGCGTTTTCGCGACGGCGGCGATGCCGGCATCCATGACATGCTTTTCCCTAGCGCCGACAAAAGAAGCCCATTCTTTCGTTGCCGCTGCGTCGAGACTGAGAACGCGATCGGGCCCGAAGCTGATTTCGAACGCGGCTATCGCGTCTAACTTGGCCTGAGGCTTCTTCGGATCCTTTTTCAACTGCGCCTCAGCGCCCTTTCGTTTCTCGAAGAGCGTAAAACGCAAATTGCGAGTTCGCTGTCGTCGATGGATCTCTTCCACTTAACGACATTGTTGTGCGTATCCATTGAACGGGTGACGGACTCGTCGAGCAAATATTTAAGCACTCCGAGGCCTTGTCTCAGTCATCATCAAAGACACCGCTTTTGATGAGAGTGGAAATTCCGCGTTTCAGGGACGTCGACGGATAAGGGCGTCCCTTTTTAGGATATGCCCTCGCGAAGTCGATCGCATGTTCAACTTGGACATGATTGAGCGAGGGGAAGTCCTCTAGGATCTCCTCGATAGAAGCCGAAGGATATAAGGCAGCTACCTGATAAACAGGAATATCGGTTCCCTTGATAACAGGCTCTCCCCCTTTCATTTCAATTGACGCCTTGATCGTTTCGAGCAGCCTCAATCTCCTCTTGAGTTTGGCGTCGCTTTTTCGAAGATCCACGACGAGCGCGCCAAATCGCGCCGTCGTGGCCTTTTCTGGAAGCCTCGACAGTTCCTCATAAAGACGGCGTTTGCCTACGCCGGACAGGGCTTCGCCGATTTCGCGATCCATCGTTAGAAACCGCAGCTCAGCCCTTCCTAGAAGGCGTTGAGCTCGTTGCCCGACTTTAACCACGGTGGATTTGACGACCTTCTTGTCGACTGCGTTTTGAACGTCCGTAGGAGAGCGATCTGCCAAGAAGCTCGCTTCCGTAACCGTAAATTCCATATTGCTCATGTCGATGGTCCTAATTCAACTCCATCTGGAGATGAATTAATATAGGTGTCGACAATCGATCAGGTCAAGCGACTGCCCTAAACGTCGAGGAACTAACGTCCGATCGCACCAGCCAGGCTACGGACGCGCTCAAAGCAGCAGGATTGAACCAATTGCCATCTCGCACAATTGAGCACCGGGTGCGCCAAGCTGCTCTTGGCAAGAAATCGGCTGCTGCGTATTAGAGCTCAATAGTTTAAGGCAAGCGCGGCATTTCACCCTCGGCCACACGCCAGATCCATGACGCCATTTCTGGTCTGGCGGCAATCATTTCGCTCAGAGCAACCTCATAATCTTCGTCCGCATTCGTCGGAACGATGAACAGCGCCACGGGCGCCGGCCTTGGATCTGGTAATGTCACGGAGGCGATCGGCTGACCACGTGAAAGATCGAACCGCAATGCCTTTTTGCTTTTGCGCCTTAACCTCGAGAGCCGTTCCAGGAGCCGCTGTTCGTGGATGTTTTCGACCGGGATCCAGTTCTCGTTCACCACCATACACGCCATTTCCTCCACAGATGCGATCCCCGCACTCGAAATGCCGAACGTGGCGATCACGATAAGATGGAACTCTTCGTTTGATCGCCAAAGTTCCAGCTCGGTGTCATATCGTCCATTCAACCGCTTCCATGCACCCTCATCGATCATGAGAGGAAAGGGAAGGTGGCGAACCAGGATTTTCTGGCTGTCGCGGGCTGGCGAAAACTCTTTCACTTCTGCGACCATCACCATCAGTTTGTGCGGTCCGGAAGTATCTGCTTGGGCGCCAGCCAGCGTCGCAGCGCGCCGGGCAGAAATACCCTCCTTGTCTTCCTGGTGAAATACTTCCGGAATAAACAGGATATCGCTTAACGGGCCGCCGCGAACGATCATCTGTCTTGCCGCATTCATCAGACTGCTGCGAACGCGGGCCCAGCCTCGCCTGCCAGCCCATAACGATGTCCATTCTGTAAGCTCTGCCGTATCCCACAGATAATGGAGCATCGCTCGGAGCGAGAGTTTTTTTGGCTGGCTTCGCACAGTTTCCGTCGGCTCCGATGACGCGCTCGAGTTGGATCGGTTGCCTCGTTTCGACAGGGAGAAGTCGAGCTTCAGCATGGCCGCACCGGTTGCCGCATCGATCTGGATCGCGCTGCCGATCAACGGCCCGAGGCCGGATAGTTCATAGGGCGGGTCATAGGACGGACAAACCGGATCATGCTGCCGGCCTGAGAGCGGCATGCGCTTGACCAGGAACTGGCCGTCTATCCGGGCGATGTACATCGGCACCGGCGGTTCCCGACACCGGCAAAGTGGCCTGAGCTTCTGCTCGTAGGCGCGTGCGAGCTCTGACTGAAACTCTGGTGAGCTTTCTTCGAGCGCCTGATTGCCTATTACAAACTGTTTCACTTGCTCCTCGGGGTCCCTGCAGGGCTCAACAAGCCTCATAAGGAATTAGCACAATGATGGCGCTTTATACTAGCGCAAAATAGTTAGTATAGTGAATTCGAACTTTGCCGCTGGGGTTTTGATTCTCGCCATCGCCCGGCAGGTGCGCAAGGCGGCCGTTGGCAGGGTGAGAGAGGCAGGGAGGGGCCGGAAGAGGGGGCCGGGCAGGGCAAAAGAGTTTCAGCGCAACGTCACTCCTCGCTCTTAGAGGACCTGCCATGAATACAAACTCATTCCTGGCGGCAAACACGCAAACACGGCTGTGTCCTCGCAATCTTCCTCGCGCCGCGTACCTTCTACAGTCCAGATAACGCGACCGACAATCATGTGCCGACACTGCGCGAGGCTGCCATTCGATCTTTATCAGTCGTCCATGAGGGAGGCAGCATCATGTTATCCATCTCGGAACTGGCAGATCGTCTAGCGCTAAATGCAGTCGCGTTCTGCCGTCATTATCTGTCTGCAGGAAGGCGTGCCGGCAATTACTGGATCGTCGGAGATGCCAGAAACAAAGAGGGCCGATCACTCTATGTCCATCTGACGGGCCCGCGCGCCGGCCGGTGGACGGACGCGGCGACCGGCGAGTATGGAGACCTTCTCGATCTCATACGGGAGACGTGCGGGCTCCTCGATTTCCGGGATGTCGCGGAGGAAGCAAGGCGCTTCCTGAGCTTGTCCCAACCGAAAATGGCCTCGTCCGAGAATATCGATGTTAGCGAGCGCCGATTGGCCAACCGCCCGGCTGCGGAACGGGCTCGGCGCCTGTTTGCCATGACACAGCCGCTCGCCGGCACACTTGCCGAGGGCTATTTGCGCGATCGTGGCCTCTTGCAGGCTACAGCTCATTCGGCGCTCGGATTTCATCCATCCTGCTACTATCGTGACCTTGCCACGGGCAGCACGGAGGCCTATCCCGCACTCATTGCCGCTGTGACCGATCCTTCCGGCACAGTCACCGGCATTCATCGCACATGGCTCGATCCGAGCGGCGGCAAGGCCAAGGTGGCCGATCCGCGCCGGGCGCTCGGTGGTCTTCTCGGCAACGCCGTCCGCTTCCGGTTTCCCCCCGGTGAGCCTGTGCCGGTCCTGGCCGCGGCTGAAGGTCTCGAAACGGTGCTGTCGCTATTGGAGGTGATGCCAGGCATGCCAGCGGTCGCTGCACTCACAGCCAATCACCTCGCAGCCTTTTGCCCTCCTGCCGGATGTCTGCGCCTCTACATTGCTGGCGATGCCGATGCGGCGGGGCGGCAGGCAATCAAGCGACTGAGCCGTCGCGCTCAGGCACTTGGTATCCTGCCGCTTGTCCTCGCCCCTGAACTCGGCGACTTCAACGAGGATCTGCGCTGGCTCGGGGCGGACCGGTTGAAGACCAACCTGCGGGCACAGCTTGTTCCAGGAGATGCAATGAACTTCCTGACCCCGTGAGGCAGACCGAACGGCAGGCGGTGGCGGTGCTGGCAGCTGGTGAAGGCCGCTCAAAAGCACTTCCTCCAGCCGGGTTCGCCTGCGGGCCTGTCGGGAGGCGACCTTTACCACGCGGCGGCGGGCCTTCAGCGGATCAGTCAGGTTTCTTCCCCGCGCCGGCTTTGCCGGCGCTCCTCGCGGGCCAAGAAACCTTCCTTCTGCCGCCCGGCGCTGCGCTGGGCCGCAGCGCTTTGCGCCGCGGTTCCGGCCCGTCTCCGCGTGAGCAGGATCGCCGTCAGGCCGCGCGAGGCGCGGTCGCAACCGGATGGAGATCCTCATGACCTTGCCCCTTCCCATCGACGATGCCATCGAGCCCCACCACGCGTCCTCCCCAACGGACCACTTCATCTACGAGATGCAGCTTCACGGCTATCGTCCTTTTCAGGACGAGCCGGACCCGCGGCCGCTGCCCGAAGAATCGCTCGTCCAGTCCGGGTTGACCGCAATCTTCGACGCCTTGTTCGAGATGCTCGGCGGCACACGGCTTGAGCCTGATCTCGAAGATTTGTTCTGGTCGATCCCCAATCTGTTTCATCGCGCAGGCGAACGCATTCAGCGCGAGCTCGACCGCAATGAGGTGGCGCAGCGTACTGGCCAGCGCGAGCAGGACGGCTCGGAGGTGAAGAGCGTCGAGCTCGAACGTCTCGTCGCGGAAGGCATCACGTTGCTGGAGCGCCGTAATGCCTTCGAGTTCATGCGGGACTATGCGGCCGATCTTTTCGAGGCGCAGACCGGTTCGGCCTGGCGGCCGCGCACCGGCTCCAAGGTCAACCACGCCCACGTCACCGCGGCGATGATCGACTCCCGGGACTTCCTGTCTGCACGCCGGCGCGCCGAAACCGAAGTGTTGATCCCCGCCGGCACCAAGATCGCCTTCTCAGGCGGCATGGGCTACAACGATCATGAACTGATCTGGGCCAGGCTCGACCAGGCCCACGCCAAACATCCCGACATGGTCCTGCTGCACGGCGGCTCGCCGAAGGGCGCCGAGCGCATCGCCGCCTGCTGGGCCGAGGCCCGCAAGGTGACGCAGATCTCCTTCAAGCCGAACTGGACGAAGCACGCCAAGGCTGCTCCCTTTCGCCGCAACGACGAGATGCTCTCCGTCATGCCGGCCGGCGTCATCATAGTCCCGGGTTCCGGAATCACTGGCAATCTCGCTGACAAGGCACGCCGTCTCGGCATCCCGGTCTGGGAGATAGCGGAGGATGGCGCGTGAGCGCCATTTCCTCCGGCGGCGGCCCCGATTGCAATTGAGATCGCGTTACAGATTGCACGGGTGCGACCAAGGGCCCGTTCAGGTCGTTGGCGGGTGGAGCCGCGTATCGAGGCCAAAGGCCTCTTGAAACTTCAGCGTATAGGCGTCCGCCGCTTTGTCGGCCAGAAAAATCAGGTTCCAGCTGTATGGAGAGACGGCGCTCGGGATCGCCACGAATCGGTGGCTTTGAAGCAGATCGTCGCCGAAGGTTTGCTGGCCGGCACCGGGAATGCCCGGACGAAGCCAGTTTGGATTGGGCACGCTCGCCGGATCGACGACATGGATATCGCCAGCATCGGCAATGACGGCGGCGGTCATCATATGGGCCACGGTGTCGAGCGCCCGGAAACCCTTGTGGACAGCGACCTCGAGGATTGCTGTCGCGGGATCGAGCGAGCAGTAGACCGCGCGAATCCCCTTGCTGTTCCAGCGACCGCCGACCCTGTATGCGCCTTCCCCGCTATCCCACGTCGGCGCATGGACGGCCTGATCGAGCCGCCACGCGACCAGCTCGGTCCCGCCGAGCGCGACTGGCAGAAGGGTCATGCATAGACGCCATATTCGAGACGATCGAGATGATCCTCGACAAGTTCGACGCCGGCAGGTGTCCCCAGAAGATCGATCGGCCGGCGCTGGTCAAGACCGACCGCTGGACGTTCCAGCCATTGTTCGGCTTCTGCTTGGGATCCGA
Source organism: Rhizobium sp. YTUHZ045 (assembly GCF_051124255.1). Classification (NCBI taxonomy): domain Bacteria; kingdom Pseudomonadati; phylum Pseudomonadota; class Alphaproteobacteria; order Hyphomicrobiales; family Rhizobiaceae; genus Rhizobium; species Rhizobium sp. YTUHZ045. The sequence continues at coordinate 420,607 of NZ_CP101433.1, forward strand.
AGATATCCGTTGCTTTTGCCAGGATCTCGGCAAATTTCCATGTACGGCCACTCTGTTCCTGGCTGAGGGGTTTGGAAGGCGTGTCCTTCCGCCGCTGCCATGTGCGAAGGCTCATGCCCACTGCCTTTTCCAGAGACTCGTTCTTGCCAATGACAACGAGCGTGCCGACAAGATGATCGAGCGCTGATGCGGGCAGGCCATGCAGAAGTAATTCATGAGCGTCGAGTGCGTTGGTCAGGCGACGCGACAGAATGCGCGAGCCGCCGAGCAAGGCTTCGATTTTTTGCAGTTCACCACCGACTGCTGCTGAAGACGATGCTTTTGCTGCCACAGTCATGATCTTTCTCGTGTGTCACCTGTCGCGAATTATATGTCATGTGTCGCGGTCAGTTTCAAGGGTGGAGGATGCGGCGTGTCCGCCGTACCCGGGTTCTATTTCGCCGGCGAGCCGGCTCCAGGAACCGCGCCGGAACGGGTGACGATCCCTGCGCGATGATTGCCGCGGTCTTTTGAAGCCAGATCAGGTCATGACCGGCGCCGTCGCAGTCGGTATGTAGCCTTTGCGGTATTTCCGACGTGCGAGGCCTAGAAAATGTGCCACGGCTTCCTGTTCGGTCGCGAACACGTCGGTCCTCTCGCTGCCACGCCTGCCGATCCGCCCCCAGCTTCGAACGACCGCAGTTTCGCCGAACAAGGTCGGTCGGATGGCGAGCACGTAATAGCGCGCCATGTTGCGGCTGGCATCGATGCGGCGACAATGGAGGTGGAAAGATACCCGGCTCATGTCGAGAATTTTCCCCACTGGGACCGGCCCCGTCCAACGAGAGTTTTGAATCCTTCCCAGCCGATCGATTCCAGTTTGTGATGTATTGACGCGTCAGGACCTGCAAGCAACATCGGCAAAGCCGGCCCCGGAGATTGGGCGGCTCCCCGGGCACGATGGTTTGGTGTTCGGCGGAGAACGCCGGATCCGCAGCCGGCACTGCTGGGCGTGCCCGTCAAGATCCGGCATTCGGCCTCAGAGCGGCAGCTCCAAACGGCATTGCACATGGCCCGAGCGTCGATGCGAGGGCTGCGTCGATTACGTCCGGCCGATCGATGATTGCGCAGCTGGCACGCGCTTCACGCCTTGTCGTGGCCAGGACCGGCGGGGACTTAAGTGGCGGCGGGGATTTCAAAACCCCTGGCTCTCTCGCAACGCGCGATAGGGTGCCATGATGGTCTGTCCCGCCCTTCGGTCGTGTCCTGGCCATTCCCGTTCTTTTCTGTCGCCTTTCTAAGGGACCGGCCGCGACCAGCGTCAACCCGCAAGGGGTTCCCCTGCGCTGGCGCTCCGGTGACGCCTGCAGCTCGGCCCCTTCTTCGGGCGCCATCGGGAATGGTCCCGAGCAACCGAAGGAGACATACAATGGCAACCACCATCGCAACCCTGACGCAGAAGACCGACGGAACCTTTGAAGGCATCTTTGCCACCATCCGGGTCAATGCCCCGATCGCAATTGTCCCTAACGCCGGCAAGGCAAGCGAGGAAGCGCCTGACTACCGCATCATCCATCGCAAGACCGGCTTCGAGATCGGCGCCGCCTGGAACCGCATCGCCCGCCAGACGGGTGAGGAATATCTCTCCGTCAAGCTGGAGGCACCTGAGATCGGCGTGATCTTCGGCAACGTCGCCCAGGCTCCTGGCGGTGACCCCGGCAAGAAGGTTATCCTCTGGAACAGCCCGGCGTGAGCCGGGCGGCCGGCCCCGTCACCGGGGCTGGCCGCTCTTGCGGACCAGAGATCGGATGCGGGCACCCAAGCCCGCGTCTGATCAAAAAAATTGTGCGATACGGAGAGGAAAGGTCTGCTCAGTCGGTCCGAGGATGCCATGGCGGCATGAAGGCCTCAAGGACGAGCGGTGCCCCCAATTTTGTCTCCGCTCCGGTCCCCTGCGCTCCGATAAAATCGGCACCCCCACTCGCCGGCTCCGCCGGTCGCGTTCCGCGATCCTTGACCCCTCCATCCCGCCATGACCGCGGGCGTCGTCTTTCACAACGTCAAGGAGACGACAATGACCACTTGCATCGACGAAGTCATCGAGCTGCTGCGCGCCGAACTGCTAAACGCCGAACCGGGCGAGTATCGGCAGATCGAGAGCGAGCTGGAACTGGCGCTGGCCGAGCGCGAGGTGATCTGGGCCGAGCAGGACGGCCGCATCAGCGCCGAGCCTCCGTTCTGACGGAGGCTTATCGCCATGTCCGCAAGCCCGCCGGCCGGATCGACCCGCCGCCGGGCTGTCGGGGACTTTATCCCTCGACACTCCCGCCGGCTCGCGCCGGAAGTGGTCGCGTCCCTTTCGGGGCCGCGGGTCTCTTCTCTCTCTGACGTCCCATTTTACTCCAGCAAATCCGGCGTGAAGGACGGCGCGGTCTCCCCCAATTTTTCCGCCGCTACGCTGCGACTTCGCTCTGGAAAAATCGGTTCCCCCGCTTGCAAGCCGCGTCCCGCGGTCCTTGACCCCTCTTTGCTCAGGAGTGGCCGATCTCCGTCATCAACGAAGGAGATCACATCATGACAACCGTTCAGGACCTCACGCTTTACACCAGGCTTGTCGGCTTCCGGCTCGTCGTCCTGGCAAACCGCCTCGGCTGCGACAGCGATTTCTCAAGAGAACTTCATGATCGCCTTATCGATGGTCTCGACGCGGCAATTGCCCGGATCCAGGCCATTGCGGCATTGGAGCGCATGCTTCTTGCCGGGGAAGACGAATTTGCCGCCTATCGGCTGGAGGGCGAGATCGCGATATTCGCACGCTTCACCATCAATCTGGTGGACGATCTCGAAATCGATCGCGACACGCAGGAATTCCGCGTCAACGGCGGCGACTGGACAAATGCGCTGGCCGCCGATGCCGGTGGCGTCGAGGTCAACTATCCGGAGCTCGTGGCGCTGACCCCAGACGAGCTCGGCTCGCTTGCACCAATGATCGAGGACATCATGAGGGAAACCGGTATTCGCATTAACGCCGTGCGGGCCACGCGATGAGCTGTAGCTCGGCCCCACATGTCGAGGCGTCGCACTCCTCTCCGGAGGCGTCTCGATGTTAGTTTCCAAGTTACAGCAATCTTGTAAATGCCGTACATCTAAGCAGTGCTGCAACAAGGAGGCCCACATGGCTAAATCAAGCGGGTCCTATTCGACCAGCGATCTCTCGCGTAAGTCCGGCGACATTATCGCCGAGGCGCTGCGCCGTCCGGTGACCATCACAAAGCGGAATAAGCCCCGCCTCGTTCTCCCCAATATCGAAGATTATCAGCGGCTGATAAGGCAATTGGACCGGCGCACCGTGGGCACCATTGAAATAATGTCCGATGAACTGTTCGCCGAGTTCGAAAGCGCCGCCGAAGCCTTTGCCGATGAGGACGAGGCAGGCCGTTTGTGAGCTACGAACCGGTCCAGACCGCCAGCTCATTTGCTATCCGCATCTACGGCGCGGGAGGCTGGGCGTGGTGAAACGGAAGGGCGCAAGGAGCGGCCGGTTGCCATCGGCGTGAGAATGCCGCGGCCGGACGGTGATCTGGTTCTCTTCTTTCCGATCACAACCAAGCAGCCGGAGGCGTCACAGTTCTCTGTGGAACTGCCGGTGATCGGAACGCGGCGTGCCGGCCTCGATGTCGACCGCAGGCTCTTTGGATCATCTTTGATTAGTTCAATACCGACATCGTCGGAAACTCATTCTATCTTGAACCCGAGCTGCCAACCGGCCGCTTCAGCAAGGCATTCTTCCTGCCGCTGCTGCGTGAAGTCATCAGTCGTCGCAATTCTGCAAATGAGTCGTCCTGACCTTCGATGGCGATAGTTGTACGGAAATCAGGTAGCAACTGACACCAGCTCCGAATTCTCGGCTTCGAAGCGCATGTTAGGCCGCTTGAAATACTGAGCAGCCGATCGAAGCCGTTCCATCGATCCTGATTTCTCGGTGCGTTATTTGGGGCATGCTCTACAAGGCCTTGCCGAGGCGACGTCAAGGAACCTATGCGGATATTGGCAGGGCAACTGTCCGCCGGATCTTGTCTGAGAAGAGGGCTAAGCCCGGCTGAGTAGCCTTCAGAGTGGCGTAGAAGCTCTTGTTCGATTGGCCGGCGAATTGAAATGTGTTTCCTCCTGTCTTATCTTGATGCCCGATGGGATGAGCGCTGTCTAATGGACTAGGTGCTTTCATCTGGACCATTGAAATGGCTGTTCAATTAATGTAAAGGAAATCTGGCTAGGATAAGCGGTATGAGCTACAGGGTTGCCCATCTTGATTCGCGCAAACGCGCTCTCGAAAAGCAAGAGAGCCGCGATCGTGACCAAGTGCGCCTCGATAATGGTTCGGTAAGCCCCGCTCAGTTGCGCCGCGAGAACTCAGCGTTCGCTGAACTTCCCCTTCACCGTTACAAGATGGTTGCTATCGGCGGCAAAGCATTGGCTCGCTCCTAAGAGAGAGCCGGAGATGATTGTCGACGGTGACGAAGATGCAGAGCCGCATCTTACAGCAGAAGAAGTTCAAACACTTCTCGGATTTGTTCAGCGATTTAATCCGGTCATAGTTGGCGGGCAAGCTGTTAATATTTGGGCCGAACTTTATCATGGCATGGACGAAGAGCTCGATGGCCTCGGCGAGTTGACGAGCAAGGATCTTGATTTCTATCATAACCGGGAAGCCGAGCGCGCGCTTGCAAACAGCCTAGAAGACGGCCTTCTGGAAATACCCTCCGGTGACAACCACACCCCGAATGCGGCAGTCGTAAAGGGCAAGCTTGGAAATCGTGACATAGTGGTGGACTTTCTTGCCCAGATCAAAGGGGTCGAGGGCAAGTCCCTCCTCGAAAATTCAATCACGTTTGCTGATGCTGAAAATCCAGAAGGCATTTCCGTCACATTGATGCACCCCCTGGACTGCGTTAGGAGCCGGCTGAGCAACATCAATATGTTAGGTCGGCGAAGCGATCACTCGTTGCGGCAGGCTGTTGCGAGCTTGTTGATCCTAGAATGCTACATCGAAGATCAACTGTCAGATTTGGAAAATAAGCCGGCGGTCAAACGAGCTCTCACTGCCCTTCGGGAGCTTGAGTTCATTGTCCGTGACTTGCATATCGGCAAGACAACAGAACGCGAGTTCGGCGATCAACTTAGGCCCGTCTCGATCCTCCAGAAATACCGTGAAGACGAACGTCTTGATGTGCGAGTGCGCGAGCATCAACTCCAGGGCATTCTGGAAAGGTTGGAAGCCAAGCAAAACGTTGCCGGTCGGCGTCGAAAGCGCATAATGAACGTGTCTGACGATTCTGATACTGAACCAGAGCAACCGGCACCGAGGTGGAGCTAAATCAATTGATGGTTCAGCCGGCCTTCAAAGTGTCGGCGCCCGGAGCCATGTGGACCGTCTTAAACAGCTACCTCCCAGAGATGCCGATGACGATCGGCCATCCAGGCGCGCCGAATTCTATTTGCCAACGCTGAGCCGCACTCTGCCGTGGTGATCGGCCGCTCAGCCTGATGGAGCGTGCGAACGGCGCAGCGTCGACGGTCAAAGTCTTTGAAAAGCCAGAGCTGCCCGTCGGCACCATCGCCGTTCCGGCGCCGCCGCACCACGCCGAGACATGCGGTAACCGCATGACGACATTGAGCGCCGACTGCTGCTGTTCGAGCGCCGAGATCCGCCTCCGTATATCATCGATGTCAGCGCCGATCTCGGCGCTCTTCCGTTTCAATTCATCCGTAACAAGAACCATACGCAACATCTCTTAGGATCGTACTGATCCTAAGAGATCAGCAGCTGGGAGTCTGGTGGCAGTTGCTACCCGACTCCGTAGTTTTGTCCTTACCGCATCGGTTTGACGAAACGGTTCGCCTTCGCCGCCCCATCCATCTCCTTGCGCCGGAAATAGATCGCCCGACCGCAGCGGATCGGATTGTGGCCCTGTACTATGATGATCTGTTCATCCTTGCGCATCCCCTGGGTGATCTCATGGGGCAATATTAGCGGTCGGCGCTGGAAATTGATGCTCTCGGATTTGCGCGGGCCACCGCCTTTTACATCCCAGCCAAGGTTGCGGGAGCGCCCCTGCACTTCGACGGTCATCTCCCCGCATTGGGCCGAGACATTGCGCGCCGTATCGAGGGCCTTGATTGCCGCATAGGAGGCGAAGGCGCAGCCGTCGATCCACGAGGTGGCGCCGTCTTTTCCGAAGTGCCGCTCCAACTGTCCGACAGACTGGTAAAGCAGCATCATGCTGATGCCGTATTTGCGACCGCGATCGCGCGCCTCTTCCAGCACCCTCATATAGCCGAGCAGGTCGACTTCATCCAGAATGAAGAGCGCTCGGCGGCTGAAGTTGCCATCGGCCTGGACCATGGCGTTGACCAGAGAGCCGATGATGACGCGCGCGATGCCGGGATAAGAGCGCAGGATAGACGCCGGTATGTTGAGGAACACGTCTTTCTTGCCACTAACGACATCGCTCGGCCTGAAGGCATTGCCGCAGACGAGAGCGGCATAACTGTCCAGTGAGAGCCATTGCGTATCCTTCGAGGCCGTCGAATAGACGCCGGAAAAGGTCTGTTCGGTCATGTTGGTGAAGACGCCGAGCGTTTCCCGGATAAAGGTAGATTTGGAATGTGCCTGGATGTCGCGCAGCATCGCAAGCACCGACGGCTCCGGCTCGGAAACGATCTGGCGCAGACTGCGCAAGTTTCGTCGGCCGGCATATTCCGGCGACAGCATGACATGGGCGAGCAGACCAGTCAGAAGGTTGTGCGCCTGGTTCTGAAAGTAGGAGCCCGTCGAAGATTCGAAGCGCTGGCTTTCGGAGAGAAGCATATGAGCAACGCCGACGATATCTTCCTCTTTGCGCCGAGAGTGCTCAATGCCATCGAGGACATTGAATCCGTTGATCGGGTTGTTTGGGTCGAGCACCATCACCTCACGCCCAAGTACTTGCGTGCGGTGTTCGGTCACCATCGGCGCGACTTCGGTGGAGGGATCAAGGCAGATGAGAGGACCTGTATACCGCAGCGCGGTCGGCAGGACATTGCTCGTCGTTTTATAGCCTCCCGATCCCGCGAAAAACAGCATGTGGGTGGAATCGAAGTCCTGGCCGTAGGTGAGAAGCGGCGCCTTGCCGCCTTGTCCCCAGGTGCGGTGATCGTTCGGGTCGAAAGGCAACTGATGGACGATATCCTTGTCAACGCGGTAGCGCTCACCGACGATGATCTCGCCGTTCGGCGGAAAGAGCTTTGCCGCTGCCGACATCGAAAGCCAATCCGCATCGCCGAAGGCTCCGCCTCTCACTCTTTTAAGGGCCTCGGCCACGACGACGGAGATCCGGGCGGCGACTGCCACCGCCATGAACCCCATGACCGCGCCGATGACAGCAACGAAATCCAGATACGAGAGCGCCCGGTTCCATGAAACGGCGCCGGCTTGTACTGCGGGGGCGAGGCGACTGTATTCACGCATCGCGTAGAAGCCGACCACGAGCAGAAAGCAGGCAAGGCTTGCCATTGCCACCGGCCTTCGCCGGTGCAAGGGCAGCGCCCAAACCGTCAATAACCCGGCCAGCGGCCCGAACAAAAGTGCGGGCGCAGGCGCTGCACGCAGGAACCAGTATTCGGTCCTGCCCGACAGGCCATGCGCCAGGATCGGCCATCGCCAGTTGACGACGTAGGCACTGATCGCAGTGACCGCGACCGGCACCAGGACGCAGAGCAGGCTTGGATGCAATCTTCTTTTGGACGTCATTCCCGTGGCTCCGCAATGGGCGAAGACAACCGATTGGGCGACGGAGCCCTGAACGCCTGTTCGCCGATATCGCGCAGCCGCCGATGTTCGGGCGAGCCCGGCACCACGCCCGCCAATTCGATCAGTCCACCAAGCAGGAACGCTCGATCGGTCTCCGAAAGGCCGGCTTTGACGACCAGGCCGCCAAGCAGAAATTTCTCGCGTGTTTCCCTCTTACGGTCAGCCGTCATGTGGAACCTCCGCCTGCGCTCCAGCGCCACGATCTGGCGGGCGATGCTTTTGAGGAGCCTGGGTCGCACGTTCCTTCTTCTCATCCTTGCGAAATCGAGCGGCGATCTCTTCGAAGATCCGGTCGATCTCCTCGTCGCCGAGCTCCAGTTCCGCCAGACCAGACTTCATTGCGGCTCGAGCGAAGCGTTCGGCCGATCTGGCTATCAAAGTTCTCCTGCGTTCTCGTAGCCTTTCGATCTGGGCATCGAGGTCCAATATCGTTGATCTGGTGGCCATGGGGTCCGTCCTTCCTAAAAATCGTTGCGTTGTTTCTCATCATTATACTAACTAGAATAAAATAGTTAAATAGGCTATTTTGCATCACCCCGAAATCGTCGCAGCTGGAGTTCCCGCCAGGCTCCGTGTTCCGCAAAGCGGCATCGGCCCTGCGGTCCGATCGGTTTGAGGGCGCAATATACGTCGCTCGCGCGACGTGCTTGGAAGGTGTGCGGAGCCGCTTGTGGCAATCATGTTCGTCAGAGCGCAGGTGATCAGCAGGGGAGCCGGACGCAGCGTCGTCTCGGCCGCCGCCTATCGTCATCGCGCCCGGATGATGGACGAACAGGCTGGCACGTCCTTCAGCTATCGTGGTGGGGGACCCGAGCTGATGCATGAGGAATTGGCGCTGCCGCAGCAGATACCGGCATGGCTGCACAAGGCGATCGATGGCCATTCGGTCGGCGCCGCCAGCGAGGCGCTCTGGAACGCCGTCGATGCTTTCGAGAGCAGGGCCGATGGGCAGCTCGCCCGCGAACTGATCATCGCGCTGCCGGAGGAACTGACGCGGGCGGAGAACATCGCGCTGGTGCGCGAGTTCGTCCGCGACAATCTCACCTCGAAGGGAATGATTGCCGATTGGGTCTATCACGATAAGGACGGCAACCCGCATATCCACCTGATGACGACGCTGAGGCCTCTGACGGAGGAGGGGTTCGGAGCAAAGAAGGTTCCGGTGACGGGCGAGGATGGCAAGCCACTGCGTGTCGTCACGCCCGATCGACCGAATGGCAAGATCGTCTACAGGGTATGGGCGGGCGACAAGGAAACCTTGAAGGCCTGGAAGATCGCCTGGGCGGAAACGGCGAACCGGCACCTGGCGCTCGCCGGCCATGAGATCCGGCTCGACGGTCGTTCCTATGCCGAACAGGGTTTCGACGGCATTGCGCAAAGACATCTCGGGCCGGAGAAGGCGGCATTGGCGCGAAAGAGGAGGGAGCTCTATTTCGCACCGGCCGATCTCGCGCGCCGCCAGGAGATGGCCGACCGGCTGCTGGCGGAGCCGGAGCTTTTGCTGAAGCAGCTCGGCAATGAGCGCTCGACTTTCGACGAGAAGGATATTGCCAAGGCGCTGCATCGATATGTCGACGATCCGGCAGACTTCACCAATATCCGCGCCCGGCTGATGGCGTCGGATGAACTTGTGATGCTGAAGCCGCAAGAGTTCGACGGAGAAACGCTTAAGGTCGCAGCCCCGGCGGTGTTCACGACACGGGCGATGCTGCGCATCGAATACGACATGGCGCAGTCGGCGCGGGTTCTGTCGGAGCAAGCAGGCTTCGGCGTTTCGGCTCGGCAGGTCGATGCGGCGATCGAGCGCGTCGAGAGCGGCGATCCACAAAAGCCGTTCAAGCTCGACGCGGAACAGATCGATGCCATCCGTCACGTCACCGGCGACAGCCGCATTGCCGCTGTCGTCGGCCTTGCCGGCGCCGGCAAGTCCACGCTGCTGGCGGCAGCCCGCCTTGCCTGGGAAGGCGAGGGGCGCCGAGTGATCGGTGCAGCACTTGCAGGCAAGGCGGCTGAAGGCCTGGAAGACAGTTCGGGCATCACGTCACGCACCCTCGCCGCCCTTGAGATCGCCTGGGCGAATGCACGTGACACGCTTCATCGCGGTGATGTGCTCGTCATCGATGAAGCCGGCATGGTGGCCTCGCAGCAGATGGCCCGTGTGCTTGACATCGTCGAGGAGGCGGGCGCGAAAGTCGTTCTCGTCGGCGACGCCATGCAGCTGCAGCCGATCCAGGCGGGTGCAGCCTTTCGGACGATCAGCGAACGCATCGGTTTTGCCGAGCTTGCCGGCGTGCGCCGCCAGCATGAAGAATGGGCGCGTGAGGCCTCGCGGCTCTTTGCCCGCGGCGAGATCGAGAAAGGTCTCGACGTTTATGCCCGGCATGGTCACCTTGCCGAGGCAGAGACACGCCAGGAGATCATCGATCGCATCGTTGCCGACTGGAGCCAGGCGCGCAGAGAGGCAATCGGTCGATCCGTTTCCGAGGGCAGGGATGGTCGGCTGCGCGGGGACGAACTGCTCGTGCTTGCCCACACCAATGACGATGTCGGCAAGCTGAACGAGGCGCTGCGTGCGGTGATGGCCGGCGAGGGTGCGCTTTCCGACAGCCGCACCTTCCAGACGGCACGCGGGGCGCGGGAGTTCGCCGTCGGCGATCGCATCATCTTTTTGGAGAACGCCCGCTTTCTCGAGCCGCGGGCCAGGAGTTATGGTCCGCAATACGTCAAGAACGGCATGCTCGGCACGGTCATCTCCACCGGTGACAAACGCGGCGAGGTTCTGATGTCGGTTCGTCTCGACACCGGCCATAAAGTCGTCTTCAGCGAAGACAGCTATCGCAATGTCGATCACGGCTATGCCGCAACGATCCACAAAGCCCAGGGCACCACCGTCGAGCGCACCTTGGTGCTTGCGACCGGCATGATGGACCAACACCTGACCTATGTGGCGATGACGAGGCATCGCGATCGCGTCGATCTTTATGCGGCAAGCGAGGATTTTGAGCCAAGACCGGAATGGGGACGCAAACCGCGTGTCGATCATGCCGCCGGCGTGACCGGCGAGCTTGTCGAAACCGGAGAGGCCAAGTTCCGGCCTGATGATGAGGATGCCGACGACAGCCCCTATGCCGACATCAGGACCGACGATGGAACCGTCCATCGGCTGTGGGGCGTGAGCCTGCCGAAGGCGCTCGAGGAGGGTGGCCTCTCTGAAGGCGACACCGTCACGCTGCGCAAGGACGGCGTGGAACGGGTCAAGGTCCAGATTGCCGTCGTCGACGAGGCGACCGGTCAGAAACGTTACGAGGAGCGGGAGGTCGACCGCAATGTCTGGACGGCCAGGCAGATCGAAACCGCCGAAGCGCGCCAGGACCGCATCGAGCGGGAAAGTCATCGGCCGGATCTGTTCAAGCCGCTCGTCGAGCGGTTGTCGCGCTCCGGCGCCAAGACGACGACGCTCGATTTTGAAAGCGAGGCCGGCTACCAGGCCCAGGCGCAAGACTTCGCCCGCCGCCGCGGGTTCGAGTATCTCTCGCTGGCTGCGGCCGAGATCGAGGGGGACATCCCGCGGCGCTTTGCGTGGATTGCCGCAAAGCGGGAGCAGGTGGAAAAGCTCTGGGAGCGGGCAAGTATGGCGCTCGGCTTTGCGATCGAGCGGGAACGGCGCGTCTCCTATAGCGACGAGCGAACTGAATCCCACCCCATGCCAGGCGCAAACGCCGGCAAAGCCCATTATCTGATTCCGCCGACCAGCGACTTCGCCAGAAGCCTCAACGAGGATGCACGGCTGGCGCAATTGTCATCCCCGGCGTGGAAGGATCGGGAAACCCTCCTGCAGCCGCTGCTTGCGAAGATCTATCATGATCCGGGTGCGGCACTTGTCGCCCTGAATGCGCTTGCTTCAGATGCCGGCACCGAACCCCGCAGGCTCGCCGACGATCTTGCCGTGAGCCCCGATCGGCTTGGCCGCCTGCGTGGCTCTGAGCTCATCGTCGACGGACGCGCGGCGCGTGAGGAGCGTATTGTCGCCTTGGCGGCTGTGACGGAATTGCTTCCCATGGCCCGCGCCCATGCGAGCGAGTTCCGCAGGAACGCCGAACGGTTCGAAAGCCGCGAGCAACAACGTCGCGCACATATGTCATTGTCGGTTCCGGCACTCTCCGAAGGCGCCATGGCGCGTCTCATGGAGATCGAGGCGGTGCGCAACAGGGGCGGGGACGATGCTTATAAGACCGCCTTTGCGCTTGCCGCGAAGGACCGCACGGTCGTGCAGGAGATCAAGGCGGTCAGCGAAGCATTGTCTGCCCGCTTCGGCTGGAGCGCCTTCACCGCAAAGGCGGATGCGGTCGCCGAGCGCAACATGGCCGAGCGCATGCCTAACGATCTGCAGGCCAGCGAGCGCGAGAAGCTGATCCACCTGTTCGAAGCCGTCAAACGTTTTGCCGAGGCGCAGCATCTGGCCGAACGTCAGGACCGCTCGAAGATCGTTGCGGCAGTCAGTGCCGTTCCGGACCCGGAGCAAGACAAGGGGGGAGGAAAGGAGAATGTGAGCGTGCTGCCCATGCTTGCCGCTGTCACCGAGTTCAAGATACCGATCGACGACGAGGCGCGATCGCGAACTCTCTCCGCTCCTCTTTACCGTCAGCAGCGTACGGCACTGGCCAACACGGCAAGGACGATCTGGCGCGATCCGGCAGGAGCTGTCGGCAAGATCGAGGAGCTGCTTGCAAAAGGCTTTGCTGCCGATCGCATCGCTGCTGCTGTGACCAATGATCCGGCCGCTTATGGCGCGTTGCGCGGTTCAGATCGTCTGATGGACAAGATGCTGGCTTCCGGGCGGGAGCGCAAAGATGCGGTGCAGGCCGTGCCCGAGGCAGCCGCGCGCCTGCGTTCTCTCGGGAGCGCCTATGCCAATATCTTCGATGCAGAACGACAGGCCATCAAGGCAGAGCGGGAGCGTATGGCGGTTGCTATTCCGGGCCTGTCGAAGGTGGCGGAAGAGGCGCTCATGCGTCTCACCGCGGTGGCGAGGAACAGAAGCCGTCAGCAAAACGCATCGCCTGCCTCTCTCGATCCGGACACCCGCCGGGAGTTCGCCGCCGTCAGCAAGGCGCTCGACCAGCGCTTCGGGCGCAATGCCATCATCCGCGGCGACAAGGATCTCATCAATCGCGTGCCAGAGGCGCAGCGCCAGGCCTTCGTCGCGATGCAGGAGAGGCTGAAGGTCCTGCAGCAGGCAGTCCGCGCGCAAAGCAGTCAGCAGATCCTGGCGGAACGGCGTCAGCGAGGCGTCAATCGCGGACGGGGGATTGATATCTAAAACATACCCGCGAAGCGAAAGGGGCCGTGAACGCCAGTGCCGAGGATCCGATCTCGGCGGTGGCTTGCTCGCAGGATCGAAAGACATCTCGTTAATTCTCGATCTATTTTCGTTTGCAGACTGGATGCCGATCAATCTCGCAAACAGGACGGAGCGCAAAGCGTGCAAGCTCAGCCAATCGCAATTTGAGGATATCGCCTCCACGATGATCCATGGCAGCCGTGGGAGCGCTCTTGCGTGGAACGATAGGCTTGGGCGCCACTTAAAGACTTGTCTCAAGGGGCGCTCGCAAGCGGTCAAAACAGGCGGCTTTGACGGGTGGTCCCCATCGGACGTGGCGCCGCCTGTAACCGCGAACCGCCAGCTACTGCCATTCCATTGTCCCGACGATCTGCTCACGCGTATACTCGCCGGCGGTAGAAAGTCGCCGGCCAGACATGTGTTGCCGACCAAAGAGTTTGAAGGTCGCGCAGCGCAAGGCGGACTGGGCTGTCAAAAACCGGTATGGCAAGTCTCGCAAGCCGGGTACTCCAATGGAGCTCGAGCGAGCGAGACGGTCTCAGGGGCGATCAAGGTTTGCTTACGGTCGTCCCGTAGCTTTGGGCTGCCCCAATCTTCTCGAGATCGAGACGCCGGAACACCCGCACCCAAAACATGAAATCACCTGCGCGGCCGTCGAAGCGCGCGCAAATTGCGCACCAGGCCGCAGCGGTTTTCGCGTGTCCTCCATATAATGAGCGGGCGGCACTGCTTGCATCCTCTACATCGGTGTCACTCCAGAAGTCGGGTGCGGCTGCGATGCAGCCGTACGGATTCTCTTCGGAAAAGTCATACATGCGGAAAGCCCCGTTACCGTCCGGGAACAGGTCGCTAAGAATATGCCGGACGTTGATCCCATCGGATGGGCCACGATCACGTGCCGTCCCTGGCAAATAGACCCTTTAGCGTGAAACTCTCTGCGCATACTCAACATTATGTTGCAACAAAAGGAAAAGGCAAGCTATAAAAATACGCGTAAAACGGGCGGGTCCTGGCGATGAGGTGCCAGTTGCAGGGCAATAATGGGAGCGGCGAGGCTAGTTATGGGGCATTGCAGGGGTTTGGGTGTTGTATCAAAAATATCGGGAAAAGTGATATCCGCTGATGGGGGCAGCCAATGAGCGAGCGTTTGGTGATCGTCTCCCAAGATGCCGACTACTATTTGATGCTCGCTTACATCTTGAAGGAAGCCGGGTATAGGCCAACACTCGTCGATATTCCGAGCGAAGCCGTGGCGATCGCCGAGGAAGGTGAGGCTGCAGCCATCATCGTCGACTGCCAGCCCGGTTCACAAAGTCTGGCTGATATCGCGACGGGATTGAAGGAACGAGACCTTGCCAGCGGCGTCACACTCGTCGCGCTGGTTGCCGAAAAAGCTGCATACCTCGACATTTTGAAGGCAAATGTCGATGAGAGCTTTACACGGCCGATGCCGCCGGAGCGGCTGCTTTCATACCTTTACGGTGCGATTGGCAATCCCGGTGATAAAGCAACGAAACGCTTCGTGCCAATGTCTCACGAATTGTCGTTGGACGCGGGCGCCCGGCGTGTCCTCGTCCGGGGTGCACCGGTCAGTCTCAGCCCGATCGAGTTCCGTTTGTTGAGCGCCCTTATGACTGATGCGGGACGGGTGTTCAGCCGCGCCGAACTGATCGGCATTGCCTGGCCGCAGCGAGCATTCGTTGAGCCACGAACTGTCGATGTTCATATCGGACGCCTGCGGCGGGCGTTGAAGCGTGTCCTTGGCCGAGATGTGATCCGCACGGTGCCAAAGGTGGGATATGCGATTGACATCCTCTGAAGCATCTGAATTCCGTCACCTTCACATCTTCACGGAAAATTCCCCAAAACTTGCCGCCTCTTTCGTTGTATGAACAAAAGATTCTCGGTTAGCGTGTAGTGCGTCCAAACTTGGGAGTACACCATGCAAGAGGCCGTTTCCGGCGCCGGGTCGCCGACCTTATCCTACAGAAACACCGCCAGCCTGGTCCGGCATGCCGGTCCTCACTTTGCCGCAGCCCACCTCGACGGCTTGATGGCACTTTATGTCCAACCAATGGATGGCAGAACGGTAGCGCTGCCCCTATCGGAGGGACGATCGGAGCGCATCGTCGACTTTGTTCGCTGCTCGTATCTCGGGCTGGACAATCACCCTTCCATCGTCGAGGGAGCATTCGAAACAGTTCGCCGTTACGGGACGCTACACTGGTCTTGCGCACGCACACGGCTCAACTTTGCTATTCTCGGAGACCTCGAGGACGCCCTCTCTGACCTGTTCGAGGCGAGGGTAATCACATACACAACGGTGCTCGCCGCCAATCTGAGCGCGCTTCCGCTGATTGCGTCCGGAGTTCTGACCGGCGGCAAAAAGCCGGTCATGGTCTTCGACCGCCTCGCCCATGCAACGCTCGCCTTCAACAAGCCAGTCGTCGCCGAAGAGTGCGAGGTCCGCACTATCGGTCATAATGATATTCAGGCGCTCGAAGACATTTGCCGTCAGAATGATACCGTCGCTTTCGTTTGTGACGGTGTCTATTCCATGGGCGGATGTGCGCCGATAACAGAATTGCGTGAGCTTCAGGAGCGATATGGGCTCTTCCTTTATATCGATGATGCTCACGGAATTTCGATCTTCGGAGAAAGAGGTGAAGGTTTTGCCCGATCGCAAATGCCGGAGGGCCTTGGCGAGTGCACGATAATTGCAGCGTCGCTCGGCAAGGGCTTCGGGGCTTCAGGCGGCATGCTCATGCTGGGAACGGCGTTCCAGGAAGAAATCTTTCGCCGCTTCGCTTTGGCGCATGCCTTTTCCGCCTCGATCAATGTCGCAGCAATTGGTGCCGCGCTCGCATCCCAGGCGATCCATCGCACACCGGAACTCGGCGTGCGGCAACGGGTGCTCGCTGATTACATTTCCCTTTTCGACGAACTCGTGCCGACCGCACAGGCGGGATCACGACTGCCCATCCGCACGGTTGTCGTCGGTGATGAGCTTGCGGCAATCGGTGCCGCGAGAGTGGTGTTGGACGCCGGCTACTATACATCGGCCATTTTCTTCCCGACTGTCGCCAAGGGAAGGGCAGGACTGCGTATATGCCCGACCGCCAGTCACACGGCAACCGAAGTGCGCGACGTCGCTGCAGCCATCAACCATGCCCTCAGGGCCTAAGGATTGGCATTTGTGCCCCGGGCGCCTCTCGCCCGGGGGCGCCTGGTTATCGAATCCAAGCGTTCCAACGCTCAAGCATCATCGCAGCATTTTCATTGATCCATTTGGCATCGGGGACGACGATGTAATCCCTGATGTCCTCGTCGCTTGGCAGTGCCGAACGTGCGGCCGGCGACATCAGCCCGATCGCATCGCGGCTGGGTGGGGTGCAGAGGAGCTCCTCGCAGACCCTCGCCTGCGTCTCCGGATGATCAAGCCAGTAGCCGATCAGCTTCTCCGCGTTTGCCCGGTCCGGGGCGCCCTTGATGATCGTCAGGCGATCACCGACGAGAAAAGATGCCTGCTTGGACCAGGCGATCTGACGCCCTTCCGCCTTGAGCGTGTTTGCGCGCGTCAACCAGATTTGCCCGATGCTGTAGTCGCCGTTGCGAAAGCCCTGAACGCTCTGATCACCGGTCTTCCACCAGAGCGATATTGCGGGGCGGATCTCATCGAGCTTCCTGAGTGCGCGGTCGACGTCGAGCGGGAAAAGCGTGTCGCGCGGGACGCCATCGGCCAGTAGCGCGGCAGCCATCACGCGCCAGGGGTCGTCGAAATTCGGGAACGAGCGGCCGCCTGGAAATCTAGTCTGGTCCCACATATCGGCCCAGCTCGATGGATTTCCCGCCTTGAACGCTGTCGGATCGTAGGCCATGAGCGTTGCGGTCGAAAAAAGCCTGGCGCCCGAACTGATGCAGGCATCCTCGACAAGGTCTGGCCGAGCGCGAAAGGGCTTGCAAAAGTCGCTCAGGTCTTCAGACGTCAGCCGATGCGTTTCGGCACTCGCCTGGATCTCGCCGTCAGGGTACAGGTCCCACGTTACATTGCCAGTCTTGACCATGGCTGCAGCCTTCGCCCGCATCTCGGCATTTGTCGCTGCGACCGAAACGACCTTGATGCCGGTCGCTTGCGTGAATGGTTCGAACCAGAATTTTCGGAGTGCCGCATCGTAAGCGCCACCGGTCGTCGCAATGACCACCTGCTCCTCCGCTTGCGCCACGCCCAAACTGCCAAGCATAAGGCAAGCAGCAAGCAGGAAAGGCTTCATCTCGGTTCTTCTTTTCATCGCGTGTTCCTCTGTCCGGATGAGATGGCCACGTCAGTCCTCCCCGCGGCCGACAAGGAGATGGATTGAGCCCATGAGGACGAGCGATATGGCGACGAGCAGCGTCGAAACCGATGCGATGACCGGGGTAAGGTTGAAATCGATGTCCTCGAACATTTTGCGGCTGATCGTTTTGCCGCCCGTATCGGAAATAAAGAATGCGACCGTTGCCTCGTCAAATGAGGCCAGAAAGGCAAAGACAGCGGCCGCTGACACCGACGGCGCGATGTTTGGAAGCACAACGTTGAAGAAGGCGCGGGTCCGGCTTGCGCCGCAACTTAATGCGGCAAGTTCAAGTGAAGGGTCGAAACGTTCAAGCGCCGCGGACACGGTGATGATGACGTAGGGAACCGAGAGGACGGTGTGCGCGACCAGGAAGCCAGCAAAATTGCCAGTCAGGCCGAGCGGCGAGAAGATCAGATAAAGAGCAACGCCGAAGACCACATGGGGGACAATCATTGGCCCCAGAGACAAGGCCTGCAGAAGTGGCTTTCCCGGCAGATTGCCGCGAACGAGGCCGATTGCGGCCATTGTTCCGATTGCCGTCGAAGCGATTGTTGTCGACAGCGCAATTTTCAAACTGAAGATCGTGGCCGCCTGCCAGTCCGGATCGGAAAGGAATTCGTGATACCAGCGAAGTGTCAGACCCTTCGGCGGAAACTCGATATAGCTGCCATCATTCAGCGAAATCGGGATAACCAACAGCGTCGGCAGAAACAGAAAGAACAGGATCGCGCCGATCAGGAGGCCCCCGAGAAGCTGCAAGAGCGCCTTGCCATAAGGTCGATGGCTACCCTTTGCTCGAGGGGCGGTGAACGAAGTGGTAGCTGCGGACTCAGTTAACACTGTTCATTCCTTTGCTGATGGAAAGGGCCTTGCGAAACGCAAGGACAAAGACGAGCGTCGTCGTAAGAAGCACCGTGGCGAGCGCTGCGGCGAATGGCCAGTCAAGCAGGACGAGGGTTTGCTGGCCGATGAGCGTTGCCATCATCAATGCTCCCGGTCCGCCAACGAGTGCCGGCGTGATATAAAAACCAATCGCCAGAATGAAGCACATGACGCACCCGGCGAAAATTCCAGGAAGACTGAGCGGGAAAGTCACACGCAGGAAGGCGTGGATGTGGCCGGCGCCGAGATTGCGGGCGGCCCGCTGGTATTCGGCAGGGATCGTGCGCAAAGCATTGCAGATCGGCAGGATCATGAAGGGCATCAGCACATGTGTCATCGCGACTATGACAGCCCCTTCAGTATAGAGGAGCTTCAGAGGGCTCGTAACGATGCCGGTTTCAATGAAGAGATTATTGACGATGCCGTTTCGCTGCAGAAGCACGATCCAGGCATAGGAACGCACCAGCACTGAGGTCCAGAGCGGCACGAACACTGCCGCCGCAACGATCATTGCAGTGCTGCCCTTGGCCCGCGCCATAAGATAGGCAACCGGGTAGCCAAACAGCAGACTCGCAACAGTGACAATCACGCCCGTCTGCAGCGTGCGAAGCAGAACGTCGAGATAGAGCGGCTCGCTTATTATTCGTTCGTAATATTCGAGCGTGAATTCAGGCGCCATGATGCTCAGAAAGATCAATCGACCGATCGGATAAACGAAGCCCGCGGCGAGCAGGAGGGTCAGCGGCGCAATGAGAACGAGCGTCAGCGCATGCGAATAGCGGCGGGACGAGTGGGAGAAAAGCCAGCTTGCTGGAGCGATTGGTGCAAGAGCCAGATTGTCGGTGGTCATGGTGATCTTACGCCTCCACATCGGCAAAGAGCCGCAGGCCATCCTGTTCGGCAACGACATCCACCGGCGTGCCCTTTACAAAGGGTGCTTGCATGCCATCGGCAGGTATCTGCACCTGGAGGATCTCGCGACTTCCAAAGTCAGCGCGAACGAGATGAAGGTCGAAGGAGCCTGCAAAGACGGAAGTTTCGATCCGCCCGGGCAGTGCGTTCTTTCCGCCCGCGCCGCGCGCTGCAAGGCCAAGGCGCTCAGGCCTGAGCGCCAGGCGAACACGGCCACCGATCCTTGCCGCACCGTCGTGACCGGACACTGCGTTCGGTGTATGAAAGACCACGTCTTCCCCCAGCTTGATTGCCTGGCTGCCGGCGGTCTCGCCTAGGAACTCTCCGCTCAGGAAGTTCATTTTGCCGACGAAATCAGCGACGAATGCAGTTTCGGGATTGCGGTAAATGTCTGCCGGGCTTCCGAGTTGTGCGATTTTCCCCTTGGCCATAACCGCGATCCGGTCCGACATGGTCAACGCCTCCTCCTGATCGTGAGTCACATAGATGACCGTCGCCCCGAGGCGCTGCTGCAATTGCTTGATCTCGATCTGCATGGATTCGCGCAGCTTCTTGTCCAGAGCCCCGAGCGGCTCATCCATCAGGAGAACAGGCGGCTCGAAAACTATTGCGCGCGCGACCGCCACTCTTTGTTGCTGCCCCCCGGACAATTCGTGCGGGTATCGTCTGGCGTAGTCGGGGAGCTGGACGAGGTCGAGCGCCCGGTTTACGCGTTCGGCTCGAAGATCCTTGCCAATGCCACGCATCTTCAGGGGAAACGCAATGTTTTCGGCGACGGTCAGATGCGGAAACAAGGCGTAACGCTGAAAGACCATCCCGATATTTCGGCGATCGGGCGATACCGCCGTCACATCGCGCCCGCCAATGACCAGTCGTCCTGCAGACGGGCTCTCAAAACCGGCAATCATCGTCAGCAGCGTCGTCTTGCCCGATCCCGATGGTCCGAGAATCGACAGGAATTCGCCTGCCGGAATGTCCAAGGTGACGTCACTTACGGCAGTCTGGCTGCCGTAGGCTTTCCATATGCGATCGATGAATACAGGCGCACCAATCAAAACGATGTCTCCTCCAGTTTGCGCGCTAGGACGCGCGTTGAAAACCTCCGGCCAGTGCGTGCGGCCGGGGCTGTGGGTACGACGCCGAAAAGATCGGCGGCTTTTGCGGGGGCGCTTTGCGCAGCCGCAACTTTGCGGATGTTCACGATGCCGTTATGCTGTGACATTACGGTAGCGCTTCTTGGGTAATTTATTTTTGTTGCAACAAAATTGCGACGATGTCAACGCATGGGGGTCGAAAATGAACAACAATGCAACCATAGGGGATCCGCCGACCTCGGACGAGCAGTCCGGACGCCTAAGCGACTTCGCCTATTCATCGATTAAGGAGCAACTCACGCGCGGCGCGTACAAGCCTGGTCACAAGCTGCCGATCCGCTCGGTTGCTGAAATGCTGAAAATCGGCTCGACGCCAGCTCGGGAGGCGCTCAACAGGCTGGTCTTCGAGGGCGCGCTCGTCATGGCGGGACCCAAGACTGTTATCGTGCCGCATCTCGATCCCGCCGCACTCTACGAGGTTACGCAGATGAGGCTGGCGCTTGAGGGATTGGCGACCGAAAAAGGCGCGCTCCGTGCAACCGATGCCGTGGTCGACAAGCTGTTGGCACTGCAGGGAAAAATTACCCTGTCTCTGGATGAGCGGCGCTATTCCGATGCCCTGCACGATAACAAGGAATTCCACTTCACGATCTATCGCCTTTGCGAGATGCCGCACCTTCTTTCGACCATTGAAGCCCTGTGGTTGAGGGTGGGTGCCTCGTTCCACGATCTTTATCCCGAATTTGCCGAAGCAAAGTACGGCGTCCGCAACCACATGGCTGCGATAGAGGGTTTGATGGACAAGGATCCGTCTGCAGTCCGTGCGGCGATGGAAAGCGACATTCGGGATGGCTACCGCCGCTTGAAGAAAGCGGCGCAGGAGCGCCTGAAGCGGCAATAGCATTGGTCGCAGCATTTTTTTGTTGCAACTTCTTCTGGCTCATGATTTTTGTTACAACAAAATTGTGAAGGGTCGCGTGGCGACCTACGTTGACCGGAGAGGATCCAGATGTTTCATCCAGACTTATCGCGCAGCGGCCGGGTTTTATCCCGGTCGCGGTCAGAACATTTCTTCAGAAGGGGGCGCCAGGTTTTTCCAACTGGAATAACGCGGGTCACGGTGGATCACGAGCCTAGCCCGCTTTACATCGCGCGCGGTGAGGGAGCATATCTCATCGATGTCGATGGCAACCGGCTCCTCGATCTCAACAATAATTTCACGACGCTGATCCATGGCCACGGT
Organism: Rhizobium sp. YTUHZ045; assembly: GCF_051124255.1. Taxonomy (NCBI): domain Bacteria; kingdom Pseudomonadati; phylum Pseudomonadota; class Alphaproteobacteria; order Hyphomicrobiales; family Rhizobiaceae; genus Rhizobium; species Rhizobium sp. YTUHZ045. The sequence goes on from NZ_CP101433.1 coordinate 442,241, forward strand.
TTCCTTCCCGTTGCCGACGCGGTCGCGGATCTTCTTCATCGTGGAACCTGCTTCTCAAACCCTACCGAGCACGAGATCACCCTTGCCGAGCTGCTGATCGACCGCATTCCCGCGGTCGATCATATTCGCTTCGTCAACAGCGGGACGGAGGCTGTGATGTTTGCGATCAAGGCGGCCCGCGCATTCACCTGCCGGCCGGGCGTCGCGCGCATTGAAGGCGCCTATCACGGCGCTTACGACTGGGCAGAGACAGGACAGGCGGTATCGCCGGCCATCTGGAACGACCCGCAGCGATCGCCAGCTGTACCCGCCTATCGTGGCATGCCGCCCGCCGTTGGCGAAGAGGTGACCGTCATCCGTTTCAACGACGTCGAAGACCTCGAGCGTCGCATTGCTTCGGCAGCGCCGTCGCTTGCTTGTATCCTTATCGATCCGATGCCGAGCCGCGCCGGACTGATTGCACCTGAACCGATTTTCCTCGCAGCCGTTGGTGCGATCGCCAGGCAGCATGGCATTATCGTTGTTGCCGATGAGGTGCTCAATCTTCGACAGTCCTATAGGGGCGCTTCGGCCCGCTACGGTCTGCAGCCCGATCTGATCGCGGCAGGGAAGATCATCGGCGGAGGTTTTCCGATCGGTGCAATTGGTGGGCGCAGGGAGGTCATGCGGGTCTTTGCGAGTGACAGCGGCACGCCGCCGCTTCCGCAAGGCGGCACGTTCTCGGCAAATCCGGTATCGATGGTCGCGGGGCGGGTCGCCATGGAGGCAATGACCGAGGCGGCATTCGCCTCGCTCGAGAGCCTTGGTGACAGCATTCGCGCCGGTCTTCGCAGGGAGATCGCGCGTCGACGCGCAGCCTTCAGCGTAACAGGTGCCGCATCATTGTTTCGCATTCATCCGAAAAGAAAGGAGCCCACAGATTTCCGTGAAGCTTATCTGGAGCCCACGGAGGCAGAATTGATGGCACGGCTGTCGCGACACTTTCTCGAGTGCGGCATCTTACTGCCCAATGGAGCCGCAGCGTGCCTATCGACGGCAATGACCAGGGCTGATGGCGATGCGGTCGTCTCCGCCTTCGCAGATTTCCTTTCCGCACTTGATGCAAATCCAACCGAAGCAGGCATGTGATCATGGCCAATGATGTTTTCACCGTCGCCGAACGTATTGCGCATTCTCTCAAGAGACACAACGTCACCCATATCTTTGCTCAGAGCCTGCCTTCTGCGGTGATCCTCGCTGCCGAAGCAATTGGCATCCGTCAGGTCGCCTACCGTCAAGAAAACATGGGAGGGACCATGGCTGACGGCTATGCGCGTCTCTCCGGTAAGGTCGGCGTCGTCGCAGCGCAAAACGGACCCGCCGCAACACTTCTCGTTCCCCCGCTGGCCGAGGCACTTAAGGCCAGCGTACCGATTGTCGCCCTTGTCCAGGACGTTGAACGAGACCAGGCGGATCGCAATGCATTCCAGGAACTCGACCATCTCGCCCTGTTCCAATCCTGCACGAAATGGGTGCGTAAGGTGATCGTTGCGGAACGCATCGACGATTACGTCGACGCTGCCTTTACGGCAGCCGTGTCGGGCAGACCAGGACCGGTCGCGCTACTGCTTCCCGCGGACCTGTTGCGGGAGAAGATTGCGCCGTCAGCATTTCGGCGTGAGGCGGCCCTGGGTCATTGGCCGGTTGATCGTTTGCGTCCGCGCGATAGCGACATCGAGCGCGCAGCTTCGATGATTGCGGCAGCTCAAGCGCCCATCATTATCGCCGGAGGCGGCATTCATGCAAGCCGCGCCGCCGGCGAACTCTCGGCACTACAGGACGAGGCCTCGCTTCCCGTCGTTACGACAAATATGGGCAAAGGTGCGGTCGACGAATTCCACCCTCTGTCGGCGGGGGTCCTCGGTGCGCTTGTTGGCCCGAAGTCGCTCGGGCGGCACAGTGTTGCGCTGGTCGAAGAAGCCGATGTGGTCATTCTCATAGGCACACGAACCAATCAGAATGGCACCGACAGCTGGCGCCAAATTCCCCCATCAGCGTCGGTTATCCATATCGATGTCGATCCGGTGGAAATAGGCCGAACCTACGAGGCGGTCAGGCTGGCTGGGGATGCTGCGGAAACAATCGGCGCGCTCCGCAGAGTGCTCGCTGAATGCGACCTTTCCTACCGCGCATCGAAGCGCGAGGAATTGGAGTCGCGTATTGCTGGGTTCTGGCGCGCATTTGAAGCAGAACGGCAATCAGTTGCGCGGTCGGACGCAAGTCCAATCCGTCCCGAACGGATCATGTTCGAACTGCAACGGATGCTAACGGCCGATACGACCGTCGTCGCTGATGCTAGCTATTCCTCCATGTGGGTTGCCGGCCAGCTTCGGGCACTTTCGCCTGGCATGCGATTTCTCTCGCCGCGAGGCCTTGCTGGACTTGGGTGGGGCTTGCCGCTTGCGCTCGGCGCCAGAGCCGCAAGACCAGAGACGCCGGTGGTGGCGATCGTGGGAGATGGGGGCTTCGCCCATAGCTGGGCAGAGCTTGAGACCATGGTGCGGAGCAAATTGCCCGTCCTCATCATCGTCTTGAACAATGGCGTGCTCGGCTTCCAGCGTGACGCGGAAACGGTCAAGTTCGGCAGCTTCACCACAGCCTGCAACTTTGCAGACGTCGACCATCAGAAAATTGCCGAAGCCTGTGGCTGCCCGGCGGTTCGCATCTTCGATCCCGCTGATCTTCCTAGATACCTGGAGCGGGGCCTGGCTGGGCCGGGTCCGCTCCTGATCGAGGTGATGACCGAGCCTGGCGCTCATCCGCCTCTGTCGCTGTTTGCTGCAATGGATGAAGCCGCATGAGCGCCGCACTCCGCACACCTGTTGCGGTCATCAGCGGGGGCACAACGGGGATCGGTCTTGCCACAGCGTTTCGTCTGCTCAAGGCCGGTCATAGAGTGGCTGTCTTCAGTCATGGCGAGGCAAGCGTCGAGGCCGCCGGCGCAGCGCTTGCCGAAGCTTCCGGGTCGGGGCAGTCGCTCGCAAGACAGGTAGATCTCCGCGACCCGGCTGCCATCACGGATTTCTTCACCGAAGTCGCCTATGTCTTTGGGGCCCCCGAAGTTCTCGTCTGCAACGCCGGGATATCGCCCAAGGGCCCCGACGGACCTCCTGACGTCGCCGATCTTGCCCTTGAGGAGTGGAACGACGTGCTCTCGGTCAACCTAACCGGCACGATGTTGTGTTGCCGGGCCGTTCTGCCTGCCATGAAGGAAAAGGGTTATGGGCGCGTCATCTTCGTCGGCTCCCTTGCAGGCCGGACGAGACCACGGATCGCCGGAGCGAGTTATGTCGCATCGAAGGCGGCGCTTTCAGGGTTATCCCGCGTGCTGGTCTCCCAATATGCTTCCTACGGCGTAACATCGAATGTCGTGGCGCCCGGTCGCATCCTGACGCCATTGACCGGATCCGCGGAAACAAAGACTAACATCGACGCCCTCACTCGCATTCCGACCGGCCGGCTTGGCGTTCCGGACGATGTTGCTGCCGTAATTGCGTTCCTTGCGTCAGAAGATGCCGGTTTCGTCAATGGAGCCATTATCGATGTGAACGGCGGCGAGTTCGCGCCGAGCTAAGGCCGGCCGCTTATTATAGGACGCAGAGGCGATCGATATGACTGCTGTCATTCTGGTTTGCTCGCAGGATGCCGAACTTTATCTGCTGCTTGCGCATATTCTGCACGGCGAAGGTTTCGAGGCTCGGCTAGCAGCCACTGAAGACGATGCCGCGGAGGCCTGCACTTCGGCAGCAATTTCCGCAGTCCTCCTGGATTGTGGAAGCTGGCCCAGCGATATTGCGGCGATATGTGCGCTGTCAAAGGAGGCCAGACTTCCCCTCGGCGCCCTCGCCGGAGGAGAGCATGCACAGCACCTTCGATTGATCAAGGCCGGCCTTGAAGATGTCATCGCGCGGCCTTTGTCGCCAGCGAAGCTCATTGCCTTTTTGAATGGCGTAAGGCCGCGGCCGGAGCCCACGATATCTTCAAGTTTTGTCATTCCTGCCGATTTGGTCGTCGAAGATCACGCGGTCGTCGTCGCAGGGAAGAGAATCAACCTTGCGCCCATGGAGGCGCGCATCCTCAAGTTTCTGGTGGAAAGGCAAGGAGAGATCAGCACCCGTGAGCAACTCATTGAGGCCGTATGGCCTAACCCACGGTATGTGGGCCGTCGGGCCGTCGACGTGCATATTGGCCGGCTGCGAAGAGCGCTCGCAGAACTTCGGAATGTGCGGGTCCGCACAGCCTACGGCGCAGGCTACGCCGTTGAGTTTCACGAAGCGTGAATGATTGTATGGCCATCATCATGTGAGCATATAGATTGCGATGGTCCTGGACGGACGGGATCTGAATGCGTCAAAATGGACTGCCAAAGACGCCGCTTTACAGGTCTAAGTGAGGTCTGACCGGGCATCGGTCGACGAGGCGCCATATTGCCTGAGCTTATCCAAATGCTCGGAGCAGACGATCTTCACAAGCTCGAGCAACAAAGCCGTTTGCTCTGCCAGCCAGTCAAGTGCCTCCTCGTTGATTTCGAAATACTTGGAATAACGCGCCTTCACATATGCCTCGTTCAGCGTGTTAAACCAGGCGCGCTCGCGATGCTGATCTCGAGGAAAGGCTTCGGCAAGGCGCCGGTCCTGTTCTTCGGCAAGCGACCGGAGGAATTTGATGTTGTGGGAAGGCTGGCTGTAGTTAGTTAGCGTCAGCAGCACGCAGGAGTAGGCCTGCTCGAGCGATTGGTGAAGACTAAATGCAGCCCAATTTCCCCACGCATCACCAGTCTTCGCTGATTTGCCAAGTTGGAATTTCGCTGTTTCGAGAATAGCCGTTGCTTCGTTGAACCGTTGGTCAAAGTGCTCCTTCGCGACCCGATATCGTTCGGTCGCCGGGAGCGGCTTCGGTTCAGCAAGCGGCTCATCATCAAGTTCATAGAGAACGATACCTTCCTTGCGAATGTCGGAGAAGAAGTACTGTCCCTCCTTGAGATAGTTGTTCACCTCTCGCCTGGAGTGGACGATGAAGCTTACCGGCGTATCGATCGACTTGTCGTGGATCAGGCGGTCGGCAGCCTTGTACCAATATTCAGCGAACTCGCAGAGCTTCCGGTTGTTGACGATGATTAGCAGATCGAAGTCCGAGCGATAACCCTTCATCGTGAAGGGCTCATCAACCCAGCCGCCCCTGGCGTAGGAGCCGAACAAGATGATCTTCAAAATGCGCCCGCGCTTCTTGAACTCCGCTGTGCCGTCCTTCAGGGCGTCGTCGAATTCCTCGTGGAGGATTTCCAGCACGCGGCCAATCTCGCGTTGTTTACGAAGCGGAATATGATCGAGGGACAATTTCATGCACCATCGATAGGTGAAAGATCTCGCACCGTCCACCCGCAGTTTTAACGGTTGCGATAGCGTCGATGATAATCTTCGGTCACGATTACTTAGACGTCAACGCCAAGATAGACTGCTGGCGGTCGACCGCCCCAGTCGCCTTCTGTGTCAGCAGACGCCGGCGGCATTGTGAGCGCGCGATCGTGTCTCAGGCCTCCTCCTAGTGATCGAAAATACCGTCATCTGATCCAGGGTTCGTCATCTCGTTTTCGAGACAGCATCAGGTACCGTAACGCCTTCCAGTATTGGCTTTGACTTTCCACTATTTGTACGGTAATCGCGGACAAATATTGCTCAGCGTAAAGCACAGGGCCGTCCCTGTCGGTTTTGGCGTTAGTTTTCCCGCGTCCGTAGAAAGCTTTGTACAACTATGCCACGCGTCAGAAAACGGTCAGTTGCAAGCGTGTTTTAGGCATCGAATGTGCCCCTTAGACTCGAAATGCCACCGCGGCCGAGCAGCGGAGCGTCCGCGGCGGCAAACGCGCGCCAGCGGGCTTCTGTGGCGGAAATGCCAGAAAAGCAGGGGTTTTGGAGATGGCTGCAGAAGGCAAGAGGTTGCCGGCAGTGCGCGAACTCAATTCCGGAGAAGAGCAGGGCCATCTTTACCGCCGGCGGCCGTCGAATGCTCGTTCGGGGAGTCCGTCATCCTACGCGAAAATCGGCTGTAAAGCCCGGAAAACTGGGCATTTCCGATCATCAAGGATGATCGACATCGCCGATTTTCTGCACCAGATCAACCAACCATCGATAAGCGATACTTATCGGAAGTGACAGGCCGTTGTGACAACGATAGCGGATGGCGGAAATTAAAGGCGATTTCACTTCAGGTAAAGAAAAAAAACGTAGTTACCCCACGTGGTTACCAAGTGTGAATGTTGGAAGGGCAAGTGAGCGGTAACTCGGCTTTACAATTGCGGATGCCGAATGAGTAGGGCAGAGGACCAAGAGGCCGGAGAGAATCTAGGCACACGTCCCCTACTCATAATGTGCTACGACCATGTCGGGTGCAGTGGCTACATATACCGCATATGGGTTGTTGATCGATTAAGTTGTAACAAGTACAATCGAAGGGTGAGCAAGATTATCCAACCGTCTTTCCTCCATGGAGCAGAACATGCGAAACTTACTCGTCCTATTGCTGCCCGCCACTTTGCTAACTATTTCAAATTCCCTGGCGCAGGAGAGCGTCCTGAGCGGATCAGTAATCATAGAACCGCGCGTAGACCCGAATGAAATGAGGGCGCTCAGCAACGCGTACCCCACTCCAAACAAACCTGATCGGGCAACGTTCGAAGCGCTGAGGACTCAGCGCGGAACGACAACCAAAATTCCAGAAGAGGTCGTCGTGAAGTTATGCAGCGGCAAAGACGGCTGCACGGTAAGAATTGGAATGCACAACTGGGATGACACTGGGCGCGTTGCCTCGCGCCATTTCTTATTCTTCTACAACAAGGAAAACGGCGCATGGCGTGCCGAGGCGGGCGATGTCGCCGGCACAAACAAGAACAATGGAACTCAACACGTCAACAATTCTTGGGCCTGTTATTTTACTGATGGTCTGTATGAGAATTGGCAGGATAAGGGCGATACTGACGGCAATTTTGGTTTGCTATCCTGGAATCAGTATAACGCGGACTGCTATCTCACACTGGTCAACTAACCTTTTCAGTTTAGAGCTAGATTTATACCTCGCTGGATGTCGAAGTTACCGCAATTGGAGCAGTGCTACGTGGCGACGCTCCGGAACAAAATCGCTGGCCGCTGGCCTCGAATGCGGCAGAGACGAACGGCCGGACGAATGGTGCGGCGTGCTGCGGCCGGCGTAAGGGCTGCCGGCAGTGCTACAGGCTATCGTGACCCTCGATAGCCAGGTTGATGGCAGCCCTGCAGCATGCGACCTAACTTAGCCGCCTGCTGGCCGCCGCTCCAGGCTGGCATCGCCATCGCGGGAGCTCGCTCGGCCTCAAATCAATGCGCCTCAATCGGCGCCGTCACGCGTCACCCGGCCTTTTGAAATTCAACCTTGACCGCCACTCTCGAAAAATTGCGAGAGATCTCCCCGGCCGGAGTGTTTTTGCGAGCGAGTGCCGCCGCTCGCTCGACACGCAACGTGGACTTAAAACCAGAACAGCATCGGCGGTGGTGCATCAGCCTTGGCTTCGTACCCTTAGGAAGCAATCCCTGGTAGGCTACGGTCGCCGCGGGGAGGATGTAGAGCGGCGGCGGCTTGTAACTCCCCGAATGGTTGCTAGAAATAGGTATATCAGAGGTGGGGAAAGCAATGTCAGGTAAGCCAGCGCGTAGGAAGAGCTGCTTTGTTGTCGGCCCGATTGGCGACGACGACAGCGATGATCGGATTCATGCTGACTGGCTACTGGAAGATATCATCGAGCCCGTTTTCCAAGAATCTTTTCAGGACTACGACGTGCGCCGTGCCGATAAGATTTCAAATCCCGGCCAAATCACTTCACAGGTAATTACAGCCCTTCTCGAAGCCGAGCTTGTAATCGCCGATTTGACGACGCTCAATCCGAATGCCTTTTACGAAATCGGTATTCGCCATACGATTCAGAAGCCTATCATCCACATGCACCTCGAGGGCCAGCGCATACCTTTTGATATCGCACCTTTCCGCTCCATAAAGTTCTCCCGCCGAAGGCCGTTAGACATCCGAGCCGCACGAGGACTGCTGCACGCGGCGATAACGGAAGCGATAAAACCTGACCATCAAATCGACAATCCCGTCACATTCTCACGTGGCAAGGTCGATTTTGAGCAGACGGCCACCCCGAAAGAGAGAATTCTCGAAGAACAGCTCTACTCGATGGCAAGGAGGTTGGGCATGCTAGAGGAGGAAGGCCTGCTCGCAACAAGTATGCTCCGGCGAGCGCGGCACCATTATTTCAGCAAGCCCACGCGGGGTGGCGATAAAATCACGATGACCGTCACCTCCCGGAGCAGTGTGAACAACCGCGATTTGGTAGACGAGGTTGCGAGATGGGTCGGCCGGTTCTTCGATAGCTTCGGTATTGAAACATCAGAAGACCTTCTTCACGAGGTGTACGTTACCGTTGACGACACCGATGAAAGTCGGGCCAAGGCTGTACAGTTCGTGCAGGACTATCGAGGCGAGGGATACGAAGTCCGACTGCATAATTCCGGCACAAACTCTATAGATATTTTCTCATAGAAGGTGCTGCCTATGTAGAGCGTTTAAACCCCAATCGCGCGAAGGAGCGGGGCGGATCACGGCGGTGCGAAGCGATGGATTTGGTCCCACGGCTGTTTGCGGGCCTCGCGAATGTAGTCATCATTAAGCACGCTGCCGTCGCGAGTATTGAACACCAGCCTGATATTTTTGAAGTCCACGTCAGGGGTCGGACCATAACCTTGCTTGAACCACGTCATGAACCACGATTTCCAGAGACGGCAATACCCCGCTTGGCGGAACATCGCGCTGTAATGTTTGGCTTCGCTCCGCGCAGCATTGGTCCTTGAAAGGATGATAAGGTTCGTTAGCACTTGCTCGAAGCTCATGGACCTGAGGGTTTCGGCGGGAAGCCACATTGCGAGCTTGTCGTGAGCTTCAACCACCTCGTCCATAGCCTTTCTGGCTCTCAGCATCTGGGCGGTGTGGTCAATCGGCTCAAAGGGATACCCCATGTCCGTGGCTTCCACGACGACCATCTGGTGGTTGAGCGCGGCCGATTTGACTTCGAATACAACATAGCCTCCCGTGACATCGATTGCGGTGCAGAGCTTCGTCCACTGATCGTAAAAGTCTGAGAAGCCTTTGTTCAGGTCGGCGGCAGTCAGTGCCTGCTGAGCGTATTTCGCCTGCGCGGCGGTTTGCCAAGTTGCAACTGCCGAAGCCATTGCGGAGATCGCAGATAAGGTGATGCCAGCAACGATGGAATATCTCTCGAATTTGTTCACGCCACGTCTCCCGAGCCCGCTGCAATATAGATGCGCTTCGGGCTGGGGATAACTTTTAGTTGCCGAAATCCACAACCTGATTCAGCGTGCTATGGGGCGGCGCAGGTTCTGACAACAGCAGTGACGTGTATGCCACGAAATTCGTGAAATTAAATACTTAAATTATTCGAGCATAACGCCGCCGTGTTGCAAAGAATGCCTGCATGGCAACGGAGAAATTGCGACGTCCGAATACTAGAGGCAAAGGCCGCCGTAGCGCGGAGGCTAATCTTCGAGCAGGCGGAGCGCGCGGCAACATGATAGGGGTGGCTAAGCTTCGGCAGCCGTCCCGTCTCTGTCATTAATACAGTGGACAACACCGGCAACCACAGGACGAACCCTCGGAATTTGCGCTAATGCTGCCGCTGCAGCGAGGTTGTACCGTGACCGAAGATTCCAAAACCGGGAAGCCATATCGGATCCTTAGTCTTGATGGCGGAGGGGCCAAGGGGTTCTATACTCTTGGCGTTCTGGCCGAGATCGAGGGACTTGTCGGCTGCCGCCTGCACGAGAAGTTCGACCTCGTGTTTGGCACCAGCACCGGCTCAATCATCGGCTCCATGATCGCGCTGGGAATGTCGGTGGACGAAATCCACGACCTCTACAAGCAATATGTTCCGGAGATCATGCGGCTCAAGAAACCCGAGCACAAGTCGGCCAAGCTTGCCAAGCTGGCGGCGGACATCTTCGAGGATGCGATGTTCGATGACGTGAAGACCGCGGTCGGCGTCGTCGCCACAAAGTGGGTGATCGAGCGCCCGATGATCTTCAAGGGGAGTATCGCCCAGGCGCACGGTCGCAAGGGAACTTTTAAGCCGGGATTTGGTGTCAAGATCGGTGACGCGGTCCAAGCATCATGCTCGGCATTCCCGTTCTTTGCCGCGAAAACAGTCACCACCGGTTCCGGCGACGAGATAAAGCTCGTTGACGGCGGGTACTGCGCCAACAACCCCACCCTCTACGCCATTGCTGACGCGACACGGGCGCTGAACATCGCGCATAAGGATTTGCGCGTAGTGAGTGTCGGTGTCGGGGTCTACCCGAGTCCCAAGCCATCCATGTTCAGCAAAATGTATTGGGCGCGATATCTCCTTAGCGTCCAGCTCCTGCAGAAGACGCTGGAGATCAACACGCAGTCCATGGACCAGCTCCGTACGATTCTATTCAAGGATGTGCCTACCATCAGGATCAGCGACACTTTCGAACAACCGGAAATGGCTACAGACCTGTTCGAGCATGACCTCAAGAAGCTGAATATCCTCCGCCAGCGCGGGCGGGACTCCTTTGCCATGAATGAAGCCACTCTGAAAGAATTCCTCTTTTAGCAGGTGCAGATATGTCCTTTAGCGAAAACCAGCTCGATACGTGGTCGTCCCAGGGAAGCGTCACGCAGTCGGCCGCGACATATCAGACGGTCAGCAACGTCCTGAACGACAAGGACTCGCCCTTCTGGCTCAAGTCGTTCGATACCTTCCTGCAGGGCTCCTACGGGAACGACACCAACATCTATGCCGACAGTGACGTGGACATCGTGATCCGCCTTACCTCTATCTATTATTCGGACATCAGCGATCTGCCCCCGCTAGACAAGGCCAACTACGAGCTGAGCAGAAGCAGTGCCGAATACACGCTTCCGAAGTTTAAGGACGAGGTCACGAGCTGGCTGACCCAGAAATTCGGCCCGGGCGTAAAGGCCGGCAGCAAGGCCATCTTCATTCCCGGGAACGGCTCCCGGCGTGATGCCGATGTGCTGCCATGCGCCGAACATCGCCATTTCCTGACATTTCCAGCCAATGGCGGCGTAAAGTACTATGAGGGCATCGTGTTTTGGGCCAAGGATGGGACCAAGATCGTCAACTATCCCAAGCAGCATTCCGCCAACTGCACGCTCAAGCACCAGAACACGAACACCTACTTCAAGCGAACGGTCCGCATATTCAAGAACATGCGGAACCGCATGATTGACGAGGGCAGGTTGGCTGGCGGTGTTGCGCCCTCCTATTTCATCGAGGGCCTGCTTTTCAATGTGCCGAACCAGCTGTTCGGCTCAACATATTGGAAAACCGTCAACAATTGCATCGAGTACGTAAGCCGCGCGGATACTTCGCAGTTTCGTTGTGCTAACGGTATCCACTGGTTGCTCCGCGACGGGCACCCTGTTTGCTGGTCACTGCAGAATTTCCAGACGTTCATGTCGGCACTCAAGAAGTTCTGGGCGTGACGGTCAGGCCATCAGATAAGTTGTCACGGCGTGCAACCCTTCAGCCCGAAAAACCGCAAGCAAGGGGTAGCGTCTTCCACGCCGTCTCGGCACCCAGCCTGCTGTCCTTGCGCGTAGCCGAGATCGTATACATCTCTATCGACGTAGTGCGGGAGTGGCGGTGAGGACCAATTCGTAGGCAACAAGGATCATGTTTTGCCGAAGCCACCTCCCTCCAGCGCATTGTACTTTGCTCGGTAAACGTCTAAGTAATCCTCATCCTGACAAATGCAGCGGCCCAGCCGATCCTTCTTGCGACGCTCTGTGACCACGTCACTAGGGATATTGCGTAGCAGATTAAGCTTGGCAGTGGTCCAATCTGGCGCATTGCCTGTCGCCCGCTTGATGATTTCTCCGGCCAGCATGATGCCGGCCATCGCCGACTGGAAAGCCATCGGAACCTCGACACGCACCGGCTTACTCCCAGCTGTAAGCTCGAACACAACGCCGCCGCAGATGGCGCCTTGATAAAGGTTCCGCAAGGGTTGGTCGACGAATTGAAGGAGTGACTCAACGGGGACTGTCAGCCGGCTTGCGATATCTCGCATCAATTCACCGCTAACGGGGGCACCATTGTGAAGCATCGGCCGCACGATATCCACTTTCCGGTCCTCGAGGCCGAGGGCCTCGGCAATGACCTGGTCCTCGTCGGGAACGGCTCCGTGCGGCATATACAGGCATGCAAGGCATGCCATCTCCCCTTCAAAGCCGTGATGCGACACTCCGAGGTCTCCGCGCTGCGTCCAAGAATTGATGGTCCACCGAGGTAGCGTACCTTGTACGGCAATTCGATCCGCCGCCGTATCTAGCGCGATTGCCACATGCTGCATGGAGCGGACGATTGGCAACGTTTGCCACCTCGCGCTATGGCCGTCAACTGTAAGGTCGCGTTGAGTTTTCAGGTATCGCCAAGCAAGCTTCACCTTACTCTGGCCAATATCCCGCTCGAGCGCCAGCACGTAACGCTGAAGATTTCCTTGATCTACCTGCTCGCCATCAACCACCTGCAAGTGCCCTTGCAAGTGGGGAACGCGGGAAAGCGCCCACACCGCGCCGTTGCCGATCGCGCCCAACCCGAGAAGGAACAAATCATTGAGCACCGTGTCGGAAAGGGGCGGGTTAACGCGCGAGCCAGGAGCGTAGTCAAACAAGGAAAACGTTACCGCCTTGTCCACTGATGCACCGGTGATCTGATCTCTGAATATATGCCGAAACAAGTTCGACGCAGCAATGCATGCGGCGGCACCTGCGCCGAACGCATTGTTACTGCTGCCCGTTCCGACCGGCCTCTCCGCGGAGAATTTTGCAATCCACCCGTCAGAGCCGAGGAAGAATTTTGGGCAGGGCACCTCGGGGCTGGTCGAGCCTATAACCAGACAATGCGAAAGGGCCGATGACCCTCGACGAGCGATCGTGATGCTCTCGTTGATCGACCGAGCCAGTGAGCTTAGGCCCTTCGTCAGTTTTCTCGGCTCATTTCCCAGGGGTACGAGGCAGATGGTCGGATAGAATCGCGCCACCAACCTGATCAGGAGATCGAGCGCAGCCTTGCCCTCCGTTGAGCATGCCTCCTGATCAAACGCAATTCCAATCACAAGGTTATTGAGCAGCCCCTCAAAATCTTTGGCGTCGAAGCCCTGGAGGACTTGCGATGCCGCGGTGGCCGCACGACCGAAGTACTTTGCCAGTGCCATTGTTTCAATCCACGATTTCTATGAGACGGCTCATAGCCGTTTGCGGTACCGCTATCCATTTCCCTGCTCTGTCGAGCCGATAAAGAGCCGCCTGCGACAGATCGGCGGGACCTCTGGCAAAGTCCGGCACGACTAGCGAAAGCGAGCCGGCCGTTGTCGCCAACGCGTTCTCGTCATCGGTATCGGAGTGGTACGCATCCGTGGGGTGGCTGTGAATCTGCGCGAGGATGCGTAGGTGGTTGTCGAAAAGCCACACGTTTAGGCGGTGCAACTCAGCCCCATCGACATAGACGCCTACACCCGACGCAGTTCGAATTAGGCGTTGTTGAGGGATGAGCGCTCGCTTCACGGTCGCGGTTCCGGCTGTGATGGTTCCGACCCAGAGGCCTAGCCCCTCATATCCAGACCGGCCTACGTCCGCTAGATGCGCATGCACCTCGTTTACCACTGCACGGGGAACAATGAAGCGCTCCACAGCCGCGAGACTACTTATCTTGGCAGGGCCGCTAGGTTCGGCAGAAAGCCCGAGAAGGTCATCTGAATTTGATAGTTGATCATCTGAATGGGATTGATCGCGCTGGCCCAGATCTGTTCGAGAATAAAATGCAAGGAGCCTTCGCCAGAGCGACGATGCAAAAGCCATGAGTCACCTGTATGGGCTGGGTGATCGTGATATTCCCTAACTCCCGGCAGACAAAGGAAAGGGATATCGTCTGGGCCGTGAGCCTGAAGTAGGTGTTGAACAGATAGCCGCTGTTGTTGCGCCAGCGCGGTTACAGTCTCGGGCGACGCATCTACGACGCCATTCAGACGCAACATCTGAAAGCCAAGGTTTTTCATCGGTAGTGCGTTCCCGGTTCCGGGATCAACGAACGTTACTGACGGTGGGACCAAGTCGTAGTTCGTGAAGTCCAAACGCACAGCGCACACCAGCGGTCGGGCCGGGATCTTCAACGCGCTAAACAGCACCACGACCGTGGGAAACGTAGCCTCCAGCAGGAACCAACCTCGCCGACGGTACGTGTCTTCAAGCTGACGGTACTGCGCAACTTCGCGTTCGAACTTTCGTCGAGAAACCGCCTCGTCGACGAACTGACTTTCGGTCAACCTGCGGCTCCAGCTTTAAGGCTCAGGAACAGCTTCTGTCCGGCTGTAATTCCAAGGTCCTCAATCTTTTTGCTCGCGTCGAACACTGTCCCATTCTCATCCTTAAGTTCCCAATTCTCAGGAGGCTGTCCTACATTGCCTGATTCTTCCAGCGCCTTGGCGATTATCGTATGAAGAGGTGCATTAACATTGGCTTCGACAGAAACCGGTTCGCCATTCACAACAATGGTCAAGGTTATCTTGTTCTTCGATCCGGTTGCTTTGCCCGCAGCCTCAGGAACAGTATTCGGAGACTTTGCCATGCTTACTCCATCAATTGAGCGATTCGTATCTAAAGTTTAACTGAATAAAATTGCGAGTAAACCTGTAGTAGTCTGGCCGTCGGGGCTGTTGCGGTGTTACGTGAGATTATCTTTCGCTTGGGCCGTTCAAGACCTTTGCCGCTTGGTCGACTGGCTGCTACAACGTGAGTAGCAGCCCGCACACGCTTCCGAATCGGTCGCGCTAGTTCAGACCGAGCCGATGTCCTCGAGGAGGGGATGCGAGACGGAAGCGTAGTAACAACAGGGTGGTTGGTTCCGCCCCCTTTAAGGCGGGAGAACCGCGACAAAGACTTCGATTTCCGAACATGTGATTTCCGCACACAATTTCCGGACGGTCGCCGCCCTGGGAAGAGCGGCATGCGAACCGAATATTTTCGGTACGGCGCGGCGTCCAGGACTCGGTCGTTTCCAGACATAATGGTATACGCAACCGCCTTGCTATCCTGTTATTCAGACAAGGGGAGGGAACCGGTGGAAGAAGAAATCTCGCATTACATGCTTCGGGTAGCGAAGTTCGAGTTTTTCCTGGTCAGTACGGATATCAATCTCGCTCACGTGAGTGGCGCGAACCAAGCCATTTTGGGCGTAAACTGGACACGGCTCGCCCAGCTTGTCGAACACCATTACCCGTTCGAACAATTCGATTTTGATCATCCTCCCATCCGGATGTTCAAAGAAACGGTACCTCAGTTTCTTGTAAAGTCCGACCATGGCGGGGTGAAATGGGACAGTGACGACGAGGTCATCGACTCGTGGGATAGGCTATTTACGAGAAGCTTTGCTCGGCTGCGGAACAATATTGCGCACGGCAACAAGGCCTTGATGCCCACTGCATTTACCTATGAAAGGACCGGCCAATTCATAGCTGCGGGCCACGCGCTTATGGATTTCGTAGGGCAGGCCATCTTCAATCGCGGCGATTGGGACGGCCCGATTGCGTTCAACTGATCCGACAAGGCTATGCGCAGCGAGCGCTGACATGTTTGGTCGCGCGGCAATCGCGAAAACTACCCATCAATAGTGACATGCTATGGAGCATAGCGAAACGGAGAAGCGGGAGAGATATCGTTGAAAGAGCAGATCCAAAGCAACTATGAAAACCGTCTTCGAAGTTACGTCGCGCTTATTCACGGAAATGAGCCACCGGGCCTCGTTGCTAAGCTTGCTATATATTCATCGCTCCTAGCGCAGCAACACAAACGTGGTGGCCGATTTTTGCGGATTGAACCACTTCTTTATCCGCTATCTCAGGCGGTGGAAGTCGATCTTCATTTGGCAACCGCGAAACTGCTTGAACCCAACGGTAATCGAAGCGAGCGCAGCCTGTTTGCTTTTCTCGACTTTTGCGAAAAAAACCGGACAAACATCACATGGAAGTCCGGTGCTATACCCGCTGATGTCATTCAAAAGCAGAGCGCCGACCTCGAAGCTCACCGAGCCACCATTCAAACTATTTTGGCGCGGCGCGACAAGTTTTTCGCTCATCTCGATAAGCAGTACTTTAATGATCCGACTGCGATCTATCGCGACTACCCGCTAGATGGGCAAGCCGTTATTGCGCTAGTGAATTGCATCATCGCTATCATTTCGGGTCATCAGATGGCGCTAGAAGACAAAGCCAATTTTCACATAGCAGAATTCTACGAAATAGCGGTCGACAATATGCTGCGTAATCTGGAGGAAGGCCGGACAAGGAATTTTCCTGGTCAGCTTGAACAGCAGGTACCGACTAGCCAAAGTCTCGAACCGTGATCTGACGATTTGGCACCACGGGTTATATCCATGATAAAGGACATTATCACAGATAATCAGTGCATTGGCACCAATTGCCACTGAGTCTTCGGTTCGAGAAGGCGAAGGATAGGGACGAGCGTCTTAATTGGGGCCGGGAGCTGCCAGAGAGCTCGTAACCGCATATTGGCAAAAGCGGACATGTACCGAACGGCGGTTCAATGTGGCGGATGTCCATCGCCAACGCTACTCCGCGGCCGTCGCAGCCTCGAGGACTTGCGTTTTGACCAGGGAAAGCAGCCGTCGTTTGAGCAAAGCCACCAGATCGGCGCCTGAGGTCAAGGCGAGCAGGTCGGCTCGAGTGACGAGCAGCACATTGGTACCTTGGCCGAGCGCTGCGGTCATGTGGTAATAACCCGCTGAGGCGTCCTCCTCATTGCCTGCAAGGCCGGCGAGCGCAACCAGCACCCCGCTGGTCCGCCCTTTGTCTTGCAACGTCGTCGCGAAATAGCGGAGGTCGCGGCCGGCCAGCGGCGTCGCCGAACTCTTGCATTCCACGATCAACGGGCAGTCCAGGAAGTGAACGCCATCGCGTTCTCGGTCGTTCCAAAAGAGCAGGTCGATCTCCTCGGTCTTGTAGAAATTCTTGAGGTTGGTGCCTTCATATTGAAGGCCCGAGACCCGCGAAAAGATCGTTGAGATCAGCGTTTCGAGCCGCTTTCCCTTCTCCTGTGGTTTGCTTCCGAGCGCATCGATTGCACTGAGCTCGGCCGCGATCCATGCTGGATCGAGCGTCACTGGTTGTGCCCCGCGAACAGGGCGCGCTCGCGACGCTTCAGGATCACTTTTTCCAATTCCAGGTGCTCGACTGCGTGGATTAGATCCTCGATTGCGAAGGAAAGCACTCGCGGGGTCTCGAACAGGCTTGGCGGCACGGTCGCCCGGTCATGGTCGTAGACGAGCAGCGCGAGCTTTGCATCGCTCCTGTTCATGACCGCCTCGATCTTACGGACCGTCGCTTCGGAGTTCTTGATGACGCTGCCGACACCGCCGCCATAGAATTTGCACTCGACGAGCGTCGGGCCGCCTAGCTCGAACGCGATGTCATTGAGCCAGACGACCAGATCCGCGCCGACGGTCCGGTCATCACCGACCTCGGCCACTTCCGCGCCGGCAGCGCGAAAGATCTTGGCGCAAATCGTTTCGAAGCGCTTGAACCGATCGCCGCTCTCGGACGCGCGCAATGCTTGGAGTTCCTCGCGTGCCCAATCGAGGGAGTCGAGCCTGCCGGGTTCGACGCTGCCTCGACGACGATCTGAACGGCCGGCATGGCGCACAAACCGATCGAAATCCTCTGCAACGTCGTCGACCTTTGTCGCATCTTCGATGGCAACAATATAGGCAGTATTCAGGTCTAGCGTCGGCTTGCCCACGAAGACGACAAACGCGGGCTTCCCCATGCCCTGAGCGAGACCTAGCTCGAAGGCAGGCGCTGCCTGTGGGCCCTCCGAGATCGCGACTACCACGAAATCGGCATCGGAGATCAGCCGCACGACTTCATTGGTGATCGTCTGTCCAGCCCGCAACTCGGCTGCACTCGCAGCTTCGAGGCCACGCGACCGTACCAGCTCGACGAGACGTCGCACCACGGCGAGGTCATTTCCGCTGACGAAGCAGCGAAGATCAGGTTGGAAATCACGAGGTGCATTCATGCCGTACTCATAGCCTATATAGCGGTTTTTTCCACCATGAATGTGCCCGCTTCCGCGCGCCCTCCCAGCGTTCGCGCCGGCCCTCGCTGTTAGGATACAATTGGCAGCTCTTCAAAATCTTCATCACCGCACAGGATGGCCGAAATAGGGGCTCTAAACGGGTACAATGGTTCAAGACGCAGCAGCTAGGCCGATATGAGCGAATATCTCTCCGACCGAATTTACGCTCGATGTATTTCCATACCTACGTTGATCATTTACGAGCCCGAGCTTCTTCAATCTTATTGCTGTTGCCTGCTTCGAGACCAGAAAATATCGCGAGAGGTCAGAAATCAACTGATTGTAAGGTTGGTAGGTCCAAGGGTTATCGTCGACGTATATACGACCAAAACCAATATCGCGCATATTCAGTCTGGCGCAGCCCACCTCAACAGCGATTCGAAAGATTTATCGGGGAGAACTATCTCCGACGCAAATAAATTCGCCTGCAACTCTAAGCGCGTGAAATTGAAGTTTTCAGCGCCTTCAACATCCAACAAGAGGTCTCGCTCTACAACCGTTTCTGAGCGAAGATAACGTCCATGCCCAAGGCAGAAATGACCGATCTCATGGCCAATGGTGAACCGTTCTCGGAACTCGTTATCGTGAGAGTTTATTTCGATCACGTTCCTATCAAAATTTGCCGAACCCAAGATCAACGTAGCATCTTCATCGAAGACATTTGTTCGGGTGAATTTGAGCTCTAGCGACATCGCGGCGCAGATTTCAGTGAGATCAATGGGCCCGGCTTTGTAGCCAATCGCTTCTACGATCTCAGTGGCAAACGCCCGAATTTCGTCCAACGACGTGTACGGGACAGAAATGGAAGCCGGCCCTGTCGTTCTTCCCACCGAGTCCTGATCGAAGCATTCCAACAACTGACCAATGCTGCTGAAAAACCTCCCGTCAAAGTATGCTGAGAATTTCAAGGACTTGACGCGATGTTCACCCTCAAAAATCTGCGACTTCAAAAAAGCACTTTCGACACGATCACGGCGATCCACCACCACATCAGCACCGGATTCGATAAACTTTACTATACCCATTGAGCGGCTTCTTGCGATCATCTCAGCTCCTGACTGCAAGCGCGACGACAGGACGAGAATACCTTTAACTGAATGTCCGAAGACGCTCCCAATCTGGTCGGAGAATACCCTCACTCGATCTTCTGGAATGCCCGACTTGTAGTTCTTACACTCAAACACCGCATAAAGATGTGGTGTCTTTCCGCCCTCACGGTAGACCTCAATGACAACATCGAATTCGACCGGCTTCCCTCTGTCTGGGCAAGGGTACTTCGCTTTCTTGCGGATTTTGCAAAGGTCTGGCGGATAAGCGCCGTAGACTAGATCTCCGCGCTCCTGCTGATCGATAAGGTATTTGACAAGTGCGTCTTCGAGACTATTGCCCGTAGCAGTGGAATTCACGCATGGTCCTCGCTTGCGGCGTTAGGGACACGATCATCTGCCAATTTTTGGTTCTGCGCTACTTCTAACTGGCATCGGCTACCCGTTTGAAATCGAGCGAAGGCGCGGGCCGATCTCACCTTGCGAGCTTTGCCTCACTTAGCGCGCATTCCACACCGCCAGTTTTTCACCCGGCCTCCAGTAGCAATCGTGGCCGTCGGGTCGATGACCAGATTGAGGGCGCAAAGCGGCCACCACGACCTCGCTCTGAGTCTGCTTCGGTGCAGGGTTTCGGATGCCGGCCATCCACGTGGTGGCTGGCGTCGAGGCCGGCGTCCGAAGCGAGCCGTTGTTCACGGAGCCTCGTGGACGCCGTGTTGCAAGGATGTTCACGTTCTGGACTAAAATGATCGCATAATGGATCGACTGGAAGTGGCGGGCATCAATTCGGACCTTCCCGGTCGCATCACCGTCCGGTCAGTCAGAACGTGTACGACAGCGCGACAGGGCATCTGACGACTGGCGCCGCGATTGGCATTGGCAGCAGTGCGCTTCGGCTTCGTCTCCTTCGCTGACATCCCGGCGCTTTCGCGCAGCGCCTGCAGGAGATCGCTGGGCTTGGATGCGACAGGTGCCTTCTTCTTCGGCAGTGCCCGGCCCTCGATCTTGGCCTTCATCAGCTCGGCGACGGGTGGCCTTTCCGCGCCAGTTGGCGCGATCTTCCCATTGAAATCATACCAACGCCGCGAAGCTGCCCGTTTCCTCAAAACGGGTAGTGCTGCGCGGAATCCTCGACCGTGATCCAGCGCAGATCGGTGAATTCGGCGATCGCCGCCGTTCCACCGAAGCGGCCGTAGCCACTGCCTTTGACGCCGCCGAAGGGCATTTGCGCCTCGTCGTGCAGTGTCGGTCCGTTGATGTGACAGATGCCGGATTCGATCCGAGCCGCGACGGCCATTGCCCGCTGAATATCGCGGCTGAAGACGGCCGCTGACACCCCGTATTCAGTATCGTTGGCAGTGCGGATCGCTTCCTCCTCGCCGGAGACGCGAATGATCGGCTTGACCGGGCCGAACGATTCTTCCGTATAGACGCGCATTTTGGGAGTGACGTGATCGAGCAGCGTCGCCTCGACCACTGTGCCGAAGCGATTGCCGCCTGCCACGAGCTTTGCGCCCTTCGTTGTGGCGTCGGCGATCAGCTCCTCCATTTTCCTGGCGGCGTCGAGGCTGATCAGAGAGCCGATAACGACGTGCCCACGCGGGTCGCCGGCGGGCAACTGGCTGGCGCGGGCCGCGAGTTTGGTGACGAACTGATCGGCGATTGCGGTGTCGACAATGATCCGTTCCGTCGACATGCAGATCTGGCCCTGATGCATGAAGGCGCCGAAAATCGCGGCATTGACGGCACCGTGGATATCGGCGTCGTCGAGAATGACGAGCGGCGCCTTGCCGCCGAGTTCGAGCAGGGCGGGTTTGAGAAATTTTCCGCAGGTCTCGGCAATAATACGCCCGACCTTGGTCGATCCGGTGAAGTTTACGCGCCTGACGGCGGGATGGGCGATCAGCGCGGTGATGATCTGAGGTGCGTCCTCCGGCGCATTGGTGATGACGTTGATGACGCCGGCCGGCAGGCCCGCTTCGGTCAGAGCGGTGGCGATTAGCCGGTGCGTGCCCGGGCATTGTTCGGACGCCTTGAGGATGACCGTATTGCCGCAGGCAATCGGCATTGCGATGGCGCGGGTGGCGAGGATGACAGGCGCATTCCACGGCGCAATTGCCAGGCAGACGCCAGCAGCTTGGCGAACGCCCATGGAAAGCGTCCCGGGTTTGTCGGAAGGGATGATTTCGCCTGAAATCTGCGTCGTCATGGCGCCCGCCTCGCGCAATATGTTGGCGGCGAGCATCACATTGAATCCGGCCCAGGGTGCGGTGGCGCCGGTCTCCTCCATCATCAGCCTGGTAAACTCGGCCGCTTTCGAATCCATGATATCGGCGGCCTTCATCAGGATTGCGCGGCGCTGCCCGGGGCCAGTCTTCGACCAGGCCCCGAAGGCAGACGAGGCCGCATCGACGGCGGCGGCGACGTCGTCCAGGCTTGCAGCGGCAGCGCGGCTGGCGAGCTTTTCGGTGAAGGGATCGAAGCGGTCATAGGTCCGCCCGTCAGAGGCCGCGCGGTCTGCGCCGCTTATAAGCAGGGAAATATTCATGGTGGGATCTCCTGGAAAGAAATAGAAGCCGCGGACGTCGGCGTTGATCATGCTTCATGACCGCTATCGGGGGCAAGATTGGCGGCGAATTTCTCGGTTCTGTGGCATTCGGCGTGTTAGATGTCGAAGCGCGGCGGCGGGGACGTCCGCTTTTCGGGTCAACAATTTTCCCCAATTCGCCCGACTGATGGGCTTGTTGCCGATCGTTGCTATGTTAACAAGCGTGCATCGGATTTCTCGTCAGCTGCTCCAAGTTGGTGGAAATCTTGTCTTCAACGATTTGGCGATCGGGAACAGCATGAAGAATCGACAGCAGAATGAAGTCGCCAGCCTCTCGTCGCCAGGCGGCAGTTCGGCCCAGGAACGCCGCAGATCGTTGGCAATCGGACTTTTGCGTGCTCGTGAGGCAGTGATGAGCCACTTCCGGCCAATTCTGGCGGCCCATGATGTCACGGAGCAGCAATGGCGGGTGATCCGTGTGCTGTCCGAGGTTGGAACGCTTGATGCAAGCGAAGTAGCAGACAAGGCGTCGATCCTGGCGCCGAGCCTCACGCGCATGATCCGCTCGCTTGAGGAGCGTGGCTTCATCACAAAGCACAAGGATAAGGCCGACGGGCGGCGGGTCCTGCTACGAATAACGCCGGCAGGACAGGCGACCGTTAATGAGGTCATGCCAGAGAGCCTCAAGGTTTACGCCGATATCGACGCGCGCTTCGGTACAGAACGGGTCAAGCAATTGCTTGATATGCTCGACGAGTTGGCTGCGTTGAAGCTGGAAGGAGCGCCCTGCAACGAAGAGTGAAAGTCTCCGCAGAGATTAATTAATGTGTTAAATAAATAGTTGACGGCTGATCCGACCTGTAGCAGTCTCGGGAGACACTGACACTGTTGGGAGGCAGAGTTGGACCTGTTGCAAAACCGCAGTCTCGTCGATCGGATATGGGCACCGACGCCTTACGATCAATGGGTCGACGATCTTCAAAACATCTGCGGAAATTTCAATCCGCATGCCATGGAACGCGGCAACAAGGTGATAGGCACGGCTAGCCGCATCGACGTGTGCGGTATGCAGTTCGCCCATGTCTCCAACGATCTTGACTATGTGCATCGTGACTGGGACGACATCCGTCGGGATGCCAACGAGCATCTGTTCCTGATCCTACAGCTCGAGGGAGCCTGCGGGGTGGAGCATTCCGGACGGCAGAACGTTCTCGATGTGGGGGAATGCATTCTCGTCGATTCAACGCGCCCGACCACTTTCCATTTCCGCGGCCACTTTTCCAATCACCTCTCCCTGCATCTGCCGCGACAGTTGATGTATTCGCAGAGGCAGGTGGATTTCGATGTCGCCCGCAAACTTGCGGCGAGCGATCCGATGGCAATGATGCTTCGCGCATTGATCGCCAAGATGATGGTGACGCCGGAAAGCGAGGCGGCATCTCCGCATCTTCGCCAGTTGATGTTCGACACGACGCGCCAGGCATTTCTGTCGACCGACATCCAGGCAGTGAGCCTGAATTCACTCCATGAGAGCGCTGGCAGGCGCATGCAGATGGTTGATATACTGATCGACAAACACCTGACCGAAAGCGATCTCAGCGCAAAATGGCTGGCGACGAGGCTGGGCGTATCGATTCGTACCCTGCAGCAGGATTTCCAAGGAATGGGCATGACCTGCACCACCGTCATCCGCGACAAGCGCCTGCGGCTGGCGCGTGAAAAGATCGAGCAATTGAAAGAGCAGCGCAGCACCACGACCATCGCCGAGGTCGCCTATTCCGCCGGCTTCAACGACATTTCCTATTTCAATCGCAGCTTCAAGGAACTGTTCGATTGCGCGCCCAGCGAGCTGCTTCGCTCCGTCGATACGGCAGGCAAACTGGAATGATGCGCAATTGCGCTTCCGTCCAAGACGAGCCGCGTTTCTCCCCAAGACGCCTTTTCATGTGAAAGTCATAGTCCTCCCTGATGTCACGGGAGGAGAAAATCGTGAAGCAGTCTACTCTGCTCATCGGCGGCGCAGCAGTCGCAACGCCCCATCATGCGCCAATTGCCAACCCATCGAATGGTGAAATCGTCGGCTATATGCCCCTTGCTGGGGAAGCGGATCTCGACCGGGCCGTAGCCGCCGCCACCGAGGCGTTCAAGAGCTGGTCTCAGACCTCGAACGAGCAACGCGCCGAGGCCTGCCGGGCGATTGCTGAGAAGATCAATGAGCATGCCGAAGAACTGGCGCAGACCCTGACGCGGGAACAGGGCAAGCCGCTCAACGGTCTCGGCTCGCGGTTCGAAATTGGCGGCGCGCTCGCATGGACGCGCCACACCGCCGAACTCGATTTGCCGGTCGAGATTTTGCAGGACGACGATGAAGGGCGCGTCGAGCTCCATCGCAAACCGATCGGGGTGGTCGGCTCTATCACGCCGTGGAACTGGCCTGTCATGATCGCCTGCTGGCACATCGTGCCGGCCATACGAGCCGGCAACACCGTCGTCATCAAACCGTCGCCCCTAACGCCGCTCTCGACCATTCGTCTCGTTGAGATCATGAACGAGGTCCTGCCCGCAGGCGTTGTCAACGTGATCACCGGCGAGAACAGCATCGGTGCCGCACTTTCCGTCCATCCCGGCATCGCCAAGATGACCTTCACCGGCTCGACCGAAACCGGCAAGAAGATCATGGCCTCGGCCGTCGCCACCCTGAAAAGACTAACGTTGGAACTCGGCGGTAACGATGCGGGCATTGTGCTACCCGACGCCGACCCGAAAGCCATCGTCGAGGGTCTGTTCTGGGGCGCCTTCATCAACAACGGCCAGACCTGCGCGGCGCTGAAACGCCTCTATGTGCACGACAGCATTTATGAGGAGGTCTGCCGGGGCCTTGCCGACTACACGGCAAAGATCGTCGTTGGCGATGGCCTGGATGAGGCAAGCATTCTCGGCCCGATCCAGAACGAGATGCAGTTCAACAAGGTGCGCGAGCTCGTCGACGACGCACGCGCTCAGGGCGGCCGTATCCTGACCGGCGGCGCGCCGTTGGAGCGGCCCGGCTTTTTCTACCCGATCACCCTTGTCGCCGATGTTGACCACGGCGTGCGACTGGTCGACGAGGAGCAGTTCGGTCCAGCTTTGCCGATCATCCGTTATAGCGACGTCGACGAGGTGATCGCCCGCGCCAATCGAAATCCGGCAGGTCTGGGCGGGTCCGTCTGGTCGTCCGATGCGGAGAAGGCCAAGCGCTATGCGATCCAGCTCGAATGCGGTTCGGTCTGGATCAACAAGCACGGCACGATCCAGCCCAATGCGCCCTTCGGCGGCGTCAAGCAGTCCGGCATCGGCGTCGAGTTCGGTGCCGAAGGACTGAAGGAATTCACCACCATCCAGACCGTGCTGAGCTGAGCCATGACGAGCTACGACTATATCGTCGTCGGCGGTGGGTCCTCCGGCTGCGTGCTGGCAAACCGGCTTTCGGAAAATCCGGCGCACAAGGTGCTGCTGATCGAATCCGGACGCCGGGATGCCGATCCCTGGATTCGTATCCCGGCGACCTTCTTCAAGGTATTGGGCAAGGGAATCGACATCCACCCCTATGCTTCCAACCCCGACAAGGGTCTGAACGGCCGGCCGAGCATCGTACCGCAAGGCAATGTCCTGGGCGGTGGCAGCTCGGTGAACGCGATGATTTATATTCGCGGCCATCGCAACGATTACGACACATGGTCGCAAATGGGCTGCCATGGCTGGTCCTATAACGATGTGCTTCCTGCCTTCCGCTCGCTCGAGAATAATGAGCGGCTGGACGACCAGTTCCACGGCAGCAAGGGCGGCTTGCGCGTCTCCGATCCTCGCCACCGCCATCCCTTGAGCGAAGCCTTCGTCAAGGCCGCGACCGAAATCGGCATCCCCCAGAATGATGATTTTAACGGTACGGAGCAGGCAGGCGTCGGCTTCTACCAGAGCACCACCCATGGCGGCCGGCGCTGGAGTTCAGCCCAGGCTTTCCTGCGGGAGGCGGAGAAGCGGTCGAACCTGACGGTGCTCACCGAGCGCAAGGTTTCCCGCATCCTGTTCGAAGGACAGCGGGCTGTCGGCGTCGAACTGCTCGACGGCACGACCTTCAGGGCGTCGCGCGAAATCGCGCTCACATCGGGCGCGATCGCGACGCCGAAGATCCTGCAGCTGTCCGGTATCGGCGACGGGGCGCATCTTTCCTCGCTCGGCATCAAGGTCGTCGCCGATCTGCCCGGCGTCGGCGCCAACTACCAGGACCATCTGGAAGTGCCGGTGCAGGGTGAGACGCGCGAGCCGATTTCGATCCTCGGTCATGACAGGGGATTGCGGGCCGTCGGCCATATGCTGCGCTATCTCATGTCCCGCCACGGATTGCTGTCATCCAACGTCGTCGAATGCGGCGGCTTCGTCGATACGGCTGGCACAGGGCAGCCGGACGTTCAATTCCATGTCCTGCCGGTGCTGATCGGCTTCGTCGATCGTGACCCGGAGCCCGGCCATGGCCTCAGCATCGGGCCGTGTTATCTCAGGCCGCGGTCGCGCGGCTGGATCAGGCTGAAGAGCGCCGATCCCAACGACCAGACGGATTTCAACGCCAATTTGCTCTCCGATCCCGCCGATATCGAGACCTTGATGCGCGGCGTCGAAACGGCGATCCGCATCCTCGATGCGCCGGCTCTTGCCAAGCTGGTCAAGCGCCGCGTGCTGCCGAAGCCGGGCGTCGAAAAGGATCCAGAGGCACTGCGTCATTACATCCGCCAATCGGCAAAGACCGTGTTCCATCCGGCCGGGACGGCGCGCATGGGCCGCACCGACGATCGTTTGGCGGTCGTCGGGCCGGACTTGAAGGTTCGCGGCGTAGAAGGACTGCGCGTCTGCGACGCCTCGGTCATGCCGACCCTGGTATCCGGCAACACCAATGCTCCGACGATGATGATTGCGGCCAAGGCTGCCGCCTTCATGACGGGCAAGGCGATTTCCGGCTGATCGGAGAACTCAGACCCCGTTGGGAGCGGGACAACAAAATGGAGGATACAATGGCTATCAATCTACGAGGGCTGGCAATCAGCCTGTTTCTGACGCTCGTTTCGACGTTCAGCGCGCATGCCGCAGCATCCTGCGGCGACAATAGCGGCAAGCCGGCAACCGGCGAGCCGATCGTGATCGGTGCCATCACCGGCAAGACGGGACCGGACGACTTTTCCAACTCGACCAAGGCAGCGAAAGCCTATTTCGATTGCCTGAACGCCAATGGCGGCATCAAGGGGCGGCCGGTCAAATATCTGGTCGAGGACGACCAGTGGAACCCGGAAATCGCCGCGCAGCTTGCAGCCAAACTCGTCAATGACGAGAAGGCCGTGCTGATGGTCGGCAATTCGAGCTTCGTCGAATGCGGCGCCAATGCCGACTTCTACAAGAAGTCCGGTATCCTCGTCGTCGCCGGCGTCGGCGTTCCCCGCGAATGCTTCTTCGCGGAAAATTACGCGCCCACCAATGCCGGTCCGCGCGTCTCGATGCTGGGCGCCATGGGATATGCGCTGGATAAGCTGAGCGCAAAGTCGGTCGTCTGCATCGGCCCGAACATTCCGAACGTCGGAACGTGGTCCTGCGACGGCATCATCCAGCTCGCCAAGGAGAAAGGCCTGAAGGCCGAGACGATCCTGATGGATCCCGGCACCGCCGATTCCACATCGACCATCCTGCAGGCTGCGGCGTCCAAGCCCGATGTGATTATCCTCGGCCTTCCCAAGGGCGTGACAGTCCCGCTTCTGACGGCCGCCGAAGAACAGGGCCTCAACCAGAGCATCAAGTTCCTGAGCGCAGCTTCGGCTTATGACCTGTCGGTGCCGGGTACGATCGGCGCCGGCTGGGATGGTAATTTCATCGTCAACATGGAGTTCAACGATCTCGAAGCGACGACGCCCGATAACCAGAACTGGCTCGCTGTCATGGATCAGTATGGCCAGAAATCCGACCCGCGCGATACTTTCGCCCAGGCCGGCTATCTCTCGGCCCGCATCGCCGAGAAGGCGCTGATGACGCTCGATCCCGGCGACATCACCCGTGAGACCGCATCGGCGGCCGTACGTCAGGTCAAGAACTTCAAGAGCGATATCTTCTGCGCTCCCTGGTACTTCGGCGACGGCCAGTCGCGCCACAATGCCAATTCGACGACACGCATGGCGGTCAGCGACGGCGGCAAGTGGAAGGTCGTCTCCGATTGCGCACCGTCGCCCGATCCGGAGCTGAAGGACGTCCGCAATTTCGAAAAGTCCGCCGGTCTCAACTAAGCCCTGACGTCTACCAATGTGTTCCGCGGTCGTAAGCCGCGGAACCGGACGACGCGAGAGGATCGACTATGAACATCCTGCCTTTCATCATATCCGGGCTCGGGATTGGCGCTGTCTATGCGCTCTCCGGCGTCGGGCTCGTCGTTCTGTTTCGGGCGACCGGCGTTCTCAATTTCGCGTTCGGCGCATTCGGCGCGATCGGTGCGCATTGCGCATGGCAATTGCTCGAGTGGAAGATGCCTCTCGCCGTCGCCATCCTTGTCGCCGTCACCGTCTCGACGGCGATCAGCTTTCTCTATGGCCGGCTCTTCGCGCCCATGCTGTCGCATCGCGATGTCGTGGTGCGGGCCGTGGGAACTCTGGCGCCCGCTCTCATCCTGATCGCAATCATGGGCGTCATCTGGGGCGAGCTGCCGCGCCGCCTGCAGTTCCCGACCGATCAGATGTTCGTTTCCCTCTTTGCGGTCCGCCTGACTTTCACCCGCGTCATCGCCATTTTCCTCGCCGTCGCCATGGTCGTCGCGATCACGCTGCTGCTGAACCGCACGCGCCTCGGCCTCGACATGCGCGCTCTTGCCAACGATCGCGATCTCAGCGCCGTACTCGGCGTCCGCATCCTCTATACGGAAACCGCCGCCTGGATCATCACCGGCATCTTCTCCGGCCTTGCCGGCCTGTTGCTAGCCGATCTCGTGCGGCTGCAGGGAACCTTTCTGACGCTGCTCGTCATCCCCGCAATCGCCGCTGCCATCCTCGGCCAGTTGCGCTCGTTGTGGGAGACGGCCGTTGCCGGCCTCCTGATCGGCATCGCCGAGGCCGTGCTGACGCCGATCGCATGGATATCGCCTTATCGCGCGGCCGCACCTTTCATCATCGCGCTCGCCGCGGTCACCGTCCTGGGAGGCGCGGCGAAGGCCGCGTTGAAAGACCGATGAGCATTCACGAGCAGACAATCGCCCTCAAGGCCGGAGGCATATCGATGCTGCGCCTGCCAAAGCAGCTTCTCCAGGTGCCGGTGACGATGCTGATCTTTTCGATTGCCGTCGCCTGCCTTGCCAATTCCTTCTGGCTTTCGGCCGCAACCTCGGCCGTCGCGCTGTCGCTATCGGTTGCCGGACTCGCCATCCTTTACGGCCAGCTTGGCCTGGTTTCTCTCTGCCAGTTCGCCCTTGTCGGCGTCGGCGGCTGGATTACGCTTCGAATCGGCCACGCTTTCCATCCGCCTTTCGAGGTCAGCCTGCTCGCCGGCGCTATCGTTGCTTCGGTGGTGGGGTTGGCATTCGGTGTGCCGGCGCTGCGCCTGCGTGGTCTTTATCTTGCGCTCGTGACGTTGATGCTCGCTGGCGCCTTCCAGATCGTCATCAGCGCCTGGGGCTTTCCCGATGGCGGCCGAGGTTTCCTCGGGCGGGCTGACGGTTCCGGCCGGGCGATGCTGGCAAGGCCCGCCATGGCCGATGGTGAGGTCACCTATTTTCTCTATGTCTGCGCCTTTGCGACAATCGGCCTGTTGATTGCCCAGTGGCACAAGCTTGCCCGTCCCGGCCGGGCATGGGCGCTGATCCGCAAGGGTGAGACCGTCGCGGTGGCAAGCGGCGTCAATGTGTTGATCTACAAGGCCTGGGCCTTCGCCTTGAGCGGCTTTCTCGCCGGTCTTGCCGGCGGCCTGCTTGCCGGCAATGTCGGTCAGCTTGATGGGCGCGCTTTCGGCGCTTTCGAAAGCCTGAATCTGTTTGCGCTCGCCATCGTCGGTGGGGTCTTCAACTGGTACGGCGCGGTGATCGCCGGCATGCTGCTGCGTGCCCTGCCCGCCCTGCTGACCGATCTCGGCATCGACGGCTATGTGATGATCGGGATATTCGGCGTCGCGCTGTTCCAGGCGTTGGCAACGGCACCATCCGGCATTGCCGGCCAAATATCGGCCCTGATCGGCCGGTTCGGCAGCCGGATTTCCCGGAGGAGCCCACGATGATCAAGATCGACAATCTCGTCGTCCAGTTCGGCGGCGTCAAGCCGATCAATGAGCTCAGCGCCGTGCTGACGGCGCCGGTTGGCGGCCTCATCGGCCCGAACGGCGCGGGCAAGACCACGCTGCTCAACGTGCTCTCCGGCTTCGTCAAGCCGGTCCAGGGATCAGTCCTGCTCGGCGAGCAGGCCCTGCTGGCGATGACGCCGCTGCAGCGGGTCCAGGCCGGCTTGCGCCGTTCGTTCCAGACCGAACAGGTGGTAGAGGACCTGACGGTCGCCGGCAACATCGCCGCGATCGCCGATCATGTCGTCGGAACCGGGCAGCGCGCGGGCGCGGTCGATCAGGCCCTTGCCTTCGTCCGGCTGAGCGCGGTTGCCGACCGGCTTGGCCAGTCGCTCAACCTCTTCCAACGCCGCCTGGTCGAGCTTGCCAAATGCGTGGTCGGCCAGCCGAAGCTTATCCTGCTCGACGAACCTGCCGCAGGCTTGACTGAAGAGGAAGGGAAAGCCTTCCGTGAACTGATTCTGCGCATTCCGGCGGAGTTTCGGGCGCAGGTGCTGGTCATCGACCACGATGTCGATCTCATCCGCTCCATGTGCAGCCAAACCATGGTGCTCGATTACGGAAAGCTTCTTGCGCTCGGTCCGACGGCTTCCGTACTTTCCGATCCCAATGTGCGGCGCGCCTATCTGGGGGAGTTCTGAGATGAGCGGCATATCCGAAATCAGCGTCGAGAACCTTGTCGTCGAGCGCGGCGGCAAGCGCGTCATTCATGACGTCTCGTTTTCCGTCGCGGCCGGCAAGGTGACGACATTGTTAGGCGCCAACGGAGCCGGTAAGTCGACCACTGTCATGGCCATGGCTGGGGTCTTGCCTCGTGACGGGTTCGTGCGTCTCGGCAGCAGCCCTCTCGAAGGCTTTTCGGCCGATCGCATTCGCCGTACCGGCCTCGCGCTCGTGCTCGAAGGCCACCGCGTGCTCGGGCAGCTTTCCGTGGAAGACAATATCCTGGTCGCCGCGCTCGAACCCTCGGCAGCGGCGCGCCGGCAGGGGCTGGAACGCGCCTACGAGATCTTCCCGGAACTCGCCGAGCGGCGGCGTCAATCGGCCTCGGATCTTTCTGGCGGCCAGAAGCAGATGGTGGCGATGGCGCAGGCCTTCGTCGCGAAGCCGCGTTTCATGATCGTCGACGAGCTGTCGCTCGGCCTTGCGCCAGCCGTCGTCAAGCGTCTGGCCGAAGCGTTGAAGATTGCCGCCGCCGACGGCATCGGCGTGCTGCTCATCGAGCAGTTCGCTAATCTCGCGCTCGAACTCGCCGATGAGGCTCTTGTGCTCGAACGCGGGCGCCTCGTCTTTGCCGGCGCCTCGGCTACCCTTAAGGCACAGCCGGACATTCTCCACGGCGCCTATCTTGCAACCTGAAACGAGTTTTCTATGACGGCTGCAGTACTTCATAAGTCCATCGAGGACGCCCGCGGGCGGGAGTTCGCCGGGCTCGCCCGGAACATGTCCGGAGATGTCCGCCTTCACTTCGGTGCAGCCGACGAGCAAAAAAGCCGGATGGTATCGGCCATGCTGGGCGGTTGCCGGCTGACGCAGCTGGAGGTGGATCGGCACGTCGTTTTCGGCGAGCATGCAGCGGTCGGGTCCGATGATCCGGATGCGATCAAACTGGTCGTGCAGCCGGAAGGCGATGCCTCACTCGATCGGCGCGGGCTGCATTCACCGGTTTCGGCCGATTCGCTCGTCATCTACGATCCCGGCCGTCCCTACATGCTGACGAACAACAAGCCGGTTCGCCGGTTGCTGCTGCAGTTGCCGCGTCATGCGCTCCCTGCCGCGGCCGTCGAACGATTGGCACAGCCCTTCACGGCACGTGCCGAGCAGGCCGGAATGTGCCGGATCCTTCTATCCCTAATGGACTCGACCATCCGTGAGATCGATCATCTGGACGAAGCCCGGCGCTTTAGCGTCGGCCAGACCATGATCGAGCTTGTGCGCACGATGGTCGGCGCTGACCTGCAGCAAACAAGACCAGTCGCCAATCCGCTACATGTGCTTCTTCAGCGGATCAGGGATTACATCGACAACAACCTCGAAAGGCCGGACCTGAGTGTCACGATGATTGCGCGACAAATGGGCTGCTCGGTGCGTTATGTCTATCGTGCGTTCGAGGTCGAGGGCGTGACGCCTTCGGATTACATCTGGGATCTGCGCGTACAGAAAGCTGCGGCGCAACTGCGCAATGCCGGTGGTTATGCCGGAGAAATCTCCGGGATTGCCTTTGCACTCGGCTTTTCCTCAAGCGCTCATTTCTCACGCGCTTTCCGCCGTCGCTATGGTGTTTCGCCGTCGCAATGGCGCAAGGCCAGGATCTCCCAGACGAGATAAGACGGCCCGGCCAAAGCCCGGCCGCCCGGTTTCTCAGCGCATGGATTCGGCTACTCTCAACGTATCTGTGAACTGCTCGAAACGTCGTATCTTGCCTCCCGCCACGCTCCACACATGCACAACGCGGGCATTAAAGGTCTTGCCCGTTTCCCTGTGCGTGCCGCTGTAATCTCCAACAGCCACGATCTCGTCGCCGGCATCGAGAAGGCGTTCGAGTTTGAAGGTATATCCGTCGAAGGCCTTACCGAGCGCCTGGAAGACGTTCTTGAAGACCTCCTGCGGGCCGACATAGGTGCCAGCACAGGGAAAGCCATCCATTTCCGTCCAGCGGCAATCGGGTGCGATGTCTGCAAGCATGCCATCAATGTCGTGGCGGTCATTGGCGTCGTAATGCGCCTTTACGATCTCGATTGCTTTGCGCATGGCGTCCTCACACAGGTTCCTGGCCGGGCAGGTAGTAGGTCATCGAGGCCTTGCGAATGAAGGCGCCGGCTGGGCTATTCTGGACGCGGCCATCCCCTGTGATGCCGAGGAACTTGCCCGTCGACCGCATCTCGTTGAAATTGTAGAAGAATGTCGATGCGACCGCGATCTTGAACTCGCGGAAGGTGAAGATGTAGAGATTGTCGTCGAATTTATAGGTCGTCGTTAGATCAACATCGCCATGACCGCGCTGCACACCAACGAGGCATTGCCAGGCATAGCGCTGCGACGAGAGATAGGTGTGCTCGTAGACGTGGTTCGGACTATAGGTGAAGTGCGCCCTGAGCCCGATCAGATCGCGGCTCTCATGCGGTACCAGTCCGCTCGCCGTACCACCGTCGATGACGCCGGGGCGGAAGATCTGCGCGACCCGCGGCTCACCGGTAGAAGCCTCGACTTCGCGAATGACCGAGTAGATGGACAGCACGCGGCGCGTTTCGGTATTGAGGATCAGCGTCTCGGCTTCCTTGGGCCGGCCGGCGAAGATGATCTCGACGAAATAGGTCTTCGGCGCGACTTCGATCACTTCGGACACGTCGCTGCCGCTGTCCTTGCCATCAGACCATTTGACCGCGCCCTTGGAAAAGGCAAGCTCAAGAGTGCGGCCGTCGCCGAATGAGATCTTGTGTGACGAGCCGGTGAGAGCTTCTGTTGCTGGCAGCCGATTCGTATCGATGCCATAGGCGAATTCGTCGTAGGTCTTCCAGTCTTTGGGATTCTGGTTCATCGCTATTTCCTCCTGTTATTCTACAAAAGCAAGGGTCGGCAAATCGACGGCGCCGCCGCCGCCGTCGACGGTCAGGACCGCGCCGTTGATCATCGAAGCTTCGCGCGAGGCGAGGAAGCATACGGCATTGGCGACATCCTCGGCACTTGCAGGTCGGCCGAGTGGCACGTCCTTGGTGACAAGCGCGTAGGCTTCTTCGACGCTCTTCAGTTTGAACTTTTCGACTATGACCTGCATCTGCTCATCGGCCATCGGTGTCGTCACCCAGCCGGGGCAAACGGAATTGGTGCGTACGCCCTTGCGGCCGTAGTCGCGCGCCAGCGATTTCGCGAGCCCGATGCAGCCATGCTTCATGGTGACGTAGCCTGCGGCATCCGGCCCGGCGAAGAGCCCGGCGATGGAGGCGAGAACGACGATATTGCCTTTGCTCTTGATGAGATGGGGCAGGGACTCGCGGGCGCTGACGAAGGCGGTGTTTAGGTTCAGGCGAACGGCGAGATCCCAGGTCTCATCCGACATGCTGACGGTTGGTCCGACACCATGGCCCCCGGCATTGGCGATCAGGATGTCGAGCGAACCGAAGGCCTCGACGACTTTCTCCACTGTGGCCCTCATCGCAGCGCCATCGGCTGCATCGGCAGCAATTATGGTGGCGTCGATTTCATCTGCTACGGCGCGAAGCGGCTCAGGGCGGCGGCCCACGAGCGCGACATTGCCGCCCTCCTGCCGGATGCGGCGGGCGACTGCGGCGCCGATGCCTGTGCCGCCGCCGGTGATCAGCGCCGTCTTGTTGTTGAAACGCATGTGCCCTCCTTGTGGCTTTCGAGGGCAATCATGATCGATACGGGCAGAGGCGTCGCGTCCAGCTGTGCAGTCCGTTTTGACTGAGCGTGCATAATATTGTCAGCTAATTGTGGAAATCCGCAGGATCGGAGACAGCCGAAGACGGCTGCGTCCGAGGGGATCGGATTCAGGAAATCAGTAGACTTTCGCGTCCGCCGGCGACTTGGCGGCATCCGCCTTCTTGAAGTCGTGAAGCAGCCTTGTCGTCGCATTGGCAAGCAGCGTGACGTCGTTGCCGATCGCGACGAAACGGGCGCCGAGCTCGAGATAACGCTTGGCGAGCGAGAGGTCACCGATCAGGATACCTGCGGCTTTGCCGTGAAACTGGATCCTGGCGAGAGCCTTTTCGACTTCCACCTGCACCTCCGGCGCGCCCGGATTGCCGAGATAGCCCATGTCGGCGGCGAGATCGGCAGGACCGATGAAGACGCCGTCGACACCCTCGGTCGCGGCGATGGCGTCGAGCGCCGCAAGCCCCGCGCGGCTTTCGACCTGCAGGAGCAGGCAGATCTCGTCATTGGCCGTCTGGAGATAATCGGGAACACGATTGAAGGCGGAGGCACGTGCAAGGGCGGCGCCGACGCCGCGCACGCCATGTGGGGGATAGAGCACGGCCTTGACCATGGTCTCAGCCATTTCCTGGCTCTCGACCATCGGAATAAGTAGCGTCTGCGCGCCAATGTCGAGCATCTGCTTGATGATCCAGGTTTCGCCGATCGGCGGACGGATCACCGCATGGCTTGCCGACCCCTTCATCGCCTGCAGTTGGGAGACGAGAAGCGGCACGTCGTTCGGTGCATGCTCCGCATCGAGCAGCAGCCAATCATAACCGGCACCGGCTGAGATTTCGACCGTGTAAGGGCTGGCGAGCGCCTGCCAGAGACCGATCTGCGCCCGGCCCTCCTTCAGGGCCTGCTTGAAGAGATTTTTAGGCGCCGGCATACTTCACTCCTTCATGCGAAGAACAAGCTGACCGACCCGTAGGGACCGAAATCGGCGTTGATTGTGTTGCCATGCCAGGCTTCGATCGGGCGGATGAAGGAGCCTGCCAGAACGATCTGGCCGGCTTCGATGCCGTCGCCATACTGCGCCAGCCGGTTGGCGAGCCAGGCCACACCGCGCGCTGGCTGGTTCAGCACACCGGCGCCGAGGCCCGTCTCCTCGACCTCACCATTGCGGCTGACGATCGCGCCCATCCAGCGCATGTCGATCTCACCGGGCCGCACGGCGCGGCCGCCAGTGACGATGCCGGCATTGGCGGCATTGTCGGAAATGGTGTCGACGATGGTGCGCGCCTTCTTCGTCTCCGGATCGACGCGGAGGATGCGAGTATCGAGGATTTCGAGCGCCGGGGTCACATAGTCGGTGGCGTTCAGCACATCGAAGACCGAGATGCCGGGACCTTTCAGCGGCGCCTTCATCACGAAGGCGATTTCGGCTTCGATGCGCGGCTGGATGAAACGATCGGCCGGTACGGTGGCGCCGTCCTCGAACACCATGTCGTCAAAGAGCACGCCGGAATCGGGAATGTCGATGTTGAGCGCATATTGCATCGCCTTCGACGTCAGCCCGATCTTCCAGCCAATCGGCTTGCGGCCACGCGCGATCTTCTTCTTCACCCAGGCGCTCTGGACGGCATAGGCATCATCCATGTCCATCGCAGGATGTTGCAGCGACAGGAGCCCGGTCTGGGTGCGGGTGCGCTCGGCCTGGTCGAGGCCTTCGGCGGCCGTCTGGATTTCGTCTTGCGACAGCATCAGAGCACCTCGTCGGCGATCGTATTTCTCAGGATGCCGAGGCCATCTGCCTCGACCTCGACGATATCACCGGGTTTCAGCCAGATCGGCGGATCGAAGCGGGCGCCGGCGCCTGTCGGCGTGCCAGTGACGATGACGTCGCCGGGAACCAGCGTGGTGAAGGTGGAGATGTAATTGACGATCTTGCGGAAGGAGAAGATCATCCGGCTGGTCCGGTCGCTCTGGCGCACCTCGCCGTTGACGCGGGTTTCGAGCCTGATATCGGCAAGCTGGCTTTCATCCCGATAGGGCACGAGCCACGGACCGATCGCGCCGGTGCGGTCGAAGTTCTTGCCCTGGGTGACGTTGAACTTGGCATGTCGCACCCAGTCGCGGATCGTACCTTCGTTGCACAGCGACAGAGCCGCTATGTGGGGAAGGACGTCCGCCTCGGCGATCCGCCGGCCGCCCTTGCCGATGACGATGACGATCTCGCCCTCATAGTCGAGCTGCGGGCTTTCCGGCGGCCGGATCAGCGGCTGGTCATGGCCTGTAAAGGAGCGCGGGAAACGGATGAATAGCGAGGGGTTGGAAGGCGCGGCCTGACCGTCCTTGTATTCCTCATTGCGGTCGGGGAAGTTGACCCCGACGCAGATGATCTTTTCGGGTGCGGGAACAGGGATCTGAAAGGTGATCTGGTCGAATAAGAAGTCGGGGGCAAAACCGCCGGCCTTGTCGAGCAATCGGTCGAAAGCGGCGTCGGCGACGACCTCACGCAGTGTCGGCCAGAGCGAGCCATAGCGTTCCGACAGGTCGACGACCCCCTGGTTGCCCACCAGACCGTAACGGCTCCGTCCGTCCGCAAAAAAGGTGGCAAAGCGCGGATGTGTCATAGGGTGCTCCTAAGCCTCAGGCGATGCCGCCGAGGCAGACATATTTGATTTCGGTGAATTCCTCGATGCCGTATTTCGAGCCTTCGCGGCCGAGGCCGGAGAGCTTGACGCCGCCGAAGGGCGCTTCGGCCGTCGAGATCAGCCCGGTATTGACGCCGACCATGCCGTATTCCAGCGCTTCGGCGACCCTGAAGACGCGCGCGAGATCCTTGGCATAGAAATAGGAGGCTAGACCGAATTCGGTATCGTTGGCCTGCGCGATGACATCGGCCTCATCCTTGAAGCGGAAGAGGGGAGCCACGGGGCCGAAGGTTTCTTCCCTGGCGACGGCCATGGCAGGGGTGACGTCGGCAAGCACCGTCGCCTCGTAGAAGCGCCCGCCGAGCGAGTGGCGCTTGCCGCCGGCCACGACACGGCCACCCTGCGACAGCGCATCGGCGACATGCTCCTCGACCTTCGCAAGGGCTGCCTCGTCGATCAGCGGGCCGAGATTGATGCCTTCGTCGAAACCGTTGCCGGTTTTCAGCCCGCCGACTGCCTTCGACAGCTTCTCGGCAAAGGCATCATAGACGCCTTCCTGGACATAGAGCCGGTTGGCGCAGACGCAGGTCTGGCCGTTGTTGCGGAACTTGGCAATCAATGCGCCTTCGACGGCGGCATCGAGATCGGCATCGTCGAAGACGATGAAAGGGGCATTGCCGCCGAGTTCCAGCCCGAGCTTCTTGATGGTCGGCGCGCTCTGTTTGTAAAGCTCGGCGCCGACTTCGGTCGAGCCGGTAAAGGTCAGCTTGCGCACGACGGGGCTTGCGGTCATTTCGCCGCCGATGGCGCGGGCCGAGCCGGTGAGCACGCTGAACAGGCCCTTTGGGAAACCGGCGCGTTCAGCGAGGATGGCGATGGCGATTGCCGAAAACGGGGTCTGGCTGGCCGGCTTCAGCACCATGGCGCAGCCGGCGGCGAAGGCTGGTCCCGCCTTGCGGGTGATCATCGCATTCGGGAAGTTCCACGGCGTGATGGCGGCGACGACGCCGATCGGCTGCTTCATCACAAGGATGCGCTTGTCCTTCTGATGGCCGGGAACGATGTCGCCATAGAGACGCCGCGCCTCCTCGGCAAACCATTCTATGAAACTCGCGCCATAGACGATCTCGCCCTTGGCTTCTGCCAGCGGTTTGCCCTGTTCCGCCGTCAGGATGCGGCCGAGATCGTCCTGATTTTCCATCATCAGCTCGAACCAGCGCCTGAGGATCACCGAGCGCTCCTTGGCGGTGCGCCCGGCCCATTCCTTCTGCGCGGTCTCGGCTGCAGCGATCGCCGCTTTCGTCTCGACAGCCCCCAGATTCGGAACGCGGCCGAGGATCTCGCCGGTCGCGGGATTGTCGACGGCGATGCCATCCTCCCCGGCCTCGATCCACTCGCTGCCGACCAAGGCGGCCTGGCGGAACAATGTTGCGTTTTTCAATTGCATGACTGTCTCCTGCCAACACTGAGCGCGAGCCTTCGCCCGCTCCAGGACAACTTCAGGGCGCGATAATCGGCTGCGCCTTCAGATCAGGTTCGACCACATTGGCGCCGGCAAACAGGCTGCCATGCTCGAACCAGGATTTCGGCGCCGGCGCGCCCCAGAGCGTCTGGCGCTGCGGATCCTTGAGATCCCACTTGATCGGCTCCAGATCTGGATCGACCGTTTGGTAATCCGAGCAGTAGATCTCGATGCGGTGGCCGTCGGGATCGAGGATATAGAGGAAGAAGGCGTTGGAGATGCCATGACGTCCCGGGCCGCGCTCGATATTGGCGACCCAGCCGGTCGTCGCCATCAGGTCGAGCAGGTCGATGATGTTGAGCGGCGTCGGTACCCAGAAGGCGGTGTGGTGTAGGCGCGGACCGCGACCGTTGGTGAAGGCGATATCATGGACGCCGCCCTTGCGATGCGTCCAAGCAGCCCATAGGCGACCGGTTTCCGCGTCTTCAGTATATTCGGTCACGCGGAAGCCGAGTTCATTATAGAAGGCGACACTTTCGTCGACATTGGTCGAGAAGCAGTTGAAATGGTCGATGCGCAGCGGCTTCACGCCCTTGTAGAGCACGTATTTCTGATGAATCGGCGGCAGGCGGTCCATCTTCGAATAGAATTCAAGCGGGATACCGTGCGGGTCGCGAGTGCGAAAGGTTCGCGCCTGATAGGGGCGCTCGACCCATTCGACCGGCAGGTCCTTGCCCGTGAAGAAATGCGCCGCTTTGTCGAGATCCTCGTCGCTGAAGACCCTGAAGCCGAGATCGCGGGCTTCGGCCTTGTCTGATTTCTTGAGCACGATGCAATGGTGGCCGCGTTCCTCCAATGCCCGGAGGTAAATCGTATCAGCCGTCTCATCCGTCACCTGCAGGCCGAGCGTGTCGACATAGAAGGCGCGGGACTTGGAGAGATCGGTGACGCCGAGTTCGACATGGCTGAGACGCACGATGTTAAAGGGCGGATAGAGATTGGGTTTCGGCAGGGGCATTTGTTCCTCCTCTTGGAGCAATTTCCAGGAAAAGTGCGAAGCGAGTTTTCCGTCCGGAATTGCGTTAAACGAAAAGTTCGAGCGGTTCCGCGCTTCCTCGAAAACCTGAACCGCTCTAATGCGTATTACGGCTCAGCCGCCGAGCTTCTGGATGGCGTGCGGCTTGGTGGCGAAGGCGACATTCTTAGTTTCCATGTAGAAATCGAAGGACCAGTCCCCACCGTCGCGGCCGATGCCGGAGTTCTTGACCCCGCCGAAGGGCGTGGGCAGGTGACGGACGTTTTCCGAATTGACCCAGATCATTCCGGCTTCCAGATGGTCGGTGAAACGGAAGGAGCGGGTGATGTCCGATGTCCAGAGATAGCCGGTCAGGCCGTACTGGACGTCATTGGCGAGCGCCAACGCATCAGCCTCGTCCTTGAAAGGAATGGCCGTCAGCACCGGCCCGAAGATTTCTTCCTGGGCGATGCGCATCTGGTTGTTGGCACCAGTGAACAGGGTAGGCGAGACATAACAGCCACCGCCAGGGCCATCGAACTTCTCGCCGCCGGCGGCCAGCGTTGCGCCTTCCGAACGGCCGATCGCGATATATTCCAGCACCTTCTTCTCATGCACGGGATGGATGAGCGGGCCGATGACGGTCTCGGGATCGAGGGGATGGCCGACCTTGATGCGTCTCGCCTTTTCGGCGACGAGCGCGGTGAACCTGTCATAGACGCTGTGTTCGACCAGCAGGCGCGAGGACGAGGTGCAGCGCTCGCCGTTCAGCGAATAGATCATGAAGACGGCGGCATCAGCGGCACGTTCGAGATCGGCATCGGCGAAGACGATGACGGGGTTCTTGCCGCCGAGTTCGAAATGCACCCGCTTCAGCGTGTCTGCGCCCTGCCTCATGATCATCGAGCCGGTGCGGCTCTCGCCGACGAAGCCGATCGCCTTGATCAGCGGATGTTCGGTCAGCGCCTTGCCGGCATCCTCGCCGAAGCCGTTGACGAGGTTCCATACGCCTTTAGGCAGGCCCGCCTCTTCGGCGATTTCGACGAGCAGGCGGGCCGTCAGCGGCGAGAACTCGGCGGGCTTGTGGACGATGGTGCAACCGGCGGCCAAGGCCGGCGCGATCTTCCAGGTCGACAGCATGAAAGGCGTGTTCCACGGTGTGATGATGCCGACCGGGCCGATCGGCACGCGCGTCGTCAGGTTCACCTGGCCGTCGGTGCGCAGCGCCTTGCCGTCCCGGGCCTCTGGCGCGCGGTCGGCGAAGAAGCGAAAATTCTCCGCACCGCGCAAGGCGGCCTTGGCCATGAACTTCAGCGACTGGCCGGTATCCATGCATTCGACGAAGGCGATCTCCTCGGCGCGCGCGACGATCGCGTCGGCGATTTTGTGCAACAGCTTCTTGCGCGCATCGCCGGACATGGCGGCCCATTCGGCAAAGGCTGATTTGGCGGCTCTGGCGGCGCGGTCGATATCGGCGGCATTGCCGCGGGCGATGGTGGCGAGCGGCTTCAGATCGACCGGCGAGAGGGTCTCGAAGCTCGCGCCGTCACCACCTGCCATATCCTCGCCGCCGATGCGGTTGAGGACGCCGCGCTCCTTGAAGCGGGCAAGGTAGGTTTCGGCCTTCGCGATATTTTCCTGCAATGTCGGCATCGTCGATTTTCCTGATGTTGTCTCGACCCGCGAGGCGGGGTTCTGTCAATTGCCGCGAAGCCGCGGATGGATGACGTTCTTCTTCCAGCTCAGCTCCGCGTCGATCTCGCGGATCTCCAGCGACAGCGCGAAATGCGGCGTCTCGAAGAGCGGACCGAGGATCTCCGTTGCCGCCGCAAAGATCGCTTCGCCCGTGCGCTTCTTCTCCTCGGCCGTGCGGCCCTTGCCGATGCGGAAGTTCAAATCGACGAAGGCGTTTTCGGCAAGCTCATCGGCGATCGCATAGTGATTGGCGCGAAGGGCACGCACGCGCACCGCGCCGATCTCGAAAAGGCCCGTCTCCAGCACGGTCTTAAGCAGCGCCTGGCAGAGGGCGGCGATATCGGCGCGGCCGTCGAGATTTGCCGAATATTCCATTGTGAGATGCGGCATCGATCCCCTCCGATCCCTATTTATTTAACACGTTAAACAATTTTCCGATGATGTCAAGCGGCGGTAGCGAGCTTTCTTGCGAGCTCCAGACTTTCTGCGACATAACGCGACAGCCGCTCGGCGGCACCCGGGATTTCAGGCCGCTCGGCAAGCCAGCCGATATAGGTGAGGCTCCGGAGCACCATGAACAGCGGTAGGCTCCGCAAGGCCGTATCGGAAAGGGCGCGCCGGCTGCGATAGCCTGCGATCAAGGCATTCTCGATGGCAGGGTAGGCGGGTTCCTGACGGTTCTTCAGCAGCGTTGTGGCAAGATCGAAGAGGCGGAAGCCATAGCCTGCGTCGTCGAAGTCGATGAAGGCAACGCCGCCTTCGCTTTCAGTGAGGAAAACGTTCTCGCGCACGAGGTCGGCGTGGATCAGGCCGTAGT
The DNA here is from genome assembly GCF_051124255.1 of Rhizobium sp. YTUHZ045. Classification (NCBI taxonomy): domain Bacteria; kingdom Pseudomonadati; phylum Pseudomonadota; class Alphaproteobacteria; order Hyphomicrobiales; family Rhizobiaceae; genus Rhizobium; species Rhizobium sp. YTUHZ045. Next base: position 484,465 of record NZ_CP101433.1, read on the forward strand.
CCATGCCGCTTCGTTGCGCATTGGTGAGACGGCAGCGCAGGTCGTCGCGCAATGCCGAAAGTGCAGCGGCCTCGTCGCGTGAAAGTCCGCGGCAATCCCAGAAGCGGCCCCAGAGGGGCTTTTCCCCGAGCAGAGCTTCGCCGTCCCATGCCGGGCGGTTGAAATCCTCTGGTGGAGCCCAGGCGTCGGCAAGATCATGCATCCTAGCCATGGTATGGCCGATGCGAAAGAAGATCTCTGCCTGCGTCTCGGACGACTGTGACAGCGGCGTTCCGGTTTGTCCGAGGGCCATTCCGTCGATCCAGCTGACGACATCGGCATATTGTTTGGGAAACTGCCGATTGGCGGCAAGGCAAACGAGGCTGGCTCCCGCGCTTGCCGGAACGGGGGAGGGCACGTCGAGGCCGCCATGGCGTAGCGCTGCCATGAAGTCCAGTTCCGAGCGCAGGCTCGTCTCGTCATGATAGCCCGGCCGATGCAGCCGCAACGCGGCAGGCCGCCCATCGGAAAGCGTGACCCGGAAAACGGCATTCTCCCTATATTTCATAAGGACAGGTTCATGAGCCCGCACAGGCCAATGGGCGAGTGCTTCCAGCGCACGTTTCTGGAGCGCGTCGCGGATGTTCTGCGGCAACTGATCAGCCATATCAGCCTCACAGTGCGGACAGGACGTCGTCGAAGATCGACAACATGAAGTCAGCATTGGCCCTGGTGAATGGCATGGGCGGGCGGATCTTGGTGGCGCATTGGTGAATGCCGATCTTGCCCATCAGCACACCTCGCTCGCGCATGCCATTGATGATCCGGGTTGCCTCAGCGACAGCCGGCTCCTTCGTCGTCCGATCCAGTACGAATTCAGTCCCCATGAAGAGGCCACTTCCGCGCACGTCCCCGATGATCGAGTGCTTCTCGGCAAGCCGTTTGAAGACATCGCGCGTATATTCGCCGACGTCTCTGGCATTCTCGGCGAGGTTCTCTTCCTTGATGACATCGAGCACGGCCATGGCAGCGGCGCAGGAGACTGGATTGCCCCCGAACGTGTTGAAATAGCGGAACGCTTTGCGAAAAGTGTTTATCGTATCGACATTGGCAACGACGCCGCCAACAGGATGGCCGTTGGCCATGGGTTTGCCGAGGGTGACGATATCGGGAATAATTCCAGCGTGCTGATGGCCCCACATATGCGTGCCGGTACGGCCGAAGCCTGGCTGCACCTCGTCGGTGATGACGAGGCCGCCGGCTTTGTGCACGGCGGCAACCGTCTTGTCGAGAAAGCGCGGCGGCAGATCCGGAAAGCCTTCGTTCGCGAAGAACGGATCGATGATGATGGCCGAGAAACCGTGAGGACTTTCCTGAAGTGAGGCGATCGCCTTTTCGACTTCGGCCGAGAAAGCCCTGGCAAAGGCCTCTCCGCCCTCTCCGCCGAGCGGACGATAGCTGTCCGGCGCCGGAACGTGTCGCACGTGGCCGCCGTAGCCGCCTACCGGTGGCATGCGTGTCGATAGCTGCGATACGGCCGCCGTATTGCCGTGATAGGTGTGGTTGGTGGCAATGACGCCGGTCTTGCCGGTCATGGCTTGCGCCATGCGGAGCGCCACGTCGTTCGCCTCGCTCCCCGTGCAGGTCAGGATCGCGGCATTCAGGCTTTTGTCGAAGGTTGCCGTCAGCCGCTCGACGTAGTCAACGATGCCTTCGTGCAGGTAACGCGTATGCGTGTTCAGCGTGGAAGCCTGCCGCATGATCGCTTCTACCACGCGCGGATGGCAATGGCCGACATGTGGCACATTGTTGTAGCAATCGAGATATTTGCGGCCATCGGCGTCCCATAGCCAGACGCCTTCCCCGCGCACGAGGTGCACGGGATCGTTATAGAAGAGCGACATGTTCCGCCCGAGAAGTCGTTCGCGGCGCGCGATGAGGGTTGCATTGTCGGACATGATCAGGACCTCGCAGCAGTGAGACCAGCGTCGAGCGCGGTCAGTATGGTGTGGACATTCTCGGCGGTCACGATCAGCGGCGGCGACATGATGACAGTGGTGCCAGAGGTGCGGACGAGAACGCCGGCGTCATAGGTTGCGTCCTGCACCCTCTGCACGACATCCTTGGCGGCACCGCTCTTCTTGGCATGGTCGCTGACGAGTTCGAGGGCACACATCAGCCCCTTGCCGCGCACGTCGCCCACCAGCTCATGCTTGTCCTGCAGCTTCTTCAGGCCGGCGAGCAACTCCTCGCCGCGAGCTGCGGCATTGTTGGCGACGCTGAGCCGCTTGGTTTCCTTCAAAGTGGCAAGGGCTGCGGCGGCACCGACCGGATGACCGGAATAGGTATATCCGTGACCAATGCTGCCGAGCGGGCCCTTGTTGCTTTCGAAGACCTGCGCCACCTTGTCGGAGATCATCACCGCGCCGAAGGGGAAATAACCGTTGGTGATCGCCTTGGCCGTCGACATCATGTCTGGCTGCACGCCCCAGAGGCGCGATCCGGTCCAGGCGCCGGTGCGGCCGAAGGCGGTGATCACCTCGTCGGCGATCAGCAGGATGCCATGTCGGTCGCAGATTTCGCGCATCAGCGGCAGGAAGGTTTCGTGCGGGACGATGACGCCGCCGGCCCCGAGTACCGGCTCGACGATCAGGGCGGCGATTGTATCGGCGCCCTGGAAGGCGATTTCATCCTCGAAAAGCCTGCCGATCGCAGCCGCGATTTCCGCACCGTCGGTGGTGTTGAACGGATTGCGATAGGTGAACGGGGCGGGCAGGTGGATGACGCCTGGAAGCAGCGGTTCGTAGTTGCGGCGGAAGTTCTGGTTGCCGTTGACCGAGGCGGCGCCAAAATGTGTGCCGTGATAGCCCTTCTTCAGCGCAACGAATTTGCTGCGCTCGGGCTGTCCGTTGATCTTGTGGTACTGGCGGGCGAGCCGCAGGCAGGTCTCGACCGAATCCGAACCACCCGAGGTGAAGAAGGAGCGGCTGAGGCCATCCGGCTTGAACCAATCGGCAAGCTCGTAGGAGAGTTCGATCAGCGGCGAGTTCGTTGTGCCGCGGAAGGTCGAATAATAGGGCAGCTCGTCGAGTTGCTCGCGGATCGCCTTCTTCACCGGCTCGCAGGAGTAGCCGAGATTGACGTTCCAGAGACCGCCCACCGCGTCCAGCACCTTCCGGCCGTGAATATCGATAATTTCGACGCCTTCGCCTGAATTGATGATGCGTGGCGGGTTGGCCTGCATCTCAGTGGGATGGGCCATCGGATGCCACAGGTGGCGAGCATTGTTTTCCATGATGAAATTGCTCTCACGCATGTCAAATTCCTCTTGTTTCAAAGCCCCAGCATGGCAAGGGCGCGGGCATAGCTTTCAGCAGGGCGGGTCACGTCGAAATGCACATGAGGCAGGCTCACGGCTTCGGCGCCCTCGATGTTCTTCTTCTGGTCATCAACGAAGACGCAGGCCTCACGCGGCACGTCGAGCTCGGCAAGAACAAGCTCGTAGGCGCGCGGATCCGGTTTCAGGATCTTCGTGTAGGTGGCGTCGACGATGACGTCGAAGAGGTCGATGAGCGGAAAGCGTTGACGGAACTCGACGCCGTAGAAGAGGTCGAGTTCGTTCGACAGGATCGCCAGCTTGAGGCCTGCCTCTTTGGCCCGCAGGATGGCGTCGCGAGCTTCCGGGCGCAGAACCAGTTCCGGTTCGGCGCCACGTGCCCGGCGCACGAAGGTCTGCATGTCGGTCCAGTTTTCGCCAATGAGCTTGCCGACCTCGTTCGTGCGCATCAGCCAGTAATCCCGTTCTGTTATCTCTCGGTTTTGCATCGACATCCAAAGCGGGTCCGTCGTCGTGTCGAATGGACCGAGCCAGGTCAGCGATCCCTTGGCAAGGCCAAGCGCGCGTTCGGTAATGTCGTGCGTCTCAAACAGCGTGCGTGTGACGACGCCGCCAAAGTCGAGGATAAGCGCGCTGTTTTGCGTCATGGCCGTCCCTCCGGAATGACGCCTTCGGCCACCCATTGATCGAAGATGGCGAGTGCTGCCGCTGAAAAGGCCGGCGCGTTGATATGGGCATAGACTTCCTGCAGAATGACGGAAGGCGGAACGGCGCGGCGCATTTCGTCGATGAACGCATCGAGGCCCTCGGGATCATGCAGCGGCTCGTCCGGCTTGTCCCATTCCTGCAATCCTTCGGTCGGCAGCAGGAAGGCGACCTTCGCCTCGGCGCGCCCCAGTTTTTCCCCGATCAAACGGGCGACCTCACGCCGCCCTTCCGGCAATGTCGTTACCGACCCGATCAGCCGGTTGTGGGCGTGATACGGGCGCTCAGCAAAGACCTCTGGCACGGGCTGCCATGCCTGAAGATCGACCATGTCGACGGCACCTGGTGCGACGATCTGCGGAATGCCGGCGCGTCCTGCGTTTTCCAAACGATCGGGTCCAGAGGTGACGACGCTGCTATAATGATGATTGCTCACTTCCTGAATGCAGAAGTCGAAAACAGCGGCAAAGTCACCCCTCGAAGCGATCGCTTCATAGGCGCGTCCGCCCATGCCGGTGGAATGAAATACGGCGACGTCGTAGCCGCGCTTCTCCAGCTCGGGCCGCAGATACTTCATATATTTCAGGCAGGAGGAGCCAAGTGACGTCATGCCGACAAGCGGCCGCTCGCGATTGGGCTTGATACCGTGTTTTGCAGCGCCGACGACCGCGCCGCAAGCTTGCGAGAGCACGGAGCGGCAGATGCTGTTGAGCCCATAGAGACCACCGGCCCACAGGATCATCATCAGGTCCGGCGCAATGCGTTCGGGCGGGATGAGGTGAGAATAGGCAATGGTCGAAACCACGAACTTCGGGACGCCAAGCGGCAGGATGGCGGCGACATCGAGCGCCAGATCCGTGCCCATCGAGCCGCCAAGCACGATGACGCCGTCGACCAGCCCGTCGTCGTAAAGGCGAAGGGTCAGAGCCGCGGCACCTTTCGCCATGGCCGCCATGGCGCTATTTTCGTCGCCGCTGTCGGTAATCGCGGCGATCGTGGTTCCCGCAGCTTCGGCGATGTCATGTTTGGAATAATCCGGATTATAGGGCGGATCACTTAGAACACTGACATCCATCATGACCGGCTGTCCGCCGGCTTCGGAAATGACAGATGCCATGAATTGCAGTTCGTCGCATTTGGTGTCACCGGTGCCGATGACGAGTATCTTTGGCGAGGGAGCCATAGGGCTCATCAATCTGTCCTCCTGGTTTTGGACTGGTTCCCGTGGATCTTTCCGACCCGTAATATTTTTCTGAGATCGCGTTGGCTGCAGCAGCGGCCTGCGCGCCGAATTCATCGATGGCGGATTTGGTCGTGCGCGAGAGCGGCGCGGCGACGGCAACGCAGCCAATCGGATGACCGTTTGGCGTGCGGATGGGGGCGGCGGTGCTGATGACGCCCGCTTCAAGACCTTGGTCGCAGACCGAAAAGCCGCGTGCTGCGGTCTCTTCGAGCAGGTCGCGCATCAGCCGGGGGTCGACCACGGTGTACTCGGTAAACTTTTCGAGCGGCTTTGCAAGAAATGCGTCGATCTCCGAGCGGGGAGAAAAGGCAAGAAAAGCGAGGCCGGACGCTGTGGCATGAAGTGGCAGGAGGCTGCCGACATCGATGATGATGCGGTGGGCACGCGCTGCGTCCTCGACATGAATGGTTGAAAGCCGCCCGCCCGAAAATTCAGAAAGATGCACGGTCTCGGTCGATGCTTCGGCGAGCGATTTGATGAAGGGAATCGCGACCGGCAACAGCGGAAAGCGTGCTTCGCGGATGCGTGCGAGGCGAACCGGCGCCGAGCCGACGCGATAGCGGCGCGTGTCCGGGTCCTGCTCGACGAAACCGTGCTTTTCCAGCTCCACCAGAAAACGGCGTGCCGTTGCCTTGTCGAGAGCACAGAGGCGGGCGATGTCGGTCAGGCCCGCCTCCTTATCCAGCCGTGACAGGGTATCCAGCAATGAAAGCGCCTTTCCGATCGTGCTCATCGTTTCTCCTTGGGTTGGTCGAGTCTGACTCTGTCCGTCCAGCCGTGACTTCCGTCAGATCAGATCGCCGACCTGCGCCGCCACATGATGGTGGCCACCCAAGATACTTAACATGCGAAATAACTTGACAGAGCCTGGCTATGTTTGCAAGTCTATATTTGAAGCTACGGTTCAATTAATGAACCTTAGCGCTGACGGCGGCAAAATCAACAAAAGCACAAGCGCCGCTGTTGGTCCGGTTTTGATGGAGGTTGCTTGCGCGAAAACGCAGCAACGATCGGATGCTCTCAACAAGGGGAACGAACGCAGATGAATACGCAAAATTCGCAAGGCGCGGCTGACAACCAGCTGCGCAAGAACAGCCTCGGCGTCGGTGCCGTGACCTTCCTCGTGGTTTCGGCTGCCGCGCCGCTGACGGCGGTTGCTGGCGGCGTGCCGCTCTCGATGATGCTCGGCAACGGGCCGGGCATCCCGCTGACCTTTCTATTGGTGACCGGCATCCTTCTGCTGTTTTCAGTCGGCTATGTTGCCATGGCGCGTCATATCCGAAATGCCGGTGCCTTCTATGCCTATACGGCTCAAGGTCTCGGCGGCCTGATGGGTGGCGCCGCCGCGCTGATCGCCATCCTCGCCTACAATGCTATGCAGGTAGGAGTTCTCGGGCTTTTTGGAGCCGCGACCAAAGGCTTCTTTGCGGAGCAGCTCGGTGTCGATCTTCCGTGGTGGGCCTGGAGTTTCGTCGGTATCGCCTTCGTTGCCGTTTTCGGCTATCGACGCGTCGACCTGTCGGCCAAAGTGCTGACGGTGCTGGTCGTTCTCGAATATCTCGTCGTGCTTGTCGTCGACGCGGCAATCTTCGTCGAGGGGGGCGATTCCGGCCTTTCCGCAGCACCATTCACGCCCACCGCTTTTCTGACCGGTTCGCCGGCCATCGGCATCCTCTTCTGCTTTGCTGCCTTCATCGGCTTCGAAGCGACTACGATCTACAGTGAAGAAGCTCGCGAACCGGAAAAGACGGTGCCGCGCGCGACCTTTATCTCCGTTCTCATCATCGGCCTTTTCTATATGCTGACCTCGTGGCTGATGGTGAACGGTGCGGGCATCGACAAGCTTGTTCCGGCCCTGCAGGGCCTCCCTGATCCCACGACTTTCCTCTTTGGTCTTGCCGAGCGCTATGTCGGTCACTGGATTACCGTCGTAATGAGCGTGCTCTTCATCACCAGCCTGTTTGCCGGGATCCTCGCCTTCCACAACGGTGTCGCGCGCTACATGTATGTTGCCGGTCGTGAAGGTCTGCTGCCGAAATCGGTCGGCGTCACGCATCCGGTCTTCCAGAGCCCGCACGTCGGTTCGATCATCCAGACCGTCATTGCGGTGCTCGTCGTCGCGCTCTTTGCGGTGACGGGTCAGGACCCGGTACTGGCGCTCTTCTCCTGGCTCACCAATGTCGCTACCTTGGCAATCATTCTGCTGATGGCATTCACGGCATTCTCGATCGTGATGTTTTTTACCCGCAATCCAGGGCTGGAACGCAACGCATTGGCGGTCAAGGTCTTGCCTGTTGTTACGGGTCTGATCCTGCTGGCGCTCGTCTATTATATTTCGGCGAATTTCGGCGCGATTGCCGGTGCCAATGGCGTGCTCGCCGTGCTGTTGCCGGGGCTCGTGCTGATCGCCGGGATTGTCGGATTGCTTGCAGCGGCCCGGCTGAAATCGGCGGATGCCATCGGTTTTGCCCGGCTCGGCGCCGGGCAGGAAGCCTGAACAGATCCCATCCAACGGTGGCGGATGATATCCGCCACCCTTTTTCGTGAGAGCATACGATGCAGGACAAGATCGATCAGTTGCGGGCGCTGCCCGTTCCCTCCCAATCGCTGTTCATAGACGGATCCTGGCGCCCGGCGGTCGGCGGCGGTGCGATGGATGTCATCTCGCCGATCGACGGGACGAGGCTTACGACGATCGCGGATGCCGGCGCCGAAGATGTCGATCACGCGGTCGCCGCGGCGCGTCGCGCCTTCGAAAAGGGCAGCTGGTCGCGAGCGGCACCCGCCGAGCGCAAGAAGGTGCTGCTGAAGACTGCCGAGCTGATCGAGAAGCATGCGCTTGAACTCGCCGTGCTCGGCGTGCGCGACAACGGCACGGAAATCTCCATGGCGCTGAAGGCCGAGCCGGGCAGTGCCGCTGGCACCTTCCGTTATTATGGCGAGGCGATCGACAAGGTCTATGGCGAGATCGCCCCGACGGCCGACAACATTCTCGGCCTCGTTCACCGTGAACCAGTAGGCGTCGTCGCTGCCATCGTGCCGTGGAATTTTCCGATGATGATCGGCGCCTGGAAGATCGCGCCGGCACTTGCGGCCGGGAATTCCGTTGTACTGAAGCCCGCCGAAGGCGCCTCGCTGACGCTGCTGCGGCTTGCCGAACTTTGCGCCGAAGCGGGATTGCCGGATGGCGTTCTCAACATCGTCACCGGGCGCGGTGCCGTTAGCGGCGAGGCACTTGGGTTACACATGGATATCGATGTGCTCGCTTTTACCGGTTCAGGTCCGGTCGGACGCCGGCTGCTTGAGTATTCGGCACGCTCCAACCTGAAGCGCGTCTACCTGGAGCTCGGCGGCAAATCTCCGAACATCGTCTTTGCCGATGCGCCGGATCTCGATCAGGCCGCGAGGATCTCGGCCTACGGCATCTTCCGCAATTCCGGCCAGGTCTGCGTCGCGGGCTCCCGCCTACTGGTCGAGAAATCGATCCATGAGGCGTTCTCAGAAATGGTCGCAGGCATTGCCGCAGCCATGGAGGTCGGAGATCCCCTGCTGCTTTCCACCGAAGCCGGCGCAGTTTCAAGCGAGATCCAGTTGCAGAAGGACCTCGGCCACGTCGCCCAGGCCTTGTCGGAAGGCGCGCAATTGCGCACCGGCGGCTCGCGCATTCTGGAAGAAACGGGCGGCTATTACATGCGTCCGGCGGTGTTTGAAGTGATGCCATCCATGACCCTTGCGCGGGAGGAAGTCTTCGGGCCGATCCTGTCGATCATTCCGTTCGAGACGGAGGCTGAAGCGCTGGAGATTGCCAACGCCACGGAATACGGCCTCGCCTCGGCGGTTTGGACCTCGAACCTGTCGCGCGCCCACCGGATGGTGCGCGGCATCCGGGCCGGGGTCGTCCATGTCAACACCTATGGCGGGTCCGACAACACCGTGCCGCTCGGCGGCGTCAAGCAGTCGGGCAACGGCCATGACAAATCGCTGCATGCGCTCGACAAATATGTCGACCTGAAGACGGCGTGGATTCAGCTCTGAAACAAAGAATTTCGGGCAGCAAAAGCCGCCGCCCGTGACTTCCCCGCGACAATCCCGCTCCGATTGATAATACACCGCCGCGCGTCTCTTCCGACGCGCGGCGGTGTAGCACTTAAATCGATGTGTCGGTTTTTCGCTACCCGCCGAAACTGCCCACCTGTGTCGGTACGTTGATGTAGTTGCGGTCGAAATAGAGCAGTGCGTTCCCGTCCGTCCTTGAGCGAATGCCGATGACCTCGCCGATGAAGATGTGGTGGGTGCCAACCAGGCGCGCCTCGGCTAGCCGGCAGTCGAAGGACACCATGGCGTCGGCAAGTGCCTGACTTCCGGAAGGCATGTCGACCCACTGCGCCGCCGCGTAGCGAGCCGCCATATCCGCCTGGCGGCCGGCGAAATAGCCGGCCAGTTCCTGGTGATCGTCCGCAAGCACGTTGACGCAGAAGCGGTGGTTTTCGAGGAAGAGGCGGCATTGCGCTGATCGGCCGTTCATGCACACCAGAAGCGTCGGCGGCTCATCCGTCACACTGCACATGGCGGTGGCGGTGAACCCGCCGCGCCCGGCGGGTCCGTTGGTGGTGATGACATTGACGGGTGTACAGACACGGGCCATCGCATCGCGGAACTCGGTTTTCGAGATTTGCTCCTCCATGGCCATGCCCTCACTCGGCCGCGTTGTGGCTGGGAGATGTCGCGTCGATCGGCGGCAGCCAGGTATCGCCGGTCCAGCCGGTTTCGTCGTAGTCACTCATGCAACGATCGACAAGCGCTTCCATCTCCCTCAAGCGTCCGCCGCGCTCGGCACCCTTCAGCACCTGCAGCCGGACCTCTTCCGGCGCGCCTGCATAGTTGAGTTCGTAAAGCGCGTGACGGCCGCCGAATTCGGTGCCGGTCGCATCCCAAAGCAACTTCATGATCTTGATGCGCTCGACATGGCCCATATCATTGGAGCCGCGCACATATTGTGCGAGATAGCGATCGATCTCGGGATTGCCGAAATCCTTCGCCGAGGAGGGAAGATAGATCAGCCCCGAGGCGACGACCTTGCGCACGGTCTCGATGACGCGGGGATAGGCTTCCGACATGAAGGTGCGGTAAGAGAGTGCTGCTTCCATGTTCGGCAGCACCGCGCCGTTCGCCCAAGGCTGCGGATTATAGGCCATGGCAGTGGAGAAGGACCAGAACATATGGCGCAGCGCAATAACTTCGCCGAGTGCCGCCTGATTTCCGCGGAAGGCGTCGCCGCCGGTGGCGCGCAGCGCCTTGGCCAGCAGCCCGGCGAGGAAATCGAGCTTTACGGCAAAGCGCGTACAGCCCTGGAAGCAGTAGCCGTGCATGAAACCGGAAGCCGGATGGAACGAGAGGATCTTTGCGGCGTCACGCAGGACGAGCACGTCCTCCCAGGGCACGAACACATTGTCGAGCACCAGGATCGCATCGTTTTCGTCGAAGCGTGACGACAGCGGATAGTCGAAGGGATGGCCGACGGTGTTGACGGTCTGCTCGTAAGAGACGCGGCAGAACATCTTGATGCCCGGCGCATTCATCGGCACGATGAACATGACAGACAGCGAAGGGTCTTCCGTTACGGTCGCCGAGCTTTGGGCGAGGAAATTATAGTGGGTGAGCGCCGAGGAGGTGGCGACCACCTTGGCGCCGGAGACGTAAATACCCGCATCGGTTTCCTTGGTGATGTGGACGAAGACGTCCTTGACGGCATCGGCCGGCTTGTGCCGGTCGATCGGCGGGTTGACGATCGCGTGGTTCATGAAGAGCACGGATTCCTGAGACCGCTTGTGCCAGGCAAGCGCATTGTCCTTGAACGGCCCGTACCAGTCGGCGTTCGCACCGAGCGTGTTCATCAGCGCCGCCTTGTAATCGGCGGTGCGGCCCATCCAGCCATAGGACATGCGCGCCCAGTCGGCGATCGCGCCCTGCTGGGCGACGAGGTCGGCGGAGGATTTCGCGACCCGGAAATATTTGTGGGTATAGCCGCCATTGCCGGTGTCGGTCGGCGAGGTCAGGCAGTTTCTCGTCTTTTCGTCGTGCAGCGCATCGTACATCCGCGCGATCGAGCGGGCGGAATTGCGCATCGAGGGATGGGTGGTCACATCGGCAATCCGTTCGCCGTTGATATAGACTTCGCGCCCGTCGCGCAGGCTTTCTAGATATTCGGCGCCGGTGAACGGCCTTGTCTTGTCGCTGCGGTGATCTTCTGAACGCATGTCATGCTCCTCCTTCTGATATTGACAAAGGCTAATTCGGGAGAAGACTTCAGGCCATGGACAAAGGCCGCAATTCGCTGGTACTTTTTCCAGCATGACGATGCGAAGCGAGGTTCCGAATTTCTTCGTTTATGGCGAGCCAAGCCGTTCGCTTGATGTCGGTTTTCTGCATGTTGAAACGGTAATGGAGCGGAAAGGCATCCATTTCGGCCATGTTTCACCGCACAAACATCCGCTGATGGGCCAAATCACCTATTGGTTTCAAGGCGGCGGAACCTACCGGATCGAAGACGAGACTTGGAATTTTTCTGCTCCTGCGATCAGCTTCGTCCCTAGCAACGTTGTGCATGGGTTTGATGTCGAAGACACATCAGATGCCATCGTGGTCTCGGTATCCGACGACATGTTGAAGGCGCTCGCATCACAGACGGATCTCGGTCTCGACGTTCCGACTTTCCTGACCGGCGAGCCGTCGGATCCGGAATGGTCGAAGCTTGGCACGCTTCTCCACATGATTGCCGGAGATTATCGAGAGCGGGGAGCAGAAGGCGAGAAGGTTCTTGGCGGCCTGATTGGTGTCACATTGTCTCTAATGAGCCGTATTGGTGGTCGCATGTCGTTGCCGTCCACCTCGGCAACCGTTGCCCTCGGTCTTTCGTTGCGCCGTCAGGTCGATCTCCATTATAAGAAGAATTGGCGGGTCGATGCATATGCTGAGCTGCTTGCGGCCACGCCGCATCGCCTTGACAAGGCAACGCGCGAAGTCTTCGGGCGGTCCGTAAAGGAACTGCTGTTGGAGCGCCGGCTGCTGGAGGCGAAGCGTCTCTTGATGTTTACCGTCCGCCCCGTGGAGGATATCGGACGCGAGATCGGATTCGAGGACCCCGCCTATTTTTCCAGGTTTTTTCGTAAGCGCGCAGGCGAAGCACCGGCTGCTTGGCGCCGGCGCCATCTCCTGCCGTGAAGCACGCCTGCAAGAATCATCAGAACCGCATAGTCCCGATGTCCCATTGCCATTGTCCGATCACAGGCATCAAGAACCTTCTGGACCTTCTCTGGTGAGGAATGTTGGAAGACCGGCAAGTCGCCAGCGGCGGATGGATGGCACGCAATCGGCCAACGCCGCTGAAATGAAGCCCTTCAGATGCAAGTAGCGGAGAAAGGCACGCACGACTCCGCACATTGCCTTGCCGCTGTCCGCGGAGCCATCGAGCGCATGTCGTTCGACATACCCGAAGGCTATGGAGCAGTGCGGTTGGCGCGCCTTCGATGTCGCTTGTCAGGAACATTGCCGTTCCGGGCACCGTTAGCGGCTTCTTCCGGGCCAGGTTATCGATGATCGCCGCGAGTGGGATTTCGTCGGCCTTGGTGCGGGCAGCAAGCAGCCGGCGACCGGCCGTCCATGTTTGCATGATGAGCGCCATCGTCGAAGCCACAGCAATGGGGACCCATCCGCCCTCTGCGAATTCGGCGATGTTGGCGGCTAGAAATCCGGCATTGTCATCGGCGAAACGCCGCCGGCTTTTAGCGACTGGCTTTCTCGATGCTTGTGTTTACGCTCGGTGAGATCCTCACCGGCCGTATATGCTGGTCGACGGTATCTCCAACAGAGGCAGCTATTACGATCGATGGGAGGTCTGGGGCCAAATTCTCGCCACTCGAACTGCTTACTGTATCGCAACTGTGGACGGTGGTGCCGGGCTAAGGCAACCAGTGAAGGGCTCTCGTCGGTCCTAAAGCGACATGCCGCGACTCCAGCACGGCCGCGCGGAGAGCGCGGCCGTGTTCTTCCAGCCGTCAGTGAGCCATGAAAATCGGCATGCTGCTTTGCTCGATCATGTTGCGCGTCACACCTCCGAACAGCGTCTGCTGCCAGCGAGGGTGATTGTATGCGCCCATGACGATCAAATCGGCGTTCACATCCATCGCATGTTGCCTCAGGATCTCATCGGCCCTGTTTCCGCCGCTCGCCACGCGATCCACCTGAACCTTGACTCCGTGACGGGAGAGGAAGCTCGCGATGTCGGCGCCTGGTTCTTCTCCATTCACCCGCTCTCGCGAGACCGGATCTACCATCGTCACATAGACACAGTCCGCCGTCTTCAACAGGTCGAGGGCCTGCCTTGCGGCACGCGACGCCTCGTCGCTCGAATCCCATGCCAGTACGATCGATTTGGAAGTGGAAGAGAGCGGCCGCCGGCCGCGATTGATGATGACCGGCGTCGGCGTCTCGAACAAAGCGCCATCCATGACCCTTTTCTGCAGTTCCTCGTCCTTGCACGCTTGGCGGCCGACGAGAACGACGTCGGCATAGAGCGCCCGTTCTGCAATGTCCTCCCGCGCAAAAGCGTATTCCGTGTAGACGTCCTGCACGTCGTAGGACAGACCGGTGCGCGAGAGATACGCCTTGATCTCTTCGGCCTTCTTGACGAGTTCCTCGATTTCACGCTGGCGTTCTTCCAGCCAGATGGTCGACAGGGAGTTGTATTCTCCCAGCATCGGCGACGCGCCCATGCAGATCACGACCGCGCTGAGATGCGCTCCGGAGGCTCCGCAAAACTCCACGGCGGCCTTCAGGTCTTCGTCGAAATATTTGGAAGTCAGGATGCTCAATACCGTGCGAATGGACATTTCGATCACCTCTCTTGCTCAATATCGGAATGATACCCGCACTTGCGACGACGTCTTTGATCTTCGTCAAGCGCCGCGGGATGAATGAGCGCGCCATCGCCGGCATACGAACTTGTCGACCTCGGTCACGAGTACGAGTGAGCTCGCCACCAGCATGCTCAGACCCCACTCAAGAGGCGTGATGGGCGAAAGGCCAAGCGTTGTGCTGAGCCATGGTACGTACATCGCCGAGATATGGATAGTCTGGGCGGTCACCACGCTGAGGAGCAGGAACCGGTTCCGAAGAATGTCGGCCGAAAATATCGATCGTCTTTCGGAGGAGCTTGCCAGGGTCTGGACGTTCTCGAACATCACGAAGATGAGAAGCGTCATGTTGCGGGCTTCGGGAACCCCATACCCGTGCGAAAGCATCCACTGGAAAGCCAGGAACGCTGCTCCGCCGATGACGACCGTCGATTGGACGACGCGCCGGATCATCACGCGGTCGAGGACAGGCTCGAGCGGAGAACGCGGCGGGCCCGCCAGTTCATCTCCTTCCGGCCTTCCGCCCGCAAGGGCGACGTCCTGTATGCCGTTTGTCACGAGATTGAGCCATAGGAGCTGAACAGCGAGGAGTGGCATGGGCAGTCCGAATGGCAGCGCGAGCATGAAGAGCAGAACCTCCGCGGCGCCCGTTGCGACTGACATCAACACCACCTTGCGGATGTTGCGATAGGCCGCCCGGCCTTCTCCGATCCCGGCGACGATGGATGCGAAGTTGTCGTCGGTGATGACGAGATCGGCGCTCTCCTTTGCGACCTCGGTTCCCCTGAGCCCCATTGCGACGCCGACATGCGCCCTCTTCAACGCCGGACCGTCGTTCACACCGTCTCCTGTCACGGCGACGATATGGCCGTTCCGGATCAGGGAGCCGACGATCGCCGATTTCTGCGCCGGTTGCACGCGGGCGTAGATGCGAGCCTCTCTGGTAATTTCGTCCAGCCGCCCGTCGCCCGCTCGTGCAGCTTCGTCGATGTCGTGGCCCGAAACGATCTGGCGGGCGTCAAAGCTCAAGCCAGCATCTCTGGCAATCGCGGCAGCGGTCCGCGGATCGTCCCCGGTCACCATCACGACCTCCACGCCCGCCGCGCGGCAGTCTTTCATGGCGTTCGGCACCTCGGGTCGAACTGGGTCCTGTAGTCCGGCCAGCCCCAGGAACACGAGATCGACAAGGTGACCGTGCCCGAGGCTCCCGGCGAGCTGTACGCCGACTTCCCCTTCGGCGAACGCAAGCACCCTGAGGCCGCGAGCGGCCATCTCTTCCTTCTGCGCCAAAAGTGAAGGGCGGTCGATTTCGACGAGGTCTCCTGCTGAGTCCATCCGATCAGCCATTTCTATGAGCACCTCCGACGCCCCCTTGACGAAGACATGGATTCGATCCCCGCCGTGGTGGAAGGACGCGGCGTATTTGTGCTCGGGCTCGTAGGCGATCCTTGCGGCCAGTGGGTATCGGTCGTTCAGCTCTCCCTGTGCCAGCCCCGCCTTTCGCCCCGCTGCGAGGAGCGCCACGTCGACCGTGTCGCCGGCAGCGACCCACAGATCGTCCCGGCGAATCAGGCTTCCTTCGTTTGCGAGCAGTGCAGCGCGCAGCAGCTTGCGCGCCCTCTCGCGGACAAGATTGCCGTCCAGGCCGCTCGCCCTGATCTCACACCTGTCAAGATCGGCATGGGCGTCCAGGACGATGTCCGTTCCGTCCGGCAGGCGAATTTCAGTCACCGTCTGGACGTTGCTGGTCAAGGTCCCGGTCTTGTCCGTGGCGATCATCGTGGTCGAACCCAGGGCTTCGACGGCCGGCATGCTTCGGACGATGACGTTGCGGGCGGCCATCCGCCGCATGCTGACGGCAAGCGCGACGGAGATCGCAATCGGAAGCCCTTCAGGGACAGCGCTCACCGCCAGACCTACGGACATCATGACAAGATCGTGCAGAGGAAGGCCCCGCATGAAGCCCGCGAGGACCAGCACCAATGCTGCCAGTCCTACGAAAACCGCGAGCGCGTTCGTGAACTTCGCCAGGCGCGCAACGAGCGGGGGCTGCGACGAACTGGCTCTTCCCAGCTCAACGGCGATGCTGCCAAGCATTGTCGCGGTACCCGTAGCGGTCACGAGGCCTTTGGCTCGCCCGCGCGTCACCAGAGCGCCCGCGAGCAGCAGCAGGGAACTGCCTGTTTCATCCTTCGAGCCTTCGACTGCTTGCCCTTTGGAGACCGGCATCGACTCTCCGGTCAGGAGCGACTCGTCACATCGGAGGTCGCTCGCATCGACAAGCGTCAGATCGGCAGGGATTCTGTCACCGGATTCCAGAAGAACGAGATCGCCCACGACAAGGCGCTCGGCCTCGATCCGGCAAGCCACGCCGTCCCGGATGACCTTAGCCAACGGCTGCTCAAGCTTCCGAAGGGCGGCGGCCGCCCGATCCGCGGAATATTCCTGGTAGGTGCCTATGGAGGCATTGATCAGAAGTACGACGAGAATGAACAGGGCGTCTTCGATCCTGCCGGTCGCAAAGGAGAGCGCCGATGCCAGCAAAAGGATATAGATGATCGGGTTGCGAAATTGGACGAGGAAGACCTTCAGCGGGGATGGGGGGGCAGGCTCGGGCAGCGTGTTTGGCCCGAACTCGGCAAGGCGTTGCTGGGCCTCGATGCTCGTTAGTCCGTTCGCCTTGAGCGTTTTAGGGGCGGGTGTCTGCGCCGTGAGATTCATCATGGACTCCGGGCTTGTCGCAGCGATTTCATTGATAGCTCGCGAGACAGCCTATGTGCGCCAGCGCACGGGGCATTGACCGGGATCAAGGAGCTTCAATCGGACTGAGATATGCTGAAGACGATTTGTGGGCCGCGGCATATGCGGCCACATCGTTTCAAAGGCGCGGTGCTTGGATCGGTGTTCCGGCGGCGGCGCGTGCGAACCTGCGCTGATCCGGCAAGATTGAAAGGCAATGAAATGAATAAGAGCTCGGTACAGACCGTGTTGCAGACGATGAAGGACGACCTCGTCCGCCGCCTCGAAGCGATCGATGCGGATCTCTGTGTGGCGCTCGAGAAGGACAGCGAGGAGCGCGCGACCCAGGTTGAGAACGATGAGGTTCTCCGCGAGATGCAAGCCGAGGGGCGCGACCAGATCGCGGCCATCGACGCGGCTATCGGAAGGCTGAACGACGGCAAATATGGGCAATGCGCCAAATGCCATCAGCCGATCGGCAAGGAACGGCTGACTGCGGTTCCCTATACGCCGTTCTGCATCGACTGCGCAAAATCGTTCTGATTTTTGAATTTGTGGGAGGGTGATTGATGGCTACGGCGGCGGCTTGGTGGGCTGGCGGGTGGACGTTGCCTCAGGGCAGGATGTCGCGACTGAGGAAGGCGGGCTCCCGCTCGGGCCTTCTGGTAATGTTGTCGCTCGTTGCGCTTGCGGCCGCACTCGCCTTCTATCTCGCGGGTCACGGCCTTGGATATCGGTTAATCCTGTTAGGCTGCACCAGCCTAATCCTGCTGTCTCTTTGTCTTGAGATTGCCAAGAAGCTGCGGAAGGACGAATACGGTCTGGACCTGATCGCTGCCCTAGCCATGGCGTCCGCTTTATGGTTCGGCGAATATCTTGCCGGAGCGATCGTCGGCCTCATGTATTCCGGCGGTCAATTTCTGGAAGCATACGCACATCGTCGCGCCGACGAGGGCATGTCGGCATTGCTGGCGCAGGTTCCGCGCACGGCCATGCGGCTTGCCGCAACCGGTTTCGAAGAAATTCCGATCGAGAGGATCGCGGTCGGCGATGTGGTTCTGATACGCAAGGGCGACCTTGTACCGGCCGACGGGACGCTCGTCGGCGAATCCGCGACGATCGACCAGGCGGTGCTGACCGGAGAACCTTTCCCGGTGCGCATCGCCAGGGGAGGCAACATTTCAAGCGGCGCCACGAACGAGGGTGACGCTATCGAAATCCGCGTTCTAAATCGCGCCGAGGATAGCACCTATGCCGGGATAGTCAGGCTCGTGGAAGCATCGAGGCGCTCCAAGGCGAAGCTGATGCGCCTGGCCGACCGGTTCTCGGTCTGGTTCCTGTTCGCAACGATCGCGGTGGCCGGAGTCTCAGCATTCATGTCCGGAGACATGTCACGGATCGTGGCCGTGCTGGTCGTCGCCACACCCTGTCCGCTGATCCTTGCCGTACCCGTCGCACTTGCAGCCGGCACTTCAAAAGCCGCCACGGAGGGTGTTCTGGTAAAGGGAGCGGGGCCTCTCGAGGCTCTCGCCCAAGCCACCGTAGCGGTGTTCGACAAGACGGGGACACTCACTGCGGGAGAGCCGGCAGTCGGTCACATCGATGGTCCGGAGCATCCCGACAGGATCCTGCGGCTCGCCGCCTCGCTGGACCAGGCGTCGAGCCATGTGGTCGGACGTGCGCTGGTGGACGAGGCGCGCAGACGCGGCTTGGTCCTGAGCCGACCATCGGAGGTGACTGAGACCGCCGGATCCGGAATTTGCGGAATTGTCGATGGCGTGCGTGTCGGAGTCGGAGGAGACACGTATTTCGGAGAGGCTACGCCGTCAGGGCCTAACGGTCCAAGCACCGCGATGCGTGTAAGGGTTCTCTTTGACGACTCGCCGGCTGGCACGATAACGCTCGAAGACCGGCTTCGCAAGGACGCTGTCCAACTCGTCACCGAGCTTAGGGCATCAGGGATCTCTCGGGTAGTCCTGGCTTCCGGTGACGAATTGCCAATCGCGACAGCCATAGCTCGCTCGCTGGGCTTGGACGACGTCGCGGCGAGGCTCGATCCCTCCGACAAAGTCGAAGTCATCGAGAAGGAGCGCGTCAACGGGAGGGTCCTGATGGTCGGCGACGGAGTGAACGACGCGCCAGCGCTGGCGGCGGCCGACGTCGGAATTGCTGTCGGCGTCGAGAACCTTGCTGCCGCCGCTGAGGCTGCGGATATCGTTCTCGTCCGGGACGACCTCACCAGGATAACGAAGGCGATCGGCATCGCGCGTCGTTCACGCAAGATCGCGCTCCAGAGCATCTATGCGGGCATAGGTCTCTCGCTCCTCGCAATGGGGTTTGCGGGAGCGGGCTACCTTCCGCCGGTCAGCGGCGCATTGCTGCAGGAGGCCATCGACGTGGCAGTCATCCTCAACGCTCTTCGCGCTCTCTAATGGGCGAGAAGCACCGGCAGCTCGGCCTTGGCCAGCAGTTCCCGAGTAACGCCGCCGAGGATGAATTCACGAAGCCGGGAATGGCCGAATCCGCCCGCGACCAGAAGATCAGCCTTACGTTCAAGCGCGGCCGATTGGATGGCGGCGGTGGCGGTCTCTCCGGCTGCCTGGATGGACACGTCTTCCACGTCGAAACCCGAGTGCTTCAAGGACGAAATCAGCAGCGCGCGGTTCGCCTCGTCGATCTCCTTGTCGTCGGTGATCGAGATGACCTGCACCTTGGTCGCGCGCTCGATGAAAATGCGGGCGCAGGATAGGGCACGTGCAGCGGTGGCGCTGCCGTCCCAGGCAACGGCGATCGTATCTACACGAGAGTAGACGCTCGTCGGGGGAAATAGGACGAGTGGACGGCCGCTTCCGAACAGCAGCGTCTCGGAAAGCTGGCGGGAGAGCTCCGAGGCCTCGACGATGGACACGTCGTGGCACCTGGTGATTTCGGAAAAGCGTTCAAACACGAACGGCTCCGTGGCCTCGAATCCATGGATTCGCACTTGGACGTCAGTCTCGGCAACAGCGTGGGTGATATGTTCCCGCAGCGAAATCCCGCTGTCCCGGCTATATCGCTCTGCTTGCCCCCGCCACGTGTCGACATCGATAACTGTGGGAAAGGGTTGATGGACCTGGGGAATCCGGACTTGCGGGATGCTGGCGACGAGATGCGCGTCATTCTGCCGAGCCAGATCGAAGGCGTTGTCGATAATGGTGAAGGAACTCGCGTCGGGATAGGTCGACAATGGGAGATGGAACTGCGGCTTCATGGTGGCCTCCTGAGGTTAAACACCCGTCATGATGCGTGCCGCGGAGAGAGTCTGCATTGCGCTTCGTCAAGGCGCCGGCGCAACGAAGCTCTTATCATCGTGCTTCACTAAAGCTGGAGAACACGGTCATAACGATCGAGCTGACGGAGATCCACCCAGGTGAGTGTTATCGGATCCTTGAGAACGAGCGCTTCGGACATCTCGCATGCTGCAAGGATGGCCAGCCTTACGTGGCGGCAATCTACTTCGCCTTTTCCAGCGGCGTCGCCTATAGCTTCACCATGCCAGGCAAGAAGCTCGACTGGATGCGGGGGAACGACAAGGTCTGCCTTCACGTCGAGCACCGTTCGAGCGCCGGCGGGTGGACGAGCGTCGTCGTCGAAGGCAGGTTCGAGGAGTTTCCGGACAGCGACTCGCGTGGAAGCGAAAGGCTCCATGCATGGTCGCTTCTCCAAAAGAATTCGGACTGGTGGGAGATCGGCGCGATGAAGCCCCACGAGTCCCCCATACTCGAAGGCTCACCGCATGTCTTCTACGGCATTGTCGTGACGGCCGTGTCGGGGCGGAGAGCGGTCAAGGCGGAATGACCGTCGATGCTCGAGCTTAAACCAAATCCCCCAAACGGAGCACCACATGCCATATTTCTCCAGCCTTTCTCCGAGCGCCATATTCACCTCCAACCTCGCACCCATCGTTCGCACGGGGTTCCTGATTCAAGACGAGATCTTCGCCGCGTCGGCCAGGGTAACCACGGATTTGACGGCGTCGGCTGCTCGACGAGGGCTCCGATGCTCTGAATTCCTGGCGCGGCTCGCCTGCAGTGTCGACCACGGGGATGTAGTCGAGGTTCTTTCGGATTTCGTCGAGAGCGAACTCGAGGAATATCCTATGGAGGTGGCGCAACTCTTTGAGACAGGGTCACGACTATTGTCGCACTCGGCCGAACTTTATCGTGACGTCGCCGCCGGCCAGGTCAGGGAGACTGAGGCGAAGACGGTCTTGTGAAGCGTGCGGCGCTCACCTGGTCGTTCGCAGGACGAGCACGGAACATGGTGCGCGCTGCACGACATGGTCCACGACCGAGCCGAAGACCCGGTCGAGCACGTCGTCCCGGTGAGAGGCGATCACGACGAGATCCGCGGCGATCTCCTTCGCTGTGGCGACGATGACCTGAGACGGGTTGCCAGCGCGGACGTGTATAGAAGCAGGAGTGCCGATCGACCGCAGGGCTTCCGCAAGTCTGGTCTCGGCGGCGGCTATCACCTCGACAGCCCAATCGTCCGGCGAGGCCGACGAGGGCAGGCCCTCTACCGCGTGAACGAGGTGGAGGCTTCCGTTGGGGGCGAGCTGCGCGCGCGCCGTTTCGACGAGCTGGAGCATGCGTTGCCGGGAACCTCGGCCGATGGCGCAGACGACTGTGGCGAACATGTCAGTATATGTCCTTTCCAGACAGGCTGACGAACTCGGTGGTCAGTCCATCGCCATGCGCTTCCTTGAGAAGCCGGTCGGCGCTCATGATGTCGAGACACATGGAGCCAGTGAAGGATTGCCGGAGCGCGCAACAGAAATGGTCTCTTGCCCATGCCTGGCCTCGCGGCGTCACCGCCGTCACCTCCCAGCGATCCTCGTCCCGACGTTCGAGAACAAGGTCTGCGGACGTCCGTTCGACGTGCCCAATCGTTGTTGCGGCACCCGTTGGTGTCTTACAGGTTGCTTCTTGTTCGCGCATGTCCATCTCCTTTCGATGAGGTCGTGGCGCTCTTTCCGGAGCCTATTGGGCCCTCGGCATTCCGTCTTTGACGAGCATCAATCCGGATGCTTGACCGGGATCAAGTCGAAGTCGGGAGGGTGGCGATACGACTAGCGCCGGTGGTACATGCCGATGGAGGGAAACGTGAGGGCGATGGTACTCGAAAAGGTGGGGCGGCCGCTCCGTCTCATGGAGCTGCCGGATCCGCCAGCGCCGCACGGCCAGATGGTCGTCAAGGTCGAAGCCTGCGGCGTCTGCCGCACGGACCTTCATGTCTGCGACGGAGACCTCTCCAAGCCAAAGCTTCCTCTCGTTCCAGGCCATGAGATTGTTGGGACCGTGATCGCAACAGGGGAGGGCGTTGCTGGCCGACTCGTCGGTCGAAAAGTCGGGGTACCATGGCTGGGCCACACCTGTGGTCACTGCGCATACTGCTGCGAGGGTCGCGAGAATCTTTGCGACGAACCCGGCTTCACCGGCTACACGATCGACGGCGGCTTCGCGACGCATGCGATCGTCGAGGCGGGCTACACGTTCGAGCTGCCTGACGATGCGGACCCGGTGGCAACCGCGCCTCTCCTCTGCGCGGGCCTCATCGGGTGGCGATCACTGAAAATGGCGGGCGAGGGGAGGACGATCGGCATCTACGGGTTCGGCGCGGCCGCCCACATCCTGGTGCAGGTGTGCAAACATCGAGGTCAGAGCGTCTATGCATTCGTGCGTCCCGGAGACGAGGCCGGACGCAAGTTTGCGCTAGATCTTGGCGCCGTCTGGGCCGGATATTCGGGCGATACTCCTCCGGTCCAACTCGACGCGGCTATCATCTTCGCGCCGGCCGGCGAGCTCGTGCCGATGGCGCTCGAGGTGGTGCGGAAGGGCGGAACGGTGGTCTGCGGCGGCATCCACATGTCCGACATCCCAAGCATGCCCTACCGTCTGCTCTGGGGCGAGCGGCGAGTGGTCTCGGTGGCGAACCTGACCCGAAACGACGGAGCCGAATTCTTCTCGATCGCCAAGGCGGCCGGAGTACGATGCGTCACCAGCGTTTACGCTCTCGAGAATGCGAACGGCGCCCTCGACGACCTGCGCGCAGGCCGTGTTACAGGCGCCGCCGTGCTCGTTCCGTAGCTGAGGATCAATCCGGATCATCCGGCAACACGGAAGCTTTTCCGACGACGGACGTCGGCCAACTGCTCGCAATTCTCATTAGGGAGCATTCCCGCGCGCTCGTCACGGTCGCAAGGAACGGCCTCTCTTCGTTGCCGCCGACGTGCAAACCCGGTAGCGACCGCGGAGGCGGTGTTCGGCCCGATGCGATCACAAAGTCGCTCTCGTGCTTGATGAAGATCAACGACGAAGTTCTGCGGCACTGGCACGATCGACATGTCGTAAACCTGAAGGAGGTTGTCATGGACGACATTCGTCTCAGACAGAACATTCTCGATGAAATGGAATTCGAGCCCAGCATCGACGCGGCTGGTATCGGCGTTGCGGTCCACAGCGGGATCGTGACCCTGACCGGTCACGTGCGCACCTACGCGGAGAAGGAAGCCGCAGAGCGGGTAGCAAGTCGCGTCAAGGGCGTACGCGGAATAGCTGCCGACATCGAGGTCCAGATTTTCGGTCCGAAGGCAACAGACGACGACGACATCGCCCGGCGGGCTGTCAAGATGCTCGACTGGAACGTCTCCGTGCCGAAGGATTCGGTGCAGGTGCGGGTCCTAACGGGGTGGATCACCCTGAGAGGTCAGGTCGAGTGGCAATATCAAAAGAACGCAGCCTACGACGCAGTGCGTGATCTCGCCGGCGTGGTCGGCGTGTCGAACCTGATCGAGTTGAAACCGCGCATCACGGCGGTGGACGTCAAGAAGCGCATCGAAGACGCATTCCAACGAGACGCCGCTCTGGAGGCCGATGCAATCAAGATCGATGTCAAAGGCGGAAAGGTTATCCTCTCCGGCAACGTGAAGACCTGGTCGGAACGGCAGGCGGCGGAGCGTGCCGCGTGGTCTGCACCGGGAATCAGCATTCTCGATGACCGGCTGACGGTCGGGTGATCGAATGTTGGGAGCGGCTGGAGTTAGCCGCTCCGCCCACCCGGCAGCGAGAGCGCCGCTGCGACCGCCTCGCATACGTCACCAATCCCAAGATCAAAGGTCCGCCGTCAAGCAGAACCGCCATCATGCCTCGTGTCGAGCAACAGCCTGAGATGCGTCGACATCTCCGACGCCGTGTACGGCTTCTTTAGCCAGCCGGCGCCTGCTTCGATCTCCTTTTCTGCAGCATGGGGCTCCGAGAAGCCGGACGTGAGGAGAATTTTCACCTGCGGCCAGCGCTCGCGAACCTTGCGGGCCAGTTCGTCGCCGTTCATTCCAGGCATGGCCACATCGGTGAACAGGAGCGCTACGTCGTGCGCCGCCTCCAATTCCTTCAATGCGTCGATTCCGTTCGTGGCTTCGATCACAGTGTAGCCGAGCGTCTGCAGACGGCTGACCGCCACTCTGCGAACTCTCGCGTCGTCTTCGACGACCAGAATGGTTTCAGTTCCCTGAGACCGGGTGTGCTCGGTCTGCCCTTCTTCCGGATGGGAATCCTTCCCGCCATCGGCGCGTGGAAGGAAGAGGCGCACCGTGGTCCCCTCGCCAGGTTCGCTGTAGAGCTGCAGGTGTCCTGCGGATTGCTTTGCGAAACCGTAGACCATGCTTAGCCCGAGTCCCGTTCCCGAACCCGTCGGCTTTGTTGTGAAGAACGGCTCGAATGCTCTCTCCCTAACCTCGCTTGTCATTCCAGTCCCTGTGTCGGTAACCGAAATGAGGACGTATCTGCCGGGTCGGATTGCCGGATACATCCCGGCGTAATCGGAATCGATCTCTACCCCGGATATCTCGATCGTCAAACGGCCTCCGGCAGGCATCGCGTCTCTGGCATTGATCGAAAGATTGAGAAGCGCACTCTGGAGCTGCGCCTTGTCTGCCATTGCGGTCAACCGCCGTCCGGGAATGACCGTCCGGAGTTCGACGGAGTCACCGAGCGTTCGCTGGACGAGGTCCGAAAACTCTCCAAGCAGGGCGCCGACGTCCAACTCCTTGGGTGCGAGAGCCTGCCGCCTTCCGAACGCGAGAAGCTGGGAGGTAAGCCTGGCGCCGTCGTCGGCCGCGGACTGCGCCTCCCGCAGCAGAGACAACTGCCCCGGTTCGACAAGACTGGCCTCCAGCATCTCGAGATTACCGCTGATGACCGCCAGCAGATTGTTGAAGTCGTGGGCGAGCCCTCCCGTCAACTGGCCGACCGCCTCCATCTTCTGGGACTGCCGCAGCTCGGCCTCGATGCGGTGACGGCTGGTCAGATCCCTGACGAAGCCTGTGAAAATCCGTTTGCCGCCCGTGACCGCCTCGCCGACGGAGAGCTCCATTGGAAAGGTGGTCCCGTTCTTCCTGAGACCGACGACCACGCGCCCGTAGCCGATGATCCGTCGGCGCCCGGTCCGAATGTATGAATCCACGTATCCGTCATGTGCCTCCCGGTCGGGAGAGGGCATCAGCATGGAGACGTTTCGCCCGATGGCCTCGTGCGCGGAGTAGCCGAAGAGTTTCTCTGCCGCAGCGCTGAACGAGGCAATGATACCTCTGTCGTCTATGACGACCATTGCGTCTGGCACCGTATCAAGAATGGACTGGAGGTGAGCCTGCCGCTCCCGCAGCTCGTCTCCGACCTGCTGCATAAGCGTCACGTCGTTATTGGACTGCACGATGAGCGTGTCGGGATCGCCAAGTTCGAGAACAGTCCACCGCGTTGCGATCGCCAGTCTGACGCCGTCCTTCCGTCGATGATCCACCAGACCGCTCCAGAAGCCCTTGCTACGCACATGGGCCCGAAGCTCGTCCAAGTCGACCGGAAATCGCGTATCCAGGAGTTCGTGGACCACCTTTCCCACGGCCGCCTCGGCGGACCATCCGTAGAGCTGCTCGCAGCCCGCGGTCCAGCGCTGGATAATGCCGTCGAAGCCGTGGACGATCAGGTTGGCCACGTCGAACATGCGCACGATCCGGTCCAGGTCGGTTTCACTGGTAGCGTGTTCCAGCATAGCGTGCTCCAGAGTATTCTTCGAAGTCATCGTCCGGGTCTTCGTCGGCGGTGCGAGCCAACGCCGACCGGCTGGTCACCTTGAACTGATGCTTGTCAGCAGGCAATAGGATGCCTTTGGCGACAAGTTTGGTGAGCGTCCTCGACACGGTCTCGATCGTCATGCCCAGATGGTCGGCGATGTCGGCGCGGACCATCGGCAGACTGATCGTCCGGCCATCCCGTCCCTCGTTCCGTTCAAGCCGCTGCAGCAGGAAGGTGCAGACTCGCTGCTCGGCGTTCTTGTGCGACAGCAGGAGCATGTGGTCCTGCGCTGCAGAAATCTCGTCGCGTAGTTGCGACAGAAGCTGAAGCCGGAATTCAGGCACCAGTTGCAGCTCCTCTTCCAGCGTCCGCTTGTTCATCCGGGTGAAGGCCACGTCGTCGATCGCCTCGCCTGCAAACATGTATCTGTTGTGAAAAGACAGGCCGACCAGATCGCCCGCGCCAAGAAAACCGATGATGAGGCGGCGGCCGTCCGAAAGGAACCGGCATATGCGCACGTTCCCGCGCACGATGCGAAACACATGGCGGGCGGCGTCACCCTCGAAGAAGATCGTGGTTCCCGCCTGGGCTTTCTCTATGGTCTGGCCCATGAACAGCGGCGCGAAGTCGATCATTCCTTGCGTTAGTGGCCGTTCAAGTGAGTGAATATTCGATACCGCAGGCATGTCGTGGCTCCCTCCGCCGTTGTCTGGCGTGGATTTGACCGAAGTCTGATGACACCGGGATGCGAGGAGCGTAAGAATTGATGCGATTGTGTAACAATCCGTAACAACTCGAGAATCCTGGGATGACGAGCGGACCTGTCAGGCGAACCCGCATACTTGTCGTGGACGACGATGTCCGGATCCAAAGAATGCTCGCGCAGTATCTCGGCGAGGAAGGATTCGACGTCGACGTGGCAGGCGGCAGCTCGCAGATGCGTGCCAGGATGGCGGGGGCCAAATTCGACGCCGTCCTGCTCGACCTCGTCCTGCCGGGAGACTGCGACGGGCTCCAGCTTGCAAGGGAGATCCGTTCGGCTTCGGACGTTCCCATCATCATGCTGTCCGGTCGTGACGATGTCATGGACCGCGTCGTCGGTCTGGAGGTCGGCGCGGACGATTATATTGGCAAGTCATTTCATCTCCGGGAGGTGCTCGCGCGCGTGAGGACGGTCCTCCGAAGGCGCACCGTTCCCAACGAAGTCGCACCTGCGGAAGCTGACGTGCTGCGCTTCGCGGGGTGGCGGCTCGATGTGGATCGACGGGCGGTGATCAACCCGGCCGGAGACGAAGTGGCAATGTCGACGGGCGAGTTTGACATGCTGCACGTGTTCGCCACCCATGCCGGACGCGTCATGACGCGCGACATGCTGATGGATCTGACGCATAAACGTGGCCGCGACGGCTTCGACCGCACCATCGACGCACTGATCGTCAGGCTGCGGCGCAAGATAGAGGTTGATCCGGCCAATCCAAGCCTGATCAAATCTATTCGTGGCGTCGGATATCTCTTTACAGCAAGGCCGGAGACGGCTTCTGGTCAACCCTGACCATCAGGCCGTGGTCCCACCGGAGAAATCTGTCGACGTTTTCCATCTCCGCGAAATCGCTTGGAAACCGCCCCCAAAACCGCATGAAACTGCATCCCGCCGATCGCGTCTTCAACGAAGTGAACAGGACGTCCGCGATGGTGACTTCGTCGATGACGCTTGCTGCCACGAAGATCGGAATGTCCATCAATCGCCCGGCGATCGGATGCGCGCCGATCCGATAGACTGCCAGCCCACGCACATAACCTGCCGGATCCTCTAGCGAGACGAGCGTCCAACGATCAGCGCTTGTCACCACTTGCGCCCAATTTTCGGCCGAAAAGCACGGAGCCGCCACCTGGATCAGGCTGTATGCCTGCAGCGCATCGTTCATATCCAGCAGGCGGACGTAATAGCCCGACGTCATGGCTGGTTTCCCTCCTTGATCGAGAGAAATGTTGGCATGGTCCGGCGGTCGGGGCCTTGTCCTAGGTCAATCTTCACTCCGGGGAAACTCGAATGACAAAAGGCAGGTGATTTGACGGTGATCAAAGACCGAGAATGCAATGAACTGTTTCATGTGCACGTCGCCGCCTGTGAACGACGGCATTCTTGAGAAAAGGAGAATGACTATGGCAGACTCTGCACCGAAACTTACCGCAAAGTCAGAAGCAAGGCCGGCGGCGCCAGTCGACCGCTGGTGGCCTCTCGACAGCCTCCGGTCCGAGATCGACCGCGTGTTCAGCGACTTCGGGAGCCCCTCGATTTTTGACCGGGCCTTCAGCAGGATGCCGGCCGCTTTCTCGCGCGGCATGCTCGCCGTCGATCTCGTTGAATCCGACAACGCCTTCGAGCTGTCGGCCGAGCTTCCCGGCGTAGACGCTAAGGATCTTGAGGTCACGCTCGCCGACGGGATTCTCACCATCAAGGGCGAGAAGAACGAGGCCAAGGAGGAGAAGGAAAAGGACTATTACCTTTCCGAACGGCGCTATGGATCGTTCCATCGAAGCCTGGAGGTGCCGCGCGGCGTGGACATCGAGAAGATCGAGGCGAATTTCTCGAACGGCGTTCTCAAGGTCTCGCTACCGAAGACGCCGGACCGTCAGAAGAATGACAAGAAGATCACGGTCAAGGCGGCTTGACGGCCAACCCTGCGCTACGCCGAGGGGCGGCGTACGGTGGGCAGGGAGAGAGGGAGGGGGCGATCCCTCCCTCTTTTCAGTTGATGCGGATGTGATTCTCGACGGTGGCCACGCCTGGTACAGACCAGGCCGTCCGTTCGGCGACGCCGCGCTCGTGCCAGGCGCGCACGCCGCCTTCGAGAACGACCTTGTCGTCCTGAACCTTCACCGAGATTCCGCCGGCGTCGAGTTCGGCGCTCCGTTTCAGCGCTTCTTCAATCCGACGGCGGACGTCCGGCACCGTCGGGCACGGTCTTATCGTGAGCAGATTGAGGACGCCGACCACGCCACCGAGCTTCCTGACGGCATGCTCGGCAGCAGCTTTCTGGAACTGCCAGCGCACTTCGCCCGACAACGTCACCCAGCCGCCCTCCACCTTTACATGAACCGGTCCCTCCGGAAGCGCCGTGGTCCAGGCAATGATGTCGATTGCCCGCGATGCGATCTGGTTGTCCGCATGCTGCTTGTGACCTACGCACCGCACTTCGATGTCCACGGCTACGGCCCGGACGCCCTTCACCCGCGCTGCAACGTCCTCCGCCGTCAGCTTTTCGGCATAGGTCGAGACGTGACCGGAGAGGGTCGCAATACCATCTTCCACCGAGACGCCGATATGGGCGGCATCGATGCTGGGTTCGAACGCCAGCTCGTCGAGTATGTCCTGTTGAAGTCCTAGATCCGTCATTTCTACCTCCTGTTGGGTTCCGAAGCCCGTTGGCCTCGCGGAGTATGATGCGCCGTCCAAAATTTCCGGCGTTGCGCTCGGTCAATTGAACCGTCGACGACCTGCATCTTCCCAATCGACCGAGTGTCGGGCGAACGCCGATGATGTCTTTGACCTTCGTCAACGTGCGGCCGTCCGAGGTGCCTTAAAGTCCCTGACAACACATAGGAGTTGTCATGGCCAATCCGATCCTTCACTTCCATGGCGCTGCGGGCTCGGTGACCGGATCATGTTTCCTTTTGGAAGCCGGTGGCACACGCATTTTGATCGACTGCGGAATGTTCCAGGGCTCGAAGTCGGAGAAGGAGCTCAACTACAAGCCATTCCCCTTCGAACCATCGCGGATCGACGCCGTGCTGCTCACGCACGCGCACATCGACCACTCGGGGCTGCTTCCGAAGCTTGCGAAGGCGGGATATGGCGGGCCAATCTTTGCAACGGGAGCAACGATCGACCTTTGCACAATCATGCTCCAGGATTCAGGTCACATCCAGGAGTCGGAGGTCCGGCAGCTCAATCGAAGGAATCGCAGAAGGGCGCGAGAGACGGTGGAGCCCATCTATACCGCCGACGACGCCCGCAGCATGCTGCCGCAGGTCATCGTGGTTGAGTATGGCGAGTGGCGGGAGACCGGCGGCGGCGTCAGGTTCCGTTACTGGAATGCTGGACACCTGATGGGTTCCGCATCGATCGAAGTCGAAGCGCCCGGCACCGACGGGGCGACAAGAATTTTGTTCTCCGGCGACGTCGGCGCGAGCAACAAGTTGTTCGAAAATCTCCCTCGGGCGCCTTCCGGGGTCGACTACCTCATCTGCGAAAGCACGTACGGAGACCGGGAACGGGAAGAGTACGCCCTGGAGGATCGACGGGATCGGCTGCGTGAAGTGGTGGCGAGTTCGAACAGCCCCGGGGGGGTTCTTCTCATTCCCTCCTTCGCCGTCGAGAGGACGCAGGAAGTGCTGACCGATCTTGTCGCCCTCATGGACGAAGGAGAGGTGCCGCGGTGCCCCATCATGATAGACTCGCCGCTCGCGTCGCGAGCGACCGAGGTCTTCAAGAAGCATGCGGCCGACCTCGGTCACGGCAAGGCGTTCCTTCGCGCTCTGAACGCACCAAACGTCCGCTTCACCGAGACGGCCGAGCAGTCGAAGGCGCTCGATCTGGTCCGTGGCTTTCACATCATCATCGCTGCAAGCGGAATGTGCGAGGCGGGGCGGATCCGCCACCGCCTGAAGAACTGGCTCTGGCGGCAGGAGTGCACCGTGCTGTTCGTGGGGTTCCAGGCGGCGGGGACGCTCGGCCGCATCCTGCAGGAGGGCGCGACCGACGTCCGCATCCAGGGCGATGAGATTCACGTCTGCGCCAGGATGGCGACGCTCGACGCCTACAGCGGACATGCGGATGCAAGCGAACTGGATGCGTGGGTTGCCGAGCGGGAACCAATCCGGAAGACGATCTTCCTTGTCCATGGAGAGGAGAGCGCTCGTGAAGCGATGTCCGCTCGGCTCCCGCAGCAAGCTTCCGCAAAGGTCGTCTGCCCGTCGCTGGACGACGCCTACGAGCTTTCACCTGCGGGTGCACGCCTCATCGAAGACACGAGGCCTGCACGTATCAAGCCGGTCGTGCCCGGCAGACCCGACTGGAACAACGACTATCAGCGGTTCGTTCTGGACCTGTCCGATCGTCTGAAATCCGTCGCCGACGAGAAGGGTCGCGCGGTCGTGCTGCGCAGGCTTCGACGCGCACTGGACCCGGACGATGTTTCGGCGGCCGAAGGGAGAAGAGAAGGCAATGTTGATCATGGATCGTGACTGCAAGCGGGGCGGCGAACGCTTCGCGATACCGACCCAGGGCGAGGTGCAAGGCAAGCTTACCGTCCTGGAGGTCGTCGCTATAACCTGCCTGAGGGAGGTTCTCGCTTCGAAGAATGCCTTTGCGGTCGCTGCGTTAAAGAAGAAGGTCCTGCGGGCAATGAAGGAGCAGTGCGCGTCGTTCGGTCTGTCGTCGGAAGACGAGACGTGCGTCCTCGAGTACGCATGCGAGTTCTTCGAGGAGGCAAAAAAGGAGGCAGGCAGGGAGCCCGCCACCGAGGAGGCTGCGAAGTTTGCCGAAACGGCACGCCCCAGGAGTTCGAGACATGGATAAGGTTGCCGTCGCCTTCAACGCTGGATCCTCCAGTCTGAAGATCGGCGTCTTCAGGCTGGAGGACGGTCTGGCGCGCCGGCTGGGAGGCGGTGTTGCCACGCTTGGAGACCAGTCAAGATTCACCTTCCGATTCTCTGACGGGGATGAGACTGTCGATCTTCCGTCCGGGACAGTGATCGATGCGCGGCTGGTTTCGCAGGTCGTCGATTGCATCGTCCGCGGAGGATTCGACCCCGTCGTGGCCGGCCATCGCATCGTCCACGGAGGACAGACCTTCAATGGCCCCGTTCTGCTGGAGTCCGATGTCGTCCTCAAAATCGAAGATCTGACGCATCTCGCGCCGGTGCACCTTCCTCCGGCGCTGGCGATCGTCCACGCAGTGCGGAGCGCATATCCGGACATACCGCAGACGGCTTCGTTCGACACCGCATTCCATTTTTTGCAGAGCAGCCTTGCCGCACGGCTCGCCATTCCAAGAGCGCTGCACGATGCAGGTCTCCGCAGATACGGCTTCCACGGTCTTTCCTATAAGTACGTCGCCCGCGAACTCAGGAAACACGATCCCGACCTCGCCGCCGGGCGGGTCGTCTGCGCGCACCTTGGAAGCGGCGCAAGCCTTTGCGGGATGATCGACGGCGTCAGCATAGACACCAGCATGGGCTTCTCTCCGCTGGACGGAGTTCCGATGTCGACCCGGCCGGGCTCGCTCGATCCCGGCGCCGTCGTCCACCTTCTGCGCAACAATTTCCACGACGCAGACGGTCTCGAGGATTTCCTCTACCACCGTTGCGGGCTGCACGGCGTCTCCGGGAAAAGCGGGGACGTCCGGGTCCTGCTGGAGGACTTTCATCCGGCTTCCAGGGAAGCCATAGACCTCTTCTGCTTCAGGATCGCCGGCGAGATAGGAAGGCTAACCGTCTCTCTGGGCGGGGTGGACGCGATCGTCTTCACCGCCGGCGTAGGCGAGAACCAGCCGGAGATACGCAATGGCGTCGCCCACCATCTGGGTTGGCTCGGTCTCTCGTTGAGCGAGCCTGCGAACAAGATGAATGCGACTGTGATCAGCTCAAGGGAAAGCGAAATCGTCGCTCTCGTCGTTCCGACGGACGAGGAACAGGTCATCGCCGAAGAAGCGTTGGAAGTCATCAGCCGGCACAAGCATTTGAGGATCGAACATGTCTGAACATCGCAGCCTTCAGCTCGCTGCTCGCGAACTCGAACTCATCGACCGCTACTGGCGGGCCGCAAACTATCTGTCCGTCGGCCAGATCTACCTCATGGATAACCCGCTTCTGCGCGAGCCGCTTCTGCCGGAACATATCAAGCCCCGCCTTCTCGGACATTGGGGAACGACGCCCGGCCTCAACTTCATCTACGTCCATCTCAACCGCGTCATCAAGGCTCGTGGCCTGGACGTCCTTTATGTGTGCGGGCCTGGCCATGGCGGGCCGGGAATGATCGCGAACACCTATCTCGAGGGGACATACAGCGAGGTATATCCCGGC
This sequence comes from Rhizobium sp. YTUHZ045, assembly GCF_051124255.1. NCBI lineage: Bacteria > Pseudomonadati > Pseudomonadota > Alphaproteobacteria > Hyphomicrobiales > Rhizobiaceae > Rhizobium > Rhizobium sp. YTUHZ045. The sequence goes on from NZ_CP101433.1 coordinate 517,573, forward strand.
ATCTCCCAGGATGCCGACGGCATGCGCAAGCTGTTCAGGCAGTTTTCGTTTCCGGGAGGCATTCCCAGCCACGTCGCCCCGGAAACTCCCGGTTCGATCCACGAGGGCGGCGAACTCGGATATGCGCTGGTCCACGCGTTCGGCGCCGCGTTCGACAACCCGGACCTCGTGGTGGCCTGCGTGGTCGGCGACGGCGAAGCGGAGACAGGACCACTCGCGGCGGCCTGGCATTCGACGAAATTTCTCAATCCTGCTCGCGACGGCGCGGTGCTGCCGATCCTGCATCTCAACGGCTACAAGATTGCCAATCCGACGATCCTTTCGAGGACAAGCGACGAGGATCTCCGCAGCCTGTTCGTCGGATTTGGCTATGAGCCAATCTTCGTCGAGGGCCACGAGCCGGCGGACATGCATCGGCAGATGGCGACCGCCTTCGACCGGGCATTTGGACATCATCGAGTCCTTGCAGGCGGCGGCGAGGAACGGGTCGCCCGCGGCCGGCGTGCCGCGGTGGCCTATGGTCGTGCTTCGCAGCCCCAAGGGCTGGACCGGGCCGAAGGAGGTCGACGGCAAGAAGGTGGAGGGGTTCTGGCGCGCCCACCAGGTGCCTGTCGCCAATTGCCGCGGTGATGCCGGCCACCGAAAAATCCTCGAAGACTGGATGCGGAGCTATGATCCCGATGACCTGTTCGAAGCGGACGGGCGGCTCAAGGACGAGTTGCGGGCCCTGGCGCCGACTGGTGAGAAGCGCATGGGAGCGACGCCCTACGCGAACGGTGGACGGATGCGCAGGGAGCTGCAGCTACCAAGCATTCGCGACCACGCGGTCGCGATCGACGTTCGTGGTGCTGCCCAGGTCCAGTCGACAGAGATTTTAGGACGGTATCTGCGGGATGTAATGCGGCTCAATGCCGAGGCCAAAAACTTCCGGATCTTTGGCCCGGACGAGACTGAATCGAACCGGCTGGGTGCGGTGTTCGAACAGACTGACCGAGTCTGGATGCAAGAAATTGAAGACTACGACGTCCATCTCGGCAGGGATGGACGGGTCGTGGAGGTTCTCAGCGAGCATCTCTGCCAGGGGTGGCTGGAGGGATATCTCCTGACCGGCCGGCACGGCCTATTCTCCTGCTACGAGGCCTTCATCCACATCGTCGACTCGATGTTCAACCAGCATGCCAAGTGGCTCAAGGTTTCGCGAGGATTGGATTGGCGGGAGCCGATATCGTCTCTCAACTACCTCCTGACGTCGCATGTCTGGCGACAGGACCACAACGGCTTCTCGCATCAGGACCCCGGCTTCGTCGATCTGGTCGCCAACAAGAAGGCCGACATCGTCCGCATCTATCTGCCGCCGGACGCCAACACCCTCCTGTGGGTCGGCGATCACTGCCTGAAGACCTACGACCGCGTCAACGTGATCGTTGCGGGCAAGCAGCCGGAGTCTCAATATCTTTCGATCGACGAGGCGGCCAAGCACTGCGAGGAGGGCGTGGGCGTCTGGGACTGGGCAAGCTTCGAGAACGATACGAGCGCGCCGGACGTCGTGATGGCATGTGCGGGAGACGTGCCGACCATGGAGACGCTCGCTGCCGTGATGCTGTTGCACGAGGCGATACCAGATCTCAAGATCAGGACGGTCAACGTCGTCGATCTGCTCGCGCTGCAGGATCCGAAAGCGCATCCTCATGGCCTCGACGATGCACGGTTCGATGGCATCTTCACGAAGGACAGGCCGGTCATCTTCGCCTACCACGGCTATCCCTACCTCATCCACCGGTTGACGTACCGGCGCACCAATCACGGCAACATCCACGTGCGTGGGTTCGTGGAGGAGGGAACGACGACGACGCCGTTCGACATGACCGTATTGAACGAGCTGGACAGGTATCATCTCGCTCTTGAGGCGATCGCGCGAGTGCCCGATCTCGCAGAAAAGGTGCCAAATGTGATCGCAGCCCTGCATGCAAAGCTCAACGAGCACCGGGCGTTCGTGCGGGAGCGTGGAGAGGACATGCCGGAAATCCAGAATTGGCGCTGGGCACGCTCCCTCCGAGGGTGACAGATGACCGGAATTAGGTAGCAACTGTCGCCCGCCGGCGAGCCTGATGCCGCACCTTGGAGGTTCCGGAGACGCCGTCGCGGGAAAGACGGCCTCTCGTGTACGGCTTGATCCACGTCAATGCGCTCAACGTTTGGTGGCTCCGTAATTGTCCGATCAACAAGGAGACAGCGAGATGCTCGCTAGAGACATCATGACGACCCCCGTGACGACGCTCGACGAGGGACATAACGTTAGAGAAGCCGTCGAAATCGTCAACGCCAGCAAGATCGGCGCGGTGCCCGTCGTCGATGGCGAAGGGCGGCTCACAGGCATTGTCACCGAGGGAGACCTGCTGCGCCGGGTAGCGTCGTCCTGGGCGAGACGGACGGTACCGCATACGCGCGACCGCGAAGACGCACTGGCGGATTATGTGAAGGCCCGGAGCTGGCGCGTCAAGGACGTGATGTCGACGCCCGTCGTCAGCGCCGCCCCGACCGCCACGGCGAGCCAGCTCGCCGAACTCCTGCAGGCCCACGACATCAAACACCTGCCCGTCGTCGAAAACGGCAGGCTCGCCGGAATGATCAGCCGTCGCGACTTGATGCGAGCGCTTCTCGATGTTCCACGGCAGTGCACCGCTTCCGGCGACCAGGCCCTAGGGACAGCCGTTCGTAGCCGCCTGGAAGCCGAGCTCGAAATAACGCCCCCTATGGTCAACGCGACAGTCTCCGACGGGGTAGTCGCCCTGAGGGGAGAGGTCGAGACGGAGCTGGAACGCTCCGCGGCCAGGGTGGCGGCGGAAAGCGTCCGCGGCGTCGCCGGCGTCGTGAACAAGATAACGCTGGCCTCCGCATGGTGAGCCGCCTCAAACGATGAAATCGTCCTCGGAGACTTTATGTCATGCTTATCAGGGCCATCGCGGACGCCGTCATGTCGAGGCTCCTCCTCGTCCTCCTGGTCCTCATGGTCGGGACGGTCGTCGGCGTCCTGCTGGTAAAGCCATCCGGCGACTCTCGAAGCGTGCGCGTCGAGCGCTCTCTTTCTGACCCGTGAGTGCGCGGTGGGCACCTGCCGCACCAGCACTGAATTGCTGGGGCGAAGTGCCTGGCTTGATCGATATGAACGTCCACGCCGTTCGAACACGGTAAGGCCGGCCGCTCGATAGCAGCCGGAACCAGTCGTAAGGCGTGGCGCAGACAGTTCGTCAATGTGACATGAGCACCGGCAGCAGAGGCTCGTGCAACACGCCATCGGTTGCTCCGCTCAGGACGAAATCGCGCAACCGAGAGTGCCCAAATCCTCCCATGACCAGCATGTCAGCACTCAGTTCCAGTGCCGTATGCTGAATACTCTGACCGATCGATGACGAACTAAACCGAGCGACCGTTGCGCTTGCATTGACGCCACTCGAAACCAGGATTTCAGCAAGGTGCGCTCCGATTGGCTCAGGCAGCGGTTTTTCGCCCATCAGAGATAGGACCGAGACACGCTTGGCCTTGTGAATGAACGGGTTTGCATCGTTCACGGCCCGAGCGGCGGCTCGGCTTCCGTCCCAGGCGATGACCAGATGGTCGAATGGGCCCGCAAGGGTCTTGTTGGGAAAGATGATGGCCGGCCGGCCGGATCCGAATATGACCGCTTCGGCGACAATACGGGTGTCGGGAACCTCCGCGATACATTCGAGAATAGCGAGATCGAAAAAACGTGCTTCCGTGACTGCCGTGTCGTGCAATAGGGGCAAGGCGGTATTCACCGTTCGACAAGAAAGTTCAACATCGGCGCCCGCTGCGAGGTTCGTTGCCGCTGAAACCAGCGTTGCGGCACGTTCACGGCTCAAAGTCTCGGCATGCTCGATCATCTTCGGAGTATCGAGCAGCAAAGACGACCATGCGTCGGGGATGTGCGGAATCGCGACTGTCAGCGCGCACGCGCGAAGATGCGCGCCGCAATAACCGGCAAACGTTACGGCGTTCGAAATGATCAATCCGGAACTTGAATGGGGATATGTTGCCAGCGGGAGAAAATATTGTACCGTCATGTCCTGCTCCATCGCTCGCGGACTGCGCCGCGATTGTAATCATCTCTCTCCATTCGCCTCAACTCGGCATTGATGTAACGCAATCGCCAGCGCTCCGGCTTCTCTGGCCTTGGTGCGGCGCCACGTGCCAGGATTCCGCCCTTCCTGCAGGCGCAGCTTGGGGACGCGGTGATTTCTAGGATGTTGCGGTTCTGGTCGCAACGAAAGCGGAGCCGACGCAAGTTTGACTCCAGGGCTCGGGGGCCGGAACACATAATCGTCAGATTTCGGCCACCACCTCGGCGAGCATTGAGCGGACCTTGCTTGCCAGACTGTTCAGCACTTCGTTGTTGATCGCCTGCATGGAGGCGACCGGATCGATGGCGCTCACCATGACATCGCCGTCATCGACCCCGCGCAGGATGACATTGCACGGGAGCATGGCCCCCACCTTCGGTTCCAGTTTCATTGCCTCGAACGCCATGCGCGGATTGCAAGCTCCGAGGATGAGGTAGTCGGCGATATCCGCGTCGATCTTCTTTTTCATGGTTGCCTTGACATCGATCTCCGTCAGAACACCGAAGCCGTGCTTGGAGAGAGCGGAATTCGTCCTGCCGACCGCATCGTCGAAGCTCGTCGCCCGGAGGGTTCTATCCAGCGTATAGGTCATGAGAGGTCTCCTTTGGGCTCCCGTGCGACCTCCAGCAAATGCCCAGAGTCCAATCACATTTCTTGCATGAACGCCTGCATTTCTTCAGGTGTGACTTTGCCGTCATTGTTCGCGTCGACCGCGTCGAAGACGCGTTTGTGAATTGCGGTCAACTCTTCGAAAGAAACTGCGCCATCTCCATCGCCATCGGCGATCGCAAACATGATCTTCATCATATGGCCGCGCATTGGCCCCATCATGCGCATTCCTGGGTACATGCCAGATGGCGTCATGTTGCGGCCCATCATTCCTGGCATCATTTCCGATCCGTCGGACTCGGGTTTAGTCTCAGGCTGGGCCGGGTCTGCGCTTTTCGTCTGGGCGGAGGCGCTGCCCATGGAACCGAGGGCACCGAGCAAGGCCAGCATAGTGATCGTTGGCAGTCTGAACATGGACATCCTGACTCTCCTCTTTGAGTTGTCCTCCACGAGTTGGAACGCCCTTGAGGATACGATGCGCACCGGTTTCAAACATTGCGCTGGATCAAACCAATTCTATGCTGCGAGGCGTCGAGGACGGACCGATCGCCTTCGCGCCGCGCAATGACTGCGACGCCAGCCACCTGCGTCACCGAGGAATGATCGCGCGCCCGGTGGTCGTTCGTAGACGCCAGGGCGAGATCAGATCCTTAACCCAGTTGCCCTCCAGTGCTTCAGGTCTTACTCGGCCGCGACGCCGATCCAGCACAATCGGCTCGCTTCCTACCGGTTACCATCGCTCGGATAAGGTTTTCCCTGTGCTCGATGCTTGCCAGGAGGACGCCAGCGATGTGAAGGCCGACTAGGCCAAGCGTGACATTGACCAGCAGCTCATGCGCCTCCTCCACCCATTCCACTCCCCAATAGGCGTCCGTCGTCATCATGTATCCGGTTGCGGCAATGCCCGAGATCGCGACGAGCAGCGCAAACACCATCGCGCCTCCGGCTGGATTGTGGCCGATGTAGCGCTTTGCGCGCAGGGCCAGGCTGTCACGCACGAAGCCGAGGGTCGTGACCGGATGGTAGATGAAGCTGGAAAAGCGCGCGTGGTGACTGCCAACGAAGCCCCAGATGATTCGCATGAGCAGGAGGCCGACGATGGCGTAGCCCGACCGAATATGCGCCTGCTTCCACTCGTCGCCGGTCATATAGGAAAAGGCGAACAGGCCCACCAGACCCCAGTGGAAGATCCGCACCAGCGGGTCCCAGACCCTGATCTTTGGCGGCGAGCAAGCGCCCGCCGCATCCATGTTCATCCTGTCCATGGTCATTCGCTTTCGTTGCCGACCACTGCGCCGGTTTCCGGGTTGAACAGCGTTTCGACCTTTTTGCCCTTCGCATCGACGGCGTAGACCTCGTAGCAAGTGCCCTCCACTTTGACCCGGCGCACGTCGAGGCCTGCGACCTTGGCTTTTTCCTTGATGCCGTCCTCGCTCAGCCACTTGTCCTTGGCAGCCTGCGTGCAATTCTGACCTTCTTCGGCGCGGGCAACACCGATCGCGGTGGCGAGCAGGAGGGTTGCGAACATGATCTTCTTCATTGGTTTTCTCCATCGTCCCAGGAGCGGTTTTGCTCATCTGGTCGGCTCCGAACCTACGGGGCGCGACCTGACGGCGACCTGATCGCGATTGTCAGGTCATTGTCACCTTCGATAGGATATTCTCCGACGATGTACCCACCCCGCACGCTCGCGTTCGTCTGCCTTGTCCTTCTGTGGCCGTCGCTACCAGTATGGAGCGCGCATGCCGACGATATCCCTGCTCGTTCCCCCGAAGCTGATGACCTGAGTTCGTACGAGGACCTGCCTAAACGGGTCCACGAGGGGAAGATCCTGCCTCTGGCCGTACTGAAGTCGAAAGTCCTCGCCAAGCTGCCAGGCGAATTGATCGATGTCAGTGTCGATCGGCATCACGATCGCATAATCTACGAGTTCCGGATCCTGAGGGACGGCGGTCAGGTCACCGAGGTGGAAGTGGACGCCGCGTCAGGCAGGATCGTCGAAATCGAGAACGAATGATGCGCCTGTTGCTTGCCGAAGACGACCCGCTCATCGCCCGTGACGTGACCGCCCAGCTCACCAAGGCCGGTTTTAACGTCGTCCACGAATCCGATGGAGAAGCCACCCTGTTCGCTGGCGAGCATGACGACTTCGCAGCCGTCGTCCTTGATCTGGGTCTGCCGAAGATCGACGGTCTCACGATCCTCAAAAAGTGGAGGTCGAATGGTCGCGACATGCCGGTCATTATCTTGACGGCGCGCGGCAACTGGGAGGAGCGCGTCGAGGGCATCAATGCTGGCGCCGACGACTACCTTGGCAAGCCATTCCGCATCGCGGAGCTTCTTGCGAGGCTGCACGCAGTCCTGCGCAGATATTCCGGGCACGCCAGTGCGATCCTGTCTTCAGGTCCCGTTTCCATCGACCCCCGCCGGCGTGCAGTGATGGTAGACGGGATGCCTGTCGACGTCACGCCTATGGAGTACAAATGCCTGCTGGTGCTGATGCAGAACCGCGGTCGCGCGATCTCCCAGCTCGAGCTTACCGAGCAGCTTTACACTCAGGACTTTGAACGGGAGAGCAATTCGGTGGAGGTCCTGATCGGACGGCTGCGAAAGAAGCTTGGAAGGGACGCGATCGTCACGCGCCGAGGCTTTGGATACCAGATAGCATCGGGCGAGGGGACATGAGGTCGCTTCACGGCCGTTTCATCATCACGTCGTTGATAGCCGTGTCGATATGCCTCGCTGCTGCATCCGTCGCTCTCGTCCAGATCTTTGCGGACAGCTACAGCAAGCGGGTGCAGAACGAGCTGACCGGACACATAAACCGTCTGGCCGCCGTGATCCGCTTCTCGCCCGGAGGCGGGCTGCAGGTGCCCGAGAACCCTGCGGACAATCGTTTCCTGATACCCTATGGGGGGCTCTACTGGCAGATCGACGATCCTGTGGGGAAGGCGGAGGTCCGATCGTCCTCGCTCTTCGACTACGTCCTGCCTCTGCCGGAGGAGTCCCATCCTGTCGGTATCATGCACCAATATCGTCTCTCCGGGCCGGAGGGGAAAGATGTCCTTGTTCAGGAACGGGTGCTTTCGTTGAGCGCGCCTGAGGGCCGTAGGCCCATTCGCATCGCGGTAGCGGTGAACGCCGACGAGGTCGACAGCGCTCGCCTTGGATTTGCTCTCGACATTCTGCCCTATGTCGCCGTTCTTGCCGCGCTCCTCGTGTTGATGTCGATCGGGCAGCTTTGGATCGGATTGAGACCTCTCGACCGCATCGGTCGTGATCTTGAAGCCGTTCGCGACCGGAGGGCTAGCCGACTCGCGGGCGCCTACCCGCGCGAGGTCCAACCGCTCGTCAACCAACTGAACAAGCTGCTGCAAAGCCAGGCCGCGGCGATGGAGAAGGCCAGGAGCAGGGCCAGTGATCTCGCCCACGGGCTGAAGACCCCTTTGACCGTTCTCACAAACAACGCGTACTCACTCCGGGAGAAGGGCGAGGTCGAGATCGCTGATGAACTTGATCATCTTGCCGAGACCATGCTCTCGCACGTCGAGCACGAGCTCGCCCGAGTGCGTATCACTCCGAGCTCCGATCAGCGGAGTGGTGATGCCGACGTCGGGAAGATCATCAACGAGACCGTTCGGATGCTCAGACACACTGAGGCAGGCGAACGTCTCGGTTGGGAAATAGACGTTGCCGACCATTTAAGCGTGCCGGTTGACCCGCACGACTTTCGCGAACTTGCGGGGAACTTGCTTGAGAACGCCTGCAAGTGGGCCAGGAGCAGAATAGGTGTCCGCGCGATTCGACAAAGTGGGAAGTGCCGCCTCATGATCGAGGACGACGGCCCAGGCGTTTTGCCAGAGAGATTGCCCGATCTTCCGCGCCGGGGTGTCCGTCTCGACCGTCTGAAACCCGGCTCTGGTCTAGGTCTTGCAATCATATCGGAGATTGCAGCGGTGTACGATCTGACGCTCACGTTGGAAAACCGCGTCGAAGGCGGCTTCCGTGCGGAAGTCGTCTTCCCTGACGTCATCGCCTCCCGGACGCTCCGCTTGGACGCTCTCGACGCTCTAGCGAAGTAGGCCTTCGAACTCGTCCCAACCGCTTAACCCGGTCGCAGCGTCTTCAGCCTACGCGAGCGTCTCAACCGCGCTCTCCGCGAGGTCTCCGGTGGAGCCCTTTTCAGCGGCGATATAGTCCGATAGCAGCGCCGGTGCGGATACGAATCGCCTATCGTTATTCTCCGCCCAGAGCATCGCTTCCGTGGTCGCGACGTCATACATTGAGCTGAACCGTTCTGTCACGGCGGGAGCTTTCGGGGCCTGCCCAGTATTGTTCGACTGGTTGCTATGGCGTTCACGATTTAGGCCAGGAAAATCGCATAATGGATCGAATGGAAGCGGCTGTGTGCCGACGAACGGAAAAATCACCGATCGCCAAATACATAGCTATTCGCGCAGGTGGTTTTGCGGTTCGAATCCACAAGAGCAGCGGATTTGCAGCCCGATCGCTCAATTCGCCACCTCACGAAAGCCGAACCAAAGGTTGCGCGGTTAAGCCAATCATCAGTCGCACGCGCGACAAACATGATCAAGGAAGTCCGCCTGGGAGATGTTTGAGATAGGATCGGCAGCGTGTTCGAGGAGGCTGGCGGTGTCAGGCATCTTCATGGGTGTCCGACAAGCGGTCCTATTCCTGCGAAGTGCAATGAGCCGATCGTCATAGATGCGCCATTTATCGAGGCCAGTTAGCGCCGACTTCCATGCCCACCTTGTAAGCTGCCGTCAGGATCGGCCCGAGTGATCCACCATGGCCTGGATAACCTTTTCCGAAGATACTTGCGGCAACATTGCCGCAGGCGAAGAGCCCGCCGATCAAAGATCCATCGTGGCGGACGACTTCGCCGCGTGAAGTCGTCTTCAATCCGCCCTTTGTTCCATTATTTCCGGGTAAGATCTCCACTGCGTAAAATGGTCCGACGCCGATTGTCGCCAAGCACGCATTTGGAAGGTGTCGGGAATCCCCGTAATACAGTCCGTGCGCGTCGTCACCGCGGCCAAAATCGAGATCATGTCCCTCAAGAGCGTAAGCATTGAATCGGTCGACCGTTGCCCTCAGCCCTTCGGCCGAAATGCAAAGCTTGTCGGCCAATTCTGCAATGGATCCCGCAGTGACCATCCAATCTGGAGCGGGCTCTGCCGGGGAGATAGACGCGATCGTATAACGAGTCTTGAAGGCGTTATCGAAAATAAGCCAAGCGGGTCGGTTCGGATAGGAAAACGAACCCGGATCGAACGCGTTGAAGGTCATGCCAAGATCATTATACGAGCTCGCCTCGTTGACGAAGCGCTCGCCCTTCCGGTTGACCATTATCGAGCCGGGTAAGGCCAATTCTCGGACGATGTTGCGCGTCAACGGCTTGCCATCAAGGACGTCTTCTGGAATACGATAGGCGGCGGTCCACCAAGCTTCCGTCATGTTTGCGACTGCTGCGCCGGCCTCGAGGGCAAAGCGCAGGCCGTCTCCTTCATTGCCCGGCGGTGTGGTCGGCGCGCTTGAGAATCCTGATAGATAGGCAGAGACAAGTGCGGAATTCCATTCGAAGCCGCCCGTAGAGAGGACCACGCCCGCTCTGGCCGACGCCGAGCCCGCAATGGTTTCCACGCCGATACAACAGCCACCTTCGAAGGACAGGGCTGTCGCGGCGGCATCGACGTGAAACTGCACGCCAAGCCTGGCGCAAGCCTGCACCAGCCCGGCCACCAAGCCGGCACCTTGCGTGCGGACGTTGCGTTGCCGACGCTCCGCAATGATTTCTGGCGCCACTCCCTTGCGCCCCTCCGTCGACGTTATCGGCGGACGCAAGTGCGAATATCGCAGCTTCTGAAACAGCGTTCCGTCCATCTCCGGCTGGAAAGGTAAAGGTTCGACGGAACGCCCAGTGCGTGCGCCAGGCCACCCGGGATGGTAGTCGGGACGATCGACGCTAAAAAAGCGCAGGTTGGATTGGCGCTCCAGGAAGCGCAACATTTCGGGACCTGCTTTCAAAAAATCGTGCAGCAGATCGGGCTCGGTTTCCCCGAGAGTCAGTCGAGCAAGATAAATTTCTCCGTCTGTTTCCCGGTCCTCGAAACCTGACGCGTGCATCACATGGTTATTTGGAATCCATATTCCGCCGCCCGAGATCGCTGTGGTTCCTCCGATGAGCGATGTCTTTTCGAAGACGCCCACCGAAAGGCCCCTTGAGGCCGCAGCGAGCGCAGTCATCAATCCAGCGCCACCGCTTCCCAAAACGACGACATCGTATTCCCGAATTGGCATACTTTTCTATCCCAGCGATCGGCTCACTCGCCGATCATGATTGTTGACCAGATTACGGTGTGTTTCGACTGTGAGCGAAATGATATTGGTGCGGACATGCGCTTCGATCTCTGAAGGCGCCTTTTTGGCGATATAGGCAGCAATAATCCACTCATGCCCGTGAAGGGTTGACTTGCCGCTATCCTTTCCAAGCGTATGCAGGATTGTGGCTTCCGTCCTCGGTTGGATGAAGCGATTTATCATTGCAATTCGCGAGCGCAGTTGCGCAATCTGCTCGACGATTGTTTCGTTCGGGCACCGCCTGTTGATCACGGAATGGAAATCCAGGTTTCCCTGGGTCCAGGCCGACAGGTCGAAAGAAGCAAGAGCCTCTGCCATGCGTTCATTGATCTTTTGAAGCTCCTTGATATCGCCGGCCGTAATTCTTGGCGCGGCGGCGCCGGTCACGTAACCTTCCAGCACTGCCAGCAGCTCCATCTGTTCGGCCCAGAGATCTGGATCAGCCCCGGCCACGATCGCGCCGGAGTTTTTACTGAAGATGACCAGGCTCTCTGCTTCTAACCGGCGTATGGCCTCGCGCACCGGTACGGGACTAATCGACAGCTCCTTTGCAAGTGTGTCGATCACAAGCCGTTGTTTGGGTGCATAGAGGCCGCGATCGATCCCGGCCTTGATATAATCGTAGGCGAGTTGCTGTTTGCTTTTAGCCTCTGTGGCGGCTGCCACCACCTTTGCCATGCGTCACTCTCCAACGATGATCAAATTGAAAATCAGATTTGATTTCCTGTCGGCGTAAAGATTTCAGACCGCTTCGGCAAGAGCTAGTGCTTCCAGGCCAGCCGCCGCTCCAGGTTCAAGCTCAGCCGCGATAGGACGAAGACGATCAGGATGAAGATCACCCCAGCGACAGTCAGATACTCGAACTGCTTGTAGGTGATGGATGCCTGGGCGTTGGCGACGTAGAGAATATCTTTGACGCCGATGACGCCGACGATTGCGGAATCTTTCAAAATCACGATGAACTGGTTCAGAAGGAGCGGAATTGCCGTACGTAGCGCCTGCGGCCAGATGACGATTGAATTGGTTTTCCAGTGCGACAGACCCATGGCGGCAGCCGCTTCCCACTGGCCGCGGTCAATGGTGAGCAATACGGACCGATAGATTTCCGCTACGTAGGCGGTGTTCAATAGCGTTAAGGAAATGATGGCCGCTGTAACCGGGTCCATTTTCCAGCCGGTCGCTCCGGCCAGCGCAAAATACACGAGTAGAACGTAAACATATGGCGACAGCGACCGGAAGATTTGGATGTAGAGAAATCCAGTGACGCGGATGGCCGCGGATTTGCTCCTGAGAAGCGAAACAATCAGCCCGCCGAAGACCATTGAAAGCGCGAGCGAAACGATTGCAATCAAGAACGTGAACCGAAGCCCGTAAAGCATGGCGGGCAGGTGGTTGAGAACTGCGTACCAGCTATTCATCGTCTTAAGCCCCTTTGCTTTCATTGAGACGGTTTTCGACGACTTTCACCAGAAGAGACAAAACCAGCATCGTTGCAATCAGCAGAACTGCGACCGAGATGTAAGCCTCAAATGGCCTGTATTGATTGAGACTGATGTCCTGGGCCGCGAAGATCAGTTCCGGGACAGCGACCACTGCCGCGTACGTCGATGCTTTGAAGCAGATTACGAAGACGTTTAACAGGGGCGGAATCACGACGCGGATGACCTGTGGAAACAGGATAGAACGATTAATCCGGTAGTCGGAAAGACCAAGGGCCTTGCCAGCTTCGCTCTGCCCGATATCGATCGAATTGTACCCGGTCCTGAAGATCTCGGAGGCAAATGCCGAGCTCATAATCGCGATGGCAATGATAATTGATTGTGATCCGGTCAAAGCCAAACCGAATTTTGTTGCGATCCCGAAGTAGACCCACAAAAGCAAAAGATACATCGGCAGGCCGCGAACGATTTGCACGTAAATGTATGACACTGCTCGGGCAAGTTTCAGCCGGGAGGCCGAACCCAGGTAGGAGATGAACCCTATGACGCAGCCGATGGCAAAGCCGGCCAAAGCGAAATAGAGGTCGTAACCCAATCCCCAAAGGAAGCGCGGCCATTGCGCCAGGATAATCGAGAAATCCAGGTTCATGACGTTTCCATTCTCATTGCTCGGTTTCTTCTGCGGAGTGCCTAATCGATACGCCCGCCCGACAGTCCCGTCAACATCATATATGATTTCATATTGCAAGACAGATAGGTTTAGGTCATAAATGTCGCCCAGGCGATCGCAAAAGGTCGATGAATAAGTAGGACGGGCGGATCGAAATGCGGTTTTCAGGAAAAACGGTCATCGTTACAGGAGTCGCGAGCGGCCTTGGACGCGCCGTTGCGCAGTTATTGGTGAAAGAGGGTGCAAAGCTTGTTCTTGTTGATCGCGCAAAAGATCAGCTTGAAGGCTTCGTCCTCGCATTGCGCCATGAGGAGGCAGAGGTTGTTGAGGTTGTTGGTGATGTCTCCCAGGAAGAAACCTCCAAAGTGGCCGTTGCGCTGGCACTGTCTCGGTTCGGAACGCTCGACGTTCTGATTAACAATGCCGGCATCAATCCCACCGGGACGATCTCGCAAACAGATCCCACAACGTGGCAGCAGGCTTTGGATATCAATCTCAAGTCGGCTTACCTTTTTTGTCGAGAAGCGATCCCGCACATGGTGAAGGCGGGGAGGGGGGTGATCGTCAACACTGCCTCGATCGCAGGCCAGCGCGCCTCGACCGCTGAGTCCGTCTATGGGGTTTCTAAAGCCGGTTTGATCATGCTGACCCGCACGATTGCTCGTGATTATGGACCAAAAGGGATACGCGCGAATGCGATTTGCCCCGGTGTCCTCGAAAGTGTCATGGCCGATCGCTTAACTCGAATGTCAGCTGACCAAATCGCCGCACGTGACCAACGTTTCGCGCCGACAGTGCCTCTCGGTCGTCTCGGAACTTACGAGGAAATCGCCAGAGCCACGCTCTTTTTGGCGAGTGAAGAGGCTAGCTACGTGAATGGTGCGCAGCTGACAGTCGATGGCGGACTGACCGCCTAGCAAGAGCTGCACCCCACAGGAGTGGGTTGCAGGCCGGAAATTTCATTGTGGAAACAACAAGGGGAATGCTCATGGATACGAAACAAGATAATGGAATGCAGGCAAACCGTCGTTCGCTCCTAACTGCCGGTCTGTTTGCCGGTGGCGCAGCGGCTGTTGCTCTTGGTGCGACAACACCGGTCAGCGCGCAGGATGCCAAGGAATCGGTTCTCGACAAAGCGATCCGCACCAAGAAAATTGTGGTTGCGGCGAGCCTGAAATACCCGCCCAACCTCTATATCAATGACAAGGGCGAGCCGGACGGCTACGAGATCGCCCTCATTCGTCAAATGATCAAGGATATCTCTCCTGATATCCAGATCGAGTTCGCGGACATGGATTTTGGACAGATGTTCGCGGCCGTGGAGTCGGGCCGAGCCGATATCATGACGACCGGAACGATCTTGCCGTCTCGATCTCTACGCGGCTGGTTTGCAGGTTGTGCCGTTACCTTCCAACCGGTCTACGTCGTCGGACGGCAGGCGGCAGATTTGACGTTTGACGAAATGAACACGTCTGACTTCAAGTTCGCAGCTCTGCAGGGAAGCTCTCAGGAAGCAAAGATCCGTTCACTTTACCCGAAGGCAACCGTGTCGGTTTTCCCGGACCAGACCGGCGCGATCGGCGAGGTCATGTCGGGCCGTGCGAACGCGACCTTGCAATCGCTGTTTACCATCGTGAACACCAAGAAGCAGGGCGTCGACCTGGCAATTATCGGCAAGGGGCCTGCTTACGTCGATCACAACACCTTCTTCATGCCGACGGGAGATATGAAGATGTACATGTTCGTGACTAACTGGCTGCTGTTCAATGCCGCCGGCGGCATCCTCAACTCCGTGTTCCGTGAGTATGTCGGCAAGGATGCGATTGCTGCAGGCCTGCCCTATCTTGCCGTCGGCCCGGGTGGTAGCCCGCTTCGCGTGGAAGCCTAATACCCTTATGGGGCGGCCGGTCGTGTCGCCCCGCTCTATAAGGAGCGGAAAAATGGAAAACGCCGAGAATAAAAAAACTGTCATCTCACTGCACAATGCCAGCAAATGGTTTCCCAGTCCTGACCTCCCCCATGTCAGGGGATTGAACTCCGTTTCGCTAAACGTTCTGGAGGGTGATGTGGTTGTATTGCTCGGTCCCAGCGGCTCGGGCAAGAGCACACTCTTGAGGTGCCTCAACCTACTTACCATTCCTGATGAGGGGCACTTACGAGTCGGATCGGTGGAATGGGACGCCCGTACCTATCACGGTACACGTTCGAAAGAACGCCGCTACAAGGGTGATTTTCAGCGGCTTCGTCGCGAAACCGGGATGGTTTTCCAGCACTTCAATCTTTTCCCGCATATGACCGTTCTGGAAAACGTTATGTGTGGCCTCATCCACACCAAGGGAAAATCCAAAGACGAAGCCCGCGAAATCGCCCGCCAAGAAATTGCAAAGGTGGGATTAGCCGAAAGAGAGGAGCATTTTCCTGGGCAGCTATCAGGTGGACAAAAGCAACGCGTTGCCATTGCGCGTGCAATTGCGACGAAACCGCTGGCAATGCTCTTTGACGAGCCCACCTCCGCCCTTGATCCGGAATTGCGAGGCAGTGTGCTGGCGGTAATGCAGGACCTTGCCAAAGAAGGGATGACCATGGTTGTCGTGACCCACGAAATGGGTTTTGCACGCGCTGTCGGCAACCACATCGTTTTTCTCGAAAGCGGCGAAATCATCGAGGAGGGGCTTTCAAGCAATTTCCTCGACAATCCAAAGACCGAGCGCGCAAAACGATTTTTATCGGAGATTGCCTAAAGCCCATTAAGACAGGTACCGAATGGGCGCCGAAATCATAAGTTTTGTCCTATGGTTCAAGGGGCAATGCAGTAGCGGAACAAGGAAGGTGTCGGTACCTGGTGTTGGCTGATGTACATCCTGCTCGATACACCGGCGCCGAATGACCGAGGCCGTCCGCCGGTTTGTTGCCCATAGGCCCAAGACTTGTCGCACAGGATCAGACGCCTGGATCGGTCGTCCAAACCGGTTCTTGTCGGCATGTAACCTTCAGATCCGGGGGAGCGGCGTTAGATGGTCCTGGAACTGCGATTTGTTCCAGACATACTTCCTCGCTGTCCGCGCCATCCCCTCGATCGCCTCGGGCGTCAGTGGGCGTCTGACTTTAGCCGGCATTCCAACCACGAGTGATCCGTCGGGGATGTCCATCCTCTCGGTCACCAGTGCTCCGGCCCCTATCAGGCAATTCCGGCCGATCCGGGCGCCGTTGAGGACAGTGGCTCCCATACCGATCAGGCTGCCGTCGCCAATGGTGCAGCCGTGCAGCATAACCTTGTGCCCGATCGTACAGCCCGCTCCGATGGTCAGCGGATACCCAGGATCGACGTGCAGGACGCAATGTTCCTGAATGTTGCTGTTTCTTCCTATGACGATGGGTTCGTTGTCGCCACGCAGCACCGATCCCCACCAAACAGAGGTGCCGGCAGAAAGCGTCACTTGTCCGATGACCCGCGCATCTGGCGCGATCCAAATATCGCCGTCCGGCGGAAGGCTGGGGGAGTGATCCCCCAGCGCATAAAGGTTTGATGGCGCACTCATTCGAAGAAAGTCGCGTTGCGGCCGCCGACGACAATATCGAACCTGTAGCCCTTTTCCACATCGAGCCCGGGCGTGTCATAGGGTTTGCCAATGTTCCGCTCGAACGCGTCTCCCATCAGGATAGCCATCGGATCGGTAACGTTATTGGGTTCGTCCGGGAAGTACATTTGGGTGATCAGCCGAGCCGAGCCGCCGCTAACCGACAGATGGATATGCTTAGGCCGCCAGCGCCCGATGTCGGGGCGGGCCAGATAAGCTCCAGGGCTGATAGTCCAGAACCGATAATTGCCGTCGTCGTCGGTCAGCACCCGGCCCATGCCCAAAAAGCGCTCATCGAGCTTCAGCCCCGAGTGATCCTCGACATGCCGATAACGCCCATAGTGATTGGCGTTCCAGATTTCCAACAGCGTGTTGCGTAAGGGCCGTCCGCTCTCGGACCGCACGGTGCCGGTGACCTCGATTGGAACGCCGTCGGCGCGGGTAAGGTCCGGCGAAATGCGGGTCATGTCCCATTCGTTCTGGCGGGTCAGCACTCGCGCAGGCACGCAAGGCACGAAGCTTTCGCGTGCCGCCGCGGGGATCAGACGTAGCCGCTTGCGCGGGGTCCGCTGATCCGAGGTGTTGTCGGTCGGCCCAATGCCGAGCTGCCGTCCTAGCTGTGTCATGTGAGCATCCTCCTATCAGCTTGCGAAATCATCGAAGAACGGGGTCTCATTCTCCCCGGCCATCACTATATCGAGACGATAGACCTCCGCCCCGTCCACCGTGCGCCCGTCCGGTCGTGCGGTCAGCCGTGCGCGATCCGCATCGTCCAGCCCCAATAACAACGGGTCTTTGTCGTTGCCGGGTTGGTCGGCAAAGAAGATCTGCGTGACGATCCGGCTTATCCCGTCCGAAAACAACGTCACCGTGATGTTCGGCGCCCGCCCGCCGGCGGCGCCGGGCAGGATAGTACGAAAAGAATATTCGCCGCTCACACTGCGGAGCCTGCCGTATCCATAGAACCAAGGGTCGATGTCTGGGTGACCTGCCGTTATTGGGGTGCGATAAACCCCCTTAGAATTAGCCTGCCAGAATTCCATGACGACGCCATTGGCCAGATCTCCGTGCCGGTCCAGAACGCGACCGCGGAGGATAACATGCTGCCCACTCGCCCCGCCAATGACGCCCGGATGGATGCAGGTCAGATCTTCGAGGCTCTCATCCCCGAAATAGATCGGAAAGTAGGGGCCGCAGGTGTCTTCGTTGGTGGGTTTCAGGGCATTTTCTCCCCGATGCTGCGGTGTCATTTGCATTCCTCCGTTGAACCTCTGATGTTTTGGATATAAAACGGCCCGGCACCTTGGCGAAAGACCAGTCCGAACTATGACCGAATCCCCCAATCATTCCATATACTTCGTCCCTGGGCTCCACCGAGGGCTTCGGGTGCTCGAGATCCTTGGCGAGGCAGGCAGGCCGATGCCGCTCAGCGAGATCTCGCAAGCGATGAAGCTGAGCCGGTCCTCGGTGTTTCGTCTGATCTATACCCTGCGGCAGATGGGTTTCCTCAAGGAGGCAGAGCAAGCTAACAGCTATACGCTGGGCGCACGAGTTTTGAACCTTGGCTTTGCCTATCTCAATCAATTGCCGATCACGACAATCGCGCGGCCGCACCTTGCGAATTTGCGGGACAGAACCGGCGTCAGCTCCCATTTGAGTGTACTTGAGGGTCACGACGTTCTTTATCTCGGTAGCCACCAGGCACGAACGGGGTTCGTGTCGAATATGGTAACCGGTACACGAACTGCCGCCTACGCATCGGCGATTGGCTGGTGTCTTCTGGCGGCGCTGAGCGATGCCGAGCTTGAGGAGTTCTGCGAAGGGCAGGTTATGACCGCCTATACGGAACACACCCCGACCGACGCCGCAGCACTCAAGGCTCGTGTCGATGAGGTCCGCGCTCAAGGTTATATCGTCTCGCGCGGGTTCCGGGAGCCTGGCGGATCGAGCGTTGCGGTTCCTGTGCGCGACAACAGCGGAAAGGTGGTCGCCTGCATTAATATCTCGGGGCCAGACAGCGGCTTCGATTTCGACCGTCTTCATAGCTTCTACATCCCCGAAACTCGGGCCACCGCGCTGCAGATCTCGCGTGAAATGGGATATAGCGGGCCGGGCTAACATCAGCGTAAGCCAAGGATCGCGCGAGCCTCGCCGGAGGTGGCGATGGTGCCGCCAAGGCTATGGATGATGGAAAGGCCCTTCTCCACCAGTTGTGCATTCGACCGGCAGTGTTCGCCTTTGTCAATATAAGCTGTGTCCTCCATGCCGATCCGGCAGTGGCCACCCAGAAGAAAGGCCTGTGCCAGCATCGGGAACGCCATCCGCCCAATCCCGAATGCCGCCCATTGCGTTCCCTCGGGCAACTGACTGACCAGGTAGGCCATCGTTTCGGTGTTGGCCACGGCGCCGAAGCGAACGCCCAACACGATTTGCACCATGAGCGGTGTCTTGATAATTCCGCGCGCGATAAAATCCTTCGCCATGTGCAGATCGCCGGAATCGAATATCTCAATCTCAGGCTTGACGCCTGCCGCGTAAATCCGTTCTGCCATGATCTCCAGGTTACGCGGCGAGTTGATGACACTGGCCTGACCCGACCACATAGTGTTGAAGTCGAGCGTGCAGATATGGGGGCGCAGCTCTTCGACATGAGCCACGCGCTTTTCGGGTACACAAAGCGTTGATCCAGGCGCTGCGATCTGCGGATCGTCGTCAGACGGGATGAAGCGACCGCCCTCGCCGGTGGTCAGGTTGAGGACGACCTCCTCATTCTGTTCGCGAATTCGCTCCACGAGTTCGCGGTAGAGATCGAGCCGCATCGAGCCCTTGGCGGTCTCGGGGTCGCGCACATGCAAATGCAAGATGGCGGCCCCCGCCTTGGCCGCGTCCAGCGCCTGTTCGGCGATTTGTTTCGGCGTGACCGGCAGATGCGGGCTGTTTTCCGGCGACATCAGGTTGCCGGTGATAGCGGCTGTCAGGATGGTTTTTTTGACCATGTCACTTCTCCAGCCCGCCGAGTACTGTTTCGACCGCTTGCGCGAGCAGATCAACGATGAGCGTGATCTGGTCGGGGGTCGAGGTATAGGATGGGGCCAGTAGGACGTGATCTCCATTCGTCCCATCGGCGCAGCCCTGTGCCGGGTAGCACATCAAGCCCACGTCCAGTGCGGCTTTCTGGGTCTTTTGCGATAGCCTGGCTGCAGCAGGGAAGGGCGCCTTGGTGGCTTTGTCCTGCACCAATTCCATGGTCCAGAACAAACCGCGGCCCCGGATATCACCGATATTAGGATTCTGACCGAAGCGCGCGTTCAGCGCATCGCGCAGCTGTTCGCCGCGCGCGCGGACGTTTTCCAGTAGGTTTGCGTCCTCGATCACCTTCTGCACGGCCAGTGCGCCGGCGGTGGCGACGGCATGCGACATGTAGGTGTGGCCGTTCCAAAGCAGTCCGCTGCCTTTCTGAATTGCGGCGACGACCCTTTCGGCCGCCATGACAGCAGCGATCGGCTGGAATCCCGCGCCCAGACCCTTAGCGAGAGTTGTTATATCGGCGGCGATTCCTTCCTGTTCCAGTGCGAAAAGGCTGCCGGTGCGCCCCATGCCGCACATGACCTCGTCGGCGATGAACAGAACTCCGTGCTTGTCACAGATCTCGCGGATGCGTTTAAAATATCCATCCGGCGCCGGTTGCGTACCGAGCGAAGCGCCGACCACCGGCTCGGCCACGAAGGCCATGACGGTGTCGGGACCAAGTTCGCGGATGCGCTGATCCAACAGGTCCGCCATGCGTCGAGCGAAATTGGCCTCGGACTCGCCGTCTTTGCGCATCCGGTATTCGTAGGCGGCGTCGATGTGATCGACCTCCAACAACAGCGGCTGGAAGGGTGCCCGCCTGCCAGCATGGCCCCCGGTCGCCAGCGCGCCCAATGTGTTACCGTGATATGACGGGGCACGTGCGATGATCCGCGTACGTGCGGCTTCTCCGCGTTCAAGATGATACTGCCGCGCTAGTTTCAGCGCCGCCTCCATCGCCTCAGATCCGCTGCCCAAAAACATCACTCGGCCGTTGCCCGTGCCTTCGGGTGCGCGCGCCACAAGGAAACTTGCGAGTTCTTCGGCCGGTTCGTTGGTGAAAAAGCTGGTGTGCGCGAATGCGATCCTGTCGATCTGCGCCTTGATGGCGGATCGGACCCTTGCGTTGTCGTGGCCGAGACATGACACAGCCGCGCCCCCGCACGCATCCAGGTAGCGCTTGCCGGTGTGATCAATCAGGAAGTTTCCGTCGCCTCCGACAATAGTTGGGAGCGCTGCTTCTAAGGAGCGGTGCAGAACGTGGGACATGCTTTCAATTCCGTCTTGCATATAAAACGAAGTTTTGTATACTAAACATCGTGAGAGGACTCAAGCGAATTCCTCCTCAGGGCGGAATACGGAGTTTATCGTTATGAGTGCATTATCCGGGCTTCGAGTGATCGAGCTGTCGCAGGTTCTTGCCGGGCCGTTCTGTGGCTATCAGTTTGCGCTGCTCGGGGCGGATGTGATCAAGGTCGAGCTGCCGCATTCACCCGACTGCGCGCGCGGGCGCGGTCCTTTACCGACATTGAATGCAGCGGGAATTGGCCTGACCTACCAAGTGCAGGGTGGCAACAAGAAGTCGCTAGCGCTCGACTTCCGCGGCGGAGCGGGGCGTGCGGCGCTTCTGAAGCTGGTCGAAACCGCGGATGTTTTTCTGGAGAACTACTCGACCGGTGTTTTGGATGGGTTCGGGCTGGGATATGACGACTTGCGGAAATGCAATTCGCGCATCGTCTACTGTTCAATGACCGGGTATGGTGATACTGGCCCAAGGGCCGTCAAAGGCGCTTATGACAATACTATACAGGCCACCTCGGGTGCTATCGCGCAATGCGGCGGTCAGAAGCCGGGGGTGTCCTTTGTTGATTACGCGGCTGGATATTCCGCTGCTTTCGCGATTTCCGCTGCGCTCCTCCAACGCGAGCGCACGGGTGAGGGATGCCATATCAGCGCGTCCATGCTGGAGGTGTCGCTATCGTTGATGGCGCCAGAAGTCGCCGCGAAACAGGCGCCCGAGGCAAAGTCGAAGGTCCGCGAGGCGGGAATTTCAATGTACGACACGGCGGACGGCCGTCTGATGTTGGGCGCGTTTAAGCCGTCGCAATATCGCAAGCTCGGGGCGTGCCTTGCGACCCTGGGCCACATTGTTCCGCTTCTCGCTGAAATCCGCGATTGGACCGATGTTGAGGATCACTCAGCTGCAATCCGCACGGCGCTTGAGGCGATATTCCAGGGGCGCAATGCAGAGGAATGGCAGGCGATCCTCGAAGCCGCCGACATCCCCGCCGAGAAGATCCTGCCACTGGAGGAGGCCGTTGCCTCGCCGCAGATCGCGGCGCGGGGCTACTTCGTTCCGTCCCCCGCCGATCCGTCGATCCCCCTGCCGCTGGCAGCCTATCGGATGAGCCTGGGTGGTCCGATGCTAACCGGCGCCCCGCCCAAGTTGGGGCAGGACAACTGCCAGATTTTGGAGAGTCTGGGGTATGGTCCGGAAGCCATCGCAGCCCTTCAGAACACTGGGGTAATGCAATGACTCTCCGGCTGACCGCGGAATCGGCCTTCTGTTTGCCGGAAGAGTTACGCCACAAAGGCGAGCCCTCATCCTGGGCAAAGATGACCAGACCCGGGCAGGCGATCCATTCTTTCCTCGAAGCCGCCTTCTTTGACGACGATCGTAACTTGTGGCTGTCGGACGTGCCCTACGGCCGCGTGTTCCGGGTCTCGCCCAAAGGGGCGTGGGAGGTGATGCACTGCTTTGATGGAGAACCCCATGCCATGCGCATTGCCCCGGACGGCCGCCACATTGCCGCGGATTATCGGCATGGTTTGATTGAACTAACCGGGCACGATAGCTACACCGTGTTGACGAACGGGCTGAGAGGCCAACCTTTCCTTGGCCTTTCCGACATGTGTTACGGAGCGGACGGGACGCTTTGGTTCACCGATAGTGGCCGTACCTCTCTGAGCGATCCACGCGGGCGGGTCTATTGCATCTCGGCCACAGGCGAGATGCGTCTGCTGCTCGAGTGCGTACCCTACTCCAACGGCATTTGCCTGTCGCCAGACGGCGCTTGGCTCTATGTTGCCGCGACCCGCGCCAATCAGGTTTGGCGGCTGTCCACCCGACTTCCCGCGACAGGTCAGCCGATGGCGGGCACGTTCCTGCAACTCTCTGGCGGGTTGGGACCGGACGGGCTGGCCAGCAACGCAAGAGGCTGGCTGGCCGTGGCGCAGGCTCAGGTCGGACGAGCTTATGTTTTCGACGCGCACGGCGACGCGATTGCCGAAGTCCGCTTGCCTGAAGGGCTTTGGACAACCTCCGTGACATTCCACCCGGACGAGCAGACCCGCCTTTTCGTTGTCGATGCCCAGACAGGCACCGTTTTCACAATTGACATTCCCGAGTGAGGAATCCGACACCTATGAAAAAAGAAGACCTCCACGGCTACGTGCCCGCTATCGCCACGCCCTTCAGCGATACGGGCGAAATCATGGAAGACGCGTTTGTTGAGTTATTCGAGTTCCTGATCGGTCGCGGGGCGACCACCATCTGCATCGCGGGCGACAACGGTGAAAGCTGGGCGCTATCGGCGGATGAGCGCGGCCGGCTGGTGCGACTGGCCAAAGATACCGCAAAGAGCCGTGTGCAGGTGATGATGGGAATTTCCGCCCCCACTATCGCCGCTTCCTTGGCCTATGTGAGAGCGGCCGAGGAAAATGGCGCCGATGTGCTGCTGTCGATGCCACAGACCTATGTTTTGAAGGCTTCTGAGGCCGAGCTGATGGCGCGGTTTGACCAGGTCTCGGCGGCGACGGCCAAGCCGCTGGTACTTTATAACTCGCCGCGCCGGATGGGCTTTTCATTGAGCGTGGATCAGATTGAAACCCTGTTGAATAACCACAATGTCATCGGCATCAAGGAAAGCCAGCGCGACTACTTCCATCACACGCATCTGTTGCAGCGCCTCGGCGAAAAAATGTCGGTGATGACTGGCCCTTGCCATTATATTCTTCCCAACTTCGCGCTCGGGGCCAAAGGGTTCATTGCAACCGGGCCCGAATTCACTGATCTAAAGCCGTCCGATATGGCTGCCGTCGGCGCCGGTGCCCCGAACCCGACCTGGCGCCACGCCCACTACCAACTTACCGTCCTTTATGAATTGCTGATGGGCACTGCCACATGGCCCGCGTCATTCAAGGCGGCGTTAAACCTGATTGGCTTGCCCGCCGGGGTTCCGCGCGATCCGGTCATGCCTGCAACCGTAGATGACATCGACAAGATCAAACGCACTTTCGACCGGCTTGGGATCAGCTATTCTTAATGCGCCTTACGCCCGATCAGTCCAGCCGGATCCGACGCAGGCCCAAGGTGGAATTCACCTTCGACGATATCCCGGTCTCTGGCCATGATGGCGAAAGCCTGGTGGTCGCGCTGATGCGGGCGGGCCATCTTCACCTGCGCGATGCGCCGGCAGATGGCGGAGCGCGGGGGGCATTCTGTTGCATGGGCCTGTGCCAGGAATGCGTCGTGCGAATCAACGGCACAATGGTCGAAAGCTGCCGCTATACCGTCGAGCAGGGAATGGCGGTTACCTCGCTAAGGCAGAAACCATGATACAAAATACAGACGTCGCCGTGATCGGAGCTGGGCCCGCCGGTGCGAACGCGGCGCTGGCGGCCGCGAGCCATGGCTTTTCCGTTACGCTGATTGACGAGCAACCCGCAGCAGGTGGCCAGGTCTGGCGCGCCAAGAGCACAGCGATTCTGGACGCTCCGGCTACGCTTGAAACGGTGGCGGGAAATCGACTGCGAAAGGAGATCGACGACAGCTTGGTCAACCATATCGGCGCGGCGCGGGTCTGGCAAATCGAACGCGGCGGGGAGGGCTCGACTCTCTACGTGCTGCGGCAAGGACGCAGTGAAGTTCTGCATGCGCGTGCCTTGATCATCGCCACTGGTGCACGCGAATTCGTGCAGCCGGTCCCGGGCTGGACAACGCCAGGGGTGCTGGGATTGGCCGGGGCGACGGCGCTATTCAAGCAGGAAATGGCTCTTCCGGGCAAGCGCACCATCGTCTCCGGTACCGGACCGCTGGTGTTCTTCGTTGCAACTGAGATCCGCCGTCTGGGTGGTGAGGTAGCTGCCGTAATTACCCCTAACAGCCGGGGTGACTGGCTGCGCTGCCTGCCGGCAATGTTGTCCCACGCCGATCTGCTGTTGCGCGGCGGGCGCTGGATCGCCGATTTGATCCTGGCCGGCATACCCATATGCTGGCGCCACGCTGTGACACGGGTTGAGGGTGAAACCCAGGTCGCGGGCGTTGAATTCCGTAAGCTCACCGCTGATTGGTCGCCCACTGGTCCGGCGCGTCGCATTGACGGTGACAGTCTGTGTATCGGCAACGGACTGATCCCGGCCACCGAGGCCGCACAGCTGGCAGGTTTGGGGCTGGAGTATAGCCTCGGATTGGGCGGTTGGGTGCCGTGTGAAGCTGCGGACGGAGGAACGCACCTCACTGATGTTTTCTTGTGCGGTGACGGCACTGGTATTCGTGGAGCCGCCGCAGCGGAACTTCACGGTCGGCTTGCCGGTTTGAGCGCCGCTCAGCATCTGGGCGCCGACACGAGCGCAGAACGCGATCGCCTGCGCGCGCCCTTTGATCGTGCAGCTCGCTTTGGCATGGCGATGACGAGCCTTAGCATTCCACGTGCGGGGCTCACGCGGCTGACCACCGAGGAGACCATCGTTTGCCGATGCGAAAGCCTCTCGCGGACGGATATCGCCGCAGAGATAACCAGCGGCGCTCGCAGTACCAACGCCGTGAAATCAGGCCTACGGGCTGGAATGGGACCTTGCGGCGGCAAGTTCTGCCAGACCACCGTGGCCCGCATGATCGCTGAAGCTGAGGGCCGCGCCGAGGCCGACGTGCCGCCACCTACACCGCGCCCACCTCTGCGCCCGGTGCCCGTTGCGGCGCTCGCAGGTGACTTCAGCTATTCCGACCTGCCAATTCCGAAACCGGCACCGCTATGACTAAAAGCTATGACATAGCCATCGTCGGCGGCGGCATCATGGGGTGCGCAAGCGCGCTTCGTATGGCCGAAGGCGGAATGCAACCCGTTGTTCTGGACCAAGGCGATCTGGGACAGGGGGCATCGGGCGTGAATGCCGGCACATTGAGCCTGCAAATTAAGCGCGTCCGGCTAATGCCCTATGCGCTGCAGGGTCACCACGAATGGGAAGCGATGGGCGATGCTGTCGGCTTTCACAAGACCGGCGGCTTTACCCTGGCATTCACCGAACGTGAGGCGGCGTTACTGCATGAGCGCCAGACACTCAAGGCCGAGGCCGGGGCGCCTATCACGTTCGTCTCAGATCGGCAAATCAGGGAGGCGGAGCCGGGCCTCACCCGAAAGGTACTGGCCGCGAGTTATTGTCCCGAAGACGGCTATGCCAATTCGTCACTGACGGGTCAATATTACCGCCGGCGGCTGTGCGACGCCGGGATTGCCTATCGCGAACGTTGCCCGGTCAGTGCAGTCGATCGCAGGAAGGAAGGTTTTACCCTGACCACGCCTGACGGATTGGTTCATGCGCGACGTCTGCTATTGGCCGCCGGAGCCTGGCTTAGACCCGTTGCGGCACTGCTGGGCGTGGACTTGCCAGTTCAGGCACGGATTAACACGGTGTCGGTGACCGAGCGGCTGCCGCCCCTGGTATCCACCGTGATAGGCCACGCAACCGGCCTGCTCACCATGAAGCAAAAGTCAAACGGCACAGTTCTGATTGGCGGCGGCTGGCAGGGAAGCGGAACGCCGCAGGAGGGGCGCGGACACGTCATGGCAGAAAGCCTGCAACCCAACTTGGCGCTGGCGCAATATGCACTACCCGCGCTAGCCAAGGCACGGATCCTGCGAAGCTGGACGGGGTTCGAGGCCAACATGCCTGATTTCTACCCCCTAGCTGGTGCGCTGCCGGGAGTACGGGACGCATTCGTCCTGGGCTGCGTCCGGGGCGGTTTCACCATTGGTCCCTATATCGGCAAACTGATGGGCGATTTCATATTGGGTCGGCAGCCTGAACTGCCCCTGTTCGATCCCGCCCGAAACTTTGATGAGGAAACTTCATGAGCCAGATTTCGACCGAACTCTGCCGTTTGGAGGGCAAGCTAGCCATCGTCACCGGGGGTGGTAGCGGCATAGGCGAGGCCACCGCAAGGGTTTTTGCGGATGCCGGTGCGACCGTGGTGGTTGTCGGTCGCCGCATTGAGCCGCTAACGCGTGTGGCGGCGGAGATTGGCGGCCATGCCATTGCTTGTGACGTGTCCGAGCAAGAGCAGGTAAAGGCCATGTTCGCAAGCGCGCTAAAGATCAACGGCCGGGTAGACGTTCTGCTCAACAATGCCGGCGGCCCGGGTCCGATCGCCCCGGTGGCCGACGTTGACATGGCTGAGTGGGTTGCCTGCATGAACATCAATCTCGTGGGTGCAATGTACTGCCTGCAAGAGGCTGCGCGAATCATGAGCGCGCAAAAATCCGGTTCGATCATCAACATGTCCTCCCTCATGGGCATTCAGGGCTACCCCATGCGTTCAGCCTATGTGGCGTCGAAATTCGCGCTAATCGGCATCACGGAGACCATGGCACGCGAACTGGGCCCAGTGAATGTGCGCGTCAACGCTCTGATGCCGGGAGCGGTCTCGGGGGAGAACATGGACCGTATCCTCAAACGGCGTGCCGACGCCGAGGGCCGCACCGTCGAGGAGATCGAGCGTGCGAACTATACCGATGTAGCCGCGCTCAGACGCTGGGTCACTCCCGAAGAGGTGGGCCGCGCGGCGCTCTACTATGCCTCTGGCCTCAGCTCG
The DNA here is from genome assembly GCF_051124255.1 of Rhizobium sp. YTUHZ045. Taxonomy (NCBI): domain Bacteria; kingdom Pseudomonadati; phylum Pseudomonadota; class Alphaproteobacteria; order Hyphomicrobiales; family Rhizobiaceae; genus Rhizobium; species Rhizobium sp. YTUHZ045. Next base: position 545,328 of record NZ_CP101433.1, read on the forward strand.
GCGATCACAGGCGACAAAATGAAGGTCGACTGCGGCCGTTTCTGATTTTTACTCACTAACAGACGGGATTCTGCCTCATGACATCAAGCAGAGAGCAAGGTTCTGAGAGCTGCTGGCTGGTGCAACAGCGGTCCGTTCGACGACTTGTCGCGCGCCAAAAGCGAAGTAGGTGCTGAGCCTCGCGGTCGGCCCCATTCCAGTCAAGTCGAACAATAGCGCACTGCTCGTTAAGGGGCAGGTAGAATCTCAAATAAGGTTAGCCTAGTCATGTCACAACCTCTATGGACGCCGTCGGACGCCACGATAGACGAAAGCCCTATGACTAAGTTCCGCGAGTTCTGCGCGATCAGGAACGGAGTTGAACTGCCGGACCATGAAGCATTCCAACAATGGTCAATCGACGAGCGCGGCGCCTTCTGGTCCGCGATTTGGGATTTCTGCGGCGTGCGTGGCGATAAGGGCGTGCGCGAGCTGATCAACGGCGACAGCATGCTCGGCGCCCGCTTCTTTCCCGACGCGACGCTCAACTTCGCCGAAAACCTGCTGCCCGGCCGCGGCGAGGCGGACGCAATGATCTTTCGCGGCGAGGACAAAGCCGAAGACCGCTGGTCATGGGACCGGCTGCGCGCCCTGGTTTCCAAGCTGCAGCAGGCTTACGCGGCACTCGGCATCGGCAAGGGCGACCGCATTGCCGCTATGATGCCGAACATGCCCGAGACCGTCGCCGCCATGCTTGCCGCCGCCTCGATCGGCGCCATCTGGTCATCCTGCTCTCCCGATTTCGGCGAGCAGGGCGTGCTCGACCGCTTCGGCCAGATCGGCCCCCGGCTGTTCATCGCCTGCGACGCCTATTGGTATTCCGGCAAGCTGCAGGACGTAGGCCAGAAGGTTGCCGCGGTGGCGAAAAGCCTCGGTGTCCCCACGATCGTCGTCCACTATGCCGGCGATGCCGAGGCAGTGGCGGGCAAGACATCAGGGGCTTCGACGCTGGAAGCTTTCATTGCGCCCTACGAGGCCAAGGAGATCGCCTTCACGCCGCTTGCTTTCGCCCACCCGCTCTACATCCTATTTTCCTCAGGCACGACCGGTGTGCCCAAATGCATCGTGCATTCGGCCGGCGGCACACTGCTGCAGCATCTCAAGGAGCACCGGCTGCATTGCGGCCTGGAGGCAGGCGAGAAGCTCTTTTACTTCACCACCTGCGGCTGGATGATGTGGAACTGGCTGGTCAGCGGGCTCGCCAGCGGAGCCACGCTCTGCCTGTTCGACGGCTCGCCCTTTGCACCTGACGGCAATGTGTTGTTCGACTATGCCGAGGCGGAAAGATTCGCGATTTTCGGCACCTCGGCAAAATATATCGATGCGGTGCGCAAGGGCGGGTTGACGCCGCGCAAAAGCCACGATCTCTCCAGCCTCCGGCTGATGACCTCCACCGGTTCGCCGCTGTCGCCCGAGGGTTTCACCTTCGTCTATGAGGGCATCAAGGAAGATGTACAGCTCGCCTCGATCTCGGGCGGCACCGACATCGTTTCCTGTTTCGTGCTCGGCAACCCGCTGCAGCCGGTCTGGCGCGGCGAGATCCAGGGGCCGGGCCTCGGTCTTGCGGTCGACGTCTGGAATGATGACGGCAAGCCGGTGCGCGGCGAGAAGGGCGAACTCGTCTGCACCAAGGCCTTCCCCTCCATGCCTGTCATGTTCTGGAACGACCCTGATGGCGCCAAATATCGCGCCGCCTATTTCGACCGGTTCGACAATGTCTGGTGCCACGGCGATTTTGCCGAATGGACGGAGCATGGCGGTCTCGTCATCCATGGGCGTTCGGATGCGACGCTCAACCCCGGCGGTGTGCGCATCGGCACGGCCGAAATCTACAACCAGGTGGAACAGATGGACGAAGTGGCCGAGGCGCTGTGCATCGGCCAGGAGTGGGATGATGATGTCCGTGTCATCCTCTTCGTCCGCCTTGCGGCAGGTGTGACGCTGACCGAGGATCTCATCAAGGCGATCAAGGCGCGTATTCGCACCGGCGCCTCGCCGCGGCACGTGCCGGCAAAGGTCATCGCGGTTGCCGATATTCCCCGCACCAAGTCAGGCAAGATCGTCGAGCTTGCGGTGCGCGAGGTCGTTCACGGCAGGCCGGTGAAAAACCAGGAGGCGCTCGCCAACCCCGAAGCGCTGGAGCTTTATACCGGACTCGATGCGCTGAATGTCTGAGGGTTGGTGGGATGGCTGCCTTCTCGAAAGAAATGGGCACCTCGTCACCAATGCGAATAGTTTCATAAATTGCCGTTATGCCTCGAAACCAATTTATTAGCGGATTAGCTTTTTGACTAAAGGTGTCACAGGTTCGATTCCCTTTAAGAGCAAAGAGACCGGTTGAACTCCAGTTGGTTGTCTGGCGCCGGACGACCGACTTGAAAACCGTCCAATCAATCCGTGGCGCCCGGATGCTCAAGATCACGCAGCCTTAAGACTTGCCTCACTGTGTTCGCTCCCACGCCTCAACAAAAATTTAAGTAATTTGTCACAATCCTAATGAACGCATCGATGTTGAGCGTGACACAGTTCTAAGTTCTGAAATGCCAGTGTTGCTGGAACAGACTTGTCCAGCTGAACAACCACACGTCCGCCGGGAGCCAGGCATCCCGCAATAAGGAGCGTAGGATGCCATCAAACCTTTTCGCCCGCATTGGTGCCAAGATGACCGCCATGTCCGCAGCTGGCATTGTCATGGTCGCAGCCTTGTTGGCAGCGGTTTGGATCGGGGACAATTCGGTCAGTGAGAGCTCGGATTTTGGCCGGTCGCAGTTAATTCTCTCACGAGACTTGGTCGATGCGAAAGCGTCACTGCGCGGCATGTTGGTGGGCATGATGGAACTGCGTCTTGCCGGAAGCCCAGACGAGGCGATGAAAGCGCGCGAGTATGTCGCCAAGCGTCATGAGTCCGTTATTAAGTATCTGACAAGCGCGAGCTCTCATATCACCCTTCAAGCGAACAAGGATCGCGTGTCGAAGATCACAAAATTGACAGACCAATGGATGACCGAGTTCAAGGGCCTTTCGAAAGCCGTCGACGCACAGTTGACCGGCTCTGATGGATCCAAGATTCCTGATGAGGCAAAGGTCGCCCACGCCAAGCTGCTCGATATTGCCGACGAAGTTGGGTCGCTGCTCGATGAATGTGTAACGGCGGCCAAAGGAAAGGCCGAAGACGCTGGTCAACAAATGGCGGCGGCGTCGAGCTTATCGCTGCAGATAAGTCTTGGAATGGGATTTCTGGTCGTTGCGACACTCGTCGGATCTGCAATCTTTGGCTCAAGGGCGATTGCGCGACCAATCGGGCAGTTGACGACAAGCATGAAGCAGCTCGCTGATGGGGATCTCGAAACAGCCGTCCCATATGCAAATCGCATCGACGAGATCGGCGACATGGCCGGGGCGGTAGAAGTGTTTAAGCAGAACGGCATTCGGATGCGCCAACTCAACGCCCAAGAAAGCGCCTTGCAGGCGAAGAGTGCAGACCTTTCATCGAACATTTCGAGCGTCGTTGCGGCGGCGGTTGCCGGAGACTTCACGCAGCGCATTACGTCGCGATACGACAGCCCGGATCTTGACCGCTTTGCTGCCAGTGTGAACGAGCTTGTGACCTCCGTTCACCAAGGTATCAGTGAAACGCAGCGTGTTGTCGCGGCGCTCGCGCAGGGCGACCTCACCGAGGAAATGCAGGGCGAATTCCAGGGTGTGTTCGGAGAGCTCAAGCGCGATGTGAATGCTACCATGGATGGTCTTCGAACAGTGATGGCGGAAGTCACGGCTGCGACAGATACGATCAAATCCGGCACTGCCGAGCTCAGCAATGCTGCAGGGGATCTCTCCAAGCGCACGGAGCAGCAAGCCGCATCTCTCGAGGAAACGGCAGCGAGCCTAGAAGAAATCACGTCAGCCGTTAAGAGCTCCACCGACAGGGCAGCCGAAGCAAGCCACATGGTCGGCGAGGCACGCAAGAGCACCGATCAATCGAGTGTGGTTGTCACCAATGCTGTTGCCGCCATGGGTCGCATTGAGCAGGCCTCAAGCGAGATCAGCCAGATCATTAGCGTGATCGACGAGATTGCTTTTCAGACGAACTTGCTTGCGCTCAATGCAGGGGTTGAGGCGGCACGCGCCGGTGAAGCCGGAAAGGGCTTTGCGGTCGTTGCGCAAGAGGTTCGCGAACTTGCCCAGCGTTCCGCGCGGGCCGCAAAGGACATCAAGGAACTAATTACCCGCTCAAGCGTCGAGGTACAGACGGGCGTCAGACTGGTCACCGAAACGGGTGACGCGTTGGGACTGATCCAGACCCAGGTGACCAAGATCAACGACCATGTCCATTCGATCGCGACGGCGGCACGGGAGCAGACGACCGGTCTCTCCGAAGTCAACACCGCCGTCAATCAAATGGATCAGGTCACGCAGCAGAATGCGGCCATGGTTGAAGAAGCAACGGCTAGCACCAACAGGTTGGCTGATGAAGTCGTGACGCTATCCCGGCTGATCTCCCGATTCAAGGTCGAAGCTGGAAGCCCGCGCATGCTGGCTGTTGTTGGTGGCGCGGAAAGCTATCACGCGTCCTCCTCCTCTCCCGCGCGGGCGCTTCATCAGACGTTAGCAAATGCCATCGGCCATAGAACGCGGTAGCGAACTCGAGGTGAAAGCGCGTCTTGTCTCGATTTCCGATGTTTCAGACGAGGCATCAGGCAAGCGGCTCTGGACGTCATGTCCGAGCGCCTGCTTGCAGGCCGAGTGCGTTCTGGCGTCCAATTTTGGCTCTGTGGGGCCGTCTATCTCATAGACGATGTCACCCATTCGAACATCGCCGAAGCTTCTCCTGAGCAACCTCTAATCGATCTGCGGTCTCAGGCGTCATGTGCTGAGCTTCGGCAATCGACCTTCGAAACACGTCGGCCGATCCCAGAGCCGCGCAAGGAAGGCCGATCGACTGCTTGCAGGAACTGCCAGGAGCTGGGAAGCCCTCATTCCCACCTGGTGCGCTTCCCGCACCTGCTAAGCGGAATGCCAGCTGCAGCAAACCCGCCCCTCCTGCCAGGGGACGTTCTTTCGCAATGGTTGTCGACTTTTCCCAAGCTTCTCACGGTCAGGAACAAGCTCTTCCGTTCCGCGTTAAGGCTTGTTGCGTCGCTTGGCGGCGCGCGTTCAATCGATTTCACTGGAAATCACAATGAATCTCGGGTTGGCAAACAAGCGCGTTCTCGTGACAGGAGGCAACTCAGGTCTTGGGGCTGCGATGTCGAAGGCATTCGCCGCGGAGGGCGCACGGGTCGCGATCAATTACCTGACCAACCCCGAGCAATCCGACACGCTCGTTGCCGAGGTCACCGCCGCCGGTGGTCAAGCTTTCGGAGTGATGGCGGACATCAGCGATGCCGCAGCAGTCGAGGCGACGTTCCGTGCCATCGACACCGAATGGGGCGGCATCGATATTCTCGTTAATAATGCTGGAATCGACGGGAGCTATTCGCTTGGCTGGGAAGGTGATGTCGAAGCCTGGTGTAAGGTCATCGATGTGAACTTAAAGGGAACCTACCTGTGTACGCGCGAAGCGCTGAAACGAATGGTCGCGCAGAGATCCGGCGTCGTGCTTAACACCACCAGTGTTCATGAGGTCATCGGCTGGACCGGCTACAGCGCTTATACGGCCAGCAAGGCGGGCGTTTCTATGATGTCCAAATCGCTGGCACAGGAGGCAGCGCCGCATGGTGTGCGTGTCCTTTGCATCGCCCCGGGAGCGATCCGCACTCCGATCAATCAGGCGGTCTGGCAGGATGCCGAGGGCTATAACGATTTGCTGACCAAAATCCCACTGCGGCGTATAGGCCAGCCGGAGGATATCGCAAATATGGCCATCATGCTTGCGTCGGAGGCCGCCGGCTACGTTACCGGGACGACAGTTTTCGTCGATGGGGGTATGACCGATTATCCTGCCTTTGCGCACGGTGGTTGAATGAGACATGGTCAGGCGCATCGAAGATTACGGGCTGATCGGCAATATGCTGTCTGCGGCACTCGTGGGCAAGAACGGGTCAATCGATTGGCTCTGTCTCCCACGGTTTGACTCCCCTGCTTGTTTTGCAGCGGTTCTCGGAACGCCTGAAAACGGCCGTTGGAAGATCGCCCCCGTCGGAGGAAAGGTAAGAACGAGCCGACGTTACCTTCCCGACACCGCGATCCTAGAAACTCGTTTCGAGACGCCTACGGGCGCCGTCACCCTCATGGATTTCATGCCGGTCAGCGAGCCGGATCGCACACTCGACGTGATCCGCATCGTGACGGGTGTCTCCGGCACGGTCGAAATGGATATGGAACTCGTTCTAAGGTTCGAAAACGGCCAGGCAGTACCTTGGGTCCGGCGTAAGGATTACGGCTTAAGCGCGGTCGCGGGTCCTCACGCGGTTGAACTGCATACTGCTTTGCCGCTTGAAGGCCGCAACATGAAGACCTGCGCACGTTTCCGCGTGACCGAAGGTGAAAGCGTACCGCTGACATTGTCTTACCACCCTTCGAACGAGAAGCCCCGCTTCGTTGCCGACCGTCGCGAGGTGCTGGGACGCACAGCAATTTGGTGGCGCGAATGGGTCAAGAGGGGGAGTTTTGAGGACATGCCGGACATTTGGCGCGAGCCGGTGGTCCGCTCGCTCATCACACTCAAGATGCTGATCTACGCGCCGACGGGGGCCATTATCGCCGCGCCCACGACCTCGCTTCCCGAGAAGATCGGAGGCGCGCGCAATTGGGACTATCGTTACTGCTGGCTGCGTGATTCCGCCTTGACGCTCTACGCGCTGTTGAATTCAGGATATCGCAAGGAAGCGGAAGACTGGCGGCAATGGCTGCTTCGCGCAGTAGCCGGCTCTCCCGATCAACTCCAGATCATGTACGGGATCGGGGGCGAGCGCTGGCTGCCCGAGGTCGAGGTGCCGTGGCTGGAAGGATTTGAGAAAAGTAGTCCGGTCAGGATTGGCAATAAGGCAGCTGAGCAAGTGCAAATCGACGTCTTTGGCGAGTTGATCGACACCCTCCATGCGGCCCGCGATGCCGAACTTCAGCCGCACGACGAGGCCTGGCGGCTGCAAAAGGTCCTGCTGCGGCATTTGGAAAGCACATGGCGAATTCCCGACCGCGGAATTTGGGAAGTGCGTGGTCCGGCGCGCGCGTTCACCCACTCTCGTTTGATGGCCTGGGTTGCTTTCGACCGAGCCGTCATCGGCGTCGAGAGATACGGTCTCGAAGGACCGGTTGCCAAATGGCGTGAGCTGCGCCAGCAGATTCACGACGATATCTGCACGAACGGTTTCGACGCCGGAAAGAACAGTTTTGTCCAATATTACGGAGGGGATACACTTGATGCGAGCCTGCTGCTTATGCCTCAGGTCGGTTTCCTGCCGCCCAACGATCCGCGTGTCATCGGCACGATCGCAGCGATCGAGCGGGAGCTGCTGGAGGGCGGGCTGGTCCTGCGCTACTCGACCGATAAGACCGACGACGGGGTCGGTGGCCGCGAAGGGGCATTCCTAGCCTGCAGCTTTTGGCTGGCAGACGCCTATGTCCTCGCTCACCGCGGGGCGGATGCCCGGAAATTGTTCGATCGCTTGCTCGACCTTCGCAACGATCTCGGGTTGCTGGGGGAGGAATATAACGCCGCCACGGGCCGCCTGCTCGGCAATTTTCCGCAGGCCTTCTCGCACATCGGGCTGATCAATACGGCACATAATCTTGTTAGCGCTGGAGGTCCGGCGCGGCAGCGCGCCCGGAAGACCGCACCGAGCAAGCCAACCAAGGTTTCTCCGAAACATCCCACTTCCGGTGAGGTTCGGGAATGACCTTTACCGCTGCGGTTTGCCGGATTTCCTCGATCCGCAGCTTTGCGCTGTGACTGATCGGCCCGACCGAAAGGCAATAGGGCCGAAGCCTTTTCCTCCATGACCCGCAGGAGCGTGCTGCTTTCTGGACGTGCTGCAGCGATCAAACGTCGCAGCCAATGTGCTGCCGCCAGGCCGCCACCATTGCGGCGTTCGTCTTGAAATATATCGTATTACAATACCAATTAAGAGGACATTGATGATTGAGGAGCGCGCCTCGATGGAAAATCGATCGACATTGCGTCGCGCGAAGTCTTACCCCGCGAATAAAACACTCGACGATCTGAGGCAAAAGGTTCACGACTTGCTCAACGATAGAAGAGCGGGTCGTTTGGAGCTCCTACGCGCCGAATGGGTTTACGATCTAGCTCTGCTAACCAACGATTTCCGGCGTTGGATGCAGCGCCTCGATCAGAGTTTCGATCGCTCCCACTGACGACTGCTTGTCCGCCTCGGCCGTTTATAGAAGCTCGTTATCTGCCGCTCTGCAGTCATCGGTAGTGATCCGACCGAGGGATGGAAGCCGGCGTATGCTGGTTGTTGTGGGCACGGAAAGCTATCACGCGTTCCTCTTCCTCTCCCACGCGGGCGCTCATCGGACGTTAGCACGCCATAAAAGCGGTAGCGAACTGGGGTTGAAAAGATGTCTTGTGAGGTTCGCGATTTTCAATGTTTCAGACGAGGCAACGGCAACGGACCCTGGGTTGATACGCCGATCTGGAAGTGATGTTAAAAGAGCCAAGCGGCTCTAGACGCCACGGGCACTGTCCGCAGCCCGGAGTCAGGCGGCCGGAATTACATCCCGATGAAATCCGGCGGATGTCCCATGAGCCATATGTGGTGCGGCGGGCGAACTCCGCCCCTGCTCCATCCAACAATGGCCCGCCCGAAATCATTTCGGACGGGCCTCGCGCGGACCGAATAACTCAACACTTCCGACCTGTAAGCTAGCTGTCGGTGACTGCAGCCTCTCCTCCTGATAGCGGCAGCTCCTTCAGTTTCACGAGCTCGTCGGCGCAGGCGTCCGCCGCGTCCGTGATGGTACCCTCGATCCCTGCGATCTTTGCCCAGCCTCCTTCGTCAATGAAATCCTCGCGTTGCCATGACGACTTCGCCTGCAGAGCCTTGAGGTTCTCCTGCGCGTTGTTCGCGGTGATGAAGTTATGGACGCAGATTTCCGCGACCAGATCTGCCTTCGCGTCGCGAACCGCATTGGCGGTCATCACTGTTGCCCTTCCCGACGTCGTCCATCCGCCCCAGGTGAAACCAAGCGCCATCGTTAGTGCCGAGGCACCGACAATGGACCATGCCCATAGAGTCTTGGAAGGCCGGTAATCCGACCAGCCGCCTTGGCTGTTTGGCATTGCTGTTTCCTCCAATTTATATCATTACATGATACAAATCCGCGCCCGCAGGTCAATCATGCCGCTATCAAAAAATGGTGAGCTCGTCAGCGAGATCGGTGACGAGTGACGCGGCAGATAAGGGCGACATTAACGATCACAGCGCCGAACTGGTCCATCGTTCCGCCATATTCCACGATGTACGGGAACACGTCGCGACCAACCGCTCTCGGATTACCGGCGGGGTTGCCTGGTGCTACAGGATAGTGACGTTGATAGATTGGAAGCGTCCGCCGTCACCAGATAGGGGATCGCGCAAGAGCATTCCGGGTGAGGCCGCTGTTTTGACAGCACGACATTGAGAAATCGCGATCTCAGGCCATCGTCAGAAGCTGCCTCGGAAATCTACTTATCCAAGCTGGCAAGACGCCGAAGTTGGGCGAGGGACTCCGCCAGAAGCGGCTCATGGGTCAGCATGCCCTGCAGATGGATTGTTGCGAGCATCTCGAGAACATGGTCGCCCGTCGAAGTCAGAGCAACGAGTACGCTTCGCTTGTCCTCGGTTGACGGGATGCGTGCCACCAGCCCCGCGGCTGAAAGCCGATCGACGAGCTGTACCGCGCCATTATGTTGAATCAGCATCTGTTCGGCCAAGTCGCGGACCGCGATCTGGCGGGCAGGGCTCGTTTTGATAACGAGCATTGCCTGATATTGTTGCGATGTGACCTTCGCATCGGCCAGGGTCGCCTCACTGAAGGCCAGGAATCGGCGCATCGCAAGCCGGACACCTGCGAGCCCCTCATAGATGCCTTCCTCCAGTTCTGCCGGTTCTTCGTGCTCTTCGCGAATCATCAAGCTAATGCCCCTTTTTACTATGTTGATGATATTTCGGTCCGCGCCAGGAGGCGTGAAGGCGCATCGAGAGAAGCGGGCTAACCTCCGTCATTCGAACGACAGTGCAGCAATCACAAACCCTGATTTTGGGCAAACAAAAAAGGAGATGGAGTCCAAGTACGTGTCATCTCCGCTTACGGTGGGCTTTCTCCCGCCGCCGTTTTCACATTTGCGGCGACGCTTATTTTTGGGATGCTCTGAATGAGCCGAGAGAATCTAAGAAGCAGCACCGCCGCACTTGACTTGGTCCCGCCGATATCGTCGCATTGGACTTACTGCGCGGCGAATGTGCCGCCGGTCCTGGGGGCCATTATCCTATCCAAGCGTCGATATATGCCGTGAACCTCTTCTCCAGATAGGCCCGAATTGCGGTCTAGATCAAGGAGTCCATGGGGTGCAAGTTTTGCGATTTTTCCGAAAATGCCTGCGGCATGGTAACCCAGTTGCAAGTGCAAACAGCACTCATCCCGTCCTCGTTCGAAGACCTCTTTGGGATAAACGCCCCAGAGAGAGGACTTTTCGACGAAGCCACAGGAAAGTGAGCATGAAAGAAGCTGGATCCGCACCCTCGGTTCAAGTCTGGCCTGAATCGTGCCATTTTTCCGCATCGGCGTCCTCAAAGGTACCGTGTCTTTCAGCCAGGGACCGACAACAGCGGTGCGGCGGCTTGAGAGCAGTAACCGATGCATCCATCCGAAGATGCCGTGGCAATCGCGAACCTTCCGCCAATTGCCGTATTCCTCGATGATCTCCAAAGGCAGGCTCTGCGCCAGGTACACCCATTCCACGCCGTCTTCGAAGGAGGGACCGACCCTCATGTGGGCACGGTTCGCCTTCAGCGAGATGATGTGGCGCAACGATAGCAGTCATGGCGAGAAAGCATTTCAAGATTATCTTGCGGAGCAACATTTGTTTTTCTGGCGATGTATCTGCATTAGGGTCGGGTGCGGCGTGGTCGGCGTCCGAACTTGACCGGTCTGTCGAGGAGCAGTGACGTCGAATTCGTTATGTCATACCATGATATTTTGGCTATCCGGATTGCTGTCAATCATAGGCATGAGCGGTCAGACGCACGATCTTCGGACGCAAACATCACGTGAGGCCTCCGGATTAATCCGCCGGACTGGTTCCCGACCTATCGGTCGACGTGCCGGCGGTCTGATCAGTAATTTTGCAGACAGTATCTGCAAAATTGTCTTCGAGCGTATTTCCGCGGAATGGATGTGAATCTCAAACAAACGGCGCGTCCATCGACCGAGAGTGGCATCTCCTCCGGCTGGTGCGGCCCCGACGCAGTGCTATCGAGATCGGCAGGCAGTTACAGCTTTAAAGGCAGCGGTGAACCCGTCTAGTGGGAAGCTCTAGCTTGTGTCAGTCCCACGCCGGGAGGTCGCCTTGACCAGCATTTCTGCGCCTGCGCGCATTGCATCAAGCAGCTCCGGTCCGCGTGTTTCATTTTGTATCCAGGCTCGGTCGCCTTTCGTGAACAACCAGAAGGTTTTGTCCCCGATCTGCACCTCGATTTTAGTTCCTGGTCTCAGTTGGTATCCGAAACGCGCCTGCGGTTCGTATTTCGCTTCGTCGCGACTTACGTGCCCGACGATGAAGTAGTTTTTACCATGGTCGACGTTGGTTGGCTCTGATTGAGTCGGCGCGGCAAGGGTATAACAGACGTTCCTTCCACCCTCGGAATATGAGAACACGTTCCAGTGTTCGACCTGTTTGACCAAACTCGGTTGGGCAAAGGCGGCGGAGGTCGTAAGTGTAGTGATGAGAAAAAAAGAGACGGCGATTTTCATGTTTAGCTGTTCCGGCCGATGATTTTCGAAGACGCTGGTCTTTGCCAAACCGGCTGGGCGACAGCGCCATCCAAGGCTGAAACGGTAAACGAGAACTTAACGCCAGTTGCGAATTTTGTGGATCGTATTGTGACTAGGGGCCTGTTGAAGTGACGGTCGCACATTGAGCGGCAGGAGGCAATTGTTTCGCGCCTCGTGCCAAGGCGTAGGCGGTAGCGGCTCTCAACCATGAAACAATGTCTGAGGACTCAGCTGAACTGCCCGCGGCGAAGCCTCAGCCGAGCTGTGCCAGCTGGCGCAGCGATGCGAGGGATTCTGCCAGCAATGGCTCATTGGCAAGCATCCCCTCCAGATGGACTTTCGCGAGCGATGCCACCAGGTCCTTTCCCTCCGAGGTCAGAGTCACATATACGCTGCGTTTGTCCTCTAAGGAGGCAATCCGTTGGGCGAGGCCAGCCGCCGCCAGCCTGTCCACAAGTTGAACCGCTCCATTGTGCTGCAGGAGCATCTGTTCGGCCAGCGCTCCCATGGTAATTTTCGAGCCAACTTTGATGACCAGCAGAGCTTGATACTGCTGGGAGGTCACATGTGCAGCAGATAGCGCGGTTTCGCTGAAAGAGAGAAAGCGCCTCATTGCCAGCCTCATTCCCGCCAGTCCCTCATATACACGCTCGTCAAGGACAGGTTCTTTTATAGGCCGTTCAGGACGATCGGCGACGGCTTCTACGGAACTCACTCGACAAATTCCTTTATTCATGTCACGGCATGATATAGTTTCGACGTCGGGATTGAGCAGATCCGCGGGCGTCGGGTTCCTGGGGAGGTTTGCCGTTGCGCTTGGGAGGTGCCGTAGCCCGGTCTTCATAGACTCAATTTTCAACGAGAAAGAAGGGAATTTGAGGGCGACTGCGCCTCGAGTCATCTCAAAATATCTCGCCGGCAGCAGCTATTCCTCAGGGGCAAGTACCGATGTTTTCCGCCGCAACGACAAATAGCCTTGTCTTGGAAATCGACGACGTCGCAGACAGATTTGGGCTGAGGGGCAAAGACTTCCAAAAATACCGGCGTCTCGGCCTCATTCTGATCAGAGTTGAAACCGGGTCGAACGAGCACGAAGGTCTGACGCAGTTAACCTGCCAATTTGGCAATCGTGTCTGGCATGCGTTGGTGGGAGGCGACAAGCGGATAGTGCATGAGGAAATCAGATATTTGCGAGGAAAACTTTCACGGGAGCGGCGCGGTGCAAGATAGTGTATCGACGTTTGTGTCGGCTGGAACCCGATTACAGTTAACGGGCAGGGTCGGGGTTCCTAGATGATGATTATCGCGGCCTTGGTTTCCGCCCCGCTGGCCTTTGTCCCGCCGGGCAGGGCGCAATGGGGCATTGAAATGGCACAGGCGAGAACTGTCGATTGCGGCGAAGCGGCAGAGGAAATTCTAGCAAAAAACGATGCCCGTCTCCTGTCAATCCGTCCTCACGACGGTCGATGCACCATCATTGTGCTGGTCACAAAGGATGGAGAACGGCCCCAAAAAATAATTTTCCAGGTTCCGCCCGCTGCTCTTACCGAAACGAAGTGATGATAACGTCGATGTTGGAAGCCTGGAGAAAAGCTTCAGCCGACGCCGGAAATCTTGCTCGAACTCACTTGTACGTCCCACTTAGCGCGACTTAAAACAGCAAAAGCGGGGCGCGGACGGATGCGCTTCGGCGGCGCGATATCTCTGCTTGGTTTTTACCATCGTGGCAACAATGTTCGTGGCAGCCTTGCTGGTCGTCTACGCGTTGCGCGACTATGCTCCGGTCATTGCAAACACCTACGAGCTCCGCCGCAAAGGGGACGGGTCAACGTTCAGGACAAATCGAAGTTTTCGGCCAGTCAAGGTCGAAACGATCAGCAGTAAGGTTAAGCGGGAAAAGGGCTCGGTCGACCTCGGCAGTCACACCAGGCCTCTAGTTGTTCACCCGTAGCAACAGATCCAGCGTGTTGCACGGTTCCAACCGTCGCACCAATAAAATTGGAGACAATGGACGAGCAAATTCATTTGCTTAACAGGCATAACGGCATCAAACTATCTGGTGATATCGAGGCAGATGCCCAACTGGCTTTTGAACTCATCAGCACGACCGGCCGGATCTGGCCCAGCAATGAGAACTAGCTGGCGACATAACACAGTGAAGCAAAAGGAGATGAGCCATGTCAATGTTGTCCTCGCAAGATTTCGATTCTGTCGTGCTTTCTCCATCTGCTCCTGCAAAGCACTACTCACGGTTAATAAAGTTCGTCGACGAGATTGCCGAGCACGAGCCACACAAGGCCGCAACCACGGTGGATATCTATTCGGATGATAACAACGAGTGGTACTGCCAAGTTTGCCGCGGGGGACAAAAGACCCAAGCTATGGGTCCTTACACCAAGCGACAGGCAGAGCGGGTTCAAGACGCTCGCAGAAGCAGGATAGCAACAAAGGGCACCTCTTGGTTGATCTTTGAGAAAACCGAAGAGGGCGAAAGTGACGAGAGGGGCTGAGCGGTAGTGACAGTCAAGCGCTCGCCCTATTGGGCCGCTGGCGAACCCGAGAACTCGGGTAAATGATTTAGCCGTCCATTGAGGATTCTGATAACGCGTCGGCTCCCGGCTCCCGGCATTTTGCCAGATCGCATGCCTTCCGACGCGTCATTCTTTGCCCAAGCGCCTGCAGCTTACGAGTCGCCACAAAAAGTAAAAAATCTTGTAGTTCTTGTTGTCGGAGTTATTGTCATTGGAAGAGCGGGCATCCAAGAGCGCGGAAAGATCGCCCTCGGACTGCCTCGTAAGGAAGTGTTTGCCATTCAAATACGGGTGGTCTTTCGAACTGCCGGCGACACCAAAATTCAAACGCATGGGAACGAGAGATGGCAAGAGCGAAGTCAGATCGGACAATCGCGGTTGCAAATGGCATTGCGGCAGACAAAGCGTTTGGCGCGGTCACGCCCCCTCTTTATCTGTCCAGTAATTTCGCCTTTTCAAAATTTGAGCAGTCGCAGGATTATGAATATTCTCGGACTTCCAATCCGACGCGCGATATTCTCGCTGATACGCTTGCTAAGCTGGAGGGCGGTTCAGGCGCAGTAGTCACGCCAACGGGGATGTCGGCCATCCATCTTCTTCTTAGTCGCGTGCCGGCCGGTGGCCTCGTGGTCGCACCACATGATTGTTATGGCGGAACTTACCGTCTTCTCGCAGCCTTGAAGGAACGCCAGCAGTTGGATGTCGTCTTCGTTGACCAAAGCGATAGCGCTGTTCTCACAAGCGCGTTTCAACGAGAGCCTTCGCTAGTTTGGGTGGAGACGCCTAGCAACCCGCTCATGCGCGTCGTCGACATCCGCGGGATAGTCGAACTGGCGGGCGGATGGAACGTCAAAGTGGTGGTTGACAACACGTTTCTCTCTCCCGCGCTCCAGCAACCCCTGGGCCTTGGAGCGGACTACGTCGTCCATTCGACAACGAAATATCTCAATGGGCATTCAGACGTGGTCGGCGGCGCAATCGTTGATTCCGACCCGTCTGAAGTCGAGGCCCTACGATCCTGGGCAAACATAACAGGCGCGACGGGATCGCCATTTGATTCATACCTAACATTGCGTGGTGTCCGAACTCTGTTTGCGCGGGTTGAGCGGCAGCAGTCCTCGGCCTTGGTTATAGCAGATTTTCTCGCCCAGCATCCGGCTGTCTCCGCGGTCCACTACCCGGGTTTGCCCTCTCATCCAACACACGGCATCGCAGCGCGCCAGCAAAAAGGCTGGGGTGCGATGCTAAGCTTTGAATTGAAAGGTGGGATTGAGGCCGTTCGACCGTTTGTCGCGTCGCTTGGTATTTTCACGCTTGCGGAATCGTTGGGAGGCGTCGAAAGCCTCGTTGCGCACCCGTCAACAATGACACATGCGGGGATGAGTATCGAAACACGGAGACTCGCAGGCATCACGGATGGATTGTTGAGAATGTCCGTTGGGCTGGAGGCTGAAGAGGACCTGATTGACGATCTTACGCAGAGCCTGTCACTGATTGCCTAGAAGCTAGACCTCAACGTCGCGTGGTTTTAGGCAGTCGACAGCACCTGCCATGGCTGGTCAGGATTGGAAAGTTGCCGCGAGAGCATCCAGGTGTGATGAACCTGAACGACCTTCTTCGGGTCCCCGTCAATGATCGTATTCTCGCTCGATCGGGTAAAATGGACCACTTCGGGGGAGAACAGCACTGTCACCTGGACTCTCTCCGGTTCAACGGCGACCCCCAAGATTGTCGGTGAGGGATCGCTGATCAGGATGAATTCCGAGAACTCGCGTCGTGATTGGCGCGCTTCAATCTCCTGCTCGAACGTTACAAGAACAGTGGCGTCCAGCAACGGACGCAATGTCTGAAGATCACCAGCGATGAAGGCTTTAGTCACTATTTCATAGGTCTTCGCTGCATAGCTCAGGAAGTCTTCGGCGGTGAAATCCGGATCGATATCGTGCAATACGTTTAGTGCCGACCGGGTCGAAGGTGTGCTTTCTGCATCCCGCAGTGCCAATTGTTGCTTTTTGGTTTCGCTCAGATCGCTAGACGTTTTGTAGTTCTGTGAAGCCAAGTTCACGAGCATCCAGTAGAACAGGAACAACGAAACAAGGTAGATAGTATTATTGAGGTTGATGGACTCGGTCACGGGATTGCCTCCAACGTCTGGATGCCTCCTCTCACTTAATGATCGGCAGCGAAGAAACTGGTGGCGTGGTCGTGGAGAGGAGGAAAACCATTCCAGTGTCGTCGAACCGCTGAGACACGTGCTGCACCCCTACAGGAGATCTTTGCCGCCAGGTCCCACAAACTCGATTCGAAAACCCTGAGCCCGTGCGCTTTTGATAAATCGATCCGCGCTCAAGACATCAACGGTGATCCTTCCGCCCAGACAATAACCGAACGGCTGAGCCAGTTCTGTGCGAACCCAGGCATCGGCTCGTTCCGAGCGGATTGAAATCTCCCACTGATCAACCGTTTTGCGATCGAGCGCGAGATCGCAGTTACTGTGTTGCGGCGCTGGGCATCCCGTTTCCGAATGCAGCGCTTCGCTTTTCTGATTGAAATCGGTGGGCATTGGTACGCTCCTGCCTGTTCCTACATGAGAGCCATCATGATCGTCTTGGCGGGACTGAGATCATTATCTGTTGCGATGACGTCTTTGGCTGCAAGGACATCATTCTTCGGTTTGGAGCACGGCGATCGTTCGCCTGCTGTGGGCAGTTCTCCGAACATTTCTCCGCCAAAGGATCGGATGCGCACAGCAGCTCATAGCCGTGCTTGTGACGGCATGTTGCATTGCTGCGGGATGGGCGCATACCGTCGCAGCCCAACCTTCGATGACCAATCTGTCCTGTTCCTAAATGATATGCAAACGGAACTAATTGTGGATTAACCACAAAAAAAATGCATTAAAAATGGAGCGTGTCGGCTAGGCGCGCGCTTGGCGAATGCAGGAATACACGCCGAATATTCGGTGGCACTGTCGGCCGGTTCAGTCCGATCGCGAATGGCTAAACGAACATCATTACGACGATCGCGCCGATGACGATCATGACAAGCCCCCATATCAACATGGGCAACAGACTGTTGTCCTGATCGGCCTCGGTGTTTATTTGCTTTGTTACCGGCTCATCGTCAGTTGATTTATTCATTGCTTGCCTCCATTCGAGAATAGCTGCGGCGCTCCGTGGAGGTGGTTCGCCAGCAAAAGTGGTATGGATGTCTCTCTCCTCCAGTCGATGCAGCGCGGGTCCTAAACAGACGCCGATATCCGCCCTCCGCACGCTACGCCGGAACCGGGGAACGATAGCTTTCCAGAAGAATCCCGGGGACGTCAGCGCCACCTCGGCAAAGCGTGTAGCGGTCAAGGATGATCTGGAGGAGGGCTCGCTTCGCCAAACATTCTCTCCATCGTCGCCAGGTACAGTCCACGTTGCACTGGTCTTAAAAGACCCTGACCGACACCTAAGAACTGGGTTGCCCGACATCGAAGGACCGTAAGGCTGCACCCGACGGTTCACATTTCCAGATCTGCTTCGCGCCGAGAATCCCAGATCAACGAGCAATGTCAATACATGTTTCCGGGGGGCTCTGAACTAGCGACATTCGCGCGCGAAACGGTTTTAGCTCATAAAAACTGCACTAAACTGGCGCTTTAATTCATTTGTCTGTTGCCGAGCAGACGATAGGCTTGCAGTCAATTGGCTGGGCTTACGCTTGCGTATACCGGCCGGAGAGACAAAAATCTTCGATCTTCATCAGCTAGTTTTCACTGCACTTGAGGTCAGTCAGCTGGTGATCCCTAGCAAAATCCGCGGGGTCCTTGATGCCGCGGACGAGACGAAAACAATCGGAGCATGATCACGTTATCGATGTTTCAGCAGCATCTCCTCGAGGACGACGGCGTCATTATGCTTCTCGTCATGAGCCGAGTAGACGAGCGTGACCGTGCCCTCCGCCATCAGCGCGCGCAATTGGTCGAGTTCGTCGCGATGCTCTTCAATCTCCACCATATACCGCCGGCGGAATTCCACCCAGCGGGCTGGATCATGTCCGAACCATTTCCGAAGATCGGTGCTTGGCGCGATTTCCTTCAACCAGTGATCGATCGCCGCTTCGGACTTCTTGACCCCGCGCGGCCACAGCCGGTCAACCAATACGCGGACACCGTCGTCGGCGGTCGGGGCCTCGTATGCCCGTTTCAATTTCACTCTCTCGGAGATTTGTTTGGTCATCGACTTCGATCCTCGCTGTCCGTTGTTTTAAAACATATAGGATGGGTGATCGCGACTGCGAGAGTAATATCAGCCCCTGAACCAGGATAAAGAACTCCATCAATCAGTTGATGGAGGTATTGAGGAGAAGGACAATGAAGTTTTTCATCGATACGGCCGATACTGCTGAAATCAGCGAACTCGCCGCGGCGGGCTTTGTCGACGGAGTGACCACAAACCCTTCGCTGATCGCAAAGACCGGCCGACCGTTCAAGGAGGTAATCAAGGAGATCTGCCAAGTAATCGACGGCCCGGTTTCAGCGGAAGTTACGGCGAAAGACGTCGACGGCATGATCGCGGAGGGAGAGCGCTTGGCGGGTATTGCTGCCAACGTCGCCGTCAAGGTGCCATCTACGTGGGATGGATTCAGGGCTTGCCGCGCGCTCAGCACGCGCGGGCTGACGGTCAACGTTACCCTCTGCTTTTCAGCCAACCAGGCGCTGCTTGCAGCCAAAGCGGGCGCGACCTTCATTTCCCCATTCGTTGGGAGGCTCGATGATCTAGGGTTGAATGGCATGGAGGTCGTCCGAGAAATCCGTACGATTTACGACAACGACAAGTCCCTGAAAACGGAAATTCTGGCGTCTTCAATTCGCACGGTTCTGCATGTGAAGGAGGCCGCGATAGCTGGCGCAGACATTGCGACCGTGCCGCCGGCGGTGCTTAGAAACCTCGCCAAACACCCCCTGACAGAGAAGGGTTTAGCATCCTTCCTCGCCGACTGGGATAAGACAGGGCAAGCGATCCTGTGATCGCTCAACATGGCATCGATGACAAGATCAGCAACCATCGCAGCCGACGTGATCCCCGCGCAAAAGCTCGTCCGAGTGTATTGATGAGGAAATCGCTGCCTCCTTTGGGCCTCACGCTGCTCGAGACGGCCGATGATCGGAGGTGCCCCTTGTCTAATACTCGCGGCCGCAAAACGGTGTTTTCCGTCAACTGCGGCACGGTTTGCTACACAAAAATTGCACGAAACCACCGATTAAAATCGTTTGCGCCATGCTACCGAAAAGGGAAGACTACACGTACCCCTGCTTTTGCACCTCACTCTTCCCGCAGCGCTCATTGCTCGATCGGAGGAAGTCAAATGACCTACAAGTCAATCCTACTCAATCTCAACATCGACGGTATCGTTGCCCCCGTCATTAAACTCGGCGTCGAGATGGCTCGGCGGTTCGATGCGCGGTTGATTGGGTTTTCGGCTGCCGATGTTCCGCCGCCCATCGTGATGGAAGGAGGGACGACTTTCGAAGGTGAAAGCATGATGCTCCAGCATCAGAACATCGAACGACGAATTGAGGACCTTCGCGCGGAACTCGAAGATCGGGCTGGCACAACGGTGGAGACGGAATGGCGTGGCGCGGTAGGCAATCCGACCCGTTTGCTGATCAACGCGGCGTGTGCGGCCGATCTCATCGTCACAGCCTCACCGAAGGGTTCCACTTCTGGCAACGTCCATCGTTCCGCCGATCTGGGTAATCTAATCCTTCAGGCCGGACGACCTGTATTCGTTGCCGCGAACGATCAGAAAAGTATCCGGCCCAACAAAATCATTGTTGGGTGGAAGAATACGCGTGAAGCCAGGCGCGCTGTTGTCGACGCCATGCCATTTCTGCAAATAGCTCAGGAGGTTCGTATCATTACGATCAACGAAAAAGCCACCGATGCCATTTGGAACAGCCTCAACGATGTTGTCGCCTTCCTTTCCCGCCACGGCGTTAAGGCGAAGGCGGAGATATTTCCGGAAAGATCCGACGGTGGAGCGATCGTCGATGTGGCCGATGCATTGCATGCGGACCTGATCATATCCGGCGGCTACGGCCACAGCAGGTTGAGGGAGTGGATTTTCGGTGGAGCCACCCGCTCGCTGCTCGAAAATGACCGGTTGAATCGGGTCATGTCGCATTGATCACTTGTGCAAGCGGGTGCTCGACCACGAGGTTACGACAGAAAAAGTTCTGGGTTCAGAGAGTTTCGGTTCGGCAAAATCGTTTTCTCGGCCCAACACCCCGGGTGAGTACATTCCGCGCAGAGCGACGACAAAGCGGTGGAGGTCGGGAATGGGGTGAGCTGCAACTCGGAGCCCGGTCGCGTCAACGGCGCGATCATTGCGATTCATACAGAGTACAAAAGGCACGGTGCATTCAACGGGCCGTTGGCCTCCTCGATGCAAGATCGAGCGCAACACGACGTGCCACGTGGCTTCTGCAACCGCGGCCAAGTGCTCACCCTAGTGAGCGGCGACCAAGCGGCTACCCGACCAGGACTACCCACCGAATTCTCGATAGAGTCATCATGACGCCGGCTGGTGAGGGGTAGCAGCGCCGCCCAATATGGCAGCAATCCGGTTGCGTAGATGAGGAACCAGCTCCTCCTCGTACCAAGGGTTGCGACGCAGCCAGACCGTACTGCGCCACGAGGGATGAGGCAGCGGGATCACAGCGGGACCATGATCGCGCCATGCGAGGACGGTCGCGGTCATCGAACGTCCCGAAGCGTGTTGCAACGCCCACCGTTGAGCGTAACCGCCGACAAGCAGCGTCAGTTCCACTTTCGGAAGACACGCCAGGAGCGACCGCCGCCAGAGCGCGGCGCAACGCGGCGGCGGCGGGTAGTCGCCGCCTTTCGGATTGGACCCTGGGAAGCAAAAAGCCATAGGGGCCACGCAAATTCGCGGGTCTGTATAGAACGCATTGCGATCCAACCCAAGCCACCGGCGCAAGCGATCGCCCGAGGGATCATCGAATGGAAGACCGCTCTCATGCACGCGCCGTCCCGGTGCCTGACCGCCGATCAAGAGACGCGTCTCAGTGGTTACCTGAACCACCGGGCGCGGTTCGTGGCCGAATTCCGAAGCACACGCCCGACACGCACGGATTCTCGAAAGCAACGCGTCAAGTTGCGCCTCTTCCAACCCTGCGCGTGTTTCGCGGCCCCGCAGGTCGAATTTAGTTGCAGCAGTCTCCACCGTCGCTCGGTCCTCTTGTGGCTCTACCCACTGATCGGTGCAGGTTGGCCAATGAAGAATGTAGGAACTCGGGTTGGAGTCGACCAGCTGCCACCAGCGCAGCGCGACCGTTCGCCACGCCCGGTTGCGCGCTTTAGCTTTGGCGAAGCGACAAAAACCACGGTTCGTGGGGAGTCTTAGCAACGAGATTAGTGTACTCAAATTCCAATTAATATCGTTTTTGTTGAGGGATCAGATGCCATAAGCTCGGTCTAGGTCCTTGAGCGAATGACGTCTTATGTCGGAGCGCAGCCCATCGGATTCGATCCCGTTCTGCTCGTCAAACTGTAGGTGCTTCCTGTCCGAGAAAGTCGCATCGCACGACCGGGCTGGTTTTGCCCGTGTGGCAGACCACTGACTGGCAGGCAGATTCCAGATCGTGCTGAAGGCGCGGTTGTCAGGCCAACTTAGCTTTGCCTGGGGGGAAATCAAGGTTTAACATGATGTCAGCGGCTTCCACATTTGCAAGACCAGTCTCGGTTCCACGGCCCGTTGTTCTCATTACTGGCGGAACCGGGAACCTCGGTCGTTCGGTCACTAGAGCACTTGGTCCGGACTACCGCGTCGTTGCACTCGATCGGATGGCACATGATGCAGACATCCCCGTATTTGAATTCGACATTAGATCTGACGCTTCCGTCGAGCTCGCACTTGATAGATTCCGCGATATGTTCGGCGGGCGCATCGCCAGCATCATCCATCTCATCGCCTCCTTTGACTTTTCCGGCGAAGACGACCCGCGTTACCAATCCGTCAACGTGGAAGGCACTCGTCGCCTTCTGCGCTCGTTGCAACGGTTCGATGTTGGGCAGTTCGTTTATGCAAGCACCATGCTCGTGCACGCTCCGTGCAGCCCCGGAGAGCGCATTGACGAGCGCCAGCCGATTGATCCGCGCTGGGCATACCCGAAATCAAAAGCGGCGGCCGAAGAAGTGGTCCGCGTCGAGCACGGAAAAATCCCATACGTCATTCTGCGGCTGGCAGGTGTTTACGATGAGCGCACAATGGTGCCGACGATGGCCAACCAAATTGCACGAATTTACGAGCGGGAACTCCAGAGCTATTTCTATTCCGGCAGCACCCTTGTTGGCCAATCAATGCTCCATCGCGAAGATATGGTCGACGCCTTCCGGCGCGCTGTCGAGCGCCGCGCACAGTTGCCGCTGGAAACTGCGATCCTGATCGGAGAGCCAGATGCGATTGGCTACGATGCTCTCCAGGACAAACTTGGTTATCATCTTCATGGCAAAGACGATTGGCCAACACTGCGGTTGCCGAAGTTCTTAGCTGCCGCGGGCGCGTAGATGCAAGGTAGGCTGGAGCCCCTGATACCGGATCTCATCGATCAGGGTGAGGAACCATTCATCAAGCCGTTCATGATTGGCATGGCCGATGACCACTACGCTCTCGACATTATGCGCGCGCGACCTGCTTGGCTGGGAGCCGCGACATCGGTTTACAGACGAACTGCCCCGGCTCATCGCTACGCTCAAGGCGGACCCAGCCGACTGGTATGACGCCAATCGCGTTGCACCTCCAGCGTGGTTCGGCGAGGCCGCGAGTGCCGGAAAAAACGCCGAACTTTTGAGGGCTCAGCGCAAAGCACAGATCAAAGCCGAGCACGGCGCAAGCCGCTGGGCGCATTTCGTCAATATCGGCCTCGGCACCTGGCTTCTTACGCAGTCGCCGTTGATAGATGTTTCCGAGCCGCTTCTGCGCAGGAGCGAAATGGCACTTGGCGTCGCGCTCATCGTCTGCGCCGTGCTGGCGTTGTCCTGGCGCGCGCCATGCGCGCGCTGGCTCTGCGCCGGCATCGGCGCTTTGGTCATGGCTATTCCGTTCCTGTTTTCGACCGCGAACGCCACAGCGTATCTCTCCGACACGCTCGTCGGGGCGCTGATCTTCGGCTTTGCCGTCTGCACCAAACCCGAGCCAGGTCCTTCGGCGGTGGCTGCGCTGACCGGTCCGGAAGTCCCCCCTGGGTGGAGCTACAACCCCTCGGCCTGGACGCAGCGCCTGCCCATCATCGCGCTGGCCCTGATTGGCCTCTATGTTTCGCGATATCTCGCCGATTACCAGCTCGGCTACATCCCGGAGGTATGGGATCCTTTCTTTGCTGGCGAGCCCTCTGATCCGCAAAACGGCACCGAGGAAATTATCACATCCTCGGTCTCGAAAGCCTGGCCAGTCTCCGACGCAGCCGTTGGGGGGTACGTTTATATGCTCGAAATTCTCATTGGCATCGTCGGCTCGCGTATGCGGTGGCGTACGATGCCGTGGCTGGTTGTGCTGTTCGGACTGATGATCGCACCGCTCGGCGTCACTTCGATCGTCTTCATTATCATTCAGCCCATCGTCATCGGCACGTGGAGCACCATCGCGCTGATCGGGGCGGCGGCAGTCCTTGTGCAGATTCCCTATTCGCTCGACGAACTGCTGGCGACGCTGCAATTCATGCGCCGCCGGATTAAGGTGGGCCGGAACTGGCTGCGCGTGTTCCTTTTTGGCGACACCGACGAGGTGCCGGAGAGCGGGGCGGGTCAACCCTTCCAGGACGAGTTCGACCGCTCGCCGGGGGCCGTGTTACAGAGCATCATTGGAGGCGGTGTCAGTCTCCCATGGGATCTGGCTCTTTCTGCGTTAATCGGCCTGTTCTTGCTTTTCACGCGCCTGACGCTGGGTGCCGAAGGGAAGATGGCGAATGCAGACCATGTGATCGGCGCGCTAGTTCTGACCGTAGTTTCGATCGCGGCCGCGGAAGTCGCGCGGCCCGCTCGGTACCTGAACGTGCTTCTTGGGTGCGCACTATTCATCACGCCGTTCGTCTTTGAAGCGAGCCTTGTTGGTACCCTCGCGAGCATCGCTGCCGGGGCCGCCTTGATCTTGCTCAGCGTGCGTCGAACTTCAATAAGGGAGTGTTATGGGAATTGGAATCCCCGTTGAGTAGGGCCTGCTTAGCAGTCGCTGCTTGCGGTGCCAGACACCGTATGAGATTTTCCAGAAAAGGAGCGCCAAGCAGCGGGAGTTTCTCCCTGGAGACTGCATTGGAGGTCCTCACGACCAGGAAGCCTGGCCGTGAGGTGCACCGGCGCTGACCGGACGAGGTTAAAGGCGACGATCGTTTCGGAAGGTCTCCGACTTGGTGTGAGGTTGCCGAGCGGAAGCAGATGCTCGAGGAAGAGCCTGTTTGCGCTGATGGGCGCGTTGAATCGCGATATGGCCGCCGCTTGGCTGATCGCGAGCACGCGTGCCATGTTACGGAATTTTAAGAGGACGATCACCGCGCGTTCATTGCGGCCGGCCGAATAACGAGTGAGAATAAGCGAGCTCCATTGGATAGAGACCAGTTAGAGAATGCGCGGCAACCGGTCCCATTGATGGAAAGGCGGCGGCGACGACAACTGCCACTCGAGCGTGGTTGCCCCTTCGCCCCATGGACTAGCCCCTGCCTGACGTTTTCGACTGAAAGCCTCCGCGACCGTGATAAAGAAGACAATAAGGCCGACCGTCGAAATATACGACCCGATCGACGACACGAAATTCCAACCCTCGAATGCGTCGGGATAGTCGGCGTAGCGTCGCGGCATGCCAGCCAAACCGAGAAAATGCTGGGGGAAGAAGGCGAGATTGACGCCTATCAATGTCAGCCAAAAATGCAGCGTGCTGAGCGTTTCGCTATACATGTAACCCGTCATCTTCGGGAACCAGTAATAAAAGCCGGCGAAAATAGCGAAGACGGCACCCAGCGACAGCACATAGTGAAAGTGAGCGACCACGAAGTAAGTGTCGTGAAACATGCGATCGATGCCGGGGCTCGCAACCATGATCCCGGTGACGCCTCCGATCGTGAAGAGTAGAACGAAGCCGAGAGCCCAGAGCATGGGTGTCTTGAAATCGATCGATCCGCCCCACATGGTTGCGAGCCATGAAAACACCTTAACGCCAGTCGGAACAGCGATGACCATCGAGGCGAAGGCGAAATAGCGCTGGGTGTCCATGGATAGGCCAGACGTATACATATGATGAGCCCAGACAACAAAGCCGATTGCGCCAATCGCCACCATTGCATAGGCCATGCCGAGATACCCGAAGATCGGCTTCCTGGCGAACGTCGAAATGACATGGCTGATGATCCCGAAACCAGGCAGGATCATGATGTAGACCTCGGGATGGCCGAAGAACCAGAACAGATGTTGGTAGAGGATCGGATCTCCGCCGCCGGACGGCGCGAAGAAGGTCGTCCCGAAATTGCGGTCGGTCAGAAGCATTGTGATCGCACCTGCCAGCACCGGCAGGGATATGAGAAGCATGAAGGCCGTCACCAGCATCGACCAGGCGAACAAAGGCATCTTGTGCAGCGTCATGCCAGGCGCACGCATATTGAGGATGGTCGTGATGAAGTTGATCGCGCCGAGAATCGAGGAGGCTCCTGAAAGGTGGATCGACAGGATGACGAGATCGACCGCAGGCCCGGGCTGGCCGTCCGTCGAATAGGGTGGATAAAGCGTCCAGCCGCCGCCATGGCCGAACGTGCCGGGCGCTCCTGGAACGAATATTGAGGTGATGAAAAGGATAAACGATGCCACTAGCAGCCAAAACGAGACATTGTTCAAGCGTGGAAAAGCCATGTCCGGCGCGCCGATCATGATTGGCACCATCCAATTGCCGAAACCTCCGATAAGCGCCGGCATCAGGACGAAAAAGATCATGACCAGCCCGTGGGCGCTGACGACAACGTTGTAGACACCCGGATCGTCAAATAGCTGCAGGCCCGGTTTCTGAAGCTCCATGCGGATCAACACCGAAAGTGCGGTACCAAGAACGCCAGCCATGATCGAAAATAACAGGTAGAGCGTCCCGATATCCTTGTGGTTGGTCGAGAAAAACCACCTAACGAGAAACAGGGGCTTGTGATGATCCAAGACTGGCGCTGGGTTGGACATGGTTTGCTTCCTGCTTTTCAAGCACGCCGACGACGCACGATCCAGGACGTTTCATTCCGCAATGTGCGTCTTCGGATAGATGCTCTATCGCCGGACACTGCTCGTTCCGATTGGAGCGCAGTTGATATCGGGCACTTGAGCTTGGCAGCACCAAAACTAGAAAGCAAACGCGATTAAATGCAGAATAACTACAATATTATTGCATTGAAATGGATCGCGAGCTGCCGTCGCGTCGGCACTTCTACTTTGCATGCCGTTGGGAACATCAGGAATATTGTATTGAAATCATAATCAAATTCATTTGTCACATAGATCCAGGTCGCCATATAGTTCGAGCCGCCAGAGCGGCTGTGCATCTCGATCCTGGCTGCACACATGTTGAAAACCCAATGCCGGCCGCCTCGATTGGCACCAGCGAGGGATCCGATGCATCACGGGACGAAGAAAGGCGACTATCATGAACGACCGCAATTGAGACAGGATATCATCGACGAACTCGACTTCGAACCGAGCGTTGATGCGGCGAACATCGGCGTAGCCGTCGAGAACGGCATCGTGGAATTGACCGGGCATGTTGCCACATACCTTCAGAAAACCAGGGTTGAGGATGTCGTACGCCGCGTGAAGGGCGTTACGGGTATTGCCCAGGAGGTTGAAGTTCGGCCGTTCGGCACCAATAAAACCGCCGACGACGAAATCGCGCGAAATTGAGGCAGCCGCGATCAAGGTAAATGTGCTGGACGGCCAGGTAACGCTTGAGGGCCGTGTCAACCTTTGGTCGGAACGCACTGCAGCCGAACATGCGGCATGGTCAGCACCGGGCGTGAACCTAGTGGTAGATCGGATCACAGTAGCCTGAGCCAAACTGGATGCAAAAGGGGAGCGGACCGGTCCGCTTCTCTATCCTCTTCCGTCCTGGGTCGGATTTTGATTGGGACGCATATTTTGGCTTCTTCTGTATCACCGACGTTAGCATCCTCATCAGACGGATATCTGCTTTAGCGTCACGCCATCCATCCCCAGGTTGCCGGTCGCGCCAGAGATGATGATGATGAGCCGCTGCCGCGGGTCTAGGGGACAGCACAATGCTGCTA
Source organism: Rhizobium sp. YTUHZ045 (assembly GCF_051124255.1). Lineage (NCBI taxonomy): Bacteria > Pseudomonadati > Pseudomonadota > Alphaproteobacteria > Hyphomicrobiales > Rhizobiaceae > Rhizobium > Rhizobium sp. YTUHZ045. The sequence continues at coordinate 573,141 of NZ_CP101433.1, forward strand.
AAAGCGACTGTCTCCAGCGAAGGTCCCAACGTTTGATGTCGCGTGCCGCAGCATTTTTTAGTTCCTATCTCCTGTCATCCCCTACGTGGGTAACGTCCGATCGGCCATCGCCTGCTCGAACTCAAGTTCGGCGCGAACTCCAGCCAAATCCCGATGAATAAATGCGGCGGCCACTTTCTCGCCGCCGCGTCGATAGGTGATCGTGCAGTCATTTTGTGCCAAGTTCCCGTCGATCTCCGTCTCGTCCCATTGTTCAGCATGACCGACGTAGGCCAGACTGAGATCGTACTGTTCTGTCCAAAAGAACGGTACGCAATCAAATCGTTGGCGTTTACCAAGCATGTTGCGGGCAGCGGTCTGACCTTGGCGCTCGGCAACCACCCAATGCTCCACTCGAAAGTTCTCGCCGGTAAGTCGGTCGGGCCATCGGGCGATGTCGCCGGCGGCGAAAATCCTCGGGATACTGGTCTCCAGGTAGGTATCGACCATTACTCCGCGATCGAGCTTCAGCCCGGCCTGCCGAGCCAATGTTAGGCTCGGGCGCACACCGATTCCTGCGACGACAAAGTCGGCTCGGAGAACCTCGCCATTCTTCAGCATGACGCCATTCGCGCCGATCGCGGCTGCCGTCGTGCCGAGGTGGAAGGTTACGCCATGGCTTTCATGAAGCGCTTGGATGTGCCGTCCGAGGTCGTCCCCGAGAACCCGTTGCATGGGGATGGCTCCGGGCCCGACGACATGCACCTCGACACCCCGAGCGCGGAGGGAGGCGGTGACTTCGAGACCAATAAAGCCCGCGCCGAGCACCACGGCCCGGCGGGACTCCACTGCGTCCGCCGTCAGGGCGTGGGCGTCCGCAAGCGTTCGTAAATGGTGGACAGGAGGGCGTCCGTCACCGGCGTTTAACCGCACCGGATCTGCCCCTGTGGCCAGCAGGAGGGCGTCGTAGGCATGTCGCGTCCCGTCTTTGAGTTCGACGTGCCGCGCCTTTGTATCTAACACGCTCACCTGCGCCCGAAGCTCGAGATCGATGTCCTGAGCCCGGTAGAATTCAGGTGAGCGCAACGGGATCGTACTTTCGGTCGCAGTCCCCGAGAGATAGCCCTTCGATAGATTGGGTCGGTCATAAGGACCTGCCTCATCGGCGCTCAGCATCGTCACACGCCCGTCGTAGCCCTCATTTCGCAGGGTTTCGGCGGCCGCGTGGCCGGCAGCGCCGCCGCCGACGATCACAATTGACCGTGGTAGACCGTCACTGGCTGGAAGCGACCGGCGCGCTACTGGGCCGCGTCGCGCCCGAACCCTTATGTGGCCATCGGTCTGCTCGACATCATAACACGGGATTGGTGAAAAAGCTGGTGCGCGGAGCGCCTCTCCGGTGCGAAGGCTGAAGCACGCATGATGCCAAGGGCAGCGAACTGTATCCTCCACCATGAGCCCGCCATCCAAAGGCGCGCCGTAGTGAGTGCACACCGACCCCACGGCGAATATTTCCTCCCCCCGGCGCGCAAGCAAAACATGCTTGTCGCCGACACGGCCGGCGAGCATGCTGCCGTCGGCAAGTTGGCTCATCGGGATGCCAATGCCGAAGTCAAATTTTTTGGGATTTATTTGCGTCGGAGCTCATAACGGCCTCTTACTGACATGGCTACACCGGCTGCAGGGCGCGATGTAAATCGCGGCGTCCAGCCAATGCGCTCGTTCATTCAAATTCGTAGCCCTGCCCAAAGGAAACGCCACCGATGACGCCTTTCTCTCGTCACTGACATGCTCCTGGCACACGAGGCGTTCAGAGAGTGCGGGAGCGCTCCGCGATCCCATTGGCTGAGCGAGCTAATTCCTCAGAGCGTAACCCAACGGAATCTATGTGACAAACGAAATATATTGACCTTTGAGTGCAATTATTCTGTTTAAAAACATTGAACTCGATGTACCTCATCGGTAACAGCCGCGACTGAAGCTTCGAGAAACCGATTTGTTCCTGAACCCCTGCGAGCATGTCTTCGATCCATCCGCTCGCACCAGAAAAGCTCCCCTGGATTGGCTAAAGGAGCCTAAACGGCCGAGCAAACCGGCCGCGCGCATGTCTCGTTCTGCGCTGATCGAGCCCTTATGGCACTCGGTCAGGTGCAACTATCCCGCCTTCATTCTCCAATATGGCGATACGTTTAGATTCAGATCTGGTAAATTTCAGACGCACACCAATGCCGCGGCCATTGTCAGAAATGAAGACCGCGCCGGCCTGTTCTAACGCCGCTTGCAAGGCAGAAACTTCCTCAACGGCTGGTTCCGCGAGTTTACTCTCAAAACGCAGGATGCTTTCGATGCTGACACCTGCCGATACTGCGAGGCGTTCGCGCGAGAAGTCGATTAGTGCGCGCGCTGCATGACATTGCGAACCGTTGATCATAATTCACCTTTCGTGCAAACATGAGCGCAACTTTCGCCCGGGCTGATTTCAATCGCGGTTAGCGACCATGGCTGCCGCAGCTACCAATCGCTGGTTTTGTGCTGCCGATCACGTATTTCCGGGCAAACCGTCTGAGGCAACCGCCAGCCCCAGAAGGGCCGTTCGAATTGGTGCGGCGGACATTTTCCCCTGGAAATATCGTCGTCCTTGAGAAAAGCAAGTTCCACTGTCGATCCCATGCTGACGACATTTCCGGTGCCAAGACGTCGGCCATCCGGGCGCTTTTGGAGCAACAAACTGCGCAAATCGCAGGCAATCTACGGCTGGATCACCCCTGATCCGTCACGCAGATGGCGATTAGTCGCATTTGTGGTTTTTGATGTGTTTCTTCTTTTCATCTGCTTCCTTACTCATTCACCTCAGGGACACCGATATGCCGGCTCCCTCTGGGACCGGCCAGTCGATCGCTCGAGGATCACCTTCTAGGATGGTGATCACCTCGTCAGCGGATTGTGCCAATCGCAGCCCCTCGCGGATCCGAGGTGCCCGAAGCATCCGGCACAGTTGTGCGAGCGTTGGCAGGAACTTGGCTGCGGCAGAGCGCGGCCAAAGCAGGGTGAAAACAAGGTCGACGGGATCGCCGTCTGCGCTGCCGAAATCAACAGGAGCGGCTAATCGGGTGAACGACGCCACAGGATTTGAAATCGAATCGAGCACGGCATGCGGGACAGCGATACCACGACCAATACCGGTTGCGCCGCCATTCTCGCGTTCCCAAAGAGCGCGGAGAACAGTCCGATCATCAGCCTCGATCCTCTGCGCAATATTAGAGGCGATTTTTGATAGCGCCGAGGGCTTCCCCTTCGTCACGACGTCAAGGAAGATGTCTTTCTCTGACAGGTTTTTGAATATCATCGTGGTTGCCTCTAAGCCGAGCCGCGCACGTGTGATCGAAGCGCATTTAGCACTCCGTCTGCAGCGGGGTGATAAGTGATTGAGATGTCGGCGGACCCGGACGCGATGCCAGTGAATTCGCGCCCGGGCTAGAGGCCTGCTTTAAGGCGTCTTGGTTCTCGAAAGAAGATATTCATAGCTCCAAAGATGGGGGGCGGTTCTTTTAAATCAAGACAACCACAGAAGCCGCGAATCTCAGTTGAGTTTGCAACCGAACGAATTGTCTACTTCCAGTCGGGGCGACGAATTGGCGAATTCTTTGTCTGTGTGACGATTGTACCGCAAGTGGTGGCGGCCACTACTCAGTGCAGAAATACTGCACTAAAATTCCATCTTATTTCGTTGGACTAATATTAACGCTAGCTTTTGAATGGCTGTGCGCGACAGATCGGAGCGGCCCATGGCTGCCGAACTTTTGGCGATCGCGAGCTAACGAAAAAGGATGTCCCCATGAAAAAGCTGCTCCTCGTACCTGTTCTAACACTTGCCACCTCCGTTTGTGCGATGGCAGCGGACGACTTCACAAAATCGCCACCGGCCGCTCCCTATCAGCAGGTTAGCAAGCTGGTGAAGTTGCCGGATTTTTTGCCTGGCATAGGCCAACTCTTCGTCGATCCGACGACACTGCCTGCCGGTCCGTTCCTTGCCTATAATCACGACGGAAAGCTTGTCAGCACGATCTATATGCTGCCGACGAAGGACCTTAACCCGGACAAGACATTCGATAATCTTGCTGCACCTGGCGGCAATGTCGACCATGTCGACGTCTACTACAATGCCGGCCATCCCGGCGTGGAAGAGCCGCATGTCCATGTGGTGCTGTGGCATATCGCAGCGGACGGCGAAGCGGGTGTCGCCAAATGACGGTCGCGCGGCGTAACGTTCTGGGCTTGGGTGGCGGGCTCCTTGCCGCCCTTACCCTGTCGCGACATGATGTGCGGGCCCAAGAGGTGGTGGAGATTAGAATGCAGGGTCGCGAAGATGGCTCGCATGTCTGGTTCGATCCGATTGGTGTTCTGATCAAGCCTGGTCAGATGATCCGATGGATCAACCAAAACCCCGGCAATTCGCATACGACCACCGCCTATCATCCGGCAAACTTCGGGAAACCGCTTCGCATTCCTGAGGCCGCAAACTCTTGGGATTCTGACTATCTCCTGCCCGACGAGAGCTTCTCCGTCACTTTCACGGAGCAAGGGGTCTATGACTACTACTGCATCCCCCATGAGCACGCTGGAATGGTCGGTCGCATTATCGTTGGGAAACCGGAAGCACATGGTAGCTGGATGGAGTCGGTCGCAGCAAGCAATGGCCTCCCGGATGAGGCCCTCAAGGCGTTCCCGATGGTCGAAGAGATAATGGCGAAGCGGATAGTGCGTCGGGCGTAAAGAGCCGCGGCGAAAGGTCGGACAGTAATTTAGCCGACGGGCGAACGACGAAGACGGTGCGGAAGGGGAATGGGAGCTTCCGGGCGACCGTCCGTGAACAAGGAGATGGGAACTATGGCAGACACGGCGCTCCAGAAAGAGAATCCGTGGCCATCGCAGGCGGCACAAGGCAGTCGCGCGCACGCGATCGAACAGCGCGAACGCGCAATGTATCGACTTTCAACCTTGGGCGAGATAACAGGCGGTATCGTCCATGATTTCAGGAATCTCCTGGCGATCATAGAATCCGGCCTGAGGCTCGCAGAAAGCGGAGCCGACCACTCGGAGAACGTGCGCGACTACATTGCGGCGGCGCGAGAAGGCGTCAATCGTGGTGTCGAGCTGACGTCCCAGTTGCTCACATTTGCGAACTACAAAGAATTCGACGTACGGGCAGGGAACTTGAATGAGCTCATCAACTCTTTCGAGCCGATCCTTAAATATGGGGCCGGAACAAATTTCCTTGTCCGGCTCGCACTTGGTTCGGGCGTGCCGAACTGCCTGGTCGATCCGTCGCTGTTCGACGCAGCCCTGCTCAATCTGGTGCTCAATGCCCGTGACTCCATGCCAAGCGGCGGTGAAATATCGGTCATTACAAAGCGTTTTGTCCAGACGGACATTGCAATCAGCGAGCCACCGCCGGGAACCTATGCGTGCCTTCAGGTCAAAGACCACGGCTGCGGGATGGACTCAGATCTATTGCAGAAGGTCCTGGATCCCTTCTTTACGACCAAGGGCGAGAATGGCACCGGGATGGGGTTAGCCCAAGTGCATGCGACTATGCAGTGGGTTGGCGGTTATCTACGCATTACCAGCGAGCGGGGATCCGGAACCACGGTCGATCTCCTGTTTCCATCGATCTGAGTCGCCGTTTAGGGCTGTTGGTCGCCTCTAGAGATCGCATGTAATCCGGTCAATGCAGCGCCTACGACACTCTCGTCGGCATTCGCAGACCTCACTGCGTAAACTGGATACGAATATTGCGGCATTTCAGGTACCAGGTGGAGCTGCCCAGCCGCAATATGCGGCTCAACAGCGCTCATCCTGAAATATCCGGAGCCCCCGCTCATCAAAACATAGCTGAGGGCCAGCGTGCCAAGATCAAACGACAGGTTTGGTGTGACATCTGGGAAGTTCATGTCGTGGTGCAGCGCAAAATCTGGTCCCCAATCCATGTGGACGTAGTTCGCCTCCTCAAGGCGTTCGACTTCGGGGTGTGTCGTTACCAACACGAGCTTTTCTTCCATCAGTAAATCGATTTTAAGGCCCGGGCGATGCTGCGGCGCATACATGATCGCCACGTCCACTATCCCTGAAGCGACCTGATTGATCAGGTCTTGGGGCACGTCGACGTGCACACGAAGCGCGATATCAGGGAGAGTCTGACGAAACCATCTGACCCAGTTCAGCAAGAGCGGTTGCGCAAGCGTGACTTCGCTGCCTATCGTTAACACCGCTCGGTGCCCCGCCGGTACTGCGACCTGTTGACGAGTGCGCTGCCACAACTGGACGAACGCCGGTGCGTGGCGCAGAAACTGCTCGCCCGCCGGTGTGAGAGACGCTCCAGCCTTGTTTCGAACGAAAAGTGGCCGCCCAAGTAATTGTTCTAAATTGCGAATTCTGGCGCTCACCGTCGTTTGGGCGACATTCAAGCGTTCAGCGGCGCGAACAAAGCTACCCGTTGAAACTATTTCCAGAAATGTACGGGCGAGCTCAATATCCATCGACATATAGCATTAAAACTGCGCTCAAATGTCAATCAACTTCGTTCGCCAAAACCGAGACGAGGGTAAGTTTCGGTGAACCTATCTCCCGTGCAACGACGCCACTTGCTGGTCACGTGGTGCGGTGCAGCCGCTCGCTGCAAGCGGTGGCGGGGCAGGTGGCGGAAATGAGCCTTCGCGGCCGACAGCGCCTGGTCGCATCATCTCTGGGTCGCACAGCATCGCCGTCGTCAGGATCATCAAGGCATCCGCATTCGCTTGCGCGCCCCCGGTGCCCTCGACTTGACTCGGCGTTGCTCGCGGGCGAAGATGCCGCCATGAAGACCAGCGACACATTTTCCTGCTCTGGCATCCGGATCTGCTCTATCGCAGAGCACTAGACCCGGACCGGGTTCTGTCGCTCCCGCGTCTTGGGTTCAATTTACATAGCTCCTGCTTTGTTACGCGACGAGTTTGCGAAACCGCGACTTGTGCTGGAACATTCCAGTTAGTCTGCGGTCGCGAATAACGTGGCCATGCGGTCGGCAAAGCCTGCCGCTGACGTGCCGGGTCCGCATCGAGCGACCGACGCGTCTCAGATCATGGGAATAAGAAACATGTTCAATCCTTCGCTAGAGGTATCGTGCGGCTCGGTTGTCAACCCGATACCAAGTCATATTGTCTTTGCCACTGACTTCACGGCGCGATGTGATCGTGCGCAGGAGCGCGCGGTGCAGCTTGCCATCGAGTGGAATGCCAGCCTTACAGCTGTTCATGCAATCGACGATGCCGGCATGAGTGCGAATGCCTCGCTCCGCGATGCTCATCACGTCGCTGCTCGTCGAAACGCCAAGCGCCTTCGCGAAGACTTGGCAGGGATCGAGGGTCTCCGCTCGTTCGTTCACGTCGAAAGCGGAAGCCCTGCAACGGTAGTTCAGGCACTGGCGACGAGAGAGCGGGCTGATCTGATCGTCACCGGCCTGGCACGAAGCATGATACTGGGTGTGCTGCCCATGGGCAGCACTGTCATGGCTCTGGCGCGCTCATCACGTGTGCCGGTGCTCGTGGTGAAGAAGAAGCTCCTGGATACAAGGTCACGTACGTTGGTCGCCACCGACCTAACGGAGTCGTCTTGCGCCGCTCTACAGGTTGCCCTGAATTGGTTTCCCAATGGCCAGCATGGACTTTTTCACGTAATCGATCCGCCTTACCGGATGTGGGCGGAAGACAGGGCGGCTTACGTGCGTCAAGTTGAACAGTTCGCCATCGGTGAATGCGCGCGGTTCGCCGTCGAAGCCGCCGGCGCGGGCGCGCGGGACAAGTTCGATATCACCGTGAGGAATGGTGACGTGGTGGACGCTCTGCGCCCCGTGGTTAACGAGGGTGACCTCGATCTTGTGATTATTGGGACCCATCGTCGCACAGACGTGATGAATCTCCTCCTGGGCAGCGTGGCAGCTCGAATTGTGAACCAAATCGAGAGTGATGTGCTGGTGGTTCCTGGTAGTTCTCGGTGACCCCCCGAAGTGCCAATTTTGCGCTGCGGAGTAGGCGATGAGTTTGCCCAAGCCCGATACTGAGACGCGCACCATCGAGAAACGCGCGTGGGGCAACCTCTAATGTCATGGCCCCTGCATGCCTTCCATGTGTGACGTCAGGGTTCGACGTCGCCACTCCGCCGCGGCACGTCGGGATTCCTTTCGAACCTGTCCCGATATAGCGCCGCCCTCGCAAGAAGCATCAGGGTTATCGGAGTAGTCACAGTGATGAAAACTCCGATCAGCACTTCGTGCACTATCAGGCGACCCCCGGCCACGCTGAAGAACAGGATGGAAGCGGTCATGATGCCGCCGGTTCCCCAACTCGTTGAGAGGGTTGGAGCGTGAATGCGCTCATAGAAAGTAGGCAGCCTCGCGAAACCGATCGCCCCGATCAAGGCCAACCCCGCCCCAACGAGAACGAAGAATGCGATGACAAGAGCCAACCAAATGGGGGTGTCGGCAGCGGAATACGTCATTCGATCACTTCCCCGCGCATCAGGAACTTGGCCATGGAAACGCTCCCAACGAAGCCAAGCAGGGCGATCACGAGGGAGGCTTCGAAGTACACTGTCTTTCCGGTGGCAATACCGAAGAGTGACAGAAGCAGCATTGAGTTGACGTAGAGGGCGTCGAGCCCGAGGATTCGATCCTGCGCGCGGGGCCCGTAGAACATTCGAACAGACAATATGGCAATGGCGATCGTCAGCATCAGTTGGGCAAGGCTGACCGCGGTGAGTATGATCATCATGCTCATGAGAAAATCTCCAGCAGCAGCGTTTCGTAGCGGGTTTTGAGACGATCCCGCCATTCGTCCTCGTCAACGAGATCCAGGACATGAAGCAGAACCGAACTGTTGCGCGAGTCGTATTCGAGCCAGGCGGAGCCCGGAGTGCCCGTCACTATGATGGCAAGGACCGCGAGAGCGGTAGGATCTTTCAGCTCAAGTGGGACATTGACGAACGCAGGCCGGTGCCCCGCTGTTCGTCCTCGTAGAATGACGGCGCTCGCGCTGATGTTCGAGCGAATGATGTCGAGCATCACGACGCCGAAAAGCTTTGGAAGGAGATACCATTTGCGTAACTTCGGCTTATCCGGTCGCAACGCAGCCAATGCCCAGGTGGAACACACTGCGACGATGCTGCCAAGCAGCAACTGGCCGATCGTGACGCCATTGAGAAGGACCCACATCCCCAATAAGGAAATCGTCAGTAGCGGGTACGGAAACATGTCAACCCCCTGGAGCCGATTGGCGATCGCGCCAAGACTGTTGAGGAACCACGCGTTTGACAGCCTCGATATAGACCTGAGGATCGGCTATCTCCCGCACGGTCGCATCCGAATAGGCAAGCGCCGGTCCGGCTTTAACGGCCAAGGTAGCAGTGATCGACAGGATCAGCATTATCGGGACAATTTCCAAAACGAGCACTCGCGGCACCGTCCCCTCAATCGAGCTCCAGAATGTGCGGATCCCAGCGCGCGTGAACGCAATGAGCGTTGCAAGGCCGCCGAGGATGATAAGGAAGACGAATAGCATCGCAGGCTCCGTGCCGGCTCCCGCAGACCCGGGTCCGACCAATGCGGAGAGCATGATGAATTTCGCGACAAAGCCTGATAGGGGAGGGAGGCCAGACAGAAGAACGGCACAGGCGGCAAAGCAGACACCCAGTATAGCCATTGTCGCCGGCATAGTGGCTCCTTGGCCTTCCTCGGATACCTCATTGTCGGCATCGCCGTAGAGTTCCATCGTCACTGCCAAAACAGAAGCCCCCGCGTCCTGGCCTCTCTCGACAAGTTCCACCAGCATGAAGAATGCTCCGAGCGTCAGGGTGGAACTAACGAGGTATAGAAGCGCTCCCGAAGTTGCCGCCCCATTGTTCAACCCAATGACCGCTAAAAGGGTACCCGAAGACACGAGGACAGAATATGCGCCCATCCGTCCAAGCGCCTGCGACGCCAGAACCCCGATCGTGCCAAATGCCAGGGAAGCCAATCCCCCGTAAAGTAGCACTTCGGAGCCGAAGCCAGCGGAGGGTCCCTCGGAAAACATGAGCATCGTCAGCCGCAGGATGATGTAGATCCCCACCTTGCTCATCAAAGTGAGAATTGCGGCGACCGGAGCTGCGGCAACACTGTAGGCGCTGGGGAGCCAGAAGCAGATCGGCCACATGCCCGCCTTGATGAGAAATGCAACACCGAGAACCGCTGCTCCCGCTTCCAACAGCACTCGACGATCGGGTTCGATCGTTGGCAGCCGTTCTGCAAGATCGGCCATGTTCAGCGTTCCCGCGGTGCCGTAAACAAGACTCACACCGATCAGGAAGAGGAGGGCAGCAGCAAGGTTTACGGCAATGTAGTGCATTCCGGCCTTGACCCGAAGGGTCCCCGAGCCGTGCAGGACCAGCCCGTAGGATGCCGCCAGCATCACCTCGAAAAACACGAAGAGGTTGAACAGATCCCCTGTCAGGAAAGCGCCGTTCAGGCCCATAAGAAGGAACTGGAACAGGCTGTGGAAGTGTGCTCCGGCGGAGTGCCAGCGAGCCAGCGAAAAGGTTAGCACAGGCACTGCGAGGATTGCCGTTAGGCCCACCATGAGGGCAGACAGGCGATCGATCACGAGGACGATGCCGAATGGAGCCGCCCAGTTGCCTAGCAGGTAGACGCCTTGAAAAGTGCTTTCCCTAACATCCTCCATCAACAGGAGGGCGGCAACCGCTAGTGCCACGGTCCCGGCCATACTGACGAGCGCTTTTGCTGACCGGTGGCGGTCAGGAATGAACAGAAGGCCGGCACCAAAGATGAGGGGGATCAGGATAGGTAGAATTACCAGATGCTGCGACCAAGCGATCATCGCGGATCGTTCCTTCCATCGACATGGTCGCTGCCTGTCAGTCCGCGCGAGGCGAGCAGGACAACCAGGAACAGTGCAGTAGTGGCGAAACTTATGACGATTGCTGTAAGGACAAGAGCCTGCGGAACAGGATCCGCCAGCGTTGCGACCGAAACGCCGTCGGCTAGGATCGGTGGCTTGTCCGCCTTTACGCCTCCCACTCCGAAGATGAACAAGTTTACTGCATATGACAGTAGCGAGAGGCCGACGATCACCTGATAGGTTCGCGGCCGGAGTATGAGCCAGACACCGCAGGCGGTTATGAAACCTATTGCAGTGGCCAGGACAAGCTCCATCATTCTGCTCGCTCCCGGGAATCATCCAACGCTCGTATCCGATTGATCCTGATCGATTGATGGGCGAGCCCGACGAGAATGAGCACAGTTGAGCCCACGACCAAAAGAAAAACGCCGAGGTCGAAGATCATCGCGGTCGCCGCCGGCACCGTACCGACGAGCGGGAGTTCCAAGTAGCGTGAATGCGAGGTTAAAAAGGGGTAGCCGAACAACCAGGCACCAATGCCTGCGCCTCCCGCGGTAATCAGTCCGGAACCCATCCAGCGCAGTGGCAAGACACGGAGGCGCTCCTCGGCCCAGCGTGTGCCACCGGAGAGATATTGCAGCAGGAATGCGATCGACATTGTCAGACCTGCGGAAAATCCGCCACCGGGCAGGTCGTGGCCGCGGATGAACACATAGACCGCCAATGTGATGATGACCGGAAACAGCCATTGCATGATGACTGAGGGCACGAGCAAGTAGTCACGTACGGTGTCCCCTAAGTGACGGTCCGGCTGCTTTGCGTCGAACAGAGATTGGACTTGCTGCTGTTCGGGCGGAGCGAGGCTATCCGGCGCGGGCCGGAAGCGGCGAAGGAGGGCGTAGACGGTGAGGGCAACAATCCCGAGAACGGTGATTTCCCCGAGCGTGTCGAAGCCTCGGAAATCGACGAGGATCACATTGACGACATTGCGGCCACCCCCTTGGCTATAGGCATTGTCGAGGAAGAAGTTAGAAATTGCGTCTGGCACTGTCATTGTCATCACGGCGTAGGAGATGAAGGCCATGCCAACACCGCAGACGGCGGCAAGCAGGAAGTCTCGGAACCGTCGGAACCGGGCACTGAAAGTCATCTCTTTTCTTAGAGCCGCTACTCGCTTCGGCAACCATCGTAGTCCGAGAAGAATGAGAACGGTGGTCACGATCTCGACGAGTAACTGGGTAAGGGCAAGATCCGGTGCCGAGAGCCAGAGAAATGTGATGCACACGATCAATCCAACCCCGCCCAGCATCACCAGAGCTGCCAGTCGGTGGTACTTTGCAAAGTAGGCCGTTCCAAGCGCCAGGCAGCAGCCGATCATCCAGATCCCGAGAAATGGGACGTTGAGGTCGGATTGAGATATCGATCGCGACTGAAAACCGGCGATGTAGAGCGGGAAAAGAGCGGCCAGGAGACCGAGAAACGTAATCCATCTGAGCTGCGGTTGCAGCCTCCTTGTCCCAAGCCAGATCTCCAAGCTTCTTGCCCAGCGCCATGAGACAGTCACGAGGACCCTCTCGAATATCCGTTGACCGGCAAAGTGCCGGAACAGGGGAGTACCGTCGCAGCGCTCGAAATATTTCCGGAAGCCCACAAAGATCGCGTACCCGCCCGAAAGCGCAACGAGGCTCATCAGGAACGGAATGTTCAATCCGTGCCATAGCGAAAGGCTGTATTGCGGCGTTGACCCGCCAAGAACACTAATAGCCGCGGCATGCAGGAAAGGGCCAATCGTCAGGTTTGGCACGATGCCAACAACGAGGCAGGCAATGACCAGGAATTCGATGGGGAAGCGCATCCAACGTGGTGGTTCGTGCGGGTGTTGGTTAGGGAGGTCAGTTGGAGGCGGTCCGAAGAAAACCGAATAGATGAATCTGATTGAATAGGCCACGCTGAAGGCGCTCGCTAAAACGGCGAGGTATGGTGTCGCAGTATCGAGCCACGAGTGGGCATGTGTCTCCACCGCTTCAGCGAAGAACATTTCCTTGGATAGGAAGCCGTTGAGGAGGGGGACGCCCGCCATGGCTGCGCTGGCGACCATGGCAAGCCGGCCGGTGATGGGTAGATGGCGCAACAGGCCGCTGAGACGGCGCATGTCGCGTGTGCCGGTTTCGTGGTCGATAATCCCGGCTGCCATGAACAGCGATGCCTTGAAAGTGGCATGATTTACCATGTGAAAGATGGCGGCGACCGTGGCAAGCGGGCTTCCCAGGCTAAGGAGCGTGGTGATCAGTCCTAGATGGCTAATCGTCGAATAGGCCAGCAGCCCTTTGAGATCCTGCTGGAACATCGCAAAATAGGCACCGAGTAGAAGCGTCGAAACCCCTGCGAGACCGACGAGCATGAACCAATCGTAGGTTCCCGAAAGCGCCGGGGAAAGGCGCGCCAGCAGGAACACGCCCGCTTTAACCATCGTCGCGGAGTGAAGATAGGCCGAAACGGGCGTTGGCGCAGCCATCGCATTCGGCAGCCAGAAATGGAACGGGAATTGCGCGCTCTTTGTGAAAGCGCCAACAAGGATCAAGACCAGGGAAGTCAGATAAAGTGGATGAGCTTTGATCACGTGCGCCGAGGAGAGGATGACGTCGAGGTCATAACTTCCGGCGATGTTGCCAAGGATCACCAACCCGACCAGCAGGCAGAAACCACCGGTCGCAGTCACGGTCAAAGCCATTCGCGCGCCATCGCGTGCCGCAGGGTTCTGGTTCCAGTAGCTGATCAGGAGGAACGAAGTGAGGCTCGTCAGTTCCCAGAACACGGAGAGCAGGATGACGTTGCCAGAAAGGATAACTCCGAGCATCGATCCCATAAACGCCAGGAGAAAAGAGAAAAACCGAGGTACCGGATCCTCTTCAGACATATAGTAGCGGGCATAGAGGACGACCAGGACCCCGATGATCGAGACCATCATCGCGAACATCCACGCGAATGCATCCAGCCGCAGAGTGAAGTTAACGCCAACCTGAGGTAGCCACTCGATCTCGAACCTAAACACGCTCCCGTTCGAAACGAGCGGATAGAGAGCGGCCGTGAAAACCACGACAGTTGCGGTCATGAACCCGGCGATGGAAGCAGGCAGGGCGCTCGAACCCGTTCGGAGCAAAAATGCCGTCAGCAAGCTCCCTGCGAAAGGCAGGATGACGATCAGCATGAGAACCGTCGATGCTGCATTTACCCCAATTGGATTGTCTCCTGACGTAGAAGTGGCGGCCGCTAAATTGACCGCCTGAAACGCAAGCTTTAAACTTCACCCTCAATGGGCTATATCGGTCATATGGGTCGCGCCACAGTAGAAGTCAGCCTCACCCCGGCATTATGTCGCGCCGCACGTGGTTTCCTGGATTGGACCCAGGATGAATTGGCCGCCCGCTCGGCAGTCTCGCGCAGTACAATCCGCGACTTCGAGGGAGATCGACATGGGCTGCATCGCTCGACGGAAGCGCAGTTGCTCAGCGCTCTCAAAGAGGGAGGCGTCATGTTCGTTGACATCGTCGACTGCGGTACGGCGATTTGTGGTGCGTCCAATGCATTCGACGACGAGCAAGCGTTGCACTTCGCCAATCGTAGCGGTCTTTAATTCGGGAAGAAGATGTCGAGCGATGTAATGCGTATAAAATTTTGCTTCCGAACTAAATGGGCCTAGCCAAGCGCCGAAATTTACCCTTTAGCGCCCTCAGGCAAGCCGCAGCCCAATCCCGACAGACGAGATCCTCTTCGACTATTCCGCCCTCCTGCCTCTCGCGGCATCAACGAGAGGGTTTGATAGTTTCGACCGATGTTACAGTCAGCCTATGGACGTGCCCGTCTCGACCGCTCCAGTTGATCGACTGTCCGGACGAGAGCCCAAGGAGGGCCACTCCTACAGGGGTCATTACGCTCACCATCGATCGCTCTATGTCAGCCTGGCCCGGATAGCAGAGAGTAACCGTCCGCGCTTGGCCGTTTTCTGTCTCGTAAGAGACAGTAGAGCCGAGGCCCACCACTTCGGTTGGAAAACTGTCGTCGATCACCACCGAAGCCCGCTCGAGTTCGGCGAGGAGCTCATCAGCCACGTCGAGGTCCCGACCAGGTGCGGCCATCGCCAGCGACGTTAGGCGGGAGTGGTCGCTTTGGCGCACGATGATCGATGGTTTGACGCCAGCAGATAAGTCGGTTTCCATTTTCATGCATCCTCACGCAGCCGTTCAGGCGGCACTGCTAGAGTAGACTCTTGTGGGTGTAGGTCGCGCCGAACCAGCAAATGACGGAGACGATCCCAGGGTTAGAGCGCGCGACAGCTGCGAAGAACCCTGGGCTAGAGTCCTTCGATCAGGCGCACTCCGCGGAGGCGGCTACGAAATTGAGAGTACTTCGTCATGGTCCCGAGATGATGCCGTTCTTGAGCGGGAAGTCAAGGCACTCGCTCAATCCAGGGCCGTGCGATTCAGAGGTTGCCAATCTGCGACCGCAGCGACAGATTATGTTTGGCGTTTTCCGAAGGCTGGTAAAAGAAGTCCAGCTGAATTGGATGCGGCCGCGCGCCGCATGCCGTACACGAGGCCGCATGGCTTGACTTCTTGGCTCCCGATGGCAATCTTAAAGACATGTTGAACAACCGCGACATATTCCCGATCGAAGCCTTCAGGGTCTGCCCGATCGCAGGATCCTAACCCGGATCCGGCCCATCGTCGACTGCCGGATCATGGGTTAAGCGGTCAGCACCAAAGTTTGCTGATAGCCCGACAATTCTCCCAAAAACAGCATCGCAAGCGTGGCAACTGCCATGCTTGCGCCGGAGGTATCGCGAGCAATGTCAAACCGTATTTCCTTTTCAAAGCATCAGGTGTCCATTCTCGGAGCAACAGACTACTCGTCGCTCATACGCCTTGCCAACGCTGCCTCGACGAAGGACCACCACGCCTCCGCCGAACTGGTCGATAAACTCATGAAAAGCGTCGTTGTGCCGGATGAGCAGTCGCCAGACGATACAGTCGGGATCGGTTCAACCGTTACTTTCGATGTGGAAGGCGCATCCCGCCGCACCATTACTCTTGTCGGTCCGGACGATCTCGATGCCGAGACTTCAAGGATATCGGTGCTGGCTCCAATCGGCGTGGCACTTCTGGGCCTTCGGCAAGGGCAGAGCAGCCAGTGGCTTTCCCAAGACGGTCAGATCAAAGACCTGACTGTAGTGCACGTCGCCGAAAGACCAATCGCCGGCTTCTCGCACTAGCGCTCCTCTACGTGAGCACATCTTCCCGAGGAACATCGATGCACTTGCACGACAGCGAATACCGAAAACACCGGGGAGGTTGCCTCACCGCAGGCCCGTAGCCCTGTGCTGCCATCGTGGTCGGCACAGGGCGTTCCTGAACCAGGCACATCCATAGGAGACCTACGATGACTACCGTCCATTCGCTCCTTATCTTCTGTAATGGGGATACCACTATCCTGCGGCGTCTGCGTGACGACTCAACTCCTCCAAATGGCACGAAGGGATTGAACCGAGAGAAACCCCGTCGCATGCGCGGCCTAGTCGGTCATTCCGCTCTCCGTCGCCAGGAACCTGAACTTGCAAAGCTGGAGCTCAAGCGAAGGGTCCACCGGCCCCAATGCGAGCTAGAGGTGATTTCCGAATCGACAGATCTGATTGCACGGCACCGGGCGCGAATACAAAGCGGGCTCGGCCCCTCGCAAAGTGGGGCAGCGCGATGACTTATCATTCCTTCACCAAGAACCCGGCTGGGGACGTCATAGACGTTCAGCTCCACTACGACCGCCTGAGCGGGACCGCTTACGCTTGCTCGACTGTATTCGATGGGGTGTTGCCGTCGCGCTATCCAAATCCAGATGCTGCAGCCGACGGGGCTCGCGTGGTGATCGCGACGGCCATTTCGCACAGAGAGCCGAACTTCCCGCCGCGACAGATACGAGTTTGGTTGCGTTGAGATCCTCATCGGGATGCTGCGGCATTCCCGACCATCGACGACGTACGCAACCGACAACAGTTGCTGGAGAACGTGCCATGTCCAGAGAAGCTTTCTACCAGTTGACCGCCGAAGACGCCAATGTCTTGATGTGCATGCTCGAACGGCATAGGGCCCGCCGGGGTCCGTTCGCGGCCGTTCTTCGAGAGAAGTTTAATCGATCGCGCGTGTTTTCTCGCGAGGACATTCCCGCTAACGTGGTCACGATCGACACCGAATTTATCTATACGGTCAATGGTGTAAGGGCTGGTCCACATGTTCTTGTCCATAAACCGACAGGCGAACTGCCTAGACTTGCCCTCTCTGTTTGTTCGATGCGGGGCCTGGCGCTCCTGGGGCTGGCGATTGGAGAGAAGACCGAAATCCCTAGAAACAACTCAGAGTTTGAGGTTTTAACAGTCGAGAGCGTGCTGTTTCAGCCCGAGGCGGAGACCCGCCTGGGAGAGAAGGGCCGGGGAGCCGCAGAACTGAGCGACGAGTCTCCACAAGTTGTCGATTTCCGACCGCGGCCCAGGAAAGTCGTGATCTCCGACGACGATGATCCGGGTCCCAGTGCCGCATGATCGGGACCACTTGGAGCGGCCGCGACAGCATCTGCGTGTGATAGCGGTTGGGCACCTAGCAGGGGTTCTGCATCTTGCGATCAGAAAATTGACTCCAGCAAGTAGAATTCGGTCGACCTAAGTTCCGCTGTCTTCACGTAAAACTGGAAGTTGAAACCGAAATCGTCATCATTGGCCGCTTGAGAAACGCACTTTCAATCCCAATACAGCAGGGCCCTAGAATAAATGTGTCGCTAAGCTGGAGCGACAGAGTTCGCCGCCCTGATCCTTTTGCGGCGACCATATCCGAGTCAGCAAATCCCGTGGTGCTGGCACCGTGCTCGTCTTACGACACCGTGATCCACGCACGCAAGGTTACCTGGGGCTATGCATGTGCCGGGGCTACGTGAATAACGCGGCGGTCGAATTGGCGGTCGACTGATTTCTGGGCCGTCTGTGCCACCGTTAGGCGTGCACAATCATGCGTCCCTGAGCACGTGACCTGCCTCCGCAGATCCAACAAAGAAGTTGCGTTGAACCGACATCCGAATTCGTTTGTCAAACATGAGGAAAGCAATATCCTCGGGGCATCCGGGTTGGACAATCACCTGGTGCAGACGCCAATTCGTAGCACGGATGAGACGGTTGCCTTCCTGTTCTCATAGCTCTGGCTTCCATGCGGGCGGTTCGTCAAATCGACATCTTGCCTGTCATCGTCGGAGGAACGTGCGGCAAACCGTTTTTCCGCATAGCGGAATTCGACGCCAGCACTCGCGTATGAGGGCGTATCGAAAAGAGCTCGTTGCTGCCCTTTCACAGTCGGAGAGCTTTGGAGGCAAGGAGAACGTTATGCTGTCTACCGAGCGGGATTTTAAGCGTGGCGGGGAGCGTATGGCGATCCCCACCCAAGGTGAAGTTGAAGGAAAGTTGCTGGTATTCGAAGTCGTTGCCGTTGCTTGTTTGGAAGAACTTCTGCGACACGAGCATGCATCAGCAGTTTCAAAAGTTCGGCGGCGGATACTTCATAATCTTAAAGAAAGATGCCGATCGCTCGAATTGTGTGCCGAGGACGAAAAGGCGACTGTCGACTACGCATTGGGCGTGCTCGAGGCAGCGGTTGAGGAGGCCGGGTCTTGGTGAAATTTGGGTTACGGAGTCACGCTCACGATGCTCGGAAAGTCAGCTCCTGCAGAGTCCTGCACCAACTCCAATCCGCTGATTTTCATGGTTTCTGCATCGGACGGCACTCAAGGTCCATCCGGCTGCCACGCAACCGGGGCACGGCGATCATGCACAATTCGAGAGTTTGCGCTCCAAAGGAGTTTACAATGCCGCTAGCGTGCTACTTAACGACTATCGACCACGCCATCCTGCAAGAGATTCTTGATCAGGATCCTCGCGACAACGCTTACAGCCGATTGCTTAGAAGCAAGCTGATGAAGGCTTCAGTCTGCCCCCCGAGAAATATGCCCCACGATGCCGTGACGATAGGCAGTCGCGTGACGTTCTGTGTCAATGAAGGCGCTGAAAGGACGGCCTACATGGTAAGGAATGAGAGCCGCGACTTTCCTGTTTACACTGTCTCAGTAAAATCGATCCTAGGATTGGGGCTACTCGGCTTGAGAGCGGGGGCGACCGCAAACATAGGAACCGACATCGGCAGGTCACAAAAAATATACGTCATGCGGCTCGATTTCCAACCTCCTGCACCTCATGGCTCGCGCTTTATCGCGCCGGCGCCGCTGGCAAGTCGCCTGTCGGGGAAGCGCCTCCCTATATCGCCGAACACCGGGACGGCCTCTGCGCGTTGTCCCTGACCGATGGTCGCATCGAGAGTGACAACAACAGCGTGGAGACAGCGGTCTGGCCGAGAGTGTGCTACGGCAGGAGCGCTCTTTCCCGGCACGGCTCGGGAGCCGAGACTTGGGCGGCCGTTGCGTCGCTCATCGGGACATACAAGCTCAATGCCACCTATCCACAAGCCTACCTGACCAGCACGCTCACCGCCAGCGGAAGGCACTTGGAACAGTCCGGGCGGCACGTCGCGGCGTGAGAACGACACGTCCTGGAGCAGCTAATCCGGAAGCCCGTCTTCAGCGGACCGGACACACTGTCACAATCAGCGTCCAAAATTCACCCCTTATCGGCATCCAATTTTGGCTGTGACGCACATTTGGTGCAATTGTCTCATGTTGCGCCTATGAGGCGGGCCTGAAGAAGATCAAGCTTTCCGCGAGCGTACATCTGGCGCTTCACCAGCTTTAGCTTGGTGATCTGCCGCTCGGTTTGTCCGTTGGACCAAGGTGAGACGATCGCTGCCCGGACTGCCTGAATGTCTTTCGCTACGCCATTGCCAAAAGAGGCAACCAGACTTTCGCGAGCGCGGTCGATCCAGGGCTGGAGCTCGTTCTCCGCCTTTCGCCGATCATGTGATGGAAGTCGGCGATGTTGTCTCGAGCTTTACCAGCAAGGGAACGCCGCCTTCTATTGCGGTGATGGTGACAGTCTCGGATTTCGTCGGGTTATCTCTGCTTGTTGTTAGAAGGCGGGCTATCGTTCGGGCAGAGGGAATGCGGTTTAACGTTTCCGCATCTGCCTTGTCGGCCAGTTTCCGCCTTGTAGCCCATTCACTCACGACCCGGCGCGAACCACGAAAGCCCTGTGTTCTCAACCGCCGCCATAGCTCAGTGCGGTTCCGCTTACCGGCAGCCCATTGGGCGTCGAGCCATTCGAGATAGGTCTCCAACGAACTTTCTCATAACTGAAAGACGTCGTTGCGTTGTCCTCTGAGCACCTGTCGGACCAAACCGCGGCTATGACCAGTACGGCGCACGATTTCCTTGATCGTAGCACCGTCCTTTGCGAACGCCATGATGGAAGCATTGGTCTGCTCGCGCCGGAGATAGCCCTATATTGAAGGCGTTCGGCCGCGGCCAGCAGCATGGGATTGATATGCGTTGCACCGAGTGTCTTGCGGATTTGTCGAATCGATTTGCGGACGGAGTTCAAGAATGCGCGACTGTCATTTTCCATCCGATGCCATCGATCAGCGACCTGTACTGCATCAGGCAACGCCTTTGCTGCCGCCAGCCCGTAAGCGCCGCCGCGGTCGCGAGCAATGATTTGGATTTGGGGATTTCCCCGCAACCAGGCCTCTGCCGTCGCCGGCTCACGGTCGGGCAGCAGACGGATCGGCCGCCGACCTTCAGGTCACACACGATCGTGCCATAGCGGTGATTGCGCCGCCAGGCCCAGTCGTCGATGCCGATCACCGAGGGCGGGGTCGACGGCGGCAATCCTTGCCTGCGGATGACTCAGGGTGTCGTTGCTGACGGGAAGCATCAGCCTCTGTGCAAAACGCGCCGCCGGACGTCCCCCAAGCGCGAGGGCCAGATGGTGGACGAGATGCTCGAGACGCCCCGTTCGTCGGGCATAGGGAGGTAGCCCATCGGCGAACCGCTCGGCGAATATCTGCCTGCCGCAGAGCATCGCGTCACAGGTGAACCTCCGCGTGCGCACGAGAAGCCTGACGTGCCTTCCCGGCAGCCGCAGGTCCGCCACCTGGCGGCAATAACGGCTTCGAACAGTTCGCGACATTCGTCCGCATGCCGGGCATGACGCGGTAGCGCCGGCTCGGGAAAGCAAGATGCAGGTCTCATCGTTAACGTGGGTGATGCGTTCGGCGATGAAACCAGCCGCTACCAAATCGGAGGGGCGAAACTTGGTGCTCATCAGGCCACTTCCTTTGTGGAGACCAGCAGAGGAGCATCACTACAACTGCATCAAAACTGAGTCAGAGCCAAATTTGCACGCCGAAACACATGGCGGCCGACACGCACGACGACGATCTCGGCGCCCGCCGCGGCGAGATCCTGCGCCTTGGAGGAATCCCGAACAAGCGCCCTGACCTTGTAGCCACTGGTCAGGAGTTTCTTGGCGACGGGATTGGCCTTTGGTAGCCAATAATGACCTGTTACTTCGGGCTGTTAGCCTCGGCTTTAGTCCGTGGATTGTTGGTTGTCAGCAGAAACGGCCGTCGATCCAGTTCCGCCGTTCTAAGTGAACTCCGCAGCCGCAAAAGGTCTTTCCGTGCGATAAGGCCGACGAGCTTTCCGGATTGAGGGTCCACGATCGGAACGCGCCCCATGTCTGACGACAACATCAAATCCGCTATGAAGCCGACCGTATCCTCTGGGTGCCCCACGGGAATAGAGTCGTCCGAGACGCTATCACCGAGCGTTTGAAGTGCGAGTTCGCTGTTGTTCTGCCAGCACAGAATGTCGGCGCGGGTTACGATACCGGCGAGATCGCCCTTCTCGTTCACTACAGGATAGACGCGGTGGACTTGTTCGTCCCGCGAGAAGAACGAGCAGGTATCTCCGATTGTCATCGATGCGTGCAGAGTATGGACATTCGCGATCATTATTTCGCGTGCTTTGGTCAGCTCGAACGGGTCAACACCGTATTCTCGAATAATGTGTTGGCCGCGGCGCGCGATTTTTTCTGTCAGAATCGACCGGCGAAGGAGCAGGACTGTCATAGCATATGCGGATACGGTGGCGACAAGAAGCGGCACGAGCGTGCCTGAATCACCAGTGATCTCAAAAGCAAAAAATGTGCCCGTCAAAGGCGCTCTCATCGTCCCGCCCATTATTGCGGCCATTCCCAGCAAAGCCCAGAAGCCGGGCTCCCCTGGAAAGGCAAGGCCGATAAGCCAGCCAAATGCACCTCCAAGGATGAGGAGCGGAGCGAGAACGCCGCCGGAAGTTCCTGATGAAAGCGCCATCAACCAGATCGCGGCCTTAACAAAAAGAATTGTAAGGACGGCCTTCGCCACTATGTGGCCTGCCAGGAGGTCGGAGATAATGTCGTAGCCGACGCCGAGGGCGCGGGGCTCGATCAGACCGCCAAGACCAACGAAAAGCCCACCTAGCGCGGGCCACCACATCCAGTGGATTGGAAGCTCTTCGAACGTGTCTTCGATCTTATAAAGCAACGTTGTGAGGAGTCCGGACTGCAGGCCGGAAGCGATACCCATTAGTGCGCACAGGAGAATTCCCCACCAATGCAAGCTGATGTGGAAGTGCGTAGGAAAGAGAGGGCCACGGCCAAAGATAAAAGGTCTCCACGAGAAGGAAACCGCGGCTGCAACGGCGACAGGTATGAAACTGCGCGGCTTCCACTCAAACAGCAGCAATTCGACTGCCAGCATCACCGCGGCGATCGGGGAGCCGAATATCGCGGTCATTCCAGCCGCTGCGCCTGCCACTAACAGTGTTTTCCTCTCCGCGGCGCTCATGTGGAAGAACTGCGCGAAGAGCGATCCAATTGCCCCTCCCGTCATAATGATGGGCCCTTCCGCACCGAACGGTCCACCCGTCCCGATCGATATGGCCGATGACAGCGGCTTGAGGATGGCGACCTTTGGCGACATTCTGCTGCTGCCGATTAGGATGGCTTCGATTGCCTCGGGAATACCGTGTCCCCGAATTTTTTCCGAGCCGAAGCGCGCCATCAATCCAATAACCAGTCCGCCCAGAATAGGAGCCGCCACCATCCAAGCGGTCCGCGGAGCGTTCGCGATGGAGGTGGGTTCAACGCTGACAGTCCCGAACCAAACGATATTTGAAACGAGGGAAATCAGATTGACCAGCAGCCAAGCGGCAAAGGCTCCACCTGTTCCCACTACGACGGCCATGGCAACCAGGAGGACGACCCTTCTATCGGTCGTGAAGTCGCCGGCCTCCCGACGAGCCAGACCGCCGGTAAAGTCATGAGGCCGGCTGTTTGGTTTAGATGTTGTTTTGGACAATTTCTTCTCCACCAGAAGGAAAGACAAGCTGGTGGCGGCATATATCGTGATACGACATATTGCAACATGGAGTTTGGTCGCTCCGGCGATTAGTCAGAGCGGCCTCATCCCTGAACCGGTTACTTTGCTAAAGATTGTCCAGACACACGGCTAGATCGGCTATGAGGTCTTGCTTCGCTTCAAGGCCAATCGACATCCTCAGCAACCCATCGCTTATGCCTGCGGCTTTGTGGGCCTCAGGTCCCATTCCGGCGCGCGTCATCGTCTCCGGAAGCGCCACGAGTGACTCGGTACCACCGAGAGACTGAGCTAGCGTGATGACGCGAAATCCGCCTACAATTTCCGCACAGCTTGGAGGCCACCGCCTAGTTCGAAACCGAGCAAGGCACTGAAATCGGTTTGCTGGCGCGCGGCCAGCTCGTGACTCGGATGCGACCGCAGTCCAGGTAGTGGACAGCAGTCACCTCGCCCCTCAACCGCACACGTTCGTTGTCCGCCATGCCGCCACGTCTGGAGCCGGGGGATCGTGCGGAGTTACGCCCATGTAAGACGGGTCGACCTCGTGCATCAGGCAGGCCGGCGAAGCAAAGCCAAACTCCTCTTCGTCTTCCATCGACATCGCGTGAGTTTCCTTCTAAACCATCTTTTTGGTCAGCCGAAAATATTCGTACGGCCGGCGAGCGCCACTCTTGATAGGCTTCTCGATAGGCGTCATCGCTGCCAAATTCTGATCTTCGCGAAGGTTGCCCCGCCTTTATCGTCTGCATGTGACAGAACAGTTCTCACATGTTTTACCGCGGCCGCCTCTGCAGCCTCTCTGTCCGCAAACGGCTCCGGAAGGACAAGCTCTTCCCCATTCCAACAAGCTCGAGCACGGTGAGAGCGGAAGTCATAAAACAGTTCCAGATTGACGGTTTCCACTATGGTCTCCTCTGCACGGTTGTCGCTCCCTGTTGCCGGCTTCTCCGACGCCACACTGCGCGTCAGTATATATACGACTCCGTCGTCGTCCCTACTTGAATAATATCGTATTACGACATATATCTCAATCTCCCTCTCACATGAAAGTGGCTCAAATGACAGCAAATCTTGAAATGATCAGGGTGGAACTCAGCGAGTTTCAAAACCGACTTGAAAACTTCGGACGTCGCCGTGGCCCGCCCGCCTGGGGCTCTTCCACCTTGTCGCTGTCTGAGCGCCGTCAGCGCCTTCGCGAGCGTCTCGATCTACATCGTGTAGACGCCAAGTTATTGTGGTTGGAATGGGAGTACGACATTTCGCTCCTAACTGAGGACTTTCGTCGTTGGCTGGGCCGCGTGGATCGGGTCTTTAGAAAGACATGGTAAATGCATGACCCGATCCACGCGCTGTTCACGCAAAGACTAAGGTCGAGTGGCACACATGCCAGTCGCAGATCAACGTGCGGCATCCCACCTGTTCGACGGGCCTTCAGCACTGTAATGCAGGTTTTCGCATGGCAATCGACTGAAACTCGTTCAACGGCGGCAACGTTTCGCGATCGGCAGCATGCATCGATTGTGACACAGCATTAGGACACTCGACTAATGAGATCTTCAGAAGACCGGCTGACCGCGGCCGATTACAAAGCGCTCGCCGATTTTCGGCATGCGCTTCGAAAATTTCTGGATTTCAGCGCCTCCGCTGCGCAGAGGGAAGGCGTGCCCCCGCAGCAACATCAAGCTCTATTGGCAGTGAAGGGCGTTAGCGAGGGCGAGGTTTTGACAGTCGGCGCTCTGGCAGAGCGATTGTTCATAGCCCCCCATTCGGCCACAGAACTCGTAGGCAGGCTCGTGTCTGGGGGTTATCTCGCCCGAGAGACAGACATAACAGATCGTCGACGACAGACGTTGCACCTGACGCCGTTCGCCGAAGAGGTACTACAAAAGCTCAGTTCGGCGCATCTGCATGAGATACGCGAATTGGCACCCCACCTCATCCAAATTCTTAATCATTTTCGTTTGCCTTCAGATTGAGGAAGTCGCAGTCTCCCCAACTCAGGCCTCACTTCGTCCGATTATTTGGTCGACTCTTCCGACCGTCGAGGTGATCAAACCCAGGGGTCGTTTTCCGCAAAGTAGAACACACTACGACGAATGTTCCATAAATCTGATTACGAATCAAAACTCGATTGAGTGGTACATTCTATTTCCAAGTGCGACATGCCAATGATTTCAATGGCTTCACTTTGGAGATTTTGGCATGTCCCGATGCTATACGCAGCTTGCCCTCGCCGATCGCCGACGCCTGCATCACTTGGTGGCGGCGAAAGTTCCGGTCAACGAGATGGCCCGTCAGCTTGGCCGTCACCGCTCGACGATTTACCGCGAGATCAAGCGCAACACGTTTCGCGATCGTGATGACCAGCCCGATCTGGCGAGGAGGATCGTTGTCCGTCACGAGCATCACGACGCCAAATAGCTGCGAGGGATGTATGCCGATGCGATGCGCAATGGCCGAGACGCTTGCGCCGGGCTCCATTGCCTCAGCCACAGCCCGCGCTTTAAAATCATCTGACCAGCGGCGCCGAAATTGCCGGGGGGCGCCCTCAAGTCGTTCCGGAACAGCCTCGATCATACGGATGTTTCTAGTTCCAGAGCAAGGCGCAGACATAGAAGCTCACAGTTTGTGAATCGTCTGTCCGAAATACAGCGACCAACGCTACCGACGCCAGATGGGTCAGCTTGTCGCTTACCTTGGATTTGAACGGCGTGATGGTTTTGATCTCAACATGATCGTTGCCAAGCCGACCGTCAGCACCCTGCGCGTAGCTCCTGTTCAGCTTTATTCCGTAGGCAATGGCGCCGAAGAGTTCTCCTATGTCTCCGTACACGTTGAGATGACGACCTGTCTGAAGGTGATAGCTTTCTGCCAGCGACAGGAGTTCCTCAAATACGGAATCAACGATGTGTGTGCATTCGGATATTTGGCGCGCCACTCATGGTATCGAAGCTGTTCTTCTGCTTCGGAGTAGGAAACCCATTCGCCGTCGTCATAGAAGGCTCGATCACAGATATCGGCATCCATTTCAAACCACCTGGAGTTCCGATTTTCGCGATGTTGCCATTGCGATCTTTCGATCGACCCATGCAGAGAGGCCGTGCCAAAGTTCTTTGTCGAAGCCGACCTGGCAAGCGATCGCAACGATCTGCTGGTAGGAGATGGGTGTGACGGCAGCCGGGCTACCGAGACCGGGATTCATCAGGCCTCGCTTCGCCTTCCGCGCCGTCGGAAAACTGGGATGATCGGCAAAGGCTGCGACGGCGGCGGCTTGAACGCCGTGTTGTTTGCCAAACGCTGCCGCCAATACGGCGTTGCGCATCCACTGATAGGCGTCTCCCTTAAAAGGGCAGGGCGTTTGGTCCGCAGCCGGATGAGCGCGAAGACCTCTGGAATGTAGTCCCAGTAGCTAATGCCTTTGCGAGAGCGCAGCGCGCGCGCTGACCGTTACCCGGGTTGATCTGGTCGGCATAGCTTCCGTTGCATTGGCGCTCGCCAGAGCGCGACAAGGCCGTTTGGCTACATTGTCCGCCGGGTTCGGTGAATTTGCACTCGATGACGAGCGCAGCCATTGCGCCGACCGCAAGGGCATCGACTTGCGTAGGCCTTGGTTCTCCCAAAAGCCGATTGCTATCCGTCCACTCGAGTGATATCGCCCATGGGCCGCACGGTGCTACGCCAATTGTTGAAGCGATGGCGTCGAAGATGCGGTCGCGATCTGCACTCATCTTGATTGTGCCGAACACGTCGATGGCGATGGCTTGTGACGAATGCGCCTTATGAGCCTGAATTCGATTGGTTCGGTCCCGATGCCAAGGGAATCCCTCCCAGTCCTCGATGGCTCCGCGGCTGGCCGGAAACAGATTTTCGCGAACGGCCTGGAAATCGGAGATCATCCCGTTTGCGCCTCCACACCATCAAGACCAGGAGACGGTTCCGTCTGCTCGAAGCGGCTCGGGTGTGCAGGCGTGAGTAACGGGAGCGTGTTAGTTGGCAATCGGTTTATCCACCAGCTTTTCGACCAGCCGCCTGAGTTCCGATGGGGTGGTATGGCCAGCCACCACCTCGTGGTAGCCGACCCCGGCCCGTCGCAGCGCCTCCTTCTTAACCGCGTCGCGCGCGGCCGCAGTGCCCCGATGGTGTCCTCCGCCCTGATATTCGATGACGTGCCGTGGTTGGCAATTGCTGTCGACGAGCAGTAAGTCGACGCGCTTTGAGTTGATGCAACTGTAGGCGTCCACATCGGTGCTTCGGAGGATTTCGCCCAACGACACCTGCGCCATGACCTGCCAGGAGGAATTGCAACCGATCACGATCCTGTCGAGCTCGCGAAACACGCGGGCTTCGCTCTTGTTCAGCAATGGCTGAATGGTGAAGTTCGAGCGCATCACGATACGCAGTTGATCCGCCGGGTCGACTGGTCTCAATAGCTCGGCAGTTTGCATCGGACGCCAAGGTCCCAAGAGGATGCGCTCGTTGCTGCGTCGTTCCTCGGAGCGTGACCTGTTTCTCTCCTGCCACGCCTGTTTTCTTTTCGCCGTTAAGAGTTGTTCGACTGCCATGCCGGTGGCGAAGCCGACAAAGAGTGCGGCAATCAGCAGTTCTGGTTTGTCGAAGTCCGCCACAGTTATACCGCCCGACGCGGCAACTGCGGCAATTCCGATGATAAGCCAAGGCGCCACGAACAGCACCGACCTTTGGCGATAGTGCATGCCCCTCTCCAGATTTCCCGCCAGCATAGTAGAGCGCATGCCTGACTTGCGAAAAGTTAGCCAAAAGAGTTAGGGCCGGAGGCGGTCGCGTCACACGCTATCGAATTCATGATATTAGGCGGGCGATAACCGTAGCGCCTTTGTTGACTCCTTCTTTCACCCAGTCGAAAAGTGACTTGGCTATAGAGGAGATGTCTGATGGCTGATGAGAATAATACGAGCCCTGCTGCCGGGGCCGCGGAAACCAGTGCGCCAATAAATGCGGACGTTAAGAAGAAGCGTGCGCCGCGTCGTCAAAAGCAAGCTGCCGAACCGGCTTCTGCCGCGACCGAGGCGGTGACCGAACCGGCGCCGGCGTCAGGTGCGGCAAAACCTGTTGGACGGGGCAGGGGAAGAAAGCCGAAGTCGAGCGAGGCCAAGCCTTCCGATACCAAGGGCACCCTCAAGGGCAGAGGAAGAAATAAGATCGCCAAGCCTGCCCCGCAAACGGCAAAGGCATCCGCACCGGTGATTGATGAGCTGGAAGATCTGATCCAGCTTGAAGAAGAGAACAAGCGCTTGCGCAAATTGCTGGCGGACAAGCTGCGCCAGGAAAATACCGATCTGCGCAAACGGCTCGGACTGGATTGATCAGCACGCAGACATTTAGGTCGGCCGCCATCGCGGCCTCAGCCTCCGCATCTTCAGCAGAAAAATAGTCGCCGGGCGCCTCCATCGTGCCCGGCCGACCTGCGAGTGGGGACAGGGCGCTACGCAGCATCGCAGCCCGGCTTGATCGAGGTGAAATGCCGATGAAAACACCGTGGAAATTCCTCGTCGATTTGACGTCGCGGCGTCGAGCGGCAAAAGGGCTCGAGAGTTCCATCGGGCATGATACGAATCCCGCTCTCGATTATCAGGCGGACCAGACGCCGGCATCTCCTTCGACTGAAGACTACGCCCCAGCGGAATACAACGAGGCTGTTCTGGTCGAGAGAGTGGCATCGGCATCGGACGACATTGAAGGCGATCGCGATGCAGCGCAGGCATTGGCACCGCCGGTCGTTGGTGACGAGGCTTTGCCACTCTCACCAAGTGAAGCGCGTCGTTCAGTTGAAAGCGCCGATGAGCCAATCGAGACAAATTTGAAGTCTCGAACAAGGTCTCCGCACAGCCGCGGTGAGCGGAGGATGGGAGCCCAGGCTAACACTGGCGCGCGGGCCGGTGTCGTGACACATGAAGGTCAAGGCGTGCCTCGGTTGTCTGCGCGCGACGCGTTCTTCGACGATGTGGCAAGCCTTGATGAGGACATCAAAAAACTGAAAAGAGAGCTCGCCCGGAAGCTCCAGCTGCAGAACGCCCAGCTCAAGACGATGCTGAAACGGTTCGACGTCAATTGAGCTTGGCGCGAAATCTAAAGGTCTAATGTAAATATGAAAACACCACAGCGAAACTTCGTCGTCGAATTCAAGTCGGGTCGCCGGCGATTGACAACCCAGGAAAATTCGATCTGGGGAAACACCGATATCAAGGCTTTCGTCCGTCAGGCCGAGACGGAAGCGCCGCACTTGTTCGAACCCAAGAAGGAATCGGACGCTATCGGCGAACCCGGCGAAATTGCGCAGGACCAGCAGCCCGGAAATCAGCTCGACCAGAGCGATGACGCCCGCGAACAGTCCCAGATCGTTGGTTCTTTGGTCGGGCCGACGCCAATTGATCCCGCGCAAAACCATCACGATCACGTCCGCTCCATCGCCCGATCGAACAGAAAGTCGGCCAGGAGGCCGGCTCGAAAAGCAGCGACGCGAATCGGCGAGAGCCGCTCGGGAAATCATCCCGACAGCGTAAGCGGCGACCGCCGCGAAAGATCTTTCGCCGCTTCCGTCGAAGCCCCCGTTGATGAACTGGCTGCGCTTGATGCGGAAAACCGGCGCCTCAAGTCACTGCTGATAAAGCAACTCCGCCAGGAGAACATGCAGCTGAGAACGATGCTCGAGCGATTTGGCGTCGTCTGAGAGTCGACTCACCTACAGTTTTTGAGCCCTCCACCGCCTCGTTCGGCCGAGCGCCTGTGCTTAGCGGGTGAACTCCATCGGCGGACGTCTTTCATCTCACCAGTAGGGAAACAGCCAGTTGAATTTTCGACGCCGGGCGCTGTATGCCCACGCCGGTAATTTGATTGCGGTTCGCCCCTAGAGATCAGACTACTTAGGTTTTGGGGGCGCATGCAGCAGCTGGATCAGAACGCCGTCGCTCCCCCTTAAATCGGTCATATCAAGAAATGTATGAGGGCCGTAAACATCCGCCCATGTCGTCACCTCGTTGCCATTGAGGCCTATTCGTCTGGAGCTGTTCTGGCTCAAATGAAGTGTTCTGACCAGGTCATCAAAATAGGAGCGTTTATCCAGCGCATTTGATGCTATTCCGCAGTTTGTGGCGTCGATAGTGGGCCCGCTGATCTTCTCAAGAAGTAAGCTGAAGGGGCCAGTCGAGAGAGCCCCTTCGAAGACTTGGAGATGACGCGTGATGTCTCCAGACTGTTTTTCCGTCTTATCAATCGACTTACGCATGAACATCGCCTGCGCGGTCGCGCTGATATGTTCAAAGTTTTCCGGCTCGAGGGTGCACATGATCTGAAACGCGTTGATGACTGAATCGTCATGATTGGCGAGAGGACCCGTTGCCGTGGCGTAGTCGGCGTTTGCTGCAAGAGCTGAAGCGCAATGAATGGTCACGAGCAGTATAACGCCCATACCGATGTTGGCCACACGCATGTTTATTCTCCATTTGAAACGAGGAGATCGGTGTAGGGTTCGTGACCGTGGTGCTTATCAATGTTCTTTCCATTAGTCGGCTTTCGATCAGCTGAACATGTTCGATCACTATGGAGAAGGATCAATCTTGCACAAGATCGCATGTCCTCATGCGACAAAATGGCCTCAGGGCCAAAATGCAAGCGATATCACAGAGCCGTGATTTGACCGCCTATTCTCTCCGTTTAATTTTGAGGCAAGCAATACAAAATCAGAGGTAGTCCTTTCTAGCCAAGATTTGCCTACCCACCTTGAAACTGTGAAATGACCAACCGGCATTGGCGAGCGGGGGCTCGGAATCCAATTCCACTGCGCGTAGGGTCGCAGTGGGATTAGTCAAAGCTGGTTGTCTAAGGAGCCTTCGTTCAAGCCGAAGGTAACTGTCCCTTTATAAGAAGAAGCGAGCCCCAGAAGTAAATGACTCCCCCTCAAAACCAATAACACTAACATATTTTGTACGAGCTAGGGCGCACTTGGCGTTTAGCTTCGCTTCGCATTGGTTTCGCGTCATCAACCGTGAGCGTCGCGAGGCCAACTCTCCTGGGCCAGCATAAGCAACAGATTTTATCCCGTGTCGTACGACACGGGTTCGATTGCAATATTTATATATATATATATATATAGGATTGATCTTTCGTATGGGCAGCCTCGACCCTGGCATCGCAAATGTGGCGGCGCAACCTGTGGATTCCGGGCTGCGTGCTCTGTGCGGAATCGCAGCCTTTTACCGTATTGCTGCCGATCCCAACCGGCTTCATCATGAGCTTGCAATTGGGAGCGGAGTTGCGTCTGAACTGGATCTTCTGCGGGCGGCGACAGCAGTTGGGTTGAAGGCAAGGGCCGTCGGCGGATTGACCGAAGCGCGCCTCAGAAGCCTGCCTGTTCCGGCGATCGTGCAGATGCCGGAAGGTACATTCGCCATTCTCGGCGGGCCGACCCCAGCCGGCCGGTACAGGGTGATTGATCCCGTCACACGCGCCGATCGCGAGTTATCTGCAGCCGAACTGCTGGTCGAGACGTGTGGCCGCGCGCTTCTCGTTGCCCGGAAATTGGGTGGAACAGGAACAGATCCGAGGACCTTCGGGCTGAAATGGTTTCTGCCCTCCATCTGGCGCTATCGCAAGCCGCTGGCGCATGTCCTCATCGCCTCGCTCTTTGTTCAAATCTTTGCCCTGATAACGCCCCTCTTCTTCCAGGTGGTCGTCGACAAGGTCCTCACGCACAAGGGCTACTCCACCTTGTTCGTTCTGGTCGCCGGCATTGCCATCATCGGCCTCTTCGATGTCGTCTTGCAGTACCTGCGGACCTATGCACTGTCGCACACGACCAACCGTATCGATGTTGAGCTCGGGCAACGGCTTTTCCGTCATCTGCTTCGCTTGCCCCTCGATTATTTCGAGACCCGGTCCGCCGGTCAGACAGTCGCTCGTGTGCGGGAGCTTGAAACAATCCGGAATTTCCTGACGGGGCAGGGGCTTTTCGCCGCAATTGATCTGGTATTCGCCGTCGTCTTCCTGTGCATTCTCTGGTTCTACTCGTGGAGCCTGACACTGATCGTCCTCGGATCGATCCCGCTCTACGCCCTGGTCGGACTTCTCGTTCGCCCGCCGCTTCGCGACATGGTCAAGGAGAAGTTTAATCGGGGCGCCGTCAGCCAGCAGTTGCTCGTCGAGGCGATCATAGGAATTCAGACCGTCAAGTCGGCGGCGGTGGAACCGGTCATGCAGGCGCAGTGGGAAGAAAAGCTCGCGGCCTATGTGAAAACCGCGTTCCACACGACGCTTCTCGGCGCCGGCGGGCAGAACGTCATCCAATACATCAGCAAGCTTACGACTGCGCTGCTGTTGCTGTTCGGTGCGCGCGCCGTCATTAATGGTGAGCTGTCAGTGGGTTCGCTCGTTGCCTTCAATATGATCGCCGGCCAGGCGACGGCGCCTGTGCTTCGGCTCTCGCAGCTCTGGCAGGATTTTCAGCAGGTTCAGATTTCGATCGACCGCCTCGGCGATATCTTGAATACACCGATGGAGCGGACGCCGGCGACACGGCTCGCACTTCCCGCTCCAAGGGGGCTGATCGAGTTCAGGAATGTCAGCTTCCGTTACCGTCCTGGTGGCCAGGATATCCTGAAGGGAATCAATCTGCAGATCCGCCCTGGCGAGGTTGTCGGCATCGTCGGTGCTTCGGGCTCTGGCAAATCGACGCTGACGAAGCTCATTCAGAGGCTCTACCTTGCCGTCGAAGGCCAGGTGCTGCTCGACGGGATGGATATGTCGCAGATGGATCCGGCGTGGCTGCGCGCGCATATTGGCGTTGTCCTGCAGGAAAACCTGCTGTTCAACCGGACGATTCACGAGAACATAGCGCTCGCCAACCCTGCAATGCCGCGAGCCCAGGTCCTGGCGGTCGCCCGTCTTTCCGGTGCGGACGAATTCATATCGAAGCTGCCGCAGGGCTATGACACCGTCATCGAGGAGCGGGGCGCCAACCTGTCAGGTGGGCAGCGCCAGCGCATAGCGATCGCAAGGGCGCTTGCGACCAACCCGCCGCTTCTCATCTTCGATGAGGCGACGAGTGCGCTCGATTACGAAAGCGAGCGCGTCGTCCAGGAAAACATGCGCCACATCGTCCAGGGCCGGACTGTCATCATCATCGCGCACCGGCTTGCCGCGGTTAGAAACTGCCACAGGATTATCGGCATGGCAGACGGCCGAGTTGTCGAGATGGGAACGCACGACGAGCTTCTGCAAAAGAAGGACGGTCTCTTTGCGCGGCTCTGGGCGTTACAGCACGATACGAGGATTCCGGCATGACTGTCGCGGCCCGAACCACCGCTGCCCCGCCTCCGCCGCGGTCGAGATCCGACAACCAATTCCTGGCGCCTGCACTCGAGGTGCTTGAAACACCGCCGTCGCCAGTCGCGGCCGCGCTCCTCTTGATCATCTGCCTGCTGGCAACAATCGCCCTGGCATGGGCTTATGTCGGCAGGATCGACATCATCGCGACTGCGCAGGGCAAGATTCAACCGGTCGGCCGGGTCAAGGTCGTCCAGCCGCTCTATGGCGGCAAGGTCGTGGTTCTGCCGCCTCCCAATGGAACCGAAGTGCATCGCGGCGAGGTGCTGTTCCAGCTGGACCCGACCGAAGCCAGCGCAGATGAAAAGGATGCGGAGGCGGCACTCTCGTCAGTCCAGGCGGAAGCCACGCGCCGGCGCGCTGCTCTGGCCGCCGCTACTGCGACGGAGGTCAACCGCAGTGCCCGAATCAACTGGGAAGCAGATGTCCCGGAAAAGCTTCGGCGGCGAGAAGATGCCATCCTTTCGAGCGAACTGGGACAACTCGATGCGTCGTTGACGTCCCTGCGGTCACAGATGCGACAGAAGGAAGGGGAACGCGATCATCTCCAGGATACGCTCGATGAGCAGGCGTCGCTCGTGGACACGCTCCAGCAGCGGGTAGCAATGCGCAACACGCTCGTCGGCGAGAATGCAGGGCCGATGGCCAGCGTCATCGACGCGACCGAAACGTTGAAGACGCAGCGGACACAGCTTGCGATCCAGAAGGGCGAGTTTGCCGACGCAGCGGCGGGGATCGACATCCTCGGCGCCGAGATAGAGAAGACCCGCAGCGCATTTATCAGCGATCAGACCGAAAAGCTTGGCGATGCTGAACGGCAGGCGGAAGACCTTGAACAGCGCCTTGCGAAGAGCCGCGCCGAACTGGCGCAGATGACCGTGCGCAGCCCGATCGACGGCGTTGTCCAGGCTTCCGTGATCTCGACCGAAGGTCAGGTGGTGACGGCTGGCGAGGAGGTTCTGAGGGTCGTGCCTGGGGGTGCTGCGCTGGAGCTCGAGGTTTACGTTCCTAATCGCGATATCGGCTTCGTTCATGTCGGCCAGTCGGCGGTGGTGAAACTGGATGCATTTCCGTTCACCGAATACGGCACGGTTCCTGCGACGATCACCAAGATAGCGACCGATGCAATCCCGGAGCCGGATGCAGAGCGCCGCGAGGAGGACACTGCTGCCGCACCGCAAACTTCGCTGTTTGCCGGTGCCGAGCGGACACAGAACCTCGTTTTCGCGGTGACGCTGAAGCTTGAGCAAAATGCGGTGCGGGCGGATGGCGTGGATGTTTCGCTTTCGCCGGGAATGTCGGCAACGGCCGAGGTCAGAACCGGCTCGAGGCGGATACTCGCCTACGTGTTTTCGCCTCTCGTTGAAGTGGCGAGCGACGCAATGAAGGAGCGGTGAGGGAGAAAGCTATTGATGCATCCCTGGGGCGATCTAGATTTCAACTATCCAGTTCTCTAAGTCAGACGAAAGTAAGGATTAGTAGTAATGGCCTCAGATACAGGTTCTTCTAGGAATGCAACGAGGCTAAAAATATTTGTATCCACATACTTGCCTTGGATAGTTATTGGAGTCTTTCCTTTTTTAATAGTTGGTATCGCCATAATTACCAATGGCAATGAGCCATTAATACTGATTTTTATGGCCACATATGCAGCTTATAGTTATATAAACGTGATTAACCCACTTTTTTCCATAACTAGGCAATCCAACAAAAATACTGAGCCTGGAGATTCCGATGAGCAATGACGGTGAACGCGATTCTATTGGTGCAGCGGGTCATTCCATCGCCTTTTTGCAGCGGATACAAAACCTGGTCTTTGCGGTCACGTCGAAACTTGAAAAAGATTCGGTGGCAACTGAGGGAACGAACGTGCCCCTCTCAAAGGGTGATGTCGGCAATGGCGGAGGTGCGAACCGGATCGCGGCGAATCCTCATCTACATTTTTGCTCCTCTGGTTCAAGTGACAGGCGACGCAATGAGAGAGCGGTGAGGGAGGCAACTTTCGATGCGCCACTGGGAAGATCGACCGCCGCCAATCAAGGATGAATTCGCTGGTTTTGAGTGCCGGGCCTATGAGGTAGGTGCTGTGCGGAGTACAAGCGCCGTTCAGGCGTCGACGAAATCGAAGAGGTTAGGAAACATGCCTATCGGCAATCAGGACGGGAACAAGGGTGCAGCCATGGCGGCCTTGGTTTTTCTCTCGGAGGGTAAGCTATCAGATAGCGGAAACCTCCTACATCTGCTTCGGAGCGCTTTTCCATCAATAAATATCGGTTCAGATGCAGCGCTAGGCGCAAGCGAAATGCCGATCGTTTTCGTTGCCGACGGCTTGCTGTGCACTGTAATGCACATTGAGGCTCCCGCCCCCATACGGGAAGCCGATCCGGAAATCAGGAATGCGCGCTTCTGGCCGAATGCATGGTCTGAGATCAGCCGCCACCGATCACATGTGGTGGTGACCGTGGTCGGCGGCGATGCGATTCCTCGCGCCATTGTACTGCAACGTATCCTTGCAGCGGTTTTCGAGTCCCAGAACTCCGCTTTGGGATCGGCTTATCCGTCATCCGGGGCACTTCTACCACGCAAGGTCGCCCAAGCGCTTCTCAATCAAACCAGCCAAGTTGCGGTTCCACTTTTTGTTTCGTGTTTTTTTGCGAAGGAGGCAGACAATGCTTTCCCTATGCCGAGCATTCTCGCATCGACCAAAGGATTGGCCGATTTCGGGGTGAGGGAGGTCGAAGCGCGAGGTTACCCCGGCTCGGTCAGTGAACTTCACGGGTTCATTTTCGATTTCGCGGCCTATCTCCTTCAAGCACGCCCAGATCTAAGGGACGGACACACCGTAGGCGTTTCAAAGACACAAAAGGTCCCGGTGAGTATCGAGCGGTCACTCTTCTATCAAACAAATGTTTATTGCCTGCGGTTTCAGTAACGGCAGCCTTTGTCGAGGATCAGATCGTGAAATCTAAAGCTATTACCTATTATGAAGTCGGAACTGCTCGTAGTGATCGAGGAAGCGGTTGGGAGCTGGTGAACGACGAGCGGTTACAAGCTGACGGAGGCGGTATTTCGCCTGTGACGGCTTGGCCTGACGGCAAGTACGTATTACCGCGCGGACCGTGGCGAGTCCCGCAGTATCTGGAACCACCTCATTTTGTTTTTAATCGGAGTCTCGCCCGTGGTCCGCGCGATTTCGACATGAGAGATGGATTCTTGCTTATCTCAAGCAAAATGAAAACCGTGCTCGAAGAGCTGGCGCCAGGAGATTGCGACTTTAGACGTTGCGTTACCAAATTCCGGAATGGCGAGGACGCCCCTGAATTGTGGATAGGCAGCATCACTAAAGCCTATCCCGAAGCGGTGGATCTGGAGCGATCGAATGTCACTGTATCACGTTTCGGTCAATATCTCTTTCCGTCCCTCCAACCCCCCAAAGTTACCTTCAAACCTGAAATCGTAAGGCAGTCGCATGTATTTCGTCTCGTAGAATCTTGGCTGATGATCTTCTGCGACGAGCAATTCAGGAGCCGATGTAAAGCCGATAATATAACTGGAATATCCTTTTCAAAAATTACGCACTGATCCCAAATATTTCGGTAGGACAATGGTTTCGACTTTCGCTGGCCCAACGGCAGTGCATCACGTCATTACACAAAACACGTTCAAGCTTTTCGGAGATTTGTATAAGAAGCTAGAAATGGGTGTCAACGATGAAGCAAACTTGCTGAAGCTTCCAACCACCCAATGGGAAGCCATCGAAGAGAATGTCTCTCCTCATACAGGTGGGCATTTAACATCCTACACCAAACCTCTCGAGGCACTCAGTAAGAAGACCGAAATCTTTGTAAAAGATCTCGGTGAAGATTTAGAATCCTATTTACCTGACCTACGCTCCGCTTTCACCGGGCTGCAGAAAGAAATGAAGGACGCGTTGTATTCCGGCGATCTATTCACAAACGCTCGGTATTCAATTGGTGATTCTCTGGAAGAAGCCAGAAGCATTGCAAATTCCATAAATGAAGCTTTTTGGGCTAACTCGTACTCCTACCAAAAAATAGACAACATTATCGCAGGTATTGATAACGCTGCAGGCATGGGATTGGACGCGATAGCCGACAATTCAATTGCGGAAGGGACGCTCGGTGTTATTGGCGTAATTGGAAGTCTGCCGGCAGCTGTTACGCTAGACGTTCTGCTTGGTCCCGACGACGCAAACGCCGGCGAGGACGACAGGCTTGCCCAGTTAAACAGTCCATCGGCAGCGGACGGGTCGCTTTTTTCAACGACCACTTTTGCGACAACGTATCTTGGCGGAGTGCCGCTTTCATCAGCGAACCTCGTGAATCCGTCCGCGAGCTACTTTACCGATCCCGGGAATTTCGGGTTCACTAACATCTCAAGCGCTCCGAAATCCTGGGACTATTTCTATCAAGACGACTGGGGCAGCGGCGGTTCGGACGGCAGCAGTTCAAGTTCCTCCGGCTCAAGTTCTGTCTCGAGCGGCGAAGGAACGCATGACTACGACAACCAGAGTGACGAAGCAGACGGGCCGTCGCAACCCTCGTCTTCATCGAACGGTGGTGGCACTCACTCGACCCGTTCGTCAGACGATTATCAAGGCGGCGTTTACACCGGAACTTATACCTACAACAGTCCGGACCCTAACGTTGGACCGCGAACTTATGACGAGGGCGGCAACTTTCCGGAAATCGACGATGGCATCGGCGCAGATTATGACGACCAGGATCCGGACGACGAACCCGTTGTCCTGGATCTCGACGGCAATGGTATCAAGCTGACCCAGCAGACGTCGTCGATCACCTATTTCGACATGGCCGGCGACGGCAAGCAGCACCTGACGGCCTGGGCAGCGGCCGGTGACGGCGTGCTTGCGATCGACGCGAACGGCGACGGCAAAATCGATCAGAAAAGTGAGATCAATTTTACCGCGTGGGACCCGACCGCCTCCACCGACATGCAGGCGCTGCGTGATGTCTTCGATACCAATCACAACGGAAAGCTCGACGCCAGCGACAGCCGTTTTGCCCTTTTCAAGGTTGTCGTGACAGAGGCCGATGGAACTCAGCAGCTCAAAAGCCTTGCTGATCTCGGCATCACCTCAATCGACCTGATTTCGAACAATCAGGCGACGGAGCAGCCCGATGGATCAAAAATCAGCGGTACAGCGGCATTTCAGCGGGCGAACGGCTCGACCGGAACGGCTGCGGACGTGTCGCTGGCCTTCGACACGACCGGTGTGGTGATCTCGACTTCAACCACTCATCTCGCCGATGGATCGACCACGATCGACGCCAAGGCCAGCGGCACCGATGGCACGCTGCAGTCGGAGCGGATCCAGACGACTTCTGCGGACGGGCTTAGCAGAACACTGACGATCGACACCGACGGCGACGGCGTCCTCGATCAGCGGCAGACTGACGTGACGACGATTGCCGGCGATGGCAGCCGCTCCGAAACGCTATCCGATTTCGGCAATGGCGGGACGATCCTGACCGACAGCACGACGACGGTCACCAGCGCTGATGGAAAGCTTGTTACGATATCGAGAGACCAGACTGGCGGCGGCCGCCCGACGCAGCAGGAGACGGATGCGACCGCCGCGGACGGCACGCTGACCGTCACGGTGACCGACCTCAATGCCGACAGTTCGGAAAAGGATCGGACCACCGCCATCACTAGCGCCGATGGGCTTTCGAAGACCAAGAGCTCAGATTCGACCGGGCGCGGTATCGTTGACGCCACCACGACCGACATGATTTCCGTCGCGGGTGATGGCACGCGAACCGAAGATGTCAGCGACTATGCCGGTACGAGTTCTGTTAGCAGCAGCCGCGTCGACGAGACGGTAACGGTGACGAGCGGCGATGGCCGAAGCAAGACCATCAACTCCGATCTCGACGGCGACGGACATGCCGATCAGCGCGCTTCCAATGTGATCGTGGTCAATGCCGACGGCACATCGACGGCTACACAGGTCAAGCGCGGCGCCGATGGCGCGCTGCTCAGCGAGACGGTGACCGCCTTGAGCGCCGATTCCCTGGTGCGCTCCACGAGTACCGATGCCGACGGCGACGGCATTTTTGAAGAGAAAAGCCAGGACAGCACGGTGATTGCGGCCGATGGCGGCCGGGTTGAAACCGTTACGGATACGAACGCTGATCTATCGCAGCGCGATCGCACGGTCACCTCCTGGAGCGCTAACGGCCGTACCAGAACGATCGAGACCGACACGAATGGCGATGGCGGCTACGATTCCGTCGAAACCATCACGGTCGCCGGCGACGGAACAACCACGGATACGCTTTCGGACTTCAATCCGGCAGGAACGATCCTGTCGAACCGGACGGTCACGGCGACGTCGGCCGACGGGCTGTCGAAAAATGTTCGCACCGACGAGGACGGCGATGGCGATTTCGACGAGCAAGCCGATACCGCAATCGTCATCAATTCAGATGGCTCATCGACCACGACGCAGATCAACTGGAATGGTGCGCACAACGTCCAGACCGTCAAGGCCGTAACAACGGTCAGCGCGGATGGAAAAAGCACGATGGTCGATCGCTATCTCGGATCCTCCACCGCAAAGGATATTTCGGAACAGGACACGACGGTCCTGAACGCTGACGGTTCACAAACGCGTACCGTCATCGACACCGCGGGGTCGTCCGCGACGCAGCTCAGTAAGACTGTGACGACAACAAGTGCCGATCATCTGAACATTACGACCAGCACATATCTCGACCAGTTCTCCAGTCCGGAACAGGTCACGGCTCAGGTCACTGCGGCCGACGGCAGTGAAACGACCACTTCCTCGACCTACAGCGCTGACGGAAAGCATCTGCTGCAGTCGTCGGTGACGGCGACGAGCGCCGATCGCCTGACCTCGCTAGTCACGACCGACAGCGACGGTGACGGCGATGCCGATCAGCACAAGAGCGATGTGACGGTGCTCAATATCGACGGAAGCCGCGTAGACACGGTTGCGGACTACGTCGGGACCGGCACTGCGACCTCCAACCGGACCGACAGCGAGGTCACGACAACGAGCGCGAACGGCCGGCATAACGCCATCCAGCTGGACGTCGACGGGGACGGGATCTTTGATCGCGTGGCAGATGACATCACGACCTTTTCAGCCGACGGATCGCAGGTGGAGACTACCTCCGACTATGCGGGGGATGGCACCACCCTCATCGAGCGAACAACGATTACGACAAGCCATAGCGGCTATGACAAAGTCACGGCTGTCGATACCAACGGCGACGGCCAGGTCGATACGACGACCACCGACATAACAACGCTCAATTCCGATGGATCGACAACAGAGACCATCACCATTACCAATGGTGCGACACTCAGAAGCCGGCTCGTCACCACAGAGCAGGCGGACGGCAAGACGAAGACGACCAAGACCGATGCGAACGGTGACGGAGGATTCGACACGGTCGAGTCCGTCACCGTTTCTGCCGACGGAAGCACCGTCGACAGCGTCTCGACCTTCAGTCCGGACGGGAGCGTTCTCGAAAAGCGCGTGGTCACGACGATCTCGGCCGACGGTCTGGTGGAGACCGTGGAAACGGACGCCGATGGCGATGGCGATTTCGACAGCCGGTCGGTAACCTCGAGCGCTACCAATGCCGACGGATCTACAACTGTCACTTCCACCCAGACGAACGGCGACGGGAGCGTGCAGACAGGAAAGACGGTCAAGACGATCAGTGCCGATGGCCAGACGCTGACGACCGACACCTATATTGGCAGCGATTCTTCCGTGGACAAGACCGTTCAGGAGGTCCGTACGCGCAATGCGGACGGCAGTATTCTCGATGTTGAGGACGGGGTTGCCGGCGTCAATCGCCTCAAATACGTCCACACTCTAACGACATCGAGCGCTGATGGGAGAAGCAGCACCAGCGACCTGTCGAACGGCATTCCGCCGACCAATGCCCAGACGACGGTCAGTTCGGTCAACGCGGACGGCTCCAAGGTAACGATCGTCGAAACCTACGGCATCAATAACCCGGTCGCCTTCAATGAAATCAAGACGACCACGATCAGCGCCGATGGATTGACGAAGACCGTCAAGAACGATTTCACCAATGCCGATAACACCGATTCCTACAACGAAACAATCTTCGACGGGACGGTCCTGAACGCGGATGGCTCGCGCACGGAAACGCTGCGGGACACCAACACGACGGGCCAGGTGATCGATCAGGTCATCAAGACCACCTCCGCCAACGGCGATCTCGTCACCCAGCAATGGAGCGGCAATCACACGTGGGCCACAACTGCGCTCACCGTCCACAATAGCGACGGTAGCACCACGACGACAACCAGCGCCGGCACCGCGATATCAGGCTCGGCCGTAACCGGATTGGTCGACCAGCAAGTACAGACGGTTTCGGCAGATGGCTTGATTACGAACACCGTGATTACCCTTCTCTCCAAAACGGCAAAGACCGACACCTCGATCCGGAATGTCGACGGCAGCAAGACGGAAACCGTCCAACTCTCGAATACGGTCACCGGCCATCTACTGCGTTCGGAGACGACCGCAGACAGCGCTGACGGCCTATCGCAGACGGAGAGCCGCGACAGCGACGGCGACGGCGTTGCCGATCACAGCGAAACGACTGTGACTTCAGGCAATGGCGTCAAGACGACGACGATCTCTAATTTCAACGCCGACGGCACTCTCAAGGATCGCTCGACGACGTCAGTCAGCGCAAACGGCCTGGAGACCGATTACAGTTTCGATTCGGATGGGGACGGCGTGACCGATCGCCGGCGAACGGATGTTACCGTTCTCAACCCGGACGGCAGCCGTACTGAGACCATTACCGATCTCGCCCCCGATGGTATTGCCGTCCTCGACAGGGTAACTAGCACCACGAGCGCCGATGGGCTGACCAAGACACAACTCTCGCAACTCGACGCGGCAGGACGTGTCTCGGAATCACAGATCGACACCACGAGCGTCGATGCCAATGGGGAGCTGGTCGAGACCAATACAACCTATTACAGCGACGGGACCAAGCGAAGCGGCTTTGTCCGCATCACAAGCGCCGACGGCCTCGAGATTGTCACCGACTTCGATCACGATGGCGACGGCGTCATCGACGAAAGCCAGCTGTCCAACACCGATGCGGCAGGAAACACCTATCAGTCCCTCGACTACCCGACAGGCAAGTCCTGGCGCACAGGTGCGGCGGACAGTTCAGCCGATGGTTTCGTCATCAACGTGGATGACGACGGGCGCAGCACCGATGTGACGATCCTGTCGCCGGACACGCCGTCCGATCCAACGAGCGCGCCCACCGATCTCGGCGACGAATTCATATCGGTCGCCGCCGAGGCGAACGGTTCCTATAGCTGGGAAGCGGTTTCGACAACCGGCTCGGTCACCGCATATGTCCGGCACGGGATCGATCCTGATGGCATCGATACCATCACATGGTCGAATGTGCGTGGTCTCACCGGATCGGCGCAGATCGAAATGACCGAGGAAAACCTCGACGTCGCCGAGATGCAACGGATCTACGATGTCGTCTTCGACCGTGACATGCAGAACTCCGAGCGCGAACAGCTCGGGACCTACCTGACCCAAGGCGCCCTTAACGCGACGCAACTTGCGACCGACCTCATCGCAAGCGCAGCCTTCACGTCAAACTACGGGACCTTGTCGAATGTCGGCTTTGTTGAAGTGCTCTATCAGAATGCCTATGGACGCAATGCCTCCGTCAGCGAAATGCAGACATGGCTCGGCAAGCTGAATTCCGGCAGCCTTACGCGGGCCGGACTAGTTCTTGCCATTTCGGAGAGTGCGGAACATCAGGTCGTCGGCAATGACCACATCACGACCAACGTCACCTCGGGCAAGTATCTGCATTCGACCGACAAGGCCGCGGCGATCGAAACCGTCGATCGTCTCTATCGCGTCCTGCTCGGCCGCGATCCGTCGGCAAGTGAAGCAGCGTCGAAGGCAACAGCCATCACCGGCGGTACGGAAACCCAGTTCCAGGTCGCCAACGACATTCTCGCCTCCTCGGCTTTCACGACGCTCTACGGCGGCCTGTCAACGGCAGATCTCGTCAATCAGCTCTTCGTCAATGCTCTTGGTAGGGCGCCGACCGCGTTGGAGGCCTCTTTCTGGACGTCAG
Organism: Rhizobium sp. YTUHZ045; assembly: GCF_051124255.1. NCBI lineage: Bacteria > Pseudomonadati > Pseudomonadota > Alphaproteobacteria > Hyphomicrobiales > Rhizobiaceae > Rhizobium > Rhizobium sp. YTUHZ045. The sequence continues at coordinate 616,980 of NZ_CP101433.1, forward strand.
CACTCGGATCCGGCACCACCAAAGCTGACTTCGCGGTAGGTCTTGCGGTCAATCAGTCCTATCTGTCATCGACGACGGGGAATGGCATCGACGTTGTCGGCACCGCCGGCAACGATATTCTGACGGGCGGAACCGGCGACGATACGATCGATGGCGCAGCCGGCAACGATGTGATCCTTGGCTTCACTGGTAATGATACGATTGTCGGGGGAGCGGGTGCCGATACGATGATCGGCGGCACGGGCGACGACACCTATGTCGTCGACAATGCCGGTGATGTGGTGACGGAGAATGCCGGCGAGGGCAATGACACGGTGAAGACGGCGCTGGCTGCCTACACGCTTGGGGCCAATGTCGAGAACCTCGTCTATACAGGGACGGCGGCCTTTGCCGGCACCGGCAATGAGCTTGCCAATGCGATCACGGGTGGGGTGGGTGCCGATACGCTGGACGGCGGGGCCGGTTCAGATCTGCTGACAGGCGGAGCAGGCAACGACATTTATGTGGTCGACAATATCGGCGACGTAGTCGTGGAAGCAGCCGGCGCCGGCACTGACACGATCAAGACGATGCTGAACAGCTATTCGCTGGCGTCGCTCGCCAATGTCGAGAACCTGACCTTCACCGGCACCGGCGACTTCACCGGGGCAGGCAATGCCGCGGTCAACGTCATTACCGGTGGAGCCGGCAATGACATCCTCGATGGCGGCGCAGGTGCCGACACGCTGGTCGGCGGTGCGGGCAACGACATCTATATCGTCGACAATACCGGCGACGTGGTGACGGAAGCCGCAAGCGCGGGCACCGACACGATCGAGACGGCACTTGCCAGCTACTCGTTGGCAGCACTCGCCAATGTCGAGAACCTCACCTACGCCGGCACAACAGCCTTCACCGGCACCGGCAATGCGTCGGCGAACGTCATCACCGGCGGAGCCGGTAACGACACGCTCGACGGCGGAGCAGGCGCCGACACGCTGACCGGCGGTACCGGCGATGACACCTACATCGTCGACAATGCCGGCGATGTGATCACCGAGAATGCCGGCGAGGGCGCCGACACGGTCAAGACGGCGCTCGCCTCCTATACGCTCGCGGCCAATGTCGAGAACCTGGTCTATACCGGGACCGGAACGTCGGCGATCTTCGCAGGCACAGGTAATGCGCTTGACAATGCCATCACCGGCGGTGCGAATGCCGATACGCTGTCTGGCGGAGCGGGTAACGACACGCTCGATGGTGGGGCCGGCGCCGACCACCTGATCGGCGGCACGGGTGACGATACCTATGTCGTCGATAATGCCAGTGACGTTGTCACCGAGAATGCCGGCGAAGGCACCGACACGGTGAAGACGAACCTGGCGACCTATTCGCTTGCCTCGCTCGCCAATGTCGAGAACCTCACCTACACCGGCACCGCGGCCTTCACCGGCACCGGCAATGCGGCGGCAAACGTCATCACCAGTGGCGCCGGCAACGACACGCTCGATGGCGGCGCGGGGGCCGACACGCTGACCGGTGGCGCCGGCAACGACACCTACATTGTCGATGATGCGGGCGATGTGGTGGTGGAAGCGGCCGGCGGCGGCTCTGACCTCGTCAAGACGGTGCTTGCCTCCTATGCGCTCGGCGCCAATGTCGAGAACCTTACCTATACCGGATCGTCGGCCTTTGCCGGCACGGGCAACGAACTCGCCAATGCGATCACGGGTGGGGCTGGTGCCGATACGCTCTCGGGCGGCGCAGGCAATGATACGCTGGATGGCGGCGCAGGCGCCGATACACTGATCGGCGGCACCGGTGACGACACCTACATCGTCGACAATGCCGGCGATATCGCCACCGAGAATGCCGGCGAGGGCACCGATACGGTCAAGACCTCGCTGACCAGCTACACGCTTGGTGCCAATGTCGAGAACCTGACCTATACGGGCACGGCAGCCTTCACCGGCACCGGCAATGGTCTCGACAACGTCATCACCGGCGGGACCGGCGCCGATCACCTGGCAGGCGGTCTCGGCAATGATACCTATATCGTCGACAATGCCGGCGACGTCGTCACCGAAAATGCTAGCGAGGGCACCGACACGGTCAGGACATCGCTTGCCACCTATACGTTGGCTGCCAATGTCGAGAACCTGGTCTATACCGGTGCTGCAGCCTTTGCCGGGACCGGCAACGGCCTCGACAACATGATCACCAGCGGCGCCGGCGCCGACACGCTGACAGGTGGTGCCGGCAACGACACGCTCGACGGCGGGGTGGGCGCTGACCATCTGATCGGCGGCACCGGCGACGATATCTATATCGTCGACAATGCCAGCGATGTCGTCACCGAGAATGCCGGCGAGGGCACCGACACGATCAGGACAAACCTCGCGACCTATTCGCTGGCCTCCCTCGCCAATGTCGAGAACCTGACCTACACCGGCACAACAGCCTTCACCGGCACCGGCAATGCGTCGGCGAACGTCATCACCGGCGGATCCGGTAACGACACGCTCGACGGCGGAACGGGGGCCGACACGCTGATCGGCGGCACCGGCGACGACACCTATGTCGTCGACAATGCCGGGGACATCGTCGTCGAGAACATCGGCGAGGGCATGGACACCATCAAAACATCGCTTGCGAGCTATACGCTCGGGGCAAATGTCGAAAATCTCACCTATACCGGGACCGCCTCCTTCACAGGAACAGGTAACGAGCTCGACAACGTCATCACAGGTGGGACCGGCGCCGACCATCTTATCGGCGGCACCGGCGACGACACCTATGTCGTCGACAATGCCGGCGATGTGGTGACGGAGAATGCCGGCGAGGGCAATGACACGGTGAAGACGGCGCTGGCTGCCTACACGCTTGGCGCCAATGTCGAGAACCTTGCCTATACCGGGACGGCAGCCTTTGCCGGCACCGGCAATGAGCTTGCCAATGCGATCACGGGTGGAGTGGGCGCCGATACGCTCGACGGCGGGGCCGGAGCCGACACGCTGACGGGCGGTGCGGGCAACGACATCTATGTCGTCGACAATATCGGCGACGTAGTGGTGGAGGCAGCCGGGGGCGGCACTGACACGATCAAGACGACGCTGAACAGCTATTCGCTGGCGTCGCTCGCCAATGTCGAGAACCTAACCTTCACCGGCACCGGCGACTTCACCGGGGCAGGCAATGCCGCGGTCAACGTCATTACCGGTGGAGCCGGCAATGACATCCTCGACGGTGGCGCAGGTGCCGACACGCTGGTCGGCGGCGCTGGCAACGACATCTATATCGTCGACAATACCGGCGACGTGGTGACGGAAGCCGCAAGTGCGGGCACCGACACAATCGAGACGAGCCTGGCAACCTACTCGCTCGCAGCACTCACCAATGTCGAGAACCTGACCTATACCGGCACAACAGCCTTCACCGGCACCGGCAATACATTGGCGAACATCATCACCGGCGGATCCGGTAACGACACGCTCGACGGCGGAACGGGTGCGGACACGCTGATCGGCGGCACCGGCGACGACACCTATGTCGTCGACAATGCCGGGGACATCGTCGTCGAGAACATCGGCGAGGGCATGGACACCATCAAAACATCGCTTGCGAGCTATACGCTCGGGGCAAATGTCGAAAATCTCACCTATACCGGGACCGCCTCCTTCACAGGAACAGGTAACGAGCTCGACAACGTCATCACAGGTGGGACCGGCGCCGACCATCTTATCGGCGGCACCGGCGACGACACCTATGTCGTCGACAATGCCGGCGATGTGGTGACGGAGAATGCCGGCGAGGGCAATGACACGGTGAAGACGGCGCTGGCTGCCTACACGCTTGGCGCCAATGTCGAGAACCTTGCCTATACCGGGACGGCAGCCTTTGCCGGCACCGGCAATGAGCTTGCCAATGCGATCACGGGTGGAGTGGGCGCCGATACGCTCGACGGCGGGGCCGGAGCCGACACGCTGACCGGTGGAGCCGGCAACGACATCTATGTCGTCGACAATATCGGCGACGTAGTCGTGGAAGCAGCCGGCGCCGGCACCGACACGATCAAAACCACGCTCAACAGCTATTCGCTGGCATCGCTCGCCAGTGTCGAGAACCTGACCTTCACCGGCACCGGCGACTTCACCGGGTCGGGCAATACGGCGGTCAACGTCATCACCGGTGGAGCCGGCAACGACATCCTCGATGGCGGCGCAGGTGCCGACACGCTGGTCGGCGGTGCGGGCAACGACATCTATATCGTCGACAATACCGGTGACGTGGTGACGGAAGCCGCAAGCGCGGGCACCGACACGATCGAAACGGCACTTGCCAGCTACTCGTTGGCAGCACTCGCCAATGTCGAGAACCTCACCTACGCCGGCACAACAGCCTTCACCGGCACCGGCAATGCGTCGGCGAACGTCATCACCGGCGGAGCCGGTAACGACACGCTCGACGGCGGAGCAGGCGCCGACACGCTGACCGGCGGTACCGGCGATGACACCTATGTCGTCGACAATGCCGGCGACGTGATCACCGAGAATGCCGGCGAGGGCGCCGACACGGTCAAGACGGCGCTCGCCTCCTATACGCTCGCGGCCAATGTCGAGAACCTGGTCTATACTGGGACCGGAACGTCGGCGATCTTCGCAGGCACAGGTAATGCGCTTGACAATGCCATCACCGGCGGTGCGAATGCCGATACGCTGTCTGGCGGAGCGGGTAACGACACGCTCGATGGTGGGGCCGGCGCCGACCACCTGATCGGCGGCACGGGTGACGATACCTATGTCGTCGATAATGCCAGTGACGTTGTCACCGAGAATGCCGGCGAAGGCACCGACACGGTGAAGACGAACCTGGCGACCTATTCGCTTGCCTCGCTCGCCAATGTCGAGAACCTCACCTACACCGGCACCGCGGCCTTCACCGGCACCGGCAATGCGGCGGCAAACGTCATCACCAGTGGCGCCGGCAACGACACGCTCGATGGCGGCGCGGGGGCCGACACGCTGACCGGTGGCGCCGGCAACGACACCTACATTGTCGATGATGCGGGCGATGTGGTGGTGGAAGCGGCCGGCGGCGGCTCTGACCTCGTCAAGACGGTGCTTGCCTCCTATGCGCTCGGCGCCAATGTCGAGAACCTTACCTATACCGGATCGTCGGCCTTTGCCGGCACGGGCAACGAACTCGCCAATGCGATCACGGGTGGGGCTGGTGCCGATACGCTCTCGGGCGGCGCAGGCAATGATACGCTGGATGGCGGCGCAGGCGCCGATACACTGATCGGCGGCACCGGTGACGACACCTACATCGTCGACAATGCCGGCGATATCGCCACCGAGAATGCCGGCGAGGGCACCGATACGGTCAAGACCTCGCTGACCAGCTACACGCTTGGTGCCAATGTCGAGAACCTGACCTATACGGGCACGGCAGCCTTCACCGGCACCGGCAATGGTCTCGACAACGTCATCACCGGCGGGACCGGCGCCGATCACCTGGCAGGCGGTCTCGGCAATGATACCTATATCGTCGACAATGCCGGCGACGTCGTCACCGAAAATGCTAGCGAGGGCACCGACACGGTCAGGACATCGCTTGCCACCTATACGTTGGCTGCCAATGTCGAGAACCTGGTCTATACCGGTGCTGCAGCCTTTGCCGGGACCGGCAACGGCCTCGACAACATGATCACCAGCGGCGCCGGCGCCGACACGCTGACAGGTGGTGCCGGCAACGACACGCTCGACGGCGGGGTGGGCGCTGACCATCTGATCGGCGGCACCGGCGACGATATCTATATCGTCGACAATGCCAGCGATGTCGTCACCGAGAATGCCGGCGAGGGCACCGACACGATCAGGACAAACCTCGCGACCTATTCGCTGGCCTCCCTCGCCAATGTCGAGAACCTGACCTACACCGGCACAACAGCCTTCACCGGCACCGGCAATGCGTCGGCGAACGTCATCACCGGCGGATCCGGTAACGACACGCTCGACGGCGGAACGGGGGCCGACACGCTGATCGGCGGCACCGGCGACGACACCTATGTCGTCGACAATGCCGGTGACATCGTCGTCGAGAACATCGGCGAGGGCATGGACACCATCAAAACATCGCTTGCGAGCTATACGCTCGGGGCGAATGTCGAAAATCTCACCTATACCGGGACCGCCTCCTTCACAGGGACCGGCAATGAGCTCAGCAACACGCTGACGGGCGGCGCCGGCGCCGACACACTTGTCGGCGGCGGCGGTGATGACTTCCTCGATGGCGGAGCAGGTGCCGATCACCTGACAGGCGGCATCGGCGAGGATGACTATGTGGTCGACAATATCGGTGACGTGGTGACGGAAAATGCCGGGGAGGGGAGCGATACGATCTTTACGACGCTCGCGACTTTCTCATTGGCAAATGTCGCCAATGTCGAAAACCTGACCTATACAGGGACGGCAGCATTTACGGGTACCGGGAACGCGTTGAACAACGTCATCAGAGGTGGTGACGGTGCCAACATCTTGGATGGCGGGGCCGGCGACGATACCTTGATGGGGGGCTATGGCAATGACACCTTCATCGTCGACAGCCTGAACGACGTCATCATTGAAAATGCCGGAGCCGGAACCGACACGATCAAGACGGCACTTGCAAGCTACTCGCTGGCCGCAATCAGCAATGTCGAAAACCTCACCTATACGGGCACTGCTGACTTCACGGGGACGGGCAATGAGCTTGCCAATACGATTACCGGCGGGGTTGGCAACGATGTCCTGGATGGGGGAGCCGGCATCGATACGCTAATCGGCGGTGCCGGCAATGATACCTACATCGTCGACAATGTCGGCGATGTGGTCACCGAAGCCGCCAGCGCCGGAATTGATACGATCAAGACAGCGCTCGCCAGCTATACTCTGGCCTCGCTCACTAATGTCGAAAACCTTGTCCACACCGGGTCTTCTGACTTCGCGGGAACGGGCAACGCATCGGCGAACGCGATCATCGGAGGGACTGGCAATGACACGCTCGATGGTGGAACCGGCGCAGACACGCTGACGGGCGGCACCGGAAATGACATCTATGTTGTCGACAATGTCGGTGATCTGGTGGTCGAGAATGCCGGCGAGGGGACCGACACGGTCAAGACCTCGCTGGCGAGCTACACACTCGGGGCGAATGTCGAAAACCTCATCTACACCGGGACAGCGGCGTTTACAGGAACGGGCAATTCGCTCGACAACGTCATCACCGGTGGCAGCGGTGCAAATCGGCTGTCAGGTGGCGGGGGTGACGACATCTTGATCGGCGGCGTGGCCGCGGACACGTTCGTCTATGGCGCCAACGGTGGCATAGACACGATCGTAGGCTTTGTCGCTTCCGGAACTGCCCACGATGTGCTCGCTGTCGACAGCTCGGTCTTTGCCGACTGGGCGCATCTTTTGGCGGCCTCCGCACAATCGGGCAGCGACGTTATCATCACGGCAGACGCGGACGACAAGATCATCCTCAAGAACGTGACGGTTGCGAGCCTCCAACCAGCGAATGTGCAGTTCGTGTGATCGCCTCCATGGCTCGTCCGGTACCCACCGGGCGAGCCCACATTCTTTCACGTTGGACGGGTGAGTGTTTTGACTTCTTGGGACTATGGTTTCGCAGGGCGATGCTTCGGGCCGGTATCGACGGAAGAATTGAGAGCCTTGATCACTCAGAGCTCGCTTCCCCCAGCGGCCTTCGTTCGCCAGGCGGGGGCAGGACTATGGTATCCTGGCAATGTTGTTGCCGAGTTGCTGGATGGAGAAGCCGATTGGCCACCAGCGGGTGCGGGTTTCAAAAATATTCCAGCGGGACCCTGGGCGAGGTTCTGGGCGCGAAGCTTCGATATGATGATCGCTATACTCGCATGCTCGCTCGCCGCGATTGCTGCTTCAAGTCTCTTCAACGACGGTGAGGCCGCCGGCTCTGTCGCGAGAAGTGGGGTGCTGTCAGCTATTGCCTACCCGCTCACCGCTGTTTTTATCAACGTGCTGAGCCAAGCATTGTCCGGTCGAACGATCGGCAAAGCAGTATTCGGCCTCAGCGTCGGAAATCGCGACGGTCGGGGTGACGCCGCCTTCTATCTCCGCCGCGAGCTGTTCGTCTGGGCGGCCGGCAACGCCGTATACATTCCGCTTGCCGCTTCTATCGCCAACATCCTTCAATACCTGCGGCTGAGGAACGGGCAAAACGCCAGCTACGACGCAAGCACGACTTTCGTGATCGGCCGACCTTCGAGCGTGAGGATCCTAACCGGATTCCTCATCATGGTTGCATTCGCCGGCAAGGCAGTGTTTCCCCTTCCTTTCGAGCTCACGCGCCGGTAATTCCGCGTTCCAGGCAGGCTCTGCCGCCCGTAGCACTATTCTGTCGGCGCGGGTTGGGGTGCCTTCACCGCCGGGATGGTAACATCCACATAACGAAGGGGTCGTCGCTTCTATTCCGTTCAACTCCAGGCGTTCTCAGCCAACGGGTCTACAGCACTTCCCTTCGACCAGTCACTGGAATCGCCGGCTAGCCGACCTGCTCCACCGCCAGCGTCCCCGCCGCAAGCGGCCTGATCAGTGACTTCGCGGAAACCGTCGGATCGAGCCAGTCAGCCCAGGCGCTGCGCTGAAGAATGACGATCTGACGGTCGTGGTATGGCGCGATGTCCTGCCCGGGCTCCGTCGTCAGCATAGTGAAGGCTTGGCCAACCTCCGGCGTTTCGCGCCAGATGCCGGCAATGCAGAAGATCGGCTCGTCCTTCTGGGTGAACAGCCACTTGTCCTTCCGCTTCTTCTTCGGGTCCTTCGGATCAGTGAACTCGTAGAAGCCGTCGGCAACGATCAGGCAGCGATTGGAATTGAACTCCCGCCCCTCAGACCGGAAATTGTGCACCGGACGCTTGTTCGGCCCGGGCCAACTCCAGCGCCGCTGCACGAGCTCGGCCTCGTCCCGGGTCCCGTCGATCGTTCTGACGATTGGCCCGATATCGGTGATCTTGATGTCCTCACGCCTTTCGAGGTTCGGCGCGCCTTCGCCGAAGCGGATTTTGATCTTGAGCTCGGCGAAGTCCTCGACGATCGAGGCGACATCCACCATCAGCCGATAATCATTGCACATACGTCCTCCGTCTGAGATCTGGTTGTGTGGGAATCTCGTTCCTGATATGTTCTACCTATGATTAGTGCGACCGTTTTCCAGTCGGACGCCCCGCTCGATGAGCGCCGCGTGATCATAAGGCGCCATAACGGCGATGTGGAGATGGTGGAGCTGCCGTGGGGCCTGCGCCCGCGCGACGGCGATGCGCGCGCCGTGACCGTCGTCCGGGCGGAAGGACGGACGTTTCCGACCCACCGCTGCCTGGTGCCGGCCTCGGAGCTTCGCCATAGGAGCTTCAGCTTCTCGCTCGCCAATGGTGACTGGTTTTACTTCGCGGGAATCTGGCGGCCGGCGATCGAGGACTGGACGGAGGCTTACGCCATCCTCACGATCGAGGCGAATTCTGACCTCGCGCCGTTTCATAACCGGCAGATGACGGTTCTGACACGCGATCAACGCCTGGCTTGGCTCGACGGGCTGGTGCCTGAGGACGAAATCCTTCGGCCGTTGCCGGCAGGGACCTTCCGGGTCAAACGCCATTCCATCGATCCTGTCCAGCCGAAACTGGTGGTCTAAAGCGCCAGCCGCAGCTGCGGCTCCATTTCAGAGGCCTGCCGTTCCAAGGATGACAGCGAGACGCCGAGCAGGCGGATTCCCCTGCGCGGCGGGAAGATCGGCGTGAGAAGCAGGCCGACCACCTCCTCGAGGTCGCCGATCGTTTGCAGAGGTGCCGCAACCGTCTTGCTGCGGGTGATCTGGGTGAAGTCGGCATACTTGACCTTGAGCGTCACCGTCTTGGCGCCGATTTCATTGGCCTCGCAGTAACCCCAGACTTTCTCGATCAGCGGCTGAAGGCCTTCGCGTGCCGGCTCGAAAGAGTGGATGTCCTCAGAGAACGTGTCTTCCGCGCCGACGGATTTCCGCACCCGGTCCGGCTTGACCTGACGATTGTCGATGCCGCGGGCGATGCCATAGAAATATGGTCCCGACTTCCCGAAATGTTCGACCAGAAACTCGAGTGTCTTTTCCTTAAGGTCCGCACCTGTTTCTATCCCGAGCCGATGCATCTTTTCGGCCGTCGCCGGTCCGACGCCATGGAATTTCTTGACGGGGAGGGCCTCGACGAAGGCCGGCCCGTTCTTCGGCGTAATGACGGCCTGACCATTTGGCTTGTTCAGGTCGGATGCCATCTTGGCGAGGAACTTGTTGTAGGAAATCCCGGCCGACGCATTGAGGCCGGTGACCTGCTTGATCTTTGCCCGGATCTCCGCGGCAATCTCGGTGGCGATCTCCATGCCCTTCAGGTTTTCGGTGACATCGAGGTAGGCCTCGTCGAGCGAGAGTGGCTCGATCATCGGCGTGTATTCGGCGAAGATCGTGCGGATCTGCAACGAGACGGCCTTGTAGACGTCAAAGCGCGGTCTCACGAAGATGAGGTCGGGGCATTTGCGCTTTGCAGTCACCGAAGGCATTGCCGAATGAACACCGAACTTGCGTGCCTCATAGCTGGCGGCCGCCACAACCCCACGGGCGGCAGGATAGCCGACGGCAACCGGCAGACCGCGCAGCTCGGGATTGTCGCGCTGCTCGACTGACGCATAGAAGGCGTCCATGTCTATGTGGACGATCTTGCGCGGCCGCTCGCTGCCTTCGTCGTTTGTCATCGCCTAGCTTCCATCACGACCCTCTGTATCGCTCGCTCAGGCATGGGAAGTGCGCGCCGCATTTGTCACCCTCCGGCGTTTGCATTCGCTCGCAGCCCATCCCCATGCGCCGGCGGATCACCGCGAAGCTGGCACCGGCGCCGAATGCTTTCACCAACAGCTTGCGCTCAAGCGCGCAGTGGCGATGACATGGGTGACAGATGAATTCAATGATCGGCTCACGGTGATCCCTCAGTCTCGGATCCAGATCGTTCACAGGCTCCGGTCGCGCCATGCGAAAAAATTCCCATTCACGCCATCGAATTGAATCCGTTCACGGATTTTCTCCATCGGCACTATCGCTCAACTTCCGCGCGCCACATGCGCATTGACTCATTTCCGCTTTGAGAACAAATACAGAACATATTTCATCATCTCAAGCCGAAAACGGGTTGCCGTAAAGGAGATCATGACCGCAGCCGTCGCCACTTCGAATGCCGTTCTCGACGAGTTGCGCGAGAAAATCGCCAGCCTGGAAGGGGCCGGCTTGCGCGCGCGCAGTGTCCTACCGTTCGGGGTTGGCGAGATCGATGCGCAACTGCCGGGAGGGGGGCTGGCCTATGGCGCGCTGCATGAAGTCGCCGGCGGTGGCAATGGCGCCATCGACGGCGCGGCGGCAGCCCTTTTCATCGGCGGCATCGCCGCCCGCACCACCGGCAAGGTCGTGTGGTGCCTCACCCGCTTCGATCTGTTCTTCCCCGCACTTGCCCAGGTCGGACTGCATCCCGACCGCGTGATCTTCGTCGAATGCGACAGAGAAGAGACCGTGCTCGCAAGCTTCGAAGAGGCCCTTCGCTATGGCGGGCTTGGCGCCGTCGTCGCCGAACTGGTGCGCCTACCGATGACGGCATCGCGCCGGCTGCAGCTGGCGGCAGAGAAATCCGGGACATTGGGCCTGGTGATCCGCCGCTGGCGGCGCCAGACAGAAGCGTCGGATTTCGGCATGCCGACGGCGGCGGCAACCCGCTGGCGGATCTCGGTGCTGCCGTCCGAGCCGTTGCCGGTCGCCGGTGTCGGGCGGGCGCGTTGGCTGGCGGAGCTGATGCGGGTCAAAGCAGGGGAGGGAGGCGAATTCATCATCGGAGCATGTGATGGCCAGGGTCGTATCTGTCTTTCTTCCGACACTGCCGACCGACCGGATCAGGCGGGACGATCCTTCGCTATCGGTTGAAACGCCGCTGGTGGTGATCGCCAGAAGTGGTTCGAAGCGATGGATTGCCGCGGCTGATCTGGCAGCGACCAAACTCGGCCTTCGTCTCGGCACGCCGGCGGCCAAGGCGCAGGCATTGGTCCAAGGCCTGATGATGATCGATGCGGATCCGGCAGCCGATCTCGCGGCGCTGGAACGGCTGACACTCTGGGCCTTGTCACAATACTCTCCTGTCGTTGCCATGGATCCTCCTGATGGCATCGTCATGGACACCGAAGGCGCCGATCATCTTCAGGGCGGCGAGGATCTGATGCTGTCGGGTCTCGTCAATCGGCTTCGTGGCCGCGGCCTCGCGGCGCGTGCGGCGATCGCCGACACTTGGGGCGCGGCGCATGCGCTCGCCCGGACAACGGATCGCGAAACGATCATCATCCCGCGCGGCGAAACGGCCCGGGTGGTGAACCGCTCGCCCTTGTCGTCGCTGCGACTGCCGGGGGAAACTGTGGCCAGCCTCCGCAGCCTCGGCTTTGCCACCGTCGGCGATCTCGCCGCCACGCCACGCGCGCCGCTGACGCTGCGCTTCGGGCGGGAGGTCGGGCGCCGTCTCGACCAGATGTTCGGCCGACTTGCCGAGCCGATCGATCCGATCCGGCCGGCTGACCTTGTCGAGGTCCACAAATCATTCGCCGAGCCGATCGGCGCGCCGGAGACGATCGAGAAATATGTGAGCCGCCTCGTGCGGCAGCTCTGTCTCGAGCTCGAGAAGCGCGGACTTGGCGTTCGACGCGCCGATCTCATCGTGCACCGCGTCGACAACACGCTTCAGTCGCTCCGCGCCGGTACGGCCAAGCCGGTCCGCGATATCGCCTGGCTGACGAAACTCTTCCGCGATCGGATCGAGAGGATCGAGCCTGGCTTTGGCATCGAAAAGCTCAGTCTTGCCGCGATCATCGCCGAGCCGCTGATCGAGGCGCAGTCGGCGTCGTCGCTCATCGAGGAGCAGGTGACCGATGTGACGCCGCTCATCGATGTGCTCGACAATCGCGGCGGCCAGCGGATTTTCCGGGTGGCGCCGGTGGCGAGCGACGTCCCGGAGCGCAGCGTCCGGCGGATCGCGCCGACGGCGGCGGAAGACGGCGCCACCTGGCCGCTGCACTGGCCGCGGCCGTCGCGCCTTTTGCCCCATCCCGAACTGATAGAAGTGATTGCGCTTCTGCCCGATCATCCGCCGGTCTCGTTTACCTGGCGCGGCAAGCGGCGCCGGGTGAAGCGCGCCGACGGGCCGGAACGGATTTTTGGAGAATGGTGGCAACGCAGCGCCGAATGGATCGCCGTGCGCGACTATTTCGTCGTCGAGGACGATACCGGCGAACGGTTCTGGATTTTCCGCTCCGGCGATGGTGTCGATACGGACACCGGCTCGCACAAATGGTTCCTGCACGGGGTGTTTGCGTGATGCGCTATGCCGAGCTGCAGGTCACCACGCATTTCTCGTTCCTCCGCGGCGCGAGCTCGGCGGAGGAGCTGTTTGCGACCGCAAAACTGATGGGCATCGAAGCCCTCGGCGTCGTCGACCGCAACAGCCTGGCCGGCATCGTCCGGGCGCTGGAGGCATCGCGCGCCACCGGCCTGCGGCTCGTCGTTGGCTGCCGGCTCGACCTGCGGGACGGCATGTCGATCCTCGCCTATCCCACCGATCGCGCCGCCTATTCGCGATTGACGCGGCTTCTGACCCTGGGCAAGGGCCGCGGCGGCAAGGCCAACTGCATTCTGCATCTCGACGATGTCGCGCTCTATGCCGAAGGGCTGATCGGCATCCTCGTGCCTGATATGGCGGACGACACCTGTGCCGTGCAGCTTCGGAAGATGGCGGAAGTCTTCGGTGATCGTGCCTATGTTTCGCTTTGCCTGCGCCGGCGGCCCAACGATCAATTGCGTCTGCATGAGCTGTCGAGCCTGGCGGTCAAGCATCGGGTGAAGACCGTCATTACAAACGATGTGCTGTTTCACGAGCCGGGTCGGCGGCAGCTGCAGGATGTCGTCACCTGCATTCGGACCGGCACCACCATCGACGATGTCGGCTTCGAGCGCGAACGGCATGCCGACCGCTACCTCAAGCCGCCGGAAGAAATGGCGCGTCTGTTTCCGCGGTACCCGGAAGCGCTGGCGCGAACGACGGAGATTGTTCAGCGCTGCAAATTCTCGCTCGAGGAGCTGGTCTATCAGTACCCCGATGAGGCGCTGATCCCGGGTATGACCGCGCAGGAGTCGCTGGAGCATTATACCTGGGAGGGCGTCAGGACGCGTTATCCCGAAGGCCTGCCTAATCATGTCGAGAAGACCATCCGGCACGAACTCGCGCTGATCGAGACGATGCGCTACGCGCCTTACTTCCTCACCGTCTTCTCGATCGTCCGCTATGCCCGATCGCAGGGCATTCTCTGCCAGGGCCGAGGATCGGCGGCTAATTCCGCCGTCTGTTATGTGCTCGGTATCACCTCGATCGATCCCGACACCAACGATCTGCTCTTCGAACGGTTCGTCTCCCAGGAACGCGACGAGCCGCCTGACATCGATGTCGACTTCGAGCATGAGCGACGTGAGGAGGTGATCCAGTGGATCTACAAGACCTATGGCCATGACAAGGCGGCACTCTGCTCGACCGTCACCCGCTATCGCGCCAAGGGCGCCATTCGCGATGTCGGCAAGGCACTGGGTCTGCCCGAGGATCTGATCAAGTCCCTTTCCTCCGGCCTCTGGTCCTGGTCGGAAGAGGTGGGTGAGCAACATGTGCGCGATCTCGGCCTCAATCCCGAGGACCGGCGTCTCGCGCTGACGTTGAAGCTTGCCCGGCAATTGATGGGCGCGCCACGCCATCTCGGCCAGCATCCCGGTGGCTTCGTGCTGACCCATGACAGGCTTGATGACCTGGTGCCGATCGAACCGGCGACGATGGTCGACCGGCAGGTGATCGAGTGGGACAAGGACGATATCGAGGCGCTGAAATTCATGAAGGTTGACGTGCTGGCGCTCGGCATGCTGACCTGCATGGCCAAGGCCTTTGCGCTGATCGGAGGCCACAAGCATCAGGATCTCGATCTCGCCACGATACCGCAGGAGGATCCTGCGACCTATGCAATGATCCGCAAGGCCGACACGCTCGGCACCTTCCAGATCGAATCCCGCGCCCAGATGTCGATGCTGCCGCGCATGAAGCCGCGGACCTTCTACGATCTCGTCATCCAGGTGGCGATCGTCCGGCCCGGACCGATCCAGGGCGACATGGTGCATCCTTATCTGCGCCGGCGCGAAGGCAAGGAGAAGGTCGAATACCCCACACCTGAACTGGAGGCGGTGCTTCATAAGACGCTGGGCGTGCCGCTGTTTCAGGAGTCTGCCATGAAAGTGGCGATGGTCTGTGCGGGGTTTACCGGCGGCGAAGCCGACCAGCTTCGGAAATCCATGGCGACCTTCAAGTTCACCGGCGGCGTTTCGCGCTTCCAGGACAAGCTTGTGAACGGGATGGTCAGGAACGGATATTCGAAGGAGTTTGCCGAAAGGACATTTTCGCAGCTCGAGGGCTTCGGTTCCTATGGCTTTCCGGAAAGCCATGCCGCGTCCTTCGCACTGATCGCCTACGCTTCCAACTACGTGAAATGCCATTTTCCGGATGTTTTCTGCGCGGCGCTTTTGAACTCGCAGCCGATGGGCTTCTATGCCCCTGCCCAGATCGTCGCCGACGCGAGGAAACACGGAGTCGAGATCCGGCCCGTCTGCATCAACGGGTCGCGCTGGGACTGCACGCTGGAGCCGATCGAAGGCAGCAACCAGCATGCCGTTCGCCTCGGGATGCGCCTGGTGCGCGGGCTGGCAACCGCGGATGCAGCGCGCATCGTCG
Source organism: Rhizobium sp. YTUHZ045 (assembly GCF_051124255.1). Lineage (NCBI taxonomy): Bacteria > Pseudomonadati > Pseudomonadota > Alphaproteobacteria > Hyphomicrobiales > Rhizobiaceae > Rhizobium > Rhizobium sp. YTUHZ045. The sequence goes on from NZ_CP101433.1 coordinate 632,842, forward strand.
CGGCTCGAGCCGACGAGCCCTTCACCTCCGTCGACGACATGTGGCGTCGCTCCGGCGTTCCGGTCGCCTCGCTCGTCGAGTTGGCAGAAGCCGATGCCATCCTTCCCTCATTGCGGCTCGAGCGGCGGGATGCTCTCTGGGCGATCAAGGCGCTGCGCGACGAGCCGCTGCCGCTCTTCACTGCCGCGGCGGAAAGGGAGGCGCGGGCGATCGCCGAGCAGCAGGAGCCCGAAGTCGAGCTCACGCAGATGACCGAAGGCCACAACGTTGTCGAGGATTACAGCCACACGGGTTTGACGCTCAGGCAGCACCCTTTGCGGTTCCTGCGGACCGACCTTGCCAAGCGCCGGATCGTCACCTGTGCCGAGGCGATGACAGCGCGCGACGGACAGTGGCTGATGGCCGCCGGCCTAGTGCTGGTGCGGCAGCGGCCGGGATCGGCAAGGGGGGTGATGTTCATCACCATTGAGGACGAGACCGGCATCGCCAATATCGTCGTCTGGCCAAAGCTCTTCGAGCGATCGAGGCGTGTGGTGCTCGGCGCCAGCATGATGGCGATTAATGGAAGGATCCAGCGGGAAGGCGAGGTGGTTCACCTCGTCGCCCAGCAGCTCTTCGATCTCTCGGCCGACCTGTCTGGGCTTGCCTGGCATGACGGATCGTTTCATCCGCCGACCGGCCGCGGCGACGAGTTCGCCCATGGTTCGCCGGGCAGTCCGGACTCACGCGAAAAGGCGCCTCCGGGCGTTCGGGCGAGGGACATGTTCGTGCCTGATCTTCACATCGATACGCTGAAGATCAAGAGCCGGAATTTTCAGTGACACTAAGGCAGACGATTGGGTCGGAGATTCGACTCCTTTCAAGAGCAGCTCTGTTCGCGAGATTTACCTCAGGAAAAGCTGAGTCTCAATCGCGGTCTTGTCGAGCACTGACCATACCCTGACAATCTTATCGTTCTTATATTCATAAAAGACATTTTCGGAGAACGACACGCGCTTGCCATTTACAGGAAGGCCGAGGAACTCGCCGCTCGGGCTGATATCAAATTTGAGGCGACTCGCCACTGTGTTATGGTCGGACACTAGAATGCTTACCTCGAAATGCAGGTCGGGGATCTCGCGAAACTCTCTCTCCCGCGCTTGTCGATACGCATCAAGTCCGACCACCTCGCCGTTGTAGGCAACCTCAGTGTTGACGTAGTATGCTAAACTGTCCCAGTCTTGGTTGTTGAGGCAATCGATATATCGACGGTACAAATCCGAAAGTTCAGTGGCCAATTCGTTCCTCCTTGGCTTCAAGTCATCTGCTCGTGGAGCCTGATGATAGCCCTCGCAAATCGACGGGTTGCACTTGCGGCACCTTGTGGCAGGCGTCGAGGACGCGATGTTCGTGAAAATCGATGAACATCTTTTGCATGGTCTGACGTCGCTCCTGGCTTCAAAGGATCGTTTACCTCGTCGATGGCTATGGTCAGCACTGTTATTCGAGTCTTGTGGGCCTGATTGGCTTCAAACTCCTCCAATGCGACCTCACCGGCCTTAAAGCCGAAATGAGTGTCGATAGCAGCTTATCAGGACGTCTACGAACGCCGGATTTTCGAACGCGTCGGCCGATCTCGCAAACGCGGCGCCGTCGAGTGCTGTTGCCGCTGATGTCGATGATGTCGTAGCCAATGCAGGACACCAACCTTCGATCCGTTCCGGCCACAGGGCTGCCGCCACGCAAGAAGCGTTTCCGCCCCCGTCTCAACATTTCTCCTGGCTGTTCCATTCGTCCTCCTCAAAGCCTGCCTTCTTCAATCTTGGCGATGAACCCTCGCAGGTCGGCGAGCATCAGTTCCGGTTGCTCGAGCGCCGCGAAGTGGCCGCCCTTGGTCATCTCGCTCCAATGAACGACGTTGTAGGTCTTTTCAGCAAACGATCTGGGTGGTGGGAGGAATACCGGATCGGGAAACGCAGCTACGCCCATTGGGACCTCGATGCGCGTACCTTCCGGAAATGTCTGGGATCCCTCCAGACGCTTGCCGTGATAGATCCAGGTCGAAGTGACAACCGATGACGGTGCCAGGTAGAGCATAATGTTGGTCAGCAGTTCATCTTCGGAGAACTTGCCCCAGAGATCTGGACTACCGTCTGCCATCGTACCCAGGTCCGCCCATTTGCCAAATTTTTCCAATATCCATCCAGCCGCTCCGACCGGGCTGTCGGCAAGCGCCACCCCCAGCGTCTGCGGGCGAGTCTCCTGTTCGTGATTATAACCCGTCTCCCAGTCGAGGATCGCGGCTCGCCTTTTGACCAGGTCCTCCTCTTGCGGGGTAGTCGGGACAACATCCTTGGCCAGGACACTGACCATGTTAAGGTGGAACCCAAGCAACGCGTCTGGCTGGCTATAAGCCATCCAACTTGCGATCCCTGCGCCCCAATCCCCTCCCTGTACGACGTATTGGCGACCCGGAAACAGCCTCGTCATGAGCACATGCATCAGTCCGGCTGCTCGCCGTGGTCCGATGACGCCCGTGATCGGCTGTGAAAACGCAAATCCGGGGAGGGAAGGGACGACCACGTCGTGCCCGTCCGCTACGAGCGGCTCGATAAGGCGTTCAAACTCAAGATAGGATCCCGGCCAACCATGCAGAAGGAGGACAGGTGGCTTGGCGCCATCGCCTTTGGCGTGGAGGAAGTGAATTCCTTCGCCCTCCACATCCGTCTTGAAATTAGGAAGCCGGTTGAGACGCTGCTCAACCTCGCGCCAATCATACTGATCAAGCCAGTAGGCGACCAGGCGCTTGAGGTCGCTCACTCCGACCCCTGCCGACCAGCCGCCGACATCGGTGAGCTGAGACCAGTCATACGCCTCGACCTTGTTGCGGATCGCAGCGAGGCGCTCATCGGATATGTGGATCTTAAATGGCGAGATCATCCTGTTTTGCCCTCCAATTTATTCGACCGCGGGTTAACTCCACGAACGGAAGGTTGCATCATTCGACCAGGCGCAAAGATGGGCTTTTCTTTTGGCCTGTGTATAACATCTTTGCGCGAAAATCTTTTGCGCAGGACGCATAAATGGATGGAAATGGAAGTGACAGGTGATCTTGAGGTGTTCACGTTAGTCGCCGAAGCGGGAAGCTTCTCCGCGGCCGGTCGCCGGCTCGGTCTTGCGCCATCTTCGGTCGCCAGAATCGTCGATCGCATCGAAGCAAGGCTTGGGGTCCGGCTGCTGCTGCGCAGTACTCGATTGCTGACAATTACGCCGGAGGGCACCGCCTACCTATCGGCGGCGCGCAGAATTCTCGCGGATCTCCGCGAAACCGAGCAGATGATCTCCGACCGGAGTTCCCCGAGCGGTCGTCTTCGGGTGACCACGTCCATCCAGTACGGGAGACTGTCGCTGGTCCCGCTTCTGGGCGAGTTTATCAGGCGGTATCCCGGCATCTTGCTCGACATCAACCTCACCGACACGATCGTGAACATCGCCGCAGGGCAAGCGGACGTTGGCATCCGCTTCGGTCCCGTGACCGACGAGGCGTTGACAGCGCGAAAGCTCGGCGAAACGCGCAAGGTGATCGTGGCATCCCCGGAATACCTCGCACGTCGAGGCACGCCGCAGATTCCAGAGGACCTTCATGATCACGATTGTTTGGGGTTCAACTTCAAGCGAGTTGCCCCAACCTGGCCGTTTCGGAAAGATGGGCGTGATTATCCGTTGACCATCAAAGGCAGTGTAGAGGCAAACAACGGCGAGACGCTGGGGCAACTCGCCGCAGATGGTGTCGGAATTACGCGCGTGGGAATACAGACCGTCGAGGACGCGATTCGGTCCGGGCAACTCGTGCCGCTTCTAGAGGAGTTCAATCCCGGCGAAGTGGAGGAGATCCATGCGGTATTCGTCGGCGGAGCCCACATGCCGGTGCGTGTCAGGTGTTTCGTCGATTACCTCGTCGAAAACTCACGCCTCCTTGGGACTGGCCGTCCGGTGCGTCCGGAACCGGCGGTTCCAATGCCTGATGTTTGAGTCTACGGGTTGAGTGTAACAGCGGTTCGATTCCCTTCAACTGCCAGGCTTTTTCATTCCTGTGAAGCGCTGTTGTGGGACCGTCTTTCGGGAATCAGTCAAGCCGCCGGCATTGAGAGACGGGATCCAGGAACTCAAGCACTCGGAATTGCTTGCTTGACGCCTGTCAAAAGTTATCCAGGTATTGGCGCGACGAAGGGCGCTGGAACGCGGACGCTCAGCACCAAGTCGCCGTCTGCGTTTCTTCCTTGCGTCCTTTGGGTCGGTAGATTCGTAAAAACCATCGGCGACGATCAGGCAGCGGTTGGACGCGAACTCGCGGCCTTCCGAACGGAAATTATACACGGGCCGCTTTGTCGGCCCGGCCAACTCCTGCGCCGCTGTACAAGCTCCCCTCATCGCAGGCGCCGTCGATTGATCTGACGATGTCGAGGGCGGCATGCGATAGATGCGGGCCGCCGTCTGCTGCGGGCAGCGAACGACAATTTCAAAGAAGCGATGGAACTGGCGAGGTATGCGGCCGAATAGGCGAGGGAAGTTTGCTGCAGTTCGTCACCCTTTTTAAGGTGAAGGGGTTCAACCCCGCACCTTTCCGGGCGCCTAAGCTGTTGGGACGGACGCTCGGCGAGCGATCAGCCGAGCGTAACTACCGCCACCTAGGATCTCGCTGGACGTTATGAAGAAGTTCGGATGCTGTAGCGAAGGGGCCGAATAGCTGCAGCAGCCGGGCTTCCTCGATATCAGTGAGATGGCGGCGCTTCGCGAATTCCTTTACCGACCACACGGGTTTAATTTGGACATTCTCAAGAGATTCAATACGCTGCATGCTTACTCATCCTCCTGCTAGCAGGATGTGATATATGCATTTCTAAATTAGAAAACTATAAAATAAGACATACCCGACGGATTGGTGCGCTTCCGGACACGAGCGGCGGCGTCTAGCGGATTTCTCTGGCTTACGTTTACCCATTGCCTGGCGCTGCCTCCTCTCGGCGACGGGTAATGCTGCACCGGGCTCCTTTCGGGTTGAACTCGGCGCTTTCGTTTTCTAGACAGCCACGCGTCGAGCGGCTTTGTCGTAAGCCTTTCGGTCCGAGCCATATTGCTCAATGATCTGCCGAGCGTCTTCCAGGCTGATGCGATGATTCTTTGCCAGGATCTTGACGTCATTTGTTTGAGCTGGCGCGGAGGCGCCTTTCTGGTTAGTCATCGTACTTCTCCTGGGATACCGGCAGGGCATCAGCGCGCCGAGCGCCCATAAACCGTTCCAACTTATGTGGGTGTTCCACTTCCTATTTCTTGAGACGCTCGGCCGCCTTGTTAGCCTCGTTTCGGTCGGATCCGTGGGCCTTGACGATCTTCTCAGCTTGGTCTCGGCTTATGCCGTGTTTGCGGGCGAAATAACGGACTTCGTAAGGTTCGCTCGCAGAAATCCTTCTGCGATCTGCGGCGCCTCGCTTTGACTTATCATCGGCCATCGTCGTTTCCTCCAATTGTGGAGACCGAACGCTTGAGCAGTTGGCACGGTTCCTCGAAGTCGGTCAGCAGAAGCCGCATCTTCGTTTATGATTGGATGCGTTTGACGAACACTTTGGGTGGTGTAGTCACCTGAGTGTTGACTGTCTAAGGTCCGTGATCATGCGAGCGTATTCGGCCTCGGACCTTCCGTAGCTGCCGCCGGCCTTGGATATCAGCCTCTCGCGATTGCGCACCACGATAGTGGGGCGAGACGCCCTGATCATTCCGTCTCCTTCAAGAACCGCAAGCCCCAGGGAAACGCCCGCCTCGTTCCGAGCAGGTATGTTCGTGTGTCACATTGATCTCGTGACCATCGACCATATTGTCGACAGCGGGCAGGGCGGGGGGTGCAGCCTCCGGTCGCGCCATGTCGCTCGTCACCACTTCGAAGGCTGCTGCTCGGCCCGGCCCTCTCGGCTTCATCGCCGAACGTTCCTCGCTGTTGATTAAGCCTTTGCATCGTCCTCGTCGCCTTCCTAGCGATTTTGGCGACCAGCAACATCCTTCGCCACCGGCACCTGCTGGACTGACCAATTGGCGCATCACGGAGACGCTTCATGCCCCATGTAAAGTTCGAGCTGTTGAGCGGCCGCGACGAGCGGATGAAAGCCGAACTCGCCGCGCGGATCACCCAGTTCTTTGTCGATGTCCTCGGCTCTGTGCCATCTAACGTCACCGTGGTCCTGTCGGATGTGAAGCCCTCCGACTGGTTCATCGCGGGGGCCCCGCAAGCGGCTTCCGCCAAGCCGATCGGAGCTTGATCCTCAGGCCCGCAGCCGGGGGCCTTATCGCCCGGAAACTTACTATGGATTTTGTCATTCAAATGCATTACCTTGCTATTAAATTTGGAGATAGCCATGGCTGCAAACGCACTTGTCCAAACACGTATCGATGCCGAAGTTCGGGATCGTGCTTCCGCCGTCCTTGAGAACATGGGCCTGACGGTATCAGATGCAGTCCGCATCCTGCTCACGCGGACAGCTAACGAGGGTGCGCTGCCACTTGAACTTTTTTCGGGAAGCGAGGCTCACGATGCCTGGTTTCGCACGAAGGTACTCGAAGCACTGAACGACACTCGACCGGACGTGTCAGATTTTGACGTCGAGGCACACTTCGAGGAGCGCCGGGCGATAGCGCGCGTCAAAGCAGGTGCTCTCAAGTCGTGAAGCTTACATGGTCTGCGTTCGCGATGAATCTCGCCAGGATGTGTTCGACTACATCGAGATGTTCTACTACCCGAAACGCAAGCACGTCAGAAACGGAATGCTGTCGCCCGTCGAGTTCGAGAAGCAGTAGAAAATCTAACCCGAGGGTGTCTACGAAACTCGGGGCTATTCAGCCTGCGCTTGACGCAATGACAACGGTCTACGTTAATTAAGCGCGCTTACCTAAGCTTGAGGCTTATTTAAATAAAGGGGCTCTTGCTTAAATAACGGACGGAATTCATATTAGGCTATGTCTGATTCCGAACCTAATTTGCGCCTGGGCCGTTTTGTCAAAACAACGGCAGCGAGCGAAACAGTGCGGGCGTTCGTGCCTCCGCCATTGCCGCCCGAGCCATCCATCGATGTCCTTTCGCTATTGGAGCGCCTCAGTCTGGCAGAGCGTGCGCTAGGTCGCCTGGATGGCATCACAATGCTGCTCCCGCGCCAGGAGTTATTCCTCTACATGTATGTAAGAAAGGAGGCAGTTCTTTCCTCGCAGATTGAAGGCACACAGTCGACGCTTTCCGATCTTTTGCGGTTTGAGACCGAGGCTCAAGCGGGGCAACCGGTCGATGATATTCGTGAGGTTTCCAATTACGTTGATGCGATGATGTACGGTTTGGAGCGTTTGGAAACGCTGCCAATGTCATTGCGCCTGATCCGAGAGATGCACGCACGACTGCTGCAAAGCGGGCGGGGAGGCACTAAGGATCCAGGAGAGTTCCGGCGCTCGCAGAATTGGATTGGAGGCACGCGACCCGGCAACGCACTCTTCGTGCCACCACCCGTGACGGAATTGGGTGGCTGCCTAGACGCGTTCGAGCGCTTCATGCATGACGATCAATCACGGTTACCGGCTCTGATCAAAGCTGGCCTCCTGCATGTCCAGTTCGAAACGATCCATCCATTTCTCAATGGCAATGGCCGGATAGGTCGTCTGCTTGTCACTCTTTACCTGTGCATGAACGGCGTTCTACGCAAACCATTGCTCTACCTCAGTCTTTACCTCAAGGCCCATCGGAGCGAATATTATCGATTACTGCAAGAGGTCCGTGAACATGGAAACTGGGAAGCTTGGCTAGACTTCTTCCTGACGGGTGTAGCCGACACCGCCAACCAAGCATTTGAAGCTGCCACTCGGATTGTCGATCTTTTCAAGGAGGACAGGGAGAAAATCACAGTCGAGAGCGACCGAGCCGGATCGGCCCTTCGTATTCACGAACTCTTTCAGCAAAACCCCTTTCATACGGCAAATCAGGTCGTTCAAATGACAGGCCTTTCCGCGCCGACTGTCAATGCAGCGCTCGCTGACTTGGAACGTTTGGGGATTGTCGACGAGGTGACAGGTCGCAAGCGTGGCCGTGTTTTCAGCTACCGTAGATATCTTGCAATCCTAAGCGAAGGCACTGATCCCCTGCCTGCTACGTGACTAAATCACGGATCGCAAGTTCGAATCTCTTCAAGAGCCTAACCAATTCAACAAAGCAGCTTTCAATCCGAGGCGGACAATTGGCCGCTGGTCGGCTCGTGAGTCCAGCAGACAAAGCCCACGATGCGACGGTCGTTTGGTGATAACGCGGCAGCAAGGAGGGTGCTACTGCCTAGACTAACGGCAGCTTTCAGATAAGAAGCACCGTTTGCGAGTCCGCCCGCTAGTTCCATGATATGCCGCACGAGAAAATCGCGTCGTCGATGATCTGAATAGGGCCTTGTCGGCCGGAAACTTACTATGGATTTTGTCATTCAAATGCATTACCTTGCTATTAAATTTGGAGATAGCCATGGCTGCAAACGCACTTGTCCAAACACGTATCGATGCCGAAGTTCGGGATCGTGCTTCCGCCGTCCTTGAGAACATGGGCCTGACGGTATCAGATGCAGTCCGCATCCTGCTCACGCGGACAGCTAACGAGGGTGCGATGCCACTTGAACTTTTTTCGGGAAGCGAGGCTCACGATGCCTGGTTTCGCACGAAGGTACTCGAAGCACTGAACGACACTCGACCGGACGTGTCAGATTTTGACGTCGAGGCACACTTCGAGGAGCGCCGGGCGATAGCGCGCGTCAAAGCAGGTGCTCTCAAGTCGTGAAGCTTACATGGTCTGCGTTCGCGCTGTCGGACCGAGACGCCATATTCACCTATATCGAGGCAGACAATCCTTCGGCCGCTGTAATGATCGACGAGCGGATCATGGCCGCTGCGCGCCGCTTGGTCGATTTTCCAGCAAGCGGTCGCGTTGGAAGAATTGCTGGGACACGCGAACTGGTGATCAACGGAACGCCATATATCGCTGCATATGTCGCTACGGAAACAGCAGTTCGTGTCCTGCGCGTCCTTCATGGATCGCAGGAATGGATAGCCAAAGTGGCCAAAGATCCGATTCTTTGCCCGTCCTTTCACACCAGCTTCTTCCCAGGCTTCTCTTTCGGCCACTTCGTGGGGGGGTAGCCCCTCAGTTGGCCATCCTTTGGGAATCCAGCGCCGAGTTTCGCGGGTTGTGATCAGGCGAACTTCGACGCCGTCGCCCGCGATTGGGCGAAAACAAAGAGCACCATACTGCTGTGCGGACCCGCCCTCGAGGATCGTCTTTGTATGGTCAGCCAAGCGGTTAATTGAGTTCTGACCTTTTTCATTTTCAGAAGTTGGGGCGTAATTCGATTCCTGACAAGCTGGCGTAGAACGCAATTCACGCCGGAAACAGCAGTTCCACGATCGTTCCCTTACCCGGCGCCGAGGCAATGCGCGCGTCGCCGCCGCTCTGGCGGACGAAGCCATATACCACGGCCAGGCCGAGACCTGCGCCGCCTTCGGCATCGCGGGTGGTGAAATAGGGTTCGAACGCCTTATCGATTGCCTCGGCCGACATGCCGATACCGTCGTCGATCACGCTGACGGTCACCCCGGCCTCGTTGCGGGCGCAACGGATGAGGATCGTTCCGCCCGCTGGCATGGCCGCGGCGGCGTTAAGGCAGAGGTTGAGGACCGATTGCTCGAAGAGCGCTGTATCGATGAGGACGGTGGGCAGGTCATCGGCTATGTCGAAGGCAAGCCGGCATTTTTCGCCGATGGCGATTTCAAGCACGTCGGCCATGCCGCGCAGCACGACGCCGATCTCCACCGGACCCGGATGGATCGGCTGCTGGCTGCCGATGGACAGCATGCTGCCGGCCAGCGACCTGCCCCGGTCGGCAGCCTTGCGAATGCGGGCGAGGTGTCGCTTTTGCCGGTCATTGAAGCCGGTTTCGCGCTCCAGCAGCCCAAGGCTGCCGGTGATGATACCGATCATGTTGCCGACTTCGTGGCTCACCTGATGGGTCATGCGCATGATGCCATCGAGCCGCTGGATCTTTGCTGCCTCCGCCTCCTGCCGGTCCATGTCGGTGATATCGCGCGCCAGCAGCACGATGCCGCCGTCGGGTTGACGCGATAGCGACACCTCAGTCACCCGGCCGGCGTCGGAGCGGTGGCGCAGCACCGACCGGTCGGAGAGCAGGCCGGCATCGTTTTCGGCCGGCAGGAGCGCCGGATCGATCTCCGGCAGCGGTGTCACGAAACTGCGGAGCGGCAATTTCCTGGCCGAACCAGACCAGCCGACAAGCTCGATGACTCGGCGGTTCATGGTGATCGGCCGGCCGCTCGCATCGAACAGCGCGATGCCCTCGTTCATGCTGCGGAAGGTGGAGCGGATGGTGCGGGCGGCGGCCTCTGCTGTCCGCCGCAGCCGCGTCACGCGCTCGACGCTCTCGCGGAACGCACGGAAGGCTTCGAGCAGGCGCACCAACTCGGTTTCCGTCCCGTCATAGCGCGGCGCATCGACATCCTTGCGCCCTTCTGCCAGTGCGTTCATGCCGTTCGAAAGCGCGACAATTCCGCGTGAGACGCGCATGACGGAGCGGATCGAGACCACGGCCATTGCCAGCACCAGCAGCGAGGCGACGGCGACGATGACCAGGATGCGGCTCAAGGCATCGGAGGTGGAGACGAGGTCGTCGCTGAGGCTGCGGGCAACGGCCTCGCTTTGGGTTTCCGTTGCATGCGACAGATCGCGCGAGACCGTATGCAGGCGCGAGACGGCGGCGCGGATGGCGAACATTTCGAGGAGATAGCGCGTCTGTGCCTCGAACACCCGTTCGTAGGGCGCAAGCTCGGCGGCGGCTATCCGGATGTCCGGCGCGGCGGGTTCGAGGCGCGGGGCGGTTTCGGAGACGTAGCGCCGGCGCAATTCACCGAGCTGGAAAAGGCTGTCCGAATTGGAGGCGGATTGCACGACGGCGTTCAGCCGGCCGCGGAAGTCGGCATCCGGAATGCCGCTGCCGGTTGCGATCTCGCCGAGCGCTGCCGCAGCCTCCGCCTTATGCTGCTGGGCGGATTCCGCGTCGCCTGCAAGCGCCGTCGTCTGCGTGCGGATCGTTTCCAGCAGCTCGACGATACGGCTGCTCGCAAAACCCTTCACGGCAGCCCCGTCGTTTTCAGGTTGCATGGCGCGCAGCAACGTATCGACCTGCACGACGACGGAGCGGCTTTCGCTGGAAACCCGGTAGGGCGAGGTCGCATTCATCAGGAAGGGTGCGCTGGAGACGAGGTCGGAAACCTGCCGCGACACGAGCGAGGCTTTGGCGAGACTCGAAAACGCATGCAGGCCATAAGCGGCCATCTCCTGGCGAGCCCGCTGCAAGCCATAGACGGCGATGGTCGCCAAGCTGAAGACGAGCACGCAGATGAAGGCGATGGCAAAGGGCAGGCGAAAGGCGATGGAGGAGAGGAAGGGACGGCTGATCACGATACGATCTCGCCATCGTCGGTGTCGAGAACATAGCCCTTGCCGCGGCGCGTCTTGATATGGCGCGGCAGGTCAGGATTGCGCTCGATCTTGCGACGCAGACGCAGCACGAGCACGTCGACATTGCGGTCGATGTAGCGCTCGCTTTCGGCGCCCAGCCGGTCGAGGATCTGTGCGCGGCTGACGGGTGCGTTCGGCGTTTCTGCGAGGATTTCGAGCAGCGCGAATTCGGCGCTCGTCAGCGACCTAGCAGGATCGGTGCGGCAGATGGCGCGGCGGCTCTGGAGATCCACCGACCAGTCGCCGAGTTTCAGGGATGCGGGCTCGTGCTCCCGTTCGCTTTCCCGCTCCGGCTTCAGCGAGGGGATGGTCCGGCGCAGCACGGCCTTGATACGCGCCGTCAATTCGATCGGCTCGAAGGGTTTCACGACATAGTCGTCGGCCGCCGTTTCGAGGCCGAGCACCCGGTCTGCGGCGCTGCCGGCAGCCGTCACCATGACGATGCCGATATTGGTCTGGGCCCGCAGGCGCTGCGCGAAGGTACGGCCGGAGGTACCGGGTAGGTTATGATCGACGAGCACGAGATGCACTGTTTCGCGCGAAAGCACGATCGCCGCTTCCTCCGCCGACGGCGCGGTGAGCGGCGTCCACCCCTCCGCCTCCACGAGGTCGGAGATAAGCTCCGCCATGTCCGGATCGTCCTCGACGATCAGAATGCTGATCCTCTCATTCAACACATGCACGTCCTCCCGCATCCATTATAGGCAGGGCTGTCACGATCTTCAAAGCGCGCTCGTGTTATGCGCTTTGTCACATTTGTAACCTTTGTCATTTTTGAGGGGTACGTCGCGGGCAAAGCTGTAAGAACCGTAACCATTCTTTGATTGCGCAAGGCAGCAGATGTGACATCCTGACTGCGGAGATGGGGCGCAAGGTCCAATGGGAGGAAATCGTGAGAGGCATCACCGCTTTCAGCGCGGTCGCGGCTTTGTGGCTAGCGAGCACCGGCACCGGCACGGCTGCCCCGTCGCTCACCGTTTTGTGCGGTGTGGACGAGATGTGGTGCGCGGCGATGAAGACGGCCTATGAGGCAAAGAGCGGGCACAAAATCTCGGTAACCCGCAAGAGCACCGGCGATATCCTCAATCAGATCCGCGCGGAAAAAGCTGCGCCGACCGTCGATGTCTGGTGGGGCGGCACGGGCGACACCCATCTGCAGGCTGGCTCTGAAAATCTTCTCGAAGCCTACCAGCCGGCCCATGAGCGCGACATGCTGCCCTGGGCGCAGAATTTTTTCGCCATGTCCGGCGGCCGCTCGGCGGGCATCTATGCCGGGGCGCTCGGCTTTGCCTACAATGCCGATCTGCTACGCGAGCTGAAGTTGCCGGCGCCGACTTGCTGGAAGGACCTGACGGATACCGCCTATCGCGGCCGCATCCAGAGCGGCAATCCGAATTCGTCCGGCACCGCCTTCACCACGCTTGCGACGCTGGTGCAGCTCTTCGGCGAGGATGAGGCGTTCCGTTATCTCGCCGCGCTCAACCGCAATATCGAGCACTACACCCCTTCCGGAGCTGCGCCTATCAAGGCGGCGGCGCGGGGAGAAACCCTTATCGGTATTTCCTTCATGCATGACGCCGTCACGCAGAAGCAAGCGGGCTTTCCCCTCGTGATCGTCGCACCCTGCGAAGGCACCGGCTACGAGATCGGCGCCGTGAGCATCGTCAAAGGTGCGAAGAACATCGAGGAAGCAAAGCGCTTCGTCGATTTCGCGTTGAGCCCCGAAGGGCAGGGGACCGGAGCGGCGTCCGGCCAGAACCAGGTGCCATCAAACGCGAAATCCAGTCTGCCGCTCGCAGCACCTGACATTTCGATGATCAAGATGGTGGACTATGACTTCGCCACCTTCGGCTCACCGGAAGAACGAAGTCGACTGCTCCGCAGATTCGATGCGGAAATCGCCGTGACGAACTGATCGAGCCCTTTAGACAAACAGCAATCGAAAATCGTGAACGCGCCGCCGCGGGCAGGCCGAAGGCCCCGCTGTGTCTTGTTCATGCGAATAATCAAACCCAGGCAACAGGAGGATGCCCGCATGAAAATCAACACCCTTTCCCTCATGCTCTTCGCCGGCACGGCGCTCGGGGCGCTGCCGGCGCAGGCCGCTGGCGAACTCAACCTCATCTGCTCGGCCGACGTCGTCATCTGCGAGCAGATGAAGGGTGATTTCGAGAAGGCGCATAGCGACATCAAGGTGAACATGGTTCGCCTCTCGTCCGGCGAGACCTATGCCAAGGTTCGCGCCGAGGCACGCAACCCGAAGACCGACATCTGGTGGGCCGGCACGGGCGACCCGCATCTTCAGGCGGCATCGGAAAATCTGACGCTGGAATATAAATCGCCAAAGCTCGATGAACTCAACGATTGGGCGAAGAAGCAGGCCGAAAGCTCCGGCTACAAGACGGTCGGCGTCTATGCCGGCGCGCTCGGCTGGGGCTACAACACGGAAATCTTCAAAACCAAGGGCTACAAGGAGCCTGTCTGCTGGGCCGACCTTCTGGCGCCGGAATTGAAGGGCGAAATCCAGATCGCCAATCCGAATTCTTCCGGCACCGCCTACACGGCGCTCGCCTCTCTCGTGCAGATCATGGGTGAGGACCAGGCCTTCGACTACCTGAAGAAGTTGAACGGCAACATCTCGCAATATACTAAATCCGGATCGGCGCCCGTCAAGGCGGCTGCACGCGGCGAGACGGCACTCGGCATCGTCTTCGTGCACGACGCAGTGGCGCAGACGGCGGAAGGCTTCCCGGTCAAGTCGATCACGCCCTGCGAAGGTACCGGCTATGAGATCGGCTCCATGTCGATCATCAAGGGTGCGCGCAATCTCGACAATGCGAAGATCTGGTACGACTGGGCGCTGACGGCGGAAGTCCAGTCCCGGATGAAGGATGCCAAATCCTTCCAGCTGCCTTCCAACAAGAGCGCGACCATTCCGAAGGAGGCGCCGCGCTTCGAGGACATCAAGCTGATCGACTACGACTTCAAGACTTATGGCGACCCGGCAAAGCGCAAGGCATTGCTGGAACGCTGGGATCGCGAAATCGGCGCCGCCGCCAACTGATGTCCTGACAGGCGGCGCCTGCCTCCACAGGCGCCGCCCTCCTACACTCAAAAACAGCGAGGTCAGCCATGAGACATGGCAATCGCAGGCTGGACGTGGTCCTGCTCCTGGGCGTGGTCGCATTGACCCTGTTGCCCTGGTATCGGATCGAGAACGGCTTCTTCGGGCTCGGTTGGCTGGCCGGTTTCCCCCTTTCCACGGAGGCCGCCCCCGGTCTCATACAGATATTCGCCCATGGCCGGCTATGGCTTGCCGCTGCGCTCGTGCTCGTTCTCCTGGCGGTCGCGGCTCGCGGCATGGCGGACCCCATGCGCCGCGGCGCCGTGCTCGCCTGGATCGGCGCGATCGGCGTTCTCTTCCTCTCGCTCCAGGGCCTCGCCATCGGCTTTTCCGGTTGGAACTGGACGGTAAGCGACACGCTCTTCGGCCCGCTCTCGACCGGCCAGCCTGCCATGGGGGCAGGCGCGGTCCTCTCTTCCATCACCTTCGTGCTGCTCTTCGCCTTCGGCCTTGCCGAGCGCGGCGTGATGAAGGGCGATGCCTTCGTCGTCAGCGCAATCGCCCTGCTGGTCTTCCTCGTCGCAGTATTCGTCTTCTACCCGATTGGCAGCATGTTCGTCGGTTCGGTGCAGGATTTCGACGGGTCGTTCAATGCGGATAACTTCATCCGCAACATCCAGGATCCGAGCATCTGGAGCCTCAACTGTGTCATCGGGGCCGGCCGCTGCGGCGTCGCCTGGCGCACGCTGTGGCTGGCCATCATGACCGGCCTCGGCTCGACCCTGCTCGGCCTTGCCTTCGCGCTCGTCGCCACCCGCACGCGCTTTCCCTTCAAGAAGGGCCTGCGGCTGCTGACGATCCTGCCGATCATCACGCCGCCCTTCGTGATCGGTCTGGCACTCACGCTGCTCTTCGGCCGCGCCGGTGTCGTCACGCAGGGGCTGTCGGAACTGTTCGGCCTCGAGCCCGGCCGCTGGCTGTATGGCCTCACCGGCATCTGGATCGCGCAGGTGCTGTCCTTCACGCCGATCTCCTTCCTCGTGCTGATCGGCGTCGTCGAAGGCGTCAGCCCGTCGATGGAGGAGGCCTCCACGACGCTGCGCGCCGACCGTTGGCGCACCTTCCGGCGGGTGTCGCTGCCACTGATGAAGCCCGGTCTCGCCAACGCCTTCCTCATCGGCTTCATCGAAAGCATGGCCGACTTCGGCAATCCGCTGGTGCTGGGCGGCAGCCATGGCGTGCTCTCGACGGAAATCTTCTTCGCCGTCGTCGGCTCGCAGAATGACCCCTCGCGCGCTGCCGTGCTCGCCATGGTGCTGCTCGCCT
The DNA here is from genome assembly GCF_051124255.1 of Rhizobium sp. YTUHZ045. NCBI lineage: Bacteria > Pseudomonadati > Pseudomonadota > Alphaproteobacteria > Hyphomicrobiales > Rhizobiaceae > Rhizobium > Rhizobium sp. YTUHZ045. The sequence goes on from NZ_CP101433.1 coordinate 648,807, forward strand.
TCACGCTCTCCGCCTTCCTCGCCCAGCGCGTCTGGCTGTCGGGCAAGAACTTTGCCACCGTCACCGGCAAGGGCGACAGCGGATCGCAGATCGCCTTGCCGCGTGGGCTGTCGATCGGCGTTCACGCCGTCGTCATCCCCTGGATCCTCTTCACGCTCGTCATCTACGGCATGATCCTGATCGGCGGCTTCGTGAAGACATGGGGCCTCGACAATTCGCTGACGCTCGACCACTACGCCAAGGCCTTTTCGATCAGCTTCCAAAACGGGATTACATGGACGGGTGTCGCCTGGAACTCGTTCTGGACAACGATGGAGATCGCGCTGGTCTCAGCCCCGCTGACAGCCGCCGTCGGCCTGCTGACAGCCTACATCATCGTGCGTCAGAAATTCGCCGGCAAGAATGCCTTCGAATTCGCCCTGATGATGAGCTTTGCCATTCCCGGCACGGTCATCGGCGTCAGCTACATCATGGCCTTCAACCTGCCGCCGCTCGAAATGACCGGCTCGGCGTTGATCCTGATCGCCTGCTTCGTCTTCCGCAACATGCCGGTCGGCGTGCGTGGCGGCATTGCGGCGATGAGCCAGCTTGACAAGAGCCTGGATGAGGCCTCCCTGACGCTCCGGGCCAACAGTTTCCGCACTATCCGCAAGGTCATCCTGCCGCTCTTGCGCCCCGCCATCACTGCTGCGCTCGTCTATTCCTTCGTGCGTGCCATCACCTCCATCAGCGCCGTGATCTTCCTAGTCAGCGCCGAGTACAACATGGCGACCTCCTACATCGTCGGCCTCGTCGAGAATGGCGAATACGGCGTGGCGATCGCTTATTCCTCCATGCTGATCGTCGTGATGATCACCGTCATCGCCGGCTTCCAGCTCATCGTGGGGGAGCGGCGCCTGCGCCGTGACAACCGCGTCGCCGGCCTCGCCACCTCCGCTTCCTCTCGTCAGGAGAAAATCGCATGATCAACCAGAAAGCCGGATCCGTCGTCTTCCAGAACGTGCGCAAGACGTTCGGCGCCTTCACTGCAATTCCCGACCTTTCGCTCACCATCGAGCCCGGCACGCTCGTGACCCTGCTCGGCCCCTCCGGCTGCGGCAAGACGACGACGCTACGCATGCTTGCCGGCCTCGAACATCCTTCGGCCGGCAAAATTCTCATCGGCGGCAAGGACGTCACCATGCTGCCGGCCAACGAGCGCGATGTCTCGATGGTGTTCCAGTCCTATGCGCTTTTTCCGCATATGAATGCGCGCGACAACGTCGCCTATGGCTTGGAATCCTCCGGCCTCAGCCGCAAGGAAGCACGCGGGAAGGCGGAGGAGGGGCTGGCGCTCGTCGGTCTTGCCGGCATGGGCCACCGCCTCCCCGCCGAACTCTCCGGCGGCCAGCAGCAGCGCGTGGCCGTCGCCCGCGCGCTGGTGCTGGAGCCGCAGGTGCTGCTGCTCGATGAGCCGCTCTCAAATCTCGATGCACGCCTGCGCCGCAAGGTGCGCACGGATATCCGCCAACTCCAGCAGCGCCTGGGCTTCACGGCCGTCTACGTCACCCACGATCAGGACGAAGCGCTTGCCGTGTCCGACCGCATCATCGTAATGAAGGATGGCGAAATCGCCCAGTCCGGCGCCCCGCGCGATCTCTACGAAGCGCCGGCTTCCGCCTTCATCGCCGATTTCATGGGGGAAGCGAATGTCATCCCATGTGAGGTGGTCGGCATCGATGGCGACGATGCTGAAATCCGCATCGGTGGTTTCAAGCACCGCGTGCCTGCCGGTCGGGCGACGCCGGGTGCGGCAAGCCTTGCCGTTCGTCCCGGCGCCATCGCGCTTTCCGAGGGACGTGGGCAAGGGCTTGCCGGCCGTATCCTGCATTCGGCCTATCTCGGAGATCATGTCGAGTACGAGGTCGAAACCGACGTCGGCACGCTCTTCATCGTCGACCACGCCGTCGACCGCATCCTGCCGGCCGCCGCCGACGCGACGCTCGGATTTCGAAGCCGCGGCATCGCCCTTATCAGCGGGTGAGCCTCTAATATCTGAACATTCGGTCGGTGCGGGCCGCTCAATTCCCGCACCGACGACAGCCATTGCAAGGGGTACCAGCATTATGTTGCAAGAGACCGAATTTGATACACGCTTCGCTTTCGCCAAAGCGATGGCACAGGAGGCGGGCGCCATTGCGCTCGACTACTTCAACAGGCGCGAAACGCTCGTGGTCGAAACGAAGCGGGATCTGCAGGATGTCGTGTCCATTGCCGACCGTAACGTCGAGACGTTCATCCGCAGGCGCGTGGCGGAAGCTTTTGGGGCAGACGGATTTCTCGGCGAGGAATACGGGTATCAGGAAGGGCAGTCGGGATTGACATGGGTAGTCGATCCGATCGACGGAACGGCGCCCTTCGTCAATGGCATGCCGACGTGGTGTGTGTCGATTGCGGTTCTGCGCCGCGGTGTACCGGTGATCGGCGTCATCCATGTTCCATGCGCTGATGAACTCTACGCAGCGGCAGCGGGCATGGGTGCGAGCCTGAACGGCAAGAATCTCAGCCTCGACCCGTCGAGGACTTTGCAGAATGCGATGACGGGCATCGGCTGCAATACCTATGTCACCCCGGAACGGGTAGGCGCGATTGTCGCCGCCGTGCTTGGCAAGGGTGGGAATTTTATCCGCAATGGCTCCGGTGCCCTGATGCTCGCCTATGTGGCCGCTGGTCGGCTTGTTGGCTATTACGAGCCTCACATGCGTGCCTGGGATTGCATGGCCGGCTATTGCCTCGTCAGGGAGGCAGGTGGAACTCATCTAACCTTCCCGGCTGAAGGCGAAGCTTTGCTACAGGGCCATCCGGTGCTGGCGAGCAATCAGACAGTCTATGCTGATTTGCTGGCAATCCATACCGGCTGAACATCCCAGCGCCCATCGGGGGTCGGGGCTCCGGCGACTGCGCTCCCATTCAGACGTATTCTCGGAGACCCTTGATTTTCACCAGAACGGAGCCGATCGCCAAAATTTCTGTGTGAATGCCGGTTGCCGAACGTCCTTTATGTCACCGGGAGCGAAAATAGCTGGGTGAATATTCAACAGCGAGGGGGAACGGGAGTTCAATCGCCTCCATACGTTCGTCGCGAACAGACAATCACCAATGGAGGCGGCAAGGACAAAGCAGAGGCTGCCGGCGTTCACTAGGGACGAGGCAATTCATTCGTCTTATCCGCCGGGATCGCAGAGAATGTCCAATATTCGACGCGGCCCTCGGTCTCATCGAAATAGTCTGCCACCTGGACGACGATTGTTTCTCCCTTGTCATCACGGATGTTCCGGAGGGTCGGAGGCAGGAAACATGGATGAAGGATGGAGAACTGCAGAAATTCGCCCGGTTGAGCACGCGGCCGATTTCGGGGTGCACTTCAAAATCCACTAGAGCAACTCAAAACTGGATAAAACCTGGGGCAAGGTCAGCGGATCGTCGAACTCCTCAGACCGGCCAAACTTCGCCCAGCCGCCTGACCGAGTATTCGTCCGGCCAACTCACGGCGGCTTCCCATGCGGCGATGTCATAGGCGCGGTCGTCGAGACCGGCGGCATTGCCGGGCAGCACCAGGTCGAGGTCGGGAACGTCGACATGTGACTCGTCCCAGTCGATCAACGCGACCCGATCGGCGGTCATGCGGACGTTGGCAGCACTGTTGGGGTTGCCGTGGACAACGCATGTCTGACGTCCGACGAGCCGCGCCCACGCGGCTCGACATCGCATAACGCCCTCGGGCGGCATCGCGGCAAGGTCGATCCTCGTTCCGGTTTCGGCGTGAAGGAGGTCGGTCGATGATCGCCAGCCCGGGCGCTGCGGCCAGCCCTGCGTCAACCGATGCAGCTCGCGGAGCGTATCAGCCATGCGACGCCAGTCGGATTCCGTTTCGGGCGGTCCGCCCTCCATGTATCTCATCACCACCAGACCGTCCAAGAACAGCCGGCCGTCAGTCGTCGGGATCGGCACTGGAACGTGCATGCCTTCACGGTCGAGGTGTTTGATCAGCTCGGTTTCCCATGCGAGACCGGCGTCGGTTCTGCGTCCGAGACGACCGACGGCGACCTTCCCGTTGACGCGAACGCTCCACACGTCGTTGGCAACGCCGCCCGTCAGCCGTTCGATGCGAACCGCGTCTTCACCCCATTGCCTGAGTGCGTCCCATCCATTGGCGATATCATTGGCTGACGTTCTTTGAATCAGTGGAAGCAGTAAGCTGCCATTTCGTCGTCGGCCACCGCTGCTGGGTGTGACCTAATCCCCGCATGCTCGGCGGCTTCGTTCGTCCACCCGGAGAACATGGATCGATCTGGGAAGCGCCCGAGCTTGACGACATCCACGACCTTCAGGTTGGGGTTGGTTGGTGTCCGCGGGTGGCAACTAACCCCTGTCGAGGGCATTAACCTCCGGCCCTGTTCAGAGCACGCCTGATGGCAACAAGGAACAGGTCGACGTCTCCGGATTGGCAGATGAGCGGCGGGCGCACTTTGAGTGTATCTTCATTGGCTCCTGTCGTGCTGATGAGCACGCCATCATCCCGCATCGCATTGACCAGATCCAGAGCCATTGCGCGCCTATCCAGCGTCGGCATCTCCGCGGGTCCGATGTCGATGCCGAAGAATAGACCCGCGTTGCGGATGGCGCGAATGCCATCGTGCTTCCTTGCTAACTCCTCCAGCCCGACTCTGAGCCGCTCGCTCATGGCAAGAGCGTTTTGAGGAATTTGGTCACGCTGCAAGATCGTTAGCACGGCGTCTGCAGTCGCAATCCCAACCGTATTACCGGCAAAGGTGTTCGAGTAGCGAGCGGTGGCGCCAAACCGCTCCATGGGCGCTTTGCGACCAACGACCGCCCCAATCGGAAAGCCGTTACCCATTGGTTTGCCGAGAGTTACAAGGTCGGGTACGATTCCGTGCCGTTCAAAGCCCCACATATGAGCACCAGTTCGTCCGAAACCCGGCTGAACTTCGTCGGCGATGACGAGGCCGCCCGCGTCCCACACCGCCGCAACTCCGCCCGCAATGAAACCGGGCGGATCTACCCACACCCCGTCACTTGAAAAGATGCTGTCGATGAGCAGGGCGGCAACGCCTATGCCGCGACGGGTCAGATCCGCTATTGCTGAACGCACCTGAGCCTCGAAAAAGTCGGCGGCTTGCGTTTCTGGTATACCTGCCGGGCCGGGGAGAGAAACCATCCGCACGAATGGGCTGAGCCTGACGGCGTCTCCCAAGTTCGGCGAAACCGCAGCCACAGCCGCGCTCGTGCCGTGATACGCATGCGAGGAGACGATCACCCCCTCGCCGCCACTTACGAGACGCGCGATCCGTAGGGCGAGATCGTTGGATTCACTGCCCGTGCATGTGAAGACCACGCGGTCGAGCTCGTCTGGGAACGTATCAACCAGCCGCTCGGCATAGTCGACAAGTCTTGGCTCGAGATAGCGCGTGTTGGCGCTGATACGCGCCGCCTGTTCTGCCATTGCCGCATTCACCTCCGGGTGGCAATGACCGAGGGAGGGAACATTGTTGTAGAAGTCGAGATAAGCCTCGCCGTCCGGATCATAAAGCCACATGCCTTCACCGCGAACGAAATGCACGGGCCGTCTATATTGCAGTCGATAAGATGCTCCGAGAACTGCGTCACGGCGGGCAATGAGTTCGGCTTCGCGCGCTGGGAGGTCGGCCTCACCTGGTCTGAAGCGATTGGGCATAAGGTCTGTGGACATGTTCTCCGCCTGTCTAAGGTTTCGGTGAAGGCTTTGACGCTGCCGAGAGGACTGCCGCCTCGCCTGATGCAGTGGAAAGAGGCGCCAGGATAGACAGGCCGCGCTCGGCACGAGCGACGTTCTTTTTGATGTACTCCGCGTCGGCCGGAAAGAGATAGGAGCGCCAGTAATTGACTAATATCAGTGCGCTTTGTCGTGCCCGCATCAGTCCGACCAGCAGCTTTGCTTCGAGAGCAGAAAGTGGAACGACCGCCGCATAGCCTGCAATGAGGTGCTCGGCTCCGCCTAAAGGAAGAGTTGGATCCGTCACGACGTGACTTGCCGCGATCGCCAGATCTTGGATCCTTGGGCTCCAGCTGCCATCGCCAAAATCGATGAAACCCAAGCCATCGCTGGTAACGATTGTGTTGAACGGGCTGGGATCGTTATGAGTAACTTGCCAATCCAAATTCTGGATCTGCGGCTCGATGATCCGCATGTATTCCGCCATCGCTGCCCCAACGCTTTCAACTACGCTTCCAGCCGGTAGGTATCCCTCTAGTTCCATCAATCGCGACCAGCACCCGATATGCCAGAGAATGGGGCGTTTGGCCGAGGGTAGGTTGACTTGCCCAAGCGCCATGTCCAGCCGGCCAAGAGCGCTGCCGGTACGAAAGAGGAGATCAGGTGTTGGCGTCTCTTTGTGCAAAGAAATGCCCTCGATACGGGTCTGCAGGTAACCGCTAATACCCTCTTCCTCAAACATCAATGCGCCGCCACTCGTGCGAATAAGTGTGGGTGCGACAAATCCCGCGCTATTCTGTAATGCCGCCAAGGCAGCGCTTTGGAAACGGAAGCTGTCGATCGCCTCACGTCGTGCCGACGTCTTCAGGATCAATCGGCGACCGTCAAGCAGAGAGACCTCAGCAGTGCGTTCGACCTCAGACGACAAGACCGCGATCGATCCTTCCAACCCGTAGTGCCGCTTTAGCAGTGTTGCCGAAATGTCGGGTTCCGACAGGTCTGGCGGCGTGGAGAGAATCGCGGCTGCGGCGCGAAAAAAAGCCTCTGTCGATGCTGCAGCATGCGGTGGTTGACGGAAGGCCGCAGCCGCGGGGCTGCTGAGCCGGCCGAAGTCCCGATCGGCATCAAAACCACGATCGCCCAATTCGAAGATCCTCGCCGTTTATGGTGCTTTTCGTGCGGCCGAGCTAGAAGCTCTGACCTAGTGTGACTAGATCAGAGCAGGCACTCTAGCACCGCCAACTGGCTCGCGCGTCTTTCGATTCGTGAGCCGCGGTCGCCTTATTCAAGTTAGAGTCCGAAAACGCCGGGCAGCTGCGAAATATCGCGAATCTCGGTGTATTCATAATAGGGGTTGGCTGGCTCATGGCCACGATTGACCCACACCTTGCTCTTGATACCCAGATCATAGGCGGACATGAGGTCGTGACGGAAAGACGACGAGACGTGCGTTATGTCCTCCGGTCCGCATCCGAGCATGTCAAACATATATTCAAACGCCTTGAGGTGCGGCTTGTAGGCTCCTGCCTCCTCGGCAGTGTAGACAGCATGAAACGGCGCGCCGAGCTTTGCCACGTTCGACGGGATCTGAGCCACCATGGAATTTGTCAGAATGACAAGGGGGATTTCCTTGGCGAGCTTAGCTAGTCCTTCGGGCACATCCGGATGCGGTCCCCATGTCGGTACGCGGTTGTAGATGGTTTCGGCGTCTTCGGGCCGGAAGTGAACCTTATTACGGCGGCACGTGCGCTCCAAGGCGTTGTGGACAACGTCGGCGTAAGGTTTCCAATCCTGCATTACCTCATCAATGCGGTACGCCTGGAAGTTCTTGATGAATTCGTTCATGCGCGGCCCGTCAAGGAGATGACCGAACAGATCCCGAGCGGCTTCCGCCATCTGAAAGTTGATCAACGTACCATGGCAGTCGAATGTTACGTATTTAGGCCTGAAGCGATCCATGTCCTTGGCTCCTGTGAACTGTACGGCATGGACGAAGCATAGTTGCAGTCGTTTGGCAGAATGTGCCGGAATGTTTCATCTTTCAGCAGAAGTCTCTTCGGTCGCAGCAAATCCCGCACAACCTTCCGCTGGCGGCGGGTCTCGCATTTGGTTGTGTCCTGAGTTGAGTTGCTCCAGCGAATGCAGCGGTTCGCGAGGCCGCGTTGTGTTGGAACAATTGCGTCTGCCTTTAACGGCAACTGACGAGACGGAACTAGCTGGAATACTGAAAAGGCGCCATTTCGAGCGTCGGCAGTCGAAGCGAGAGCGATCCAAGAGCTGGCATTCCGAGGCTCCTTTGCACAGGCTTCCTGCGTGTATGAGCCCGATTAAAGCTAGCAATGCCGTCATCGGGACGGGCTATGGTTCACCCGAGTGCGTGACCAGCCAGGCCATAAATCCAAGGTTCGCCGGCCTTACGGTTCAAAAGGAGTTGGCCCCGCGACATAGTTGTCACTCGTTCGGCCACTTGAAAGTCGCACGCGCGTAGAAAGTTCACCAATGGTCCTGTTTCGCGCGTGTCGATGCGCGCAAACTGGCCCTTCAGATTCCGTAGATGGACCGCAATGAGCTGAAGCGCGTCATCGTCGTTGCTAGCTACAACAGGGCCGATCACATGGCCGCGGCCGAACTCCCTGCATATGGAATAGCCGACGATCCTCCCATCGCGGCGGAGGGTTTGGATAGTGGAAATCGGAACCAGTGCCGAGATCAGTTCCTCGCGCTTCCAGCCGAACGCCTGGGTATCGAGTTCGGTGATCTGCCCTAGTGCATCGATCCCCGCTTCAATCAAATCACCGTTCGGAGCGGGCAAGTTGGGCAGGGAGGAAGCAACTGTCCCCTGGTGCATCCATACCGTCGCCTCGTTTGCAAAACCCAACGAGACATACAGATTGTGGGCCGCACGAGTTGAATTGAGATACAGATTTCTGCCGCGACATTCTTCGAATACCTGCTCCATGAGCCAACGGGCATTACCCTGGGCTTGCGAGCGCGGGGTGGTGATCACTAGGCCAATCATCGCAACTTCTTGGCCGTAGGGGAACCACATGGCGCTCCCGAAAACCCGCCCGATGCTATCTACTACCGCTATACCCCGACCGAACTTGCGAAGCCAATCCCAGTCCTTGGTACGGTGTGGCCATCCGACCGCCACGGATAAGGCATGGAGCGAGCCGACATCAATCTCGTTGATATCCCGAGCCACCAACTCGAATGATTTAAGTCGAACAGACTTCGGCATTGACTTTGAGCTCCTTCGCCCGTCACCAGTGGAACGGCCTTGGCGACGCTACTACCAAGCGCCAATGACCTCATGATTGCACGTCAGACTCGGCATCTTTCACTAATTTGCCCTCGGGTGTCGAAATCTTCTCCCGAAATTTGCGGCGTCGGGATGACAACGCAACTTTGCTAAACTTAGATAAAGCAAAGTTCGACAGACTGCAGGGGGCCGCACAGAAACCGCAGCATAAATCAGCTCTGCGAGGCGTCAAGAAATGCCAAACGAGCCAAGCATTTTGGAATTTCGTGCTGTTGCGGCAGCATAATTCGGTGACTCCTTCGGCAGGAGAAGACCATACTAACCTCATTCCGTCGTGGCATGTCTGCATGTTTCGGTAGGAGCTCGGCAGTTTGTGTCAGTGGATTGGGGGCGATATGATTGTCAACGCAACCCTGTTGGGCCTTGTAGCATTTCGCGACACCGGGAGTGTGAAACGGCCTTGTCGTTCGGCCGCGGCGCCGAAATTCAGCTAGATCGGCTTCAACAACTGGTGCGATCACGACCGAAGTGACCACAAGCAATCTGGTTCGGGCGCGAAGGCGGCCAGGTAGGCCTCCAATAGCCGGGCTTAAGTTTGCAGGCCCAGCGTGACGTTTTTGCCTTCGTACCAATGATGGGAGAAAGTTCGTGAAAACTCTGCTTCTCAAGAAAGAAGAGGTCGGCAGATTGATCACTATGAGGGACGTGATTGGCGCCGTCGAGGAGGCGTACAAAGCTTTCAACAGCGATCAGGTGGAGCAACCCGATTATATAGGAATGCATCTCCCGTCACCGGGTAGCGAAATCGACTTCAAGCTCAGCCACTACAAAACCAATGAACTTATTTCGATGAAGACGTCCTCGGGAGGGTTTGTCAACAATCCGACTGCATTTGAGGTGCCGAGCGGGATGGGAACCATTCTGCTGTTTGACGCCAGAAACGGGGCGCTGATCTGCGTCATGGACGGCAGCCTGATCACGGGCTTGAGAACCGGCGCCGCGGGAGCTGTTTCCGTAAAGGTGTTGGCGAGGAAAGATGCTCGCAGGATCACATCCATCGGGACTGGAAATCAGGCAAGAATGCAGATCCGAGCGATCCGGGAGGTCATCAATATCGAGGAGATCCATGCCTGGGACAATAGCGCGGATACGCTTTCCCGTTACAAAGCAGATATTGAAAGCGAGTTCGGCATTCCCGTCGTCATTGCGCGTTCCAAGAAGGACGCGGTCGAGCAGGCGGATATCCTCGTTACGACGACACGCGGTAAAGGCTCACTCGTGGAAGCCGATTGGGTAAAGCCGGGTACGCATATCGTCGCGATCGGCACGGACCAACGAGGCAAACAGGAACTGGATCCAGAAGTATTCAGAAATGCCAAAATCGTCGTCGACTCGATCGCGCAGTGCAGCGAGAAAGGCGAAACATGGCATCCGCTCGATAGGCATGTCATCACCAAGGACAGGATCCATGGTGAAATCGGAGAGATATTGCTGGGAAGGAAACCAGGAAGAGAACACGACGATGAGGTGACCATTTTCGACTCTACTGGAATGGCAATCCAAGACAACACAACCGCATCGAAGATCTATAGCAATGCGATAGAGAGAAGAGTTGGAACCTTCTTCGAATTTTTCGAGTCCTGACCTCCGGTACGATCTTGGCAAAGCGGCTGGAAGGTTCCAGCACGTGCGGGCACATCGTTTGCTCGCGATCCGGCGCCGAAAAACAAGCAGTCTTCAGGCCGATCCTTTCCATCAAGGAAACGCGAACTCCAACATACTAAGGCGAGCAGCATCATGCTAGACTATCCAACTATTCAGGACATTTGGGAAGCCCGGGAACGATTGGCGCCCCATATCAGACACACTCCGTTGCTGCGTGCGGACAAGATCGAAAAGGCTGCAGGTTGTCAGCTCTATCTCAAACCCGAAACGCTGCAGATTACCGGCGCATTCAAACTTCGCGGCGCTCTCAACAAGATGCTTTCGCTCCCGCGAGAAGTCATCGCAAATGGCGTCATCGCCAGTTCCTCGGGCAACCATGCCCAAGGACTCTCATACGCGGCTCGAATGCTCGGTGTGAAGGTTGTCATAATTGTTCCGGCCACCACGCCTAAGATCAAGATTGCCAATACCGAAGCATTGGGCGCCGAGGTCATTGTCTTTGATGGCGACACCGCCGCGAGATGGAAGCGGGTCTATGAAATCGCCGAAGAGAACAACTACGCGACCGTCCACGGCTTTGAAGACCCGCTGGTCATGGCCGGTCAGGGCACAATCGGCTGTGAAATTCTGGAAGATTTGAAGGACGTGGAGACGGTCATAGTTCCCTTGGGCGGTGGAGGCCTTATCTCGGGAATTGCGACCGCCATCAAAGAAACCAAACCGTCGGTTCGAGTCATCGGTGCTGAGCCTGCTCTGACACCGAAATACTATCAGAGTCGGATCAACGGCCAGCGCACATCGTTGCCCCTGAAAAACACGATCGCGGACGGCCTGAGAATTAGTGTTCCGGGCCAGAACCCGTATCCAATAATTGAAAAATACGTCGATGAAATCATTCTCGTCGAAGACGAGGACATCATCGCGGGCATGCGCGCACTTGCAAAAGATGCCAAGCTGATTGCGGAGCCGGCGGCTTCGATCGGCATCGGGGCTCTGCTCGCGGGCTCCATAAAGGTCAGGTCGGATGAAAAGGTCTGCGCAGTGCTGAGCGGTGGCAATTGGAACTTGCCGGACCTTGCCGAGATATACAAGGACGGCTCGGAATGACCTTTTGTGATACTTGCTGGATGCGCACGGCGCCTGGACGAGGTGGCCGTACCGACCATGATGCAGATAGCACGCTCCCGCAACATAATACGTCTCTCACTGCGGAGACGTGCGCCAAACTTTCTGCTTTGACGTAGCTGGATTCAATAGATCCTGCTGCTCAACATGGAGCGTTCGGCAGGAAATGGTCCCCACCAAGCCGTAATGTGGAGATCAGAGCGCCGCTTGGGCGGCTACGTCAAGGAGACCTGCGATGAATGCCAAGGAAATCCTCGACCGCCTGGTCGGTTTTCCCTCCGTCGTCGGAACGCCGAACGATGGCATTGTTGCATGGATCACGGACTACGCAGAGCGCTGCGGTGCCAAGGTGACGGTGTTGCCGGGGCCGGAAGGTGACCGCGCCAATCTGTTTGCAACGATCGGCCCCAATCATGTGCCCGGCTATGTTCTCTCCGGACATATGGATGTCGTTCCCGCGCTTGAGACGGCCTGGACATCCGATCCTTTCCGCCTGCGGGCGGACGGTGATCGGCTCTTCGGCCGGGGGACGAGTGACATGAAAGGCTTTCTCGCCGCACTATTGGCTGCTCTGCCCGCAATCGCCGACATGCCGCTCTCGCGCCCCCTGCATTTTGCATTTTCCTATGACGAGGAAGCCGGCTGCCGAGGTGTGCCTCATCTCATCCGCCAGTTGCCCGAGCTTTGCGCCAAGCCGATCGGCGCGATCATCGGCGAGCCCAGCGGTCTGCGTCCGATCCGCGCCCATAAGGGAAAGGCCGCTGCAAGAGTCGAGATCCGCGGGCGATCCGGCCATTCGTCGCGACCTGATCAGGGTCTGAATGCAATCCATGGCTTCGCCTGCGTCCTGCTTGCCGCCGTTCGTGCCGGAGACGCACTACAGAGCAGCCGATTGGACCCGTGCTTTGAGCCACCCTATTCCTCGCTCCAGGTCGGAACCGTGTCCGGCGGACAAGCCGTGAACATCATTCCGGATTGCCTCACGGCGGAAATCGAGGCCCGGGCGATCACCGGAGTGACACCCTCCGATCTCCTCGAGCCTGTGAGGCTTGCCGCACTCGGGCTTGAGCAGCGAGGATTTCAGACAAAGTGGGAGCTCCTGAGCAGCTATCCGGCGCTATCGCTCGCAGCCGATGCACCACTTGCTACGCTAATGGAGGGCCTGACAGGGGTCGAAACGCTCGCCGCCGTGAGCTACGGCACCGAAGCCGGGCTTTTTCAAGCGGCCGGCATCGATGCGATCATTTGCGGCCCTGGCGATATCGCGAGAGCCCATCGGGCCGATGAGTTCATCCGTGGCGACGAACTCACTGCTTGTCAGACGATGATCGAGCGGCTCGCTGAAACACTCCGAAACTGAGGCATTCCAATGACGTTCTGGTTCAATTCTGATCGAGAGCGAGGGCGCATCTTCGCCGAAGCGTTCGCCCGCGACCTGCCCGATCTCCCTTTCATCATGGATGAAACGCAGGTCGATCCCGATGATATCAGTTACGTCCTGACGTGGACCGCTCCGCCGGATCTCGACCGCTTCAAAAACCTGGAAATCGTCTTTTCGATCGGCGCCGGCGTCGATCAGTTCCGGGTTGAAAACCTCCCTTCGGGGGTGAAGCTCGTCCGAATGATCGAGGATGGCATCGTGCGCATGATGCAGGAATATGTGACGCTTGCGGTGCTGGCGCTCCACCGCAATCTCAAGGCCTATCTCATGCAGCAAACTGAAGGGAAATGGCAGGCGCTGCCCGCCCCGCAGGCGGCAGACCGCCGGATCGGTGTGCTTGGTCTCGGGATGCTCGGGCAGGCGGTGATCGCGCGGCTGATGCCGTTCGGCTTTCCACTGTCCGGCTGGAGCCGTGCTCCGCGCCAGATCGATGGGGTGCGCTGTCATCACGGCGCCGGGTCGCTGGCGTCCTTTCTCGGCGAGACCGACATTCTGGTCTGTCTGCTGCCGCTCACGGAAGAGACGCGTGGCATACTCGATGCACGCCTCTTCGCGGCCCTTCCGCCCGGCGCATCGCTTATTCACGTTGGCCGCGGCGCTCAACTCGATCACGATGCGCTGATCGACGCACTCGATATGCATCAACTGTCCGGTGCGGTGATCGACGTCACCGAACCGGAGCCGCTTCCGCCTGAACATCCGTTTTGGCGCCATCCGAGGATCATGCTCACGCCGCACATCGCCAGCGTGACGCAGCCCGGAACCGCCGCCCGCTCGGTCATCGAGAACATCAAGCGCCATCGCGCCGGCCTCGACCCGATCGGGCTGGTCGACCGCACCCGCGGTTACTGATCCACAGCAGGACACAAAGGAGAAACCATGTCACTACTCAAGACCATCGACCCGAACAGCACAGAGGCCCCGCGCGAATCCAAACCGGTTCCGGAGCGGCTAATCTCCGGCGACCCCTCATTCAAGACCTGGGCTCAGGATGTGGCACGCGATGGGCTCGTCCATACCGGTGTCTGGGAAGCAACGCCAGGCCTCACCCGCTCGATCAAAGGCGAGACCTTCGAGTTCTGCCACATCCTCCAAGGGGTCGTTGAGCTCACACCGGATGATGGCGAACCGGTTACCTACAAGGCAGGCGACAGTTTTGTCATGAAGCCGGGCTTTACCGGCACATGGCGCACCATCGAAACCGTCAGGAAGATCTACGTGACGGTGATGTAACCGCACCACCGACCACATCCCCACGAGTAACGCACGAGCCTATCGACAGACATAGTCGTCACAAAGGCCTCGTGCGGTCTCGCCCATATATCCGCAAGGACACGGCCATGGCTCTGAGTTTCAATCCCGACACAATCGAGTTGCCGAGAGGTCATTTCATCGGCGGGCGCTACATCGACGCCAAGGGCGAGCTACCGATGCAACGGCCGTCCGATGCCATCGCCTATGCCGACTGCCCCGTGGCCGACGCTGCCCTCGTCGATCAGGCGGTATCCGTTGCAAAGAGAGCGCTCCGCGAGAGCGGCTGGGCCACCCGCCGCCCGCGCGAGCGGACCAATGCGATGCATCGTTGGGCGGACCTGATCGAGGCTGAAGGAGAAACCCTTGCCCGGCTGGAAGCCGTTTCCTCCACGCGCCCGATCGGTCAACTCATTCAGGGCGATGTCGCGGTCACTGCCGAGCAGATACGCTTCTTCGCCGAATTCGCCGACAAGGAAGGCAGCGACCTCGTGCCGACGGACGACTTAAGCCTCGGCATGATCATGACCGAGCCCTATGGCGTCGTCGGCGCGATCACGCCGTGGAATTTTCCACTCTCCATGGCGGGCTGGAAACTGGGTCCGGCACTTGCTGCGGGCAATGCCATTGTCTTGAAGCCATCGGAGATGACGCCCTTTTCGACGCTCTATCTTGCTCAACTTGCCGTCCGCGCCGGCATTCCGGAAGGCCTCATCAATATCGTTCTTGGCGACGGGCAGACCACGGGCCAGGCGATGACCGGCCATCCCGATATCGGAAAGATCAGCTTCACCGGCTCGACGGGGGCCGGGTCCGCGATCATGGCGAATATTGCCAGGACAGGCGTCAAGCCGATGACGCTGGAACTCGGCGGCAAGAGTCCGCAAATCGTCTTTTCCGACAGCGATCTGACGCTCGCTGCGAATGCGATCGCAAACAGCATCCTCTCCAACGCCGGACAGGCCTGCGTCGCGGGCTCACGGGTTATCGTTGAGGAAGCTGCGATGGAGCCGCTGGTCGCCGCCCTGCGCGCCCGAATGGCAACGATCGAGCCCGGCCCGACCTGGGACGAGCGCTCTAACTACTCGCCAATCATTTCCGAGCGTCAGATCGATCGGATCGACGCAATTGTGCGCGCGGCGCGCGACGCCGGCGCCGAATGCCCTGCCGGCGGCAACCGCCTCGAGCGGGAAGGCTATTTTTATGCTCCGACGCTACTGTCGAATGTCGACCAGGTCTCCCCTGCGATCACGGAGGAAATCTTTGGGCCGGTGCTGACGGTGCAGAGCTTCACCGATGAGGAAGAGGCGCTCGCACTGGCCGATCATCCCTCCTACGGGCTGGCGGCGGGGCTCTTCACTCGCGATCTCAACCGCGCCATCCGAACCACGCGCCGGCTGCAGGCCGGCACCGTCTGGGTCAATCGCTACAGCCGCTCCCGCGACCATATCCTGCCGACGGGCGGCTACAAGCGTTCAGGCATCGGCAAGGATCTCGGACGCGAAGCCTATCATGCCAACCGCAAGAGCAAGAGTGTGCTCATCAACCTCCAGGATCAGACATGAAGACCTATTCCATCGCGCTACTGCCCGGGGACGGCATCGGCAAGCCGGTCACCGAGGCCGCCTGGGACGTGCTGCAGGCCACGGCGAAGACTTCAGGCTTTTCGCTTGAAGGGACGGCCTTTCCTTGGTCCTGCGACTTCTACAAACAAACTGGCGCCATGATGCCGAGGGATGGGATCGAAACACTCAGTCGCTTCGATGCGATCCTGCTCGGCGCCGTGGGTTGGCCGGCCGAAGTGCCGGACTCGGTTTCGTTGCATGGGCTGCTGCTGCCGATTCGCAAGGCTTTCACACAATATGCTAATATTCGCCCGCACCGGCTGCTGCCGGGCGTCTCGGGTCCGCTGAAAAGCGGTGCGTTCAATATCCTCTGCATCCGCGAAAACACCGAGGGCGAATATTCCGGCGCTGGCGGCCGCATCCATCAGGGGACAGATGACGAGGTGGCGGTGGAGACCTCCATTTTCACCCGAAAAGGCGTCGAACGCATCCTGCGCTTCGGTTTCGAGCAGGCTCGCATGCGGCGCGGCAAATTGGCCTCGGTCACCAAATCCAATGCCCAGCGATATTCCATGGTTTTCTGGGACGAGATCACCCGAAGACTGGCGGCCGAATATCCCGATGTCGAGGTGACGAGCTATCATATCGACGCGATGGCGGCGCGCATGGTCATGGCGCCGGAATCGCTCGACGTCGTTGTCGCTTCCAACCTGTTCGGCGATATCCTCACCGATCTCGGTGCCGCAATCCAGGGTGGGCTCGGCTTTGCGGCGTCCGCCAACATCAATCCGGATCGCTCAGCGCCGTCCATGTTCGAACCGGTCCATGGATCGGCGCCCGACATCGCTCATCTCGGAATCGCCAATCCAATCGCCACGATGTGGTCGAGCGCCATGATGCTGGAGCACCTCGGAGAGACGGCCGCTGCCGCTCGCATAGTGTCCGCCATCGAAGCGACGACGAAGGCCGGGATCGGCGTCGTTCCCGGAAAAGACAAGACCGAGACGATCGCGAGGGCAGTGCTCGAACGTCTTCTCTGAGGGGCCGCTTGAGTTCTTTCGCCGGCATCCGCGGAGCTAATCTCCTGGTTCCGACTACGTCAGCAAGCGCGGCAAACTCGGCCTTGATCTTTCATCTATTCTATCGGCGAAAAAGAAGGCGCGGATCGTGAGATCCGCGCCCTAGTTGGCGGCAGGGGAGGAGGGGCCGCTTATTGAAATCTGTCGAGGGTCTTGTAGTAGAGCCCGACGAGTGGCAGGAACCAGGGCTTGCCGAAATGGCCGGGAACGGCGGGCCATTCCAGACCTTTGAGCGGATTGCGATCCTCATTGCCGAGTATGGCGTCTGCCATAATCATTCCCAGGTGGGTCGAGAGCTGCGCGCCATGGCCCGAATAGCCCATTGCATACCAGACACCATCTACATAGCCCGCCCGGGGAAAACGGTCCTTGGTCATATCGACCAGCCCGCCCCAGCAATAATCGATCTCGACATTGGCGAGCTGCGGGAATATCTGGGCAAGGCTCGCCCGCAAAATGGCGCCGCTCTTTTCGTCCGAACGTTGATCCGATGTCGCGGAAAAGCGGGCGCGGCCGCCGAAGATCAGCCGGTTGTCAGGCGACAGACGGAAGTAGTTACCAATGTTCATGGAGGTGGCGCAGGTCCGGTTGCCCGGCATGGTGGCGGCCACCTCCGCCTCGCTCAAAGGCCGGGTCGCGATCAGGAAACTGCCGATCGCAATGATGCGGCGCTGGAAATAGTTGAAGGAAGTTCCTGACCCATAAGCGCCGGTCGCGACCAGGACATGATCGGCTGTTACCTCTCCCCGGAAGGTCTCCAGACGATGCTTGGACCCTGTCACTGTGTGCCGTGTTACCGAAGCCCTTTCGAATATCGTGGCGCCATGTCTGACCGCAGCATCGGCCAATCCAACGACATACCTGCCCATATGCATCATGGCGCTCTTTTTCGACAGCATCGCGCCATGGAAGGGAGAGCCAATTTCCGTCTTAAGATCACGCGCCGTCAGCAGCGCGGTATCCGGATCGACCTCCCGATGCACCGCTTCGAAATTCCGGGCGATCGTGTCGAAATGCTGCGGCTTTGACGCGAGTTTGAGCTTGCCCGCGCGCCGGAAATTGCAGTCGATCTCTTCTTCGGCGACGATCCTTTCGATCGTGTCTATCGAGTCGTCGAGGGCACGGTAGAGCGCCACCGCGCGTTCGACGCCGAGTTCACTCTTGGCAGCGATGAAGCTGTGGGCCAGCCCATTGTTGAGATGTCCACCATTGCGACCGGATGCACCCCAGCCAATATGGTTCGCCTCCAGCACGGCAACGCGCGCACCCGACTTTGCGAGCTGCCGCGCCGCGGCGAGCCCCGTGAAGCCCCCGCCGATAACGACAACATCATAGTGGCCATCGACGGGGCCAATGCAGGCGCCCGCGAATTTCAATGCGGTGTCGTGCCAGTAGGATTCAAACTTCATCGCCTTGCTCCGCTAGAGGCCAATGCCGGCTGAAATGCTCTTGATCTCCACGTAGCCGTTGATCGGCTTGCGTGTACGATCAACTTTGTTCTGGATGTCGATATTGATTGCCGACATGAACATTGGGACTGCACGCCCGTAATCTAAGCTAGTGGATTTCGATCGGGGTCGAATCATCGAGTTGGTCCTTGGTTATGCCCGAGGCGCGTTCGTATGAGCAATTCTACGAGGGTTATGCAGAGTAAGTGGCCGCAGTTGCCACTCTACGAAGCAGATTCTTTCGTATTTCGTCGGTATTTGGCAGAGAGTTCCGGCCGCGAGCCGCCGAGGCACCGAGCCATTCGCGGATTTGCTGTCAGCATAAGATGCGGTGACCGCACG
This sequence comes from Rhizobium sp. YTUHZ045, assembly GCF_051124255.1. Classification (NCBI taxonomy): domain Bacteria; kingdom Pseudomonadati; phylum Pseudomonadota; class Alphaproteobacteria; order Hyphomicrobiales; family Rhizobiaceae; genus Rhizobium; species Rhizobium sp. YTUHZ045. The sequence continues at coordinate 667,737 of NZ_CP101433.1, forward strand.
CCAACACGGTCAAAGATGTCGCCAGTCTCCATTTGTCGGGACGATCTTCTTTTCGGCCGACGTTATTCTTCCCTTTTAGAAAAGCAGGGATCCAGACAATGCATATGACCCAACTCCACATGGTTCCGTTTGGCACCGAACATCTTGCAGGCGCGCTGGCGCTTTCGCGACAGGCCGGATGGCCACACAGCCTGGCGGATTGGGAAACGGCACTTGCAATGAGCACAGGCGTCGTCGTGCTGGATAACGAACAGGTCGTCGGCACTACGCTCACGACACTCTTTGGAGGCTGCGCCACAATAAATATGGTCATCGTCGCCGAAGCCATGCGCGGACGTGGCCTCGGCCGCCGCTTGATGGAAGCGGGTCTTGATGGTGCTCGCGGTGTGCCGTGCAGACTGGTCGCGACCCAGGAGGGCCTGCCGCTCTATGAAAAGGTGGGCTTTCGCCAAGTTGGCGACATCTTGCAATGTCAGGGCATCTGCGCGGCCGTGGAAGCGCCGATGGATGTCGAGTGGATGCAATCGGGCGATCTCCCGGAAATAGCCGCCTTGGACAACGTCGCCTTCGGCGCTGATCGCAGCAAGCTGATTTCCTATATCAAGAATATCGGGCGGTTTGCGGTGATCCGGCGCGATGGACATGTCGTAGGTTTCTCAGCAACGCGTTCCTTTGGCCGCGGTGAGGTCATCGGTCCCGTGGTGGCTAAGAATGCGGAGGATGCCCGCAAGCTCATCCTGTTCCAAATAGCGGCTCGAAACGACAAATTTCTTCGCATCGACACACCCAAGGACCTCGGCTTGTCGCGGTGGTTGGCCGAGTGTGGACTCGTCCATGTCGGTGGAGCGACAGCGATGCAGCGCGGCGGCGAGACCAATCCATCTCCCCATGTCACAACCTTCGCCCTGGCAAATCAGGCTTTCGGCTGAACGGAGATAACGATGCACAGCAACTCCCTTATCGAACTCGACCGCGCCCATCTCGTTCATCCGGTCGCCTCCTATCGCACCCACGAAACGCTCGGTGTGCGCGTCCTGTCCTCTGCGTCCGGCGCGAGCGTAACCGACATGACCGGCCGTCAGCTCATCGACGGCTTTGCCGGCCTCTGGTGCGTGAACGCGGGCTACGGACACGAAAGCATCGTTGAGGCTGCCGCACGGCAGATGCGAGAACTGCCCTACGCCACTGCCTATTTCGGTCTCGGATCGGAGCCGGCGATCCGCCTCGCCGCGGCGCTTGCCGAGCGGGCGCCGGGCAATCTCAACCATGTTTATTTCACCCTGGGCGGATCGGATGCGATCGATAGCACGGTTCGCTTTATCCGTTATTATTATCACGCCAGGGGAACCCCGCAGAAAGACCAGTTTATCTCCCTCGAACAGGGCTATCACGGCTCCTCGACCGTGGGCGCCGGGCTCACAGCTCTTCCCGCCTTCCATGCCGGCTTCGGCATACCGTTCGAGTGGCAGCACAAGATCCCCTCGCATTATGTCTATCGCAATCCCGTGGGTACCGATGCACAAACGATCATCAATGCCTCACGGCACGCCTTGCGGCGGAAGGTGGAGGAAATCGGCGCCGAACGGGTGGCGGCTTTCTATGCCGAACCGATCCAGGGTTCTGGCGGCGTGCTGGTGCCGCCGAGGGGCTGGATGAAGGCGATGCGCGATCTCTGCCGCGAACTCGACATCCTGTTCATCGCCGACGAGGTGATCACAGGCTTTGGCCGCACCGGCCCGCTTTTCGCCTGTAGCGAAGACGATGTGGTTCCCGATTTCCTCACCGTCGCCAAGGGCCTGACCTCCGGCTATGCGCCGATGGGCGCGGTCTTCATGACGGACCACGTCTATAACACCATCGCCGACGGCGCCGGCGGTTCTGCCGTGGGCCATGGCTATACCTATTCCGCCCATCCGGTCAGCGCCGCGGTGGCGCTCGAGGTCCTGCGCCTCTATGAGAGCGGTCTCCTGGAAAACGGTCGGCGGGCAGGCGCTCGCCTTGTGGAAGGGCTGCAAGGCCTTGCCGATCATCCGCTCGTCGGCGACGTCAGGGGCCGCGGCATGCTGGCCGCCGTCGAGCTTGTCATCGACAAGGCAAAGAAGACGCCGCTTCCGGCAGCGGCGGATCCTTCACGCCGGATTTTCGACCGGGCTTGGGAAAACGGGTTGATCATTCGTGCTTTCGGCAATGGCGTGTTGGGCTATGCGCCCCCGCTTTGCTGCACTGATGGTGATATTGACGCGATCATTGCCCGCACGAGAACGACGCTAGATCAGACGCTGGACGACAGGGACGTCAGGGCCCTCATGCCATGACGCGGAGTGCATTGCTCGATCTCAGCTCACAGCTCTCGCTTACGAGGAGGCGCAGCTCGAATATTGCTGGCGTTTGCCGGCCCAAAAGGGAAAGAGGCTGCGGCCGTCGTTATCTCTCCAGGGAGCGGACGTTGGAGGCTGGGCACGCTGGCAGGACGTCGCCGGCACTGTGGTGCTGGCGGGTGGCTCACCCCCTTGTCAGCCAAAAGGGCTCAATCCGGACGATGATCGCTGTGCTTACCGGCAGCGCGTGATCCTCATCCTTCTGCGACTACTCGGAGCGGGCGCTTTCCTCAGACCTTGGTGCCAGCTTCAATTCCGTCCTTCGAACCTAGTGTCGACGGCCTGCCGAGTGTGCTCCATACGACGGAGTTTCCAGAGAACGGCGTGCCGATGGCGTTTAAGGCGATCAGCGGCCGTGTCAGGTCGACGTTACGGCACAGCAGTTCCGGTTCGCTCGCTATTTCGTGCCGATATTTGCCGTCGTTGGCCAAGCCGGCGCCAAGGGGGCTGAGGATTGGCGCTCCGGCCGTGAAGCTTCGGCGCTAGCAGCTTGATGAACACACACCAATGGAGCGGATGCGCAGTTTCGAGACCGTCTTATTTTGCCCCTCGGTAGTGGGTCATTAATCAAGAAGCGCCGTATTGCGTCCGCCGACGATCAGCTCAACGTCGCGGGTCTTTGTGGGCAGGCCGGCCGAGCGCAACGACGATTAGCTGTTCGATTCCGCGTGCGAGAATGTCGCGGCATTTAGATCACCGCCCCGATGTATACCCTTACTGGCATCAAAGGAGAGAACTTTCTAGGGCTGGTTTGTAAACGACACATATAATTCCAGGAGCGACGGCTGGACAGTTAAAGTTAATCCTAAATTAGCACATCAGCCGAATTCTTGCGGTTATCTGCGCTGCACAGCCCGCCCTAGAGGACTGGAGAATTCTATGAAACGCCCGACCGTCAAGCAGACCCTCATTGCCGTTTTGTCTGTCATCTGTGCCTTCCTGATTGCATTGTCGTACAATTCTCTCAGTTCAATTTCGACACTGAACGACAGTGCTCAGCAGATTGGCGGTTTCTGGATGAAGCGGATGATCACCGCCAGGGATATCAAGGGAAACTTCTCTGATCTGAAGCTGGCCTATGCGCAGTACTTGCTGGAGGCGTCGCCGGAGAAGCGGGCCGCCGAGGTGAAGCTGATCGACGAGACCAACGCCGCAGTCGAGCGGGCAATCCAAGAGTATGTGGCGGGCGTCCGGACGGAGAAAGGTCGCGAGCTGATCAATGACGTCAAGTCAGGGCTCAAGAAATATAGCGAGTTCGCCGGGCAAATGGTCCAACTGCAGGACAACGGCAAGACCGCCGAGGCGGCCACTCTCTTTCGGGAGAGTATGGAGGCGCAATCTAGTTTGGTGACACAGGAGATTGCAGACCTCGTGGGCTTCATCCTGGGACAGACCGAAACATATGTGACCACAAGCGACGCAACCGCGAGCTACGCGTTCAGGACCACGGCATTGATTGCCACCCTTTCGATTCTGGTCACCTCGGCTGGAGCGCTCTTTGCCGTTTTCGGCATCGCCAATCCGATCCGCCGAATTGCCTCTTCAATGAAGATCCTCTCCGACGGAGATCTGCAGAGCGAAATCCCGTACGCTGGGCGTGGCGACGAGATTGGGGCTATGGCAGGAGCGGTGGAAGTGTTTCGACAGAACGCCATAAATGTGCTTCGACTGGAGCAGGAAGCAGCGGTATCGCGAAGCGAGTCGGAGGCGGCGCGCGCCGCCGCTCAGGAGCGCGCCGAACGGGAGGCACAGCAGTTGCGCTTTGCAACAACGACCCTTGGCGATGGGTTGAGACGCCTTGCGGGTGGTGACGTTTCTTTCCGGCTCGCGGAGCCTTTCGCTCCGGAATACGAGAGGTTGCGTGCGGATTTCAATGCTTCGCTTAGTCAACTCGGCACAACCATCGGCGCTGTACTGCAGACGGTGCACAGCATCGACAACGGAACACGCGAAATCGCATCCGGTGCGCAAGATCTCTCCAAGCGGACCGAACAGCAGGCCGCCTCATTGGAAGAGACCGCGGCAGCCCTTGATGAGATCACTGCCAATGTGGCAACCGCGTCGAAGAGAACCGACGAGGCTCGCAATGTCGCCCTCGAAGCCAATGTCAGTGCAGAACGTTCTGCTTCCGTTGTCTCTCACGCCGAACAGGCGATGAGGCGGATAGAGGAAAGCTCCGAGAGGATATCGAGCATCATCGGCGTCATCGACGACATCGCTTTTCAAACCAATCTACTGGCGCTGAATGCTGGCGTCGAGGCAGCACGGGCCGGGGAAGCCGGCAAAGGTTTTGCGGTTGTCGCGCAGGAAGTTCGCGAGCTAGCACAACGCGCAGCGACGGCGGCGAAGGAAATCAAGGGACTTATCGAAAAGTCCTCAACCGAAGTCGGCACCGGCGTGAAGCTGGTTCTTGAGACCGGCCAGTCGCTAAACAAGATCGGCGAGCAAGTGTCTCAGATCAACCAGTTGATGGACGCAATTGCTACGTCCGCGCGTGAACAGTCCACTGGGCTGGCGGAAATCAATACAGCCGTCAATCAGATGGACCAGTCCACTCAACAGAATGCTGCGATGGTCGAGCAGTCCACGGCGGCGGCCGCGTCATTGTCAGCTGAGGCGACCAGGCTGCGCGAACTCGTCAATCAGTTCACTCTCGACCGTGAACCCGCTCAGGCGGCTCAGCCTAGACGTAACCTCCGCACCATGGCGGCGTGATGGCGATGGAGAACCAACAGCCTTGCTCTCTCCGCGGCCAATTTTTAGAGGAGTGCAAGGAATTCTTAACGCGCGATCTCCAGCTTTAGGACGCTTCCTTTAAAACATGCTTAACGTGGAGGATGGTGGTCGCAACAGCTCCCACAACCACTGGAACAGCGCCAAGCATGATCACCGGATCGATGTGGAAACCTGCATGGTCAGCTGTCTCACATATGAACTTCAGCAGGCCCAGGAGATAGTAGCTGATCGCGATTAGCGAAAAGCCTTCAACCGCGGGCTGGATCTTGACCTGTGTCGCAGCCCGGTCGGCCATTGCCTGGATCTGTAGTGCTTTCAGTTGTTCAGCTACCTGCTCTGCCCCGTAAATCGCGCGGACGGAGGGATTAATAGCTTGGCCGTCCATGATCACAAGCGCCTTGTTCCTGACCGTCTGCACCCAACTGGTCGGATCAGTCATAAGGAACTTAATCTTCGCTTCGCCTTATCGAGTTCCCAGCGGTTCCGATCGACTTGCGCGACGACGTTGACGTCTGGATCGGTAGCGATGATGCGTTCCCGGTCGAGGGCTGGCGATTCAGCTTTCGTGGTTATGGCGTTTGTCCCGCTGAGGACGTCGGCAATAAAGCCGGCGGCGCTATTTTTGCCTTCGACAGGCATCGGCAGATGGCGACGGACTGGAGAACCAGAAACGTAATACAGCTTCGTTCCATCTTTGGGTGCCTCGGCACGCAACGCGGCTTCAACGTTTTACTTCTCTTTTGGAGCGCCGGGGTCGCTCAACCGCCTCGCACGGAGAACCCACGAAGGTACGGGTCGCGGCATTCCAGGCAGGGGGTGACGGCGAAATGCCAGCAACGGCAACGACAAGTTCGATCCTGGAGGCCACGCTGTTCAGGTGTTCAGGCGGCTCGAGTGACTCTGTGGTTAACACCTCTCTTAAGCAAACATTCAGCCCTCCTAAATGTCATCTTCCGGTCTTTCCGGGCATCTTATGCAGGGCAGGTCCAATGGCCCCAATGTCGTGAAGCGAGGTGAAATGATGCTGACGGGACGCGAGAGCCAGTTCTACATTGGTGGGAAGTGGCAGGAAGCGGTGGATGTAACCCGTTTGCCTGTCGTCAATCCCGCCTCCGAGCAGGTTGTTGGGCAAATCGCTGCGGGCGGTGCTAATCACGTCGATCTCGCGGTTGCAGCTGGGCGCAACGCATTCCCGCTTTTTTCTCAAGCATCTGTTTCCGAGAGGCTTGGTCTGCTCGGCAGGATGCATTCTCTCCTGAAAGAAAGAGCTGATACGTTCGCGGAAGCCCTCGTTATGGAAATGGGGGCGGCGATCAGCTTCGCGCGCGCATCCCAGGTTCCTTTCGCTGCCGAGCACATCCGTGTTCAGATGGAGATTCTCGAGAAATACCAATTCACCATGGTTGATGGGCGCACCGCAACCGTCAAGGAAGCGATCGGGGTTTGCGCGCTAATCACACCCTGGAACTGGCCACTTTACCAGATCACGGCTAAGGTCGCTCCCGCGATCGCAGCAGGCTGCACCATCGTCTTGAAGCCAAGTGAGTTGTCCCCTTACAGCGCTCTGCTCTTTGCCCAACTGATGCATGATGCCGGCACTCCGCCGGGGGTATTCAACCTGGTCAACGGCACTGGCGAGAGCGTAGGCGCAGCGCTCGCCAGCCACCCCGACGTCGACATGATCTCGATCACCGGTTCCACCCGCGCAGGGGTACTCGTCGCGCAGGCGGCCGCCCCGACTGTGAAGCGGGTGGTTCAGGAACTCGGCGGCAAGTCACCGAACATCTTGCTCACCGATGCCGATTTCAGCGAGGCGGTAGCGAAGGGCGTGCTCGCCGGAATGCGCAACGTCGGCCAGTCGTGCAGTGCGCCGACGCGCATGCTGGTACCTGCACATCGGCTCGGCGAAGTGGAGGAACTGGCAAGCGCGGCTGTGCGTGCCATCCGTGTTGGCGCGCCGCTTGATCCTGCGACGGACATGGGGCCCATAGCCAATCGTGCCCAGTTCGAGCGGGTACAGGTCATGATCCAGGCCGGTATCGATGACGGCGCTAAGCTGCTGTGCGGCGGTTTGGGCCGCCCGGCTGGCCTTAGTGGCGGCTTTTTCACGCAACCGACAATCTTTTCCGAGGTGACGCCCCACATGCGGATTGCTCGTGAAGAAATCTTCGGACCCGTACTTTCGATCATGCCCTACAAGGACGAGGAAGAGGCAATCGCGATTGCTAACGACACCGTCTATGGATTGGGCGCTCATGTTCAGTCTGCAGACCCGGAGCGTGCGCGCCGGGTCGCCACTCGCATCCGCGCCGGCCAGGTCCATATCAACTATCCGGCTTGGGATGGAGCGGCCGCCTTCGGTGGCTACAAGCGGTCGGGCAATGGGCGCGAGTACGGCGTATACGGGCTTGAAGAGTATCTCGAGACGAAGTCGATCCTCGGTTATTGACCAGGCTTCTCCGCAGGATCGGCTCTCCATGGCAGTGGTTTCAGCGACTGACGAAGCATTGTCAGGAAAGCGGCAGTGCGCGCACTTCGTCCGTGCCGCGATCCGAGGATGGCGACGATATCGGCCGACGGCAGCTTCCAGTTGGGAAGTACCTGCCTCAGCCGTCCCATCGCCAGGTCTTCTGCAACGGCCCATTCGGAGCGCATCATGATGCCCTGACCCGCCAGCGCCCAATCCCGAATAACGGCGCCATCATTACTCGACATGACGGGGTTGACGCGCACTGTCGCACTTTCCTGCCGTAAGCCCTTAAACCGCCAGAGCGTTACGTCCTCCTCGTTCTCGCGAACGACAAGGCAGCGATGTCGCGCCAGATCGGCGGGCGTAGTAATGGGCGCAGCCGAAGTTAGGTATTCGGGACTTGCGCAGAGAATCCGATTGTTCGGCGCCAGCGTCGTCACGACTTGATCCAGATGCGCGGACGCCCCGATGTGAACAACCACCTCATAGCTGTCAACGATCAATGCCGTGGGATGGTCGGACAGTTGCAGGGTAGCGGTGGCACCACGATGCTCTCGAGCGAAAGCCTCCACGACCGGGGCGACGTAGATCCTACCAAAACCGTGAGGTGCTGCGACCCTGAGGTGCCCGCGGACCGTACCCCTGCGATCAGCAAGGGCTTCGGTAAGCGAGTCTAAAGCATCGCTGACGATAACGCTGTGGGAAGCGACCAATGAGCCCTCTTCGGTAAGACGCAGGTGGCGTCCGGAGCGGTCGATCAGTCGTACCCCGACTTTCTCTTCAAGAGCGCGCAGGCGCTGGGTCACCGCCGGAGGGGTGACGTTCAGCTTTCTCGCGCTTTCAGCGAGGGATTTGGAGGCTGTGAGGACCGAAAAAAAGGCAAGATCGTCGGATGTGAGCATTAATCTGCTCCTGAAGTGATCGTTCATAGAGGATTAATTGCCATCTTTAGGGTTTCGCGACAAGGTGAGATCAGGTTGGTTATCGGGTTCATGGAGCTGGCGACGTTGGCTTATCAGCCCGATGAGCTGGCCTTGGCAGTATTCAGCGGGTGCCGGTGGAAACTGAATGAGGGAATGCGCGGGCCGATTTGGCCGCACTTGAACCGCAAGGGATCCCCTGAAAGATAACGCGCGACCGCTGCTCCGGACGGAGCTGCTATGCGGGCAATGGTCGCCAGTACCGCGTTTTGCCTTAGACATGTCAGTCAAAGCCTGGGCCGGAACGCCTGATCTCCCCGGCGATCCTTCGATTCACACCGGCGTCTGAGAAGCGACCCTGACGCGCTCCGTCAAGGGAGAGACATTCGAATTCTGCCACATCCTCGAAGGCGTCGTGGAAATCACCCCGAACTGTGGTGAACCCGTTACCTACAAAGCAGGCGACAGTTTCGTGATGAAACCCGGATTCATCGGCACATGGCGCACTGTGGAAACGCTTCGGAAGATCTACGTCGCCGTCAACTAACCAGCTCCGCCATCTGGTTACGCGAGTGTATCGACCCATAGGCCTGGAGAACAACCGGCCGTAAGACGGCGGAGAGGGGTTACTTTCCGCCGTGGAACATATGATCCCGCAAGCACATCGACGATGTCAAACCATGTGGCAGTATGGGAGCGTCTTCATTCGAAGCTCCATATGAGAACCAACAGTTCTGATGGGCCTGCTCGCTGATAAGATCCATAATCCGTTCGCATAGAGCGGATAGTCCGCCGATTAGGTTCGGGGCGAACACTGCCCGCATCTAACCGATCAGATTTATCTTCGGATTACGGAGGAGAGGGCGAACGCGGTCAGTGTATCGCGCACGCCGGGCATCTCGGCAATCAATTGCCAAATCTGCCGGATGCGGTCGGCCTCAGGGGACTCGACCCGCACGAGGAGATCGAAATCACCGGTCATAACGTCGCAAGCAACGACTTCTGGGATCTTGCGTAGCGCCTGAATGACTTCTCCGCCCCTCATGCGATCGTGACGATAGACGAAAATCAATGCGGTTGTGACGTTTTGGCTATTCCCACCATCCCCGGTGAGGATTGTATATCCCTTGATGAAGCCTTCTCGTTCGAGACGTTCGATTCGCACCCGCACGGCGTTGCGAGAAAGGTTCACCTTGGCCGACAAATCCGCATGCGAAATTCGGGCATTAGCCTTCAATTCGATAAGTATCTGTTCGTCAGTTCGATCGAGAAGATATTTCATGGATATTGAGCCGGGTCGCTTAACGTAGAATGTCGGAAGTTACGGACCGATAAGCTAACATGGCGATTTCCGGTAGTAATATTCTTTCCCTCTTGCTCGCAAATCGCTTTGATGTCGAAGCCATTACGAATCCTGGCAGCGCCTCCTTTTCCCCATCAGTCAGGCAGCGGACGTCCTGATAACCCTGCAGCAGCGCTCGGGCCCGGTTTTTATTCAGCTCTCCGTTGATTTCACCCGCCCAACCGACAAGCGCATCAGCAAGCTCCGACGCGAGCGCGTCGTCGTGCCGAAGCCTGAAATTGATCACTCCGCTGACTTCCTCTCCGAGGAAAAAGACGTTCTCCTGGACCAATGCGCCATGAATTGCGCCAATGCGAAGATCCGTCGATTTGCACTTCGCTTTTAGTTCTAAGACGGTGTGCATTTCAGCCATCACACGGCCCAGGCTGAGGCATTTTGCCGGGTTTGCAAATGTGGGTGAGGCGCCGGGTACGAAGCTGACGATGGCGACCAATCGACCTGCGGCCCGAGACGTGGCGTGGCCATCGACAGTGCGCAGCGGCTTAGGGCAGGGGACGCCATGTCGATAAAGCGCCTCCATGGTTTCGAAGGCCCTTTCCAGATCTGAAGGTTGGGCTCCGCTCTCGAAAAGGGTAACGATGAATTCGCCTTCCCTCGTCCGAAACAGATAGGTCGTCTCGGAGTCGCCGTCCGCAATGCCAATCACAGACAGAAGCGACGTAAAACCGTAAGCTGCGGTAATGAGTTGGCGATCTTCGTCAGAAAGCTCGGTAAAAACAGCCATTTCCTACCCTTATGCGGCCGATGAACCCGTTAGAAATTTGCGAAGGTGGCGCTACCTTCAAAGAGCTCTTCAACTTGATTGGAAGTTAAGATTCCTTCCTCTTCCACGACCTGCCGCAGCCCCCGCTTTTCGACCAGCGCTTTTTTGGAAAGCTGCGCTGCCTTGCTGTAGCCGATTAGCATCGCCAACGGTGTCGCAAGGACGAGAGACTGATCGAGAAGGTCCTTGCAACGGTCGACATCAACTTCAATGCCGACGACGCACCGCTGCTTAAAAATTTCTATACCCCGCGTCAACATCCGCATGGATTGAAGGATGTTGAGGATGATCACCGGCTCCATCGCATTGAGTTGCAACTGCCCCGCACTTGCCGCCAGGGTGACAGTGAGATCATTTCCGATAACCTGAAATGCGATTTGGTTCATCATTTCCGGAATGACGGCGTTGACTTTGCCGGGCATGATCGAGGAACCGGCCTGGACGGGCGGAAGTCGGATTTCTCCCAGGCCGCCCCTCGGCCCACTGCTCAAGAGCCGCAGATCATTGCAGACCTTTGTCAGCTTCACAGCAATTCGCTTGAGGACACTGGAGATGGAAACGAAGCCACCGGTGTCGGAGGTGGCCTCGATCAGATTTCGAGCTCGGATGAGCTGGATACCGGAAATCTGTGTCAGGTGGGCGCAAGCCGCGGCTGCAAAGCCGCGGGGTACGTTGATCGACGTTCCGATCGCAGATCCGCCGAGATTAACCTCTTTCATCAGCCTCGAAGCGGCCTGCAGTTGGTCGATATCTTCGTCGATCAGCTCGGCGAACGCACCAAATTCCTGCCCGACTGTCATTGGGACCGCGTCCTGCAACTGAGTGCGGCCGACCTTCAGCACAGTCGCATATTCATGCGCCTTGGCGCGAAATGCATCGCGCAGCCCGACCTGGGACTCGATTAGCCCTTCGCAAGCACGAAGAATGGTCAGACGCAGTGCGGTCGGATAGACATCGTTTGTCGATTGAGACAGGTTCACGTCATCATTTGGATGAAGCTTGTCATAGTCGCCCACATTCGCGCCGAGCTTCAAGAGCGACAGGTTCGCAACAACTTCATTGACGTTCATGTTGGTGGACGTTCCGGCGCCACCCTGCATCATATCGACCGGGAAGTTCTCATCAACGCATTTCAACTCGATGAGCTCATCGCAAGCCTCTGAGATTGCCGACGCCTTTTCCGCTGACAGCAAGCCGAGCTCAGCGTTCGCACGCGCGGCCGCTTTCTTGACCATAGCCATAGATTGAATGAGTTCGGGGAAGTCTTTCAGGCGAAGGCCTGAGACGGTGAAGTTAAGTTCGGCTCGACGCGTATGGACACCGTAGAGAACGTCACCGGGGATAGGCAGGGGGCCGATCAAATCGGTCTCTATGCGTTCGGTTCCCATTTGCCGTTCCCCCTAGTCCAGAATTCCGGCGTGGCGCATGGCATGAAGGATTACCTCTTTGACAGGATCGCTCACCTCCACGAGAGGAAGGCGCAGGTCCCCTCGAATCTTTGAGAGTTGCGCCAGCGCGAATTTCACGCCAGCCGGGCTGGTCTCGAGGAACAGCGCGCGATGCAGGGGCATCAGTCGATCCTGAAGAGCCAGTGCCGCCGCGAAGTCGCCTTTCAGGCATGCCCGCTGGAAGTCTGCACACAGCCGGGGAGCAACGTTCGCGGTCACGGAAATGCAACCGTGGCCGCCATGGGCCATATAACCCAGCGCGGTGCCGTCTTCGCCGGTCAGAAGATTGAACTCATTGCCGCAGGCCATACGCTCCAGCGAGGGTCGCAGGAGATTGCCCGTCGCATCTTTGACACCCTTGACGTTCGGACAATCCTTAAAAATTCGGGCAAGCGTTGCAACTTCAATATCGATTACACTCCGACCCGGGATGTTGTAGACAATGATCGGAACCGTAGCTTCAGCATCGATGGCCTTGAGGTGCTGATAGATCCCCTCTTGGGTGGGTTTATTGTAGTAGGGCGCGACGATCAGCAAACCGTCCGCGCCGGCCTCCTGTGCATGCCGCACGAAGCTGATTGCTTCCTCCGTGCTGTTGGAGCCGGCGCCGGCTATGACCGGAACGCGACCATCCGCTGCCTTGATCGCGATTTCCACGACTCGCTTGTGTTCGGCATGGCTGAGAGTCGGGCTTTCCCCCGTTGTTCCGCAGGGGACAAGCCCTGACGTGCCCTCGGCGATCTGCCATTCGATGAGGCTGCGAAGCGCAACCTCATCGACTTTCCCATCGGCAAATGGGGTGACAAGGGCAGTGATGGATCCTTTGAACATCTTGACTTCCAAAAACGACGATGGGTTCACACTGGCGCCGGCGATCAGTGCTGCAGCGACGTGATGCAGACGACCTTTGGCTGGGTCATGTCCTCATAAGCAAAGCGAACGCCTTCGCGTCCCATGCTGCCATATTTGAATCCGCCAAACGGCATTGCGTCGAACCGATAGTCGGACGACTGGTTGATCATGACGCCCCCGGCGTCGATCCGCTTTGCTGCCTCCAGGGCGCTGGCAAGATCGTTGGTAAAGATCCCGGCATGGAGGCTGTATTCCGGCTTGTTAGCCATCTCTATTGCCTCTTCAAGTTCATCGAACGGCTGCAGTATGACGACCGGGGCGAAGACTTCCTCATTAAGTACGTCGCACGCGGCCGGCACGTTTTCCAGGACGGTCGGGGGATAGAGGGTGCCGGCTGGCTTGTGACCGCAAAGCAGCATCGCGCCGGCAGCGATTGCCCGTTCCACCATGGCGGCGGCTCGGTTCACCGCACTTTCGGAGATCATCGGGCCCATGTCAGTCTCGGATTTCATCGGATCGCCGGTCTTCATCTGGGTAGTCCGGGCCACGAACTTGGTCTTGAAGCGTTCATAGATCGTGCGCTGCACCAGAATTCGCTGCGTTCCGATGCAGTTCTGGCCCGCCGCCCAGAAGGAACCTGACACGCAATCTTCCACGGCGGCGTCGACATCGCTATCTTCCATCACGATAACCGGCGCATTGCCACCGAGATCCATTGCGAGCTTCTTGATGCCTGCAGATCTTGTGATGGCCTCGCCCGTGACAAAGCCCCCTGTAAAGGAGATCATGCGAACGTCTCTTGCCGATACAATCGCCTCGCCCAGATCGGCGCCGCCGACAGCGACCGTGACGACCTCTTCCGGCAATCCGCTTTCGATCAAGACCTCCACCAGTTTGATGGCCGATAGAGGCGTAAGCTCCGACGGCTTCAGGACTATCGCATTTGCGCCTGCGATGGCAGGGCCAAGCTTGTGTGCCACGAGATTGAGCGGGTCGTTGTAGGGCGTGATCGCCGCGACGATCCCTAGCGGCTCCCGGGTGTACCAGCCCTGCCGAGATTCCGATCCAGCATAGGCATCAAACGGGATCACTTCGCCAGCATTGCGCTTGGCTTCTTCGGCGGAGAGTTTCAGTGTGTTGACACAACGTGTCGCCTCCTTGCGGGCCTGGGCAATCGTCTTCCCCGCCTCCCGAACGATCAGGAGCGCAAACTCCTCCTTGCGTTCTTCGACGGCGGCTGCGGCCCTTTCGAGAATAGCAGAGCGCTGGTGGCGGGGGAGCGACCGGGCCATCTGCGCGCCGCGCCTGGCGCGTTCGAGCAACAGGTCCACAGCCTCGGCACTGGTCTCTCGGATGGCGCCAACAAAACTGCCGTCGAACGGATTAGTGACGATGATCTCGTTGGAAGAGGCGGGTTTCAAGGCGAGACCGGGCATCACGCTGCCTCCTTCGCGAAATTTGCCGACTGCGCATTATGTATAGCCACGATGTCGGACAGCAGTGCGTAGGCGGTTTCGACTCGACCGGCGCCCGGGCCGCTCACGGTGACGGGACCGAGAAGCTCTGTGTTCAACGATACTGCGTTGGTAGCGCCGTTGACGCCGGCGAGCGGATGTCCGAGGGTAAGCTGTTTGGGCGCGACACTGCCAGTTATCGTGCCGTCGGCATTGCGAACTGCTGACCCGACCAGTTTCCAACGACTTTCAGCCTTGGCAGCTGCTTGAATGTCGGAGGGAGAAAGCTTGGAGATGCCGTTGCAGGAGACATCCTCCGGCTTGAGATTTGCGCCCAGCAGCTCATTCGCCAGGATCACGACTTTCAGGCGAACGTCGAAACCTTCGACGTCGGCGGTCGGATCGGCTTCGGCATAGCCCAGGGTCTGCGCTTCCGCGACAGCGCTGGCGAAGTCGAGACCGTCCTCCATGCGACCGAGGACGAAGTTCGACGTGCCGTTGAGGATCCCTTCAAACCCTTTCACCTCTGCTCCGGCAAGGGTCTTCTCTGCCATCCTTATGACGGGCGTGCCGCTCATGACGGAGCCCTCATATTCGAAGTGAACACTGTTCGCCTTGGCAAGTGCCTTCAGTTCGCGACCAGCAATCGCTATTGGCCCCTTGTTCGTGGTGACCACGTGCTTGCCCGAGTTGAGAGCCCAGCGGCAGTGCGAAACCGCAGGCTCGCCGTCCTTCGGGTTCGTAAAAGTCGCCTCCACGACGATATCGGCGGGCGCCGTCTTGATAATGGCTTCGTTGTCGGCCTCGGCGCTGCCGCCGGAGAGCTCGCCAAAACCGCCCTTCGCGAAATTCGCCTCCACGAGGGTCTTGGCATCCAGACCGTTGGGCGAAATGACGGAGCCCAGATGGAGATCACTGACCGCAACGATGTTCAGGCGGAAACCAAGGTCTCGTTCCCAAAGCGGGCTCTTGGTCGCGATGAGCTCGGACAAAGCGCGGTTGACGCCACCGAACCCGATGAGAGCAATATTGTAGATCTTCATGTGGTGTCCTCCGATGAAGCGATTTGTCCGTCTATCATCAGATGCGAATCGCTCAGTCGGAACGGCACAAACGGACCAATCTGCTGTGCATTTTGCTCATGATGCTGACCGCTTGCCCGTCCTGCCAGATCCCAGCGCTCGGTCGACATTGGTTCCGGCCAGGAAAACCGACATGGCCATGCACTTCATCGAAGTGTGTATCTTTGCGCAAAGAGGGCATGTCTGATTGGCTGTCGGCGGCAATCTCAGGAGAAGTGATCAAAATCGATCGGAACTGAAAAGCCTGTCTTGACGCGGTCCATCACCACCATTGTCTTGAAGCCCTTGATGTCGGGATTTTCATAGAAGAACTTGCGGGTGAAGACCTCGTAGTCCTCCATGCTCTCGGCAGTGACAATCAGGACGAAATCCGCATCTCCCGTTACATAGTAGCCGTTCATCACTTCCGGCGTCTGCCGGATCGATTGCTTGAACCGGTCTACGATGTCGGCTCTTTCGCGCTCGAGCGTGACCAGTACAAGCATTGCGATCGGCCGGCCGACAGATCTGGGTTTCACAACCGCAATCTCCGCCTCAATGACTCCCGCCTCACGCAGCCGCCTGAGACGGCGCTGCACCGCGGTGGCGGAAAGACCGACCATCGCACCGAGTTCCTCGCTGCTATGCCTGTTATGATTCTGCACAATGCTGAGAAGACGAGCATCTAGGCGGTCGAGCCGCATTGGAAACTCCGCAGGATTTCATCGTTCAATGGCCATTAAAAGCAGGAATTCCTCGTTCAAGCAACAACTGCGCCGGAATTCATCGTCTCAGTGCTCCTACCCTTCATGGACAAGACAGAGGCGGCGGAAAAGTTCAGCCCGATGATGACCTCGCTGCATGAGGAATTGAGAATGACCGACATTGCTGAAATAGCTGACATGGACCGCAGAACGGTTCTGCATCCGTTCACGTATCTTAAGAATTACTCCGCCGGCGAGACCGATCCTACCATCGTCGAGACGGGAAAAGGCGTTCGTATCCGCGACGCATCCGGACGGGAATATCTGGACGGCTTTGCGGGCCTCTATTGCGTGAATGTCGGTTACGGCCGCACCGAAGTCGCCGAAGCGATCGCCCGCCAGGCCTACAAGCTCGCCTATTACCATTCCTACGCCGCACACACGACCGAGGAGCTCGCGCGACTTTCGGATCGGCTGGTGCGAATGGCGCCAGGCAACATGTCCAAGGTCTTCTACGGACTGTCCGGTTCGGACGCGAACGAGACGCAGGCGAAGATCGTCTGGTATTACAACAATCTTCGCGGGAAAGCGCAAAAGAAGAAGATCATCTCGCGTGAGCGTGGCTATCATGGATGTTCTGTGGTTGCCGGTTCCATGACAGGCTTGAGCTTTTACCACGATCATATGGATCTCCCGGTTTCGGGGATTCTGCGTACCGGCGTGCCGCATTTCTATCGCGGTGCGATGCCTGGCGAGACCGAAGAAGCCTTTTCACAGCGCCGCGCTGATGAATTGGAAGCGCTTATTCTCGCAGAAGGGCCGGAGACTGTCGGCGCCTTCATAGCGGAGCCGGTCCTTGGAACGGGAGGCATTATACCGCCACCGGCAGGATACTGGCCGAAAATCCAGGCCGTGCTGAAGAAGTACGACGTGCTGCTGATTGCCGACGAGGTGGTCTGCGGGTTTGGCCGCACCGGTGCCATGTTCGGCTCGGATCTCTACGGTATGGATCCCGATCTGGTCACCGTCGCCAAGGGCTTGACGTCAGCCTATGTGCCGTTGTCGGCGGCCATCGTTTCGCAGAAAGTCTACGAGGTCATGGAGGAGGCGACGCCGCGCGTGGGCTCCTTCTCACACGGCTACACCTATTCCGGTCATCCGATCGGCGCCGCGGCGGCGAACGCAGTGCTTGATATCGTCGAGCGCGAAAATCTGGCCCGACAGTCCGCGACGAAAGGCGCTTATCTTTTGCAACGGCTGAAGGCAGAGTTCGAGCAGAACCCGATCGTCGGGGAAGTTCGTGGCGTCGGCATGCTGGCAGCCATCGAGTTCGTTTCCGATCGTGGTAGCCGGGCTTCGTTCGATCCGGGGCTGAAGGTCGGCGCGCGCATCTCGCAAGCCGCTCGAAATCGCAACCTCATCGCGCGCGCAATGCCACACGGAGACATTCTGGGCTTTGCACCGCCACTTGTGATGACGGAAGCGGAAATCGACGAAATGGTTGCGATCGCAAGGGCTGCCGTCGACGAGGTGCTGCGGGAGCTGGACGCTCAAGGATTGGTGGCGGGATAACGAATGGACGATCGTCTGAGACTTTGCGCATGAACGCAATTCTAAAGGTTCACGAACTCACCAAGACGTTTGGATCGACGAAGGTGCTGGATGGTATCAGCTTCGATATGAGAGAAGGTGAGGTCATTTCTCTGATCGGGTCCTCCGGGTGTGGAAAGAGCACCGCACTGCGCTGCATCAATTTTTTGGAGATGCCGACATCGGGTCGGATCGAGTGCATGGGCCAGTCCGTCTCCGTCGTCAATAAGGAGCGCGGCGGAAGCCAGATTGTCAACGCTCGCGATATCAGGAACCTTCGCAGACAGATCGGCATGGTGTTCCAGAATTTCAATCTCTGGCCGCACCTGAGCGTCCTGTCAAACGTGACCGAGGCACTCGTTTGGGTGCTGAAACTCGGGAAGAAAGACGCCGAAGAGGTTGCGCTGTCGGCCTTGTCGAAAGTCGGCATGGCGAGTTTCCGCGACCGCTACCCGCAACAGCTTTCCGGCGGGCAGCAACAACGCGTCGCGATCGCACGTGTTCTGGCGATGAGACCGAAACTGATGCTCTGCGATGAGCCGACATCCGCACTGGACCCCGAGCTCGTGGGTGAAGTGCTGAAAGTCATAAGGGCGCTGGCGGAAGCGGGGGCTACGATCCTCCTCGTCACGCATGAAATGCGGTTCGCACGCGATGTGTCGAACCGGATGATATTCCTGCAAAACGGCCGCCTTGAGCAGGATGACGAGCCGAAGGAACTGTTTCGAAATCCGGCAACGGAAGGGGTGAAACGGTTTCTATCGACAGTGATGGCGGCCAACGCCTGAAAGCGCGCTACAACGAAAACCAAAAGGGGTAACAAATCATGATCAACAGCAATCTCATCAAGTCAGCATTCGCAACCGGCCTTCTCGTCTGCGCACTGGCGACGGGCGCGTCGGCAAAGGACGGCGTCCTGCGCATCGGGACGGAGGGTGATGCGCCGAAGTTCAGCATGGCCGATCCGAGCGGCAAGGTAACCGGGTTCGACGCCGATATCGCCAACGGCATCTGCGCCGAGCTGAAACTGAAGTGCGAATTCGTCGTGCAGACATTCAGCTCGCTGGTGCCTTCCATGGATAAAGATCGCTTTGACGTCATCATTTCCGGCCTTGGTATCACCGCCGAACGTCAGAAGAAGATCGACTACTCCATCCCCTATGCGACAACACCGCTCTATTTCGCTGTCGCCAAGGACTCCCCGCTTGCAGGCCTCAAGAGCCTCGCCGAAATCGAAAAGGCCCTCCAGGGCAAGAGTGTCGGCGTCGTCACCGGGACGACCTACGCCAGGTTCATGGAGAAGCGGATGCACGGCGCCGATCTTAAGACATACGACGCCGTCACGCAGCTGACCGCCGATCTCGCGAGCGGCCGTATCGACGCCGCCTTCGCGGATTCGCCGACATGGATGGATTTTTTCGCAACGCCTGACGGCGCCAACTTCACCAGGATCGACCTGAAGATCATGGCCATGGATGACCCAGACGTTCTTGGCCATGGCATGGGAGTCGGCATGCGCAAGGGCAATACCGAACTCAAGACCAAGGTCGATGCCGCCCTTTGCAAGATGATCAACGATGGCAAGGTCAAGGAAGCCTCGATGCATTGGTTCCAGGACGACTACACGATTCCCTGCAAGAAGTGATCGTTTCGAACATGAAGCCTGCCTTGGCAAATACCAAGGCAGGTCACGGGGATTGTTTCCATGTTGGGTGACCTCTGGGTGTTGATGGTGGAGCAAAGTTGGGCGCTGGCTCTGCTGAAAGGAAGTGTCGTCACGATCGTCATCGGTTTGACCGGAATGGCACTCGGTTTTCTGGTTGCGACCCCCTTGGCCATCATGCGCTGGCGGAAGGTCGTGTTTGTCTCGCAACTTGTCGACGGGTACAGCGTTCTTGTTCGCGGCGTCCCGGGCTTGCTGGTCATCTATCTCCTGTTTTTCGGGTCGATCGAGTGGGTGAAGGAGATTACGGCTGCGTTCGGCTACCAGGACTCGGCTGATGACGCATACCCCTACATCGTCGGGGTGATCGCGATTGCCGTCATCTCGTGCGCCTATTCGATCGAAGTCATCCGGGGTGCGCTTCAGGCGGTGCCGTACGGTCTGCTGGAAGCCGCTCAGTCGCTCGCCTTGCCAAGAGGGGTAACCTTTATGCGCATCACGTTCCCACTGGCACTGCGGCTGGCGCTTGGCGGGATCAACAACGTCTGGCAGATGACGATCAAGGATACTTCGCTCGTCTCGGTCGTCGGCTTACAGGAATTGATGAGGACGGCTGCCATCGGTGCAGGAATCACGCGATCCCCGCTGCTTTTCTACTGCATCGCTGCAGCACTCTTCTTCTGCATGACCGCAGTCAGCCAAACCGCGTTTTCGACCGCAGAACGTGCGCTCGACCGCGGCTTCCGAGGACGCTGATATGGATCTCGGAATAATTGCATATGCCATTCCGTTCCTTGTCATAGGTGCCAAGACGACGTTGCTGATCGCCGTATTCGGCGTCGGTATCGGGCTTCCCTTTGGTGTCGCCGTCGGGCTCGCGCGCTGCTCCAGGAGCCGGGCATTGCGCCGCGTGTGCGACGCCTACTGCGCGATCTTCCGCGGCACGCCAATGCTGGTGCAGGTCTTCGTCATCTATTACGGCTTGGCCCAGGTGAGCTTTATTCGTCAGAACCCCATTCTGTGGTGGATGATCGGAGATGGGCTGAACGCTGCAATCCTTGCCGTGGTGCTCAACACCGGTGCCTACACGGCGGAGATTTTCCGCACGGCTTTCCTCTCCCTGCCGAAAGGACTTATTGAAGCGGCAGAAGCCTGTGGCATGCACCCGTGGCACGTCTTCAAGAGGGTGAAGTTCCCGCTTGCCGTACGCCTGGCACTTCCCGCTTATAGCAGCGAGGCGGCGATCATCGTGAAGGAATCCAGCCTCGCATCCACGATCACCGTTCTGGAAATCACCGGATATGCGAAGCGGCTCATGAGCGAGACTTTCGCGATCATGGACATCTTCATCGTCACCGCAGCGTTCTATCTCACCATCAACATCGTCGTTCTGACGGGTTTAAAACTCCTCGAACGGCGCCTGTCGTTTGTCCGATAAACAGATCCAAGAAAGGTCTTCCAATGTCCAAACTCACTTTCGTCGATTACGGCAACCTGCCTGAACCGCGTAAAGGCCAGCCCGCGCCTGAAAGGCTGGTCGAGGGAAGTCCGCAGTTTCTCTCCTGGGACATCGCGCAGACCGCCGATGGCGTCGTTCGCTCCGGCGTCTGGGAAGCGACGCCCGGCGCCTACCGCTCGATCAAGGGCGAAACTTTCGAATTCTGTGTCATTCTGTCGGGTGTGTCCGAACTGATTGAGGATGGCTGTGAGCCGCGACGCATCGTTGCCGGCGACGCCTTCGCCATGCATCCGGGTTTCGTCGGAACCTGGAGGGTGATCGAAACGACGCGCAAGCTTTGGGTCTGCCGAGACTAAGCCATAATCACTTCAAATCAACTTTCCGGAACGTAAGCTCTCATGGCCCAGGCTCAAGCGCATCCCATTAAATCCACGCCCTACTGGTGGGAGGACAGCACATTTCCTTCCCTGCCAGCGCGGAACGTCGAGAAGACATGCGACGTGGCGGTCGTTGGGGGAGGGTACACGGGTTTGTCGGCAGCGCTCGAACTTGCCCGTGCCGGCAAGCATGTCCAGCTGTTCGACCGTCAGGCTCTTGGCGTTGCGGCATCGGGCCGCAATGGGGGCATGGCCAGCGGAAGCATCCGCCCGGGGCGGAAGGATTTGGTTAGGCGGTTCGGGCAGGAGAGGGCGCAAGCCATTCTCCTGGAAGGTAAGGCGGCGCGAGAGGATCTCTGGCGCTTCCTCAGAGACGAGAATATCGAATGTGACTTCTCGCTGTCTGGCGCCTTCAGCGGGGCCATGACGGTTGATCAAGCCGACGAACTCCGTCGTCGGGCAGACTTTCTCCATCAGAATCTCGGCATCGAGGCATATCCGGTGGAAAGGGCCGATGTTCCGAAGTTCATCGGAACTGACCTTTATGTCGGCGGCCTTGTGCGCAAAGATATCGGTGGGCTGCAGCCGGCCAAGCTTCTTGCGGCCATGGTCCATCTGGTAAGTTCGTCGACGGCAGTAATACATGAAAATACCGCAGTCATTGGATCGACTAGCGAGGCCGGAGGCGTGCGAATTCAAACGCGGCGCGGAGAGGTTTTCGCCAGAAAACTTCTTGTCTGCACTGATGGCTACACCGACGGTTTCGACCCGTGGCTGCGTCGCCGGCTTGTTCCTGTCCGTAGCAGGATAATTGCAACCGAGCCGCTCGACAGGGAGGTGATGGATCGGCTGATGCCGCCACGCATGATGTATGGCGACCTGCGTAAGCTCAGCTACTATTATCGGCCGTCGCACGATGGATCTCGGATCTTGTTCGGCGGACGCGACGGGACGACTGAAGGGGACTCCGCTGCTCCGATTGCACATCTGCAAAGCGAACTTGCTCGGCTCTTTCCCGAACTTGCAGGAATAGGTCTTACACACAGCTGGTTCGGCTTTGTGGCCATGAACCGCGACATGATCCCGCGCATGTTCACCCGCGGAAATACAGTCTATGCGACCGGCTATTGCGGCTCCGGTGTCGTATGGGCCAGATGGCTGGGCAAGAAGGCGGCGTTCAAGATCCTCGGTGACGGGGAACAATCGCGCTCTGCGTTCGATTTCGATGCCGCTCCGAGGGCCGTCCCATTCTTCAACGGCAAACCCTGGTTCATTCCTATCGTTTACTCGATGTATGCGCGGCACGACAGGAAGATGCTCCTCAGACGCCTGAAGGGCTGAGGTTCAGATGTCATACTTGTTTGTGCAAGTCCGCCAAGGGACCGAAAAAGTTCGTGCCGTCCGCTTGCAATCAAGTCCCTGCGTTGGCGCTACGCTCAGCAGGCAACAACTGGCAGAGGCCGGAGCTAAGGTGAACAGACATGATTAGTCTGGAAACGATCGAGCAGGCGCGCGAGCGCATCAGCAAGCACATCCGCATCACGCCTGTCGTCATGTCGGCGACACTGTCCGAACTGGCCGGGACGCAAGTCAGCCTGAAGCTGGAGCATCGCCAGTTGACCGGAAGCTTCAAGCTTCGTGGAGCCACCAATGCCGTGTTGCAGCTCACCCAATCCGAGCGGGATAGAGGCGTTGTTGCGGCTTCCACTGGCAATCACGGACGCGCGCTCTCGTATGCCGCCGGCGCGATTGGCTCCCGAGCGACCATTTGCATGTCGCATCTCGTGCCGGAAAACAAGGTGTCCGAAATCCGCCGGCTCGGCGCTCGCGTACGGATCGTCGGGTCATCCCAAGATGAAGCGCAGGTCGAGGTTGATCGTCTCGTCGCGGAGGAGGGCCTCAGCATGATCCCGCCCTTTGATCACCCCTGGATCATCGCCGGCCAAGGCACCGTCGGACTTGAAATCGTCGAGGCGATGCCTGACGTCGCCGCGGTTCTCGTTCCCCTGTCCGGCGGCGGTTTGGCAGCAGGTGTCGCGTCGGCGGTCAAGGCGGTGCGCCCGGATGCCAAGGTAGTCGGTATAACTATGGAAAGGGGAGCGGCGATGAAGGCTAGCATCGATGCGGGGCACCCGATCCAGGTCGAAGAGCATCGAAGTTTCGCCGACTCGCTCGGAGGCGGCATCGGATTGGCCAATGCCTGGACGTACCCGATGTGCAAAACCCTTCTCGACGACGTGGTGCTCGTCAGCGAGCGCGAGATAGCCGCCGGCATACGTCACGCCCATGCGTATGAGCATGAGATAATCGAGGGGGCGGGCGCAGTCGGCATTGCTGCGCTGCTCTCAGGTAAACTGGCGCAGGTTGAATGCTCGATCGTTGCCATTCTTTCAGGTGGGAACATCGACATGGCGTTGCACATGAAGGTGGCCAACGGCCTCGACACAATTGGTGAGGGAAGCTGATGCCGAAAATAAGAATATTGACCGAGTCAGAGCTTCGAACCATCGTTCCGCTCGACATGGATGCGGTGACTTGCGTTGAAAACGCCTTCCGCGCACTGGCCGTGGAAAACGCGGTTCAGATGCCGCCGATTTTGCGCCTCGACGTGCCCGACAGCAGAGGCGAAGTCGATGTGAAGACGGCTTATATTCATGGTTTGAGCAGCTTTGCCATTAAGGTCAGCCCTGGTTTCTTCGATAATCCGAAGATCGGACTTCCGAGCACTAACGGTCTGATGGTCTTGCTGTCGAGCAAAACGGGCTTGGTGCAGGCGCTCTTGCTGGACAATGGCTATCTCACCGACGTTCGCACAGCGGCCGCCGGCGCTGTCGCGGCAAACCATCTGGCACGGAAGGACGCGTCGATTGCAACGGTCTTCGGGGCGGGCGTTCAGGCCAGGCTGCAACTCGAGGCCCTCATGCTGGTGAGACCTATTCGAGAGATCCGCGTTTGGGCGCGTGATTATCGACGGGCGCAAGCGCTTGTTGAGCAGCTCGGAGCAAGACAAAATCTTTCCATTTCCGCATTTGAGGATCCGCGAAGCGCGATCGCCGGGTCACAGATGGTCGTCACGACGACACCTGCCGACCGACCGATTGTCGACGCCACGTGGCTCGAACCCGGACAGCACCTGACCGCCATGGGTTCGGACGCAGAACATAAGAACGAGATTGACCCCATTGCTATCAAAGCGGCAGATGTTTACGTGGCTGACAGCATCAAACAAACGCGAAGACTGGGTGAATTGCGCCATGCCATCGACGCAGGTCTCGTCGCAAGCGATGCTGATTTTCCGGAACTAGGTCAGATCGTTGCAGGCGCCAGACCGGGCCGCAGAAGTGCCTCAGACATCACCATAGCCGATCTTACGGGCACCGGTGTTCAGGATACCATTATTGCCACGCTGGCGTTTGCGCGCGCAGAAGAACGAAGTGCCGGCACGTTCTTTGAAAGTTGACAGTCGTTGGCTCTTTGCCGTCGACCTCATGACGCAGCATGAAAATCTTCTTGGATGGTGGCGAGAAGCCAAGACACGAACTGATCGATTCCAGCTGTCCTCCTCGCCAGTGCCGAACGAATAACGCCGTAATGTGAACCATCAGGCTGAAAGCCGAATGGTGCGGTCAGGCGGCCTTTGCGGATATCGTCAATGGCAATGATCTTTGGGCACATGGCCACACCAAGACCGCTGGCTGCGGCCTCCACCATCAGGAAATGATGGTCAAGAACGCGAGTCGAGCGCGGCTTTGGCGCGTCCGGATGAGCGGTGGACCACTTCTGCCATCCATCCGGTCGGGTCTTTGCAGCAAGCGCGACATAACCGCCGGCAGCAAACCGATCCGTCATGGCGGGATGCATGACGGGACCGACTTCCTCCTCGATCAACCGTTCGACCTGCCAATTCGCATCGATCGCGAAATCAAGCCTGCGGATCGCAAGGGTAATACGGTCGCGCGCGAAATCGAAACCTCCACCACCGACAGAAAGATGAAAGTCGATTTCGGGATGGCGATCCTGAAATTCCGAGAGGCGCGGGATCAGCCATCGCATGGCGACGGATCGTTCGCATGAAACGACGATCGGCGGTGACAGATCGACCTTGCGGATATCCTCCAGCGCCGCCGAAACGAGGGACAAAGCGTCTGTCGTCGCCTGCGCGAGCCGTGAACCCTCTCCCGTCAGCCTTAGGCCACGCCCATCAACTTCCAGCAAACGAATGTTTAGGTGTTCGGAAAGTTTCGAAACGCGCCGGCTGACAGCACCGTGCGTCAAATTCAACTCAGCCGCAGCCGCACGCACGGAACCAAGGCGCGCAACGACCTCAAAGGCACGCAGGTCATCGAGGGATGGAATGTCCGAACGCTTCATTGGTGACAGACTATCACCGGTATGTTTGAAATCATATCAATTTCCGTCTCGAACTAAGGAGGAACAGTCGAGGCGGGCGCTCTCCTGAAAGCGCGGCTCCTCGAATCTGAAGAGTAGGACAGACGGCAACGGTTCGCACGCTGTCTCCATCGAAGAGGGCTGCCGCATGTTTTGAATTCGATGCATCATATGTGACGTCACGGCGCGGCAGCCGCTTGAGACAGGCCGCGAAAGATCGAGCCAAAGTTCGATGTCGGAGGTGGTGGTCAAAGGCAGTTGCAACACCACATTGATATGGCGCCATGACTCAACGCGAAAGATCGCATTATTGGTGATCCTATATCACCAAAATTCGTCAGTTTATATTGATAGTCCGAGCCTATCCTTTCGCTAGTATGGCCGATACAGCCAAACCGATAAGGTCTCGATCATGCAAGCCAATGCTATCCGCCTGGACTTCCGCTCTGATACGGTCACTCGTCCCACCCGTGGCATGCGTGCGGCGATGGCTGCCGCCGTGGTGGGCGACGATGTCCTTGGCGACGACCCGACGGTCAAGGCGCTCGAGGCCCGACTTGCAGCACTGCTCGGCAAGGAAGCGGGACTGTTCGTGCCAACCGGCACCATGTCCAATCTCGCTGCGATCATGAGCCATTGCCAGCGCGGCGAGGAATTTCTCTGCGCAAACGGAGCTCACACCTATCTGTGGGAAGCCGGAGGCGCTGCGGTGCTGGGCTCGGTCCAGCCGCAGCCATTGCCGGTGCGCGCCGACGGCACGATTCCCATCGAGGAGCTTCACGCCGCGGTGAAGGACGATGATCCGCATTTTGCGATCACGCGACTGGTCAGCATCGAGAACACGTTCGCCGGGCGGGTCCTGCCGCGCGATCATCTGGCCGAGGTCGTCGAATTTGCGCGGGAGCGGAAGCTCGCCACCCATCTCGATGGTGCGCGGCTGTTCAACGCGGCTGCGGCGCTCGGCGTTGATGTCGGGTACCTGGCAGAGGGCTTCGATAGCGTGTCGCTGTGCCTTTCAAAGGGGCTGGGGGCGCCGCTCGGATCAGTGCTGGTCGGCGATGCCCCATTGATCGCCCGTGCGCGCCGGTGGCGCAAGATGCTCGGCGGCGGGATGCGGCAGGCAGGGATAATTGCAGCGGCTGGGCTGTACGCGCTTGACCATCACGTCGACCGGCTGGTCGAGGACCACGCCAATGCTCGGGTGCTCGCGCAAGCATTTGCGGAGATTGAGGGGCTGAAGGTGACTCCGCCGCAATCAAACGTGGTCTTTGTCGAGCTCTCGCCCGATCTGGCGGCCCGGCTGTCCGAGGCGCTACGTGAACTCGGCATCGCGGCGAGTTTCTGGCCCGGTGGGCGAATGCGCTGGGTCACCCATCTCGACGTCAATCGTGTCGCCGTTGACGAGGCAATCGCAGCGGTGCGCGAGATCACTGAGGGCCGGACATGAGAGACGTCATCGATCCACAATTGATCGTCAGAATAACAAGCGTCACTGCCGCACCAAACAGCCCTTTCGCCGTCATAGCCCAATGACTGCGCCGCTCTGACGTGGAGCAGGATTGCGTGCAGACCGGATGGGCGGTCGGAACTGGCGGAAAGACTGCCAAGGCAGGGGCGCTTCCCATATTTACCTGGAGAAGCGCCGATATTGTAGGCGGGGTCTGGTAGAGATGCCGTAGGTGGCAGGGAGACACCACCGGTGGCGACGGTAAGCAGGTGACAGTAGGCGGCACGAGAGCTTAAGGCAGCGATTACTGCCCATACGCTCATCAATTTTCGGGTAACTTTCGGCGGCCGGAGAAAACCGCACCCCCGGCGTACAATCCCAGCCAGGCAAAGCCGATGGTGTCCATCGACTCACTCACCATGTCCTTCGGCGCGTATGTGGCTGTCCAGGATGTCAATCTCAGTGTCCCCGATGGCGAGTTGCTATCGTCGGACGCACCGTATGCGGCAAGAGCACCATACTCAATGCGATCGCCGGCCTCCTGAAATCTGCTAGTGGCATCGTTTCCATCGATGGTCAGCCGGTGCGCGGGATCCCGAACGACATCGGTTACTTGTTCCAGCAGGATGCATTGCTTCCGTGGAAGACCGCGATCAGCTCGTGGAGCTCGGTCCCATGTTCA
Organism: Rhizobium sp. YTUHZ045; assembly: GCF_051124255.1. Taxonomy (NCBI): domain Bacteria; kingdom Pseudomonadati; phylum Pseudomonadota; class Alphaproteobacteria; order Hyphomicrobiales; family Rhizobiaceae; genus Rhizobium; species Rhizobium sp. YTUHZ045. The sequence continues at coordinate 695,493 of NZ_CP101433.1, forward strand.
AGGGTGTCGGCGCTGCCGAACCTCGCAAGCGGTCGATGAGATGGCTCGCGCAAGTTGGGCTAAAAGGTTTCGAGCACCGCAATCCGCATCAGCTTTCCGGCGGTCAGCGCAAGCGCGTGCAAATGGCGCAGTCGCGGATTACAGGGCACCGGGATTTCGGAAGATTGAAAATAATCCGCGAGACCAATTTGATCTATATTGACACCAATCGCTAAACCAATTCTATATTGATCGCACAACGATCCTGATTGGTAGCGAATGGTGGTGAACGTGAAAGCAACTCCGACACTTGAAGCAAGCCGTGCGCCTTCGCAGGCGGCTGTAGCATGCGAAGCTCCCACGCAACTGTTTATCGGCGGCGAATGGGTTTCGGCAAAAGGTGGCCGGACCTTCGATGTTATTGATCCTTCGACTGCGGAAGCCATCGCCACAGTTTGTGATGGCGACATCCCGGATGCAATGGAGGCCGTCGACGCGGCAGAGAAGGCGGCTGCGGTCTGGAAGGCAACGTCGCCGCGGCGGCGCGCAGATGTCCTGATGAAGTGTTTTCACCTCCTTCTCGAACAAGCAGAGTGGTTGGCGCAACTGATCACGGTGGAAAACGGCAAGGCGCTTCCCGACGCGAGATCGGAGGTCGCCTATGCGGCCGAGTTTTTCCGCTGGTATGCCGAGGAGGCTGTGAGGGCTCCCGGAGAATTTGGATCAGCACCTTCGGGCGCAAACCAGATCATCGTCAGCCATGAGCCGATTGGTATCGCCGTATTGGTAACGCCTTGGAATTTCCCGGCAGCGATGGCGACCCGAAAAATTGCGCCGGCATTGGCTGCAGGCTGCACTTGCATCCTGAAGCCGGCAGCCGAGACGCCTCTGACCGCGCTCGCCATTGGAGAACTGATGCGGCAGGCAGGTGTTCCCGCCGGAGTGGTCAATATAGTTCCGACGAAAAAGGCTGGACCTGTGGTTAGTGCAATGCTGCACGACAAGAGGGTCCGGAAGCTGTCGTTCACCGGCTCGACCGGCGTTGGCAGGATACTGTTGCGCGAGGCCGCGGACCAGGTCGTCAGTTGCTCAATGGAATTGGGCGGCAACGCGCCTTTCATCGTATTCGACGATGCCGACCTGGAAACGGCGGTCGCCGGCGCAATGGTTGCAAAGATGCGCAACGGCGGTGAGGCTTGCACGGCCGCAAACCGCTTCTACGTCCAAAAAGGAATTTCTGCTGACTTCATACGCCGCTTCGCGGAGGAGATGGCAGCGCTCAACGTCGGGCCGGGGCTGGCACCAGATACGCAGCTTGGACCACTGATCACCGATGCCGCGGTCGTCAAGGTGGAGCGCCTGGTAGACGATGCGATAGCCAAGGGAGCCCAGCTGGTGACAGGCGGTAGCAGGTTGAGCGGCGAGGGTTTCTATTATTTGCCAACCGTTCTCGCCAATGTCTCTCCGGACGCCGAGATTCTTCGCGAAGAAATCTTCGGTCCGGTTGCGCCGGTGATTGTGTTTGATACCGAGGACGAGGTCGTCGATCTGGCCAACGACACCGAATACGGGCTTGTATCCTATATCTTCAGCCGAGACCTCAAGCGTGTGCTTGCGGTCGCCGGCAGGCTGGAAAGCGGCATGGTCGGGATTAACCGCGGTGTCGTTTCCGACGCTGCGGCGCCGTTCGGCGGCATGAAGCAGAGTGGCCTCGGCCGCGAAGGCAGCCATCACGGCATGCTCGAATACCTGGAAACGAAGTACATCGCCGTCACCTGGTAGGTCGTTGCGAGCACCGCCGGTTACTGGTTGACGATTAGGTGCCGAGGTCAGGGAGGCTCCGAAGACGGAACAATGACGCAGGTATATGTAGCAAGAATAGGAGAGATGAATGTCCCTACTGAAAACCATCGACCCGGATCCATCCTTCGAGCCGAAGCATAGAACTGCCGAGCCGGATCGCCTCATTTCGGGCAGCCCCGCTTTCAAGACGTGGCTGCAGGACACCGCCAAGGACGGCAAGGTCAATACCGGTGTTTTCGAGGCGACGCCCGGTGAAACGCACTCCATCAAGGGCGAAACGTTCGAATTTTGCCATCTTATACACGGTGTGATCGAACTGACGGAGAAGGACAAGGACCCGGTCATTTATCGAGCCGGCGACAGCTTCGTGATGAAGCCGGGCTACGTCGGGGTCTGGAAGACGATCGAGACGGTGCGGAAGATTTTCGTCACCGTCACCTGATCATTCGAGCAAACGATGCCGTCATAACGTTCATCTTCGCATCTGCAGGCGGGACGGGGCGAGGCGGCAGGCAAGCCGTTTCGGTCGCCGAGATTTGAACCTGATGGGCGGTTTGTCCGTCGCTCTTTACTCGGCTTGTATATCCGTGTCGTCCGGTACGGCCAGGAGTCTCGCTTCTCCGCCGCGGCATCATAGATCCTTCGCTCTTATCAATGGTGAGCAGGAGACCTACGAATGGATGAACTCATGCAAACGGAATCGATCATTCTTGCCCCCTTCGAGGCTCATCATGTGGGCGGAGCCCTCGCGCTGTCGCGTGCAGTGGGTTGGGCGCACAGGAGGGAAGACTGGGAAATGATACGGTCTCTGAGCGAAGGACGCGTTGCGCTCGCCGGCGACCGGGTTGTGGGTACCGCCCTCATGACTCCCTTCGGCGACACCTGCTCTGCCATTAACATGATTATTGTCGATGAAAGCCAGCGAGGCCTGGGGGTGGGAAGAAAATTGACCACCGCCGTGTTGGAACTCGCTGGTGAGCGTGAATGCCGATTGACGGCGACGATTGACGGCTTCCCTCTATATGAAAAACTCGGATTCATCGCGACCCACCAAATCCTCCGTCATCAAGGCATTGCCGGTCAGGTCGGTGCTCCTCATAATGTTGAGTGGATCGGGCCTGGCGCGCTGCCGGCTATCAAAGCGCTCGATCGTATGGCATTCGGGGCCGACCGTGACGCGATATACAACGTCCTAGCGAATGAGGGGAGTTTCGCCGCCATCCGGAAAGGTGATCGTATCGTCGCATTTGCGGCAACCCGGTTGTTCGGAAAGGGTGAAGTCGTCGGGCCCGTCGTTGCGGAAAGCCCGGAACAGGCGAGGGACTTGCTTGCCTTCATCCTCTCGGGCAAGGAAGGTCGCATTGTAAGAGTCGATATCCCTGAACAGACCGGCCTTTCGTCATCGCTTGCGGATTGGGGGCTGCCTAAGGAGGGTAGCGTCGTTGCGATGGTTCGCGGTGCGGCGGGTCGATCAGAAACACCGGCCGTCCAAATCTTCTGCCTTGCGAGCCAAGCTATTGGCTGACAGAAAATCCGAAGTGCGATGCGGCGACATTGGACAGATGTGACTGCCACAGGCAAAAAGCGTCTCGCCGCAAAGGCGTCCGCGCGCGTGGCGATCACGAAGATGCACTGAATATTCCGGCAAGGTCGATTATCCGAATTCCCGCGAAACAAGAGCCGCAAACGCTTTTTCATCGTCCCTTTACGTTTATGCTGCGTGTCAACAGGTACGACCATTCTGACGGGCGGCTCCTTAGATGCAATGCTGGCTGTCCTCCACAGCATTGCCGCAGCGCTCGGAGGGCTGGCCGGATCTGAATCTGCATTGGCGTTTTCCCTTTCTAGCCTTGAGCATGGCGCTCCCGCTCTCGTAACATCCACGGCTCCGCCGCTTTGAAATGATGGGCACCCATAGCCTGTTCTTCAGTTGTGGTCTCTCATCATTCCAGCGGCACGAGATGCCGGCTGTCGAGGTCTGGTACACTGGAGCATGCTTTCAAGCGGCAAATGCACTTTGATCAGGGGCGATTTCAGGACGACGAAGGTGAAGTACTTGTCAATGCCGATTTCCAAATCGAGGAGCTGTTCAATGATCGTCTGGTACTCGTCGATTCCGGTGGTGACAAATTTTACGAGATAGTCGTAGCCTCCCGAAACCAAATGGCACTCGATAACCTGATCGACCTTCTCGATAGCGCTGATAAATCTCGCGAAGTCCCGTTGACGGTGGTTTTTCAGCGTGATTTCGGTGAACACCGTCAGCGTCTGACCCAGTTTTGCGATATTGATCTGCGCAGAGTAGCCCTGAATATAGCCCATCGCCTCCAGCTTTCTTACCCGCAACAAACAGGGACTTGGCGAGAGGTTGACCATTTCCGAAAGCTCGACATTCGTCATCCGGCCATTCGTCTGCAGTGCGTTCAGTATCTTGACGTCAATCCGATCAAGTTTCATTGGCTAATTCCAACTGATGAGGATGGCGCCGGCGAAATGGCTTCCTTGCTTTGTGATCGTTCCAAGTCATCGTCGGCCACGTGTCTCTAGAAAATCGAAGAGTGGATCGCGTCGCAGACGGCCTCGGTAACCTCCCGGGTAGTGGCTGAGCCGCCTACGTCGGGAGTAGGGATCCGTGGCTCAAGTTGACTGCCGGCGACCGTTACCGGGCATGCGATTGGCGTCGAACCCGCGTCGCCGGCATCCTCAGCGCCGCCCGAGAGGCGGTCTTTTCCGAAACGTCACATTCCCAGGGAGCGCTGGTCAGCGTTGATCGAGCAATTTGATCTGGAGATCTTCCCAATGCTCCTGGAATGCATCCCGCGCCGTATCGTAGTGACGGCTCCTCAAGCTGTTGATGAGCCGCTCGTGTTCTTCCGCCATTTCTTCAGCGGTGGAGTAGAAATCCTGCCGCTGTGCGAGAAGAAGCTCGATCTCGCCCTCAAGGTCCGAGTAGGTCCGCTTGAGCCGAGGGCTACCGCTGGAGGCGATGATCGCCCGGTGGAAGTCGCGGTCCGCAGCAACCAGCAAGGATCTGTCGGAGGACAGCGTCGACCTGTGCATGACATCGACCGCCTCCAGCGCCTGAGAGGGGATAATGCCGGTCAGCACGATCAGACGTATGGCCTCGCCCTCAATGGCGCCGCGCACCCGCGTGATATCGACAATATCGTCTGGCCCGAATTCGGGCACCACAAAGCCCCGGTTCGGTATCTGACGCAACAGACCTTGCGTGACGAGCACCTGGGCTGCTGTACGGAATGTGTGCCGCGAGGTCGAATGCTCTTCGCACATCTTCACGTCGCGTAGGAACTCGCCCGGTTGGAAGTCCCCTGACAAGATTCGCCGTCGCAAGGCGTGAGTCAGGACCTCCACTGCGCTGCTGGGCGGCTCGACGTTCATCTCTGGATCTTCGGCTCGGTTCTTGGCGGGCAGCGACGGCATGGCTTTGGCTTTGCTCGTTGTTTATGTCGTATACCTACGCCACATGCGGCGGCGCAGGGCAAGGGAGATGACATCGTACCTCTGCGCTGCATGCTGGCGGCTCCTAGATCTGCACGCACCGAAGCGCCTCGTCGACGCCTTCGAGCAAACGCGCCGCGTTGGCCGATGTGAAGATGAGCGGGGGCCTGATCTTCAGGATATGTGCGTCCGCTCCCGTCGCGGAAATAAGGATGCGCCTGTCGCGCAGGGCATTGACCGCCGCAAGCGCTCGGTCCATGTCGGGTGTTTTCCGGTCTCTGTCCGTAATGAGTTCAACGGCGAAATAGAGGCCGGCCCCACGAACATCGCCGACAAATTCGTATTTTTTCTGCAGACTCCGGAGGCCGTCGAGAATTTCGCCGCCGACCTTGACGGCATTGTCCAACAGGCCTTCCTCGAGAATCGTGTCGAGCACGGCTCTTGCTGCGGCGATAGCGACGGAGTTGCCGCCAAACGTATTGAAGTAGCGCATGCTGGATCCGAATTCGGCAACGAGTTCGGGCCGCAGCACCACGCCGGCAACGGGATAGCCGTTGCCCATGGGTTTGCCCATTGTGACGATATCCGGATCGACTTTGTGACGGTTGTGGCCCCAAAGATGGGTGCCGGTCCGCCCGAATCCGGATTGCACCTCGTCGGCAATGAACAGGCCGCCAGCCTTGCGCACAACTTCCGCCACCGGCGCCAATACGTCCGTCGGATCGACGTAGAGACCATCGGAGGAGAAGACGGAATCTGCGATGAAGGCCGCTAGTCCGCCGCCATGTCGCTCCATGTCGGCGATCTGCCGTGCGACATCCTCCGCCATCCGCCGGCCGATTTCCTCGACGGGCAGGCGATAGGAATCCGGCGCGGCAACCGTGCGAAGATAGGGATCCAAAGCCGACTTCCTGCCGAGCGACGGCGAGATTGCCGCCACCGCACCGCTGTTGCCGTGATAGGCTTCCGCCGTGACGATGACGCCGGTTTTGCGTGTGTGGTAGCGTGCAATCCGCAAGGCGAGATCGTTGGCTTCCGAGCCCGTGCATGTGAACATCGCGCATCCGGTCCGGCCGAGTTCGCCACCGAACGTATTGATCAGGGCTTCGGCATAGTCCAGCAGCGGCTCCTGCATGTAACGCGTGTGGGTACAGAGTACCTCGAGCTGCTTCTGGATCGCCTCGACGACACGCGGATGAGAGTGACCCAGCGAAACCACGTTGTTGTAGGCATCAAGATATTCGTTACCGTGCTTGTCATAGAGGAAGACGCCCTTCGCACGGCAGATCTCAACTGGCGACTTGTAGAAGAGCCGATAAGCAGGCCCGAGCAGCCTTTGCCGCCTGGCGACATGCGCCAGATCTTCACTTGTGAGATGAGACGTGTCCTGAGGGTTGAAGCCGTTTGGCATGTCGCCACGGAAGCCCTTGGGCAGGGTAGTCGCTGGTTTGGACATTGTTGTTCCTATCGTGCCAGAAGATCGCAAATCTCTGCGGTCGAAATTGAGTGAAACCACTCGAGGTGGGCCCAGCCGGCTTCTGTATTGCGCAGGATATAGCGGCCATTCTCGGGGAATATCTCTGCGCGCCAGCATGTCAGCAGCGCACGAACCGCAAGACGTCCCATCGACAGGAAGGGAATGAGCCGGAGCTCCTCATCCGTCAGTTCGGCATGGCGGAGATAACCGCGCAGAACGTCGCGCGCTTCGTCGAACAGGTCTCGCCGGTTCCCATGGTCGAACGTTTTTGGCATCTGGTTCATCAACGCCGTAGAGACATCGACGGCGATGGCGGTACGAACCGCATCGCCGAAGTCGATGACGCCGGTCAGGAACTGTGGATTGGTGTGATCGACGACCAGGTTCGACGTATTGAAGTCGTTGTGGAGTACTTGCCGCCGGCACAGATCGAGCTTCGGCTTGATTTCGGCAAACCGCTCGAGTGCACGGACGGTCCAGGCCCGCTTGCCGCCCTCAGGGATGAAACTCAGCAGATCGGTCAGGTCGAGCAGATGGATGACGTCCCATGCCACCGTCCGGCCGTCGGCGGGGTGCGAGAAATCGGCCATGGAATGACGCAGTTTTGCCAGGATTTCGCCGATCCGTTCACGCTGTGGAGCTGTGCAAGATGTCCGGTCGAGCGGGGTGCCGGCAAGGAAGGTAATAAGACGCACGACTCGCCGCTCGCCGCCACTCGTAGTGACAATCGGCAACTCCGCCCCGTCGACATCGCGAAATGTGCGGGGGATTGGTAGATCAGGGGCTCGCTGCTCCAGATGACGCATCAGCGACACCTGGAAATCGAGTTCCTCGATCCGCTCCGAAGGATGAGCGATCTTCAATACAAACTTCCCCTGGGCGGCGCAGTCGAGGAGGAACGTGTCGTCCTTTTCTGTTTCAAAGCGCGTTGCCGAGCCGCGCGTGCCATATAGTCGCTCGGCAATTCGTTCGGCTTCTGCAGTGCCCACGGTATGGCACGCCTCGGAAAGCTCAGGGACGCGGGCTGGCCCGCATTGATGCTTGTAACCCATCTTCAAACTCATTCCCGTCCTGCCTCGGAAGGGCAGTTTCGATGACCTCAGTATGTCATACTTCAATTTTTGTACAACAATTTATTTCGATGACGGATGGGATCAATTTCAGCTTTTTTGATGACTTCAAGCTTGGCTAAGAAGAAAAGCATTGTCTATTCAATGCAATAGGTAGCTGCTGATGGCAGTTTTAGTGGCGAGGCGCACACGTCGCCGGGAAATTTCAGAGCCGATGGTCCAAAAATTGTTGGACAATCAGTTGCTATTGTCCGAAAGTTATGCCAGTGTGCTCCCACTGGTCGGAATGCAGCGAACACGTCGGATTGATCCGCTTTAGTGGATTGGCCAGGTTTCTGAAAAGGCAAAGGAAATTGACCAGATTCGCAAAGGTACCTGCCGCGTCCGCATTGGGGGTCCGTCGGGACCGCGACCTCTTAGACAGGCGGCATGCCCGCCACATGACCTTGGATAGGCACACCGTGCCATGAAAATTGGAAGGAATACATGCGATGACTGAATTTCGACCGAAGTACGTGACCTTCGACTGCTACGGCACGCTCACCAATTTCGACATGGCCGGCGCAGCGCGACGCGTCTACGGCGAGCGCCTCTCCCCTGAAGCGATGTCAGCCTTCATCGAGGCTTTCAGGGGCTATCGCCTTGACGAGGTGCTGGGCCCATGGAAACCGTTCGTCGAAGTGGTTCACAATTCAATCGAACGCAGTTGCAAACGTATCGGTATCCCGTTCAAACCCGAAGACGCGCAACGGATTTATGATGAGGTGCCAACCTGGGGTCCGCACCCGGACGTTCCGGCTGGCCTGTCCAAAGTGGCCAAGGAAATTCCGCTGGTCATCTTGTCGAACTCCATGAAAAGCCTGATCATGTCGAACGTGGAAAAACTGGGCGCACCCGTCCATATGGTAATCACGGCAGAAGAAGTCGGGGCATACAAACCTCTGATGAAGGGCTTCGAATACATGCTCGACAAGCTCGGCTGCGGACCGGAAGACATCACTCATGTGTCCTCATCCTTCCGCTACGACCTGATGACTGCCTATGACCTGGGCATCAAGAGCAAGGTCTGGGTCAACCGCGGCCATGAGCCGGCCAATCCTTTTTACGAATACACCGAGATCAAGGACATCGGTGGGCTAGCCGCCGCCGTTGGCCTGGAGCCAGCCCTCAAGCGTGCTTGAAAACAGGGCTCAGGCGCTGTTGCTATGATGAGAGGGGGCGCTCCGTTCGCCTCCTTCTTATCGTTCGAAGGAAACAAGCACGGCCTTTCGCAAACTCCTCCCTCAGGCGTGGCCAGCTGTCCCGGGGCACTTCGGAACCCCCTGGTTCCTGCTGCTGGTCGGCATATATTGCAAGACGCTGGACAGCGTCGGCTAGGAAAATCTGTCCTGCACTGGCCTTCCCGCACGGTCAGAGACCGCCTACCTTCACTGTGGAACCGTCAAAGAAGCGCGACAGCCGAAAGGGCGCGGGATCGACGCAAGGCCTATCGTTCGCAACCAGGTCGGCTGCCAGGCGGCCGATGCCCGGGCCAATGCCGAAGCCATGGCCGGAACCGCCCGCGGCCAAATAAAGCCCTTTCACATGATCGGACGCCGAGATGACGGGTACCGCGTCCGGTGTGCAATCCACATAGGCGCCCCAGCTGTCGGCGATCTCAATGCCCCTTAGCGCCGGGAACTGTTCGGTGACGCCTTTCAGAATAGCCGTGATCGTCCTGCGGCTCGGTCTTGGATCGAGAACGCGCATTCGCTCGAACGGCGAAACCCCATTCTCGTTCCAGCGGGCGAAGGCTTCCGGTCCGTGAAACATCGATCTCCCAATGCCGATCTGGACCGCTTTCAGTCGCTTCAGAAACATCGGCATGAACCAGCGCGCATAGCGGAGGCCTTGCGGCGTGATATCCAAGGTCGCCCTGCCGCTGATCGCAAGCGTGTAACTGCCATCCAGCCTGCGGGTCAGCGAGCACTCCGGTGTATAAATCGCCTCGCCGAGACTCGTTGTAGGGCGTGTACGAATTGCGGTTTGGCGCACGCTTGCCTGCGGGAACTGTACGCCGTACTGGCGACAGAACAGGGAGGCCCACGCACCGCCGGCGTTCAGAACGGCCTGCGATCTGATGATACCTTTTTCCGTGATGACGCCCGCAACTGCACCATTGACAATATCGAGGCCTCTCGCAGCGCATTCCTGGTGGATCGTCGCTCCGAACTTCCGGGCACCATTCGCGATCGTCGGCGCCGCAATGGCCGGCTCGCCCTTCCCATCATCGACGGAATGGACGCCGCCAAGCCACCGGCGGCCTTGCGCGGGAATTCTGTCATGCGCCTCCTGGGCAGTCAGCATCTTCGTATTGACGTTGAATTGCCGGGCAAGATCAAGCCATTGTTCCCATTCCGCCAGCTGCTGCGGGTTATCTGTTGCATAGAACAGGCCGCATTGGCGGAAGCCGACGTCTTCGTCGATTTTCGCAGCAAATTGGTCCCACGCCTGCATGGAAACCCCCGAGAGCGGCAGTTCGCGCTCATCGCGGTTCTGCCGCCGGCACCAGCCCCAGTTTCGGCTTGACTGCTCACCCCCGACATATCCCTTTTCAATCAAGGCAACGGAGAGCCCCCGCTCTGCGAGAAAAAATGCCGCCGATGCGCCGATAATGCCGCCGCCGATGACGACGACGTCGGCCTTCGCTGGAAGCTCTTGATCGCTCTGTATGCGTTTGAGGAATGGTGACATCGTGGCTGACCTGAATTGATTAGTCGGAGCTGTTTTCTGTCTGCCGCGCCGGAGCGTCTCGCGCGAGAACGGCGACCGCGTCGATCTCGACGAGATAGCCGTAGTGCAGTTCGGGCACCGGAACCACAGTGCGCGCCGGGCGCGCCTCTCCCAGCCGCGCGGCATAAACCTGGTTGAAGCGCGGCCAGTTGCTGACGCCAACGATGTAGGCCGTCACCCTGACGAGATTGTCCGGGCTGCCGCCTGCGGCTTCGAGAACCGTCAGCATATTCTCGATAGCCTGCCCCGCCTGCGTCTCGAACTCATTGTCGGGAAGCGGCGCCCCATCCGGCCGAATCGGGAGCTGCCCTGATATATATAGATGCTCGCCCGCCAGTTTGGCCTGGACATAATGACCCGCAGGGCGGGGCGCGAGGTCGGTATAGATGGTCACGACGTCCGACATCACCAGCCTCCGAAGCGCGGCCAGCAGGTCTCAACTGCATGCGAGCCACCGCGGACAACATGATAGACTGAGTGCTGTGCTGCGGTTGCGCAAGCATGGTTCGGCAGGATCCGCACCCTGTCTCCGACCGCCAGGTCAGGCAGGCGAGCGTCCGACCCGGGTCGCACGGCTATAATTCCATGCTCCTGATTTGCATCGGCAACAATGATGTCGAGATAGGCGTTGCCCTCGAGGTCGCAGACGAGGCCGTATCCCTGATCGACGGCCTGCTTGCCGGTGCCACGGTCACGCGACAGCGACATCCATCCGCCATCGGTGATGATCCAACCCTTTTCGCGCTGATGGCCGATTACCGTCGCCAGAACGCTGAGCGCGATGTCGTCGACTTGGCAAATGCCGATGCCTGCCATTACCAGATCGAAGAACACGAACACGCCGGCGCGGACTTCGGTCACTCCAGTAAGGTCCTTCGCGTGGTGGGCCGTTGGCGTCGAACCGACACTGACGACCGGGCACGGCAGACCCGCATCGCGCAGAAGACGCCCGGCATCAACAACGGCCAAGCGCTCCGCTTCCGCATAACGCTTCTGCTCCGCGACGCCCCCACCCTTATAGCTATCCCCAGCATGGGTCAGAACGCCACGCAGCTCAGCCCCTGCCGCCAGGATCTTTCCGATCTCCAGCAACTGAGCATGATTGGCGGCCACCACACCCGAGCGATGGCCATCGCAGTCGATCTCGATCATGGCTGGGATCCGCTTTCCGGCGTCTCGGGACGCCGCGGCAACCGCCTGCGCCTGCTCGAGGGTATCCAGTACGACCACGAGATCGACGCCCTTGGAGCGCAGCTCAACGACACGTGCAAGCTTTGCCGGCGCGATGCCGACCGCATAGATCATGTCGCGAACCCCATCGGCCGCGAATTTCTCGGCTTCCTTTAGCGTGGAAACCGTCGCCGGTCCCTCGGGCGCACTCATGACCCGCCGGGCCACGTCGATAGACTTCGCGGTTTTCAGATGCGGTCGAAGCGACACGCCCATGCCATCGAGCCGGTTTCGGAGACGGGTGATATTCCGGTCCATCCGCTCCGCGTCGAGAACCAGACAGGGCGTTTCCAGCGTCTCGAGGGTGGTCGTGGCCGCTAAGCGAGTGGAGGGGTCGAACGTCGTTAGATCCATCTATCTAATCTCCAAATTCGAAATTCACCTTGGCGCTAAACCGTAAAGATTGCAATTAATGGTCGGTGAAGGTTCGATTCAGCAGGCTATTAATGGTGACAGCGTGATATCACCCGCGTCAGCCTGAATCCGCGTGAGCACGTCGATCTCCTTCTCGACCTCCAACCGCAGATTGGAACTGCCTGAGAACGCCCCATTGAAAGCCGCCGTGCCGATGGTAAAACCTGCGGCTCCGGATCGTACGACGGCCGCCATCCTTTCAGGACTGTCGATCGATCCGGCAACGACGACAGGCTTTTCGACCGCTTCGCACACGCACGTCATCAACGCTTCGACATCGCCGTTGAAGCGATAGGCGAGCAGATCGAGACCGCTCACACCCTGGATCGCCGTCAATTGCCGGGCACTTTCCACAATTGTTTCGATCGTCCCTTCGAGCCTGCTCGGATGTCCCACGATCTTGCCGGGGAAGGGATAGTACTGGATGTTCCTCCCAGCGATAATTGGCAAAACGACATTCGGTCGGGTTCCACCCATCAGAATGTCGACGCCAAGGTCAACGGCGGCCTGCGCGGACCGGCGCTCACTCTCCTCGTCGAGGCTGACAACTTCCAAATAGAGCGTCGCGCCCGCCTTCTTGATCGCAGAAGCAAGGCCCAAAAGTTCATCGAACGGTAGGCCGATATCCTTGAATCCCACATGTCTGATGCCTGCGGCAAGCACATCCTTGAGGCGCTCGGCCGCGTCGGCAACGGTCCGATCCTGATTGGTCAGCATGAAAATGAAGTCGGGAGTCTGGGGCATCGAAAGCGCTCCTAAATTGCGTTGAGAAGCAGGGCCTGATCGAAGGCATAGCGAAGAGAGGAATGGTCGGCCGTGCCCCGGCCCGCGATATCGAATGCGGTGCCGTGATCGACGCTGGTACGGATGAAGGGCAAGCCGATGGTGACGTTGACGCCTTTGTCGATGCCGAAATACTTGACCGGAATGAGCCCCTGATCGTGGTATTGTGCAACGACGATGTCGAACTCGCCCTTGCGGGCCCGCATGAAAATCGTGTCTGCGGGCCACGGGCCGGAAGCGTTTATTCCACATTCCTGAGCGCGCCTGATCGCCGGCGCGATGATGTCGAGATCTTCACGCCCGAACATGCCGTTTTCACCGGCATGGGGATTGAGGCCGGCGACCGCAACGCGGGGCGAGGCGATGCCATAAGCCTTGCCTGCCTTGTGCGCCAATTCGATCGTTCTGAACACCGAATCCTGCGTCACCAAGTCGATTGCGTCGCGCAACGACACGTGGATCGTCACAAGAATGACACGCAACTCGTCGTTGGCCAGCATCATCGCAAACTTGTCGGTCCCCGACCGTTCGGCGAGGATTTCGGTGTGGCCGGGATAATTGAGCCCGGCCTTCTTCATTGCTTCCTTGTTGATCGGAGCGGTCACGATTGCTCCGATGTTCCCTGCCAGCGCTTCGTCGATCGCTCGCACGACATAGTCGTAGCTTGCGCGCCCGGCGCGAGCGTCCACCTGACCGATCGGCATATCGTCCGGCAGATCCGAGATATTGAGTACGGGCATGAGCGTCGCGTCGGGGACCGCCTCATCGACCGACGCGATGGGCTGCACTTGGAGAGGAAGAGCCAAGGCCCGAACCGCGCGTTCCATCACCTTTGCGTCGCCGATCACCACCGCCTGCTCCGGCAGTCCGTCCGCGAAAACGCGCGCGATGATTTCCGGGCCGATTCCACAGGGATCGCCCATCGTTATGCCAGCAGGTTTTTTCATTTCTTATCTCCAAGCCAGAGGCCCCGAAGCAACTCGGCTGAATTCAGCAGGATATTGGACGAGCCGAAGCCGCCCGCCTTTGTGATGATGTGAACAGGATGGGGGCCGTTCGTGCGGCCCACCGGGATGCCCGGATCGACCTCGCCGAGGAGATTGAGAGAGCCGATCTCGAGTTCCTTCAGAACGGATTCGGCGGTGTCACCGCCAGTCAGGAAGAGTCCGGTCACCGGATAATGCTCCATAATCGCGCGGACAGCCTTGCCAAGAGCGATCGCGATGGACCGAGGAGCGGCGGAGGTAGCATGGTGCGACGTGGTTAGAATAACGTCACCGCTGGTTCCGGATTGTCTGTATTGGGCAGCGGCGTTTTCGGCTGCGAGGTCGGCCGAGCGAGACGCCACCTCTGCGTCGATGATGATCTGCCGGACGGTGCCAGTGCTCATCAGCCGTGAGCATTGCTCGCGGCTCAGGGGATTGACGCTGCCAACGACGAAGAGATTGATCGCCGCCGCGAGGGGCAACAGTGTGGGGTCATCGGCGCGACCCACATAGTCTGCCAATGCGATTGCCAGTCCTGGAGAACCGCACCAAAGGATGGACTTCGGATCCGCCGCCGATTTCACCAGCCGAGCCAGATCTTCCTGCGTTGTTGCATCGGCGATCAACAACTTCCGGTGATCCGCGGTCAGTTCGCCGGCCTTCAATACACGGAGTTCCGCAAGCCCAAGGTGACGGATCTCAGCCTGCGGGATATCTCGAAACAGATACCGAAGGTGCGAGTCCGCTATGGGGTGGAGCGGGTCCTTTGCAAACTCGGTTTCCTCCAACGGCACGCCATGAAGAAGCTGACGCCCTCCTTTAGTAGTGCGTCCGCCTGCAGGGAAAGCTGGAGCGACAACTGCGATGGTCCGGCCAGACGCCGCGAGCGCGGCTTCTATCTCAGCTCCAACGTGGCCGCGAATGGTGGAATCAACAGTATTGTAAAGAATTTCTGCGGATGCCACGCTTTTTGCCGCCTGTGTCGCCCGATCGACAGCGTCCTTCACGGATGCGGCCCGGCTTGCCTTGTTAATAGAGATGATCGCCACATCTTCCGGCGATGATCGCCGGTAATCGGTGAAGACAAGGCATCTGTGCCCCATACTCACGAATGGTGCGGCGCCATCCGTTGCACTTGTCAGATCATCGGCCAGAATTCCTACCTTCAAAGTCGCCGTCCTATCGGTTTTCGTGTGACGAGGAGATACTAGCGCTATTGCTTTTGCCGGAAAAACGATCAATTCTGACTGAAATCCGTCACTTTAACTCACAGATATGGCCGCACGATTCCCATCTTTATCCGCGCTCAGAGTGTTTGAAGCAGCTGCACGGCATTTGAATTTCGGGCGTGCCGGCGATGAATTGTTCGTTACACACAGCGCCGTCAGCAAACAAATCCGCTTGCTTGAGGACGACTTGGGAGTGGCCCTTTTTGAACGAAGAAACAGGGCCGTTTTTCTGACCGATCCAGGGCGGCGTCTGCTAATGACGATGAGCGAAGTGTTTCGCCAGATCAGCAAGTGTTGCGACGAAATCAAGGGTGGCGGCTCGGCACCCCTTGTACTTTCATGTGAACCGACATTCACGCAGCGCTGGCTGATTCCGCGCCTTCCGTTGTTTAACGCACTTCATCCTGAGATTGAGGTTCACGTCTTTGCCGCCGGTGGCCCTGTGAACTTCGACAGAAGTCATATAGATCTGGCGCTACGGAGAAGCGATTTCAGCTGGCCGCCGGAACTGTTTGTGGAAACGGTAGTCGAAGAACGCGTCGGCCCCGTGTGCGCGCCAAGGCTGTTAGCTTCCGGCAGAGATGAAATCCTCTGCTTGCCTCGCATTCATTCGGCCACCCGTCGAGATGCGTGGACGCGGTACATCTCCGACAACCAACTCGCAGATCCAAACCCACCCGGCAGCCAGGTCTTCGAGCATTTCTATCTGAGTATCGAGGCGGCAATCGCTGGGCTGGGTGCTGCGATCGGCCCAGAGCCGCTCGTCGCCGACGCTGTGGAAAGCGGGCAACTGGTGGCTCCCCACGGGTTTTCCGGCAACGGCTACAGCTACATCCTGTTGAGCCGACTTCCTTTCGAAGACGATGCCAGAAAACGAACCTTCCTCTCCTGGCTTCGGCGACAGGTTGCTCCCTGAAGCGCGCAATTTGGCAACACTTCGGCGCCGACCTCTGCATCAAATGGCGAGAACGCATCCGAGACGGTCACGGCGGGACACGTGAGAACACGCCTGGAGACCAATTGCTCAGACCAATCTCTCAAATGCTAGGTCCGAGTATGTTGGTTCTGGCTTCAATGATGTGGTCGTACATCGTTCGCTCGGCCTCTCTGCTGTCACGATCCTTGATTGCGTCCAGGATAGCCTGATGGCTGACGATATAGGCCGTCATGCGCTCTGAGGTCAGCGATTGTTCTTTCATCTTCCCCCAGAGGTTTCCCGCCCGTACTGCGTGTATGCCTTCATAGAGGGAGGCAAGAAGACCGTTGCGCGCGGATTGGACGATGATGCGATGAAAAACGGCGTCCCACTTCTCGAACTCGCCCATAGATTCCGACGCATTGCCCCGGGCGATTGATTTCTGCATTTCTTCGACTTCCTGCCTGGTCGCGCGTAATGCTGCCAATGCCGCGATCTTGGGTTCTAGGATCAGCCGAGCCTCAAAGACTTCCGCCGGATAGGTGCGGAATGTGTCTCCTTCATAGGTAGCCGGCGGGCGAAGGGCGCTCGAGCTCACACCGCTGCCAGCGATAAAGGTGCCTCTGCCGACGTGCCTGATAAGGCGGCCTTCCTTCTCCAGCGAACTGAGCATCCTCCTAAGGGCGGTACGCGGCAGCCCGAGTTTCAGCGCCAGGTCGCGCTCCGGGGGGAGTCGATCACCTGGTTCCAGACCTTCCGCTTCAATGAAGTCTTTCAACACCACGCTCATATGACCTCCAACAAATATTTTGCGAAACCAATTTGATCTATATTGACACCAATGGCAAGACCAATCTTATATTAGTCACAGAACCAAAGCCGATTGGTTGCAAATGAGATCCTAGAATAAGCTGTGCACCGCTCGAGAGGCAATGAGCAGCACGCGTTAGGCAGCGACGAAAACTCAATCAAGAAGCTGCGTAGAAAAGGAGATATATCGATGGCGACTGAAGCTGTTACAGCAGGCGACGCAGCGCTTTCGGTGCGTGCCCTGACAGTCGACCTGCCAAAAGGCATGGAACGGGCTCATGCCGTCGAAAATGTATCCTTCGACCTGAAGCGTGGCCAGATCCTTTGCATCATCGGCGAGTCTGGATCGGGCAAGTCTGTAACCGCAAACACCATCATGGGTCTCTTGCCCAAGATTATTCCGGTCTCATCGGGTGCCATCAATCTCGATGGAACGACCATAGTCGGCGCGCCGATAAAGAAGCTGCGCCAGCTGCGCGGCCGCGTCGTGTCCATGATCTTTCAGGATCCGCTTTCGGCGCTCAACCCGCTGATGACGGTGGGCGAGCAGGTTACTGAAGTGATGGCGGCCCATGGTGTGGGCAACAAGGCCTCGCGCCGTGACCGCGCCCTCCAATTGTTGACTGAAGTGGGCCTGCCGGATCCGGAATTGATGTACCACCAGTATCCCTTCCGGCTTTCCGGTGGTCAACGCCAGCGGGTCATGATCGCGATGGCGCTGGCCCTTGAGCCGACCGTGCTGATAGCAGACGAACCCACGACAGCCCTTGACGTAACCACGCAGGCGCAGATCCTGAAGCTCATCCGAGACATCCAACGCCGCAAGGGAATGAGCGTCATGTTCATAACCCACGACTTCGGGGTCGTGGCAGAAATCGCCGACAGCGTCGTGGTTATGGAGAAGGGGCGGATTGTCGAGCAGGGCACCGCCGATCAGATTCTCAAATCACCCAGCCACCCCTACACCCAGCGCTTGATCGCAGCCGTTCCGCGCCTCACGGGCGAGGACAGAAAACTCAAGGTGCAAACGAGCGACGAGGCAATTCTGACCGTCAAAGGCTTGTGCAAGACTTATCGCAGCGGCAGTGCGCTGTTCGGAAGTCAGCGTGTCGTGCCTGCAGTGCAGGACGCCTCATTCACCTTGGCTGCTGGCCGCACCCTTGGCATTGTCGGCGAAAGCGGCTCCGGAAAGTCGTCGTTGGGGAGAATCCTGATCAAGCTTCAGGACAGCGACAGCGGTCAGATCCTGTTTGAGGGCAAGGACATCGTCAAGCTCTCTGAATCCGAGTTCCGGCCGCTGCGTCCTCGGATTCAGATGATTTTTCAGGATCCCTTTGCCTCGCTCAATCCGCGCTCAACTATCGGTCAGATTTTGACCGTCGGGCCCGTCGCACATGGGATGCCCTACGCGCAGGCGCGCGACGAAGCGCGAGCGTTGCTATCTCATGTCGGTCTCGATGCTGGCGCCTTCGGCCGCTACCCGCACGAATTTTCGGGTGGTCAGCGCCAGCGCATCGGCATCGCGCGGGCCTTGATGTTCAAGCCCAAGCTGCTGATTGCCGACGAAGCAGTCTCCGCGCTCGACGTGTCCATCCAGGCCCAGATCCTCAAGCTGCTTGACCAAATCCAGCGCGAGACCGGCGTATCAATGGTCTTCATCACGCATGATCTTCGTGTCGCCAGCCAGATCTGCGACGAAATTGCTGTGATGCAGAAGGGCCGGGTCGTCGAGCGCGGCCCGCCGTCTCAGATTTTCCTGAAACCGCAATCCGATTACACGCGTGAGCTTGTGGCAGCAATCCCAGGAGAACGAAGCAGAGACAATTGCGAAAGTGTAATCGGCTCACGGCAGTAGGTTCCTAATGAGCAAAAAGAGAGGGAATGAAATGACAAAAGAGTCTACGACCAAAACGAATATTTCTCGGCGCGACGCACTGCGCCTCATGGCAGCCGGCGGCATTGCATGCTTTGCTGCCCCCAACCTGATTGGCAAGCCTGACATTGCCTGGGCACAGGACAAGAAACCTGCCGGTCGCGTCGTGGTCGGGCTTTCGCAGGAACCGACCGTGTTCAATCCGCTCATGGCACATATCGAAACGGACGATGCGGTCCATTTCTCGCTCTTCGACGCCCTCTTTCGCATGGATCCGCAAGGCGTGCTTCAGCCCAATCTTGCGCTAGAAGTGCCCACGCAGAAGAACGGCGGCATCTCGGCGGATGGCCTGAACTGGCGCGTTCGCCTGCGTGATGATGTTCGCTGGCATGACGGCAAGCCGTTTACGGCTGAGGACGTGAAGTTCACCCTGGAACTGATCACCAATCCGAAATTCCGAGCGTGGCGCACAGGCGGTCATTCCTTGGTGCGCGACCTAACGGTGGTTTCGCCAACTGAAATCACCTGGCGGATGGAGCAGGTCTTCGCTCCTTACCTGTCATTTCTCACCGAGACCTTCATCGTGCCAAAGCACCTTCTCGAGAATGAGGCCGATCCGAACGCAGCAGCCTTCAACCAGGCACCCGTCGGCACGGGCGCCTTCAAGTGGAGCCAGCGCGTGGCCGGCGACCATCTCGAGCTGGCAGCGAACACGGATTACTTTGGGGACGGCCCCTATGTCGAACAGGTTGTATTCAAATACATCCCCGACCAGACGGTGCTCTACACCCAATTCAAGAGCGGCGACATCGACCTCACAGACCAGGCGTACATCACGCCCGACCACTACGACGAAGCCAGCAAATTGCCGGGCCGCGTAGTGAGCCTGGTCCCCGGTGCCTCTGTCGAATCGTTCTATCTCAATCTCGAGCGGCCGCAGTTCAAGGAACTGGCGGTGCGTCAGGCACTCTATGCTGCAATGGACAGAGCGGCGATCATCGACGCCCTCTATTTCGGCGTGGTGACAACGACCGAAACCTTCATGCCGAAGGAGTCGTTCTACTTCAATCCGAAGCTTCCGGCACAGGAATTCAATCTCGACGCCGCACGCAAGCTCCTCGACGACGCCGGTTGGGTACCGGGGTCGGATGGGATCCGTGAAAAGAACGGCGTGAAGCTCGCATTCAACAATTCGACGACATCGGGCAACAATCTCCGTGAGCAGGTGCAGCAGTTCCTGCAGCAAACGTTCGCAGAAATTGGCGTCCAGATGACGATCTCGAATCTGCCGGCGGCCGTCATGTTTGGCGAATTCTGGCTGAAGTCACAATTCGACACGGCGATCTCGGGCGTTACGCATCTGATCGCCGCCGACCCCGATGCAACCAATCGTCTTGCGAGCAGCGCGATTGCCGCGAAGGGTGGAAAGGGATCGAACGTCGGCCAGTATTCCAATCCGGAAGTGGATGCGCTGCTGAAGAAGGGCGCTCAGACCTTCGATCCGGAAGCGCGTCGTGAAATCTACTACCGTATCCAGGAAATCGTGCGTCAGGACCTTCCCTTCCTTCCTCTGTTTGCCGCCACCTATGTGGTTGGCAAGAAGGAAGGCCTTGAAGGCTGGGAGCCGAACACGAACACGCGCACGGCATCCTGGCATGCTGCCGGCTGGCGCTGGAAGAGCTGAGTTCACCTCCCGCCGTCGCCGCCGCGCCTCGCGGCGGCGACTTCTGTTGACGCTATCACAGGGAGAGCCTGAATGCGCAGCTTCCTAATTAACCGGTTCGCTCAGAGCCTCGTACTGCTCCTGATCGTTTCCGTCATCGGCTTCGTGGTCCTCAACCTGATTCCGGGCGGCCCCCTAGCACAATTCGGGCTCGATGCGAGCATGACTCAGGACGACTTGAACCGACTGGCGGAGCAGTTGGGCCTGAACCGTCCTCTGTGGGTGCAGTATCTGGATTGGGCCTGGCGCCTGTTGACAGGAGACTGGGGACACTCCTTCCGCGACGGGGCACCAGTTCTCGAGGTGATTGGACGGCACCTCATGGCAACGCTGCTGCTGATGGGCTCGTCCACGGTGATCGCGATCGCTATCGGTACGTGGATTGGTGTTCGCGGCGCTGTAAAGCGTTATTCGGTTTTCGATTATATGGCGACAGTCGGTGCCATGGTGGCCCTTTCGATCCCGACTTTCTGGTTCGGACTGATCGGGATCTACGTCTTCTCGCTCAGACTTGGCTGGCTGCCAGCCGGCAACATGTACACGATCGGTGACGAATCCGTTCTGAACTATCTCCACCATCTCATTCTGCCCAGTGTCGTGCTTGCGCTCGTGCATGTAGCCATCTGGAGCCGCTACATGCGAACGGCTACTCTCGACGTTATCAATCAGGAGTTCATCAAGACCGCCCGCGCCAAAGGACTAAGCGAGCGTCGTATCCTGATGAAACATGTCATCGGCAATGCCCTCCTGCCGATGATCACGCTCCTTGGGATGCAGCTTCCCAGCGTCCTGACGGGTGCTCTGGTCACCGAGACGGTGTTTACCTGGCCGGGCATGGGACGCCTGTTCCTCGACAGTCTCGGCTACAGCGACTACCCCGTGGTGATGGGATTGCTCATGTTCTCGGCGATCCTTGTCGTGGTGAGCAACCTCGCCGCCGATATCGTTGTTGCCATTATCGATCCCCGTATCCGTCTGAGTTAAGCGCCATGAACGCTCATCAGGAGTCAGCCATCATGACCGCCATTGCCGCAAATTCACCCCGGGAGCGCTGGTGGAACAGCCGAACTGCGCACCGCTTCATCAAGCACCATCTGGCCCTCATTGGAATGGTGATGATCGTTCTGCTGACGCTGGCCTGCGTCCTGGGGCCCCACCTGTTGCCGTACGATTCACTTTATATCGATCTGCGCGCCCGCTTCGCTCCGCCCCTGACCGGGCAACATTATCTCGGCACGGACCCGCTGGGACGAGACCTGGCCGCCCGCTTGTTCATGGCGGGGCGGATTTCGCTCCTGGTCGGTTTCTCGGCGATGCTGTTGTCGACGCTGATCGGAACCCTTGTCGGCGTGGTGGCCGGATATAGAGGCGGCCTGGTCGGCACGGTGCTGATGCGTGCCGTGGATGGCTTCCTTTCCTTCCCATCCATCTTCCTCGTGCTTGCTCTTGCCGCCGCATTGAAGCCAAGCCCGATTATGATTACCGTCGTCATCGCTGCTACAAGCTGGATGGAAGTTGCCCGTATCGTCGAGGCGGAGGTTCGCTCTTTGCGCGAGCGCGAATTCGTGCTGGCCAGCCGCATGTTGGGACTGAGCGCAACGCACATCATGTTCCGCGAAATCCTTCCCAATGCCATGGGTCCGATCATCGTTGCCGCGACCCTGACCGTCGCGCGCGCGATCCTGATGGAGGCCTATATCAGCTTCCTTGGCTACGGAATTCAGCCGCCGCTGCCCAGCTGGGGTAATATGCTGAACGGCGCACAGCAATATCTGGGGACGGCGCCTTGGCTGGCGATCATTCCCGGCGCGGCCATAACGATCGCTGTCACAAGCTTCAACTTCATCGGCGACGGGCTGCGCGACGCGCTCGATGTCCGCGGCGATCACAGCTGAGAAACATTTTCACGCGCGAGCAGACGAAACATCCGCGCTGGACGCGTCCTCGACGCCCCGAGCATCGGGAGTAGCCCGTGCTCACAAAGACTAACTTTCAAACTTTTATCGCTCCTGTCGGAGATGACTGGAACGCGGTGCCAGAGGAATAGTGATTATGCCGGTGCAGGTTCAGAAAGTAAGTGATAGCGCATCTTTTCCAAGCCAGGTTGACGTCGTCGTCATCGGGGCGGGGATCGTGGGTACCTGCACGGCCTATGAGCTTGCGCGCAAAGGGGTATCCGTAGCCCTGCTCGAAAAAGGCATTGTCGGTGGCGAGCAGTCGAGCCGCAACTGGGGATGGGTTCGCCAGCAAAACCGCGACCTCTATGAACTTGCACTGGCCATGTACAGTCTGCGGCGCTGGGAGGAACTGAGCACCGAGACTGGTCGCGACCTCGGCTTCCGCCGAACCGGGATCCTTTACTGCACGAAAAACGAGGCTGATGTCGCCCGATGGGAAAAGTGGGGCCACGCTGCACGTCTTCAAGGATTTCATAGCCAGATTCTTAGCGCGTCCGAGGCCAATGAGCGCGCTTCAGGTGGCACATCCTCGTGGATCGGCGGAGTTTGGTCTCCGACCGACGGGAGAGCTGAGCCTAGTCTTGCTGTGCCTGCCATCGCGGAGGCCGCGAAGGAAAATGGCGTATCGCTCCATCAAAAATGCGCCGTTCGGGGCCTCGACATTAGCAATGGCCGGGTAACAGGCGTGTGGACAGAGCGGGGACTTGTGAAGGCCGGCACTGTTGTTTGCGCCGGCGGGGCATGGGCTTCCCGGTTTTCTCATCGATATGGCATCGAGCTTCCAGTCGCAAACATCTCCGGGACCGCAATTAAGACGACTCCCGCCCCCGAGATCATTCAAGCAGGATGCCTCTCGGCTTCAAACTTCGTGTTGCGGCGCCGGACAGACGGCGCCTACACGATCGCCGTACCGGGACGTGGCACGCTCGACATCACGCCGCGGGGGATGCGATATGCGCTCAAATTCTACCAGATGTATCGCAGCAAGATCGGCAAGAAGTTGAAGTACCGTCTGAACAGCAGCTTCTGGAATGGGCCCGATGCTATCAGCAACTGGGAGAACGATGAAGTCTCGCCGTTCGAAAAAAACCGCATTCTCGATCCTGCGCCGGATGCGGATCTTGTGAAGCTGGCATTGAAGAACCTTGAACGCGAATACCCAGCGCTCAAGGGAATCGGGGTCGAGCGTGCATGGGGAGGGCTCATCGATACTTCGCCAGATCTTGTCCCCGTTATTTCAAGAGTGGAACAACTGCCTGGTTATGTGATTGCCGCGGGGTTCAGCGGACACGGCTTTGCCATCGGACCGGGTGCCGGTCGGTTGGTTAGCGAGATCGTCATGAACGAGACCCCGCTCACGGATATCTCACCCTACAGGCTAAGCCGGTTCCTTGACGGTTCGGCGATCAGACGACCGGAAATGATGTAACGGTCGACGTTGGATTGCAGTCCACGATGCTGCTGTCAGTGTGCCTATAAACCGGCCTCAAACAGACAAATGGGTCGAGACATCAATCAGACAGAACTGGCTTCATAATTCTCATCGAGCGGGATCAATTTTCAAGAGCCAATCACAGGGAGCTAATCAGTGGTCCTCGAGCGCTACACCGTGCCGCGTCTCATCCGCGAACAAGCATTCATAGACCGGGATAAGTACCTGAAATGGTACGAGGAAAGCATCGAAAATCCAGATAAGTTCTGGGGTAAGCACGGCAAGCGGATCGACTGGTTCAAACCTTATACCAAGGTCAAGAACACCTCCTTCACCGGCAAGGTCTCGATCAAATGGTTCGAAGACGGCCAGACGAACGTCTCCTACAATTGTATCGACCGCCATTTGAAGACGAATGGCGACCAGGTGGCGATCATCTGGGAAGGGGACAATCCCTATATCGACAAGAAGGTCACCTATAACGAACTTTACGAGCATGTTTGCCGGACAGCGAATGTGTTGAAGAAGCATGGTGTCAAGAAGGGCGATCGCGTCACCATCTACATGCCGATGATCCCCGAAGCAGCCTATGCGATGCTCGCTTGCGCCCGCATCGGCGCGGTGCATTCCGTCGTCTTCGGCGGCTTCTCGCCAGAGGCGCTGGCAGGGCGCATCGTCGATTGCGAATCCACCTTCGTCATCACCTGCGACGAATGCGTGCGCGGCGGCAAGCCGGTACCGTTGAAGGATAATACCGATACGGCGATCCATATCGCCGCCCGTCAGCACGTCACTGTCAGCAAGGTGCTGGTCGTGCGCCGCACCGGCGGCAAGACCGGCTGGGCGCCCGGCCGCGACCTCTGGTATCACCAGGAGACCGCTACGGTGAAGCCGGAATGCCCGCCGGTGAAGATGAAGGCGGAAGATCCGCTGTTCATCCTCTACACCTCAGGTTCGACCGGCAAGCCGAAGGGCGTGCTGCACACGACCGGCGGTTACCTCGTCTATGCATCGATGACGCATGAATATGTCTTCGACTATCATCACGGCGATGTCTACTGGTGCACGGCCGATGTCGGCTGGGTCACCGGTCACTCCTATATTGTCTATGGGCCGCTCGCCAACTGCGCGACGACGCTGATGTTCGAGGGCGTGCCGAATTTCCCGGATCAGGGCCGTTTCTGGGAAGTGATCGACAAGCACAAGGTCAACATCTTCTACACGGCGCCGACGGCGATCCGCTCGCTGATGGGCGCCGGCGACGAATTCGTCACGCGCTCGTCGCGCTCCTCATTGCGCCTGCTCGGCACGGTCGGCGAGCCGATCAATCCCGAAGCCTGGGAATGGTATTACAATGTCGTCGGCGACAAGCGCTGCCCGGTGATCGATACCTGGTGGCAGACGGAAACCGGCGGCCACATGATCACGCCGCTGCCGGGCGCGACCGACCTCAAGCCGGGTTCGGCGACGACGCCGTTCTTCGGCGTCAAGCCTGAGCTGGTCGACAACGAAGGCAAGGTGCTGGAAGGAGCTGCCGACGGCAATCTCTGCATCGCCGATAGCTGGCCGGGCCAGATGCGCACGGTCTATGGCGACCATGACCGCTTCATCCAGACATATTTCTCCACCTACAAGGGCAAGTACTTCACCGGTGACGGCTGCCGGCGCGATGCGGACGGCTATTATTGGATCACCGGCCGCGTCGATGACGTGCTCAACGTCTCCGGCCACCGGCTCGGAACGGCGGAGGTTGAGTCTGCCCTCGTCTCGCACAATCTGGTTTCGGAAGCGGCGGTCGTCGGCTATCCCCATGCGATCAAGGGCCAGGGCATCTATTGCTATGTGACGCTGATGGCCGGTCACGATGGTTCGGACACGCTTCGCCAGGAACTGGTGAAACATGTGCGCGCCGAAATCGGCCCGATCGCCGCGCCCGACAAGATCCAGTTCGCGCCCGGCCTGCCGAAGACCCGCTCCGGCAAGATCATGCGCCGCATCCTGCGCAAGATCGCCGAGGACGATTTCGGTGCCCTCGGCGACACTTCGACGCTTGCCGATCCCGCCGTCGTCGACGATCTGATCGCCAACCGGCAGAATTGGACAACGGTCACTGCGTAGATGGAAGGTGATGGCACCATCCGCGTGCTCTCAAATCGTCTCGAAGTTCAGAATTTATCGATATGCCTCAACTCGTTGCTTTCGCGGAGCGGCAACTCCTTCCTTGAGGGTCGCTGGTTCGTATCCCTTCAAGAGCGCCGCCGGCGATTTTGGGAAGTGTGGAGGTCGTCGACAACAAGGGGCTGGACGACATGCTGTCGATCGTCGCCGAGTTGCAAGCCGGCCGAGAACAGCAACGCAGCAAGAGTGGTCACCGGCGCACCGGGCAGATGGATCATATGTTTGGCATTCGGGACGGTAGCACAGCCAACGGCGATCAGAAGCGGGGACGCAAGCCGAGGACAGATTACATGAACGATCCGGCGGTGATTGCACGGCGAGAGAAAGCGTTATTGAGGCAACCAGCGGCGGAATAAAGATCGTCAGTGCACGCCGATGTCGCTTTGCGTATCCGATTCCAGCTGCAGGCATGCGGACCAAAGCGGTGTCTTGTGGAAGGATCCGTCCTGGAAGAGTGTGAGCCCCTCTCTTACTTCATAGAGCAAGCCGAGCCAGCACAAGCGCCGTAAGACGCCGTATTTTAGATCGGATTTCAGCTTCCAGGCTTCCAGGGTCATTTCGGTTTCCGAAAGAGGCGCCAGATCTGGATAGAGGATTTTCACAACCTCCATTGGCGTGCAACCTTCTCTGGCCTTGATATTGAGAAGATTGAGGAACATGCGCCACCAGCGCAACCGCGCTTGCACCTCCTCTTCCCGTTCGGTGGCGTGGATGTAGGAATAGAGATAATCCGTGGCGACCAAATCGAAGAAGGCGTTAGGGTTCACCAGAAACTCGCGGCCGCGTCTGGTTGGCAGCAGCACATCCTTTTTCCGACGAAGCAGCTTCAGATGACGGGTCATGTCGCGCACGACCCAGAGCGGCGGCATGTCGCGTTCATTGAGCACCTTGTTCATGCTATAGAGGTCTTCGGCTGCAAAGTCGGGCCAGAGGAAGTTAACAGCGGCCCAATGCACGAACTTGCGGTTCATGGCGCCGGTTGCCGTCAACCCGATGCCACCCTCACCGTCGGCATAGGCAACGGCAAGAAGCATGCCGCGAACGAGTGGTGACAGCGCGGCGACATTGACGTCACCCTCCAGTTTGATTTCCGGAAGCATCGTGCGACTTTGATCCCTACCCCGCCCCTATGCAGGTGCGCACGAGTATCAGCCGGAGACGGAACAATTGCTACTGAGAAAGCTAAAGCCGAAGAGGAGCATCATCACCCGCCCCCGCTCCGCCCTTTCAACCCAGCCGGCCGGATCGGGGGCTGATCGTCAGAGCCAGTGTCGCATTTCTAACTGGCTGACAATGTCGCAGCCCTATTCAGCTTTGACAGAGGGAAATCGCGTGGCCGATGGTTCAATCCCATCAAGAGCTTAGACGAGCTAAATGCCGCGAATTAGGAACGCGCGAATTGTGGAACGACAATGCCTTTACGGGCCTTGTAAAGATATTGTCGTTACGCTATATCGGTGCAACAGGAGTTTGCCATGCCGACCTCACACACGAGCAAAAGCTCGGACGCAAGCGTACCGCTGAATATGCGCATCAAGCCTGCGACCCGCAATCTGATTGATCGAGCTGCTGAGTTGCTTGGGAAGACGCGAACGGATTTCATGTTGGAAGCTTCCGAGCGCCGAGCCGAGGAAGTGCTGCTCGACCGCACTATCTTCACGGTAAGCCCCGAAATCTATGCTGAATACCTTGCCCGGCTCGATGCACCCACGCAGCCCAATGAGCGTTTAGCACGCACCATGTCGACCAAAGCACCGTGGGATGAGGCGTGACCCTCAGCGCACCGGCCCCCCTGACCGATCATCATGAGTTGGCCGAGTTCAATTCCGGAGTCGTTGAACTGGACGACTGGCTGCGACGTCGCGCCCGTTCTAATCAAACCAGCGGCGCATCACGGACCTTCGTCGTGTGCGAGGAGAGCCGCGTCATCGCCTATTACGCGCTCGCTTCCGGCGCCATCAAGCAGCCGGAAGCGCCTGGCCGCTTTAGGCGCAATATGCCAGATCCAATTCCCGTCGCTGTGCTTGGTCGCCTCGCTATTGATCAATCCTACCAAGGGCGCGGTATCGGCAGGGCATTGGTGCGCGACGCGGGCCTGCGCCTGCTCAATGCCGCTGAAGTAGTTGGCATCCGAGGTATGCTCGTTCATGCGATTTCAGATGACGCACGAGCCTTCTACGAGGCCGTCGGCTTCCTGTCTTCTCCGTCCGACCCCATGATGCTGATGGTCGGATTGCATGACCTCAATAATGCGCTGAACCGTTAGGCGGAAATGATCATTAATTTCGGTCGAATGCATTCCATCTCGCTTCTAAGTCGCTGAATTTTCGGCCGAAGGATCCGACCTCAATTGAGGCCGCGGGTTCTAGTCCTGTCAACTGCACGCACACGTCCGGTCTGGGTTTCTGCTCGAGCAGAGGTAGATAGGGTGGATCGACGTCTTCTTCGAAATAGCAGATCCCCTCCAAGCGACATCGGATGTCGCGGCGCCGGCCGCATACCCACATATGTGTTAATGTGGGCTTTCTCAGTTCAGGAGCACGTTAGATGAGCCGATTGACGATCGACATAACGGACCAACAACATCAAAGCCTAAAGGCGCTGGCCGCTTTGCAGGGCAAGACAATCAAGCAGTATGCACTTGAGCGCCTCTTTCCCGGTGACACAAATGGCGAACGAGCCTGGGAGGAGTTGAAGACGTTGATGGACACGCGCGTCAATGAGGGGCTCACCGGAAAACTGTCGACCAAAACCGTAGGTGAGATCCTCGACGAGGAGATTGCCGAGGGTCGTGCTTGACGGCCTACATTCTGACCGCGGAGGCGGAATCGGATCTACGTTCGGTAATCCGCTACACACGTGCGCAATGGAGTGCCGCCCAGGTGCGCCGCTACGTCTCGGCTTTGGAGCGAGGTATCGCAATCCTTGCCGAGGGCAAAGGTCCTTTCAAGGATATGAGCGCGCTTTATCCGGCTTTACGAATAGCGCGATGCCAACATCCTACGTCTTTTGTCTGCCTCGAGAGGATGCGCCCGCCCTCATCGTGGCGATTTTTCATGAACGAATGGATCTCATGAAGCGTTTGGTTGATCGTCTGAACGAATGATGTTTGGACGGAGGCGAGATTCCTGACCGCAAGACCGATAAATCGTTGTTATCGCGTGGTCAAAAAGGGGGGCGCAAGTTCTGATCCCTTCAAGAGCAAAGGCTATGACAGCCTCGCGCCCGCATATCGGTCGTAAAAGTCGCCATCGCGCTAGCCCTAAAGCCGACACAGCTCCGCAGCGGCAACATGTCTCCTGCGCGCCTATACCGTTGAAAAACTCGATGGAGTAGCCGCTCGTCTGGTGGTTTCGGCCTTTTGCGCAGGGGGTTATCAGTAGATGCCCTGCGCTCGTGCGCAGGGTATTGGTTTGTGCCGCCTTTATGCGGCGATGACGCCGCACGGCGGCCTTGGTGGCCTGAGTTTCGCCAATCTTCTGAGGTTCTGGGCGGTTGCTGCAAGCAAGAATTCGTCCCGCGCACCACATGGACCTCGCAGCCTCAAACGCGCCATGCGGAGAATTCGCTTGAGGTGAGCGAAGAGCATCTCGACCTTCTTGCGACGATGCCGGGACTGCTCATATTGGGGTGTGGCAGCAATCGCTCGGGCTACATCGCGGGCATCTTCGTTGAGATCACGCGGTATTTTGCGCATGGGCATGTTCGGACAGCATCTCTGTTTGAGTTCGCAGGCGTCGCAGTCTTTCTTTTTTGCCCTATAGAGCCGCGTACCTTCGGCAGTGATCCCCGATCTTGGCTTCTCGTAGGTTCGAATGAGGCCGAACCGATGTGCCTCATCCAGCAGGTGGCGAACAGAGGAAGGCTGCCATTTGCGCCCACCTCGCGCCGGCCGCTCACCCATCTGATCCAGTTGGGCGGCAATGTCGCGCGGCGACAAGCCGGGACCAGCAACGGCAATCGCCGCAACGAGCTTCATCAGGTGATCTTCTGGGGCACGACGGGGCGAGCGCGCGATCAGTTCGGGCTCGGCCAGTTTCTCGCGGAACACGCAGTCGCGCGGCGCTGTCAACAGGCTCTGCTGCAAGAAGCAAGCAACCCTGGCCCTTGCTACACCGAACGTATACCGAGAGGGAAGACCCAAAAATCAACCTGATACGTGGGCGCGACTACGAAGATTTGAAGCAGCACCAGTGGTCATGATGGATATCGCCGATGTGAGATTCCAGACAAGTATGATACTGCCATCGCTCAGTACTGGGCATGCAAGAGCTTCCTATGACCGTCAGCATTCCATCGGCTTGGCATCTCCGCCTTGCCAATCTTCGTAATCAGCATCCCTCGCGGATGCGGGACATCGCCCTCAGCCATCTTGTCGACGAAGACTTCGATGCTGATGACGAGAAGAACATAAAAGAACTCTTGCTGTCGTTCACCTCGGACATCGACACGTCATTGCTCCAGTCGTTCGAGAATGCCTTGGGAAGGGTTGACCATCGACGGTATTTCTTGGCCTTGGGCCGTTGCTATCAAACGATGATGGCCATCAACCCAAAGGTGGCGACTGAACGGATCAACTACCCGTCGAGGGAACTTGTCGGGACAGAGACGAAAGAGGCATTCGATCCATTTGTCTCCTGCCTCGACAGTGTTGAATTGCTGGAGCCCATGAGAAGGATGATTGTCGAATGGCGCTTGCGGGGTAGTGAGCCTTATCGGGCCTTCTTTTATCTTTCCCAGTTGGTTGTAGGAGACGTGCATGGATGATCTGCTGACGCAATTTCTCGCGGAAGGGGAGGAATTGATGGAAAACAGGCCGTTGGATTTTTTTGAAAGTTACATGTCGCCTGAAACGCAAACGGCGAGCGGCGTTCCTATTGTATGGTTCGTTGCGTGGTGCCGCGCCAATGATTTGCTTTCTGACAGCTTCCGAGAAGCCATCGAAAATTTTCCAAAATCCGACGTGCGTAACACGATGGCATTCCGCGATTTCTGTGATCGCTACACGGAAGGCTCTCTCAAGCCGGAGCACCTGTCGGAACGGGGCGCGCAGTTCGCCAGGAAATATTACGGGACAGGATGGTCGCACACATATTTCGAGGATCTTGAAGCCTTGTTCCCGGACGTCGAGTCCTTTGATCAGCTTGCCGACAAGCCCGAAAACTATGAGGCGGTGTCCCGGGTTCTCTCGAAGCGACTGGCTGAATTTTCTCAAGGCACGCCTGATTGAAAGAAGAGAAACATATATGGAATCGAACAGGATCTACTTCGAAGGCAATCCCTGGCCAGAGGGACATCCGATCGCAACGTTTTTGTGGTCAGCAAAAGAAATCGAAGGAGATGTATGGTTCGACATCCATCTCGAGTCGGCAAATTACTATTCAGAGCGTCAGATCAAGGATAAGGAAAACTCGACCTACACCAGCGACTGGGACGCGCCATACTCTTGGGAAAACTATCAATCCTGCATATTGTCGTCGGATGACTGGCACAATGGCGGATTTAGAATCTGCTCCAAGGATGAATATACACCGGAGTTTCTCGATGGCCTCGAATTGCTGATTGACCCCCACCCGGAAACGATAACAGACCGGAATGATTTCGCGTTTCAGATATACCTGCTCGGCCATGATACGGTTGCCGAGCATAAAATCAAATTCGACCGGATCGGCAATTCCAATTGTTTCAAGATCACGTGGTTTGGCAAGATTGCACGAACGTACGTTGGAGACCACGATTTCAAGTACAATTTTTCGGTCATGGTGACATCGGCTGATTTTCCTCAGCTGCCCGAAACACTATGATTTCAGCTGAAAAGTAAGAAGCCCGCCGGGGCTGCCTGGACCGCAGCGGTGCAGTGCGCTTGATCTGAACAATACCACGTATCGCAATCTGATCCTCAAAGCCTTCCTTGATCGCTAGGCGCAAGATGCGAAGATGATCGAATTCCAGGCAACCGGGCAGTGGATCCCCAGGAGCCACCGGCCGAAACGGCTGCAGCGATCTTGGAGCTACTCGGGCAATCTTGAATCATCTCCGGGCCGCTCATCATGCGGTCGCGTTCACGAGATGGTCCGATACGGTCGAGATGAACGCGCGAAGACGCTGAAGACGTCGTAGGTCCCGGTGATATCCCATCCAGATGTCTCGCGCCGGCGGCGGCATTGGCAGTTCCAGTCTGCGGATACCCGCGATCTGATCGCCGACCACGCGGGGCAGGACGGCGATCCCGACGCCTTGCCTACACATGCGCCCCTG
This sequence comes from Rhizobium sp. YTUHZ045, assembly GCF_051124255.1. Lineage (NCBI taxonomy): Bacteria > Pseudomonadati > Pseudomonadota > Alphaproteobacteria > Hyphomicrobiales > Rhizobiaceae > Rhizobium > Rhizobium sp. YTUHZ045. The sequence goes on from NZ_CP101433.1 coordinate 727,843, forward strand.
GACGTTGCGGTTGTTCGATCGCAGAACGGGTCTTGCATTGGGGAAGCTCTCGATGAGCCAAGCGATATCGGGGAACTGCCCGGTCGATGTATCGTGCGTGATCAGCCGGAAACCAGTCCCGTCGCCATATTTGGGATCAGGCGACTCCTCTGCGACGTAGACGCCGTATTCGAGTCTGAAGAGCCGCCGCTGAACGACATCGGCGGTGTTGAACGGAACGATACGAAAAGCGACGTCGGCCTCGCGCTGAGCGAGGTTGAACAGACGCGTGCCTGTCAGGATCTCGACGTCGACATTGGGGTAGGCGTTGGAGAAATCCGCCAGGATGGGAGGCAGTACGTAGGCCCCGAACCAGTCCGCTGATGAAATGCGCAGACTGCCTTTGAGATTCTGCTCCTGCCCCGCAAGCCGGCGCTCCATGGCCAGCGCGCCTTCTTCCATCTGCTCCGCCAGCGCGATGATCCCGTGCCCTTCTTCGGTCAGAACAAGACCGTCCGCAGTCCGCTGGAAGAGCGTGTGGCCGATCGCCTGCTCAAGTGCGCGCAGGCGCCTGCCGACGGTCGGATGGCTTGTCTGAAGAGAACGCGCGGCGCCGCCGAGCGTCCCGGATCGCGCAACAGCAAGAAAAATTCTGACGTCACTCCATTCCATCACGATACCCTTACAAAACTGAACGCCGACAATACATTTTTGTCACTTAAAGAACAAATCTAAGCACCTAGATTCTCACCATCGGTCTATCGGACCGTCTCTCGTGTATCACCCCATGTCATTCGGAAGGATCGGCAAATGTCTCTCAAGTCCCTCTATCTCAGTGCTGCGGTTCTTGCAGTGGTGTTCGGCGCGCCGTCCGCTTTCGCGCAGCCGGCTCAAAATGTGATTCTGGTCCATGGCGCGTTGGTCGATGGCAGCGGCTGGAGGGGCGTTTATGAGCGCCTGGTCGCCAAAGGCTTGAAAGTCACGGTCGTTCAGGAACCGAACACTTCGCTGGCGGATGACGTTCAGGCGGTTCACCGCGCTATCGAGCAGCAAAATGGGCCGGTCGTCCTCGTCGGCCACAGCTATGGCGGTCAGATCATCACCGAAGCTGGCGTCGACCCAAAGGTTTCGGCACTTGTCTATGTCGCGGCCATCGTCCCGGATGTTGGCGAGAGCGTAGGCGATCTGTTTGAGAAGTGGCCGAGTCCGACCGCCGACGCGTTCCAGCCGACTTCTGACGGCTTCCTCCTGTTCGATCCCGCGAAGTTCCGGGCGGGATTCGCCGCTGACCTGTCCAAGGCCGAGACGGATTTCATGACCGACTCGCAGGTGCCGGTGTCGGCGAAGATACTCGGAACCAAGACGCAGCACGCAGCCTGGAAGACCAAGCCGAGCTACGGCATCGTGGCCGGGCTGGACATGGCTGTCCGCGCCGAGGCGGAGCGGTCTATGTACAAGCGGGCAAGTGCGAAGGTCACTGAGGTGCCTGCTGCCAGCCACGCGGTTTATATCTCGCATCCGCGCGAAGTCGCCGACGTCATCGCCGAAGCGGCGAGCAAATGAAGCCGATGCCCTGATGTTCAAGCTCAGGGCCGCAGATGTTTCGTGACCCATGCGCCGAAGCCGCCCCTGTGGCTTTGGCATCGCGACTGGCCAACTCATCGGCGGGCGTCGTCCGACGATTGCCCGGCGGCCCGGGTACCACCCGGCGCCCAGCACTCATCTGAACAACAGGAGATAGACCATGCAGATCGGATTCATAGGTCTCGGCAGTATGGGCTCGGCAATGGCCCTGAACGTGGTGAAGGCAGGCCATGATGTTCGGGCCTGGAACCGTAGCAAGGTCGCCCAGGATAGCGTCCCAGGGGTGACGCTTGTCGAATTCGCGGCCGATGCATTCCAAGCTGACGTCGCCTTCACGATGCTGTCCGACCACGCTGCCATTCGCGAGGTAATCCTCGATGCCGGTCTGCTCGCAAGCGCACAGCCAGGGCTGATCCATATTGTCACATCGACGATCTCGGTTGCATTCGCGCGAGAACTGGAGCTGCTGCACGAAGAGGCAGGTTTCGGCTATGTGTCCGCACCAGTTCTCGGGCGGCCGAAGGTAGCGGCGAGTGGCCACCTTAACATTCTGGCGGCCGGGAAGGCCGATGCAGTTGCCGCAATCGAGCCGCTGCTCGCTCCCCTCAGCAAAAGGGTCTGGAAGTTGGGGGAGAACCCCGCTCGGGCGAATGCGGCAAAGCTTGCCTGCAACATGATGATCGCGATGGCCATCGAGGCGATGGCTGAGGGTGTCGTGCTGACCGAGAGCGTCGGCCTCGACCGTGCGGATTTCTTTGAACTCATCCTGGGCACCCTTTTCTCGGGCCGCACCTATGAGAGCTACAGCGTGCAGGTCACGGAACGGTCCTTCGAGCCCGGTTTCAAAGCCAAGCTCGCACTCAAGGACATGCGCCTGGCGACCGAGGCCAGCAACGAGATCGGACGCACGCTCCCGATGCTTGAAGCTGTCCGCGAGGGGCTCAACAAAGCAGTATTGGCGGGCCTCGGCGACAAGGACTGGTCGATCATGGCGGATATGACGGTTCGTGGCGGCGGCAGCTTGGCGTCATCTGAAAACAACTCGGAGACAAACTAATGAAAACTTGGCTCATCACAGGCTGTTCAAGCGGCTTCGGACAGCGGCTCGCGCTTGCTGCGGCTCAGCGTGGCGATCAGGTCATCGCGACGGCCCGCAATGTGAAAACGATCGAAGAGCTGGCTGAGCCTTTCCGCGGACGAATGATCGCCTTGCCGCTCGACGTGACGGATGCGGCGGCAGCCAAGGCCGCGGTCGCAAAGGCGGTCGAGACCTTCGGCGGGTTTGACGTGCTCGTGAACAATGCCGGCTACGGACTGTTCGGCGCGATCGAGGAAGGCATACCCGAAGAATATCGGCCGATGTTCGAGGTGAACGTGTTCGGTCTGATCGAAACCACCAGAGCAGCGCTGCCCGTCCTGCGACGTTCGGGCGGAACGATCGTCAACATGTCGTCCGGCCGCAGGCATCGCCGGCGGCGCCGGTGGCGGTTATTACAATGCCGCCAAGTTCGCCGTGGAAGGGATTTCCGAAGCGCTCGCCGGCGAGCTGAAGCCGTTCGGCATCCGCGTGCTGATCGTCGAGCCCGGGCCGTTTCGCACCGATTTTCTTGGACGTTCGATCACGATGGTGGCCAACGAAATGCCGGAATACGCCGTGAGCTCGCGCAGGCACTATCGCGAAACCAACAACGGCAATCAGGCGGGCGATCCCGACAAGGCGATCGCGGTGATCCTGCAGGCAGTCGATGCCGATAACGCCCCGCTTCATCTGCCGCTCGGCCCGATCGCGCATTCGATCGCTGAGCGAAAGCTGGCTTCCTTCCGCAGCGATATCGACGCTTGGCGCGACATCACCATCGCCACCGATTTCGACCAGCCCTGAGCGCTGGCCGCGAACTCTGTTTGAATTTCAACATCGACTGGAAAGTGATCATGATCGCAACTTTGAAGGGGTTTCCCCAGCAGCTAGTGCCGGTGAATGGCATCAAGATCAACGCCATCACGGGAGGCTCAGGCCCGCCAATCCTTCTGCTTCACGGTTGGCCGGAAACATGGTGGGAATGGCATCATGTGATGCCACTGCTGGCGGAGCATTTCAGCGTGGTGGCCATGGATCTTCGTGGCGCGGGCTTTTCCGACTGCCCGCTTGACGGTTATGACAAGGCCACGATGGCGCGCGACGCGCACGAGGTCATGGTTGCCCTTGGGCATGAACGCTACGCCGTGTGCGGCCATGACATAGGCGGAATGGTGGCGTTACCGCTGGCCGCCATCTATCGGGAGGCTGTTGCCCACCTGGCCGTCCTCGACGTTCCGCTTCCAGGCTGGACGCAATGGGAGGCGACGACTGCAAGGATCTGGCACTTCGGCTTTCATATGAACCGGGATCTACCCGAGCGTCTGATTTATGGCCGTGAATATGATTACGTTTCGGCCTTCATGGCGGAGCGGTTCTACGATCACAGCACCTTCAATCCGGCGGACATCGAGATCTACGCGAAAGCGATGGCCCTTCCTGGCCGCACGCGCGGCGGCATGGAATGGTATCGCACCCTTGCCGCCGACCATGCGGCCGCGCTCGAGTACAAGAAGCGACCGCTTGAGATACCGGTGCTGGGCCTCGGCGGCGATCAGCGATTTGGTGCGCATATGGTCCCGATGCTTAAGGAGTTCGCCAGCAATGTGACGGGCGGCTCGATTGCGCGGTGCAGCCATTATGTCGCGGACGAGCGGCCGGATGAAGTGGCAGCCGCTCTGATCAATTTCCTCAAGGCCAATTGAAACTCTGCGATCGCCCCGTCGTGGGTCGGATCGCGACAATGCGGGCGAGTTGCGCCCGCACCCATCGCGTTCGATCGATTAAATGAGAAAGGAAGACTATAATGACCGCACCTGAACTTCGCGGCGTCAATCATATCGGTATCACGGTGCCCGACATCGAAGCAGCAAAATGGTTCCTGTTGGAAGCTTTTGGCGGCCAGGTGATCTATCAATCCTTCGGACCGCAGGATCCGCCGCGGCAGGGACCCGAATTCGAGCGGGCCACTGGCGCTTTCCCTGGAACGGTCGTACGTGGGCAGGCGATGGTCAAGATCGGAACCGGGCCTGACATCGAGCTCTTCGAAATGCACGGCCCCGAACAAGCCCAGCCAGTTCGAGCGAGCGACTTCGGCATTACGCACTTCGGTGTCTACACCGACGACATCGACGCATCGGTTGAGCGCTTCGAAAAGGCCGGAGGCACGCCCCTTACTGCGCCACGCGCTATTCCCTATGCAACCGAGAAAGGTCCTGGAAACAAGGTGTGCTACTGCCGCATGCCATGGGGCACGACTGTGGAATTCATCACCACGCCCGACCGCATGGCCTATCATGACCAGACGGATCTGCGCAGGTGGCAGGACGAGGAATAAGCGTGAGCCCGAGGCTCCGCCACCAGCGGAGCCTGTCCTGCTCTAACTTTTCCCGCAATTTTTCATTTATGGATGAAAATGGATGGAAAAGTGGATTCCGACGTGGCATATTATTCGGATGGAAACGGATGGGATAATGGATGACGGACCTCGACCTTTCCAAATTGCGTATAACGCCGGAGATCCTGTCGTTGATCGCCGAGATCGACGAATTCAAAGGTGCCTGGCGAGCGCTCGGCCGCATCGCGCCCGACCGGCTCTCCAGCTTGCGGCGGGTCGCGACGATCGAAAGCATCGGATCGTCGACCCGTATTGAAGGTGCAAAACTGAGCGACCGCGAAGTCGAAAGGCTGCTCTCGAACCTGCGTATCGGCTCGTTCACCAGCCGCGACGAACAGGAGGTTGCAGGCTATGCCGAGGCGATGGAAACGATCTTCTCCGCTTTCGACGCGATCCCACTCAATGAAAATCACATCCGACAACTCCATCGGGACCTGCTCGCCCACTCAACCAAGGACGAGAGGCATCGAGGAAGCTGGAAGACTCTTTCCAATAACGTGGAAGCCTTCGACGAAGATGGCCGAAGTCTAGGGATCGTCTTCGCGACGGCATCCCCCTTCGATACGCCCCGCCGGATGTCGGAACTGGTGGCTTGGCAACAGACCCAGGAGAAGGATGGCCGATTCCACCCCCTCCTCATCGTTGCTGTCTTCGTTGTGGTCTTTCTGGAGATCCATCCTTTCCAGGACGGCAATGGTCGCTTGTCGCGAGCCTTGACCACCCTGCTGCTCCTTCGGGCTGGTTATTCCTATGTGCCGTACAGCTCTCTCGAAAGCGTCATCGAGCAAAACAAGGAAGCCTATTACCTCGCGCTTCGTCGCACGCAGGGCACGATCCGGACAGAAGAACAGGACTGGAATCCGTGGGTCGAGTTTTTCCTGCGGAGCCTGCAGCGCCAGAAGCAGCGGCTCGAGCGCAAGATCGAGCGTGAGCGCATCCTGCTGGGCGACCTGCCGGAATTGTCGGTCGCGATCCTCGAACTGGCGCGTGAACGTGGCAGAGTGACGGTGATGGAGGCGACCAAGGCCACAGGCGCAAGCCGCAATACCGTCAAGGATCATCTACGGGCGTTGACCGATGAGGGACATCTGACCCTTCATGGAGCCGGCCGTGGCACCTGGTACGGTTTAAGCTAATACCCACGAGAGCCGTTCGCCGGGGAGCCTATCGCAGCCATCAGCTCGCCCATTGTCACACCGACACGGCGAAATCTGACTCATAGGCTCGCGACCGGCGACTACTGTGATCCTGCTCAGTAATTGAGCTTCGGGTACCAGTCCGCACCTCGGCCGGCTGGCGTCATGTCCAGGATGTTCCAGAGCGGTGCGATATCGACCGCCCCCCTTGGATCCTGGCCGGGGTCTGCCGCTTCGGCCGGCATCTCGCCATTGTAAAAGACGCAGACATCTTTCCCATCCTTCTGGTAGACGGTGAACCCCGGATTTTCAGATCCGTTGTCGTTGAGCAGGCCCAGGTCACGGGCATAGTCGTCGCCGACGGTCTGGACGAAGTCCAGGTCGCGCCAGCCGCGTTCGATGGCGAAGGCGCGTTGCCGTGCCACCGGGCTGCGACCGATGATCTTGAAGGCAACCCGTTGTTTGACGTCGGCGCCGTTGCCGTTCGCTCCGCCCAGGAAGTTCGTGCACATGGGGCAGGGCCGTTCGCGCTGCGGGCCGAACATCCAGAAGTACGTCACAAGCGTATCGTGATGACCGAACATGTCCGCGAGACCGACCTCGTCGCCGTTCTCGTCCTTGAAGCGATAGTCTTTTTCGACCACCGGGCCTGGAGGCAGACGGCGGCGTTGCTCCGCAAGTCTCGTGAGATGTCGCCGGACTTCGATCTCCTCCGCCAGCAGGGCCGTCCTTGCCTCGGCGTAGTCCGGCGTTTCATTCGTAAATCTGCTCGCGCGTTTCTCCGCCAGTTCCCTCGCTGGTCTCAACTCGCTCATGTCCATGTGCTTGCTCCTTTGATCCATTCTGACCGTCTCGCGATCCGATCAGCCTTTCGGCGATTTCGCGTCTGCTGTCTGAGGCCGGCGAGTGGGCATGCTGGTTTTCCACGCCCTCGCCTCTACTAGACGCACAAGGAGACTCGTTTTCGACAACGACAGATCTTTTTTCGCGAGGGTTCAAGGACATCAAAACCACTGCCGCCGAAGGGGTGCCTTTCACCCGCCCCCGCTCCGCCCTTTCAACCCGACCCAGCCGGTCGGATTGGGGGCTGATCGCCAGAGCCAGTGTCGCGTTTCTAACTGGCGGACCAAGTCGCGCCTCTAATCAGCTTTGACAATTTCGGTTTATCAGGCACTTAGCTTATCTGAGTTGAGGCGCCACGGGTTCAGATCCTTTCAAGAGCGCCGCCGGCGATTTTGGGAAGTCGCACTTGCAAAAACTCAGGCACCGTCAAGTTGAACATTGGACAGTTGCAGCCAAGGGGGGTTGTCGGCGTACATTTCGCGAATGAGCTGCTTGATCTCTTCGACCCTTCCCTTCGCATCGTCGCGCCTGAAACTCATGATGATCGGGGAGGTGGCGGTCTCATCTTTTATGATACGGTAACACACGTCGTCGGGTCTTTGCCGCTGCGACGCCGCGGGAACGACGCATAAGCTTACACCGGCCGCCACGATACCCAATGCCGTTTGAATTTCACGGACTTCTTCCACGCTCCCAGGTGAAATGCCCTGCTCGGTCAACATGTTGAGGATCTCGTCGGCAAAGCTCGGACGCGGCGCCGAGGGATAGACGACCAGTGGCTCGCCGGCGAGTTCGGCAAGGGCAATCGGTTCGGTGGAAAGCGATTTCGGATGCCCCTTGGGGAAGGCGACGACCAGTCGCTCCTCTCGAAGCGTCAGCCTCTCGATCTCCCTATCGTTGAACCGGACCCTGCCGAAGCCGACATCGATCCGTCTCTCCTTGAGAGCAGTGACCTGCTCAGTTGACATCATTTCCCGGATCTCGATGTCAAGATCCGGCCAGCGATTGCGCATGCGGCGGACGAGGTCCGGGATGCCGCCATAAAGGGTCGAGCCGACGCAGCCGATGACGTAGCGCTCCCGCCGCGACAAGCCGATCTTGCGCGTCTGCTCGCGCATGTGCTCGGTCCGAGCGATGATCTGCCCGGCCTGCTCGTAGAAGAAGCGGCCGGCCTGCGTAAGATCGAGAGGACGGCTCGAGCGGTCGATCAGCGGAACACCGAGTTCGTCCTCCAATTGCTGGATCTGCCGGCTGAGGGGCGGCTGTGCAATATGCAGGGTTTCCGCGGCCCGCGAGAAGTTCCGCTCGCGGGCGACGGCAAGAAAGTAGCGCAGTTGCCTGAGCTCCATGATCATACCTTTCAGGTATCAAATCCAACTTTTATAGTTTTGGACTGATTTAAAAGTGGGCGCTAATCTCCCAGTACTCAAGGGAGAAAAGCCGGTGTCATCCGAAATCCGCATCAGTGCGATCGAAACGATTATACTCGATCTGCCTACCATTCGGCCCCATCGGCTGTCGATGGTGACCATGAACCGGCAAAGCATGACTATCGTTCGCGTCCGCTGCACCGACGGCTTCGAGGGGCTCGGAGAGGGGACGACGATCGGCGGTCTCGCCTATGGGCCCGAAAGCCCTGAGGGTATGAAGTTGACGATCGACTCGTATGTCACGCCGCTGCTGATCGGCCGTGACGCAACGCGCATCCAGGCTGCAATGGACCTCGTCGCCAAGTCGGTAAAGGGAAATCACTTCGCCAAATGCGCTGTCGAGGCAGCCCTGCTCGATTGCCATGCGCGCCGCCTCGGATTGCCGATGTCGGAATTGCTCGGTGGGCGGCGCCGTGAAAGCCTGCCGATTGCGTGGACGCTCGCTTCCGGCGACACGGCCAAGGACATCGACGAGGCGCAAGCCATGCTCGACCGGCGGCGCCACAAGGACTTCAAGCTGAAGATCGGCGCACAATCGATTGACGAAGATATCCGCCATGTGGGCGCCATCCGCAGGGCGCTGCCGGACCTGGCCTCCATACGTGTCGACGTGAACATGGCGTGGCGGGAGCGGGAGGCGCGCAATGCAATCGCGGCCCTGGCCGATGCCGGCTGCGTGCTGGTCGAACAACCGGTAGAAGGGATCGCATCGCTCGCCCGTCTGCAGCGGGTTTCCCCCATCGCCATCATGGCCGATGAGGTTCTCGTCGGGCCGGAAAGCGCGCTCGAGGCGGCGACTGCGCGAGCTGCCGACGTTTTCTCGATCAAGATCGAACAGGCAGGAGGGTTGTTCGCCGCCGCCCGGGTGATCGCCATCGCGGAAGCCGCTGGCATCGGGATCTATGGTGGCACCATGCTGGAGGGACCGATCGGCACGATCGCCGCCTCTCAGTTGATGGCAACCGCTAAGGAACTGGAATGGGGCACCGAGTTCTTCGGACCGCTGCTCCTGACCGAGGAACTCTTGGAGGAGCCGCTGCGCTTCAAGGACTTCGAGCTGCAATTGCCAAACGGGCCTGGGCTCGGAGTGATGCTCTGCGAGGAAGCGGTCGATCGCTTCCGCAGGGACGGCGAGCACGCTTCGACCTTGCGCGTGGTGGGGTGAGACCATGCTTTTTCATGTGCGGATGAACGTGAACCTTCCCCACGATCTGCCCGCTGCCGAGGCGGCCGAGGTCGTCGCCCGGGAGAAGGCCTATTCGCAGGACCTGCAGCGCAGCGGTAAGTGGCGGCATATCTGGCGGATCGCCGGTCAGTACGCGAACTACAGCGTCTTTGACGTCAGGGACAATGCGGAACTGCACGAGGTTCTCTCGGGACTGCCGCTATTCAGATTCATGGACATCGAGGTGACGCCGCTTCTGAGGCACCCCTCGGCGATCCGTGAGGACGATACCTAGAATCTTCGTTAGGGGTTGGTCCCGGGAGGACGGGAACCGCCGCAGTTTCAAAACAATCCAAGTGGAGGAACCAACATGAACGTGAAGATTTTCGACAGACCGGATATCCAGGAGTTTCTCAAGGTCCTGAGCGGTTTGGACAGGACCGACGGCAATCCGCGCGTCAAAGAGATCGTTCATCGAATTGTGTCCGACCTGTTCAAGGCGATCGATGATCTCGACATCACTCCCGACGAATACTGGACCGGTATCGCCTGGCTCAATGAGATCGGCGCCGCCAGCCAGGCGGGCCTGATCTCCCCCGGCCTTGGCCTTGACCATTTCCTCGACGAGCGTCTCGACGCGATCGACAAGGCCCTCGGCATCGACAATCCCACCCCGCGCACCATCGAGGGACCGCTTTACGTGGCTGGTGCGCCGGTGTCGCACGGCTTCGCCCGTCTCGACGACGGCACCGACGAGAACGGCCACACCCTCATCATGCATGGCGCCGTCTACGGGGCCGACGGCAAGCCGCTGCCGGGCGCCACGGTGGAGGTGTGGCACTGTGATACGCGCGGTTTCTATTCGCACTTCGACCCGACCGGAAAGCAGGCGCCGTTCAACATGCGCCGCACGATCGTCACCGATGAGAACGGCTGTTACAAGTTCCGGAGCATCGTCCCGCATGGTTACGGCGTGCCGCCCGGCAGCCCAACCGAGCAGTTGCTTTCCGCACTTGGCCGCCACGGCCAGCGTCCGGCGCACATCCACTTCTTCATCAGCGCCGACAGTCACCGCAAGCTGACGACCCAGATCAACATCGAAGGCGACCCGCTGGTCAACGACGATTTCGCCTATGCGACGCGCGACGGCCTAGTGCCGGCCGTTGTCGAGCGAACCGACGAGGCCAGCATTGAGGCGAACGGCCTGAGCGGCCCGTTTGCGGAGATCGCGTTCGACATTCATCTCACGGCGCTCGTGAATGGCGTCGACAACCAGATCAACGAGCAGCGCAAGCGCGCCGCTGCCTGAGCGGCAAAGCCGGCAGCCAGTGTGGGCTGCCGGCCCTGACACCATCGTCATCATCGACATTGTTGCAAAGGCTGCGCCGGTCACAGCGCGTTCTTTGCGGGAGAGAGATCATGTCTGCGATTATAGACAAGGCCCGGGACCTCGATCACCTGCTCGCCACCGCCGTGCAGGACGACAAGGAAGCCGGCATATTCCGCTGCCGCCGCGACATCTTCACCAATGAAGACCTGTTCGAGCTGGAGATGAAGCACATCTTCGAGAGCAACTGGGTCTATCTGGCCCATGAAAGCCAGGTGCTGGAGAACAACGACTATTACACGACCTCTATCGGTCGTCAGCCGGTCGTCATCACCCGGGACAAGAACGGCGAACTCAACGCCGTCATCAATGCCTGTGCCCATCGCGGTGCGATGCTGTGCCGGCGCAAGCACGGCAACAAGGGCAGCTTTACCTGTCCGTTCCACGGCTGGACCTTCTCCAACACGGGCAAGCTGCTCAAGGTCAAGGACGAGAAATCCACGCAGTATCCGCCGCAGTTTGCGAAGGACGGCTCGCACGACCTCAAGCGCGTGCCGCGATTTGCAAGCTATCGCGGCTTCCTGTTCGGCAGCCTCAAGGAGGATGTGCAGACGCTGGAAGACTACCTCGGGGAGACGAAGGTCATCATCGACCAGATCGTCGACCAGGCGCCAAACGGGCTGGAAGTGCTGCGGGGCAATTCATCCTACATCTACGACGGCAACTGGAAACTGCAGATGGAGAACGGCTGCGACGGCTATCACGTCAGCTCCGTGCACTGGAACTACGCCGCGACAATGGGGCGGCGCAAGGAAGAGGGCACGAAGGCGGTCGATGCCAATAGCTGGAGCCGTTCCGTCGCAGGCGTCTATGGCTTCGAGAACGGTCATATCCTGTTGTGGACCAACACGATGAACCCGGAGGTCCGTCCGGTCTACAACCACCGCGGCGAGATCCAGGCTCGCGTCGGTGAGGACAAGGCGGATTTCATCGTCAACCAGACCCGAAATCTCTGCATCTACCCGAACGTCTTCCTGATGGACCAGTTCTCGACGCAGATCCGCGTGACGCGGCCGATCAGCGTCGACAAGACCGAGATCAGCATCTTCTGCTTCGCGCCCAAGGGGGAAAGTGCCGCCGACCGCGCGATACGCATCCGTCAATACGAGGATTTCTTCAACGTCTCCGGCATGGGCACCGCCGACGACCTCGAGGAGTTTCGCGCTTGCCAGGCCGGCTATGCCGGCACCGCCGCGCTGTGGAACGACCTGTCGCGCGGCGCCCCCCTGTGGATCGACGGTCCTGACGAGAACGCCAGGCGCATGGGCATCGAACCGCTCCTGTCTGGGGAGCGCAGCGAAGACGAGGGCCTGTTCGTCCGCCAGCACGAATATTGGGCCAAGGTGATGCGCGAAGCGCTCTCCATCGAGAAGAATGGAGTCGTCGCATGAGCCCTTCCTATGACGCCATCTGCGCTTTCCTCTATCGGGAGGCGCGCCTTCTGGACGACCGTGCGTGGGACGAATGGCTGACCTGCTACGCGCCAGACGTGACCTACTGGATGCCGGCCTGGGACGACAACGACCAGCTTACCGAAGACCCGCAGTCGCAGATCTCGCTGATCTACTACCCGAACCGCGACGGCCTGGAAGACCGGGTGTTCCGCATCAAGACCGAGCGTTCCGGCGCCTCCACGCCGGAACCACGCACCAGCCACAACGTCTCCAACGTCGAAGTAGTGGCGCACCGGGGCGACGAAGTCGACGTGCGCTACAACTTCCACACGCTGAACCATCGCTACAAGGTTACCGACCAGTTCTTCGGCACCATGTTCGTCACCCTGCGCAAGAGCGACGGCGGGCTGCTGATCGCCAGCAAGAAGATCGTGCTGAAGAACGACTACATCCGCCAGGTCATCGACGTCTATCACATCTAACAGGCGTCGCTGGCCGCTAGGAATAGAGGAGGAGGGTTCATGGCCTGCTACAGGATCGCATTGAACTTCGAGGACGGGGTAACCCGGTTCATCGAGTGCAAAGATGGCGAGAAGGTTCTCGATGCCGCCTTCCGCAGCAAGATCAACCTGCCGATGGACTGTTCCGACGGCGTGTGCGGCACCTGCAAGTGCCGGGCCGAGAGCGGCAGCTACGACCTCGGTGACGATTTCATCGACGATGCGCTGACGGCGGACGAGGCCGAAAGCGGCCTTGTGCTGACCTGCCAGATGAGGCCGTCCTCCGACTGCGTGATCGCCGTGCCTACGACATCGGTCGCCTGCAAGACCGGGCAGCAGACGTTCTCCGCGACAGTGGCGCGCGTCAGCCCCCACAACGATGCCGCGATCGTACTGGAGCTGGATGTGAATGCCGCGCCTGCCTTTTTGCCCGGCCAGTACGTCAACATCGACGTCCCCGGCAGCGGTCAGAGCCGTTCCTATTCCTTCAGCTCGGCGCCGGGCGAAGGGCGCGTCGGCTTCCTGATCAAGAAGATGCCTGGCGGGTTGATGAGCACCTGGTTGGAACGCGCGGAGGTCGGCACGAAACTCGAGCTGACAGGGCCGCTCGGGAGTTTTTACCTGCGCGACGTTCAGAGGCCGCTGCTGTTTCTTGCCGGCGGCACCGGTCTCGCGCCGTTCCTGTCGATGCTCGAAGTGCTGGCGCGTGCGAATTCTCAGCAGCAGGTTCACCTCATCTACGGCGTGACCCGGGACCTGGACCTGGTGCTAGTCGACGAGATCGAGGCTGATGCCAAACGGCTCCCCAATTTCACCTACAGCACCGTCGTCGCCGAGGAAGCCTCCAGTCATCCGCGCAAGGGGTGGGTGACCCAGCATGTGCCGGCAGAGGTGCTGCATAACGGTGATGTGGACGTCTATCTGTGTGGTCCGCCGCCGATGGTCGATGCGGTGCGGACCTATTTCGCCGACAACCGGGTGATGCCCAACAGCTTTCACTATGAGAGATTCACGCCCAATGCCTCGGCGAAGGAGGCCGCATGAACGCGCCCCGTTTCGCCGATCGTTTCACCGGCAAGGTGCTGGTTGTGACCGGCGCCGCGCAGGGGATCGGGCTCGCGGTGGCGCTGCGCGCCGCGCAAGAAGGTGGCAAGGTGCTGCTCGTTGATCGCGCAGAGTTCGTCGCCGAGGTGGCGGCAGAAGCCGGGGGCTTTGAAACTGCTGCCTTCAACGCCGATCTCGAAACCTATGAGGGGGCGGCCGCCGCGATGCGGTTTGCCGTCGAGACGTTGGGCGGAATCGACATCCTGATCAACAATGTCGGCGGCGCGATCCGCATGCGCCCCTACGCGGAATTCGAGCCGCCGCAGATCGATGCCGAAATCCGCCGCTCGCTGATGCCGACGCTCTACTGCTGCCACGCCGTCCTGCCGCATCTGTTCGCGCGCGGGGGCGGCACGATCGTCAACGTGTCGTCGAACGCGACGCGAGGCATCCACCGCGTGCCCTATTCGGCAGCCAAAGGCGGCGTGAACGCCATCACCCAATCGCTGGCGATGGAATTGGCGCAGCGCAATATCCGGGTAGTCGCAACCGCGCCTGGCGGCACCGAGGCGCCATCCCGCCGAATCCCGCGCAATGCCGCCGGCGACTCCACCGATGAAAAGGGCTGGATGGCCGATGTTGTGCGTCAGGTGAAGGAAACCAGCTTCGTGAAGCGCTATGGCACCATTGAGGAACAGGTCGCACCGATCCTGTTCCTGGCCTCCGACGAGGCGTCCTACATCACCGGCAGCGTGTTGCCTGTGGCTGGCGGCGACACCGGCTGAAGACTTCAAATTATGCGTAACGGACTCGAGGAGGAGTGATCATGCGCACCATCGATGTGAATGAAGCGATAGACAACAATCCGTTCCGGGGGTTCCAGTGGTTGGTGGTGGGGCTTTGCGCCCTTCTGCTGATCGTCGATGGCTATGACGTGTTCGTCGCGGGCACCGTGCTGCCCACCTTGATCGCCGAGTGGGGCCTGAGCAAGCCGCAGGCCGGCGCCCTGCAAGCCTGGGCGCTGTTCGGCATGATGTTCGGCGCCCTCTTTTTCGGACCGCTTGCAGACAGGATCGGCCGCAAGAAGGGCATCGCCATCAGCTTCGTGCTCTTCACGGCGTCCACGCTTTTGACCGGCTTCGCCAGCTCGCCGGGCGAGTTCAAAATCTTCCGCTTCTTCGCTGGTCTCGGATGCGGCGGGCTCATGCCGAATGCGGTGGCGTTGATGAACGAGTACGCGCCGAAGCGCCTTCGTGGCACCATGGTGGCCCTGATGTTCTCCGGCTATTCGGTCGGCGGCATGGTCGCCGCAAGCCTCGGCATCAGCCTCATCCCGCAGTTCGGTTGGAAGCCGATGTTCTTTGTTGCCGCGCTGCCACTGCTGATACTCCCGCTCATCCTGTGGAAGCTACCGGAATCGCTGGGCTTCCTCATCCGTCAGGGCGAGCAGGAGAAGGCCAAGCAGCTCTACGCGAAGATTGATCCCTCGGCGCACCTTGGCCGCGACGACAAGCTGGTCTTCACCGAAACCAAGGGCGTTTCTGCATCTGTGGCCGAGCTGTTTCGCCATCAGCGCAGCTTGCGCACGCTCATGCTGTGGATGGCCTTCTTCTGCTGTCTGCTGCTCGTCTACCTGCTGTCTTCCTGGCTGCCGAAGGTCCTGCAGGAAGCCGGCTATGCCGAGAGAGCCAGCCTCCTGAGCCTCTTCTCGCTCAATTTCGGCGGCATGGCGGGCGCGATCGCCGGCGGCTGGCTCGGCGACCGCTTTGGCCTGCCAAAGGTGGTGGTCGGCTTCTTCGTCGCCGCTACCGCCTCGATCGCGCTGATCGGCTTCAACCTGCCGGCGGGGCTGCTTTTCCTGACGATCTTTATTGCGGGGGCCACGACGATTGGCACGCAGATCCTCCTCTATGCCAGTGTCGCACAGCTCTACAATCTCTCGGTGCGTTCTACCGGCCTCGGCTGGGCTTCCGGCGTCGGCCGCGTCGGCGCCATCGTCGGGCCGACGCTCGGCGGCGTCCTCCTGGCGCAGGAACTTCCGCTGCAGCAGAATTTCCTGATCTTCGCCATTCCGGCTGCGATTTCGGCCTTGGCGATGCTGGTCTTTGCGGTCAACAATGCCCGCAGTGCCGAAGCTGTTCAGCTCGCGGCGGCATAAGGCAATGTTACGGTGGCCAGCGAAGGCGTTCTTTGCATTCGGCCATCTTAGCAAGCGAAACTTCCACGTTTGCCGCCTACGCCAACTCACGGATTATTGTGGTCAGGCAGCGCAGGGCGTAGACTTTGCGCTGCTCAATCCTGAATGAGACCCTGCCTCAGGACCGTTTCTTCGTTTCCGCCACCGGCATGACAGTGTTCGTCTAGGCTCGGCCTTCTCGGACTATCTATCGGCTTGCCACCCAGTTGCTTCGGCCGACGGCAGCCGCTCCTGCCTTCGCCCGGAGACATGCCCCTTATCGAAAGAATGCAGACCATGACAAGCCTCGACCTTCCGACCCACAGCCTTCATTACCGCATCGACGGAGACGCTGATGGAAAACCCTGGCTAACGTTCTGTAATTCACTTGGTACGGACCTGCATATGTGGGACGAGCAGGCGGAGGCCCTTTCCAGTGACTTCCGCATCCTACGCTACGATCTCCGAGGCCACGGAAGGTCCACGTCGCCCGGCTCTCGCTACGCCCTTTCAGACCTCGGCCGCGATGCGATTGCACTGTTCGATTCGCTCGGCATTGCACAGACGCATTTCTGCGGCCTTTCCATAGGCGGGCTCACCGGCCAGTGGCTTGGCGTCCATGCCAGCGAGCGTTTCAACAAGATCATCGTCGCCGCTACCGCCGCAAAGATTGGCACCGCCGAAAGCTGGGCGACACGTATCGACGCTGTCAGGCAGAAGGGAATTGATTCCCTAACCGCCTCCACAACCGAACGCTGGTTCTCGCCGGCCTTTCATGTAGCCGAGCCGAACAGGGTGAACCGGATATTGGAAAGTTTTGCGGCGACCTCCGTCGACGGATATGTGGGCTGCTGTACCGCCCTTGCCGATGCCGACCTGCGCAGCGAAATCGGCCAGATCGACAAACCGCTGCTGGCGATCTCCGGTGCTGATGATCCCGTCTGCCGCCCTGCCGATCTCAGAACGATTGCTGCAGCGGTCAAGCATGGACGACATGTTTCGCTGTCTGGCCGGCACATCATTAACATTGAATCCGCGAAGGCGTTCAATGACGCTATTCAAGCATTTCTCTACCAATGATACCTGTCGCAGAGACGGCTGCACACAAGATCAATCGGCCCCCGGCGGAGCGGACTGATGCTCGATCTCGTGATCGAAATGCGGCAATCCGGCCGATACCGTTACCGGAGAGCCACAACGCCTTCTATGGCGAGGCGCCGCAGCAGACCGCCGCACCTAGTCCGTCATAGCTTCTGCAGATTCTAAGCTAGTGGGCGTAGCAGTGACGACCAACAACGCGAAGAACGGCTACGTGCGAGGTGCTCAACTCGTAGGTAGCATCCAATGATCGCGTTTCCGTAGGAATCGTAGCTCCGTTCCATAAATACCTTTTACGCCACCGACATTGAAATAGCGGTCAACAGTTCCGGCACGGCGCGAGTTTCGAGGCCAGCATTGTGCGGCTTGTTGCTATGGCGTTCACGGTTTAGCCCAGGAAAATCGCATAATGGATCGACGGGAACTCACGATCTACTCGTGGTGATCAGGTGCAAGGCAGAATTGCCCCTTGTAACCGCTGCTGTTGACAGCTTGCGATCGAATGTCGCCAGCTGCCCCCCATGCACCTTGGCTAGCGCAAGCAGGTAGGTGTCAGTTACCTGTCCCGATGTTAGAATCTTCGTGGGAGCGATATCACCTGACCCGACAAGGCTCACATCGTCCGGCCAAAAACTGTGACCGGGGAGCGACCGCAATTTGCGGAAGATTTCCATCACGAGTGACGGTGAACCGGGAAAGTTGGGATATTTGGGGTTGCCGACAATCCGGATGACACCATTTTCCGTAATGGGGCAGGTAGCCCACGCGGTCTGACCCATCGCCGCGAACCATTCGTGGGCATCATCATGGGCTACATGGCCCGGATCGATTAACGCAATCAGCACATTGACGTCGAGCAGGAAAGTCACGGCAGCTCGTCACGCAAGGCGTTCACGATTTCGAGTGTCACTGGCGGCGCCTCCGGCCGAGTTGAAAGTAGAGGAATGCCGTTGCGCTCGCCGCTGCTGGGCGGGCGGCGCAGAGAGCGTCTCGCCAGCTCAGAAATGACTTCGCCGACGCTCCGGTGCTGCTGGGTTGCCATCGCTTTTGCGGCGATCAGGACATCGTCGTCAATTGCTAAGGTCGTTCTCATATCCGCCTCATCGCGCATCAATCATCACGCATCATATAAAGCAGGTGGTCGGCCGTCTCAAGGTGGATACCGAAAGGACGCGTCATTGCGCCAATCTTTTCACCAGAACCTGCGATTTTTTGCTCGACATGATGACGGTCGCCAACACGACCTTGCAGGGGGCCGTGAACGATGGGTGCTACCTGCGAAGGGGTTATTTCCGATCTGCGCGAGCCATCGGCTCGCTGGAGGGCTTATTAGCCCGAAAGGCTGGCTGTCTTTCCTTTGACGTGCCGGAAATCGATGCGGCCTGCCTGGCGGTAGCCTTACCTACGGCTCTTAGCAGCTGCGTCGCTTAGCGGCGTGCCTCGCACGCCGAATATGACCAGGTGAGGTCAAGGAGCCGTAACGCGACCGCAGCGTCCGCTTTCCGAGCAATCGGAGGGCGTACTTTTTCAAGCACCTCCGCAAGAAGCCATGACCGGAAGTCGTATCACTATGAAGGTCGGTTGCGAGGGCTTCACGCTTGAATGATCTGCTCGCGTGGCCTATCCCGCCGATTGTTATACTGTTTTTGAAAAACAGTATAACGCCGAGTCGAGCTAATGAAGTCCATCGACCTCATGTATCAGACGATGCTCGCCGAGCTGGGTCAGCGCTCGCTGGACGCTGCGTGGACGGCCGATTTCCCTCCAGAGGGTCGGTTCACCCCGGCGAACGTCAAGGGCCGCAAGTATTGGTACTTCGACATCCCAGATGGGCATGGTGGTACTAAACGTCGTTACGTTGGTCCTGCTGAAGATCCGGACATCGCGCAGCGCGTGGCTGATCATAAGCGCGACAAGGACGATCTACGCGCTCGTAGGCGTTCAGTAATACCGCCAGGGGTGTGGGTAGGCCCTCCGCTCGCCGACTAGAGAGAATTCGCCACGCGCTCCCGACACGCAGACATCTGCCCAGTCCAGAATCGGCTGCTGTAGCTTGGCACGGTGTCGTTACAGCCGTGCTAGCTTCCTTTGAGAGGACAAACTCTTGAGCGAATACCTATCTGCTCTGATGGGGCTCGCCGGCGTCGCGATCGGCAGCCTGACCTCCTTTATCACCACCTGGACAACCCAGCGATCGCAGGCCAGGGAAAAGCATCGCGACGCCGAGACGGCCAAGCGCGAAAAGCTCTTTTCCGATTTCATAGCGGAGGCCACGCGACTTTATGGCGACGCAATCAGCCACCAGAAGGACGACGTCTCCGACCTCGTCTTCTGTTACGCGTTGGTCGCCCAGATGCGCCTCTTTTCCTCGCGACCGGTTGTGGACGCAGCCGAGTTGGTGATGGACAGGATTGTCGAAACCTACCTCGCGCCCAATCGATCCTTGTCTCAAATTAAGGACATGGCTCGGTCCGGCGCATTGAACTTTCTGCTCGAATTCGGCGAGGCTTGCCGGGTTGAGCTGTCGGCAGGTCGGCGGTCTGGCGGATTATGAGATCACCATCCGAAAAATTCGTTGCGAGACTTACCTGTTCGTCAGATGGGCCGCCGGTTCGATTCCGTTCAACTGCGCCAGACGTTCGGTGATGGGCTCATGCCCTGGCGAGAAAACTCGACCGGCCTCAACCCATCACGTCACCGACAGGTTGCCGATGGGGCCTTGATGACCCTTGGCCCGTTCTGACAAATGCCGTCTAGTTGTCCGGCGATTCGTGGATATGTTGCACTTCTTCGGTTTATCCGAAGGCAGATGGTTTCCTTTTCTCCCAGGACCGCAGCGCACGCCAGAGCACGGTGTTGTCTGCATAACCCAGCAAACGCGCCACCTTGGACATCGGAGCGGCATGCCGGTCGCCGAGATAATGGGCTGCGAGCATCTGGCGGTGTTGGCGAACGAGATCGCGAAGCGACACGCCTTCCTCCGACAGCCGACGTTGCAGGCTTCGCGGTGACATCTTCAGTTCGGCAGCAAGGATCGCGACCGTGATCGGCTTGCGCCCGAGATAGATGCCGATCAGAGCCTGGACCTTTTCCGTGACGGCGTCGCCGGCCGTCGGATCGTCGACCAGATCGCCGATATGCCGCTCCAGGATTTCGATCAGACTTTTGTCTTCGGAGCGGTAGATGCGATCGGCATCCGCTTTGTTCATGACGATCCGGTTGCCGGATTGGCCGAACAGGACGGGCGCGCCATAGATCCGTTCCAGCACGGCAGCATCGCGCGGGGCATGATGCTCGAGCTGTATTTCGATTGGGCGCCAGCCACGACTGAAGCAGGAGCGGACAAGCTGGCAGGAGGCGGCGATCGTGAATTCGCTGTCCTGCCGGCGCGGCCACATGCCGGGATCGACGATCCGGTAGCTCCAGACAAAGTCGCCATTCTCCTCGAATACGCCGGAACTGGTCGCGCCCTGCACCGCGTTCACATATTTCGACAGCCGTTCGAAGGCGCTGCGAATGTTCGGCGAGAGCGCGAAGAGCATGCCGATGGGGCCGAGATCAGCGGGCTTGAACCCTGTGCCCATACGGGCTCCGAGTGCTGGTTCGCCCGTTATCGTCGCGGCATCCTCGAACAGCGCGACGTAACGCACCATAGGCAGGACTGTGTAGGGATCTTCCAGTTGCGAGCGCAGAATGCCGTGCGAAGCCAGAAGAAGGTCGGTTTTCCCGGATCTTTTGTCGATTTGTTGCACCAGCGGGATCAGGACAGAGGCTCGAATTGAAGCAACTGCGGGCATCCGGCTGATCAAATGCGATGCAACTGCCATTTTCAGCGTCTCCGGTAACCGTCGTGGCGCGAATTATCGATTCATTGGCACGAACTGCAATTTCGGGGCCAGGTCGCCGCGCTTACCCTCTTGGCAACTAACAAGCAAAGGGGGTTCTCCATGACACTGGACGCAAGCATGCCCGCACCATCATCGCCGGAGCGTCGTCTGGCCAAGGACTCGGTAGGGCTTGCCCATATCGTGTTCTTTGTCGTTGCCGCGGCCGCGCCGCTCACGGCCGTCGTCGGCGCTTCGCCAGCCGCTTTCGCTTTCGGCAATGGCGCAGGCGTTCCCGGCGCTTTCGTGCTCGCCGGCCTGCTTTACCTGCTGTTCTCGGTCGGCTTCACCGCCATGAGCCGACATGTGGGCGGGGCGGGGGCCTTCTACACCTATATCACCCACGGCATCGGCAAGCCCGTCGGCGTGGGTGGCGCCTTCATGGCGCTGGTCACCTATAGCGCGGTTCAGATCGCCATCTATGGCCTGTTCGGCTTCTTCATGGCCAACGCCATAGCGCCGCTTGGGCTGGTGCTGCCGTGGTGGGTCTGGGCCTTCGCGGCACTCGTCGTCGTGCTGGTCTGCGGTCAGCGCAACATCGCCTTCTCAGGCGCGATCCTTGGCGTCTGCATGATTGCCGAGATCGCCATATTGCTGGTTCTCGATCTTGCCATCGTCTTTTCAGGCGGCGGACCGGAAGGCATCACCTTTTCCTCCTTCGCGCCATCGCAGGTCTTTACGCCTGGTCTTGGTGTAGCACTGGTTTTCGTAATCGGTTCTTTCATCGGCTTCGAAGCCACGGCCATTTTCGGCGAGGAAGCCGAAGATCCCGAAAAGACCATTCCCCGCGCCACCTATGTTGCGGTGCTGCTCATCACCCTCTTCTATGCCTTCTCCACCTGGGCGATCGTGCAATTCTACGGTCCGGGCAATGTGCAGGCCTCTGCTGCTGCCGGGCTCGACAGCTTCTACTTCGCTGCCGCCAATTCCGTCCTCGGGGCATGGGCGAGCCAGGTGATGAACGTGCTGCTGATCACCAGCCTGTTTGCCTGCATCCTGTCCTTCCACAATACGCTCAACCGCTATTTCTTCGCCCTCGGCCGGGAAGGCCTGGCCGCCAAGGTGCTTGGCGAGGTTCACGCCAAGCATGGCTCACCCTACGCCGCGGGTCTGCTGCAAAGTCTGATCGCGGCCGTCGTCCTTGCCCTGTTCGTGATCTTCGGCGCCGATCCCTACACCGTGGTGTTTTCGTGGATGGCAGCACTTGCGGGGATCGGTATTCTGCAGGTGCAGGTGCTAGTCTCCGTCGCGATCATCATGTTCTTCCGCAAAACGCCGAACGGCTACAGCGCCTGGACCACGATGATCGCCCCGACGCTGGCGCTGCTCGGTCTCATCGGTTCGCTGGTGCTGGTCAGTTCCAATCTTTCCCTGCTTTCCGGCAGCGAAAGCCTGATCGTCAAGGCTTTCCCCTATGTCATGCTGCTAGTGGGCATTCTCGGAGCGCTGTTTGCAATCCACGTCAAGAGATCCAAGCCCGCTCTCTACGCCTCGCTCGGAAAGGTTTTCGAATGAGTGCCATTGCTGAACTTGCACCCGTCGATCGCCTTCTGGTTCTCGCGATCGCAATCCTTGCCGGCGCAACTTTGCTGATTGCCGTTGAGGCGCATGTCTTTTGCTCCGTGTTTTGCATTCACGCAGAAGCGATGATGACCGATTTGCAGATCTGCTCCGGTCGATCCTGATCACCGCAGCTTGCGACGCGCGAAGGCGTGTCGCCTTTCCGGAAGCCAAGAGGCCCACAATCAAAAAGGCCAAATCAAAGAGGTATGTTCATGGACGCCGTTGTCGCAGTCACCTATCCGCTCGATCCTCTGAGCCTTGCCGAGATCTCCTCTGCCATTGCCATACTCAGGGATAGACAGAAACTCGCAGCCACGTTCCGCTTTCCGATAACCCGGCTGGAGGAGCCGACCAAGGCGGATCTTGCCGCCCATCGCCTGGGCAACAGTCTGCCGCGTCTCGCCTTCATCCTGGCAATGGATATCAGCAACGGCGCCTCCTTCGAAGGCATCGTCGACCTGACCGCCGGCAATGTCTCCTCCTATAAGAGACTGCCCCTTGACGAGCTGCCTTATGGCCAGCCGCCGGTCATGCTGTGCGAATTCGAAACCGTGGAAGGCACCGTCAAATCTGATCCACGCTGGATCGCTGCCGTGAAGAAGCGCGGCATTACCGACGAGGATATTCCGCTCATCCAGATCGATCCTTTTTCCTCCGGCTATTTTGGCCGTGAATTCGAGAAGGGAAAGCGCATAGTCCGCGCCGTGTCCTACTGGCGCGAAGATATCCGTGACAACGGTTACGCACATCCGATCGAGGGCGTCGTGGCGGTGGTCGATCTGATCACCAATCGAGTGGTCGATCTCGTGGACGATGAAAAGATCATCCCGGTCCCGAGGAAAAAGCGCAATTATGGTCGCGAAACCTTCCCGGAACCGCGGCCCGATCTCAAGCCGCTGCATATTGTTCAGCCGCAGGGGCCGAGCTTTACTGTCGACGGCTGGAAGGTCGAATGGCAGAACTGGAGTTTCCGTGTCGGTTTCACCCCGCGCGAGGGCCTCGTTCTGCATGAACTCGGCATCAAGGATCAGGGCAGGCTGCGGCCCGTCGTCTTTCGCGCCAGCGTTACCGAAATGGTCGTGCCGTATGCCGATCCGACCGCGAACCATTATTGGAAGAGCGCCTTCGATGCCGGCGAATACGGCCTCGGGCGCCTAGCCAACAGCCTCGAACTTGGCTGCGACTGCCTCGGCCACATTCACTATTTCGACGTGCCGGCGGCCGACGATTTCGGCCAGCCTTTCATCATGAAGAACGCCATCTGTATGCATGAGGAAGACTATGGCATCCTCTGGAAGCATTACGAATTCCGCAACGGTATTTTCGAAGTGCGCCGCTCCCGCCGCCTTGTCATCTCCTTCTTCGCAACTGTCGGCAACTATGATTACGGCTTCTACTGGTATCTCTACCAGGACGGCACGATCCAGCTCGAAGCCAAGCTCACCGGCATCATCCAGACGGCGGCAGTCGCGACCGGCGAAACCTATCCATGGGGCGGTATGGTCGATGACAATCTCGGCGGCCCGACCCACCAGCATTTCTTCAATGCGCGCCTGCATATGGATGTCGATGGCGGTGGCAACACCGTGACCGAGCATGAGTTCGTGCCACGTCCCCGGGGTGAAGACAATCCCTATGGCAATGTCTTCGATACTAGGACTCGCGTGCTGAAGCGCGAACTCGATTCGCCTGCGCTCGCCAATGGCGAGACCGGCCGCTACTGGAAAGTCTCCAACCCCAATATGCAGAACAGCGTCGGCAAAGCGCCAGGCTACAAGATCGTCGTCATGCCGTCACCTGTCATGCTTGCCCAGCCGGATTCGACCGTTGCCCAGCGCGGCGGCTTCGCAATGAAACACATCTGGGTCACGGCCTTCGATGCCAGGGAAAAATATGCGAGCGGCGATTATCCGAACGTTCATGCCGGCGGCGACGGCCTGCCGGGCTATGTCAAGCACAACCGCGAAATCGAGAATGCCGATGTCGTGCTCTGGCATTCCTTCGGCCATACCCATGTCTGCAAGCCTGAGGATTTTCCGATCATGCCAGTGGAATATGCGGGCTTCACGCTGAAACCGAACGGCTTCTTCGCATCTAACATTGCCATGGACCTGCCGCCTGATGGAAACGAGGAGAGCGTCGACAATCGTCTGCCGCACTCGCATGAAAAAATCGCAAGCGGTTCCTGCTGCCACACGTAAAAGGCAGCAGAACGCAGGATCAGGCCCGCATGATAGTGTGTGTCAGGTCCTAGGAAAGGTCCGGTCGTTCCGCGAGGACTTCGCGGTCCGTCTTCCCCGAGGCCAGAACCTCCTTGCGAAATCAGCCGCACACTCATAGCCAATTGTCGGGTCAATGGCGTTGCGGCAGAAGTGCTGGCTTCCAGATGCTTACGGCAGTCGCATGACATTGACGTTGCGGGCCGCATCGATGGAATAATCGGTGCCGTCACGCTGCGCGGCTCTCAAAGAACGCTCAATTCCAATCGTCAAAGGCGGTTCCATATATGCCTTGTATGCCCCAGACACTGAAATGGCGGGTCAGCGGTTCTGCCACAGCGGGAGCTTTCGAGGCCAGTAGTGTGCGGGTTGTTGCTATGGCGTTCACGTTTAGCCCAGTAAAATCGCATAATGTATCGAAGGGAACTTTTTCGAAAGACTCCAGATAGCGCCGTTGCGATTCTCCTTGTCACAATCCGCGACACTGGCCGTTGGACGATTCCTAAAGGATAGCCGATCAAAGGCCTCGCTCTGCATGAGTTGGCGGAAAGAGAAGGGTGGGAAGAAGCAGGGATCAAAGGACGAGCTAGAAGCGGGCCTTTGGGCACTTCATTTAAGTCAAGGCGCTCGACGACGGGCGGAAGATCCCTGCATTCGTGGAAGTGCATCTGCTCGAGGCACGCGGCGCCAAGAAGCGATTTCCGGAATACAAAGAACGCACCCTCACCTGGCTCCGGCCTGCGGAAGCTGCCGCTCTGGTGAATGAGTCTGAATTGCAAGGATTGTTTCGCCGCATGGAACGGCGCAAAGACCCATCGGGCGAGATGGCATGATCGCTGGTTTGATCATCTGCGCCTCGTTGACGGCCGTCGATCGGCTTGCTGGGCGAAAGTGTTCCGTTCGTCAGCGGCATCGACACGCCGGAAATCGGGAGGCACGCGAAGTGCCTCAAGGAACGGAAGCTGGCGCTGATCGCCAAGGGAAGGCTGAAAGAGCTTTTGGCCGAAAAGGGATTGCGCGTCGTGTTCAGCGGCGCGGTGGACCATACGCCATCGCACCGGCCGCTCGTCAAACATCTATCGAACGAATGGGGAAGAGATCAAAAGAGATCGGGAAGAAGCTGCTCAGGGAAGGCTTCGCCCGGACATGGCACCCGAAACAGCGGAACGACTGGTGCGAGTAAGGCAACTGGGTGCCCAACAAGATTAGCGAGTTAAGGCTAATTGACCCTCTCGAAACCCATGTCATGCTAATGGGGTTGTTTGTCCCCCCAGTGATAGACCCTGCTTCTTTGGCCCCCGCTAGCGCGGGCTTTTTTTTAGGTGCGAAGCTAACGAAGCCGGGAACTTTCGATGTCTCACATTGTTCGATGACTGGAACTTTCCCTTCTTTGCGCGCGGACGCGCCATGCGTCATTTGGCACGTCCGCTCCCTACACGCCCCGCTATAATGCGGGGCTTTTTTTCGCTAGGCTGCGGAGCTCTTCTTGGTCCGGCATCGTACAGGAACTGCCACGACAGAACCAGGTTACCTCACCGGATCGCGGGAGGAGGGTCACTGCGCAGCGACCAGGCCGAGAGCCTGTTTACCCGTTTCGGGCCTTCCTCGATCGAACTCGATTTTGCTGATGGCAGCCAAGCGCCGCGCGCCTGTTCTGCCGGACAGAATTGCCGAATAACGCCTTTCACGAACGGAATCGATAGATGAGCGACAGACGCCATGAGTGGATCAGCAAACGGGCCTATGCGATCTGGGAAGAACAGGGCCGCCCTGACGGCCGGGACAGCGTACATTGGCGCCAGGCAGTCGCCGAGCGGGACGCGCTGGAACGCACGCAGGCCTCCGTCGACGGACGTGAAGTGCTGGTGAAGTTCCGTCCGAAGCCGCAACTGCCGCGCGACAGCTGGCTCACTCCAACCGCCAAGGCCGGCTGATCCGACGGCCAGCGGCTTTTTCCGCGCCCACGCTGATTCCGCCTCTGCGGTCGGCGTCCGCGAGCGTCCTCCGGGGCCGTCTCAGATAAGCCTTTTGGATAAATATTCGGCGTAGCCTAGCGCTGTTACAATCATCGCGCGAAATCGCGGAGATCGGGCATGCGTCAGGGTTATCACGTTCCGCAGAAGAAATCCTTGCTGCTAAGGGCGCCAGGGTTGGTCATCGGCACCGTCGCGTTTGGTGCGGCCGGCGGCTGGACCGCCAGCGACATGCTGGCCTCATGGAGCGCTTCTGGCGGCTCTGGACTTTCCTGCAGGATCAAGGGCAACATCTCCATTGACACGGGCGAGCGCATCTTCCACGTGCCGGGGCAGAAGCACTACGAGCAGACGAAAATCAGTCCCCAGTATGGCGAACGGTGGTTCTGCTCGGAATTCGAAGCGTGGGCTGCCGGCTGGCGAAAATCGAAATCGTAGCGAGCGGAGACAAAGAGGCCGCTTACATAGCGGCCCCCATTTTGGAAGCGCTTGGCTCCGTTCAGCCCGCGCTTTTAATACTTGTGTTGCAGAGGCTCCAATAGCCGCCACCTTTCTGGATCCATTCAGATCGCCGAGCGTGCCCGCTTTCCTTGGCGGCGTGATAAGCATCAACGCAGGTGTGCAACCGTCCCTTGGCAAAGGCAGTCGACAAGAAATACTCGAGCGAAACGCCTCGTTCCATT
Source organism: Rhizobium sp. YTUHZ045 (assembly GCF_051124255.1). Classification (NCBI taxonomy): domain Bacteria; kingdom Pseudomonadati; phylum Pseudomonadota; class Alphaproteobacteria; order Hyphomicrobiales; family Rhizobiaceae; genus Rhizobium; species Rhizobium sp. YTUHZ045. Next base: position 755,374 of record NZ_CP101433.1, read on the forward strand.
TCATGTCTTTGGCAGAGCCGTCGGCTTTGGCCGCCTGATATTTTGTACTGCATTCCTTCATCGTCAGCGCATGTGCCGGCGACGACATCATGAAAGCAGCCACAAGAGAGCCGGCAGCGGAAAGAAGAAGTTTGTGAGAGATGCGATATGACTTGGTCGATGCAACGAAAACCCCTGACACGCTCCTTGGTACGTTGGCCATATACTGCAAACGGTTACACCCGCCGAATGAACCTCCGATGAACGTTGATATGGCTCAAATGTCAGTCACCCGCGTTCCCTTTACAGGAGGTGCCGCCCAGCGCACAGGAGATGCGTTTGCTTGGGGTAAGCATTAATCGCTGGGCGGCCGCATGTATAATAGGAGATATTCGTTTGGCTCCCAGTTGATTCTTGTTTCAGATTAGCGCGACACAATCACATTTTTTTACAGAGTGTTCTGTAGCTCTAAATGATAAAGTATTACTTATTGTCATTATAGAGAATTTCGAGAAGTTCGCAATGCCTACAAAATAACCCCATGTGCTCACCCCGCGAGAATGCGGGGCTTTTTTGTCTGGCATCTACTTAAACCAACTACAAACCGCCGCTCTCTATAGCCAGACTTTAGTCCGTCTTTTTCTCGGTAAGATTCAAACTAGATTTACTTCATCCTTGTCGAGAGGACGCCAGGGGGGTTTTTGCAATGTTGCTGTGTATCCAGTCAGAACCTCCCTGGCGAAGCAAATAACACCTTCGTTGCCAAGCTGAGGTCAATTATCTCCAACGCCGTAGCGGAACCTAGCCAGTCCCTCTTCGTTGAAGTAACAGGAAAGCACGGGTGTTCCTCCTGTGCGATCCGTGTTGTCAAGACTTGCCCCGTTTCGGCGGGGCTTTTTTGTGTCCGGCATCGTACCGGAACCACATTGGGACAATGAGGTTGACTCACCGGATCGCGGGAGAAAGCCAGTTGGTTCCAGTTCGCGTAATGCCTTCCTCTTACGGTCCACTGTTGGGTCGTGCGGAGTCAATTTACCGGTCAGCTCCCAAGCGACGCTCCGCACGGCTCGACGCCTCAAGACACCTGCCAGATCCATCGCGTTCCCGCCCTGCCTTCAGCATAGGAGAGTGAGGCGTTATGATCCTGTCCCAAGTATTCCAAACCCAGAGCGCATTGAACGAAGCCGAAGTGGCCCTTTGCCAGCGGGTCTTCGATCACGTCGTATCGGTGAAGAAGATCACCTCGGACCCGCAGCGCCAGGACCTAGCCTCTCGGATCATTCAGTCCTATCAGCACGGCGTGAAGGATGAGGACAGTTTGTTGAGCCTACTTATCGATGTTCGATCGTAGAACCGGACCACCGACCCCACGCCCCCTTCAATCTTACCGGTCTTTGATCGTCTGACGACGAGCACCCCTTGGCCCCAAGATATATACGAGAAAGGTCGCGCCAGCTGGCGAGCTCCCACAGCAACGACCTCCTCCGGATTAAAGAAGACGACCGGGGCATTGCCCGCGTATTCGAATGACACCTACCTCTCTTCGCCATCACGCAGCGGTCTGCACCCCGAGAGCAGCCCTGGTGGCACGGCGCATGCGTGCACCATGGGTACGTACACCTGGCAGAGTTCGGTAGATATCGAGATAATCGCGCGCCATGCGCTCTGCAGAAAAGCGCTTTTCGAACGTTGCGCGAACTCTGCGGCGGTCCAGGCGCAGCGCTCGGTCGATGTTTTCCACGGCTTCGGTGACTGTATCGACGATTATGCCGGAGACACCGGCGTCAATCACTTCCGGTACGGAACCGCAGCCGAACGCAATGACTGGGGTGCCGCATGCCATAGACTCGATCATCACCACTCCGAAGGGTTCTGGCCAGTCGATCGGGAACAGCAATGCACCGGCATTGCCGAGAAACTCCGCCTTTTGATGTTCGTTGATCTCTCCGACGAACTCCACGTTTTGATGGCTCTTCACCATAGGCTCGATCACGGTTTCCCAGTAATGCTTGTCGACATTGTCGATCTTCGCCGCGATCTTCAGGGGGATCCCTGCTTTAGCAGCGATCTGGATGGCTCGATCGGGTCGCTTCTCCGGCGAGATGCGCCCGAGGAAAGCAAGATAGTTTCCTTTCGGCTTCGCGGTGAAGGGTAGAATCTCGTCCGAGATCCCATGGTAAACGGTGCCGGCCCAGTTGACCGGCGGCATGGGCTGTCGCTGATTGTTTGAGATTGACACCAGCGGTATGTCCGGGAAGGCTTGGTAGAATGTTCGAAGGTCCGGTAGATCCAACCGTCCGTGCAGCGTCGTCACGGTTCGGTCTGCGAAGTCCATAATCAATGGGAAATGCAGCAGATCAATGTGGAAGTGTAGGACATCGAATTCGTGTGCCCGGCGGCGAACCTCCTCCAGCATGACAATATGGTGCGGCACGTGGTCCCTGACTGCAGGATTGAGACGCAGGGCGATGCGCGAGCACGCTACCAGTTTGGCGTCAGTAACAGAGTCGCCGCTGGCGAAAAGCGCGACCTGGTGGCCCTGACGGACCAGCTCGTCTGTCAGATAAGAGACGATGCGCTCCGTTCCGCCGTAAAGCTTCGGTGGGACGCTTTCAGCAAGGGGTGCGATCTGGGCGATCTTCATCGGAAAGCCTCCTCCAATGAGCAAAGATTTGACGTTTAGTACTAGCTCGCATCCTCTTGGATGCGGCGCGATCATCAGATGTAGAACTTGAACTGATGCGCCGCGTTCCGTAATCCTTTTCCATTAGCCGAGTTGGCTTGAAACGATGAATCGGGGCGCCGCGACGGTTCCTTGGCTAATGAGGATCAACGAGATGGGCTCGACGCGCCGTGAAGTCCTCCAAACTCTTCAACGCATCGAATTTCATGAGGCGTCGTGTCCGCCCGCAAGGCGGCTGATAGGACCACTGGGCTAATATAGAAAGCCTGAGGCACAGTCAGAGCTAGTGGTCAGCGCCCGGATAAGTTGCGCCGCGCAAACGAGTCGTTTGGACCTCGAGACAGGTAGCATCCTGGCGTCTTGTGAGGAAAACGATCCCAGCGCCATCGAAAGAAGCTCTCCTTCGATACTCGAAAGACGCATTCGTGTGATTGGCGGACGACGACCATTTGCACATAGAGGCCTTCTTCGGTCTAAATGAAAAGTTTTCGAACCGGGTCGTGCCGAACTATGCATTGGATGACAGAAACACTCACGAGGAGAAGGCTGCGAGGGTGAAAGCACTGTGGCCGGAGGGAAGCATCCATCACTGGTGGAGAGGCTGCATGATTTCAGCTATCTTTGTTTCGAGTGATCGTAGGCTTAGCCAGCTTGTACCCGCAGGTTAGTGGTGCAGTTCGATGGCGAGGTGATCAGGCACCCCTGAGCGAAGGAGTGCTATAGGTCAGGTATCCTGACGAGAAATCGCATGCTTTGTTCGATTGAGCGGATATGGCTGTCGGGGCAGGGATTCGAACCCCGCGTCACAGCTCGAAAGCTGGAAGCAACCTCGGACACCCGAGGGATGAGGAGAGCGCCACGCTCCGATTACGCTTACGCCCGACTACCGCATTAACTCCCCGGGCCTTGTGTTTGTTCCTTCGTCGCGGACCAAACCAATAAGAACATGAGGCAGTCGAAACCTGCTGAGCAACCTGCAAGAGTAACCAATCCGCCCGCCAGATTGCCCCCACCGTGTCCCCGGTGCGATCATCCCCTCATAAATCCTGACGGCCGCCCGTTGCAGGAAATTGCCGTGGCAGGTCACGCTTCTAGCACCGTCAAACCGGCGTCCTCTGCCGTGGTTATGCAAGCTGGTGCGGAACCTCCGCACCAGCTCCGAGCACTCCGGGATCAACCGTCTTCTTTGACGCGATAGGCATCCGGAAGGATGAAAATCTCGTCGGCACGCCCGTATCCGCCGTCCTTCACTTCCTCGATCAGTACCATCGTGTGTGGCCGTGCCGCCTCGGAGAAGTACTCCACCAGCATGTCGGTGGCGCGGTGCACGATTTCTTCCTTCTGGGAGCGGCTAAGCGCGCCCTCAGGTGTCTTTATGTTAACGAATGGCATTGGAATCTCCTTTCTTGTGGGTTCTGCTTCAGATCATGCCGCCATTGGCGCGTAACACCTGACCGTTCACCCAACCGCCTTCCGGGCCGGCCAGGAAGGAAACGACTGAGGCAATGTCATCCGGTTGGCCCAGGCGCCCGAGCGGAATGGTACCAACGATTCTCTGGACCAGCTCGTCGGGCTTGCCGGACATGAACAGTTCGGTCTCGACGGGACCGGGCGCCACCGCATTGACGGTAATGCCGCGCCGGCCGAGTTCCTTCGCGGCGACGTGCGTGATCGCCTCGACGGCGGCTTTGCTTGCCGCATAGACGCCGTAAGTCGGCCCGTAAGCGCCGACGACGCTTGAAGAAAAATTGATGATGCGCCCACCATCGCGGAGCCGACGGGCTGCTTCGCGAACGGCGCGGAATGTCCCTGTGAAGTTTGTGGAGATCTGCTGCTCGAAACTCGCGTCGTCCATATCGGCAATCGGAGCCAGCTTTATGATGCCGGCATTGTTGACCAGTATGTCGGTCCCGCCGAAGCGCTCGTCGGCCGCGCTGAACAGATCGGCAGCTGCGGCCGGAGCGCTAATGTCAGCCTGCACTGCGAGAGCCTTCCCGCCGCCCGATTCAATGTCTGCGACGACCGCATCAGCCGCCTGACGGCTCTTTGCGTAATTCACCACGACGGCGATGCCGTCTTGCGCCAGCCGAAGCGCAATGGCTCGGCCGATCCCTTTCGATGCGCCGGTGACGATAGCGACGCGCTGCCCTTTGATGCTCATTGTAACCTTCTCCTTTATGACGGAACAGGAGATATCGATGGTGTTCCGGGAGAACAATCCACCAACATTTGACATGAGAATTCGTCTGTGGTGAATAAAGATATGGATCGGCTTGACCGCATGCAGCTCTTTATCCGGGTCGTTGAGCGGCGTAGCTTCGCCGCGGCGGCGTCCGACCTTGGGCTTGCCCGTTCCACGGCCACCGAGGCAATTAAAAAACTAGAAGGCGATCTCGGCGTTCGCCTTCTTGAGCGAACGACCCGGCATGTCGCGCCGACACTGGACGGCGCAGCCTTCTACAGGCGATGTGTTGCGATCCTCGCGGAGGTGGACGAGGCGGAAAACGTCTTCCGTGACATGCAACCGCGCGGCCTGCTGCGCGTCGACGCGCATCCTTTGCTGACACGCACATTCCTGTTGCCGCGACTCAATGAGTTTCTCGATCGGTATCCTCTGCTGGACCTGCAGATCGGGCAGGGCGACCGGCTGGTAGATCTCGTCAGGGAGGGTATCGACTGCGTCATCCGCGCCGGAGAGATTTCAGATAGCGGCCTCATCATGCGTCGCCTCGGGATGATCGCTGAAATCACCTGTGCCAGCCCAGCCTATATATCAAGGCACGGAATGCCACGCTCCCCAGACGCGATGGCGGGGCATCGCGCCGTTGGTTTCATATCGTCCCGCACCGGGCAGATCATGCCCCTCGAGTTCACGGTCGGCAACACTGTCCGCTTCGTATCCTTACCGTGCCGGCTGACGGTCAACAACTCCGACACCATGACCGATCTCGCCCGCCTCGGCTTCGGCCTCATTCAGGCGCCGCGTTACCGCCTCCAGCGGGATCTGGACGAAGGGACGCTGGTCGAGGTCCTTGCCGACTATCTTCCTCCGCAGACACCGCTTACCGCGCTCTATCCGCAGAACCGCCAGCTTTCGCCGCGCGTGCGCGTCTTCCTCGACTGGATCGTCGAATTGTTCTCCAAAGCTGAATTCTGACGGTCGGGCGCGATCCCAAATATCCAGCTATCTCCGGAGATCTGCCAAGACCGATTGCCCGCTCCGTGGAATAGCTAATCGAAAGGAGCAACAAGCAAGGTCTACACTTTAGAGGTATGCGAGGGCGTCGGCCTTTTCGCGCGACATGGCTTTCGCCAAATGTCGTTCATCTTACCTCGATGCGATTGAACGGTCGAACAGCGTCTTTGGCAAGCGGCGTGTCCTTACCGCTGCATAGACAGGGTTAAAGCCGATCTTGCAGCTCATACGTTGAGCTGATCACCTCATTTCACGCCAGTTCCGGAGGAGTCGAGTCGCCAATTCGATCGGCGTCCGACCTGCCACGGGTAATTTCCTTGAGATTGGATTAGAGTCCGGCCTCTTGAAGGACGGACAAATGAAAAAGCAGAGATTTGCTGAAGTCCGGGGTCAGGAATTTGCTTTCCGTCATTCTCACCTCCTTCGGCGGCAGTGGCCCGGAGCCGAGTCGCCGAATCGTAAACCAATCTTCATTGTGGAGGTGAAGTCGGGACATGACACATTGAATAACCGGCAAGATCGTAAGATCGTTCGGCATACCGTTGGAGGCTCATTCAACCCAGCCAATACCTCGCCCCCGGCCCTTTGCGCCCTGCCACGTCGGCAGGGTTCGCCAAGCGACATCGGTCGATCGACAGGCAGCCGCAACCGATGCATTCGCCAAGACCGGACCGTAGGCGCTGTAACTCGGCTATGCGCTGGTCGATACGCTTTGCCCACGCGCTCGACAGCCGCGACCAATCCCGACGTGACGGTACGCGATCGGCCGGCAGCTTAGCGAGTTCGGCGCCGATCTCCTCAAGCGTCAGCCCGATCCGCTGTGCAAAGACGATGAAGGCGATCCGCCGCAATGCGGACCGGTGGTAGCGTCGGTGTCCCGAGCCAGCGCGCTCCGATGCGATCAACCCACGCTCCTCATAGAAGCGCAGAGCTGATGAGGCAACGCCGCTGCGTCGCGACACGTCGGTGATGGTCAGCATCGGATCCATGCATAAATAAAAGCACGAAGCTCTCTTGACTTCAAGTTCACTTGAACTTGTAGCAGTTACGCGTACCCATTGAAGGAGCACCGCAATGCAGGCGAATATCGATCTTCAAGGACTTCGCGTAGGGATCACCGGCGGCACTTCCGGCCTCGGGCTGGCGCTTGTGCGGCAGCTTGCTGAGAAGGGTGCGAGCATTGCCTTCGTCGCCCGCACCGCCGCGAATGTCGAGCGCGTCGCAGCCGAGACGGGCGCGCATGGCATTGTCGCCGACATCGGCAAGAAGGAAGATATCTATCCGATCGCGATGCAGATCAGTGCCAATCTTGGCGGGGTCGACGTCCTGATCAACAATGCATCGAACCTCGGTCCTGTGCCTCTGGCGCTTCTTGCCGACACGGAGTGCGAGGAGCTGGAGGCGGCGCTCGCTGTCAACCTTCTCGGCGTCTTCCGGCTGACGAAAGCCCTGTTCGGTGCGCTCGCCGCGTCCGCGCGCGAGGGCCGCGGCGCGCTGGTGATCAACATCTCCAGCGACGCGGCGGTCAACGCCTATCCCGGCTGGGGCGCATACGGCGCGAGCAAGGCAGCGCTTGCCCATCTGACGGCAATTTGGGACGAAGAGTCGAAGCCAGATGGAATAAGGTTCCTTGCGCTCGACCCTGGCGATATGGACACCCCGCTGCACGCGTTGGCGCTCCCGGACGCCGATCCTTCGAGCTTGAAAGACCCGGAACTGGCCGCTGCCGAGATTCTCGAAACGATGATCGAGGCGTTGTCGGCTCACGCTGTGCTTACCGCTGGAGCCCGGTCGTGATCGCCGCTGATCACCTCGATCGGCAATCGGCCAGGCTGTTCGTCGTTGGGGCGGACGGCTCGATGCGCGACCTGCCGCGGGCTCACCTCGGCACGTTATTCGATCCTGGCGATCTGGTTGTCGCCAACGACGCCGCGACCTTGCCTGCCAGCCTACACGGCACGCATCTCCAATGCGGAAGGGCGATCGAGATCCGCTTAGCCGGCTGGCTGTCAGCTTCCGCTCCAGTCCGCTTCGTGGCAATTGCCTTCGGCTCTGGCGATCATCGCACCCGCACGGAAGATCGGCTGCCGCCGCCTGCGCTGTCATCAGGCGATCGCCTCCAGCTCGGCTCACTTGAAGCCAATGTCGAGCGCGTTCTCGACCATCCTCGTCTTGTCGAGCTCAGCTTCCAGGGCACCCGAGCAGCCGTGTTTGCAGGCCTGGCGCAGCATGGCAGGCCGATCCAATACGCGCATGTTCCCGAGCCGTTGGCACTATGGGATGTTTGGACGAGAATTGCCGCCCGGCCGGTCGCGTTCGAGGCGCCATCGGCTTCCTTCGCGCTCGACTGGCGCACACTGCAAGCTTGGCGTCGTCGCGAGATCGGTTTTGCAACACTCACGCATGCCGCGGGCATTTCTTCCACCGGCGATCCCGCACTCGACTCGCGCCTTCCCTTTGACGAGCCTTACCACATCCCTGAATGCACCGTGGGGCAGGTAGCGCGGGCGCAGCTCAGAGGCAGCCGCATCATCGCGATTGGCACCAGCGTCGTGCGCGCACTTGAAGCAGCCGCCGAGACCGATGGCAGCCTGCGTGCCGGAGATGGTATTGCGACAGGGCGCATCGGCCGTGGCACTCCGCTCCGCGTCGTCGATGCGGTTCTCACTGGTGTCCACCAGCCCGGCGAAAGCCATTTCGAGCTGTTGCGCGCCTTTGCCGACGATGGCCTGCTCACCAGCGCTTCCGCAGCTCTCGCGGGATGCCGCTACCGTGCGCATGAATTCGGCGATTCGATGCTCCTCAATCGTCAACAGCGGCTCTATCGCGCGAACCTTCCCGGGGCACATGATCATCGATCTTAAGCTGCAGATGCTGTTGGAGTTTTATTCCGGCCACCGCTGATACCTTCTTGAGAGTTATTCGATCGATAGGACAGTTTGCATCGCCGTGCCTTGGCTGGCTCGCCGGCGCTGAAGCGTGGCGTCAGGTCGGTTCGAACATCTGCTCGCGCAGGGTGGTGCTCGGCGCCATCATGATCAATGGCAGGATCTAGCAGGAAGCCGGCCTGGAACACCTCGTCGCTCAGCAGCTCCTCGATCTCCTGCCGGGCGCGACAGTGAGTTCCGGCCGCCGACCGGTCGCGGCGGCGACGAGTTCGCGCACGGCTCTCTGGGCAGCCCGGATTCTCGCGAACGGTCGGCGCCGGGGCTTCGGCTGAGAGATATGTTTATGCCATCAACTGCAAGCAGATGCTAATGACCGGTTTGGTTCTGCTCTCATCAAGGCGACAGAGACCGGACAATCCGAAAAGTCGGACTATTTTGGTGTTTAGTTGCGGGGATGGGCGGGCTTATGCAATGAAGCGCCTGCCTTTTCGGCCGCCGCCTGCAGACGCTTGTCCTTGGTCCATAATGCCGCTCGCCGATCAAGCAGTATCGAGGCGAGCAAGTGGGCATCGGTATAGCCGATGCCCATACTGAAGATGCCGTGACGGTCGATCATTGTCATCACTTCGTCGTGCGTTGCGACGAACGCTTGGCGCTGGGCTGCCAGAAATGTAATCACACGCTCGCGATCTCGAAGGCTGCCAAGTGCCAGTTCGCCGACCACAGCCGGATGGCAGAGTAGACGATCGTGCTCAATGATCGTCCGAAGCTCCGCATCAACTTGGCGAAAATGATCGATCCATATAGAAGTGTCTGCCAGTATCACTTGGCCGCCGCGCTCCGGCGACGTGGAGCTGCCTCCGCGTCGGGCATAGTTCCACCGAGCGCGATCAGACGTTTTCCGGACTCTACTCGGATAAGCGTCTCCAACGCCTGGCGGACGAGAGCGGCGGTTTCTTTTGTGCCGGTCAGGGACTTGGCTCTTTCCATAAGAGTATCGTCGAGATTGATAGTCGATCGCATCGTCTATTATCCTTGTATTGATGTTTTAAATAGCACCATTTGGTGACAAAATCTACGCCTAGATCCCGCGTTGATACCTCCGGCGTCATGACAAGAATCAAGCGACGACCTGTCGCCCGAGATAATCCGATCTGACCAGCATGGCGCGATCGTCTACTGTCACAATCAAGCCGGATTGAGGAACTCCTACCGGGGAACGTGCTTGGACTTTTGTAGTTGCGTTTGTAACCAATCCATACAGTTCAGAGAGGACCAGGGCCGTCCTGGTACAGAAAATACAGAGCGGATTGCGGCGCACGAGTGGAAGCGAAGTGGCAATTTGTGGTCTGGTCTCGCCTCATCCGGTAACACTGATCGAAAAAGGAAATAGGTGCCCCAGCCAGCTATTCCTGACTGACTTGTGCCTCTGAAGGCAGTCTGAGAGAGTTGCCGCGGGCAAAATCCACGAAGGCACGCAGCGGCGGCGGCATCTGACGCCGGCTGGGATAATAAAGGTGGAAGCCGGGGAAGGGGGGTGTCCAATCGTCAAGCATGCTGACCAGCCGGCCCGCGGCGAGATGTTCCGCCACGTGATGATCGAAGAGATAAGCTATCCCGACACCATCCAGCACGGCCCGCAGCATCAGGTCGTTGTCGGTAGTGCTGAGCGGCCCCGAGACGGCCACTTCGAGCTTCTCGTCACCGCGTTCGAATTCCCAGAGATAGAGGCTGCCATCCGTCGGCCACCGGGAAGCGATGCAAGAGTGGTCGCGCAGGTCGCGCGGCGTTTGTGGCATGCCGTGGCGCGCGACGTAGCCCGGCGAGGCGATGACGACGAGCCGCATCTCACCGCCGAGCTTTACGCTTACCATATCCTTTTCCACCATCTCGCCTAGTCGGATGCCGGCATCGAAACGACCGGCGACAATATCGGTAAGTTTGTCATCCACGATAATGTCCATGATGATATCGGGATAGGCTGCATTGAAGGGAGCAATCAACGGCGCCAGCGTGTGGACGATCGCGACCCGCGGTGCGGTGATGCGCAGGAGACCGGCTGGCTTATCGCGCAGCGCCGCAACATCCGCCACCGCCCGGTCGAGATCGGCAAGCGCGGGCACTAGTCCGGCAAGCAATCGCTGGCCAGCCTCGCTCGGCGCCACGCTGCGTGTCGTGCGGTTGAGCAGACGGATTCCCATTCGTTCTTCGAGTGTGCGGATCGTCTGGCTGAGTGCGGAGGCCGACATGCCGAGCCGGGCAGCCGCGCGGGCAAAGTTGCCATGTTCGGCAACTGCCACGAAAGCCCTGAGTTCCGCATAATCGCTGCCGCGCATTATGTTCTCTTTGCTAAAGAAGTCATGTCGATAATGTAGCATTGTTATCAGTATCGGCAAGGCGCATCTTCTGTCTGCAACACAGGAGATTTATCCGATGTCAGATGAAACAACCAACACATTGTCCCTTGACCGCTATCGTCTCCTCGGCCGTTCCGGCCTGCGCGTCTCGCCGCTTTCGCTCGGCGCCATGACCTTTGGAACCGATTGGGGCTGGGGCGCCGACGAGCAGGAATCGCGTCGCATGTTCGACGCCTATGTCGATCGCGGCGGTAATTTCATCGATACTGCCAACCAGTATACAGGCGGCACCTCGGAAAGACTCGTCGGTCGCTTTGCCGAAGGCCGCCGCGACGAGCTTGTCATTGCCACCAAATATACTATCACCTCACGCCCGAAGGATCCGAACTCCGGCGGCAATCACCGCCGCAGCATGATCCGCTCTGTGGAAGACAGCCTGAAGCGCCTGAACACCGACTATATCGATCTCTTCTACCTGCACGCCTGGGATTTCACGACCTCCGTCGAGGAGGTCATGAGGGGGATGGACGATCTCGTGCGTGCCGGCAAGATCGTCTATGCTGGCATTTCCGACACGCCGGCATGGCAGGTGGCGCGCATACAGACGCTGGCGGACCTGCGCGGCTGGGCCCCTCTGGTAGCTCTGCAGATCGAGTATAGCCTGATTGAGCGCACGGTTGAGCGTGAGCTGATGCCGATGGCTCGTGAACTCGGCCTCGGCGTCATCCCCTGGTCACCGCTCGGCATGGGCGTTTTAACAGGGAAATACAGCCGTTCCGATCTTGACATCGGAGCCGGCACGGCAAGTGCGGTCGGCACCCGCAAGAATGTGGCTGCCGGCAACGGCTCGCTGACCGAGCGCAGCCTCGTCATCGCCGATGTCGTAAAACAGGTTGCGGCCGAAATCGGCAAGTCGCCGGCGCAGGTAGCGATCGCCTGGACGCTTACCAACCCTGCCGTGACTTCGCCGATCATGGGTGTGAAGACAATAGCCCAGCTTGAAGACAATCTCGGTGCGCTCGATGTCGTATTGTCTGATGAGCATCGCACTCGCCTCGCCGAAGCCAGCGCCATCGTTCTCGGCTTCCCGCATGATTTCCTCGCCAAGCCACTGACTCGCGGCGTCATGTTCGGCGAAGCGACCATTGAGCCGCGACGCTGAGTACGATCGTTCGACGCAGAAAAACGCGGCGACGGTCGAAGAATCGATCGCCGCTGCCATACACCAGCGACTGAGTTCAGCGCCTTGTCGTAACGTCCAGCTCAGGCCAGTACGCCTTGAACGTGGTGCAACTCGCGCGACGATTTCAACGCCGGAGGGCTCCGATTGCTGCCGCTCCGATGTGATAGCTTACGACGCCAGTGATTGCTTTGGTGTGCGATGCCGGAGTTTGAAAGCTTGGTTGTTGAAGGCAAGACGCTGCTGACCGCCGTTACGATGTCGGCCGCAGTTGCTTCCGTGCCGAGGGTAACTGTCGCGCCGACCCGCTGACTGTTTGGCGCCTCCTGATGGCGCCGATGACTCTGGAGGCGAGGGGGCGGGACGACTGAACAAGATCCGCGACGAGTACGTCCGCCACTCCGATCTCGACGGCGGTGTCCATCGCCTGGAATCCAGTATCAAGGATCTTCGCGAAAAGCACCGTGAGACTTCGAAGGAGACCACCCGAAGGCTCGATGCCATCATTGCGTCACTGGCGAAAAACAACGCCTGAGAAACATCGAAAGTGTCGGGCCGCACGGAGACGTGCTTGGAGAGCACTTCACTGGCAATTGCTGCACGACCCGACTCTTAGGTGGGCGGATTGCAAAGAGGAAGGCATTCCGCTGCCAACAAAGCGGCTGATCAATGTATCTGATACCAGAGGCAAGCCGCTGGCCGTTGGATCAGCCGGCCTTGGCGGGCGGGGTGAGCCAGCCGTCGCGTGGCAGGCCCGGCCGTTGCGGCTTCGGGCGGAACTTCACCAGCACTTCACGTCCGTCGACGGAGGCCTGCGTGCGTTCCAGCGCGTCCCGCTCGGCGACTGCCTGGCGCCAATGTTCGCCGTCCCGGCCGTCAGGGCGGCCCTGTTCTTCCCAGATCGCATAGGCCCGTTTGCTGATCCACTCATGGCGTCTGTCGCTCATTATCGATTCCCGTGAAAGGCGTTATTCGGCAATTCTGTCCGGCAGAACATGCGCGCGGCGCTTGGCTGCCATCAGCAAAATCGAGTTCGATCGAGGAAGGCCCGAAACGGGTGAACAGGCTCTCGGCCTGGTCGCTGCGCAGTGACCCTCCTCCCGCGATCCGGTGAGCTAATCTAGTTCTCTGCCTGCAGTTCCCGTACGCTGGCGGACAAAAGAAGGGGGATAGGTGGAAGCTGATGGGTCTTGGAGGGTCAGGTATTCTCGAAATAGGGGCGTCGGCGCACACCTTCATCCTTACAAAGTTCGGCACGGTGGCAATGGCGTGGGCGACCCGAAAATAGCGACGGCTGACCAAAGGCCCCGCCGAGACGAGGCCAGTTGTGATGTGGGACAGAAGGGATCATGACGCCCTTAAAATTTTCGGTAGGATCGTCCGTTTGGAACAGACTTTCCTAATATACGTTGTAGGAAGCCTGCCCACGGAGGACGCCATGATCAGCATCTGGGACGCGAACGTCCAATTGAAGATAGATGATCGTGTTCACGTCATCAGGAACGCTAGAGAGGCGGTCGCATTCTTGAAGAAATACTGGCCCGACAAGAAAAACGCGAGCTATGCGACAGCGTGGAAGGTATGCCTGGACGCGGCGCATGGCGTTGTTCCCGATACGGAAGCGCGATCTGCGTTTGAGGCTGCGGCAAAGGAGGCCGGTATCCTTCAACAAACTTGAGGTCGCTTCGTTTGAAGTGAGAAACTGGATAATGCCGCCATCGGCCATCATGCGGCATTCGGCCGTGCGAAGCACCTCCGAGAGAACTGGGAATTACCTTCGCACGGCCCAACTCTGGTTTGGGTCTCTAAGAGGACGGGCACGTCGCGAGAACCTTCCTCGCGCGGTCCAGTGAGCTAACCTAATTCTTTCTCTACTGTTCCCGTACGATGCCAGACAAAAGAGGGCCCCGTCGAAGCGGGGGCCAAGGCGTGCGTACGGAAAGATCGGATCCAGATAGCTGTAAACGCAGTAACGCAACAAAGTTCACGACTAGCGCATGGTCGTGGGAGAGAAAGCCCCGCGCGCGCGGGGCAGAAAGGTAGGGGGTGTTTTGATGCGCCACTTGTGCGTCGCGCAAATAGCTTGCCTAATATTATCTTTTTGGCAATAAACTATGCTATTGACAAATACATAATTTAGGACACGGGCATTCAGTATTGGTCATGGCCCAAGCATCGGTCCACACATTACATGATCGCGAGGCGCGGAAGCAAAAGCTGAATGGATAGTCCCCCTGGCGTCCATGATCGCTGGATATCAATTTTAAGGCTCCGTGCTATCCTTTGCTCCAGGACGCTTCCAAAGCCAGAAGGAGCTTGAGTGGGGTTCGTAATCGACGGTCCGTTCGCTTCAAGCCAAACCAATTCGATGGTGTCGGGCGAAATTGCAGTGGCGATCTGGACGGTACCCTCGCTGACAGAGAGCGCGCCGTACTTAGCCGCGTTCGTCGCGAACTCGTGAAACAACAGCGCCAGAGAGCTGATCTTCGCTGGACCTACCTCGACGTCCCCGCCGCTCAGCGTCCATTGCCGGTTACCATAAGGTGCAAGGACATTCGAGAGAAGCTGAAACAGCGTGGCTGACTGAACCTCGACGGCCTGTTCGGTTAGACTTGGCAGCGTTATCTCGTGCGCTCGGGCCAGAGCCATGAGCCTCTCTTGGGTGCTGGCGGCGAGATCGTCCGAGCTTGATGCGGTCCGGGCACCGAGAGTGATAATGCTGCTGATGATCGCGAACAGGTTTTTTACGCGGTGATGCATTTCCCTGAGGAGCAGTTCTCGGTGCTCGGCTGCCCGTTTCCGCTCCGAGATGTCGCGGGCAATCTTCGATGCTCCGATGATTTCGCCACTGCCGTCTCTGATCGGGGAGATCGTCAAAGAAATGTCGATGAGTTTGCCGTCTTTGCGGCGTCTTACGGTTTCAAAGTGATCGACGCGTTCACCGGCTTGGATTCTGCTAAGTATGGCGGGCTCTTCATCGAGGCGATTATCCGGGATAACAAGGGTGATGGGCTTTCCTATTGCCTCGTCTGCGGTATATCCGAAAATTCTCTCGGCGCCTTTGTTCCATGTCGTGACAATGCCGGACAAGCTCTTGCTGACAATGGCATCGTCTGACGATTCGATAATGGCCGCAAGAAAGGCCGCCGCATCATAAGCAGGCGATGCAGGCTCGGCGGTAGCCGGTTTTTCTCGATCACCCAAACCCATCTTCGCCCCTGTTTGATGTTTGATAAAGCCATCTCTCACGGTCGAAGATTATAGCATATCGCATTGCCGTTCGGTCGAAATGAATCCTCAAGCGCGGCTGCAAACCCGCGCGATCAGCAATGCAAGCTCATCACCAGAAATAATGTCATAAGATTTGTTGTTGCCGTGAACAAAGACCTCTAGGGCGTCGAGCTGGTCAGCGTGCTCGCTCGCATATTCTATAGCTTGCCTGAGAGAATCGAAGGTCTTGTTCGGAGTGTGGATTAACCAGCTATGAACCGTGCACGGAGTTGTCGTATAGACAGAGATTTTGTCCATCATTGAACACCGGTCCATCTGTGATGCAATTTAGGAGATTAATATATACCCCTGAGCAAACGAGCATACAACCGCAAGATGCAATCTGGTTGCTAATTAGTTAACGAAAAAGTCCCGCAGCCTTGCGGGCAATTCCCTCTCGATATCTCAGAACCAAAATGCCCCGCAGTGTCACCGTCGAGGCCGTCAGCGAGGCGCACAGGTCGATATGGACACCCGGCTGCACGCGTTGGCGCTCCCGGACGCCGATCCTTCGAGCTTGAAAGACCCGGAACTGGCCGCTGCCGAGATCCTCGAAACGATGATCGAGGCGTTGTCGGCTCACGCTGCGCTTACCGCCGGAGCCCAGGCGTGATCGCCGCTGATCGCCTCGATCGGCAATCGGCCAGGCTGTTCGCCGTTGGGGCGGACGGCACGATGCGCGACCTGCCGCGGGCTCACCTCGGGACGTTATTCGATCCTGGCGATCTGGTTGTCGCCAACGACGCCGCGACCTTGCCTGCCAGCCTACACGGCACGCATCTCCAATGCGGAAAGGCGATCGAGATCCGCCTAGCCGGCTGGCTGTCAGCTTCCGCTCCAGTCCGCTTCATGGCGATTGCCTTCGGCTCCATTTCGAGCTGTTGCGCGCCTTTGCTGACGACGGCCTGCTCGCCAGCGCCTCCGCAGATCTCGTGGGATGCCGCTATCGTGCGCATGAATTCGGCGATTCTATGCTGCTCAATCGGCAACCAACTGCTTTATCGGCGCGAACCTTCTCCCTCAGGCCAATGATCGTCGAGCATAGCTGCACATGCTTTTGGGGTTTTATTCCGACCACCGCTGATGCCCTCTAGAGTGTCAGCGCCTTCTATCGTCTTCTCGTCACAGTCTATAGGACGAGCGGTAGGCTAGATGGCGATCGAACAGTTATTGTCGTCTTCGATCGCGGTGCTCCCCGTGGGCAGGCGCGAGGATAGCGTGGGATTCTGCACGGTTCAGCATGTTGACCAGTTCTTCGCCCTCATCGGCGGTAAGCATGTCCATAACGAAGCCGTGGACGAGAGCTTTCCGGTCTGAAACCGTATCGATTACCGTCCAGTAGATGTTGAGGTTCTTCTGCAGGGCATATCTCTGGTTTTGCATGGATGATACCTTTCCTCGATCTTTCGGTTACTCGCGTTGCATCAACATCGATCACGTCCGTCCAATGGTAGGGAGGCGCGGACCCGACGCAGATTCTTGCAACGAGACGCGATAACGTCCGTCCTGTCGCTGTATGTTTTTTCAGCTGGTAAGAGGATAGAGCCGACGGGCTTCGGAACGTATTGCCGAATGAGATAAGCGACCAGCCGAATTGGCGCCCCGACTATCCACCGGTGGCAGACGACCGATACTTTGGTCTAGATGGTGAGTTTACTTGACCCACGCCGGCTTCGTCGTCGATCCGAGGCTGTCCGCCATCCGGACCAGGTCAACGAGAGATCTCGCCTGCATCTTCTGCATGACGTGGCCGCGATGAACCTTGACGGTCACCTCGCTCAGGCCCACTTGAGCAGCGATTTGCTTGTTGACGCTACCCGCGACCACCAGGTTCATGATCTCGCGCTCGCGCGGCGTCAAGGAATCATAGCGGGACCGAAGCTCGGCAATGAGCGCGACTTCCTGCCTGCGAGCGCAATCGCGCTCGATCCCGGCATAGGCGGCATCGAGCAATTCCTGCTCGCGCAGCGGCTTCGTCAGGAATTCGATAGCGCCGGCTTTCATCGCCCGCACAGAGATCGGAATGTCGCTGTGGGCACTGATAAAAATGACCGGAAGCTCAATTCCAAGGGAAGTGAGCATGCTCTGAAATTCCAGGCCGCTCCGCCCCGGCAGCCTTACATCGAGAATGATGCAGCCCGGAACGTCGGGGCGCTTACTATCCAAAAACTCCTGGCTGGACGCGAATGTCAGTACCTCAAGTCCAACCGAACGCAGCAGATCGCCGAGGCCTTCGCGGACGGATGCGTCATCATCAATGATGTAGACAATCTCCTTCATCCATGTCCCCAAGTTTTGCGCCGGTCAGGCGGCGCCCCGGACATGGATCCATTATTTCTCCTCGGTTGGTAATGTAAACTGAAAAATGGCACCGTGGGGCGCGTTTGGCGTGGCCCAGAGTTGGCCTTTGTGAGCCTCTATGATCGAACGGCTGATCGTCAGGCCCATGCCCATACCCTTGGGTTTGGTACTGAAGAACGCCTCGAATATATCGCCGATCTTCGCCGGGTCGAGGATAGGGCCGCTATCGCGGACTGCCACCAAAACGGCATTGGGTGCTGCCTTTTCAGTGCTTACGATGAGTTCGCGCGCTCCTTTTGGCATCGCCGCCATTGCGTCGTTGGCGTTCATGATAAGGTTCAGGATCACCTGCTGGATTTGCACCTGGTCCCCTACGATCGGGGGCAAGCCGTCGGAGAGGTTTGTACGAAGCGACACCGCACTGCGTTCGAGGTCCGTGGACACCAGGGCTATCGTCTCGGACACGATATCGTTGATGTTCAGCCGATCCCTGCGTTCGGGTGATTTCTTCGCCATTGCCCGAATCCGGTCGATGACCTCGGATGCACGAAAAGCGTCGCTGATCATGCGCTCGATCGCGCGACGGGCGGAGACGATGTCACGGGGATCCGCGTCGAGATAGCGAAGGCAGGCATTGCCGCTGCTGACCAGCCCGGTGAGCGGCTGTCTGACCTCGTGGGCGATGGAGGCTACAAGTTCCCCCATAGTGGTCAGCCTGCTTACATGGGCAAGTTCTGCTCGCGCAAGCTGAATGGCATCCTCGGCCTGCCTGCGGTCGGTGATGTCACGCGCCAGCGAAAGTCGAAACCATTGCTCTTCCTGTCGGAATTTACCGACGCGAACCTCGACCGGAAACGTTGTTCCGTCCTTCCGCCGGTGGAGTGTTTCGAAAGTCATTGGATGTCCTGCGTCGACGCGATCCACTAATGTCGCAAGCGCCTTTTCGTCGATAGCTCCGTCAAAGTCGCGCGGGTGCATGCCAATCAATTCCTCCCGGCTGTAACCGAGGCTTTCACAGGCTTGGCGGTTGACGTCTATGACGGTCAGATCGTCGGTATGGAGAAAAAAGGCATCGGTGGCATGGTCGACGAAGGTCCGAAAACGAGTTTCGCTTGCTCGCAGCCTCTCCTCTGCTCGCTTGCTCTCGGACAGGTCGAGCACGAAGGCCACGGCCTGGCTCCCGGCCCCCTCGAAACTTGCCTCACCGATCATCACGGGTACGTGACCGCCGTCCTTTCGCTGGTACACCTTTTCAAAGGGGCGGACGCTGCCGGTCACTCTGAGCTCGGCCTCGGCCTCGGCGTCACGTTCGCGCCATTCCGGCGGTGTCAGTTCTTTATCGAGGAGCTGGCCCGCCAAGAGTTCGTCACGGCTGTAGCCCACCATTTGCAGGAACGCCTCGTTGGCCTCGATTATCCGACCTTCGATGTCCCGGATAAAAATTCCGATGATGTTCGCTTCGACAAGCCGGCCTATTCGCGCTTCACGCTCTGCCAGGTCGTGGTAAAGTCCGGTGATTTCGAGCGTGCTGGCGGCTTGCGAGGCGATGAGCTTCAACACCGGAATGCGCCCCGGCGCGAAGACACGGCCCGCCAGAGTATTTTCCAGATACAGCGCACCGATCAGCTTCGCGTGATTGATCAGCGGCAAACAGAGAATGGATCTGGCCGCACGATGGCGGATATAGGGATCCGCCGCAAAGGCGTTTTCAGCCGACGCATCGTCGAGGCTGACGATTTCCCGCATACGCAGGACGTAATTGAGAACTGATTCCGGCATCACGCCGGCGACGGGCTCATTACGCAACTCTATGAGGACCGCTTCGCCGCGGATCGTCGCCTCAGCGGCAATCCGCGGTTCACCGCCGCGCGACAGGATCAGAAGGCCACGTTCGGCTCCCGCCTGCTCGACGGCCATTCGCAACACCGTATCGATCAGCTTCTCGACGACGATTTCGCTGGAGACTGCTTGCGACACCTTGATAACGGTGGCGAGGTCGAGATGCTCGAGCGGCGCTTCGATCGTGCTTGTTGCAGCCGGTGCCGCTTGCCCATCCCGCAGTTGGGGATAGGCTTCTTCGAGCTGCCGGACCTTGCCGTCGGCTCCCCAACTGAGATAACAGCGACGGGCGCTTTCAAGATACAGGCGAGCAATCTGATCAAAGCCGCGCGCCCGGTAAAAGGCGGAGGCGCGCTCATACGCGATCGCTTCGTCGTGTGGGAGCGCATGCGCACGCGCCAACTGGATCGCCTGTTCATAGAGGCGCTCGGCTTGCAACTCACGGCTTCCCAAGCGGGCGATCTCTGCGCCGAGCAATGTTGCGCGGCTTGCGAAATTCTCCGGGCTGTGCGCGGCCCAAGTGTCGAGCTGCCGGCGATGAGCGCGTAGGGCCTTGCGATAAAGAGCTGTTTCAGTCGTCGATCCTTGCAAAGCAGAGGCCAATGAAAGGCCGGTGTAAAAGTGATATTCCGCCCGCTCGAAAATAGCGGGAGTCATCCAGAGGAGGCTTTCTGCTTTCGCCGCTGCCGAAAGTGCTGTGAGGGTATCCCCGGCAAATACACATGCCTGTAGCTTGCGGATCCAGTACAGGCAACTGCCCGGCTTGCCGTCGGTCTTAAGTTCGAATTGCTGCTCGTCGAACCCTTCATCGTTGAAGCATCCGAAGATCGGCGTCAGCCCGCGAAGCGTTCGGATGAGTTGGAGCTGCCCGCTGATGAAACCGACGGCGACGCCGAAGCCGGCCTGACGCGCGAAGTCCAGGCCGGCTTCCGCATCGCGCTGAACCTGCGAGAGGGGCTCGCCAGCGGCCAGAAGATAGGTCACAAGGTTGTTCCGGCTTAAGACGGCGTAGGTGAGATCGCCGACCTGCTGCGCCGTTTCGAATACGCGCTGCGCAAGCGCACGGCCGGTGCGGACATGACGCGACGATGATTTCGCAAGGTTACCGAAGGCGAGGTAGACTCGTGCCTTCAGGCGTTCCATTCCAGGCTGTTCCGTCAGGTCCAGTCCGAGCAGGCCGAACCGAAAACCGGCTTCATAGTTGCCAAAATAGGGCCCGAGCACCGTGCCCACAGCAGTGAAGGCATAAGGCGATGTGTCGCTGTTGCCGTGCTTGAGGCTGATGTTGCCCATTCGCCCGATAATGAGGCAGCGCAGATTCTCGTTGGTAAACAGGGCCGGAGTAACAAGTGAAGTCAGAACGTCCATGGTCGCGAGCGCGACAGGGTCCGCCATAGGGGGCGAGTTAAGCAGCGCTTCGATAGGGCGGCCCCCGAGTTGTCGCCAAAGCCGCGCGTATTCCTGGCGCACTTGGCTCCTGGTCGGGTGGGACGACCACGAAATGCCGACCCGGCGCAGGTAATCGAGGCCGAATATGACGGCCTGATCGCTCCGACCCAGGCTCATGAAAAGGTCGACGCGCAGGCGCGTGACGCGGGCCAGATCGGCGAGGCTGGTGGCTCGGCTTGCCAATTCCGCGAGGCGGGCCTGCGCCTCCGCCGGTGCTCCCGTCAAGAATTCGCATTCGGCCCTGTGGAGTTCGAGGGCGAAAGCGAGTTCGTATCGGCGCTCCCAGGCATCGTGTGGCAGGTAGGCCGCACCCGTGCCGGCATAAGCCAGCGCCGATTCGTATGCAGCCGACGCCTTGGCGCGGCGAGTGGCAAGAAGGTTCAAGTCCGCGAGACGCTCGCGCTCTTCACCGGGCGCGATGAGCGCGCCGCCGCAGTTGAGCTGGCCGACAATCTCGAAAATATTCTCCTCGAGTGCCTGCGGCGGTCTATGCTTCAGCAGGAGGCGGCCAATGGAAAGATGTGCTGCCGCCCGCTCATCTTCAGGGATCAGCCCATACGCGGCCTCCTGAACACGATCATGCAGGAAGCGGTAAGATGACCCCTCTTCAAGCAGCACGAGTCCGGCCCGCGCCGCGGCCCAAAAGGCTGCATGAACCGCGTCGTGATTTTCGCTCCTGATCAGAGCCAGGGTATCAACCGCCGCGTGATTGCCGAGACACGCCAGCATGTTCAGGGCAGCCTGTGTGGTATCGGGCAGGCGCCGCAGCTTGCTTAGCATAAGATCCACGACGTTATCGGTATAGCCTTTCGCTCTTATGCGATCGAGATCCCAATCCCAGTGCGCCTGTTCGTGATTGAATTCGAGCAGGCCTTCGTCCGGCAGCGTGCTCAGGAACTGGAGCGCGAAGAAGGGATTGCCTCCGCTCTTCTTGTGCACTAGCCGCGCAAGCGGCTGGACACGCTTGCTTGCGCAATGAAGAGCGTCGGCCAGCATCCGGGTCAGATCTTCCAGCCTGAGCGGTGTCAGTTCGATTTCATGCACTTGGCCACCGGCCTCCCGGATCGCTGTCAGCCGGCGGATCAGCGGATGGGTGGACGATACTTCGTTGTCGCGATAGGCGCCAATGAGCAGCAGGTGACGCATATCCTGCTGGGTGCACAAATCTTCAAGCAGATCGAGCGTTGCTGCGTCCAACCATTGGAGATCGTCCAGAAACAGCGTAAGCGGATGTTCTGCTGTGGCAAACACGCGCAGCAGGCGCCTGATGTTCAAATGGAAGCGGCGTTTGGCATCCTGAGGCGGCAGATCCGCAACCGCCGGAAGCCGGCCGATGAGAGATTCAAGTTCCGGAATGAGCGTTACCAGCAGCCGACCGCCCGCGCCCAGCTCTTCGGTTAAAGCAGCGCGCCATGGCGCGAGTTCCGCTTCACTCTTGCCCAGCAGCACTCGGACGAGGCCTTGCAGGGCCTGCGCTAGGCTCGCATAAGGAATGTGACGCTGGTTCTGGTCGAATTTGCCGGAAGCAAACAGCCCACGTGACGGCACGAGCGCGCGGTGGAGCTCATTCACGACCATTGATTTGCCCACGCCGGCATGACCCGAAACCAGCACCAGCGTCGGACCAGCGCCCGCCACGGCGCGGTCGAATGCGGAGGTCAGGGCGGCGATCTCGCGTTCGCGACCGTAGGGCCGCTCGGGGATCACCAGTCTGTCCGGCACATCGCGCGTCCCGAGCGGAAATTCTGAGATCCGCCCATACTTCTCGCTCTCGACGAGGGCACGTCGCAGATCCGCCTCTAGCCCGGCGGCCGTCTGGTAGCGTTCCTCTGCGTTCTTGGCGAGGAGCTTCATCACGATTGCCGAGATAACGCCTGGTAGCTCTCTTGCACGCTCGGACGGCGGCACCGGTCGCCTGGCAACGTGGCAGTGCACCCATTCCATCGGCTCCGAAGCAGTGAACGGCAACTGGCCGGTGATCATTTCGTAGAGAGTGATGCCGACGGCGTAGAGGTCACTACGCGAGTCAACCGATCGGTTCATGCGGCCGGTCTGTTCGGGCGACATATATGCGAGGCTGCCAGCAATGACCTCAGGGGGCTCGGCGGCCTGGCGCTGACGAGAAAGATGCGATGCCACTCCGAAGCCCGTGAGACGAACCCGTCCATCCGCCTCGTCCGCCAGTATATTCGCCGGCTTGATGTCCCTGTGAATGAGGCCGCATCCGTGAGCCTTGCCAACTGCCGCCGCAATGCCCCTGGCAAGGCGCAGAAAGACAGTGAGTTCGCCTGCCATGCCATGGCTGTGCCGTCCCATCAACTGCGGGAGGGGCACGCCGCCGCAATCTTCGAGGACGAGCACGTTACGACCATTTTCCGTGGTGAAATCCAGCGGTTTGGCTGCCCACTCCCGGTCGAGTTCGTCTTTCAGGCGATACTCGTGGGCCAGTCTGTCGAGGCTGGTTCGATTGGGATGTTCGGCTGCAAGCTGCACCCTCAGAACCGCTTTTGATGCGCCGTTGCCGCTCCGGATCAGCTCTCGTGTAAAGATGCGATCGCCGTCACTCCAGGAGGATTGTGGCTGGTGGTACCGAAGGTCAGTCGAAGTCTGCTGGCCGATGGAAGCGAGAGCGCGCTTCCGTCCGAACATGTTCTTCCTGGTATTCTGCGCATCTTTGACCGTGTCGTCCATGGCACACCGCTCGCTTCGATGCTGCCCGCATACCACCTGAGGTGCAGGCATCGCAGATCCAATCAAGCTTCACCGACTTTCCTCTCATGTCAACGAACCTATGCTTCGGATTATTGAGGCGGTCGCATCTCTGCTGATCTTCCTCCGAGTGAGGTTCAAGTGCATGTCGCTAAGGCAATTCCGCGAAGAGCAAAGCTACGGCAATGCGGTTTCATGCTTTAAGAGGCGCCGCGCCGGCAGGGGTGAAGGTCTCGCGGTCAAGCAAAACGCCGGCGCGGCAAGTCGGCCCGTGATGGGAGGGCGTTTCTTTTAGGGCCGTTGCAACAGTAACTCTGCCTGGAGCACCCTCGCCATTATGCCAAAGTATACTTGTTTAGCCTTTTCGCACGATTTCCTAAACCAGACCAATTATGCCGGAAGTATCAGATCGCGCCTGCCTTGAGAGCAGCACCGTCTCGATCCCGAGTTTTGACATCTTCTTCGCGGTCGCCGGCCCGACGCCGTGGAACCGGAGAGTGGCGGTGAGAAGGCGTTTGCCTGCCTACCGCCATGGAACCAAGGATACCGCCGTCGGCCGGCCGAACGGGAGCTCAATATGCTCGAACGCGTTGGGGGAAGTCGCCGCAGCATATTCCTGGTGCTAGTTCTTATCACTCGCGCCTCCGTCAATCTGCCGATCTCCGGGGCGCTCAAGGCTTCCTATACTGATGAACTCACCGCCATCATCAACGGTCGTCGCCGTGCGCGCGAAAACGCTTCACTCGGCTGTGTACCCCGCAACTTGCCTCCGAGCACCATCGCCGCCGGCCACCCTTTGAACGATCAAGGAAGAGCCAGCCGCAATTATCGCCCTTGCACTCACGCACGCGACGGCGGCCGCTCCGGTTGGTCAACAGATCAGTAGCAGCGATAGCGAATAGGTGAAAAATATCGGACAGATCGTCAAAGGGGAGTGCCCAGACGAAGTTCTGATTTGACTTTAGGAGGGTCTGTCTTGCGCGGCCAACTCTGGCGATTTCTGCCACTGTGCTCAATGCTCGGTGGGGATAAGGTGTATCGGTATCCTCGGCAAGGAACAGGGAGTATATGGCTTCTCGCAGCTCTATCAAACGCGCCAGGGCGTCTTCTGCCTTGCCGGAATCGACCGCCGCGCGTTCCCTCAAACTTGCCAATCCCCTTGCATCGATGAGCTGAAGCCTTTCAACGAACGCCAGCACGTCATCGAACGACCGCAGGAAATCGGGCCCCCAACGGCCGCGGCGGCTGTCGAGGGTGTTTACCAGTTCAAGGGCAGGATGGCCGCCGCTCAGACGCATGTCGAATATTGATGAGGCCATGGTGCGGAACAAAAAGCAGGTCGCCAGATTGTAACGATATAAATAAAGTTTATTCGTTACAGAGCAAGGGCCTCTCTATGTCTCCTCGCAAGAACGTGATCAAGTTCCTTATTCTTTGCCTCGTCTGGGGTCTGACGTGGATCGCCGTCAAGACCGGTATCGAAACCGTGCCGCCGATGATGTTCGCGGCGACAAGGTTTCTTTGCGCCGGCCTTCTGCTCTCAGGCTGGTCGCTGCGGTCCTGTCGCATATCGTTTGCGGCGGGTGAAGATTTGATCAGGCTTGTCATTGCAAGCCTGTTGATGATCACACTCTGCTACGGTCCGCTGTTTTGGGGTATGCAGTTCGTTGCATCCGGGACAGCTGCCGTGATCGAAATGTCGCTTACGCCCTTGGCTCTGCTCGGATTCGGAATATTGCTGGGGGAGGAACGATGGAGTGGCGCCCGAGCTTTTGCGATGATCATCGGCATGATCGGCCTGTCATTCCTGTTTTCACCCACACTCGAATTTACCAGCCTCTCCGGCACCGGCGGTATTGTTGGACTTCTTGCGATCAGCTGGAGTGCAGTATCGTCGGCCTGGGGATCTGTCTTGGCCAGGCCGCTTATCACCCGTTACGGCAGCAGCTTCGTATCCGGCTGCACGACACTCCTGGGAGGTGGAGGCCTGTTTTTGAGTTCACTGGTCTTCGAGCCCGAAGCAGCCGCAAGTCTGCAGACACTGTGGAACTGGCAGGCAGTCGCGAGTTGGCTGTTCCTCGTCCTCTTCGGATCGCTGATCGGTTACAGCATCTATCTTCAGCTTATTCGTGACATCGGGCCCGCCCGGGCGGGCAGCTTTGCGTTCGTGTCGCCCATCGTTGCTGTGGCCGTCGGCGTTATGATCGCTGGCGAGGCCTTGTCTGCGGCGGGGATGTTGGGAATGATACTTATGCTGCTGGCAGCGGCCATTTGTCTCTATGGATACCAAGGTTCGTCGAGAAGCAGCCGACACGACGATGCAGAGGCGGACGAGGGGTGCGCCTTAGAAGTCGCCGTCGAACCTCGATGCGATAGGCGGCAAAGAGACGCAGCCCGCCGGATCCGCTGAGTGATCTGTCAGAATGCTATGGCGGGGCCAAGGCGTTCCGGGGCCGAGCTTGATTTCCACGATTCAATCCCCACATACAACTTATCATGAATATTGTCGTGACACGGCGAGAGCCCCAGCGCCTCAAAGCAGGCCTCTGAGACCCGGCCGCGAGCTCCACTGGCGTCGCGTCCGGGTAGCCAGTTTCAATCAAAATGCGAGACGCGAATGCAGTGAATGCACTGCGATCGTGCTCGCACGCTCGGCTAAGAGGCGACCATGACGATGTTCAGAAACCTTCCGGCAGAAAATGTCAGTCTTGACCTTGTGACCAAGGGCAAGCATTCCGCGCTCTCCAAGATCGCTGCAAAAATTGCGCGGCGAACCGCACTTGACCCGCGGATGGTTCTTCGCGGCATCTGGCAGCGAGAGAGGCTCGGCTCAACCACGATTGGCCGCGGAATCGCTGTCCCACACGCGTTCGTGCAACCGATCTCGTCGCCTGTGACTTGGTTTACGCGATTGGCTCCTCCGATAAATTTCAAAAGTCCCGACCTCGACCCCGTCGATCTTGTCTTCACAATCCTTTGGCCGCGCTCGGAGGTCCACACGTTTCTGCCGGCGCTGTCGCAACTGTTTCGTCTCGTGCGGGTGCCTCTCTTCCGAGAGGAACTTCGGCTGGCGCGATCCCCCGACGAGGTAATTGCGATCCTGCAGGGCGAGGCGTGGGCAAACAACCAGATACCGCCGACCGCCGCCGCTCCACGGGTCGCGGTAAACTGAATCAGGACAAGCACGATCTCGGACAGAAGATCTTTTGCGGCTTGACGGAAAATCAAAGTTACTTAATCTAAGCATCTGCAGGGCCCCGCTGGGAGGAGGGGCCTGCATTCGCGATCCCTATCGCATCATCTTCATCTCCCAAAGCCATGATTCCCGATCGCGCGCCGCCGATTTTTGAACAGGACAAGCCATGCCGCTCACCATCGCCCAACGCCTCGACAGTCTGAAGGTCCGTATCGCCGAGCTCGCGCACTGGCGGGACCGGCATAGCAGCCCGATCGATGGCTGGACCTTCGAGGGCGAGCCGATCGCCCATCACCAGGACTGGCCGCATCGGCAGGGCGTGGTGTATTTTGCTGCGAGTGCTGAAGCGCCGGCGAACTGGCCGCTCGAAGATATTCGCCTGCAGCTGGATCTCGGCGGCGAGAGCCTGATCACGCTCAGCTATCCCGATGGCCAGAGCGAAACATTCGGCCTCGATCCCTATCACCAGGAATTCCCGGTGAAGGGCCGGCGCTTTTCGATCGCGGCGGAAAGCGTCGCCCGCTTTCCTTTCGGCGAGCCGAACCGGGCGCCGAGGCTCAACAAGGCCCGGCTGATCTGGCTCGACGGTCCCGTCCACCGCCTGCATCTTCTCCTGAAGCAGATCGCCGAGGCGGTCGGCGCGCTCGGCGATCATGAGGTCGTGCCGCATCTGGTGGACGCCGCCGAGCGGACGCTGCGCAGTCTCGACTGGCCGTCGGATACGGCGGCTTACATCTCCCGCACCGCTGATGCCGTCATGCAACAGAAGATTTGGGAACTGCCGGAGCTTGTATCCGATCCGGCGGGTCTCTCCGAAGAGCAGAGCGCTTCGGCGGCTGCCGCCTTCGAGGCGCTGACGGCGCGGCTGAAGGAGCTGCAGAAGCGCTTCCCCCCGAATGGAGAACTGGTGCTGACGGGCCACGCGCATATCGATCTCGCCTGGCTCTGGCCCTATCGCGAGACGCGGCGGAAGATGCGGCGCACCTTCAATACGGCGCTTTCGCTGATGGAACGCTCCGAGGATTTCCGCTTCAACCAGTCGACCGCCCATTATTACGCGCAGATGGAAGAGGAAGATCCCGAGCTTCTCGAGCGCATCAAGAAGAAGGTCGCGGAAGGAAAGTGGGAAACCGTCGGCGGCATGTGGGTCGAGCCCGATACCAACATGCCGACCGGCGAAAGCCTCGTGCGCCAGGTGCTCTACGGTCAGCGTTATTTCGAAAAAACCTTCGGCGCGCGCCACACGGTCTGCTGGCTGCCGGATTGCTTCGGCTTCTCCGGCGCGCTGCCGCAGATCTTGAGGCAGGGCGGCATCGACAGCTTCTTCACCATCAAGGTCAATTGGAGCGAGACCAACCACATCCCCTCCGATCTCTTCTGGTGGAAGGGCCTCGACGGCAGCCAGGTGCTGACCCACACCTTCGACAATCCGATGCAGGGCTACAACGGCTTCGTGCAACCCGATTGCTACCTGCCGACGTGGAAGAATTTCCGCGGCAAGGCGCAGCATCACGCCTCGCTTCTCGCCGTCGGCTATGGCGACGGCGGCGGCGGGGTGACGCCTGAAATGGTGGAGCGCGAAGTGCAGCTGCGCGATTTTCCCGCCATTCCGCAAGCGCGCTGGGGCACGGTCAAGGGCTTCTACGAGCAGGCGCATCGCAGCGCATCGGAGAAGAAGCTCCCCGTCTGGGACGGCGAAATCTATCTCGAACTGCATCGCGCGACGCTGACGACACAAAGCGGCGTCAAGCGCAAGCACCGCCAGGCCGAACGCGCGCTGATCACCGCCGAGACCCTCGCTTCGCTCGCCCATATGCTCGGGGCAGAAAAGCCGAAAAGCCTCGAGGCGGATTGGCGCGTGGTGTTGAAGAACGAGTTCCACGACATCCTGCCGGGTTCGAGCATCCGCGAAGTCTATCAGGATGCGGAGCAGGAACTCGGCGGCGTCATCGACCACGCCAAGGCCGAGCAGGCCAAGGCTTTGCAGACCCTTTCGGCCAATTTGCCGAAGGGCGGGGTCGCTGAGGCCCTCATTGTCGTCAATCCCTCGCTTGCGCCGCGGCCGGTGAGCGCCACGCTTGCCGACGGCACGGTACTTTCGGCCGCCGATATCGTCGCTCCCTTATCGGTCGCAGTCTTCGACAGGCAGGCGCTGAAGCCGGCGGGTGGGCTGAAGGCCGGCTCCGATCGCCTGGAAAACGATCATCTCTCGGTGGTCATCGGCAACGATGGAGCCGTTGCCAGCCTCATCCACAAGGCGAGCGGCCGCGAAGCGGTCGATGGCTCCGCCAACCAGCTCTGGGTCTATCCGGCCGATAAGCCGCGCAACTGGGATGCCTGGGATGTCGACGCCGATTATGCCGAAAAGGGCGTCCGGCTCGAAGCGCCCGAAAGCATCGGCCTCGTCGAAAGCGGCCCGCACCGCGCGGCGATCCGCGTCGTCCACCGCTACCGCAATTCGAGCGTCACGCAGACTTATGTGCTGACCGCCAACGCTAAACGGCTCGACATCGAAACGACCATCGACTGGCACGACCGCCGCACCCTGCTGCGCACGCTGAACCCGGTCGACGTGCAGGCTCGCAAGGCGACCTTCGAATGCGCCTTCGGCGTGGTCGAGCGGGCGACACACACGAATACCTCCTGGGAGCAGGCGATGTTCGAGGCCGCCGCCCATCGCTTCGTCGATCTCAGCGAGCCCGGCTTCGGCGTGGCACTCCTCAACAATGCCAAATACGGCCACAGCGCCCGCGCCAATGTGATCGGCATGAGCCTGGTGCGCGGGCCGATTTATCCCGATCCGCTCGCCGACGAAGGCGAGCAGAGCTTCACCTACGCGCTGATGCCGCATGAGGGCGCCTGGCATGAAGGCGGCGTCCTCGACGAGGCGCTCGATCTCAACCAGCCGCTGGTGACGGCCGAGGCAAAAGGCCTTTCCGCCGGCAATTTCGCGCCGCTTGGCGTCGAGGGCACTCCGGTCGCATTTTCGGGCCTGAAGCCGGCGGAGGAGGGCGAAGGCCTGATCCTGCGCCTTTATGAACCGGCCGGCCGGCGTGGCCGACTTTCCCTCGCCCTGCCTTCCGGATGGGCGGCGTCGCAGCCGCTCAACATTCTCGAAGAGCCTATGGAGCGTAAAGGCCCCGCCGACATCATGCCCTTCGAGATTCGGACCTGGAGGCTGCGAAAGGGCTGATCAACCATCCGCGACCCGCGGTATGTGCGGGACAAACTAGACAAATTGGCGAGCTTGCGGTCGCCCGCAGGCTTGAGGATTGGGCCGGGCCGGTTGCCGGCGCCAGCGAACTCCAGCGCGATTTTGGAATTGCGCGCTCCACGCTCAATCGCTGGCAGCATGCCGGCGAGGTGATCGCACTGTTGAAGGCAACGAGAAAGCACGTCTATCCGATCGAACAATTCATCGACGGGCGTCCCGCAAGGGGCATAGCAACGGTCGCCGCTCTCGTGTCCAATCAGCGGGTGGTATGGCTGTGGCTTTGCCAGCCGAATCCCATGTTGGGCGGGCGCAGGCCCATCGACCTCCTGAAACAGGATCGCGCTGACGAGGTCATCGACGCGGCTCAGACCTATTTCGCCGTGCAATGAGACTCGACAAAACTATCCGTCAGCGCCTCGCCGTCCGGGCTGATGTCACCGACTATGTCAGGATCATCGCGCGCCCATGCCGGAACGCCGCTCGGCATGGGTTCGGCAAGTCGCGGTTTTCGAGCCCCAAGGACAAGTTCCGGCTGCTCTACCTCGCTCAGGACCCCATGACCGCGGTCGCGGAAACGATTGTTCGCGACCGCTTTCAAGATAGGGCCGAGCGAGTGATATTCCAGGAGGAGTTCGACCGCTATTCGATCGCCGCCGTCCGAAACCCAGGCCCGCTTTTTCTACTCGACCTGCGCTACGAAGGCGCAAACCTGCTCGGTGTCTCGACGGATGCCGTTCGGGCACGGGCGCAGGCGAGCGGACGCCGGCTCAGCCAAGTCATCTACGATCGCACCGATTTCGACGGCATTCTCTACATGTCGTTTATTACCGCGCCACCGCCGGCCTCGAGGCGGATAGCCCCGTAGTGGATTTGCCCCGCCTGTCGGCGCTCGGCCTCATCCTCGATGCGCTGCAGGTCACCGTCATATCAAGGGAATAATCCCGGTCGTCGAGAAGACGTTCCGCAGTCGGCGGATGCGACACAGAGCGAGTCAGCTGTCATATCCACATCCTGCGCTCGCTATCCCAATCGAAGGTGCGGACTCGGCCAAGGCGATGGCGACCAAGGCTGAGGAAGAGGCCGATGCCTCCGCTGCCCTCGTCCTATACGTCAATCGGTGTCGGTCCGTTGACCATTATCACGTTGATCGGCGCCGCTGTTTTTGCCGCCCGCGTGATCGCAAAACCGATCGGCGAGATCACCGCAAGCATGAGCGGTCTAGCAGAAGGCAATCTCGATGCCGACATCCCATTCGCCAACCGGCGTGACGAAATCGGCCGGATAGCCCGCGCCGTCTAAGCTTCAAGCAGAACGACGCCGCCGCGCGAAGGTCATTGAAATGCAGAGGAACGTCGATGTGATCATCACGGCAGCGGTCGCCGGCGACTTCACGCGTCGCGCCGCCGCGGAATACGGCTACGAGGATCTCAATTAGTTCGCATTGGGCGTTAATGAACCCGCCGCCCCCGAACCTGGCATTCACCGGCTTACGGTCTTTGGGCGCCGGTCGTGGCAACATAGAGGGAATAGAGTGAGCGCGTTGCGGCTATGAACAGACGGTTGCGTCCGGGGCCGCCGAAGGTCAGGTTGGCGACGGTCTGAGGGACGCGGATCTTGCCGATCAGCTTGCCTGCCGGATCGAAGCAGTGCACGCCATCACCGGCACTGGACCAAAGGTTCCCCTGCACGTCAGTCCGGATTCCGTCCGGGATGCCGTTGTCGATGAGGCAGAAGACGCGGCCGTTCGCAAGGCTGCTGCCGTCGACTACATCGAACGCGCGGATGTGGCGTGGCAGGCTTTCGTCGTGGCTTGCTGACGAATCCGCGACGTAGAGGATCGTCTCGTCAGGGGAGAAAGCAAGGCCGTTCGGCTGGATGAAATCCGTGATGACGGCGGTTAGCTGGCCGGTCGCCGGGTCGAGCCGGTAGACGTTGCGCGTCGCCTGCTCGGGCTCAGCCTGATAGCCTTCATAATTCGACATGATGCCGTAGGTCGGATCGGTAAACCAGATCGTGCCGTCCGATTTCACCACAACGTCGTTCGGCGAATTGAGCCGCGCGCCCTCGAAACGGTCGGCGAGCACGGTGATCGAGCCGTCGATCTCGGTGCGCGTGACGCGGCGCCCACCATGTTCGCAGGAGACGAGCCGGCCCTGGCGATCGCGCGTGTGGCCGTTGGTGAAGTTGGATGGCTGCCGGTAGATGGAGACGCCGCCCTCGGGCGTCCATCGCAGCATGCGCTGGTTTGGAATGTCGCTCCACAGAAGCTGGTTCGCATCGTTGAACCAGACAGGACCCTCTGCCCAGCGGCAGCCTGAATAGAGTTCGTCGAGACCGGCGCTGGTGACGATCAACTGCCGGAAGCGCGGGTCGTGGATTTCGTAGATGCTGGCCTCGGCCATGGTGGTCTTCCTGATTATCGCATGCCGGCCCGGCGACCGCCGGCGAGCATGATCACGCTGATGATGATGAGGCCGGTCATGATGAGGCGGATGCCCGCGCCGAGCCCATAGGTGTTGAGCATGGAGACGACCAGGAACATGAAGAGCGACGCGCCCCAGATGCCCGGCACGTTGGAATCGCCGCCGGCAACCGCTGTGCCGCCGATCACGACGACGGCGATCGAGGTCAGCAGATATTCCGAGCCCATATTGAGTGCTGCGCCGCCGGAGAAGCAGGCGAGCAGATAGCCCGCGACGGATGCGAGCACGGCGCAGAAGAGGTAGGTGACGAAGCGCGTGCCGTCGACCGGAATGCCGGCCATGCGTGAGGCGGGCATGCTCTGGCCGATCGCCGAGATCCAGCGCCCGTAGATCGTCTTCTCGAGCAGGAACCAGGCGAGCAGCGAGATGAGTAACGCGACGATCGCCACGTTCGGTACGCCAAGCGTGTTCGTGGTGGTGAACTCCGCAAGCATGCTCGGAGGCTTGATGCGCAAGCCACGGTTCGTCCAGATCGCCGCGGACTGCACGATGAAGCTCATGGAAAGCGTGGCGATGATCGGCGGAATGCGCAGCGCCTTGATGAGCGCATAATTGCCGAGGCCGACGACGAGGCCGATGAGGATGGCGACAAGAAGCCCGGGCAGGATCAAGCCGTTTTCGACATTCATCAGTTTCAGCGCCACCGTACCGGCAAGTGTCATGGTGGCGGGAACCGACAGATCGATATTGCCGGGACCGAGCGTGATGACGAACATCTGGCCGATGCCGACGATCGCCGAGAAGGCGGCGAAGGTGAGTGCCGCCTGCGACAGGCCTAGCGTACTGGCGCCAAGGGTCACCATGATTGTCAGGAACCAGACGATGAAGGCGGCAAGCCATGACCAGATCCAGGGTTTGCCGAAAAGGCTGAGGAAGGGCGTCATCGGCGGCGTTTCTCCCGTTTTTCCAGCCGGTTCAGCATGAGGCGAAGTGCGAGCACGATGATCAGGATCGCGCCCTGGGCTCCGATCTGCCAATCGGGCGAGATGCGCAGGAAGGAGAGGAACGAGCCGGCGAGCGTCAGCGTCAGCGCGCCGATAACGGCGCCGACAGGGGAGACGCGGCCGCCGATGAACTCGCCGCCGCCGAGGATCACGCCGGCGATCGACAGCAGCGTATAACGCAGCGCGATATTAGCATCGGCCGAGGTGGTGAGGCCGACGAGGGCGATGCCGGCAAGCACCGCGAAGAAGCCGGCAAGCCCATAGGCGATGGCCCGCGCCCCGACAATCGACCAGCCGGCCCGCTCGACCGAGCGCTGGTTGCCGCCGATGCCGCGGATCAGCACGCCGAGCGAAGACCGCATGACCAGAAGATGGGCGACGGCGGCTATGATGATGCTGGCGACGATCGCCATCGGCGCCAGCGGCGGCTTGACGGTCATCAGAGAGCGCACCCAATCCGGCGCCTGCCCGCCGGGCGCCGGCAGCAGCAATACGGCAAGTCCACCCCAGACGAAGCTCATGCCGAGCGTGACGACAATGGACGGCAGGTCGCGCAGGTAGATGATGACGCCGAGGGCCGCATAGGCCGCGATCGCTCCCGCAAGGATCAGGATGCCGGTCGCCGGGTCGTCGCGCAGAAAGGTCGCGCTCACACAGGCGACGAAGCTGACGAAGGTGCCCATCGACAGATCGAGATCGTTCACCGTCATCACAAGCATCTGGGCGATCGTCGCAAGCGCGATCGGCACAGCGAGATTGAACAGCAGGTTGAGGCCGACATAGCTCATGGCGCGCGGCTGCAGCCAGAATACGGCGGCGAGCAGCAGTGTCAGCGAAAGGGCGGGAATGGCAAGACGCAAGGCGTCGGATGACAGCCGGACCATCATGCGGCGACCCCCTCGAAGGATGCGGCGATGATGTTCGTCTCGTTGACGGCGTCGCCGGCAAGTTCGGCAGTGATGCGGCCTTCGCGAAAGACGTAGACGCGGTCGCACAGACGCACTTCGTCCATTTCAGTCGAATACCAGATGAAGGTGCGGCCGCGCGAAGCTTCGTTGCGGATGATGGCGTAGACCTCCTGCTTGGTTCCGACATCGACGCCACGCATCGGATCATCCATGAGGACGACCGGCGCGCGCGTAGCAAGGGCGCGGGCAAAGAGCACCTTCTGCTGATTGCCGCCGGAAAGCGACAAAATGCGGTTGGCCATGTCGGGCGTACGGATTTCGATCCGCCGCCTCCAGTCGGCGCCCTTGGCCTCCTCTTTATCCGCGGCAATGAGGCCACGCCGCGACAGGTCACTGAGCGAGGCGACGGAAAAGTTGCGCAGGATGCTCCAGAGTTCGAAGATGCCGTTGAGGCGTCGGTCGCCGGCGACGAAGGTGACAAGCGGATCGCGCTCGGGCAGCCAGTTGCCGGACTTGGCGGCGTGCAGGGCAAGCAGAAGCTCGGTCTGACCGTGGCCGGCAAGACCTGCCAATCCGATGATCTCGCCCTTGCGGGCCGAAAAGGGACGGCCCGCCGTCTGATGGGAGAGAACGAGCGGAGCGGCGGATTGCTCGCGCGCCGGGCGCTGCCCCGTCTCCTCCTTCGCAACGCTGCCCATGGCCTCGACCAGACCATGATGGTCGAAGCCGTGGGCGGGGCGTTCGGCAACGACGCGGCCGTCCTTCATGACAACGATGCGGTCGGAGGTTTCGAGGACCTCGTGGAGGATATGCGAGATAAAAATGACGGAGCCACCGGCCGCGACGAAGCGGCGGACATGGTCGAGCATCTGGCGGGCGAGGCTCGCGTCGAGCGAGGAGGTCGGTTCATCGAGGATCACCAGCCGCGGCGGGGTGCCGGCGTCGGAAAAGGCCATCGCGATCTCGACCATCTGTCGCTCGGCGATCGAAAGGTCTCCCACTGCCCGACCGCTGTCGATGCCGTGGCCGGGGAAGACCGCATCGAGGCTCCTTTCGATGATTTCTGCGGCGCGCCTGCGCCAGCCGAAGCCGCCGAGATCGCGGTGCATGATGCGCGTGTTCTCGACGATGGAGAGGTTGGGGCAGAGCGAAAGCTCCTGGAAAACGCAGCGCACGCCGCGGGCTCGTGCCGCGTTGATGCCGTAACGCTCCAGCCGCTCGCCATCACTCGACACACTTCCCTCATGGGGGGTGAGGCCGCCATTGATGACGCTGACAATCGTGGATTTGCCGGCTCCATTGTGCCCGACCAGCCCGACGCACTCGCCCGACATGACGCGGAGCGTGACGCCGTCAAGCGCCCTGACCGCGCCGAAACTCACTTTGGCGCCATCGACGGCGATCACCGCCTTCAAAACCTCATCCATGCTGCCCGCCACATCTGCTCGGAAGGACTGCCGCGCGGCCGTTTTCGGCGCGCGCGGCAATCGCCGGGAGAGTTACTTTGCCGACTCGATGACCTTGATCGCGTCTGCCTGCGTGTATTCCACATTGGCGACGCCGCCGGCCTGGGTATTGGCGAGGTTCGTTTCGAGATTGTCCTGGTCGATGCGCAGGAACGGCACGACGAGATCCTTCTTGACCTGCTTGCCGTCGAGGATCTGCTGAGCGACCCAGAAGGCGAGGGTGGAGACGCCAGGCGCGATCGACACCGACATCGTCTCGTAGCCCTTGGCGTCCTTCTGTTCCTTCCACCACTTCAGCTCGTCTTCGCGGTTGCCCATGATGATGATCGGCATCTTCCGGTCGGTCGCGGCGATCGCTTGTGCGGCCCCATAACCGTCGCCGCCCTGCGTCACGACGCCGACGATGTCAGGCAGGCTCGGCAGGATGCCGGCGACGGCCTTCTGCGCCACGTCCTGCGCCCAGTCGCCGTGAACGGAGCCGACGATCTTGAACTGCGGGAACTGCTTGACGCCTTCGTGGATGCCGGCCGAGATCTCGTCATCGACGAAGACGCCGGCAAGGCCGCGGATCTCGAGCAGATTGCCTCCCTGTGGGAGTTTCTTGGACAGATATTCCACCTCGCTGCGGCCCATTTCCTTGAAATTGACAGCGATGCGCCAGGCGCACGGTTCGGTCACGATGCCGTCGAAGGAAACGACGGTAATGCCGGCGTCGCAGGCTTCCTTGACCGCGCCGTTCAGCGCCGTCGGCGAGGCGGCGTTCAGCACGATCGCGTCATAGCCCTGCAGGATCATGTTTTGGATCTGCGCCGCCTGTTCCGTCGCCTGGTTCTCGGCAGTGGTGAAAGGATCGGCCGCGGCAACGACGCCTGATTTTACGGCTTCGCCCGTCACCTTGGCCCAGCTCGTCAGCATGGCCTGGCGCCAGGAGTTCCCGGCATAATTGTTGGAAAGAGCGATCTTCTTGGCCGACGTGTCGGCAAAGGCGGATACGGGCATGGCGGCGCAAGCAATAGCGGCCGATGCCAGAAGCATCTTACGGATTGTCATGTCTTCCTCCCTCATGATCGCGCCGGTCGGCGGATCGCTTCACTCCTGCCGGCCTAACCGGACCTGAGTGAAAATTGTTCTTGCACTGAGCTTCCTCCTCTCAGTAAGGGCAGGATGCGGGAGATCGGCCGGCCTGTACAGGGGCAAGGCGGCAACTTGTTTGCGGGTTTTGCGCAACAAGCTGCGGGTTTACGCAAGACGGCGGCCCATTTGCGGGCGCTTACTGGGAAACGATCACGGCGGGTTGAGGAGCCTGTCGTGACGGGGGAGGAACTGACAATGCTGCATCTCGCACCGGCAGCCCTGTTCGACCACTATCTCGGCATTTCCCGGCTGCTCGCGGGCCAGCTCGACTTCCGCTCGGCGATCCGGTCGGTTGCTGCCGAGGTCGCCCACATCATCCCCCACGACCATCTCGACGTCTGCGTGCTGCTCGAAGGCGGCAACTATCACACGGCCTATGAGACGGGCATCGAGACTGCCTGGGGCGAGATCGCCGGCGCGCCTGTCGTCAACAGCCCCATCCGTTCGCTGCTGCGAGGTGAGGTCGATTTTCTGCTCACGGACGATGCCATGACAGACCCGCGTTTCCATTTCGAGGGCGCGTTCAAGCGGCCGATCGTCGAACAATCGCTGAGGAGCCGGTTGCATGTGCCGATGAAGGTGCAGGGCACGATCATCGCGGCCCTTTCCTGTTCGTCTCACAGGGCGGGCGTCTATACGATGGAGGACGTCGAACGCGCCCGCATCATCGCCGATCTGCTGACGCCCTATTTCTTTGCGCTGCAGGCGGCCGAGCAGGCGCAACGCTCGGCGATCGTGGAGGCGGAGGCACGCGCCCGCGAGGAGGGGCTGCGTCAGGGCGCGCTGAAGCTGACCGAAGCCCTGGAGCAGGAACGCCAGCGAATCGGCATGGACCTTCACGACCAGACGCTTGCCGACCTGACGCGGCTTGCCCGGCGAATCGACCGGCTGTCGCGCAACGGCGAGGTGACGCCCGAGGCGCTCGAACCAGTTTCGCGATCGCTGCAGCATTGCATGCAGGATCTGCGGCAGATCATCGAGCAGGCAAAACCCTCCGTTCTCCAGCTCTTCGGCCTCGCTCAGGCTATCGAACATCATCTCGACCGATCGACACGCGACACCGGGTCGGGCATCGAATGGGGCCTCGTCGACGAGACGAATGGGGCGCTCGAAAGGCTGGAGCCGACCGTCAGCGTCGCCTTGTTTCGCATAGCGCAGGAGGCGATCAACAATGCCGTGCGCCATGCCGCCCCGCTGGCGATCATGGTGCGGCTCGAAGCCGACGACGAACAGCTGGCGATCGAAATCTCCGACGACGGAACCGGGCTTGCCAAGACGCGGGGACGGATCGGCGGCGGCATCGACAATATGAAGACCCGCGCCCGGCTGATCTCGGCGCGCTTCACGATCGGCCCCGGCCATAATAATCGCGGGACCGCGGTGCGCGTCGTGCTGCCGCTGGCGCCCAGCGGCCCGGTGGGCGAGCCGGACTGAGGAGAAAGAAAAGATGAAGGTTCTGATCGTCGAGGACGACCCGCTGCACCGGTCCTACCTGCATGAGGCTGTTAACGCCGCCCTGCCGGAATGCGACACGGTGATCGAGGCGGAGAACGGAACCATCGGTGAGAAGCTCGCCCGCGACCACAAGTCGGCGCATATCGTCATGGACCTGCAGATGGCGAGCCGCAACGGCATCGAAGCGGCGCGCACGATCTGGAAGGAGCGGCCGGAAACCCGCATCCTGTTCTGGTCGAATTATTCGGATGAGGCTTATGTGCGCGGCGTCTCGCGCATCGTGCCGGATGGCGCCGCCTATGGCTATGTGCTGAAATCCGCCTCTGACGAGCGATTGAAGCTTGCGCTGCGCTCAATCTTCATCGAGAGCCAGTGTGTCATCGACCGCGAGGTGCGTGGTCTGCAGCAGAAGAGCCTCGGCCAGACCAACGGCTTTACCGATTCCGAATACGAAATCCTCGTTGACATAGCCCTCGGTCTGACTGACCGGGCCATCGCCAAACGCCGGAGCCTGTCGCTGCGCAGCGTGCAGAACCGCCTGCAGCAGCTCTACGACAAGCTCGACGTCTATCAGACGGCTGGCGACGACCACGAGGACGGCCGCTTCAATCTCCGCGCCCGCGCCGTCACGATTGCTTTCCTGCGTAAACTTCTGAATTACAGCGCTCTCGAACGCGCCGAGGCGGAGCTGCAGGAATGGCTTGATGGAAAGTAATTTCCCGAAGGATCGGCGACACAGACGAGCTTTTCTTTTGGGGCGCAGCCGTTTCAAGGCTGCTGCTTGACGCTCGGTACACTCGACATCAAAATCGCGGTTTCGAAGGTGAGCCGGCTGTACCGCTTTCACATCGTCGCTCGCCTCAAAAGGTTTGGCCACGGGGATTGACCAGCCGCCGACCGACACCGCTGGTCGCAAGCTTGCGAGGCAACGCAGTGAATAAATTGTTCTCAGCAGCCGGTTCTTCTCGCGACAGCCCATCCAAGCGCTGGAAGTTCCCGTTGCTGAGCAGCCGCCGCCCGTTACGACGGCCAGCGGTGTTGCTACTCGCCCTGCTTGTCGCAACGATTGCGGTTTCTTACCTTGACATCCGCCAATCCGAATCTCCGACCGAGGACTTGGAAAAGGGAGCGCTCAACAAGGCTGCCCCTTCGCCACGCCCAACCGTCCGCTCTGATCCGGCTGCTTCTTTTCTTCGTCCGACGATATCCATATCGCGGCATCTGATGGAGGTCCCAAAGCTCGACCTGGCAAGCCAGTTTCTGCGGATGTGGCTGGTCTCGGGCGCCAATATTTGCAGCGCTCTTCGAGAGGCCGGCATAGAGGTGAGCGAATGGAAAGCCGCATCGATGCGCAATCGCGATTATGAATGTTATTTTCAGCGCATCTACGAACGGGACGAGGTGAGGCCACTGAGCTCGACCTTCCTCAGGATTCGTGGAGATGAGACGGGTAATATTGTTGAGATCCGCGCCAAGATCGTCGGACCGAAGATTGATGCTGAGGGACTTCTCGCCCCTGAAGTGCTGCGCATTTTCGAGATCATTGTGAAGCAGGCATGCTGGCGAGATTTTGAAGATGCGCTTGCGTCGATCCAAAGACTTCGCGATGTCGAGGCCGAACGATTTGGCTCTTATCTCAGCTTCACGCGGGAAGCCGGCAGCGAAAACAGATTTAGTTTTGCTCTAGGCCTCAAGGCAGCTCCAGGTTCGCAGGCAAGAACCAGGGCGTATTTTTCGGCAGACCGCTGGCTGGCCACGACGGATCCGCGCATCCCGCGGACATCATCCGCATCGATCGCAATGGCGCGTTCAGATCAGCCGATGGCACTCAATGGCGGAGCAAGTGCCGGCTCCGATTCAAAACCAAGCCGGAACTGCGGCTGAGCGTCAAAGCCCCCAGCCTTGTGAGTAGGGAAAGTGTACCCGCCTCGGATATGGCGCGACAGCGGATCAGCGCGACAGGCTGGCTGCCGGTCGAAAAGCGTCGGCTCGGGCGGCGCAATTCTCGACGACGAAATCCACGAAAGCGCGGACTTTGGGCGAAAGCTGGCGATTGGACGGCCAGACCAGCGAGAGCGAGCCGAAGGGCACCATGAAGGAGGTGAGGACGGGGATCAGGCTTCCCGCTCGCATATGCGATTCCGCGACGTAGACGGGCAGGTGGGCAAGGCCAAGACCATCCTGCGCTGCCCGCAGCCCCGCATCCGTATTGTTGAACGTCAGGCTTCTGGGCAGAAGCAGCCGCTCGTACGGCGCCTTGAAGGCCCATGACGCGATACGGCCGCTGGTTGGGTATTTGAAATGAATACAGGCATGCCCGCAGAGATCGGCAGGTGTCTCCGGTCGTCCATGGCGCTCGAAATAGTCGGGGCTGCCGCACACGACGAAATGCTGATCGCCAAGGTGGCGGGCGATCAGCCGCGTATCGGCAAGCTCGCCGCTCCGCACCACGACATCCAGACCCTCTTGAACCAGGTCTATGACCCTGTCTTCGAAATCCACATCCAGTTCGATTTCCGGGAAGCACTCGGCAAAGGCCGGCAGCATCGGCATCAGCAGATGGTGTCCGACGATGTGCGGAACGCTGACGCGCAGGCGGCCCCTTGGGCGTTCCCGGCTATGCAGGACGCTTGCCTCTGCATCCTGCATGTCGTCGATGATGCGCTTGTAGCGCTCGTAAAGGACCGCCCCTGCGTCGGTCAGGCTGATGCTGCGCGTTGTCCGGTTGAAGAGCCGCACACCGAGCCGGCTTTCAAGACGCGCCACGGCCTTGCCGATCGCGGACGGCGAAACGCCGGCAACGCGCGCGGCTGCGACATAACTTTGCTGTTCGGCTGCATGAACGAAGGCGAAGAGGTTCGCGAGACTATCCACGGCAAGATCCGATTAGAGATATTTTGTCCTTTATGTAAGGCCGCCCGTGGCGGTTGATCAATATTGCGTAGCAAATATCCTTTGTTCGACAGCGGGACCGGATAGGCCTGCCAAGATAAAGGGAGTGGATGGCATGCGGGACTACGCGAGAGAGTTGCCGGAGCACACGGGCATATATATTGGCGAGAACGACCTTTTCCTGGAAATCTTTCGCGGGAACGATCGCTCGGATGAGGCCGATCGACCGCCTCTGCTCTTTGTCCATGGCGCCTTCACCGGCAGCTGGATGTGGAGCAAGTACATTCCGCACTTCATGGCGGCGGGGTGGGATTCTTACTGCATCAATCTGCGAGGTCACTACAAAAGCAGGTCGGTGGATTTCACGAAGGTGGAATTCGAGAACTATCTTGAAGATATTCGTGAGGCGATTTCCGCAATCGCTGGGGAATGTGCTGTTCCTCCTGTTGTGATCGGTTTCAGCATGGGCGGAATCCTCAGCCAGAAGCTGGCGGAAAGCGTTGGCATTGCCGGGCTGGTATTGATCGATTCCAGCATCTCCAGGCAGGTGCATGACGAGGTGCCCTACCAGGATCTTGCGCCTGAGATACCTGGGGTCGTCATTCCCGCGCCGGCGCGTGACGAGCAGTCCAGCCCTGACGAGACGCCCGACGATATCGCCTTCCAGCGGAAGTACCTGTCGATGGAATCCGCCAGAGCCTTCGGTGTCTTTTCCTTCCATTTCGGAGCGCAGGGAATTTCCGTCGACGGCAGCAAGATCACCTGCCCCAGCCTGGTCATCTCAGCTGTCAACGACGCAGCCGCCGATCGGCGAGGGCAGGCGATGGCACGGCACATCGGCGGCGAGTATCTCGGTCTCCGGGGCACGACGCATACGGGTTTGTTGGTCGGCCAAAGGTACCACGAAGCCGTCAGCCGCATCATGATCTGGCTCACGCGCTTCGATGAAAAGAGAGTTCATCCCTCCGGCGCGAGGCTCGCCAGCAGGCGGTCGACATAAGCTTCCAGACCGCCGACCATATCGAAGCGATCGGGATCGCGCAGCCAGAGCATTTGCAGGCCGTCCATCACGGCGATCAGTTCGGCCGCTATCACCTTGCTGTCGATCCTCTTGTCGATCGAGCCATCGGCGATCGCCCGCTCGAAAGTCGCGGCGATGTCCTTCTGCATCTCCGCAGTGCGAGCGAGAAACCACGCCTTGGCGGGGTGATCCTTCATCAGGCTTTCGGCATTCAGAATCGCGAAGGCTCTGACGACCTCGATCATTTCGGCATTGCGGCGGAAGATCTCGACCATGCCCTTGAGCAGGCCGCTGATATCGGAGCGATAGTGCCCGATGAAATCGGCGCTATCGAGATCGCGCTTGGCGAGGATCGCGAGCAGCAGATCGACCTTGGTAGGAAAATGGTGCAGCAGGCCGGGCAGCGACAGGCCGACGTCCCGGGCGATATCGCCGATCGCGGCATTCTGATAGCCATCTTCGGCAAAGCGCCGCATCGCCGCCGCCAGGATTTCCGCGCGGCGCTCCTCTCCTTTGGGGGATCGACGCCGTCTTTTCTCGTCCTGTCCCGTCTTCCGTTCTGCCATTATTTCTCCCGTCGGCC
Source organism: Rhizobium sp. YTUHZ045 (assembly GCF_051124255.1). Lineage (NCBI taxonomy): Bacteria > Pseudomonadati > Pseudomonadota > Alphaproteobacteria > Hyphomicrobiales > Rhizobiaceae > Rhizobium > Rhizobium sp. YTUHZ045. The sequence continues at coordinate 798,521 of NZ_CP101433.1, forward strand.
TCTTTTAACGGCGATGCGCCGATCCGCAATGCTCCGGCCAATATATCCTCTTCTTCTTACATTAGCTCCGTCAGCTTGACATATTAAAAATACCGAGTAATCGGTAGGTTTAACAGACGGTGCTCGCAGTCTTTGAACGGGAGGTTTGCATGATCGATTCCATTCTCGACGAGATGACGCTCGAAGAACAGGTCTCGTTGCTGTCGGGCGCCGATTTCTGGACGACCGTGCCCGTCGAGCGGCTTGGCGTGCCGAAGATCAAGGTGACGGACGGACCGAACGGCGCTCGCGGCGCGGGCTCGCTGGTCGCCGGCGTCAAGGCGACCTGCTTTCCTGTCGCCATTGCGCTCGGCGCCAGCTGGAATCCCGATCTCGTCAGGCAGATGGGGGTTGCCCTTGCGCGCCAGGCAAAGAGCAAGGGAGCGGCCGTGCTGCTCGCGCCGACAGTGAATATTCATCGCTCCGGCCTCAACGGCCGCAATTTCGAATGTTACTCCGAAGATCCGATGCTGACATCAGAACTCGCGGTCGCCTATATAGAGGGCGTGCAGAGCGAGGGGATCGCGGCGACCATAAAACACTTCGCCGGCAATGAATCCGAGATCGAGCGGCAGACCATGTCGTCCGATATCGACGAGCGGACGCTGCGCGAAATATATCTTCCGCCCTTCGAGCAGGCGGTGCGCCGCGCCGGCGTCATGGCGGTCATGTCCTCCTATAACCGCCTCAACGGCACCTATACGAGCGAGCATCAATGGTTGCTGACCAAGGTGCTGCGCGAGGAATGGGGCTTCGACGGCATCGTCATGTCCGACTGGTTCGGCTCGCATTCCACGGCCGAGACGATCAATGCCGGCCTCGATCTCGAAATGCCAGGACCGGCGCGCGACCGCGGTGAGAAGCTGGTTGCGGCCGTGCGCGAAGGCAAGGTGGAAGCCGCCACCGTGCGGGCGGCGGCGCGGCGCATGCTGCTGCTGCTCGAGCGCGTCGGCGCATTCGAGAACAAGCCCGATCTCACCGAACGGGCGGTCGACCTGCCGGAAGACCGGGCGCTGATCCGGCGCCTCGGTGCCGAAGGCGCGGTGCTCCTCAAGAATGACGGCATCCTGCCGCTTGCCAAGACCTCGCTCGATCGGATCGCCGTCATCGGACCGAATGCGGCGAGCGCCCGCGTCATGGGTGGGGGCAGCGCGCAGATCAACGCGCATTATACGGTGAGCCCGCTCGAAGGCATTCGCGCCGCTCTTTCCAATGCCAACAGCATCAGCCACGCCGTCGGCTGCCGCCATAACCGCCTGATCGACGTGTTCAAGGGAAAGATCACCGTCGAATATTTCAAGGGGCGCGGCTGCAAGGGCACCCCGCTTCACGTCGAGACCGTCGACAAGGGCGAATTCTTCTGGTTCGAACTGCCGTCGGGCGAACTCGACCCCGCCGATTTCTCCGCCCGGATGGTGATGCAATATGCGCCTGAGGAGAGCGGCCAACATGTCTTCGGCATGACCAATGCCGGACTGGCGCGGCTCTTCGTCGACGGCCGGTTGATCGTCGACGGCCATGACGGCTGGGTGCGCGGCGAGAATTATTTCGGCACCGCCAATGACGAACAGCGCGGCGCGGTGACGCTCGAAGCGGGCAGGCCTTACGAAATTGCCGTCGAATATGAGCCATCCACGGCGAACGAGGAGGGCATCAACCTCATCGCCGTCCGCTTCGGCGTCGAAAAACCGCTCGGCGAGGCCGATATCGAAGTCGCCGTCGAAACGGCCCGCAATGCCGATGTCGCGCTGCTCTTCGTCGGTCGCGACGGCGAGTGGGACACGGAAGGGCTGGATCTGCCCGACATGCGGCTACCGGGGCGGCAGGAGGAACTGATCGAGAAGGTCGCCGCCGCCAACGCCAACACCGTCGTTGTGCTGCAGACCGGCGGTCCCATCGAGATGCCCTGGCTCGGCAAGGTCCGTGCCGTGCTGCAGATGTGGTATCCCGGACAGGAACTCGGCAATGCCGTTGCCGACGTGTTGTTCGGCGACGCCGAGCCGGGCGGCCGCCTGCCGCAGACCTTCCCGAAGGCGCTTGCCGACAATTCCGCCATCACAGGCGATCCTGCCGTTTATCCCGGCAAGAATGGGCATGTGCACTATGCCGAAGGCGTCTTCGTCGGCTATCGCCATCACGATATCAGCGCCGTCGAACCTCTCTTCCCCTTCGGCTTCGGCCTTAGCTATAGCCGCTTCCGTTGGGGCGAACCGCGACTCTCCGCAGGAGAAATGGATCCTGAAGGCATAACCGTCAGCATTGACGTCACCAACACAGGCGACCGGCCAGGCTCGGAACTGGTCCAGCTCTATGTACGCTCGCCGTTAGCCAAAGTGGAACGGCCGGACAAGGAACTGCGCGCCTTCGCAAAGCTCTCGCTCCAACCCGGCGAAACAGGCACAGCCGTTATGAAGGTTCTGCCGCGCGATCTGGCCTATTTTGATATCGAGGCCGGCGCCTTCCGGGCCGAACCGGGTGGTTATCACCTGGTCCTGGCGGCGAATGCCGCCGATACAAGATTCGTGCTCCACCTGCCGTCACCGGCCGGCTACGTGCTGCCGCCGACCTCATGATTCCGATGTCGAACGGCCAGGCGCCATTGGTTGAGCTGAATGAAAACAGTGCGCAAGAGGCGATCCGGACTGCCGGATCAAGCAGCCTGAAATTTTTTAGATTCTCCTCTTGAATGGAAAATCATGCGGAACCAGATCATCGTCGTCGGCAGCGCAAAAGCGGGCCGATGATCAGAGGGGAGACGCAGGTTTCCGACGCGTCTCCAACCCATGTTGCTTTACGGAGGATATGGCTATGAGAAACGAACTTGATTTCGCCCCCCTTTACCGGTCCAGCATCGGATTCGACCGTGTCTTCAATCTCCTGAACAATGCGCAGCGCCTGCAGGCGATCGAGACCTGGCCGCCCTATGACATCGTCAAGACGGGCGAAGACGACTATCGCATTCAGATGGCGGTGGCCGGCTTCGCCGAAGGTGACCTCGACATCACCCAGGAGCGGAACGTCCTTCTGGTGAAGGGGCAAAAGCCCGATGGGAAAGAAGGCGAATATCTGCATCGCGGCATCGCCGGGCGCGCATTTGAACGCCGCTTCGAGCTGGCCGATCACGTCAGGGTCGAGAACGCCTCGCTGACGAACGGTATTCTCTCGATTGCGCTGAAGCGTGAAGTGCCCGAAGCCATGAAGCCGCGCAAGATCGCCATCGGAGACGGCTCCCTTCAGCAGGCGCCTCTTCAGATCGAAGCCGAGCGTCAGGTGGCTTAAGGAGAGCCTCTCCATGAAGTCCCGAATTAAGCCGTTTATCGTGGAGATCAGGAAACGTCGCAGAAGCAGCGCTAAAGATGCGGCAAAGCCTCTGTTTTCGAGGTCGTTAGGCAAGCTTCGCAACGCGCACGCCGTTTCTGAAGCGCGATCCTGAACAGGGTTCCGCGTCGACTGGGGCCGGCGCCATGTGGCCGGCCCTTGTGCACGAATGAATGCGGACCGAGTTTGCTCTTCCTCGAATTCTCACCCGCGACGAGATCGTTGCGTTTCGCGCCCGCTCCCTAAGGTCCGTCTCTGCAGTGATTTGTGACGACCTCATCGCTTTCGATTGGTCATGTCATGACTTTTCAGGTCATCTTTGCCGCCGTTGCGCTAGCGATGTGAGGGCTTGACGTGTTGGTGCTCCTGGCGATCACGGATCGAACTGGGACGAGCGACATTCTTCAAACTGGCACGAATGGCCCCGCCCCTAACCCGCCCGGCGCTTTTCGATCGCAGTTCACATTGTCCATAGAAGTGATAGCGGGGCGGCTTGTAGCTTTTCTCCGAACGGGGTCACTCGGTCGTGGTCGTGTAAGACGAGCCCTCGCACGAAACGATCGCCGACCGCCTCTTGTAACTGGCGCAGCCCGCGAAAATCGTCAGACTTCACCGTTGCCGACGCCTTTACTTCAATCCCAACAACCCGGCCGCGCCGATCCTCGACGATGACATCGACTTCATCTTGGTCTCTCGTCCGGTAGTGGGAGAAGGAAATCGCCGGTCTTAAGCTGGACCGCCCATGCAGATTTCGTCCTCGATGCCTCGAACTAGACGCTTCATGATCGACGGCCCGTCCATCGCGGCCTCATCCACCATCCCGACGGGGGCGTGCAATACATGTACTAAGCAACCTTTGTTCGGCGCGTCCCGGAAAGTTCATCTGCGATCAAACCGCATCCGGCTGGGTGCGCAGATTGGTGACGACGCGCCGGTTCTGCACCTTGCAGGAGCGCTCCGTGCAGTCGCGGACTTCGCGATCGTTTCCGTAGCCCTTGGCCCACATGCGCTTGGGGTCTACGCCCTTCGAGGCGAGATAGGCCATCGCCGCATCGGCGCGCTTCTGCGACAGCGTCTGCATATTGGAGGCGGAGCCGGAATCGTCGGCAAATCCCTGCAGCTTGAGCAGCCACGTTGGGTTCCTGTTGAGCCAGGCGGCCTGGTTGTCCAAGGTTGCCATGGCGACGGTATCGAGCGCGGCGGAGTCCTGCTTGAAGTAGATCCGTCGGCCGACATTGAGAATGAAATCCTCCTCGCTACCAGCCGCAACGTTCTCGAAACCGGGGGCGGGGTCGTTGGTCTGGCCGGTCATCGGCACCGCGGCCGGTTCTTCCAGGGAGGCGACCTCGGTGGTGGAGCAGGCGGCGAGCGCCAAGAGCATGGCTGCGCCGGCAAGGAGCTTGGTGTATCCGATCATAGCAGACATAGGGGTGATATTCCTCATTCGACCGGAGTTGTTTCGCTAACCTGAGTGGCGCCCTCAGCCTGGTCGGCAATATGCGGCAGAACCTGTACGGCCGTGCCAATGGGGCAGCGCTGGTACAGATCGATGGCGTCTTCGTTGAACATGCGGATACAGCCGCTGGAGGCGTCCTTGCCGATGCTCCATGGCTCCAGCGTGCCGTGGAACCGATAGCCGGTGTCGACGCCGTCGCGATGCAGATACATGGCGCGAGGGCCAAGCGGGTTCTTCGGTGAGCCACCCGAGACGAATTCCGGCAGTTCGGGATGGCGCTTGCGCATCTCCGGCGGCGGCGTCCAGCGCGGCCAGAGCGATTTGGCGTCGATGGTGGCGCGGCCAAACCATTTGAAACCTTCGCGACCGACCCCGACGCCATAGCGGATGGCGGTCTTGTTCTCCATGATCAGGTAGAGAAAATGGTGCCTTGTATCGACGACAACGGTGCCGATCGGCTCACTGCTGAAATATTTGACCACCTGGCGATGCCAGCGCTTGTCGATTTTGGCGAAATTGGTGCTGCGGAATGTCACGCCGTTGTCGACGGCTGTGCCGTCGAAATAAGAAGCTGCCGCTGCGGCTGCCGGTTTGCTGACGGCGCCGGTCCCAAGCAACGCCAATCCACCGAGCATAATACTCCTGCGCGTCCACACCATCGGCTAAATCCCCCCTGAAAGCCAACAAGCGAAGTGGCAGTAAACCAGATTTTTTATTTGCCTCAATAGAAAACTCCTCTCCCTATCAAGATCGATAGAGAATCTAGGGTCGCCTGATGCTGTATTGCTTCGGTCGTTACTCCGGGCGGGAGAATGTTATGCCGACTGCGTACGGATCCGCAAAGGACAGGAGGCGCGGCCGGAGCCTGCATCGCAAGTGTTCCGTGCCAGCGTTCCAGTGTCGATGCTGCGTGCAACCTCTTCGCGAATGGCCGTGATAGCCAGATCATCGAATAAAAGCTGACTAAAATAATCATCTTATGTTGACAAGCTCCACTTCGCTCCATAGGTTCCGCCCGCATCCGTGACGTAGGGACCAAGCAATGGCGCGTGTTTTTTTGAATGTTTCTAATAATGTATCGCGAATTTACAGAGACAGCCTTTGTGCGACGACCGCGATAGTCCTGATCGGCATTGCAGCATCGCCGGCTGCTGCCCAGAGCGCCTCCGCAGGTGACACCGCGACGACACTGGAGCCGATCGTCATTCAAGGTGCAGCCTCTGATAGCAAGACCGACCGGACGTCGGTCACCGCCAAGAACAGCGCGGGCGCGACCAAGATCAACACGCCGCTTGTCGAGACGCCGCGTTCGATCTCGGTGACGACGGAGAAGGAAATCGAGCAGCGCGGCGCCCAGTCGGTCATCGAGGCGGTGCGTTATACGGCCGGCGTGACCACCGGGCCGAACGGCTTCGATCCGCGTTTCGACCAGATCTACATTCGCGGCTACAATGCCACGACAGTCGGCGATTATCGTGACGGATTGCGCCAGCCCTATATCAATTACGGCATGTTCCGCACCGATCCCTATCAGCTGCAGCGCGTCGAGGTGATCAAGGGGCCGGTATCCGTTCTCTACGGCTCGGGATCGCCGGGCGGCCTCGTCAACAAGATCTCGAAGCTTCCGACCGAAGAGCCGATCCGTGAAGTCGGCATTACCTACGGCACCAAAGACCGGGTGCAGGGGATGTTCGATTTCGGCGGGCCGATCAGCGAAGACAGGGACGATTTCCTCTATCGTATCGTCGGCCTCGCCCGCCGCGGCGACACCAATTTCGATATTGCCGACGACCGCTATTTCCTGGCGCCGTCGTTTACCTGGAAGCCTGACGAGGGCACGACCTTCACGCTCTACGGCCTGGCGCAGTCTGACGAAACCGACGCCAATGTCGGCGCGATCACCACTGTGGACGGCAGGATTCTGGATCTGAGGGCGAGCGATCCCGACTATGACCACCAGAAAATCAAGCAGCAGCAGGTCGGCTACCAGTTCGAGCATGAATTCGACAACGGCCTGACCTTCCGGCAGAACCTGCGCTATTCGCATCTCGATCTGGAGGCCCGTTACCTCGGCGTTACCAGCTGGACGGGGACCGTCGCGCATCGCGGCACGAATGCGATCCGCGACGAAATGAACGTCTTTCAGGTCGACAATCAGCTCGAGGCGAAGTTCGATACAGGTTCGCTTGCGCATACAATGCTGTTTGGGCTCGACTACACCAATCTCAAGTCGAGCTTTGGCTATGGCTTCGGAGCCGCCGATCCGGCATTCGACTTCGATATCGCCAATCCGACTTATGGAGTCTCGGGCACCACGCCGGACTATAATTTCTTGGCTTCCGATGCCGACATGCGGCAGCTTGGCATATACGTCATGGACCAGATCGAGGTCGGAAACTGGCGCTTTAACCTCGGCGGCCGACAGACCTGGGTGAACCAGACGCGAGATTCGACCTTGCCCTCGGTCAGTTCGGAGGATGTCGACAAGAACGCCTTCTCGGTACAGGCAGGCGCGCTTTACCTCTTCGACAACGGCATCGCGCCGTTCGTTTCCTACGCGACCTCCTTCGATCCGGTCACCAACCGATCGGCAACCAACACGATTCTTCCGCCGACGAAGGGCGAGCAATACGAGGTCGGCGTTAAGTACCAGCCTCCCGGCTCCGATATCCTGCTCTCGGCCGTCGCCTATCACATCGTCGAGCAGAATAAGCCGAGGCTCGCCGACCCGCTGACCTTCGCCTATGACTCTCAGGGCGAGGTGACCGGAAAGGGTATCGAGCTTGAAGCCCGCGCGGCGATCGCCGACGGTCTCGATATCATTGCTGCCTACACCTACAACGACTCCGAAGTGACCGGGGGCAACAACGTCGGAAACACTCCGGCCATCACCCCGACCCATGTTGCGAGCCTGTGGGCGAACTACACTTTCCAGGAAAGCAATCCGTTCAACGGTCTGTCGGTTGGCGCCGGCGTGCGCTACATAAGTGAGACCTGGACGGATGTCGCCAATACCTCGAAGAATCCAGCAACTTTCTACGTCGATGCATCCGCCTCCTATGATTTTGGCGCAGTCGACAAGAAATACGAGGGCCTGACGGCTGCCTTCGCCATCCGCAACATCGCCGACGAGCGCGAAACGGTTTGCGAAGAGGGCTTCTGCTATCTCGGCCAGGGCCGCAACATGACCGGCACCCTGAAGTATCGGTGGTAGGCATGGCGGTGGAGATGAACGGGCCCTCAGAGCGTCCTTCGATCGCTGATCATTCCGTCGCCCACCAGGCCGTCGATCTTGACGGCCTGGTGGGCGACGGCCCGTTCGCCTATTGCCGCGGCAAACTGCTCGGTACTCCCTCGCAGGCGGGCTTGGTCGTTCCCTGCCGGGATCTCGGCGATCGCGACGTCTTTGACGGGATCATCGCCCGCTATGCTCAAAAGTTTCCGGGCAGCGATCGCCGCGCGATCGTCTCCATGTGGACGCTCTATTATTTCAGCATGCTGACGATCGCCCCGAGCGTCCACATGTTCGTCAACCGCATCGCCCTGCCGTTGGAAATCGACCGGCTGTCGCTCGTTTGCAATGCTGAGACGGGCGAGCCGGAAGCATTCGTGATGTCCGGCAGTCCCGAGATTGCCGTCGATCCGGCTGCCGAGCTTCACCGGCTGATGCTCGGCCATGCCGAGCCCGTCATTTCGGCGATTGCCGCCAATTCCGGCGTGGCGCCGAAGCTTCTCTGGAACAATGCGGCGGCCTACCTCTCCTGGATCCTGAAAGAGATCGCTCACCGCCACGAGCCCGCCCTCGTCGAAGGCGGTCTTGCGCTGCTGAATGATGCTGAGTGGCCGGACGGCGGGCGCAATCCGATGTTCGGCATGATCCGCATGGCGCGCCAGCAATGCGGGTTGGAATTCGCCCGCCGCAAGGTCTGCTGCCTGCGTTATAACCTGCCTGGCGTCGGCGGCTGCGGCGAAGCCTGCCCGCTGCCGGACGGACGGCATTGAGGCCGATTAGAATTATGCGGCGGCGTTTGACATGGTCTTTGCCTGCTCGGCATATCGTGACGGCGGCAATCCGACAAAGCGCGTGAATGCCGTGCTGAACGCGCTTGCGGAGCCATAGCCGACGCGCTCGGCGATCTCCTGAATTCCGATATCGCGTTGCCTCAGCAGATTTTTGGCGAGCGCCATGCGCCATGATATCAGATACTCCATTGGCGCCAGACCCACAGTGCGGCGGAAGCGGTTGAAAAACGCCGACCGCGACAGGGCCGCCTCTCGGGCAAGCTGCTCCACCGTCCATTCCCTGGCCGGATTTTCGTGCAGCCGACGGATGGCCAGGGCAAGATGTGTATCGCTCAGACCCCGCAGGATTCCGAGCGGCGCTTTCTCCCCGGCATTCGAGCGCAGCGCCTCGACAAGCAAGACTTCCAATAGCCGCGCCAGGATCATATTCTTTCCCGGCCGCTCGGTGCGGGCTTCGTCCGTGACGAGCTGTACGATCGCCGACAGTCTGCTGTCGCCGCGGATATGAATGATCCGCGGCAGCAGGGAAACCAGCAACGCCGCATCAGGCGAGCCGAAAGCGAAGTGGCCGACAAGCAGGCGTGCATTCGGAGTCCCTTCGGGATCGCCGTGACGGGTCTCTTCAGGAAGCATCGTGACGGTGAGGGGATCGATGCCGGGCGATAATCCGTCGTCCAGGCTCGACATCATGAAGGCATGGGCGGCCGGGATCAGGATGAAGTCGCCTTGGCGGAGCGTGATATGCTCGTCCTCCGCGCTCAACCGCGAAGAACCCTCCAGAACGACGCAGTAGAAGGGCTGACCTGTCTCCTGGCGCTCCACGCGCCACGTCCCTGCGCCGCTGGCGAGCTTTGAATGCCGCGCCGCTGGCTGCAGCAGCGTCACCATATCAGCCAGCGGGTCGCTCAATCGATACTCCTGATAACGAAACAGAGACGGCGCATGATATGCAGTACGGTAGTCGCCGTCTACCTCTGTTGCTGTCAGAATGGATAGGAGACAGATATGAAGACCGTTCTTGTTACAGGATGCTCGTCGGGGTTTGGGCTGGAAATTGCCAGGTTCTTTCTCGCGCAGGGCTGGAAGGTGATCGCCACCATGCGAACGCCGCGCCAAGACCTTCTGCCGCCTTCGGACCAACTCAAGATCGTCGCGCTCGATGTCACGAGCCCTGAAAGCATCCGCGCTGCCGTTGAGACCGCTGGTCCTGTGGATGTGTTGGTAAACAATGCCGGCATCGGCTGGCTCAACGCGGTTGAGGGAACGCCGATGGAGATCGCCCGCGAGATTTTCGAGACGAACACGCTTGGAACGATCGCGATGATGCAGGCAATTCTGCCGCAGATGCGGGAGCGGCAGGAAGGCATTGTTGTCAACGTTACGTCAAGCGTAACGCTCAAGCCGCTCCCGCTCATCTCGGTCTATGCGGCCAGCAAGGCCGCAGTGAACGCGTTCACCGAATCTGCCGCGCTCGAGCTCGAGCCTTTCAATGTGCGTGTGAGGATCGTGCTCCCGGGGCGCGCGCCGCAGACGCGGTTCGGCGATACGGCGCGCTCACTGATTGAACGACAGGGCGGCTTCCCGGAAGCCTATTCGTCGGTCGTCGCAGAGGTGTTCGCATCGTGGGAGCAACAGTCGGCGACCGCCCTGACACAGCCCGTCGACGTCGTCGAGGCGGTATGGCGTGCTGCGACCGATCCTTCCTCTCCATTGCGCATCCCTGCAGGGGCCGACGCGGAAGCATTGGCGGGATGAAGGCGGTGTCTCAAGGCCGCCGGCGCAGAACGAAAAGCAGCATCGGCGCCCCGACCAGCGCCGAGATCAAACCGGCGGGAACCTGATAGGGGAAGGCGATCATGCGGCCGGCCCAGTCGGCGATGACGAGCAGGGTTGCGCCGATGACGGCGGCCGCGAGGAGCTGGGTCGAGGGGCGGCGAAGGCCGAGCCCATGGGCAAGCTGCGGCGCCATCAGCCCAACGAAGCTCAAGGGGCCGACGACAAGCGTGGCGGCCGCCGTCATGATCGCCGAGAGCCCGAAGAGGGCACCGCGCGCCGGAGCGATCCTGAGGCCGAGTTCGCTCGCCGTCTCCGGTCCGAGCTGCAGCAGCGCAAGCCAGCGGCTTGCGAGAAAGGCCGCGATGAGACAGGCAAGCGCAATCAGCATGGCGCCTGCCGCAACGCGGTTGTCGATGAAATAGGTCGAGCCCGACATCCAGCGGACCAGAGCCAGGCCGCGCGGATCGCCGCTTGCCGCCAGCACGCCGATCCCGGCATCGAGGATCGCGCCGAAGGCGATGCCGGCGAGCAGCACGCGGTTCGGGCCGAAGTCTGAACGGGCGCTCAGGAGGAAGATCAGCAGCAGCACGCCAAGCGCGCCGCCGACGGCAAAGGCAAGCTGTACGGTCAGGCCAGGTGCGGCGAAGGCGAACATGGCGGCCGCGACGCCAAGCGTCGCCCCGGCCGAAACGCCGAGCACCTCGGGGCTCGCCATTTCGTTTCCGGTCAGCCGCTGCAGTATCAGTCCCGTCACGCCGAGCACGGTTCCGGCGCCGAAGGCGGCGCCGACCCGCGGCAGGCGGAGGGGGAGGATTTCATTCCATGAGGCGGCGGGCAGCCATGTCCACGCGCCATCTGATGCCCGGCCGAAGAAGATCGCGGCGATCGCCAATGCGACGACCGAGGCGAACAGCAGGACCAGGGAGGACCCTTTGCTGCCGATCGCGAGCCGTGGTGAGGTCATGCCGGGGAGCGTGCGTGAGGCTGTTGCAAGGCGTGGAAGCAGAGCAATCAGGATCGGTCCGCCGAGCAATGCGGTGACGGCCCCGGTCGGCACGAAATCGCCAGGAGCGAGGAGCTTGATCGCCTCATCGGTCAGAAGAAGAAGGCCGGCGCCTGCTATGGGCGACCAGATCAACTGGCTGACGACCCGGCGTGCGCCGGCTAGCCGGACGATCTGCGGGGCGACCAGCCCGATGAAGCCGATGACGCCGACGGCACTGGTGACGAGGGCGCTCAGCGCAATCGCAATCGCTATGATAAAGCCGCGCGCCCATTTGATCGGCAGACCTAGGCTCGCTGCGCCGGCATCTCCGAGCTGGCTCAGCGTCAGCGGTCTCGCGGCGAGGAAGGCGAGGCCGGCGACGAGGGCGACCTTGGGCAGCAGCGACAGCGGGATCGCCCAGCTTTGCTCTGACAGAGACCCGGCGCCCCAGATGAAGATCCCGGAGAGATATTGATCGTTCATCAAGATCAGAATGGCCGCCGCTGCGCCGCACCAGAGGCCGATGATCATGCCCGACAGGATGAGGGAAAAAGGCGAGAAGCCATGCCGGGCGCTGATCGAAAAGATGGCGAAGGCGACAGCGGCACTTCCTGCGAGCGCGACCGCGTCGCGGCTCCATCCCGCCAGTGAGGGAAAGGCGAGCATCACGGAAACCAATGCCAGATTGGCGCCGGCCGAGACGCCGAGCGTCGTTGGTGAAGCGAGAGGATTACGCAGGACCTGCTGCAGGATCGTCCCAGAAAGTGCAAGGGCGGCTCCCGTGATCAGGGCCGTCGCCATGCGCGGCAGCGTGGAATAGAGAAGCAGAAGGTGCTGGGCGTCGTATTCGCCTTTGGTTTCGATATGCGGCAGCGCCGGCAGGAGATCGAGCATCGCAAGGCTGAGGCCTGAAAACAGCAATAGCGCCGCAAGTGCCGGCGCGCCGAAGCGGGAAAATTCAGCCTTCATCGGGCGGCAGTCTCCAGAACATCGACCATCAGTGTCGAAAAGCGCAGCGCCTCCTGGACCATTCCAAACATCAGGACGCCTGGAACGACCGAGATCCGCTGCCGCCTGACGAAGGGGAGGCTCGCCCAAAGCGGGCTTTCTGAAAGCCGGGTCAGGACATCGGGCGGAAGCAAAGGCGACACGACGACGAGGTGCGCCTGTTCATCGAGTTCGGCGAGCTGTTCCAGTCCGATCGTCTGAAATCCCCAGTAGCTGGCCTCGCCCTTCCAGCCATTCTCAAGGCCGATGCGCCGCATGGTGCCGCCGTAAAGCCCCGGGCCGCCGTAGATGCGCGCATGCCTCTGATCGACGAAGTTGATAACGGCGACAGGAGGCGCGGACAGGCTCCTCACCCTCTCGCGCAGCCGCCCGAACGTGGCATCGGCGCGGGCGAGAAACGCCTCCGCTTGCCTCTGTCGCCCGATCATGGCGCCGAGACGCCGCGTTTCGGCGTAGGAGCGGTCGAGCGCATCGCCGTTCTCGGCATAAACAGTGAAGGTCGCGACCGGCGCGATTCGGGAGAGTTTTTCATCCAGCGCCGCCAGGAAAGGCGTGCTCAGGATGAGCGATGGCCGGAGGCTGGTGAGGACTTCGAGATTGATCTCGAATGTAGTGCCAATGTCGACGACGCCTTGCGGCATGGTTGGCTCGACAACCCATTCCGACCAGTTCCTGAGCGAGGCGATCGCTCGCGGGACGCTGCCGAGCGCCAGCATCGTCGATGCCAATCCGTAATCGAGCGACACGACGCCGTTATCACCGGCGCGGGCCATGACGGGTGCGCTCGTCATGGCCAGCGCGCTCAGAAGAAAGTCCCGTCGTCTCAAAGCGCGGCCTCGCTCGGCTGTTTTCCGGCGAGCGGCTTGATCATGAACAGGCACGGATGGTCCTCGTGCCAGAGTTTGGCAAACACCTCCGCCCTGACGAAGCCGTTCCGGTCGTAGAAGCGGCGCGTCGCCTCGAATTGCGGCTCGTCGCGGCCGCGCGGCGCAAGCGTCTTGACCGTCAGCAGCCGGGCGCCCGATTTCTGGGCGAAGCCTTCGGCAGCGTCGAGGAGATGTCGCCCTGCGCCCTGGCCGTGGTATTCCGGCCGCGTCGCGATCAGCGCAATTTCGACGGCATCAGGCAGGTGCGGCTTCAAGGCCATCAGCGCGGTGACGACATCCGCTTTGATATAGCCGAACACCGGCAACTTCTCGATCGCCTGGGCGCTCGCTTCGATGACCTCGGACTCCGAAAACCAGTCGGGCAAGGCACTCATGATCGATCGGCAGAGTTCCGCCTTGCCGGTCAGGATCTCAACTGTTCGTCCCATTTTTTTCTCGCCTTCAGCCCGGTGGATTTAAACTTGACTCTTGTTATCACCTTAAAATAGACACTGCAATCACATCGTGCACATCCGCTTTGAAAAAGGAGCGCCAAGGCCGAACCGACCAGCAAGACAGAGCCTGATTTTCCATTCGTAAAAAGGTACAGGACAATGCGAGCATCGCATCGTGATGTGAACGGGAATGCGGTTGTCAACGCAATGATCGAAAACAAGGATAAGCTCCTGAAGACGATCGAAAGCGTTCTCAAATCAAGGGCATACTCCGAGGACATATTTCAGGACGGAGTCATCAAGGCTTATGGGGTCAATGTCGACGGTATTCGCTGCCCCATCGGCTATGCCTTCCGGATGGTCTATAATCTTGCACTGGATGAGAGCCGCCGCCAGCGCCATCAGACGAACAACCACAGGTCGATAGATCAAATCCGGGAGATCACGGCTCCCGTCCCAACGGTGCTTGACCAGCTCGTTGCCGCAGAGACCCTGCGTGACGTGCTGGCTTCGCTCGAGACGCTGCCGAAGCGCACCAACGACGCCTTCATCCGCCACCGCCTGAACGGCGTGCCGCAGAAGGACATCGCGGCCGAACTCGGCGTCTCCAGGACCCTTGTTAATTTCATGATCAAGGCGGCGGAGCAGCATTGCCATTCGGCGATCACCGACTCCCCTCGTGCCGATCACGAACATCGGCAGGATCCTAGCGCCGCGCGGCGTGCAGCGCCTGCTGCAGGTCGCTCCAAAGCAGTTCCGGTTCTTCCAGTCCAACGGCGAAGCGAACCGTCTGCTCGCTCACGCCGAACCGGATGAAGGTGGTCATCCGGTCGGGAATCTGCAGCGCCACCTTGGCGGGGACCACAAGCGTTTCCGGCCCTCCCCAGCTGACGCCGAGGCGGATTTCGTGCAGCGCATTGACAAAACGCGCGACATCTATGTCGGGCGTGAGGTCGAAAGCGAAGAGCCCGGCATAACCCGACAGCGTCGCCCGGCCGGGATGGTCTTGAAAGGCCGGGTGGCGAACGCGGGCGATGTCGGGATGCTGTTTCAGCCGGTCGGCGAGCAGAAGTCCGCTGCGCTCATGCTCCTTCAGCCGGACGCGCAGCGTGCGCATGCCGCGCAGCAGGAGCCAGGCCTCGAAGGGCGAGAGCTTGGCGCCGATATAGGGGTAGGAGGTCGAGTTGATCCTGGCGATCGCCTCTTTCGTGCCGACGACGACGCCGGCGACCGTATCGCTGTGGCCGCCGAGATATTTCGAGGCGGCGTGAATGACGATATCGACGCCGTGCAGGATCGGCTTCTGGAAGAGCGGCGTCGCCCAGGAGTTGTCGATGACGGTTGTGACACCCGCCTCCTTTGCCATGGCCGACAGCGCCGTTATGTCCTGCAGTTCGAAGACGAAAGACGTCGGGTTTTCGAGATAGAGAAGCTTGGCGCCCGACAGCGCCTTGCGGACCTCGTCATGGTCGGAAGGATCGACGAAATCCACCGTGACACCGAGCCGGCCGAGCAGCTTCACCAGCAGGCGGTAGACATCGTTATAGAGGTGGCGGACGGCAACGACCCGGTCGCCGGCTTCCACGAGGGTGAGAATGGTCGCGGTGATGGCGGCCGTTCCGCTGGAGAAGGCGCGCCCATCCTCCGCGCCCTCGAGGCGGGCGACCAAAAGTTCGAATTCGCGAACGGTCGGATTGTCGCCGCGCGAATAGATGTAGTTGCGCGCCCGGCCGGCGAAGACATCCTCCATCGCCTCGTAACTGTCATAGGTGAAGAGCGAGGTCTGGAAGATCGGCGGCGACACGGCGTTGAAGGCCGAGGGATCGACGGGCGTGAAGAGATCGTCGGCCGCTTGGTCGCCAAGGTCGCGTGGGCTGAAGGACAGGTTCATGATGATCCTCTCAGGGGCAAAAGCTGGGATAGGGACGGAGTGCGGTCAGATCACCGGCCGAGCTCTGCCGGAGCGCGCTGAGTGATCTCGCCAGGCAGAAGCATGACAGCAGGCCGGTGAGCGACGAGGCCAGAAACATGGCTGCGAGCAGGCCTGAAAAACCGAAGAAGGGCGGCAGGAAAGCAAGCAACGGAAAGAGAAGATATCCATATTGCGCCAAGCCTACGGCAAGGGCGGCTTTCGGCCTGCCCTGTGCTTGGAAGAGGATCAGCACGGTCTGCCGGAGGCCGAACAGCAGGAAGGGGAGATGGGTTGCGACGATCGCCTGGCCTGCGATCGATATCACGGATGCATTGTCGGTGAAGAACGAGGCAAGGTGCGCGGAGAAGATGATCGCCGTCAACCCGTAGGCGCCGCCGACCGCGCTCGTGACGGCGGTTAGCATGCGGGTTGCCGAGAGCACCCGTGATATATCCCCGCGGCCCCAGGCGAAGCTCAGGATGGACTGCGCGCCCAGCGAAATGCCCATGACGGGAAGTGCGCCGACCGCAAGCAGCCGCAGGGCGATCCCGACTCCGGCAATGCCGTCCTCGCCACGATAGGTGCCGGCGAACGACAGCATCGCGGCGATTGCGCCAGCGGTTGCGAGGCTCGTCAGTGTCGTCGGCGCGCCCACGGCAAGGACCGGCCTCAGATGCCTGACATCGCCGAGCCGCCAGCAGAACGTCAGCCGGATCGTCCCGAGCCGTCTCGCATGATAGGCGCCGTAGATTGAGAGCGCCACGAGCTGGGAGAGGATGGTCGCCATCGCCACGCCTTGCAGCCCGAGGCCGAAGCCGAAGATCATGATCGGGTCGAGAATGATGTTCAGCGCAAAGCAGGCGACCAGCGTCCACATGCTGAAGCGGGCATTGCCCTCGGCGATCGCCAGGAAATCGAGAATGATCTGCGCCATTGTCAGCGGGATCGAGACCGCGATGATGAGGAGGTAATGCTGCGCAAGCGGCTCGATGGCTGGCGTGGCGCCGAACAGCAGGAAAGATGGGAAGGTAACGATTGCGGCCGCGCTTGCCGCGCTGAAGGCGATGCCGGCGGCCAGGCTGACCGAGGCCAGCGTACTCGCCCTCGACCGGTTGCCGGCGCCGAGCGCCCGCCCGACCTCGGTTGCCACGCCGACGCCGATGCCTTCGCCGAAGGCTGCGACGAGCATCAGGATCGGCAGCACGATCATGATCGCGGCGATCTGATCCTCCCCGATCGTGCCGACGAAGACCATGTTGATCGTGTGATGGGCGGCATTGATCGACAGGCCAAACATGGCGGGCAGCCCGAGCCGCAGCAGCAGCCTGAACAGGTGCGGGCTGGCGAGATCTTCCGGCGCAAGCCGTCGTTTCCGCACGCTGCCGCTCATCTCGCTCATGTCGTTCATGATGCGGGCACCCAGAGATGATCGCCGAAGAAGCGCTCGCGAGTCAGCATGACGAGAAGCGCCCGTTTGTGCGGAAAATCGAAATGCTTGATCTTGGCAAAGCCCGAGCGGTCGAGATTGCGGATCTGCTGCTCGTGGCTGGCGCGCGGTTCGCCGACGATGCATCTCGTGCGGGGATCGTCGAGGAAGATGAAATGCATCAGCGAGGGAAGCCACGCGCTGATCCATTTCTTGCCGCGATAATCGGGCTCGCCGATCGCGACATGCCATCCGCGATCGTAATCGTCGGCATCGTAGTAGGGACCGAGCCGGTTTTCCTTGGCCCAGTAGACCTCGAAATAGCCGAAGGGAATGTCGGCGAAACTGCCGATCAGTGGCAGGACATGCGGATCGGCGATCCTCTCCTCCAGGATCTCCCGGTGCTTGTCGATCGAGCCCGCATCCTCCCAGATCGTGTTGACCTGCTCGTTGTTCATCCAGCGATGAAAGGCCGCAAGATCGGTCTCGGGATCGGCCACTCTGAAACTGATGTCGCGCTCCAGCCACGGAATGAAGCGCTGGTAGACCGTGCCCTTCGGCTTTGCCGGCCGGCGCGGATGATAGCGCCCCGCGGTCATCTGCTGCACCGGCGGCAACGGATAGGACATCTGCGGCAGCCACAGCGAGGGCCATTGCCAGAGGATCGCGGAATCGAGCCGTCCATCGGTGCCTGAGATGTGCCGGGGAAGGCTGGCCTGATGGCCTTCGAAAGCGACCGATTTGATCGACCGATCTTGCGCCGTCACCGCTTCGGCGGCTGCCATGAGAAGCTCGGCCGATTGCACGGGATTTCCCTCGTAGAAGGTCAGCGAGGCGATGCCGGCTTCGACTTCGAGGGCGACTTCGTGATTCCCGTGCACGGTGTGGAGATGGACGATATTGGGGGCGAGCCTGACATAGCTGCGCGCCTGTAGAGCCCGCCTTTGCTTGGCGGCGTCGAAATCCATGATGTTCTCCTTGATCGGCAGGGCTTTTGATGCTGCGAGCATGAAGCCCGCTCCTGCGGCGATTTGAGAGAATGACGATCCATCCCTGGGCGGATTTAGGGGTAAACGAAGAAAAAAATTCTCAGCAATTTTCTAAACTCCAGCAGGCGGGATCCGTCATTTGCGCATGACGTCAATCTCTGCAGGAGCTTCGAATGGACAATCTTGAGCCCCGCGACGATCTCTGGATCGTCGTCCACGACACCGAGCATCACTACTCGGTCTGGCCGCAGGACAAGCGCATTCCGGTGAGCTGGCAGCCAGCGGGTTTTGCCGGTTCGCGCCAGGAGTGCCTCGCCCATATCCGTGACATCTGGGCCGATCCTCGCCCGCTTTCCCTGCGCTCGGCCATGGCAGCCGATGCGCGTCTCTGAAACCGTCCGGATGGCAAGATGAACAAGCAGATCACCAATTTCGCCGATGCCTGCCCGACCGATGCGGCAATGGATACCGACTTCGAAAGCTTTCCGCTGACGATCGCGCAGAAGCGCATCTGGTCGCTGGAGCAGATCGGCAATTACACGGTCTTTCCCGATCAGGTCATCGGGCTGCGCTTGGGCGCCACGACCGGCGTCGAGACGATCGCCGGCGCCTGCCGCGCGCTCCTGGCTGAGAACCCGTCGCTTTCCACTCGTTTCCGCCGGCTGGCGGGCGGCCGCATCGAGCAATATCGCGGCGCGCCGAACGCGGTGCCGATCGAAATCCTCGGCAAGGAAGGAGCGGCTCTTTCCGAGGCTGAAGCCTTGGCAGCGCGAAAAGCCTTCCGCGACAGGCGCTTCGATCTCCTGGAAGGGCCGGGGGCGCGCATCCAGATCATCCTGCTGCCCGATGGGCAGTCGCTGCTGACGATCGTGCTGCATCCGATCATCTCAGACGACCGCGCAAAATCCGTTCTTGCCGCTTCGCTGGCGCGCATTCTCGATGGTGAACCCGCCGGCGATGTGCAGCCGGCGGAAAAATCGGCGGGAATGCGGGAGGAAGAATGGCTGGAGACGGATGAAGCGCGCGAAGCGCTTGCCTATTGGCGCGACACGATCGGTCTCGACTACGCGGCCTCGACCTTTCCCACCCGCTTCAACAGCGGCGGGCTTGCCGGCGTGGCGCGTGCTGAGCATCGGTTTGCGATCGAGCCCAACCTCTGGGCCAAGCTCGAACGGCATGCACAGAGCAAGAGCTGCCAGATCGAGCGCGTACTTCACGCCGCCTTCTGCGCGCTGCTGGCGCGCTACAGCGGCAACTATGCTTTGCTGACCGGGCTGCTGATCGCCCGCCCCCGCACCGAGCATTTCGCCAGCCGCGGCCGCGCCGAACAGGTTCTTCCCCTCGTGCTTTCCCTGACCTCCCGGCACTCTCTCGATGATGTCGTTGAGGCAATCTCGTCGGTGACGCAGGAGGGGCTTGCCCGCCTCGTGCCGCTGGAGCGCATCACGCAGGAATTGGTGGTCGACGAAGCGGCCGCACAGGAAGCCGTGGTCAAGGCGCTGTTCGAATTCCGCGAGCCCTATCCGGTTCCGAGGCAGGCGACGAACCTGGAACCGCTGGGCGCCCGCGCCGATAGCGAGCTTTCCCTCGTGATCGAGGCTCGCACAGATGGCGCCGCGTACGGGCTGATCGACTATGCTCAGGATCTCTACGACGGCGCCCTGATCGCCCGTGTCGCCAAGCATTTCTGCCTGGTGCTGGAGCAGATCGTCGCAAAGCCCGATCTCAGGATCAAGGATATCGAGCTCATGGGCAGCGACGAGCTCGACTGGCTGTCGGCGCCCTATGAGGATGATGTCGTCAACGACGACCGGCCGGTGCACGAGCTGATTTCGGCCCATTCGCGCCGGACGCCTGAGAAGACGGCAATCGTTTATGGCGACGAGGAGTGGAGCCATGGCTGGTTGGAGGCGAGCACGAACCGCCTCGGGCATCGGCTGCGGCAGCTCGGTGTCCGCGCCGAAGTGACGGTCGCGATCTTCATCAAGCGTTCGCCGGAGGCGATCGTTGGCATTCTCGCCACGCTGAAGGCGGGCGGTGCTTACATCCCGGTCGAGCCCGACCATCCGCCGGCGCGCAACCATCACATCCTGCGCGATGGCGGCGTTAAGATCGTTCTCACCCATAGCTGGCTGCGCCATCGCCTGCCGGAAGAGCTCGACGCCATAGTTCTCGAACTCGACAAGCTCGATCTCGACGGCGAGCCGGATACGCCGCTCTACGTTCCCACGCACAAGGACCAGCTCGCTTATGTCATGTACACCTCGGGATCCACGGGATTGCCGAAGGGTGTCGCCGTCGAGCACGGGCCGCTGACGCATCACCTGCAGAATACCTCGCGCGTCTACGGCATGAGCTCGGAGTCCCGCGAGCTGCCCTTCCTGCCCTTCAGTTCGGACGGCGGCCATGAGCGCTGGATGAACCCGCTGATGGAAGGCGGCAGCATCATCCTTCCCGACCAGCCGCTCTGGACGCCGGAAGAAACGCTGACGGCGATGCGCAAGCATGGCGCCAACAATGCCAGCATTCCCACGACCTATCTGCAGCAACTGGCGGAGTGGGCTGACATTTCCGACGGCGCGCCGCCGATGCGGCTCTATTCCTTCGGCGGCGAGGGGCTCGCGCAATCGACCTTCGATCTTCTGTCGCGGGCGCTGAAATCGGAATGGCTGATCAACGGCTACGGTCCCACGGAAACGATCATGACCCCGATGGTCTGGAAGGTGCGGGCCGGCACCAGGTTCCAGGGCGTCTATGCGCCGCTCGGACGCGCCGTCGGGCTCCGGCGCGTCTATGTGCTCGATCCCGACCTCAATCCGTGCCCGATCGGCGTGACCGGCGAGCTCTATATCGGCGGCGAGGGCATTGCCCGCGGCTATCTCGGCAAGCCGGATACGACGGCCGACCGCTTCATTCCCGACCCCTTCTCCAAGGAAGGCGGGCGGCTCTATCGCTCCGGCGACCTGACGCGCTGGCGCGAGGACGGAACCGTCGAGTTCGTCGGCCGCGTCGATCATCAGGTGAAGCTGCGCGGTTATCGCATCGAACTCGGCGAGATCGAAGCAGCACTCCTCCAGCAGCCCGGCGTCGGCGAAGCTCTGGTCGTGCTGCGCGACGACGATGCCGGCGAAAAGGCGCTGGTCGCCTATGTCGTGCCGAAGAAGGACGAGAGGCTCGACGTCGGGACGGTCCGCGCCGGCCTCGAACGCCGCCTGCCGTCCTACATGGTGCCGGCGGCCGTGGTCGAACTGGAGAAGATGCCTACCAATCCGAACAGCAAGCTCGACCGCTTCGCGCTGCCCGCGCCCCAGCCCGTCAAGCGCGCCATCGCCGAGCCGGCGACTGCGCTCGAAGAGGAGGTGCTGGATGTCTGGCGCCAGGTTCTCAAGCTGGAAGCGATCAGCGTCGAGGACAATTTCTTCGCGATCGGCGGCAATTCGCTGGGCGCGATCCGCATCCTCACGCAGCTGCGGCAGCGCCGGCCGAAGGTTCCGCTGACCGTTGCCGATATCTTCAACAACCCGACCATCCGCGCCTTTGCCGGCGTGATGGAACAGGGGGAGGAGCGAGATCTCTCCGAGGTGATCGTGCTGCGCGCTTCAGGGGCCAAGCCGCGGCTCTATTGCTTCCCGGGGCTTCTCGTCAGCACCCGCGAATATGTGAAACTCGTCGATTATCTCGGCGCCGACCAGCCGGCGACTGGCTTCATTTGCCACTCGCTGTCCGAGAAGAAGGAAGTCGGCGCGCCCGTTGAAGAGATCATCGAGAGCTATGTCGATCACATCAGAACGCATAGTAAAGGTGCGCCCTGCTACTTTCTCGGCTGGTCCTGGGGCGGGCTTCTGGCCTATGAGGCTGCCCGCACTCTCGCCAACGAGGTCGACGTCCGGACGATGGCGATGGTCGATGTCTGCGATCTCGGATCGGAATTCGCGATCGGCGCCAAGCCGCGCTTCCGGCCGGACGAGCGCGACGCGCTTCACCGGGACGTGCAGGCATGGCTGCAAAAGACCGCGATGCGCCCGGAATGGGACCGGCTGCTTTCGACCATGGACGCCGATACCTACGAGCAGTTCCTGCGCTTCGTCGGCGACGAGAAGGACCCGCTGCCGACCGACGGACCCGATATCAGCAGCCGCGAACATACGTTCTGGGTGCTGATCGACAATGCTCTGATCTTCCGCAAGCATCGGCTCATTCCCCATGACGTGCCGATCTATCCCTGGGCAGCCGACGACAGCCTCAATCGCGGCCTCAACCTGATCGATTGGCGCCGCCTGTCGCCGCGGGCGCACGCGGCCGAGATCATCACCGGCACCAACCACCTGCACATGATCGGGTCACCCGCCTTCCACTCAAGACTTGCCCTGCGTCTCAAGGAAACAGAGAAGGATAACGCATGACCGTCGCTTTTACCCGCAGAGATGCCCTGAATGAGCCGCTCGATCTTGCCGGCATCGGCATCGGTCCTTCCAATCTGAGCCTTGCCTGCCTGCTCGAATACGTGCCTGAGATGCGCAGCCGTTTCTTCGAGCGGCGAGTCTCGTTCGACTGGCATCCCGGCATGATGATGCCCGGCGTCGAGCTGCAGTCGTCCTTCCTCAAGGACCTCGTCACCCCGGTCCTGCCGACCAGCCGCTGGTCCTTCATCTCCTATCTGGTCGCCCATAAGCGGCTCTACGCCTTCCTGAACGCCAATTATGACGCCGTCCCCCGGCAGGAATTCGCGCGTTATCTCGCCTGGGTCGCCAAGGGCGTGGAAGGTCTGCGGTTCTCCGCCGAGATCCGCGACGTCGAGCACCGCGACGACCGCTTCGTCCTGCGCTTCGACAACGGCCAGGAAGAAGCGCGCAACCTGGTGATCGGCACCGGGTCCTCGCCCTTCGTGCCCGACTGGGCAAAACCCTTCCTGGGTGCGGATTGCTTCCACAATAGCGAGGCCAAATCGCGCCTCATCGATCTCGGCGCTTCCCGCATTGTCGTGGTCGGCGGCGGCCAGAGCGGCGGCGAGGTGGTGGAAGCGCTGCTTGGGGACCCTGGCTCGATGACGGAACTGACCTGGATCAGCCGGCGCCATAATTTCGAGCCCATCAACGATACGCCGTTTTCGAACCAGGTCTTCTCGCCGGAATATGTGCAGGCCTATCTGAAGCTCAGCAGCGAGCAGAAGCAGGCGGCGCTGAAGAACTCGATCCTGACCAGTGACGGCCTGTCGATTTCGACGATCCACTCGATCTACCGCCGCCTCTATGCGCTGCGTTACCTTGAGCAGAGCACGCTGAATGCATCTTTGTCGCCGAACCGCGATGTGATCCAGATGGAGCGGAACGGCAATGCCTATCGGCTCATCGTCCGCAACCATTTCGATGGCGGGATAGAGGTGCTTCATGCCGACGCGGTGGTGCTGGCAACCGGCTACAGGTTCCGTTTGCCGGATGCGCTCGGATCGCTAAGCGAAAGGATCAGCCTCGACAGAAACGGCTATCCCATCCTGAACGACGACTACACGATGCAGTGGACAGGCCCGAGGACCAACCGCCTGTTTGCGCAGAACGCCGGCCGATACTCGCACGGCATAGCCGACTCGCAGCTCAGCCTCATGGCGTGGCGTAGCGCCAAGATCGTCAACACGCTTCTCGGCCGGCAGCATTTCGATGCCGAGCCTGACAATGCTCAGCTGGTCTGGGCGACGGAGGCAGCTTCTGCCATGTCGCATCAGCTCCGGGCCGGCCATTCGGACGGCATGCTGTCATCCTGAAACGTCAGGACATGAATGCTGGGGGCGCGAAATTGTGAGTGGACGGCCAGCGCGGCGACGTGCTGGCTGCCGCTCTCGATCAGGCGGTGATGCCATTGCCGGTCCGGTGCGCCGCTCTGAACCATGACAGGGATGCCGTCCTGCCAGGAAAAGGCGACGCTGCGGGGATCTTCACGCAAGCCTACCCCGAGTGCCTTGAGATGGCTCTCCTTGAGCGCCCAAAGGGCAACGGCTGCACGCGATCGTTCGCCCGGAGGCAGTTGATCGAGCCAGTGCCGTTCGTCCAGGCTGCAATAGCTCTCCATGGCCGCCGCTTCGATTTCGGCGTCGGCGCGTTCGCAGTCGATCCCGACGCGCTCGCATTCTGAAGTGACGGCGACGGCCACCAGCCCGTCGGCATTGGAAAGGCTGAACTGCAGCCCGTCGCGACCCTCGGCCCTCAGCCTGCCGTACGCATCCGCATGCAACAGCAGCTTGTCAGGCTGCGTCTCGGTATGCGCGCTCAGCACTTGCCGCAGCAGACAGCGGCCGGCGATGAACGAGGTCCGGTCGCGCTCGAAGCGATAGGTCGCGGCGCGCTCCCGCTCATTCGGTGAAAGCCACTGCATCCAGCGCTTCTCGCCGCTGTCGTTCTTCGGATATTTCCAGAGCACGACATCGATGGCGGCCGGTTGATTTTCTGATTGCTGCATCAGGCCAGTATGCGTAACGCGGCCCGATTGGCAATCTCCGCGGGATTTACTCCGCGGCTTCGATGAAGCGGTGGCGTTCGTAAAGGAATTTGAGCACGGCCTCGCGGCATTTGAGATATGTCCGGTCGGAGGCGAGCTCGATGCGGTTGCGGGGGCGTGGCATGGTGACGTCGAGCACTTCGCCGATGCGAGCCGCCGGGCCGTTGGTCATCATCACGATGCGGTCGGACAGCAGCACCGCTTCATCGACATCATGGGTGATCATCACCATCGTGTTGCCGAGCCGGCTATGGATCTCCATCACCGCATCCTGAAGATGGGCGCGGGTCAATGCGTCGAGTGCCCCGAACGGCTCATCGAGCAGCAGGATCTTCGGCTCCATTGAAAGCGCGCGGGCAATGCCGACTCGCTGCTTCATGCCGCCCGATATCTCCGCGGGCCGCTTGTCCCTGGCATGGGCCATCTGCACGAGGTCGAGATTGGCCATCACCCAGTCATGTCGCTCGGCCTTGGTCTTCGTTCGGCTGAAGACCTTGGAGACGGCTAGATTCACGTTCTCATAGACCGTCAACCAGGGCAGGAGCGAATGGTTCTGAAAAACGACGGCGCGTTCCGGGCCCGGCTCGTTGACCTCTTGATTTTCCAGAAGCACGGCGCCTGCCGAAACCGGGGTCAGCCCGGCAATGAGATTGAGCAGGGTGGACTTGCCGCAACCGGAATGGCCGATGATCGAGACGAATTCCCCCTGTGAAATCGTAAGGTTGATGTCCTTCAGGACTTCGGCGCGCACGCCGCCGCGATCGAAATGCTTGTCGATATGATCGAGCTTGAGATAGGCGTTCATCGATATGGTCCTCAGTTGGCCATGGCGCCGCGGGTGACGAGTTTGCCGAGCGCGGCCACCAGCTTGTCGAGAGCAAAACCGACGATGCCGATATAGGCGAGCGCGACGATGATGTCGGGAAGGCGCGAGGAGTTCCACGCATCCCAGATGAAGAAGCCGATGCCGACGCCGCCGGTCAGCATTTCGGCCGCGACGATGGCGAGCCAGGAAAGGCCGACGCCGATCCTGAGGCCGGTGAAGATGTAAGGGGCCGCCGACGGCAGCATGATCTTCCAGAAGAATTCGAGCTGGTTGAGCCGCAGCACCTCGGCGACGTTGCGATAATCCTGCGGAATATTGCGGACGCCGACGGCGGTGTTGATGATGACAGGCCAGATCGAGGTGATGAAGATGACGAAGATCGCCGAAGGGCTGGAATCCTGGAATGCGGCGAGCGACAGCGGCAGCCAAGCGAGCGGCGGCACCGTGCGCAGCACCTGGAAGATCGGATCGAGGCCGCGCATGGCCCAGACCGATTGACCGATGATCGCCCCGATGATGACGCCGGTGACTGCGGCAAGGCCGAAGCCATAAGCCACGCGCTGCAGCGAGACCAGCACCCGCCAGCCGAGCCCGATATCCTGGGAGCCGTAGTTGAAGAACGGATAGGCGATGAGGTCGTAGCTATCCTGCCAGACCTGGTGCGGCGAAGGCAGAGAGGCGTCCGCCGATGAACAGAGCGCCTGCCAGAGGAGGAGGACGAGAGCCAGCACGACGGCCGGCGGAACGACATTGTGAAGTGCGGTCAGCGCCGCGCGGCGAAAATCGATCCGCGATGCTTGCTTGCCGGAGAATGACAGAACCTTCGCCGCCGGCTTTGCAGAGGCGACAATCGAGGGATTTTCTTTATTTGCCAGGGCGGACATCAGCGCGCTCCTCACGGGAATGGAAGGCCGGCGCGCCGTTCGCGCGCCGGAGGCGGGATCAGGAGACGGCCTTGATCGAAAGGCTCTCCAGGTAGGCGGAGGGATTTTCAGGATCGAAGACCTTGCCGTCGAAGAAGGTTTCCTTGCCGCGGGACGACGATGCGGGAATGTCGGCAGCAGCGATGCCGAGATCCTTGGCAGCCTCGCGCCAGATATCCTCGCGGTTCACCTGGTTGACCAGCGCCTTCACATCGGTCGTCGCCGGCAGGTTCCCCCAACGGATGTTTTCCGTCATGAACCAGGCATCGTGGCTCTTGAACGGGTATGAGGCGCCGTCCTTCCAAAATTTCATGTAGAGATCGGTCGCCTTGACCTCGCGGCCATTGCCATAATTGATATCGCCCTTCAGGCGGCCGAGCACATCCTTGGTCGGAACGTTGAACCATTGACGCTTGCCGAGAATCTCCGCCATCTCCGCCTTGTTGTCCATGCTGTCGCACCATTGCTGCGCTTCCATGACGGCCATCAGCAGGGCCTTGGCGGCATTCGGGTTCTTTTCGATCCATTCGGCGCGGAGCCCCAGCGCCTTTTCGGGATGGCCCTTCCAGAGCTCGCCCGTGGTGGCTGCCGTGAAGCCGATGCCCTGGTTGACGAGCTGCTCGTTCCAAGGCTCGCCCACACAGAAAACGTCCATGTTGCCGACCTTCATGTTGGCCACCATCTGCGGCGGCGGCACGACGATGGTCGAAACGTCCTTGTTCGGGTCGATGCCGCCGGCGGCAAGCCAGTAGCGGATCCAGAGGTCGTGGGTGCCGCCCGGGAAGGTCATGGCGGCCTTGATCTCCTTGCCTTCGGTCTTCTTCTTTTCGAAGGCTGCCTTCAACTTCGAGGCATCGAGCTGGACGCCGGTTTCGGCATATTCCTTGGCGACGGAGATGCCCTGGCTGTCGAGATTGAGCCGGGCAAGGACTGCCATCGGCACCGGCTTGTTGTTCTGCGTCACCTTGCCGGTGTGCATGAGATAGGGGAGCGGCGAGAGGATGTGAGCGCCGTCGATACCGTTGGCTGCGCCGCCCAACACGAGATTGTCTCTCGTCGCACCCCAGGACGCCTGTTTGGCGACATCCGTTTCCGGAAGTCCATATTTTTCGAACAGGCCTTTTTCCTTAGCGATAATCAGCGGCGCGGAATCCGTGAGCGCGATGAAGCCGAGCTTGATGCCGTTCACTTCAGGGCCTGCCCCGGCCGCAAAGGCGCCGGAGGGAAAGGCGGTCTTGACGGCGCCGATGAGGGCGGCCGCTGCAGTCGTCTTGAGTATGCTCCGGCGGGTGATGCCGGTTGCCGATATCGCAGTCGTCGAAATCTTCTTCATCTGCAGGTTCCCCTCTGCTTGGTGAATTCGGACGCAAAAAAACGCCGCCGGAATGCGTCCACGGGATGAGTGCATCCCGGATGGCAATCCTTGCGACGTCGATGTCTAACGTAAGCGCTTATGTCGCGCCCATCTGCAGCGGTCGCCGTTGACCGATGCACGTTGAAGGCCTGCAATCGGTGTGCCAAGTCCAAAGCGATGGCAGTAACTTCATGAGCTGAAAGGGAAAACAAGTCAGTTCCAGCGTGCTTATTTCATGGGCAGCCTGAATATGTGATTAGTATTTGTGCTGTTACCTGGGCGGTGGCATTCGCAAGAGCGTTATATTTGTGCATCGCAATGGCCGTTTATGGGCTGACTGATTGGCCAGCAGGGTCTTTGGCCTTCGTTCGATTAGCACTCTTTAAGATATTCAATGCGACACTCGGGCGAACGTAACAGCGAGATTGCCTTGAGCAGCAAACGATCCAGAACGAATGTCGAACTTGAAAATCTGCTTCGCCAGCTTGGCTTGGCTCTTGAGGCATCCAGGATTGGCATCTGGCAGCACAATATCTCAAAAAATCAGACGCGCTGGGACGAGCAGCTCAAGCTGATCTATGGCGTTCCGAAAGCGCCGCTTGATGTTATCTGGCTGGACAGCGTCCACCCCGATGATCTGGCGGCGACCAATGAAATATTTCTGCGGGCGATCGAAACCAGATCGGATTACGCATCGGAATTTCGCATTGTTCGACCAGACGGAGCGATCCGCTATCTGCGTTCGCGCGCTCGCTATTTCGTCGATGCGGCCGGCGACCCCTGCTTTGTCGGCGCTGAATGGGATGTGACCGACGACGTTCTGCTCAACAAGGAACTGGAGAGGAGCCGGGCGGAAGCTCGGTTCGCGGCCGATCACGATCACCTCACCGGTCTCTTGAACCGGCGTAGTTTCGATTTCGCCCTGTCCGAGCTTGCCAGGCAGGAGGGCGTCAAGGTTGCGCTTCTCCATATAGACGTGGACCATTTCAAGGAGATCAATGATCGCTTCGGGCATGCGGTCGGCGACCTCGTTCTGTGTCATGTCAGCGAGATTCTTCTGGAGGCCATTTCGGCGAATGACGTCGCAGCGCGCCTCGGCGGCGATGAGTTCGCAGTCATCGTCACTGAGGACGAACCCGACAGGACGAGGGCGGTGCTCGATCATATTCAGCGACGCCTGGAAAGCCCGCTTCCTGGTGTCGACCGGGCAGTCAGCGTGCAGTGTTCCATTGGCGTTGCCAGCGCCATGAGCGCAGATTTTGCCAAGCTGCTCTCGCAGTCGGACCTGGCTTTGTACCACGCCAAACGGAATGGCCGGAATCGCGCCGAGATTTTCACCGACGAGATGGCTTCGAGGCTGGCGAACGAAAGGCAGCTCGTCCAGGATCTGCGATCCGGATTGGCGCTCGGCCAGATCCGTCCATTTTACCAGGTGCAGGTCGACGCCAGGTCTTTCCGGGTAAACGGCGTCGAAGCTCTGGCGAGATGGCACCATCCGACGAGAGGAATTCTCGCTCCGGCGCATTTCCTGCCTCTCGCCTCTTCGAACGGATTGGTCGCAGAGCTTGACGATGTCATCCTGAGGGCCGTCCTGTTGGATATGAGATCCTCGGCCTCGCTGCTCGAGCGCGTTCGGCTGTCGATCAACCTCTCCGCCGAGCGTCTCGATGATCCCGAATTGACAACGAAACTCGGCGGCTATGACATCCCGCCCGGCCGATTGAGCTTCGAGCTGATAGAGACGATATTCCTGGACAGCCTGAGCGATCGGGTGCGCCAGAACATCCAGGCCATCAAGTCCTTCGGTATCGACATCGAGATCGACGATCTCGGATCGGGGCATGCCTCCTTGCTGGGCCTGCTCGAGCTCAGACCGGACCGCGTCAAGATCGATCGCCAGCTTGTGATGCCGATCCTGCAATCCGTTCCCAGCCGCCGGCTTGTCAGTTCGCTGGTCGACATAGCGCGCGCGCTTGACATGGAGGTGATTGCGGAAGGCGTGGAAACCTTCGAGCATGCCAAAGTGCTCGCCGATCTTGGCGTCCACACTCTCCAGGGTTATGCTTTTGGACGGCCGCAGTCGTTTGCCGAACTGGCAGGGCGATTGGCGCAGGAAGCATTGGAATTCGGGCAAGCCAACTCTAGCCGGTTAGCCTGACAGAGCCTCGAAGTGATCAGTGACTCCGTTGGAGTGATGGGCCCGACACCGCAACTGCTTCAGGGAAGCAATTCGAGGATCAGTGTCGTCTACGCGTCTGGAGACGCGGGCTGCAAGACTGGAGAGCGATTCAGGCCGACGCCTGCTCATCGCTTACTTTTGGTGCGTGTCGCAAGGACGTTGCGGATCGAGAAGCTGGAGTGAATCCTGAGGACGCCTGGCAAGGCCGATAATATTTCCTTGTGGATCCGTTCGAATTCGCCGGCATTGGCGACTTCCACGCGCAGCAGATAGTCGGATCCACCCGTCATCAGGAAACATTCGCGGATTTCCGGATGACGGCGGACGGCCGCCTCGAAACGGTCGAGATAATCCTCCGTCTGCCGTTCGAGGGTGATGTTGATGATAACGGCAATCATCGCATCCGCATTGCTCGTATCGAGAAGCGCCGTGTAGCCGCGGATCACGCCCGTCTTTTCCATGATCTTGATACGTCTGAGGCAGGCCGATGGCGAAAGGCCGATTTCGGCAGCAAGCTTGGCATTGCTCATCCTGGCGTCAAGGCGCAGCAGCCTCAGGATGTTGCGATCTGTCGTGTCGAGGGCAGGCATGCTCGATTGTTCCAAATTTTCGTAGATTATGCGCACAAAATGCAAGCCGTGCAATATTATAAGACGAAATGACCGGCAATATCGCCTATTCTTTCATACACTCCATGGAAACAAGAGGGTGAACATGGACAGCGCTATTTTGGTCTCCCATGCACGTACTGCCACGATTACGCAGGGAGCCACGGGCTTTCTGACGATCGATCTTGCGGCACTGGGCCGCAATTATCGGAAGCTCGTGTCGATGCTGGTCCCGGTGCGCGCAGGCGCCGTTGTCAAGGCCGATGCCTATGGGCTCGGCGCGGAGCGCGTGGCGAAAACCCTCTACGCCCAAGGTTGCCGGCACTTCTTCGTTGCTCAATTCGTCGAGGCAGCGCGGCTGCGGCCGGCGCTCGCGCAGGACGCCCAGATTTTCGTTCTGAACGGCCTGCAGCCGGGCAATGAAATTGCCTGCGCCGATTTGGACATTGTACCGGTCCTCAATTCGCTCGCCCAGTGGCAGCAATGGTCGGCGGCGGCGCGCGCGCTGAAGCGCTGCCTGCCTGCCGTCCTGCAATTCGACACCGGCATGTCGCGGCTGGGCTTTCCCCCGGAGGAAAGGGCGGAACTGGCGACAGCCCTTCGCAACGGCACCAAGATCGAAGTCCTGTTCATCATGAGCCACCTGGCTTCGGCAGATGAAACCGAGGGTCAGCAGAATAGCGACCAGCTGGCAGAAATGTCCTGCATCGCCGACGAATTTCCAGGCTTCGACATCTCCTTCGCCAATTCCGGCGGGGTTTTCCTTGGCAAAGCCTATCATGGCGTGCTCGCCCGGCCGGGCATCGCGCTTTACGGCGGCGCTCCGAGCGCCGGCCCGGCGAACCCGATGGAGCCGGTCGTCAGTCTCGATGTTGCCGTCGTGCAGACGCGGACCGTATCACCGGGCACCAAGGTTGGTTATGGTGGCGCGCATGTCGCGCAACGGGAAATGCGTCTCGCCACCATTGCCGCCGGCTATGCCGACGGCCTGCCGCGCTGCCTGAGCGACCGCGGAGCCGTCTATTACCAGGGCACCCGGCTGCCGATCGTCGGCCGCGTTTCGATGGACAGCATCACGGTCGATATGTCGGCGCTGCCCGAAGGCGCGCTGACGCTCGGCAGCCTTGTCGAGGTGCTCGGTCCGCATCAGACGCTCGAGGATATTGCGCGGGATGCCGACACCATATCTTATGAAATCCTGACCGGTCTCGGCGATCGGTATCTCAGGCAATATCGCTGAGAGCCGGCTGGCTCCATCCTTGGGGACATCATGAAAGTCATCGTTCTGGGCGCCGGCATCGTCGGTGTCACATCCGCCTATCAATTGGCCAAGGCAGGCCACGAGGTTACCGTCGTCGATCGGCAATCGGGGCCAGCGCTGGAGACGAGCTTTGCCAATGCCGGCGAAGTCTCATTCGGCTATTGCTCCCCATGGGCGGCACCCGGCATTCCAATGAAGGCCATGAAATGGCTGTTCATGAAGCATGCGCCGCTCATCCTGCGCCCGAAATTGGACATGGCCATGCTCTCCTGGATGGCGAGGATGCTGTCGAACTGCACCTCCGAGCGCTACGCGATCAACAAGAGCCGCATGCTGCGCCTTGCCGATTACAGCCGCGTCGGCCTCGCCGAGCTTCGCGCCGAAACCGGTATCACCTATGACGAACGCATGCAGGGAACTCTGCAGCTGTTCCGCACGCAGCAGCAGCTCGATGCCTCGGCGAAGGACGTCAAGGCGCTCGCCGCCGACGGCATTCCCTACGAGGTCTTGGACCGGGATGGCTGCATTCGCGTCGAACCGGCGCTGAAGCACGTGCGCGACAAGATCGTCGGCGGGCTGCTGACGCCGAAGGACGAAACCGGCGATTGCTTCAAGTTCGCCAATGCGCTCGCCGACAGAGCCGAGGCGCTCGGCGTCCGTTTCGCATATGGGACGACGATCAAGGCTCTCGACGTCGAGGCCGGCCGCGTGCGCGGGATTGTCACCGATCGCGATCTTGATCGCGGGCGCGAGCGGTTGAGCGCGGATGCCGTCGTGGTCGCGCTCGGCAGCTATTCGCCGCTGCTGCTGAAGCCGCTCGGCATTCGCCTGCCGGTTTATCCAGTCAAGGGCTATTCGCTGACCATCCCGATTACCGATGCCGCGCGCGCGCCGGAATCGACCGTCATGGACGAAACCTACAAGATCGCGATCACCCGGCTCGGCGACCGCATCCGCGTCGGCGGCATGGCCGAAATATCAGGCTATACCAACGATCTCGGTCTCGCCCGCCGCAGCACGCTCGAACATTCCGTCACCGATCTTTTCCCCGGGGGCGACGTTTCCAGGGCTTCCTTCTGGTCCGGCCTGCGCCCGATGACGCCGGACGGCACGCCGGTCATCGGCCCGACCAAGATCGCAGGCCTGTTCCTCAATACAGGTCACGGCACGCTCGGCTGGACCATGAGCACGGGTTCGGCGCGGCTGATCAGCGACCTCGTCGGCGGCGCCACGCCTGATATCGATGCGAGGGATCTTGCCGTTAGCCGATACGGCTGACGCGCATAGACGGCAGGAGGAATGAATGAGATGATACGCTTGTCACTTGCGGTCATCTTTTGCGAGGTCACGAATGTCCGCTAGCTCCGATTGGCATGCCCCTGGCAACCTGGTCCAACCGTCGGGAGTAGCGAATGTGTCTTTTCGGGCAACGGTGCAGAACGGAACGGACGCGGATCAGCTCGCAGAAGCATTGTCAACGCCGACATCCAAGATAAGCGTTTCGGCGGAAGGCACGACGCCCATTGGATATCGCTGCAATTTCATCTCGATGGAAGATGTAAGCGTCGCCGATTGCTCCTACGAAGGTTCGATTTCCAGCAGGCGAGAC
The DNA here is from genome assembly GCF_051124255.1 of Rhizobium sp. YTUHZ045. Lineage (NCBI taxonomy): Bacteria > Pseudomonadati > Pseudomonadota > Alphaproteobacteria > Hyphomicrobiales > Rhizobiaceae > Rhizobium > Rhizobium sp. YTUHZ045. The sequence continues at coordinate 832,023 of NZ_CP101433.1, forward strand.
GGGGTCGCCGATAAACTATCTCTGTTCCTGCCGACACAGGGGATGATGTTGTTCGGCGGCAAGCGGGAGCCGATATATTCGCTACCGGGTCGCGGCGTAATCCTGGAACAGGGCGCCGTCAGGGGAACGAGGATCGTCGGCCCCCGCCGTCATTTCTGCCTTTTCATCGACCGCGCCAAGATCGCTGCGCAGCTCACCCATATGTGCGAGCGGACGATCAGCGGCGATGTCGGCTTTCGCACCGACATCGATCTGACGGCCGGTCCGGGGTTTCTCCTGCAGCAACTCGTCTCCAACCTCCACAGCGGCCTCAGCGGCAACGGCTTGCTGCAACGCTCACCTCTTGCAGTCAAATCGCTCTGCGATGCAGCGGTGTACCTGCTTCTGGAGACATGTCCCCATCACTATTCGGAGGAACTGGCGCGCTCCGCGCCTCTCCCGGCCCCGCGTCATGTGAAATGGGCCATGGATTTCATGCAGGAACATATCGCGGAACCGATCTCGCTCAGCGAAATCGCCATGGCGGCCAAGGTAAGCGTTCGAACTTTGCAGCAGGGCTTCCGTCAGTTCAGGAACACCACTCCGATCGCCTATCTGCATGAAATCAGGATGGCTGCCGCCCATCGCGATCTGCTGGAATCAGACGGAACCCAGGCCATCGCCGAAATCGCGCTGAGATGGGGGTTCACCCATCTCGGGCGATTTGCAGCCGACTACCGGAAGCGTTTCGGCCTGTTGCCGTCACAGACCGTGAAGCGCTAACCTCGCTCAAGGATTTCAGCTTGCCGGAGCCGGCAGACGATCCCGATGTGAAAATCTGTTGGATTCCGTAGATCTCGTCGAAGGGGAACGGTTCGAAGAGCCCGTCGGCGATCATTGCGAGAGCTCCCAGAGCCGGGTGGGATTATGCCGCGCGCTTCAGCGCATCGCCGATCGTCGAGACGATCGTATCGATCTGGTCCTTCTCGACGATCAGCGGCGGGGAAAGCGCGATGATGTCGCCGGTCACACGGATCAGCAGGCCCCTCTTGAAGCAATCGACGAAGACGTCGTAGGCACGGGTTCCAGGTGCCCCGTCACGGGGAGCGAGTTCGATTGCGCCGACCAGTCCGAGATTGCGGATGTCGACGACGTGAGGCAGGCCTTTTAACGAGTGAACGGCTTCCTGCCAGTGGTCGGCAAGCTCGGCTGCGCGTGTCAGCAGCCCTTCTTCCTCGTAGATTTCGAGGGTGGCAAGGCCGGCGGCGCATGCGACCGGATGGCCGGAATAGGTATAGCCGTGGAAGAGTTCGATCGCATTGTCAGGTCCGACCATGAGTCCGTCATGGACCTTACGGCTGGCAAAGACTGCGCCCATCGGGATGGCGCCGTTGGTCAGGCCCTTTGCCGTGGTGACGAGGTCAGGCACGACGCCGAAATAATCCACCGCGAAAGCTGTGCCGAGACGGCCGAAGCCGGTGATGACCTCGTCGAAGATCAGCAGGATGCCGTGCTTGTCGGCAGTGGCGCGCAGCTTCTCCAAATAGCCTTTCGGCGGAAGCACCACGCCCGCCGATCCCGACATCGGCTCGACGATGACGGCGGCGATGGTTTCGGCGCCGTGCAACTGCACCAGGCGTTCGAGATCGTCGGCCAGTTCCACCCCATGGGCTGGAAGACCCTTGGAAAAGGCATTACGCTCGATGTCGAGCGTGTGGCGCATATGGTCGGCCGGGATTTGCGGGAAGACGCGGCGGTTGTTGACGAGGCCGCCGACGGAAATGCCGCCGAAGCCGACTCCGTGATATCCCTTCTCGCGGCCGATGATGCGCGTGCGTGTGCCCTGGCCGATCGCGCGCTGATAGGCGATAGCGATCTTCAGAGCTGTATCGACCGATTCCGAACCGGAGCCGGTGAAGAATACACGGTCGAGCTTGGCGTCAGCCCCGCCCGGCGCGGTTTCGGCGAGCTTCGCGGCGAAATCGAAGGCGATCGGATGGCCCATCTGGAAGGTCGGGGCATAATCGAGAGTGGCAAGCTGGCGCTCGACCGCCTGGGAGATCTTCTTGCGGCCGTGGCCGGCATTGCAGCACCAGAGCCCGGCCGTGCCGTCAAGAACCCGGTTTCCGTCAACGTCGGTGTAGTACATGCCCTCCGCGGCGGCCAAAAGGCGCGGCGTGGCCTTGAACTGCCGGTTGGCCGTGAATGGCATCCAAAAATTTTCGAGTACGGGCGTGTTCGTTTTGTTCATCTGATCCATTCTGGCCTCCTTGGGATGGGTCGAGAATGATGATTTCTCCTTTGCAAACAAGTCCTTTTCTTTACCGGCGCAAGTTGTTGAAATATCTTGGCCCGTGCGACACATTTTAGATATTCTGAACAACGCAAACGGATCCATCATGTCAGTCGATATCGGCAGCCGCCTTCGCCATCTTCGCATCGCCCACAAGCTTTCCCAGCGTGAGCTGGCCAAACGCACCGGTGTTCCGAACTCGACGATCTCGCTGATCGAATCGAACGCCTCCAATCCGTCGGTTGGAGCCCTGAAGCGAATTCTCGACGGCATCCCGATAGGGCTGGCGGAATTCTTCGCCTTCGAACCCGAACGTCCGAAAAAGGCTTTCTACGCGGCCGAGGAGCTGGTGGAGATCGGCAAGGGTGCCATTTCCTACAAGCAGGTTGGCGAAACCCTGTTCGGGCGCAGCCTGCAGATGCTTAAGGAGTGCTACCAGCCGGGTGCCGACACCGGAAAAATTCCTCTTGTTCACGAGGGAGAGGAGGGCGGGATCGTGCTCTCGGGAAGGCTCGAGGTCACGGTCGACGACGAACGACGCGTGCTGGGGCCAGGTGACGCTTATTATTTCGAAAGCCGGCGCCCGCACCGGTTCCGCTGCATCGGGCCGGTGGCCTGCGAGGTTATCAGCGCCTGCACGCCGCCTACTTTTTAGTTCCTGCCCTCGATGCGGGCGAGCACGCCGTCGAGCGCTTCGATCAGCGCCGCGATGCCGCCCTTTCTCTCGAAGTCGGTCAGAACCTGCTCGTTCAGCCCGCCCCTGGTTGCGAATTCGCGGCTCAGCGTGCTGAACGGCTCGGCGCCGGGGCCGCTTGCCTTTTGCGCCAGGCTCGCGAAGAGAGGGGCGATGTAGGCATTTGCTTTCGCTCTTTCGAGGCCGCTCGTTTCCAGCCAGACGCCGACCGTTTCCATGATTCCGAAATAGGTGGACATCGTTGCGCTTGCGGCTGCGAGAAGGTCGTATTCCTTCCTTGACTGACATTGGACGGCCGTCCCAAGCGTGTCGAACAGCGCTGCGACCGTATCATCGGGCGGATAGATGGCGGTCACGCCTTGGCGATCTGCGACGAAAGGCAGGGGGATTGCCTGCACGAGATGCACGTCGGCGCCGATCCAGTCGAGGAGGGCATGGCGCTCCGTCGCCGCGACGACACTGACGACCGTCTGTCCTGCCCTGAACGACAATTCCCGCACGACCTCCTCGGCGACCTGCGGCCGTATCGCCAGGAACACCATGTCGCTGCGATCGACGACGTCCTGATTGTCCTTGGCAATGTTCACGGCTGAGAATGCGTCCGCCAGCGTTTCCGCGATGTGGGCGCTTCGTGGAGAGACGTGAATCTCCAAGGCATAGGCCGGATCAGCGAGAAGCCCGCGAACCATCGCCTCGGTGATAACGCCGGTTCCGACAAATCCGATGCTTTTGATGTTCACCTGATCACTCCTTAGCTCCAAGCGGTCCAGCGCGACATCCATTATGGCGGCGACAGGTGAGGAGCGGAAGCCCTGCTCCGTAAGATCGGCGGAACGGATTGACCGGTTAGGCCGATCTTTCCAGTCTGACGGCGCCTTTGAGTTGTGGCGCGATGCGCTCGCAGCGGCGGGGCGCATTCATGCCGTCATCGGCAATGCCGCATCCGCATCTGCGCCGGGGACAGCTGGGCCTGAGCTAATCTAAGGCCGCGACGCATCGCCTGGCCGATGATCCCGCTTTCGTTTGGTGCGCCATATGTTTACAAGCGCAAGGTGTAAAGATTCGACCGAACGGAGGCATTGATCTTGCATATCGTGCGTCGCGCGCTGTTGGGGTCTCTATGGGGCCTGATCGGCTGGAAACCTTCTTTCGCTGTCGACACCAGCCCGGAAGCAATCACCCGGGAGGAGGCGGCGTCGGTGACACCCCGCCATGTTCTCTGTTTTCTCGGGAGAGATCGCGACCTCGGCCGCTTGTACCAAGCGGCGGCCAAAGCGATCGGTGATTTCGCCACCGGCTTCAGCGTCGATGAGGATTATTCGCAGGCAGAGCCGGATGACCGAATGAACCGGTCATTCGACGTCTGCTGGGATCGGGTCGAGCCCGATGCCTGGAACGAGACGGACGAGAAAGCCGTCGCCGATCATCAATCCGTCCTCTACGTCCTCGGGCCGAGCATGACGCAGGCAGACACCGTCAAGGTGTCGATGACGGCGCTGCGTCTCGTCGAGCGGCTGATCGAGGCGGGAGCGGTTGCCGTCAAGGGCGAAAGTGCCGGCATCGCACATGGGCTCGATCGATGGAGAGTGCTGATCGGCCAAGGCGCCGAAGCGCAGAATGCCGGCGATCCGCTCGCCCAGCAGCGCATCGGGCGGCTGGCTTTCGCGAAGCGGCCGCTCTCGGCGCGTGGTTATCTGGAAAGCGTCGGCTTCCATCTGGTGGGGCTGCCGGAGGTCTATGTGCCGGAGACATCAGGCAGCGAAAGCCAGGTCATTGCCATTATGGATGCAGTTGCCGACGAGATCGGCAAGCAGGGTCTCGATCCGACGCTCAAAGCGCGGGGCGCAAGCCTCTCCTTCGATTCCAGCTATGACGTGGATGAGTTCAAGTTCAATCCCTACGGCATCGTCAAGCTCGCGGGGTGAACCGGCTCGGGGTAATCGGCCTGCGACAGGGCGAAGCGCTGGATCGCGGTTGCAGCGACGCGCTCATATGCATGTCATTCAATCGTTCTGCTGTTCGAATGTCTTGGCAAGCTCTCCATAGTGGCGCGCTGATCCCACATTCTTCTCGGTCGAAGGAGGCTGGCCGAGGCGGTGCGCAATGCATCATCGTCGGCGTGACGGCAAGCGGCCGGGGACCTGATAATCCACCGACCACGAACATTCAGTCTAGTTGTAACTGATCGTGTCGCTCACGCGCGGGCGATTGAAGAAATGGTGGTCGAAGCTGTAGCCGTTCTGTCCGGTGAAGTTCGAGAAAAACGCCGACACCGGTGTCGTCAATGTGTATTGCACCCGCGTCAGCACCACCTGGACGCCCGTCTCCTGGATCTTCGCCGGTATGTCGATCGTGCTTGTCGTCCCGGAAGCAAGCGACGAGGTGTTGAACGCGGCGGACCAATTGACGGTCGCCTTGCCGCTATTGTCGACATCATTGACCGTGACCGTAATCGTCAGCCCGGTGGTCTCATAGGGCTGGAGGATGAAGCTCGCGCCTGAAAGAAGCTTGGTGACGTCGGTCTTCGCCCAGGTGCTCTGCTGCGCGATCATATCGCCTGTACTGGAAGCGATCTCGTCTATCTTGCGGCTGACGGTGAGGGCATGGCCAAGATCGACGGTGCCGAACAGCAGCACGACCAGGATCGGCAGCACCAATGCGAATTCCACGCCCGAAGCGGCCGTGCGGTCGCAGGCGAGGCGACCGATGCAGGATCGGGCGCGGCTGAGAAGGGGGAGGTTCCGTTTCATGATCATCTCAGAAGGGCTCATTGCGAAACAGAGCGGAGGACCCAAGGAGATAGCGGCCGTCCGAAAGCTTGGCGCTCGACAGGCTGAAGAAATTGACCGAGGCTTCCCATGGCAGAAACGCCTGTACCAGAATGTAATCGCTGCCCTTGCCGATATCATAAGTCTCGGTGACGGCTAGATTGCCGCTGTCGTCGATCGGATCGGCGCTGGTAGCGGACGACAGGTCGGAAAGCACGCTGACCTTGACGACGAGGCCGCTCGAGCAGCCGAAAGACAGAAGCATGTCGTCGCAAATTTTGCTCTTGAAAGTGGCCAGTGTGATCTTCGATGATGCCACCTCGCCGGTGCGGATCATCCGGGAGATCTTATGAACGGAAGCGTCCAGCGAGGAGTTGACGAAGAACATCAGTGACACTTCGATGATGCCGAAGATCATGATGAAGAGCGGCAGGGCCAGGATCGCAAATTCGATCGCAGCCACCCCCTTGCGATCGCCGAGCAGGCGGCGAAGCAGTGCAAAGCGGTTTCTTGCGGTCATTGGGTCAGCCGGACGGAAGAGAGATATTGAGTGAAGAGCGTCGACAGGCCCGCTGTGATTTCCGTCGACGACGATGCCGATATGAACAGGCTCTTCGACGATGCGCAGTCGGCAAGTGCGTAGGGAATATAATCGCGTCTCGTAATGCTGGTCGACACGCCGCTGTCCATGGTGCCGCCCCAGGTGCTCTTCCAGTTGGCGCTCGCCATGGTCGAGCCGACGGTTGCGTTATAGCCCCAGTCCGTGGTGATCGGCAGATATTCGGTGTAGAGCACGGCCATCGTGTTCGACTGGTTCTTCAGATAGTCGCACCAAGCGGGATTGAGGGGCGCTACCTTGGGCCAGTATTTTGAGCCATTCGTCACCCATTCGCGCTGTGATTGGACGCCGTCCGTCAGCAGGAGAACCAGCTTGAGCGGCGAGCCCGAGGAGGTTCCGTCCCCTCCGGCGCCGACTTTCTTTTTGAGCGTCGCAAGAGAAACGTCGAAATAAGTGGCGGCCTTCGAGGTCGCGCTGGTGAGGCCGTAGCTGCTGTCGGCGAGGCGGGCGCGCGCCGTATCCGTGCTCAGCGTTGGGGCGAGAACTTCTGAAAGCGTATCCCCGAGGCTGTATAGCCCGACCTTGATGCGTTCATGATTCTCGTCGGATTCGTCGATCATGTCGAGCACTTCGCGCACGGCGTCGCCGGCGACATCGGCGCGCAGCTTTATCTTCTTTTCCTTGCTGTAGTCATAATTGGTCGCGTATGTCGTCTTGCCGATGGTGTGCGAATCACCCGTGTGGCAGGCGAACTGGCATTTGATGCCGGTATACATGGTCGACTGACCTGACGTCGTTGCCGCCAGCAGCATCGACGGCGAGGTGTCAATGACGATATAGACATTGAGATAGGACGTGGCGGGGCCTTTGACGGCGCTTGCCACGCTGACGGGGACGGTCTCGATGTTGGCGATCTTCATGAATGTCGTCGGAACGGTGCCGCTTGCTGTCGCCGTGATGTTGTGGTTCACGGTATCGATGTCGATATCGCTGAGCGTGTAGCTGTTGTCCACCTGTACATGGAACCAGTCGGAAACCTTCTCCTTGAGAGCGTCGGTGTCCTCGGTGTTGTTGATCTGCTTGACCGCTGCGATCAGGGCCGCGTCGAGATCGCTCTGCATCCTCTGTCGAACATTATAGCTGCGAATATAGTCGAAGCTCGCGCCGACGGCGACGAGCATCGGTACGAGGCTAAGGGCGACGACGATCGCGACGTTGCCGCCTCTGTCACTTTTGAGACTGCGGAGGGCGCTCGTAATTCGAGCAAGCGAGTATGAAAGAGCCAACTTCAAAACACACCATGACGCAAGACAAAAAATAGCAAAAGAAAGATGTATCTGGAAAACTTGAGCGTTTGTTAATTTCCCAATTTCCGGTAGAAGATGCACCGTCGGCACACCGTTTGCTGCGCTTATTGGACATGGTTGCGAATTATGGATATTCGCTACGTTGCCGGCGAATGCGGAGGAGCCTCTCTCAGCGCTGCATCAGCAGTCTTGCAGGCGTCTTTGAACCTCTTGCGAAAACATGGTCCTGTTGTTGAAAAAGCCTCCTACCACAGCAATCCAGCCATCCGACATCTGGGTCGGCATGGCCTGCGACTGGGCGCTGACTTCACCGTTCTTGGCCTCGATCATCTCCAATCCGAGCTTGTCGCAATGATCGAGCCCGCCGACGTCGGTGCGAAACGGCAGCGATCCCTTGAACCGGCTGAACGAGACCTGATTGTCGCGGTCGAGCACCATGCGGGCGGAGGCTTCCTGTGTTTCGACAGCGCCATCCCGATGATCGACTTGCCGGGAACGAGGCTGCAATCGAAATCCTCGCCGACGCTGTAGCCGCGCGCCGCAAGCTCGCCCTTGCCCAGTCGCCCGCCGGCTACGCGTCCCAAGCTGTCCCGCTGAAACCCTGTAAGTCTTCCCGCAACAAAAATGAAAGACCGAGCGGACGGGATTTTGCAGACGAGACTATCCACTTTGCGCGCGGACGATCCGTATCGCGCGCCGAAAATTGCAGCGCCGCCACAGACGGAGCGATCTCTTAATTTTCTGACCGCAGTGTTCCGGGTCGACGACGTGCTTGATGTAGCGGATCCGCGCCCCTCAAATGACTTGGGCGGCTTTCTTGGAAGAACACTCAGCCGGTGGATGAGATATCCGGTTGTTACTCATGGTGAGTAAACGCATGACGAAGTCCTCGTTGCAGTCGCCTCGGCAGCCCACTCTTCTTATGCAAGATGGAGAGGGCGAGGGAAAAGGAATACAACATCAGGACGTCGTAATCGACCGGAAAGCGCTTCTCGACGCTTTGCTGGGGCCATTTCCGCTTCCGCTTTTTTACAAGAACCCGCAAGGCCACTATCTCGGCTGCAACAAGGCATTCGAAGATTTTTCCGGCTACCGACGTGAAGAGCTCATCGGGAAAACCGATTTCGATCTAACCTCGAACCATCTGCCCGAACTCCATTTCGTCGGTAACGCGGCGCACCGCGAGAGAGGCGGAGCCCAGCACTCCGAACGAAAGATGCTCACCGCGAACGGTGCGGTACGGGACGTCGTTTTCAACAAGGCGGTGTTGCCAGGGGAAAACGGTGCTCCGGCCGGCCTGATCGGCGCCCTTGTCGATATTACCGAGCACAAGCAGGCGGAGCAGGAGCTCAGGAAGGCGCTCGAATTCGCGGAAGGTATCCTCACCGCCATCCCGGATGTTCTGTTCGAGGTGGATGAGGACGGCCGCTATCTCCAGGTCTGGACAAGAAACCCGGAACTGCTGGCCCAGCAGAAGGAGATGCTGCTCGGCAAGACGGTCAACGAGATTCTTGCGCCGGAGCAGGCAGCTATCGCGATGGAGGCTCTTCGCACGGCCGGCCAGGAGGGAGTTGCCTACGGCCGATGCATCTGCATCGCCCTGCCGAGCGGCGAAACGCGGTGGTTCGAGCTTTCCGTGGCGAGACGACCGAGCGCCGATCCGACCACTGCCACCACGCTCCTGGCATTCTCGCGAGATATCACTGAGCGAAGACGGGCTGAAGACGCCATCAATTCCGTGCGGACGCAGCTGCTCAGCGTGCTTCAAACCATGCCCGACATGATCTGGGTCAAGGACATGGATGGATTCTATCTCCTGTGCAACCACACCTTCGAGCGGCTGACCGGATTGACGGAAGCCGAGGTTGTCGGAAAGACGGATTTCGATCTGTTCGGTATCGAAAGGGCTCGATTCTTTCTGGAATCGGATAAGGCGGCGATCAAGGCTGGCGAGTGCATCTTCAGCGATGAGGAGTGGGTGGTTTCGCAGGAGAATGGCCAATCCATTCTTCTTGAAACACGCAAGGTGCCGGTCATGGATGCGGCGGGAGAGGTCGTCGGGGTTCTTGGGGTGGCGCGGGATGTGACGGAGCTGAATGCCTCGCGCCAGAAGATCCACCAGATGGCCTTCTATGACCCCCTGACCTCGCTGCCGAACCGGTCGCTGTTCAACGATCGGCTGCGGCAGATGATCACCTCGGCCGGATCGCGGGGCCAGCGGGCAGGCGTGATACTGATCGACATCGATCATTTCAAGGTGATCAACGACACGATGGGCCATCCCGTCGGCGACGATCTGCTCTGTCAGGCCGCCGCGCGCCTCAATGCGAGCGTGCGCGATTACGACACTGTCGCCCGTCTGGGCGGCGACGAGTTTGCGATCCTGCTGCCCGATCTCAGGCAAGGCGACGATCTCGGCCGCATTGCCAGCAACATTCTCGAGAAGTTCAAGGATGGCTTCCTGCTGGATGGCAAGGAGGTTTTCATTTCCTGCAGCGTCGGCATCGCGCTCTATCCTGCTGACAGCGCCGACGCCAATGACCTGGTGAAATACGCCGATTCGGCGATGTATCTCGCCAAGCGTTCGGGGCGAAATAATTTTCGCTTCTATTCCAGGGATCTGACGGCGAATGCCGAGGAACGCATGCGGCTGGAATCGGAATTGCGGCGAGCGATCGAGCGCGAAGAGCTGGAACTGCACTACCAGCCGAAGGTGCTTCTGGACAGCGGCGCGATGGTCGGATCCGAAGCCTTGCTAAGATGGCGTCACGCCGAGATGGGGATGATCCCTCCCGACCGTTTCATTCCGGTCGCAGAGGATACGGGCCTGATCGTCGAGCTTGGGCGATGGGTGCTGCGCGAAGCCTGCCAGACCGCGGTCGAATTGAATGCCGGCAGCCAGGCGCCGCACAAGGTGGCGGTCAACTTGTCGGGCAAACAATTCCAATCCGCCGGATTGGTAAAGTCGATCGCCGAGATTCTCGGAGAGACCGGTTGCCGCGCCGAATGGATCGAAATCGAAATCACCGAAAGCCTTCTCCTCGATCAGAAGGACGAGACGCTGCAGACGCTCTCTGAACTTCGCAGCATGGGATTTTCGATCGCCATCGACGATTTCGGCACCGGCTATTCGGCGCTGAATTATCTGGCGCGCTTTCCGATCGACACACTGAAGATCGACCGGTCCTTCATCAACAGCGCCGACAGGCGCAATGAAGAACTGGTGAAGGCGATCCTCTCGATCGCGCGCTGTCTCGGCCAGAATGTCGTGGCGGAAGGGGTCGAGACCGCCGAGCAGGCTGCCTTTCTCGCCGCAAACGGATGCGGCTCGGCGCAAGGGTTCCTTTACAGCAAGGCAGTGCCGAAAGCGGATATCATCGCTCTCAGACTGCGCTCTCCTGTCGGCGGCTCCAGCCCGAGCGAGATGTGGCCTCGCGGGTGAGCGAGCCCGTCTCTCACCTGCCGCGTCGAAGCACGCGCGTGCTATTGCCCGATATCACGCTGTCTGACGAAGGTTGCGATGACGCGGTCGCCCATGGAGGCACAGCGGGCGCCGTCGAAGGGGAACAGCGCCGAGAATGCGCCGGAGAGCTGTTTCTCGATCGATTGGCGCATCAGCTTGCGCGCCCGATGCAGCCGGGTCTTGGCGGTTTCGGGTTTGATGCCGAGAAAGGATGCGGCCTCCTCCGTGCTCATGCCCTCGACCTCGCGAAGCACGAAGATGGCGCGAAATTCGTCCGGAAGTCCGTCGACGGCCTGTTCGAGAAGATGCCGCGCCTGGCTTCGCGACAGCTCACTTTCCGGATCGGTTGCGGAGAGCGAGGAGGGGAACTGGAGGACTTCGCCGCCCCCCGATGTCGTCTGCATGTCGATTTCCTCAAGGCCGGTGGTGTTCTTTCGTGCGCGCACGCGGCCCAGCGCCTCGTTAAGCGTTATCCGGGTCAGCCATGTCGAAAGCGCGGCCTCGCCGCGGAATGTCGCCAGAGTGGTGAAGGCCTTGACATAGGCGGCCTGCACGACGTCTTCCGCTTCCCAATCGCTGCGGATGATGGCGCGCGCGGTGCGGAACAGGCGCTGGTTGTGACGCTGGACAATGGCGCGGATGGCAGGCTCGTCACCCTGCTTTGCAAGGGACACGAGCTCGGCATCGGCGAGTGCTGATATATTCTGCCGGCGTCGCGCGACCGGAACGGCAATGGCTGTCATGCAAGTCTCCGCATTGCTTTGGATCGGAGCCCGGCCTTACGGCCGGACGTCCAGTTTGCCCGTCATGGCGGGATGAAAACGGCAATAGAAATCGACCGCTCCCGCCCGGCCGACCGTCATCCGCGCTTCCGATTTCGGCGGCAGATCGACATCGAAGCTCTTGTCGCGAGCTGTCGCCGTATGCCGGAATATATCATTGTTTCGCCAGACGATCACATCGCCGACATGCAGCTCGGCAGGCGGCGCGCCGAATTTCATGCCTGCGATGGTGACCTGATATTCCGCCGCTGAGGCGACTCCGCTGCCTGGCCAGAGCAGCACCAACAACAGCGGCAGCAATTTCATCAGCGATCCCATCGCGACCCTACTTGATCATCGAAGCGAGATGCTCGGCATGCGTCTGGTGTTGCTTGAACAGGGTAAGGCCCGTTTCAAGCAGCGATTTCAGCTCCTTGTTCTGAGCCGAAGGGATCAGCACCTTGGCAAGGGCATCGTTGACCGACTTGTGATAAGCGACTTCGTTTTCGACATAAGCCTTGTCGAAGGCAGCGCCGTCGAGGGCGTCAAGCGTCTTCAGTTCCTTGCTCGCCTGGGCCGAGAGCGACTGGCTGATCTTGTTGTCCTCAGGCGTCACCTTCAGCTTCTTAACAAGGGCGAGCGCCTGGTCGTTGACGGCCTTGTGGTCGCGCTCCATGGTTTTGGCGAATTCGATGACCTCCGCATTCTTGCTCTTCTTCAACGCCTGCTCCGCGGCGGTGACATCGATCTGCCCCGCCGTATAGGCGATGTGGGCGATCTGAGGATCGGTCGGCTTGGCGTCGGCGGCGATCGAGGCGGTGCCGAGCGATGCCGCGATGAAGGTTGCGCCGAGAATTCGTTTCAACATGATCTGTCTCCTTATGTCGGATGGAAGCGAGCATTGGATGCAGATCGCTCGAAAAGGTTCCCGGAAATTTTCGAAGCGGGAAATGGTTGCCGGCCGCTTCAGTCTTCCCCGATGAAACGCTGAAGCACGATCGCATGATTGTAGGCTTGGTCTTTCGCCGCATAGAGAAGCGTGGCATCCGATTGCCCGATCCGGCGTTCGAGCTCCTCTACGACTGATGAGTTCCTTTTGAGCTCGTCCCGGTAGCGGCGTTGAAATTCGTTCCATTTGGCTGGGTCATGGCCGAACCATCGGCGCAGCGCCGGGCTCGGCGCGATGTCCTTCAGCCAGACGTCGACGGCCGCTTCCTGCTTCTTCAAGCCGCGCGGCCACAGCCTGTCGACCAGAATACGCCTACCGTCCCGGTCTTCTTTCGGCTCGTAGATTCGTTTGATGTGCAAGGCCATTTGCTCATCCGCTATGAAGGTAATTCCGAACGAATACGCGGATGAGGGATATGGTTCCACTCACCGTCCGTGGTTTCACTTAGTCACGCTAAAGGGGCCTCCAAGCTGTCATAATTGCTTTTAGTGCGGAAGTGTCGTCGTTCGGTCATCTCCCGCCGTGATTTGACCGAGCAAGAGGAGGAGGAGATTGGGGGCGCCTGTGAGGCAGCTGCCAGTTGACAAGCGTCAGAGGCCCAAGTCGAATGGGACCCTTTCCAAGTAGGTAAGTCAGCGCGAGACGGGCGCGTCATCTCGCATCAGGCCAAGCGACTTCAGGTCCTCCCACAGTTCGCGAGGGATATGTCTGTCCCGCGCCCGGTCGTTGGACGTCACTTGATCGATCGACTGGCCGCCCGGGATGACGGAAACGACAGCTGGGTGGAAGAACGGAAAGTTGAGAGCCGCGTCTGAGAGAGCGACATTGTATTTCAGGCAGACGTGCTCGATGCGCCGGACTTTGTCGAGGATGTGTGACGGGGCGTCAGAGTAATTATGTTGCGCGCCGGCGACCGGGCCTGTCGCCAATATGCCGGAATTATATGGCCCGCCGAGCACGATGCCGATATTGCGGGCTACGCACATGGGAAGAAAGGTTTCCAACGCCTCCTGCTCGAGCAGAGTGTAGCGTCCGGCAAGCAAAAACAGGTCGAAGTCGCCACGCTCGGCAAGCGCCTGACACATCTCCCACTCGTTTATTCCGCCGCCGATGGCCTTCACCACTCCTTGGTCGCGGAGTGAGGTCATGGCCTGATAGCCACCGCTCATGAATTGCTCGAGATAATGGTCGCAGGCCGCCTTGGTGCCGTGATTGAAGACATCCAGGTCGTGCACGAACAGAATATCGAAGCTGTCGAGCCCGGTGCGCTCGAAGGACGCTTCGAAAGATCGCATGACGCCATCGTAGCTGTAGTCAAAAACCTCTCGGCGACTGGGCGTATCGAAGAATTTGCCGATGCCGGTCCGCTGTTCGGGTTGGCAGACCTTGAGGAGCCTGCCGACTTTTGTCGACACGACGTAGTCTTTACGCTGCTTCGTTGCGAGGAAGCGGCCAACCCGCCTCTCGGCGAGGCCAAGCCCATAGAGCGGCGCGGTGTCGAAGTAGCGGATGCCGTGTTGCCAGGCCGCATCTAAAACCGCTGCCGCCTCCTCATCTGTTATCGCCCGATAAAGATTGCCGAGTGGTGCGGTGCCGAACCCGAGTTCGGTAAAGGCAAGCCCGCCGTCTCCCCTGCGGTCCCAATGTCGCGTCTTCATGTCAGCTATCCGCATCCCATATTCGTTTGCCGCTCGTGCGCGACACTGCAGTCTAACCAATAACGCTTCCGGGTGGAATCGGAGCTAAAACGAGGAACCTTGGCCTGCGATGGCCCGGGGCAAGGGCGCCAACCCAGCAAGGATCCGTAGAGGAGCGTGATATCTGGTGCATCAGCCGGTGAATAGGGCATCCAGCTGCCCGATTTAACGAAGCCCAAACCACTATTGTGTATGACAGGGTTGTTACATGGTTTGGAAGGTGGACCCAACGCGGTGAATGGCATCTGGACGCAATTTGGTGGCAACCTTTCCTTCGTGTCTCTGGCGATGTCGCTCTGGGCGCTCTTTTCGATCCAATTTCAGCGCCGTTCCTTCAGGCAGGAGAAGATCGCCTTCGGGATAATAGCTGGCGGCGCCTCCATCGGATCCATACTGCTTGCGATCGAATTCCATCCTGGGATCTATATCGACCTGCGTTTTTCGCCGCTTGCATTGGCCGGTATGTTCGGGGGGCCGATTGCGGCGGCTTTTGCTGCGTCGCTGGCGATCGCCTTTCGCTTTGCTGTCGGCGGCACGGCGATGGTCGACGGGATTATCACAATTGCATTCGCAACCGGCATCGGCGTGGCCGGCCATTTCTGGACCCGCAAGAGATCTCCTGGCTTCACGGATGTTGTTCTGCTGGGCCTTGCCCTTGGCGCGATACTGGTTGCAGCGATGGCCCTGCTTCCCACTCTCGTGACCGCCCATGTGCTGGCCGGAGTGGGCTTTCCCCTGACGGCCTTGAATTGTCTGGCGACCGTGATCGGTGGCTTTGTGCTCCTGAAGACGCAGCAATGGGAACTCGAACGAAGCATCCTGGTGACGGCATTTTCGCAATCGCCGGACTATCTCTATGTGAAGGACCGAAACAGCCGGTTCATTACCGTCAATGAAAACATGACGCGCCTCTTCCGTTTCAGAACGACGGCGGAGATGACCGGATTGTCGGATTTCAATCTGATGTCGCAGCCGCTCGCTGAAGAACTGTATCATCTCGAGCAGCAGGTGATGGAGACAGGGACGCCGCTGATCGACTCCAACGAGCGGATCGAAGGCCGCTTCCTGCTTGCTTCCAAGGTGCCGGTGCGGGACAAGCAGGGACGGATCATCGGTCTTGCGGGCGTAGCGCGTGACGTGACGGAGCGCACAGCGCTGGAGCGGGAGCTGCGCGAAAGCAAGAAGCTGCTGTCGCATGCGATGGCGAACATGTCCGATGGCATCGCCATGTACGACAGCAAAGGCTTTCTTCTCTTTTGCAACGATCAATACCGTCACGCCTTTCCGCTCTCCGGGGCTGCCCGTGTGGTCGGCGCGCATATCAGCGACATCCTGCGCCGCGTCGTCGAAACCGGCGAGCGGCCCGCTATCGCAGAGGGTAATACGGAAGAGTGGATCAAGACCGCAGCCGCTTCCCTGCACAGCAATAAGGATGAGGAAATTCAGCTTCACAACGGTGATTGGCGCAGCATCCGCACGAGAATTGCCGGAGATGGCACGGCGATGGCCGTCGTCTCGGACATCACGGCGACGAAACAGGCGGAGATCGCGCTGAGGCTGTCGGCGGAGCAATTGAAGAATCTTGCCGAGACCGACGGGCTCACCGGCATTGTCAATCGCCGCGCTTTCGACGAGGCCTTCGCACGTGAGACGGCGGGCAGCGCCAGGAAAAATACGCCATTCAGCCTGCTGATGGTCGATATCGACCGCTTCAAAGCCTATAATGATACCTATGGCCATCCCGCCGGCGACCAATGCCTGCGCGTCGTCAGCAAGTGTCTGCGCCAGTCCGTCAGTCGGCCGGCGGACATCGTTGCGCGCTACGGCGGAGAGGAATTCGCCGTGTTTCTTCCCGACACCAGCGCCAAGGGAGCGATGATCGTCGCCGAACAATTCGCGCGTCGCCTAGCCCAGGAGAATATCATTCATTCCGGCAGCGAATTCGGGCGGGTCACCGCCAGCATCGGCATATCCTGCGCCACAGGCGCGACCCTGCGGACCAGCCCGAACCGGCTTTTGGCAGAGGCCGACGCCGCGCTCTATGAGGCCAAGACGCAAGGTCGCAACCGTATTCTGGCGCATTCCCGCGAGAACGGGCATGCCCTGAAGGAAACCGGTTAGAAGCACGCGCTACAGCTCTCGATAGGTTTCTTCTATCGAGTCATCATTCGTACGCCCTTGATGTTTAGCGCCCTTCATCAATACAGGGCGCATGGACACAAAATTCATTGGGAAGAAATCGGCGGCAGCCGGCGGCTGGGGCGCTCTGAAAAGCTGCGGCAAACAATTGCTGCAAAGCGGCATGCCGGTCTCCGGGGCGCGAACGATGCTGAAGGCGAACCAGCCGGATGGTTTCGATTGCCCGGGCTGTGCCTGGGGCGATCCGGAACATGGATCGTCGTTCGAATTCTGTGAGAACGGCGTGAAGGCCGTCGCATGGGAGGCCACGGAAAAGCGGGCGACACCCGCCTTCTTCGCGGCGAACACGGTCTCTGAGCTTCGCCGGCTGTCGGATTACGAGCTGGAGCTCAATGGCCGCCTCACCCATCCGATGCGTTACGATGCTGCGAGCGACCGTTACCTGCCGGTGGCGTGGGAGGATGCTTTTGCCGAGGTCGGCAGCATTCTGAAGGGCCTCGATAATCCTAATCGGGCGGAGTTCTATACGTCCGGCCGCGCCAGCAACGAGGCTGCCTTCCTCTATCAGCTGTTCGTGCGCATCTACGGCACCAACAACTTTCCCGATTGTTCCAACATGTGTCACGAGGCAAGTGGAATCGCCCTGAACCAGGCGGTAGGCGTCGGCAAGGGCACCGTGCTTCTGGAGGACTTCGAGGAGGCGGATGCGATCTTCGTGATCGGCCAGAACCCCGGCACCAACCACCCCCGAATGCTCGGCGACCTGCGCCGGGCGGCGATGCGCGGCGCGCGGATCGTCGTCTTCAATCCGATCCGCGAGCGCGGGCTGGAGCGTTTCTCCGATCCGCAGGACAAGATCGAGATGCTGCGCGGCGGCTCGACCGACATTGCCAGCCTTTATCTGCAGCCGCAGCTCGGTGGCGATATGGCCGCGGTGCGTGGAATGGCAAAGGCGGTGCTGGCCGCGGAAGACGCTGCGATTGCCGCCGGTCTGCCGCCGGTTCTCGATCATGCGTTCCTGGCCGACTATTGCGCCGGTTTTGCGCAATACCGGGCCGCGGTCGAGGCGACGGCCTGGGCAGATATCGAGGACCAGTCAGGACTGAGCCGCGAGGAGATCGAACGGGCGGCCGAGGTCTATATCAGGGCTGAGCGGGTCATCTGCACCTGGGCGATGGGTGTGACCCAGCATCTGCATTCGGTGGCGACGATCCGCGAGATCGCCAACTTCATGTTCCTGCGCGGCAATATCGGCAAGCCGGGCGCCGGCCTCTGCCCGGTTCGCGGCCATTCCAATGTGCAGGGCGACCGCACCGTCGGCATCAACGAAAAGCCGTCGGACGATTTCCTCGATGCGCTGGAGAAACATTTCGGCTTTGCCGTCCCCCGCAACCATGGCCACAATGTTCTTGCCGCAATTGGGGCGATGCTTGATGGCTCGGCCGAAGCTTTCATCGGCCTCGGCGGCAATTTCGCCCGCGCCACGCCCGACAGCGCGCTGGTCGAAAAGGCGCTGCGGCGGCTGAAACTGACGGTGCACATCGCCACCAAGCCGAACCATTCGCATCTGATGCCCGGCGAGGCGTCCTTCATTCTGCCCTGCCTCGGCCGCACCGAGATGGACCTGAACGCTGCCGGCAGTGGCCAGCTCGTCAGTGTCGAAGATTCGATGAGCATGGTGCATGGATCCGCCGGAATCAACCGGCCGGCCTCGCCGCATCTCCTCTCGGAAGTCGCCATCATTGCCGGCATTGCGCAGGCGACGGTCGGCTCCTCCGTGGTCGACTGGGCGGAACTCGCCAACGACTACGACCGCATCCGCGATCATATCGCGGCGACCATTCCCGGCTTTGAAAACTACAATGCCCGCCTGCGCAAGCCGCGCGGTTTCCATCTGCGCAACTCGGCCGCCCATCGGGAGTGGCAGACGCCGGCAGGCAGGGCATCATTTTCTTGCCCGGCGCTTCCAGAGGAGACCGTGCATCAGCGTGCGCGAAGAGGCGAGGGGCGTTTCGCTCTGCAGACGTTCCGGTCGCACGACCAATACAATACGACTGTCTACGGTCTGGATGACCGATATCGCGGTGTCTACGGAGAGCGGCAGGTCATCTTCATTCATCCGGCGGATCTGAAAGCGATGAATGCCGAGGCCGGTGACCGTGTCGACGTGATCGGCGAGCACGATGACGGTATCGAGCGTATCGCGCGGGATTTCCGCTTCGTGCCCTATGATATTTCGCGGGGCAGCATTGCCGGCTATTACCCTGAACTGAATGTGCTCGTGCCGCTTGGCAGCGCCGGCGAGGAAAGCGATACGCCGACCTCGAAATCGATCATGGTTTCCTTGCGCAAGCGAGACGCCGCGTGAGCAACGAGGCTATCGGCTCCGACCGTTTTCTTGCCCTTGTCGCTGCGGCGCAGGATAGGGACCTCCGACTGACCTCCTTGCAGGCCGGTCTGCTCGTCGCTGCCGAGCTCGGGATCGCGTCCGACAGCCGCTCCTTTGCGCGCATGCTGGGGATCGCGCATGCCCTTGTGTTGCGGGACCTCAGCGCGCTGGCGGAGCGTGATGATATGCTTCAAGTCGTCAATCGGGATCCGAGGACAATGCGAGTGCACTACCGATTGGCTAAGCCCTAAAAACCGAAAGCGCAAAGAGCGAAGCTGAAAGATTGCGGTGCGCTTCAGCTGCAAGTTACCGGCGGCTCATGCGCTTTCTCGTTTCGGACGGGTATTCGCCATAGGTTGCCTTGTAGACCGCAGAAAAGCGGCCGAAATGAAAGAATCCCCATTTGAGGCAGATGGCCTTCATCGTCTCCCTGCACTCGGGATCGATCAGATCCTGCCGTGCGGCGCGCAGACGAAGCGTCAGCAGATAAGCGGCGGGGGACGTTCCCTTGAACGCGCGAAAACCGGTTTCGAGGGCTCTGCAGGAGACGCCGGCCGCTTCCGCCACCTTTGGCATGGTGATCGGCTGATCGATATTGGCCTGCATGAACTCGATCGCTCTGCGCACATGCCTCGGAGCGATAAGGGCGGC
Organism: Rhizobium sp. YTUHZ045; assembly: GCF_051124255.1. Lineage (NCBI taxonomy): Bacteria > Pseudomonadati > Pseudomonadota > Alphaproteobacteria > Hyphomicrobiales > Rhizobiaceae > Rhizobium > Rhizobium sp. YTUHZ045. The sequence continues at coordinate 851,672 of NZ_CP101433.1, forward strand.
GCCTTTGTCAAGGAAATGCGACAGCCGGTGTGGCACCATGCGCACGACCAGATCGGCGAGCGCCTGGGTCATGTGAGCCATAGCGATCGGCGACTGCAGCAGGGGACCGTCGTCGCGCATCCCTGAAATGATCGTTTCGGTGAGGTTGCCGATCGTCCGTCCGGCCGGCGTCGACAGATCCAGTTCGGGCAGAAGGTCGAGCGAGCCGCTGAACGGCATTTCGAACGTACGGCCGATCGTCTGGAGGATGACGGGCCAGTTGATCAGCAGTTCGTCGATGACGTTGCCTTGCCCGTGCATGAGAACGCTGTCGGGTTCGAAATTATTGTAGAGAAGCAGTTTGCCTTGCCCGGCCTCGGCCTTGCGCGTCCCATAGGTGACTCCCATGCCGCCACGGCGCGGCACGACGAGCGACAGATACTCCGCCGTGCTGACAGTCGGCTCGATGTTGAATTGGAACTCCGCCTCATGATAGCCCGTCAGCAGGACGGCGCTCTCGGCTACCGAAAAATCCAATCCCCAATGAAAGTCCTTGGCGCGGCCGACAGGCTCGGCATCAAACGCGCCGAAAGCGCCGCCGAGGGTTTCCACCATATTGTCGAAAGACGAACCGTGGAATCGGAAGGAGAATGGCTGGGCGCTGTTTTCCGTCATGCTCTCCTCCTTATTTCATCTGACGTCGCGCATAACGCGACACCTCGGCCACTTGGATCAGAATGAAGTACGTCCCTCTTTTTGTTCGCACGTCGCCGAGCGTCATCTTTCTCCTCACCCTTGCCAGGGCATGACGGACGAGGCTCGGCTGTATATTAGCGGATAAGAAGCCAGAGCGCAGTAAGCGGCAGCCAGACGGGCAAGTTTCAACCTGATCCAGGTGCCGGTATTGCTGGCCGGGGCAAGCCGATCCAGGCAGAGCTCGCGCGTGGCGGGCGTCGGCAACGCAGACCTTTTAAATGTTTTATCGATAATTCCCATCTGTCGGATTTTCCTGGCCAGTCGGCAGGAACTGACAGAACCGGCTGCACTTGGCAAGGCCTTGGAACTGCTGCTTTGATGGTGATCCCGTGATGAAACGATTAGCCAGCGTGCGCATAGGGCACATTCAAGGCGCCATCCAAGAGTCGCCTGCCGAAGGTTCTGAAGTGGACCGCTCGAGATAGCCTTCGGCAGGCTGACAGGCAGTTGGCATACGCACGGGATGGAGTGCGTATGGATGTAATCCCCGTCCATCATATGGGGTGATCGATGGAGCGGTGGCTTTCAGACCGTAGACCATCATGGCCCCGGTCGGGCTTAGTTTAGTGTTCCCTGGCGATGGAGCAATTGGCGCGCGCCGATATTGTCCGTCAATCGGCTTTTCGTGACGCAGTCTGGACTGGTCCTGCGCAATATGTACAGGTTGACGCTTTCCGCGCCGCTTTTCGGGGCCGGGAATCAGATCTCCAGGTCCGACTCGCCGGCCCTTGGCGAAGCGCAGCGCAGCCGCCGATCTCGACGGCGTCGATACCTAACGAGCGCAATTCCTCGCCCCGCGCGCTGGCCGCCGCGTTGGTCGTGGCGAGCACCAGCTGTCGCCCTCCTCAAAGGTGCGTTCGCCGGTATTGAGATCCAGAAACTGACGCCATTTGGTGCCATTCCATGCTGAGCCATTTGAAGCCCAGCCTCTTCAGGGTCTGGCGCAGCGGTACGTCGGCGGTCGTGCGCTGAGAGTATTGTCGCCGAATGCCCGTCTTCGGCAGGTTTCCAGGCGGTTCCGCAGCCGCACCAGCCGCCATCTTCGTCCAGCAGGAGGACTTGCCGGCCGGACTTGCCTGTCGCGCTATGACCGGCCTCGTGATTGCCCTTTTCGATGCCGGGTAGCGTCTCAACGGATGGCAGGCCTTTCTGGAGGCCGGTTTCGGGAGAATATGAGCCTGTCGCCAGGATCGCGCATCGGCGCCGACGGTCTCGATATTCGATAGGAGTTGAACCTGACGTCGAGTCCGAGCTTTGTCAGTTGCCGCTCGTACTAGCCGATGAGGTCGAGGATCTCCCCCTGGCGAGGCTGCATCCCGGCAAGCAGGATCTCGCCGGCCAGCCGGGAAAGGCCGCCTGCGGAGGTTCACAGCGCGACCGAAAGGGTGTTGTCGTGTCGGGAGGCCACCTCCTGCGAATTCACCATTGCGCCAGCGAGCTGGCGGAAGGTGACAAGGCCCAGTGTTTCCCCCGAAGGCGAAACCACCCTGGCATCATCGTCCGGTGTCGAAGCCAGCATTCGGAGGGCCTCTTCCACCGTCGTGCCCGATGCGATCGTCAAACCGCCCGGCGCCACCACGGTGTGCAGAGGTGTCATGACGGCCTCGACATGGATGACCCGGCCTCGGTTGACCTCCTTGACGAAGTTGGCGATGTAGTCATCCGCAGGGCGCAGCACGATATCTTGGCTGGTGCCCTGCTGGATAACCTCGCCGTCGCGCAGGATCGCGATCTGGTCGCCCAGGCGCAAAGCCTCGTCGAGATCGTGGGTGATGAAGACGATGGTCTTCTTGATCTCTTTCTGAATATCGAGAAGGACCGTCTGCATATCCGTGCGGATCAATGGGTCGAGAGCCGAATAGGCCTCGTCCATCAAGAGAACCGGGGCATCGTTGGAGAGCGCCCGCGCCAGGCCGACGCGCTGCTGCATGCCGCCGGAAAGCTGGTTGGGGTATTTTTGTTCGAAGCCCTTCAGGCCGACGCGCTCGATCCAGCGCATAGCGACGTCAACGGCTTTCGCGCGCTCCATACCCTGCACTTCGAGACCGAAAATGGTGTTGTCGAGGACGTTGCGGTGCGGCAGAAGCGCGAACTTCTGGAACACCATGGCGGTCTGCTGCCGCCGGAACGTCCGCAATTCGGTCTCGTTCATCTTCACGACATCGATGCCGTCGACCAGCACTTCGCCCGATGTCGGATCGATCAGCCGGTTGATGTGACGGATGAGCGTCGATTTGCCCGATCCGGAAAGGCCCATGATGACCTGGATTCGGCCGGAGGGAATCTCGACATTGATATCCCTGAGCCCCAGCACGTGCCCATGTTTTGCGTTGAGCTCGGCTTTCGTCAGGCCCTTCTGCACCGCTTCGACATAAGCCGTGGGATTGGGGCCGAAGATCTTGTAAAGATTGCGGATTTTGATGCCGCCGAAACGATGCTCAGCCATGGACGGTCTCCCGATGCTTCTGGAGCCTTTTGCCATATGCCTGGCTGACCCGGTCGAAGATGATGGCGATGCCGACGATGGCAAGGCCGTTGAAAATGCCCAGCGTGAAGTATTGGTTGGCGATCGCCTTCAGCACCGGCTGGCCGAGGCCCTGAACGCCGATCATGGAAGCGATGACCACCATGGCGAGCGCCATCATGATCGTCTGGTTGATGCCGGCCATGATGGTGGGAAGCGCCAGCGGCAGCTGCACCTTGAAGAGCTTCTGCGACCTGGAGGTGCCGAAGGCATCTGCGGCCTCGAGCACGTCCTTGTCAACGAGCCGGATGCCGAGATCGGTCAGGCGGATCATCGGCGGGATGGCGTAGATGACAACGGCGATCAGGCCCGGCACCTTGCCGATACCCAAGAGCATGACGACGGGGATGAGGTAGACGAAGCTCGGCATGGTCTGCATGACGTCGAGGATCGGATTGACGACGCGCTGCAGCCGGTCGGAACGGGCCATCAGGATGCCGATCGGGATACCGATGGCGATGGAAAGAACCGTGCAGACGAAGATCATCGAGACCGTCCGCATCGTGTCGTCCCACATGTCGAAGTAGCCGATCAGCATCAGCGTCACCAGACAGCCGAGGACGATCTTCAAGCTGCGGCTCGCAAACCAGGCAATGACGAGGATGATCAGGGTAATGATCGGCCACGGCGTTTGCGTCATGAAGCGCTCGGCAGCGATGAGGAAATGCTGCAGCGGGACGAAGAGGCTTTCGATGCCGTCGCCGTAGCTGCGGGTAAATCCGCGAAAGCCGTCATCGATCGCTTTCTTCAGATTGCGAAGCGCGTCATCGTTCATGTGTGGGAATTTATAAAACCATTCCATCTCGTTCCCCTTTCGTCAAAGTGCCGCGGCAGTCTTTTTTGATTTTGTCGGCGCGTGAGAAGCGGTGCGCTTTCGCGCACCGCTATTTTGGCTCAGAGAGCAGCTTCGATCTTCTTGGCTGCCTCGGGCGAGACCCACTTGGTCCAGAGGTCCTTGTTTTCCTCCAGGAAGTGCTTGGCGCCGTCTTCGCCGGTTGCCTGGTTGTCGGTCATCCAGGCCATCAGCTTGTTGACCGTATCGTTGCTCCATGAACGCTTCTTCAGGTAGTCCATGACCTCGGGGCCGACCTTTTCAGAGAAAGGCTTGGCAACGAGAGTCACGACGTGATCGACCGGCCATGCCGCCGGCTTCGGATCGGGGCAGTCGGCAACCGTGATGCAGCGCTTCCACTCGGCAGCATTCTCCGGCACACCGGCTTCGAGCTTGACCATCTGATACTTGCCGAGCAGCGCGGTCGGCGCCCAGTAATAGCCGACCCAGCCTTCCTTGCGCTCGTAAGCCTTGGCGATCGAACCGTCGAGACCGGCGGCAGAGCCGGTGTCGACAAGGGTGAAGCCCGCCTTTTCGGCATCAAACGCCTTGTAGAGCTGCGAGGTGACGACCGTGCCGCCCCAGCCCTGCGGGCCGTTGACGATGGCGCCCTTCTTCGGATCTTCGGGATCGGGGAAGAGTTCCGGATGCTTCAGCGCATCGCCGATCGTTTTGATATCGGGATGGGCGTCGGCGAGATATTTCGGAATCCACCAGCCCTGTACGCCGCCATCCGGCAGCGGCGAGCCGACCTGAACGATGCGGCCTTCTTCCGTGCCCTTCTTGACGACGTCAGGAAGCAGGTCGATCCATGCTTCGGGCGCAATATCGGGCTGGCCCTTTTCAGCCATGGAGGTGATCGTCGGGACGGTGTCGCCAACGGTGATGTCGGCGCTGCAGCCGTAACCTTCGTTCAGGATGAACTTGTCCAGGTTGGAGAGAACTTCGGCGCTCTGCCAGTTCATGCTGGCGATGGTGACGCTGCCGCATTCGGCGGCGCCGGCGAAGGACGCGCCGCCGATCAGGCCGAACGTCAAGCATGTCGATGCAAGTAGTTTCTTCATTCTCGTTCCCTCTATTTAGCGGCTGATCTGGCCAGGCGGGGTGCCGCAGTACCCGCCCTCAACGGTCGTCAGGAAACAGCTCCCATACCCACCGATTTCTTGAATGCTGCCGATAGTCCTTCCCCCACCGCAGCGTCGAACCCGGCGGCGCGCATGCCTTCGATGGCTGCCGCGGTGGTGCCGCGATAGTCGAGAAAGGTTTGGACGATGTCTTCGGGACATTCGTTGCGGCGCTCCAGCAGCCGGCCGGCGCCTGATATCACCGTATTGACGGCGCGGCGCGCAACTTCGGCCGGCAGGCCGCGGGCGACGGCATCGCGCATCATGGCGGCGGCGAGCAGCGCCGGGAATGCCGGCCCGGAGCCGGAAAGGCCTGTGAGATAATCGATGTCGCTTTCCCTTGCGACCTCGTCCTCAGATCCGCAGGTCTCGAAGATCGCGCGGACGACGGCCCGGTCATCTCCAGTGATGTCGTTCGCGCCGATCCAGGGGGTATAGGATTTCCCCACTTCGGCAGCGGCATTTGGCAGGGCGCGGACGACGCGGCCTGTCTTGTGGCGTTGCGAAAGGTCGCCCAGGCGAATGCCGGCCATGACCGAAATCAAGAGCTTGCCGGAAGCATCGAGAGCGAACGGACGCCAGTCGTTGGGGCGAACGGCGAGGAGGATCACATCCGAGCAGTCGGCAAGTTCCTGACTGTCGGTGGTCCAGAAGGAATCCGGGAAACGGTCGGGCTGCCGGCTGCGATAGGAGAGGCAGAGATTTCGAGGATCGACCAGGCCGGAATCGACGATCGTGCCGGCGATGGCTCCACCCAGCCAGCCGCCACCGCCAACAATACCAATCCTCAAGGAAACGCTCATCTCGGTTTCCTCAGCCGGGCCTATAGCCATGCCGCGCGAAGAAGCGGTCGAGCTCCCTCTGCAGCGGCACTTCGCCCGTGTAGATCGCAATATATTCGGGAATCCGTTTCATGCGGACGGCGAGTTCCTCCTTCGACTGCATGGAAATGTACCCGATCTGAACGAGGTAAGTTGTCCGCGCTCTGACATCCGATGTCGTTTCTGGTAACCCGAACCGCATAAACATGCGTTTGAGCGCCTCCAGCCGGATCTGATCCGCCTGCTGGACCTCGGCCAGAAGTTCGTCCGACTGCAAGGCCCAACTGCGCACGGCAAACTCGAATTTGGCGTCGAAGAGGTTGGTGTTCAGCCAGCAATCGAAAACGTTGAGCATCGCTTCTGCGAGCGACTCCGCATAGGCTTCGGACTGCTTGACGATATTGCCGGTGTTTTTCTCGCGCCACCGCGCCACGAGCGCGCTCAAGAGTTCCTCCCGATCCTTGAAGAACCAGTAGAAGCTCGTTCGCGAGAGATTGAGTTTCTTTGCGAGCGGCAAAATTTTCACCGAATCCACGCCGGATTCCAGCAATGACTGGTAAGCTGCCTCCAGCCATCCTTCCTGCGATCCGCGCCAGCCGGTGTCGTTCAAAGCCTGGTCCATGCATTATCTCCTATCAACTTCCGCGGCTTGGCACAAGAAAAATGTACATCAGTGTCGAAAATAATGACCTTCGTGTTTTCAATGTTGACACATATGTACATCACCCTTAGCGTTTGCTTCGATGTTTTAATCCGGAACCACGGTCCATGTCGAACGATCCCCTACTTCAGCCCTATCAGCTCAAGCATCTGACGCTGCGCAACCGCATCATCGTAACCTCGCACGAGCCGGCCTATCCCGAGGACGGCATGCCGAAGGAAAGGTATCGGGCCTATACGGTAGAGCGGGCAAAGGGCGGGGTGGCCTTGACGATGACGGCAGGCTCCGCCGCGGTTTCCAGGGACAGTCCGCCTGTTTTCAACAACCTGTTGGCCTATAAGGACGAGATCGTGCCCTGGATCAGGGAAATGACCGACGCCGTGCATGAAGAGGGGGCGGCGATCATGATCCAGCTCACTCATCTCGGCCGGCGCACGCGCTGGGACAAGGGCGACTGGCTGCCGGTCGTCGCCCCGTCGCATCATCGCGAGGCTTCGCATCGCGCCTTCCCGAAGAAGTTGGAAGATTGGGACATCGAGCGCATCATCAAGGATTTCGCCGATGCGGCCGAACGGATGAAGGCCGGCGGTATGGATGGAATCGAGCTGGAGGCCTACGGCCACCTGATCGACCAGTTCGCGTCTCCGCTCACGAACGAACTTGACGGCCCCTATGGGGGTGCGCTCGAGAACCGCATGCGCTTCTGTTTCGACGTGTTTAGGGCGATCCGCGAGAGGGTCGGGAACGAATTCATCCTCGGCGTGCGCTATACGGCGGACGAATGTCTGCCCGGCGGCAACGGGCAGGCCGAAGGCATAGAGATTTCCAAGCGGCTGCGCGACAGCGGGCTTATCGACTATCTGAACGTCATTCGCGGCCACATTGACACCGACCCGGGTTTGACCGACGTCATCCCGATCCAGGGCATGGCGAACTCGCCGCACCTGGATTTTGCCGGTGAAATCCGCGCCGCGACCAACTTCCCGACCTTCCATGCGGCGAAGATTCCCGACGTCGCCACGGCGCGTCATGCGATTGCAGCAGGCAAAGTCGACATGGTCGGCATGACCCGAGCCCACATGACCGACCCGCACATCGTCCGCAAGATCATCGAGAAGCGGGAAGAGGATATCCGCCCCTGCGTCGGCGCCAATTATTGTCTCGATCGCATCTATCAGGGCGGGGCGGCCTACTGCATTCACAATGCCGCCACGGGCCGCGAACTGACGATGCCGCATATCGCGGCAAAGGCCGAGGTCAGAAAGAAGGTCGTCATCGTCGGCGCCGGCCCGGCCGGGCTGGAGGCGGCGCGCGTCGCGGGAGAGCGCGGCCACCAAGTGACCGTTTTCGAAGCGGCGAACAATCCAGGCGGTCAGATCCGCCTCACCGCCCAAAGCGAACGCCGCCGGGAAATGATCAGCATTATAGACTGGCGCATGAGCCAGTGTGAGAAATACGATGTCACCTTCCACTTCAACACCTGGGCGGAAGCCGACACGATCGAGGCCGAAAATCCTGACGTCGTCATCATCGCCACCGGCGGCCTGCCGCATACCGAGGTTCTCTCAAAGGGCAACGAGCTGGTGGTCTCGTCTTGGGACATCATCTCCGGCGATGTGAAACCCGGTTCCAACGTGCTTGTTTTCGACGACGCCGGCGATCATGCAGCGCTGCAGGCGGCGGAGTTCCTCGCCAAATCAGGCGCCAAGGTCGAGATCATGACGCCGGACCGGTCCTTCGCGCCGGAGGTCATGGCCATGAACCTGGTGCCCTATATGCGTTCGCTCCAAAAGTACGACGTGACCTTCACCGTTACCTATCGGCTTGAGGCCGTCGAGAAGAGCGGTAATCAGCTCGTCGCCCATATCGGCAGCGATTACGGCGGAATTGCTCGGCAGCACAGCTACGACCAGATCGTCGTCAATCACGGGACCATCCCGCTCGACGAACTCTATTTCGAGCTGAAGCCCAAGTCGAAAAATCTGGGCGAGGTCTCGCACGATCAGCTTCTCCAGGGGCAACCGCAATCGATCATCCGCAATCCCGAGGGCAAGTTCCAGCTGTTCCGGATCGGCGACGCCGTCGCTGCTCGCAACACACATGCCGCTGTCTATGACGGTCTGCGCATCGCGAAGGATATATGATTGTCAGAGCGGCCGCCTGTTGGCCGATCGGGAGGAACTGATATGAGTTTGCGAAACGAAAGCCTCCAGCGTTTCCTGGAAGCCGCTTCGATCGCTTTCGGCCAGTTCGCCAGGGCTCCGGCAGCCCGCCGCTCGATCGGGCAGTTCTTCGCGGCGCTGGAGCGGCCGGGGACTGCGCGCGCGGGAGAGGGAAGCCGGTTACCGGTCTGCGCTCACCTCGATATGGCGCTCGCAATCGATACGTCCTATGCTTCGCTGGCGCGATTGATCGAGGGGTTCAAAGGCATCGAGCCAATGCTTGAATGGCGTCGCCGCACAAAGTATGACCACACCACGGCCAGCGACAATTTCGTTGATGGGCATGCCAATGCCATGATCGTCGGGCCGGGTGGATTGGAGGAGCGAAGTGACCTGTGGTTCGGCGTGACATTGATGGCGCCTCACGTGCGCTATCCCGATCACGACCATGCGCCGGAGGAAGTCTATCTCGTGCTGTCCAAGGGAGAGTTCCAGCAGGGGGAGGGGAACTGGTTTTCGCCTGGTATCGGCGGATCGTTCTATAATATTCCCGGGATCAAACATGCCATGAGGTCGGTGGAGGTGCCGCTCTTCGCCTTCTGGGCGTTGCTTGCCGAGCGGTCGCATTGACGGACGGCTGTCTAAAGCATGTCGCGCAAAGCTGTGCGGCGGTTGTGACAACGGCTTACGTAAAAACAAAGAGCGCAGAGCAAGCGAATCTGAAAGATCGCGACGCGCTTTGGATATAGGGGTTTGCCATGAAGATTCTCGTGCCCGTCAAGCGGGTTGTCGACTACAACGTGAAGATCCGGGTGAAGCCGGATGGCACGGGTGTCGAGCTTGCCAATGTGAAGATGTCGATGAACCCGTTCGACGAGATCTCGGTGGAAGAGGCGCTGAGATTGAAGGAGGCCGGCAAGGCGGAAGAAGTGGTGGTGGTGTCGATCGGCCCGGCCAAGGCCGAGGAAACGCTGCGCACGGCGCTCGCGATGGGCGCTGACCGGGCGATCCTAGTCGAGACCGACGACGCCGTCGAGCCGCTCGCCGTCGCCAAGATCCTTAAGGGGGTCGCCGATGCCGAGCAGCCTAGCCTTATCATCGTCGGCAAACAGGCGATCGACGACGATTCGAACCAGACCGGCCAGATGCTGGCGGCATTGCTGGGCTCGGCCCAGGCGACCTTTGCCTCGAAGATCGAGATCGGTGACGGTAAGGCTCAGGTCACCCGCGAGGTCGATGGCGGCCTGCAGACGATCGAGATCAAGCTGCCGGCGGTCATCACCACCGACCTCAGACTGAACGAGCCGCGTTACGCCTCGCTGCCGAACATCATGAAGGCGAAGAAGAAGCCGCTCGACAAGAAGAGCCCTGCCGATTTCGGCGTCGACACGACGCCGCGGCTGAAGGTGCTGAAGACCGAGGAGCCGTCCGGCCGCAAGGCCGGCGTCAAGGTCAAGTCGGTCGCCGAACTCGTCGACAAGCTGAAGAACGAAGCCGGCGTGCTGTAATCGGGCTGGAACAGGAGCAACTATCATGACCATTCTTCTTCTGGCCGACCATGACGGCAATCACCTTTCCGACCAGACCGCCAAGGCGCTGACGGCGGCAAGCCAGATCGGCTCCGACGTGCATGTGCTGGTTGCCGGCAAGGCTGCCAGGGCTGCGGCCGATCAGGCGGCAAAACTCTCCGGCGTCTCCAAGGTGCTGCTCGCCGAAAGCGACGCGCTTGCCAACAATCTCGCCGAACCGCTGGCCGATCTGATCGTTTCGCTCGCCGGCTCCTATGACACGATCGTCTCGGCCGCCACCTCGGTCGGCAAGACGGTGCTGCCGCGGGTGGCAGCCCTTCTCGACGTCGCCCAGGTCTCGGAGATCATCGAAGTCGTCTCCGCCGACACCTTCAAGCGGCCGATCTATGCCGGCAACGCCATCCAGACGGTGCAATCAAGCGACGCCAAGAAGGTGATCACCGTGCGCACCGCTTCCTTCGCCTCGGCAGCGGAAGGCGGTTCGGCAACGGTCGAGGCGATCCCGGCCGTCTCCGATCCGGGCCTGTCGCGTTTCGTCTCCGATGCCCTGTCGGCGTCGGAACGTCCGGAATTGACCTCGGCCAAGGTCATCATCTCGGGCGGCCGCGCACTCGGTTCGGCCGAGAAGTTCAGGCAAGTCATCCTGCCGGTGGCCGACAAGCTCGGTGCTGCCGTCGGCGCCAGCCGTGCCGCCGTCGATGCCGGTTATGCCCCGAACGACTGGCAGGTCGGCCAGACCGGCAAGGTGGTGGCGCCCGATCTCTATATCGCCTGCGGCATCTCCGGTGCCATCCAGCATCTGGCCGGCATGAAGGATTCGAAGGTGATCGTCGCCATCAACAAGGACGAGGAGGCGCCGATCTTCCAGGTTGCCGACTACGGCCTCGTCGCCGATCTCTTCGACGCGCTGCCGGAATTGCAAAAGGCGCTCTGAGCGAGGAGACCGAACGTGGCGCGAGCGGTGGGACGTCCAATCAGACCTGGTGCCGACCTTCTCCTGAACGATGAGGAAAAGCCGGCCTATATCAGGCTGCACGACATCGGCAGGGAAAGGCGTCCTCGGCCGCTGCAGGAATTCCTCAACGATATCGGCGGACTGATGCTGTCGGCTGAGGCTCCCGCCGTTGCCAGTTTCGTTGCCGGCAAGGTGCTGCAGAGGCTGCTCAAGACAGGCAAGGTGCGGCCGGAGGGCGACCCTCTTCCTGGCGTGCCGGGAGGGCTGGATGACGCCATTGGCCATCTGGCAAAATCCGGACGAAAATATGAGGCGATCGCCGGCCAGTTCAAAAGTCTCGCCGACAAACTGCTGTGGAGACGTGGCCGGAGCGGCCCCTTTGCCAGCCTGAACTTCGGCAACACCCACTCCCACGCCGTCCTGATCGGTCCGGGCGGCCTGGAGGAGCGGGCCGATCTCCGGGTGGGCGTGATCTATATGGATCGCTACACGCGCTTTCCCGATCATGTTCAGACGCAACCGCGTGCCTTCATTCTGCTTTCGCCGGGCGAAATCTGCCTCGACGATTCCCAATGGTTTTCCGCCGCGACCGGAACAGTTTTCGCGAATGATGCGGGGCAATCTTTTGCGATAAGATGTACGGCCCAGCCGCTTCTCGCGGTCTGGTGTCAGGTCGAGCCGGGATAACGAGGATGAGGCGGAAGCAGCTCGTTTCGATGTCTAGGTCGTAGCTCTGCATATCTCGCTATCGAAATGATTCAACAGAAAGGATTATCAAATGGACGTTCGCGCCGCCGTAGCCGTTCAGGCCGGAAAACCGCTGGAAGTGATGACCGTGCAGCTGGAGGGGCCGAAGGCCGGCGAGGTGCTGGTGGAGGTCAAGGCGACGGGCATCTGCCACACCGACGATTTCACCCTGTCGGGCGCCGATCCGGAAGGCCTGTTCCCCGCCATCCTCGGCCATGAGGGCGCCGGCATCGTCGTCGATGTCGGCCCGGGTGTGACGTCGGTCAAGAAGGGCGACCACGTCATTCCGCTTTATACGCCGGAATGCCGCGAGTGTTATTCCTGCACGTCGCGCAAGACCAATCTCTGCACCGCCATCCGCGCCACCCAAGGCCAGGGCGTGATGCCGGACGGCACCTCGCGCTTTTCGATCGGCAAGGACAAGATCCATCACTATATGGGCTGCTCGACCTTCGCCAATTACACGGTGCTGCCGGAGATCGCGCTCGCCAAGATCAACCCCGACGCGCCCTTCGACAAGGTCTGCTACATCGGCTGCGGCGTCACCACCGGCATCGGCGCCGTCATCAACACCGCCAAGGTCGAGGTCGGATCGACGGCGATCGTCTTCGGCCTTGGCGGCATCGGCCTGAACGTCATTCAGGGCCTGCGGCTTGCCGGCGCCGACATGATCATCGGCGTCGATATCAACCCGGATCGCAAGGCCTGGGGCGAGAAGTTCGGCATGACGCATTTCGTCAATCCGAAGGAGGTCGGCGACGACATCGTGCCCTATCTGGTCAACATGACCAAGCGGGGCGGCGACCTGATCGGCGGCGCCGACTACACCTTCGACTGCACCGGCAACACCAAGGTGATGCGCCAGGCGCTGGAGGCCAGCCATCGCGGCTGGGGCAAATCGGTCATCATCGGCGTGGCCGGCGCCGGCCAGGAGATCTCGACGCGGCCGTTCCAGCTGGTCACCGGCCGCAACTGGATGGGCACCGCCTTCGGCGGCGCGCGCGGCCGCACCGACGTGCCGAAGATCGTCGACTGGTACATGCAGGGCAAGATCCAGATCGATCCGATGATCACCCACACCATGCCGCTCGAAGACATCAACAAGGGCTTCGACCTGATGCACAAGGGTGAAAGCATCCGCGGCGTGGTGGTGTATTGAGAATGAAAACGATCTCGACCGACAAGTCCTACGGCGGCACTCAGGGCGTCTACGTCGAACGCTCCGAGGCCTGCGATTGCGACATGACTTTCGCGGTATTCGTGCCGCCGCAGGCCGGCGCGGGCAAACTGCCGGTTCTATGGTATCTGTCCGGCCTGACATGCACGCATGCCAACGTCATGGACAAGGGCGAGTATCGGCGGCTTGCCGCCGAACTTGGTCTGGTCATCGCTTGCCCGGATACCAGCCCCCGCGGTGACCACGTTGCCGATGAGGCCGACAACTGGCAGTTCGGCAAGGGTGCGGGCTTTTATGTCGATGCCACTGAGCCGCCCTATTCGGCCAATTACCGCATGTACAGCTATATCGTCGACGAGCTGCCGCGGCTCCTTGCTGCGGAATTTCCGGTCGACATGGACCGCCAGGGGATATTCGGTCACTCGATGGGTGGACACGGCGCGATCACGATCGCACTCAAGAACCCGAATCGCTTCCGCAGCTGTTCGGCCTTCGCGCCGATCAGCCATCCCTCGGTTTCCGGCTGGTCGAAGCCGGCCCTGCGGAAATATCTTGGTGCCGACGAGGCGGCCTGGCGGGCCTATGACGCCTGCTCGCTGATCGAAGACGGGCATCGCTTTCCCGAACTGCTCGTCGACCAGGGAACTGCCGATAGCTTCCTGGAGGACGGGTTGCGTCCCGACGAGCTCAGGCAAGCCTGCGAGGCGGCTGATATCAACCTCAAGCTTCGCATGCAGGAAGGCTACGGCCATTCCTACTTCTTCATTTCGACATTCATGGAAGACCATCTGCGCTGGCATGCGCAGAGGCTGGGAAACTAGTTGCAGAGCTCGGCCGGGCATTTCGCAAACGGCCAGGGAGGGAAGGAGAAGCAATGACCAGCATAGCCATACATCCGGCAGTGGATTCAGGCTTTCGAGCGACTGACGCTGCTTTCGCCGGCGGAACGCTTGTGTGCAACTGCGCAAGCAATCCGGTCAAGGTGAGGATCAAGGGTGAAATCGCCCACAACCATGTCTGCGGCTGCACCAAGTGCTGGAAGCCGAAAGGCGCGGTCTTCTCGCTCGTGGCTGTCGCGCCGACCGAAAGCGTCGAGGTGCTGGAAAACAGCGACAAGCTCGCAGTCATCGATTCCGCAGCTTTGATCCAGCGGCATGCCTGCAAGGAGTGCGGGGTGCATATGTACGGACCGGTCGAGCGCGAGCATCCCTTCCAGGGGTTGTCCTTCGTCCATCCGGAGCGCTTCCAGGAGGGCGGCTGGGCAAAGCCGACCTTCGCAGCCTTCGTGTCGTCGATCATCGAAAGCGGCTTCGACCCTTCGAAGATGGACGCCGTCAGGGCGCAGCTGAAATCATCGGGCCTCGAGCCCTATGATTGCCTCTCGCCCGGCCTGATGGACTATATCGCCACCTGGACCGCCAAAAAGAGCGGCGTCCTGGCCGCCTAATTCTTCGGGGGGCGCCGAACAGGCGCTCCCCGGATGCAGCCGTCATCCGCATGTCGTAACCTCCGGCGATGGCCGGCGTCTTGAGGTCCTGTAATCGACCTTGGCTGGAGCCAATCCAGCCCACCTGCCACGACAACCCATGAGAAGAACTCCGCGAAGGCTGCCGCCGCGGAGCTTTTGCCATGCCCGTCATTTCCGAAAATAAGCAGCGGCATCAAGCCTCCCGCTATCGGCGGCAACAGTCTCCCTTGTCGTCGGGACACTGATCATCGTCCGCGCTCATAAACATGCTCTTCGCAAATTGTGTAATCGAGGAATTATTAATGTGTACAGAGAGTACACAATTATTGACTCTGTCTGGGCGGCGTGTCATCTTCCCCGGCGTAGAGCAACAAGCGACCGGAGATCGACGATGGCGAAGACACCCAAGAGCAATCTCTACGAAGACCTGAAACGCCAGATTCTGACGATGGAGCTGGATCCGGACGCTGATCTCGACGAGGTCAGTCTGAGCGAGAAGTACGGGCTGTCGCGCACCCCGGTGCGGGACATATTTCGTCGCCTTGCCGGCGAGGGCTATATCGACATCCGCGAGAACAGGGGTGCGCGGGTCATTCCGATGAACCACTCCACGCTGCGCAATTTCTTCCTTGTCGCGCCGATGATCTATGCGGCGATCGGCCGTCTCGCCGTGCAGAACTTCAAGCCCGCGCAGCTTGTCGACCTGAGGCAGACCCAGGAACGGTTCCGGGCCGCCAGCGAGACTAAGGACCCGCTGGCGATGGTTCTGGAGAACAATCGCTTTCATGAAATTTTCGGTGAGATGTCGGGCAATGACTACCTGCAGCCGAGCCTCGGCCGGCTGCTCATCGACCACGCACGCATCGGCCACACCTTCTTCCGCCCGAGAAACGATGACATGCGGCGGCGGCTGCAAATTGCCGTCGACCATCATGACGGGTTCATCGAGGCTCTCGGTGCTCACGACGAGAGCGCCGTGGTCGACCTCGTCTTCGAACACTGGGAACTGTCTCGCGAGAACATGGAGATGTTCATCGCCCCGCAAGGCCTTAAGGCGGATGCCCATCTTGGCGGTCCGGCCACGCAGTTATTGGAGAAGTCATCGTGAAATTTGAGGGGATCTATACACCGGCGGTGACGCCGCTCGATCAGGATGGACAGATCGACCGGCCGGCATTCGCTGCCGTGCTCGAGTCGCTGATTGAGGCCGGCGTCCACGGCATCATTGTCGGCGGTTCGACGGGCGAATACTACGCCCAGAGCAGCCAGGAACGTTACGAGCTCGCCGCCTATGCGAAGGAAGTCATCGGGACGCGGCTGCCGCTCATCATCGGCACCGGCGCCACGCGCACGGAAGATTCGGTCGAATACGCCAAGTCGGCGAAGGAAATCGGTGCGGATGCGATCCTGGTGTCGTCGCCGCCATACGCATTGCCGACCGAACGCGAGAATGCGGTGCATGCGCTGACGGTCGATCGGGCGGCCAACCTGCCGATCATGCTCTACAACTATCCCGCCCGGATGGGTGTGGTGATGGGCGAGGAGTATTTTTCTCGCGTCGGCAAGTCGAAGAACGTCGTCGCCATCAAGGAAAGCTCCGGCGACATGGGCAATCTTCACCTGCTCGCTCGGAAGTTCCCGCACATTTCGCTCTCCTGCGGCTGGGACGACCAGGCGCTCGAATTCTTCGCATGGGGCGCGAAGAGCTGGGTCTGCGCCGGTTCCAATTTTCTGCCGCGCGAGCATGTCGCCCTCTATGAGGCCTGCGTCGTCGAGAAGAACTTCGACAAGGGCCGGGCGATCATGAGCGCGATGCTACCGCTGATGGATTTCCTAGAATGCGGCAAGTTCGTCCAGTCGATCAAGCACGGTTGCGAGATCATCGGCCTGACGGCCGGCCCGGTACGCGCGCCGCTGCGCGGACTGAACTCCGAAGAGAAAAGAACCCTTCAGACCGTCGTTTCCACGTTGAAGCGCACGGTCGGCCAGATCACGTCGGGAGCCAACCAATGCATGAACCCTTGACCGCAGCCGAATACAAGGCGATTGCCGCCGGTCTTCAACTTCCGACCAACGCTTTCATTGACGGCGCATTCCGTCCGGCAAATTCCGGCAAGACCTTCACCTCCACCAACCCGGCGACGGGTGAGGTCCTTGCCGAGATCGCAGCCTGCGATTCCAGCGACGTCGACTTCGCCGTTGAGAAGGCGAAGGACGCGTTCGACGACGGACGCTGGCGCCTTCGCTCGCCGGGTGAGCGTAAGGAAGTGCTCTTGAAGCTTGCCAAGCTCATGGAGCAGAACAGGCACGAACTCGCCGTTCTGGAAAGCCTCGACAGCGGCAAGCCGGTGCGCGAATGCCAGACGGTCGACGTTCCCGATACGATTCATACGATCCGCTGGCACGCCGAGCTCATCGACAAGCTCTATGACAACACCAACAATGTCGGCGCCAATGCGCTGGCCATGGTGGTGCGCGAGCCGATCGGCGTGGTCGGCTGTGTTTTGCCGTGGAACTTCCCGCTGCTGATGCTGGCCTGGAAGATCGGTCCGGCGCTCGCCGCCGGCTGCTCGGTCATCGTCAAGCCGGCGCAGGAAACGACGCTCACGACGCTGCGCGTCGCCGAGCTTGCCCATGAGGCGGGTATTCCGGCTGGTGTGTTCAACGTCGTTACCGGCTCCGGCCGGGAGGTTGGCGAACCGATCGGCCTGCACATGGACGTCGATATGGTGGCCTTCACCGGGTCGACGCCGACCGGCCGCCGCTTCCTGCGTTACGCCGCGGACTCCAACCTCAAGAAGGTCGTGCTCGAATGCGGCGGCAAGAACCCGGCGGTGGTGCTGGCGGATGCGGAAGACCTCGATCTCGTTGCCGAGCAGGTGGTCAACGGCGCCTTCTGGAACATGGGCGAGAATTGCTCGGCCACGTCGCGCCTGATCGTCCATGCCAGCATCAAGGACGAACTGCTGCAACGCATCGGCGCCTATATGCGCGAATGGAAGACGGGCGATCCGCTGAACCCGGAAAACCGTATTGGTGCACTCGTCAGCAAGACCCATTTCGAGAAGGTGAAATCCTTCCTCGATGATGTGAAGACCGAGAAACTCTCGCTCGCCCATGGCGGTGAGACCTATGAGGGGGCCTTTATCGAGCCGACCGTTGTCGATGGCGTCACGCCGAAGAGCCGGCTGTTCCAGGAGGAAATTTTTGGACCGATCCTTTCGGTCACCACCTTCGAAAACCTGGCCGAGGCTACCGCACTTGCCAACGATACCAATTACGGCCTGACCGCGTCGATCTATACCGGCAGTCTGCGCAACGCGATTCGGCTCTCCCGCGATATCCGCGCCGGCCTCGTCACCGTCAATTGCTTCGGTGAGGGCGATGCCTCGACCCCCTTCGGCGGCTATAAGGAGTCCGGTTTCGGCGGTCGCGACAAATCGGTCTTCGCCCACGACAATTACTGCGAGCTCAAGACCATCTGGATCGACATATCCGAACGGTCGGTGGACGAGACGATCCGATGAGCCGCCGTGTGATCAAGCACCTGCCGACCGACACCGGTGTTTCGGGGTGGGAGGCGACCAGCGAACGTGCCTTTCCCGTAACGGCGCTTGAACACGACATTACCGCAGACTGGCTGATCATCGGCGGCGGATTTGCCGGTCTGTCGGCGGCACGCCGCCTCTTGCGATCGCGGCCCCAAGACAAAATCGTCGTCCTGGAGGCCCGCGAACTCGCCAAGGGTCCGGCCGGAAGGAATTCCGGCTTCATGATCGACGTGCCGCATAATCTGTCCTCGGGCGAGTATTCGGTCGCCGACGAAGCGGCGACGAAGGACGAGATTCGCCAGAACCGTCTGGCGATCTCCTTTGCCGCCGATGCCGCAGCCGAATACGGCCTGTCCGCAGAGACATTCGATCCGGCGGGCAAGGTGAATGCCGCAGCCTCCGAGCGGGGGCTGGGGCTCAACGACAACTACCGGAAGTCGCTCGAAAAGATCGGCGAGGAACATCGCGTTCTCGACGCCGATCAGATGCGGGAAATGACAGGCTCGCGTCACTATCTCGGCGGGCTCTATACGCCCGGTGCCGTGATGATCCAGCCCGCCGATTATATTCGCGGCCTGGCACACGGGCTTTCTTCGAAAGTCGCGATTCACGAGCATTCGCCGGTTCTGGAGCTTGCGCGCGAGGGCCGAACCTGGAAGGCAAAGACCGCGCGCGGTTCCGTATCTGCGCCCAGGGTCATTCTGGGTGTAAACGGCCATATTCAGAGCTTCGGCCACTTCCGAGGCCGGCTGATGCACATCTTCACCTATGCGTCGATGACATCGGCCTTTTCCCAGAACGAATTCGGCGGCGACGTCACCGGCGTCGATCGCTGGGCGCTGCTGCCGGCCGATCCGATGGGCGCTACGGTGCGCAAGATCACCAAGAACGGGCGTTCGCGGATCGTCGTCAGGACCAGGTTCACCTACGACCCGAGCCTCAAAGTATCGGAGAAGCGGGTCGCCGGCATTGCGGCCGAGCAGCGCCGCTCGTTCGATGTCCGGTTTCCGGGGCTGGAGCGCCTTCCGATGGAATACAGCTGGGCGGGTGCACTCTGCCTCAGCCGAAATCATGTGCCGGCGTTCGGTGAGGTCGAGGAAGGGCTCTTTTCCGCCTGCTGCGAAAACGGTCTCGGCACCGTCAAGAGTACCTTTGCCGGCATGATGGCGGCAGATCTTGCGACGGGAGCCGCAAGCCCCGAGCTCGACAAATACAAGAACCAGCCGAAACCGACGAGACTGCCGCCCGAGCCCATCGCATGGCTCGGCATCAACTCGGTCATCCGCTTTCAGGAATTGCGAGCCGGCCGCGAGGGATGATCCCTCGGCCGGCGCAATATGAAGACTGCCGTCCGCAGGCTTCAATGAGAATGGGAACGAAAACCAGGAGTAACAACAATGAAGACTTTGTGGAAGGCGCTTTGCGCCGCTGCGGTGATTGGGATCAGCATCCTGCCTGCCCGCGCGGAAGAGAAGACGATCAATCTGGGAACGATGGCATGGGAAGACCTGACCCCCATCACCGGTATCACCAAGAAGGTTCTCGAAGATGCCGGTTACACCGTGAAGGTCACTGAATTCTCCGAATGGGGCATTGCCTATGCCGCCCTTGCCAAGGGCGACATCCAGGCACTCACCTCGCAAACCGACTACGTCGCTCAGGACTATTGGGACAAGAACAAGAACCGCCTGGAAAAGATTTCCCCGGTGTCACACGGCCTCTATCAGGGCGTGGCCGTCCCGAAGTATGTTCCGATCGACTCGCTCGAACAGCTCAATGAAAACGCTGACAAGTTCGGTGGCAAGATCATCGGCATCGAACCGGGCGCCGGCCTGATGCGTGATACCTCGAATGCGGTCAAGGAATATGGCCTCAAGCTCCAGCTCGTCGAAGGCAGCACGGCTGCGATGACGGCGGCGCTGAAATCCGCTTACGATCGCCAGGAGTGGATTGCGGTCACCATCTGGGAGCCGTCCTGGATGGTTCAGAAGTACGAGGTCAAGTACCTCAAGGATCCGAAGGGCGTCTTCCCGCCGCCGCAGAGCTACTACTGGATCGGCCATAAGGGCTTCTCCGAGGAATACCCGCATGCCCGCGAGGTCATGGCCAGTGTCTACGTGCCGATCGCCGATATCACCGCCATTAACGGCGCGGTCAAGGATGGCAAGACCATGGACCAGGCAGTGCAGGATTGGATCGGCACCCACGCCGACCTGATCAAGCGTTGGGAAAACATCAAGAAGAAGTGAGCACCTCGTGGCCGCCCGATCCGTCGGGCGGCCATCTTGAAACCTAATGAGAAGCCAGCGCCATTGGCTCAAAGGGGATCGCCATGAAAACCGTCAATATCGATGCCGAGGATGTCCTGATCGACTGCCAGTCCCTTTGGAAGGTCTTCGGGGGCAAGTCCGCTGCGGCGATGAAGTCGATCAAGGAGCGTGGTCTCGGCAAGAAAGAGGTCCTGCAGGAGTTCAATTGCGTCGTCGGCGTCTCGGATGCGAGCATTCAGGTGCGGCGCGGCGAAATCTTCTGCATCATGGGGCTGTCGGGCAGCGGAAAATCGACGCTCATTCGCCTGCTCAACAAGCTGATTACGCCGAGTTCCGGCAAGGTTCTCGTCAAGGGGCGTGATCTCGCCAGCCTGTCGCCGGTCGACCTCCGGCAGATGCGCGCCAAGAATATCGGCATGGTGTTTCAGAGCGTCGCTTTGCTGCCGCACCGGACAGTTCTGGAAAATGCGGCCTTCGGCCTCGAAGTCCAAGGCATCGCGAAGGCGGAGCGAAACAAGACCGCCGCCGCCGCCCTCGAGAAAGTCGGCCTCGCCGACTGGGTGAGCCGCTATCCCAGCGAACTCTCCGGCGGCATGCAGCAGCGCGTCGGGCTTGCCCGCGCGCTTGCCTCCGACCCCGAGATCATTCTGATGGACGAGCCGTTCAGCGCGCTTGACCCGCTGATCCGGCGCCAGCTTCAGGACGAATTCCGCCAGCTGACGAAAGCGCTCGGCAAATCCGCGGTCTTCATCACCCATGATCTCGACGAGGCGATCCGCATCGGCGACCGCATCGCCATCATGAAGGACGGTGTCATCATTCAGACCGGCACGGCCGAGGAAATCATCCTCAACCCGGCCGACTCCTATGTCGCCGAGTTCGTCGCCGGCATCTCCCGCCTGCATCTGATCAAGGCGCATTCCGTCATGCGCAGCGTTGCCGAATTCCAGCAGAGCGCTGCGAATTCCGATATCGCGTCGCTTGCGCGCACGACGCCGGATGCCGATATCGACGAGCTTATCTCCCTGACGATGCAATCGGACCGCGACGCCATTGCCGTCGTCGATAACGATCGAGTCGTGGGCGTCGTTACACCGCGCAGCCTCTTGATGGGTGTCAAGGGAACCTCCGCCCCCGATCTGACGGCGGCGTGACCCAGGGAGCTGATTGACATGGACAGTTCAGCCTTCACCGATCTTTTCGACGAATGGACGGACTCCGCGCTCGAGTGGGTGAGCGACAACGGGGAATTCCTGTTTGACTACATCAGACAGCTTCTCGAGGGTCTCTATGACGGGATCCTCTGGCTGCTGGAGCTTCCGCCGTTTTACGTGGTCGCCGTCATTGTGGCGCTGATCGGCTGGCGGCTGGTCAATGTCTGGTTCGCGCTGCTGAGCGGCGTCGCGCTGGCGCTTTGTTTTTCGATGGGGCTGTGGCCGGAGACGATGAGCACGCTGGCTCTGGTCCTGACCGCCACCACGATCGCCCTGGCGATCGGCATTCCGGTCGGCATTGCCGCCGGCTTCTTCACGGCTCTCGATCGCTTCATGGAGCCGGGCCTCGATCTCATCCAGACCATGCCACCCTACATCTACCTGCTGCCGGCGATCGCCTTGCTCGGCTACGGGCCGGCGACGGCGCTGATCGCCACCGTGATCGTCGCCGTGCCGCCGGCCATCCGCCTGACCTCTCTCGGCATCCGCATGACGCCTAAGGAATTCATCGAACTCGGAGAGGCACTCGGGATGACGCCGGCGAAAATGTTCTTCAAGATCCGTCTTCCCTTTGCGCTGCCGAGCATCATGGCGGGTATCAACCAGAGCCTGATGATGGCTTTCGGTATGGTCGTCATCGCCGGCATCGTCGGCTCCGGCGGGCTCGGAGAGACGATCTATGGCGCGATCAGGACGCTCGATATCGCGACCTCGATCAATGCCGCGATCGCAATCGTGGTACTGACCATGGTGATTGACCGGATAACCCAGAGTGCTGCCCGCCTGGGAACAGGGAGGAAGTCATGAATCCTGCGATCCTGCAGTTTTCGCCGGGCGCCTTCCTAGCCCCAGCCGTCGATTGGCTCAACACCAATCTTCATCCGCTGTTTGCGGCCATCAGCACCGTGGTCGAAACGGTCCTGTCGGCAATCGAGACGGCACTGCTCTTCGTGCCGCCTTATGCGCTGATCGTCATCGTCGTCCTGCTGGCATTCTTCGCAGTCAGCCTGCGCGCCGCGATCCTCGCCGGCCTTTGCCTCGGCTTCTGCCTGCTTGTCGGGCTGTGGACGGCGTCGATGCAGACGCTTGCTCTTGTGACCGTCGCCGTTGTGATTTCCGTCCTCATTGCCTTCCCAATCGGCGTGCTTTGTTCGCGCTACAAGACATTGGAGGCGGTGGTTCGCCCGATTCTCGACGTGATGCAGACCGTGCCGCCATGGGTCTATCTCATTCCGGCGGTGATGATCTTCAGCCTCGGACGGGTGCCGGCCATTATCGCCACCATCGTCTATGGCATTCCGCCGATGCTGCGACTGACGACGCTGGCCTTCAATCAGGTGCCGAAGGTGTTCCTCGAGCTCGGCAGCGCCATCGGCGCACCGCCCCGCTCGATCCTCTGGAAGATCGAAATTCCGCTCGCCAAGCAGACACTGCTCGTCGGTCTCAATCAATGCATCCTTCTGTCGCTTGCGATGGTGGTGCTCGCCGGCCTCGTCGGCGCAGGCGGTCTCGGCGCGGAAGTGACGCGGGGCCTGACGCGCATGGAGTTGGGGCTCGGCCTGAGAGCAGGCCTGGCGATCGTCGCAGTCGCTCTTCTGCTCGACCGGCTGTCTCGCGGCCTGCTCGACCGCGGCAGTCTGCCGAAGGCGAGATGAGCAAGGAGATGGTGGAATGAGACACAGCTTCTTCTGCATCGATGCGCACACCTGCGGCAACCCGGTTCGTCTCGTTGCTGGCGGCGGCCCCCTGTTGCCGCACGTGCCCATGGGCGAACGACGCGAGATCTTCGTCCGTGACCATGACTGGGTGCGCAAGGCGCTGATGTTCGAGCCGCGGGGGCATGACATCATGTCGGGTTCGATCATCTATCCCGCCTATCGGCCCGATTGCGACTTCGCCGTGCTGTTCATCGAAGTAAGCGGCTGCCTGCCGATGTGCGGCGCCGGCACCATCGGCACCGTGACCGCCGCGATCGAGGAAGGCCTGATCAAGCCGCGCGAGCCGGGAAAGGTTGCGATCGAAACGCCGGCGGGCAGGGTCGACGTCACCTATGAGGAGAGGGATGGATATGTCGATTCCGTCCGTCTCCACAATGTCGCAAGCTATCTTCATGACGCCGATGTCGCGGTGGATGTGCCCGGAATGGGTCGCCTGCGCGTCGATATTTCCTATGGCGGTAACTATTATGCAGTCGTCGAGCCGCAGGAGAACTGGAGCGGACTCGGCGGCATGAGCGCATCCGACATCGTCGGCTGCAGCCAGAAGCTCAGGACAGCGCTTGCCGATATCTGCAATCCCGTTCATCCCGACGATGCCAGGATATCGGGCGTGCATCACGCGATCTGGTGTGACGGCCCCGTGAACGACGTGTCGGACGGGCGCTGCGCGGTCTTCTACGGCGAGAAGGCGATAGATCGCTCGCCGGGCGGCACCGGCACATCGGCGCGCATGGCCCAGCTGCATGGCAAGGGACGGCTTACCGTCGGGTCGAGCTACCGTCATGAAAGCCTGATCGGAACCATCTTCGAAGGCCGTGTGGAGGCCGATGCAAACATCGGGCCTTATCGCGGCGTCCTCCCGAGTATCGGAGGCTGGGCGCGGGTCATCGGCCACAACACCATTTTTGTTGACGACCGCGATCCGCTGGCGCACGGTTTTCAGATCAGATGAGCGCATTTAGGAACGGTGATGAGATGAATATGCGACCCGGGCAGCATCGGCAGGCAGACGGCGCCGCAAAGCCCGCCGCCCGGCTCAAGGTCGGATTCGTTCTGTCGCGGTCGTTCACGCTGTCCGCCTTTGCGCTGTTCGTGGATACGCTGCGGCTAGCCAGCGACGAGCAGGACCGTTCCGGAAGAGTGCTTGCCGACTGGCAGGTGATCGGCAGCACGCGGCATCTGATCACCTCGAGCTGTGGCGTCCAGGTCGCTCCGACGTCTGACTTCGTCGATCCCACGCGCTTCGACTATATCGCCGTCGTCGGCGGCCTTCTGAGCGTGGAGAACCCCGTCGATCAGCAGACCATCACCTTCCTCAAGCAGGCGGATGCCAAGAAGGTGCCGCTGATCGGCGTGTGCACCGGTACGTTCATCCTTGCCGCCGCGGGCCTGATGAAGCGGCATGAATCCTGCGTCAGCTGGCTGCATTATAAGGAGTTCCGCGAGCGCTTTCCCGATCTCGCCGTTCGCTCCGACCGGCTCTTCAATCTCGATCGCCAGCGCGGATCCTGCGCCGGCGGCAGCAGCAGTGCCGATATGGCGGCGCTGCTGGTCAGGAAATACATCAGCCGCGATGCCGAACGGAATGCGCTTGAAGTGCTGCAGATCGAGAAGGCCCGTGCTCCGGCCGACATTCAGCCCCGGCGTCCGCTCTATGACGATTATGACGACGCCCGCGTCAAGGCGGCGATGATCACGATGGAGCAGTTCGTCGACGGCAGCATGCCGATCGAGAAGCTTGCCGCCATGGTCGGGCTTTCAAGACGGCAGCTGGAGAGGATCTTCATCGAGAAGACGGGAATGTCTCCCGCCAAGGCCTATAATCGGGTTCGCATGGAGCGGGCAAAATCGATCCTTGCCCAGTCGAAGGCGCCGCTGATCGAGATCGCGCTCGATGTCGGCTTCGAAAACGCCTCGCAATTCACGAGGACGTTCAAGCGCACATTCGGGCAGACGCCCTCGCAGCATCGCGCGGCAGCTGCGAGAGCGCACTGAACATAGCGAGCATCAGATATTCTCCCAGGGGAAGCTGTCCAGCCGCGCCATTCGTCGTGACCAGGGAGTGTCGCTCAGCGCTCGATGATCAGATCGCTGAGCGGCTTTGAGCAGCAGGGCAGGAAGAAGCCGGCGTCGATTTCCCTCTGGCGGATTCCGCCATTGTGGTTCATGTCGACCGTGCCGGACGTCAGCTTCGACTTGCAGGTGCCGCAGACGCCGTTCGCGCAGGAGGATGGAATCCGGACGCCCGCTTTCTTGGCGCAGGAAAGCACGCTCTGGTCGCTGGAGACCTCGATGCTGCGGGCCTGCTTGGCGAAGCTAACCTGAAAGACCTTGATAGCCGCTTCCTGAACGGCGGGGACCTCAGGTTCGTCGATGACAGCGGCGTCGAAGCTTTCCTCCACATAGTTCGAGGCGGGTACGCCGAGTTCGCCAGCGATGCCGCGCGCCGCCGCCATGAACGGCGCCGGGCCGCAGCACATCACGCTGCGCTCGACGATGTCGGGAACGGCAAGCCGCATATACTCCGCCGAAATACGGCCGGATAGCCCTGGCCAGGATGCTTCGCCCGCGACGGTCTCGGGCAGAAAGTGCAGCCGAAGGCCTCTTAGCCTACGGGCGATGCAGGCAAGCTCGTCCCGGAAAATCAGATCCTGCGGCGTGCGTGCGGCGTGCATGAAGACGACATCGGCGGGGTCGCAACTGTCGGCGATCTCACGCAGAATGGACATGACAGGCGTGATGCCGGAGCCGCCCGAGAGCAGCAGGAGCTTTTGGCTCGTACCGGATCGCACGAAATGACCGAGTGGGCCGTTCGCCTTGACCGATGCCCCCGCAACCAGCGTGTCGTGCAGCCAGTTGGAGATCTTGCCGCCGGGAACGCGCTTCACCGTTACCGAAAAAGCGTTGGTGCGATGCGGCGAGGAGGAGATGCTGTAACAGCGGCTTTCGGCCTCTCCATTATGATCGAGGTCGAACAGGAAATACTGCCCCGCCTTGAACGCGAACCGCTTTCCCTCGGGCGATGCGAAGGTGAAGGTCTTGACGTCATGGGTCTCCTGCTGGACGTCGAGGCAGACGAGCGTGTCGTCTTCCTCGGGGTTCCAGAGCGCGGCGGGGGCAGCCTTTCTGATCGATACCTGTGGGCTTCTAGTATCCATGGGCGCGCATCCGATCGATGTACCAGGTGGCGAACTTGTCGAGGTTCGTCTCGGAGAAGCGGGAATAGGGGCCCGGCTGATAAGCGGGATCGAGCGTGCCGGCGTGGGAACGCGCGACGAGATTGGCGTCCTGATCCGTCGTTGCGATCCAGACATCCGTCAGCTTGTCGAGATCGTAATCGACCCCTTCGACGGCATCCTTGTGGACCAGCCATTTAGTGCGCACCAGCGTCTTGCCCGCCGAAAGCGGGATGACGGTTGCGACAACCGCATGGTCGCCCATGAAGTGGTTCCAGCTGTTATGACCCCAGAGATGCGTGTCGCCGAGATCCTTGCGGGTCATCTGCCCGAGCAGCTTGGAGGAGGCTGCGGTGGCGTCGTGGGTCTGGGATTCGCCGGCGCCTGCTATGATCAGCCGCTGCGTGCGGAAGTTTGTGGCGCAGTCGGTGAGCTGCTCGATGGCAGCCGAGGGAAAGCCGTCGGCCTCCCATGCCTGCGTGCGCTCCTCGTAAAGCCGGAAATGCTCTTCCGCCTGCTCACGATCTTCGGGGCTCAGCGTCTCCGGATCGAAGCCGAAGTCGAGATCGACAAAGGAGACGCAGAGTTCGGGGTGGTTGGCGGAGCAATGGTAGCATTCGCGATTGTTTTCCATCGTCAGCTTCCAGTTGCCATCCTCGATGACGTCGGTCTGGTGGGCGATTTTGGCATTGCGGATGTCATAGGGAGCGAGACGCTCGGCCATCGCCTTTTCGAGGCCGGCAATGTCCTCGGGCGGATTGTCGGACAGGCAGACGTAGATCAGGCCGCCGATCGATTTGAAGGTAACCGGCTTAAGGCCGTGACAGTTCTTGTCGAAATCCTTGCCCATATGAGGGGCGTAGCTGAGTTCGCCCGTCAGTTCATAGGTCCAGGTGTGGTAGGGACAGACGAGCTTCGAAACGATCGTCTTGCCCGGATTGAGAAGGCGGGAGCCGCGATGGCGGCAGACATTGTGCAGGACGCGAATTTCGCCGTCGTCGTCACGCAGGAGGATCAGGCTCGTCTTGCCGATATCGATCACCGTTGCGTCGCCGGGCTCGGGAACGTCACAGTCGAGGCCGACGCAAATCCAGTGCTTGTGGAAGAAGACGTCGATGTCCGCTTCGAACACATCTTCCCTGGTGTAAAGGCCGGCCGGCAGAGAATGACCGTCGGCACGGGCGTCGAGAAGGGCCGAAATCGAAGATGGAAGCTTGTTCAGCATGAGAACCTCTTATGTGAGAGTTTCCCTAAATTGCCCTTGCAGTTACAGGGTTTCAACGCCATAAAAAATTACGCTTGCATAATATTTTCTCATGTGAAAAGGGTTCGAGATGCAGTTTCGACGGCGGCTCCCCTCGCTGACGGCACTGGTGACGCTGGAAGCGGTTCTGCGCAGAAAGAGCTTCACCACGGCCGCGACCGAGCTCGGTGTCACCCAGGCGGCGGTCAGCCGGCAGATCGCCTTGCTGGAGGCGGAGTTCGGCCAGCCCTTGTTCGTGCGCAAGCACCGGGCAATTGAGCCGACTGCAGCCTGCATCAGCCTCGGCGCGACGCTCGCCAAGAGTTTCGCGGATATCGCCGAGAGCGTGGAAGCAATGCAGTCGCGCAGCCAGGACGTGGTGACGATTGGGGCGACCGTCGCCTTCTCGTCCTTCTGGCTGCTGCCCCGGCTGGCGGAGTTCCGCCGGGTGAATCCCGGAATTCTCGTGCGGGTGATTTCCCAGGACAACCCGATCGCGCTCGACGACGGAGAGATCGACGTGGCCATCCGCTACGGCATGCCGCCCTTCAGCGACGGAACGGTGATCGCGTCGCACGGCGACGTCATTACCCCTGTCTGCTCACCAGATTATCTCAAGCGTCGCGGAAATGGCCCGCTGGGCTCAACCGACGAATTCATCGAAACCGACGTTCTCGACCGTTCCTGGTACAGCTGGTCGCAATGGGTATCGCTCACCGGCGCCAATATCGAGGTCAAGCCATCGCTTCGCTTCAACCACTATACCGAAACCATCGCCGCCGCGCGCGCGGGGCAGGGGATCGCGCTCGGATGGCGCATGCTGATCGGCACGTTCCTCGAAGACGGAACCCTGGTGAGCGCCGAGGCAAGCGAACTTGCCGCCGAAGATCGCTACAATGTAATCGTGCCGGTCAAAGCCAAGCGCAGCAATGCCCGCAATCTCGCCGCCGCCTGGCTGACGGCATCGCTGCATGGTTGATCACAGGCCGAGCCCGGGCGTTGCCGTCCGATGCACGCCCTTGGGGACGAAGGCGAAGTGATCCGCAAGGCCGAGAAAATCGGCTGAGAGGTGAATGACCGAAAGCCACATCTCCGTTCCCTGCAGGCTCGGCTCGGCGCCGTCGGCGAAGGGGAAGCCCTCGCCGTCCCGCCATCTGTCCAGGGCTCTTGTTATGAGATTGCGGGCAATCGCCTCGCCGTCGGCCCGCCGGCAATCGGTTTGCCGGGCAATCAGCAGCAGGGGATGGATCGTATCGAGCAGATTGCAGGCATTATACTTCGCGCCGACAAAACCCTTGTGGTTACGATAGTTGAGGTGAACCGTTTCGAGCGCGGCGTGCGGATGCGGAAGTGCTGCGCCGAACTGGGCGTAGGTGCCGCGCGTCAGGCGATAAAAACCGTTCACCGGCTGGAGCCATCCCTCCAGCACCGTCGGCTCGCCCCATAGGCCGGAGACGCTGTTGGCATTGCGGTTCAACCATTCGAACAGCGCCTGGCGTGATTGCCGGATGCCGAAATACCTGGCGTTGAAATAGATGGCGGTGCCGATGACATCGACCACGCTGCCGGCATGCCACGCCCGGCTTTGCCAGGGCAGGGCGCTCAGCCACGCGTCGAGCCCTGCGGCGTCGAGCTCGACCGCGCGGACAGGGTGCCGCGGATTCGAGCCGAGCAGTTCAAGCGCATAACCGACCGAAAGGACGTTGTAGAGCGCCTTCGGATCATCCCTCAGCAGCGTCCCATGTGCAGGCGCATATTCTTCCGGAAAAAGGCCGGTCTCCCGGTCTTGCAGGCTTTGCAGGCGCTCCACGGTCTCCGACTGATCGAGGCCCGGCGGCAGTTGGCCGAAGCCGGCGGCGATTTCGATCGCGTCGCACAGATGCCGGATCGCCGGTCTCTTCACGCCGTCCGCTTCCAGCGATTCATAGGATTCGGCCTTTTTCCAAAGAGAGAGAATATCCGGCCATTGCTCATTCGCCTTCTGCCCTAGGCTGACCAATTGGTCTTCGACATCTCCCGCGCTCGATTTCCTGGCCGCCGAGCCTCGGCTGCGCAACACTCGGGCAGGCACACCGCCGGCAATCGCCATCGCGGGAATGTCCCCGGTGACAACCGCCCCGGCAGCGATGACGGCGCCGTTCCCAATCGTGACGCCGTCGAGGATCACGCAATTGGCGCCGATCCATACATCGTCGCCGATGACGATGCCGAGGCTGACGACGCCCTGGCGGTGTATGGGCAGATCAGGATCGTCGAAGCCATGATTGAAGCCGACGATCGACGTATGCGAGGCAATGCGGACCCCATTGCCGCACGTCACCTTGCCGGAAACGCAGGCATAGGGATTGATGGAACAATCATCGCCGAGGATCACTTCGCCGCGCACCAGCGCGTGGCCCGCAATCCACGACCGCTCGCCCATCGTCAGGCTTTCGGTGAAGATCGCGGCATTCTCGGCGATATAAGAGGTCTCGGCGAGCGCGGCGGCGCATGATCGCCGGAGCGCGGCTTTGCGGGCGAGGTGAGCGGGATGATCGAGGTCCGACGAGATACGCTCCCACGGAAGATATTGTAGCCGGCGGGCTTCCTGATCTTCGCTTGCTGATGCTTGCGAACGACTGGCGTGGTCCATCCTGTTCCTCATCTTGAATTCTTAGCTCCGGCCGCCGAATATGCATCTGGCTCTAGCGGTTCGTTGCCTCCGTTACGAAAGCAAGACCGTCCCCGATGACTTGGGGATAAGGCAATCGGCGGCAACGCGCCGTAAACGGACATTGCCTCCGTTATAGAACGTTGTTAGGCATACTCAACTTCAATGTCCGCACGCCTTTCGAAACTTCCTATCATTTCCTCAGCGACCTGCGAGCGCGCATGAATCTCTTCGTTGTTATATTAGGCGCGCTCGCCATTTGCGCCTTGCTGTTCATAGCCGCTATCGCAATTCTCTTTCTTGGGCTGCGCCGCCTTTGGCGACGGACGCGACCTGACCAGCTCTTCCTGAGAACTCTCATCATAGCTTTTGGTCTTGGGAGTATTGCATTGCCCTGCCTGGCCTTCAAAATTCATGAGCGAAATTACATTCTCGCACGGGTTCCCGAACCACTCGAAGTGGCGGAGATCGAATATCGCCTGGAAGAATCTTGGGGCGTCGGATTTATGCCGGGGGACAACGAGACCGGTTTCGTTGTCTACAGACTGACCAATGACAGCGCGGACTGGGCACGCAAGCAGGGGAGCCAACTGGGCGATATGCTTTCGGGAGCAAAAGGAGCGTGGTTTGAAACACCTGTCGATGACGGTAGCAATCAGGCTGCCATAAGTCGTTGGCACCCCTACGACGATGATCCGGAAATGCTGGCAACAGGCCGTATACGGCGCCACCCTCCTACGATACTTGAATATCTGGAAAAGTACGGCTTCTTGATCCCGATTGAAGGGCACGATCACGAAGCCAACCAGTCAATCCAGTCAAGCGGATCGTTTTACTCCTACGGGGAGGGCGGCAGTGTCACAATCGTTGATCCGCGCCAGGGCAAGGTTTATTTCGCCTATGCTGGGTGAGTTTCCGCGGGTCATATGCAATGCATTATTCTTTCGGTCCGAGGACTGCTTCGGATCGTAGCGATCGCAAAGGTCGCTTCGACTAGAGTCATTCTCATAAGTCTCTCGCCGCCATCGCCCTCGTATTTGATCCGTGTTGCCCATCGCTTGGTAGCCGCGATCCACCTACCAGATTCACGAAAGAGTCGACCCAAATTTGTCCCAGCCTTCCTTGATCGTCTCCATCGCGACGTTGGTCGACGTGTTGGCTACATGTGGCAGGGTTGAGATGCGTTCGCCGAGGACGCGGCGGTAGCGGCCGATATCGCGGGTGCGGATCTTCAGGAGATAGTCGAACCGGCCGGCGATCATGTGGCATTCCTCGACTTCCCTGATCTTCTTGATGGCCTCGTTGAAGCTTTTCAGCGCCGCCTCGCGGGTATCGGAAAGTTTCACCTCGACGAAAGCGATGTGGTCGAGCTGCATTTTCGCCGGATTGAGGACGGCCTTGAAGCCTTCGATGTAGCCGTCGTTGATCAGCCGCTTGAAGCGGAGCTGGCAGGGCGTCTTCGAGAGGCCGACACGTGCCGCCAGATCGGTGATCGACAGTCTGCCGTCCTCGGCCAGCGCCGCTAGGATCTTTCTGTCGAACTGGTCCAATTCACTAAAGACGTCCGGTTCTGTGGCCATTTGAACTCTCGTTGATCATTTCATAAGTTCATACAGCTTGAAAACCGCTAAAATCAAGTGAGATCGCGATTTATGGCTGTGGTAGATTATGCGTCGGCAATGGGAGGAAGGCGCGAGCGCCTGGCGCATTGCCGGGATCGGCAGCGTCGTCGCACCAAAGGGGGATCACGGATGCATGAGAAACAAGCTGATGACGATCGGAAACCCGACTTGCTCGTTCACTATAGGCCGGTGGCGATAAGAGCGGTTGCGGCGGCATTCATCGTCAAGCGCGACAAGCCGGATACGCGCCCGCTTCGCGAGACGGAATATTCCGGGCCCGCTTTTATGGATGATGCGCTCTGGGATGACGACCCCAGTGTTCCATTTATCCGTTAGACGAAACATTCTTTGATCAGGGACTCCCATGTTGAACGCAGCGATCGACCCCGCATCCTCCAATGATCCCGACGAGGGCGCGCCATTCGCCGCCTTCGCGCCGCCGATCCGGCCGCAATCCGAGCTTCGCCAGGCAATCACCGCCGCTTATCGCCGCCCGGAAACCGAATGCCTGCCGCCGCTTGTTGCGGCCGCGCGCGTTTCCGAGGCGAAGCGTTATGACATCCGCAGCACCGCCCGCACGCTGATCGAGGCGCTGCGCGCCAAGCACAAGGGCACCGGCGTCGAAGGGCTGGTTCAGGAATACTCGCTTTCCAGCCAGGAAGGCGTGGCGCTCATGTGCCTTGCCGAAGCACTGCTGCGCATTCCCGATACGGATACCCGCGATGCGCTGATCCGCGACAAGATCGCCGAGGGCAACTGGACCTCGCATATCGGCGGCGGCAAATCCATGTTCGTCAACGCCGCCACCTGGGGTCTCGTCGTCACCGGCAAGCTTACCTCGACGGTCAACGACCGCAGCCTGTCGGCGGCGCTGACGCGGCTGATCGCGCGCGCCGGGGAGCCGGTGATCCGTCGTGGCGTCGATATGGCCATGCGTATGATGGGCGAGCAGTTCGTCACCGGCGAAACGATCGAGGAGGCGCTGAAGCGCGCTCGTCCGCTGGAAGCCCGGGGGTTCCGCTATTCCTACGATATGCTGGGTGAGGCGGCGACAACTGCAGCAGACGCCGA
Source organism: Rhizobium sp. YTUHZ045 (assembly GCF_051124255.1). Classification (NCBI taxonomy): domain Bacteria; kingdom Pseudomonadati; phylum Pseudomonadota; class Alphaproteobacteria; order Hyphomicrobiales; family Rhizobiaceae; genus Rhizobium; species Rhizobium sp. YTUHZ045. Next base: position 884,922 of record NZ_CP101433.1, read on the forward strand.
GCGCTATTTCAAGGATTACGAGAAGGCGATCCACGCCATCGGCAAGGCGGCGCATGGGCGCGGCATTTATGACGGCCCCGGTATTTCGATCAAGCTCTCGGCCCTGCATCCTCGCTATGTGAGAGCGCAGGCCGGCCGGGTGATGGGCGAGCTGCTGCCGAAGGTCAAGGCGCTCGCCGCGCTCGCCAAGTCCTATGATATCGGCCTCAACATCGATGCCGAGGAGGCAGACCGGCTGGAGCTTTCGCTCGATCTTCTCGAAGAGCTGTGCTTTGCCCCCGAGCTCGGCGGATGGAACGGACTCGGCTTCGTCGTGCAGGCCTACGGCAAGCGCTGCCCCTTCGTGCTGGATTACATCATCGATCTCGCCCGCCGCTCCGGGCGGCGGATGATGATCCGTCTCGTCAAGGGCGCTTATTGGGATGCGGAGATCAAGCGCGCCCAGCTGGATGGTCTTGACGATTATCCGGTCTATACCCGCAAGATCTATACCGACGTCGCCTATATCGCCTGCGCACGAAAGCTGCTTGCCGCAGCCGATGCCGTCTTCCCGCAGTTCGCCACCCACAATGCGCAGACGCTCGCCACGATCTATCATCTGGCAGGGCCTGATTTCGCAGTCGGCAAATACGAATTCCAGTGCCTGCATGGCATGGGCGAACCGCTTTATGACGAGGTGGTCGGGAAGGAGAAGCTCGACAGGCCCTGCCGCATCTATGCGCCTGTGGGAACGCATGAGACGCTGCTCGCCTATCTCGTCCGCCGCCTGCTCGAAAACGGCGCCAATTCCTCCTTCGTGCACCGCATCTCCGATCCGAATGTTTCGGTCGAGGCGCTGATCGCCGATCCGGCCGAGACCGTCGCGGCCATGCCCGTCGTCGGCGCCCCGCATGTGCAGATCGCCGCGCCCAAGGCGCTTTACGGCAGCGCACGCGCCAATTCGAGCGGCCTGGATCTCTCCAGCGAAGCCACGCTTTCGGATTTGGCGCAGACGCTCGCTTCCACGGCTGCGACGCCCTGGCATGCGCTTCCAATTCTCGCCGACGGGTCCACCGACGGCGTGACGCGCGAGGTCCTCAATCCCGCCGATCACCGGGATGTCGTCGGCACCGTGACCGAAGTGAAGGTAGAAGAGGCTGCCCGTGTCGTTGCGATGGCGGCGGATTACGCGCCGCAATGGGCGGCCGTACCGCCGGCCGAGCGCGCCGCCTGCCTCGATCGGGCCGCCGACATCATGCAAGCCCGCATTAAGGTGCTGATGGGCATCGTCATGCGCGAAGCCGGCAAGTCCGCCGCCAACGCCGTCGGCGAAGTGCGCGAGGCGGTCGACTTCCTACGCTATTATGCCGATCAGGCGCGCAAAACCCTCGGTCCGTCGCATCTGCCGCTCGGGCCGATCGTCTGCATCAGCCCGTGGAATTTCCCGCTGGCGATTTTCACCGGCCAGGTTGCCGCCGCACTCGTGGCCGGCAATCCCGTGCTGGCGAAGCCGGCCGGGGTCACGCCAATCATCGCTTCGGAGAGCGTCAAGATCCTCCACGAGGCCGGCGTGCCTGTCGGCGCCCTGCAATTCGTGCCCGGCAGCGGCCGCCTCGGCGCCGGCATGGTTGGGGCGCAGCAGACGGCGGGCGTCATGTTTACCGGATCGACCGAAGTTGCCCGCATGATCCAGGCGCAGCTCGCCGAACGCCTGTCGGCGACCGGCAAGCCGATCCCGCTGATCGCCGAAACCGGCGGTCAGAACGGCATGATCGTCGACTCCTCGGCACTGGCCGAGCAGGTGGTGGCCGACGTCATCACCTCCGCCTTCGATAGCGCCGGCCAGCGCTGCTCGGCGCTTCGCGTTCTCTGCCTGCAGGACGACGTTGCCGACAGGACGCTCGCCATGCTGAAGGGCGCCTTCCGTGAATTGACGATCGGCCGCACGGATCGCTTGAGCGTCGATGTCGGCCCTGTCATCAACGACGGCGCGAAGGCGGAGATCGACCAGCATATCGAAGCAATGCGCAGCGCCGGCCGCAAGGTTGAGCAATTGCCGCTGCCGGAAGGCGCTGCAGCCGGCACTTTTGTTCCGCCGACGATCATCGAGATCAAGTCCCTTTCGGACCTGACGAAGGAAGTCTTCGGGCCGGTCCTGCATGTCGTCCGCTTCAAGAGAAACGGCCTCGATCGCCTGATCGACGACATCAACGCCTCGGGTTACGGCCTCACCTTCGGGCTTCACACGCGGCTTGACGAAACGATCGCGCATGTGACGAGCCGTATCAAGGCCGGCAATCTCTACGTCAATCGCAACATCATCGGCGCTGTTGTCGGTGTGCAGCCTTTCGGCGGCCGCGGCCTGTCTGGAACGGGGCCGAAGGCCGGCGGCCCGCTTTATATCGGCCGGCTGGTGCAGCGCCCGCCCGTGCCGCCGCAGCAGGATTCCGTCCATACCGACCTCGCCCTTCGCGATTATATCGTCTGGCTCGATAAGAAGGGCCTGACGGGCGAAGGTGAAGCGGCGCGCGGTTATGCAAGCCGCTCGGCGCTCGGCCTCGAACGTGAGCTCACCGGCCCCGTCGGCGAACGCAATCTCTACGCGCTCCATCCGCGCGGCCGCATCCTGCTGGTGCCGCAGACCGAAACCGGATTGCATCGCCAGATCGCCGCAGCGCTTTCCACAGGCAACCACGTCGTCGTCGACGCGGCTTCCATATCGAAGTCGGTGCTGGCGGATCTTCCGGCGGCTGTCGCCAGCCGCCTTTCCTGGACATCGGATTGGGAAAAGGACGGGCCTTTCTCCGGCGCGCTCGTCGAAGGGGACCGCGACAGGGTTCTTGCCGTCAACCGGAAGATTGCCGCGCTGCCCGGCCCACTTCTCTTGGTCCAGGCCGCGACGAGCGAGGAACTGGCAAGCGATCCGGAAGCCTATTGCCTCAACTGGCTGCTGGAGGAGGTGTCGACCTCGATCAACACCGCCGCTGCGGGTGGCAATGCGAGCCTGATGGCCATCGGCTGATCGATAGGCCGAGGGGGCAGAAAGGCCGGCTGCCCAGGTTCCAACTCCCCTTTCGTCATGCTCGGGCCTGTTCCGAGCATCTGCGAGCGGTCGAAAGGCAGCAGATCCTCGGCACAAGGCAGCACAAGGCCGAGGATGACGCCGGGTAAAGAGCGAGCTTTGTCAGCGAGTCTGATGAGGCAGAAAATGCGGCGCCTCGGCCACGCCTCCGATGCTCCGAACAAACTCGACACCATTGACCATTTTTTTAGCAGTTGCGGCTATCGTCGCGCCATGAGGCGTGACCATTCCTGGGGGCGGGGCTTTCTATGGCGTTGATTGATCGACTGTTGCAGCGTATGCGGATTGTCACGAAGGTTCTCTTCTTCGTGGTGCCTCTGATCGTCCTCATAGCAGGCATAGGGCTTTTCGGCTATTTCACCGCCGGCACGCTCAAAGGCCAGATGACCCTGACGCGGCAGACGATCGACACGCTTTCCAGTTTCCAGCAGCTCAGATCCTCGCTGACGGCCTTTACCGATCTTCCGACGGCGGCCACGCGCGATCGGCTGATCGCTGGCATTTCCGATCAGGAGAAGGGCGCTGCGACGCTCGATGCCATGCTGATCGATCCGTCCCAGAAGCAGCAGATCTCGGCGGTGCGCGAGCTCGGCGGCAAGATGCAGGGGAGCGCCGACGCGCTTTGGGCCGTTGCACAGGAGCGCACGAATACCGAACAGGCGATCGATACGGCTGTGGCGCAGCTTTTCAAGGAGAGCCAGACTGCCCGCAAGCAGCTCGACGTCCTTCAGGATCAGGCGAACGGAAAGGAAGCCTTCGTCCGGGCGCTTCTTCTCGATGCCTCCGCTTACAAGAACATCGCCCAGCGCATTGCGAAATTGCGCAAGGCGACCGCTCAGGCGACGGTACCCACGGATATCGCCGGCGCACTCGGCAGCCTGCTGCCGCCGCTCGTCAAGGAGGTCGGCGGGAGCGCCGCAGTCGCCTCCGACAAGGCCCAAAGCCAGATTGCCGCGCTGAAGCCGGCATTGGACAAGCTCGCGGCAATGGCCAAGGACAGCGCTAACCTTACGCTCGACGGCTATGCCCCCGTCGACCAGGATCTGCAGGGCTTTGAGGAGAAGTTCGTAAAGCTCGCCTCAGGGAATGCGGATACCGCTATCGAGCGTTTTGTCGGCATGGATGCGAACATCGGCACGCTTCGCTCGATGGTGGCGATCGTCGGTGCCGCTTTCAAATCGATCGACGATCTGCGCCTGCATCTGAGTGAACTGAACAGGCGGGTCGATGCCGAGGCGCGGGACGCCGTTCTCGCCGATCTCAAGGCGCTGCGCGAAAGCGCTGCTCAGCTTGTACCATTGAGCGGGAAAAACGCCGCCTTGCAGGAACTTGCGAAGAAGATCGAGCCCTCCCTCGCCACGATCGAAAAGGATACGTCGCTGCTGATATCGGTCGCAGACCGGTGGCGGGCAGAGCGGGGGACGGCGACCGAGCTCGTGGCCGCCGCAAGCCATACTCTGGAGCAATTCGTCAGCACCGCGCAGGAGAGCGGCAAGGACATCAGCCAGCGTTCGGCCACCATGTCGCTCGCGGCGATGATTGCCGGCACGGTGCTTGCGATCATCGGCGGCCTCATGCTGATCGAAACGCTGCGCGGACCGCTGAAGCGGATCACCCAGACGATGACGAGACTTGCCGCCGGCGATCTCAACGTGCCGATCGGCGATGGCAAGCGTGGCGACGAAATCGGCGATATGATCCGCTCGGTGACCGTCTTCCGCGACCAGGCGCTCGAAAAGACCAGGCTCGAAGAGGTCGCTGAAACGAACAGGGCGCGGGACGAACAGGAGCAGGCTCGCCGCGCAGCCGAGCAGGCGCGCATCGAAGCCGAGCAGAGCGAGGCCCTGGACGCACTCTCAGACATGCTCGGCAAGCTTGCCGACGGCAACCTCGCAGCCGTGATGAGCGAGGAGCTGGCCGCCGATTATGTCGCGATGGCCAGGACCTATAACCAGGCGATCGATGCGCTTCGCCGCACACTCGCCGAGGTTCGCAACACCACCTACGAAATCGCCGAGGGCAGCACCAATCTTTCAGGCGCGGCCGACGATCTGGCGCGGCGCACGGAACAGCAGGCGGCCGCCCTCGAAGACAGTTCACGTGTGCTTGGCGAACTCACAGCCAGCGTTCGCACGACAGCGGAAAATGCGCGCCAGACATCGGTTTCCGTCGCCGAGGCGCATCGGCAGGCGGAGCATTCCGCGGCCGTCGTCGCCAAGGCCGTCGACGCCATGGACGCCATCAACCGTTCGTCGGACAAGGTCTCCAGCATTATCGGTGTGATCGACGAGATTGCCTTTCAGACAAATCTTCTCGCCCTCAATGCCGGCGTCGAGGCGGCGCGGGCAGGGGAGGCGGGCAGGGGTTTTGCCGTCGTCGCACAGGAAGTGCGCGAGCTTGCACAGCGCTGCGCCAAGGCTGCCCGCGAAATCAAGGATCTCATCTCCAACAGCGCATCGCAGGTGGGCACGGGCGTCAGGCTCGTCGAGGAGACCGGCCAGGCGCTTTCGGCGATCATGGAGCATTTTACCTCTATCAACGGGCTGGTGCAGGTCATCTCGACTGCCACCAGCACGCAGTACAAAGGCATCGACGAGGTCAACAGCGCCGTTCGCGACATCGAGCATATCACGCAGCACAATGCCGCAATGGTGGAGGAAAACACCGCCGAAATTCACAGGCTTCGGCAGCAGGTGGAACTGCTGAACGAGCGGATTTCCCGCTTCCAGACCGCCGACGCCCGCAAGGCTCCGCCTGCCGTAAGCCCACGGATGGCCTTGGCCTCCTGAGGGACTCGGCCTTCTCTTTGCGACGCGCTCTAGAAATCGGCGACTTTGCCCCAGGCGGACGCCGCGAAGCGGTTGGGATGATAGGGCCTGGGATCGACGATCGGCTCGTCGCCCGTGACGATATCGGCGATCAGATGACCGGCGCCTGGTCCGATGCCGAAGCCGTGGCCGCTGAAGCCCGCAGCGAGGATGAAACCTGGAAGGGTGGCGATTTCGCCGATCGCCGGCACGCCGTCCGGCGTGCTGTCGATATAGCCCGCCCAGGCGGCGTTGATTTCGGTGTTCTTCAAGGCGGGCAGCAGCTTGAGCGCCCGTGAATGCGTGAGGGTAATGGTGGCCTGATCGACTGCCGGATGGAGGATGCGCATGCGCTCCATCGGCGTCGGCCTGTCGAGCCGCCAGCGCGCCAGAGATTCGTGGCCCGAGCGAATCCCCTCCAATCCGCCGGGTGCCAGACTCCGCCAGCGGCGGGCGAACATGGGCAGGAACTGCGGCGCGAAACGAAACTGCTGCGCGGTGGGATCGACGCGGCCGCGGCCGCTGATCGCCAGCGTGTAACCGCCGTTGCCGCGACGTGTCACGGAAACCGCCGATGTATGCAGCGCATCCGGCAGGCCGGCTGCGCCCGGCGAAACCGACAGGATCGATGAGCGGATCGAGGCCTGCGGAAATCGAATGTCGAGCTGGCGGCAGAAGGAGGAGGCCCAGGCTCCGCCCGCCAGGATCGCGACCTTTGTCTGAATCGTGCCATGTTCGGTGACGACGCCTGAAACTCTGCCGCCTTCAATGTCGATGCCGCGGGCCGCACAGGATTGATGCACCGTGCCGCCGAGCTTCAGGATCGCACGCGCGATGGCAGGCGCGGCTCTTGCAGGATCGGCGGTGCCGTCGGTCGGCGAAAAGACCCCACCTTTCCACGCCGTGCCGGTGGCCCGCCCGCGTTCGGTTGCCTCCGCACCGCTCAGCATATGCGTCGTGACGCCGACGGATCGGGCGAAATCGCGCCAACGCGCCCAGCCGGAGAGTTCCTCATCGCTGTTGCTGAGATAGAAGAGACCGCATCGGCGGAAGCCGGTGTCCTCGCCGGTCTCAGCGGCGAAGCGCTCCCACAGATCGAGGCTCTTCGTCGACATCGGCAATTCGCGGGCGTCGCGGTTCTGCTGCCGGCACCAACCCCAGTTGCGGCTCGATTGTTCCGCCCCGACAAGGCCTTTCTCGACGAGGGCGACCTTCATTCCACGTCTGGCCAGATAATAGGCCGCGAAAACGCCGACGATGCCGCCGCCGATCACGACCGCATCGGCGGCAGCGGGCAGCTGCGGTGTGGTGTTGACGCGCGTGAGCGGTGCGGGCATGGTATGGTCTCCGTTTCAGGCCAGTCTAGCGGATCCGATGCGGCACCTTTGCCGGAGTTCATCCAGCGACAGCAGAAGATTCCGTCTTGCGGGCCAGCCGGCAGCCATTTGTGCTTCGGCATGTCCCGCAATCCGATCGACACCCCTTTGTAATGTGTTAAGCTCGACGTTGAAAAGGCTGCAGCATAATCTGCTGCATCCTTGGCGATCTCGAGCAAGCAAAGGCGCATGTGATGATGAAACTTGACCGGATCGACATAAAAATTCTCTACGAACTGCAGAAGAATGGCCGCGTCACCAATGTGGAGCTCGCCGAACTGGTCAATCTGTCGCCGAGCCCCTGCCTGATGCGGGTGAAGAAGCTGCAGTCCGAAGGTTACATCGAAGGCTATTCTGCTCAGATCAACGTCAGCAAACTCGGGCAGACGCTGACCGTATTTACCGAAATTACCTTGAAAAACCATCGGCAGATCGATTTTGCCCGCTTCCTTGCTGCGATCGAGAAGGTCGACCAGGTGATCGAATGCCATCTCGTTTCAGGCGGCTATGATTATCTGCTGAAATTCGTCACCGCCGGCATCGACGAATATCAGACGATCATGGAGCGGCTCACGGACATGGACGTCGGCATTGATAAATATTTCAGCTTCGTCGTCCTGAAATCACCGATCATCAAAGCGCACATGCCGCTGACCACATTGTTTCCGCATTAGAGCTATCGAAAGCAAAATGATATAGCGGTTTTGCGTCCGTCATCCCGCGTGCATATCGGTTTTCTGTGTCGCAGGTTGTTCCCCCCATAATATAAGCTTCCTACCGGTTGGAAGGACTTGCGACAAAATCTCATTCTTGCCTTCCGGAGCCATGTTGGCTGCCACTTGCTGGGGTTCTGCAGCGGTGTCGAGGCTTTCCAGCACGACCCGACCCGGCGAGCGCTCGATCCGGCAAGCGCCTTGCTTTGATTTCAAGAAGGGCGGATCAGTCGCTCATAGAACGACTGCATGATTCTTGAGGCAAAGCTGAGCTAGGAAATTCGCGTGAGACCGGCACTCAGTGCCTGCAATAGGCCCGCACCAGTTCCGGATCTTGCTGGAGTTCGTCAAGCCAGGCCGGATCGAGGGTCGGTACCGACGAGAAGAGCAGCTGCGAATAGGGATGCTGCGGCGCCTTCACCTTGGCGGGCGTGATTTCTTCGACCTTCCGGCCGCCATACATGACGACGATCTCGTCGCAGATCGCTTCCACCACCGACAAGTCGTGGCTGATGAAGATGTAGGAGAGGCCGAGTTCGCGCTGCAATTCCTTGAGGAGATCGATGACGGCGGCAGCGACCACGGTGTCGAGCGCAGAAGTGATCTCGTCGCAGAGGATGAGCTTCGGGTCGGCGGCGAGCGCCCGGGCGAAGTTGACGCGCTGCTTCTGCCCGCCCGACAGTTCCCCAGGCCTGCGGTGGCGCAGATTGCGGGGAAGGCGCACCATGTCGAGGAGTTGGTCGATCCGGGCGTTTCGCGCCTGTCCATCCATGCGGTGGTAAAAAACCAGGGGCCTGGCGAGGATGTCTTCGACGGATTTTGCCGGGTTGAGTGCCGTATCGGCATATTGGAAGACGATCTGCATCTCGCGCAATTGATCACGTGAGCGTTCGCGAGCGCTACGGCGCAGTTCCGTGCCATCGAAGACGATCTTGCCGACGGCTGCCGGCAGGATGCCGGCGATAGTCCGGGCGAGCGTCGACTTGCCGCAACCGGATTCTCCGATGATGCCGAGGTTGCGTCCCTTTTCCACCGTCAGGCTCACATGCTCGACCGCGCGAACCAGAGGAAGGCCGTCGGCCTGGCGCTGTCCGTACCCCGCGACGAGGTTTTCGATCGTCAGAAGCGGCGCCGGCGCGGCCTCTATTGCGCCCGCCGTGCCGCGTGATTTCGGCTCGAAGGCTGCAAGCAGCTCTCTGGTATAGGGATGCTTTGCATCATTGAGGATTTCTTCGGTGGTGCCGGTTTCCTGGGTCTCCCCGCCCTTCAAGACCACGATGCGGTCGGCGATCTGTGCGACGACGGCCAGGTCGTGCGAGACATAGACCCCTGATATGCCGCCCTTTTTCATCACCGATTTGAAAGCGCGCAGGACTTCGATCTGGGTCGTCACGTCCAGCGCCGTCGTCGGCTCGTCGAAGATGACGAGAGTGGGATTACCGATCAGTGCCATGGCGGCTGCCAAACGCTGCAACTGGCCGCCGGAAACCTGGTGCGGATAACGGCTGCCGATCGTCTCCGGTTCGGGCAGGGACAACGCCCGGAAGAGTTCGACCGCTCTGGCGCGCGCCTCTTCCGGCGACATCAGGTGATGAATACGCGTGACTTCGATCACCTGATCCATGATCGATGTGGCCGGGTTGAAGGCGGCGGCCGCCGATTGCGGGACATAGGCGACCTCGGTGCCTCGCACCTTGGCGCGCTGCTTTTCACCGAGCTTGACCATGTCCTTCCCGCCGACCGAAACGCTGCCACCGGTTATGCGGCAGCCCGCGCGGGTATGGCCCATGAGGGTCAGGGCAATCGTCGTTTTGCCCGAACCGCTTTCGCCGATCAGCGCGACGATCTCGCCTTCGGCAATATCAAGACTGACGCCCTTGATGATCTCGACGCGGCGGCCGGAATCGGTGGTGGCTTCGACCTTCAGGTCACGGATTTCGATGAAATTGCTCATGACACGCTCCGGTCGCGAATTTTCTGCGGCAGGTTGTCGATCAGCAGGTTGACGCTGATCGTGAGGCTGGCGATGGCGATCGAAGGGAACATCACCGCCGGCGCGCCGAAGGGGAGGCCACCGATGTTCTCACGCACGAGCGCGCCCCAATCGGCATAGGGCGGCTGGACGCCGAGGCCAAGGAAGGACAGTCCCGACAGCAGCAGGACGATGAAGACAAAACGAATGCCGAGATCGGCAAGCACCGGGCCGACGATGTTGGGCAGGATTTCCGAGCGAATGAGATAGAGGGTGCTTTCACCGCGGATGCGCGCGACGGTGATGAAATCCATTGCATTGATGTTCACGGCGAGTGCCCGGGCGAAGCGGTAGGAGCCAGGGATGTAGATCACCGACAGCGTCAGGATCAGAACCGGGATCGAAGAGCCGACCGCGGCGACCACCACCAGGCCGAAAAGCTTGCTCGGAATGGAATTCATGGCATCGAGGAAGCGGCTGAGGATCGTGTCGAGCCAACCGCCGACGGCCGCCGCGAACATGCCGAGCACCACACCGCTGAAACAGGCGATCGTTACCGCCGCCAGCGAGATGCCGACCGTATAACGCGCGCCCATCAAAATTCGCGACAGCATATCGCGGCCGAGATAGTCGGAGCCGAACCAGAGCTCCCGGCTCATCGGCCCGAAGTAATCGAGATCGACAATTTCGCCGACGGGATAAGGGATAATCAATGGCGCGAAGATCGCGACGAGCGCCCAAGCGAGGATGACGATCAGGCCGATCGCTCCGACGAGATTGAAGTGATAACCAAACCGGGTTCCGGGCAGCCGGTCGGAAGTGGTCTCGGAGCGGGTCATGGTCATCGGAGCCTCGGATTGGAAAGAATGGCGATGATGTCGGCGATGGTGATCAGCAGCAGATAGCCAAGACAGAAGATCATCGCGCAGCTCTGGATCAGCGGCAGGTCGCGGGTGGCTACGGCATCCAGCATCAGCTTGGCGATACCGGGGTAGTTGAAGATGGTCTCGACGATGATGACGCCTCCGAGCAGATAGGAGAGTGACAGCGCGACCGCATTGACGATCGGGCCGAGCGCATTCGGCAGCGCATGGCGAAAGACGATGCGAGGCCGGGAGGCGCCCTTGAGCAACGCCATCTCGACATAGGGCGTGTTGAGCGTCTCGATCACCGCTGCACGTGTCATTCGTATCATCTGGGCCGAGACGACGAAGGTGAGCGTGATCACCGGCATGGCATAGACGCGCAACAGGTCGCTCAGACTGTGGACCTCGTTGGCCAAGGAGAGCGCGGGCAGCCATTTCAGGTAGACGGCGAAAATGAGCGCGGCGGAGGTCGCGACCATGAATTCCGGCACCGAGATGACGCCGATGGTGATCACGGTGACGATCCGGTCATAGACGGTGCCGCGCAGCATTGCCGCGGTGATCCCGAGCGTCAGCGCAATAGGCACGGAGAACAGCGCGGTGACGCCGGCAAGTTTCAGCGTATTAATGAAGCGGCCGGCAATCAGGGCGGCGACGGGCATTTCGTTGGCATAGGACGTGCCGAGGTCGCCCTGCAAAAGACCGACGACCCAGCGCAGGAACCGAAAGAGCGCCGGTTCATCGAGATGCATGGCCTTGCGCAGGCCTTCGACGGCTTCAGGCGTGGCGGCCTGACCGAGCAGGATCGTCGCTGTATCGCCCGGCAGGAGCGTTGTCGCGAAGAAGACCGCGAAAGAGACGATCAGCAGTGTGATCACGGCGACGAACAATCTGCTCAGCACAAGGGATAAGACCTGGTTGTTCACGGGTGGCTCCCCTTTCGTCTCGGTCGGTTTCGAAAGAACCGGGGCTGGGCTGCAGCCCCGGTCCTTTATCTATCAGGCTTCAAGCCAGACGTACTCGGCGAAGGCATATCCCATCTGACCGCCGAGCGGGTTGGGCTCCAGACCCTTGAGCTTGGCAGTCGTGGCATCGACATTCGAGAGGTAAGCCGGAATGATAGTGCCGGCTTCATTGGCAATCATTGCCTGCATCTCGTCGTAAATCGCCTTGCGCTTCTCCTGGTCGAGCGAGCCGCGTGCTTCGATCAGCATCTTGTCGAACTTTTCCGACTTGTATTGGCTCTCGTTCCAGGGGGCCTGCGAGGAATAGAGCAGCGAGAACAGGATGTCCGGCGTTGGACGCGGATTGATATTGCCGAAGTGGATCGGCGCCTTGAGCCAATAATTGTCCCAGTAGCCGTCGGAGGGAACCCGCTGGACATCGAGCTTGAGACCGATTTCGGCGCCTGACGCCTGAATGATCATCGCCATGTCGATGGAGGAGTTTGCCGCCTCGGAGGCGATCACGGGAATGGGTTGACCGAGCACGCCGGCCTTATCGAAGTGGAACTTCGCCTTGTCCGGATCGAAGGCGCGCGGCTTAAGCTCGGCGTTGCGGTAATAGTTGGCGGGGGAAACGGGCTGGTCGTTGCCGATTTCGCCAAGACCACGAAGCGCGGATTTGACGATCTGTTCGCGGTTGACGAGATACTTCATGCCCTCGATGAAATCCCGTTTGTTGCCGGGATCCATGTCCAGCCGCATGTTGAGGTTGGTATAATTGCCGGACGTCGTCTTCGACAGGGTGAAGCCGTCACCTTGGGCTTCGACGAGGCGCATAGAGCGTGGATTGATCGATGCCGCGAGGTGGATATCGCCCGAAAGCAGGGCGTTGACGCGGGCATTGTCGTCGCTGATGGCGAAATATTCGAAAGAGTCGACGTTGGGGCCTGATTTCCAGTAATTCTTGTTCTTGATCCCGACCGAACGAACGCCCGGCTCGAAGACTTCCCTGACAAACGCACCGGTGCCGTTGGCCTTGGTGAAATCGGTCGTGCCGTCGGCAACGATCATGAAGTGATGCATCGACAGGATGGTCGGCAGGTCGGCATTCGGATCGGCAAGCGTGATCTCGACGGTCTGCTTGTCCACAGACTTGAAGCCGGTCATCTGGGCGGCGATCTTGGCGACCTTCGAGCCCACCGAGGGGTCGAGATGACGTTTCAGCGAGAAAACCACGTCATCGGCCGTTAGCGGCTTGCCGTCGTGGAAGGTGACGCCCTTCTTCAGCTTGACCGTCCAGGTCTTGGCATCCTTGGATTCGATCGCCTCTGCGAGCTCCATCTGCGGCGTACCGCTCTTATCGAGGAAGGTCAGGCGGTTATAGAAGGAACAGCAGCGGACATAATCGGTAGAGAGCGACGCCTTGGCAGGATCGAGGGTATCGGCGGTCGAGGACGACCAGCCGGCCGCCTTGAGCGCTCCGCCGGAAACGGGCGTGGCGGCGAGCGCCTTGCCGGCGCGGCCGAGCACAAGCCCGCCGGCGGACATGGCAACGCCGCCCGCAAGCATCATATGTAGCAGCTCGCGACGGGTTGCGCCACGACGGATGGCGGTTTCGATCATGGCGTCGTCGGATCTGGTCCAATTGGTGATCTTTTCGTTCATCTCATTCCCCTTTTCTTCTGTGACGGGGCTGCCTGCTAGGCGAGCCCGGTCCGGTGCTAAAAGTCATGCGCGCGCGGCGGCCACGGCCTCTGCGAGGCCTGCCATCGACGTGAAATGATAGTCGGGTGCAGTGAACTCGGCCGGCTCGATCGTGCCGCCGTAGCCTTTCTGGGCATGCCGTCGCTCGATCCAGCAATTGGTAAGGCCGAGTTTCCTGGATATTCCGATGTCGTGATACTGGCTCTGGGCGACATGCAGGATGTCATCTTTTGAATGTCCCTCCGAGGCGACGTAGTAGAATACCTTCTCGAAGAATGCGGGATCGGGCTTCTCAGTGCCCGTATCGTCGGCGGTGAAGGCCGCGTGGAAGGGACTGCCGAGCTCCTTCTCGAAGAATTCAAATGCCCAGCGGCGGGCGTTGGTCATCGCCACGAGGCGGTAATCTTTCGCGAGCTCCGCCAGTGCTGCGGCGCTGTCTGCGAAACCTTTCCAGCTCTTTGCCGAGTCCCGCAAACGTTCGCCGTATTTGCGACCGTTGGGCAGGCCGAGCTTTGGCGCGATCGCCAGGTAGACGCGCACGAGGTCGTCGGGAAAGAGGTCGGCGTCGTCGGAGTAGCGGGCCTCGCGATAGAGGCTAAGCGCTCGCTCGCTATCGATTTCACTTCCTGTTTCGGCAGCAATCCCGGCAAGGCAATCCTTGAGGCCGCCCTCGAAGTCGATAAGTGTGCCGACGACGTCGAAGGTCATGTACTTGAATTCCGGAAGGCTCTTGTTCACGCGAATTCCCCAGTGTTCGGCTCCGTTGGGAGCGCGGCTTCTCAAAGGAAGAATATTCCGTTCCCGGCGGGATCGTTGTCCCGCTCTTGTATTAAGGCCCGTAATTGTCGTGATCGGGGCCTTTCTTGGCTTTCAGTTTGTCACCTGCGCTGCGCCGGATTCTCCGAAATGGCGCCATGGAGCGGCACAAAATACCGAATCTGGCTGTTTCGCGGTATTCTCAGGCCCGCAGCGCCCGACGCACATCCGGGTCCTCCAGCGTCTCGTCAAGCGTCAAACGTGTGCGTTCGACGATCGCATCGATCTCGGTTTCGGTGCAGCACAGCGGCGGTGCGTAGCCAAGGACGCCATTGCCGAACGCGCGGATGACGAGGCCGTTTTCCCAGGCGCGATCGAAGATGCGGCGCGCCGGCTCGGCGGATGCCGGCATCGGCGTCCTGTTGACCTTATCGACCACGAGCTCGATGGCAGCAAGCATGCCGCGGCCGCGGACATCGCCGACGAGCGGGTGATCCTTCAGCGATTCCAGCCCCTGCATCAGCCGCCTCCCGGCCTTGACGCCATTGTCGAGAAGGCCGTTTTCGTAGAGGTTCAACACTTCGAGGCCGACGGCGGCGCTGACGGGATGGGCCGAATAGGTGTAGCCATGACCAATGGCGGTAGCACCCGCGCCCTCGGCAATCGTTTCATAGACGTGATCGGCCATGAAGACGGCGCCCATCGGGACGTAGCCGGAGGTGAGGCCCTTGGCGGTCGTCATGAAATCGGGCACGACCCCTTCCTCGTCGCAGGCAAAAAGCGGCCCGGTCCGGCCAAAGCCGGTGATCACCTCATCGGCGACAAAAAGGATGTCGTGCTCGCGGCAGAATTCCCGCATTGCTTTAAGCCAGCCTTTCGGCGGCACCAGTACGCCGCCCGAACCCTGGATCGGTTCGACATAGAAGGCGGCGACGCGTTCGGGCCCGATTGCCTCGACCTTGCCTTTCAGTGCCGCGAGCGAGGCCTCGATGATCGCCCCCGGGCTGTCGCCGACTGGATTGCGGTAGGCGTAATGTGACGGAATTTTATGCTGCCAATCGAAGGGAAGGCCGAAGCCGGCATGGAAGGCAGGCAGGGCAGTCAGGCCCGCACCCACCGTCGAGGAGCCGTGATAACCCTGTTCGACCGAGATGAACTGATCGCGTTCGGGCCGCCCTCGAGCATTCCAATAGTAGCGGATGAAGCGGACTGTGCTGTCCACCGCATCTGAGCCGCCGAGCGTGAAGTAGACATGGTTCAGATCGCCCGGCGCCCGGTCAGCAAGCTCGGAGGCGAGCCGGATGGCAGGCTCGGAGCCGAGGCCGAAATAGGCCGTCGCATAGGGAAGCTCCCGCATCTGCTGGGCCGCCGCCTCGACGATGCTCTCATGGCCGTAACCGGCATTGACACACCAGAGGCCGGCGAAACCGTCGATCAGTTGTTTGCCCGAGGCGTCGGTGACCGTCGCTCCCTTGGCTGAGGTGAGCACGCGCACGCCATGCTTTTCATGGCTGCGGTAGGATGCAACGGGATGAATGAGATGGGCGCGATCGAGTTCGATGAGCGAGTTGCTGTACATGGGATCTCCGGATCAGCCGAGGGCCTGACTGGCAAGGGCAAAGGTGGTGGCGGTCCGGGCGGCGACGTCGCCGGCCGATGGCTTTCTCATGGCGATGCCACCTCCGACATGGGCTAGCCCCAGTGTGTCGAGCCATGGAGAGAGTCCGGTTTCGGCAGTCGTGTCCACCCTGAGGAACCTTCCTAGACGACCGGCGATGTGATGTTCGATGAGTTTCCTGGCGTCGTCGATGTCTGCGGCGACCACGGGTCCGATCACCTCGCCGCGACCAAAGGGACGCAGGCAGGCAAAACCCGAGACAACGCCGTTGCGGCGAATGACGGCGAATTCGCCCACCTGTGCGAGATAGGTGATGAGCTTTTCGCGGTCGGCGCCGAAGGCAAGGCGGTCGAGCCCAATGATGCCCGGGAGATCGCCCGCGGTGGTGGCGCTCGTGCCGGCCGGCGCTCCGATTTTTCCGGCAAGGCCTTGGTGCTGCAGCACTGTCCCGGTTTCATGAAAGCCGAGCTTCTCGTAGAGCGGCAGGCCCTCCGTTGTCGCGACCAGCCGCAAAGGCCGGTCGCCTGCGATCTGCAAGGCGACCTCCATCAGCCTGCGGCCGAGGCCCCGGCCGCGCATGGTCTCGTCGACGATCACCATGTTGATGGTCGCACAATCCCGCTTGTATGGAGTGACGAGGACGGTGCCGACGACCCTGTCGTTTTCGATTGCAACAACGCCTTCGCTCAAGGTCAGCGCCATCTGCCAGTCCTGCGGCCGATGCGGCCAGCCCGCCTGCCTGGAGAGCGCAACGGCTGCCTCCAGATGATCTGGGCTAAATGCAGCGATTTCGATCTGACGTGTTTGCATCGGGCCGTCCTTCATGTCGTGCCCGCAAGTCTGCCGGAGCCCCGGCGGGCAGATCGTCTGAAGGCCGCGGTTCAGGCAGTATCTTATAGCATTAGGCCGAGGGGCTGCCGCATCTTATGCTGGAGCCAATCGATATCCACGCTATCCAAACGGGCTCGGGGCCAAAATGGCTGGGCTCGTCGGGGCAGGTCAGTGCATCATTGCCAGCGCTGCCGCAAAGAAGTCGTCGCCACCGAAATTTCCGGATTTCAATGCCAGAAGCATGTCGCCCTGCCGATTGCCGACCGTGCGCAGCACCGGCACGCCGGGAGCAATCTCGGGGCCGATCAGAAATGCCGGGATGGCGAGCCTGTCGACGGCGGCCCCCGAGGTTTCACCGCCGGCGACCACCAGGCGCCGCACGCCTCTCTCAACCAGTTCGGCTGCTATGATCGAGGTCGCGGTCTCGATCGCGTGGCCGGAGGCCTCCCGCCCATATTGCGATTGCAGGCGGGATACCGTTTCCGGCGTCCCGCTCGCGGCGACTATGACGGGACCGGCGGAGATGCGGTCTACAGCCCAGGAAATCGCGGCGGCGATCTCATCCGGGCCTGACATCAGCCGCTCCGGATCAAGCCGCAGCACAGGCATCGACCGTTCGGCGACCTCGAGCTGGCGTAGTGTTGCCTTCGAACAGCTGCCGGCAACGATCGCCGAAAACCCGCCGACAGGGCGAATGACGTCTTCAGCTGTTGCACGGCCGGATATGCGGCCGGAACGGACGAGCGCCCGGGCAAGGCCGAGGCCAAGGCCGGAGGCACCGGTCGATACCGGCGTTTCGAGCGCAATCTCGCCGAGCGTTTCAAGATCGGTTTCGAAAATCGCGTCGGCGACAGCCATGGTCACGCCCGTCGTGCGCAACGCATCGAGCCTCGCCCTCGCGGCGGCAGGGCCGGCCGCGATAGCTGCCAGATCGATCAAGCCGACGGCGCCTCGCGATTGCCGAGTAAGAACCCGCACGAGATTGGCGTCGTGCATCGGGTTGAGGGGGTGATCCTTGAGCGGGCTTTCGTTCAATGGTTGGTCGCCAACGAAGAGATGGCCGAGATAGACGGTACGCGCTGTTTCCGGAAAGGCTGGTGTAACCAGTACGCTGCCGCCGCCCGCAGCATCGCGCAAGGCCTCGGTGACGGGCCCGATATTGCCGGCATCAGTGGAGTCGAAGGTCGAGCAGATTTTGTAAAGCACATGCCCGGCGCCCCGCTGGCGCAGCCATCGGTCAGCTTCCGTGGCTGCCTTTACCGCCTCCGAGGCCGGGACGGAGCGGATTTTCAGTGAGACGACAACGGCGTCCACGTCGGGCAGTGTGAGCGAGGGATCGGGGATGCCGACCGTCTGCACTGTGCGCAAGCCGTTCTTTGTCAGCGTGTTGGCGAGGTCCGATGCGCCCGTGTAGTCGTCAGCGATCGATCCGAGTGAAATAGCCATCGTCTAGCTCCGTGCAAAAGGGGCGAACCAGCCCAGGCCGTCCAGCGTGCGGCCTCGCGGAATATATTCGCAGCCGATGAAGCCATCATAACCCAGCCCGTCGATTTGGCTGAACAGATAGGGATAGTTCAGCTCTTCCCCATCCGGCTCGTTGCGTGACGGCACGCTGGCGATCTGGATGTGGCCAGTGATCGGCAGCAGGCGCCGCAATGCCATGGCAACGTCGCCATGGATGATCTGACGGTGATAGATGTCGAATTGAAGCTTCAGGTTCGGCAGGCCGCATTCGGCGATC
Source organism: Rhizobium sp. YTUHZ045 (assembly GCF_051124255.1). Taxonomy (NCBI): domain Bacteria; kingdom Pseudomonadati; phylum Pseudomonadota; class Alphaproteobacteria; order Hyphomicrobiales; family Rhizobiaceae; genus Rhizobium; species Rhizobium sp. YTUHZ045. The sequence continues at coordinate 903,311 of NZ_CP101433.1, forward strand.
AACCGCTCGGCGATGCCGAAATCGTTTAGGAAATATCCTGGCATGTTGCGCCCGTTGATCGGCTCAAGCAGAAGATCGATTCCCTTTTCTCCGAGCCGGCCGGCGGTATAGGCGACGGAGCGCCGGTATGAGGAAGAGGCGTCCTGATCATGAGGATCGGCGATGCCTGCCATCAGGTGCAACCGTTTGACGCCCGTCGCCGCCACATAATCCAGCGCCCGCTCGACATTGGCCTTCAGCTCGTCGAACCGTCCGGGAAGGGCAGCGATGCCGCGTTCGCCGGCGCCCCAATCGCCCGGCGGCAGGTTGAACAGGGCCTGCTGCAGATTGTTGCGGGCGAGCCGTTCGGCGATGGCCTCCGGCGTGACTTCATAGGGAAAGAGATATTCGACGGCGGAAAAGCCGGCTTCGGCTGCGGCGTCGAAGCGGTCGAGGAAGGCCCATTCGTTGAACATCATCGTCAGGTTGGCGGCGAAAGCAGGCATGTCGACTTCCTTTACAGGCTCTGCGGCTCCTTGGCGGGGCCGGGCAATTCTGCGCCGGAAAGCATGGCATAGAGGCGTGCGAGTGAGGAATCGTCGTCGCGGCCCATGCCGGCCCCAGCCGCCGCCAGATACATTTGCAGAGCGGCTGCCGCGAGCGGTGTCGGATATCGTTCGGAGCGGGCCATATCCTGGACGATGCCGAGATCCTTGACGAAGATCTCGATGCTGCTGAGCGGCGTATAGTCTCCGGCCAATACATGCGGCACGCGGTTTTCGAACATCCACGAATTGCCAGCCGAGGCGGTGATGACTTCATAGACCTTCTCAAGGTCAAGACCCTGCTTGGCCGCAAAGCTGATGGCCTCGCATGCGGCCGCGATATGCACCCCGGCGAGAAGCTGGTTGATCATCTTGAATGCGGCGCCCGTACCGGCCGCGTCGCCGAGCTCGTAGACCTTGCCGGCCATGGCGTCGAGCCCCGGCCGCGCTGCATTGAAAGCCTGCCTGGAACCGGAAGCCATGATCGTCAGCTCGCCAAGCGCGGCCTTGGCCGCACCGCCGGATATCGGCGCGTCGAGATAGTGCAGACCGAGGGCCTCGGTCCGCCCCGCCAGATCACGCGCGACGGCCGGATCCATGGTTGCCGACGAGATGAATACGGCGCCCGCCTTCATCGCAGCCGCGACACCCTCTGCTCCGAACAGCACAGCCTCGGTCTGCGCGGCGTTGACGACCACGCAGACGATGATATCGGCCTCCCTGGCTGCGTCGGCAGGAGTCGCCGCGCCACGTCCGCCTTCGGCCACGAAGCGGTCCACTGCCGCCGGCGTTATGTCGTATCCGACGACGTCGAGACTTGCGCGCTTCAATGACCGTGCCATCCCCAATCCCATGGAACCAAGACCGATGACGGCCGCGATGACGGTGGAGCCTGAGTGTTCGGCAAGCGGTGTCATGGGAGTTTTCTCCAGTCTTGAAAGGCATGCCCTGGGCGATGAAGCGGTTTTTGGCAGCGCTGCCATTTTCCTACTCTCTTTTGGCAGCGCTGCCAACTGCAGATTGGCAGCGCTGCCAAAAATATCTTGCTTCTGGTCTGAAGTGATGAAAAATGTATGTCGCAGCGAGGCGTCCCGAGGATAGTTTCGCGCTTCAGATGCCGGGTTCAAGATTGACCATGGAATTCAAACATCAGGCGACGGTGACCCTTGCAGAGGTCGCGGAAGCGGCCGGCGTCGGCGAGAGCACGGTGTCGCGCGTGCTGCGCAATCACGGTTCATTTTCCGGCAGAACGCGGGAGCGGGTAATGGCCGCGGTCGAGCGGCTGGGCTATGTCCCGAACCGGATCGCCGGAACGCTTGCCTCCACCGGTTCGCGCCTCGTCGCCTTCGTTATTCCCTCGCTGTCTAACATCGTATTTTCCGACGTGCTGCGTGGAGCGAGCGCCGTTCTGGAAGAAAATCGCTATCAGGCGGTCTTTTCGGTCACGGACTATGATGCGGGCAAGGAGGAGGCTCTCGCAACCGCCATGCTTGCCTGGCGGCCGGCGGCAGTGATGCTTGCGGGGTATGAGCACACCGACGGCACGGCGAAGATGCTGCGCGCCAGCGGATGTCGGGTCGTCGAACTGCTCGATCTGGATGGCGATGCCCTCGATATCGCGGTCGGCTTCTCGAACCGCGCGGCCGGGCGGGAGAGCGCTGCCTTCCTGCTCAGGCGGGGCTACCGACGGATCGGCTATGTCGGTCACGACCTGGACCGCGACACCCGCGCCGGCAAGCGATTTTCGAGTTTTTGCGAAACTCTCGACGCCAACGGAACTCCGCTCATCGCTCGGGAAATCCTGGCGGGCGCTTCCTCAGTTGAAAACGGCAAGCAGGGACTGGAGCGACTGCTCGCACGAGCGACCGGCCTCGATGCGGTCTACTTTTCCAACGATGACATGGCGCTCGGTGGTTATTTTCATTGTCTCGCTCAAGGGATCGCCATCCCCTCGCAACTCGCTATATTCGGCTATAACGGCCTCGATATCGGCCGAGCAATACCGCAACCCTTATCGACCATCCGCACGCCGCGTGTGGCGACGGGGCAGATCGCCGCTGAGCTGGTCATCGCCAACGCGCCGCCGCAGGCCATCGATCTCGGTTTTGAACTGATCGAAGGGGCAACTGCGTAACCTGGAGGAACCACCATGTCCGACGCGCGCATGCGTGAGGAAATCTGCCGATACGCTCGCTCGCTGTTCGAGCGCGGGCTGACGCCCGGTTCGTCCGGCAATATATCGTTGCGGCTGGAGGACGGCGGCTGGCTGGTAACGCCGACCAACGCCTCGCTTGGTTTTCTCGACCCGGCGCGGATCTCCAGGCTCGATGCGCAAGGCCGTTTGCTGTCCGGCGACAAGCCGACCAAGGAAATCCCGCTTCACACCGCCCTCTACGAGACACGCGGCAGCGCCCGCGCCATCGTCCATCTTCACTCCACCCATGCGGTGGCGCTGACCATGCTGCCGGAGATCGATCCGCGGGCCGCCTTGCCGCCGATGACGCCATATTATCTCATGCGCGCCGGGGAGACGGCTTTGGTGCCGTATTATCGTCCTGGGGATCCGGCGGTGGCTGACGCAATCCGCGGACTGGCAGGCAAATATTCGTCGGTGCTTCTTGCCAATCATGGACCTGTTGTCGCCGGTGACAGCCTGGAGGCGGCGGTCTTCGCGACCGAGGAACTGGAGGAAACGGCGAAGCTCTATCTGCTGTTGCGCAACCTCAATCCCCGTTTCCTCAGCCCGGCCCAGGTGGCCGATCTCGTCGATACCTTCGGTCTCGATCTTCCGTCGCATCATGACCACGATCACGACTGAACCCGAGCGCGCGCAACCTTCTGCCAAACGCCGCTTTCGATACGATAGATTCTGCTTCGGATGCCGCCAATTCGGGTAAGCCACGGATAAAGCGGTGCCTATGATTGTGAAACATCCCGGTTCCAATCATTCAAGGATACGCAGATGACGACGTTCCGCCCGAAATACATCACCTTCGATTGCTACGGCACGCTGACCAACTTCCAGATGGCGGAAGCGGCGCGCGACCTCTACGGCGATCAACTCGAGGAGCCGCGCATGGCGGAGTTCGTCAGGAATTTCGCCGCCTATCGTCTCGACGAGATCATGGGCGCCTGGAAGCCCTACGCCGAGGTGGTGCACAACTCGCTCGAGCGGACATGCAAGCGCAACGGCGTGACATTTCGCGACGAAGCAGCGCAAATGGTTTACGAGCGTGTTCCCACCTGGGGGCCGCATCGGGACGTACCCGAGGGCCTTGCCAGAGTTGCCAAGGAAATTCCTTTGGTGATCCTGTCCAACGCCATGAACTCCCAGATCATGTCGAATGTCGAAAAGCTCGGCGCGCCCTTCCACGCGGTTTATACCGCTCAGCAGGCCAATGCTTATAAGCCGCGCTTCCAGGCTTTCGAATACATGTTCGACATGCTCGGCTGCGGGCCAGAGGACGTGCTGCATTGCTCGTCCTCCTTCCGCTATGATCTGATGTCGGCCCACGATCTCGGCATCAAGAACAAGGTCTGGGTCAATCGCGGTCACGAGCCGGCAAATCCCTATTACGGCTATGTCGAGATTCCCGACATCTCCGGCTTGCCTGGCGTTGTCGGCCTCTGACGGAGATAAGAGGATGCAGTTCCAGTCCTACTGGCACGACACAGCGCGTGCTTTTGCCGATGCGGCTCAAGGTCCTGTCGAAGGACATTATGATGTCGCCGTGATCGGCGCGGGCTTTACCGGGCTTGCAGCGGCGCGCCAGCTTGCTAAAGCCGGCGTCAAGGTCGTCGTACTGGAGGGCGAACGGGTGGGCTGGGGGGCATCGGGGCGCAATGGCGGCCACCTCAACAACGGACTGGCTCACAGCTTCCTGTCCGCGAAGTCAGCGCTCGGAACGGAGAGGGCTATTGCGCTTTATCGGGCGTTCGATGAATCCATCGACACCATTGAGAGGATCGTCGCCGAGGAGGGCATCGATTGCAATTTCCGTCGCGCGGGAAAGCTCAAGCTTGCCTCTAAGCCTCAGCATTTCGATGCCATTGCCCGCAACTTCGAGGCTGTGCATAGAGAGGTCGATCCGGAGACGGCGCTTCTTTCGGCGAATGACTTGAAGAGTGAGGTTGGCTCGCCCTTCCATGGCGCCATGCTCTCGAAAAAGAGCGCGATGATGCATATGGGCCGCTATGTCGCCGGACTTGCCGCCGCGGCCGTCCGCCACGGCGCCGTCATCTTCGAAAAGGCTGCCGTGACCGAACACAAGCAGGGCAATGGGCGCCACAGCCTTGAGACGGGGCGGGGCACCGTCACGGCCGACCACGTGTTGGTCGCTACAGGCGCCTACACGCCGTCGCTCTTCGGCTATTTCCGCCGCCGGATCATTTCCGTCGGCAGCTTCTTGCTCGCTACCCGTCCGTTGAGCGACGCCGAAATCGCAGCGACGATGCCGGGAAACCGGACCTGCGTCACCTCGATGAACATCGGCAACTATTTCCGGCTATCGCCGGACAAGCGGCTGATCTTCGGCGGCCGCGCACGCTTTTCCGCCACGTCTGATCAGCGGTCGGATGCAAAGAGTGGCGATATCCTGCGCGCCGGCCTGGCTGAAATCTTCCCGCAACTTGCCGGCGTCGAGATCGATTATTGCTGGGGCGGGCTCGTCGACATGACGAAGGACCGCTATCCGCGCGCCGGTTACGTCGATGGCGTGTGGTACGCGATGGGTTATTCCGGCCACGGCGCCCAGCTCTCCACCCACCTCGGCATGATCATCGCCGACGCCATCATGGGCAAGGCGGACCGCAATCCGGTAAAGGGGCTCGATTGGCCTGCCGTTCCCGGCCATTTCGGCAAGCCGTGGTTCCTGCCGGTCGTCGGGCTCTACTACAAGACACTTGATCGCTTCATGTAAGCGCGGTGTGGCGAGCGCGGCTAGTCATTCTCGCGCCTGTGTCGCAAAATCTCGCAGCAGTGGGTGACAGGCAGGATCCAAGATCCCTGGCTTGCGATAGGGTTTAGGAAGGGCGCCGGAATGAACTCCCGGCGCCCTTTGTTTTGCTGCCGGTCAGGAGAGACCGCCGATGTGAAGGCTCTTCATTTCCAGATATTCCTCAATACCGCATTGTGCGCCCTCGCGCCCGAGGCCGGATTGCTTGACGCCGCCGAACGGAGCGACTTCGGTGGAGATGGCGCCCGTGTTCAGCCCGATCATGCCGAACTCGAGCGCTTCGCCGACCCGCCAGGATCGTTTCAGGCTCTCGGTGTAGAAATAGGCGGCAAGGCCGTAGGGGGTGGAATTTGCAATGCGGATCGCCTCTTCCTCGGTGTCGAACCGAAACAGCGGGGCAACCGGTCCGAATGTCTCTTCGCTGGCAAGCTGCATGTCGGTCGTCGCGCCGCCAAGCACCATCGGCGCCGCATATTGATCGCCGCCCGGCATAGAGCCGGCGGTGGCGAGGATCTTGGCTCCCTTTTCCACCGCATCGTCCACGTGACGCTTGATCTTCTCGATCGCTGCCTTGTTGATCATTGGCCCGATATCCGTTCCGGCCTCCGTGCCTGCCCCGACCTTCATAGCAGACACGCGCGCGCCGAGTTTGGCGGCAAAGGCATCGTAGACGCCGGACTGGACGAGAAGACGATTGGCGCAGACGCAGGTCTGACCGCCATTTCGGAATTTGGATGCGATGGCGCCCTCTACGGCGAGGTCGAGATCGGCATCGTCGAACACGATGAAAGGCGCGTTGCCGCCGAGTTCGAGACTGAGCCGCTTGATGCTGTCAGCGGCACCCCGCATCAACAGCGAACCGACGCGGGTCGAGCCGGTGAAAGAGATCTTGCGGACGGTCTCGTTCGTCATCAGTTCGTCGCCGATTGCGGCCGGCATGCCGGTAACGATGTTGATGACCCCCTTGGGGATGCCGGCGCGCTCCGCCAGTACGGCGAGCGCCAGTGCCGAGAAGGGGGTCAGCTCCGATGGCTTGATGACCACCGTGCAACCGGCCGCAAGCGCAGGCCCCACCTTGCGGGTGATCATCGCATTGGGAAAATTCCACGGCGTGATGATCGCCGATACGCCGACGGGCTCCTTGAGAACAACGATCCGCCGGTCCGCGATAGGCGAGGGGATGGTCGTTCCGCCAATGCGGCGCGCTTCCTCGGAAAACCATTTGATGAATGAGGCGCCGTAGCGGATTTCGCCTCGCGCCTCCGTCAGCGGCTTTCCTTGTTCCCTGGTCAGGATCAGCGCCAGGTCCTCGATATTGTCGAGCATAAGGTCGTGCCAGGCCTCGAGCAGGGCGGCGCGCTCGGCATGGGTCTTTGCCCGCCATGGACCAAACGCTTTTTCCGCCGCCACGATAGCGGCTCGTGTGTCGGCTCCGTCCATGTCGGGCACGCTGCCCAGCACATGCTGCGTCGCCGGATCGATCACCTCGATCGTGCGCCCGGCTGCGCCCCCGCACCATTCTCCGTCGATGAGCCCCTGCTGACGCAGCAGGCTTGCATCCCTCAATCCGTTCATCTTATCCTCTTTCATAAATACCTCCACAAATCCGGGCGCAAAGCCGCAGCGTGTTTTTGCGACGTGCTCTAGCCGAGTGCCGAAAGCACCGATGCGGTGATCGCCTCCGTCTTGTCCTTGCCGGGAACGGCGCCGATGCCGCGCGCCGTCGTCACCTCGATGGCGGCCATTACCCTGCCGGCGGCGGCCGCTTCCCCGAGATGCTCCAGCATCATGGCGCCCGACCAGATGGCTGCGATCGGATTGGCGATTCCAAGATGAGCGATGTCGGGTGCGGAGCCGTGGACGGGTTCGAACATGGACGGCGCCTGGCGATCAGGATTGATGTTGGCGGATGCCGCAAAGCCGAGCCCGCCCTGGATGGCGGCGCCAAGGTCGGTCAGAATGTCGCCGAACAGATTGGACGCGACCACGACATCGAGACTATCAGGCGCCATGACCATGCGGGCGGCCATGGCGTCGATATGGTAGCTCGTGACTTCGACATCCGGATATTCCGCCGAGAGCCTGTGGGTGATCTCGTCCCAGAAGACCATCGAATATTTCTGCGCGTTGGACTTGGTCACCGACGCGAGTTTGCCGCGCCGCACACGCGCCTGCTCGAAGCCGAAACGCAGGATGCGTTCGACCCCCTTTCGGGTGAAGATCGAGGTTTCCACCGCCACCTCGCTGTCGGTGCCGTGATGGACGCGGCCGCCGGCGCCGGAATATTCGCCCTCGGTGTTTTCACGGATGCACAGGATATCGAAGTCTTGCGACCGCAGCGGTCCCTGCACGCCGGGCAGCAGCTTGTGCGGGCGGATGTTGGCATATTGTACAAAAGCCTTGCGGATGGGCAGCAGCAGCCCATGCAGCGACACGGAATCCGGCACCTTGCTGGGCCAGCCGACAGCGCCGAGCAGGATGGCGTCGAAGGACCTCAGGGTCTCGATCCCGTCGGCCGGCATCATGGTGCCGTTTTCGAGATAGTAATCGCATGACCAGGGGTAGCGGGTCGCTTCAAGAGAAGCACCGCTCGCTCCGGCTGCCTTTTCGAGCACGGCCCAGGCAGCATCGGTCACGTCGCGGCCGATGCCGTCTCCCGGCAGAAGGGCAATCCTGTAAGTCTTCATCTGAGCTCCTTAAAGGCTGATGAGCACGCTCTTGCTCTTGCGGTTGGCATGATAGGCTTCGCGGCCGAGGTCCTTGCCGATGCCGGACTGCTTGTAACCGCCGGTCGGCAGGATATGGTCGCGCGACCGGCCGTAACGGTTGACCCAGACGGTGCCGGCCTGCAGGCGCCGGGTGAGGCGGATCGCCCGCGAGAGATCACGGGTAAAGAGGCCCGCCGCCAGCCCATAGGATGGGTGGTCGGCCAGCCGCAGCGCCTCCTCTTCATCCTCGAAGGTCTGGATTGTCAGGACAGGTCCAAAGATTTCCTCGAGAACCGCGGGCGATGTTGCCGTCACTCCCGAAATCAGCGTCGGCGCGTAGAAATATCCCTCACGATCGAGCCGGCGGCCGCCGGTGAGGCATTCGGCGCCGCCGGCGATGGCGGCGCGGATGATGCCCTCCATACGGGCGATCTGGCGTTCGGAGATAACGGGCGAATAATCGGTCGTTTCCTCCCAAGTCGGCCCTGGTCGAATTGCCGCCAGTCTGGAAAGCAGTGCCGCTGCGAGCGCGTCCGCCACCTTCGCCTCGACGATGAGACGAGATCCGCATATGCAGGCCTGGCCGGCATTGGACAAGATGCTGGCGGCGATGGCGCCTGCCGCAAGATCGAGATCGGCATCCGCAAAGACCAGCTGCGGGCTCTTGCCGCCGAGCTCCAGCGTCATCGGCTTCACGCCCGTCCTGGCAATATTGGCCATGATCGCCGCGCCGGCCGCGGTCGAACCGGTGAAGCTGACCTTGGAAATTCCCGGATGCCCGGTGATGGCGGTGCCGGTGATCGGGCCGTCACCCAGCACGACGTTGACGAGGCCGGCGGGCAGGCCTGCGCGTACCGAAAGCTCGGCAAGAAAGAGCGTCGAAAACGGTGTCATCTCCGATGGCTTCAACACCACCGCATTGCCCGCAGCCAGCGCCGGGCCAAGCTTCCAGCCCGCCATTGACAAGGGGAAATTCCAGGGTGTGATGGCGCCGACGACGCCATATGGTTCCGTCACGATCATGCCGAAATTCGTGTCGTCGGTCGGGACGAGATCGCCGCCTTCCTTGTCGGCGAATTCGGCAAAGAAGCGGATCTGCTCGGCGGTGACGGCGATATCGCCGGCGACGAGATGGCCGACGGGGCGGGTCGAGGAAAGCGCTTCAAGCTTGGCGAGAGTCTCCGCCTCGGCTTCGATCAGATCTGCCCAGCGCTGCAGCGCCTTGGTGCGCTCGCGCGGCCGCACACCACCCCAATTGCTTCTATCTAACGCCCCCCTTGCCGTCTCCACGGCTTGGTCGACAAGGGCTGCGTCGGCAAGCGGACAGCCGGCATAGGCCTTGCCGTCGGACGGCCGGTGCATATCGATGACGGCTTCGGCCGGAACCAGCCGGCCGCCGATGAAATGCCCCATGGGCAGGGAAATCGAGTTCGGATCGAAGCTGAGTGTCATTGCATATCCTCGGCATGAGCTGAGGTAAGCCTAGCTGGGGAAAGCGAGCAGCATGCATCGACCGGCGGTGCCGGGGCGGCGAAAAATTGCGTTTTCGCCGCCGCCATCAGTCAATTCTACGGCGTCACGTCACGGTCACGTAGATCTTGCGCACCGTCTCGAGCGTCTTCCAGACGCCGACGAAACCCGGCTTCATGACAAAACTGTCGCCGGCCCTATAAACCACCGGTTCTCCGCCTTCCGGCGTGAGTTCGACCAGGCCGGAAAGGATATGGCAGAACTCGAAGGTCTCGCCCTTGATCGAACGGGTCTCTCCGGGCGTTGCCTCCCATACGCCGGTATGAACGGTGTCTGCGCGAGCAACATCCTGCGCCCAGGTCTTGAAGGTGGGGTTGCCCGCGATCAGACGCTCCGGTAGGGGACCGGACTCACGCGGCGCATGGGACGGGTTGGTGTCGATTGTCTTAAGCAGGGACATGGCTTTCCTTTCGAGGTGTGGATGGTTGGTGAGATGATCAGTAGCCGCGGCTGCGATCGATCAGCCCGATCGGGTCGAGGCCCGCCCGGTGCCGTTTGATGTTGCCGATCACGGCGGCCGCAGCGGTTTCGGCTTGGGTGACGCTGGCAATATGCGGCGTCAGTAAAATCTTGGGATGGCTCCAGAAGGCGTGGCCGGATGGCAGCGGCTCCGGATCGGTAACATCGACGACGGCGCCGGAGAGATGTCCGGCGTCAAGGGCTGCGACAAGCGCCTGGTGATCGAGCTGGGCGCCGCGACCGACATGAACGAGTGCGGCCCCGATCGGAAGCCTGGCGAAAAGCTCGGCATCCAGCAAGCCGCGCGTCTCCTCGGTCAGCGGCAGCATGCAGACGAGAATGTCGGTGGTAGCAAGCAGGGTCTCGAGTCCCTCGCCGCCACTGAAGCATCGAACGCTGTCGATCTCGCGGGGAGTGCGGCTCCAGCCGGACAGCGGAAAGCTGAAGGGGCGCAAACTCTCAAGCACCGCGCTTCCAAGCATGCCGAGCCCGAGCACGCCGATGCGGCGTTCCGCCGCCTGAACGGGTGCGATCGGTTGCCAGATCCCGCGGCGCTGCTGATCGAGATAGGCCGGCAGATCGCGATGGAGCGCGAGGACGGCGAGCGTCACATATTCCTGCATCATTCTGACGATGCCGTCCTCGACCATGCGCACCACTTTGACCCGAGCAGGCACGGCGTCGATGCGGAACTGGTCGATGCCGGCGCCGATCGAAAACAGGATTTCGAGGTTGCGGTAACGGGCGAGATCATCCGGCACGGTCCAGGTGATCAGGTAGCGCACAGCCTCCGGTTCGACCGAAGCCGGATCCATGGCGAAGGCCATGTCGGGCAGCTCGCGCGCGAAGGCGTCGGCGAATATCGCGCCGCGCTTCGCATCGGAATTGAAGAGAAAGGTCATCGCAACGGCTCCTTGATCTGACGTCAGGCGGTGCAACGTCGGGCGAGTGCCTCGATCATGCCCTGGCAGGCCAGGAGCTCGCTCGCTAGGATGAATTCGTCCGGTCGGTGAGCACGGGCGATATCGCCCGGGCCGCAGATGATCGCATCCATGCCGGCGCGCTGGAAAAGGCCGGCCTCGGTGCCGTAGCTGACGGCGGCGAGCGGCTCGATGCCTGTGAGTTCGCCAAGCAAGTGAGCAAGCGGCGCATCGGCTGCAAGCGACAGCGCCGGATAGGCGCTGAGTTGGTGCCATTCCGACTGAAAGCCGCGTTGCGGCAGCGCCTCGGCCATCGCTCGCAGCGGCGCCAGCAGCGTGGCCGGGTCGATTCCAGAAATACCCCTGGCCTCGAACTCGGCTTCGCAGCTATCGGGAATGATGTTGACCGCCTGGCCGCCCTTCAATGTGCCGACCTGAAGCGAGGAATAGGGCGGTTCGAACACAAGATCGAACGGACCCTGCGTCAGCCGCTCGGCTTCGGCGCTGGCGCAAGCCAAGACCTCGGTCATGGCGTGAATGGCATTTAGTCCCTGGTCCGGGCGGGAGGAGTGGCCGGAGCGGCCCCTGACAGTCAGCCGAGCGGCGGCCTTGCCCTTGTGTGCGCGGATCGCCCGCATACCGCTTGGTTCGCCAATAATCGCGCCGAGCGGATGTGCACAGAGCTCAGGCAGGCGCGCGATCATGTGCGGAACGCCGCGGCAGCCTGCCTCCTCATCGTAGGAAAAAGCGAGGTGGATGGGCCGGCGGAGGCGCGCCGCCGCGAGTGCGGGGACGGCGGCAAGCACGACGGCGAGAAAGCCCTTCATGTCGGTGGTTCCGCGACCGTAGAGGCGGTCCGCTTCGGCGCGGAGACGGAACGGATCGCTGCTCCACCCGCCTTCCACGGCCGGAACGACGTCCATATGGCCGGAGAGGATGTAGCCCGGCGTCTCCCTTGGGCCGATCGTTACGAAGAGGTTCGACCGGTCGCCCTCGGGACCGGCAATCTCCGTGGCGACAATACCGTGGCTTTGCAGGTAATGCCTGATCCACCCGACGATCTCGCCGTTCGGCGTGCCGACGACCGAGGGAAAGCCGACCAACCTTTCGAGGATTTCAACTGCCTGCATGAGCGTCCTCGCATCGCGGGATATAGAAATTGTACCGGCCAACGGCGCAGCCGGCGGTCGGGGTCTGGTCAATGACTGTAGGGACCCGGCCAGGCTTTATTTGCCGAAACTGCATCGGATTTGGACGATTGTTGTGTTTGCACGGGCTTCGCCAGTGAATTGTATCGCGCGATCCGTTCTAATCTCGACGAAGGAACTTCCGGGCGCAGCTTTCCCTATGGGTGGCCGGACAACACCGCAGGAGGGCGGGAGTGAGTGCACTGACATCCGAATCCAGGTTGGTCGATAGTTTCGAGACGCGCATAACCGGGATCGACAGCGTCGATCTCGACAAACTGCATGCGCTTTCGATGTCCGTCGCCTGGCCACACCGCCGTGAAGACTGGCAATTCCTGCGCGAATTCGGCCAGGGCATTGCGGCCATCGATGAAATCGGCCGCATCCTGGGCTCTGCGATGTGGTTTCCCTATGATGGCCGGTTCGCCACGATCGGTATGGTGATCACCTCGCCGCGCCTGCAGGCCAATGGCGCCGGGCAGTGGCTGATGGGCCATGCGCTCGACCAGGTTGCGGGAAGAAATCTTGGGCTGAACGCGACGCGGGCGGCGCGACGGCTTTATCTGGCCTTGGATTTTGTCGGTGAGGCGCCCGTGTTTCAATGCCAGGGCGAAGCGACAGCGCCGCAGAATGTGGAACTGCCGGCCGGTGCCGCGATACGGCCCGTAGAAGCTGAAGATCTGGAGACGATCGCGGAACTGGATCGCGTTGCCTTCGGCACGGACCGCACGCTGCTTCTGACACGGCTCATGGCACATTCCAAGGGCGTCGTATTGGTTCGCGCCGGCCGGGTCGAGGCCTTCTCGCTTTGCCGAAGATTCGGGCGCGGCCATGTCGTTGGGCCGGTGGTGGCGGTCAGTGACGCAGACGCGATTGCTGTCGTCCATCCGCATGCGCTCGAGCATGCGGGGTCATTCCTGCGCCTCGATACGCGCGAGAAAGCCGGGATATTCGCCGATTTTCTCTCCCGCTGTGGCCTTGCTGTCTTTGACTTCGTGACAACCATGTCGCTGGGCCACCCTTGGCTTCCAATTCCGGGAGGTCATGTGGGACATCGGCCGAAAACCTATGCGCTGGTCAGCCAGGCGCTCGGCTGACGGAAATTAACCGCCGGGATATATGGGCATGGCCGAAGCCTCGATACGTTCGGTTTCGGGTCGGAAGGAACGATATTGCCACAGGCCTTGCGCCGTTTCCCGCCGGTATACGGTCTCGAGGCAGAACACCGTGTCATCGATCGGCAGGACAGGATGCCAAGCATATGCTCAGCCGATCGAGCGCAGCCCGAGGTAGGCCGCCAGGCTAATGGCAGAAAGCGCGATGGTCAGACTGGGGCGGGCGTCGTCGAACATTGCCGCCAGCAAAAGGCAGAGCATCAGCACGACGGATTTGGCCCAGAGATTTTGGTCGGAGATGGTAAAGGCGACTGCCGCCAGAAAGACCGCGCTTGCGACGACCGTGACGGGAGCGGATTTCTCAGCGAGGTCGCCGCCGGGAAAATACGGCAGAAGAAAACGCCGCATGCTCAGGCCTGAAGCGACGCTTAGAAGAAGGCAGGTCAAAACAAGGTGCAGCATATGGTCGGCGCCGGTCGTTCTACAGATCAGCATAGAGACGCAATCTCCATGCCAGCCGAAAAACGCTCGGTAGCGGGGCCGATCCCGGACTTTGCGTGGCTATTTCGGTGGCGTCTCGATCTTTTTTTCGGCAATCACTTGGCTGTCCGGCCTGCCGATGGCGCGGACTTTATGAGAAGGTCGCGCCCGGGAGCCCTCACGCTGCCCCGATTCCGGTTTTTGCGCCTGTGTCTAAACCCGCTTGAGCTCGGGTGATGATTTTTATATAGAGAACGATGACTCGCTTTAATTCCGGAAAAGAGATTTTTATTGGACCTTTCGTCAATCGAGATATTCCTCGCCGTTGCCAGCGATCGCAGCGTTACGAAGGCTGCAAAGGCCGTCGGGCGGGTGCCGTCGAATGTGACGACGCGCATCCAGCAATTGGAGGAGGACCTTGGCGCTTGCCTATTCAGCCGTGACGGGAAGAAGATGACGCTGACGCGGGAGGGCGAAACCTTTCTCGCCTATGCGAATCGGCTGATGGCGCTGGCGCTCGAAGCGCGCCAGGCCGTGCGGCCTCTTGCTCCATCGGGAACATTGCGGGTTGGCACGATGGAGAGCACGGCGGCAAGCCGGCTGCCGGCGGCGTTGACGCAATTCAACCAGATGTGGCCTGACGTGTCGCTGCATCTGACGATGGGCGCGTCTCGCGATCTCGCCCGCGATGTTCTGGCCGATGCGCTGGATTGCGCGCTTATTGCCCGCCCACCGAAGGCGATGCGGGAGGAGGATCTGGATTTCGATGCCGAACTCGAGGCGCTGGAGATGGAGACGGTCTTCATCGAAGATCTGTTGATCGTGCTGCCATCCGGGCATCCCGCCATCAAATCCGCGGCCGACCTGCGTGTCGGGTCGCTCGCGGCTTTGGAACCCGGCTGCACCTATCGCCGGATTGCCGAAGATTGGGCGCGCAAATCGAGCGACCTGCCGACGATCGAGCACGGTTCCTATCATGCGATCCTGGCGAGTGTTGCGACCGGAAATACCGCGGGTGTGATGCCAAGGTCCGTTCTAGATCTCATGCACTGGCCGACTGCCGTTCAAACCCATCAGCTCGGGCCGGTCGAGACCCTGCTGGTTTACCGCAAGGACGATTGCCCTAGCGCCTTCAGTGCCTTTCATGAAGTGCTTGGCGCAACCAAAGGCAGAGATGTCAGGCTGGCGGCAAACTAGCTCCGGCGTCTCGTCCTCCACCTCCAGATAATCCTCACTCCCAATTGGTCTTCGCATGCAATTTCCCGTTTCACCGAAGGTAGGGCCGAGCCGTTTTCGCCGCTTTCGATTGTTTTCGCCCATTCTGGCCGGCGCGACGCTAAGAGAACGATTGATCGCCTGTTTCGGGGCCTTGCTAGGCATCGGTCTCACTGGCGTCATCAGCGGTTATCTGTTCGGTCAGGGGCCGCATCTTCCGCTGATCGTCGCACCGATGGGCGCGTCGGCGGTGCTGCTTTTCGCAGTGCCGGCAAGCCCGTTGGCGCAGCCATGGGCGATCATCGGCGGCAATACAATTTCCGCCCTGATGGGGATTATTGCTGCGTATTTCATTCGTGATCCGATCATCGCGACGGGCGTCGGCGTTTCGCTGGCCATCGGCGCAATGTCGTTCACGCGATGCCTGCATCCGCCGGGAGGGGCTGCGGCACTGACCGCCGTGCTCGGCGGCCCCGTCGTTGCCGGGTGGGGATTCCTCTTTCCCTTCGTGCCGGTCGCTCTGAACTCCTGCATTCTCGTCGGGCTCGGGCTGCTGTTCCACAAGCTTTCAAGGCGGAACTATCCGCATGTCGTGCCGAAGCCGGCGGAGAACACCCACCAGACGATCGATCCGCCATCTCCCGCGCGGGTGGGCTTTCGCGAGGAGGATGTCGATGCCGCTCTCGAAGCGCTCGACGAAACATTCGATATCGATCGTGCGGACCTCGGGAGACTGCTGCAGCAGGTCGAGCTGCAGGCGGCTATCCGATCGAACGACAAGATCAGCTGCGCCGATATCATGTCGCGGGACGTGATCGCCATCGGCGAAACGTCCGACCCGGACGCCGCGCGACATCTTCTTTTGAAGCATAATATCCGCACCCTGCCGGTGAAAGATCGAGAAGGCCGTCTGATCGGCACTGTCGGCTTGCGCGAATTGTTTGGGGGCGGCGATACGATTGCCCACGCGATCTCCAAGCCGGCGGTGGCAAGAGCTTCGGATCTCGCCCTGTCGCTGCTGCCGGTTCTGACGGACGGGCGCACCCATGCCGTCATCGTCGTCGACAACGACCACCGGATACTCGGCCTGATATCGCAGACCGACCTTTTGAGCGCCGTGGCGCGGCTGCTGCCGAACGACGGCGACACAATCGCGGCTGTGGCGTGAAACGTGCGGAGCGGCTCGGATTGCTGCCGGCCCATTACGGCGGCCGAAGGCGACATGCCTTCGGCGTCAGCCCTTCCGATATGATCTCGGCTATGACGTCAAGCGGATGCGGGACGCGCTCGTCATCGATTGCGTGCCGGCGCAGTCACCGGCGTAGTCGGGCGTCCGTTTGTCTCAAACAGGCCGCGGGCCGCCTGAACCATCGACTGCAGATGATTGGCATCGCGCACGCCCTGTCGGTAGAGCTCGATGATGATGCTCGCCATTCGTTCGGCTTCGTCGCTGTCTCTTGCCACTGCGTGATCGGCGCTGAGCTTGTCGAAGACGCGTTGGCAGGTTTCGAGATCGCGGGAGTCCAACGGCACCTCCGATCGGCTTAGGATCGTTTGAACCATCTTCATTCTCTCGGAAAAGGCCCGCCCGGCGTGTCCGGGCGAGCCTGAGACCCTGACTTAAAAGTCCATACCGGCGCCGGGCGGCATTGCCGGAGGAGCATCCTTCTTCGGCTTCTCGGCGATCATCGCTTCCGTCGTCACCAGCAGGCCGGCGATGGAGGATGCATCCTGCAGCGCGGTGCGAACCACCTTGGCCGGATCGATGACGCCCTGCGCGTAGAGATCGCCGAATTCGCCGGTCTGAGCATTCCAGCCATAGGAGAAGTCGCTCTTCTCGCGCAGCTTGCCGACGATGATAGAGCCTTCGGCGCCGGCGTTTTCGGCGATCTGTCGAGCCGGGGCCTCGAGCGCACGGCGGACGATGTCGACACCGACGCGCTGGTCGTCATTGGCAGTCTTGATATTGCCGAGCGCCTTGACCGCGCGCAGAAGCGCCACGCCGCCGCCCGGCAGAATGCCCTCCTCGACCGCTGCCCTTGTTGCATGCAGCGCGTCGTCGACGCGATCCTTCTTCTCCTTCACCTCGACCTCTGTCGAGCCGCCGACGCGGATGACGGCAACACCGCCGGCCAGCTTGGCGAGGCGTTCCTGCAGTTTCTCGCGGTCATAGTCGGAGGTGGTTTCTTCGATCTGGGCCTTGAGCTGGGCAATGCGGCCTGAAATTTCCCCCTTCGAACCGACGCCGTCGATGATCGTCGTGTTTTCCTTCTCGACCGTGATCTTTTTTGCCCGACCGAGCATGTTGAGCGTCACATTCTCGAGCTTGATGCCGAGATCTTCAGAGATGACGGTGCCCGCGGTCAGAATGGCGATGTCTTCCAGCATGGCCTTGCGGCGGTCGCCGAAGCCAGGCGCCTTGACGGCAGCGATCTTCAGGCCGCCGCGCAGCTTGTTGACGACGAGCGTTGCAAGCGCTTCGCCTTCGACGTCTTCAGCGATGATGAGGAGCGGCTTGCCCGACTGAACGACAGCTTCGAGGATCGGCAGCATCGACTGCAGGTTCGACAGCTTCTTCTCATGAATGAGGATATAGGGGTCCTCGAACTCGACCCGCATCTTGTCGGCATTGGTGACGAAGTAGGGGCTGAGATAACCCCGGTCGAACTGCATGCCTTCGACGACTTCGAGTTCGGTCTCGGCGGTCTTGGCTTCTTCAACGGTGATGACGCCGTCATTGCCGACCTTTTGCACGGCCTCCGCCAGGAAGCGGCCGATTTCGGCATCACCATTGGCGGAGATCGTGCCGACCTGGGCAATTTCGGCATTGTTGGATATCTTGCGGGCGTTGGCCTTCAGTTCTTCGACGATCGCGCTGACGGCGAGATCGATGCCGCGCTTCAGGTCCATCGGGTTCATGCCCGACGTCACGGCCTTGGCGCCCTCCTTGACGATCGCCTGGGCGAGCACCGTCGCAGTCGTGGTGCCGTCGCCGGCGATGTCGCTGGTCTTCGAAGCGACTTCGCGGACCATCTGGGCGCCCATGTTCTCGAACTTGTCTTCGAGCTCGACTTCCTTGGCGACCGAGACGCCGTCCTTGGTGATGCGCGGCGCACCGAAGGACTTGTCGATCACGACGTTGCGGCCTTTCGGGCCAAGCGTGACCTTCACGGCGTTGGCCAGGATGTCGACACCGCGCAACATTTTTTCGCGGGCTTCGACGCTGAATTTGACTTCTTTAGCAGCCATGTCCTCACTCCTTCATCGGCAGCATGCGCATGTCGCCAAGTGTACAGCGGTTTTGCGATGACGACATGCGTAGAAATTAAGATCTAAAGCGCGAGGAGCGAATCTCAGAGATCGCACCGGGCTTTAGCATTGATTTTCGACTTGATGGACTCAGGCGGCCTCTTTCCGCTCGCTCTGAGCTTCGATGATACCCATCACGTCGCTTTCCTTCATGATCAGCAGGTCCTCGCCGTCGATCTTGATCTCCGTGCCGGACCATTTGCCGAACAGGATGCGATCGCCGACCTTGACGTCGAGCGCCTGGATCTGGCCGGCATCATTGCGCGCACCGGGGCCGACGGCGATGACCTCGCCTTCCTGCGGCTTTTCCTTGGCGGTGTCGGGAATGATGATGCCGCCCTTGGTCTTTTCTTCGGAATCGACGCGGCGGACGAGAATGCGGTCATGAAGCGGTCGGAACGACATGTCTTCCTCCATAGACAAACAATGACGACGTTGTCGGCTCTGGCCGAACCGGATTGACGAGGTCCGGGTGCAAAGTCGCGCCTTGCGCGAATGATCTGGTTCGAGCGTTTTTCGATTTCAAGAGGAGCAGGAGAAAAATTAGCACTCTCTACCGGCGACTGCTAGCAGCTCTCCCCGGGAACAGAAGGCCCACTCCTGCGTTCGGCATAATGACGATCTCGTCCCCTCGGCTCGAAGGCGAGTTCAAACTGTACATGGCTTGAATCCGGATGTCGGCGTTCCTAGCTCTCAGGGGATCGAGGCTCGAAGAGCTCGATCACCGTCCCACGTCTTTAGGAGTGAGTGAGATGGAAGAGAAGACCAATATAATCAAAGACCTCACTATCGAGGAACGCGAGGAGATCTTCGTCGACATCGCTCGCACGCTGGAGGATACGGCGCGCGAGGCGCTTGTCGAAGGCAATACGCACTTTGCCGTACTCTCCAACAACATGGCCGAAGCAATCCGCGTCAATGCCGACGAACTCGCTCGCGACGATCCCGAGAATGCCGAGCGCGTGTTGCTTCAGGCAACGGCCATGATCTCGCAGTTCGAGGCCGTGCACCCTTATCGCATGGTGAGCATGGCCGTTCACTGATTGCCGGCAGCACGGTTCGGCTCGACCGCCCGCCCGAATCAATCGCCAGCATGCGGAACTCTCGCGGCTGGCGGAGGTTATTGGATCACAGCATCGAAAGGTGATCCATGACCACTTCCCCAACCAACATGTCTCCCGAGAGCGGAACCGACGATGCGCGCTCATTCGACACGCAGCAAGCCGAGGCCGATCGCCAGGCGGCATTGGAAGCCGCTCGACGCAACGCGCGTTCGACGGTTGATCGCGATAGCGGTACTGAGACACCAAGCCTGAAACTCGCGAAGGAGTATCTCAGCCTCGGCGGGCGCCGCCGGTCCAAAATTGATGACAACATCACCACTGTTCGCCAATGGGAGGAGGATCCCCCGGCGGCCGAACGCTTCTGGAAAGAGCGGGTGGAGACCCTCCCAAAGGATGAGCGCAAGCAAGTGGAAGATTTTCTTCCCACCATCAACACGCCTTGAAAGACGAAGCTGCGCTGAGAGCCGTCGGGAGCGCCGGAGCCAGACGAACGCTGCAAGGTCAGGTCGAAACTGGAGAAGATCATGGCCATAGACAAACACGAGCAGATACGGCGGCGCGCCTATGAAATCTGGGAAGCCGAAGGTCGCCCTGAAGGTTCGGACATGCGTCATTGGATGCAGGCCTGCGACGAGCTGGCTGGCGAAGACGAGCATGAGACGCTGCAAGACCTGCTTGATCAAGACGACAGAGATGATGCGGCCTTGCTTCAAGGAGCCGGGGAAAGCGGTGATCTCGATCCGCCGCGAGCCGGCCTTGCTCAAGTTGCCGGGGCGACGACACCCGATATCGAGATAACAACGGGTGAGAAGCCTTCCCAGCGAAGAATCAGAAGGACCGAAGGGCCGTAACCGCGATGCAGCATCTCGACCATGCCACGCAAATCGCCATAGAGGCGCATGAAGGGCAGGTGGACAAGACCGGCCGGCCATTCTTCGAGCACTGCCAGCGGGTCGCGCTTCTCGTGTCGGGCGACGAGGCGCGAACGGTCGCCTATCTTCACGACGTCGCCGAAAAAGGCAGCGGCTGGACGCTCGACAGGTTGAGGGAGGAAGGCTTCCCGCCGGCGATCATTTCCGCGGTGGATGCCTTGACGCGGCGGCCCGAGGAGACTGATGACGAATTCGTCAGACGCGCCGCATCGAATCCGCTGGCCCTGCCAGTCAAACAGGCCGACCTCGAAGACAATCTCCGACAGGCCGAACAAGCCGGCAAGAAAACCGAAAAATACCAGCGCGGTCTGGATCTCCTGCACGACATCCGGAACGAACGCTAGGTCTGGGCGACGCCGAAATCTCAAGGAATGTCCTGCCGCGCGTCCTTTGCTCCACCTGATATTTTCCATCGCCCGCAACCGTTCTTCAACCATAGAACGTGGAGCACCCTGGCGCCGACCTGGGGTGAGGGGCGTGTTAACCCGCACGACTTATAGTCGCGTCCATGTGGACGAAGGGGGGAACGGTCGTGTCCGGCGAATTGCACACAATCTTGGCAATGGATAGCACGTTGGCAGGCCTGCATGGTGTCGGTCACGCCCTTGAGCGGCGTGGTATCGTGCTGCGCCTTCAGCTCGACCGAGCTGAGTTTCACGATTTGGCCGCCAAAAGACCGCTGCCGGCGCTCATTTTGCTGGACGCCCTGTCGCCGGAGAGACGGGGTCTCGAAGACTGCCGGCGTCTCAAATCAAACCCCATAACGTGTGATATTCCGGTCATCATCGTGGTCTCGCCGGAGGATGAGGAGGGCCGGATCGGAGCGCTTGCCGCCGGTGCTGTCGATTGCGTTTCCAATCTTGTCTCCACCGCGGAGCTCGTCGCCCGCATTAACCGACATATCGAGCTCGGCGCAGTCCAGGCGGACCTGCGGCGGCGCAACGAGCAACTCGATACGGCGCTTGCCAGCATGGGACAAGGCGTCTGCCTGTTCGATGAGGCCGGCCGGCTGCTGCTTTCAAACAACCGTTATGCCGAAGTCTACGGACTTGATCCCTCCGTCATCCATCCGGGACAGTCACTCGAAGACATCCTCAAGCTGAGACAGGGGGTCGGCGCCGTTCCCGCCACCTCGACCTCGGAATATCTCGCCTGGGCCGAAGCGACCAACAGGGGCGATACGCCCCGAGACTGGATCAAGGAACTCAAGTCGGGCCAGATCATCCGCGGCTATCATCAGCGCACGTCGGACGGCGGCTGGGTATCGACCCACGAGGACATCACGCAGGCCTGGCAGGCTGAAAAGGCCCTTGCGAAGGCGCATGTCCAGGCAGAAAGCGCCGAGCAGGAGGCGCGGGCGGCGCATGCACGTCTTCTGGCGGCTTTCGAAGTCGTCCCCGAGGGCCTCGTCTTGTTCGACGAGGAAGACCGCTTCGTCCTGTGGAACCAGAGATATGAGCAGCTTTACGCCGAAAGCGGCGATATGCTCGTGAAAGACATGCGCTTCGAAGACCGCCTGCGTGCTGGCCTCGAACGCGGCCAATATCCAGAAGCGGTCGGGCGCGAGGAGGAATGGCTGGCGGAGAGGCTGGCCCATCATGCAAAGCCCACCAGCAAACACGAGCAGCGCCTACCCGGAAACCGCTGGATACGGATCGAAGAACGCCAGATCTCCGAAGGCGGCAGTGTCGGCATACGCGTCGATATTACCGACCTTAAAATGCAGGAGGCGTCGTTCAGGCTGCTGTTCGAAGGCAACCCGATGCCGATGTGGGTTTACGATCATGAAACGTTGAGATTTCTCCACGTAAACCAGGCTGCCATCGATCATTACGGCTATCGTCTGGAGCAATTCCTGACGATGCGGCTATCCGATATCGAGGCGCAGGAATGCAACCCGCCGCAGGCCGTCGTTTTCGATGTCGAGGATCCTGCCTCGTCCCGCTCTTCCCGCCATCTCAAGGGAGATGGCACGGCCATCGAGGTCACCGTCTATTCCACCTGTCTGAACTACAAGGGCCAGGCGGCATCGCTGATGGCTGTCGTCGACGTCACCGAGGCCAAGCGCGCCGAAAAGGCATTGCTGCAGCACCGCGACACGCTTGAAGAGATGGTGCGCTCCCGCACGGTCGAACTGGCGCGGCAGACAGAAGAGCTCGAACGCATGCTCGAACAGGAAAAGCAGATCAACGAATTGCAGCGGCAATTCGTCTCGATGGCGTCGCATGAATTTCGCACCCCGCTTGCGGTGATCGACGGCGCGGCGCAACGGCTCATTCGGCGCAAAGAGGCAGCGACGCCGGAGTTTCTTTGCGAAAAAGCCGATCAGATCCGCGGTTCGGTTTCGCGCATGCTCGAACTGATGGAAAGTATCCTTGCTGCCGGGCGGTTGGACCACGGAAGGATCAATATCGTGCACAAGCCGTGCTCGATCGCGGAAATCATCGAAATCTGCGGCGCCCGCCAGGAGAGCATCCGGCGCACCCACCGTTTTCTGCTCGACCTCGATCGGCTTCCTCCGAGCATTTATGGGGATCATCCCGCGCTCGACCAGGTCTTCAGCAATCTCTTCTCGAACGCCGTGAAATATGCGCCGGATTCTCCAAACGTCCACGTCACCGGATGGCAGGAAGGGGACGGCGTT
This sequence comes from Rhizobium sp. YTUHZ045, assembly GCF_051124255.1. NCBI lineage: Bacteria > Pseudomonadati > Pseudomonadota > Alphaproteobacteria > Hyphomicrobiales > Rhizobiaceae > Rhizobium > Rhizobium sp. YTUHZ045. Next base: position 926,353 of record NZ_CP101433.1, read on the forward strand.
TGCATCACTGTCCGCGACGAAGGCATCGGCATCGATGCCGATGATCTCCCGAAAATGTTCCAGCGTTATTTTCGCGCCAGAAGTTCCACCGGCATTGCCGGCACTGGCATCGGCCTTAATCTCGTCAAGCAGATCATCGAACTTCACGGCGGATCGATAGAAGTGGCAAGCAGCCGCGGGAATGGCACGACCTTTACGCTGCGGCTTCCGATTGGCGCCGAGACGTCGGATGAACTGCGCGTTGCTGCTGCCCGCTAGGCAAGGGCGGGAGTTAGGCCCGCTGGCGGAGGTGTTGAAGAAGGGCCATCAGAGCGTTGGCCTTCATCGCGCCAAGCGCGGATCTCCTCACACGGACTATCGCGGCGTCTGTGGACGCGGCCGTACAAATGTCGGAAAAGCATATAATCGGTTGCTAAGGCCTTTGCTGCCGCAGTTCTTCATAGGTTTTACGATATTGACGATAATTTTTCTTCTTCGGCATGGCGAGACGACCTGGAATGCCGCCGGCCGCTTTCAAGGTCACAAGGATTCCCCCCTCACTCAGAGAGGGCAGCAGCAAGCGGATCAGATGGGTGAACTTCTTGCCCGCGAACTGGAGCGGTCCTTCGATCAGATCGATGTTCATGTCAGTCCGTTGGGTCGCACAAAGGAAACGGCGGCGCGGATTGCACGATATGTGCCATTGGCCAGCCGCGATGACCCACGATTGATGGAGGTCACGACTGGATCATGGGACGGCATGAGTCACTATGAAATCAGCATGGAATATCCGGGCATGCTCGAAGGCGCCACCGGTTTCGATTGGTTCTTTCGATCTCCGGATGGAGAAACATTCGATGCAGCCTGTGCCCGCGTCGAGGAATGGTTGTCAGGACTTCGCTCGACGACGATCGCCATATCCCACGGGCTGACGGGGAGGCTGATACGAGGCATGTATCTTCGACTATCCAGACAGGAAATGCTGGAACTGCCGGTGCCGCAGTCCGGATTTTATCGGCTTCAGAATGGTCAAGCCGAACTTGTGGAATCTCCGCCGCGATCGCAGTGTCGACCTGACGAGAATGCTCGGCGATCAGGAGCTTGCGGCGATTGAGAAGCCGCATATGGAGCCGGAGCTCAATCATCTCGACTTCGATCCGCCATGCCCCGCCGACGGCGCACGCCTCACCAAGCTACATCAGGAGAGCGAATGCCGGCACCCGAACGCCTTTCTCGCGGAAGTGCCGCTCCAACTCGCCAAAATGCGGGCAGGCCGGCGGGTTCTCCAGCGCCAGTGCCCAGTCCTCCTGAACAGGCAGAGCCAGTGCCGCGCTGACTAGCAGGGTGGTTCCCGGGCCGATTTCGCCGCGCAACTGCGGCAGCAGGGTCTTGGCGTGGACGAGGTTGGTGTTGGGGATCGGGTTCATCGCATGGCCGGTTCTCGGATGAGGCGAGAGGTCGACGATCGCGCTGATATCGGTCTGGCCGTACCAGATAGCACGGCCTTGCGCATGCTCCGATCGATCGGCGTTGAAATCGGCGCGTTCGATCGCAAAGCCGCCCTCGATGGTGCTCAGCGCACGCGGTGTCGCGATGCGGTGGATGCGGATGTGCCAGGGATTGGCGGGAAGCAGCCAGGTTTCGATGGTGACATCGTTCCAAGGGCGCCAACGCGAATAGAGCCGGTCGCCCGCGATCAGTGCCTCCTCCATGGTTTCACGCATGCGGAAATGAACGCCGTCGTCGGAGAGGCCGAGCATGCCGTCGAAGCTTGCGGCGGCAAAATTCCGGTCGTCGGCTTCGATGTTGAAGGCGTAGCGGGTGGAATAGACGAATTTCGAGTATTTCTCGTTTGCGCCGCGCATCTTGTCATGCTGCTGACCGGAAGAGAGAACGACCACATTTCCCGGCGTGTGCATGGCGACCATGCCGGCCGGCTTCAACGCCACGGGCTCAGGGAAATCCGGCTGCGGCATCTCTTCGGCGGTCCAGAACGGATGATCCTGGGGAAGGGCGAGCGGCAGGAAGAATTTCAGCGCCCAATAGGGCGAGCCGGGCGAATTGTAGCTCTCGCTCATCAAGAGGTTCGGATAGCCATAGCCGATGGAGAGCACGCCGTCCCGATCGGCGATCGGCATGGCCGACCACCAGCGGATGTGGCGCATATAATACCCCTTGATCTCCGCCCATGGCAGCGCTTTCACCCCGGCGAAGGCAAGCGCTCCCCAGAAGCCGCCGGCCGCGAAGCGGTAGGTCTGGCTGCGGCCGAAGGCGAGGGCTGCGCCATCAGGGCCGAACCAATGGCGGATATCCACGGCGAAGATCTTGGCGCGATTGCGGAACCGGTTCTTTCGCGCCTCGTCGCCGCGCGCCAGTACCGTGTAGATCAGGCCATAGAAATGCATGGCGAAGGGAATGTAATGGTCGACCCGCCGCACCGGTCCGTCGCGATACCAGCCTTCACCGATGTCGAAAGCTTCCAGTTCATCGAGATAGGCGGCGGTTTTTGCCATGTCGAAAGCGACACCGACGCGCTCCAGCCCGAGGTCGATCAGGACGCGGAAGAATTTCCAGTTGTTGTCGATGAATTCCAGTTCGCGCGCTGCAAGAAGATAGGCGGCGACGGTCCTTTTCTCGCCGTCGCTCAGCGGTTCCCAGATGTGTTCGGGCACCAGCGCCAGCGCAAAACCGACGGCGGCGAGCTCGACCAGCCTCTGGTTGCGGTCGGCCAGGTCGCCCCAATATTCGGAATGCGCAGGATTCGTCCCATTCGCCAACCCGCGTCGATAGAGGTTCCAATGCGGGAAGTGGCCGCCGCCCGCAACGAGCGGAACGATGCCCCAGAGCGGGCGTGCAAATCCTTCGAGATCCGCTGCCGCCCGGTCGAAAATCGCGCCGGTAGCGCTAAGGCGCACACGGGCGCCGCCTTCGGAGAAATAGGGCAGAAGCGGCTTGAAGAGATCGATGATGGCCTTGGCCAGATCGTCGCGTGTCTTCAGCGGGTTGCCGGAAAGCGGATTGGCCTTGGTGGGATCGTAGATCATCGTCAGTCCCAAATTTTAGAACAGGAACCGGCCGCGGGCGAAATGCTCACCCGCGGCCGCGATGTCGTATGGCGTTTACTTGATGGCCTTCACGCCTTCGGTCATTTCTTTCAAGCCGTCGTCGACGGAGGCGTTATCGGTCATGATCGCGTCATGGGCGCGGTTCAGGACGACCTCGATCTTGGCGGCGTTCGGATTGACTGCCATCTCCAGGTAGGTCTTCGACGGTATCAGCGCTTCCTTGCTGGCCGCGTCCTCAGGGAAGCCGGGCGTTGCTGCGATCTTCGCGCTGACGTCAGCGGTCTTGAGCGCGGGGAAGGTGCCTGTCGACGCGATAACGGCCGCGCCCTCCGGACCGGTGACGAATTTGATGAAATCGAGCGCGGCTTCCTTGTGGGTGGAATTGGCGTTGACCGCCAGGCCCGAAATCTGCGCCGCCGACGTGCCGGCCGCGACGCCGTCGGGATGCGGGAACTTCACGATGCCCCAGTTCTTGCTCTTCGATTCACCCGACTTCACCTTGGTGATCTGGGTGCCGACGAACCAGGTTCCCATCGGCAGCATGCCGATCGTGCCGTTGAAGAAGAGCGCCGAATAATGCGTGTTCGACGTCTTCAGGAAGGCGTAGGAGGGAATGGCGCCGTCCTTCTGCAGGGTGAGCGCTCGCTCGTACCACGGCTTCAGGAAAGCGTAATCGCCATCGACGAGCGTGTGTTTTCCGTCGAGGATGCCGGGCAGCTGAACGGTCGAACGCCAGGTATGCAGCAGCGCGCCATAGGTCTTGTTGGTGCCCATGCCGCCGGCAAGCTTCTCGGCGGTTGCATCGAACTGCGCCCAGGTCATGTCATTGGTGGGGTAGGGCACGCCGGCCTTATCGAAAATGTCCTTGTTGTAGTAGACGACCCAGAAGTCGGAGCGGAAGGGTATCGAATAGATCTTGCCGTCGATGGTCAGTTCCTCGATCAGGCCGCCATATGGAGCCGGATCGATCTTCTGATCTTTCACGAAGCCGCTGAGATCGGCGATGTTGCCGGCGCGCACCAGGTTGGTGTAGCCCGGCACGTCCTTGACGGTGACGATGTCGATGTCTTTCGAGCCGCCGGTCAGCTGCGTCGAGATCATCTGCTGATAGTCTTGCGAGCCGAGGTCCATCGGCTCGAACTTCACATTGGGGTGCTTGGCCTGATAGGCCTCGATCAGCGGCTTGTAATAGGCTGTCTTGTCCCAGTCCCACAAAGCCCATTTCAGGGTCACAGCATCCTGAGCGAGCGCTGTACCGGCCGTTGTTGCGGCCAAGGTGAAACCCGCTACGGCGAGTTTCACCGTCCTCCCGAATTTATCCAAATACATTTCTGTTCTCCTTCCCTGGATCGTCTCTGGATCGACTGTTTTATGATGCGTTTGGTGCATGCGGTTTACGGTGCGGCTGCGGTGTCTCCGGCTGGTCCAGAACCATCACTGCCGCCCGATGGACGCCGAATGCGACGGCGAACATTCCGAGTGAAAAATTGAAAGTCGCCGGCATGAACACGGAAACCGGATAGAAGAGGATATGCGCCAGCCACAGGGCAGCGTTGAAGGCCAGTGCCACGATTGCCGGAAGCGGACGGACGACAGAGGCGAGCGCAGCGAGACGAAGGAGCCGCAGAGCCGGCAGGTCGCGCATCACCATCAGCACGATGAGATGGCAGGCGGTGACCGCAAGGAAGGCGGTGGCGACAAGCGCCACGGCGAGCGGGGCGGCGAGAATCAAGTTCTCCCTCGCTCCGGCGCCATAGGTGAGGATCACATAGATGCAGATCGCAAAGGCCGCGGCCAGCGCCAGACCCCAGGCGGTGGCGCGCCGGAAGTAACGCAGGAACGCTTCCGCAAAATCCCTGAGGAGATAGGTGTTGCGATCCTCCACCAAAGCCACCGAAACCCGCGCCATGGCGGCGAGTGCCGCCGGCAGCGTCACGACGAGGAGCGAGGCCAGGAGGAACAGGATGTTGAGCTTGACCACCTCCCACCATTCGCGGGCGAGGGTCTCGATGAACAGGGCAACGCCGGTCTTCGCAGGCGCATCCTTCGGAACGCCCGGCCCCTCCTTCGTCCACATGTCCCGCAGCCACTGCATCGCCGTCTCCCGCTGGCGCCTCAGTAAAGAATCGAGCGTTCGGTTTCCTTGTCGAACAGCTGGGCATTGCTCATGTCCGCCACCAGCGTCGCCTCGTCGCCGATCGCAGGCCGGAAGCGCGGCGACACGCGAGCGATGAGATTGCGCCCGCCGGCCACCATGTTCAGATGCACTTCCGAACCCATCGGCTCGGCAAGCTCCACCACCGCCTTGAGCGGCGCCAGGTTCTCGGGCGGAATGTCGGCCGGCGGCAGTTCGTGGAAGTTCTCCGGACGGATGCCGAGCACCAGCTCGCGGCCCTCGTAAGGGGCGATTCTGCCCTTGTCGAAATGACCGGGCAGCGGCAGTTCCCGGCCGTCGAACACGGCAACGAAGCCGCCGCCCCGGCGCTGAATGGTCGAGGGCAGCATGTTCATCTGCGGCGCGCCGATGAAGCCGGCGACAAACATGTTGACGGGACGGTCGTAGAGGTTCTGCGGCGTGTCGACCTGCTGGATGTGCCCGTCCTTCATCACGACGATCCGGTCCGCCATGGTCATGGCTTCCACCTGGTCGTGGGTGACGTAGATGAAGGTGGCGTCGAGGCGCTTATGCAGCTTGGTGATTTCGGAGCGCATCGTCCCGCGCAGCTTGGCGTCGAGATTGGAAAGCGGTTCGTCGAGCAGGAAGACGGCGGGATTGCGCACCATGGCGCGGCCGAGCGCCACGCGCTGGCGTTGCCCGCCCGAAAGCGCTTTGGGCTTGCGGTTCAGGAGATGGGTGATGTCGAGGATCTTGGCCGCATCCTGGACCTGCTTGTCGATGAAATCGCGCGAAACCTTCCTCAGCTGCAGGCCGAAGGCCATGTTTTTGTAAACGGTCATATGCGGATAGAGCGCATAGTTCTGGAAGACCATGGCGATATCCCGATCCTTGGAGGGAACGTCGTTCATGACGTCGCCGCCGATCCGGAGCTCTCCGCCCGATATCTCCTCGAGACCGGCAATCATCCTCAGCGTCGTCGATTTGCCGCAGCCGGAGGGGCCGACCAGGATGATGAATTCCTTGTCCGCGATCTCAAGATCGATATCGTGGACGACGGTGAGCGCGCCGTAGGATTTGTTCAGCTCTTTAAGCGAAATGCTGGCCATTGGGTCCTCCTGACGTCACCAATAGGAAGACCAGCGGCGTGACAGCCGCGTCAAAGCTTCCATGTAATAATAATCTCCCCAGGAGACGCATTCATCGACGCCCTCGCCGCGGCAGGTGTTGAAGGGCGATTTCTTCGAATAGGTGGCGTGCAGCACCAGCCCGTTCGAGACCGCCGGATCTCTCACTGCATAGTGATCGGCAAGGCTCTTCATCATCCGCCGTGCCAGTATGCGATAGCGCTCGGCGGCTTCGGCTTCGACGAGTTCGGCCATTTCAAGCAGACCGCAGGCGGTGATCGACGCCGAGGAACTATCGCGCGGTTCGCCGTCGCCATCCGAAAAAACGAGATCCCAATAGGGCACCATGTCGGCCGGCAGCCGGTTGAGATAGAAGCTGAGCAGCCGGTCGAAAGTCTGGCGGTATTCCTCGATCCGCTCGTAGCGATAGGAGACCGCCATGCCTGCGATGCCCCAGGCCTGGCCGCGCGCCCAGGCGCTGTCGTCCCGGTAGCCCTGCTTGGTGGCGCCGCGCACCGGCGCGCCGGTGACCGGGTCCATGTAGAAGGTATGGTAGGTGGAATCGTCGGGCCGGACCGAATTGGCGAGCGTGGTGCGGGCGTGAGTGAGGGCGATCTCGCGGTATTTTGGATCGCCGGTCTCGCGGCTTGCCCAATAGAGGAGCGGCAGGTTCAAGAGGCAGTCGATGATATAGCGATATTCTTCTGCCTTGCCCTTGTGGCCCCAGGCCTGGATGAATTGGCCGATCGGCTGGAAGCGCTCGATCAGCTGGTCGGCAGCGAGGATCGCGGCTTTGCGGCCGTCTTCGTCTCCGACCAGCTTCCAGGCGGCGATGCAGGACGGCGAATAGAGAAAGCCCATGTCGTGGTGGTCGGTCTCGATCCGATTGACGATCCGATGCAGGAAGGACTGGACCTGGATCTGCGCCGCATGCCGGAAAACCGGATCGCCGCCGTGCTCGAAGGCGAGCCACAGCTCTCCGGGCCAGAAGCCGGCGGTCCATTGGGTGTTCGCCACGGCGGGATAGAAATTTCCGACACTCGAATGGTTCTGCGAGGCGTAGGTGAATTCGGGAAGGTTACGCCAGATCTGCGTGACGGCAAGATCGAGCGCGGCTTTGACCTCTTCATCGGTGATCGGCTGCGGGGCGACTGAGGAAACGGCGTTCATGGATTTAACCCTTCAGTCCCGTCGAGGCGATGCCCTCGACGAAGAAGCGCTGCAGAGAGAGGAAGACGACGAGAACCGGAATGAGGGCGACGACGGATGCCGCCATGATCAGCCCGTATTCGGCCGAATATTGCGAGATGAACATGCGCAGGCCGATCTGGACGGTCTTCAGCTCGGTCTTGGTGAGATAGATCATCGGCCCGAGGAAATCGTTCCAGGTGCTGACGAAAGTGAAGATCGTCAGCGTCGAGAGGGCGGGCTTCGACAGCGGCAGCATGATGCGTGCCCAGATCTGATATTCGTTCATGCCGTCGATACGGGCTGCCTCGCAGAGTTCGGTCGGGATCGACATGTAGAACTGCCGCATCAGGAAGACGCCGAAGGCAGTGAAGGCCTGCAGGCAGATCAGCGCCAGATGCGTGTTGTTGAGGCCGAACTCGCGCATCAGCAGGAACTGCGGCACCATATAGACCTGCCAGGGCATGGCGATGGTGGCGATATAACCGAGGAACAGCGTGTTCTTGTAGGGGAAGTTCAGCTTGGCGAAGGCGTAAGCCGCAAAGCTTGAGGTCAGAAGCTGCAGCAGCGTGACGATGATCGTCAGCTTCGAGGTGTTGTAGATAAAGAGCGCAAGCGGGATCTTCGTCCAGATATCCACGTAGTTCTGCCATTGCGGCTGTGACGGTATCCACTCGATCGGGAAAGCGAAGACGTCGCGGCTGAGCTTCAGGGATGCCGAGAGCATCCAGGCGAAGGGCATCAGCATGACAATCGTCACCGTGATAACGATGGCGTAAAGGAGGACCGTTTTGGCGGTAATCTTACGTCCCGCGATCTTCATGCCTCATCCTCCCTCTGACGGCGGAACTGGAAGACCGTGACGGCGAGCACGAGCAAGAACAGGACGAGCGCCACCATGCTGGAATAGCCGAGATCCCAGGAAATGAAGGCCTCGTTGTAGATGTGGTAGACAAGAACCAGCGTCGAGGTGCCGGGGCCGCCCTGGGTAATCATGTAGATCTGGTCGAATACCTTGAACGATTGGATCGTCAGCATGACGGTCACGAAGAAGGTCGTCGGTCCGAGCTGCGGCACGGTGACATGGATGAACTTCTGCCAGGAATTGGCGCCGTCGAGATCGGCGGCCTCATAGAGTTCGGAATTAATGCCCTGCAGCCCGGCGAGATAGATGACCATGTAATAGCCCATGTTCTTCCAGATGCCGAAGAGGATCACCGTCACCATTGCCCAATGGCGATCGGCCGCCCATCCCGGCATGTTTTTCGGATCGAGGCCGAGCGCATAGAGGATCATGTTCACCGGCCCCATCTCGGGATTGAAGATCATGTTCCACACGACCGCGACGGCGACCAGCGATGCGACATAGGGAAAGAACATCGCGGTGCGGAAGAAATCGCGCCCTACGATCTTCTGGTTTAGGAGAACGGCGAGGCCGAGCGCGCAGAGCAATGTCGCCGGCACCGAGGCAAGCGTGTAGATGATAGTATTCCAGAAGGCTGCGATGAAAGCCTTGTCCTCGAAGAGCCGCCAGAAATTGTCGAGCCCCGCGAAGGTGATCGCGTTCGAGCCGTCCCAATGCATGAATGCGAGCGCGAAAGCGAAGAGGATCGGCCCGAGCGTGAAGACGGCGAAGCCGAGGAAATTCGGCGCGATGAAAGAGTAAGCAATGAGCGCGCTGCGGATCTTGCGCTGCCGCTTGGACAAGACCGCGACCTTCCGGTCAGAAGTTGCCGGGGCGCCATCCGTTGCGATGACCGAATTCGATATGGACACCGATGCCTTCCTCCTGCGCGGATCTCTGCGACTGACGGCTTGTGGATTTCCTCTGCCGGCCGCCGCAATTCTCCCTCCGTCCAGCGGCATAGCACATATCTGGCACTCGTCAAACAAGTTATGAATAGATCATACAAATTTTATGGTAGACGCTGGAAACATATGATAGGTGAGCATGGAGGCCAGACGCTTGTGGCGGCTTTTTCAGCGCGGGGAGGAACATGTTCAGCGAGATTTCAGGAGATCTGACTGACAGCCTGGGCGACTTCACGCCCGGAGCGGTTTCTTCCGATCGAGACAGATGGAGCGCGGTGCCGCAGGCGATGCGCGAGGCGGTTATTCGCGATGCCGAAGCTACATTCGCGCGGGCATGGCCTCTAATCACCGCTTCGGATTATCGCGAATACACGACGAGCGGCAATCGCTCGCGTTTTGAGGAGCTTTATTTCACCAGGCGGCGGATGCTCAATGATGTCGTGCTGGGCGAGCTCGTCGAAGGCAATGGACGGTTCCTGCCAAAGATCATTGACGGCATCTTCCTGATCGCGGAGGAGAGCGGCTGGCAGCTTCCGGCGCATAACGCCTATGAACGTGGTGGCCCGCGCCTGCCGCTTCCCGATAATTCCCAGCCCGTTGTCGACCTCTTCGCCGCCGAAACGGCAGCCCTGCTCGCAACGATCGTCGCCGTGCTGGGCGAGGCGCTCGACGGCGTCAGCCCTGAGATCGCCGCACGGGTGGCGCGCGAGATCGAAGGCCGCATTCTCTTGCCCTATCTCGGTCGGCACTTTTGGTGGATGGGCCGTGGCAATGAGAGGATGAACAACTGGACAGCCTGGATTACCCAGAACGTCCTGCTGGCGACCTTCTCGCTGAACACCGATCAGGCGACGCGCCGGGCGGTTGTCGAGAAGGCGCTCGCGAGCCTCGACGCTTTCCTGAAGGACTATGCCGAGGACGGAGCCTGTGAGGAGGGCGTGCTCTATTATCGCCACGCGGCGCTTTGTCTCCATGGCGCCTTGACCGTTCTGGACGCCGCGGCGCCAGGCCTTTTTGCCGGGATCTGGCAGCAGCCGAAGATCCGAAACATGGCCGAATATATCGCCAACATGCATGTAGCCGGCCGCTACTATTTCAACTTCGCGGATTCCTCCTCCGTCGTCGAGCCCTGCAGCGCACGGGAATATTTGTTCGGCAAAGCGGTTGGTTCGCAGATGCTGGCGGACTTCGCCGCAGCCGACAGGGCTGCCGCCGAACACCCGCATTTGCCCGGGCAATGGAACCTCTGGTATCGCGTGCAGGAACTGCTGGCCGGTTCGCAGATCCGGATCGCCGAGCCGTGTGCGCTGTCGCGGCCGGAAATTTTTTATCCCGGCATCGGCCTGTTTATTGCCCGCGACGATCGGTTCTCGCTTGCGGTCAAGGGCGGCAACAATGGTGAGGGCCATAATCACAACGACGTCGGCAGCGTGACCCTCTACAAGGATGGGCACCCGTTCCTGATCGATGTCGGCGTCGAGACCTATACGGCAAAGACCTTTTCGCCGCGGCGCTACGAGATATGGACGATGCAGTCGGCCTATCACAACCTGCCGACATTCGACGGCGTCATGCAGTCCGCCGGGGAAGCTTTCGGCGCGCGCGATGTCGAAACTGAATTCGGTGATAACCTGGCGCGCATATCTCTCGACATCGCAGGCGCCTATCCGGCGGAAGCGCAACTGCGCAGCTATCGGCGTGCCGTCTCCCTGGTTCGCGGACGCCATGTCGAGATCGTCGATACCTATGACGGCGACAAGGCGGCGGTTCTATCGCTGATGACATGCCTGCCGCCGACGATCACCCGGGACAGGATCGATCTTGCCGATCTCGGCAGCATTTTCGTCGACGGCGCCGGGCCGATCGAAATCGACGAGATCGAGGTGAATGATGTCAGGCTGAGGTCGGCCTGGCCCGAGAAGCTCTATCGCCTACGCATTCCGCTTGCCGGGTGTCTCCTGAAATTGCTGATAAATTAGATGGCTAGAGCCTGATGCTATCAGGAATCATCAGGCTCTGAGGAGGACGAACATGGAATTGACGCTGAAGATCGTGGATGCCGACGGGTTCGTATTGGCAAGCGCCACCGGGCAGGATGAGACCTTCCTGGTCTATCGCCAAAGCTATCGCGAAGGCGAGCAGGTGATTGTGGAAGTCTCCAGGCCCGGACATGTCTTCCTCGCGCTTGACAGTGCGATCCAACCCAGCCTGGTCTATATGAAACAATGCGCCTATGCGCTTACAGTGCCTTTCGGCGACAAGCGCAAATCCTATTCCCCGAACGCGTTCAGTGGCGATATCCACCGGCTGTCCGTGCGCTGCACGCGCCCCGAGGAGATCGCTCACCGACGCAATCTTGCGCTCAATCCCTGGGACGATCACGCCAATCGGGCGCTGTTTCCGCATGCGCGCGCCAATGTCGAAACCCGAGGCGAAGCGGTCTTTGCCGCCAGAAACGCCATCGACGGCGAAAAGGCCAATGACGATCATGGCTTCTGGCCCTATACGAGCTGGGGCATCAATCGCGATCCACAAGCGGCGCTGACGGTGGAGTTCGGCAGGCCGGTCCGCGTCGATGAAATTGTCTTCTACCTTCGCGCAGACTTCCCGCATGATTCCTGGTGGGAAGAGGTGAGCGTCACCTTCTCGAGCGGCAAGACCTCTCGTTTCCCGCTCGTCAAATCCGGCGCGGCGCAGGGCTTTTCCATCGAGCCTTGCATAGTCGAATGGGTTGAACTACACGGCCTCATCAAGGCTGAGGACATCTCGCCCTTTCCGGCGCTGACGCAGATCGAAATCTGGGGAACGGAGGTGGCCGGCGCTGCAATCTCCGGCGTCGAAGATGAGGTCGGGCGCGCGCCCCTTGCTCTTTCTCTATGAGTCTACCGCCGGTTTCGTCCGGGCCGCGCTCGGCGGGCTGTCATGCAGGCGGTTCCAGGCGCGGCGCAGTTGCCGGGCCGAGCCGAAGCCGGCGCGCATGGCCACGGCCTCCATATCCAACCTTGAGCCGGCGAGCATCTCCCGGGCGAGCGCTACGCGCATGCGGTTGACGAAATCCGTGACACTCATGCCGGTATGTTCGTTGAACAGCCGTGAGAGGTTTCGCGGGCTGGCGCCGCTGAGGCGTGCGAGAGAGGCGACCGACCAGTCGCGGGAAGGATCGGCGGCGACTGCATCCTGTACGCGATGGATGGCCGGGTGGATATGGTTGCGGCCTTCGAGCCAGGGCGAAAGCTGCGGATCCGAGCCGCCGCGCCTGAGATAGACGACGAGATAGCGCGCCACCGCAAGCGCGCAGGCAGGTCCGGCCGCTTCGGCAACGATGTGCAGCATGAGGTCAATGCCGGCGGTGATGCCGGCGCTCGTCAGGCGCTCCCCATCCTCGACGTAGAGCCGATTGTCCCGGACGCGCGCGGTGGGCGCGAGCCTTGCCAGATCCTCCATACAGCCGTGATGGGTGGTGCATTCGCGGCCGTCGAGCATTCCGGCCTCGGCAGCGAGCAAGGCGCCCGAGCAGATCGAGGCCAGCCGAACCCCCGGACGAATAGCCCGCTTCAGCCAAGAGACGATCGCGGCCTGCGCGGCGCGCTCATCTTCGTCCCAGGGACGGTTGTTCTCCATCGGCACGTCGGCGCTGCCGGCGATGACTACAAGCGCATGATCGGGCAATCGCTCCGGCAAGGCGGCGACACCGGTCACCGCAAGGCCGATCGAGCTCCCGACCGTTGCCGACGGACCGACATAGGTGACGCTGAAACGGACTGGCTTCTGTTCGAGGTTCGCCTTGCGCAGCACTTCGATCGGACCGGCGATGTCGAGCAGCAGCACGCGCGGGGGCACGACGACGTAGACAGGAATATCGAAGGGCTGCGCTCTATCAGTCATGCCGCGAGTTGCTCTCCGCGCCCCGCCAGCGCCTGTTCGACGGTGGCGATCCGGGCGAAACGGCCCGACAGGACCAGTTCCGTGCGGCCCCGGATTTCCCCGGCGCTCCATGTGCGTCCCGATGCGTCGGTCATCGGGAAGGTCAGAGTCGCTTCGCCGACGTAGTCGATTTGATAACCGAGATCCCAGGCATGACGGGTCGTGGTCTCGCAGCACTGTTCGGTGCGGATGCCGGAGACGATGATGCGGCGAACGCCATTCCCGGTCAGCCATACGTCGAGGCCGGAACCGACGAGTGCGCTATGACGGTTCTTCCTGAAGATCGCTTCGGGAGCGATCCTGAGCGGAGCGAGCGTTCTGACGAAGCCCGAGCTTTCCGAAAACGGCCCGCTTCCATCGACATGAAAGATCTGGATGACGGGTATTCCGCGGGCTTCTGCGCCGTCGATCAGAGCCTGCTGGCGTTCGATATAGGCGGGTGCGAGGCTTTCATCCCAATAATCACGCTGCCGGAAGGACTCCTGGGCGTCGATGACGAGAAGAATGGTATCATAGCCGGACATTTCTTGCTCCTTGGATATTGCTGATGAAGCCATCTTCGGCAATCTCAAGCCACAGGAAAATGCCCGCACTGGACAAATAACGGACAATTCGCGCCAATGAATGCCATGAATGAGATTGAGCCCGGAGGGGAAGGCGATATCCAACGCCTGCCGGCCTTGCATGCGCACGCTTCCGCCAAGCCCTCAGCACGTGCTAAGTGGGACGGATGAAACTGCTTGTGGTGGAGGACAACAAGGATCTGGCGGCCTGGCTGGGCAAAGCCCTGCGGCAGGCGCAATACGCTATCGACCTTGCCTATGACGGCGAGGACGCCGAGCATCTGCTGAAGGTGGCGGAATATTCGGCGATGATCCTCGACCTTTCGCTGCCCAAGCTTGACGGGCTGACGCTTTTGAAGCGGCTGAGACAGTCCGGCAGCAAGCTGCCGGTCATTATCCTGACTGCGAATGCGAGCCTGGACGGCCGTGTGGCCGGGCTCGACAGCGGCGCCGATGACTATCTCGCCAAGCCTTTCGAAATTGCTGAACTCGAGGCGAGGATCCGTGCCGTGGTGCGCCGCGGCCAGGACCGGGCATCCTCCGAGATCACCGTCGGGAACCTGCGTTTTTCCGGGGGGACGCGGCAGTTCTTCGTCGCAGACGAACCGCTGCAACTGACGCCGCGGGAATATGCCGTTCTCGAACAGCTCGTCATGAAGCTCGGCACCACGGTCTCGAAAGCCGCCCTCTCCGGAAGCGTCTTCGGTTTCGACGACGAGGCCGATCCCAGCGCCATCGAAATCTACGTCCACAGGCTGCGCAAGAAGCTCGAGAACAGTTCGGTTCAGATCGCGACGCTGCGCGGGCTCGGCTATCTCCTCAGACATGTCCAATAATGTAGTGACAAAGGCCGGCGGAGCGATCGTGCGGCTCAGCCAGAGTCTGAGGGTGCAACTGCTCTGTTGGGTCCTGCTGACGCTCTTCGGCGCCATCGCCTTCAATCTCTACGACAGCTTCTGGTCGGCCGACGTGACGGCAAAGCTGGTGACGGATCGAACGCTCCTCGCCTCGGCGCGCGTCATCGCCGAGGCGGTGCGCGTCGACGAGGGCGGCAATGTTCAGGTGGATGTGCCGCCGGCCGCGCTCGAGATGTTCGATACCGGCTTCGGCGACCGTGTCTTTTACAAAGTCATCACCGCTTGGGGCAATCTGGTGAGCGGCTTTCCCGATCTGCCGCTGCCGGCCGTCCAGCGCGCCGGCGAGGATCGCGCCTTCCACGGCGCCGATGTGCGCATACTGATGCTCGATCATCCGGTCGTCGGTCTTCCCAACGACGGCACGATCTCCGTGACCGTCGCCGTGACGCATAACAGCCAATATGCGATGCGAAGACAGTTGTGGCTTTCGGATTTTTCGAAGCAGTTCGTGCTCGTCTTCCTCGCAAGCCTGGTGACCATCCTGGGGCTCCAGCGCGGCCTTGCGCCCGCTCTGAGGCTGCGGGACGCCGTGCGCCGGCGCGGGCGCAACCGTCTGGATCCGCTGCCGCCGGAGATGGTCCAGAGCGAGCTGCGCCCGCTCGTCCATGCGCTGAACGATCATATGGAGCGCGTCCAGAACCAGATGGCCGCACAGCGGCGCTTCGTATCGAACGCGGCGCATCAGTTGAGGACGCCGCTCGCGCTGATTTCGACGCAGGCGAGTGTCGCGTCCCGCGAAGACGATGCAGCCCGCCGCGACGAGGCGCTTGCTGCCCTGCGCACCAGCACGCGGCAGATTTCGCGCCTCGCCAGTCAGCTTCTGACCTTGTCGCGGGCCGAGCCCGGCAGCCGCCGCCCGCGCAGCGATGCGACCGATCTCAGCAAAGCTGCCCGCGAGATCCTCGAGACCTATGCCGAAGAGGCGCTCAAGCGCAACATCGATCTCGGTTTGGAGGCGGACCGCTCCGTTGTCGTCGAAGGCGACGGGACGATGCTGCGCGAGATGCTGGTCAACCTCATCGACAACGCAATCCGTTATAGCAAAGCCGATGGACGGGTGACCGTCGCCGTCGGGCAGGAGAACGGCCACGCCGTCGTCACCGTCTGGGATAATGGGCCGGGCATTCCCGAAGGGGAGCGCGAGCAGGTTTTCGAACGGTTCTACCGGATCATGGGAACCGAAAGCGAAGGGAGCGGCCTCGGGCTTGCGATCGTGCGCGAGGTCGTTGACGGCGCCGGAGGTTCGGTTTCACTCGGTGCTGCTGAAGGCGGCGGCCTCGTCGTGACGGTGCGGCTTCCGCTTTAAAACAGGCGACGCATCAAATGAATAAGGCCGGGCATAGCGCCCGGCCTTCGCTTCGATCTGCCTTGGGAGGAGGCGGATTACTGCGTATCAAGCTGCTGCTGCGGACGCCATTTCGCAAGGCGGTTTTCGATCAACGTCATGATGTATTCGGCAAAAAGAGTGACGACCATGACGAGGAGGATGGCCGCGAACATGCCGGCCGCGTCGAAGGTGCCCTTTGCGATCGAGATCAACTGGCCGATTCCGAAGCGGGCGCCGACGAATTCGCCGACGATTGCGCCGATGATCGCAAAGCCGAAGGAGACATGCAGGCTGGCGAAGATCCAGCTCATCGCCGAGGGAATGACAACCGTACGCGTCACCTGCCAGTCCGATGCGCCCAGGATGCGGGCATTGGCAATCATGTTGCGGTCGGCTTCGCGCACGCCTTGGAACGCGTTAGCGAAGACGACGAAGAACACCATGATGAAGGCGAGCGCCACCTTGGACGGCAGGCCGAGACCCATGATCATGATGAAGATCGGGGCCAGGACGACGCGCGGGATCGAGTTGATCGCCTTAATGTAGACTGAGAAAATATCGGAGAGGAAACGGTTGCGGCCGAGGCCGATGCCGACGAAGACGCCGGTGATCGAGCCGGCGAAGAAGCCGATCAGCGCCTCCTCCATCGTCACCCAAAGATTATACCAGAGCGACCCTTCGGTGGTGCCTTCGGTCGCCCATTCGTAGAGCCGCTCAAGCACGCCGCTCGGGCTCGAATAGAAGAACGGGTCGATCCATTGCATGTTGGAGGAGAGCTCCCACATGCCGATTACGAAGACCAGGATGGCGGTCTGCCAGAAGCGCACCAACGTGTTGCGCCGGCGTATCGCCTTCAGCGCGGAGGCTTCGATCTCGGCATCTGACGTGCCCGGGCGAAACAGGGTGGCCGAACCGGCCTCGAATGTGACGTGTGCCATGATATCCTCCGTCAGGCCGCTTCGCTTGCGCGGCGGTAGCTGGTCTCGACCTCTTCGCGGAGATCCTCCCAGATCGTCTTGCAGTAGTCGATGAAGCTCTGCTCGTAGCGGATCTCCGACACCACGCGCGGGCGGGGAAGATCGATCGGATAGACCGATTTCACCGTAGCGGGGCCGGCGGTCAGAACATAGACCTTGTCGGCAAGTGCCACGGCCTCTTCGAGATCATGGGTGACGAACACCACCGAGGCCTTGCGCTCGGCCCAGAGTTTCAGCAGTTCTTCGTGCATGACCGTGCGGGTCTGCACGTCGAGTGCCGAGAATGGCTCGTCCATCAGCAGGATTTCAGGTTCGTTGATGAAGGTCTGCGCCAGCGAGACGCGTTTGCGCATGCCGCCGGAAAGCTGATGGGGATAGTGGTGGAGAAACTTCGACAGGCCGACGCGGGCCAGCCAGTCGCGGGCGCTCTGTTCCGCCTCGGCGCGCGACTTGCCGCGGAACAGCGGACCGGCCATGACATTGTCGATCACGTTTTTCCAGGGAAAGAGCGCGTCGGTCTGGAACGCAAAGCCGACACGCGGGTCGATGCCGGTGATCGGCCCGCCCATCAGGCGGACTTCGCCGGCACTCGGGCGTGCGAGGCCCGTCACGAGGTTGAGCGTCGTCGACTTGCCGCAGCCGGTGGGGCCGACGACGGCGACGAACTCGCCGCGGGCAACCGTCATGTTGAAATCGCGCAGCGCAGTCAGCGACTTGCCGGTCGGCGAGACGAAGCGTCGGCTGACATTGATCAGCTCGATCGCTGGGGTCTGTTTGGTGTCCTGTTGCATGGTGATACCTGGAGGCGTGCTTAAGGGCGCGCACGCAATGCCCATGATCGAACGGACGCCGCTTCCGCTCAGGAGCTGGAAGCGACGCGACGGCCTCACTTGACGTTCTTGACGAACTCGGTCGTGTAGGTCTTGGAAAGGTCGATCTGCTTGCCCTTGACGTTCTTGGAGAACTCCGAGAGCACGGCAAGCACGGTCTGCGGACCGTCCTCCGGCATCACGCCGTCAGGCGTGAACATGCCCTTGCCCTCGTCGAGAGCCTTGATGTAGCCGTCCTTGTCGCCGACGTAGAAATCCTTCGGCATCTTGTCCGCGATCTCGGCGGCGGAATGCGTATTGATGTAGCGCAGCGTCTTAACGAAGGCGTTGGCGAGTTTCTGTGCCTCTTCCTTATGTTCCTCGACCCAGGAAGTTTCCATGTAGAGCGAAGCGGCCGGATAGGTTCCGCCGAGCGCCTTGCGGGTCGCGTCGACCGTGCGCATGTCAACGAGAACACTCGCTTCGCCCGTCTTGATCAGGCGCGAGATCGTCGGCTCCGTCGTCATGCCGGCCTGGATCTGATCCTGCTGCATCGCGGCGATGAACGTGCCGCCGGCGCCGACCGGAATGGTGACGACGTCGCCAGGCTTGAGGTCGGCCTTGGAGGCCATGAAGAGGGTGAGGAAGTTGGTGGAGGAGCCGAGACCGGTAACGCCGAGGCTCTTGCCCTTGAAGTCGGCCGGCGACTTGATCTCGGGATGTTTGCTCGAAACCATCTCGACCTCGCCCGGCGCCTGGCTGAACTGGACGATGGATTCGACGAACTTGCCCTTGGCCTGCAGGTCCACACAATGGTCATAGAAGCCGACGACGCCTTGGACGGCGCCTGCCAGCAGCTGGTTTTCGGCATCGACGCCGGCAGCTTCATTCAGCAGCTCGACGTCGAGACCTTCGTCTTTGAAGTAACCGAGGGATTCGGCGAGTTTAGCGGGCAGATAGATCTGTTTCTCATAGCCGCCGACCATGATGGTGATCTTGTCGGCCGCGTGGGCGGTGCCTGACGTGAACGAGGCTGCGGCGAGAAGCGCGGAAAAAGCGACGGTGTGAAAAAGGCTGCGTGAAGAACGCATTGATATCTCCTCCTGTTGGTTTGCCTGCATCGTCGTCTCGTCACCTCAACCCGTGTCTCCTCCACGATGCTGCCTTTTCCTAAGACGTCGAAGCTTTCAACTAGCTTTCAGCCGCGAACGATCAATCTATCGCGTGAATCGGCGGGGAAAATGATGGGCCGGCGCCCGAGCCAGCAAGGCGGGCAGCTTACAAGGCGGCAGAGCGTTTCCGCTGGCTTTGTCTCCCGCCAAGGCGCCCGGACGCTCGGGAGTGGATATCAGCTGGTAAAGTTTCGCAGATCCTTGAGCAGGTTGCGATATCTCGCCTGGCTGCCGACCAGATGCTCGCGCATGGCGTTGCGGGCGGCCTGATCGTCCCTGTCGGAAATGGCGACGACGATCGCTTCGTGTTCCCTGTGGATCAGCTTTCGGTAGGCGGTCTGTTCGGCCGTCCTTGTTTCCGGCACGAGCCTCGATTGCGGGATGATCGCCGAGCCTTGGGACTCCAGGAAGTGCTTGAACAGCGGATTGTTCGTCGCCTCGGCAATCGCGACATGGAGTTCGAGATCGGCCTCGCGGATCGATTGATCAGTCTCGATGCACTGGAGGATTTTCCGGTGGCATTCGAAGATCGCTTCCTCCTGCGCCGGCGAGCGGCGGAGCGCGGCAAGCCCCGCCGCCTCGATTTCGACAGGTGTGCGGATCTCCAGCACTTCCAGATCGGAGGCGACGCGGGCTTTGTCGACTTTGCGGCCCGACAGCGCCAGGTCGGGGCTGATCACGAAAATGCCCGCGCCCTGGCGCACCTCGACCAGCCCGTCAGAACGGAGCGCGGCCACCGCCTCGCGTACCACGGTGCGGCTGACGCTGTGTGTCTCGGTCAGCTCGTGCTCGCTCGGAAGCTTGTCGCCGGCGGCGTACTGGCCGCTGAGGATCGCTTGCCGCAGGCTTTCGCCGACCTGTGAAACCAGCGACCCCGAGCCCCTGCTGCGATCCTTCCCCTGCATAGCCACGCCTCGACCCCCGCATCGGCTTCGATCCGGCGCCGTTCGAACCAGCCGCGCCCCGAAATTTACGATTCATCACACATGTATGACAAATATTGCGGTCTTTCAATGGATGAACCGTGCCTGCCGCTACCGGATTGCCAGCAAGAATGGTCTTTTGGATGGGATCTCGTAAGCTTTGGGCGCGGCATTCTCCCACGCCCCTCATCTCCGTCGCGCAGCCCGCTTATACGCCAACGGCAACGTACAAGGATGAGGCTCTCTTGGGGCTCCAGTCCGATGTCCTCTTCGCCTCTTTCCTCGCCTGGTGATGAGATTTAGCCAAGCCCTTACAGCCGCCTGGTCGACTCCCCGCGCACGAATCTCGGCGTCAGGATGAAATCCTGCGGCGGCTCGGCGGCGGCTTCCGGGCTTCCGATCCTGGCGAGCAGGCGCTGTGCCGCCAGTTCGCCGAGCTTCTGCGCATCCTGCACGACCATGGTGATGCGGGGCGTGATGACGTTGCTCCAGGGCACGTCGTCGACCATTGCCAGCGATACGTCGTCGGGACAGCGGAAGCCCATTTCCTGCATCACCTGCAGGGTTGCGAGCCCCGTCATGTTGTTGGCGCCGATAATGGCGGTCGGGCGGTCGCGGCGGGTGAGCAGGCGCATCGCCTGCGTATGGCCGCCGCTCCTGGTATAGCCGCCCTCGACCACGAGCGACGGGTCGACGTCGACGCCGGCGCCGGCCATCGTGTCCGCGAATCCCTTCAGGCGCTCGTCGGCGGTGTGCAGGCCGCTCGGGCCGGAGATGAAGGCGATGCGCCGATGGCCGAGTTGCAGCAGGTGCTCGGTCAGGATCGTCGTCGTCAGCGGATTGTCGGAGCCGACGAAGTCGCGCTCGGCGCCCTCCACCTTCTGGTCGAACATCACGATCGGCGTCTTGAAGTCGCGCAGGAAGGTTGCGTATTCCTCGCCGCGTCCGTTTGCCGCCAAGGCGATGCCTGCGATTTTCTGCGCCTGCAGCCGCTCCAAGAGCGCCCGTTCGAGATCGGCCCTGCCGGAGGAATCGGCAATCAGTACGAAATAGCCGTGGTCGAGCGCCTGATGCTCGATCTCGCGGCGGATGTCGCCAAAGAACATGTTGCCGAGATTGGCGGACACGAAACCGATGAGCGAGCTGCGCCCGCGCGCCAGCGTCTGGGCCACGGGATCGATGCGGTAGCCGGTCGATTGTATCGCCTTCTGGATGCGGTCGAGCGTCTCGGCGCCGACCCGCTTGGGGCTATTGAGCGCGAGCGAGACGGTCGAGATCGAAACCCCCGCCAGGCGCGCGACATCTCGTATGGTCGTCATGTCTATCGAACCGGTTCTAAAGCTTTCTTTTGTCAGATTTTATTTGTTGTTGCAACACGCTGCGCATTATTGGCTGCTGGCGCGCGGTTTCAAGGGTCGTTCCGCCATCTGCGAATTTCGGCTTGACAGGTGCCGGGTCAAGGACGATGCTCAATCGCCGAACCGGTTCGATATGAAGTGGAACCGGAAAACAGGGAGGAGAAACCTGTGACGAGTTCGGAGCGCCAGTCGGAAAATTCGGTGCCGGGAGCGGGTAAGCACGCCTGGTTCAGCCATGATCGTCTTGGACTGTTCATCCATTGGGGCCTCTATGCCCTCGGAGCGCGGCATGAGTGGTTGAAGAACCGTGAAGAGCTGACCGACGACCACTACCAGCGCTATTTCGACAATTTCGATCCCGATCTTTACGATCCGAAGGAGTGGGCGCGCCGCGCACGTCTCGCCGGCATGAAATATGTCGTGGTGACGACCAAGCATCACGAAGGTTTCTGTCTCTGGGACAGCAAGGTCACCGATTACAAGGCGCCGAACACGCCCTGCGGCAGAGACCTGCTGACGCCGCTGGTCGAGGCCTTTCGGGCTGAGGGGCTGAAGATCGGCTTCTACTATTCGCTGCTCGACTGGCACCATCCCGATTTCCCGATCGACGTCCACCACCCCTTGCGCAATCACCCGCAAGCCGAGGCGCTGAACGCCGGCCGCGACATCGCCAACTATGCCGCCTATATGCGCGAACAGGTGCGCGAGCTTCTGACCGGCTTCGGCCGAATCGATATCATCTGGTTTGATTTCAGCTATCCAGGCCGCGAATATCGCGGCCTGCCCGGCAAAGGGCGCGCCGACTGGGAGAGCGAACGCCTAGTCGAGCTGGTGCGCGAGTTGCAACCCGAAATCATCGTCAACAACCGCCTCGATCTGCCGCCGGGCAAGCTGCCCGATATCACGACGCCAGAGCAATATACGCCGCGCGTGGCGCCCGCTGTCGCCAGCCAGGGAGTGCTCTGGGAGGCCTGCCACACCTTCAGCGGTTCCTGGGGCTATCATCGCGACGAGGATAGCTGGAAGAGCCCGGAGCAGATCATCCAGTTGCTTATCGATTCCGTCGCGCTCGGCGGCAACCTCCTGATGAACGTCGGCCCGACCGGCCGCGGCACCTTCGATGCCCGCGCCATCGCCGCGCTCGAGGTTTACCAGAACTGGATGGAGGTCAACGCACGTTCGATCTACGGCGCCGGTCCGTCCACATTTCCAGTGCCGGCCGGCTGCCGCTACACCCAGCGCGGCAACCGCCTCTACTTGCATGTCTATAACTGGCCTTATCGCCACATCCATATCGAGGGGCTCGCCGACAGGATCGCCTATGCGCAGTTCCTGCACGACGCCAGCGAAGTGCGCTGGCTCAGCCACACCAGGGATGTGGATTCCAATATCGGCGTGATGGTGCCGGAAGGCATGATCACGCTCGAACTGCCGGTCCGGCGACCTGACGTAACCGTCCCGGTGATCGAGATCGTCCTCAAGGCGTGAACTCGGTCGCACTCGCGTGTTCATTGCGTCATGGAGGGAGGAGAAACCCATGAAGGTTCTGAAGAAAACGCTTTTGCTTGCCGCGATTGGCGGCAGCCTCTTTGTCACATCCGCCTCGGCCGAACAGGTCACTCTGACTTGGCAGATGTGGACCGGATCCGACGCCGACACCAAAGGCTGGCAGCACCTGGCCGACATGGTGACCGCCAAATATCCCGATATCAAGGTGACGCTGACGACGACGGGCTGGGTCGACTACTGGACGCGGCTGCCGGTGCTGGCGGCGTCGGGCCAGCTCGCCGACATAGTTTCGATGCAGTCGCTGCGTATGCCGAATTTCTATTCGCTGCTCGAACCACTGAATGACCGGATCGCGGCCGACAAGTTCGACGTTGGGGCCTTCACCCCCTCGATCATCGGCGGCATGTCCGTCGACAGGCAGCTCTACGGCCTGCCCTATGACGTCGGTCCGTGGGTCATCTATTATAACCAGGACGCGCTCCAAGCTGCCGGTATTCCTTTACCGAAGCCGGGCTGGACGCTCGCCGAGTTTACTGATGCCGCCAAGAAGCTGACGAAAGACGGCCAGTATGGCTTCGGCATCACCCCGCAGAACTATTCGGTGCTGGCCTCGGCCTGGGGCGATAAATACGTCAACGATGCCGGCGAGCTCGATCTTACCAATCCGAGCGCCATTGTCGCTGCCGAGAGGGTGATCGGCTTTGCCGCCAAGGACAAGATCGCGCCGCTGGTGCCGTCGAGCGCCGATGCCGGCACGGTCATCCAGGGCCGCTTCTATTCAGGCAATGTCGCCATGTATGTCGACGGTCCGTGGTCGATCATCGGCATGAAGGACAAGGTCAAGTTCAAGGTTGGTTCCACCACGCTGCCGCGCGCAGACGGAGAGCTTACGGCCGTCACGGCGGGCTCCGGTTTCGGCATTGCCACGACGAGCAAGAACAAGGACGCGGCCTGGAAGGCGATCCAGGTGCTGACCAGCCCGGAAGCATTGCAGTATCTCGCCGAGCAGGGCCGCGCTCTGCCGGCGCGTACGGCCTCGCAATCCTCCTGGTACAAGGTGGCTGCCAAGGACATCACCAATGGGGGCGAGGCGCTGGATTATTCGCTGGCGCATTCGGTGCCCTATGTCATCACCAACAACTGGGCTGCGGTCGAAAATCTCTTCAACCAGTATTTCCCGCCCGCCTTCGGCGGCAGCGCCGACGCCAAGCAGACAATGGAAACCATCCAGAGCCTCGCGCAGCAATAGAGCGTGCCGCTAGAGCGTGGCGGCAGGAGCTGCCGTGCATGGAGGAAGAGATGTCGGAAAGCGCCATTGCCGAAATTGCCCTGCAGCCCGGTCAGTCCAGGCGCTTCCTGAAGCCCGAGACGCAGACGGCCATGCTGTTCCTGCTGCCGAGTTTCCTCGGCTTCATGATCTTCATGGCCCTGCCGATCGTTGCGTCGCTGGCGCTCTCCTTCACCAACTGGCAGCTGATCTCGACTCCGTCCTTCGTCGGCTTTCAGAATTACATCAAGCTCTTCACCGTCGATCCGGCCTTCTATACCATATTGCGCAACACGCTGTTCTTCGCTGTCGAGTATCTGGCCGTGAATATCATCGTTTCGCTGACGCTCGCGGTCTGGATATCGAGCCTCAAGCGCGGCAAAGCGATCTTTCGGGTGATCTTCTTCCTGCCGACCTTTACCCCGACGATCGCAGCCTCCGTGGTCTGGCTGCTGATCTTCACGCCGGACGGGCTCGCCGACAGCGTCATCCGCTCGCTCGGCCTCGGGCTGCCCAATTTCCTGCTGAGTTCGAGCTGGGCCATGCAGGCGGTCGTGCTCGTCACGCTCTGGGCCAATGTCGGCTACAACGTCGTGATGTTCAACGCCGCGCTCGACCTGGTGCCGAAGCACTATCTCGAAGCGGCGATGATCGACGGCGCCGGTCCCTGGCGGCGCTTCTGGCGCATCCGCCTGCCGCTCATCTCACCGACGGTCTTCTTCGCCACCGTCATGACGGCCATTACCTCGCTGCAGGTCTTCGACGAGATCTTCGCCATGACGCGTGGCGGCCCTGGCTCGGCGACGGCGACCCTCGGCTTCGCCATCTACCAGAAGGGCTTCACCAATTTCCAGATGGGTTACGCGTCGGCGCTCGCCTGGGTGATGTTCGTCATGATCATGGCGCTCACCATCCTGCAGTTCCACATGCAGCGCAAATGGGTGCATTATGACGACTGACCCGGCCTCACGGCATCCGCATCCGCATTCCCAGTCCCGGAACGGGTACCGCATTATGCGGGGGATCGGCACCTTCGTCAGCTACGCTGCATTGTCGCTGATCGCGCTGCTCTTCCTCTTTCCCTTCTTCTGGATGGTGTCGAATGCGGTTCGCTCCAACACCGAAGTGCTGGCTGTGCCGGTTCGCATTCTTCCCGAGGAATACCAGTGGGGCAATTTCGTCGAGGCGCTGGTGTCGCTGCCCTTCGGCACCTTCCTGCTGAACTCCTTCGTCGTTGCCTGCGGCGTAACCGCGATCGTCATCGTGGTCTCCTGCCTGTCGGCCTATGCTTTCGCCAGGCTGCGGTTCCCCGGCCGTGAGGGACTGCTGCTCACCTATCTCAGCACACTGATGATCCCGCAGGTGATGCTGGTCATCCCGCTCTTCCTTCTGGTCAGCAAGCTCGGCTGGATCAACACCTATCACGGCATGATCCTGCCGGTCGCCTTCTCTTCCTTCGGCACCTTCCTGCTGCGGCAGTTCATCCTCGGCATTCCCAAGGATCTCGACGAGGCGGCGATGATGGACGGGGCCTCGCGCCTGCGCATCCTGGTCAGGGTCATCGTTCCGCTCGCCATGCCGGCGATCGGCCTGCTGTCGCTCTTTACTTTCATCGCGCAGTGGAAAAGCTTTCTGTGGCCGCTGATCGCCACCAGTGGGCTCGAAAAGGCCACGCTGCCGCTCGGGCTCACACTGTTTCAGACGCAGCAGGGCACCGCCTGGAACTACATTATGGCGGGCGCCACCATCTCCATGGTGCCGGGGGTAATCCTCGCCATCGTGCTGCAGAGGGTAATCTACAAGGGCATCAGCGTCGGCTCCGGCTTCGGTGGAAGATAACGGTAATAAAACAAAGGCTTGAGGTGTCGGTGTCAAGTTTGCCGCGGCGCGTCTCAAGTCCAGGCGGCCGGAGTCGAAGAAGGGGCTGTCGCCACGGCAAGATCACGTCCCCGCCGATACTTCTAGCTCCGGCGCGAAAAGTAAAATTTAACCAAAATTTGAAATAACGCGCTTCTATCCGAATTGCGCAGGGGAATTCATGAAAACGGCCACGCTTGCATCCATCGCCTTGGCGATGTCGGTCTCTGTTGCCAACGCTCAGACGATCGGCGTTTCAATGTCCGATCTCGACAAATTCAGGACGGCGCTTCTCAATGGCGTCGTCGCCCACGGGCAGACGGTCTCCGGCCTCAAGCTGGTTACCGAGAACGCCAAGGGCGACAACGAGCTGCAGAAGAAGCAGGTTCAGAAGCTCATCGCCGACAAGGTCGACGCCATCATCCTGGCGGTCTCCGATGGCGATCTCGGGCCGCAGATGACCAAGATGGCGGCGGATGCGGGCATTCCGCTTGTTTACATCAACAACGTTCCTTCGAACCTGCTCGATCTTCCCGAAAATCAGGTCGTGGTCGCCTCCAACGAAAAGGAATCCGGAACGCTGGAGACGAAGCAGGTTTGCGCGCTGCTCAAGGGCAAGGGCCGCGTCGTCGTGCTGATGGGCGAGCCTTTCCACGCCGCGGCCCGCGCCCGAACGCAGGATATCTCGGATGTCATCGCCACGCCCGGCTGCAAGGGCCTGGAGATCGTCGAGCGGCAGGCTGCCTACTGGTCGCGCGATAATGCCGACCAGCAGATGCAGGAGTGGCTTGCGGCCGGCGTCAAGTTCGACGCCGTTATCGCCAACAATGACGAGATGGCGCTCGGCGCGATCCGCGCCATGAAGAAGGCCGGCATGCCGATGAAGGATGTCGTCGTCGCCGGCGTCGACGCGACCGACGATGCGCTTGCCGCGATGGTATCAGGCGATCTCGATGTCACCATTCTCCAGAGCGCTGTCGGGCAGGGTGCCGCGGCGGTCGACGCCGCCGTGAAGCTCGTCAACAAGGAGAAGGTGCCGCGCGAAAACAACGTTCCCTTCGAACTCGTCACACCTGAGAACATCTCCAAATACCTGCCGAAGAGCCAGTGAGCATAAGAGGCCTATAATGTTGCATTTCTGGAATAAATTCGGCATTCGCGCGCAGATCACTTCCGGCTTCGTGCCGTTGATCCTGCTGATGAGCCTGCTGACCGTCAGCGCGATCTCGGGGATGAACGGCCTTGCCGCCATTTTCTCCTCCTATCGCGCCACGGCGGGGCAGAGCCTCGCCATCTCGGATTACAGCGATCAGCTGCACCAGATCCAGATGTCGGCGGAAGCCTTCCGCTCCACGCCGACGCAGGCTGTCGTCGACAATTTCCGCGCCGGCGAGAAGGCCTTCGAGGCTGACGATCCGCGTTTCGCCGGCAACAAGGAGCTGCAGTCCGGTCTTGCGATGATCCGTCAGGATATCGCTGCCTACGGAAAGGCCTTCGAACAGATCGTCACCCTTCAGGCCCGGCGCGACCTGCTGATCTCCAAGGTCACCGAATTCGGCCCCTGGACGAGTGTCGCGCTCAACGACGTCATGCGCAGCGCCTGGCGCCAGAACGACGTCGCCCTGCTGCACATGACGGCAGAAACGCTGGAGGCTCTGAACCGCAGCCTCTATTTCTCCGAGCGCTTCGTCCACTCCAACGATTTTGCCGCCTATGACATGGCGCAGGCAGCGCTCGCCCAAGCCGTGGCGCTGAACGACGCCGCCGCCAAGGCCGCCAAGAACGAGCTGCAGAAGAAGCGTTTGATGGGCGCCGGCCAGCTCATGCAGAATTACACCGCGCGCCTCGGCGACATGAAGGAGGTGCTGCAGACCTCTGGCAATATCCGCCAGACGCAGCTCAACGTTTTGGCGCCGAAGATCGCAGGCGAGTTCAAGGATCTGCAGGCGACCGTGACCGGCGCGCAGAAGAATCTCGACGGCTCGGTCGAAGCGACGGTGGCCTCGGCCACCAGCACGACGCTTGTCATCAGCGGCCTGTTGATCGTCATCGGCCTCGTGCTCTCCTATTTCGTCGGTCGCCTGATTTCCTCGGCGGTGCGCGGCATGGCACAGTCCATGGAACAGCTTGCCCGCGGCGACGATGCCATCGTGATCACGGGCGTCGAGCACCGGCACGAACTCGGCGCCATGGCGCGTTCGCTGAAAGTGTTCCAGGAGACCGGCCGCGCCAAGCTGATCGCCGAAGCCAATGCCGAGCGGGCGCGTCTGGCGGCCGAAGAAGAGCGGCTGCGCCAGGAAGCCGAGCGTCTCAGCGATGCGCAGGTGATGGAACACGCCTTCCGCCAGATTTCGATTGGGCTTGATGCACTCTCGAAGGGCGATCTCTCGGTCCGCGTCGGCGAAGTCGACCATCGCTACGTCCGGATCCGTGATCACTTCAACAGCTCGGTGGCCAGCCTTGAAGAAGCGGTCGACTCGGTCATCCGCGCGGTCACCACCATCCGCTCCGGCCTTGCCGAAATCTCCACTGCTTCCAACGATCTTGCCCGCCGAACCGAACAGCAGGCCGCCTCGCTGGAAGAGACCGTCGCGGCCCTCGGTGACGTCACCCGCGGCGTCAACGGAACGGCCGAGGGCGCAAGCCGCGCCCAGGCGGCCGTGGCGACGGCCCGCACCAATGCTGAAAAGGGCGGCGAGATCGTCTCCCGAGCCATCGCCGCAATGACGGAAATCCAGAACTCGTCGTCAAAGATCGGCAACATCATCAGCGTCATCGACGAAATCGCCTTCCAGACCAACCTCCTGGCGCTGAATGCCGGCGTCGAAGCGGCCCGCGCCGGTGAAGCGGGCAAGGGTTTTGCCGTCGTCGCGCAGGAAGTCCGCGAGCTTGCCCAACGCTCGGCCAATGCGGCCAGGGAGATCAAGGAACTGATTTCCACCTCCTCGGCGCAGGTCAAGACGGGCGTCGAGTTGGTCGGCGAATCCGGTCTCTCCTTGGAGCAGATTGTCGAGCAGGTCTCCGCGATGAATGCGACTGTCGCTGAAATCGCCGTCGCCGCCCGCGAGCAGGCGACGAGCCTGCGCGAAGTCTCGGCTGCCGGCGACCAGATGGACAAGGTGACGCAGCAGAACGCGGCGATGGTCGAAGAAACCACGGCCGCCGCCCAGAGCCTGACGCACGAGACAGAAAGCCTCGCCGAACTGCTGCGGCGCTTCAAGACGGGCAGTGGCCTAGCATCGGTCCATCAGCACTACGCAATAGCGTCATAAGTGCTGTTTGACGCAGGCAAACATCGCCGCTGTGAGAACGGCGGCGATGAACGCGCGTGTAAGATCGCGTCAGTGGCTTCCGGATGCCGGAGCTTGTGGGGCGCCGGCGATGCTTCGGCGGACGTGGCGAATTGCAGTCCAGACGGCAAAAAGCACGAGCGGGATGGCTCCGAGAACGGCGAGTTTCGCAATATGCGGATCGACACCCAGTTCGGAAATGCTTTCGAGACAGATCTTCGCCAGGCCGACGGTATAATAGGTGATGGCGATGACGGAGAAGCCTTCGACAGCCTGCTGGATATGAACCTGAATGCGCGCCCGCTCTTCCATCGAGGTCAGCAGCGACGCGTTCTGATCTTCGAGCTGGACCTGCACGGTCGTTCTCAGGAGGTCGCCGGCGAGGCTAACGCGTTCGGCGAGTTCGTCGAGGCGGCGCTCGGCGGCACGAACCGAGCGGACGGCTGGTTGAAACCGGCGGTCGATAAATGTGCCGATCCTCTGGCGCTGCTCGGCACGTTCTTCGCGAAGCTCCGACAGCCTGCTCGCGACGATTTCGGCATAGGCTTTTGTCGCGCCGAAGCGGTGGCGGGCAAGCGCCGAGAAATTGAGCACATCAGAGGAGAGCCTGGTCACCTCGGAAAGCAGCGCCTTGTCGACTTTAACCGCACTCTGCATATGGCTGATCAGGAGGTCGAGGCGCTGGTCGAAGGTGGAAAGCTTCGAGACAGTCTCGCGTGCCATCGGCATGGCAAGCAGCGCCATCATCCGATATGTTTCGATCTCCAGGAAACGCCTGACCATGCGGCCGGTGCGATAGGCATTGAGATTGCGGTTGAAGAACAGGAATTCCACGAAGCCGCTGTCCGTCAGACGGAAGTTCGAGTGCACCTCCGCATCGCCGCCGCCGACCCTTGAGGCGACATAGTCGAGCTTCGGTTTTTCGAGGGGAGGCCCGTCTTTTTCGTCGCGCACCAGCACGCGCACGGCCGCTATGGTCTTGCCGTCGATCTGGCGGCAGCACGCCTGAAAGGCTTCCGGTGGCTGACTGCCCGGTTCTGCCGACGCCGGCACGACGAAGGTCAAGGTCAGGAATTCGGTATGAGCTTCCCATTTCAGCCGGCCGTCGCCGACACGGCCGATGCCGTGGTTGCCCTCTCGGGTGGTGGTGACATCTTCCAGTCCCGGCAGCGAAGCCGGGAACGGTGGAGGGGCATTGTCGCCGACGATGGCGATGTGCCAGACGTCGGTGTCGCCGTCGAAGTAAAGCGACGGGCGCGCATGGAGCTCATTGTGAAGTTCTCTTCGCAGCGGATGCTCGGAGCCGAGTGGCATGGAGAGGCACCTCAATGGACTGGACCGCCGGTTGGTCGACGTTCGTAAGTTGAGCCTGACACCGGCGAGCCCGCCAGCCGATAACGCCTATAGCCTCTCGCAAAGCTCGTGTCACGACGCCGCGGAACCGTCCTGTCTATCAGCGCGAATCTGCCGCACCGGCTTGCCCTGAATCAGAGCAGGCCCGAGGGCAATGAGGCTTTCGAAAAGCTGAGCAGCGGCGAAATGGATCAGCCACGGCCCGTTGCGAGGCCGTGGCTGATGCGTGCGCACATTCTGCGGGAAGGCGTGATCAGATTACTTGGCGGCAAGCGCGCCGTTGATCTTGTCGACGTCGGCGCTCATGGCCTTGAAGGTGTCGTCGAGGGAAAGTTCGCCGACGATCAGCTGGCTCATCCGCTGGACGATCAGCTGGTACACGGCAGAGGATCCCTTGAGACGTTCGAGGTCACGGGCCGCCTGCGGCACGCTGTTGCGGCTTCCGAGGAAGACGGCCATGGCGTCCTTGGCATTCTTGCTCTCGAGCTTGTATTGCGGGTCCGTGATATCGGCGCCGGTCAGGATGACGTAATTTTCGGCGATCTCGCGCTGGACCTTTTCAGAGCCGAGGAACTCGATAAACGCGGCCACGGCTTCGGGATATTTGGTGCGCTTGAAGCCGACGATCGCGGTGCCGCCCGGCATTGCGTAGCAGCCGGCATCGCCGCAAGGCGCGCTGATGGCGGTCCAGTCGAAGGAGTCGGCGATCTTCTTCTGGAACGGATTGACCATCCAGTTGCCGGCGATATAGGTCACGACATTGCCGTTGACGAACTCGTCGCCCATGTTTTTGTACTGGGTTCCGCCGGCCGCACCCCACATTTCCTTCGGGAAGGAGCCGTCCTTCGTCCAGTTGTAGAGGTCCGTGATGTAGCGCTTGGCCGCATCGTCGGGGAAGAAGAACTTGCCGTCCTTGACGTAGTTCGCGCCGTAGGAGAAGGCAGCACCCGAGAAGCGATGGCCCGAGCGGTCCATCGTGAAGGGGATCTGGGCGCCGGTCGCCTTGGCGACGCGGGCGGAGGCCTCGACGATCTCCTTCAGCGTGGCGGTCGGCTTCGGAAGCGGTTCGTTTGCCTGTTCGAAGAGCGTCTTGTTGACGAAGGGCAGGTTGAAGGTCTGCGAGGCAATATAGCCGTTGATCGAGTTCGGATCGTTGACGCCTGGGAAACGAAGCGTGTTCAGGCTATCGCCGTGCAGCTTGGCGAAGCCGTCCGGATCCTTCATGTAGGGGTGCATGTCGAGATAATAGGGCGCAAGCTGCCAATCGGTGATCTTGGCGATGTCAGGACCCTCGCCGACGGCAAGCTGTACCGGCAGCTGCTTGGCGACCGCGTCATAGCCTGAAGAGACGAAGTTGACCTTGACGTCGGGATGCGCCGTTTCGAATTCCTTGCTCAGCGCTTCCATCCGCTCGACGTAAGCCTGGTCGTCGTCGGTGAACAAGAAGGTGATCGTCTTGGTTTCCGCCATGGCAGTGCTGGACCAAGCGAGGGAAACGGTCGCCAACGCCAGTGCGAAAGCCCCTGATAGACACGTTTTCATTTTCATCCTCCCATGAAAACATTTTCATCAATCGCGGCCTCGGCCATCGATATGACAATTTCATATACTTGACTTTCGTCTCGTCAAGCTATTTCCTGCGGCGATAGCGAGGTTTTTGAGCATTTTCCGAAAATGATGCTCACGAAGTAACCAGTGAAAAAATTTTCATATGATTGCGGAGGAGGCAGTCTGTGAACGCGGAATGCATCAAGCAACCGGACGGCATGGCGCCCGCCTACAGCGTGGCCGAGGGCCAGACGATCACCGCGTGGGCGGTTTCCGGCCTCATTGCCAGCTATTTTCCCGGCGAGCCGGCGCCTGCCGAAGACCGCGTCAACTATCGTTTCATCAACGGCTTCGTCGACGTCGGCGACCTGCCTTGCCGCAAGGCCTTCTGGTCGACCATGGTCGGACGCGAGCTCATGCCCGACACAGCTTGGCCGACCGAAAGCCTCTATCTTCCCGGCTCGAATCGCCGCGTCGAGTTCACCAGCTTCTGGCATGTGCCGACGCATGTCAGGAAATGGCTGAAGGGCACCTTCACGACGGACACCCCGCGCACGCTCAACCTCGCGCTCAAGACCTGCGGCGGCGTGCGCATTTGGGTCAACGGCCAAGAGGCGGTGCGCTTCGAACCCTTCAAGCGCAACGTCGAGAGCGCAACCGAGATAAGTTTGCCGCTCCAAGCAGGCGACAACGAGATTCTCGTCCATACCGAAGATCTTGCCGAACGAGACACGACCTGGTTCTTCGAACTCGAAATGCTGGACAAGGAGCCGCTCTGCGTACTGCTGCCTGTATCGCTCGATCAGGATGAGGTGCGGGAGCTGGAAGCACTTTCGCGCGGCGTGCGCCCGGCCCGCGACGTCTTCGTCAGAGAGCCGCTGGAGATCATCTTCGATACGGCGCCGGAGCGCGACCTGCCGGTGGAGCTAAAAGTGGTCGGCCATGGTCATGAGCGCCCGATTCTCGCTCATGCAAAACTGACCCTGCATGCCGGCCAGAATCGGCTGACGGCGGACGATGTCTGCACCATTGCCGACGGTTATCACGGCATCCACATGACGATCGGCTCCGGGCCGGGCTCGGTCACCCGCGTCATCGATGCCGCCTTCATGGGCAGCATTTCGCCATTGCCGGCAGAGGCATCGCTTGCCGCCCGCAAGCGGCAGGCGCTGGAATACAGCGCCCGCTTCGGCGCCAACCGCGCCGGCCGCCTGATCGCCATGATGGAAACCGGCTACGACGACCGGGAGAGCTTCGACCGCATTATCGATGCGACGCTCGCCTCCATCGATGCGCGCGAGGATTGCTCGGATTTCATCATGGTGCCGCTCCTGTGGCTGCTCGGCGCCTATGGTGACCGCATGCCCAAGGCCACGGTCGAGCGCATCCGTCACTCCGTTCTCTCCTATCGCTACTGGGTCGACGAGCCAGGCAATGACGCGATGTGGTTCTGGAGCGAGAACCATGTGCTCTGCTTTCATACCAGCCAGCTTCTGGCCGGACTTCTCCTGCCCGACGAGCTGTTCTCGGCCTCGGGGCGGACGGGACGGCAGCAGGCGGAACTCGCCGTGGAGCGCCTCGGGCGCTGGTTCGACAGCGTCGAGGCCCATGGTCTGGCCGAGTGGAACTCGGCCGCCTATTACCCGATCGATTTCATTGGCCTGCTGGCGCTGGAGCGCTGGGCCGAAAGCGGAATCGCCGGCCGGGCCCGCGGCCAGATCGATCTCATCTTCCGCATGATCGCTCTTCATACGCTTGCCGGTGTCCCGGCGGGGTCGCAGGGGCGCGCCTACGACAAGGAACTGCGCGCCGGCCCGCTGACCGAGCTTGCGCCTTTCGCCCAGGTCGCCTTCGGCACGGGCTGGCTCAACAATGGCGTGGCGGCGCTCACCATGTTCTGCGCCGGCGGTTATGAACCGCCGGCCGATCTCGCCGAGCTTGCTTCGCTTTCGCGAGGAAGAAGCGTCGAGGCCCGCTACAGTCAGGGGCTGGAGAGCGGAAAGCTCGTGCTCTTCAAGAGCGAGGCCGCGCAGCTTTCGACTGTCGTCGATCACAAGACTGGCCGAAAGGGGCATCAGCAGCACGTACTGGATGTCCGGCTCGCCGGTCATCCGATGGCGAGGCTCTGGGTCAACCATCCCGGCGAAGACGATCCGTGGGGCAATCAACGGCCGTCCTATTGGGCCGGCAACGGCATCCTGCCGCGTGTTGCCCAGCATCGCGACGTCGCCCTTTTGATCGAGGACACGGGCGACGCGCGGCATGCCTGGACGCACGCCTATATTGGCCGCGACGGGCTCGACGATCTGATTGTCGAAGACAAATGGCTGATCGCCCGGTCGGGCAGGGGATTTGCCGCTCTCTGGGCCTCGAACGGCCTGGAGCTGATCACGGACGGCCCGACCGCCGGCCGCGAGGCGCGCTCGCATGGATCGCTCTGCGGTTGGGCGGCCATCGTAGCATCCGGCAATGACGATGCTTTCAAAGCCTTCATAGAGCGCCTGTGCCAGACGGCGGTGTCCTTCGATCCGACGCTTCGGCGCCTTTCCCTGACGCCGCCGGGCGCCCCGGCGATCGCTCTTTCCTATGCCGACGGTTTTTCGATCGCCGGTCAGCCCCGGCCGTTCACGCATGAACAGCCGCATCCGATCCTCACCCACGACAGCGCCGCATTCCAAGCCGGCACTGACGGGCCGTTTTACTGCTAAAACATAGGTCTCCAGCATGAACACAGCATCTGTCGACAACGCCGCCCTCCTGACGACGATCGATCGCGTGGCGACGGCTTTCAGCCGGCTCAGGGGCATCAAGGAAGGTCTCGTGACGGACAATGCCGCCTCCGGCATCCAGTTCGACGAATGGGACTGGGAAGTCGGCGTCGGCCTTTACGGATTCCTGCGGCGTGCGATTTCCGCCAACGACCAGAAGGCGCTGCAGGAGCTCGTCACTTGGTACAGCGCCCAGATCGAACGCGGCATTCCGCCGCGCCAGATCAACAGCACGGCGCCGATGCTGCCGCTGGCAATCCTCGTCCAGCATGTTGACCGCCCGGATTTTCGCGCCCTCGTCGAAGACTGGGCCGGCTGGCTGATCAAGGAACTGCCGAAGACCGAGGACGGCGGCTTTCAGCATGTCTGCAAGGAGCGCGTCAACGACGGCGAATTGTGGGACGATACGCTGTTCATGGCCTGCCTCTTCCTTGCCCAGGCCGGGGTGCTCTGCGAGCGCAAAGACTGGATCGACGAGGCCGTCTATCAGTTCGTGCTCCACACGCGCTATCTCTCCGATCCGGTGAGCGGCCTCTGGTATCACGGCTGGACCTTCAACGGCCGCCACAACTTCGCCAACGCCTTCTGGGCACGCGGCAATGCCTGGATCACCGTTGCCATTCCCGAACTCTTCGACCTCGTCCCGACGCTCGGCGAGAAGGACCGGCGTTTCCTGTCGAATGTCCTTGTCAGCCAGGTGCGCTCCTTGAAGGCATACCAGCGGCCGGACGGCATGTTCACGACGCTTCTGGACGATCCGTCCTCGCCGTTCGAAACCTCGGCAACGGCTGGCATCGCCTACGGCATGTTGCGCGCTATCGATGCCGGCATTCTCGACGAGAGCGACAGGGTCCATGCGGAGCGCGCGCTCAAAGCCGTGATGGCGCAGATCGACGACGAAGGCGTCGTCCACGGTGTTTCCGATGGCACGCCGATGGGCCATGATCTCGATTTCTATCGGCGCATCCCGAACCTGCCGACGCCTTACGGCCAAGCGCTGACCATGCTGCTGCTGACCGAAGTTCTGATTGAGAACGGCCGCCGCCAATGAGCGCTCCCTCCCTTGTCGCGATTGAGGCGCTCGACAGCGACAACACCGACCGTCTGCAGGCGGCGATCGACGGCCTTTCTGCTTCCGGCGGCGGACGCCTGGAGCTCCTGGCGGGCATCCACCTCTGCCGGGGGCTTCAGCTGCGCTCCGGCGTCGATCTGCATCTGACCGCCGGCGCGATCCTGCGTCCCATTCCCGATTATGCCGCTTACGCGCATACGACGGTTTCGGTGATCGCCGAGAAGTCGGATCGCGGCATGATCGTGGCGAGGGAAGCGCGGCGGATCAGCCTGACGGGGGAAGGGCGCATCGAAGCCGGCTGCGAAAGTTTCATCACAGGAGACGACGAGACGGTCGGAACCTTCATCCCGGCCGAATTCCGTCCTCGCGTCGTCGTCTTTGAAGGCTGCGACGATGTCGAGATCAGTTCCGTCACCATCAGCCGCTCGCCGATGTGGACGCTGCATTTTGTCGACTGCACCGATGTCGCGGTCCGCTGCGTCACCATCGAAAACGACCGCCGCCTTCCCAATACGGATGGCATCGTGCTCGACGCCTGCCGCGGCGCCGTCATCGAGGACTGCAACATATCGACGGCCGACGACGGCATATGCCTGAAGACGAGCATCGGTCCTGAAGGTGTGGCCATTGGCCGGTGCGAGAACATTGTCGTGCGCCGCTGCTCCGTTCAGAGCTTGAGCTGCGCGCTGAAGATCGGCACGGAAACACATGGCGATGTCACCAATATCCTGTTCGAGGATTGCAGCGTCGCGTCTTCCAACCGGGCGCTCGGCATATTTTCCCGCGACGGCGGCAGGATCTCGAATGTGAGGTTTTCCAGAATCTCGGTAGAGTGCCGTGAAACGCCGGATGGTTTCTGGGGCTCGGGGGAGGCGCTGACCGTCAATGTCGTCGACCGTATCGCCGAACGCCCCGCGGGCGCCGTCGAAAATCTCATCGTCGAAGATGTGACCGGCCGTATGGAAGGGGCGATCACCATCATTGCGGCCGCGCCGTCAGGCATCCGGAACGTGTCGCTGGCCCGTATCGCCGTCGATCAGCAGCCCGGAGAGCTCGGCACGGGGCGGACCTACGACCTGCGCCCGACGAATGCCGACCTCGCGCCGAAGGCGGATGGCGGCGGGCGTGCCAATGCCTGGACCCGAGGTTCGGACGGACGGGTGATCGGCCTGCAGGACTATCCCGGCGGAATGCCGGCCGTCTACGTGGCCGATGTCGCCGGCATATTGATGAACGAGGTGCGGATTACGAGGCCTGCACCGCTGCCGCAAGGCTGGAACGCAATCGACGTCGTCATGGAAACGACGGCATCTGATGGGAGTGGGGCATGGCAGAACTGAAACTTTCCACCGTCAACAAGTCGTATGGCGCTGTCAAAATCCTGCATGACGTCGAACTCGACATCAAGGACGGCGAATTCGTCGTCTTCGTCGGTCCGTCGGGCTGCGGCAAGTCAACCCTTTTGCGGGTCATTGCGGGCCTTGAGGAGGTGACCTCGGGCGCAATCGCGATCGGTGGACGCGACGTCAGCGCGCTGTCACCGGCCGAGCGTAAAATCGCGATGGTCTTCCAGTCCTATGCGCTCTATCCGCATATGAGCGTACGCAAGAATCTGGCTTTCGGCCTGGAAAATCTGAAGTTCAAGCGGGCAGAAATCGAGGCGCGCATTGCCGAGGCGGCCAGGATGCTGGCGATCGAACCCTATCTCGACCGGCGTCCGAAGCAGCTTTCCGGCGGCCAGCGCCAGCGTGTGGCGATCGGCCGGGCGATCGTACGCGAGCCCGACATTTTCCTCTTCGACGAGCCGTTGTCGAACCTCGATGCGGCGCTGCGTGTCCAGACCCGGGCCGAGATCACCAAGCTCCATCGCGACATCAAGACGACGATGATCTACGTCACCCACGACCAGGTCGAGGCGATGACCATGGCCGACAAGATCGTCGTTTTGCGCGCCGGTCGGGTCGAGCAGGTCGGCGCACCGCTGGAGCTCTTCGATCATCCGCGCAACCTCTTCGTCGCCGGATTCCTCGGTTCGCCGCGCATGAACATCATCAAGGGCAAGGTCTCGGGCGTCGGCGAAAGCGGCGTCGTCGTCGATGTCGGCAACGGCGGCACGATCGTCAGCAATGTCGATCCCGCCGGCATTGCGGTCGGTCAGTCGGTTGTTGCCGGTATCCGGCCCGCGCATTTCTCCCGCTCCAGCGAGCGGGGCCTGCCATTCGTCGTGCAGTATCATGAGGGGCTCGGGACCGAGACCTATGTCTATGGCAACCTCGCCGGGCAAGACGATCAGATCATCATCCATGAAGCCGGCC
The DNA here is from genome assembly GCF_051124255.1 of Rhizobium sp. YTUHZ045. NCBI lineage: Bacteria > Pseudomonadati > Pseudomonadota > Alphaproteobacteria > Hyphomicrobiales > Rhizobiaceae > Rhizobium > Rhizobium sp. YTUHZ045. Next base: position 964,589 of record NZ_CP101433.1, read on the forward strand.
ATTTCGCGCCGGTTTCGGGCGACCGGATCATGATCGATGCCGATCCAGCCCGCGTTCATCTGTTCGATCCCGAAAGCGGCCTGGCCTTTGGCAGGCGGTCCGGGCAGGGGAGGCGCTGACATGGCAGAACTCACAGCCGGTACATTGCTGTCTCAGACAGGCGAAACGGCGATGAGGGTGGTCGAGGCGCCGATGAATGCGATCGAGCGTCTGTTCGGCCGCAAGCGGATGCCATGGCTGTTCCTGGCGCCGAACCTCATCCTGTTCGCCATCTTCACCTTCCTTCCCATCGCGATCGCGATCGGCTACGCCTTCACGGGCGGCACTAATCTCTTCGTCTCCGACCGGCCGTTCGTCGGTCTCGACAACTTCCGCACCCTGCTTTCCTGCGGCAATTATCTCCAGCCAGGAACCTGCCAAGAATCGCTGTTCTGGACGGCGGTGTGGAACACACTTTGGTTCGTGGCCTTCAACGTCGTCGCCACATTGCTGGTGGCGCTGATCACGGCGCTGATCCTCAACCGGGCGATCTTCGCGCGTGGCTTCTTCCGGGCGATGTTCTTCTATCCGGTTCTACTGTCTCCCGTCGTCATCGGCCTGATCTGGAAGTGGTTCCTAGATCGCAACGGCCTGCTGAACGCCTTCTTTCAGATGCTTGGCGTTCCCCCTGAGATCTTCCTGCTTGATGTCGGCTGGTCGCGCCTTTTCGTTGTGGTCGTGTCGGTCTGGTTCCATATGGGCTTTTACACGCTGATTCTGCTCGCCGGCCTCCAGGCGATCCCGAAAGATCTTTACGAGGCCGCGTCGATCGATGCCGCTTCGCCGCGCCGCACACTGTTCAGGATCACGCTTCCGCTTCTTGCCCCGAACCTGCTTGTTGTATTCATCCTTCTGATGATCAAGTCGGTGCAGATCTTTGACGAAGCCTGGGTTCTGACCAATGGCGGCGGTCCGGGCACGGCCAACAGCTTCATCGTCCAATATATCTACCAGATGGCTTTCGGCAGCGATCTCCGTCTCTTCGGGCTTGCGTCGGCCGCATCGGTTCTCATGGGGCTGGTGCTTCTGGTTCTCACCCTCATACAGCTGCGCTTGGGCAAACGAATGGAGTCCTGAGATGAACCCGATCAGTTTTCTCTCACGCACACGCCGGGCCGGACGCATCGATATCACCGATATTTTGTCATGGGTCTGGCTGATTGGCGGAACACTCGCCGTGCTCATCCCCGTCGTCTGGGCAGGCCTCTCCTCACTGAAGCCGGCGGCCGAGATCACCCGCTTTCCGCCGTCGCTGCTTCCGCGGGCCGCCGTGGAGCAGACCGTGCCCGGATTCGACAAGCCGCTCAGCCTTTGGAACGTCACGATTGACGGCCAGCAGCGTGAAATGGCCATGATCAGGCGCATCGGTCTCAAGGCCCAGATGGTCGATCCTGCAAATCCGGGACAACCGGTCAGCGTTGACGTGAAGGGAATCACGCCGGTGCAGCATCTGACCGTTGCCACCGAGAACTTCACCGATCCGCTGACGCGCTTCAACTTCCTGACCTTCCTGAAGAACTCGGTCTTCGTCACTGTGGTTGCCACGCTGCTGACGCTTATCGTCAACGCCATGGCTGCCTTTGCGCTGTCGAAATACAAGTTTCGGGGCGATACGACTGTGTTCGTCATCATCATCTCAACGCTGATGATCCCGCTTGCCGTCGTCATGGTTCCCGCCTATCTCGTCATCGTCGGGGTCGGGCTCGCCGATAACCTCTGGGGTGTCATCCTGCCGACCGTCGCCTCGCCGACGGCCGTTTTCCTGCTGCGGCAATACATGCTGACCATACCGGACGAGCTGATCGAGGCGGCGCGCGTCGATGCGGCGAGCGAATTCTGCATCTTTTGGCGGATCATCCTGCCGCTGACGGCGCCGGCGCTTGCGGTGCTGGCGATCTTTTCCGTGCTCTGGCGCTGGAACGATTTCCTCTGGCCGCTCATCGTCCTCAACAGCCGTGAGAATTTCACCCTGCAGGTCGGTCTCAACGCCTTCCAGGGAGAGTTCTCGGTGCAGTGGCACTATATCCTGGCGATGACGTTCCTCAGCCTGTTGCCCGTCACCGTCGTCTTCCTGTTCCTGCAGAAATACATCACCACAGGCATTGCCGGTACGGGAATGAAATGAATGAATCCTGGCGCGCCCCGATTGGGGTCGAGATGAGGAAACCTCCCAAGCATCGAAGACTGCCTTCCCATCTCATCGCGCCGGCTGAAGCGCACCGCATCTGGTCCTGCGGTGCGCTTCAGTCCGTTTAGAGCAATTCCAGGAAAAGTGTGAAGCGGGTTCCGTGGGGAATTGCGTAAAAAAAGACTTAGAGCGGTTCAGCGCTTCCATGAAAAGCTGAACTGCTCCATAGGGGAGGCCGCGCGAGCTTGATTAGCTGAGCCACCATCACAAAACGGTTTCGAAGAGCGGGATCAAGGCCGCGCCGATCGCGCCGGGGGCATCGATGATCTTCGCCACGGCCAGCCCCGGAACGTCGCGCAAGGCGCCATGCCGAGGCAGATTATTGAACTCGGTCCGTTCGATCAGCATTCTCGCAAGTGAATGTGGAAGCTCGCCGCCAAGCACGATCAATGCCGGGTCGAAGATCGCGCAGATCGCATTGACGGCTCGATTGTGGGCCGGAGTGACGCGGTCGATCCATTCCTCGACACCATCCCACTCCACCATATTTTCGTTCTTCAGATCCTTCAGGGTCAGGCCGCCGCGCCCCTTGCTGCGAAGATGCTCGAGCAGCTGGTTGAGAGCGGGGCGATCATCGTAGTCGTGACGCCCGAAAAGAACGGAGATTTCGCCGGCATTTCCGAAACTGCCGCGAAACGGCACGCCGCCGGAGACAAGGCCGCCGCCATAGCCATGAAGGTGGGCGATATAGGCAAAATCGGCAACGTCACGCCCGACGCCGAAAATTGCTTCCGCCAAGGCCGCAGTCCTGGCGACATTGTCCGCCCAGACCGGCAGGCCAAGCCGCTCCCCAAGCAATGGCGCCAGGTCGATCAGCGACCAATGGGCGAGCGGCAGGGGACAATTGAAAGCCGTATCCAGCATGCGATGGCCGGAGACTGCGAGACCGACGCCGAGGATGTCGCGCCGCTTGGCGCCGCGCCGGGCGAGGATCTGTTCGACGGCTACTTCGATCCGCTCCATTTCCAGGGATAGCGACGAGCCGGCCTGGGGAATTTCCATATTGTCCAACGGTTCGCCGAAACCCATGAGGCAAAGACCAATCGTTCCGACGTTGATGGAGATGCCGAGCGTCAGACACCACTCCCTTCGCAGTGTCAGCTCCGGACTTGGTGGACCGGCGCGCCGGTTTTCCGATTGGGAAAAAACGACCATTCCCCGATCATGAAGCCGGCCGACGATTCTGTGCAGCGATTGCTGGGTGAGATCGAGTGGATCGGTCAGACTGGAGCGCTCGATGCCGGGCGACTTCCAGATCAACCGCAAAAGGTCCCGTTCGTTACGGGAGGCTACTCTCGCGGGCTCTGTGTCTCGCAGGAAATGTGGGGCAACGTGGTCCAGCGGAGCGTACTTCATTTTCCAAACATATTGATTTACACTGTAGGTGTGAAGCAGGTGGAGGGGACGCTTTGCTTCTGCGGGGCAACGAAATCATCCGTGGTTTTGCCGGTCCTGCTTAACCCATCAAGATTGGCCAGACCAGTCGCGATGATGTCAGGCGGCAGAAGAAAAGAACCGAGCGGCATGGATGCGTTAAGACGGGAGAAAATGGCAATTGCCGAGCATCGGGGTTACGGATTCGAGCCCACGCATGGAGGCACCAGCTTCGAATCAATGGTTCAGGCCTTTACGGCTGGTTACGGCGTTTTCGGCGCACAGCCGTTGAAGGATGACCGAAACTTCGCTTGGGCCGCGGATCTGAGAAGGACCGAGGCGCTCACGGTGCTTCATTCGGTCTATCAGAGTCCCTGGACGATCCGGACGCTTGATGAGTCTCCGCAGCATCTCGCGTTTTTCATGCCGCACATAGGCTCTTTTCGACTGTCGATGGGAAAGAGAACGGTCGAAAGCGGCGCCGGTTACTTTCTCATGGCCAACAATCACGAAGTCGGCGATCGTGTTGTCCAGGGAGGACCGCACCGCTCGGACGCCCTTTTTCTGGACTGGAAGGTTGTGAAAAGGGTGCTCGCCTCGCTGGTGGAAAAGCCCCTCTCGGAGTCGTTCGATCTCGACCCGATTCTGGATCGCGCGACGCAGTCAGGCCAACTCATCGGCAATCTGCTCCAGACGATCGTGCAGGGGATGCGCGGCGCCGGTCCGTTGCTATCTTCGCCTCTTGCCGCAGCCGCGATGAGCGAAACTCTTGCTCACCTCGTGATCCGATTTGGCCGGCATCGGTTTTCCGATCATCTGGAAAAAAAGAAAGTATCGTTGATTGCACCTTGGCATGTCCGACGCGCTATCGACTACATGCATGCCAATATCGCGGAACCTATCACTATGACGATGGTTGCCGATGGCGTCGGCGTTTCGCTTCGGGCGCTGCAAACGGGCTTCAAGGCGTTCAGGGGAACCTCACCGGCCGGCTATCTTCGCACGATCCGGCTGCAGGCGGCCCGCGAGCAGCTGCGGGATCCAACAAACCAGCAATCCGTCCGCGAAATCTGCGCGATATGGGGTTTTGCGCACGCCGGCAGGTTCTCCATCATCTACCGCAGCACTTTTGGTGAAAGTCCGAGGGATACGCGGTTACGGGCTGAGCGATTGCGCTGATGGGAGCTTCCGAGAAAGCGGGGCGGCCAGACCTGCCGGAGGTGCAGCGCGTAACCTTCCGCTGCCAACGGCCGCTTCGCCCGTCCAACATTAAGGGATGCTTTTCAGGTTCGGTGACATGCGCTCACGCATGAAAGCCATATATTCTTCCTCGGAACTCTCCCGGCGCTTTGCAATCAGGGGTCTGATATCGTCCGTCGCCACATAGCGCAATTGCTCCTTGCCGTCTGTTGCGGCTGTGAAGATAACCTCAGCAACTCCCTCGCTCGTGGCCGCGCCCCTGGCGTGACGAAGGCCGTCGAAGATCTTGCCGGTGGCTGTCACGAAATTGGCATATTCCGACGGGGTAGATATCTGGGAAAGCTCGGTGCCGCTGCGGCTGGTGAAACGGGTGTCCAAAACACCACCGGGCTCGATGATCTTTACCCCGATCCCGAGGGCGGCGAGCTCGTATGAAAGCGATTCAGAAAAGCCTTCCAGTGCGAACTTGGAAGCGTTGTAAAGCGAAATCATGGGCAAGCCGAAGACGCCCGCCCCCGAGCTGACATTAATGAAAAGCCCGCTCCTTTTCTGACGAAAATGGGGAAGGGTTGCCCGCACGACGTTCATGACGCCGAAGAGGTTCACGTCGAACTGTTCGCAGATTTTTTCACGGGATGTTGCTTCAAAGATCCCGAACAGGCCAAAGCCAGCATTGTTGACGACGACATCGAGGGTGCCGAATTTGGCTATGGCTGAGCGAACCGCATCTTCGATGCTTGAGTCATCCTGGACATCAAGCCTGATCACCATCACGCCCGGCAGCGAGGCCAACCCGGGATCAACTTCCGGACGCCGCATGGTGGCGACAACGTTCCAGCCGGCTTGTGCGAAGCGCTTGACACAGGCCTCTCCGAAGCCGGAGGAGCAACCAGTAATGAGAACGGTTTTAGGCATTGGAGCATTCCTTTCTTTTGCTCTGTTGACTTAGATGATGACAATCTGCCAGGTAAGACGGATATTCCGGGACAGGTTGTTGAAGGTTTTTGGACAATGGCTGGTCTTTCGCTCGCGGATCTGAAGGCGGTTTCGCTGGTTGACGCAGCTGGCAGTTTTAGAGGAGCCGCTCGAGAGATGGGTATTTCCGTCTCCTCGCTCAGCCATCAGATCGCCAGCGTCGAGCGCCGCGTAGGAATTCGCCTGTTCAATCGTACGACGAGAAGCGTTTCCCTCACTGAAGCTGGGTCCGCCTTTCTGAATCGGGTCCGCCCGGCCTTGGCGGACATCGATGAAGCGCTTGCCACGGTCGAGCATCTTCGCAGCACGCCCACCGGCCTTTTACGGCTGAATACCTCGGAAGGTGGAGCGGAACGGATCCTTCCGCTCGTGCTCGATTACCTCGCCAAATACCCCGACATGAAAATCGATCTGGTTACCGACGGGCGCCTCGTAGACATCGTTGCGGAGGGCTTCGATGCCGGTCTGCGCCTGCCGGAAACGATACCGCGAGATATGATCGCGATATCGCTCGGAATGACAGAGGCCTTTGTACTCGTCGCTTCGCCTGACTATCTTGCCAATCGGCAAGAGCCGTCGACGCCGGGGGATTTACTGAAGCAGGAATGTATACGGGCACGGATGCCGAGTGGCAGGCTGATTGATTGGGAGTTGGAGAAGGACGGAGAGATCGTGCGCGTTCAGGTGAGCGGAAGACTTATAGCGGGCAGCAGCGATCTCGCCCTTGCTGCTGCCCGCAGAGGGGCGGGAATTGCTTATGTGCCTCTCCGATCAGTCGAGGAGGAGCTTAAGTTGGGCCGGCTTATCCAGCTGCTGAGCGGATGGACGCCTCCATATCCTGGTCTCTCCCTCTATTATCCCAACCGAAAGTTGCCTTCAGCCGGTCTTCGAGCCTTCATCCGTCATATCCTCGAAGGGCGGCGATCCGGCGGCGAAGAATGAATTCGCGAGGATTGGCTTTCTCTCTCGGGTTAGCATTGCCAAGAATATCGGGAATAAACGATCATGCCAGAGCGAGCTGATTTTGCCGCAGCTGTCGAAGCAGTCGGAGTGAGCACGGCGCTGTCGGGATGGCCATGGACTATTGCCGGAACGCCGCCACTCGATATCGCTGTCGAAGGCAGTGATATCGATGTGATCTGTTGCGTCGGGGATAGCGTCAGCTTTTCTCTGACCCTCTGGCACGCCTTCGCGATGATGGATGATTTCGCGCTCTGGCAATGGATTTCGGGCGAGCGTTCTGTTGTGGCGCGGTTCAAGGCAGCCGGCTGGGAGTTCGAGATCTTCGGAAATCCGTTGCCCCTCGCGCAGCAGAAGGCCGTGCGTCATTTCCGGATCGAAAAACGGCTGATCGAACGGGGCGGCCCTTCACTGCGGGATGCGGTTCGCGACGCAAAGCGACAGGGTGAGAAAACGGAGCCGGCTTTTGCAAGGATTCTCGGTCTCACAGGCAGTCCTTATGACGCCTTGCTCGTTCTCGAGGCATATGACGACGACGCGCTGGATGCATTGCTGACAGGCCGCGGTTTCTGCATTACCTGACGGGTGCCGCACACGAAGGCGGTGCGATGCTGCCCCGCAGGACGAGATGGCAGCCGAGTTCGAGGCGATGGGCCGGCCGTTGCGGATCGTTGGCGATCAGCCGCTGTTCGATGAGCGCGAGCGCTGCCGCCCCGAGACGGTCGGTCGGCACGCTCACGGTGGACAGCGGCGGGCGGCTGAACTCGCCGGGAACGATGTCGTCGAAGCCGAGCACAGATATTGCGTCGGGCACGCGTATCTCGCCATCGGCCAATGCCTTCAGGCAGCCGAGCGCCAGATTGTCGGCCGCGCAGAAGACGGCGGTGGCGCCTTTCAGCGTGGGGTCGCGATGGAGCAGCGCGTTGATGGCCGCTTCGCCATGCCGGGGCTCATATCCCTCGGCCTCGATGATCATGTCCTTCGGCACCGGAAGCTGTGCGGCCAAATAGGCATCGGAAAAACCGTCATACCGGCGCTGGATGGTCGTGCGGCCCTTCCAGGTCAGATGCAGGATGCGGCGGTGGCCGAGCGCCATGAGGTGCTCGATGCCGAGCCGTGCGCCGAAGCGGTTTTCAGGCGTCACAGTATCGACCAGCATGGCGGGATCCTCGCCGTTGACGATGACGACGGGCATGTTAGCCGAGGCGAGGCTGCGGATGAGTTCGGGCTGATCATCGTTCAGCACCACGATGCCGTCAGCGCGTTCTGCTATCGCGATCTGCCTGACCTCGGCGCCGTCGATGCGCCGGCCGCTGCTGACATAGGGTACGATGCGGATGCCGCGACGCTCGCATTCCCTGCGAAGACCGTTGAGAATCGTCCAGCTCACCAGGTTGAGATCGCTCTCCGGCGCGGCATCGCGAGGAATGGCGAGAAGCAGAACGTGCAAGGCGGCAATCGTCGCCTTCTTTCTGCGGCGGTCGAGATAACCGAGCCGTTTTGCCGAATCCAGCACTCTTTCCCGCACCTCGATCGTGAGCGGCGCAGTTCCGTTCAGGGCGTGCGAGGCCGTGCTCAGCGACACGTCGGCATCGCGTGCGACATCTTTGAGATTGACTTTGCGTTCCACTTTTTCCGCCAGGAATTCAGATCGTACCTTCGAAGCATAAGCTAACTCGATGTTTTCACATAGAGACTTTCGAAAAGCTATGTGCTTGCGTCGATATTTTCGTCATTCGCAATCAGCGGCGATCGGCAAGCAGCCCGTTGAACAGCAGGTCGAAATAAGCCCGCATGAAGGCGTCCTTGTTGGGCGTCGGCACGCGGCGATCATCGAATATCAGCCGCAGAACCGTCGTCGTCAGAATCGGCGCGACCACGAGGTCGGAGAATTCGACAGGAATTTCGCGAAATTCCCCCAACGCAACACCTTCCAGGATGAGAGCGTCGATCCTGGCGATAATCGGCGCTATGAATTCATCATGATGGCGATCGATCAGGTCGGGGAAGCGCTGTCCTTCGGAAATGACCAGACGCGTCAATTCGCGGGTTGTACGATCCTCCGCGATTTGGTCGTAAAGCAGACCGAGAATGGACATCAGCCTGTTAGTGGCGCTGCCGCTGAGGCGGGCGGTGATTTCAAGCAGTTCCTGAAAGGGGACGGAGAAGTGACTGATCATGGCTTCGAACAGCTTTTCCTTCGTCTCGAAGTAAACGTAGACCGTCCCCTTGGTGACGCCGACCCTGTCTGCGATGTCGTCGACGCGGGCGCCGGTGAACCCGTTTCTGACGAATTCCTCGAATGCAGCATCCAGGATCTGGATGGGTCGCAGCGCCTTCTGTTCCGCGCGTGTGAGTTTCTTCTGAGCTGCCATGCGTGCCTCGCCTCCCTCGTTTTTTGCGCAATCGTTCCTGTGCAAAAGTTTCATTGACTAATCCGTCAGTCAATTATATAGCAGCTGCCGTTGAGAGCAAGAGGTCAACTATGAGAACCATTCTGATCGCCACAGCGATCGTATGCACGATCGGTCTCGTCTCCTGCAGCGAGCCTGGCGGGCCGAGCGAACCTGCCGCGCGCCAGGTCGGCGTCGTCGTCGCGAGGTCTGAGCCGCTGAGTGATGGCGGTGCGCTGACGGGAGAGGTGCGCGCCCGGGTCCAGACCGATCTGTCCTTCCGGGTCAGCGGCAAGATCATTGAACGGCTGGTGGAAGTTGGTCAGTCAGTAAAGGCGGGGCAGGTACTGGCGCGCATCGATCCGGAAGAGCAGAAGGCCGATCTCGATGTGGCGGCGGCCAATCTTCAGTCGGCTGAAGCCCAGCAGACCCAGGCACAGCTCGCCTTCGACCGTCAGCAGAGCCTGTTTCGAACGCAGGTGACGACGCGGGCCGCACTCGACCAGGCGCAGGAGGCGCTTCTGACGGCGCAGGCCTCGACGAAGTCGGCGCAGGCGCTCTTCGAGACCGCGCAGGACACCCTGTCCTATACGGAGCTGAAAGCCGATGCCGATGGCGTGATCACCGCCCGCAATGCCGAGGTTGGCCAGGTGGCGCAGGCCGCGCAGGTTGTCTTCACCCTTGCCCATGACGGCGACCGGGACGCCGTCTTCGAAGTCGTCGAGAGTGCGTTCCTGCGTCCGATCGAAGGCGACGGCACTGTGAACCTGCTGTCGAACCCCTTGCAGAAGATCACGGCGAAGGTCCGCGAGATTTCGCCGACGATCGATTCTTCCACCGGCACCATCAGGGTCAAAGTCGCCATTACGAGCGATGCTCCCATTCCGCTCGGCGCTCCCGTCGTCGGGAAATTCAGTTATGTCCCCCAGGACGTCATCCAGCTGCCCTGGTCGGCAATGACCTCCAAGGATGGCAAGCCAGCCGTCTGGATGGTCGATCCTGCATCCTCAGCGGTTTCGATGAGAGCGATCGATGTCGCCAGCTACGAGACCGGCAGCTTCGTCGTCAAGTCGGGTGTGTCGGCGGGAGATGTCGTGGTGACCGACGGGACCAAATTCCTCAGGCCCGGTGAAATCGTGTCCTATGTCAAGGAAGCATCCAAGTGAGTATTCGTCCGAAGATAATCGTACTGATGATGGGTACGGCCCTAATCTCCTCCTGCACCAAGAAGGAGGAAAGCACGGCGGAAGCGCCCCGTCCCGTGCTGTCGATGACGGTCAGGCAGACGCCCGCCACAAGCCTCAGCCTGACCGGCACGATTGAGCCGACGATCGAGACCGAACTCGGCTTCCGGATCCTCGGGCGGATGATCGCCCGCAATGTCAATGTCGGCGATGTCGTCAAGAAGGGTGACGTGGTTGCTGCCATCGATCCGCTGGCGCTGGAGCTTGCCGTGCGCAGCGCCCAGTCCGACGTCGAGAACAGCGACGCCCAGCTTCGAAACGCAGTGACGACGGAGCAGCGCCAGCGCGCGCTGGTGGAATCGCGCTCCGGCACGGAGGCCTCGCTCGAAGAAGCCGAGCAGGCGAGACGGACGGCCGCGGCCGCCGTCGCCAAGGCGCAGGCCAATCTCGACAAGGCCAAGGAGCAGCTCGGCTATGCGCAGCTTCAGGCGGAGTTTGATGGGGTCGTCACGGCGACATCGGCCGAGGTCGGCCAGGTCGTGTCGGCCGGCCAGACCGTCGTCACGATAGCCCGGCCGGACAAGCGTGATGCGGTAGTCGACGTGCCTCAGGCCGCTGCCCAGAAACTGAAGATCGGCGCGCCCTTCGACGTGACGCTGCAGCTCGAGCCTTCGATCCGCACGACGGGCGTCGTGCGCGAAATCGCGCCGGAGGCGGAAACCGCCACCCGCACGAGCAGGACCAAGATCGCACTTGCCGATCCGCCTGAAGCCTTCAGGCTCGGCGCGGTCATCACAGCCTCCGCAACCATCGCCGCCGACCCCGAGATCGTGCTGCCTTCCTCGGCGATCCTTGCCGGCCCCGACGGCGCCAGCGTCTGGATCGTCGACGTAGCGGCCAAGAAGGTCTCTCGCCGCCATGTCAAGGTCGACGGCGACGTCGTCGACGGCGGCACCGTCCGCGTCACCGAAGGGCTCGCTCCCGGAGAGCGGGTGGTTGTGGCGGGCGTGCATAAACTTGAGGATGGCCAGGCCATCAGGATCGACCAGGAGATCAGCCAGTGAAGTCCTTCAATCTTTCCGACTGGGCGCTCGAGCACCGTTCGCTCGTCTGGTACTTCATGATCGTCTTCATTCTCGCAGGCGCCTTCTCCTATTTGAACCTCGGCCGCGAGGAAGACCCGAACTTCACCATCAAGACAATGGTGATCACCGCCCAGTGGCCCGGTGCTTCCGCCGAGGAAGTGACGCGGCAGGTGACCGACAGGATCGAGAAGAAACTCCAGGAACTGGAATCGCTCGACTACACCAAGAGCCAGACCGTCGCCGGCCAGACGACCGTTTTCGTCGAGCTGCTGCCGACGACCAAGGCTAGGGACGTCGCGCCGACCTGGCTGCGCATCCGCAACATGATCGCCGACATCAAGGGGGATTTCCCGAGCGGGGTCGTCGGTCCCTTCTTCAACGACCGCTTCGGCGACGTATTCGGCAATATCTATGCCTTCACCAGCGACGGGCTGACCCAGCGCCAGCTTCGCGATCTCGTGGAAAATGCCCGCTCCGAAGTCCTGACGGTGCCGAATGTCGGAAAGGTCGACGTGATCGGCGCCCAGGACGAGGCGATCTATCTGGAATTCTCCACGCGCCAAATCGCAGCACTCGGTATTGACCAGCAGTCGGTCATCCAGACGTTGCAGGCCCAGAATGCCGTCACGCAATCCGGGTTCGTCGATGCTGGGCCGGAGCGCATCGCATTGCGGGTGAGCGGGCAGTTCACCTCCGAGGAGAGTCTCAGGTCGATCAATCTTCGCATCAACGACCGCTTCTTCCCGCTGACCGATGTCGCCACCATCAAGCGTGGTTATGTCGATCCACCCTCGGCTTTGTTCCGCTTCAACGGCGAGCCGGCGATCGGGCTAGCCATCGGCATGAAGCAGGGCGCCAACCTTTTGGAATTCGGCGAGGCGCTCGACGCGCGGATGAAACAGGTCGTCGCCGATCTTCCGATCGGCGTGGATGTAAACCGTGTCTCCGATCAGCCGCACGTCGTCGATGAAGCAGTCTCCGGTTTTACCAGGGCGCTCTTCGAAGCGATCGTCATCGTGCTCGTCATCAGCTTCATCAGCCTCGGCCTGCGCGCCGGCATGGTGGTAGCGATCTCCATTCCACTCGTGCTCGCCATCACCTTCGTGGTGATGGAATATTCCGGCATTTCGCTTCAGCGCATCTCGCTCGGCGCACTCATCATCGCGCTCGGGCTGCTCGTCGACGATGCCATGATCGCCGTCGAGATGATGGTGGCTCGCCTGGAAGCGGGCGATGATCTCAGGAAGGCCGCCACCCACGTCTATACGTCGACGGCCTTTCCGATGCTGACGGGAACGCTGGTGACCGTCGCCGGCTTCATCCCGGTCGGGCTCAACAGCAGTGCGGCCGGCGAATTCACCTTCACGCTTTTCGTCGTCATCGCGGTTTCGCTCGTGGTCTCCTGGATCGTCGCCGTGCTGTTCACGCCGCTTCTCGGGGTCACGATCCTGCCAAAGACGATGAAGTCGCATCATGAGAAGAAGGGGCGTTTCGCCGCCGTCTTCTCCTGGTTGCTGACGCTCGCTATGCGCTGGCGCTGGCTCACCATCGTGCTGACGGTCGGCGTCTTCGCCCTTTCGGTCGGCGGCATGGGCCTGGTGCAGCAGCAGTTCTTCCCGAACTCCGACAGAACCGAGCTCGTGATCGACTGGAACCTGCCGCACAACAGCTCGATCGCCGAGACTAACAGGCAGATGGGCAAGTTCGAAAAGGAGATGCTGGCCGACAACAAGGATATCGATCACTGGACGACTTATGTCGGCCAGGGCGCGCCGCGCTTCATCCTGTCCTTTGACGTGCAGACGCCCGATGTCACCTTCGGACAGACCATCATCGTCACCAAAGGTCTCGACGTGCGCGACAAGGTGCGGGCGGAGCTGCAGGATTATCTGACGAAGACCTTCCCCGGCACCGACGCCTTCGTGAAGCTTCTCGATATCGGCCCACCAGTGGGCAAGCCGGTCCAGTACCGGATCAGCGGCCCGGATATCCAAATGGTCCGCGATATTTCCCAGCAATTTGCCGGCGTTGTCGGTACCCATCCGCTGCTGTCGAACATGGTGCTGGACTGGAACGAGCCTTCCCGCGTTGTGAAGGTCGATGTGCTGCAGGACAAGGCGCGCCAGCTCGGCGTCTCTTCCGAGGACATCGCGACCGCCCTCAACGGCATTGTCGAAGGTTCGACCGCGACGCAGATCCGCGACGACATCTACCTGGTCAATGTCATCGGCCGGGCCAGGGCGTCCGAGCGCGATTCCGTCCAGACGCTTGAGAATCTGCAGCTCTCGACCTCCAACGGCAAGGTCGTGCCGCTCTCGGCCGTGGCGAATTTCCGCTTCGAACTTGAGCAGCCAACGATCTGGCGTCGCGACAGGCAGCCCACCATCACGCTCAAGGCGGCCGTCATCGGTTCGACACAGCCTGCTACGATTGTCGATCAGCTGAAGCCGAAGGTGGAGGAATTCCAGAAGAACCTTCCTGTCGGATACAAGCTGGAAATCGGCGGCGCCGTCGAATCCAGTGCCGAGGCGCAAGGGCCGATTGCGGCGGTGGCTCCGCTGATGCTGTTTACGATGGCGACGATCCTGATGATCCAGCTGCAGAGCTTCAGCCGCCTCTTCCTGGTCTTTGCGGTGGCGCCCACGGCCCTGATCGGCGTGGTGGCGGCGCTTCTGCTGAGCAATGCTCCAATGGGCTTCGTCGCCATCCTCGGCGTGCTGGCGCTGATCGGCATCCTGATCCGCAACTCGGTCATCCTGGTGGTGCAGATCGAGCATCTGCGCGCCGAAGGCGTGGCGCCATGGCAGGCGGTCATCGAGGCGACCGAGCACCGCATGCGGCCGATCATGCTGACGGCGGCGGCGGCAACCCTCGCGCTGATCCCGATCTCGCGCGAGATCTTCTGGGGGCCGATGGCCTACGCCATGATGGGCGGCATCGTCATCGGCACCGCGCTCACCCTGCTGTTCCTGCCGGCACTCTATGTCGCGTGGTTCAGGATCCCCAGGGATGAAAGTGTTCGGGCCGAAGCCTTGGCTGAGGCATGAAGACCGGGCTTCGCCGGCCATCGCCTACGGCCGCCGCGGCGGCCGCTGCAACACGGGCCGCGACGAAATCGGTGGGATGGCGCAGTCGATGCCGTCCCACACCGGAGCGGGAACGGCATGGCGAATGATGTCGTGGTCAGAACCACACGCCGGAGAGCGTCTGGCTGAGGGAAACGGATCGATAATGCAGCGACATTTCCGAGGCCTGCCAAAGCCAATGCTCGCGATCATCGTCACCATCGGCCTGGCGACGCTCGCCGGCTGCGCCACGCGGCCATCGCCTGAGGTCTTGACGCCTGTTCATCTGAGCGAGCCGGCCCGTTCGGAAACGGCGCCGGACAGGGTGAGCGTGCTCGTCGCGACTAACAGAACCCCCGATCGCGTGCGGGGCGGGTTCGACAGCACATGGGCCGAGAAGCTGACCTATGAGCAATACGCGTTCTCGGTTCCTCCCGGGAGAAAGGATACCGCGATCACCTATCCCAAGGCAAAGCTGGATCCGGTGCGGCAATTTGCCGTCGTCAAGCGCAGCCAGCTGCCGAGCGATGCTTTCGTGCAGCAGGCGCTCGCCTCCGTGCAGCCCGACGGCACCGTCGGCATCTTCGTCCACGGCTACAACTACAGTTATCAGGAGGCACTTTACCGCACCGCGCAGATTGCCGCCGACGCGAAGATCCCGGGCGCTCTGATTCTGTTTTCCTGGCCTTCGGCGGCATCCGTCGCCGGATATGTCTCCGACCGCGACGCTGCGCTTTCCTCGCGCAGCGAACTCGATTCTCTCGTTACATCTCTCTCGGCATCGGGCAAGGTGAAGCGCGTCATCCTGTTCGGGCACAGCATGGGGGGGTTCCTAGTGATGGAAACGGTGCGAGAGCTCAAGCTGCAGCATCGCGACGCCGTGATCGGCAAGCTGGCGGTGGTGCTCGCCGCTCCAGACATCGACGTCGATGTCTTCCGGTCGCAGCTGAAGGACATCGGTCCAATGCCGAACCCGATCTCCCTTCTGGTTTCCAAGGACGACCGGGCGCTTGTGGCCTCAAGCTTCATCGCCGGCGAACGGGCGCGCGTTGGCCGCCTCGATATCGACGATCCCGTCATCCAGGAGGCGGCCTTCCAGGCGAGGCTCCGGGTCATCGACATTACCTCGATCAAGACCTCCGACGGGTTGGGCCACGACCGCTACGCATCGCTCGCGAAGTTCGGCGCCCAGCTTGCTTCCTTCGAGAGCGGCAGGCGGTCGACCGCCGGCGATGTCGGCGCCTTCGTCTTCGATGCCGCAGGCGCTGCAGTCGCAAGCCCGTTTCGCCTGGCAGGACGTGTCGTTCGCTCGCAATAGAGCGGTTTGCTCCAAGTCGGGAGCCTGTACATCCTGATCATCAGGATTGTGTACAATGTGACTATTAAATTGTCAGATGCCTAAATGAAGCGCAGACTTTCATCGTGGCCGAGTCGGCCACTGGGGACATGGGAGGGCATTATGAGCATTCAAAATCCGTCTCCCTCGTTGTACAACGAGGATCTTGCGCCCGCGGAGCAGCGTAAGTGGGGCGCATTCAGCATCTTCAACGTCTGGACGTCGGACGTCCATAGTCTTTGGGGCTACTATCTGGCGGCAAGCTTGTTCTTGCTCTGCGGCAGCTTCGTGAACTTCGTCATCGCCATTGGCATCGGCTCTCTCGTCATCTTCTTCCTGATGAGCCTTGTCGGCAATGCCGGCGTGCGCACCGGCGTACCCTTTCCGGTTCTGGCGCGCGCCTCCTTCGGCACGTTCGGCGCCAATGTTCCGGCGCTCGTCCGGGCGGTGGTCGCCTGCTTCTGGTACGGCGCGCAGACCGCCGCCGCATCCGGTGCGATCGTTGCCTTGTTGATCCGCAACGACAGCCTGCTCGCCTTCCATCAGAACAGCCACATGCTCGGACATTCGACCCTCGAACTCATCTGCTACATCATCGTCTGGGCGCTGCAGCTGCTGATCATTCAGCGCGGCATGGAAACCGTCCGCAAGTTCCAGGATTGGGCGGGTCCTGCCGTCTGGATCATGATGCTGATCCTCGCCGTCTATCTGGTCGTCAAGTCAGGCACCTTCTCCTTCGGTTCAGAAATCCCGCGTGACGTGCTGATCGAAAAGACCAAGGACGCGGGCGTGCCGGCCGAGCCAGGCTCGATTGCGGCACTTGCCGCCGTGGCGGCCACCTGGATCACCTATTTCGCCGCGCTCTATCTGAACTTCTGCGATTTCTCGCGTTACGCGACGAGCGAAAAGGCGCTGCGGAAGGGCAATCTCTGGGGTCTGCCGATCAACCTCCTGGCATTCTGCCTCGTCGCAGGTGTCACGACCACGGCCGCCTTCACCGTATACGGTGAAGTCCTGCTGCATCCGGAAATGATCTCGGCGAAATTCGACAGCTGGTTCCTGGCGCTGCTTGCGGCGCTGACATTCGCGGTTGCAACGCTCGGCATCAACGTCGTGGCAAACTTCGTCTCGCCGGCCTTCGATTTCGCCAATGTCTTCCCGCGCCAGATCAACTTCAAGCGCGGCGGATATATCGCCGCTTTGATCGCCCTCGTGCTCTATCCGTTTGCTCCCTGGGAGACGGGTGCTGCGCATTTCGTCAACTTCATCGGTTCGACGATGGGGCCGATCTTCGGCATCATGATGGTCGACTATTATCTCATCCGGAAGAGCCAGTTGAACGTCGAGGCGCTCTACCGGGAGAATGGCGAATTCCGGTTCCAGAATGGATGGCACGGCAATGCCTTCATCGCATTTGCGGTGGGGGCGCTGTTCTCGTCGATCCTGCCGACCTTCACCTCCATCCTGCCGGATTGGTGGGGCACCTACGGCTGGTTCTTCGGCGTCGCCATCGGCGGGGCGATCTATTTCGTGCTGAGAATGGGCGCTCGGCGCAATCCGGCCTTCGCCTCATGACGAAACAAAGGCGCCTGGCCGTCGCCGGGCGCCTTCATGTTCTGTCAGAAGCGGATGCATGTTTTGCGAAATGGCATTATGATCGGCGCAACGCCTGACCGGCGTTTGTTGCGGATACGTGATCCGCGGGACGGGGAGGACGGCAGGATTTGGAGCGGCTGAAGGATCTGGACAGTGTTTCCGCGCGGGTCGGCAGCGGGTCGGCGTCGCCTCCTTATGAGCGGCGCGGCGTCGTGGCCGCGGCCGTCTACGAGCATGGGCAGCGTATTCGCGACATCAGGATAGAGGAAGCCGGCGAGTGGCGAAGCCGGGAGAATGCCATCGTCTGGATCGGCCTGCACGAGCCGGATGAAGTGCTGCTGCACCAGATCCAGGCCGAGTTCAATCTGCATCCGCTAGCGATCGAGGACGCGGCGCAGCCCCACCAGCGCCCGAAGCTGGAAATTTACGGCGAGGCGATGTTCATCGTCGCCCGCACCGCCCATATGAAGGATGGCGAAATCATCTTCGGCGAAACGCATCTCTTCGTCGGCCGCGGTTACGTCGTGTCCGTTCGTCACGGCGAATCCTCGTCTTATCTTGCGGTCAGGCAGCGGTGCGAGGCGACGCCCGCCGCCCTTGCCCACGGCGAGAACTACATCCTCTATTCCATCCTCGATTTCATCGTCGACAACTACATGCCTGTCATCGAGGTGGTGCAGGAAGAGGTCGAGATGCTTGAGGATCTCGTGCTGCGCGAACAGCTGGGAAAATCCGACATCGAGCGGCTTTACATGCTGCGGCGCAAGCTTCTGCGGCTGCGCAACGCCGTGGTGCCGCTCGTCGACGTCTGCCGACGATACGAGCATATCGATCTTCCCGGCATGGATCCGACGCTGCAATCGCTGTTTCGCGATGTCACCGATCACGTGCGCCGGGTTCAGGAAGATATCGATGCATTGCGCGAGGTGCTCGCCTTCGCCTTCGAAGCCAGCGTCATGATCGGCCAGACGGAACAGACGGCGATCGCCCGCAAGCTCGCCGCCTGGGCGGCGATCCTCGCCGTTCCCACCGCGATCGCCGGCATCTACGGCATGAATTTCAGCGATATGCCGGAATTGAAATTCCAGTATGGCTATTTCGTCGTATTGGGCGTCATCGCTGTCCTGTGCCTCAGCCTTTTCGGCTTCTTCCGCCGGCGAAAATGGCTTTAGTCAGGACAGCGCTTTCAACAGCCGATTTCGGTGCATGCCGATATAGCCGATGTCGTTCAGATAACGCCTGGCGTCTCCTGCATCGACGTCTTCCGCAAAGGTCTCGTCTCCGGCGGCGGCACTTGCCAGCATGAACTCGACGAGGGCTTGAAGCCGCCTGCAGATCATCTCGGGAAGCCCATGCCGTTCTTCCGTCGTCGCGCCATAGGCGTTGCAGAAGATTTTCGCCCGCCGCAGCTGGTCGTCCAGACCGAATCCCACCGAGGGGTTGGCAGGATCGGAGAGGGGCGCCCAGCGATAGACCGCATAGGCGAGATCCCAAAGGGGCGGGGCGGGATGGGCAGTGTCGAAATCGATGATCCCGACAGCCTCCTCATTGACGGTCGCCACATTATAGGGCGCATAGTCTCCGTGACAGACGATCTCACGTGGCTCCTGCGGCGGCAGCATCCATATCTGAGCATCGTCATCCAATTCCAGAAAGCCTTGAGATGCAGTATGAAAATCGCGCAGAAGTCTCGCTGCTGACATCAGCATGCGCTCCGATCCGACAAGGGGATCACTGAGGTCTTCACAGACGCGCCCTGCGACGTAGCTGACGACTTCCTGATCGTCGGCGGTAATTTGAATGGGCTGCGGAGCCGCCGAAAAGCCTTTGCTTCCGAGATGGCGCAAGAACCGGTGCGTGGTCGGCGTCCATGCGCCGGACGGTCTGATGACGGTATCCCCGTCGCGCCAGATCTGTCCGGTTCGCCCGCCCTCCAATAATTTCACGCATGGCCTCCAGATTTCAGTTTTTCGATGTGGGCCTGAACCGTAGCGGCAAGATTCGTCTCATGGCAGTTCCGGTAGAACGCCGCCGTATCCAAAGGCATCCCGTCGGGAATGGCGACGAAGTCGTCAAGACGGAAACCACTTGTACTGCCGAGTTCAGGGTCAGCCAGCTGGCTTTCACTCAGGCCGCCGATGCGAACAGCCAGGGCTTCGAAATAAGCAAGGTTCTCATCCACTACCGAAGGTGAAGATGACCTGCCGTGCGCGGGAATGACCAGTTTCGCATCAAGGTCACGGATCCGTCTGAGCGAGGAACGGATCTGGCGAAGATCATCGGCACTCCTGCTCCAGACTTCGGGAATGGGATATTCCACCGCGTCGACGGCCAGGCAGATGCGGAGTTCCGGAATCCAGACGGCGATATGGTCAGGCGTGTGTCCCGGCGTATGAATGAGTTCCAGCGTCAGATCGCCGCCGTGCAGGACCATCGAGCCGGAGAAGGTGATATCCGGGCCGATGAGCTCGACATTTGCAAACCGCGTTTCCTGGCTCGCCTTGTCCTTCAGGATCTGCTGCGTGGAAGCATCACGCAGACGGTCGAGAGCTGCGGCATGCGCAATGATCGGAGCACGCCCTGAAACCGCAGAGTTTCCCCAGAAATGGTCCCAATCCATATGCGAATTGACGACGATCAGCGGGCGATCCTCGCCTCTGTCGCCAAGCAGATCCAGCGCCATCCGGCACAGCTCGGGCGTGCCGAGCGTATCGATCAGGACATTGAACCTCTCGGTCCGCACAAACACGGCATCGACCTCGTCTCCCGCCCGGAGGATTATGATGCGCTCGTCAAGTCCGGGATAGGAGCACAATTCTACCGCTTGGTTCACGTCTGCCCGCCTTCGTTGCAATCGCAGTGATATTGTCTACTACCTCAAATCTCGTCTGAATGCTCGCCCTCTAAGGGCTCCCCGATGTCCGCTCCACCGGCACTGGCACATCCCACCGTTCCATCACGGCGTTCGGCACGGTCGCGCAGGTCACCATCACACTGGGCTTCGAGCGGCCGAGGCTCTTCGGCGTCCATTGCGCCTGGAGCGGAACGACGCATCGGGGAACCAGCACCTTCGCGTTCGGTTCCAGCACGTCCCAGCGCTCGTGACCCTTGGCGTTCTCCTGCGTGATGAAACGCCTGCCTCCTCGCGGATTTCGAACAGGCCGTGCTTATCAGGTGTCGAGTGGTCGGTCTCGATGCTCCAGGAGGCGAGGAAGGGTATGCAAGCCGTGAGGGCGGTAATGACGACTATTGATCGAAGCATTGATGGGCTCTAACCGCTCGATGATTTCTGGATCGGAAACAGTCAGAGGATCTTTTAGCGCATGGCGGCAATATCTCTACCGGCAAATCCCAAGACTTCCTTCTCTCGTTGAGCGCGACGACCTGGCTGATGATGTCGTCTCCCGTCCCGCATGCCCCATGCAGCCGTGAATTGACGGTTTGAGTGGAACAACCTCCGCCAAAGGAAGTTTGCCTGAAAAGCAACTCGAGGCGGCGGCCGATGTTACTCTCTGCGAAGCAGGGTGCTTTCAGCACCCCACCCCGGATCTATTATGTCAACCCGCTACTTCTCCAAGGTATCGATGCATGGCGCGAGGTTTTCGGCCATGCGGCGGATACCGGCTTTGATTATGTTCTGACGGCGCCGCTCTTCGACCGAGGCGGGAACTGCAGCGTCTTTACCTTCCGGGATTTCGATCGCCTCGATTCTGAATTGCAGCTCGGAAGCGAGGTCGATGATGGGATATCGCGCTTGGCGGAGGCCGCGGAGAAGAGCGGCGTCGGCCTGATGATGGACCTGATGCTCGACGGGAAAGTCGGCGATGCGCAAGCGGGCTTTCGTCCGGTCGATCCTCGACGCTCGCCGCTTGATCCGGCGGAGCCGATGAACACGATCGGGTCCGAGCGGCAATTGCGTTTGTTGGGGGAGTGGACCGAACGGCTATGGCGGCTGTCCGGGCTCGGCCTCTCCGGCTACCGGGTGCTCGGGATCGACCGCGCCGCACCATCGCTTTTCAAATCGCTGATCGCTGCGGTGCGCGAGAAGGCTGACGCTCAATTTCTCGCCTGGACGCCCGGCACCGATTTTGCGGTAAGAAGAGCGATCGCCGATGTAGGCTTTTCAGGATGTTTTTCATCGATGGCCTGGTGGGATCTCGACGAGAGATGGTTCGTTGAGGAGCACCGCGTCCAGGAGGCGCTCGGCTGGCAGGTTGCCTTTCCCGAACCGCCCTTTGCCAGGCGGATCGCGCATGGGACCGAGAGCCGTGAAATCCTCGAGCGGCGTGCCGTCAGAGCGCTGCGGCTTGCCGCCTCGCTCGGCGGTGGTCTCATGGTTCCGATCGGTTTCGAATATGGTGCGGCGACACCGCTCGATCCGACCCATGGCGACGGTTCCGGGCTGCGGAGGCTGCGCCATGATCTCGCCTTCGACATCTCCTCCGAAATACGCGTCGCCAATGCCGAGATCGGCAGGTCCGGCCACGCGCGCGCTCCATCGCTTCGCCTGATCCGCAACGCCAATGGGCCGGTTTCGGCGCTTGTGCAATCCGAGGAGCAGGATCTTCGCAGCGCATCGAATGTGCGGTTCGTCCTGATTAACAAGGACCTCAGGAGAAGCGCTTCCGCACCAATGACGGCCCTTCGCGAAGCTGCCTCCGGTTATCTTCCCGTCGCCGCCGATGCGGTCCTGCGCTTGCGGGCAGGGGAAATGCGGATCATCGAAGCCAAAGCGCCCGAGCCGATCGCATCCCGGCCAGCTATCGACGTTGAGCAGGCAATCGCTTCGCCGCGGCTTGCCATCGAAAACATCATGCCTCGGGTCGATGACGGACGATTTCCCGTAAAGCGTGTCGTCGGCGAAACCGTCACAGTCGAGGCCGATATATTCGCCGACGGCCACGACCCGATCGCCGCCGTGCTGCTCTGGCGGCCGCACGATGCCATGGCGGAGTGGAACGAGACGGAGATGCAGTTGGTCGAGAACGACCGCTGGCGTGCCGAATTCCTGCTGGAACGCGTCGGGCGCTATGAATTCGCGGTCGAAGCGTGGAAGAACCCGTTCGCGATCTTCCGCTACGAGCTGACCAAGAAGAACGATGCCAGGCTGGACCTGAAACTGGAGCTGCAGGAAGGATTGGACCTCGTCCGCGCCGCAAAAGCCGAAGCGCAGGCGGCACTCAGCGCAGAGTTGCAGGCGCTCATCGACAGTCTTGAAAACGCTTCCGATGCCGAGCGCACGGCGATCTTGCTCGACCCCGAGACAGCCGAGTTGATGAAACGGGCCGATAAGCGGCCTTTCCGGCTTCGCTCCACGGCAAGCGCCGTCGATGCCGAACGCAAGTCGGCGGCCTTCGCCAGCTGGTACCAGATCTTCCCGCGTTCGCAAAGCGGCGATCCGAACCGGCACGGGACCTTTGACGACGTCATCCCGAGACTGCCGGATATCCGCGGCATGGGCTTCGACGTGCTCTATTTCCCGCCGATTCATCCGATTGGAACGACCAACCGGAAGGGGCGCAACAACAGCCTGAAGGCAGCACCCGGCGATCCGGGAAGTCCTTATGCCATCGGCTCCGAGGAGGGCGGCCATGATGCAATTCATCCAGAGCTTGGCGATTTCGAGGATTTCGGCCGGCTGGTCGAGGAGGCGGGCCGGCATGGGCTGGAGATCGCACTCGACCTTGCGATCCAGGCTTCGCCGGATCATCCCTGGCTGACGGAGCATCCCGGCTGGTTCGATTGGAGGCCCGATGGCACGATCAAATATGCGGAGAACCCGCCGAAAAAATACGAGGACATCGTCAATGTCGATTTCTATACGAAAGACGCGCTGCCCTCTCTGTGGGTGGAACTTAGGGATATTGTCCAGCTTTGGGTCGACCAGGGCGTCAAGCTGTTTCGGGTCGACAATCCGCACACCAAACCCTTCCCGTTCTGGGAATGGCTGATCGGCGATATCAGGGCGCGCCACCCCGAGGTCGTCTTCCTGTCGGAAGCCTTCACCAAGCCGAAGGTCATGTACCGGTTGGCGAAGATCGGCTTCTCCCAGTCCTATACCTATTTCACCTGGCGCAATACCAAGTGGGAGCTCGAGCAATATATGCGGGAGCTCACCGAGACGGCGCCGAAGGAATTCTTCCGCCCGCATTTCTTCGTCAATACCCATGACATCAATCCGGATTTTCTGCAGAACGCGCCGCGCCCGGCCTTTCTGATCCGCGCGGCATTAGCCGCGACGCTTTCCGGACTGTGGGGCGTCTATAACGGCTTCGAACTCTGCGAGGGGCGTCCCGATGCCAAGCGCAAGGAATATGCCGACAGTGAGAAATACGAGATTCGCGCCTGGGATTACGACAGGCCGGGCAACATCATCGCCGAAATCCGGATGTTGAACCGCATCCGGAACGAAAACACCGCGCTGCATTCGCATCTCGGGCTGACGCTGCTGAACGCGTGGAATGACAATATCCTGTTCTTCGAGAAGGCGAGCCGCGCCCGCGACAATGTCCTGCTGATCGCGATCAGCCTCGATCCCCACAATTTTCAGGAGAGCAATGTCGAGCTGCCTCTGTGGAAATGGGGGCTTGGGGACGGCGGCGCGCTCGACGCCGAGGATTTGGTCACGGGGCACCGGTTCAGGTGGAACGGCAAATGGCAGAGAGTGAGTTTCAATCCTCAGATCCTGCCCTTTGCGATCTGGCGCGTTCGCGCAGCGGAGGCATGAATGGACACGATGAATCCCGGTAGCGTCGACCCGCTGCTCTGGTACAAGGATGCGATCATCTATCAGTTGCACATCAAGTCGTTCTACGACGCCAATGGCGATGGTGTTGGCGATTTTGCCGGACTGCACCAGAAGCTAGATCACATCGCAGCGCTCGGCGTCAACGCCATCTGGCTTTTGCCTTTCTTTCCCTCACCGCGCCGCGACGACGGATACGACATCGCCGACTACGGCAATGTCAGCCCGGATTACGGGACCATGGAGGATTTCCGCGCCTTTGTTGATGCCGCCCATCAGCGAAATATCCGCGTCATTATCGAGCTCGTCATCAACCATACCTCCGACCAGCATCCCTGGTTCCAGCGCGCACGCCATGCACCTGCGGGATCGCCGGAGCGGGATTTCTATGTCTGGTCAGATAGCGACCAGAAATTCCCGGAAACGCGCATCATCTTCCTCGACACGGAGAAATCGAACTGGACGTGGGATTCGGTCGCCGGCGCCTATTATTGGCACCGCTTCTATTCTCACCAGCCCGATCTCAATTTCGACAGCCCGCTGGTTATGGAGGAGCTGCTGAAGGTGATGCGCTTCTGGCTGGAGACCGGCATCGACGGTTTCCGCCTCGACGCAATTCCGTACCTCGTCGAGCGCGAGGGGACGATCAACGAAAATCTGCCCGAGACCCATGCGATCCTCAAGCGCATCCGTGCCGCTCTCGACGCCACTCATCCCGGCGTGATGCTGCTTGCGGAGGCCAATCAGTGGCCCGAGGACACGCGGGAATATTTCGGCGAAGGCGACGAATGCCACATGGCGTTCCACTTCCCGCTGATGCCGCGCATGTATATGGCGATCGCCAAGGAAGACCGCTTCCCGATCACCGACATCCTGCGTCAGACGCCTGAAATCCCGGAGAATTGCCAGTGGGCGATCTTCCTGCGCAATCATGACGAGCTGACGCTTGAGATGGTCACCGACGCGGAGCGGGACTATCTGTGGGAGACCTATGCATCCGACAAGCGCGCCCGCATCAATCTCGGCATCAGGCGGCGCCTTGCGCCGCTGATGGAGCGCGACCGCCGGCGCATAGAGCTGATGAACGCGCTGCTTCTGTCAATGCCGGGAACGCCCGTGATCTATTATGGCGATGAGATCGGCATGGGCGACAACATCTATCTCGGCGACCGCGACGGGGTGCGGACGCCGATGCAATGGTCGCCCGACCGCAATGGCGGCTTCTCCCGGACGGATCCGGCGCGACTCGTCCTGCCGCCGATCGCCGATCCGCTCTACGGTTTCGAGGCCGTCAATGTCGAAGCCCAGAGCACCGACGCGCATTCGCTGCTCAACTGGACGCGAAAGATGCTGGCGTTGCGTGGCCGGCATCCGGCCTTCGGACGCGGATCGCTGCGTTTCCTGTCGCCTGAGAACCGCAAGATCCTGGCCTATCTTAGGGAATATAACGGCGAGACGCTGATGTGCGTCGCAAACCTCTCGCGACTGCCCCAGGCGGTCGAGCTCGACCTCTCGGCCTTCGAGGGCCGCGTGCCGATCGAACTAACGGGCATGTCGCCGTTTCCACCGATCGGGCAACTGACCTATCTCCTGACACTGCCGCCCTATGGCTTCTTCTGGTTTCAGCTGGAGGCCGATGCCGATCCGCCGGCATGGCGCACTGCTCCACCCGAACAGCTTCCCGATCTCGTGACGATGGTGATCCGCCGCGGTCTGCTCGACCTGGTCGATGAGCCGCGGTTAGGACGCGTCCTTAGCAACGAAATTCTGCCCGCTTATCTCGCCAAGCGGCGCTGGTTCGGGGCGAAGGATCAGCCGCTTCAGGCGGCTCGGCTGATCTCGGCAACGCCGATCCCCTATGCCGAGGGGATCGTTCTCGGCGAATTGGAGGTGGATCTGCCGGATCACAGCGAATCCTATCAGTTGCCGCTGGCGGTCGCCTGGGATGATGCGCAACCCTCCGCTCTGACGCAGCAGCTCGCCCTCGGGCGGGTTCGTCAGGGCAGGCGGGTCGGCTTCCTGACGGATGGGTTCGCGATCGAGCCGATGGCGCGCGGCATCCTGCGCGGGCTGGCCGACCGCTCGCGCATCACCGGACGCACCGGCACACTCGAATTTCTCGGCACCGAGCGACTCGACCGCCTGCAGGTTACCGACGACATGCCGGTTCATTGGCTCTCGGCCGAGCAATCCAACAGTTCGCTGATCGTCGGCGACGTCGCCATGATCAAGCTAATCCGGCACATCTTCCCCGGCGTCCATCCGGAGGTCGAAATGACGCGGTTTCTGACCTGCGCGGGTTACGACCATACCGCGCCGTTGCTTGGCGAAGTAGCCCACACCGATTCCAGCGGCCGCCGCTCGACCTTGATCATCGTCCAGGGTGCGATCCGCAACCAGGGCGACGCCTGGAACTGGATGCTGAACAATCTGCGCCGCGCGGCCGACGAGCTCGTGTTGAACGATCCGGCGGTCGAGCCCGGCGACGATGTCTTTCAGCCGCTGATCAACTTCGTTGCCATGGTCGGCATGAGGCTTGGCGAATTGCACGTCGTGCTGTCCGGTGAAAATGCGGACGAGGCTTTCAGCCCTGTCGTCGCCGGCAACGATGAGGTCGAGGCGATCAAGAAGGCGGTGGCGGGCGAAGTCGCCTATGCCATGTCGAAACTGGCAGAACGCGAGGAAAATGCCGAGCCCGCGATCGATCAACTCGCCCGCCCGCTTCTGGAGCGCCGTTCCGAACTCATCGAGCTTGGCGCGCGTCTGGCGGAGAGCGCCCGCGGCGCGCTGATGACGCGCACCCATGGCGACTTCCATCTTGGCCAAATCCTGGTCAGCGAGGGTGACGCCGTCATTATTGACTTCGAAGGCGAGCCCGCCAAAAATCTCGCCGAACGCCGCGCCAAGACCGTTCCGCTCCGCGACGTCGCCGGACTTTTGAGATCGCTGAGCTATCTCGTCGCCACTGCCCAGCTCGACAATGACGCGGTCACCGAACACGAAAACGAGGTGCGCCGGGACGCGATCGCGCGTTTCGGGCGCAATGCCGAAGAGGCTTTTCTCGATGCCTATTGGCAGGCGGTCTCCGTATCGAGGGCGCTCGCCATGCCGACCGAACAAAGACGGAGGATTCTCGATGCCTTTCTTCTCGAAAAGGCAGCCTATGAAATCGCCTATGAGGCCCGCATCAGGCCGAAGTGGCTGCCGATCCCGCTTGCCGGCCTTGCCGAAATCGTATCGCGCTTGGCGAGGGTCGAGGCATGAATGTTGAACGCTCCGAACTTCTCGCCGGCATCGGGCATGATGCGCTCTGGGCCCTGATCGAGGGACGCCACGGCGATCCCTTCTCGATCCTCGGTCCGCATGAAAGCGGCGGCATGACGATCGTGCGCGTCTATCTGCCGGGTGCCGAAGGCGTCGATCTCATCGAAGCGGCGAGCGGCAGGGTGGTGACGCCCTTCAGCATCGCTCACCCCTCCGGCCTGTTTGCGGCGGCGATGGGTTCGAGGATGCCCTACCGGTTGCGGATCACGTGGCCGGATGGCGAGCAGATAACCGAGGACCCCTATAGCTTCGGGCTTCTGCTCGGAGAGCTCGATCTCCACCTGATCTCCGAGGGCACCCATTACAGCCTGAGCCGGACGCTCGGCGCGGTCGAAATGTCGGTCGACGACGTCGCGGGCGTCCGCTTCGCCGTCTGGGCGCCGAATGCCCGCCGCGTTTCAGTTGTCGGCGATTTCAACGCCTGGGACGGGCGACGAAACCCAATGCGGCTAAGGCAGCCGGCGGGCGTCTGGGAGCTGTTCGTGCCACGGCTGGCGCCTGGCGAGAGATACAAGTTCGAGATCATCGATCCGCATGGAAACTGCTTGCCGCAGAAAGCCGATCCGGTGGCGAGAGCGAGCGAAGCCGCCCCGTCCACCGCTTCGATCGTCGCATCCTCGACGCGATTTCGATGGACTGATGACAATTGGATGAAGGGCCGGTCGCGGCAGCAAAGACTGGAAGGGCCGATCTCCGTCTACGAGGTGCATGCCGGGTCCTGGCTGCGGGAGAATGGCGGGCGGTCGCTCGACTGGGTCGAGCTCAGCCAGCGGCTCGTTCCCTATGTTCGCGAGATGGGATTCACCCATATCGAGCTGCTGCCGATCATGGAGCACCCCTTCGGCGGCTCCTGGGGATATCAGCCGCTAGGCCTCTTCGCCCCGACCGGCCGTTATGGCACGCCTGAGGATCTCGCCTATTTTATCGACCGCTGCCATGGCGCCGGGATCGGCGTCATCCTCGATTGGGTGCCGGCGCATTTTCCCACCGACGTCTGGGGGCTCGCCCGCTTCGACGGCACCGCGCTCTACGAACACGAGGATCCGCGTGAGGGCTTTCATCGCGACTGGAACACGCTGATCTACAATCTCGGTCGCAATGAGGTGAAAGGCTTCCTGATCGCCAGCGCGCTCGAATGGCTCGAACGCTACCATATCGACGGATTGCGCGTCGATGCCGTCGCCTCGATGCTCTACCGCGACTACAGCCGCAACGAGGGGGAATGGATTCCCAACCGGTATGGCGGCCGTGAGAACCTGGAAGCGGTGGAATTCTTCAAGCACCTGAACAGCATCGTCCATGAGCGCTGCCCGCATGCGATGACGATCGCAGAGGAGTCGACCGCTTGGCCCGGCGTGACGAAACCGCCGGAAGAGGGTGGGCTCGGCTTCGACATGAAGTGGAACATGGGCTGGATGCATGACAGCCTGAGCTATATCGAGAAGGATCCGGTTTACCGGAGTTACCACCACGGCACGATGACCTTCAGCATGATCTATGCCTATTCCGAACGCTTCATTCTGCCGATTTCGCACGACGAGGTGGTCTACGGAAAGGGCTCGCTGCTCGGCAAGATGCCCGGCGACGAGTGGCAGAAGTTCGCCAACCTGCGCAGTTACCTCGCCTTCATGTGGGGCCATCCCGGCAAGAAGCTGTTATTCATGGGAAGCGAGATCGCTCAACCCGGCGAGTGGAACCATGACGCTTCGGTGAGCTGGGATGTGCTGGATCGGCCCGCGCATGCAGGAATCCAGCGGCTGGTCAAGGATCTGAACGGCTTTTACAAAGACGAGCCGGCCTTGCAGTTTGGCGATTTCCATCACCAAGGCTTCGAATGGGCGGCGGCTGATGACGCCGTGAATTCCGTCCTCGGCATGCTGCGGTATGCCCCTGACCGCTCCTCGTCGGTGCTCGTCGTCTCGAATCTCACGCCAGTGCCGCGCTATGGCTATAGGATCGGCGTGCCGCAGGATGGCGTTTGGATCGAGAAGATCACGACGGATGCGGGCGAATATGGCGGCTCGGGCCTCGTCAACGGCGCAGTGTCGAGCGAACCAGTATCTGCCCACGGGAGGCCGCATTCGCTCTCGCTGACGCTGCCGCCGCTGGCGACGATCTTTCTCAAGTCGCCTTGATAGGGCTTCGCCTCCTTCCGGTCATTCGTGCGGAGCCGGATGGATGAAGGGCCAGGGGCTTGCCTCCGATCCCTTTTCAACTGGAACTTCGATGAGGACGGGCTCGTCGAGTGCAAGGGCTTTCTCCAGCACGTCCCTTAATTCGCCGGGGCTCGTCGCCTTGAAGGATCGGATGCCGAAGCTTTCGCCGAGAGCGACGAAATCGGGATTGGTCAGATCCGAGCCGAGAGTGCGGCCCTTATAGGTCTGCTTCTGGTCGCGCAGCACATTGCCATAAGCGGAATTGTTGAACACGATGGCGACGACGGCGATCCTGTGCTGTACGGCGGTGGCAAGCTCCTGAACGCCGAACATGAAGCCGCCGTCACCCGAAACGGAGATCACGGCTTTGTCGGGATGGGCGACTTTCACACCCAAGGCGGTGTTGAAACCGAAACCAAGATTGTCCTGATAGCCGCATGTCACGTATCGGCGTGGACCATAGCTCGGGAAGGCAAAGCGGGCGGCAAAGCCCATCTGACTGATTTCCTCGACGAAGAAGCCGTCTCTCGGCAGGGCCTCGCGAATGGCTTCGAGATAGCCAAGCTGCGGCTGCACCGCCGAAAAACGAGACCTTGCTTCTTCATTGAGTTCGGTAAATTCACGTGTGCGATCCTCGCGGCCGGAACCGGCCAGCGCATCGATCAGCGCCTTCGTTCCATCCCTGGCGTCCGCGACGATACCGACATCCGGCTTGAGGCGGACCATTTCGGTCGGATCGATATCGATGCGGATGATCTTGAGCCCCTTGGGAACCCACTTCCAGCGCATGAACTGCAATTCGAGCCGGCTGCCGACCCCGATCAGCACGTCGACCTTCTTCCAATATTCATAGGCGGCGACGAAATTCAGATAGTTCGGATGGTCGTCGGGGACGATGCCCTTGCCGGAGCGATGCGATGTCACCGGTGCCTGCAGCAGTTCCGCAAGCGCGGCGATATCCGCGCCGGCATCCGCCGCGCCACCGCCAACCATGATCATCGGATTACTGGCGCTTGATATCAGCGCCGCCGCGGCCGCGATCTGATCGGGATTGATTGCCGGATGAGGCGCTCTCGCGTCAATGGGAATGTCGATTTCAGGGCCGGATTGTCCGAACACGTCCCAAGGGGCTTCAACCGCTCCCGGGCCCTGGCGGCCGGATAGCATCTTGGCGACGACCCCCGCCGTGATGACACCGGCTTCGGACTGGTGATTGATGCGTTCGGCCGTCTTGGCAATCCCGCGCATTGTCGTGAGTTGATCCGGCAGTTCGTGCAACTGTCCTCTGCCTCGGCCGATGAGCTGCGACAGGATGTTGCCGGTGACGCAGAGCACCGGCGCGTTGGCGCCGTAAGCGGTGCAGAGGGCCGCGCCCGAATTGAGAACGCCCGGGCCGGGCACGACGGTATAGGCGCCGATCCGGCCGGTGGATTTGGCATAGCCGTAGGCCATATAGGCCGCACCCTGTTCGTGCCTTGTATGGATGAACCGGATCTTGTCGCCGGCGTCATAAAGCGCATCGTTGAAATCATACATATGGGCGCCGGGGATGCCGAAGACCGTGTCGATCCCATGGGCGACAAGCGACCGGGTGATCGCCTGGCCGGTCGTTTCTTTCCTGCTCATTCGGAGGCTCCAACGGAGTGTTGATTTATTTACTTCAGGCAGCCTTCGGCCCTGAGCGCGGCGACGATGGCGCCGGCATCGGCGGGCTGCATGCCGGCAAGATTCATGCGGCCGGAATCCGCCATGTAGATGCCATGGTTTGCCCTGAGCGCGATCGCCGTTTCCTTACGCATGGAGAGATTGGAAAACAGGCCGCGCTGCCGGCGGATGAAGGCCAGTTCGGTCGAGGCAGCAGCCAGCGCCGCGCGATTGCCGTTAATGCGCTCGCACATTTCTTCGAGTTCGGCGCGCCACATTGCCGTCATTTCTGCGCTTTCGAGAATGGCCCTGACGACGGCAGCCCCATGATCCGGCGGCATGGACCAGTTGACGCGGGCAAGCGCCGCCATGTTGCTTTCCGCCTTTCTGACGTCATCGGCATTGCGAGCCACGACATAAAGTGCGCCGACGCGTTCGCGATAGAGGCCGAAGTTCTTGTCGCAGGAATAGGCGATCAGCGCCTCGTCGACCGCATCGAGGATCATGCGTGTCGGGGCGGCATCCTGTTCGAGGCCGTCGCCGAGCCCCTGATAGGCAAGATCGATGAAGGGCACCAGCCTGTGCTTGACGAGGAGGTCGGTAATCTTTCGCCACTGCTCGATGGTGAAATCGATGCCAGTTGGGTTATGGCAGCAACCGTGAAGCAGCACGACGTCGCCTTCCCCGGCGGAAGACAAGGCGGAGACGACGCTGTCGAATGTCACCTGCTGTGAAGGCAGGTCCACGAAGGCGTATTCCTTCACGTCCAAGCGCGCCGAAGCGAAAATCGGTGCATGGTTGGCCCAGCTCGGCGTTCCCAAAAAAACCTTTGCTGATGGGTTTGCCGTTTGAATGAGCTCCGCGCCGAGACGGAGCGCGCCGCTGCCGCCGGGCGTTTGAATACCGGCGAGCCGTTGGGCGAATTTCGGCGCGTTGCCGAAGATGATCGGCTCAAGCAGGCGCACGAATTGCAGATCGCCTTCGGGGCCGAGGTATTTCTTGCTGCCCTGGGTCTCCAGGAGAAACTGCTCCGCCGCCTTGACGGCCCGCATGACGGGCGTGCGTCCCATGCCATCGCGATAGACGCCGACGCCGAGGTCGATCTTTCCGGGACGATCGTCGGCCTGGAAGGCCTTGATGAGGGCGAGCAGGCTATCGGCCGGCCGGCTGTTCAGTTGGTCAAACACAGTTCCACCTCGCTTTTGCATTGTGGCTGGAGATTAACTGAACTGTCACGGCGAATTTCTGCGATTTTCACCCCTGGAGTCCGCGATCGTGCAGACAATCGGCGGAAGCGGCCTATAATGTGCAGAAAATCACCGTCTGGAGTGATGGTCATGCTTGATCCGTTCGATATCAAATTGCTCGCCGCCCTCCAGCAAAACAGCGAGATGACGCAGGGCGAGTTGTCCCAGAAGGTCAACCTGTCCGCCACTCAATGCGCGCGCCGTTTGGAAAGACTGCGCAAAGAGCAATATATCCAGAGCGTCGTCGCTATCCTCAATCCGGTGAAACTGGGTTTCACCGTCGTCGCACATACGCTCGTCAGCCTTCGAGCCCATACCGAAGGCGGAAACGAGCGGCTCCATCGTTTCATCGAGACTGCGCCGGAGATCCTGGAATGTTACTCGCAGACAGGCGACGCCGACTTTCTGATGAAGGTCATGACGCGTGACCTCGACCATCTCAGCCAGTTTCTCGAAAGAATGATCCGGGTCACCGACAATCTGGCGTCGGTCAAATCGAGCATCGTCCTCAAGACGATCAAAAAGACGACCGCTTTGCCGCTGCAGATCGTGACGTGAGAGCGGCCGTTCTCACCTGAGATAGTGGATATGCGGGCGCGAATGATGGGGGGAGGCTTCGATGCGGGCTTCGACCGAAAAGACCTCGCGCAGCAGCGCCTCGCTCAGCACATCCTCTGGCGCGCCTGACGCGACGATCCGGCCCTGCTGCATGATAGCAAGCTCGTCGCAGAACATGGCGGCATGGTTGAGATCATGCAACGCGACGATGCTGGTGATCGGCAGGCCGGAAACGAGCCGCATCAGGCCGATCTGGTGCTGGATGTCGAGATGGTTTGTCGGTTCGTCGAGGATGAGTTCCTGCGGCGACTGGGCAAGCGCCCTGGCGATGTGGGTGCGCTGCTTTTCGCCGCCCGATAGGCTCTGCCAGCGATCGTCGCGCTTCTCCGCCATGCCGGCACGCGCAAGTGCCGTCTCGACCGCCTCTTCGTCGGCCTTCGTCCAGCCGGAGAACATCGACCGGTGCGGGAAACGGCCGAGCTTGACGACGTCGACGACCTTGAGATTGGCGTTCGTCGTTGCGTGCTGCTCGACGAAGGCGATCCGCCGAGCGATCGAGCGGCGGCTGATCGTGCCGATATCGCTCCGGTCGAGTGTGACGCGGCCGGAATGCGGCCGCTTCAGGCCCGCGAGAAGCCGCAGCAGCGAGGTCTTGCCCGAGCCATTCGGCCCGAGCAAGCCGAGCATCCGGCCGGGCTGCGCCTCCATGGAGACGCCGTCCAGAATGGTCTTCCTGCCAATTTTCCAGGTGAGGTTGTCGGCCTTGATGCTCATGACGCGCGCTGGAACCGGTAGAGGATGATCGAGAAGAAAGGAACGCCGACCAGCGCCGTGACGACGCCGATCGGCAGGATTTGACCGGGAATGAGGGCGCGCGCGGCGATGTCTGCGAGGACCATAAAGATCGCTCCGCCGATGGCGCAGGCCGGCAGCAGACGGATATGCAGCGGCCCGACGACGAAGCGGGCGACATGCGGCACGACGAGGCCGACGAAGCCGATCGAGCCGACCATGCTGACGATCGTGGCGGTCATCATGGCAGTCAGCGCGAAGAGCACCATGCGGGCGCGCCCGACATTGACGCCGAGCGAGGATGCCGCCTCGTCGCCGAAAGCGAAGGCGTCGAGCACGCGGGCATAGAGCAGACAGGCGGCAAGGCCGAAACCGACGACCACCGAAACCAGCGCGAATTCCGGCCAGCGCACGCCGCCGAAACTGCCGAGCAGCCAGAACATGACGTCGCGGGCCTGCTGCGCATTGGCCGAGGTGGTGACGATATAGGAGGTCGAGGCGTTGAAGAGCTGCGACGCGGCGACACCGGCGAGAATGGTGCGGTCGGCGCCGCCGCGGGTGCCGTTCGACAGCAATGCGACGAAGAAGAAGGCTGCGAAGGCGCCGGCAAACGCGCCTGATGACAGCGATACCGCGCCCGAGCCGAGCCCGAGGATAACGATTGCGACGGCGCCGGTAGAAGCGCCGGCCGAGATGCCGAGCACATAGGGTTCGGC
This sequence comes from Rhizobium sp. YTUHZ045, assembly GCF_051124255.1. Classification (NCBI taxonomy): domain Bacteria; kingdom Pseudomonadati; phylum Pseudomonadota; class Alphaproteobacteria; order Hyphomicrobiales; family Rhizobiaceae; genus Rhizobium; species Rhizobium sp. YTUHZ045. The sequence goes on from NZ_CP101433.1 coordinate 999,166, forward strand.
AAGCGGGTTGCGCAGCAGCGACTGCATGATGGCGCCAGACAGCGCCAGTCCCGCGCCGCAGACGGCGGCGACGAGCGCGCGGCTTAGGCGATAATCCCAGATGACAGTCTCATGAATGCGGTTCAGCTCGACCGCGGTCCATCCGAGCCGGTTGGTGACCGCCGAAAAGGTGGTCGCAAGCGGAATCGGCAGATCGCCGATCCCGACGCTGACGCCGATGGCGACAGCGATGAGGCAGAAGGAAGCGAGCAGCAGTGCGGTGACCGCTCCCAGCTGCCGGAAGAGACGGCCTGCGTCGGTCACTTCCGCAGACCGAGCGCCTTCAGCTGCTCGGCTACCTGCTCGGCGCCGTAGATCGTGCGGATGGTCGGGTTCATGGCCTGGCCGTCCATGACGACGAGAGCCTTGTTCTTGACGGCCGGAATCTGGCTGACGGCCGGATCGGAGTTCAGGAAGTTGATCTTGGCTTCGGGCTTGTCGAGCTCCCAGCGGTTGCGGTCGAGGCTGGCGACGACGATGACGTCGGGGTTGGAGGCGATGATGCCTTCCCAGCCGACGGTCGGCCATTCTGCGTCGGCGCTGATCGCATTATGTCCGCCGAGCAGATCGGCGATGAAGCCGGAGGCGCTGTTTTTACCACCAACATAGGCGTCGGCCGACGGGCTGGGGCTGGAAAACCAGAAGACGTAGGACAGGTTCTGGCCGTCCTTGGCAACGCTCCCGCGAAGCTTGGCTTCACGCGCCTTGAAATCGGCGATCAGCGCCTGGCCCCGATCGGCGACATCGAAAATCTGAGAGAGTTCGTCGATCTCCTTGTAGAGAAGATCCATGTTCCACAACTCGCGGCGGCTGCCGTACTGGTCCTTGACGTCCTTGGTGCTGAGGCAGGTGCTCGGCGAGAGGTAGGTTGAGACGCCGACCCTGTCGAAATCCTCGCGCTTGGCGATCTTGCTGTTGGGGCCGACCAGGCTTGGCAAGGCCACCGCCACGAAATCGGGATTTTCCGCGAGCATCGACTCGAAGGTCGGCATCTCGACGGTGAGAAGCTTGACCTTGGCATTTGCCTCGGCGAGCTGCGGCAGAACCTTGCTCGGCCAGAAGGCGGTGCCGACCATCTTGTCCTGAAGGCCGAGCAACAGCAGGATTTCCGCGCTGTTCTGGCCAAGCCCGATCGCCCGTTCGGGCGCCTTCTTGAAGGTCACCTCAGCGCCGCAGTTTTCGAGCGTCAGCGGGTAGGTGGTCGAGCCGGCAAATGACGGGGCCGCGGCAAGGCCGATTAGAGCGGAGAGGCCGCAGGCGGCCAGAAGTGATTTAAAGCAGATCACGTAGAAATCCCGGTGCGTGAGTTTATGGGCGGGGGTATAGCCACAGGAGGCGCAGGAAAACAAGACCAAACGGATCAACTTATCGCAGAAATCGACGGTGCTGGACACTGCGCCCAGTTAACTCGCCTGCCAGACCATGTCCTAAGTCCAGATACTGCTATCGTTTTCGAGAAACTTCCGGATCGCCTGCGAGAGAGCTTGTGGGTTCTCCTCGGCCACGTGATGGCCGCTGTCGATGCCGAAGCCGTGCACGTCCTCGGCCCAGTTTCGCCAGATAGCGACGGGATCGCCGTAGATCTGTTCCATATCGTCGCGCAACGACCAGAGGCACAGCATGGGGCAGATCACTTTCCGGCCGGTATCGCGGTCCTCGCGGTCGTGGCGGTGGTCGATACTGAGGCCGGCGCGGTAATCCTCGATCATCCCGTGGATCACGGCTGGATCGTGGATAATGTCGATAAGGTCGTCATAGGCCGGCCTTCCCATCAGTTCAGGCGAGAGTTTGTCGTACCATGCCAAGGGATCGGCCATGATCGCCCGCTCCGGCTTTTCCGGCTGAGCGAAGAAGAACCAGTGGTACCAGTCCCGGGCAAATTTCCAGTCGGCGCGTTCGAGATGCTCGATCACGGGGATGCCGTCGGCGATCACGAGTTTCTGCACGCGATCGGGATGGTCCATCGCCATGCGGAAGGCAGTCAGGCTTCCGCGGTCGTGGCCGACCACCGCGAAGTTTTCGTGCCCCAGTCGCCGCATCAGCGCGACCAGCGCTTCAGCCTTGGCGCGCTTCGAAGAGTTGCTACTGTCGGGAGCATCGGCCGGCTGGTAGGAGCGGCCGAAGCCGGGAAGGTCGGGGCAGACGACCGTGTAGTCGGGCGCCAGCAGCTCCGCCACCTTCCCCCAGGTCATATGCGTCCTGGGATGGCCGTGGAGGAGAAGAACGGCTGGTCCTGATCCGCCGTGTCGGACGCGAAGCGAACCCGGTCCGACGTCGACGGAATCGAGAGAAAAGCCTTGGAACATGGTCAGCTGAGCTTGCCCACGAGCTTGGCATAATCCGAAAATGTCGCCCCTTCGCCTTTGCTGCCGGCCTCGCCGGCAAGCTGCAGCACACGGATTGGAAATAGGATTGCCGCCAGGTTGGCGCCGGAGAGCTCATGGTCGTCGTCCTCCTCGATCGCCCTTTTGGCTTTCGAGAGCGCGGCATCGATTTCCGCGCGCGTAAGCAATTCCTTTTCGACGATCGCGTCGCATATCGAGGCCATTGCCATGATCAGGCCCTTGAGCTGCAGATTGGCGGTATTCATGAGAACTCCCGGGTGAAGAAAGGATTTCTAGTCCTGTTCGACCGGCCGGATTGTGTCGACCGAGACCGTGCCGTCTAGGATACCCCGCTTTATATCACGTCTGTCCCGATCGATCTCGATCACGGTGTAGAGTTTGTCGTCACGAAAGGCGCTGGCATTGGCCGTGGTGACATCTTCGGCAGGCGCCGCATCGACTTCCATGAAATCGAGCTCGCGTGCCGCGGCAACGATTCTGGCATCGCCCGGCGTCCGGGCGGCGACGACGATGGCGCCGTGATTGGGCGCATTGCCCCATCTGGGATCGTCGGGTTTGGCGATCGGCTCAAGCCGGTAGATGTTCAGCACCTCGCCGCCGGTTTCGGACGATGCCTCCGCCGCGGCATCCTGCATCTGCGCTTGGCTCTCGACCGACTTTCCGAAGGTCGTCGGGCTGGTCGCATTGTTCATCTCGTCTTTCCCTGTCCTTGAGACGTTCGACATGTCGTTCTCCTTGTCAGGACGGAAACGACGGCCAGCGGGAAACTGTTCCCACGCCGGCAAAGTTTGGCCGTCGACACTGGGTTAGGCCTACCTCTGCAACCCTGCGGCACACCCATAGCCTTTTTCCAGTCGAGCACTAATTACCCTCTGTCGAACAGGGGGGATTTCGTGAGCACGCAAACCGGTGAATTTTCGCGCGACGACGCTGCTGCTGAGAGCATCAACGGGTACGACCACAAAAGCATGGCGTACGACGATGCCAGCGCCCTTTTAGAAGTGCTGGTCGCGGTCAGGCGCGGCGACTTTTCCGTGCGGATGCGCTCTGACCTGACCGGCGTGACCGGCAAAGTCGCCGATGCGCTGAACGACATCATCGCCGCCAATCAGCGCATGGCCCGGCAGCTCGAACATGTCGGCCAGGTCGTCGGCCGCGACGGGCGGACAAGTACCAGGGTGCGCTTCGGCCTGTCGGATGGATCATGGTCGGAAATGGAAGGCTCGATCAATGGCCTGATCGACGATCTCCTGTGGCCGACCACGGCGGTCACCCGCACGATCACCGCGGTCGCCAAAGGCGATCTCTTGCAGACCGTGCCGCTCGATGTCGACGGGCGGGCGCTGAAGGGCGAATTCCTGCGCTCGGCCGATATCGTCAACACGATGATCAAGCAGCTCAGCGTCTTCACCTCGGAGGTGACGCGCGTTGCCCGCGAAGTCGGCACTGACGGCAAGCTCGGTGGCCAGGCGCAGGTGCCCGAGGTGACGGGCGTCTGGAAGGACTTGACCGAAAGCGTCAACTCGATGGCGTCGAACCTGACGGCGCAGGTGCGCAATATCGCGGAGGTGACGATCGCGGTCGCTAACGGCGACCTCTCCAAGAAGATTACCGTCGACGTGCGCGGCGAGATCCTGCAGCTGAAGGAAGCGATCAACACCATGGTCGATCAGCTGCGCTCCTTCGCTTCCGAAGTGACGCGCGTCGCCCGTGAGGTCGGCACCGAAGGCAAGCTTGGCGGCCAAGCGCTGGTGCCGGGTGTCGCCGGCACCTGGAAGGACCTGACCGACTCGGTCAACGCGATGTGCGGCAACCTCACAGCCCAGGTGCGCAACATCGCGCAGGTGACGACGGCGGTTGCGCGCGGCGACCTCTCGCGCAAGATCACCGTCGACGTCTCGGGTGAAATCCTGGAGCTCAAGGAAACCATCAACACGATGGTGGATCAGTTGAACGGCTTTGCCGGCGAAGTCACGCGCGTGGCGCGTGAAGTCGGCACGGAAGGCCGCCTCGGCGGTCAGGCGCAGGTGCCGGGCGTCGCCGGCACCTGGAAGGACCTGACCGACAACGTCAATTCGATGGCCTCGAATCTGACGGCGCAGGTGCGCAACATCGCCGAAGTTTCCACCGCGATCGCCAATGGCGACCTGTCGAAGAAGATCACGGTGACGGTTTCGGGGGAAATCCTCGAGCTGAAGGAAACCATTAATACGATGGTCGATCAGCTGAACGCCTTTGCCTCGGAGGTGACGCGTGTCGCCCGCGAAGTGGGAACGGAAGGTCGGCTCGGTGGTCAGGCGAATGTACGTGGCGTCGCCGGCACCTGGAAGGACCTGACCGAAAACGTCAACTCGATGGGCGGCAACCTGACGGCGCAGGTGCGTAATATCGCGGAAGTCTCCACAGCCATCGCCAATGGCGACCTGTCGAAGAAGATCACCGTCGACGTGAAGGGCGAAATTCTCGAACTGAAGGAAACCATCAACACGATGGTCGACCAGCTGAACGCCTTCGCTTCGGAAGTGACGCGCGTGGCGCGCGAAGTCGGCACGGAAGGCCGGCTTGGCGGCCAGGCGAACGTGCGCGGCGTGGCCGGCACCTGGAAGGACCTGACCGACAGCGTCAATTCCATGGCCTCCAACCTGACCGGCCAAGTGCGCAATATCGCCGAAGTAGCGACTGCCGTTGCCCAGGGCGACCTTTCGAAGAAGATCACCGTTCCGGTGTCGGGCGAAATCCTCGAACTGAAAGAGACCATCAATACGATGGTCGACCAGTTGAACGGCTTTGCCGGCGAGGTCACGCGCGTCGCACGCGAAGTCGGCACCGAAGGCCGGCTCGGCGGCCAGGCCAACGTGCTCGGCGTCGCCGGCACCTGGAAGGACCTGACCGACAGCGTCAATTCCATGGCCGGCAACCTGACGGCGCAGGTGCGCAACATCGCCGAAGTCTCCACGGCGATCGCCAATGGCGACCTGTCGAAGAAGATCACGGTGTCGGTTTCGGGCGAAATTCTCGAGCTCAAGGAAACGCTGAACACTATGGTGGATCAGCTGAACCGCTTCGCCTCCGAGGTGACGCGTGTGGCCCGAGAGGTCGGCACCGAAGGCAAGCTCGGCGGTCAGGCGCAGGTGCCTGGTGTGGCCGGGACCTGGAAGGATCTGACCGAAAACGTCAACTCCATGGCCTCGAACCTCACCGGTCAGGTGCGCAACATCGCCGAAGTCACGACCGCCGTGGCGCGCGGCGACCTCTCACGCAAGATCACTGTCGACGTGAAGGGGGAAATCCTTGAGCTGAAGAACACCATCAATACCATGGTGGACCAGCTGAACGCTTTCGCCGGCGAAGTCACGCGTGTTGCCCGCGAAGTTGGCACCGAAGGCAAACTCGGCGGCCAGGCGCAGGTACCAGGCGTTGCCGGCACCTGGAAGGATCTGACCGACAGTGTCAACTCCATGGCGGGCAACCTGACGGCGCAGGTGCGAAACATCGCCGAGGTGGCGACTGCGATCGCCAATGGCGACCTGTCGCGCAAGATCACCGTCGATGTGCGCGGCGAGATCCTGCTCTTGAAGGACACGCTGAATACTATGGTCGACCAGCTTCGCTCCTTTGCCGGCGAAGTGACGCGTGTGGCCCGCGAAGTCGGCACTGACGGCCGCCTCGGCGGCCAGGCCGTCGTTCCCGGCGTCGCCGGCACCTGGAAGGACCTGACGGACAACGTCAATCTGCTCGCCGCCAATCTGACGACCCAGGTTCGCAACATCGCCGAAGTGACGACCGCCGTGGCGCGCGGCGACCTCTCGCGCAAGATCACCGTCGACGTGAAGGGAGAAATCCTCGAACTGAAGAACACGATCAATACGATGGTCGACCAGCTGAACGCCTTCGCCGGCGAAGTCACACGCGTCGCCCGCGAAGTCGGCACCGAAGGTAAGCTCGGCGGTCAGGCGCAGGTGCCCGGCGTCGCCGGCACCTGGAAAGATCTGACCGACACCGTCAATGTCATGGCCGCCAATCTGACCGAACAGGTGCGCGGCATCGTCAAGGTGGTGACGGCGGTGGCGAACGGCGACCTGAAGCAGAACCTCACCGTCGCCTCGAAGGGCGAAGTGGCGGCGCTCGCGGAAACCATCAACAACATGACCAATACGCTTGCGACCTTCGCCGATCAGGTGACCACAGTGGCGCGCGAAGTCGGCGTCGAGGGCCGCCTCGGCGGCCAGGCGAATGTTCCCGGTACCGCGGGAACGTGGAAGGATCTGACCGGCAACGTCAACCTGCTTGCCGCCAATCTGACGACGCAGGTGCGCGCCATTGCCGAGGTGGCGACCGCCGTCACCAAGGGCGACCTGACGCGCTCGATCAAGGTCGATGCGCGAGGCGAAGTGGCCGAGCTCAAGGACAACATCAATACAATGATCGACAACCTGCGCCTGACGACGGAGCGCAACACCGAGCAGGACTGGCTGAAGACGAACCTCGCGCGCTTCACCAACATGCTGCAGGGCCAGCGCGACCTGACGCTGGTCGGCAAGATGCTGCTGTCGGAGCTGGCGCCGCTGGTCGGTGCGCATCAGGGCGTCATCTACCAGGTGGACGCCGACGAGAGCCAGCCGTTCCTGTCGCTGCTGTCGGTCTATGCGCAGGGTGTCGAGGCGGCGCATCCGCTGCGGCTCGACTTCGGCCAGGGCCTGGTCGGCCAATGCGCCAGCGACGCCCGCCGTATCCTCGTCACCGACCTTCCCGACAATGTCGTGCCGATCAGCTCGGGCGTGTTCACGACGCTGCCGCGAAGCGCGATCGTCCTGCCGGTGCATTTCGAGGGGCAGGTGAAGGCGGTGATCGAGCTTGCCTCTGCAGGTGAATTCACCGAGTTGCAGCTTTCCTTCCTCGACCAGCTGACGACGTCGATCGGCATCGTCCTCAACTCGATCGAAGCGACCATGCAGACCGAAGGCCTGCTCAAGCAGTCGCAGCAGCTCGCGGCCGAACTGCAGACGCAGCAGCGCGAGCTGCAACAGACCAACGAGCAGCTCGGCCAGAAGGCGCAGCAGCTCGAGGAACGCAACGTCGAAGTCGAGGCGAAGAACCAGGAAATCGAGCAGGCCCGCCGCGCGCTCGAGGAAAAGGCGACGGAGCTTGCTCTGACCTCGAAGTACAAATCCGAATTCCTCGCCAACATGTCGCATGAATTGCGCACGCCATTGAATTCGATCCTTATCCTCGGCCAGCAGCTTGGCGAAAACCCCGACGGCAACCTCTCGGCAAAGCAGGTCGAATTCGCAAAGACCATCCACGGCGCCGGCACCGATCTGCTTAACCTCATCAGCGATATTCTTGATCTGTCAAAGATCGAGTCCGGTACGGTCTCGGTCGACGCCGAGGAGATCTTTGTCAGCAATCTGCTCGAAGTGATGGCGCGGCCATTCCGGCACGAGGCGGAAAACCGCAACCTGTCCTTCGCGATCGAGGTCGGCGCCGATGTGACGAAGAGCATCATTACGGATTCGAAGCGGCTGCAGCAGATCCTCAAGAACCTGCTGTCGAACGCCTTCAAATTCACCGCGCAGGGCGGCATCACACTTCGCGTCGCCTCGGCGGCGAGCGGCTGGTCGCCGGAGCATCCTTCGCTCCGGCATGCGCCATCGGTCATCGCCTTTGAAGTGATCGATACCGGTATCGGCATTCCGCCTGAGAAGCAGCGCATCATCTTCGAGGCGTTCCAGCAGGCGGACGCCTCGACCAGCCGCAAATATGGCGGCACCGGCCTGGGGCTCGCCATCAGCCGCGAACTGGCAAACCTGCTCGGCGGCGAGATCCAGCTGCGCAGCACGCCGGGTGTCGGCAGCACCTTCGTGCTTTACCTGCCGCTCACCTATGTCGGCGCCGGCGCGGTGGCGCCGAAGTCGGCTCCGGCAGCGGCGAATGTCGTCGAATTCGCCGAGGCGGCTGCCCGCCGGGCTGAGAAACCCGCCGAACATGTCGCGGACGACCGCCACCGGATCGAGCCCGGCGACTCCGTGCTGCTCGTCGTCGAAGACGATGCGCATTATGCCCGCGTCCTCGTCGATCTCGCCCGCGACAACGGCTTCAAGGTGTTGGTGGCGATGCGCGGCAGCGATGCGCTTGTTCTTGCACAGGAATACAGGCCGTCGGCGATTTCGCTCGACATCTTCCTGCCCGACATGCTCGGCTGGACGGTGCTGAGCCAGCTCAAGCAGAATTCGCAGACGCGACACATTCCGGTGCAGATCATCAGCCTCGACGAGGACCGCCAGCACGGGCTGACTCGCGGCGCCTTCGCCTTCATGAGCAAGCCGACAACGCCGGAAGGTCTCGGCAAGGCGCTGTCGCGGCTGAAGGCTTATGCCGAGCCGCGCCGCAAACAGCTGCTGCTGGTGGAAGACAACGAAGCCGAGCGCATGAGCGTCACCGCCCTTCTTGGGCACGATGACATCGACATCACAAGCGTCGGCTCCGGGTCGGAGGCGCTCACGGTTCTCCGGCAGGGCTCGGCCGACTGCGTCGTGCTCGACCTCACGCTGCCTGACATGTCCGGCTTCGAAGTGCTCGAGCAGATCCGCGACGACGCCGAGATCGCCGAAGTCCCGGTCGTCGTGTTCACCGGCCGGGAGCTTTCGCCCGAGGAAGACGCCACGCTGCACAGCATGGCCCGCAGCGTCGTGGTGAAGGGCGTGGAGTCGCCCGAACGGCTGCTCGACGAAACGGCGCTCTTCCTGCACCGCGTCGTCGCCGACTTGCCGGCGGCAAAGCAGGCGACGCTGCAGGAACTGCACAGCTCGGACGAGGATCTTGTGGGCGAGACCGTGCTGCTCGTCGACGACGACGCCCGCAACATCTTTGCGCTGAGCAGCGTTCTCGAACGTCGCGGCATGAAGGTGCTGACCGCGACGACCGGCAGCGAGGCAATCGAGGTCATCAACACCGAGCCCTCGGTGGCGATCGTGCTGATGGATATCATGATGCCCGGGATGGACGGTTACGAGACGATGCAGGTGATCCGGTCGGAGCCCCGCTTCCGACGGCTGCCGATCCTGGCGCTGACGGCTAAGGCGATGAAGGGTGACCGGGAGAAATGCCTGGAAGCGGGCGCGTCGGACTACCTGGCAAAGCCCGTCAACACCGAGCAGCTCCTGTCGGCTCTGCGTATGTGGCTGCACCGCTGAGGATCCGGCCATGAACCCCGTCAACATCCTCCTCGTCGACGACCAGCCCGCCAAACTCCTGAGCTACGAGGTCATTCTCGAAGAGCTCGAGGAAAATCTGATCAAGGCGCAATCGGCACGCGAAGCCTTCGAGCACCTGCTGCGCACGGAAATTGCCGTGATCCTCGTCGACGTCTGCATGCCCGAGCAGGACGGATTCGAACTGGTCAGCATGATCCGGCAGCATCCGCGCTATCAAAACACACCGATCATCTTCGTCTCCGCCGTGATGCTGGCCGAACCCGACCGGTTGCGCGGCTATGCGGTGGGCGCCGTCGATTACGTCTCCGTCCCGATCGTGCCCGAGGTGCTGAGGGCCAAGGTCAGGGTCTTTGCCGATCTCTACAGGAAGACGCGGGAACTCGAACGTCTGAACGCCGAGCTGGAGGCCAGGGTGCATCAGCGCACCGCCGAACTCGAAGCGTCGGCGGCGCAGCTGCGGCAGCTGAACGAGGAGCTCGAGCATCGCATCGACCAAAGGACACGCGAACGCGAGGAGGCGCTGGCGCAGCTCTTCGAAGCACAGAAGCTCGATACGATCGGCCACCTGACAGGCGGCGTGGCGCACGACTTCAACAATCTTCTGATGGCGGTGCTTGGCAGCCTCAGTCTGCTCAAGAAGCGGCTTCCGGCGGATGAGCGCAGCGAACGCCTGGTGACGAACGCCATTCAGGCGGCCGAACGCGGTACGGCGCTCACCCAGCGCCTGCTTGCCTTCGCTCGCCGACAGGAGCTGAAGCCGCAGGCGGTCGATTTCCTCCGCCTGTTCGAAAACGTCGAGGATCTGCTCGCCAAGGCGGTCGGACCGCGCGTCGAAATCCGAAAGCGCATCCCTGCGGATCTGGAGCCGCTGCTGGTGGACAGCAATCAGCTGGAACTGGCGCTGCTCAACTTGTTCGTCAATGCGAGGGATGCGCTCGAAAGCGGCGGTGCGGTGACCGTCGCGGCTGCGGCGGAGGAGACCCGGCCGGCCGGTCTTGCAGGTGGAAATTACATCAGGATATCGGTGTCGGACGATGGCGAGGGAATGGACGAAGCGACGGTTCTGCGCGCTGCCGAGCCATTCTTCACCACGAAGGGGATCGGCAAGGGCACCGGGCTCGGCCTGTCGATGGTGCACGGCCTGGCAGCGCAATCGGGCGGTTCGATCCAGATTTCGAGCACGAGAGGCAAGGGCACGACCGTTTCGCTCTGGCTGCCGGTCGCGCAGAGCATTGCCAAGGCGCAGCCGGCAGTCGTGCCTGCGACCGCGGAACCCCTGAATCCGGTCTCGCGATCGCTTGCCATCCTCGTCGTCGACGACGATGCACTCGTCAGGACCGGAACCGTGGCAATGCTGGAGGACCTCGGGCACCTGCCGCGGGAAGCGGCTTCCGCTACCCAAGCTTTGGAATTCCTCGCCGGCGGACAGGAGTGTGATCTCGTCATCACCGATCATGCCATGCCGGGCATGACGGGCGCCGAGCTCGCACGCCATCTTCGTTCAGCCTTCCCCAACCTGCCCGTTATCCTCGCTTCCGGCTATGTCGAGCTTGCCGAGGATCAGGGGCTCGGCCGGATGCTCAGGATGGCGAAGCCGTTCACGCAAGAGCAGCTCCAAGCGGCCATGGACGAGGCGCTGAGAGACAAGGTCGCAGCGGCATGATGATCGAAGCGGCAGCCGTTGGGGGATGCTGCATAATCGACGTTTCTTCATTCACCCCTAAGTCACCAGCCTGAGTGGCGGAGGAATCGGCTGCCGTGCCCGCGGATGCCGCCCATGAGGCCCGCGGTTAACATGGAAAACTGCTCTTCGTCCGTGTGAACCTTTCAGCATGAACACGCCGCGACCGCTGATGAGATTTCGTCGCGCGTACTCTACCCCGGCGAAACTTTTCGCTCTGCTGAAAGTTACTCAAACCCATCCTCACTCACCGAAGGCTTCCCCTTGACCAAAACGATGTTCGGCCCCGCATTCACCGAAGATGGCGTTCTGTTTCGCCTTTGGGCTCCACTGCATGAAAGCGTTTCGTTGAAAATCGAAGGCTCTGATCCGCGCCCGATGCAAGCGGCTGAAGATGGCTGGCATAAGTGCGCGGTCGCGGATGCCGGCCCTGGTACGCAGTATCGCTTCATCCTGGCGGACGGTCTTCAAATTCCCGATCCTGCTTCGCGCTTCCAGCCGCAGGATCTGCATGGTCCGAGCGAAGTGGTCGACCTTTCCGCCTATCGCTGGAAAACGGGCGACTGGACGGGCCGGCCATGGGAAGAGATGGTCATCTACGAACTGCATATCGGCTGCTTTACACCGCAGGGGACCTTCAGGGCCGCGATCGAACGTCTCGACCATCTGCGGGAACTGGGCGTCGCGGCGCTGCAGATCATGCCGCTCAGCGACTTCCCCGGCCGCTACAACTGGGGCTATGACGGCGTGCTTCCCTATGCGCCCGACAGCAGTTACGGCCGGCCGGAAGATCTCATGGCGCTGGTGGATGCGGCGCACGAACGTGGCATTTCGGTCTTTCTCGACGCGGTCTACAACCACTTTGGGCCAGACGGGAACTATATTCCCTCCTACGCACCGCTCTTTACCGATCATCATAAGACACCCTGGGGCCACGGCATCAATTATGACGGTGACGGCTCTGAGATGATCCGCGAATTCATCATCGAGAATGCCATCTATTGGATTAGCGAGTTCAGGCTCGACGGTTTTCGCTTCGACGCCGTCCATGCCATCAAGGACGACAGCTCTGAGCACCTTCTTCACGCACTGGCCGGCCGCGTCAGGGCTGAAGCCGGTGACCGGCATGTTCATCTGATCGTAGAAAACGAGGAGAACGACAGCGACCTTCTGAAACGTGACGCAGATGGCGGGGCGAGGCTGTTCACGGCCCAATGGAACGACGATGTCCACCATGTGCTGCATATTACTGCCACGGGTGAAACCTTCGGCTACTATGCCGATTATGTCGGCGACGCCGGCAAGCTCGGCCGGGCGCTGGCGGAAGGCTTCGTGTTCCAGGGCGAGCACATGCCGTATCGCGGCGGAAGCCGAGGCAGGCCGAGTGGCCACTTGCCGCCCACCGCCTTCGTGTCCTTTATCCAGAACCATGACCAGATCGGTAACCGGGCGCTCGGGGACCGGATTATGGCTTCGAGCTCGACCGACGCTGTCAAGGCCGTCACATCGATCTACTTGCTGGCACCGCAGATACCGATGCTGTTCATGGGCGAGGAATGGGGCGCGCGAGAGCCTTTTCCGTTTTTCTGCGACTTCGACGAGGATCTGAACGAAAAGGTCAGAAAGGGCAGGCGTGAGGAGCTTTCGCGCCTGCCGGGGTTCGATGTGGACGAGCATCTCGATCCGACGGCGCCGTCGACCTTTGCGGCTGCCAAGCTCGACTGGTCGAAACGCGCGTCTGAAATGCTTGAATTCTACAAGATGCTTCTCGACCTCCGACGTCGACGGATCGTACCCCTGCTGAAAGGAGCCAGAGGCGGAAACGGGGTCTACCGCTCCGCAGGTGCAACGCTCGCGGTGGATTGGGTCCTGGCCGGCGACCGGCGCCTTCATCTGGATGCCAATCTCGGCGGCGAGGCGGCGCCGCTTCTGCGGCGGCGCCAAGAAGGCGAAACGATCTTCCGCCTCGGCGGCAGCGATGGAGGACAATTGGCGCCCTGGACGGTGATCTGGAGCATCTCGCGTGAGGGCCTGGCATGAAGGCGATCGGACGATGAAATCCGCCGAGCTCGAAAAGCTCGCCCGGCGATACGGGATCAGCCCGACCAGGCCCAGTCCTGAGGATCGCGAGGTGGCGATTTCCGCCGACACCAAACGCAAGATACTCTCGGCTTTGGAAGTCGATCTGTCAGGAACCACCCATCGGCAGACGGTTGCACCGCGGCGGGAGCAGGAGCCGGGGCCGGCGAATGACGCAATTCCTAAGTCATTTCTGCCGGACTTCCTGCTCAAGACGCGGGTTTGGGGGATCAGCCTGCAGCTTTACGAACTGCGGTCGGCGCGAAACTGGGGCATCGGAGATTTTGAGGATCTGTCCGCTGTGGCCGACCTGGCGGGGAAGCTTGGCGCTGATTTCATCGGTCTCAATCCGCTTCACGCACCATTTCTTGCCGATCCCGATCGCTGCAGCCCTTATGAACCTTCAAGCCGTCAGCATCTCAACCCGCTCTATATCGCGGTCGATAGGTTGCCAGGTTTTGTCAGTAGTGCCGAACTCGAACGGCAATTGGAGGCACTTCGCCGAAGCGACCTTGTCGATTATGCCGGAGTTGCGAGGACCAAGCTTGGAATTCTGCGGGACCTATGGAGCGCCTGGCTGCAGGCGGGTGCAACCGATGAACGCTACGATCCCGTTGATTTCGATGCCTTCGTCGCGCGCGGCGGCAACAGCTTGCGGCGCCATGCGCTCTTTGAATGTCTTTCGCTCTCCATGGCGGAACGCGGGGCAGGCGCCGGCTGGCGGGGGTGGCCGGCAGATTTCCGGCGCTCTGACAGCGCCGCCGTCGCCGAATTCGCGCGTGAGCATGCGGACGAGATCCGCTTCCACATGTGGCTGCAGTGGCTCGCTCATCTGCAACTGCTTCAGGCAGCGGATCGAGCGCGGGAAGCCGGCCTGCGGATCGGACTTTATCTCGACCTCGCCGTGGGCGAGGCGGTCGACGGATCGGCGACGTGGAGCGAGCCGGATGTCTATATCTCGAAAGCGACCATCGGCAGCCCTCCGGATCCGTTCGCCATAGAGGGGCAGGACTGGCATCTTGCCGGATATCTGCCTTCCGCGATCGCTGCGGGAGACAGCTCGCCTTACCGGCGCATGGTAAGCGCCGCCATGCGCTATGCCGGTGCAATCCGTATCGATCACGCCCCGGCGCTACGACGCCTCTTTCTGGTGCCGCTCGGCAGCAGGCCAGATGGCGGCGCCTATGTCAGCTACCCCGAGCGTCGGCTTCTGCAAATCCTGGCCGAGATCTCCGCCGAGCATCGATGCCTCGTCATCGGTGAAGCGTTGGGAATGATCCCGCCAGATTTGCCTGACGAGCTGGCGGCGGCGCAGATCTTTTCGTATCGCATTCTCTCCTATGAACAGGACGAGAAAGGCTTCAAGCCGCCGGATGCCTATCCCGTTTTTGGCCTGACCTGCATTTCGACGCACGACCATCAGACGCTTGCCGGATGGTGGCGCAGCGCCGACATCCAGGATCGCCGCGACCACGGCATCGTGCCGCCCGATCTCACGGCAAAACATCTCCAGCACCGCCGGCGCGAGCGACGAAATCTGAAGGCAGCGCTCCTCGCTGCCGGCATCGACGTGCCGGCTGGTCTCAGTGCGAGGTCCGGCCGGGAGACTTTGAGGGAATTGACGGTCAGCGCGTACCGCTTCATCGCCCGTACTCCGTCGCTTCTTGTCGCGGTTCGGCTTGCCGACCTTACCGACGAGAAAAGGCCCACCAATATCCCTGGCACGAATGACAGCTACCCCAACTGGAAGCCTAAGCTGTCGGTTTCGCTGGAAGACTTGGCGTCGAACCGTCTGCTGCATCGCATTACGGCGGCGATGGGGGAGGAAAGGCCACGGATTCAGGCGGCAAGGGGACGACCGGGGAGCAGGCGGATTTCGAATAGCCAGGATAAGGATCGCCGAGAAGCCAAAGACCGCTTGTCGAAGTCGCCGTAGAGACCGTGGAACGCGTACCGGTGGGCATCATGAACGCCAAGCAGGCATTGTCATTCTCTGACGATCTCTGTGAAGGTCTCGCATCCCGGAACCTCCACGGGTCTGGCGTGTTTGACTCCAAAAATGGAAGGAGAAAATCATGGCACATGCCGACCGGAAACATATTGGCGCGGGCGCGAAGGGAAAGCGCGACGGAAGCGGCGCGATGACCAATCTCGACGAGGAAAAGCTTCCCGAGAATACGGTTCTGTCGAACCGCGACAAGACCCGGCACTCCAAAGAGCGCGGCCTCGACGGCAAGACGATTCAGACCGAGCAATACTCGGATCACAGCTCCAATCGGAATCCTAAATGAGGACAAGGTGATGAGCAGCAGATTACCTCCCATTCCCGCCGACAACGTCAGCAACAAGGGAGCCGGCAAGCCGCGGCGGACCGAGGCAGAGGATACTGCGGTGGCAAGCGGCAACGAAAACCCTGAAAAGAAGGGTCAACAAGGAAACACCAAAGTCAACACCACCCATCAGGGTTACCAGCAGGACAGGTAGGAGGCATCGATGTCTACGTCGAAGAAGAGCCCATCGACTATCCGCCAGGGCGGCCCAGGCGCATCCCATGAAAACGCCAAGGCGCCGCTCGAGATACCGAAGCCGCCAGCCGAGCCGGATAGACGTACGCGAAGCAAGGTTTCGGGCGGCGGCGGCGAGCATGATCGCCACCACACCCACGACGCAAGAGAGAAGTGAGGGACAGACCTGGCGGTGGAACCCGATGAGCCCAAAGCACGAGGTCCACCGCTTCACATGATCAACATGACGGAAAACAGACCATGACGACCGCATTCATCCTTGTTGCACTGGCTCTCATCGTCATCTACGCCGGCCCGACATTGCTTTACATCTGCGTCGGCTATGCTGACTACATGATCGAACGGCGCCGACATTTGCTGGCTGTAAAACACGCGGTAAAGCGCCGCAGCGACGAGCTTTAGTTATCCGGTCGACGGCGGGCCAGGGTTTCATTCACGCTTCGGATGCCGATATCTTCGGCCGCCGCAGTGTCACTCGATTTTCATCGGCACGCTGGGTGATCGCGAAGTCCTGAAGGATGCCGGCCATTTCGGGGTCGTTGCCGGCATGTGCAATAAAAGCGTAGAAGGCCGCACGAAACCATTTCTTTTTCGGTGGCCTGCGGATGTGATTTCATCACAGCCTTGATCAGCTGCTTCGGTGTGATATTGGCCCGCTTTTCCTTCAGAATGGGCTCGCCAGGCTCCTTCAGATCCTGGTCTTTCAGTCGATTTCCCCGGAATCCTTGTCTCCGATTTCCTCGACATCATGATCAGGTAGAATGCGATGCTTTACTTCCTCGGCCGCGACCGCGATGCCTCTGGCCGTTCCCGCCAGGGCAATCTCGGCCGCGATGAGAGGGTGCTTGCGCACAAGCTTTCCGAGCGCCTTGGCCGTCGCGGCCGCTTTGGCCTGAGACAAGACCCCTTTATCGGCCCGTTGGCGCAAGAGAGATTCCAGCTTTCGCTTCGAATGCTTTCGGGGCGGCGTCGCATCTAATGCACGGCGACGCCCTTCCGAGGGTTTTCTTCCGCCTGCTTCCGGATATTCTTCGGAAGCGCCGAACTGGCGGCCTCACGCACAACATCGATGGCCGCATCGGCGGCACTATGGAAGGCCTGCCCGACCAGCCCAAGAGTCTTCGCGCTCTTGCGCGTACTCGATTTTGCGGCGCCGGCAATGTCCTCGCGGTCCTCCACCAGCACGGCCGCAGCAGCGCCGGCTCCCGCAATCAGCGCCTTTCCCAGCGTGTCACGACCGGTGGGGCTCGCCAGTAAGGTTTTCAGTATCGAATTCTTTCGGATGGCTTTCGGCACCTTGTAACCTGCAATCTTCTTCGGAATCTTTGTCTTGGCCATAACGCACCTCCTTCAGACCGTGAGAACGCGGCAAAGCGCACCCTGTTCCGAGAGTGGGTGGCACCGCGCGAAGGAGGAGCTTCGCCTCTTGTTTGCGGCAACTTCGGCTCGCCGAAGCAAAGGTTAGCAGATGTTAGTGGATCGAGTGAGAGGTGGCAGCATTGATCTTGAGCAGATCCGGGGCGGGAAACATCTCGATCAATCCTGCGGCGAGTTCGTCGACATCGGTCTTGCCTTCATTGAAGAGCTGGATGGCGGCGCTGCACAGGATCTGGCTGTCGTGTTCGCTTACCGAGACGCCGAAATGGCGATACCAGCTCATGACAGCCTTCGACAGGCATCTGAAATCCCGAGGGAGTATCGGTCGGTAGAAAATCGACATGAAAGTCCGCCACGATTGCCGGTTAACGTCATCGCTCTTCACCTAATCAAGATAGTAGCCGCCCCGTTTGATACCAAGCGGCCTGTTTCCTTGGTGCGTTAGCGCACGGAGCCGCTATTCGAGAGCTTCGGAGCCTCTCTTGCCTTTACGCCAGGACACCGGCCGCAATGGCCGCCTGGATGAAACGTTGGCGCGCCAGTTCGGCGCTTCCGCGTCGGCGATACGCATCGACGCGGCGCCGCGCTTCGCTTCGAAATAACCGCCGCCCCGGTGTTCCTGTTCGAAGAGGAACTCCTGCCTGCTGCCACCGGGTTCCGGAACAATGTCCGCCGCGCCTTGTTATTTGTGCGACAGGCGAATGCCGAAGCAGCCGGAGGATTCGATGAGGCGGAGCATGGGACTGGCGCTGATTTTGGCCGTCGCGCTGACAGGCTGCATGACCAGCGCAGGTAATTACTCGTCGGCCGGGTTGGAGCCCATCCCAGGCAGCATCACCTATCACGGTCAGCCGCGCACCAAGTTGACCAGATCGCCGGTCGGTTCATCCTTTCCGCACACCTTCACGGATCAATGGGGGCGGCAAGTCGAGGAGATTTATATTATCCAGCCCGACCGAAGCTTGGTGATTTCCCAGCGCCATTACCGACCGGTTTTTTCGCTCGATGACGACTAGGAAGGAGACCTGATCATGCCGCGCCGCAAGAACACTGTCGGGACGACGCTTGATACCGAAGGAGCCAAAATCGGCGAGCCGGTTCCGAAAGCGATCATCGATATCAACACCGCCTCCGTCGGGGTCCCCCGCCAGGCCGAGGACGATCTGCGCACAGAATTGAGCGCTCTGCGGCAACAGGTCGATAGGCTTCAGCAGCAAGTGATCAGCGCCGGGCGGTCGGCCAAGGCCGGCGCCGAAGAGGCTGCCCGCCAGACCGGAGCTCTGGTGAAACATTATCCGCTATCATCCTTTGCCCTCATGGCTGCTGTCGCGGGTTTGTTGGCGCTTGCCTCGCGTCAGCTCTCCTCACCGCGCCATCGTGGGCCGTCGGCCTTGCGCGAACTCAGGGATTTGTACGAAAGGATGCGCGGGCGGATCTGACAAGATTTTAGGATTGCCAGCATCCCGATTCTGCCCGACTCTCTGTCGGGCAAGGAGGGAAATGCATGCTCGACGTCCTTATACGAAGCGCTCTCGATATTGTCCGGCGCGCGGAGCGCTTGATCGAAGCGGCGAGAGGGCTGCTGGACAGGCATGATCTTGATGAGGTCGAGCGATATGAACTCGGTTATGAGATCGAACGGCTGAGGGACGCCCTTCTTGCGGTGGACGAGGCCGTCCGGTCGCTCGCGCGCAGGAGCGAACGCTGGCCACAGGTCGCTCGGGTCCACGCATTGCAGACGACATTGCATTAATCGCGTGACTTTTACAGGCACTTGCCGCTTGCATAAGCTGCTGATTTCTATGCATTTTTTCAGACGAAACTGCATGTCACGCTGATGTCACGCGACCATGGGCGCAATATATGCTTGATTGGGCCGCTTAGCGCTTATGATTTCCGGGCCGGATGCACTGAACAGGGGGCGAGGGACAGAGCGCTGTTATCGTTGGGGCATCGCGATGACTTTGAACACCTCCGGGCAAATATCCGAGCCCGACGAATGCGTATTTCCGGTTCACACCCGGACGATCGCTGAGATACGCTATGATATTCTCAACCAGGTCATGACGGTCGTCTATCACGACGGCCGCTTGCGCACGACAACCGGCATACAGGGTCCGGCGATGCTTAGGATCCTCGCCCAGCGTCCGCTGGAGCGGTCCCCGTTTCTGCTGCAGACGGTCATCTGATCGAGAAATCCGGCACATCCGCCGCTAAATCGTCTTCGTCGTGCATCCATTTCGGAAGAGATGCGTTCATTCTGATAGTCAGACTATGGAGGGAACGCCGATGACCTTTCCACCGCCAAAAGCCGAGGCTCCCGCTCAGCGCTTCGAAGAAGCAAGTGCTGCTGCGCGCGACGCTTTGGAGAGGCTGATTGCAGCCGCCAACGAAGCCGGTTGGGGAACCGAGGAAATCTCGGTCGCATTCCTCGAGGCGGCGCGATTTCTGACCGAAGCAAATAAAAAAGATCCAGATCCTGCCGACGATCCCGTGATTGGCGACGTGCCGGGCAAACGGGAGCAGATCGGCCACGGCGAGCTTTTCGATTAGATGCCGCTTCATTCCTGCTTTGGAACAAGCTCACCCGCCAATCCTTGCGACCGAGTTGCGGATGACGAGGCTCGTACTGACCCGCAGTCGTTCAACGGCAAGGGGGATCTGTTCGATGCGGGCGACGAGCCGCTCGCCGGCGAGTTTGCCCATCTCGTAGACGCGCTGGTCGACGACTGTAATCGGCGGCACGGTCACGCTTGTCCAATCGGCGTCCAGGAAGGAAATCATCGAGATATCGCCGGGAATTGAGAGACCGAGTGATTGCAGCGACTTGAAGACGCGCAGCCCCACCAGGCTGTCCGATGCGAGGACCGCGGTTGGCGGCAATGGGTCCGCCAGCAGGCGTTTGATCACGGCGTCCGTCTGCGGTTGATCGGTCGCGCCAAGCCGCACATAGTGAAGGGGGTCGGGCAAGCCCGCTTCCGTCAGCACGCTCATGAAGCCTTCCACGCGTTCACGCACGGCAGAATTCGATATCCGGCTGATATCGGTCACTCCGCCGTCCTCGGCGTCCATGGCTGAGACGTAAGCGAGACGTCGATGTCCTGCGTCGACCATAAACCGGGCAGCGGCGATGGCGGCCTCGCGATCATCGCCGGTCACCGCGTCGACATCGAGCTCCGCGATGCTCCGGTCGAAGAGGACCAGCGGCATACCGGCGCGGCCGACGTGTCGGAGATGGTCGAAGCTGTCACAGCGCGCGGGCGTCACGATCAGGCCGTCGACACGCTTGCCGATCAGGAGGTCGACGGCTGATTTCTCCGATTCGAGCTTCTCGCCCGAATTGGAGATGATCACATCGAAGCCGGCGAGCCGAGCCGCATCGCTGATGCCGCGCACCGCCAGACTGAAGAAGGCGTTTTCGATATCGCCGACGACGATCCCGATGATGCCGGACCGGCCGGTGCTCATGCTGCGCGCAAGTTCGTTCGGCCGGTATTCGAGAGCGGCTGCCGCCGCCATGACCTGATCCTTGATCTTGCCGCTGACGACGCCGTAGCCGCCGAGCACGCGGGCGGCCGTCGCTTTCGACACCTTTGCCGCCTTGGCGACGTCGGCGACCGTGACTGAACGTTTTGGAGCAGCGGAATCTTCCATGCCGCAGCACTACAAGAGTTGTTGACGGCCGGTCAATTGACAGTTATCAAATCGTTGTGAGACCGGTCTCTTTTTGTTGGAGACCGGTATCTGTGCAGATCGTGTTGCCGCAGAAGGGCGGCAAGGCGGCTGAATGAATAATGCCGACAAGAGCATTCCTTCTGGAGCGGAGAACGAACATGAAGCTTTTTGAATCACTTCCGGCAGTCATTGCGCCTCTGCAAGCCGGCCTCGCGGCTTGCTTTCTGGCGATGGGAGTCGGGTTGGCAACGGCGGCCGACAATCCCTATAATCTGATCGAGCCCGGCGTCATCAGCGTCGGCACGATGGGCGATGCCAAGCCCTACACATTTGCGACCGCGGATGGCCAGTTCACCGGTTTCGACATCGAACTGTTTCTCAACGTCGTGTCCCGGCTCGGCTTCGCGAAAGACAAGGTCACGTTCACCGGCCAGGAATTCTCGGCGCTCCTGCCATCGGTGGCAAACGAGCGGTTCGACGTTGCCGTCGCCGCGATCGGAACCACCGAAGCCCGCAAGAAGACCGTGGACTTCTCCGACGGCTATCTCGCCGGTTATCTCTCCGTGCTGACGTCGGACTCCGCCATCAAGGACGCGACCGGGCTGAAGGGCAAGCGGCTCGGCGTCGTGCAGGGAACCCTACAGGAAGTCTACGCCGCCAAGAATTTTGGCGAAACCGATCTCGTGAAATTTCCCGACAACAATTCCGCCGTCGCCGCTCTCAACAACGGCACGATCGATGCGCATTTCCTCGACTACGAGGCGGCCAAACAATATGGTGAGCGCTATCCTGCGCTGAAAGTCGCCGTCAACATCCCGTCCTTTGATGCGCCGGCGGGCTTTGTGATCAGAAAGGGCAACGATACCTTCCGCACGGCACTGAACGGCGCCCTTCACGAGGCAATGCAGGACGGCACCTGGAAGACCCTCTATGAGAAGTGGTTCCCCGGCTCGCCGATGCCGGACCAATATCTCCCCAAAAAGTGAGGCCGCGAGCCGTCCGTTAAAAACGGACGGCTGACCTCGATGGCGGCACGCCCGGCAAGGGCTTCGATGGGGATTTTTATGAATTGGCTTGAGAATCTGCGCCGCAGCTTCCTCGACTGGGAGGCGATGGCGGACGTGCTGCCGAGCATGATCAATGTCGGCCTGAAGAATACTTTGATCCTGGCCGCGTCTTCGACCGTGCTCGGCGTCATCATCGGCATGGTTCTTGCCGTCATGGGCATCTCGCAGTCTCGGTGGCTGCGGCTGCCGGCGCGCATCTACACCGATATCTTCCGCGGACTGCCGGCCATCGTCACGATCCTGATCATCGGCCAGGGCTTTGCCCGGATTGGACGCGATATCTTCGGTCCGTCGCCGTTCCCGCTGGGAATTCTTGCGCTCAGCCTGATCGCCGGCGCTTATATCGGCGAAATCTTTCGCTCGGGCATCCAAAGCGTCGAGCGTGGGCAGATGGAGGCCTGCCGGGCGCTCAGCATGAGCTACGGGCAAGGCATGCGCCTGATCGTCATACCGCAGGGCATCAGGCGCGTACTGCCGGCGCTGGTCAACCAGTTCATCGGCAACGTCAAGGATTCGAGCCTCGTTTATTTCCTCGGATTGCTCGCCTCCGAGCGGGAGATTTTCCGCGTTGGGCAAGACCAGGCGGTGGTGACCGGCAATCTGTCGCCGCTGCTGCTGGCAGGCGTTTTCTACCTCGTGATCACCGTGCCGCTCACCCATTTCGTCAATTATATCGATGCGAGGCTGCGATTGGGTAAGCAGGGGCGCGGTCCCAGTCCTGCGAGCGGATTGGTCGAGGTGAGCGAGCTTGCGGCGGCAGCCGGTCCCCACTCCATCGTCGACGCCTCGAGCTGCGATCACCGGCATTTCAGGGGCGGGACCCTGCAAATCCGGGATTTGAGCATGTCCTACGGCGAGCTCGAGGTACTCAAGGGTGTCGATCTTGATATCCCCGCCGGAACCGTCACTTGCATCATCGGCCCTTCCGGCTCAGGAAAATCAACGCTGCTGCGTTGCATGAACAGGCTTGTCGAGCCGAAGGGTGGCGACATACGGCTCGACGGCGAAAGCATCCTGACCATAAGGCCGGAAAAGCTTCGTCGCCGGGTCGGCATGGTGTTCCAGCACTTCAACCTGTTTCCCGATCATACCGCTCTCGAAAACGTCATGCTTGCGCTGACGAAGATCAAAAAGATGCCGAGGCACCAGGCGCGACGCGTCGCCGAGGCGCGCCTGGCTGATGTCGGTCTGGCCGCGCGCGGGGATCACCGGCCGGCGGGCCTTTCCGGCGGGCAGCAGCAGCGCGTCGCGATCGCTCGGGCGCTGGCCATGGATCCGGAGGTCATCCTGTTCGACGAGGTGACGAGCGCGCTAGATCCCGAATTGGTGAAGGGCGTGCTCGACCTGATGGCGACGCTCGGCCGTCAGGGCATGACCATGGCCGTGGTGACGCATGAGATGGGATTTGCCCGCCGCGTGGCCGACCAGGTGGTCTTCATGGACGAGGGCCGTATCATCGAAGCCGGCTCGCCGCAGCAGATTTTCGACAATCCGCAAAGCGAGCGGCTGAAGCGCTTCCTTGCGGAAGTTCTCTGAGGCGCCAGGCCGGCAACGCGCGCAATTCGGTTCGATCAAACAAGAGCAGGAATAGGGTACCCGACATGAATGCTTACACTAAACCTTCGAAGGTCGTTGTCATCGGCGGCGGGATTTTCGGCGTCTCGACTGCGCTCCATTTGGCTCGACTCGGGGTTGATACACTGCTTGTCAATGACGGCGCGCTTGCCAATGGTGCCTCCGGCCGCTCTCTCGCTTGGCTGAACTCGGCGCGAAAACGCTCCGATGCCTATCACCGGCTGCGTCTGGCAGGCATTGACCGCTATCGCACGCTGGCTGCTCGATACCCCGATGCCTCATGGCTGCGCTTTGACGGCGGGCTGACCTGGGATGCGGACGACGCCAGCAATGAGATCGCCGAAATCTTCGACCATGAACGTGACCTCGGCTATCACGCTCAATGGCTCACCCCGGAGAAGATCGCTGCGGTGACGCCCGGCGTCGACCCGAGCGCTGTGACGCCGCAAGGCGCAATCTTCAACCCGGGGGAGGGGTGGGTCGATCTTCCATCTCTGATCGGCAGGCTTGCGGAAGAATTCCGTGCGCTTGGCGGCGAGATCATCACGGATGCCGGACGCGCGGCGGTCGATGTCAGCAACGGGCGCGCCCACGGCGTAATCACGGCGGACGGCGCGCGTTACGACGCCGACGCCGTGCTACTTGCTGCAGGCAGCAAGGTTCCGGCAATTGTTGCTGAGGCTGGCCAGCAGATCGAGGATGCGACACCCATCGCCCTTCTTGTCAGGACAAAGCCGATCAGCCACCCGCTGAAGGCCGTGCTCAACACCCCGCGCATCGCCATTCGACCGATGCCCAATGGCGGCTTCGCACTCGATTCCGCCTGGTCGGAGGAAGAGGTGAGCGCCAACCCCGACGGCAGCTACAATGTCAGGCAATCCACGCTGCAGGGACTGCTGCGAGAAGCGTCGAGAGTCCTCGAAGGCAATCCGGTCCTTGAGATCGAAGATTATGGGGTCGGTCCGAAACCGATTCCGGGTGATGGCGAGCCGGTTTTCGGCGAGCTGTTATCGATTCCGGGTTATTTCGTCGCCTTCAGCCATAGCGGCGCCACCCTTGGCCTGATCGCCGGCGAACTGCTGGCGGACGAGATCGCCATGGGCCGCCGCCATCCGCTGCTTTCCGACTTCCGCCCTGAGCGCTTCAGCGCGGCGTCCCGGTGACAGCCACGATGCGGATGGTCGCCAGCCTGACGTCGGACGGATCAATTTGAGCCATCGAACGTTCTGCCGAAAGGAACCAACGGGAGACGCATCATGATCAAGGATGAGGCCGCCGCCTTCGGCGCCGAAAATGATCGCGGCGATGCCGCCGCTTCAATGCCGAATGGAGAAGAATCGACCATCAATCCGGATCTCGTTCGGCGTGAGGGGTTCGCGAGCGAGGCCGAATACCGCGCCTACTTTGCCACATTGGGCGGAGATGCGTCCGCACCGCCCGAAAATCACGTGGCAGAACCGGTGCCGACTTCCGGGGAGCACATCCTGGAAAGCCGACTGCAGGAATTGAAGTGGGAACTGGAAATTCTGCGGGCTCGCCTTCATGGAATCAGACGCCAGGCCGCGACCGTCGTAACCGAAAACGTCAGGTGGGCTGATTCCAGCGCCCATGCCCAGCTCGGCGACCAACCGTGGCTGAAGCTCGCCGGCGCGATGGCGGGTGCCTTCGTCATCACAAGGGGGCTGAGACGGCTGCCTTGGGGAAGCGTGGTGACAACGGCGTTACCTTTGGCCGTCGCTGCGATGAATCGAAAGCTCGCCCGGCGGTGATGGCCGCAGGCACCGATGGGTTTGGGTGAGATCGCGCGTCGGTTTCTTCACCATGGAAGGGACGCCATCATCTCGCCGAAGTGTTCGTGACATCCTAGCGCTTTAAACGGAGGCGAACATGGCTGGACATGACGATCGCTACGTCGAGATTACGACGCGTCTTCGCTCGGTACAGTCGTTCTGCGATTTCCTCTCGCAGGGCGGAACTGTCCGCGTCGCCGTATCGGAGGGCGAACCGTACAAGGATGTTACTGCCACGTTGCTGGAGCGGAACCGCCGGGAGGCGGAAGCACTCGCCCGCACGCGCAGGCACCTCTACCCGGAACTCGCCGATGAAGAGGTGGCGCCGCCGCTCTACAGCCGTCACTGACGCCCGCACACATTTGAGCATCACAACGAAGGCGGAGCATCGCTCTAAGCAGCGGCAACGCGGCCTGCGCCGGTTTCATCCAGCTGGAACTGGTCGATCAGTTGCAGGAGCGTTCTGGTCTCATCGGCAAGTTCCTTCGTCGCTGCGCTGGTTTCCTCGACCATGGCGGCATTCTGCTGCGTCATCTGATCCATCCTGTTGACGGAGGAGTTGATCTCGTGCAGCGCGTTGTACTGCTCCCGGCTCGAGCGGGCGATGACATCCATCTGCTCGGATGCGGTGACCACTTTTGCGGAAATGCTTTCGAGGACTTCACTCGTTTCGCGAACGACCCGCGCCCCATTGGTAATCTCCGCTCGCGAACGCCCGATGAGTTGCTTTATCCTTTGGCCGGCCTCCGCGGAGCGCTGGGCGAGATCGCGGACTTCCTGGGCCACGACCGCAAAACCTTTGCCGGCTTCGCCGGCGCGGGCGGCTTCGATGCCGGCGTTGAGCGCGAGCAGGTTCGTCTGGAAGGCGATATCATCGATAACGCCTATGATCTGCACGATCTCGTCTGAAGCCGCTTCGATCTTGCTCATCGCGTCGATGGCGCTCGCAACCACCTCGGATGAAGAATCGGCCGTCTTCTTGGTATTGGTGATAATCTCACGGGCATCGTCGGCGCAGGCCGCCGACGAACGAACCG
This sequence comes from Rhizobium sp. YTUHZ045, assembly GCF_051124255.1. Taxonomy (NCBI): domain Bacteria; kingdom Pseudomonadati; phylum Pseudomonadota; class Alphaproteobacteria; order Hyphomicrobiales; family Rhizobiaceae; genus Rhizobium; species Rhizobium sp. YTUHZ045. The sequence continues at coordinate 1,025,570 of NZ_CP101433.1, forward strand.
TTGTGGTGATCTCCTCGATGGCGGCGGCGATCTCTTCGAGCGCGACGGCCTGCTGTTCCGTGCGTTTCGCGAGGTTGCTGGCGGACAGATCCATCTGACCGGCATTGCCCTCGATCATCCGCGTGTTGGTGCGTATCTGGTCGATCGTTTCCTGCAGACGAAGCAGTGACGAATTGAAATCGTTGCGAAGCTGCTCCAGCCGGCCGAAGAAAGGCGTTGCGATCGTCTGGGAGATGTTGCCACGTGCCAGGCGCCCGAGCCCCTCGGCCAGTGCCGTCACCGCAAAATCGATCTGCTGCTCGACCGCGCGTTTCTCCTCGTCATTGCGGTGCCTTTCTTCCTCGGCCCTCGTCCGTTCGATCTCGCTGCGTTCCTCGATCTCGACCTTGGCGATCGCATTGTTCTTGAAAACACCAAGCGCACGGGCCATGTCGCCGATTTCATCGGCGCGGCTTTCGCCGACGATCGACGTTTCCAGCCTGCCGTCCGCCAGTCGCCGCATTGCCGAGGTAATTTGGTTGATCGGCCCCTTCAGTGTCACAGTCAGGCCGATGCCGGCGAGAATTGCGATCACTACGCCGAGGACCGTAGTGCCGAGCGACATGGAGTTGGCGTTGTTGCGTTCGTCGGCCGCGTTCTGCCTCTGCATTTCGGCGAAAGCCGTCAGCTGGGACCACATCCGATCCACGTCGGCGGCGGCGGCACGGAATTCGTCCTGGCGCTGCGCGCTGATGCGGACGAGGTCGGCAGCGGATTTCTGCATCTTGTCCAGCGCCGGCAGAAGCTTCGGTTTGAGATTGTCGAATTGTGCGACACCGCCAGCATTGGAAATCATCATGTCCAGACCTTTTCTGACGGTGGTGATCTCCTGCGAAAGCCGCTGGAGATTGGCATCCGTCGGGGCCAGCGTCAGCTTCGCCAGGACGATCTGGATCACGTAAGCCGAGGTCGTCAGCTTCTGACCGTCTCTCTGACTGGTCTTGGCGCGCTCGACCGTTTTGGCTGTCTCGGCCGCCTTGTCGGTCACGGCCTTGATCCGTCGTGTGGCGACCACCTGCAATTCGGGCAGCCTGGCGACGATCTGACTGGTATTATCCCTGAGGCCGGCTGCACGTTCCTCGGTCTGGCCGGAGGTTTCGACGAGCGGCTTCAGGGAAGCGACGGCGTCGTCGATCGCCTTTTTGGCATCCGGCGCTTCGCCGCCAAGAGCCATTCCCACGATGCGCTGCTGCCGGGCGAGCTCCTCCATATCCGGGCCGGCAATCGTGCCTGCTGCCTGGGCCTTGTCGTGCAGCGATTGGGCGAAGGACGCGAAGTCCGAAATACGCTGTGCGTCGGCCAGGGTGTTGCGGGATTCATCTTCCTGAAGGTCGGCGGTACGCTGGAGAGCCTTGGTCCCTTCGACAATATCTGTCTGAGACGATACGACGACGCTCTGGGCTTTCTGAAGATCGGAGAGCAGTGCTGCCCTGCTCTCCTGAAGCTGCCACAGCAAATCCATGCGGGCTGCAATTCCGTCAATGGAAGAGAGTACCTGCTCCAGTTCCTGCTGGCCACTGCGATCTGCGCTGAGCCGCTCGATACCGGATTTCAGAAGGCTGCGCTGGTCGGCAAGCCTGGCGTTGACGGCCTCCCGGTTCTCCTGCGTGGCATCGGCGAGGAACTCGGCCATTGTCGCCGACAGATTGCGAAAGCCGCTCAAGGACTGCAGGACGGAGTTGGAAATATCCATGCGCCCCTGAAGCAGACTCGATGCATAAAAGCCCGTCGTGCCTACGGCCATGATGCTCAAGACGAACGGAATGATGAACAGCATCACCTGCGTCTGGATGCGAACCCGCGATAACAGCCTTCCCAACATCAAACCCCTCCACCTCTGCAGGAAACAGCCGATCTCGAGTGAAGGTCCCGATCCGCTCGAATCGACTCTATCCGTCTCCTTCCCGACACATATCGTATCAGCGGAATGAATATTTCATAACGCACAACTAGTGAAATATTCGTTTCAATGTCGCTGTAGGCAACGTTGAATGTCGTTTTCTGCCGGAGACTTCGTGCCGCTCGGCGCTGGCGAATGATCAGACGAAGCTGATTTCTGCAAGAAGAGGGAGGTGGTCGGAGGCGACCCTCGTCAGCCGGGTCTGGAGCACTGTTGCCCGTTGGACGACAAGGTCTTCAGTGACGAAGATGTGGTCGAGACGCATCAGCGGATAGCGGGAGGGGAAGGTCGCTCTCGGCGCCTCGCTGCCTGCGAGCTGGGCGTCGGTCAATGAACGCGTAGCAAGCCGGTAAGTCGCCGATGACGGAATGGCGTTGAAATCGCCGCAGAGGACGCTCGGGACAGGTTCGTGCGACGGGCCGCGCAGCCAGCCGGAATTCAAGAGCGTCGTCATCTGCCGAATGCGCTCGCGCCCTCGAAGGCCGAGATGAGTATTGACCACGAGCAACTTCCTGCCGCCGACCAATATTTCGACAGATAACGCGCCCCTCGCTTCGCCGATGGACGGCAGCGGGCCGGCCTTGACCGCGCCGGTTGGCAATGCAGTGATGATTGCATCGCCATATTGCTCCTCGGCAATCGAGAGCGCCGGGTGAAAATGAGCCTGCATCTTCAGAAGGGAGGCGATTGCATGGGCCTGGTCGACGCCGCCGGTCCTGCGCCTGAGGACGTCGACCTCCTGCAGAGCGACAATATCGGCTTCAGCCTCGGCGATGACCGAAGCGATCCGCCCGGGGTCGAGCTTCCGGTCGTTGCCGATGCAGCTATGCACATTATAAGTCAGGAGCTTGATCGATTTATCCGGCATAGGTCCGCTGAAACTGATCTCCCCTCGAGAGACGGGACTCGTTCTCCCCGAGGGGAACACAGAACTCTTTTGATCGTTCCAGATGATCGAGCCGCGGAGGCTCGCACTTCGGAAACGGACAATCGATGAATCTGAAAAGCGTAATCTGGAATGGACTGCTCGTTGCCGCCCTTTGTATTGCGGGCTTTCTTCTTTATCGGATCTTCCGCCAGTATAGCCTGGAGCAGATCGTTCAATCGGTCCGCAGCATACCTTTTGCGACCTTCGGCGCCGCATTGCTCTTCGCGGCGGCATCCTATCTATGCCTCAGCTGTTTCGATTTGCTGGCGATCCGTTCTCTCGGCAAATCTCTGCCTTACCGGAGGATCCTGCTCGCCTCCTTCATCAGCCTTTCGCTCGGCCACAATATCGGCTTTGCAGGTCTGAGTAGCGGCGCCTTCCGCTATCGTTACTATTCCCGCTGGGGACTGACTACGGAGGACGTCGCAAAGATCATCCTGTTCTGCGGTGTTACAGTGGGGCTCGGCCTCATCACGCTCGGCGGCCTTGCGCTGATCGTCAATCCAGCTGACGCGGCACGTCTGCTGCGTCTCGATGCGGAAAGCACCCAGGCCCTCGGGCTGCTGGCTCTGATCGTGCCGGCCGCCTACGCTGGGCTGGCGTTCTTCATCCGCGGCAAGCTGCGGCTGTGGCGATGGTCGTTTCAACTGCCGCGCTTCCCGATCGCGGTGGCGCAGGTAGGCGTCGGGACGATCAATTTCATGCTGGTGTCCGCCTGTCTGCACCAGATGCTCTCGACCTTCGGCGATGTTGCCTTCTTCCGGTCCGTCACCGCTTACGTGCTCGCCAATTCGGCGATCCTGGCAACCCATATCCCGGGCGGCCTCGGCGTGCTGGAGGCGACCGTCTCCTACGCCGTGCCGCAACAGGCCTCGATCGGTGCGCTGATCGCTTTCCGTTGCGCTTACTTCTTCATCCCGCTGGCGCTAGGCACCACACTCCTCGTCACCAGCGAATTCATCTTCCGACGATCACGCAGTGCGAGCGAAAAGGCGGACGAGCGCGCCGAGGCCCAGTCGGTGTAAGAGCAGAAAGGGCCGGGTCGGGTCGAAGATCGCCGTGCCTGCGATCGGCGAGACTTTGCCAGACAGTTCGACGGCAAATTCCCTGAGGCCGCGAGCCCCTTGGTTGAGTGCGTCGATCGCCTCGATCATCGAGCCCCTTTGTGCATAGGCCGCGGCAAGGGCCCCGGGAGCCACTCCGAGATATTCCGCCAGCAGGCGATTGCGCAGTTCCGTCATCGCGCGGCGATGCTCGGCGGTTTCAGCTTCGAACAGCAGATCGCATTCCGAATCCAGGCCTTCCGAGCGATTGTTGAGATTGGACGATCCGATACGAAGGAGCTCGTCGTCGGCGATCATCAGTTTGGAATGGATGAGCACTTCAACCTCGCTGCCTGCTTGCACTGACTGCCCAGGGACTTGCGGCCCGGCCACTTGCGGTCCAGGCACGACGGGGTAGTAGACCCGCAGGCGGTTGGCGCGATCGGCGCGTTTGAGGCGGCGGATGACACGGTCGCGATTGCCGCCCATGACGAGCTTTTCGATCAGTCCGTGAGAGCTGCGCGTGCAGATGACGACCACCTCCGGCCCGTCCCTTTCCTGTAATCGTGCGGCGATGGCGTCGGCAACCCGGAAGGAGGCGAGATATTGCGCCTCGATGTAGAGCTGGCGCCGGGCTCGGGCGATGATCTCCAAGGTCGAGGCGATGCCGTCGCTGATGCCGCTACGCCAGGTGGTCGCCGGCTCTGTCAGGGCGAAACCCACAGGGACGTCCCGCAGCGAAACGGAAAGGGTATCCGGCCAGGCGAACGGCATGCTGTCGGCGAGCGCCAGGTGCTTTTCGCCGGTGGCTTCCTCCCAGCGCCGCCTGGCGATATCGCCGATCAGCCGGGCGGCGTCACCCGTGACCATTGCCTGCACGTCGTGGAGCGGGTCGTAAGGGGCGCCCTCGGGATCGAGCCGCAGCCTGTCCCTGGCGCGATGGCGCCTGGTGTCCCATCGTCGTGCCGTCAAGTCTATGCCGCCGATGAAGGCAACCTTGTCGTCGATGCAGACGAGCTTCTGGTGATGACAGCCGCGCAGCGCCCCTTGAAGAGCAAAACGCAAATCGATTCTGGCATTTCTGGGGAAATTCTTCTTTCGAAGCAGATCTATCGATTTGTCCGAATAGATCGGCCCGAGCGCCCAGATAAGTATGCGAATTTCGAGCTCGGGATTTTCCGCTGCCAGCGCATGCAGCAGGTCGGCCAAGGTGTCTTCAGACTTTTCGGGTTCCATTCGAATGTTTGGATGAAAATCCCATCCAACGATCCACACATTGCGGCGGGCCTGCCGCAGCGCCTGCGAGACTTCGGCGAAATATGTGTTGCCATTGATCAGAAAGGCGGCTTTGTCCGCACGTCCCTGGAGCCGCAATGCCGTAGATCCCTCTTTTTCGCCGCTCGGATGTTGCGCTTTTGTTCGGGTCAGGTACGGTTGATCGGACATGGTTTGAAATGCGGTCATGTTTGCCTCTGCGATTTGACTGAAAGCAAACGCCTGAAATTTCGCGCGGTTCCGACCAGGACGCTGCTGCCGGGGAGGATGGGCATAGAAGATGTAGGAAAAGAAATGTCACGACGAGCAGGCAGTGCCGACCTTCCCCTTCACGGGGGACGCGTGCCGCATTGGCTTGGCGACCGGATGACGCGACTGGGAACGCTGATCACAGAAGCGATCGTTCATCATTATGGCCGCGATGAATTCCTGCGTCGGCTCGCCCACCCTTTCTGGTTTCAGTCCTTCGGCGCAGTCATGGGCATGGATTGGCATTCCTCCGGCATTACGACAAGCGTTCTCGGTGCATTGAAGCGCGGGCTGAAGCCGCGCGCCGTCGAGCTCGGCCTGCATGTTTGCGGCGGCCGAGGCACGCATTCGCGCAAGACCCCTCAGGAGCTGGTGTCGATCGGCCAGCGCGTCGGCCTTGACGGGGAGGGCCTTGCGACGACGAGCCGCCTCATCGCGAAGGTCGACAGCGCCGCGCTTCAGGACGGCTTCGACCTTTATCTTCACGGCTTCATCGTCGCCGATGACGGCCATTGGGTGGTGGTGCAGCAGGGCATGAACGGTGACCGGCGTCAGGCCCGACGTTATCACTGGCTGTCGGAAGGGCTCGAAAGTTTCGTCGACTCGCCGCATGCGGCAATTGAAGGCAGAAGTCAGGGCGAAATCGTCAATCTCGCCGACAAACGCGCAGAGCACTCGCGGCGCGGCCAACTGGATCTGCTGGCAACCCTCGGCCCCGACAGGATTATCCGTGAGGCGGCCGCGCTGATGCGTGTGGAGGAGCCGGCGCCCGAACCCGCTGCACAGCCGATGCTGCCGCATCTCATCATGCCCGCTCATCACGACGTGCGCGAGAGCGATGTCCACATGCGCCGCCTGCATGGAAATCTGGCGGCAGCGGCCGACCGCGGGCCGGTGGATTTTCAGGAGTTGCTCCTTGTTCCAGGCGTCGGCGCCCGGACGGTGAAGGCGCTGGCGATGGTGGCGGAAGTGGTACACGGCGCGCCCTGCCGTTTTTCCGACCCGGCGCGCTTCTCGATCGCCCACGGCGGCAAGGATCGCCATCCCTTCCCGGTGCCGCTCAAGGTCTATGACGAAACGATCGGCGTGATGAAATCGGCGGTGCTGAAGGGCAGGCTCGGGCGTGAAGAGGAGCTGCAGGCGCTGAAGCGCCTGGACGATCAGTCCCGGCAGATGGAACGCTATGTTACGGGTCCCGATCTTAAGGAGATCATCGCCGGCGAATTCCGCCAATCCGCCGATTTCGGAGGCCGCAGCGTCTTCGGCTGGGAGCCGCCGCCCGGGGAGGATTGAACCTCAATGACCGTCAGACGGCACGGCTTCGACCGGAATCGTTTCCTTCAAATTCTTCCGGTGGAAGATGAAGAGACCGGCAAAGACGATGATTGCGGCGCCGATGATGATCTGCGCATCGGGAATGTCATTGAAGAAGATGTAGCCCAGTACGATCGCCCATAGCAGCAGCGTATATTGCAGCGGCGCAAGCAGCGATGCCGGTGCGAGCTTCAGCGAGCGGGTGATGAGCAGATGCGCGCAAGTGGCGACGATACCGAGCAGCAGCATGCCTGACCAGTCGATGGGTGTAGCCGGCTGCCAGTGGCCGATGCTGAGTACGATGCCGATGGCAAGCGCCGCAACCGTCTGCCATGTCACAAGCGTGGTGTCGCTGGTCGAGCGGAGATAGCGGCTCATCACCAGGGAGAGTGCAAAGGAAAGGCTGCCAGCAAGGCCGAAGAGCGACGGAAGCGACAGCATCGCCGTCGAAGGGCGCAGCGCGATAACGACGCCGGCGAAGCCGACAAGAACGGCAAGCCAACGGCGCCAGCCGATCTTTTCCCCGAGAAAGAAATGCGAGAGCGCCGCAATGTAGATCGGCCCGGCCATGTAGAAGGTCATGACGTCGGCGAGCGGCAGATAGGCGACGGCGGCGTAGAACAGCGCAACATCGCCGGTCGCCATGGCGACCCGCATGAACTGCAAGCCTTTCTGCTCGACGCGGAAGAGCGCCATCGGCCCCTGCCGCAGGATCATCGGCCCGAGCACGATGAAGGCGCCGACCGAGCGGATCACCAGCACCTGGCCGACGGCAAAGCTGGTCATCAACCACTTGCCCATCGCATCGTTCAGCGCGAACAGCAGATCGCCGAGCAGCATCAATACGACGCCAGTCATGATCAGGTTTCCGGCATTGGCGACGGCCGTATTGGTCTTCATTCCTCGAATCCTCGCAAAAATGGCCGCGCATGCGCGGCCAGGTGCGGCTTCAGCCTTAAAGCGGCCGATGTCAAGTGTTCACTTGTGTACAGACGCCACAAGCGTGCGCTTGGTGGGAGCGGCCGGCCGGCGAATACAGTCGTTGAAGACTGCGACCTGCTTTCTGTCAGCGGTAAATGGAGGAATTCTACGCTCTGCCATACATTCGGCTCGCCCGCAGCAAGCGTTGCGAATAGGGATGTTCGACCGCGCCTTTTCGCAAGGCCTCGATACCGACCTGTTCGACGATCTCACCCGCTTCCATGATGGCGACGCGGCTGCACATGTGGGAGACGACGGCGAGATCGTGGCTGACGAGGAGATAGGTGAGGCCGCGCTCTTCGCGCAGGTCCTGAAGCAGATTGAGGATTTCCGCCTGGACCGAGACATCGAGCGCCGAAGTCGGTTCGTCGAGAAGCAGGACGTCGGGGTTCAGCATCAGAGCCCGGGCGATCGCCACGCGCTGCCGCTGCCCGCCGGAGAGCTGATGCGGAAAGCGGTAGCTCAGCGCCGGGTCGAGGCCGACAGATCTGAGTACGGCGTTCACATCGACGGAATTCCTGTCCAGACCCTGGTTGCGCAACGGCTCCTGCAGCTGCGACCGGATGGTCTTGCGCGGATGGAGCGATCCGTACGGATCTTGAAACACCATCTGCACCCGGCGGAAGAAGGGCCGGGTGCGCTGCCTGTCCAGCGTTTGGCCGTTGAGCGCGATCTGCCCATCATAATTGGCGTTGAGGCCGGAGAGCGCCCGAAGGACCGTGGATTTGCCGCAGCCGGATTCGCCGACCAGGCCAAAGGCCGTGCCGCTCTCGACGGCGAGATTGACGTCTCTGACCACAGGCCTTTGCCCGTGTCCGAAGCGGATGGTGAGATTGTCGATCCTGATCATCGCGGCGGCTCCACTGCGAGTTCGTCAAGCCAGGCGGGATCGCGCTTCAGGATCGGCAGCCGGGCCGGCGGATCCTCGATCTTCGGCAGCGATGCCAGCAGTCCTTGCGTATAAGGATGCTTCGCCTTGTCGAGATCGCGGGCATCGAGCACTTCCACGACGCGGCCGGCATACATGACAAGGACGCGATCGCAGAAATTGCGAATGAGGTTGAGATCGTGGCTGATGAAGATCAGGCCGAGATTGCGGCGTAAGACCAGCTCGTCGAGCAGGGCCAGGATTTCGAGCCGCACCGTCACGTCGAGCGCCGAGGTCGGCTCATCGGCGATCAGCACTTCGGGTTCGGCGATCAGCATCATAGCGATCATCACGCGCTGGCCCATCCCGCCGGATATCTCGTGCGGATAGAGGCGGGCGACGCGCTCGGGATCGCGGATCTGGACCGCTTCGAGCATTTCGAGCGCCTGGTCATAAGCTTTCGCAGTGCGCTCCTTGGGATGATGGAGGCTATAGGTCTCGGCGATCTGTTCGCCGACCCGCATGACCGGGTTGAGCGAATATTTCGGGTCCTGCAGGATGAGCCCGATTCGCCGTCCCCGGATCGTCATCATCGTTTTCTCGTCCGCCTTCAGCAGATCGACATCGCCAAAGCGCATTCGATCGGCGCTGACCTGTGCCGTCGGCGGCAAGAGCTTCATGATGGCTCGCCCGACGGTCGATTTGCCCGATCCGGATTCGCCGACGATTCCGAGTTTTTCCTGTCCGAGCGTGAAGCTCACGCCGCGCACCGCGCGCATATGGCCGCCGCCATAGGCGATTTCGAGGTTTTGGATGTCGATCAGCCCGGTCATTCCGCCCCCCTGGGATCGAGGACGTCACGAAGTGCGTCGCCAACGAGATTGAAAGCAAGGCTGACGAGCGCAATGGCGATGCCGGGCGCTGCGATCACCCAGGGACTGTCAAGCATGAACTCACGCCCGCTTGCGGCCATCGAGCCCCATTCCGGCCATGGCGGCTGTGCGCCGAGGCCGAGAAAGCCGAGGCCGGCGGCGGTGATGATGATGCCGGCCATGTTGAGCGTGACGCGGACGATCACCGAGGGAATGCACATCGGCAGGATGTGGCGAGTGATGATTGCGAGCGAGGTCGCCCCCTGCAAGCGTACGGCGGCGATGTAATCCGCCTTGCGCAGGCTGAGCGTTTCGGCGCGCGCCAGCCGCGCGATCGGCGGCCAGGCGGTCAGCGAAATCGCGATGATCGCATTTGTGATGCCGGGGCCGAGGGCGGCGGCAAAACCGAGCGCCAGCACGAGGCCGGGGAAGGAAAGGAAGATATCGGTAATGCGCATAAGGATTTCATCGACGATGCCGCCGAAATAGCCCGAGAATGTGCCGATCAGCAGACCGAGCGGGGCGACGATGATCGTCACCAGCATGATGATATAGAGCGTCGTGCGCGCGCCGTAGATGACACGGGCAAAGACGTCGCGGCCGAAATTATCGGTCCCGAGCCAATGTTCTGCCGAAGGCGGCGCAAGCCGTGCGGCCATATCCTGGACGATCGGATCGTAGCTCGTCAGTAACGGGGCAGCGGTCGCCGCTACGATCAGCAGCACGATGACGATGAGGCCTGCCAGCCCCAGCGGATGCAGGCTGAATTTCTGCCAGCCCTGATGGATCTGCTGCGCCGACGACTGAAACCACCCCTGAGGCTCCGGTGCCCGCAGCCAGTTGCGAAGGCCGGCATGGGTGCTGTCTGCGTCTTCGGTGGAGATCGTCATGGCGTCACCGTGTTCTCGGATCAAGGATGCGATAGAGCACGTCGGACAGGATGTTGATCGTCAGGAAGACGGCGCCGATCGTCAGCACCGAACCCATCACGACGTTCATGTCGTTCATCTGCAGCCCGCGGGTGAGGTACTGGCCGAGCCCCGGCCAGCCGAAAACCGTCTCGATCAGCACTGCGCCTTCGAGCAGGCCGCCGAAGGTCAGCGCCAGGATCGTCAGGAGCTGCACGCGGATGTTCCTGAAGGCATGGCGCCAGATGACCTTGCGGGTGCCGAGCCCCTTCGCCCGGGCGGTGATGATGTATTCCTGGCTGAGCTGCTCCAGCATGAAGCTTCGCGACATGCGGCTGATATAGGCGACGGAGTAGTAGCCGAGGATCGTCGCCGGCAGGATGATGTGGCCGAGCGCGTTGTGAAACACGTCCCATTGGCCCTGGATCGCCGCGTCGATCAGCAGGAAGCCGGTCATGGGCGTGACGAGGCCTTCGTAGAAGACGTCGACCCGGCCGGATGCGCCGACGAGCTTCAGCTTCGCATAGAAGACGAAAAGCGCCATCAGGCCGGTCCAGAAGATCGGGATGGAATGGCCGGCAAGGGCAACGATGCGGGCGATGTGGTCGATCACGGTTCCGCGCCTGACGGCGGCGGTGATGCCGAGCGGGATGCCGACGATCGCCCCGATGATCATGGCGATGATGGCTAGCTCGATGGTCGCGGGAAAGATCGTCATCAGGTCGGTCAGGATCGGCTGGCCTGTCGTCGCAGACATGCCGAGGTCGCCTGTGGCGATCTTGCCGACATAGGAGAGGAACTGCATCCAGATCGGCTGCCCGAGCCCCAGCTCGTTATAGACGCGGTCGTAAACCTCCTTGCTGACCTCCGCCCCGGTGATTGCGAGCACCGGGTCGGCGGGCAGCAGGCGGCCCATCGAGAAGGTCAGGAAGAGCAGGCCGAGCAGCGTCGTGACGACCGCCACCGCACGTCCCGCCAGCCGCCGCAGCAGGCTCAGCAGGGGGTGCGGGGTCGCCTCGGCGAACCCGCTTCCCGCCGGCTGGCGGCTTGCCTCCTGCTTCGAAGTCAGATCGGCGCTCGCCACGCGCTCTACTCCTTGGTCACGTCATGCCAGCGCGTCGACCATGTCGTGTGCCCGTGATAGCCCTTGACGTTGGCGCGCATGACATAGGGGTCGGTTCGCTGGAAGAAAATGACCAGCGGGGAAGCCATGCCGGCATAGATGCCGTCCATCTTCTTGAAGATGTCAGTGCGTTTGCCCGTGTCGCGCTCTTTCATCGACTGATCGATGAGCGTGTTGAGCTCGTCCACCTTCATGCCGGTCCGCCAGAGATAATAGCTGCCGAGACGTGCCTCGTCGCTGTTGTCGGGGTTAAAGGCATATTGCGTGGCGACGGCGAAGGGATCGGGCAAGCGGGCGCCGGAATTGCCGAGCAGCACTTCGAATTTGCGCTCGCGGAAGGCGGGCGTGAATTCCCCAGGCACGAGATCGAGCTCGAAGCCGGCCGCCCGTGCGCTCGCCTGCAGCGCTTCTGCGAAAGGCAAGGTTGGTGCCCCCGACGGATTGAGCACTTTCTTCAGGCCATTGGGATATCCGGCCTCCGCCAGCAACTGCTTGGCCTTAGCGGGATCGTAATCGTAGCGGACATCAGCCTCTTCGGGAGCGCCGATCATCCCGCGCGGGATCATGGACTGCCAGGGAAAGCCGGTATAGCGCATGATATTGCCGGAGATCGCCTTCCAGTCGAAAGCGTGCTGGAAGGCCTCGCGAACCTTCGGCTTCTGCAGATCGGGATCTTTCTGGTTGAGGGCGATATAATAGAAGCCGAGACCCGGAACGTTCTCGATGATCATATCCTTGTTGGTGGAGAGCGCATCGAGATCGCCGCTTGCCACATACTGGCCGACATCGACGTCGCCGGCTTCAAGCTGAAGCCTGAGATTGCCGGATTCCGGAATATGGCGGGCGATGACGCGCGCCATGGCGGGCTTGCCGCCCCAGTATTTCGGCTGCGCATTGAAGATCGCCACGTCGTTCGGTCGCCACTGCGCCAGGCTGAACGGGCCGCTGCCGGCGGAATTGGCCGAGAGCCAGGCGCCGCCGAAATCGCCGTTCGCGTCATGCGACAGCACCGTCTTCTTGTCAACGATGCCGATCGAGGCGCCTGCCAGCGAATAGAGCACAAGGTCGGTATTGACCGCCTGCGGCAGCTCGATCTCCAGCGTGTGTTCGTCCTTGGCGCGGACGAGCTTTTCGACGTTATCGGCAGTGAAGCCCCAGAGCGCGACGTCGGTGGAGCCGACCTGACCCATCTTGATGACGCGCTGGATCGACCAGGCCGCATCCTCGGCGGTGACCTTGTTGCCGCTCTGGAAGACCGCGTCGTCGCGCAGGGTTAACGTGATGACCTTACCGTCGGGCGAGACGACCCATTTCGTCGCAAGCATCGGCTTCAGCGTCTTGAGGTCATCAGGCGACAGCTGCACGAGATTGTCGTAGAGGTTCGAGATCAGCTCGGATACCGTGCGGGCATTGTTCTGAGCCGGATCGAGCGTGCGGATACCTGTCAGATTCGTGCCGATGACAAGCATGTTGGGCGGCGATGCCGCCAGGCTAGGCTGCGCCGCCATCAGGGCGCCTGTCATCGCGATCGTCGTCAGTAGCTGTTTCAGCATCTCAAGACCTCCCAATCCTGTGGCGCGGCCATCCCGCGCCTGTTGCTTGTGGAAATTCGTGCCGGCTCAGCCGGCTGCCTTTATGGACTCCTTGTCCGCTTGGACCTCAATGTCGCCGCCAGCCTGCCAGCCTTGCAGCAACCGATGCAATTCCTCGGTGTCATGCTGATCGAGCCGCGGCAATCCCGGCACGCGCACCGGGCCAACCTCAATGCCGAAATAGGTGACGGCCTCCTTCACGACGGTCACGTTCGCGCCGTTGCGGAATTTGGTGCGCATCCGCTCGAAGGGTTCGAGCCTGTTGACGATTGCTCTGGCCGCAACGAAATCGCCCTTCTCAAGCGCGTCATGGACGGCAAGCGAAAGCTTCGGCGCGACGTTGACAAGGCCCGAGGTGAAGCCGCGCGCGCCGGCTGCGGTGAATGTCGGCGCCCAGCTCTCGGCCAGGCCGCAGACGAACAGCGCGCCGTTGGGATCGGCCGCGGGGATCGCCCTCGATAGCAGCATCAGATCGGTCGTGGCGAACTTGATGCCGGCGATATTGCCGTGATTGGCGAGGCGGACGATCTCGGCGACGCTGAAACCTTCGGCCCTGACATAGGCGACGAGCGGAAGGGCGGACGCATCGGCGAGGTTGCAGAAATAATCGATCTGGGCCGATGGTGCGGCGAAAGGATCGACGGGCTGATGCGACATGACGGCGGATGCGCCGATCGCGGCCGCATCCCTGGCCATGCCGATCGCCTCGCGCAAGGAGCGGCCGATCGCCGCCGTCACCGGCGCGCGGCCGTCGACACCTGCAACTGCCGCCTCTTGGACGGTGCGGATCTCCTGCGGCGTCATGGCATAAAATTCCCCGGTATTGCCGGCCGCGACGATGTTGTGAATGCCGGCCACGGCCACCCGCTCATAGACCTTCGCGGTAATCCGGGGCTCGACTTCGCCCCCGGCGTCATAAGCCGTGACGGGAACGCCCGACACGCCCTTAAGCGCCTTGCGCATGCTCGCGATGCTCATTTTTCTCCCCCGTTCGCTTTCTTCCAGTTGATCGTCAGCCGAAACGGAAGGGCGGCAGCCCCTCCGCATCGACATCGAAGGCGATGACCGTGCCCGCCTCGAAACGTCCGGTGCGGTCGCTCGACAGGCTCGTGACGTAGAGGGTGCTGAAATCCGGCCCTCCGAAACACGGCATTGTCGGTGCTGCGACCGGCAGAATGTAGATTTCGACGATTTCGCCTTCGCTCGATATCCGGTTGAGGCGGCCGGCGGAAACGCCGGCGCTCCAGTAGAATCCGTCGCGATCGGTCGTCGCCCCGTCCGGCCGCCCTTGTTCCTCCGTGAAACTGCGAAGGCGGCGTCCCTCGCCGAGCTCGCCCGTTGCGGGATCGAAATCGAAGGCTTGCAGAAAACACTGTCGGCTGTCGGAGTGATACATCCGCCGGCCGTCCGGCGACCAGGCAAGGCCGTTGGAACTCGTTAGCCCCGTTGCGACGGTCCGGGTGCTGCCATCGGCGCCGACGCGGAAGAGCGCCGCATCATTCACCTGCGGCTTGGCCTCGCTGATCGAGCCGACCCAGAAATGCCCATCCGGGCCAACCTTGCCGTCGTTGAGACGGCCATTGATGTCGCGCCCGACCGGATCGCAGAGAAATTCGATATCGCCTGAGACAGAATCAAAGAGATGGACGCCCGTCTGCAGACCAACGATGATCCTGTTGTCGCCGCAGAGCCCGAGGCTGCCGACCGCAGCCGGCATCTCGAAGCGATCGACCTTGCCTTGCGGGGAAAGCCGCAGGATTGCCGGCGCCAGGATGTCGACAAGCCAGAGAGCGCCGGTTTCCTCGTCCCATACCGGCGATTCACCGACCGTCAGCGGTTGCTGCAGCACGGAACGGATCTTCGGTTCAATGATGCGCGGCGCCGTCACGAGACCGTCTCCAGATCTTTGACGAGGCCCTCGGCATCGCGCATGCGGATGTTGCCGTCGTGATTGAATTCGCAGAAACCGCCGCCCTGGAACGAGCGGGCGACCCGCCCCTCCGCTCCGTCCTCGATACGGGCGTGATCACGCGGCCGATCCTGCGGCTGATAGCCAAGCCGCGTCGCCAGATCATTGTCCCACCATTTCGTGTCGGTGTCGGAAACACCGTAAACAACCGTTGCGGCGATCTGCGGATGGGTGAGGCCGATCCGCACCAGTTGCGCCAGATCCCGGGCGCTGATCCAGATCGCGATCGTGCGCTCGCTGTTTGGGTAGGTGCCGGCATTGCCGATGCGGATGGAAAGGGAGCGGATGCCCGATGTGTCGTAATAAAGTCCCGCCACCAGTTCGCCCCAGCATTTGGAAAGTCCGTAAGGACTGTCCGGTCGCATGGGATCGAGCGGCGAAATGACCTCGCCGCGCGGATAAAAGCCGGTCGCATGGTTGCTTGAGGCGTAGACGACCCGCTCGACCTTATTGATTCGGGCGGCTTCGTAGAGATTGTAGGTGCCGAGCACATTCGCCTGCAATATCGCGTTGATATCAACGCCGCCCGCAAGGCCGGCGAGATGAACGACACCGTCGACGCCGCCCAAAGCGGCCGTTGCCTCTTCGAGCTTTGACAGATCGGCGCGGACGAAGCTTTCGTTCTCGCCCAGATCCGTAGGCTCATGAATATCGATCAGGCGGAGATGCTCAACATGCTGCCGGAGGAACGGGCGCAACAGCGTCCCGACACGTCCGGCGGCGCCCGTCATTGCGATCCGTCTCATCGTCCTTCCTCCCATTGTCGTTCACACTCCCTGGAACATGCGGGCGCGCGCATTCAGTATGTGTCTCTTCATCGCGTCATGCGCTTCGGCCTCCCGTCGCGCGAAGATCGCCTCCACGATGACCGCATGCTCGTCCTGAACGCTGCGGATCTGCTCCGGCGTCCGTTTCAGGCTCAGGCTTCGCGTTACGGAATGGCCGATGGCGAAATGTGGCTTGAACCATTCGCGCACGGTGATGTGAAACTGATTGCCTGTCGCCATCGCGATCGCGTCGTGAAGGGCCTGATCTTCGTCGGCGCCGAGTTCGCCGTTCCTCAGACATTGTTCGATCGCAAGAAGCGCCTCCGTGATCCGCTCCTTGTCGGCCGGCTGCCAGTTTCGCGCGGCAAGCTCCGCAGCTTCGGCCTCGAGACCTGCGCGGAATTCGAAGAACCGCTGGACATCGGCAAGCGAGCCGACCGGGACCATTTTCAGCATCGACGAATCCGGCCGCTGCCGGACATAGGAACCAGAGCCCTTGCGGGAAACGACGAGGCCATCGGCTCTCAGACGTTCGAGCGCTTCTCGCACAACGGGTCTTGATGCGCCGAAATCGGCGGCAAGTCTCGTTTCCGACGGCAGCCGTTCGTTGACAGGAAAATTGCCGTCCGCGATCATCCCTACGATCTTCTCGTAGATGATGTCGCTGAAGCGCGTTGCGCCCCGGTTCGAAACGGCATCGACTGCAAACGTCATTATCGCTCTTTTCTCCCCCGCCAAGTGACGAATTCGCCCCATCGGCTCTTCGCCCGGCGAGCAGAAGCCGGATATGCCTACTCGACCATGCGCCGGGATGATGTCGCGCCGTCACCGGCCGCGATGCGGCCTGTATACAGCTTCTGACAGGTCTGTCTTCAATCCCTATCCAAGGCAGGATTGCCAATGGGTTGGCGTCGTGTTTGATGCGGCATGGCTATCGAATCTGTAATTATCTGTCAACTCTTGTAATCATTTGAGAACGTGTCTATGGTTTCGTTCCAGCGCCGAGGAGGGCGCAAAACGGCAGGTCGGGAGCCGCCTGTGCCGGCATAAAAGGGGAGGAATCGATGCCCAATGAAATTCTGTCTCGCGGTGTCACCCGCCGCGCCGTTCTCGGCGGCATGGCTGGTGCTGCAGCACTGTCCATCGCCGGTCGTGCCTTCGCCGCCGGTGGGGAAGCGCCTGCGCTGGCGCAACTGGTCAAGGACGGCAAACTGCCGCCGCTGGCCGAGCGCCTGCCGAAGAAGCCGATGGTGGTAACGCCGTTCGAGAAGGTCGGCACCTATGGCGGCACGTTGCGCCGCGGCCTGCGCGGTTCATCCGACCATAACGGCATTCTGCGCATGGTCGGCAACCAGAGCCTCGTGCGCTGGAATCTGGAATTCACCGCCGTGCAGCCGAACCTCGCCGAGCGCTGGGAAGTCAGCGACGACGCGACGCAATTCACCTTCCATTTGATCGAAGGCGTGCGCTGGTCCGACGGCCATCCTTTCACCGCCGACGACGTTGTTTTCGCGATCGAAGACTGCGTGAAGAACACCGAGCTTTACAGCGCGACGCCGGCGCAGCTTGCCGTTGCCGGTAAGCCGGTCACGGTCGAAAAGATCGACGATTATACGGTGAAATTCACCTTCGCGGCGCCCAACGCGCTTTATCTCGAAAACCTTGCCACGCCACTCGGCCAGCATCCGACGCTCTTCCCGAAGCATTATTGCAGCCAATTCCTGCCGAAATACAATCCCAACATCGAAGCCGATGCCAAGAAGGCGGGCGTCACTAGCTGGACGGAGCTCTTCCGCAGCCGCTGCGGTGACATCGAGATTCCGACGCGCTGGGGCAACGTCGACAAGCCGACGCTCGATCCCTGGGTCGTCAAGGAGCCCTATGTCGGCGGCGCCACGCGCGTCGTCATGGCCCGGAACCCATATTTCTGGCAGGTCGATACGGCAGGCAACCAGCTTCCTTACATCGATGAGATCAATTTCGGCATATCGCAAGACGTCGAGTCGCTGATGCTCAACGTCATCTCCGGAAAGATCGACATTCAGGAACGTCACATCAGCGTCCTGGCCAACAAGCCGACGCTCTCCCAGAACATGCAGAAGGGCGATTATCGCCTATTGACGCTCGTGCCTTCCGCCTCGCAACAGTGCCAGATCTACTTCAACATCACCCACAAAGATCCTGCCATGCGCAAGATGTTTGCGGATAAGTCGTTCCGACAGGCGCTCTCGATCGGCATCAATCGCCAGGAACTCATCGACATCGTGTATTTCGGGCAGAGTGAGCCTTATCAGGCCGGGCCGCGTCCGACCCATCCGTGGTATCACGAGAAATATGCGCGTCAATTCACCGAATACGACGCCGACAAGGCTGGCGCGATGCTTGATCAGGCCGGCTATAAGAAGGGGCCCGACGGCTTTCGCCTTCGGCCCGACGGTCAGAAGGTGTTCTTCTCGGTCGACGTCATTCCGACGCTTTATCCCGATCTCGTCGATGCCCTGGAACTGGTCAAGACGCATTGGTCGCAGATCGGCATCGACATGAAGGTCAATACGATCGAGCGGGCGCTCTATTATACCCGCGGCGACGACAATGCTCATGATGCGCAGGTGTGGCCGGGGCCGGGCGGGCTCGACCCGATGCTCGACCCGCGCGATTTCTTCGCCTTCCATCCGCAGGGTTCGCGTTACGCCATTCCGTGGACGCTCTGGTATACGTCAAACGGTGCGCGCGGCGAGGAGCCGCCGGAAAGCCAGAAGAAGCGTATGAAGCTGTTCGACGAAGCGCGTTCGACGGCCGATCTCGACAAACGCGGCGCGATCATGAAGCAGATCTTCGACATCGCCGCGGAGGAATTCGAGACCGTGGGCCTTTGTCTTGCCGTCGGCGGCTTCGGCATCATCCGCAATAATCTGCGCAATGTTCCCGAGAAGCAGCCGGATAGCTGGTCCTGGCCCAATCCGGGACCTGCGATGCCGCAGCAGTTCACCTTCACGAGCTGATTTTGATGAAGCGCCGTCCCGACGGTACGGCACTTCCTTCGGTTCGCCTTCCGATGCCTTGCCGGGGATGAGAGCCGGTAAGGCCCGGAGGGCGGTACTCAATGCAAGAGGCGCCCATGCTGGTCTTTATCGCCAAACGTTTGCTGTGGATGATTCCATCGCTCTTTGCCGTCAGCTTCCTCGCTTTCGTGCTGATCCAGCTGCCGCCGGGCGACTATGTCACGACCTATATTGCGACGCTGGCGGCTTCCAACGAAATCGTCGATCAGAACACCGCGGCACAATTGCGCGAACGCTTCGGCCTCGATGACCCGATGCTCATCCAATATTTCAAATGGATATGGGGCATCCTCTCGCGCGGCGACTTCGGCATTTCCTTCGAATGGCAGCAGCCGGTGTCCGATCTGATCTGGGAGCGTATGGCGCTGACACTGGTTCTCGCTCTTTCGACATTGATCGCCACCTGGGCAATCGCGCTGCCGATCGGCGTCTTTTCCGCCGTCCGCAAATATTCGATCGGGGACTACTTCTTCACCGCCTTCACCTTCTTCGGCCTGGCCGTTCCGTCCTTCCTGCTGGCGCTGGTGCTGATGTATATCGCGGCGGTCGAATTCGGCCAGGACGTCGGGGGATTGTTTTCGCCGCAATATGAGAACGCGCCCTGGAGTTTTGCAAAGATGGGCGATCTCTTCTCGCATCTCTGGCTTCCCGTCATCATTCTTGCCGTGTCCTCGACGGCGAGCCTCATCCGCGTGATGCGCGCCAATATGCTCGACGAACTGCCGAAGCCCTACGTGACGACGGCGCGGGCAAAGGGGCTCTCGGAGTTCCGGCTGCTGATGAAATATCCTTTGATGATCGCCCTCAACCCGTTCATCTCGACGATCGCCTGGTTGCTGCCCAATCTCATCTCCGGCTCGGTTGTCGTCGCCATCGTCCTCAATCTGCCGACCGCGGCGCCCTTGCTGCTACAGGCGCTGATGGCCCAGGACATGTATCTGGCGGGCGCCTTCGTTCTGCTGATCTGCGCGCTGACGCTGATAGGCTCTCTGATCAGCGACATCCTGCTTGCGCTGGTCGATCCCCGCATCCGGTTGGAATAGGAGCCCGATATGGCCGACATCGCCGTCACAAATATTCAGCCGGACCGCGCCGCCGTCGCATCCCAGTGGCAGCTGATCTGGTGGGCTTTCCGCCGGCATCGGCTAGCCATGGTGGCGCTCGTCGTCACCGTGATGATGTACATCGTTGCCCTGGTTCCCGGCTTCTTCGCCATCAACGATCCCAACCTGCAAAATGCGCGGGCGACCTTTCACCCGCCGCAGAAAGTGCATCTGATCGATACCGAGGACGGGTTTTCCTTCGGTCTGCATTATTATCCGATGAAGCTGACCCGCGATCCGGAAACTCTCGCCGCCATCTTCAAGGAAGACACGACCAAGCGAATCGACATCCAGTTCTTCGGGCGCGGCTATGAATATTCCGTGTTCGGTCTGTTCAACACCAACATCCATCTGATCGCCTCGCCCCACAAGACGACGCCGCTGCTTCTCTTCGGTGCCGATCGGCTTGGGCGCGATGTCTTCAGCCGGACGGTGCAGGGTTCGCAGGTGTCGCTGTCGATCGGCCTCGTCGGCGTCTTCCTGTCGTTGATGCTCGGCATCGTGATCGGCGGCATCTCCGGATATTACGGTGGCCGCATCGATTTCTTCATGCAGCGTGTGATAGATTTCGTGCTGTCGCTGCCGACGATACCGATCTGGCTCGCCATGGCTGCGGCGCTGCCGCAGGATTGGCCGGCGACGCTGCAATATATGATGATCACGATCATCCTGTCGCTGACCGGCTGGGCCCAGCTTGCCCGCGTCGTTCGCGGCCGCTTCCTGTCCCTGCGCACCGAGGAATTCGTCGCCGCCGCCAGACTGGATGGCGTTCGCGAAGGCCGCATCATCTTTCGCCACATGCTGCCGAGCTTTGCCAGCCATATCATCGCTTCGATCACGCTCGCGGTGCCGGCGATGATCCTGGCCGAAACCTCTCTTTCCTTCCTGGGCCTCGGGCTGCAGCCGCCGACAATCTCCTGGGGCGTGCTTTTACGCGAGGCCCAGAACATTCGCTCGATCGCCACGGCGCCCTGGCTCTTCCTGCCGGGCTGCGCGGTCGTGGTCGCCGTCATGGCGCTCAATCTCCTCGGCGACGGCCTGCGCGATGCGGCCGATCCCTACAACAAATGAGGACGGCATGACCGACATCGTTCCCATTGCCGGCAGGCCGCTGCTCGAGGTGAAGAACCTCACCGTCGAATTCCCGCTGCGCACCGGCGTCTTTCGCGCCGTCAACGACCTGTCCTTTACAATAGAGCCGGGCAAGACGCTCTGCGTGGTCGGTGAGAGCGGATCCGGAAAGTCGGTGACGGCGCGCTCGATCCTGCAGATCGTCGATGCGCCCGGTCGCATCGCCGGCGGCTCGATCACACTGAACCATCCGAAGGGCGGCTCGATCAATCTAACCAGCCTCAATCCGCGCGGGCGCCAAATCCGCGCAATCCGCGGCCGCGATATCGCCATGATCTTCCAGGAGCCGATGTCGTCGCTGTCGCCCATCCATACTGTCGGCAACCAGATTATCGAGGCGCTTCGCCTTCACACCAGGATGAGCAAGGCCGAAGCGCGAGCGGAAGCCATATCGCTGCTCAAACAGGTTGAAATTCCTGCCCCTGAGAAAGCGCTGGATCGATATGCCTTCCAATATTCCGGCGGCATGCGCCAGCGCGCGATGATAGCCATGGCGCTCGCCTGCAAGCCGCAGCTGCTGATCGCCGACGAGCCGACCACGGCCCTCGACGTGACGACGCAGGCCGAAATTCTCGACCTGATCGCCCGGCTGCAGAAGGCCAACGGAATGGCCGTTCTCTTCATCACGCATGATATGGGCGTCGTGGCGCAGATCGCCGACGATGTGCTTGTGATGCACAATGGCGTCGCCAAGGAATATGCGCCGGTCGAGCAAATTTTTCACGCACCGAAAGACGACTATACCCGCATGTTGATTGGTTCGGTGCTGAAGCTGGAGCAGAAGGCTGAGATTCGCCTGGCGCGCCCGCCGCTGGACAGGACGAAAGCGCCGATCCTCGAACTGCGCAACGTGTCGATGGATTTCGGCGAAGTGAAAGCGCTGAACGACGTCTCCATTTCGCTTCTGCCCGGCGAGACACTCGGCATTGTCGGCGAAAGCGGATCCGGCAAGACGACGATGGGCCGCTCGATCATGCGGCTGCTCGATCCAACCGCCGGCGAAATCCTCTATCGCCGGGCCGATGGCGGCATCATCGACCTGGCAACGGCAAAAGGTCAGACGCTTGCCGCCGCGCGCCGCGAATTGCGCATGGTGTTCCAGGACCCCTTCGGCTCCCTCAATCCGCGCATGACCGTCTCCCAGATCATCGGCGAGCCGTTGTTGGTCAACGGCATGGCCAAGGGGAGGGCGCTGGACGAGCGCGTCTGCCACCTTATGGAGCAGGTCGGCCTTGATCCCAGGGCGCGCGAACGTTATCCGCACGCCTTCTCCGGCGGCCAGCGTCAGCGTATCGGCATTGCCCGCGCCATCACCCTCAATCCGCGCGTCATCGTCGCCGATGAGGCGACCTCGGCGCTCGACGTCTCCGTGCGCTCGCAGGTGCTCGATCTCCTAATGCGCCTGCAGGACGAACTCGGGCTCGCCTACATCTTCATCAGCCATGACATCGGCGTCATCCGCTACATGTGCGACCGCGTCGGCGTCATGTACAAGGGCCAGCTCGTCGAAATCGGCGAAGCGGAGAAGGTTTGCCGCACGCCAGAGCACGCCTACACGCAAGCGCTCATATCAGCCATTCCGCGCCCCGATCCACGGGACCGCGATCATTCGCGGCGCTTCCGCTATGTCGCTCCAGACAGTCTGAGGAACGGGAGCTCGCAGCGATGAAGATCACCGGTATCAGAACTTTTCTCATGCATGTCGGTCAGCCGAGCGGCGGCAATGTCTCCGTGGCGGTGCCGGAGACCTCGGGTTCCGACAATCCCGGAACCTACAACGAGCATCTCTACGTGCAGACGCGCGTGGCGCGCCGCAGTTATTTCAATCGCTAGAAGGACAGAATGATGAAGATCGACCGCATGCGGGTGTTCATGACCCGCGACAAGGACCGGCCCCGCGTGATCGTCGCACTCGATACCGACGACGGTCTGACGGGCTGGGGCGAATGCTACAATCACGGCCCCGACAAGGCGCTGCCGCCGCTGCTCGACTATCTCTACGCCTTTCTCTCCGGCCAAGACCCGACACGCGTCGATTATCTCGTCAACCTGCTAATCCAGCAGAGCCGCTTCCCGCCTGGCGCACTTGGCCTTGCCGCGATTTCCGCGCTCGACCATTGCCTGTGGGATTTGGCGGCCAAGGCCGCGAATGTCCCGGTCTACAAACTATTAGGTGGCGAGGTACGCGACCGCATCAAGGTCTATGCCGGGGTCTATACCGCCCCCGACGCGCCCGCTGCTCGCGACGAGTTCGATCGCCTGAAAGAGGAATGGGGGTTCACGGCCTTCAAACTCAGCCCCTGGCGTATCGACATGCATGCCCATCGTTGGGGGAATGTCGTGAAAGCCTCGGCCGATTATTTCCGCTCGCTGCGCGAGACGGTCAATGACGAATACGAGATCGCCTTCGATGCTCATGCAAAGATTTTCGAACCGATCGCCGCAAGGCAACTCGGCAATGCACTGGCGCCCTATGATCCGCTGTTCTACGAAGAGCCGCTGCGTCCGGAGAATATCGATGCCTGGGGCGATCTGAAACAGGGGCTCAACTGCGTGCTGGCCACCGGCGAGTCGCTTTATAACAGGAACGAATTCCTGCGGCTGCTGCAGGTCAAGGGCGCCGATCTGATCCAGCCCGACATCTGCGTCGTCGGCGGCATCAGCGAAATGCGCCGCATCGCCACGCTTGCCGAAGCCTATTTCGTCGGTGTCGCTCCGCACAACCCGATGGGACCGCTGGCGACGGCGGTCAATGTGCATTTTTCGGCCGCGGCCCAGAACTTCCGCATCCTCGAATACCGGCTGCCAAAGGGCCAAGCCTATGTCTACGGCGGCCTCGATATCGAGAAGCGGCAGGGGGAAACCCGCTATGTGGTCGATCCCTATCTGCCGAAGAACGGCTATCTCGAGCTGCGCCCCGACCGGCCCGGCTGGGGCGTCGAGATGGACGAGAAGGCAATGGAGGAGGAAGGCTATATCCACTGGCAGCGGCGTGTGCCGAAGCGGCCGGACGGCTCCTATGCCTTCGCTTGAGGGCGTGACACGCTAAATGAGAGCTGGCCGCCGGATTGACGCGGCCAGCTTCCGCGGGGCGACGTTTGCCGGCATTGCATGAACATCGCGATCCAGTTCCATGCGCCTCTAGGCGTCTTTCGGCAGCACTGAGCGAACCCTCGCGATGAAGACGTGGAAGTCCTGCATGAACGTTCGCAGGAAATCGGCGGTGCTCTCGTTCGTGACCTCGCCGTCATCGGTGATCAGCCCTGGAGTGAATTGGATGTAGGCTTCCGGCGCATTCATCTGCGGAGAGTTGCAGAAACTGAGCACGCTGCGCAAATTCTGCTGGGCCACGGCTGTGCCAATCGCGCCCGGCGATGTGCCGATCACCGCCGACGGCTTGCGTGTAAACGAGTTGGTGCCGTAGGGACGGCTCGCCCAGTCGATTGCGTTTTTCAGCCCGCCGGGGATGGATCGATTGTATTCGGGCGTCACGAACAGCACGGCGTCGACGGCCGCGATTGCCGCCTTGAATGCCCTGCCGGCCGGAGGGTAATCGGCGTCGTAATCGTAACTGTAGAGTGGCAGGTCCTTGAAGGATATCTCTGACATTTCAAGTTCCCGCGGGGCGACGCGCACCAACGCCTTGGCGAGCTTGCGGTTGATCGAACCCTTGGCGAGGCTGCCGATAAGATAACCTACTTTATGCGTGGTCATGGCGTTCTCCAGTATCCCGCATGATAAAGGACATATCATACGCGGAATTCTCGATGGGGTCTCTGTCCTTTGGGTCAAGCAACTATTCGCCGATAAACGTGACCGTCTCGGCCAGCGGGGCGCGGCCCGTGCGGGCGTAACTTACCGTAGGGTCTTCGTAGCCGATCGACATGCCGCAGAAGAGGATCAGCCCATCGGGCGGCGACAGTACCTCTGCGACCGTCTCGCGAACCTGCGACCATGCCATCTGTGGGCAACTGTGCAGTCCTTCGGCGCGAAGCAGCAACATGACGGTCTGCAGATACATGCCGACGTCGGCCCATTGGGGTAGGCCAAGGTCGCGGTCGATGTAGCAAAACAGGGCGGCTGGCGCGCCGAAGCAGTTCCAGTTGGCGATTGCTGCCCGCTGGCGCGCCTCCCAATCCTCGCGCGCAATGCCGAGTGCGCTGTAGCGTTCCTTGCCGAAGGCGGAGCGGCGCTCGCCGTAGGGTGGCTTCAGCACGGAGGGGTACATCTCATACTGCCGCTTGTCCCAGGCGTCGCCATGCGCCACGCGCTCGACGGCTGATGTCTTGAGTTCGGCCAGCGGCGCGCCGGTCATCACGTAGGTATTCCACGGCTGGATGTTCGATCCTGACGGGGACCATGCCGCGGCAGCCAGCACCCGCTCAAGTATTTCCATCGCCACAGGCTGGTCTTTAAATCCGCGCACCGACCGTCGGCTTGTGACTGCCTCATATACGTCCATGATCGCCTCCATGCGCCGGGCCGTTCGTTCCGTTCCCGATGTGGTTCATTATCTCCATTCGCAATGGAGGCGTAATCACACCGTGGTCTAGGAGGCGTACATCAAACGTACATCAGCGATCGACGCGGTCGAAGGGCATGTCAGCAGAATTGGAGACCAATCATGAGCGGCAAGATCAGCGTTCCGCCATTGGCGTCAGGTGCCGACGGCTCGGGCACGTTCTGCCGCCGTACGGCGATGAGATCCGAAGATGTCCGCGAGCGTATCGAGCATTGCCCTGACCCCGTCAGATTGAAGTGAATAGTAGATCGTCTGCGCAGCTCTTCGTGTTTGCACGAGTTCCTGGTCTCGAAGAATTGCCAGATGCTGAGACGTCGAAGATTGGCTCAATCCCACTTCGTCAGCCAGGACTGTTACGGACATTTCTCCTTCGCTCAACAGATGCAGAATGTGAAGCCGTTTGGAATTCCCGATAGCCGACAGGAAGGTTGCTTCGGTGTCGAAGGCATTGGTTTTAGGGGAAGGCGCGACTGACGATTGATTGTTCAAGGCGAGATCTCCTTTGGGGAACCAAAGCCGGGTACGGTGTCATATCCCCGAACTTTAATTTAGAGATAACGCAAGCGTGCGGGGCCGAAACCCATTGCCGGCGCCGCATCGTCTTTTTTGGCGTGAATCGGATACGGCGTGCATCAAATGGACAGCCGGCGTTCTTGGCACCTTGATTAAAAGCTAACGCGCCCCCGCCTGACGCATCTGCGCCGGCAATGTTTCCCAGGCCCGGATCAGTTCGCCGATCGAGGCGGCCTCCATCTTGTGCATGACGTTGCTGCGATGCAGCTTGACCGTCACTTCGCTGATGCCGAGATCGAAGGCGATCTGCTTGTTGAGGCGCCCGCGTGCGACTTCGTGCAGAACCTCCCGCTCGCGCTGCGTCAGCGTCTCCAGCCGTTCGATATTGCGATTGGCGATCGCCGCTTCCGCTCGTCGTTCGCTGTCCATTGAAATGGCGGCGGTTACGGCATCAAGCAGCGTCTGATCCCGCGCCGGCTTAGTGAGGAAATCCACGGCGCCGGCTTTCATCGCCTGGACGGTCATCGGGATATCTCCATGGCCGGTCAGGAAGATGATCGGCTTGGCAATGCCGTTCTCGGCCAGATGGCTCTGCAGATGGAGACCGCTTGCCCCCGGCATGCGCACATCGAGGATCAGGCAGCCGGGTCTGTTCAATATATCCGCGTCGAGCAGTTCGCGCGTCGAAGCAAAGCTGACCGGCTGAAAACCGGCCGACAGGATCAGCTCCGACAGCGCCTCGCGAATGGATGCGTCGTCGTCCACGATCATGACGAGCGGCTGATCCTCTTCACGTTCACGCTGCGCTGACAAAGGCGCCGATCTACGAACGAACGGCTGGTCAACCCTCATGTCACCCTCCATCTCTCGATTTGTGTAAGGCATTGGCGATGGCCGCGATCAGGGCCTGGGCATCGAATGGCTTGCGGAAGAATCCGCCGGCGCCTTGAGCGCGGCCCTGATCTGCGATCTCGTGGCGACCCGTAATCAGGAAAACCGGCAGCTCCGGGCGTGACTTCCTGACGAGATCGCGGAGTTCGAAGCCGTCGATGCCGGGCATTCCGATATCGGTGATGAGCAGATCGAGGTCCGACAGTCCGTTGACGAGCAGCGAGCCTGCCGACGAGAAGCCGCGGGCTACATAGCCCGCCGATTCCAGAAGGTCGCTCATCGATTCAAGGAGTCTTGGATCGTCATCGACAATTGCCACGACATGTCTTGTCTTGTTCATGTTCAATTCCCTCCCACCCGGCGCGAGTGGGTTATCGGTATTTCCAGTTTCTCCGCGATGCGCACGAGGTCGGCGAGCGATGCCGCCGCCATCTTCTGCATCACGTTTCTTCTGTGGATCTGCAGCGTGACTTCGCTGATCCCCAGTTCTGCCGCCGCCTGCTTGTTGAGAAGGCCGCTGACGACGAGCGGCAACACCTCGCGTTCACGCGGTGTCAGGTCGAGATAGTGTTGCCTCAGCATGCCGAGTTCGGCGCGCTCGGTCCTCTTTTCCCGATCCTGGGCGATCGCCGCCTGGATTGCCGTCATCAGGTGCTCGTCGCTGAACGGCTTCGTCAGGAAATCCACCGCGCCGCGCTTGATGGCGCGCACGGAGGAGGGGATATCGCCATGTCCGGTGATGAAAACGATCGGCGGATGATCGCCGTCGGCTATCTGCCTCTGCAGGTCGAGGCCGTTGATATCGGGCAGTTCAATATCGAGGATGAGGCAGGCGGGGACATCCGGCTTGTCCGCTTTCACATAGTTGCAGGCCGACTCGAAGGCGATGGCGCGTATGCCATGCGAGTCCAGCAGCTCGCCGAGCGCCTCGCGAATGCGTTCATCGTCGTCGACGATGAAGACAATATGGTCGTCCGCCGTCATGACGCCACCTGTGTTTCAATGGGCAATGTGAAGATCAACGTTGCTCCGCGCGGATTGTTCTGCTCCGCCCACAACCGTCCGCCATGCAGTTCGACAATCGAGCGGCAGATCGCCAGGCCCATGCCCATGCCGTCTTCCTTCGTCGTGAAGAACGGCTCGAACATTTTTTCGGGAAACTCAATCCCCTGGCCACGATCGCTGATTTCCGTCTGTACGGCATTGCCGATGTGACGCACGCGCACCTCGATCACCCTGTCGCCGGCAATGGCCTCCATTGCCTCCATGCCATTGCGGATGAGATTGATCAGAACCTGTTGGATCTGGGTGCGATCGACGGAGATCGGCGGGAGGTTGCCGTCGATCTGCAAAACCATGCGGGCGTGACGGCGCGCCATCTCGTCAGCCATGAGGTTGCGCCCTTCGTTGACGATGTCTGGCATCGTCGTATGAACCCTCCTGTCTGCGGATTGTTTGAACAGGGCGCGGATGCGGCTGACGACATCCGCGGCCGAGTTGGCGTCCCGAATGATGCGCTCGATTGTCCTTTGGGCACGCTCCATGTTCGGCGGTTCGGCCATGAGCCAGCGTTGGCAGGCGTGTGAGTTTGCGACGACGGCAGCGAGCGGCTGGTTCACCTCGTGGGCGATGGAGGCCGAAAGCTCGGCAAGGCTCGCGACCTGGCTCGCTCGCGCGAGACCCTCTCGCGCCTGACGCAGATCTTCCTCCGCCCGAACCTCGCCGTCGATATCGAGGCAGATGACATTCCATTGGACGATGGCGCCTTCGGCATTGCGCATCGGCGCAGCGCGCGTCTCGACCCAGCGGTATTCGCCGTCGAACCGCCGCAGGCGATGCCTGCGCGCATAGGGCTCACCGGTGCGCAATGAATGGGCGTAGTTCTCCTTGACCCCTGCCACGTCGTCGGGATGAACGCCGGCATCGAGCGTGCCGTCCAGCCGGCTTTTTCCCGTTCCATCAAGCGCTTCGAGCCTGTATCCGAGGAAGTCGCGCAGCTGTGGATTGCGATAGACCGGCTCCCCATCCGGCGCCGCGCAATCGATCATTGCTGGCAGCGTTTCAACGATCTGCCAAAGCGAACGCTCTCTCTCGCGCAACTCTTGCTCGATGCGCAATTGATCGTCGATGTCATGCGTCAGGCCATACCACTGAATAATCTGCCCGCTCTCGTCCCTGAGCGGCTCGGCGCTGCCTCTGACCCAGCGATAGACGCCGTCAGCGCGCCGCAGGCGATATTGCTTCGAGAAACGCTCGCCGGTGGCGAAGGAATGCTTCAGCGCCTCGGAAAGGCTCTCCGCATCGTCGGGATGGATGGCGGCTTCTATTATGGCGGACAGCCGGTTCGTGCCGGGCTTTTCTGGGTTTGCAATGTCCGGGCCGAGAAAATTGATCAGCCGCTTATTGAAGAAAGTCGGCTCGCCATCCGCATTCAAGCGCCAGAGAAGGCTCGGCACGATGTCGACGAGCTGCGACAGCTCCCGTTCCCGCTCGCGCAGTGCCTGTTGCGCTCGCACCTCGTCATCGATATCGACCGCAGCGGCATACCATTGCACGATCGTTCCATTTTGATCCCGCAACGGCTCTGCGCGCCCCTCCATCCACCGATACGCACCGTCGGCGTGGCGCCGGCGATACTTTATCGTATAGGGCTCGCCGGTCGCGAGCGCACGACCGAGCACCTCGCGCATGCGAGGTCCATCGTCGGGATGCACGGTTGCTCCGATGAGCACCGCCAAACGGCTGAGATCGGGTTTGTCCCAGGCTGCGACATCATCCATCCCGATGGATTGCAGGGTGCGCCTGCTGAAGAAGGTTGGCTCGCCATTCGGCGCCATGCGGGCAATGTGAACCGGAACCATGTCGACGAGCTGTGACAGTTCGCGCTCGCGGTCACGTAGTGCCTCGAGCGCACGCACTTCTTCGTCGACATCGAGGGAAACGCCGTACCATTGCACGACCTTGCCGTCGTCGTCCCGCCGCGGCTCCACCCTGCATTCCGCCCAGCGATAGACGCCGTCCTTTTCAAGCCAGCGAAACCGCATCGCGGTGCCGCTGCCGCTTTCGAAGCATTTGCGCAGCGTGCGCTGAACGTCGGGCGCCTCATCAGGATGGATCAGTTGCTGCAGCAACTCGTCGATGCGGGGTTCGCCGTCGGCGTCGAAATCGGCGATGACGGCGCGGAAGTGATCCTGATAGCGTTTGTTGAAGTAGATTGATCCGCCCGCCGACTCCACGCTCCAGATGCGGACAGGAACGGCGTCGATCATCTGCTGCAACTGCTGTTCGCTCCGGCGCAGCGTCTCTTCGGCATGGACTTGATCGTCGATATCGTGACAAAGCCCGTACCACTGAACGATGCTTCCCGCCTGATCGCGCATCGGCTCGGCGCGACTCGACATCCAGCGATAGACGCCGTCGGCGCGGCGCAGCCGATACCGCATGGCGAAATTGTCGCCCGCGACGAGGCAATGGCTGAGCGACTCTCTGAACGCCGCGGTGTCATCGGGATGAATGATGGCTTGAAGGACTGCTTCCAGGCGGCTCATATCCGGCTTGCCGGCATCGGCCACGTCAAGGCCGAGGAAATCAACCATGCGCTTGTTGAAGAAGGTCGGCTCGCCCGCGGGCGTCAGACGCCAGACATGGCTCGGAACCATGTCCACCAGTTGCGATAGCTCGCGCTCCCGTTCGCGCAATGCGTCAACGCTTTGTCGCAACGAAAGCGACGCCAGTTGATGCTGGCGGGATATGGCCGCGACGATGAGCGCCGAAAGCGCCGAGATGGCCAGAAAAAGCTGCAGCATGATCTGCTTGTGTTTCTGGGACTCCGGATCGCCCGCGAATTGACCGGCGCCGGTTATCGTGAAGACCGCCGTAATCAGTGCCAGCAGCACGAGCGATATTGCCGCGCCCTTGAACTCGAAGCGGACTGCCGCCCACAAAAGAGGCGGCATGATGATATAGGCGAACGGAAGGTAGCCGCTCAGGGAAAGCACGGCGACGGCGAGGAAGATGAGGCCGAGAACGCAAGCCTCCATCCATTGCGTGGTCGACAGCTGCGGTCTGCCCCGCCAGCTGTGGAGCACGACGAGCGCCAGCGGCGCCAGGATGAGAACGCCGGTCGCATCGCCGATCCACCAGAGAGGCCATGCCGTCAGGAAGGATTGCGAGAGGATGCTAAACCACGCGAGCGTTGCGCTTCCGATGGTGGCGCTGACGATCGGAGCAATCCCGGCGCCGAGCGCTACAAAAGTCAGCACCTCCTGCAGGCTTTCCAGCCGCACAGGCCGCTGCAGAGTGCGGTTCACGAGCCAGGCGCCGGCCACCGCTTCCAGAGCGTTGCCGACATAGATCAGGAAGGCGGCAAGCGGTGGACTGTGAAACCACAGGACATTGCTGAACATCTCCGCCAGGCAGCCGCCCAGCACCCACGAGGGCCAGCTGTATCCGGAACTGAGAATAAGCGTCGCGATGAAAAGCCCGCTCGCCGGCCAGATGGAAATGCCGGTTCCAGGCACGATCGCCAGAGATTGGGCGAAGCCGCAGGCGAGCACATAGGCGAGGAAGAAAAGCCCCAGACGCGGGAATGGCGGGCGGTGCAACCAGACCCTCTCCATCAACCGCTCCGGCCGGACAGGCAAAGCCTGGGGATCGTCAGTGTTTCCTACAGCAGTTGTTTTCCACTTCGGGGCCGGCGCGCTCATATTGGAACCGTAATCCTGGCGCACCACAACCGCAACTCATGGAAACCCATGCATTGCGCGGGAATGTAAGCGATGGAGCATTCTGGACTTTGGGCTGGCTCCGCTATGCCTTGCGTCTCGAACGTCCGACCTCAAGCATGATGGAAGCCGTCCGGCGCTGCGGTCAATCTCCGTCGGCGCAAGCATACAGACGATGCAACAGAGGATGCCGAGATGAAAATCATGGTAGCGGGAGCAAACGGCCTCATCGGAACGCAACTGACGGCGGATCTACGGCGTTCGGGCCACGACGTCACGGCGGCATCTCCGTCGCTCGGCGTCGATACGGTGACTGGCAAGGGCCTGGAAGCGGCAATGACATGTGCCGACGTCGTTGTCGATGTGACCAATGCCGCCTCCTTCGGCGACAGTTCGGCGCTCGATTTCTTCAAGGCATCGACGAAGAACCTGCTCGCAGCCGCGGCGGAATCCCGCGTCCGGCACTATCTCGCGCTTTCCGTCGTTGGCACGCCGCGCCTGGTCGAAAGCGATTATTTCCGCGCGAAGGCGGTGCAGGAAAATCTCATTCGAGCTTCAACTCGCCCCTACACGATCCTCCGCTCGACCCAGTTCTACGAATTCATCAACGGCGTGATCGACATCGGTGCCGAAGGCAACGTCGTTCGCTTGCCTCCGGCCTCCGTGAGGCCGATCGCAGCTCGTGAAGTCGCGGCATTCCTGGCGGAACTGGCAACAGGACATCCCTTGGGCAACATCATCGAGATCTGCGGCCCCGAACAATTCGCCATCGACGACGTCGCCCGCATCTATCTCGCCGCCAACGAAGACCAGCGGCAGGTGATAACCGATCCCTCCACCTCGTATTTCGGGGTCGAACTGACAGGTGACGTGTTGCTGCCTCATGTCGGCGCGCGCGTGGCGACCCAGAAGCTCTCCGAGTGGCTCTACCGATCGATGGCGGCTTAGCGGCCATCTTGAATTCTGCCGAATGAAGTAATACCTTCTTCTTGGAGAGTATTACAAAGGCGTTCGCTATGACCACCACCGTTACTGCGAAAGGGCAGGTGACCATTCCGAAGCCTGTACGGGACATGCTCGGCATCGTTCCTGGCAGCCAGGTCGATTTTCATCGTGCTGCCGACGGCAGTGTGGTTCTAACGCGCGCCGACAAGAAGCGGCCGGCGAGCCGCTTTGAGAAACTGCGCGGCCATGCCGGCAAGGGCCTCGATACCGACGCTATCATGGCTTTAACGCGCGGCGAAACGTGACCCTTGTTGATACCAATGTGCTCCTAGACCTCGTAACCGACGACCCGGAATGGTCGGACTGGTCTATTGCGCAGCTGGAAGCCGCGAGTATCGAGGGCCCCCTGCTTATTAACGATGTAGTCTATGCCGAACTTGCGGTTCGATACGACAGGATCGAGGCGCTGGAAGCCTTTGTTGAACAGGCTGCCCTCGAGATGACGCCGATGCCGAGATCCGCTTTGTTTCTCGCCGGGAAGGTTTTCACGCAATATCGCAAAGCAGGCGGTACGCGCACCGGCGTGCTTCCCGATTTCTTCATAGGCGCTCATGCCGCCGTGCAGCAGCTGCCGCTCCTGACGCGAGATGGCGGCCGCTATCGCAGCTATTTCCCCTCGTTGAAATTGATAGCGCCCAGTTCGTGAGGCGAAGACCTGCGTTATGGCAGAATTCATCAAATCTCCTGCAGCGGCGGCTCAAGCTTTTGCGGCGGCTCCAACACTGTCGGCCGGTTTGGTCTTCGCACCAAAGGATGAAGCCTATTGAATAACTAGAGAATGATGCAGACCCAGACGAGGGATCATGCTCCATCCGTGCAGTGCCCGCCGGCTCGACCTCCAGTCTATCGCGGCCCATGCGCCCCATCGAAGATATGCCGCGCCTTGGCCCTCGGCGCAGCGACGGAATGACGATTGACCAGCGAGCATTCGAGCTTCGTAATTGGATAGCGCTTGCCGGGCATGGTCTGCAGGTTGAGATGTTCAATCGCCCACTGACCCATGGCGAGGTGCGGAAGGACCGAAGTGGTCAAGGCCGGTACCAGATGTCTCGAAATTTCTTCGTCGTCGTAACCGACCACCGACATGTCCTGGGGAATGCGAAGCCCGGCATCTTTGAGCGCTTCGTAGCATCCCACTGCAGTGCGGTCGTTCTGGCAGAAGATCGCGGTCGGGGGTTCCTGCAAAGCAAGCAATTGCATCGTAGCGGCGTAGCCGGCACCGGCCGACCAGTCGCCTTCAACGACCAATTCTGGATCGAAGGGTATGTCGGCGGTCGCTAGTGCACGGCGGTATCCCGTCAGCCGGTCTTGTGCAGCCTGCATCCAGATCTCACCGGTGATCGTCCCTATGCGATGGTGGCCGTGCGTGATCAGATGCCGGGTGGAGCTCTGGCCTCCGGCGATTTCACTTGGCACTACGGCTGGAAAGGCATGATCCGCCGTGTAGCAGTTCAACAATACCGTCGGGATGTTGAGTTCACAGACATAAGAGGGGAGTTGGACCTCTCTGGTATAGATTGTCATGTATATGAGTGCGGATATGCCCCCGTTCGTCAGCGCCCTGATTGCTTTTGGCTCCATGACGGGATCACCGAGCGTTTGGGTAACCAACAGCACGTTGCCCGTATTCCACGACGCTTGGCGGGCGCCCTCGATCGCGACGATCGCTTCCGGGCTGGTAGCGAGCTGATCCACGGCGAAACCGATCACGTTGTCCAGGCCCGAATAAGAGGCTTTCATGGTATAGCTTGTCCCCATGTAGCCGAGGGCGCGCGCTGCCTCCAATACGCGGTCGCGAGTCTGCTGTGAGATGCGGGTGCCGGGCGTGTCGTTGAGCACGAAGGAAACAGCAGCCTGTGAGCAGCCGGCCGCCGCGGCAATGTCCATCATGGTCACGCGGGCGGGCTTATCCATTTCAGGATTCTTTTGGGTCTTAGGCTTTCGCATTCGGGGGAAAGATCTCCGGATCTTGGAAGAAGTTGCGTTTTAGGAAATTAATATTAGCACTTATCCGAAAGTGCTGGCAATCGCGCGAGCACCTGCAACGCTTGGCAATCCTCACTTTGGAACTTCATTCTCGCTATTCCGCGATGAAATGTTTTGATGCGCATTGATAATACTATTTACTAATTAAGATTCTTGTATACCGTCAGAGGGCGATCGGAACCTATGCCACTCGTCGCTTTTGCGGCGGCCCTAGGAGGGGGCGCGCATTCGGCCGGCCGTAAATCGCAAACGGGCCCATGCGACTGCGGCCCCTCGGGAGGTATATTATGAAACAGCTGAAACGGAATGCAGCCTTGTTCCTTGCCGGGCTGATGCTGAGCGCGGCGCCGATTGCAGTATCCAATGCCGCCGACAAGCCGACTCTTGCTTTCGTCGTCAACGGAGCGTCTGACTTCTGGAAAGCTGCGGAAGCGGGCGTGAAGAAGGCCCAGGCCGAATTGCCAGATTACCAACTGGAGCTTAAGTACCCTGAGCAGGCATCGGTAGCCATCCAGCAGCGCCTGATGGAAGACCTGGTCAGTGCTGGCGTCAAGGGGATCATGGTTTCCGCAGTCGATCCCAAGACTCAGACCGAGGGCTTGAACAAGATCGGCTCACAAACAGCTCTCTTCACGACCGACAGCGACGCGCCGCAGACCAACCGCGTCGCTTATATCGGCTCATCCAATATCGACGCCGGTTTGCAGGCGGCCGAAATCGCGAAGAAGGCAATGCCGGATGGCGGCAAGTGCATCGGTTTTGTCGGGCTCCTCGGCGCCGATAACGCCAAGGAACGCATTCAGGGCATGAAGGACGGACTTAAGGGCACGAAGATCGAGCTGACGGATGTGCGCGGCGACGATATCGACCAGACACGCGCAAAAAAGAATGTCGAGGATGCGCTGGTGGCCAGCCCGGACGTGACCTGCATGGTCGGCTTCTACTCTTATAACACGCCACGCATCTATGAGGCGCTGCGCGACGCCGGAAAGCTTGGTCAGATCACTGTCGTCGGCTTTGACGACGATCCGATCACGCTCGGCGGCGTCAAAGAAGGCACGGTCGCGGCAACCGTCGTGCAGCAGCCATTCGAATGGGCTTATCAGGGGATGAAGCTGATGGCCGCCTACCTCAAGGGCGACAAGTCCGGTATTCCCAGCAACGGCTTGATCATCATTCCGACAGTGATCATCGGCAAGGATGACGTCGATAAATATGCCGCTAACCTGAAGGCCATGGCTGGAAAGTAATTCTCTCTCGCGGCGGGGTACTCCCCGCCGCGAAAGACGTTTCATGCCGCAGCACCCGCAGTCATGGACAGGCAATGAATCATAGCTCAGACATCCCGTCACCGGACGCGCCTGCAACGCCGTTCCTTTCGCTTTCCGGCGTTGGCAAGACTTTTCCAGGCGTCGTGGCGCTTGACGGGTTGTCGCTCGATATCGTGCCGGGAGAGGTCATCGGCTTGGTCGGCGAGAACGGGGCCGGAAAATCGACGCTGATGAATATTCTTGGCGGCGTGATCTCTCCCGATCGGGGCACGATCCTGCTCGATGGCGCAGAGCTTCGCCACCTCACCGTGGAGACGAGCATCGCATCCGGCATCGCTTTTGTGCATCAAGAACTCAACCTTTTTGACAATCTCGACGTCGCCGCCAATATCTTCCTGGGCCGTGAGCCGTTGAAAGCGGGACCTTTCAAGTTTGTCGATCGCGCTCGGCTTCGCGAGATGGTGACCCCGCTCTTGAAGCGTGTGGGGGCACATTTTTCCGCCGATACACCCGTTGCTGCGCTTTCCCTTGCCGAACAGCAGATGGTGGAAATCGCCAAGGCACTGTCGATCAAGGCCAGGCTTGTCATCTTCGACGAACCCACGTCCAGCCTCCCCCTGGCCGAAACCGAGCGGCTCCTGAACATCATCAAATCGCTGAAAGCGGATGGTATCAGTGTGATCTTCATCTCGCACCGTCTCCACGAGGTTGAGCGCGTAGCGGACCGGGTAGTCGTATTGCGCGATGGCACGCTCGTCGGTACGCTCGCCAAGATGGACATTGGCCATGATCAGATGGTCAAGCTGATGATCGGCCGGTTGCTCGCGGCCCGGACGGCAAAACCGCAGCGTTCGCCAGGCCCGGTCGCATTGAAGGTAAATGGTGTGCGCACCGAGGCCTATCCCAGCCGTCCCGTTGACCTGGAAATCAGGTACGGAGAAATCCTGGGGCTTGCAGGCCTCGTCGGATCTGGCCGCACCGAGCTTGCAAGGGTACTCTTCGGCATCGACCGGAGTTACGGCGGAGCCATTCTGCAGGACGGACGCCAAATTGCGATCGGTTCTGCTCGGGACGCTGTCGCCCGCGGCATCTTTCTGGTGCCTGAGGATCGCAAGCGCAATGGCATTCTTCTTGATCTTCCGATCGCCCAGAACATCACCCTTGCCGATCTTCCCAGGATTTCTAGCCGCTTCATGGTCTCCGCTGAACGGGAGATCGAGGCCGCTGAAAAGCAGCGTGTTCGTCTCGGTATCAAAGCGCCCTCCGTTTCGACGCGAACCGGCACTCTGTCCGGTGGCAACCAGCAGAAGGTGGTTCTGGCCAAATGGTTGTCGATGAGCCCGAGGGTAATGATCTTCGATGAGCCAACACGCGGCATCGATATCGGCGCGAAGAACGAAATCTACGGCCTGATGCGAGCGCTTGCGGATGCCGGTGTCGCGATCCTGATGATCTCCAGCGACATGGAAGAGGTGATTGGCGTTTCTGACCGCATCGCCGTCATGCACGAGGGCCAGATCGCCGGCATTCTCGAAGAGGACGAATTCAGCCAGGAAAGCGTCCTTTTGCTTGCTGTCGGCAAAAGCGTAAAATAGCGGCTGCGGCCATTATGGTATCGGGGTGGGTCTCGAATGATCAAGAAAGATCTTGGACTGCTGCTTTTGATCATCGTTGTCGGCGTCGTCGTCGCCATCATCAACCCACGCTTCTTGCTGCCGATCAACCTTGCGAACACCGCCAACCTGATCGGCCTGTTCGGGATCCTGTCGATGGGGCAAGCTTTTGTCATTATTACGGGCGGTATCGAGCTTTCGGTGGGCTCGCTCGTAGCGCTTCTTGGCGTACTGTTCGTCGATTTCATTGCCGTTCAAGATATGCCCTGGACGTTGGCGTTACCGCTCATTCTCCTGCTTGGCGCAGTCATGGGCGCCGTCCACGGTTGGCTCATCACCCGGCTCAACTTGCAGCCCTTCGTCGTCACCCTTTGCGGTCTCCTGATCTATCGCGGGGCGGCGCGCTTCTATACGGCCGACGGAACGGCGGGATTTGCCTTCGGTCAGAATTTTCCGGAGCTTGAGTTTCTGACCGCGGGGCGGTTCTATGGCATTCCGAGCACCTTCATTGCCATGGTCGTCATTGCCGTAGCCATGTGGCTGGTGCTTCATCGCTCTGTCTTCGGACGTTATCTTTACGCGATTGGAAAGAACGAAGAGGCTGCTCGCTATTCAGGTATCCGGACCGACCGTTTGATTATGACGGCCTATGTCATCTGCGGACTGCTTACGGCGCTTTCGGCGATCTATTTCGCCATGTATACGCGCTCGATCTCGCCGGCCAGCCATGGCCAGTTCTACGAGCTCTACGCGATTGCCGCCGCCGTGCTCGGCGGCTTTTCACTCCGCGGCGGTGAGGGATCGATCGTCGGGGCCGTGCTGGGCACAGTCCTGTTGCAGGAGTTGCAAAACCTTGTGAACCTGCTCGGCATTCCCTCGTCGCTGAACTTCGCCGTCATGGGTGGCGTGATTCTCATCGGGGTCCTGATCGACCAACAATGGCATTCGATCCGCGCAAAGCGACGCCTTGCCTCCGCCGCACGGCAGACTGAATCCCGTCTTCCAAACGAAGGAAGCTTGCCGGTGGTTGCTAACCGGGACTAAGAAGCAGCCAGGCGGATTGTCGGCTGCTCATCAAGGACATAGTGCCATGACCACCGGTATATCGCCGCAAGCGTGGCGTTGGCCGACGCTATTTGGACGAAACCGATCGCCCATCGCCGCGGTGAAATTGCCGGTTTGCCGTACGAACGGCAAGACGGAAAGCCCCAAGCATTCTCAAACCGCACGACGCTTTGATGTGTCGTGCTGATCAACGGCAACAAAACCTGAAGGATGACCGGCTACCGTTACCTTGAGCCTGTCTGTGCCGCGGGAGCGTGCCGCAAAAACGCAATGAATTCCAAATGCATAACGAGAATGAAGGCCTTGCCCGTCGGCATCGCGAGCGGTGCGAATCACCGCCGTCCAATCCGCCAAACCTCCGCGTTTCGGAGCCCGTTTTACTGGCTCTGATGCGTGTTTTGGTTAAGCATTTGTAATCCAGCCACGAATCGCGGCATATAGTAACTGCGCAACTGAGGCGCTTTCGTTCAAAATTGCGCAGTTATTTGGGAAAACCAAT
>NZ_CP101434.1:0-503456 GCF_051124255.1 Rhizobium sp. YTUHZ045
TTGGACAACATTAGCGTATCAACGACGGACGTGCGGATCGAGCGGCATGCGAACCAGCTTTCGCGCCAACTGAAGCTGCTCCGCGACAAGCTGTTTCCGCCGCTTGCGCAGAAGACGCTGCGCACATTCTCCTCCGGCGAAGCCGCCCAGATGATCGGCGTTTCCGATGGTTATCTTCGCCAGCTTTCGCTGGATGGCAAGGGGCCGCAGCCGGAGCTTTCCTCAAATGGTCGACGCTCCTATACGCTCGGGCAGATCAATGAATTGCGCCATTACATGGCGAACCTCAAGCCGAAGGATGCGCTGAGTTACCTCCCGTGGCGTCGCCCCGGCGAAAAGCTGCAGACGGTCGCCGTCACCAATTTCAAGGGTGGTTCGGCCAAGACGACGACGACGCTTTATCTGGCGCAATATCTGGCACTGGAGGGGTACCGGGTGCTGGCGATCGATCTCGATCCGCAGGCCTCGCTCTCCTCCATGCTGGGCGTTCAGCCGGAATTCGATCTTTCCGACGGCGATACGCTTTATGGGGCCATTCGCTACGATGCGGCTCGTAAGCCGCTGAAGGAGATCGTCCGCAAGACCTATTTCGACGGACTCGATCTGGTGCCCGGCAATCTCGAATTGATGGAGTTCGAGCATGAGACGCCGCGGGCGCTCAATGATCGCCAGAAGCCGGCCGAGCTGTTTTTCCGCCGCGTCGGCGTCGCGATTGCCGAGGTCGAGGCCGATTACGACGTGGTGGTGATCGACTGCCCGCCGCAGCTCGGCTACCTCACCCTCGGTGCCGTTTGCGCTGCCACGTCGCTGCTCATCACCATCCACCCGCAGATGGTCGATGTCGCCTCCATGTCGCAGTTCCTGTTGATGACCTCGGATCTTCTCTCTGTGGTTCGCAGGGCCGGCGGCGACCTGCAGCACGACTTCATCAAATATGTCGTCACCCGCCACGAACCCTTTGATGCGCCGCAGTCGCAGATCGTCGCGCTGCTGCGCAGCCTGTTCGGTGACGACGTGCTGACGGCAACCATCCTCAAATCGACAGCAATCGCAGATGCCGGGCTGACGAAGCAGACGCTTTACGAAATTGAGAAGGGGCAGGTGCGCCGCTCGACGTATGACCGGGCGCTGGAATCAGTCAACGCTGCCAATGGCGAGGTTCTTGCCGGCATTCACAAAGCCTGGGGCCGCACATGAGTAGACGCGATCGCCTGAAAGGCTTGTTCGACGATACGGCGCAGGAGTTGGCCGCGGCCAACTACGAGGAGCCGTCTTCGCGCGGATCGGCCGGGCCGGTGCGGACAATGGCGCTGACCCTCGGCCGCATGGAGGAAGAGAGCAGGGCGATGCAGGAAGCTTTGCTCTCCGGCGAGCGCATCGTCGAACTCGATCCCGATCTGATCGATTCTTCCTTCGTCCGCGACCGCCTTGCCGACCATCCGCTCGATCTTGAGGACGAGCTGGTGCAGTCGATTGCCGACAATGGCCAGGAAGTGCCGATCCTTGTTCGGCGACATCCCGAAGTCGGCGAGCGTTACCAGATCGCCTACGGCCATCGCCGGCTGCAGGCCGTCAAGCTGCTCGGACGCAAGGTGCAGGCGATCGTCCGTCAGCTCGACGACACCGATGTCGTTATTGCGCAGGGCATCGAGAATTCGGCGCGCCGGAACCTTTCCTATATCGAACGCGCCGTCTTCGCTCTCAATCTTGAGATCAAGGGCTTTGAGCGTCCCGTCATCATGAAGGCGCTGTCTACTGATAAGACGGAGCTATCGAAGCTGTTGTCGGTCGCCAGGGCCATTCCGGCCGAGATCATCAGGTCGGTGGGGGCCGCACCCGGGATCGGACGACGCAAGTGGATGGCGCTTGCCCAGGTCTGGAATGGGACGGCGGCGCCGCGGCTTGCGAAGCTTATCGCCTCGGATGGGTTCAGGGCGGAGGAGAGCGACCGCCGATTCGAGCTTCTGGTCGCCGAACTTGCCAGGAAAGAGGCGAAGCCGGAGCCCTCCGAATATGACTGGAAGCCGAAGAACGGCGGCAAGAT
The DNA here is from genome assembly GCF_051124255.1 of Rhizobium sp. YTUHZ045. Lineage (NCBI taxonomy): Bacteria > Pseudomonadati > Pseudomonadota > Alphaproteobacteria > Hyphomicrobiales > Rhizobiaceae > Rhizobium > Rhizobium sp. YTUHZ045. The sequence continues at coordinate 2,045 of NZ_CP101434.1, forward strand.
TGCCGGCCGAATCAGACGCGCCGGCAATTCCTTCACGATCGCGTTGAAAACAGGCGATGCGCCGGATTTCGGCGCTTACATTTCACGCCGTCTCGATGAGCTTTACGAAGCCTATCAGGCCGGCAAGTTGCAAGCAGGAGAGTAGGCCGCAAAAGAAAAAAGCCTCCGAACGTTGCCGTCGCGGAAGCCTTTCTCATATCTGGACAATCTGAGAATCGCACTTCCTCGAATCAGTGTCAAGCATCTTCGGCATCCTTTTGGGTGGTAGATTTCTTTTGCCTTGAAAAAAGGTGAGGGACATGGAGCCTCAATATGTATCGACGCCCTTCGGGCGGCGGTCGATGACGCTTGGCATGCTGGCAAGTCAGGAAAGCGCCAGCAGGATCGATGCGGACGCATCGGTCGACAAATGGAAGATCTTTCGCGCGCTCTGCGAAGCAAAGAGCATGATCGGCGTGTCCGACCGTGCGCTTGCCGTTCTCAACGCACTGTTGACCTTCTATCCGAAGAACGAGATTGCCGAAGCCAACGGTTTCGTCGTCTTTCCGTCGAATGAGCAACTGTCGCTGCGCACCCATGGCATGGCCGGAACCACGCTACGGCGAAATCTGGCGATCCTGGTGGAGGCCGGCCTGATCATCCGGCGCGACAGTCCGAACGGAAAACGTTTTGCCCGCCGCAACGGCGAGGGCGGGCTCGGGGAAGCCTTCGGCTTCAGCCTGGCGCCACTCCTCGTGCGCGCTCGCGAGATCGAAGCCCACGCGGCGCAGGTGCTTGCCGACAAGCTTGAATGGAAGCGTCTGAGGGAGCGGCTGAGCCTTTGCCGGCGCGATATCGCCAAGCTCATCGAGATCGCGCTGGAAGAGGAAATTGCCGGCGAATGGATCGAGATGCAGCAGCATTTCAATCGCCTTTCGGCAAGCCTGCCGCGCCGTCCATCGGCCGCCGAGATTGAGAGCGTGCTGACCGATCTCGAAGCCTTCCGCGAGCTGATCGTCAAGACGCTGGAATCGAAGACAAAAGCAGGAAAAACAGACGCCAAAGACAGCCAAAACGGTCGGCACATACATAATTCAAACCCACACCCCATATCTGAACTTGAACCAAGCTTCGAAACGAAGCAGGGCGCAAAGTCGGAGGAAGAACCGCGGCCGTGGCGGGAGCCACCGAAATCCTTCCCCCTGGCCATGGTGCTGCAGGCCTGCCCCGAGATTGTTGCCTATGGGCCGGGCGGCGGGATCGGCAGCTGGCGGGATTTGATGGCCGCCGCCGTCGTCGTCCGTTCCACCCTCGGCGTCAGTCCCAGCGCCTACCAGCAGGCCTGCGATGTTATGGGGCCGGAAAATGCTGCCACGGTAATCGCCTGCATTCTGGAACGCGGCGGCCATATCAATTCGGCGGGCGGCTATCTGCGTGATCTGACGCGGCGGGCGGAGCGCGGTGAATTCTCGCTCGGTCCGATGCTGATGGCGTTGATGCGGGCCAATGGTCCGATGGCGAGAAAAACCGGATGAACGGCCCAAAAGCTTCGCGCCAGTTGCAGAGGTTAAAGGGACTGTGGATCGGCGATCGGCCATCTTCTTCGCTTCCTTCCCTCGCGCTTTTGTTGAAACAAACCGTTAACCATGTCATAGATGGCGGAAGGAAATAGCTATTTTGCTTCCATTTGTGAAAAACCGTAAAGCTTAACAATGCGCTATGATATCGACGGTATAATGCTCCAAACCCTGCTTCCATTGCTTGCCGCCGCGGAGGATGCGGTGGCGCGGCTGGACGAGCGGGTGTTGCGTTCGTCGGTTGGTGAGGGATTTGCCGAACGCAGTCACTTTTTTGATGCCGCTGGTGCGTTATGGGTCGCCGGCGAGCTCGTTCATGTCGAGGATCTCGTTCTGCACGACGCGCATATGGATAGCCGCGCTCCGAGCCACGAGCTGACGATCGCCCATTCGGTGCTGCGGACGCGTCGGCGCATATGGACCGGCGAACCGTCCTGGGCTCTCGGCGCCTCGGGGCTGGCAACGCTGACCGCGACCACAGGGGAAGGGGAGGGCCTCACTCAGGAAGCCAAGAGCCGGGCGGCTGCGGTCGGGGCCGACGATGAGGGCGAGGATGAAGACGCGCCGCTCGCCGCCGAAATGGCCGAGATCGATGCCATTCTTGCCCGCTCGCAGAAGCTCATCGACATCCATACGGGCAAAGCGCTGCCTGGCGAGGCGGCCGCAATATTTCCGGCCAAGCGCAACGATGACCCTCTCGGCCTGCTTGGCGACGAGGAATGGGATGAGGAGCAGCGGCTTGCGGAGTGGCGGTGCGTGCTGCCCCTGGCCGACAACCTGCCGCCGGTTCTAGGCGCCGTGATCCTGTTCGAAGCCTGGGACAGGATCGAGCCGTTGCGGCGTCAGCATTGGCTGGGCGGGCTTCTGGTCGAAAGCTACCTGCGCGCCCGCGGCAAGGTCGCTTCGCATCTCTTTTCCTTTTACGGCGGGCTGAAATTGGTGCGCCACGAGCGGCGTCGGGCCCGTGACCGGGTGACGCGGCTGCAAGCTTTTCTCGAAGCGATGCAGCTGGCTGCGGCGGCTGGCCTCAAGGAAATCGACCGGTTATCGCTGGCCCGCAAGCAAATGGAGCTGCGCTTTCGCGGCCGTCGCTCGAACAGCAGCCTGCCGGAGCTTGCCGATTTCATCCTGTCGCGGCCGATGGTGTCGGCAGCGATGATCGCCCGTCAGCTGCGCATCACGCCGCGCGGCGCGCTGAACCTCGTCAACGAGATCGGCATTCGTGAAATCACCGGCCGCGGCCGCTATCGCGCCTGGGGCATCATCTGAAATAAAAACACGGCCGGTTGGACCTCCGGCCGTACCTTTGAGAGTGAGCGCCCGGTCTGCCATCCTGTCACAGATTGCAGACCGGACGCTCTTGCGCTTCCATTGCCCCCAGAAGCGCGGTCCTATTCCCGCTCGCCGGTGAAGTTGAGCAGAAGCTGGAAGATGTTGACGAAGTTCAGGTAGAGCGAGAGCGCACCGAAAACGGCAAGCTTCTGGTTCGATTCCTGATCGTAATTTTCCGAATATTGTTCCTTGATGTTCTGCGTGTCGTAGGCGGTCAGGCCGACGAAGACGACGATGCCGATCACCGAGATGGCAAACTGCAGGGCACTCGAACCCAGGAAGATGTTGACCATGGCGGCGATGATGATGCCGAAGAGACCCATCATCAGGAACGAGCCCATCTTCGAGAGGTCACGCTTGGTCGTGTAGCCGTAAAGGCTGGTGGAGCCGAACATGGCCGCGGTGATGAAGAAGGTCTGGGCGATGCTCGTCTTGGTGAAGACCAGGAAGACGGAGGCAAGCGACAGGCCCATCACGGCGCAGAAGGCCCAGAAGGTGATCTGAGCGGTGCTCGCCGACATGGTCTGGATGCGGAAGGAGAAGAAGAAGACGAAGGCGAGGGGCGCGAGCATCACCACCCACTTCAGCGGTGAGCCGAAGATCGGGACATAAAGCGCCGGCGTCGAGCCGACGATGAAGGCAACGATGCCGGTGATGACGAGGCCAAGGCCCATATAGTTGTAGACGCGCAGCATATGCTGACGCAGACCCTCGTCGAAAAGGGCTTGGGAGCCGGCGACGGCTCCATAGCGGGGATTGATCGGGTTCATGCTGATCTCCTCGGTTTGAACTAGTAGAGCGAGCGGGCGAGCCGTTCGGCCGCCTGATCGAGATTGACGCCGCTATCGTCGGCGATCAGCGCATAGGCGACGTCGCCGATCTGCCAATAGGCGGCTTCTGCTTTTTCGAGTGCGAGATGGCTGACCTGCCGGACCTCGAAGGCTCCCGGCCGGACGGCGAAAAGCGACAGCCGTTTTCCATCGGCCACCGTTATCGCCATCTCGACGCTCGGTCCGAATTCGGACGGGAATATCTGCACGTCGGCGATCTTCCAGTCTTTCGGCAACTCAGGCATGACGATCGCGGTGGCGGCGCGGATGTCCTCGGCGCTATAGCTAGTCGGGGTCTGCGAAGGCATCGAGGCGCGAAGGGCCGCGGTCTGATAAGCGCGGACGGCATCCTCGACATAAGCAGGCGCCGGAACAGAAGCCGCCACCTCGGTCGCCGAAAAAGCGCCGAAGGAATTATGCGCCACCCAGCCGGCGGTAACCAGAATGCCGACGGCGGCGATGCGCTGCATGGAATGAAGAATACGGCCATAGGAAAGGCCGCGCTCCAGCCGGCGGGCGGCATCGCGGGTCTCAGGACGGCCGAAGGCATTTTCGCCGGCAAGCGCCAAGCGCAGCTCACCTTTCATGCTGAGATCGGCCATGACCTTGGCGGCAATCGCCGGATTCTCCGACAGATAGGATTCGACCTGAATACGGCGGGCGACATCGAGCTCGCCATCCACATAGGCATCGAGATCGGCATCGATGATCGGATCAACTGCTTTCATTGCCGCTCCCTCCGATTAATTTGAGATGCGAAACGCGCGGCGTCTTCTCCTCGAATTCGCGCAGTTGCGCCCGGGCACGGGAGATGCGCGACATCAGGGTGCCGATCGGAATACCGAGCGCATTGGCGGCTTCCTGATAGGAAAGGTCTTCGATGGCAACGAGATGCAGCGCCTCGCGCTGTTCCTCCGGCAGGTCGAAGAAGGCGTCGCGCACCTGCTGCAGGCGCACCGCATGTTCCTGGCCGGCCGGCAGCGACTGCTCGCCTTCGATAGCCGCTTCGTCGTGGCGACGAGTCAGCGACCGGTTCCGGCGAAGACGATCGATATGGGCATTGTGCAGGATGGAAAGCAGCCAGGTGCGCAGATTGCCACCGCTTCGGAAGCTTTTTCTCTTCTCTAAGGCGCGCACCAGAGCATCATGCACCAGATCCTCTGCCTCATCCGAGTTGCGCACCAGAGCGCGCGCATAGCGCCGCAGCGCTGCAAGCTGTCCGATGACATCGAAGGGGCGGTCTTTGCGTTCCATGCTTGAGTATACGCAACCGCTGCGGATTTTATTCCCGGCGGCATAAAAAATGATGCGGGGAAATACCACCCGTCAGCGCATGCCAAAATCGGCGATTGTTTATGACAATTACATGACAGATCATCACCCCGCTGATTTGCAGGGGACGATATAGGATGAAGGAAAAGAAGCGGGTCTACGAAGCTCTCGTGGACGGCGCCATGGAAGGGCTGACGAGTGAGGCACTCTATGATTTCGTCAAGGCACGATGCCCGAAAGCCACCAGCAAGAAGATCGTCAGAGCTTCGCTTCTCGCTCTGACCGATCCTCATCTCAAAGACCGCAATATTCTCGACGTGATTTACGCGCTTGCGATCAAGCACCGCCTCGATGAGGGCGTGTTTGACGACGGCGACGAGGACGAGCCCGCCGAGCCGGCGCCGTTCCAGACGGTCAGCTAGAGCCTTCCGGCTTTCCCAGGATGGTCAGCCACCGTCCGAGAGCTCTTCGAGAATCGGACAATCCGGTCGGTCGTTGCCATGGCAGGCATGCACGAGGTGCTCGAGGGTGCGGCGAAGTTCCGTCAGCTCGCGGATCTTGCGGTCGATTTCTCCGAGTTTCGTCTCGGCAATGCCCCTGACATCGGCGCTCGCCCGGGCTTTGTCCTCATAAAGCGCCAGCAACTGCCGGCATTCCTCGACGGAAAAGCCGAGGCCGCGCGAACGCTGCAGGAAGCGCAGCTTGTGAACATCGGCCGCAGCATAGTCGCGATAGCCGTTTCCGCCCCTTTCGGGGCGGATCAGGCCGATATCCTCGTAGTAGCGGATGGTCTTCGAAGGCAGGCCGGAGCGCTCAGATGCTTCGCCGATATTCATGGCCGTCTCCTATAATTTTGCAAAGCGCAGTCTCAGCGCATTAGCGATCACCGATACCGACGAGAGGCTCATCGCCGCCGCCGCGATCATCGGCGAGAGCAGCAAGCCGAAAACGGGATAGAGGATCCCGGCAGCGACCGGAACGCCGAGCGCGTTATAGCCGAAGGCGAAGCCGAGATTCTGGCGGATATTGCGCATCGTCGCCTCCGCCAGCCGCCGCGCCCTGACGATCCCGTTGAGATCGCCTTTGACCAAGGTAATGCCCGCGCTTTCCATTGCAACATCGGCGCCGGTGCCCATGGCGATGCCGACATCGGCTGTCGCAAGAGCCGGGGCGTCGTTGACGCCGTCGCCTGCCATGGCGATCACCGCGCCCTTGGCGCGCAGTTCCTCGATCAGCGCCTTCTTGCCTTCCGGCAGCACGTCGGCGCGGACCTCGTCAATGCCGAGGCTGTTCGCGACCGCCCGCGCCGTGCGCTCGTTGTCGCCAGTCGCCATGATGATCTTCAGCCCGCTGTCGTGCAGCGCCTTGATGGCAGTTGATGTCGTCGGCTTGATCCGGTCGGCGACGGCGACGAGACCGGCGAGCTTGCCGTCGAGGGTCACGAACATCACCGTCTTGCCATCGCCGCGCAGGGCTTCGGTCTTCTCCGACAGCGCCGACGGATCGACGCCGAGATCGGTGAGCAGCGCAGCATTGCCGAGTGCCACCTTCGTACCGTCGGCTATGCCCTGGACCCCCTTGCCGGTCTTCGCCTCGAAGCCGCTCACCTCCACGAAGGCGGCACCGCGTTCTTCGGCGCCGGCAACGATCGCTTCGGCCAGCGGATGCTCCGAGCCGCGCTCAAGGCTTGCGGCCAGCGACAGCAGCCGGTTCTCCTCGACGCCGCCTGCGGCGACGATGTCGGTGAGCACGGGCTTGCCTTCGGTCAGCGTGCCGGTCTTGTCGACAATCAGCGTGTCGACTTTGGAAAAGCGCTCCAGCGCTTCGGCGTCCTTGATCAGCACGCCTTCGCCAGCGCCGCGCCCGGTCGCGATCATGATCGACATCGGCGTCGCAAGGCCGAGCGCACAGGGGCAGGCGATGATCAGAACGGCGACGGCGGCAAGCAGCGCGTTTGCCAGGCTCGGCTCCGGCCCGATCGCTGCCCAGACGACGAAGGCAAGCATTGCGACGGCGACGACGGCGGGCACGAAGAAGGCCGACACCCGGTCGACCGCGCCCTGAATCGGTGCCCGCGAACGCTGCGCCTTGGCGACCATGTCGACGATACGAGACAGCACCGTGTCTGCGCCGACTTTCTCCGCCGACATGACGAGAGAGCCGTTCTTGTTGATCGTGCCGCCGGTCAGCCCGTCGCCCGTCGTCTTCTCGACGGGCAGGGGCTCGCCCGATATCATCGATTCGTCGACCGTCGACTGGCCCTCCAGGACGGAACCGTCCACCGGTACGCGCTCGCCCGGGCGCACGCGCAGCCGGTCGCCGGTCTGGATCTCCTCTACCGGCACGTCCCTCTCGTTGCCATCGGCATCAATGCGCCGCGCCGTCTTCGGCGCGAGGTCGAGCAGCGCGCGGATCGCCGAGCCGGTCCGCTCGCGTGCCTTCAATTCCAGCACCTGGCCGACGAAGACCAGGGCGACGATGACGGCGGCCGCCTCGAAATAGACAGGCACGGTGGCGCCATGGCCGCGAAAGCTCATCGGGAAAAGACCGGGCGCAAGCGTGGCGACCACGCTGTAGACATAGGCGGTGCCGACGCCGAGGCCGATCAGCGTCCACATGTTCGGGCTGCGGTTGACGAGAGAAGCCCAGGCGCGGCGGAAGAAGGGCAGGGCGGCCCACAGCACGACCGGCGTTGCGAGCGCTAGCTCAATATAGGTTGCCCGTGGTTCGCCGATCGCTTCGCGAAGCGGCAGGCCGAGCATCGGCCCCATGCCGAGCGCCAGCAGCGGCAGGGCAAGGCCGGCGCTGACCCAAAGCCGCCTGACGAAATCGACAAGCTCTGGATTCGGTCCTTCATCGGCCGGAGGAATGCCCATCGGCTCCAGCGCCATGCCGCATTTCGGGCAATCGCCGGGCCGGTCGCTGACGACTTCCGGATGCATCGGGCAGGTATAGAGCGTACCCTTCGGTGCCGGCTTTGCCGCCGGACGGGCGCCGCCGCGATAGGCCGACGGGTCGGCCTCGAATTTCGTTTGGCAAGCGGCCGAGCAGAAGTAGAATTTCTCGCCCTCGAATTTGACGAAGTATTTTGCCGTCGAACGATCGACGGTCATGCCGCAGACGGGATCCTTCGCCGTCAGATAATCCTGCGGCTGAGCCGCAAACTTCGTCCGGCAACTCTCGGAGCAGAAATGATAGACACGGCCCATGTGGTCGAACGAGGGTTTGCCGGCTTGCGGATCGACCGTCATGCCGCAGACGGGATCGCGGATCACCTGTTCGGCGGTCTTCTCCTGATGATCATGGCCGCAATGGCAGTGACCGTTGCCGTGGCTGTGATTGTGATGATGATGGTGGCCGTGTTCGTGCTTGGTATCCATGACTATCTCCTATGCCCGAAGGGCAGTTGGAGAGACTTATCCACCTTCCAGCAACTGGAAGGTCAAGCACTAAATTTAACGATGTCGATTTTATCGAAAACTGCCGCTGCGCGTGTCGCTGTGGTGGCATTGCCCGATTTCTCAGGTCCCGCCCGATCCTCAAATCGGGTTGATCAGACCGAGCGGCTGGCTCCCGAGCAGTGCGGCCACCGAAATGCTGCCTCCCGGCTCGATCGTTTTTCCGGTCACGAGATCCGCCTTCAACCCGTGAAGAGGGGAGGGGACCGCGATCGCTGTTTCTTCCCAGAACTCCGGGCCGGCAAAAAGCACGCCGGGATCGAGCCAGCCGAACATCAGCCGCGGGACGACGGTGATCGCGAATTCGCTGTTGTGCACGCGGGCAAAGGCCAGCACGTGATCACGGCGGCTGCCTGTCGTCTTCAACGGCAGATAGTCACCCCGGGCAAAGAGAACCGGGTGCCGCCGGCGCAGCTGCAGACCGATTGCGATGATACGCTGCTTCAAGGCCGCCGCCTGGAGCTTGGCGATCGGTCCGGCTTCATCAAGCCAGGTCGTCAGCCTGGCATGATCGACCGGCCGGCGATTGTCGGGATCGACAAGACTGAAATCGAAGCCTTCCGCGCCTTGGTAAATGTCGGGAATTCCCGGCGCGGTCAGCTTGAGCAGCGTCTGCGAAAGGCTGTTCACGTACCCCGCCGCAATGAAGGGCTGCAGCACTCGTTCGAAATCTTCCAGAAAGGCGTCATTGTCCGGCGACACCAGCGCCGCTGCATAGGCGGTGATCGCCTCCTCGTAAGCGTCATCCTGTTCGGTCCAGTCGCTTCGTAATTTCGCCTCGCGCACCGCCTTGACCGCGTAATCGGTAAAGCGCACGCGGAGGTCGTCCCCCTTTGCTCTGTCGAATTCTTCCGGCCAGACGCCGGCGAGCGCCTGATACAGCATCCATTCGGTATTCGGTTCCGGCGCTGCACCACCCGGCAGATCCTTCAGCCAGGACAGGTTCATGTCACGCCAACGCTCCACCGCCTGGGCAAAAACGTCCGCGCCCTCGCTCAAGACGTAGAGTCTTGCGCGTGCATCCTCGCCGCGTTTGGTGTCGTGAGTGGAGCTTGCCGAAAGCCCATGCGGCTGCAGCCGCGCCCGCTCGGCCATGCGACGATGGAATCCGTCCGGCCCCTCGGGTGCCTTTCCGGGTTCGCCGCCGACCTCGCTTGCGGCAAGCAGCCTGTTATAGCGGTAGAACAGCGTATCCTCTGTCGCTTTCGCCATGACAGGCCCGCTCAGCTGCTGGAAGCGGATCCGGAATTCGTGGGCCGCGTCACCGTCAATCTTGCCTTCGAGAAGCTTCAGCACGTGATCGAGCGCGCGCCGGTCGTCGAGACGCGGCATGACCTGGGATGCGGTCGCGGCAAGGACGGCCGAATCTTGCCAGCTCAGCGGACCGCCGTCGCCATAGGTGCGGTAGACGGGGAATGCGATCAGCAGCTCGCGCACAGCGGTGGCGATTTCTTCCCGGTTTATCCCGGGAAAGATTCCCGCTGCCATCGCGACCAGCCTGCCGGTCTCGCCGGCAAAATTGCGCTCGACCATCTGTCGTTTGGCTAGCCGCCGGCCCTCCTCGAGATCGCCCGCCTCGCCGGCGAGGCCGCGATAGGCACCGTCCAGTATCCGCAGGCCGCCGGCGTCGATGAAGAGCTCGCCGAGGGCGGCGATGAATTCATATCCGGTGGTTCCGGCAACCGGCCAGCTCTCCGGCAGGACCTCGCCCGCCCCGAGGATCTTTTCGACAACGATATAGGTGTCGGTCCCGACTGCTGCCCTCAGCCTGTCGAGATAGGCCGTGGGTTCGGCAAGTCCGTCAACATGGTCGATGCGCAGGCCCTGCACCTTGCCATGGCGCACGAGTTCGAGCACCAGCCGATGCATGTCCTCGAATACCTGGGGATCCTCGACGCGGGTGCCGACCAGTCCGGTCACCTCGAAGAAGCGACGGTAACTCAGATGCCGCGCCGCTTCCTTCCAATGGATCAGCCGCCAATGCTGCTCGTCATGCAGGCTCCTGAGGAATTCGCGATCGGTCGAGGCGTCCTCGAGTTTCTCCCGAAGGACCGCCCGATCGCCGCCCTCGAAGAGGATGTCGCGCAGCGCGCGGGCGAAGTCCTCGCCTGACGTCACGGCCGCGGCCTCTGCCATTCGCGTTGCGACCGGATCGCCGAGCCGGTTCGCGATCGCGCCGTAGCTGCCGGGTTTGAGGGGCAATAGCGTCGGAAAATTGGCCAAGGCGAAATTGCCGTGCGTCTCGTCGAGCACGAGGCGCAGTTCGCCTGATGCTAGCGCCTCTTCGAAATCCTGGCCGAGCTGCGGCAGTGTCAGCGGCTCGCTCCAGTCGATATCGAAATGACTGGCATAAGCGCTTTGCGGACCGAAGGCCAGCACGTCCCGCCACCAGGCGTTCTCAGGCGAAGCGGCCATATGGTTCGGAACGATGTCGAGAACCAATCCCATGCCCGCCGAGGCGAGGCTTTCCGTCAGCCGGTCGAACCCCGCGCGACCGCCAAGCGCCGGATCGATCTCATTGGCGTCGATGACATCATAGCCGTGAGTCGAGCCGCTGACAGCGGTGAAGATCGGTGAGGCATAGAGATGGCTGATGCCGAGCGTCTTGAGATAGGGAACGAGGTCGCAGGCACCATCGAAGGTCATGCCGTTGCGGAACTGTATCCGGTAGGTCGCTGTCGGAAGAGTCATGAGGCCGTCTGACGTTGGAGGGAGACCTTTTCCAACGGTTGTCGGACTAATTTGGTTCCTTCAGTCGATGAAAACGCCGACACTTGCGGCGCGTCCGGCTGAATCGATGACGGTCAGTTTCGAATAGCCGCCGCCGTCGGGCAGCCATTGCTGGGTGCGCCGGCGCGAGAGATCGGGCAAGGGCTTGCCGTTGGCAAGCCAGCGGAAGGGCGCGCGGCCACCTTGCAGCTTCAACAGCAGCGGCGACAGGTCGCCCGCTTTCGCGCCGAGATCGATATGAGCGCCCTCGGGCGGATAGACGATCAGCGGCGCTGGCTCGCGGCCGGAAGCGACGAGCAGGCCGCTGGCATTCAGCGCAAAACGCCGCTGGCTGATCGGCAGCTCCGACTGAGCGATGCGCACGGCGCCTGCCGGCGGGCGGGGCAGGGGCGTGGTGGCGATGCCGGATTTGGCGAAAGCCTCGAACAGGATCGGCGCGGCGGTGCCATAGCCGGTCAGACCGGGCACGGCGCTGTTATCGGGCCGTCCGACCCAGACGCCGAGCACATACCGGCCGTCATAGCCGACCGACCAGGCGTCGCGATAGCCGTAGCTCGTCCCGGTCTTATAGGCGATGCCGCGCTGCGGCGCGCTGGCGGGGGGAATGACGCCGGAGAGGATATCGGCGACGTTCCAGACCGCGACCGGTTCCAGCAGCGGTTCACCGTCGAGCTTGCCCGGTGTGCCGGTGACACCGTCGCCGAGCCGTGCCGGCTGGCCGCGGTTGGCGAGCGCAGTGTAAAGCTGCACCAGATCCTTCAGCGTGATGCCGACGCCGCCGAGACCGATCGCCAGTCCGGGCGTTTCATTCGGCGGCAGGGCCGGACGCACTTCGGCGCGGCGGAAGCGCACCAGCAGCCGCGACGGCCCGACGGCGTCAAGCAGCTTGACGGCCGGCACGTTCAAGGAGAGCTGCAAGGCCTCGCGCACGGTGACATCGCCTTGGTAGCTCATGTCGAAATTGCGCGGCCGATAGCCGAAGAAATCGGCCGGCCGGTCTTCGATGATCGTCTCCTGGGAAACGAGGCCCTGCTCGAAGGCAAGCCCGTAGATGAAGGGCTTCAGCGTCGAGCCCGGCGAGCGGTTGACGCGGGTCATGTCGATCCAGCCGGAGCGGCTGGCGTCGAAATAATCAGCCGAGCCGACTTCACCGACAATCGCGCCGGTCTGCGCATCCGCCATCACCATGGCGAGTGAAAGCTTCGGCCCTAGCTTCGTCGTCGCTGCGCGCGCCACGGATTCCAGCCCCTGCTGCACCTGCTTCTTCAACGTCGTCTGATGCTTGAGGACCAGAGGCTCCTTGCGCAAAGCGGCTTCGCCGATATGGGCGGCAAGGGCAGGCAGTTGCAGGCGCCGCGGGGGAATGGCGACCGTTTCGGCCCGTTCCGCCTCGCCGTCGCCGATGGCCTCGGCCACTGCGACGCGGTCGAGCACGCGCTTGCGCGCCTCCTGCGCGGCCTTGAGATTGCGGTCCGGCCGACGCCGTTCCGGCAATTGCGGCAGGGCGACCAGCAGCGCCGCCTCGGCCACTGTCAGGCGGCGCGGCTCCTTGCCGAAATAGGCAAGGCTTGCGGCGCGCACGCCCTCGAGGTTGCCGCCATAGGGCGCATGCGTCAGATAGAGGTCGAGGATCTCTTCCTTCGACAGCCGCCGTTCGATCTGCACGGCGCGTGCGAGCTGCAGAAGCTTTGCTGAAAACGAGCGTTCGGCGCGCGGCTCGATCAGCCGGGCCACCTGCATCGAAAGCGTCGAGGCGCCGGAGACGATGTGGCCGTTGCGGACGAACTGCAGGCTGGCGCGCCCGAGCGCCCAGATATCGATGCCGCAGTGATCGTAGAAACGCTGATCCTCATAGGCAACAAGCATGCGCAGAAATTGCGGATCGACGTCGGCGACCACAGTCTTCAGCCGCCAACGGCCCTCCGGCGTCGCGAAAGCGCGCAACAGCTGCCCATCGGCATCCAGCACCTCGGGTGAAACCACAGCCGCCTTGTCGAGCGGCGGCGGAAAGGCGCGGTCGGCGGCGTCGAGCACGAGGAGAGCCCCGCCGGCAAGAAGGATGCCGGCGGCGGAGCCGATCGCGAGCTTGTGCCACAGCCTCATTTTTGCGCTGCTACGACCTCCATCTTGCCGGTCGCCGTGCGGGCCGAAAGCTCCGGCCGGTACATGTCCTCGACGCTTGCCGCCGGATGGTCGTAGGTGCCGGGGGTGACGGCGCGCACGACATAGGCGACGTTGAATTCACGCTCGTCGCCCGGCGCGCGGTTGAAGGCGGCGACAAAGCGGTCATAACGGAACTCGGTATGGGCGGCTGATATTTCGCCGATCCAGTCGAAATTCGTCATCTGGGCGCTGTCGACGAGATTCGGATTGTCGATCTCGAAGCCGGCCGGCAGAAGGTCGGTGATGACGATGCGCGATTGCCAGTCATTGGTCTCGCGCACGTGGATTACGACCACGTAGCGCTCGTTCTGCTTCGCCTCGCTGATATTGGCCCCCTCGCCGTCAAGCGTGTAATAGCTGCGCTCGATGAAGAAGCCGTCGCCGCCGGCCGGCAGCGGCACGGTGGGGGCGGCGACTGTGGTGACGACAGCGGAGACGGAGTCGTTCGTCTGGTTGGTCAGCGTCAGCGGATGATCGGCGAGCGCATCGCCGGTCATGCGTGCCATATAGGCGCCGCTGTGGGCGGCGCCATTGACATCGATCTTCAGACCGTCATCACCGCCCTGGAGGGCGCGCGCGGCAAGCAGCATCCAGGCCTCTTCCTGGGTGCTCTTATATTTGCTGCGGCCCCATTCCTTGGCAACGGCCTTGGCGAGATCCGGGATGACAGGCGGTACCGGCCGGCTTTCGGCGGCGAGCGCCAGGATCGCCGCACCGTCGCGCAGGATCGTGCCGTAATCGGTGCGCGACAGGTTGACGCGCGACACCATCGATTGCTGCGACATCTGCAGCGCGTCGATGAAAATATTCTTGGAACGCTGGGCGTCGCCATAAAGCGCCAGTGCGGCGGCGATATGCGCCTTGGCAAGCGGCGTCGGGAAGTCGTTGATCATCGTGTCGGCATAATAACGCAGATCGCTGATCGCGGCCTTCTTGTTGCGGGCGAGAACATAGATGGCATAGGCGATCTGGTCGCCCTGGCCCTTGATGTCGGTGGTGTAGGAAAGCGTGTTCTGCAGGTTTTCGAGCGCCTGCACGAAGGCCTTTTCCGGGACGTCATATTTCATTTCGCGGGCGCGCGTCAGGAAATCGGTGACGTAGGAATCGAGCCAGACGTCGCCGGAATCCGGACCCCAGAGGCCGAAGCTGCCGGCAGAGGCCTGGTAGGAGAGCACCCGATAGATCGCGTCCTGCACTCTGCTGTGAACGTCGTCATCATTTTCGATGCCGGCCTGTTTCGCCACTTCGGCGAAGTAGAGCAGCGGCAGCGCCCGGCTGGTGGTCTGCTCGGCGCAGCCGAAGGGGTAGCGGTCGAGCGTCATCAGCAGCGCCGGAATGTCGAAGGCCGCCGAACGGGTGACGTTGACGCTGATCGAGGCGCCGGGCAGCACGCTGTCGGCCAACAGGTTCTTGTCCACCGTCAGCTTGGCGCCCGGCTTCAGCGCCAGCACCCTGCGTTGGGTGATCGGCAGGGATGAGGGGCGCACCGGCACGTCGATGACCTGGTCGAGTGAAAGGCCGGAGGCGTCCGAAAGGTTGATCGAGACGCTGCCGGCGCCCGGCTGATTGCCGATGAGCGAAAGCGTCAGTTCGGATTTCGCGCCGGCTTCGAGGCGGATCGTCTGCGCGGCGGATGCTGCTTCGATGCCGACTGCGTCGTTGCCGGTCAGCTGCAGCTTGTAGTCGCCGGCCGGCGCATCGGTATTAGCGATGTCGAGGCGCAGTTTGGCCTTGTCGCCGGGAGCGAGGAATTTCGGCAGGCTCGCCGTCACCACCACGGGATCGCGGATGATGACGTCCTTGACGCCGTGGCCGACGCCAGTCTTCGACCAGGCGACTGCCATGACGCGCGCCGTGCCGTTGAACTGCGGAATGTCGAAGGAGACCTTCGCCTTGCCCTCGGAGTCGAGCTTGACGGGGCCGGAGAAGAAGGCGACGAGCTTCTGCGTCGGCGGGCTTGCCTGCAGCGCAATGGCGCCACCGTCGCCGCCGCTCCTGAGCTTGCCGGTCGCGCCCAGCGAGCCGTCGATCAGCCTGCCATAGAGGTCGCGGATCTCGAGACCTAGCTGACGCTGGCCGAAGTACCAGTCTTCGGGGTTCGGCGGTTCATAACGCGTCAGGTTGAGAATGCCGACATCGACGGCGGCAACCGTCACGTAGGCATCCTCGTTGGCGCCGGCGCCGGTTACCTGCAGGCCGATATCAAGCGGCCCGCGCGGCAGCATCTTTTCCGGCGTATCGATCTTTACCGCAAGTGCACGCTGTTCGGGATCGACCTTCAGCCATTTTATGCCGATCGAGCGCATCGGCATGTGGCTGTCCTGCGCGTCGCCTGGGCGGAAGAGCGTCGCCGTGACATAGGCGCCGGCGCCCCAGTCCGCCGTGACCGGGATGTCGATCTCGCCGCCGGTCTCGCCGATCGTGGCGTTCTCTACGGCCACGAGCTTTTCGGTTCCGGCCGTCACCATCAGTTCGCCGCCATAGCGCGACGTGATTTTCAGCTTGGCTGTTTCGCCGATCTTGTAGCTGTCCTTGTCGAGGGCGATTTCCAGGCCATCCGGCGTTTCGGTCGAGGTCGAGGCGACGAACCAGCCGGCGTCGAATTCGACGCTGGACGTAGGGCCGTCGGCATCAGGGCTTTCCACTTCGAGGCGGTAGCGGCCCCAGGTTACCGGCACGGAAATCTTGCCGCCATCCATCGTCGCGTCGACGCTGCCGTTGGAAACCTGCTCGGCGGTATAGACCGGCTCGTATTTCCAGGCCGTCCCTTCGCGGTACCATTGGTATTCGCGGTTGAGGCTGTAGAACTTCCAGCGCAGGTCCTTCATCTCCTGCTTCTGTCCGTTAGCATTGACGCCGATCACCGTGAAATTGGCGATGGAATTCTCGGGCAACTCGTCGGAAAATTCCGGCTTGATACCGATCGAGGCGCGCTCGTTCTTAACCGGAAGGACAAGCGAGCGCTCGATGGCACGCCCGCCTGCTTCCTGCATGCGTATATAGACGGTGGCGTTGAGCAGCTGCGTCGTTGCCGGCAGGTCGCCGACGGTGAGGTCCGTCGAAGCTTCGCCGTTTTCGTCGAGTTCCGGCAGTCCTTCGATCGGTAGACGCGAATCCTCGTTCGCCTCCTCGTCGGCAAGCCCGAAGAGGTAGCCCTTATAGGCGGCGCTCTCACGCGTGGGCTTGACGACGACGTCGCCCTCGAGCGTCAGGCCGACGGCCGGCGCGCCATAGAGATACTTGCCTGAGATGGTGATGTTCGCCGGCGTATCCGGGCCGATCTCCTTGGCTTCGGTTTTGATCTCCATGTCGGTGCGATCGGGCACGAAGTCGTCGACGAGGAAACTTTTGCTGGCGATCGCGCTGCCCTTCGGATCGGTGTAGATGTTCATCGTCCAGGTGCCGCGCATGGCGTTTGCCTGGGTGGTGAAATCGACGGAATAACCGCCGAGATTGCTGGTCTGGCTGACGATCCGGCGGTCTTCGACGCCATCAGGGCGGCTGAAGATGAAAGTCAGCGGCAGATTCTCGATGGCGTTGCCGTCGGTGTCGCGGGCAAGCGCCTGAGCGTGGACCGTTTCACCGGCGCGATAGATGCCGCGTTCGGTAAAGGTCAGCACGTCGATCGCGCCGGGTGAGGCGCGGCCGGTGACGCCGCGGTCGGAGAGATCGAAGCCGGCGCGCGTCATGTCGAGGAAGACGTAGTCCGAGGCGCCGTTTTTCGCGGTGATGACGGCGGGCGTCAGGGCCGCCGTGCCGCGGATGAGGCCGGCAGTGAAGGTGGCGCGGCCGTTTTCGTCGGTGGTGGCGGTGCCGAGCACTTCATTGTTCTTAGCAAGCAGCTGCAATTCGACGCCCGATATCGGCTTGGCCGAGGCGAGCGAACGGGTAAAGACATTGAGCCCGTCGGTGCCGGCATAGGTGGTGACGCCGATGTCGGAGACGAGGAACCATTGCGTCGCCTGCGAATCCCACTCCTGCGTCGGTCCATTCGGCGCCGTCGCCGTCATCACGTAGATGCCGGGCTTGCGCTCGGGCAGCGCCTCGTCGACGGGGAAGCTGGTGATGATGTCCTTGTTGAGCTCGTTGGCGATGTCGATCGAACCCTGCCAGACGAGTTCGCCGCTTTGATCCTCGATATTCTGGGCGCTGTAGCCGTCGAGCTGGCTCAGGAACTGCGAGTTGGTCAAGAGCGGCGCGATGGCGCGATCGCCGATACGGTAGAGCTTGAGATTGGCGGAAGTCAGGTTGACCGAAACGATCGGGATGCCGCGGCGCGCCGTCGAGGGCAGCACGAAGCTGTCGCCGGTGAAGCGCACCATCTGGGTGCGGTCCTTGATATAGACGTCGATGGTAACAGGTGCATCGAGCGTCTCGTCGACCGATGACGGCAGGCCGTTGCGGAAGGCGATCTTGTAGGTCTGGCCGTGCGTCAGGCCCTCGACGCAGATCTGCTTATCCTTGGTTTCGACCGCCTTTGGCGCCTCGCCGTTCAGCGTCACGAAGGGCGTGTAGTCGGTGGTCTTGATTAGCGCCTCCGAGAAGGTGACGCAGGCCCGCGGCGTGGCGCTGTCGGCGTCGACCGTGTGTTCGGTGATGCGGAAGCCCTGCGTCGATTTCAACTGCAGGTAAGCCGCCTGCACATCCTCGGAGGCAACCAGCGCCAGACTCGCCTTGTAGGCGTTGAGCGCCGCGCGGTAATTGGCGTTTCGATCCAGGGCGTCGGCGAGGACGGCGAGCGCCTCAGCGCGCTTGGGCTTGGTGCGCGTCAGCTCGTAGCCGTTCAGCGCGTCGAGCACGGCCTGGCCTGATGTGTTGGTCTCGGCGCTACCGAGCGAAGCGGCGGCGCGGGCGGTTTCCAGCCAGAGATCGGCGTCGTCAGGGGTGATCGACAGCGCGCCATGGAAGGACTTCAGCGCGTCGGCCAGATTGTTGCCGGTGAGATCGATGCGGGCATTGGCCGTCAGGCTGTCGACGCCCTGGCCCTGCTGGTCGTCGGCGAGCGCGAGATTGTCCTTGAAGTCGTGAGCCTGCTGAATGAGGTCGTTGCTCAGGAAGCTCAGACGCGGCGCGGCGCCGAGATCCGGCTCCTGCTTGGCTGATGTCTCGACGATCTTGCCGGCGACGGCGCCGGGGAAGGCGTTCATCGTCTTGAAATCGGACTTCAGGAAGCACCATTTCACCTTGGGATTGTAGGTGAAGGCCTTGCAGCTCTTGTCGCCGATGCAGGAGGTCTTGCATTGATCGAGCGAGACGTTCTGTTCGGTGCGAAGATCGAAGCCGAAGAAATCGGCATCCTTGATCGTCTGGATGTCACGCTTGGTCTCCGCAGCGGCGACCGGAAGACCGACGGCGATCGCGGAAAAAAATGCGATGGTGGCGAAAGCAAAGAACGAGCGCACGGACATAGGTTCCCCCCGGAATGCTGGCTCAGATCGGCGGCACTCTCCTCACTCCTCACGAGATTGTCAACTCAACTTGAGCGCTGTTTCGCCTTCAAGCACACGCTTTCATTTAGTTGTCACATCGGCGTGAGTGAACGTCTTGTGATTTGCCGCTTTTACAAGGATGAGCAAGGATTTGAGCGACCCTCAGGAGGTAGCGCGATGCCCATCTCTTCCAACCTTACCTCGCTCCTCGTCACTGTCGTCGTCTCGCTCGGTGCGGGCATGGCATGTGCCGCTGAGGAAGCGGTCGTCATTCCGCCGCCGACCATTGACGAAACCGCCGGGTCCGCTACTGAAACCGCCATTTTCGCCGGGGGATGTTTCTGGGGCGTCCAGGGCGTCTTTCAGCATGTGAGGGGCGTCGAGAGCGCCGTTTCCGGTTATGCCGGCGGCGAGGCTAAAACGGCACAGTACGAAACCGTCAGTACCGGTTCGACCGGTCACGCAGAGGCCGTCGAGGTGAGGTTCGATCCGAAGAAGGTGAGCTACGGCAGGTTGCTGCAGATCTTCTTCTCGGTGGCCCACAACCCGACGCAGCTGAATTTCCAGGGACCGGACCGGGGCACCCAGTACCGCTCGGCGCTGTTCGTCACCGCTTCCGAGCAGCGAGAGGTGGCCGAGCGCTATATCGATCAGCTCGACAAGGCGCACGTCTTCCCGCAGCCGATCGTGACCAAGGTGTCCGAGGCCGCCGGCTTCTATCCCGCCGAGGCCTATCACCAGGATTTCCTGACGCGCAATCCGACCTATCCCTATATCGTCAACAACGACCTGCCGAAGATCGAGAATTTGAAGTCGCTGTTTCCCACCGACTACCGCAGCCAGCCGGTGCTCGTCGGGAAGACCAAGGGCTGATCTGAGCCTGCTCGGTTTCGGGGTCGATGCCGGTGAACCGACCGCAGCCGCTTAAGGCATGATGTCGATGGGCGTATGATCGGGAACGCGAGCCCAAATATCGCGCATTTCCGCATCGGTCACCGCAATGCAGCCATCCGTCCAGTCCCACAGGCGATGGATCCATCCGAGCAGGCCCCAGCCATTGGGCAGCCCGTGGATCATGATGCTGCCGCCGGGCGGATAGCCATTGACTTCAGCCTCATGCTGCTCATTCGGATTCGGATAGGAAATGTGCAGGCTGAGATGCGCCACGGATTTCGGATTGCGCCAGTCTATCTCGTAGCGCCCTTCCGGTGTTTTCTCGTCGCCTTCGCGTTGCTTGGGACCCGCATCGGCAGCACTTCCAAGGGAAATCTGATAGGCCGAGATTGCAGCGTCGCCTCTGAAAAGGACCATGCGGCGTTCGGACTTGTAAACGCGAATGAGGTCGGCGCGTTGCTCCGGAGGTGCATCCGCGGGCGGCAAGCCCGAGCCGATTCTGGCCATCACTTTGGTATAGGCGAACAGGCTGACGGCCACGATGAAAAGGACGATAAGTTTGGTTCGCAACGTGATCCTCAATCGCCCAAGCCGATGGAATAATCTGATCGTATCATTGCCCGCTCTCATCCAGAAGTAGGCAGGTAAAATTCAAATGATTAAGCGGCGGGTTTTGTTTTTGCGGCTTTTCCTGTTAAGAATTTATAAACGTTAACAACATGTTAAATGGCGAAAATCGCGTTCCACCGCGGAACATATCGCCAGGTTCCCCGTTACGACAATGAGTTTCGGCAGGGACAGACTGCCGAAGCGGCTCCTTCTTTCGAAGTATATGCGTAACAAGAGGACGGATCATGGCCACCAATGTCGTGCGGCGCTACCAACAAGATGATCTCATGAAGCAGAGAGTGTTGATCGTCGAAGATGAATTCCTGATCGCGCTCGATCTCGGCGCGACGGTGGAAGGCATTGGGATGCAGGTCGCCGGCCTTGCGAATGACCGCGAACAGGCGCTGCGGCTGGCGCCGTCCGCCGATATCGCCTTCGTCGACGTCAATCTCGCCGATGGCCGGACCGGGCCTGAGCTCGGCAGGCGGCTGGCGGAAGAGCATGGTATCGCCGTCGTCTTCATGACGGGCAATCCCGAGACCGTCGCCGACGGCGTCAAAGGAGCGGTCGGCGTCGTCCAGAAGCCGGTGATGCCTTCGCTTGTCGAACAGCTGTTGAAATATCTTGCGGCGCGCCGTGTCGGCATGTTTGCGGTCGTGCCGGCGCAGATGACGGTTTTTAGGTGATCACAGGGTGTGATCAGCCTGGTATGGCCGCGAGCTGCGGCTCTCCGCCGGCTTTTTCGGCTTTCGGCCTGCCATAGGCCTTCAGAAAGGTCCGCACCGCATTGCGTGCCGCCTTTTCCAGTTCTTCATTGCTGGGTGTGCCGCCGAACAGCGTCATCATCTGCAGGTCTGCATTGGCGAGCGCCACGAACTGCCGGGCGGCGACGTCGAAATCATCGATAGCCAGCGCCTGTTTGTGGGCAAGCCGCGCCAGAAGCGCGGAAAGCGCAGTGGTCAGTTTGCCCGGCCCCTGCTGGCGCCAGCCTTCGAAGAGGTGCGGATATCGCTCGCCTTCCGTCTGCACCAGTTTGCGCAGGAATTTTCCGTCATGATTGCAGATGCAATTTTTGTTGAGGCGCACGGCAAACGCCGTCAGAGCGTCCTCCAGATCGTCGGCGCTGTCAGGAAAAGTCGACAGCACGGAAAAGAGCATGGCGTTGGCGCGGTTCATCACATCCTCGACCACGGCGACGAAGAGCGTCTCCTTTTCACGGTAGTGATTGTAGATCGTCTGGCGGGACACACAAGCGACGGCGGCGATCTCGTCGATGCTGGCGGCTGCAAAACCCTGGCGGCAGAAGACATCGGCGGCGGCGTCGAGGATCGACATACGCTTGGCGCATTGTCCACGCTGCGTATGCCCCATCATCCGGACTGCCGGTGTCATGCTATCTTTCATCGAGCGAAGATAAGACGTCTTGACGATTTAGACAATGGCGTCTAATTTTACAGGCGTGTCCAAATTTATTGACACTCTTGAGTTCGTTGCTGGAGATCTCCCAACTTCATCTTCGCGCGAACGATCATCATTGAACCCAGCGCATCGGCGCGAAAATCGCACTGATTTTCGGAGAGCAGGATGCGTCGATTCCAAAGAGTGCGGAGCGACGATCCGGCGCTTCCGCTGCGCTTTTACGAAAGATTACCATTATGACGGCTTCCTTCTTTCGCATTGCCCTCATTCTTGGCCTGTTGTCGGCCATCGGTCCCTTTGCCATCGACATGTATCTGCCTGCGCTGCCCTCCATCGGCCAGGACCTGCATGCCGATAACAGCGTCACCCAGCTGACCCTGCTCGCTTTCTTCATCTCCTTTGCGCTTGCCCAGCTCGTCTACGGGCCGCTGTCGGACATGTGGGGCCGCAAGCTGCCGCTCTATCTCGGTATCGGTCTCTTCGCAGTCGCGTCGATCGGCTGCGCTTTTGCGACCGATATCGAAACGCTGATCGCCTTCCGTTTCGTCCAGGGCATCGGCGGTGCCGCCGGCATGGTCATTCCGCGCGCCATCGTCCGCGACATGCACACCGGCGTCCAGGCCGCGCGGCTGATGTCGCTGCTGATGCTGGTCTTCTCGATCTCGCCGATCCTGGCGCCGCTGACCGGTAGCGCCGTCATCGAGCTCTCAGGCTGGCGCGGCGTATTCTGGGCCGTGACCGGCGCTGCGGTGATCGGCCTCCTCCTGCTTTCCACCCAGCTTGAGGAAACCCGCCCGGGCGAGGAGCGAAACGGCAGCGGCCTCGGCAGCGCCATGAAGGCCTATCGCCTGCTGCTCGCCGATCGCAATTTCCTGACGCTGACCTTCATCGGCGGCCTCGGCATTTCGAGCTTCCTCGTTTATCTCGCCAACTCGCCCTTCGTGCTGATCCAGCATTACGGGCTGACGCCGACCGAATACAGCCTCGCCTTCTCGATCAATGCCGTCTCCTTCTTCGCGGTATCGCAGGCAACGGGCTGGCTCGGGGAGCGTTTCGGCCTGGTGCGCGTCATGCGGATTGCCGTCAGCGCCTTTGCGCTGGCCATGATCGTCATGGCTGTGGTGATGGCTGCAGGCTTCAACCAGCTGCCTGTTATGGCGACCTTCCTGTTCATCGGCTACGGCTTCCTTGGCCTCGTCATTCCGACGAGCGCGGTGCTTGCGCTGGAGGAACACGGCGCGATCGCCGGCACCGCCTCGTCGCTGATGGGCACGCTGCATTTCGTCATCGCCGCCGTCGCCATGGTTATTTCAAGCCTGTTCTTCGACGGCACCGC
Organism: Rhizobium sp. YTUHZ045; assembly: GCF_051124255.1. Classification (NCBI taxonomy): domain Bacteria; kingdom Pseudomonadati; phylum Pseudomonadota; class Alphaproteobacteria; order Hyphomicrobiales; family Rhizobiaceae; genus Rhizobium; species Rhizobium sp. YTUHZ045. The sequence goes on from NZ_CP101434.1 coordinate 25,073, forward strand.
CGTTCCGATGGCCGCCGGTATTGCGCTTTGCGCCTTCTCGGCCTTCGTGCTGACGCAGGCGACGATCGGCCGCCGCGGCGCCGTTGCCGCCGCCGAATAACGGAAAACTGGCTGCACCCGGCAGCGGGTGCGGCCCCGCCATCTTCCGGGAAAGTACAACGAGCGATTGATTATCGGCGATCTGCACTATCTACGCCTGACGATGCGTTGTGATACCGGAGGATGAGGATGGTCGACGAGAAGCGGCTGATTTCGAAAATCACCTGGAAGCTGATGCCCTTTCTCGGCATCCTCTATCTGATCGCCTATATCGACCGGCAGAACGTCAGCTTCGCCAAGTTGCAGATGGTCGATGCGCTCGGGCTGAGCGAATATGCCTATGGCCTTGGCGCTTCGCTCTTCTTCATCGGCTATTTTCTCTTCGAGGTCCCGAGCAATCTCTTCCTCGACAGGCTCGGCGCGCGGGTCTGGTTCGCGCGCATCCTGGTCTCCTGGGGGCTTGTCACCGTGGCGCTCGCCTTCACGCAGAACGCGACGATGTTTTATATCCTGCGGTTCCTGCTCGGTGTCTGCGAAGCCGGTTTCTTCCCTGGCGTCCTCTACCTCCTGACGCTCTGGTTCCCTTCGGCCTATCGCGGGCGGATGGTCGGGCTGTTCATGATCTTCAGCGCCATCGCCAATGCCGTCGGCGCACCGCTCGGCGGCGTGCTGCTTGATCTCGATGGCCTTTATGGCTTTGCCGGCTGGGAATGGGTCTTCCTGGCAACTGGCGTGCCGGCCGTCATTGCCGGCGTCGTCACCTTCTTCTATCTTCCCGGCCGGCCGGAGAGCGCAGGGTTTCTCAGCCGTGAGGAGAAGGAGTGGCTGCAACGCCGGCTCACTGCGGAAAATGCCGGCATGGGCGAAAATGCCGGAAACGGTTTCAAGGCGCTTGTCGATCCGCGCGTCCTGCTGATGGCGCTCTGCTATATCGCCTTTCCGCTGTCGGCCTATGGCCTCAGCTATTGGCTGCCGACCATCGTCCAGGTTTTCGGCGTCAGCAACACGGTCAACGGCTTCCTCAACATCATCCCCTGGCTGCTGGTCGCCGTCTCGCTCTATGCCATTCCCGCCATGGCCGACAAGGCGCAATCGAAGACGCCCTATATCGTCATCCCGGCCTTCATCGGCGCTGCCTGCCTGCTGCTGTCGGCGCTGATCCCGAACCATACGGTGCAGTTCGCCTTCCTCTGCGTCGCCGCCGCCGGGATTTTCGCGCCCCAGCCGGTGTTCTGGAGCCTACCCTCGCGTTTCCTGAAAGGGGCGGGTGCGGCGGCCGGCCTTGCCGCCATTAACTCGGTCGGAAACCTCGGCGGCTTCGTCGCCCAGAACGTCGTGCCCTGGATCAAGGATGAGAGCGGCAGCACGGTCGCGCCAATGTTCTTCCTGGCCGGCTGCCTTGCTGCCGGCGCCCTGATGGTCTTCGTCGTCGCACATCAGCTGGCGAGCCGGGAGCAGTCGGCGCCGAGCCGGGCCTGAAATCGGCCCTGGTCTCAGCCCGCCAGCGTGAAAGCGTCGCTTTCGCCTGGAACAAGCTCCATCGGCCAGATCCTGTTGCGGGCTCCCTGCGGATAATGCTCGGCATAGGCCGGCATGGTGGCGAGCAGGGTTTCGCCGAGCTGGGCGCCGAGATCACGCAGCGACATGCGGAAGGAGGTCAGCGTCGGCTGCAGGAAATGGGTGCGCGGCTCTTCGCGGAAGCCGACGACAGCGAGGTCGCGACCCGGCACGATGCCGGCCTCGGCCAGCCGCCGGTACAGCCCGATCGCCATCAGTTCGTGGATCAGGATGATCGCGGTCGGCCGCTCTTCCAGCATCAGCAGTTCGTGGCCGGCCTGGTAGCCGCCTTGCTCGCTCGACTTTACACGGATGATGAGGGCGGGATCGAAGGGAATGCCGTGGCGTTTCAACGCCTGACGGTAACTGTCGATGAAGATATAGCCGAGATTGATGTCGGAGGAGGGGGCAGCCACGGCAATCCGCCGGTGGCCCTTCGCAACGAGCCGGTCGACGCCGCGTGCCGCTACGCCCTCGAAATCCAGATCCATCCAGGTATAACTGCCGCCCGACGCGCTGCGGCCGAGCGCCACGAAGGGGATACGGGCCTTTTCCAGAAGCTCGATGCGCCGGTCGGTGCGCCGCGTCGCCGAGATGATCAGCGCATCGACCAGGCGGCGCGCCACCATGCGCTTCAGATATTCGTGCGGATCCTCGTCGTCGGGGCAGGGCAGCATGACCAGATCGAGCTTGTGGCGGGAAAAGACGCTCTGCAGCCCATCGGTAACGCCGAGGAAGAAGTCGTCGCTGTTTTCGACCGTCTCGCGACTCACCTCGAGCATCAGCCCGATGACATTGGTCATGCCCTGGCGCAGGCTGCGGCCCGACTGGTTGGCGACATAACCGAGCTCTTCGGCGGCGGCGAGCACGCGCCGGCGCGTGTCTTCATTGACATCCGGCTTGCCGTTCAGCGCCCGGGACACGGTCCCGATCGAAATGTCGAGGTGCTCGGCGAGCTGGCGAATTCCTTTCATCTCAGGCGACTTTCCTCCCCACCCGATCGCATCAAGCCCTTCTTGCCACAGGATTGCGCCCGCGAGAAGCGGTAAGAGATGTTAGGTTTTGAAGCTGTGGCGGATGACGGGTTCCGGAATGACGCGTTCGGAAGCCGGCGGCGAGTCCGGGTTTTCGAGCCGCCGCTCCATCAGATCGACGGCGCGCTGTGCCATGACCAGCGCGTCCTGGCGGAAGGTGGTCAGCTGGTAGCTCAGCCAGGAGGATTCCGGCACGTCGTCGAAGCCGATGACGGCGATATCCTGCGGAATGCTTAGCCGCGCTTCCAGGCGCGCGACATCCACCAATCCGAAGGCGATCAGGTCGTTGGCGCAGAAGATAGCATCGGGCTTTATTCTTTCGGAGAAGAGGGCGCGCCCGGCGGTGACGCCGCCCTGATAGTCGGAATCGCCGCCGCGTGCGACGACGACTGATGCACCGAGCGACTCGGCCGCCGAAACGAAGGCGCTTTCGCGCTCCAGGATAGCAGGCGTTCCCGAGTTGGAGCCGATCACTGCCAGCCGACGTCTGCCGTTTTGATAAAAGACCGCCGCCGCCTTGCGCGAGGCTTCGGAATTGCCGGCGCGCACATGATCGGCGTCGGGCTCCGAACGGCCGATGACCACGAGCGGCTGGCCGTTGCACTGGGCGAGTTCGAGGAAACTCGCCGGCGGCGAGCCGGACAGGATGATGATCGCCTCGGCGCGGTGGCCGATCAGCATCTTCTGGGCGGCAAGCAGTTCGTCTTCCGTCTGGCCGGTGTTGATGAGGACCGGAATGCTGCCGCGCCGGATCAGCGCTTTGGCAAGGGCGGCGGCCAGATGCGCGCGAAAACCCACTTCCGGCCGTGTGGCGACGATGCCGACGAGGCGGCTTTGATTGGCAAGCACGCCGCGCGCCAGGTCGTTGACGTGATAGCCGAGCTCTTCAGCCGCCCGCAGCACTTTCTCGCGCGTTATAGGCGCAACGCTCGCGCCTGGCGTAAACGTGCGCGAGACAGCCGAACGCGAAACGCCCGCCAGCTGCGCCACCTGTTCGGCGCTGACGAAGCGCATACGCTCTTTTTTCGGCACCTTGCCGCCGTTCACGGGACCATCATTCATCGGCTGTCAGCTATTGCTTGTCTCTGACAGCCGGATGACAGGCGGTAGGGTCGGGGGAATTTATACGAAAACGCCGTCGCGGCATGCCGGTTGGGACCCGGGCTGTACCGATGGCTGCCCCTCACCCTAACCCTCTCGAGCGAGGGGACGTGCCCTGCGAGGGGCCAAGGGGGACGGAGAGGTTGCGGTACTGTCCCTTCGCCCCGTTTACGGGGAGCAAGAAAGTGGCGGCAGCCGGATGAGAGGCTCGTCTCTTGAAGGGATGTCGCTGATATTGAACAAGAAAGCCGAGGCTGCGGGACGCAGCCTCGGCTGGAGACAAACCGGGGGCGATTAAGACCAACGCCGCCGCAACAATTCAGGGGCTATTCGCAGACCCGCACGGTTTCGGTGTGATAGTAGCCGTCATAGCGGTTGCGGACGTCGCGGTCCTCATACCAGCACCTCGGCGCCGGCTCGACATAGCGAGGGCCATCGACGTAGTAGCGCGGGCCGCTATTGGCGATCGCGCCGCCGATAAGGCCGCCCACCACACCTGCGGCAACGCCTCCGGCAATGACTCGGCCGGTATCGTTGTGGTGATGGCGGTCACGCGCGGCAGCAGGCTGGATAGCCGATCCAACAAGGGCCGTCGCGATCAACAGGCTGCTAATGATTCTCTTCATGACATTCTCCTCAGTGGCATTTGCCCCGGATAAAAGGGAAATGCGGCAGCAACGCGTTTGTTCGTTCAAACTTTGCGACAAGTGGTTAATTCTAGTCATACGCGCCATCAAGTCGCCGACTGCGCCGCCGTTGTCTCCTCCAGCACGTCCTCGGGAATATCGTCGAACGAGGCGTAGTTAAGGTTATAGAGTTTGGAATAGAGCTTTCCGTTCTTCATCAGCTGGCGGTGGTCGCCGCTTTCGATGATCTCGCCGTTTTGCAGCACGATGATGCGGTCGGCTTCGCGGATCGTCGCCAGGCGGTGGGCGATGACGAGCCCGGTGCGGTTTTCGAGCAGCTTCACCAGCGCCTTCTGGATCAGCATCTCGGTATAGCTGTCGATATTGGCCGTCGCCTCGTCGAGCACCAGGATCTTCGCATCCGCCACAAGGGCGCGGGCAAAGCTCAAAAGCTGGCGCTGGCCGAGGGAGAGATTGCCGCCGCGCTCGCCGAGAACGCTGTCGTAGCCATCGGCCAGACGCATGATGAAATCATGCGCACCGACGGCCCTGGCCGCCTCGATCACCTGCTCGCGGGTCGCATCTACCTTGTGGTAGCGGATGTTTTCAAAGACGGTGCCGGTAAAGAGGAAGGGCTCCTGCAGCACCATGGCGATCTGTGCTCCCAGCGAATCCTGCGTCAGGTCACGCACATCGTGGCCGCCGACCAGCACCTGGCCCTGCTGCACGTCGTAGAAGCGATGGATCAGCGACATGCAGCTCGATTTGCCCGATCCCGTCGGACCCACAAGCGCCACCGTCTCGCCGGGATTGACCTTGAAGCTCACATGTTTCAGCACCGGATGCTTCGGATTGTAGCCGAAGACGACATCCTTGAATTCCACCGATCCGTCCATGTCGCGCGACAATGCCTTGGCGTCGGGTGCGTCCTTGATGTCAACAGGCACGTCGAGCACTTCGGTCAGGCGCTGGCCCGAGGCCATGGCGCGCTGCATCACCGAATATTGCAACGTCAGCGAACGGATGGGGTCGAAGAAGCGCTGGATATAGAACAGAAAGGCGACGAGCACGCCGACATCGAGCGCTTGGTTGAGAACGCGGGCGCCGCCGACGACGATGACGAGTGCCATCGCCACGCCGGTCAGGCTGTCGACGATCGGCACCATCACCTGGGCATAACGCGCCGCGGTCAGATGTGTCTTGAGATTGGCATGCGCCTTGTCGTCGTAGAGCATGAAGTTGACGCCCTGCCGGTCCATGCTCTGGACGGCGCGCACGCCGTGGATGGCTTCGGCGAGCGCGCCATTCGCAACCGAATTGGTCTCATGCGCGGCCATGAAGGACTTGCGGGCGAGCGGCAGCCAGAATAGCCGGACGATGAACAGCACCGGCAGCACGGAGAGGGTCAGCAGCCCCAGCTTGAAATCGAGATAGAGCATCACGAAGATGATGCCGAAGAGCAGCACGATGTCGCCGACTGACAGCACCGAGGTTTCGAGGAATTCCTGCATCGAGTTGACGTCGCCCTGCAGGCGCGACATCAGCCGGCCCACCTCGGTCTTGTCCATGAAGGAGAGCGAAACCCGCTGGAGATGCGAAAACATCGCCTTGCGGATGTCGAAGAGCACCTCTTCCGCGACATTGCCGACCAGCGTCTCCTGGGCGTAGCTTGCCGCATAGTTGATCAGGATGGCGATGGCAAAGGCGGCGATCGCCCAGATCAGCGCCGCATGATTGCCGCCCGGCGACATGCCGTGGTCGATGGCGTAGCGGATGATCAGCGGAATCAGCAATTGCATCGTGGTGAAAGTCAATACCGCGACAACAGCCCAGAGGACCTGGGTACGGTAAGGGCGAACGAAAGCCCAGATCCGTTTGATGATATTGCCGTCGAAGGCCTTGCCGAACATTTCCTCCTCGACGCGATGCGAACCGACCACCGCCCGCGGCGGGCGGCGGCCATCCTCGCGAACGTCGGGACGCTCGGTTTCCAGTTCCTCGGCCATCACATTCCTCCTGCGGCCATGACGTCGGGTGGCCTGCATCCCATTGCTTGTCCCCCTTCTCCCCAGCGGGGGGGGCCGAAGGACGAGTCGACCCGCGGCTCGACCCCGGTCAGTGGCCCGAAGGCGGATGAGGGGGCCGCACGGCACGCCCTATTTGCCCTTCGCTTCCGCTCAAGACACTCGTCGCGCCTCGCCCCCTGATCGCCTCGCTTTGCTCGGCACTTCTCCCAGTTGGGGAGAAGCGGGTATGATTACGCGCTCAACACCTCGTCGCCCGGCCGCACCTGCAGGTCGTAGAGCGCCTTGTAGCGCCCGCCGAGCGAAAGCAGCGTCTGATGCGTGCCGCGCTCGACGATCCTTCCGTCTTCGACGAACAGGATCAGGTCGGCGTGCATCAGCGAGCTCAGGCGATGAGCGACGATGATCGTCACGCGGTCGGCGGCATAGCGACGCATGGCGCTGCGGATGCGCTGCTCGGTGGCCGCGTCGATCGCCGCCGTCGAATCGTCGAACACCATGACAGCCGGTTTCAGCATCAGGGCGCGGGCGATCGACAGCCGCTGCCGCTGACCGCCGGAGAGCGACACGCCGCGCTCGCCGACGACGGTGCCGTAACCGGTGGGAAGGCCGAGCACGTAATTGTGCAGCTGAGCGCTTTCGCTGGCGCGTTCGATGCGGCTTTCCTTCGCCCAGGGATCGCCATAGGCGATGTTGTTCTCGATCGTCGTCGTGAACAGGAAGGAATCCTGCTGGACGACCGCAACGGAACGGCGCAGCGACTGCAGCGTCGCCTTGCGGATGTCCTGGCCGTCGATGGTGATCCTGCCGCGGCTGACATCGTAGAAGCGCGGAATAAGATGCGCGATGGTCGACTTGCCGCTGCCGGGAGGGCCGACGATGCCGATGGTCTGGCCGCGCCTGGCTTCAAAGGAGACGTCGTGAAGCACGGTGCGCTTTTCCGCGCCGGGATAGGCGAAGCTGACATTTTCGAAGCGCAGCACGCCGTCCGTCACCGCCAATTCTCTGGCATCCGGCGCGTCCTTGATCGCGATGTCAAGGTCGAGAAGGTTGAAGAGGCGCGACCCGCAGGTGGAGGCGCGGGCAAAGGCGTTGACCATCAGGCCGAGCTGGCGCACCGGCATCTGCAGGATGGTCATGAAGGTCAGAAACGAGGCAAGCGTGCCGACGGTGATCTCGCCCGACATCACCTTGCCCCCGCCGACCCAGAGGACAAGGCCCATGGCGGCGAAGAAGGAGAAGGTCATGGCGCTGGTATTGACGACACGGATGCCGACGCGTTGATGGGCGAGCGCCAGCGCGTTCTTCGAGGCCGCCTCGAATTTCGACAATTCGTGCTCCTGTGCGGCAAAGGCGCGCACGACGCGGATGCCGCCGAGATTCTCCTCCATGATGCGGGTCAGCACCGAAAGCCGCTCCTGCAGGTCGAGCCAGGTGGCGCGCAGCCTGAGCTGCGTCACCGAGGAGCGCCAGCCGACAAAAGGCACGAAGGACAGCGCCAGCAGGCCGAGCACGACGTCGGTCGACAGCAGCATATAGGCACCGATGCCGATCAGGATCGACAGCAGGATCATGCGGACCAGCGCCGTCGAAAAATACATGCGCACGCCTTCGAGATCGAGCAGGCCGACGGTGATCAGGTCGCCGGAATGGACCGTGTCATGGAAGCTGAAGGAGAGGCGCTGGATCTTTTCGTAGCAGGCCAGCCGCAGCTCGTAGCCCATGTGGTGGCCGACGGATTCGCTGAAATAGTTCTGCACCATGGTGAAGAGACCGCGCAGCACGCTGGCGCCGAGCAGCAGCAGCGCCGTGGTCAGAAGCGCGTCCTGCGCCGCCTGACCTGCCGCGCCGCCGCCCATCGCCGTCTGCGTGTGGTCGACGGCCTGGCCGAGAAGGCGGGGAATCATCAGCTGGAAGGTCGAGGCGATGAGGGTGGCGCCGATCGCAAAGCCGGCCTGCCAGGGATGGCGGAAGGCCATCACGGTGATGCGCACCAGCGTATAGAGGCCTCTGCCCCAGCCTGCCGCAGTTGCAAGCGCCATCGAAGCCGAAGGCTTCGTCGCGCGTGTTGACGCATCGCTGCTCACGGTATTTTTCCAATAGATGTGGTGCTCGGACGCTGGCCCGAAAAGACGGCAAATCCATGAAGGGATTGATAGCACCGTCATTTTTGCCGATTCCAACCGGGCGTTCAAGTAAAGAATTCACCAACTGGTTATTTTTACGTGAGGTTCCCCCGCGTCCCCGCGGGAACAATCGGCGCTCGGATGGGTTGCAGCAGCAAACCCCTGTCAGGCAACCGTTACGGAGAGACCGATGCCGTTGAAAGCCCTTGCTCTCAACGCGACGCTGAAGGCCAGCGATGCCAAGGATCCGTCGTCGACCGAGCGGATGATCGCTCTCGTCGACAAGGCGATGGCTGAATACGGCGTTAGGACCGAAGTGCTGCGGCTTGCCGATTTCAACATCAAGCCGGGCGTCACCTCGGACGAAGGCGCTGACGACGACTGGCCCGATATTCGCGCCAAGGTCCTCGCCGCGGATATCCTGTTGATGGCGACGCCGATCTGGCTCGGCCAGCCATCCAGCGTCTGCAAGCGGGTGCTCGAGCGCATGGATGCCTTCCTCGACGAGACGGACGATCAGGGCCGCATGGTGTCCTACGGCAGGGTCGCGGCCGTTGCCGTCGTCGGCAACGAGGACGGCGCCCATCACGTGTCGGCCGAACTCTACCAGGCGCTGAACGACGTCGGCTTCACCATTCCGGCGAATGCCGTCGCCTATTGGGTCGGAGAGGCGATGGGCTCCACCAATTTCGTCGATCTCGACAAGGTGCCGAAGGTCGTGACGAAGGCCGTCGATATGCTGGCGCGCAACACGGCGCATCTGGCGGGTCTCCTGAAGGCGAAGCAATATCCGGGCGAGGGCAGCTGAGGGCTTCACACAAACTTACAATTATATCAATGATTTATGGTAACAAATAATAAAAGCCCTTGCCAGGGATGCCGTTTAGCGCTTTCATACACGACCAGTTTAATAGACTATCGGCGAGGGGATCCCTCGTGTTCTTGGCGGGGTTCCCCGGTTGGACCCCGAGCTGCGGCGTCAATGGCCGCGTGACCCTCATCAACGCGTGATCCGCTGTTTACGCGTTGAAACCTCGATCGACCCCAGGCTGCGAATGAAGCGCAAAGGAGTTGCGATGACGGTTCAGGGACTTTTTTCCGGAAGAGCCAAGGCGGCAGCGCAGATCTCGGCCGTGCCGCGCATAGCGATCGTCGGGCGCGGCTTCTCCGGAATGATGACGGCCATTGCGCTGATGAAGACGGTGCGCGCACCCTTCCATCTGCAACTGTTCGATCCGAATTCGTCGGTCAGCGGCGGCCAGGCGCTGGCCTCGGCCCGCGCCTCGACGATCCTCAACACCCGCGTGCGTGATCTCTCTGTTTCGGTCGGCGACAGCGACGATTTCAACGACTGGCTCTGTAGCAACGCCGCTTTCCGCGCCGCCGTGCCGGCCGCCATTCCCGGTTTCCGGCAGATCTTCGTGCCGAAGGAGATCTTCAGCGATTATGTCTACCAGCGCTTTTCGGAAGCGCTCGCGGCGCGCCGGGACATCACCGTCCAGGTCTGCAACGATCCCGTGGTGGCGATCCGCCGCAGCCACGGCAACCGCTTCCTGCTCGAAAGCGCCAATCCAGCCAATCCGCTGTTCGATACGGTGATTCTCGCCACCGGCTACGGCCTGGGCGATCCGGATGCCGAGGGGCCGGGCGCGTCGCCGGTCAGGGCCCAGCGCCTCGTCGCGCGGCCGCATGCCGTGTTGCTCGGCAGCGGCATTCGCGTCGTCGATCAGTTGCTGCAGCTGCGCGATTCTGGTTATGCCGGCCAGGTGACGATCATTTCCCGGCGCGGCTTCCTGCCCCAGAGCCATACGCCGAATTCCGCCGATCCGGTGTTTCCGGCCGAAGCGCTGCCGGAGAGCCTGCCCGACATTGTGCGTTTCATCCGCCAGGCCTGTCGCGAGGCGGAAGAAGAGGGGCGAAGCTGGCAATCGGTGATGAACGGTCTGAGGAAACATGCCCGCTCTCTGTGGAGATCGCTGCCGGCCCGCGACAAACATCAGTTCAACCGTCATTTGCGGGCGATCTACGACAGCCACCGCAATCGCCTGCCGGAGGCCATGCACCTGCGCCTGAAACGCGAGCTTGCCGAAGGCCGCACGGTGCTGCGCCGCGGCCGGGCCGGCCGCCAGGGGCTGAGCGGCCTGTTCTTCACGCCGGCCGGCTCCTCTGTCGAAGAGGTCATCCATGCCGAGCGCATCATCGATTGCCGCTGCCGGGCGCCGGATCTTTCCGCGCCGCTGATGCAGAGCCTGTTTTCCGCCGGTCTCGCCATGCCGGACGAACTTTCGCTCGGGCTGGCGGTCAATGCGCGCGGCGAGCCCTTCCTGGCGGACGGTTCGACGGTTGCCGGGCTTTTTGCCGTCGGTCCGCTCGGCCTCGGCAGTCTTCCCGATATCGATCTCGTGCCGGAGATCGTCTCGCAGGCCTATGCTGCTGCCGAGCACATCGGTGAGCGGTTCCATCCACAGGTCAGGGCCATGTGAAAAGTGTGATATTTTCGGAACCTTCTGCCCGGTGTAGCGTTAAGAGCGCTGGTAACCGAGAGGGGCAGATGGAAGTGCTGGATCGACATGATACGTCTCTTGATGAAGAGGGACGCTTTCGCCTTCTGGTCGATGCCATCACCGACTACGCCATCTACATGCTGAGCCCGGAAGGCATCGTCACCAGCTGGAATACCGGCGCTCAACGGTTCAAGGGCTACAAACCTTCGGAAATTCTCGGCGAGCACTTTTCCCGTTTCTATGTGGACGAGGATCGAGCCGCGGGCATCCCCGAGCGCGCGCTTATCACGGCGGTGGAAGAGGGCCGGTACGAGGGGGAGGGCTGGCGCCGGCGCAAGGACGGCAGCCGCTTCTGGGCGCATGTGGTCATCGATCCCATCCGCCATCCCTCCGGCGAACTGGTTGGCTTTGCCAAGATCACCCGCGATCTGACCGAACGCAGGGCCGCCGAACACGCGATCCGTCAGAGCGAGGAGCAATTTCGCCGTCTGATTCAGGGCGTTTCGGACTATGCGATCTACATGCTCGATCCTGACGGCAATGTCAGCAGCTGGAATTTCGGCGCCGAGCGCATCAAGGGTTATCGGCCCGATGAAATCATCGGCCGGCATTTCTCGACCTTCTATACGCCCGAGGATCGCGCGGCCGGCCTGCCGGAGAAGGCGCTCCGGGTCGCGCGCGCCGAAGGACGGTTCGAAAGGGAGGGCTGGCGTGTCCGCAAGGATGGCAGCCGTTTCTGGGCGAGTGTCGTCGTTGACGCTATCCGCGACGAAGACGGCGAAGTACTAGGTTTCGCCAAGATCACCCGCGACATCACCGAAAAGATGGAGACGCAGCGGGCGTTGGAGCAGGCGCGCGAAGAGCTTTTCCAATCGCAAAAGATGGAGGCGATTGGCCAATTGACCGGCGGTATCGCCCATGATTTCAACAATCTGCTGATGGCCGTGCTCGGCAGTCTCGAACTCCTGAAGAAGCGCATGCCGCAGGACCGCTCGCTGACGTCGCTGGTCGACAATGCCATGCAGGGCGCCCAGCGGGGTGCTGCCTTGACGCAGCGCATGCTTGCCTTTTCCCGCCGGCAGGAGCTGCACATGGAGCCGATCGACGTCCCGGGCCTGGTGCGCGGCATGATGGAAATTCTGAGCCGGTCGCTCGGCCCCCTCACCACGATCGAGACGTCCTTCCCGGTCAGGCTGCCGACAATCCTCACCGACCCTAACCAGCTGGAGATGGCGATCCTCAATCTCGTCGTCAACGCGCGAGACGCCATGCCTTCCGGCGGCCGCATCATGCTTCGCGCATCCGAGGAAACGATAACCGCAGGCAAGGGGCCGCTGTCGGCTGGCCGCTATATAAGAATCGCGGTGATCGATGAAGGCGAGGGCATGGATGCGAAGACGCTGGAGCAGGCGGTCACGCCGTTCTTCACTACCAAGGGTGTCGGCAAGGGCACGGGCCTCGGCCTTTCCATGGTGCAAGGTCTCGCGAGCCAGTCCGGCGGCCGGCTCATCCTGAAGAGCACGCTGGGCGAAGGCACGACGGCCGAGCTATGGTTTCCTGTCGTCATTGCCGAACAGACTGCCGAAGCACCGGCCGACATGCCGCAAAAACCGGATAACGCACCGCAGGGGCTGCGCATTGTCGCCGTCGATGACGACGGCCTGGTCCTGATGAATACGACGCTGATGCTGGAGGATCTCGGCCACACCGTTTTCGAGGCGATGGCCGGTCCGGAGGCGCTCGACATTCTGCGCAAGGAACCGGTCGATCTGGTCATCTGCGATCACGCAATGCCACGGATGACGGGGGCGCAGCTCGCCCAAGCGATTCGCAACGAGTGGCCTGAGATGCCGATCATTCTCGCCACCGGTTACGCCGATCTGCCCGATGGGCCCGGTGCCGCCGATCTGCCCCGCCTGGGCAAGCCCTTCTCGCAGGCGCAGCTTGCCGAAGCGATCAGTCGGATTGCGGTTTAGCCGTAAGCTGACCGGCGCTTTAGGCGCGAAGCTTCTCGTCGCCATTATCCTGAATGACAGTGCGGCCGGCTCCGAGTTCTGAGGTCGTCGGAATTTGCTGTTTACCCGTCGTGGCCGCAGTTGCGCCGTCCAGCAAGCGCTTTTCGGTCTCTTGCAGGTCGAGGATCGCCTGTTCGATCGTCTCAGCCGGAGTTTCGCGCGAGGCTGCGCGCCGCCGATGATGCCGCCACCACGCGACGAGCAGGCGTCGGCTCGGGACTTCTATCGTCTCGTGAATGAACCATGCTCCTGCAGCCGCAACGCCAAGCGCCACCAGGACGAGTACCGGTTCCGGAATCAGACCGTCGAAAGCCCGGCGTACAAGGAACGTGATGGGGACGTGGAAAAGATAGAGCGAAAAGCTGATCGCCCCGAAGAACCGCATGGGTGCCGCTGCCAGGACATGGGCTGCGATCGGAGGCTGTCGAGCGGCGAGCGCCACGATGACGGCTGCCGCGAGCGCACTTTGAAGCCCCCAGAATTCATGGGAGAAACCGGGCAAGACATGCCTGTACGTGAAGAACACCGCCAGAAGGAACAGCGTGAAAGCGCCGGTGGAGGCGGATGGCCTCCACCTTTCCCAGCAGGAATGCATCGCCCCGGCAAGCGCGCCGAACAGAAAATAGGGGAGCTTGGAAAGAAGCAGTATACCTGGTCCCGGCAGCTCGAGCAGACCATCCACCACGACCAGCACCGCCAAACCTGCGATCACACCGCTATATCGCTGCGGGCGGGTCAAGCAGAGCCAAAGGATCGGGAAGAACAGATAGAATTGAATTTCAGGTGGAATTGACCAGAAAACCCCGCTCGAGCCCATAAGAAAGACATGGCGGAGAAACTCCGTGCCGCCGATGATCGGCTGAACGAAGTTTAGACTTTGCATGCCGGACAGCGCCGCCACGAGCAGGACTGCAGCCAGATAGACCGGATAGATGCGGGCAAAGCGGCTGACAAGAAAATCCAGGACGGTTTCCTTGGTGACCGGTCGTGAGCCGTAGAGATGGGCCATCAGAAAGCCGCTGAGGGCGAAGAACAGGCCGACGGCTTCGCTGCCCATTGTGATGAAATGCAAACCTGTGTTTGGAAAGACAAGCCCGATATGCGCTTGCACGACCAGAATCGCGGCGAGACCGCGCAGACCATCGAGACTGGGGATGTAATCCGGCCGGCTCATGTGCAGCTTTATATGTTCTGTTCAGGCAAGCAGTATCGGACATCGCTTTACAAGAGATTAATCCGAAGCGCGGAGACGACCGCTGTGCAACTGTTGCTTGCCGGAGCGCTTGCACCGCTGCAAAGCGGCAGCGACTTACGTCCGGCGGCCTCTTCCGATCTCACCGCGAACAACAAACACCAGGAATACCAGCACCATCACCGCCAGCCCGTACCAGGTGATCGCATAAACGAGATGGTTGTTGGGGAAATGGATGATCGTCAGGCCGCCGACGGGCAGACCGCCGGGATTGGCAGCGGCGTCGGCATCGATGAAATAGGGCGCGACTGCGCCGAGGCCGCGCTTTTGGGCGATCGCGGCGACATCGCGCGAATACCAGCGGTCGGCGGCGACGTCGTTTGATTGGAGCAGCGATCCCTTCGGCTCGGTCATCCGCAGCAGCCCGGTGATCTCGATGACATCAGACAGCTGACCCTCGCGGCGCGAGGCGGGGTCGCGCCTGTCCGTCGGCACGAAGCCGCGATTGACGAGAATGGCGGTGCCGTCGGCGAGCATCAGCGGCGTCATCACCCAATAACCCGGACCGAGAACGGTCGAGGCGTAGACCAGCGTTTCCTTGTCGTTTGCCAGCGTTCCATCGACAGTCACCCGGCGATATTCGTCGCTGCCGGCATTGACCTTGTCCCAGTCGGCGCGCCCCGGGGCCGGCACGGCGGCTGCGTGCACGCGCTGATCGACGCGGGCGATGAGGTCGCGCTTCCAGCCCAGCCGCTGAACCTGCCAAGTGCCGAGTCCAAACAGGATGGCGGCTAGCAGTGCCAGGCAGACGGCGAAAAGCGCGCGTTTTGCCCGGAAATGCCGTCTTTCCAATTTTTGCGTGGAGGCTTCGCTCATTGGTCTCAGGGCGGCGCTGCCGCCGCCCTTCGTTTGCCGTTACGGCATGTTCTTCATCATCTCGGGGCTCATCGGCATCATATTGGAGTTGAGATGATGCATGACCCAGAGTGAACCGGAGAGCGCGATGGCGACGATGATGAGGGTAAAGATCAGCGCCATCATCGTCCAGCCGCCTTCGCTCCTGGGATTCATGTGCAGGAAGAAGACCATATGGACGACGATCTGGATGGCGCCGATACCCATCACCAGCACCGCCGTCAGCGCCGGGCTGGCGAACACGCCGGCCATAACAAGCCAGAAGGGAATGGCGGTCAGGACGACGGAGAGCGCGAAGCCCACCATATAGCTGCGGAACGTGCCATGGCCGGCCTGGTGGCCGTGGCTGTGGCCGTGATGCGCCTCGTGGGCATCCTCATGGGTGGGTGCTTGCGAACTCATCCGAGAACTCCGAGCAGATAGACGAAGGAAAAGACGCCGATCCAGACGACGTCGAGGAAGTGCCAGAACATCGAAAGGCACATCAGGCGGCGGCGGTTGGCCTCGATGAGCCCGTGCATCGACACCTGGACCATCAGCGTGATCAGCCAGATGATGCCGAAGGTGACGTGCAGCCCGTGGGTGCCGACAAGCGTGAAGAAGGAGGAGAGGAAGGCGCTGCGCGTCGGCCCGGCGCCCTCGTGGATCAGGTGGATGAACTCGTAAAGTTCCAACCCGATAAAGGCCGCGCCGAACAGGCCGGTCACGGCGAGCCAGAACAGCGTTTCCGCCTTGGCGTTCCGCTCCATCTGCAGCATGGCGAAGCCGTAGGTAATCGAGGAGAAGAGCAGCATCGAGGTATTGAGGGCGACGATCGGCAGATCGAAGAGATCGGCCGGCGACGGGCCGGCGGCATAGTTGCGGCCGAGCACGCCGTGCGTCGCAAACAGCACCGCAAAGATCAGGCAGTCGCTCATCAGGTAGAGCCAGAAGCCGAGATTGGTGCTCCCCTCCGGATGATGGTCTTCCGTCAGGTAGAATTCAGGCTTTTCGGCCGTATCGATGGTTTGATCGCTCATGGTCATTACACCTGCTCGGCAAGCAGCGCCGTGCGCTTGCCCTCCGTTTCGGTCACCTTGCCGGCGGGAATGTAGAAGTCGCGTTTGTAGTTGAAGGTATGGCCGATCGCCACGGCAAGCAGCGCGATGGCGGAAACGATCACCAGCCACCACATGTACCAGATCAGGCCGAAGGCAAGCGCGACGCTGATTGCCGACAGGATGGCGCCGGTGCCGGTATTCTTCGGCATGTGGATCGGCTTGAAGCCGCCGAGCGGGCGCTCGTAGCCGCGCCTTTTCATGTCGTACCAGCTGTCATGGTCGTGGACGACGGGCGTGAAGGCGAAGTTGTAGTCCGGCGGCGGCGAGGAGGTCGACCATTCCAACGTACGGCCGTCCCAGGGATCGCCGCTGTCGTCACGCAGTTCCTCGCGTTTCATGAAGCTGACGACGATCTGGATCAGGAAAGCGGCGATGCCGAGCGCAATCAGTCCGACGCCGAAGGCGGCGATGATGAACCAGATCTGCAGTGACGGGTCCTCGAACTGGCTCATGCGGCGGGTGACGCCCATCAGGCCGAGCACGTAGAGCGGCATGAAGGCGAACCAGAAGCCGATCTGCCAGAACCAGAAGCTCATCTTGCCCCAGAAGGGATCGAGCTTGAAGCCGAAGGCCTTCGGAAACCAGTAGTTCACGCCGGCGAACATGCCGAACAGAACGCCGCCGATGATGACGTTGTGGAAATGGGCGATGAGGAACAACGAATTGTGCAGCACGAAATCGGCCGGCGGCACCGCCAGCATGACGCCGGTCATGCCGCCGATGACGAAGGTCACCATGAAGCCGACCGTCCACAGCATCGGCACCTCGTAGCGGATACGGCCGCGATACATGGTGAAGAGCCAGTTGAAGATCTTCGCTCCCGTGGGGATCGAGATAATCATCGTGGTGATGCCGAAGAAGGAGTTGACGCTGGCACCTGAGCCCATCGTGAAGAAATGGTGCAGCCAGACGATGTAGGACAGGATCATGATCACGCAGGTGGCGTAGACCATCGAGGCATAGCCGAACAGGCGTTTGCCGGAGAAGGTGGCGACGACTTCCGAGAAGATGCCGAAGGCCGGCAGCACCAGGATGTAGACCTCCGGATGGCCCCAGATCCAGATGAGGTTGATGTACATCATCGGATTGCCGCCGAGGTCGTTGGTGAAGAAATTCGTGCCGGCATAGCGGTCGAGCGACAGCAGCGCGAGCGTTGCCGTCAGGATTGGGAAGGAGGCGACGATCAGCACGTTGGTGCAGAGCGCTGTCCAGGTGAAGACCGGCATTTTCATGAAGGTCATGCCGGGCGCGCGCATCTTGACGATGGTGGCGATCAGGTTGATTCCCGACAGCGTCGTTCCGACACCCGCCACCTGCAGGCCCCAGATATAATAGTCGACGCCGACGCCCGGACTGTAGGCGGCGCCCGACAGCGGCGGATAGGCGAGCCAGCCGGTCTGGGCAAATTCGCCGATGAACAGCGACAGCATGATGATGATCGCGCCGGCAGTGGTCATCCAGAAGGAGAAGTTGTTGAGGAAGGGGAAGGAGACGTCGCGCGCGCCGATCTGCAGCGGCACTACGAAGTTCATCAGACCGGTGACGAAGGGCATCGCCACGAAGAAGATCATGATGACGCCGTGGGCGGTGAAGATCTGGTCATAGTGGTGCGGCGGCAGGTAGCCCTCCGAACCGTTGAAGGCGATCGCCTGCTGGACGCGCATCAGGATCGCGTCGGAAAAGCCGCGCAGCAGCATGATCACTGCGAGGATCACATACATGATGCCGATCTTCTTGTGATCGACGCTGCAGATCCAGTCATGCCAGAGCGGACCCCAGAATTTTAAATAGGTGATGGCGCCGAGCACGGCGAGACCGCCGATGACGACGCCAATGAAGGTCACGACCAGAATCGGCTCGTGATAGGGGATGGCGTCGAGGGTCAACCGGCCGAAGATCAACTTCAGGAGGTCAGGATTGGAAAACATGGAACAACCCGTTCATTATGTCTTGCGACGCAAAGCGCCAGGTTAATTGTTGTTGTTGAGCTGCGTCGGCGCCGGATCGGCGCCGTTGCCCGAGCCGGGCATGGAATGGCCGTCATGCTGCATATCCATCCCGGGCATGCCGGGCATGTCGTGCTGCATGCTGCCTCCGGAATTGCGCGGCGGCTCTGCCTTTGCCGGGACGCCTGTTGCCGGCACGGTGGCCCCAGGCTCGACGACGCCTTCGCCGGCATGGCGGTTGTCGTATTGCAGCTTCTCGCGATTTTCAGCACTTTCCTTGCCGCCGCCACCCATCATATCGATGTGCATCATCTCGTTCATGCACATCTTGCCTGGCGTGGCGCACATGTTGAGGATGGCGTTGTAGAGATCGGCGTCGGCGCCTGCATAGTAGCGCACCGGCTCCTTCTCGCTCGGCTTCTCGAGCTTCAGATAGGCGTCGCGGTTGAGCATCGTGCCCTGCTGCTTGACCTTGGCCATCCAGGCGTCGAAGCCTTCGCGGGTTAGGCCATGGAACTTGAAACGCATGTGCGAGAAGCCGGCGCCGCTGTAATTGGCGGAGAAGCCTTCATATTCGCCCTCCCGGTTGATGACGGCGTGCAGCTTCGTCTCCATGCCGGGCATGGCGTAGATCTGGCCGGCAAGAGCCGGGATGTAGAAGGAGTTCATCACCGAGGAGGCGGTGATCTTGAAATTGATCGGCGTGTCGACAGGGGCGGCCATCTCGTTGACTGTGGCGATGCCGAGTTCGGGATAGAAGAACAGCCATTTCCAGTCGAGCGCCACCACCTCGACGGTCAGCGGCTTGGTATCGGCCGGGATGGCGCGCTCGGCATCGAGGCGGTCGAGCGGTCGGTAGGGATCGAGCTTATGCGTGGAAATCCAGGTGACGGCCCCGAGCGCAATGATGATCGCCAGGGGGGCCGCCCAGATGACGATTTCGAGGCGGGTCGAATGATGCCATTCCGGCGCGTAAGCGGCGGCCGTGTTGGAGCGGCGGTAGCGCCAGGCGAAGAGCAGCGTCAGGAAGATCACCGGGACGATGATCAAAAGCATCAGCACCGTCGAGATGACGATGAGATCGCGCTGTTGCACGGCGATGTCGCCTGAGGGCGCCATGACCACCATGTTGCATCCTGCCAGGAAAAGCAGCGGCAAGACGGATAGAAGGCGGGAAAACTTCACGAGTTTTTGCACGTCTCTAAGCTCTTGTTGTTTCGTTTTGACCGCGACTAAAGCACTGAACCCGATAGCGACATGAGGCGGAAAGTCGCAGTGCAGCAAAGATGCCGCAGCGCGGCAGAAATCATGTTGCGCTACCGCTTTGAAATCCTGATGAACACGAGAAGGATTTTTTGCGCGCGCATGTCCCCTCAATATATCCGCAAGAGCCGGACAGGCCAGCTTTTGCACCGGAAAAATAGCGGCTGGGGCCACGCAATTTTTCCTGACACGGCTCGATTTGCGCCGCGATGATGAACTATTTCCATATTGCGGACTTGATAAGCCTGCGGGTTTGATCAAGATCAGCCTGGGGCGCCTTGCCGGAAGCGCCTTAACGAGGAGGCGTTTTTCATGGCTACAACATCGCATTACGGACCGTCGTCGTCGTCGCTCGAACGCGACGCGCGGCGCATTCACGACGACAAGCCGGTTTCGCCGGGCAGTATCGCCATCGGCGTGGTGATCGGCCGCATGTCGGAATTCTTTGATTTCTTCGTCTATGGCCTCGCCTCGGTCCTCGTTTTTCCGCAGCTCGTCTTTCCCTTCGCACCGGACAGGCTGACGGCGACGCTCTATTCCTTCGCCATCTTCTCGCTCGCCTTCCTCGCCCGCCCCGTCGGGTCCGTCGTCTTCATGACCATCGACCGGATGTACGGGCGCGGCACGAAGCTCACGATTGCACTCTTCCTGCTCGGCGGTTCCACGGCCTCGATCGCTTTCCTGCCCGGATATGCTGAGATCGGCGTCTGGTCGATCGCCCTGCTGGCGCTCTTCCGTCTCGGCCAGGGCTTCGCGCTCGGCGGCGCCTGGGACGGTCTGGCATCGCTGCTCGCGCTCAACGCGCCGCCCAATCACCGCGGCTGGTACGCGATGATCCCGCAGCTCGGCGCGCCGATCGGCTTTGCGCTGGCAAGCACGCTCTTCGGTTATTTCGTCGCCAACCTGTCCAGCGAGGATTTCCTCTCCTGGGGCTGGCGTTATCCCTTCTTCGTCGCCTTCGCGATCAACGTCGTGGCGCTGTTTGCGCGTCTGCGCCTGGTCATGACCAAGGAATTCGGCACGCTTTTGGAGCAGCATGAGCTGGAGGCCGCACCGATCCTCCAGGTGCTGCGCGTTCACGGCCGCGACATCCTGATCGGCGCCTTCGTGCCGCTCGCCAGTTTCGCCATGTTCCACCTGGTCACCATCTTCCCTCTCGGTTGGATGAGCCTTTACGGCAACCAGCCGATCGGCACTTTCATGGTGGTGCAGGTGATCGGCGCCATGGTCGGCGTCATCGCCATCATCGCCTCGGGCCTGATCGCCGACCGCATCGGGCGCCGCGCCCAGCTTGCCATCTGCGCCGTCATCATCGCCATCTTCAGCTTTATCGGGCCGATCCTGATCGCCTCCGGCAATAATGGCCACGACGCTTTCGTCATCATCGGCTTCGGCGTGCTCGGCCTGTCCTTCGGCCAGGCGACAGGCTCGATCTCGTCGCGTTTCGGCCGCGGCTATCGCTATACCGGTGCAGCCTTCACCTCGGATCTCGCCTGGCTGGTCGGCGCAGGCTTTGCGCCGCTGGTGGCGCTCAGCCTCTCCAGCCGTTTCGGCCTGACCTTCGTCGGTTACTACCTTCTCTCTGGCGCCATCTGCACGCTGGCAGCACTCGCCTTCAGCAAGGCGCTGGAACAGCGGGAATAGGATCGAGACAGTCCGCCGGGAAACCGGCGGCTGCCTTAGCATCTATCGCAGAGAAGAGCGGCATCGTCGAAATGCAACATTTGGTCGTTGGCGATATCCACGGCTTTCCCGAAACCTTTGTCGAGCCGCTGGATGCTGGCAGCTTTCAGCGCCATGGTTTGCAACTGGCCGACCTGAGTGGGCGTCCTGATCTACGTGGGGACGCGCTTCACGACCATCTCTTCAACCAGGACGGCATGCGGCATGCGATCCGGGCACTTCGTGAGATCGACGGACGCGGGTGCTTGGGGATCGGTTTTAGCGCCGGTGGGACGGCTCTGTGGAATGCGGTCAGAGAGGGTCTTGAACTCCAGGCGCTGATCTGCGTGTCATCAACCAGGTTGCGCTTCGAAACGTCTCCCCTCGATATACCAACCATGGTCTTCTGGGGAGAGCTCGATCCATACCGGCCAACTGAAAGCTGGAACAACGCTGTTCCCCAGTGCTGGAAAATCTACGCCGGCAAGCAGCATGATTTTTATCGGCTCGATGCGCTTACAGCGCGATCTGCGTTGAGGTCGGATATTGCCGCCTTTGTCGAAGGCCGAGGCCCGTTTGAATAGGGCGTATTCTGTGTCGCTTGGCCGCTTCGGCCTGAATTTCGTCGATTACTACTGTCCGGCGCCATCTGCGCGCGGCAGCACTCGCCTTTCAGCAGGGCGCTGGAGCAGCGTCAATAGGCGGATTTGGACACGGGCTCGCGCCTCGGACACCAGCCCCTCATCCGCCTGCCAGCACCTTCTTGGATAAGAAAAATGTAGGATATTGATGCTTGCCGGGCGGGTGGCCGCCCGCCCGGCAGCTGGTTGTCGGATCGTCACCTTCTTAGCCGTTTTGGGCTGTGGGGAGCAGGATCGCAACCGGCTCTTCATCTGGCCCGTGTGGTTGCAGGAACCTTGGGGTTCGTATCCAAGACAGGGACGACGAAGATGACCGATAATAGCATGATTTGTGCCGGAATCGATGTCGGCAAAAGCCATCTCGACATCGCCCTCCATCCCGGTAAGGCAAGGCTGAGGGTCACGTACGACACCGCTGGCCTGAAGGCGCTTGACGCCTTTCTTCGAGAGCATGACGTCAGCCGCATCGGCTTTGAAGCCTCCGGCGGCTATGAATGGCGGCTGCTGGCGCATCTGCGGGCCGGCAAGCGGCCGGCGGCGCGTCTGCAGCCGGCGCAATTGCGCTTCTTTGCCAAGAGCCGGCTCAAGCGGGCCAAGAACGATCGGCTCGATGCCGTGCTGATTGCGTTGTTCACGGCAAGTCTCGAGCAGTTGCCGGCGCTGCCGGACGCACGCTTCGACAAGATGGCCGCCGAACTGACCTATCTGGAACAGATCGAGCAGCAGATCGCGCTGGTCAAGACCTTTGCCGAGACCGCCTTGTCGGAGGCGATCAAACGCCGCCACCTGCGCGAGGTCGCCCGCCTCGAAACCTGCCGCAAGGCCCATCTGCTGCGGCTCGAAAAGACGGTTCGCGACGATTGCGACCTGGCGCAACGGCTCGATCTGCTGATCTCCATCAAGGGGATCGGGCTGCGCAGCGCCCTGTGCTTGATCATTCGGCTGCCCGAACTCGGCCATGCCAGCCGCGCCGAGATCGCCGCCCTTGCCGGCGTCGCACCCTATGACGACGATAGCGGAAAATATCACGGCAGACGCCGCATCCAGGGTGGTCGCGAACGCCTGCGAAAGAGCCTGTTCATGTGCGCATTCACGGCAACCCGGCACAATCCGGATCTCGCCGCTTTCTACACGCGCTTGCGTCAGAACGGAAAGGAACACCTGTGCGCCGTCATAGCCGTCGCCCGAAAACTCATCGTCCTCGCCAACACAATCCTCTTTCGCAAGACCGAATGGACGCCCCAATACCGGAAAAATTGAACATGGTTGCTCCCCGCCTGCGGGGCGAAGGGGGCAAGCCGCGAGCCCTCTGTTCCCCGCCAGCCTCTCGCTGGGCACGTCCCCTCGCCCCGTTTACGGGGAGAGGGTTAGGGTGAGGGGCAGCCACGCGGCACAAAGGCTGCAGCAGCGGTGGCCTGCCGCCTGCATCTGCTGGACATTGCAAATACAACACGTCAGGACATCAAACAGGTCGAAATGCTGCGCCTCGTCCGTGGCGCGCAGAAAGGGCCGCCGAAATCTTGATTTGATCTTACTGCGCCATCTGCGGCTGCTTTGCCGCCCGCGCTGCGGTCAATTCCGCCGTCGTGTGATTCAGGCGGTCGGCGAGCACGCGCATGATTTCCACGGCCATTTCGGGGAAGTCGCTCAGCAGCTTTAAAAAGTGCTCTTTGCTGATGCGCAATACTTCGAGGGGCGAGGTGGCCCGCACTGTCGCCGTGCGTGAGACATCGCAGAGAATGGCGATTTCGCCGACGATGGAATTGAGCTCGACGTCGGCGACCTTGATCTCGCCTGCCGGCGAGGAGACGATGATATCGGCGCTGCCGGAGAGGATGACATAGGCGGCGTCGCCGACATCGCCCTGGTGGAAGAGATCCTGACCGGCTTTGTAGGTCATGCGGTCGGAGGTGAAGGCCAAAAGCTTGAGTTTCGCTGGTGCAATCCTGGAAAAGATCGGCACCCGGCGCAGCATTTCGACTTCGTCTCTCAACAGCATGAGCGTTTCAATCCCCTGACGCAGGGTTCTTGGAACCAGGCGTCTCAATTCCGGGCGTTCCCCCGGGAACGCCTACCATCGCCGCCCCCATAGAATATTACGATAACAGTTCCTTGAACATACCGTTTTTCTCGGAAAGTTCCGGATAGTTTCCCGCTTCCGCCAGCCCGCCGCGGTCGAAGAGCAGGATCCGGTCGAACATTTCGGCAAGCCGCGCATTCGAAAGCACCCAGATGATCGCCGGGCGCTCACCTTCCTTATGCAGGTCTTCGATGATGTTACGGGTGATCTGATCCTGAACGCGCTGGTCGAGTGCCGACAGCGGCCGGTTGAAGACGAAATAGTCCGAGCGCTTCAGAAGCGCGCGGGCCAGGTTCAGCTTCTGGCGCTGCACCATGGTCAGACGCTTGCCGCCGGAGCCGACGTCGAATTCGAGGCCGATCGACAGAACATCGTCATAAAGGTCGAGCGCGTCGAAGAGCTCGCCCATGATGGCGCGGATGCGGTCGGAGGCGTCCGCCTGCTGATAGGCGATACGGCCGAAGAGCACATTGTCCATCAGGCTTGCCGACGGGGTGAAACGCTCGGCGTCGTAGCGCTCGATCAGCTCGGCGAGATCGGCCGGAATATGCGCATGGAACTGCTTGCGGGCGCTGACGATCTTGTCCATCAGCTCGTTGGTCAAAAGGCCGAAGCGATGGCGCGGCTCAATATAGGCGAAGCTCAGCCGGATAATGGCGGAGCGCTCCTCAGGTGTCGCATCCTCGAAGCGGCGGCTTTGCAGCTTCTGCAGCAGCGCCTGATAGGTCGGAATGTCGTCCGCCGTCATGAACGTCAGCTGCTGAAAGAAAGGATGATCCGGCGGCAGGTCGTGGAAGAGTTCGACGGCGTTTTCGGCGATCTCGAGGCCCATGGCGTAGAGATCGGTGCTGAGGCCCGTCTCGCGGAACAGCTGCTGGAAATAGGGATGGGCGGCCAGCCGGCGATTGGTCATCAGCGGCCGCTTCATCGTGCCGAAGAGCAGGTTTTCACCGACCGTCGCCTGAGCGTTGTAGGCGTCAAAATCGAAAGGCACGACGATGCCGTCAAGACCTTCGTCGCGCAGCCGGTCGCGCAGCGACGCGCGCAGCGCCACGACATGGTCGCTGACCGCCACATGCACCTCGGTATTGACGTTCGAGCGCAGCGCCAGATCGAGGATGTCCTGCGAAATCTGCACGGCGTCGAGCACCGGCCGGATCGCTTTCAGGAGATCTTCCGGCCCATTGGCGCCGGCCGCCTGGTAATCCACCCAATCGCTGTTGAGGTCGAGCGTCGGGTTGCCGGCCTTCACCGCCTCGATGGAATGCCATTTATACTCCTGCGCTTCCTTCTCGTCGTAGACGGCGTCGATCATCGGCGCGTGCTTGAGGCCGTAGAGCAGATTGCTGGCGAGCGTGCCATGGAAGAAGAAGGTGTCGGCCGAGGCATAGGAGATGCGGCGGCCGGTGATCGATTCCGGCAGCTCGAGCAGGTCGCGTCCGTCGATGGTGATGCGGCCGGAGTCGGGCCAGATCATCCGGCCGAGCGCTTCGGCGAAGGCTTCGGCGCCGCTGCCGTTCGGGCCGACGATCGCAACAGTCTCGTTCGGCTTGATTTCGACCGAGACGTGGTCGACAAGGCGGGCGCCGCTGTCGTCGGAGAGCGTCAGATTGGTGACGACGAGTGCGCTGGTCAGTGGGCCCACGGGTGCGGTCGCCAATTCCTGGATGTGGCTCTCGATCAAGGGCTCGACGTTGAACTGCTCGTAGACCTGCTGATATTTCACCTGCACGTCCTGGCGCATCTGGTCCCAGTCGATCAGCTCCTTCAGCGGCCCGGGCAAGTCCTTGTAGGCTGATATGACGGCGACGAGCTGGCCGATGTCGAGCCGGCCCTGCAGCGCGAGATAACCGCCGATCGCGTAGAACAGGAAAGGCGTGACCTGGGCGAGAAAGTTATTGATGAACTTCACCAGGAACTTCCACTGGTAAAGGTCGTAGCGGATCGAGAAGATGCGGCCGAGCCGCCAGGCGATATCGGCGCGTTCGAGGTTGGATGTGTCGTTGCCGTGGATTGTGCCGATGCCTTCGACGATTTCGCCGACGCGGCCGGAAAGCTCGCGCGCCGTCAGCTGCCGCTGGCGGCCGAGATCCAGCAGGCGCTTGCGCATGCGCGGGATGACGACCGCCTGGACGCCGACGATGGCGGCGGCGATCATGCCGAGCCAGAAATTCTGCACGATGATGAAGGCGAGCGCGGTGATCGCCTGGCCGCCGAGTAGGGCAGGCGAGACGAAGGCGTCGCCGGTGAAGCCGCCCATCGGCTCCACCTCGTCCTTGATCATCGTAGCGATCTCGGCCGATTTCACCCGCTTGAAATGGGCCGGCGGAAACCGCAGCACCCGGTCGATCAGTTCGAAGCGGATGCGCCGCAGCATGCGTTCGCCGAGCCGGCCCTTATAGGTGTTGATGTAGAACTTGAAGAGCCCGTTCAGCACCACCAGCGCCAGGAATACCAGACTGAGAGCCATCAGCATCTGGAAACGGTCGAGCTGCACGCCCTTGAAGAATTCGACATGGCCGATCAGCGGAATGTCATAGGCGATATGCATGAAGGTCTGGGTTGCGCCGGGGCCTTCAAAGCCGTCGCCCTGGATCGGTCCGTTGACGATCTGCTTGGGCAGATCGAAGGACAGGAAATAGGGGATCATCGAGGCCGCGACGACAGCCAGGATCCACAGCTGCTGCAGCCGCGTGTTTTTCCAGATATAGCGGGCGAGGCTCTTTTCCATGGCTAACCGTCAGCTTGCTGGGAAACGGGATGGGGGCGCGGGGACGGGAGGGATTCTTGAGAACAGGACCATGCAGCCGGACCGCCGATATCGCAATCAAAACAAGGCGAAGGGACCGGCTGCAGAAAGGCCGATTCTCGCCGGAACTCTGCTTATATCACAGGATTTTTAAATTAGGCGAGGGATTCGGCAATCATGGAGCGAATGATGGCGGCCGTCTTCTCCGCCCCGTCGAGATCGAGCGAGACCGGCTCCTGGCGAGGCGCTGCCAGCGCCTTTTCGACAGCCTCTTTCACATGGCCTGAGGTCAGCCCCTGTTCCGGCAGGATATCTGCAAGACCCAGCGCCTGTAGCCGTTCTGCGCGCACCGTCTGCTCGGTCTCGCCGCCGGCGACGAAGGGGATGAGGATCGGCCGGCACTGGGTGCGCAGGAGGTCACCGACGGTGTTGTAGCCGGCCTGCGAGATCGACACCCTGGCGCCGCGCAAGAGCGAGGGAAAATCCTTACGGAAGCGCACCAGCGTCACATTCGGGGCTGCGTCCCGCGACAGCCTGGCGAAATCGGCCTCCGGCAGGTTGGGACCTGAGATCAGCAGCCAGCGAAGATCGCCCGGCAGCAGCGCCGCCGCCTCCTTCGCCGCGCCGATCAGCTCGGCGCCGACCGCGCCGCCGCCGGCCGATGCGATGATGTCGAAGGTTTCCGTCGGTTCGGGCGCCGGCGGCGGCGCGACGAGGCCGGTATACCGCAGCCTGTCGGCGATCTCAGGCGTCAGCGGGAAGGTATCCTCGAGCCTGATGAAGCCGGGATCGCCATGGACGAGCACGGCATTGAAGTGATCCTTGACCAGGGCGACCGTCTCGGCGTCGCGGCCGGCCTTGCGGTTTTCCTGCAGGATGTCGCGCACCGAGCTGACGAGTTTTGGCCGCGGTTCGGCCTCTTCGATCGCTTGAAGCAGGGGCAGGAGTTCGAAGCGCATCTGCCGCCGGCCAAAGGGGAAGGCCTCGATGATGACGACATCGGGCCTTGCGGCATGGAAGGCGTCGAGCAGCAAGTTCCGGCGAGCGGCCAGGAATTCTTCGCCGGCCGGCCGGCCATCGGCATCGGCAAGGCCGGAGAAACCGGCATTGCTGGCGACGACCGCCGGCAGGGCGACGGTCTTCACACCCTCGCCGGGAAAACCCGGCACCGGCAGGCCGCCGGTCACGACGGTGACGTCGAAGCCATCCCTGACGAGTGCATTGGCGATGCGGCTGGCGCGGGCGATGTGGCCGATGCCGAGCAGATGCTGGACATAGAAAAAGATGCGCGGTGCCGTCATGACGCCTTCTGCCATTCGGCCTCGAACAGGCCGGCGAGCTGCCTGATGCTGGAATGATAATCGAAGTCCTCGCGCACCCGCCTTTCGGCGGCGTCGCCAAGGCGCTGGCGCAGCGCCGGATCGCGAATCGCCGCCTCCAGCGCGCTGGCAAGCAGTGCCGGGTTCTCCGGCGGCACGACGAGGCCGTTCTCGCCGTCCGTCAGCAGTTCCGGCACGCCGGATACCGTGGTGGAGATGCAGACGAGGCGCTGGCTCGAGGCCTCGACCAGCACGTTCGGCAAACCGTCGCGGTCGCCGTTGGCGGCGATGCGGCAGGCGAGCGCAAAGAGATCGGCGCGGCGGTAGTGATCGAGCACGTCTTCCTGTGCCATGGCGCCCTTCCAGACAATGCGGCCGGAGAGGCCGAGCTCGGCTGCGAGCGCCTTCAGCCTGGCAAGCTCGTCGCCGCCGCCAATATGCTCCATGCGCCAATGGAGATCAGCCGGCAGCAGCGCCAGCGCCCGCAGCAACACGTCGTAGCCCTTCTTCTCGACCGCGCGGCCGACGCTGAGAATAAAGGCCGGATCGGCCGGGTCGTTGCCGGTTCTCTCAGAATGTGCACCGGAAAAATGGCCGAAGCGGGCGAGATCGAGGCCGTGATAGCTCAAATGTATGGCCTGCTTGCGCGATGTCAGCATGCGCATGTGTTCGTAGCCGGTCCGGGTGCAGGTGACGGTCCAGCGGGCGCTCTTCAGCTTTTCCTTCAATTCCCAGTCGGGCGAGGTCCATATGTCCTTGGCATGGGCCGAACAGGTCCAGGGCGTGCCCGTCAGGATGCTCGTATACTCCGTCACCGAGGCCGGCGTATGGATGAAATG
Organism: Rhizobium sp. YTUHZ045; assembly: GCF_051124255.1. Lineage (NCBI taxonomy): Bacteria > Pseudomonadati > Pseudomonadota > Alphaproteobacteria > Hyphomicrobiales > Rhizobiaceae > Rhizobium > Rhizobium sp. YTUHZ045. Next base: position 53,805 of record NZ_CP101434.1, read on the forward strand.
GGCATGCAGCCACTCGCCTCCATCCGGCCATTCGCGCGCCAGCACCAGCGCTTGACCGAGGCGGCGGAAGCGGTTGCGGGAGAGATCGCGCTTTAGGTCGGCGAAGAAGCGCTTGATCAGCGCTTTGAAGCGGGGTTTGCCGTAGGCGGCGGCGAGGCCCTTCAGCACGCGGATCGGCTCCTCGTGCAAATATTCCGGCAGATAGACGACAGGCGCCTTGATCTCGTCATGCACCGGATGGCGCTTCTTGTCGGTCGGTCGGCGCATGGAAATCAGCGTCAGGTCGAAGTCGGCTCTTTCGAGGCCGAGCAGTTCCTGGGCGATGAAGGTCTCGGAAAGGCGGGGATAGCCTTTCAGCACGACGAGGATCTTGCGGCGTGGCGGCAATTCTGTGCCCTATTCTGCGCCGACGACGGCAAGGCGGGTGGCGCGGCCGTCGAGCCATCGGCCGACAGTCTGCGAGATGTGGTCCAGCCCTTCGAGATGCATATTGCTGCCGCTTTTCGACGGCGGCAGCCGGGAGGGCAGGCGCTTCAGCGCCGCGGCCATGATGGCCGGATCGGCCGATTGTTCCGGCAGCAGCATGTCGACGAGGCCTAGCTCACTTGCCCGCTTTGCGCGCAGCAGCTGTTCCTCGCGCGGCTTGACGCGCGGCACGATAAGGGCCGGCTTGTCGAAGGAGAGGATCTCGCAATAGGTGTTGTAGCCGCCCATGGCGACGACGCCGGTGGCGCCGGCGATCAACTCTTCCATATGATTGTCGAACTCGATCACCTCTATATAGGGAATGGCTTCGCCCTTCTGCACCAGCTTGGCGCGCTCGGCGGCCGGCATATAGGGCCCGAGCACGACGAGCGCCTTCTGCGTCAGCGTCGGATCGGCCTCGTAGGCGTTCATGACGTCGTGGACGAGATCGGAGCCGTCGCCGCCGCCGCCTGTGGTGACGAGCAGGTAATTGTCCTTGCGGGCGTTGATCGAGCTCTTGCCCTTGGAAACGCTGCGCTGCAGGAAGCCGACAAAATCCATTTTCCGACGCAGACTGGCCGGCACGTCGAGACCAACGAGCGGATCGTAGAAGTCAGGCGGGCCGTAGACCCAGACGCTGTCGTAATATTGGTCGATCTTCTGCATGATGCTGTTTTTCTTCCACTCGGCCTCGAGCAGATGCGGCGCGTCCATGATCTCGCGCAGCCCCAGCACCAGCACGGTGCCGCGGGCCTTGAGATAGGCGAGCGTATCCTCGACCTCGCCCTTCAATCCCATCGGCTCCTTGTCGACGATGAAGATATCCGGCTGGAAGGTCTCGGCCGTATGGCGGATGCTCGATTCGCGCATCTTCAGCGTCTCGTGGAGATCGATATGGCTGGCAAGCGACGTATATTCGCCGTTGCGCAGCTTGATGACGCTCGGGATCTTCACGAAGTCGACGCGGGCGCGGTAATCGAAGGCGCCGGCGATCGTCGCCCCCGAAATGATCAGGATGTTGAGGCCGCGATAGTCTTCGACCAGCGCATGGGCGATGGTGCGACAGCGCCTGAGGTGGCCGAGGCCGAACGTGTCGTGGCTGTACATGAGGATGCGAGCATCTTCGAGACGTCTGGCCATGGGTGTTCCCTCCGGGGTGAACAACATGAATTAGTACCCCCACCGTCCGGAGGCCAAGAGGCGGGCGCGGTGCCGGAAGGCGCCGCCGAGCTTCCCGCTATTTGTAGGGATCTGCCGCATCGCGCAAGCCGTCTCCCAGAAAGTTGAACGCCAAAATGACAAGAACAACAGGAATGATCGGAAAGAGCAGCCAAGGATAGAAGGCGATGACGCTGACGCTTTTTGCCTCGGTCAGCAGAATGCCCCAGCTGGTGATCGGCGGCCGAAGACCGAGGCCGAGGAAGGAGAGCGCGGTCTCGCCGAGGATCATGCCGGGGATCGAAATCGTCGCCGAAGCGATGAGATGCGACATGAAGCCCGGGACCAGATGGCGGCCGATGATGCGCGGCGTGCTGGCGCCCATCAGCTGCGCGGCCTGTACGTAATCCTCCTCACGCAGCGCGAGAAGCTTGGAGCGCACGGCCCGCGCCAGCCCGGTCCAGTCGATGATGCCGAGGATGACGGTGATGCCGAAATAGATGACGATCGGACTCCAGGTCACCGGCATGATGGCGGCGAGCGCCATCCACAGCGGCAGACTCGGCAGCGATTGCAGCACCTCGATCAGGCGCTGGACGATGAGGTCGAAGACGCCGCCCCAGTAGCCGGCAAGGCCGCCGATGACGATGCCGAGGACGAAGCTGATCGAAATGCCGATCAGGCCGATCGTCAGCGATATGCGCGCGCCGTAGAGGATGCGCGACAGCACGTCGCGGCCGAGCCGGTCGGTGCCGAGCAGGAACATCTGGCCGCCGATCGCTGGGCAGACGAGATGATAGTTCGAGGCGACGAGGCCCCAGAACTTATAGGAATCGCCGCGGCAGAAGAAGCGGATCGGCTGAACGTCGTTCGGCCGGTCGGTATAGACGCGGTGCAGCGTGTCGAGATCGAGCGTCATGCTGCGGCCGTAGACGAAGGGACCGACGAACTCACCCTTGTCGAAGAAATGAACGCGCTGGGGCGGCGCGTGGATGAAATCGACATTGCGCGTGTGCAGGCCGTAGGGCGCCAGGAACTCGACGATCAGGATCATCAGGTAGATGGCGGCAAGGAAGATGCCGGAGATCAAGGCGAGCCTGTGCTGCTTGAACTTCCACCACATCAGCTGTTTCTGCGAGGCGAGATGGATGCGCGATTGCGCCGCCGTCATGCTCTCGGTCGCGTGCGGATCGAAGGGCGCGGTGGAGACGTAATGCGGCAGCGGCGCGCCGGGTGCGGGAAGGGGCGACATTATTTGGTGCTCCTGCCTTGCAGTCGGATGCGGGGATCGAGGAAGCCGAGGGCGATATCGGAGATCAGCACGCCGATGACGTTGAGAAAAGCAAGGAACATCAGGAAGGAGCCGGCCAGATACATGTCCTGGCTCTGCAGCGCCTTGATCAGCATCGGCCCGGTCGTCTCCAGCGACAGGACAATGGCGACGATCTCGGCGCCCGAGATGATCGACGGCAGAATCGAGCCGATGTCGGCGATGAAGAAATTGAGCGCCATGCGCAGCGGATATTTGACCAGCGCCCGCATCGGATGCAGGCCCTTGGCGCGGGCCGTCGTCACATATTGCTTCTGCATCTCGTCGAGAAGATTGGCGCGCAGCCGCCGGATCATGCCGGCCGTGCCGGCCGTGCCGACGATGATGACGGGGATCCAGAGATGGGCAAGGATCGACTTCGCCTTTTCCCAGCTCATCGGTGCGTTGAGATATTGCTGGTCCATCAGGTGGCCGATCGACAGCCCGAACCAGACATTGGCGAAATACATCAGGATCAGGGCCAGCATGAAGTTCGGAACGGCGATGCCGAGCAGGCCGAGAAAGGTCAGCCCGTAATCGCCCCAGCTATACTGATGCGTCGCCGAATAGATGCCGATCGGAAAGGCGATCAGCCAGGTGAGCAGGATCGTCGTGAAGGAGACGAGGATCGTCAGCCACAGCCGTTCGCCGACCACGTCCGAGACCGGCAGCTGGTATTCGAAGGAATAGCCGAAATCGCCGTGCAGCATGCCGGCGACCCAGTAAAAGTAGCGCACGATCTCCGGCTTGTCGAAGCCGTATTGCTCCCGCATTTCCTCGATTTCCTGGAGGTTGGCGGTCTCGCCGGAGGCGCGCAGCTCGGCGATCTGGCTCTCGAAGAAGTCGCCGGGCGGCAGCTCGATGATCGTGAAGACAAGCGCCGAAATGACGAAGAGCGTCGGCACCATGGCGGCGATGCGCCAGAGAATATATCTGAGCACGCCTCAGGCCTCCTTGTACCAGAAAACATCCGGCATGTAGACGCCGAGATAGGAGGTGGGATCGAAGCCGTAGAGCGCTTTCTCCGGCAGGTTCTGCAGCTTGGCGGCGCGAAGGATCGGCTGCAGCGTGCTGTTGATGAGGCCGATCGAGAAGACCTGCTGCGTATAGAGCGACAGCATTTTGTGCCAGATCGCCTGACGCTCCTCGAACTTCGCCGTCGAGCCCCATTGGCCGAGCAGGTCCACCAGCTCTGCAGCTTCCGGCAGGTCTGGTGCGACGCCTTCCTGGCCGGCGGAGAGATAATGCATGCCCCAGAGCGGCCATTGCAGCTGATCGTCGAGCGTCGGCGCAAGACCAGACGGCGACATGTCGGCCGTCGGCACGCCGTTGTCGAGACCATACCAGATCGACATCATGATCGTGCCGCTCATGGCGCGGTTGCGGAAGACGTCGCGCTGCGAGGTGCGGGTATAAAGCGCAAGGCCGATATCGGCCCAGTGATCGTGCACCAGTTCCAGCACGTCGGTATCGAGATTGCTTTCGCCGGCGGTCTCGACGGTGATCTCGGCGCGCCGTCCGTCCGGCAGCAGCCGGATACCGTCGTCGCCGCGCTTGGTTAGGCCAAGCTCGTCGAGCAGGCGGTTGGCCTCATCGGGATCGAACTTCACGAAGGCGTCGGCATATTCCTGCTTGAAGAGCGGGCTGTCGGGCAGCACGGTATCGGCGCTCGGCGTGCCCAAGCCATAGAAGGCGACCATGTTGATCTCGTGCCGGTTGATCGCCAGCGACAGCGCACGGCGCAGCCGCGCGTCGCGGAAAAGGCCGCGCCACACCTCGTCGGCGCAGTTGAGATTCGGCAAGAGCGTGATGCGCGAGCCGCGCGCGACCTTCCAGAGATTGACCTTCACCGGAAAGCGCTTCTCCGCCTCTTTCAGGAAGGTGTAGTCGTTGAAATCGATGCCGGTCGCCTGCAGGTCGGCCTCGCCAGCACCCGCTTTGGCAGCGATGATCGACGAGGAAGAGACGTTGAGGACGAATCGGTCGAGATAGGGAAGCTGCCTGCCGTTTTCGTCGACGCGATGGAAGAACGGGTTGCGCTCGAAGACGAACTGCTCGGCTGGCAGTGCGGTCGTATTGTGCCAGGGATCCAGCGTCGGCAGGTTGGGATTCTCGGGCCGGTAGGAGCGCGCCATCTTGATGTGCAGGTCCTGCCATTTCTTGGCGCGGTTGGCCTGCATCATCTGTTCCATCTTCGCCTGGTCGGGCTGATACTTCTTGTGGAACTGCTTGAGGTAATGCGCCGGCCCGAAGATGACGAGGGGTTGCGGGCCTGCCAGGCTCGGCAGGAACATCGGGTTGGGTTTTTCCCAGGTATAACGCACCGTCAGCGGATCGAGCATCTCGAAGCGCGGCAGGCTGCCGTGTGGACGAAGCTCGAGCGCACCGCCGCCCGGCGTCAGCTTGTCGTTCAGGATGACGTCTTCCCACCAGTAGCGGAAATCATCGGCGGTGAACGGCGCCCCGTCCGACCATTTATGGCCCTCGCGCAGCGTGAAGGTGAAGACCGTGTCTTCCTCTGAGCGGAAATCGGCCAGAATGTCGGGCTGGAACTGCAGGTGCTTGTCGTAGCCGATCAGGCGGGCATAGCCGTAGATCGTCATGAAGCGGATATCTCGCTGGCTGCCGATGATGGTGCGCACGGTGCCGCCATAGGCACCGGGCTCGAGCCCCATCTCCTTCAGGTTGACGATGCGCGGGCGGGCGGGAATGCGCTCGGCCATCGGCGGCAGGCTGCCTGATGCCAGCCGCTCCTTGAGGAATTCCGGTTCGCTCGCCTGCTCGGCCCGCAGCACCGCCGGCGCGATCGCAGCGCCGACAAGGCCGCCCAGAAAGGTACGACGCGTCACCATCAGCGCAACTCCCGGATATCGGCACCCTTGCGGGCGCGTACCAGATGGCCATCGCCGAGGTCGGCATAGGCAAGCTCGGAAGCGTCGTCATGCTCGGCGGTGAAGGTAACGCCCCAGTTCTGCTTGTCGGCAGCGCCGTTTTCCCGGAGCGCCTTGAAATCGAGCGGCCGGTCGAGATCGGGGAAGGGGACGGCGGCAAGCAGTGATTTCGTATAGGGATGCACCGGATCGCGCAGGATGATCTCGCGCGGCGCGATCTCGACGATACGGCCCTTGCACATGACGGCGATGCGGTCGGCCATGTAGTCGACGACGGCGAGGTTGTGCGAGATGAACAGGTAGGTCAGCCCCAGCTCCTTCTGCAGGTCCTTCAAGAGGTTTAGGATCTGTGCCTGCACCGAGACGTCGAGGGCCGACACCGGCTCGTCGAGGATGACGAGCTTCGGGCCGAGCGCCAGGGCCCGGGCAATGCCGATGCGCTGGCGCTGGCCGCCGGAAAAGCTGTGCGGGTAACGGCTGAGGTAACGCTTGTCGAGGCCGATCGCGCCCATCAGCCCCTCGACCTTGCGCTTGCGCTCGGCGCTGTCGCCGCGGTCGTGGATCTCGAGCGGCTCGCTCAGAATGTTGCGCACCGTCATGCGGGGTGAAAGCGAGGAGACCGGGTCCTGGAACACCATTTGGATCTTCGTGCGCAGCTCCTGCAGCTCGGCGCCCTTGACGGCCAGCACGTCGATGACCTCTTTGCCGTCATTAAACACCACCGAGCCGCCATCGGGGGTGACGGCGCGCATCAGGATCTTGCTGAGTGTCGTCTTGCCGCAGCCGGATTCGCCGACCAGGCCGAGACATTCGCCGCGGCGGATGTCGAAGCTGACGTCGTCGACCGCATGCACGACGGCGGCTTCGTGTTTGCCGAACAGGCTGCGCCTGCGCGTCCTGTAGGTCTTCGACAGATTGGCGACGGAAAGCAGCGTGCCCGGGGTTTCGGCCTGCAGCGGCTTCTTCTTGCCGACCAGCGTTTCAAGATTGACCGGCACGTCGCGCAGCGCCTTCAGCCGCTCGCCGGGTTTCATGTCGAAATGCGGGACGGCTGCCATCAGCGCCTTGAGATAGGGATGCTGCGGATTGCGGAAGATCGCCTCGACCGGCCCTGCTTCCATGATCTCGCCGTGATAGATGACGACCACCTCGTCGGCCATGTTGGCGACGATGCCGAGATCGTGGGTGATGAGCAGCATCGCCATGCCGAGCTTGGCCTGCAGGTCGCGCAGCAGCTCAAGGATCTGCGCCTGGATCGTCACGTCGAGCGCAGTCGTCGGCTCGTCGGCGATCAGGAGCGCCGGCTTGCAGATCAGCGCCATGGCGATCATGGCGCGCTGGCGCATACCGCCCGACAGCTCGAATGGATACATGTCGTAGGTGCGGTGCGGATTGGGGAAGCCGACGAGGCCGAGCATTTCCTCGGTCCTTTGACGTGCTTCCTGCTTGTCGACGTCTGTATGGATCAGCAGCACTTCGCTGATCTGGTTGCCGACGGTGTGCAGCGGCGAGAGCGAGGTCATCGGCTCCTGGAAGATCGTCGCCATGCGCTTGCCGCGCAGATCGCGCATCTCTTCGCTGTCGCGCGGCAGCGACAGGATATCGGTCGTGTTGCCGTCGAGCGGATCGGTAAAGAGGATGCTGCCCGACGCTTTCGCCGGATTGGGCAGAATGCCCATGATGGCTTGGCTGATCACCGATTTGCCGGAACCGGACTCACCGACGAGAGCGGTGACCTTGCCCGGAAGAATGCGGAGATTGGCTTCTTTTACGACACGCAGGCGGTCGCCGAAAACCGAGAAGGAGACGTCGAGATTCTCAATACGCAACAGATCGGCAGCGGACGCCATACCAATGAAATTCCCCAGTCTTCTATGTTCCCGTTAAGGCAACACTATCGTACCGCAAACGGGGTGTCTAGCTGATGACAATCAAGGGGAAATTGCCGCGTTTCACCATCTCTGTCCGGAAGAAACACGCCATTTCAGCGGCCGCAACCTGGCGTTTTACTGGATGAACTTCTCCATACTTGTGCGTTTGACCTGTTTCTTGGCATCGCGGTGCAGGAGAATGACCTGTTCGGCTTCGGAAAGTCCGTTCTGCACGGCCTCTCGGAAATGTTCGTCGACATGAATCTCCGGGGCCGGGGCACGTGGCTGCAGCACCGTCACCTTCTGGCGGATGCCGCGCAATTTCTCCTCGCCGAGCGTCGTCCATTCGCCGCCGCAATAGCCGGCGAAGGCCTGACTGGCGACGACTTCGCGGCCGTATTTCTTGGTCAGGATCTGCAAACGCTGCACCTCGTTGACCGCCGATCCGAAGGCGGAGAAGGTCAGCCGGTCCTTGAGGCCGACATTGCCGAACATGACGTTGCCGACATGCAGGCCGATGCCGTAGCCGATCCTGGCCAGACCCTTCTCCTCGCGGTCGCGGTTGAGCTCGGCCACCCGCGCCTGCGCCTGGTAGACGGCGGAAAGCGCCGCCTCGCAGGCGATTTTCGACGGGTCTTTGTGACGCCCGCAGGGATAGACGGCCAGAAAGCCGTCGCCGAGGAAGCTCAGAATCTCGCCGCCGTTGCGGTTGAAGGGGGCGGCGATCGCGTCGAAGAACTGGTTCAGCGTATCGATATAGGCCTGCCTGCCTTCCTTTTCGGCATACATGGTGGATTCGCGCATGTCGCCCATGACGAGCGCCGCACGGATCGTCTCGCCGTCGCCGCGGCGGATCTGGCCGTTCAGCACCCGCTTGCCGGCGTCGCCGCCGAGATAGGTGGTCAGCATGTTGTTGGCGAGCTTGCCGAGCACCGCCATCTTGGCGGCGACCGCCAGATGATTCTGCATCCGGAGCAGCGCGTCGATCATGTCGTCGGTAAAACCGTCGTGATGGTCGGTCGACCAGGAGCCCATCATGCCTTGCACCGAATCGTCGCCGAAGGGCTGCACGAAGGCGAGATAGTCGGTCATCCTGTCCTTGCGCAGGTCCTCGAAGATCGGGAATTCGGCCGGCCCTTCCTGCATCAGCCGCCGGCGGATGTGCTGCAGGTTGTTGTCGAGCAGGTAATAATAGGGGCTCTGCAGGAAGCGGTCCGGCTTCTGTCCGGCCGGCATGCGGAAGCCCTCGATGGTGACGCCGCTGGCGCGCCGCCAGGTGAAGCTCAGCGCATCATAGAGCGGATGCAGCATCGAAAAGGTCAGGTGCACGCGCGCGATCGGCAGGCCGGCGGCGGCAAGTCGTTCGCAGAAGCCGCGCACGATGTTTTCGAGGTCGTCGCCGGCCAGCGAGGAATGCGTCAGCCATTCGGCGACCCGGTCCAACAGGATGGAGGAGACGCTGGATTCGATCGTGCTCATTCGCGGTATGATCCTCATAAGGCACGCCATCCCCAAGAGCCAAAAGTCCCTCGGCCGACGCATTCTCATGCGCAGGTCACAAGGAAATCAGGATGTACGAGCGGTAATATTTGTCAACGATCTGCCGAGAGCCCGGCAGCAGCGCCCCTCAGTTCCCTGGAACGCGGATCGGAGGGGAAGTCCTTTCTCGATGGTTCAATATCAAACTCACATAGGGGTGCTGCAGATGCGAAACAATGGGACCCGGATTCTTTTGTGCGCTCAGGTTGCGGCAAAGGCCGCCGCCGGGGCATTTCGGCCACACCCCGGAGAGGTGGTGCTCTGGGATATCGGCGAGACTAGCCCTCGTGCGCTTTGAGGGCACGGCGTAAACAGGGGTGGCACCGCGGGGAGAAGAAGCTCCGGGTTTAATTCCCCGCCATCATGCATTAGATCAGCTTTCTAAATTCCCCATTCGAAAGATCCCGCCTTGGCCACCTCCACCTTCGACACGCTCCTGCAGAAGATCGAAAGCCGCGCGGCGCGTGCCGGCATTATCGGGCTCGGTTATGTCGGCCTGCCGCTGGCGATCGCCGTCGCGCGCAGCGGTTTTGCGGTCACCGGCTTCGACATCGATCCCTCAAAGACGGTGGCGCTCGATGCCCGCCGCTCCTATATCGACGCCGTCAGCAACGAGGCGCTTGCCGCCGAGATCGATGCGAACCGGTTTCAGGCGACCACGGATTTCGCCGGCCTTGGCGAATGTGATGTCATCATCATCTGCGTGCCGACGCCGCTGACCAAGCATCGCGACCCCGATCTTTCCTTCGTCGAGGCGACCTCGCGCTCGATCGCTGAGCACCTGCGTCCCGGCCAGCTCGTCGCTCTGGAATCGACCACCTATCCCGGCACGACGGACGATATCGTCAAGGTCATTCTCGAAGGCACCGGGTTGAAATCCGGCGCGGACTTCTTCGTCGGCTTCTCGCCGGAGCGCGAGGACCCCGGCAATCAGCATTATCACACCGCGACCATCCCGAAGGTCGTCGCCGGCGACGGGCCCGAGGCGTTGGCTCTGATGAAGGCCTTTTACGGCGCTGCGGTTTCGACCGTCGTCCCGGTTTCCTCGAATGCGACGGCCGAAGCGGTCAAGCTCACCGAAAACATCTTCCGTTCGGTCAACATCGCCCTCGTCAACGAGTTGAAGACCGTCTATGCGGCCATGGGCATCGACGTCTGGGAAGTGATCGAGGCGGCCAAGACCAAGCCCTTCGGCTATATGCCCTTCTATCCCGGCCCCGGCCTCGGCGGCCATTGCATCCCAATCGATCCCTTCTACCTCACCTGGAAATCACGTGAATACGAGCTTCCGACCCGCTTCATCGAGCTTGCCGGCGAGATCAATTCGGCGATGCCGCGCTATGTCGTCGGCAAACTAGCCGAAGCGCTCGACATGCGCGCCGGCAAGGCGCTGAGCCGCAGCCGTGTGCTGGTGCTGGGCCTCGCCTATAAGAAGAACGTCGCCGATATCAGAGAGAGCCCATCGCTGCGGCTGATTGAAATCATCGAGGAGCGCGGCGGCCGCGCCGACTACCACGATCCCTTCGTCGCCGAAATCCCGCCGACGCGCGAATACCAGGCCCTGAAAGGCCGCAGATCGGTCGCGCTGACGCCGGAGACCTTGAGCGGATACGATGCCGTGCTGGTCGCAACCGACCATGACAGGATCGATTATGCGGCGCTCGCCAAAACTGCTGCGCTGATCGTCGATACCCGCAATGTCTTCGACCGGCTCGGCCTCTCGGCCGATCACGTCATCAAGGCGTGACGGAAACGGCCGAAAGCGATTTGCCGGTCATCCGGCTGGCGGCCACCGCATAGCCGCCTGACGCCCCGTCGATGAAATGCATGTGGTCGCGCGAGATCGGCGTCGGCACGAAGCAGGTCATCAAAGCCGAGGACTGGCGATGCAGGCCGTAGCGGGCGATGCCCTTGGCCCGCGCGTCTTCCAGCAGCGTCTCGATCCGTTTCAAGCGGCCGGCGTCGACGTCGACAGTCATCTTCAGCCCGTCATCGAACTTGCGGAAATCGGAATTGCCGGCGACGTCGCGCTTGTAGCGGCGGGCATCAAAGCGTCCGAGTGGAAGGCCGAGCCTGTAGCACGCGAGGATGATGGCGAGCTGCAGGAAAATGATCAGCTTCTGCCACAGCCGTCTTCCCGCGGGCGCGGTGGCCTTGGCCTCGCGATTGATGCCCTTCAGCGAGAAGGCGAATTTCGGGCCGTCGGCCGGCACCGGATGGCTCCCGCGGTTCTGCTCGGCGGTGATGGCGACGATGCCGTTGACGAGATCGCGGAATTCTTCGCCCGGCCGGCCTTCGCCGGGCACGGCGATGATCGAGACGATCTCGCCATTCTCCGCCGCAATCGGGCTCCAGCGGCAGGACAGGCCGGTGAGATCCGGCCGCGTGCCCGGCGCGGCGCGCTCGACGCCGTAACGGCCGAGCTTCATCTGTCGTTCCGCCCAGCTTGTGCCGCCGCCCCAGAACATCGCATAGGTGACATGCGGGCTTGCGGAATAGCGCGCGACGCGCACGTCGAGGCCCTCCGCGCGGGTATCGGCGACCGGCACGATAGCGATGCGCAGCATCAGGCCGAGATCCTCCTCGACCCAGACCTGCACGGCGGCGAGTGCATCCCGCGCCGCCTTCTCCAGCGAACCCGGCAGCGCGATCAGCGCGCCATCGCCGCCGAAGACGAAGGGATAGTCGCCCTTGCCGACTGCATTCAGCACCGCCGAAATGACGCTGGCGCCGGCCATGTTGACGTCCTTGTAGCGACCGCCGGCAATCGCCTGCGTCGAACCGACGATATCGGCAAGCGCCAGCACCCATCCCTCCGGCAGCGGCCGGTAATTGCCGGCATCGGTCACGCCCTCGAAGGCGCTGAAGCGCGGCACGCTCGCAAAGAATTCTTCGTCGGTCCCGGTTGTCATGTCATTGACCATAGCACAGACCCATATCGCTGCTGCAACGCCAATTCCCATCTATGGCAATCGACTTGACAAGGTTTCATGTGTTAGCACGCGCTCACGATTTTCATCACGGATTCGGATTGCGATGAGCCGCCTCGACAGCTTCATTCGCCGGTTGACGGCCCAACGCGACATTCTGAACGCAATCACCGATCTGGTCGAGGACATCGAAGGCCCGGTGCTGGAGTTCGGCCTCGGCAACGGCCGCACCTATGATCACCTGCGCGAAAAATTCCCCGACCGCCGCATCATCGCCTTCGACTGGGAAGTCCGCTCCTATTCGGCCTCGACCCCAGAGCCGCAAGATATGGTGACCGGCAACATCCGCGATTCCGGTCAGGCCTTCCTCGGCATCGGCGCAGCCCTCGCCCACGCCGATATCGGCACCGGCCATGACGAGATCGATGCGGTGACGCTGACCTGGCTGCCACAGCTGATAGCCGGCGTGCTCGCCCCGAACGGCATCGCCGTCAGCGGCCTGCCGCTGGAGCATCCGGAGCTCACGGAGCTGCCGCTGCCGGAGGGAATCAAGGAAGGGCGGTATTTTCTGTATCGGCGCATGTGAGGGGAGAGGAAGCCCCACCCGTCTTTGAAGGAGGAGAAAAATGGAACGCATCGAGATGGAAGTCAGCGGCGGCTGTCAGTGCGGTGGCGTGCGTTATCAGGCGACCGCCATGTTCGACAATTCGCATCTCTGCCATTGCCGCATGTGCCAGAAGGCCTCAGGCAACATCTTTGCCGCGCTCGTCGCCGCGCCCGATGATGCGCTCACCTGGACACGTGGCAAGCCGAGCGTCTGGAAGAGTTCGGAGCTTGTCGAGCGAGGCTTCTGCGCCAATTGCGGCACGCCATTGTTCTTCCATCACCTGGAAAACGGTCGCACCAACCTGATGATCGGTTCGCTCGACCATCCGAACGCCTTCCCGCCGCATGCCAATACCTGCACCGAAAACATGGTGGCATGGTTCGACACGATCACGGACATAGAAAATACCGGCGCGACCGAAACCAACGGCGCTGACTGGGCTGCGGCGATCAGGGAAAGCAACAACCAGCACCCCGATCGCGATACCGCCTCGTGGACGGTGAGGGGGCGTGACGGCTGAGCCCTAGGAGCTTCCGCTCACGAGGCACAGGAATAAGCCGTAGCCGAACGCGCCTTCAGTTTTGTCTCGAAGTCAGCCGCGATTTCCTCCAGCGTCACGCTGCCCAGCCGCCTCAAAAGCAGCGCCTCAGCCTCCTTCATCGCGTCGGCCAGCGCACTATTCACCGCCTGCTCGACCAGACATTTGGGCTGATCGTCGGCGGGGCCGATGGCGAAGAGGTGGGGGTCCCCAAGCGCGTTGTAGACGTCGAGCAGGGTGAGCTCGGACAACGGCCGCACCAGCGTCCAGCCGCCGCCATGGCCTTTTTCCGAACGCACATAGCCCTGGTCGCGAAGGCCGGCCATGGTGCGGCGCACGACGACGGGATTGGTGTTGAGCATCTTTGCAATCACCTCGGAGGTTGCCGCATGTTCATGCCGATCCATGTGGATCAGCACGTGCAGCATGCGGGAAAGGCGGCTGTCGTTGCGCATGGTTCTATCCTGTCGATCGAGCGCGGCATTATCGCAAGCAATTTGTAACAAGACAAGTGACATGAGCCTTGACGGCGCTGTTTCATGTAACTTATGTTGATTCATGAGAAGTAATGTCCAAGGAGTGACCGCATGTCCTACGAAGTCATCGTCATCGGCGGCAATTTTGCCGGTCTGTCCGCGGCCATGCAACTCACCCGGGCGCGGCGGCGGGTTCTGCTCCTAGACGCAGGCGCGCCGCGAAACCGGTTTTCGCTGGCCTCGCACGGCTTCCTCGGCCAGGACGGCCAGCCGCCGGAGGCGATCATGGCCGAGGGGAAGAGGCAGCTTTCGCTCTATCCAAACATCACGCTGCGCGACGGCAAGGTCACGCGCACGCAGAAGGAGGGTGAGGAATTCGTCGTCACCATCGAAGGCGGCAGTGAAGAACGCGCTCGTCGCCTCATTCTCGCAACCGGCGTCAGCGACACGCTGCCCGATATCCCCGGGCTCAGGGATCGCTGGGGCCGCTCGGTGCTGCACTGCCCCTATTGCCACGGCTATGAGGTGAGCGGCGGCGACCTCGGCGTCCTGGCAAACCATCCGCATTCCGCCCATTCGGCGATGATGATCCCGGACTGGGGCGCGACCACCTTTTTCACCCAGCGGCTGTTCGAGCCCGATGAAGAGCAACTGAGACGGCTCACCGCCCGTGGCGTGCGCATCGAACGCAGCCCTGTCGTGGAATTATTGGGCGATAGTCCGAAACTCCAGGCGGTGCGTCTCGGCGATGACCGCATCGTGCCGCTCGACGCCATATTCGTCGCGCCGAAAACGGCGATGGCAAGCCCGATTGCCGAACAACTTGGCTGCGCCTTCGACGACGGTGCCTTCGGGCCGGTCATCCGTACCGGCGAAAACAAGGAGACCAGCGTCAAGGGCGTCTTCGCCGCCGGCGATGCCGCAAGCTCCATGCACAGCGGCACGCTCGCTTCGGCCTCGGGTGTGCTTGCCGGCGTGCATTGCCATCAGTCGCTGGTGATGCAGCCCGCCGGATAGGTGCATGCGACGGTGGGAGATGGGAGAGGCGCGCCAACACCTAGCACCTGAGATCCCCAACCAGCTCCCAAAGATCAACCTTTTCAGCCCGTCCCTTCACCTGCACCAGACCCAGCGGCCGAAACTGGAAGCGGTCGCCGACGGCGTTATGGATGGCGGCGCTCACCAGGATCGAGGTGCCGTATTCCTTGTTCAATCCCTCCAGCCGGGAGGCGACGTTGATCGTATCGCCCATGGCCGTATATTGCTGGCGCGAGATCGCTCCGAAACTGCCGACGACGGCGGGGCCCGTATGGAGGCCGAACCGCGTGAAGAGTTCGGGGCGGCCATGCGCCCGGTTTTTCCCGTTGAGTTCGTCGACGGCGGCTTTCATGGCAAGCGCGCATCGACAGCCGTGTTCGATATGCCCGCCATCTTGAACAGGGGCATTCCACATGACGAAGATGGAATCGCCGAGATATTGGACGACTGTGCCGTCATGGCTCTCGGCAATGGTGTTCAGCAGCTCGAAATAGGCCGATAGCGTATCGACCACGTCCTCGGGCGAATTCTGCTCCGATATGGTCGTGAAGTCCCTGATATCGGTAAACAGCACGGTCACGTCCTGCCGCTTCGCCTTGACGACCGTTCGCCCGTCAGGGCTGACGATGCGGCGGACCACTTCACGCGGAACATAGAGGGCAAACTGGCCGATGGCGTGACGGCTTGCCGAGAGCGCGCTCGCCAATGTGTTGATTTCCGTTATCCAGGAGTGCGACAGGGCCTTCTCGCTTACCTCGAGATCGCCAATCATGCGCGCCTCGTCGGCGAGGCGGTATAGAGAGCGGCTGACCATGCGCGACAGGACCACCGATGCCGCAACACCCGCGATCAACAGGATGCCGGCAATCAGGAGATTGCGCACGAGCAGCCGGTTGGCCTCGGCAACGAGGTCGTCCAGCGGCACGACGATTGCGGCCGTGCTTCCCCGGAACAGGCCGGACACGCTGACCGGGGCGATCTGGACAAGATAGCTTGCACCATCAAGTTCGATCCGCGCCAGGCCGCCGTTTGCGAAGGCAGGATCCTGCCGCAGCCGGACAATCGTTTCGAGACTGGTATCGAAGGCGTTTGCCGTTATGGCGAAGGCGCCTGAGGTTCTCGACCATATTGCGATGATCCTGCTCATGATATCAGGGTAGGAATGAGCAACGAGATTGCCGCTACCGTCGATGACATAGGCTCGGGCATGCGGCGAAATACTCTGTGCATCCAGCAGGCGGCCGATGGTCTGCAGGTGAACGTTGATGCCGACGACCACCCGCCCATCGTCCTTCATCGGTGCCGCGATCGTCAGCGTCGGCACCTTGAGCGTTCCGGTCACATAGGGGCCGACGGAGACCGGGGCGCCGTCCTGAACGACCGATTGATACCACGGGCGTTGCCGCGGATCGAAAGACGCGTCGTCGACATTCCGTTCGCCGATCAGTCTTGCCTTGCCGTCGAGAAAGCCAAGCGTCGATATGACGTTCGCATTTTGTCGCCCGGCGATCGTTCTGATCGCGAAAGCCGCTTCGTCAGGCGCCGCGAGGGTCTGGCGGACATCCCTCCTTCCAGCGTTGATGACCTGCAAGTACGAGCCGTCAGGGTATCCGGTATAGATGCTCGTTGCCTCGGGGACATTTCGCAGAACTTCGAGAAAGAGGTCCTGTTTCGCCTTGATATCCTGAGGCGGCGGCGAAACGAGCTGCGGCAGGGTGGATGCCAGCGCCACCGCCTCGTAGCCTCCCTCCAGCGTGTGGCGATATCCCTCGATCAGCCGCAGGCTCATCTCGCGCATCTGCTGCGCGCCGGCACTCACGGCAGCATTGCTTCCCTGCCTGAACGCCAACCAGATAATCGGCATCGACGTGCAAAGCAGCGATGCGACGACCAGGACGCCGAGATGCACTCTGAGCGGTTTGGACCAGCGCACGAGACTTCCCTCGAATGCGGACACCTCTCAGCGCATCTAACGCCCGAAGCTCGTCTGACTGTGCTTGAAAAGTGCCCCCAAGAATGCAGCTAACCGCTTTTTTCGGGTTTGCACAAGACGGTCCTGGGCTCACGCCCGCGGGCGGCAACACGGACGTCCGCGGCACGGCGCCAGTAATCGTGTCCTGCAGAGCCTAGGGCAAAAACAATACGTTGTACTGATCGATATCGCCAGGCAGATCCCGAACCTTCACCTCTTCCTCGCGGTCCTGACAGCATCGTTATGAAGGCCTTTGTGCCCTCGCGCCCGTAGAACAGCGGCGTGAACTCCATATGAAGCGGCACGCGGCGGGAAAGCAGCGGCAGCATGGAGCGGCAGGCGACCGGCTCGTAACCTTCGATGTCCATCCACACCAGGCCGATCGCGGCCGGGTCGATCGAAAGCCCGGCGAGGATTTCGGAGACAGGCTTCACCGGCACGCTGATCTTCCGGTCGGTCGGGCTCTGGCGGATGGCGCTTCACCTCCGTGCAAGCAACCCCTCGTTCTACATATCCCACACGAATTAGTGATCGACCGATCTGGGAGACCCGAATGTATTTTCGTCATAGCATCACCGTGAAGTGAGACCCGTCACAGTCTTGCCCTCGATGACAACAGAGATTTTAGTGCCTGCGGGCAGTTTCGTAATCGGCGCTTCTCCCGCGAGTTCGGAAGCGTTCTTCTGGGCGATTAGCTCTTTTCTTCTTTTCTCGACTGCCGCGCATATAATCGTTGCAGCTTGTCCGGCTTTCGCTGCACCTGGCACCCCAAAGAGATCAGCGACATCCATGCCTACCGGCACAAAACCGCAAAGAGCATTAGTCGCGGCAGAAATGGCGCCCGATTTAGGAGAGCCAATTCCCGGCTGAGTTGAGGTGCATCCGGCTAACAGAAGTGCCGAAAGCAATGTGATCTTGGCATGCATGAATTCCTCCAAGAGCAGGATTAGCGTGGTGCGTTTTGATCGGAAAGCAAAATCTGCAGGGTGGGTTCATCATAAATTCCGGTAACGTCCAACCCTTGGAGGCTCTGGAATTTCTTTAGGGCGTCGGCGATATCATTTGGTCCGGATGCTTCTCCCGGCGAAAGCAAGTTCATTTGTTGAAGCTTCCTCTGGATCGCCGCTAGCTCTTCGGACGTAAGTGGGTCTTGGGGTTCGGGTTCGCTCATCGTGTAAAGAGTTGCCTCGTCGTAGACTCCCGTTGCCGGGAGGCCGTTTTCAATCTGGTAGTTTCGAAGTGCTTCCGTTAACCGTGCCTTATTAGCTTCGGGATCTGAACTCTCCTCTGGACCGACGCTCTCGAGGAAACCTTGATTTGTCAGCTCTTCTTCTACAGCATTGAGTTCTTGCTGTTCGCTTTCTGCACTTTCGCCTGGCTGGTTGCCAGTGACGAAGATGCGCTTAGCCCTAGCCAACCAGATCTTTGACTCTGGAAGACCAATCGATCCTCCGTTTACGAGTTTTCGGACTGCTTTGATGTTATCCACATCTGCTTGCACATTGATATTTCGAGCCACCCAATAGGCAGTCGCGGTTTCAAATCCTGTTTCGGGTTGCCGAACCAGCTCCGGAGTCTTACCCAAGGGTTTGTTAAGGAGCTTACCGCGGGCTTCGAAGTTTCCACGTCCGGTAAGCTGCATGAAACCTGACCCGCGAAAGCGCCACCCGTCACCAGGTTGATCATTCCCAAGCCTTCCGCCGTAGACATGATTGGCGATCAATTCCGGGCGGTGGGCAAGTCGTAGGGCCTGTTGGGGTGTGACCCTTGTGGGGAACACTTTTAGTAGTCGATCGGCAGAATAGTTCAGGTTCTCTTCAATTGCGACAAATCCCCCTGTTTCGGTGGCAATCTGTGCCATGAAATGTTGAACTCGGATTGGATTAACCAATTCGCCCGGTGCGGGGTCTTTCCAAAGCCGCGCGATCGCAAGTGCAAGATCACCTCGTGCCCGCGGAGAAAATTTTGTAATCCTTTCGAAGGTGACGATCGATGAGGAGTTCGCTTCGATTGGAGAACTAGAGCTGCACTTTGTAGAAATTTCGGAGGAACTAGCGTTCGGGCTCCATGCCGTTACCAAGAAAATCGCGGAAAGGAACGCCGCAGTCGATTTCACTAGCGATGCCATAATCGGCCTCCCGGTGGTCGGTTTAGTTTTTCAATTTCTTTAAAATTTCAGACATGCGGACGGCGCGGTTCTCGTTCCAGTATGGTCCGTCGGCCACGCCAAAATGATGCAGACCTATTACGCTTCCAGCTAGATTGAGCAGAGGAGAACCTGAAGAACCGTGTTCCGTATCGCAGCTGTGTGCGATATCGCTTTTTTGCACGACTCCGTCGGCGACCGGCTGGGTTGCCGTGCAATTAACGCGCGAAATCATTTTGGGTCGCCCACCTGGATGCTGGATGATCATCAGTTCTTGCTTTTCTCGAACGTCCTCGTTCGACAATTGCAGACTCCCCCACATGTCTGCCGGAGTGCCTTCCAGCTCTATCTCAGCGAAATCCAAATCGGGATCAGCAAAAATGAAAGACTTGCAGCGATACTGAGTGCCGCGGTCCAGCATCCCGTTTTCGAGTTGGTAGTGGAACGTGGCTATGGTCGACTTGCAAAGCTGAGCGCTGTTCACACAGTGTTCGTTTGTCATCAACCGGTTTCTGTTTTTTCCATAAAGAAATCCAGTGCAGGTGAACTGGCGTCCATCTTTAATGAACGACAACTTGGCAACGGATCTTGAAGCCGCGCTCACTGCAGGGTCGCGACTGTATTCGTCGACGTCCTGCATTTCATCGACACCAATAATGGATAAAGCAATCCCCTCGTTGCTTGTAAATGCCACTTGATCGATGGCTGCACTAACCCCGGCGGGCGGTTTTTCCGCGATTAAGCTCAATAAAGCATAATCTCCCGGCACGACTTTGCTCCAACTATCCTGAAGTGTAGCAAGTGCTTCGCCCTGATAGGTTTCGACTATTCCGCCGCTTCTGTCCGTTAGAACCAGCTTACCAGTGAAATCAGCTGGCACTTTTACGTCTCCGAAATGGATACGAAGGCTGCGCGAGCCGGGCCATTGATTGAACTCTGCATTCCAAAAAGACGTCTCGGTGGACTCTGCGGGAGTAAACGTGGGTGTAGTAACTTCGACGGCTTCAACACCACCTTCGACCTGAGGTTTGAGTTCAACATTCTCGGCTTGGCCGGTGGTTAAACCCTGAAGCAAAAATAGTGCAACTAAGGCGGGTGCAAAGGCTCGCGCCGGCGCTCGATAACGGCGTGTGGACATCTTAGTCTCCAGTTAAAGCTTGGACGCGAAATCGGTGATGGTATCTAGCTGGATCTCCGTGTCGCTCTGCCCAGTTGGTGAAAAACGGAGGAGCTGTCCCCCCGATTTCAGTTCGCAGTCAGCGATGCGAACCATTTTGGGCTCTCCAGGACTGGGAGCGTCATAAAAGACGATGTATTTTCCAAGTTCCTCATCGAAGTGCATGCGCTTCAGCGCGTCGAGTGGGATGTTCACATTGTCGCGATCCGCATTCTTTCTGCAGACAATAGGATCGCCGCTCACATCTAAACTGCCTTTAAGCTCCTTTGTCGGATCGGAGCGAACGACGATTTTGTCGAATGCGATATCGAGCGCCCGTTGGAAATTGAGGCGACCTCCAACGGAATCATTCAACAGAGCCGGAAAAAGATCAGATGTGTATACTAACCTGTTCTTCACTGTACCCGGACGCAATGGCCCGTTTCCGGCGAATAAGCTATCATAAGCCGAATAAATGTAGGCAGCGGCGGCGGCAACTTGAGGGGCCGCCTGGGACGTACCTGATGCCGTTGCATACCCATTGCTGCCGCTCGTACTTACGACATCAGACGCGATTGCTCCGATGTTGAACCGAGGGCTAACGTTGGAACCCTCTTTTTGAGTTTCCCAAATCTCTGGGTTCGCCATATCGCGGTTTAGCCCAATGACTGTGATCACATTTGGAAGGTCCGACAAGCATGCGGGCATAGCGGGACATTCGCCATCATCGAAAGTTGACTTCTCATTTCCTGCCGCTACGACGAATAGCGCACCCTGCAAAGCGTCTCGGATCATCTCCTTGATAGGGTCTTTTCTGCCCCCGGTGTTGCGATAGCTCCAGCTCAAATTGAACACCGAGGGTTTGCTCGTGAGGTAGTCTGTTATAATGGCCTGAGACACCTTTGTTCGAGCCGTGGGATCCGAAAACTCTTCGAGCGCGATTTGGCGATAGAGAATCTGAGCAAAAGGCTCAAGTCCGCCGCCCGCCTTTCCGTTGATCTGGGCGGCAATGAGGCCGATGACGTGAGTAGCATGATCGAGAACAGTGTTCCATTGGTCCGCCCCGAGCGGGTCCCCGCAGTTCAGTGGAGCGCGCGAGATTCCTGCTTCCTTTCGATAAACTACTGTGACGTTCGTAAGGTCGCAGTGGTCTTTATCAAACCACGAATCTAAGACCTCGATCTTCACGGGCTTCTTGAAGCGATTGCTGATCTTCGCAGTATCCGCCAACTCGGCGAAATCATAGTTTAGCAGTCGGAACAACTCGTCTTGTTTCTGATAAAGCGGTTCGCCGCTGTAAGATCCTTGGGGGGATATGTCGGCCGAGGGAACGATCCGGTTCTCGAACGAAGGTAAGGAGAAACCAGATGTTTTACCAAATCGCTGGAGATCTTTTGCGGGAATCCTTCCGGGAGCTGGGGGAGATTCGAGCATCGTCTCGAAACCTCGTTCGGGAACAATTATCGTGCCCTGTCCCTCAGGAAGGAGGACTTGGGGATTGTGATCGTTCAGCGACTTGAGCACCTCTTGGCAATTGCCCCCATACTCGAGGCATGTGGCGTGACTTTTGGAAAGGAGGTCATCTGTCGAGACGCCGGGCTCCTTAGACCTTGCATCGAATACGGTGTATTCTTGGAAGCTGATTGCTGGGATCTTGATCAAATCGCCAGCCTTGTTTGACCAAACTGGCTCCTTAGCAGCATTGAATTTGCAGATCGTCGGGTTGAGATTGCACATCACTGAGCTAATGCCGATCGGAAACATGTCTCCTGCTATTTTCCCCTGTTCCTTGAGTATAGTTTGAACATTTTTTCCTGTTTTATCGATATAGTCTATAGTCAATAGTTTGTTTTCATTATATAATTTTAGGTATAGCTGCTCAATTTCAGCTGAAATGACGGTATCGTTTCCAGCGGAAGACTGCCATAGCCATTCCGCCGAAGCGCTGTGTGGAATGAAAACGACGAATGAGAAGAAAATAGCAAATCTACCACGCAGAACCATGACGCCCTCCAAGGTTCCATGCGCGCCATATTAAGATGGCGGTGACTTCTAGTTGTGCAACTTATACTCTTGCTTGGTAATACGCAACAAGTTTATGCTTAGTGTGCAAAATATTTGGTTTGTAACTGGATGTGCAGGCCTTCACGAGCACTTCATCTTTGTCAGCTCCGAAGAAGATGGACTAGTTTGAAAGCGACTAGCGCGCAGAACCGCTGTCGCCTGGCCGAGTTCCGCGACAACCCGACCTAAGGCAGAAACAGCACATTGTACTGATCGAACTCATTAGGCAGATCCCGCACCTTCATCTCTTCCTCGCGGTCCTCGAAGAGCACGACACAGTCCTCGTAGAATCCTGACAGCATCGCTATAAAGGCCTGCGTTCCCTCCCGCCCATAGAAGAGCGGCGTGAACTCCATGTAGAGCGGCACGCGGCGGGCAAGCAGCGGCTGCATCGAGCGGCAGGCGACCGGCTCGTAGCCTTCGATATCCATCCAGACGAGGCCGATTGCGGCCGGATCGACCGAAAGAGCGGCAAGGATCTCGGAGACCGGCTTCACTGGCACGCTGATCTTGCGGTCGGTCGGGCTCTGGCGGATGGCGCTGCTCTTTCCGTGATTGTTGAGGTTGAGGAAAAAGTCGATCTCGCCTACGTGCTCGCCGGCGGCGCAGTTGACGAGCCGGACCTTCTCCTCCAGCCGGTTTTGGTGGATGTTGAGTTCAAGCAGCGGGAAATTGCGCGGATCGGGCTCGACGCTGACGATCTTGGCATAGGTGCCGCTCAAGGCGAAATAAACCGTCTGGGTGCCAATATTGCCACCGATCTCGAGCAGCGTCGCATCCTTCCTGAGCAGGCCGCGCTCGCGCAGGATGGCGATCAACCGGTCGACGGCGTCGCGCTCGAAATGGCCCTTCCGGAAGACCTTGCGGCCGATATAGTCGGAAGGCGAGAAGGTCATCAGATGATCACCGGCATCGACCGTCATCGAGACGACGCGCGGGCCGATATTCTCGATCAGCAGCCGGCGGCCGAGGCGGGTGTCGAAGAAGCGCGAGGCGACTCTATTGCGCGCCTTGCGCAACCGGCGGCTCCAATATTTGGTGGTGAGCCAGGGCTTGCCGTGCATCAGGCTTTTCCTTTGAGCGGTTCTGCCGCTTTCTCTCTCGGAACGACATAGACTTTCAAGGGCAGGGCGCGGCCGCGCACGCTGATTTCACGGCTTTGGATGTCGTCAAGATCGGCGCCGGCAAGCCTGGCCACCGGCTCGGAGAAGACGATCGCCGCGTCGAATTCCTTGGCCGCACTTTCCAGTCGGCTCGCGACGTTCACCGTATCTCCAATCGCCGTCATGCTGCGCACCCGGCCATAGCCCATCGTGCCGACGACGGCCGGGCCGGTGTGGATGCCGATGGCGATCCGCAGCGGCAGCGTCAGCTCTTCGGCCAGTTCGGCGGCGAGTTTCTCGATCCCGATGTTGATTGCCGCCGCCGCGTCGAGCGCTTGGCGGCAGGCCTCCTCCGGCGCGGCGTTGAGGCCGAAGAGCGCCATGGCGCCGTCGCCGATGAATTTGTCGAGCCGGCCGCCCGCCTGCTCCACCGCCTTGCCGATGATGGCGAAATAGCGGTTCAGCAGGAAGACGACGTCGAAGGGCAGGCGCGTTTCCGTCAGCGTGGTGAAATGACGGATATCGACGAAGAGCACGACGATTTCACGCTCACGGCCGGGGCTCGTCTCCTGGCTGTTGGCGGGAAGAGCCGCTTCGACGGCCGGCACGAGAAGGGGCGCGACCGAGACATCGGTATTCGGCCGAAGCTGGCAGGCGAGGCGGACATCAGGGCCGGCATTGATGCGTTTCAGTGTCGTCTGTTCCAGCTTGTCGGGCGGCGGCAGCGTCTGGTAATCACCAAGAATCTGTACCCGGCAGGTGGAGCACTGGCCCTTGCCGCCGCAGACCGAATAATGCGGCAGACCGCCGAGCCGGCTCGCCTCCAGCACCGTGAACCCACGCGGCACGCGGATCACTTCGCCGCCCGGATAGTGCACCGCGACCTGATCGAGACGCTCCTTCAGCCTGCGCTGTGTGCGGGCGGCAACGACGATGATCAGCGAGGCCGAGAAGGCGCCATAGAGCCCGGCGCGAACCATGGCGATCTGGCTGCGGATCTCGGGGTCGGAGACATAGTGGGAATTCACGGTCGTTGCATAAGGCTCGATCGCGGTCAGTTGATAGGTGGGGTCGGCAAGCGTGCGGCCCATTTCGACGAAACCGAGCAGCGACAGCACCGGCGCAAGGATCGCCAGCGCCAGCAGCAGCGGTGCGAAACCGCCGTACCAAGGGCGGTAACGCAGCCAGTAATGGATGCCGATGCAGCCGTGGATCCACACCGCGATCAGGCCGAATGCCTGGCGCACGCCCGCCGCCGGCGTCCGCAGCCATAACATGCCGACGATCGTCTCGTAATTGTCGATATAGCCATAGAGTTCATGGGCAATGCGGGTGCCGATGACGTGATCGATCAGAAGCAGCGGGATCAGCAGGCCGAGCACCATCTGGGCTGCTTCCCCCTTCGGCATGACCAGGCTGCGCCTGATGTAGATGGCGCGCAGCACCAGGGTCATATGGACGAGGACTGATCCGTAAAACAGGACGGTGCCGGCGGGATTGCGCCAGATTGCCAGGAAAAGATGGCGGACCTTATCGGCCGCGGCGATCGAAACGAGTCCCAGTGCATGGTTCGACAAATGCAAGAGAACGAAGACGAAAATAACCAGCCCCGAACCGAGCCTTGCCCTTCTGATCGAGCGCTCCGAAAAAATCCCTGTGACCGAGGCCGTCGTCATTCATTCCCGTTCTTGTCGATGCAATCGCAGGCCCATAGAGATGGGGAAAGAGGCGGAATTGCTTCCATTGCGATCACATTGCATATGCTTATGCGCAAGTTTTCGGGAAGGCGGCAATAAGGGATTTTTTCGACGCCGGTGACGATGCCGCACACCATGGGAGGGTTCAACGCGACCGCGTGCCGCATGTGCTGAATTCGCTTGTGAATGCCGATTGGAAACAGTGTGTCTATGCGAGGGATGCGCATGCGGGTCGCCTTCTATGCGCCGATGAAATCGCCGAACCACCCGGTGCCTTCGGGCGACCGGCTGATGGCGCGGCTGCTGATCCGGGCATTGGAGCGTGCCGGGCATCAGGTCGAGGTCGTCTCCGAATTTCGCACTCATGCCCCGACGCCTGAGGCGGCCGCGGCGCTCGCACCCGCCATCTCCGCCGAAATGGCGCGTTTGCGGGAGAAATGGCAAAAAGAGCCGCGGCCGGATCTCTGGTTCTGCTATCATCCCTATTATAAATCGCCCGATCCCTTCGGGCCGGCGATCGCCGCCGAATTGGCTATTCCCTATGTCACCGCCGAAGCCTCCTATGCAGCAAAACGCGACCGGACGGATTGGGCCGACCGGCAGAAGCGCGTGGGGGAGGCGGTCATGCAGGCGGCGGTCAATATCAGCTTCACCGAGCGTGATCGGGCCGGACTGTCAGCCGCCTTTCCGCAGGCGCGGCTTGCGGCTCTCAAGCCGTTCATCGATTCGGCGCTGTTCGAGGCGGGGCGTCCGGCGCCCGATCCCAGCCGGCTGATGACCGTCGCGATGATGCGGGCCGGCGACAAGATGGAAAGCTACGCGATGCTCGCAAAAGCATTGCGGCTGATTGAAAACAAGCCATGGACCCTTTCGGTCATCGGCGACGGGCCGATGCACCGGGAGGTGGAGGGGCTGTTTGCCGGCTTTCTCGGCCGCATCGAATGGCTGGGCGAGCGGAGCGAGACCGAGATCGCCGGCCTGCTCGCGCGTGGCGGCATTTATGTCTGGCCCGGCTGCGGCGAGGCCTATGGCCTTGCCTATCTCGAAGCCCAGGCCGCCGGCCTGCCTGTCGTGGCGCAGCAAACGGCGGGCGTGCCCGCCGTGGTCGAGGCCGGCGTCACCGGCCTGCTGACGCCGGAGGGCGATGTCGCCGCCTATGCCGGGGCCATCGCGGCCCTGCTCGGCGACGGGCGGAAACGCGATGCGATGGGGCAGGCAGCGCGGCGCTTCGTGCTCGAGGAGCGCTCGCTCGCGGTAGCTGCCCGCGTTCTGGACGAGATTTTGCGCAAGGCGCAGGAACAGGAGTGAGATGATGAGCCAAGGGATGAGCTGGGAACCGCTGCGCCGGGAGCTCGACCGCTGGCGAGCCGCCGGCCGCGTGGCGCGATTCTGGCTGCGCGACGACGACGCCGTCGAGCCGACGCCCGATCTGGAGCGGCTGCTGGCGCTGACCGCCGAGAACGGGATTCCGTTGACCCTTGCCGTTATTCCTGCCCTGACCGGCGAGGACTTGGCTGCGCGGCTGGCGGAGGACGCCGGCGTCGCTGTCGCTGTGCATGGCTGGTCGCATACCAATCACGCCGGACCTGAGCGCAAGAAGCAGGAACTCGGCGGCGAACGGCCGCCCGAGGTGGTGCTCAGCGAGTTGCGTGAAGGATTGCAGCGCCTGAAGCGGCTCCATCCCGCCCGCTTCCTGCCGGTGCTGGTGCCGCCGTGGAACCGGATCGACGCCGGGCTCATCCCGGCATTGCCCGAAGTCGGCTTTGCGGCGCTCTCGGTTTACGGGCGGGCAAAAGAGGGCGGGCCGATCCCGCTTCTCAACACCCATGTCGATATCATCGACTGGTACGGCACGCGAGGCGGCCGCAGCGCGGAGGAACTGGTGGCCGAACTGGTTGCCGAACTCCGCGACCGGTTTGCCGGCAATGGCGAGCCGATTGGTGTGCTCAGCCACCATCTGGTTCATGATGCGGCCGCCTGGGATTTCCTGTCGGACTTGTTTGCGGTGACGGCCCGCCACCCTGCCGTCTCTTGGTGGTCGGCGCCAGAACTCCTGCAAGATCAGGCTGCGTGAACGCGCCCGAGGAAGTCCCGCACCAGTTCTGTGACTTCATTCAGATGCGTCTCGAGCAGCCAATGCCCGCCGTCGAGCAGATGCAGTTCGGCCTCCGGCAGATCTCGGAGATAGGCGCGTGCCGACTTTTCCGGCATATAGTGGTCGTTTGGCCCCCAGACGATCAGGGTCGGCGGCCGGTACTCTCTGAGATACTTCCGGTGCTCGGGGAACCAGGCGCGGTTCTCCTTTAATCCGGCGATCAGGTCGATAGCGATTTCCTTGCGCCGCGGCGTGATCAGCGACCAGTGCAGCCGCCAGAGATCCGGCGGGATTGTGTCGGCCAGGGGCGGCGGCAGGTCGTTGAGGAATTCCTCCCGGAACGTCTCCTCGCTGATCGCTTGCGCCAGCGCTTTCCTCATCTCCGCGCGCGGCAGCGCCCACGTCGCCTCGATATCGGCATATTTCGGGCCGAGTGCATCCTCATAGGGAATATCGCCATTCTGGATGATCAGCGCCACGATGCGGCTCGGGTTTCTGATTGCCAGCCGCGCTCCGATCGGTGAGCCGAAATCGTGGAGATAGAGGGCGAAACGGTCGACATCGAGCGCGCCGATGAACGCTTCCAGCCAGGCGGCATAACCATCGAAGCTGTAGTCGAAATCATCGGGTGTGCCGCTGTAGCCCGCGCCGGGGAAATCCGGGGCGATCAGCCGCCAGCGGTCGGCAAGGCGCGGCATGAGATTACGAAACTCGTAAGACGAGCAAGGATAGCCGTGCGGCAGCAGCAGTACCGGCGCCTCCTTCGGGCCGGCCTCACGGTAAAAAATCTCGATACCTGCAACGGTGGTGATGTGATGTCGGACGAGCGTGGCCAGATTCACGTTCGGTCCTCCTGGTACTGTTCGGCGCCCTCCACGGGCCGCAGCCATGCCTCACGGCGTTTGATCCAGAGTTCGTAGCGCGGCGCCAGCGGCGTCGGCGCCTGCGAGAGGATACCGAGCTTGATTTCCGCCTCCTGGTCATCGGCGGAAAACAGCCGCGAACCGCATCCGGTGCAGAAGCGCCGGCCGTGGAATTCGCCGGTTTCGCCGGAATGTTCAAATTGGCCGGCGGGCCAGACGCCGTAAAAGGTAAAGGCCGAACCGCTTTCCTTTCGGCAGTCGGTACAGTGACAAATGCCGACGCGCAACGGTTCGCCACGAACAGAAAGTTTCACCTGCCCGCAAAGGCATTGTCCGGAGAGCACGGTCATGGCTGATACCCCGTTTCATCGATCTTGCGCTGCCGGGGAAACGGTCGGACCCGGCATCTGTTCCGTCAGCAAGTTGCGAACGGGCCGGCGCCTGCGTGCGCCGGCACCCCTAAATCACCACGGTCTGATTGTCGCGGGCGGCGAAGGCGCCGGGGAAGGCGGCCTCAGCCTGTGCTTCCATTTCGGCCAGTTGTTCGTCCGTTCGGGAGGGGGCGTGGTGGAACAGGGCGAAGCGCTTGGCGCCCGCCATTTTGGCCAACTCGGTGCCGTGCTCCCAGGTCGAATGGCCGAAACCCTTGAAGCGCTGCATCTCGTCTTCATTGTAGGTGCAATCGTAGACGACGAGATCGGCGCCCTGCATCATCTCCAGGGAGACCGGATCATAGCTGCCGGGAATATGCTCGATATCGTAGATGAGAGCGATCGACCGACCCTGCCATTCGATGCGGTAGCCGATGGCGCCGCCCGGATGGTTCAGCGTGAACGTCTTGATCTCGATGCCCTCATGCGGGGTCAGAACCTGACCGGGATGGAAATCGCGGAAGTTCATCGTCGCCTGACAGATGTCGGTCTTGACCGGAAACCAAGGAGGGCTGATGAACTGCTCGACCATTTCCCGCGTGCTCATCTTGCCGTCGAGATGGCCGGACCAGATGTTGACGTTGATCGAGGGATAATAGATCGCCTTGAAGAAGGGCAGGCCGATGATGTGGTCGTAATGGCAGTGGCTGAAGAACAGATCCACGTCGCTGACACCGTCGGCGAGCAGCGACAGACCCGCCTCGCGCAGCCCCGAACCTGCGTCGAAAAGCAACCGATGTTTTCCGCAGCGAATCTCGATGCAGGAAGTGTTACCGCCGTAGCGATCGAACTCGGGGCCCGATACGGGAATACTGCCGCGGACGCCCCAAAATTTTATCTGAAACAGTTCTGTCGTCATCGTTTTTCAAACCGGCCTTCCCGCATCGCCATCGTAATCATAGTTTATCCCGATGCGAAGCAGCAGAATTCCACGAGTTTGCCTGCGCCCCCTTTCGTTCTCCTAACCGCTAGCGGCAGAAGAAGTATATTCTCCTAAGCAATCGGCTTTCGCTTCGGAAAGCAACCCAGTATGGTTGGTTTTCGGTAAATGGGCTGCTGGGGCGGGGCGTTTTCCGCAAGTCATGCCTATTAGATGGTTGCGCGCGATCGAAAAAGCAAATCGCCGCGCTCTCGCGTTCGAGCCCCTGCCGCACGGCTTTGCCACGGCACCGGCCGCAGTTGCGATCTCAGGCCGTTCCAAGCCGTTTGATATTCCCCGTCAACTCCTTTGCCAGCCGTAGGCTGGCGGCGGTCGCCATTGTCATCTGAGGCAGCAGCAACCACTCGAGCGTCCAGGCTGCCCCGGAGCGTTCCTGTTCGTGGACGAGGGACTGGTGGATACCCGAGAGCGCCGTGGCGTTGAAGCGGGCGAGCGAGACCAGGACTTCCGCGGCAACCGGGTTCTGCTTGTGCGCCATGGCCGAGGAGGTGCCGCCGCCTGAAATTTCGATCTCGCCGCCCATCTCGGCAAGCAGCGCGATATCCTGTCCCATCTTGCCGAGGCTGCCCGAAATCGAAGCGAACAGGCCGGCGATATCGGCGATCGGCAGACGGGCGCTCTGCCATTGCCTGATGTCGGTGAGGCCGAGCTCCTGGGCGAGCGAACTGCGGACGGCGGCGGCCTGTGGCCCAAGCTTGTCGAGCGTGCCGGCAGCACCGCCGAACTGGACGGGGAAGCTCTGCTCGGTCAGGCGGTCGCGATAGGTCGCGAGCGGCGTGCGCCAGGCATTGAGACGGTCGGAGACGCTGATGGCGATCGCCGCCTGCATGCGGGTATGGCCCATCAGGCGGTTGCGGCCGAACTGCCGGTCGAGCCCGTCAAGCGCTGCGAGGATGGCGGAAAGCCGGCCGGCAAACAGGAAGACCACCGCCTTCAGGCGGATCATCAGGCCGGTGTCGATGACGTCCTGGCTGGTGGCGCCGAGATGCAGGTTTTTGCCGGCTTCCTCGCCGACCTCGGCGCGCAGCTGCCTGACGAGGTCGGGGACGACGACGCCGTCCTTCGCCGTTGCCGAACGAAGGCTGGCGAGATCCGGAGAAAAACCGGCGCAGGCTTCGGCAATCTTCCTTGCTGCCTCGCCGGGAATGAGGCCGTGCGCGGCTTCGGCCTTGGCGAGTGCCGCCTCGAAGGAGAGCATGGCCCGGATATCCGCCTCGGCGGAGAAATAAGGCGCGATTTCATCGTCGCCGACGAGGCCAGAGAGGAAGGGGTGGTCGAAGGGCGATGCGGTCATGGTTTGCTCGTTTGTGGTGGTGGCCCCCTCATCCGGCTGCCGCCACCCGGGGTCGAGCCACTGGTCTCGACCCGTCCTTCGGACCCCCGAGGGGAGAAGGGAAATGAGGCGGCGTCGGCGCCTTATGGGCAGGTTCTCTCGCGTGGCACTGTTCCCCTCTCCCCTCGGGGAGAGGGCAGGGTGAGGGGGCTGCTTGCGCGAAATTCTCCGACAAGCAGCCGGCACACCCTCAAATATCCAGAAACACCGTCTCCTTCGGCCCCTGCAGATGGATGTCGAAACGGCAGGTTGCGCTATCGCGGGTGGCGACCATGGTGGCAACGCGTTCGCGATGTTCGATGCGGGCAAGCAGCGGGTCGCTGGCGTTGGCTTCGGCCTCCTCGGGAAAATACATCCGCGTATGCAGGCCGATATTGATGCCGCGGGCGACGATCCAGAAGGTGATATGCGGCGCCTGTCTGCGGCCGTCCTTGAAGGGGACCCACCCGGGCTTGATGGTTTCGAAGCTGTAGACGCCGTCGTCGGCCCGGGTCGGGCAGCGGCCCCAGCCGGCGAAGTTCGGGTCGGCGGCGCCGCGCATTTCCGAGGGACTATTGTAAAGGCCGGCGCTGTCGGCCTGCCAGATCTCGACGACGGCATCGCGCACCAGCGCGTCCGCGCCGTCGAAGATGCGGCCGGTGACGGTGATGCGTTCGCCGAGCGTCTTGTCGTTGAGCATCACGCTGCCGAGATCGTTGTCGTAGACGCCTGTGATGTCGCAGAAATTCGGCGTCAGGCCGATATGCACATAGGGACCGGCGGTCTGCGACGGGGTTTCCTTGAGATAGCCGAGCTGCTGCATGGTCAGTTGCCCTCCAGCCTGTTTTCGAACATCGTCGAGCGGCGGCCGCGCAGCACGATATCGAATTTATAGGCGCGCGAATCCATCGGGATCGTGTTGCCCCAGTCGAGCGGCGCGATCAGCTGCTCGATCGCCGCCTTGTCGGGGATCGTACCGACGATCGGACATTTCCAGATCATTGGGTCGCCCTCGAAATACATCTGCGTGATCAGACGCTGGGCAAAGCCGTGGCCGAAGATCGAGAAGTGAATATGGGCGGGGCGCCAGTCGTTGACGCCGTTCGGCCAGGGATAGGCGCCGGGCCGGACGGTGCGGAAATGGTAGCGGCCTTCCTCGTCGGTGATGGCACGGCCGCAGCCGCCGAAATTCGGGTCGATTGCCGCGAGATAGGTTTCCTTCTTGTGGCGATAGCGCCCTCCGGCATTGGCCTGCCAGAATTCGACCAGGGCGCCGGCCACCGGCTTGGCCCGTTCGTCGAGCACGCGGCCATGGACGATGATGCGTTCGCCGATGGCGCTTTCGCCCGGCCGCGCATAGTTCAGGATCAGGTCGTTGTCGAGCTCGCCGATGATTGAATGGCCGAAGACCGGGCCTGTCGTTTCGGAGATCGTGCCGTCGAGTGACAGCAGCGCGCGCTGCGGCGCGCGCAGCACCGAGGTTTTGTAGCCGGGGGTCAGCGCCGGCGCGTGCCAGGCGCGGTCGCGGGCGAAGAAAGCGCCGGTCTCCGGCTTGCTGTTTGCTCGTTCGGACATTTCTCCCCCTCAGGTCGCTTTCTCGGCGTCCATCTGTGCAAAGGCCTGCTTGGCAATCTTGATAGCGTGGTTGGCGGCGGGAACGCCGGCATAGATCGCCACATGCAACAGCGCCTCGCAGATATCCTCCCGGGTCGCACCCGTATTGGCGGTGGCACGCACATGCATGGCGACCTCATCGTCCTGGCCGAGTGCGGCCAGCAGGGCGATGGTGACGATCGAACGCTCGCGCCTCGTCAGCGCCGGGCGCGACCAGACATGGCCCCAGGCGGCTTCGGTGATCAGCTCCTGGAAGGGGCGGTCGAACTCCGTCGTTGCCGCTATGGCGCGCTCGACATGGGCGTCTCCGAGCACGGCGCGACGGGTCGCCATGCCTTGCCGATAGCGTTCGGAGGAGGAGGCTGTTTCGTTCATGGGCTGCTTTCTCTAGGCGAAATAGAGGTGAGGAAGGCGCGGATGATCGCCGTCAGCGCCTCCGGCTGCTCGACGCAAGGAATATGGGCGCAGTCGCGGATGACCTCGTAATGGGCGCCTGATATCAGCCGCGCCGTGGAGAGTACCAGATCGGGCGGGGTCGAGCCGTCCTGGTCGCCGACGATGCAGATTGTCGGCACAGCGATCGACTTCGCGGCCTCGGTGAAATCCGAGTCGCGGATCGCCTCACAGGCGGCGAGGTAACCCTCCACGGGCTGGCGCGTCAGCATGTTGCAATAGCCGGAATAGGCGGTGTTCTCGGGCCGTCGGAAGGCCGCCGTGAACCAGCGCTCTATGATGGCGTCGACGATGCTGCCGATGCCATCTTTCTTGACGGCGGCAATGCGGGCGTTCCAGCTCTCAGCCGTGCCGATCTTATGGGCGGTGTCACAAAGAATGAGGGCGCCGACGAGGTCCGGCCGGCGCTGCGTCAGCGACTGGGCGATGAGGCCGCCGACCGACAGGCCGCAGATGACGGCATCCTTGACCGAGAGTAGGTCGAGCAGGCCGGCAAGATCGGTCGCGTGATCCTCGATCGACGAGGGGAGCTGGCCGACGTCGGAAAGGCCGTGGCCGCGCTTGTCGTACAGCACGATGGCGTAATCGCCGGCAAGCCGCACCACGACATCGCGCCAGATGCGGAAATCCGTTCCGAGCGAATTGATGAAGACGATCACCGGCCGGTCGGCAGGAGCGCCGATGAGCTGATAATGGATCGTCACGTCGTTTATGCGGGCGAACTGCACGTCGCTTCCTCCGTCATCATGAGCTCAGCCGGGTAGCCCCTCATCCGGCTGCCGCCACCTCTGCCTGGGTCGAGCCACGCGTCTCGTCCCGTCCTTCGGACCCCCGCGTGCGGGGAGAAGGGATCTGCCGCACCGTTTCCCTCAACCTCGATGCCGCGTTTGGCACGTCCCCTCGTCCCGCGAGCGGGGAGAGGGTTAGGGTGAGGGCAGCCATTGGCGCCCCTCCGTCATGCTCGGGCCTGGCCCGAGCATCCACACGTCACTACCAGCCGCGCGTCAAGGCCGAGGATGTCGTCAACTCGCCACCATCTCTTGGCGCAAAACTGAATGGTTGATCCGGTTAAGTAAAATGATATTTTCAGGCATCTCGATAACCCGGGAGTTATGGAATGATCGACAGCCGCGTCAAGTTTCGTCATCTGCAGACCTTTGTCGAGGTGGCGCGGCAGAAGAGCGTCATGAAGGCGGCGGAGTTGCTGCATGTCAGCCAGCCGGCGGTGACGAAGACGATCCGCGAACTGGAAGAGGTGCTGGGTGTTGCCGTCTTCGAGCGCGACGGCCGCGGCATCAAGATCACCCGTTACGGCGAGGTTTTCTTGCGGCATGCAGGCGCCGCGCTGACGGCGCTGCGCCAGGGTCTCGATTCCGTCGCGCAGGAGCAGTTCGCCGATGCGCCGCCGATCCGGATCGGCGCCCTGCCGACGGTGTCGTCGCGCATCATGCCGCGGGCGATGGAACTCTTCCTCAAGGAAAATACCCGGAGCCGGGTGAAGATCGTCACCGGCGAAAACGCCGTGCTCTTGGAGCAGCTTCGCGTCGGCGATCTCGACCTCGTGGTTGGCCGCCTGGCCGGAGCTGAGAAGATGGCGGGCTTTTCCTTCGAACATCTCTATTCCGAGCAGGTGGTGTTTGCCGTGCGTCCCGGCCATCCGCTGCTCGATGGCCGGCAATCGCCCTTTGCCGGTTTCGCCGACTACACGGTGCTGATGCCGACGCGCGGCTCGATCATCCGGCCGGTCGTCGAAAATTTCCTCATCGCCAACGGTATTTCCAGCCTGCCGAACCAGATCGAGACGGTATCGGACTCCTTCGGCCGCGCCTTCCTGAGGGCAAGCGATGCGATCTGGATCATTTCCAACGGCGTGGTGGCAGGCGATGTCGCCGATGGGCGGCTGGCGCTTCTGCCGATCGACACCGGCGAAACCAAGGGGCCGGTCGGGCTGACGATGCGCGCCGATGGGGTGCCATCGTTGCCGCAATCGATCCTGATGCAGACGATCCGCGAGGCGGCCGGAGAGCTATCCTGAAGTCCCACTTCCAATTAACTTGCCGGATGCCCAGATTTGGTCTAAATCTAGTTCAAGACAGGAGAATGTTATGCAGCAGGCGAGACACAGGGAGCAGGAGCCGGAGCGGCTGGAAACGCAGCGGTTTGCGCCGGCCAATCGAAGGCGGCTGAGCCCGCCGGCCTTGCGGACCTTCCTGGCGATCGCCGATCTCTGGGGGCTCACCGAAGAGCAGCGCCTCCTCGTGCTCGGTTATCCCTCCCGCTCGACCTATCACAGCTGGGCCAAGCAGGCGCGTGAGCACGGCGCCTTCACCCTCGATGTCGATACGCTGACCCGCATCTCCGCCGTGCTCGGCATCCACCAGGCGCTCGGCGTGCTGTTTGCCGACGAACGCGCCGGAATCGACTGGCTGCGAACGCCGCATCAGGCGCCTGTCTTCGGCGGCCACCCGCCGCTCGATATCGTCACAAGCGGCACTCAGGACGGGCTGATGACTGTGCGCCGGTTTCTCGACAGCGCGCGCGGCGGGCTCTATATGCCGCCGAACCGGCTCGACGAGGCATTCACGCCCTACGAAGACGCGGACATCGTCTTCCGGTGAGCGACCGTTTCGCCGAGGCGCCGCGACCGTCCTACCGGCTGATCCCGTCGCAATTTCCGCCGATCGGTCTCTTCGATACTGTGGCGAGGGCGGCCGATCTCGAAGCCGTCATGGAACTTGTGGGATGGACCAATGACCGGCTCGTGGCCGACCGCATCCGGCGGCTTCCCGAAAACGAATGGGTCTACGGCACGCCCAATGCCAGCATCGTGATGGCGGCATTCCTGCATGTCGCACCCGGCGGCATGCGGTTCAATGGCCCCGATCTCGGCGCCTGGTATGCAGCCGACAATCTGAAGACAGCCGCCGCCGAGGTCGGTCATCATCTCCGCCGCGAGG
Source organism: Rhizobium sp. YTUHZ045 (assembly GCF_051124255.1). Taxonomy (NCBI): domain Bacteria; kingdom Pseudomonadati; phylum Pseudomonadota; class Alphaproteobacteria; order Hyphomicrobiales; family Rhizobiaceae; genus Rhizobium; species Rhizobium sp. YTUHZ045. The sequence continues at coordinate 89,430 of NZ_CP101434.1, forward strand.
CTGTGGCGCGTGGGGTGGCGACGATGGCGCGCACCTATCGCAGCTATGCCGCCACCCTGATCGGCGACTATCTCGACATTCGCGGCGAACAGGCGCTGCGGCCCGATATCTATGACGGCACGAGCTACGCTGCATCGCAGGTGCTCGGCGAAGAGGTGCGCTCGAGTGGCGGCGCCGGCATTCTCTATGACAGCGTGCGGCTGCGAGGCGGGGTGAACGTCGCGGCGCACCGGCCGAGGAATATCCGCGACGTGGTGCAGGCCGATCATTTCGAAATCACTGTTTTCGCCGCCGACCGGCGCATCGGTGTGAGGAAGCTTTCCACTCGACGACGGCCAAAAGGCGGTGCCTAAAGCGGCAGGCGTTCGGCCCACGCCTTTGCCGCCTTTGCCATCGTGGCGAGGTGGTCGGCAGCGGAGAAGCCGGAGATTTTCTTGCGCGGCTTCAGGTCGTGGTCGCCGTCCTCAAGCCAGAGGATCTCGATCCTGTCGGAGAGATCATAGCCCGGCACCTCTTCCTTAGTCCCGAACTCGTCGCGCGTACCCTGGCAGATCAGCGTGGGTGTCGCGAGCCTTTTGAGGTGTCCGGTGCGCAGCTTCTCCGGCTGGCCAGGTGGATGGAAGGGATAGCCGAGGCAGAGCAGTCCGGCGATCTTTCCCCTGTCGTAGAGACCGTCTGCGACCATGCTCGCAACCCGTCCGCCCATCGACTTGCCGCCGATGATGAGAGGACCGCCGGCGTCGAGCGCGGCAATCGCCGCCTCATATTCGGGGTTAAGGGTTTCGGCGCGCGGCGGCGGCTTGCGCCCTTCCGCGGTGCGGCGGGCGGCCATATAGGCGAATTCGAACCTGGCGACGCGAAAGCCGACGCTGGCAAGCGCGTCGGCCGCCGCTGTCATCGAGGCCGAATCCATCGGCGCGCCGGCGCCATGGGCAAGAAGGATGGTGAAGCGAGCATCCTGCGGCCCCTGCAGCAAAAACCTTTCGAGCATCGGCAATCCTCTCATCCGCCCCCGGAACCATGTCGGCAGCCCGGACTTCTTCCCTGGAAAGGAGACAGACAATGTCGACGAATGATGAAAACGTAAAGCCCGAGCAGCGCCGTCCCAAGGATGTCAATGTGGTTCCCGGCAAGCCGGAACCCACCGACGCCGAATCGATGGCGCCGCCGGCCGTGCAGCCGGCTGGGGAGGGCGACAAAAGCGAGCGGCCGGTGGTCAATCCGGTGACCGGCGCCGCCCTTTAGTGGCCGCATGCTAAAGATGATGCAAAAAGCCCTTGAAACGGCGAATGCAAGCGTCCATATAGCGGGCCTGCCTGAAAAATGGATGCGCCCGGTATCGACGTTGTCGAGCTGTTCGCTGTCCGACAGGATAAGGGCGCTCCCCGCAAGGGTCGAGCGCCCTTTTTGCATTCAGGCATCCGGCGTCCGAGCAGTTTTGTGTGGCGAGCGTGCATAATCCCACCAAGATCTATATAGCACTTCGGAATCCCGAAATAGGTTGCGGGATTGAAATCATTGATTATTTCTTCGCGACGACACCGCGCAAAACGGCTCGAATTTCGGAATCCCGAAGCGGGGGAATTTCGGGATTCCGAAGTGGGATATTTTTCGCCGCCCTGTCGATTTTCGCATCTTCCGATCGTCATTCCAACGATGTGCTGCATATTGCCCTGAGGTCGGCACATCATCAGGCAACGACAGGAGGATTGCCATGGATAACCGTCAGCTGGTACCCGCCGCCGTACTCGCGGCCAAGAATGCCGTTCGTTTCCCGAATGAGAGCGAGGAATATCGTATCGCCCGCGATGCGCTGTTGGCCGAAGAGATCGAATTGCGCCGGCACATCGAGCGCGTGGCAAGACAGCGCCGGGCGCTGCCGCCGGGCGGCGAGGTGAAGAAGGATTATCGCTTCGAAGGCGCCGACGGGCCGATCTCGCTGAGCGAGCTCTTTGCCGACAAGGAGACGCTGATCGTCTATAGCTACATGTTCGGGCCGGAGCGCGAGCGTCCATGCCCCATGTGCACCTCGCTGCTGTCGGCCTGGGATGGCGAGGTGCCGGATATCCAGCAGCGCGCCGCCCTTGCGGTGGTCGCGCTTTCGCCGATCGGCAGACTGCTCGCCTTCAAGAAGGAGCGCGGCTGGCACCACCTGCCGCTTTATTCCGATCCGTCGGGCGATTACAGCCGCGACTATCACGCCATAGGCAGAGGCGGCGGCGATGACGCCGCCTACAACGTCTTCACGCGGCGCGACGGCACGATCCGCCACTTCTGGAGCCAGGAAATGGGCGGCGTGACGGCTGATCCCGGCGAGGATCCGCGCGGCGCGCCCGATCTGATGCCGCTCTGGACGCTGATCGACACGACGCCGGAAGGCCGGGCGCCGGACTGGTATCCGAAGCTGTCCTACTGATGGTTTTAGCGCGCGCTGCGTCAGCCGGTGGAGCGGTTTCTGGAGGTCTCGATCCATTCGAGATTGGTCACAGAAGCTTCCGGCAGCAACGACGGATCGAGATCGTAGACGTAGCCGCTCAGCATGTCGGCGGCGCGTTCGGCCGCCTTGATCTTCGCCTCGGTTTCCGCGACCGCCTTGGAGATCGCTTCGATGCGGGCGCGGAACATATGGGCGAGCACATCACGGCCGGACTGCTTTTCCAACCGCTCCAGATGCAGGCCGACGCGCGAGGCGTGGCGTTCCAGCTCGCTCTTGCTGAACCGCGCCTTGCGCAGTTCCTCGGAGAGGCTTTCCTGCATGACCGCGACCGGATCGAAACTGCCCGGCGCCCGCTCGTCGAGCACGGCGTCGGTCACGAGCTTCTCGATCATCACAAGCGCCTGCAGCTCGGCCGCATCGGCGAACTCGACGTCATAGCCGGTATCGTCATAGACCTTGCGGCGGACCGGATCGAGAAGCAGCGCATAGGCTTTCTGCAGATTGTCGAAGGCTTCCGTATCGCCGCCCGAATCAGGATGGGCGACCTTTGCCAGGCGCCGGTAGGCCGCCTTCAGCTTCGCCTCGTCCGCATCGCGTTCAACGCCGAGAATATCGTATGGATCCGTCACACCTGCTCCCTTGCCGCCCTTGATGTCGCGGGCAGTCTAGGTCTTCTTCTGCATCAGAAGGGCAAAGTTTAGACCGAAAGCAGGAACGGCGTCCATGGCCTGATATCGCGATCGCCGATGCTGGCACCCTGATTTTTTCCGAAATCGATCGAAATTCCAAACCGTTAAGGGAAAATCAGTGAGTAGCGATCGAGATGAGATAACATCTGGCCTGGCCGTCGATATCAAGCGCAGCTATCGTCATATCCTCGATCAGCAGCGTGTCGCCGGCTGCAAGCGTCCCGGTCTCGCCCGACCGGCGGAATGACACCATGCCGCGGTGGCAGAGGAACAGGCATGTCGGCGATGGCAACGGCAGGCGCGTGGCGCCGTCGATGTCGATTCGGGCGAGGCTATGGGTGAGGCCGGCCCGGCGCGTCATGACGTTGAGATCGGTGATCGCGCCGTCTTCGAGCCTGGCGGTGACGGGGATATCAGCCGGGAAGGCAAGAGGAGTGCTTTGTGTCGTCAGCAGGACAGCAGCGCTGCCGTCGATCTCGAGCACCATGCCGTTGCCGTCGAGGACCGCCAGCGTCCGGTCGATGCCCGGGAAAATCGAGAACGCCCCGTTTTCCGCGACCGCCGCCATGCTGATGCGCCAGTCGAAATCGTCGATCGAGGCGCCAGGCGGGGAGACGGCGATCTCCACCGTCACCCCCTTGCCGTTCTTCCACGGCATGCGTTTGTAATCGCCGGCGCGCAGGATCCTCACGAGGCTCAGTTCCCGAGAATGCCGGGCAGGCGCAGGCCCTTGTCCCGGGCGCAGTCGAGGGCGATATCGTAGCCGGCATCGGCGTGGCGCATGACGCCGGTTGCCGGGTCGTTCCAGAGCACGCGTTCGAGACGCCTTGCTGCATCGTCGGTGCCGTCGGCGCAGATGACGACGCCGGAATGCTGCGAGAAGCCCATGCCGACGCCGCCGCCGTGATGCAGCGATACCCAGGTGGCGCCCGACGCGGTGTTGAGCAAAGCGTTCAGCAGCGGCCAGTCGGAAACGGCGTCGGAGCCGTCCTTCATCGCCTCGGTTTCGCGGTTCGGCGAGGCGACGGAGCCCGAATCGAGGTGGTCACGGCCGATGACGATCGGCGCGGAAAGCTCGCCGTTTCTGACCATCTCATTGAAGGCCAGCGCCAGGCGGTGACGGTCGCCGAGGCCGACCCAGCAGATGCGCGCCGGCAGGCCCTGGAAGGAAATGCGTTCCCTGGCCATGTCGAGCCAGTTGTGCAGGTGCTTGTTGTCGGGCAGCAGTTCTTTCACCTTGGCGTCGGTCTTGTAGATGTCCTCCGGGTTGCCTGACAGGGCTGCCCAGCGGAAGGGGCCGATGCCGCGGCAGAACAGCGGTCTTATATAGGCCGGCACGAAGCCGGGGAAGGCAAAGGCGTTTTCGAGGCCCTCGTCCTTGGCGACCTGGCGGATATTGTTGCCGTAGTCGAGGGTCGGAATGCCGGCGTTCCAGAAGGCGATCATCGCCTCGACATGTTCGCGCATCGAGGCGCGTGCGGCCTTTTCCACTGCCTTCGGATCGCTCTCGCGCTTGGCCTTCCACTCGGCCATCGTCCAGCCCTTCGGCAGGTAACCGTTGATCGGATCATGGGCCGAGGTCTGGTCGGTGACGATATCCGGGCGGATGCCGCGGCGGACCATTTCCGGCAGGATCTCGGCGGCATTGCCGAGCAGGCCGACGGATTTGGCCTCGCCTGATTTGGTCCAGCGATCGATCATTTCAAGCGCTTCGTCGAGCGTCTCGGCCTTGGCGTCGAGATAGCGGGTGCGCAGGCGGAAATCGATCGAGTCGGGATTGCATTCGACGGCAAGGCAGCAGGCACCGGCCATGACGGCGGCGAGCGGCTGGGCGCCGCCCATGCCGCCGAGGCCCCCGGTCAGGATCCATTTGCCCTTGAGATTGCCGCCATAATGCTGGCGGCCGGCCTCGACGAAGGTCTCGTAAGTGCCCTGGACGATGCCCTGCGTGCCGATATAGATCCACGATCCGGCCGTCATCTGGCCGTACATGGCAAGGCCCTTCTTATCCAGCTCGTTGAAATGATCCCAGGTCGCCCAATGCGGCACCAGATTGGAGTTGGCGATCAGAACGCGCGGCGCATCCTTATGCGTGCGGAAGACGCCGACCGGCTTGCCGGATTGGACGAGCAGGGTTTCCTCTTCCGTCAGCGTCTTCAGCGTCGCGACGATGCGGTCGAAGTCCTCCCAGGTGCGGGCGGCGCGCCCGATGCCACCATAGACGACCAGCTCGTTCGGATTTTCGGCGACGTCGGGATCGAGATTGTTCATCAGCATGCGCAGCGGCGCTTCGGTCATCCAGCTCTTGGCATTGAGATCATTGCCGCGGGGCGCGCGGATTTCGCGGATGTTATGGCGTGGATTGGTCATGACGGTTCCCCTGTCGAGTGAGCTTTTATCGTTTCAGGCCGGGTGCTATCTGTTCGAGGCGCACCAGAATGTTTTTGAGATGGACGCGAAGCCTGTCGGCCTTGGCGGCATCATAGGCGAAGGGCGACGCCTCGGTCTGCAGATGCGTCGATTGCGCGAGCTCCATCTGGATCGCGTGCACACCGGTCTCGGGCCGGCCGTAATGGCGGGTCGTCCAGCCGCCCTTGAAGCGACCGTTGAGCACGCTGTCATAGCCTTCGGCTGCTTCGACGACGGTGAGCGTCGCCTGCTCGATGGCTCCGTCGCAGGTCTTGCCCATATCGGTGCCGATGTTGAAATCCGGCAGCTTGCCTTCGAACAGGAAGGGAATATGCGAGCGGATCGAGTGGCAATCATAAAGGATCGCGACGCCATGGATTGCCCTGACGCGCTCGATCTCGGCGGCAAGTGCCGCGTGATAGGGCGCATGGAAATCCCTGAGCCGCGCAGCGATATCGGCCTCGGCGGGCGCCTGCCCGTCCTTCCAGATTGGTTTGCCGTCGAAGTCCGTTTCCGGAACGAGACCGGTGGTGTTCTGGCCGGGATAGAGGCTGACGCCGGCTGGATCGCGGTTGGCGTCGATCACGTAGCGATGGAAGGTGGCGCGGACCGTCGTGATGTTGTCGAGCAGCCCGTCATAGAGGTGGTGGATGTGCCAGTCGGTGTCGGCGAGGATACGGCCGTTGTCGTTGAGCCGGTCATAGATCGCAGGCGGCACCTCGGTGCCGGTATGCGGGAAGCCGAGGATGATCGGCGAGGTGCCCTGGCGGGTTTCGTATGGTGCGGTCATAGGCAAAGCGCTCCGGCGTTGCGGGCGTTACCCCCCTCTGTCCTGCCGGACCCGGGGTCGAGCCGCGGGTCTCGACCCGTCCTTCGGACCCCCACAAGGGCGAAGATCGACCCGCGGATGGGGCTGTGCCAAACAATTGATATTGGAGCGAGCGGGTCCGCCCAGCCGATCTCCCCACTTGTGGGGGAGATGCCCGGCAGGGCAGAGGGGGGTGCAAAGTGCACAGACATCACGATCAACCCTCCAAAACCGGCAAAATGCCATTCGAAACTGAATCGTTCAGCGCCCCCGTCGCCACCAGTGCGGCGGCGGCGGCGAGATCCCCGGCCATATAGCGGTCGCTATCGAGGCTCGGCACCTTGGCTCGGATCGCAGCGATCGCCTTCAAAAGCTCCGGGCTCGTCGACAGCGGCGCGCGCAGTTCGACGCCCTGGGCTGCCGTCAGCGCCTCGATGCCGATAATGGCGAACAGGTTTTCGGTCATGCCGAGCAAGCGCCGGGCGCCGTGGCAGGCCATAGAGACATGGTCTTCCTGATTGGCAGAGGTCGGCGTCGAATCGACCGAGGCCGGGTGCGACATCTGTTTGTTCTCCGACATCAGCGCCGCCGAGGTGACCTCGGCGATCATAAGGCCGGAATTCAGGCCCGGCTTCCTGGCGAGGAAGGCCGGCAGGCCATAGGAGAGGGTGGGGTCGACGAGCAACGCAATGCGGCGCTGCGAGATCGCGCCGATCTCGCAGATGGCGAGCGCGATCTGGTCGGCGGCGAAGGCGACGGGTTCGGCGTGGAAATTGCCGCCAGAGACGACGGAATTATCCGAGAGCACCAGCGGATTGTCGGTGACCGCATTGGCTTCGATCTCCAGCGTGCGGGCGACCGAGCGCAAGAGATCGAGGCAGGCGCCGTCGACCTGCGGCTGGCAGCGGATGCAATAGGGGTCCTGCACCCGCTCGTCGCCCTCGATATGGCTCTGGCGGATGACCGATTGTTCCAACAGGGCGCGAAGGGCTGCAGCCGTATCGATCTGGCCCTTATGGCCGCGCAGCGTATGGATGTCAGGATGGAAGGGCGCCGAGGAGCCCATGGCGGCATCGGTGGACATGGCGCCGGTGATCAGGGCGGCCTGGGCGGCGCGATGGGCACGGAAGAGGCCGGCGAGCGCCAGCGCCGTCGAGGCTTGGGTGCCGTTGATCAGCGCCAGGCCCTCCTTGGCGGCGAGCACGACCGGTTTCAGCCCGGCGCGTTCGAGGGCTTCAGCGCCGGAAAGGCGTTCGCCGTCGAAGAAGGCTTCGGCCTCGCCCATCATCACCGCCGCCATATGGGCGAGCGGCGCAAGATCGCCGGAGGCGCCGACCGAGCCCTTTTCCGGGATCAGCGGGATGACGCCCTTATCAAGCATGCCTTCGATCAGCCGCACCAGCTCCAGCCGCACGCCGGAAGCGCCGCGGCCGAGCGAGACCAGCTTCAGCGCCATGATCAGCCGGACGATATTCTCGGGTAGGGGCGCGCCGACGCCGCAGCAATGCGAGAGGATGAGATTGCGCTGCAGCGTGGCGACGTCGGCGCTGTCGATCTTGATCGAGGCGAGTTTGCCGAAGCCGGTATTGATGCCATAGACCGGCGCGTTGCCGGCGGCGATCTCGGCAATGCGGGCGGCGGCCTTGTTTATGCCGGCATCGAAAGCGGGATCGAGTCTTGCCGGCTCGCCCGTCCAGTAAATAGTCTCGAGGTCGTTGAGCGAGACGGTGCCCGGGTGGAGGGTGATGGTCATCGACCGTTCCTTTCGCCCTTGAAGATACGCGCATGAAGTGGGTTGAAGCCGATGCGGTAGACGAGCTCGGCGAGGGTTTCGACATTCCAGACGGCGAGATCGGCTGACTTGCCGGGCTCGATCGTTCCGGTCTCGGCGATGAGGCCGAGAGCGCGGGCGCCTTCGCGGGTGGCGCCGGCGATGCATTCCTCGACGGTGAGCCCGAACAGCGTCGCCGACATGTTCATGGTCAGCAGCATCGAGGTCAGCGGCGAGGTGCCGGGATTGCAGTCTGTGGCGATCGCGATCGGCACGCGGGCCCGGCGCAGCGCCTCGACCGGCGGCTTCTGCTTCTCATGGATGGCGTAGAAGGCGCCGGGCAGGAGCACGGCGACAGTGCCGGCAGCCGCCATCGCGGCAACGCCATCATCGTCGAGATATTCGAGATGATCGGCTGAAAGCGCGCCGTATGACGCAGCAAGCTTGGCGCCGCCGAGATTGGAGAGCTGTTCGGCATGCAGCTTGACCGGCAGGCCGAGCGCCTTCGCCTTGTCGAAGACCCGGGCGATCTCGGTCGTGGAAAAGGCGATGCCCTCGCAGAACCCGTCGACGGCATCGGCGAGGCCGAGATTATACATGTCGTCGAGGCCGGGCAGCACGACATCGTCGAGATAGTCGCCGTTGCGGCCTTTGTATTCCACCGGCGTCGCATGCGCGCCGAGATAGCTGGTGGCGACGCGCACCGGTCTGATATGACCGAGAAGGCGCGCGCTCTGCAGCATTTTCACTTCGCCGGCCCGGTTCAGCCCGTAGCCGGACTTCACTTCGATCGTCGTGACACCTTCGGCAAGCAGCGTATCGAGCCGCGGCAGCGCTTCGGCGACGAGGTCTTCGACCGACAGCGCATTGGTGGCCTTCACCGAGGACACGATGCCGCCGCCGGCGCGGGCGATTTCTTCGTAGGTCGCGCCGGCAAGGCGCATCTCGAATTCGCCGGCGCGATTGCCGCCGTGAACGATGTGGGTGTGGCAGTCGACGAGACCGGGGGTGACCCAGCGGCCTTCGAGATCCACGATCTCGGATTTCTCGATGGCGGATGCCGGCAATTCGCTTTCGGCGCCAGCAAAGGCGATACGGCCCCCTTCAGTCAGCACGGCGCCCTTTTCGATGATGCCGAGACCTGCTCTGTCGGGCGCCAGCGTCGCAAGCCGCGCATTTCGCCACAGCACCGGCCGGATATCGGCGGATGGGGTACCCTCAGAAAAATTGTTCCCGCTCATCAGCTTTGCGCCTTTCCTTATGCCGAAACATGTATATACATAATCAACAGGTGACAAGAGAAATTTTGCGCGCTTTTCTGGAAAAGAAAGATCGGCGGCGCGGCAGGAGGAGAAGAAGGCCATGACCATACTTCACGCGGAGACGGCGCTGACGTCGCAAGGCTGGCGGAAGAACGTGCGGCTGACGCTCGAAGAAGGTCGCATCGCCCGGGTCGAGCCCGACGCTGCCGCAGCACCCGGCGATGAGCGCCATGCCCTGATCGTTCCCGCCATGGGCAACCTGCACAGCCATGCCTTCCAGCGAGCGATGGCCGGCCTGGCCGAAGTGCGGGGGCCTGCCAGTGACAGCTTCTGGAGCTGGCGCACGGTCATGTACAAGTTCGCCCTGGCGATGACGCCCGATCATGTCGAAGCGGTCGCCGCCAAGCTCTATGCCGAGATGCTGGAGGCGGGCTTTTCCCGTGTCGGCGAATTCCACTATCTCCACCATGACACGGATGGCGGCGCTTATGCCAATATCGCCGAGCTTGCCGAACGCATCGGTGCTGCGAGCGAAGAGACCGGCATCGGCCTGACGCTTCTGCCGGTCTTTTATGCCCATTCCGGCTTCGGTGGTGCCGCGCCGATTGAAGGCCAGCGACGCTTCATCAATTCGCTGGAAAGCTTCGAAAGGCTGATGGATGGGTGCCGTGTGGTGACCGGCCGGCTTGACGGCGCCGAACTCGGGCTGGCGCCGCACAGCTTGCGGGCCGCCACTCCCGAGGAGTTGGCGAAGCTTGTGCCGATGGCGGGCGACGGGCCGATCCACATCCATGTCGCCGAACAGGTGAAGGAGGTCGAGGACTGCATTGCCTGGTCCGGCGCGCGGCCGGTGGAATGGCTGCTCGATCATGCGCCGGTCGATCAGCGCTGGTGCTTCATCCATGCAACGCATATGACCGAGGACGAGACGCGGCGGATGGCGAAGAGCGGGGCGATTGCCGGCCTCTGCCCGATCACCGAAGCCAATCTCGGCGACGGCGCCTTTGCCGCGCCGCTCTTCCTCGAAGAGGGCGGCCGTTACGGTATCGGTTCGGATTCAAACGTGCGGATTTCCCTGCCGGAGGAATTGCGCCAACTCGAATATTCGCAGCGCCTGGCGTTGCGCGCCCGCAATGTCGTCGCGGCACCTGGCGGATCGACGGCGCTTTCGCTATTCACCCACGCACTTGCTGGCGGCGCCGGCGCGCTGAGAGCGCCGGCCGGCCTCGTCGAGGGTCATCACGCCGATCTCGTTTCGCTCGATACGTCAGCCGTTCCCTACCTCTCGGGCGATCAGATCCTCGATCACTGGCTGTTTGCCGGCGGCGTTTCCGTCGATTGCGTGTGGGCGCGCGGCTTTAAGCAGGTGGAAGGCGGCCGCCATCGCGAGCGCGACGCAATCGACCGGCGGTTCCTTGCCGCAATGGGCGAGTTGCTGGCGGCCTGAAAAAGCACTTTTCCTTTCAAGGCATTCGATCTAGACCGGAGAACCAATCGGAACGTGGCGATGAACCAAAGCAGGGATCTGACCTTGCACCAGCGCATCCTGGGCGAGATCGAGGGGCGTATCGTCTCGGGCGAATGGCCACCGGGGCATCGTATTCCCTTCGAGGTCGACCTCGCCACGCAGTATGACTGCTCGCGTATGACGGTGAACAAGGTGCTGACTCAGCTCGCCAAGGCGGGCCTGATCGAGCGCCGCAAGAAATCCGGCAGCTTCGTCACCCAGCCGCAGGCGCAATCGGCCGTGCTCGAAATCCACGACATCAAGGCTGAGGTGCAGTCGCTGAACCTGCCTTATTCCTATGCGCTTTCGAAGAAGGCGAGCCGCAAGGCGAAAGCGGAAGACAGAAGCCGGCTGGAACTGCCCGTGGCGTCTTCGGTCATCGAGGTGGTCTGCGTCCACAATGCCGGGGCGCGGCCCTTCTGCCTTGAGGAGAGGCTGATCAGCCTTGAAACCGTGCCTGAGGCCGCCGATGCCGATTTTCTGACGGTGGCGCCGGGGCCGTGGCTGCTCGGCCAGGTACCGTGGAGCACGGCCGAACACCGGATCCACGCGGTCTCCGCCAGTGCCGAGGTGGCCGCGGCGCTCGACATTCCGCGCAACACTGCCTGCCTGGTAGTCGAACGCCGCACCTGGAGCGGCGCCGGTCCGGTGACCCACGTCCGTTTCACCTATCCGGGCGATCGCCACGCGCTGGTGGCGCGATTCACGCCGGCCTCGCAGTAGGTTCCATATACAAGATGGCGAGTGTTTTCACTCTTCGAACATCTTGCCGCTGCGTGCTTCGAGCCGATAGCGATAGCCGGGATAGACGAGGCGGGCGGTCGAGACCACCTGTTTTGCCGACCATGTGCGCCGGCGGATCGTCAGGCACGGCTCGGTCTTGAGAATGGTGAGCAGCTTGCATTCCCAGGCCTGCGGCATCGCCGCCTCGACGACATGCTCGGAGCCGCTGAGCGGGGCGGCCGCCGTCAGATAGGCGTTCGGCGTCAGCGTCGTGAAGTCCTGCTTGAGATAGTCGGGAGCGGCTTCCGGATGGACAAAACGGTCCTCGATCTGCACCGGAACGCCGTTTTCGCTGTGCACGATCAGCGAGTGGAAGACCGCCGCGCCGATTTCAAGTTCCAAGCTGTCGGCGATCTCGGGAGAGGCGGTTTCCTGGGCAAGAATGACGACAGACGCCTCATGAACATGGCCGCGTTCGGCGATCTCCTCGGCGATGTTGCGCACCTCGAACAGCGCCGAATAGCCCTTGCGCTCGGCGACGAAGGAGCCGACACCCTGGATGCGGACGAGTTCGCCCTCGTTGGCAAGTTCGCGCAGCGCCCGGTTGGCGGTCATCTTGCTGACGCCGAGCTCGACGACCAGTTCGTTTTCCGAGGGAACGCGGTATTTCGGCGGCCATTCACCACTGTGGATGCGGTCGAGGATCACCTGTTTGACGCCGGCATAGAGCGGCGTGCTGTCATTTCCTGCCAGGTCGCGTTTCATCTCGTCGGAACGCTTCATTGCCTATTCCTTTTGCACGGATGCAATTCGCCATATAAATCGACTTTTCTCTTGCATATCACAAATTTTCTCATATGGTACCATATACAACCTCCCGAACAGTCCTCGATGAAAAAATAGGACGGAACGGGCAAGCCGGCGGAGATCGGCGGTGCCGCAAGGTCTGTTTCAACTCCAGAGGAGAATTCATCGATGAAATTAAGCGCAATCCTTTTTTGCGGCGTCGCCGCCTTTTCCGCTTTCGCAGCTCCGGCCTTGTCCAAGGACTGGACGAAGGCGACCATCACCCTTGAGGGCGCTTATGCGCCTTGGAATCTCACCAATGCCGACGGTACGCTTGGTGGCTTCGAGCCTGAGCTTGCCAAGGTGCTCTGCGAGCGCGCCAAGATCGAATGCACGCTGGTTGCCTCCGATTGGGACGGTATGATCCCGGCGCTCAACGCCGGCAAGTTCGACGTCATCATGGATGCGCTGTCGATTACCGAAGAGCGGCGGAAGATTATTGATTTCACCATTCCCTATGCCGCGACTCCCGCCGCTTTCGCCACGGCCAAGGATAGCCCGCTCGCCAATGCCGCCGGCACCGGCGCCACGATCAAGATGACGCCCGGCCAGACCGGCGTGAAGGAGATCGACGCGCTGAAGGAACTCTTCAAGGGCAAGACCATCGGCATCCAGGCGGCGACCGTCTATGCCAAGTTCGTCTATGACAATTTCGGCGATATCGCCGAGATCCGTGAATACAAGACCGGCGCCGATCGCGACCTCGACCTGCAGAACGGCCGCATCGACCTCGGCTTCGACGACGCCGTCTATTTCGCCAATGCCTTTGAGGCAGCCAATGGCGCGCTTGCTTTCACCGGCCCGGAGATCGTCGGCTCGATCTGGGGCGAAGGCGAAGGCCTCGGCATCCGCAAGGCCGATACCGAGCTGCGTGACAAGTTCAACGAGGCGATCAAGTCGACGCTGGCCGACGGCACGGTCAAGAACCTTTCGATGAAATGGTTCAAGGTCGACGTCAGCCCGCAGCAATAAGCCTTACGGCCTCTTGGCCGCAGGTGCGGTCTCCGGCTTTAACGCCGGAGACCGCGTGTTATTCTCAAATCCATAAGACACTGCCGCGGACGGGGAACGGACGATATGGCAAGCTTGGAACTGCTCGGCTTCGGTTCAACCGGATGGGGCGCGCTGCTCATTCTCGCCGCCTTGATGACGCTCGCCGTCACGGCGACGGCGCTGGCGATCGGCGCGGTGCTGGGCGCGATCGTCGCCTTCGCGAAACTCTCCGGCAGTCCGCTCCTCATCACGCTCGGCAATGTCTATACCACCGTGTTTCGCGGCGTGCCGGAACTGCTGATCATCTATCTCATCTATTTCGGCGGCTCCTCGGCCGTCACCTCGATCGGCAAGGCGATGGGCTACGAGGGTTTCCTCGGCCTACCGTCCTTTGCCGCCGGCGCGCTTGCCGTCGGCATCATCTCCGGCTCCTATCAGGCGGAAGTGTTCCGCGGCGCCTTCCTCGCCATTTCCAAGGGCGAACTCGAAGCCGCCTCGGCGATCGGCATGCACCGCGGGCTGCGCTTTCGCCGCATCATCATGCCGCAGGTGCTTCGCTTCGCTATTCCGGGCCTCGGCAATGTCTGGCAGCTCAGTCTTAAGGATTCGGCGCTGATCTCCGTCACAGGCCTTGCCGAGCTGATGCGCACCAGCCAGGTGGCGGCGGGCTCGACGCGGCAGTATTTCCTGTTCTTCATCGCCGGCGGCGCGCTCTACCTGATCCTGACCAGCCTTTCGGACCGCATCTTCAACGGCGCCGAACGCCGCGCCAATCGCAGCATGCCGGCATCGGCCATGGGCCAGGCGTAAGGAGGCGAAGATGGATTTCACCTTTCTCGCCTCGACCATGGTCACATTGCTGAAAGCCGTGCCCACGACGCTCATCCTGTTTTCGCTGTCGATCTTCTTCGGCGGCCTGCTGGCCCTCGTCATTGTCTGGATGCGGGTCAGCGGCAACCGACTGCTTTCGGGCTTCGCCAAAGGTTATATCTTCGTCTTCCGCGGCTCGCCGCTGTTGATCCAGATGTTCCTGGTCTTCTACGGCCTCGGCCAGTTCGGCGTCATCCGCTATTCCTTCCTCTGGCCGTTCCTGCGCGAGCCGATGGTCTGCGCCATCCTGTCCTTGGCGCTCTGCACGGCCGGCTATACGGCGGAGATCTTCCGCGGCGGCATCCGTGCCGTGTCGCCGAAGGAGATCGAGGCGGCGCGCTCGATTGGCATGTCTGGTTTCCTGCTGGTGCGCCGCATCCTGGCGCCGATCGCCTTCCGCCACGCGCTGCCGGCCTATTCCACCGAGATTGTGCTGATGATGAAATCGACGGCGCTCGCAAGCCTCGTCACCGTCTGGGAGGTCACCGGCGTCGCCCAGCGGCTGATCTCGCAGACCTACCGGACGATGGAGGTCTTCCTCTGCGCGGCGATCATCTATCTCGTTCTGAACTTCATCATCCTGCAGGGCATGGCCCTGCTTGAATATTCGCTCTCCCGACACCGCCGAGCGGCCCCGCAGCCGCTGAAGGCATAGGCGTTTTTGACCTGATTGGAGCAACCATGCCAGGCGTCACCCGACTTTCGGTTCGCAACATCCGCAAGAGCTTCGGCACCCATGAAGTGCTGCGCGGCATTTCCCTCGATGCCGAGGACGGCGACGTGATTTCGCTGCTCGGCGCCTCCGGCTCGGGCAAATCGACCTTCCTGCGCTGCATCAACCTGCTCGAAACCGCCAGCGACGGCGAAATCTGGGTCGACGGCGAGCATATCGAGATGGTCCACAAAAACGGCAAGACAAGGCCGGCGAGCCAGAAGCAGGTCGACCATATCCGCTCCGAACTCGGCATGGTGTTCCAGTCCTTCAACCTCTGGTCCCACATGACCATCCTGCAGAATGTCATCGAGGGCCCCATCCATGTGCTGAAGCGGCCGCGCGCCGAATGTATCGCCGAGGCCGAGGCGCTGCTCGAGAAGGTCGGCATCGCAGACAAGCGCCATGCCTATCCCGCCCATCTCTCCGGCGGCCAGCAGCAGCGCGCCGCCATCGCCCGCGCGCTGGCGATGAAGCCGAAGGTCATGCTGTTTGACGAGCCGACCTCGGCGCTGGATCCGGAACTCGTCGGCGAGGTGCTGCGCGTCATGCGGGCGCTTGCCGAGGAGGGCATGACCATGCTCGTCGTCACCCACGAGATGAGCTTTGCCCGCAATGTCTCGAACCGCGTCGTCTTCATGCGCGAAGGGCTGATCGAAAGCAGCGGCACGCCGGACGAGATGTTTGCCGGCGGCGCCACACCCGCCTTCCGCCAGTTCATCGGTCATTTCGGAACGGGTCGATGACGGTCGTCCTCGATAAGGTGCTGGGCTGGCGCGATGTTGCGCGCGTCGGGGCAGGGGAGGCGCTTGCGCTGTCGCCGGCTGCCTGGGCGCGGGTCGAAAGGGCAAGCCGGATCGTCGCGCGCATCGTCGAAACCGGCGTGGGCGCCTATGGCGTCAACACCGGCGTCGGGGCGCTGGCCGATACGGTGGTCGACCGCGCCTCGCAGAGCCTGCTGTCGCGCAGCATCGTGCTCAGCCATGCCTGTGGCGTCGGACCGCTTCTGCCCGCCCGCGAGGTGCGCGCCATCATCGCGGCCGAGATCGCTAATTTTGCCCACGGCCATTCCGGCGTGCGGCGTGAGATCGTCCAGCATCTTGCCGCCCTGTTGGAGCATGATTGCATTCCGGACGTGCCATCCAAGGGCTCGGCCGGTTATCTCACCCATAATGCCCATACCGCGCTCGTCCTGATCGGCGAAGGCAGCGCGACGCTCGCCGGACGGCGTATGAGCGGCCGCGAAGCGCTTGCGGCGATCGGGCTTGCCCCGCTGGTACTCGGCGCCAAGGAGGGTTTGAGCCTCGTCAACGGGACGGCCTGCTCCACGGGCTTGACCTCAGTGGCACTCTGGCGCGCCGAGCGGTTGCTCGACTGGGCCGATGCCATCGCGGCGCTGACGCTGGAAGCGGCTGGCTGCCAGATCGCCGCCTTCGACGAAGCCGTGCTGGCGCTTCGGCCATCTGCGGGAATTGAGAAAGTAGGCGCTGCGCTGCGCGCACGGCTCCAGGGCAGCGGTCTCATCGCCGCCGCCTTTGGCCGGCGCACCCAGGATGCGCTGAGCCTTCGTTCGGTGCCGCATGCCCACGGAGCCGCCCGTGATGTCTTCGACAATTCCGCCCGCATCGCCGATCAGGAGCTCGCTTCGGTAACGGACAATCCCGCCGTTTCAGGCACTCCGGAAGAACCCGTCGTCTCCTCCGAGGCGCATGCGGTCGCCCCGGCGCTCGGGCAGGCGGCCGACAGCCTCGCCGTTGCAATGGCGCAGCTCTGTGCGATCAGCGAGAGGCGCATGGACCGGCTGGTCAATCCACTGGTGAGCGGCCTGCCACCATTTCTGGCGAGCGATGCCGGCAGCCATTCCGGCTTCATGATCGCCCAGTATACCGCAGCGGCCCTCAGCAATGAAAATCGCCGCCTTGCCGCGCCCGCAGTGCTTGACGGCGGCCTGACCTCCGGCCTGCAGGAGGATTTCCTCGCGCATCCGACGGCTGCCGCCGGCAAGCTGCTCGCCGTCATCGACAATGCCGAATATATCCTGGCGATCGAGCTGATGGCTGCCGCCCAGGCGCATGATTTCCTGGCGGCGACGGCGCCGCGGGCGGCAGGCACGGATCTTATCTATCAGGCCGTGCGTGAGCGTATCACCCATTATGGCGACGAGCGGCCACTCAACGGCGATATCGAGGCCGTGCGCAGCCTGATCCGCGAGATAGCGCCGCCAGCGATGAATTGAATCGGGCGGACCGTCAGAACGGCTTGCTGGTTTCGGAATCCTGCTTCGGCTTCCCGCCGGCTTCAAGGCGTTTGAGGCATTTGCGATAGGTCGGGTAGAGCTGGTCAACCCGCGAGAGCGGCAGCGTCCAGTCGCCTTCGTCGCCGGCAAAGGTCAGTTGCACGTCGGGGGTTCCGGAAAAGGAGTTCTTGATGATCTTCTTCAGTCCGCCGCTACCCTTGCTGCCTACGGGCCAGAGGCGAAGAGTGGTCTTGTCGAAGAACTCGGCGGCGATGACTTTCGTCATCATGCGATCGGTCAGCGTCACCTCGGTCGTGGTGCCAGCCGGAATGTCCCAGCTGTTCTTCGACACCAGCCAGAAGGTTTCGATGGCGCTCTGGCGGAACTCGACGGTCTTGCCGATCTCGCTGTCCCACAGCAGCCGGCAATAGGGAGGGCTCTCACTCGCATAGCCAACCGACCATTGTCTTGCGTCGCCCATCCATTCGGTCTCGCCAAGGGCTGTGACCGGCTGCAGCATGGCTGCCATCAAAACCGCCGCCGTCAGAATTTTCATCGTCGAAACCTCTCCAACGCAATCCCCCCAGCCATAGCAAAAGAAGGTTGAGCGTTTGCTACCGCGGGTCCCCCGGCGGTCGCTAAATGCCGCAAGGTCTTGAATCCCGGGGGCGTATTGCCAATGTGGCAGGGGATCGACATGACGAAGGGAGTTGGCGACAGGCATGAGTGACGTTCAACGACGCAGGGTTTGGGCTAGGCTCAACGCATATGAGCCGCTGGCACTGATCACGGTGGCATCGATCGCCGGCGGCCTCTTCCTGCTGCAGCGGCTGACGAGCGAGGTTATCGAGGGCGAGACTCTCCGCTTCGACGAGTCGATCCTGCTGGCGCTGCGACATCAGGGCGATCTCAGCATGCCGATCGGTCCCGCCTGGCTGACGCACGCCGTCGGCGACATCACCAGCCTCGGCGGCATCACCGTTCTGTCGCTGATGACTGTCCTCATCACCGTCTATCTCTTGCTCGACCGGCGCTGGCCGATCGCGATCTTCGTCTTTTCCTCGGTGCTGTCAGGGTGGCTGGCGAGTACGCTTTTGAAGATCCTCGTCGCGCGGCCGCGCCCCGATGTCGTGCCGCACCTCGTCGAGGTGAGCGATCTCAGTTTTCCCTCCGGCCATGCCATGGTCTCGGCGGTGACCTATCTGACGCTCGGGGCGCTGCTGGCGCGCACACAACGTTATCCCTCGACGCGGATTTTCGTCATGGGCGCCGGCGTCTTCCTGGCCGTCATCATCGGTTTGAGCCGGATCTACCTCGGCGTTCATTATCCGACGGACGTTTTCGCCGGATGGTGCGCCGGCGCGCTCTGGGCGCTCGGCTGCTGGCTGATCTCGAAACAGTTCATTTCAAGCCGTCCCGTCGACGATAACGTCGAAACTGCCGCTGGCGACAGCAAATAGCATTCAGCAAAATTCTGCTACAGCCGCTCAGCCTCATGCGTGTGGCACCGCGTGCCTGCGGCGCCACACGTGCTTGAGTGATTAGGTGCGCGGCTTCAGATTTTCCGGGTCATAGATCGGCTTGTAGCCGACGCCGACGACTTCCACCGGATAGCTCTCGGCAAAATACTCGACCTCAAGCTTGCGTCCGACCTGGCAATGCGACCACGGCAGATAGGCGAGGGCGATGTTCTTGCCGACCGTCGGGCCGTAGGCGATCGAGGTCGTGTAGGACCGGCGGCCAAGCTCGTCGACCAGAACCTCTCCCGTGGCGGGATCGACGACCGGCAGGTTGCCGACGGGATAGCGCTTCACGCCTGTTTTGTCGGTATTCTCGGTCATGACGAGCGTGCAGAGCATGGCCGGCTGGTGCTCGCGCGCTTTGTATTCCAGATGCTTTTCCTTGCCGCGGAAATCGGCTTCCTTGACCTTCGGGCGGGCGAGATCGGCTTCGATCAGGTTGTACTGGGTCAGGAGGTCGGCGTTCTGCAGGCGCAGGCTCTTCTCCATGCGGCGCGAGTTCGCATAGGTCTCGACGCCGAAGGCCATGACGCCGGTCGAGCGCAGCGCATCCCAGACGGCGAGGCCGTCTTCGTACTTCATGTGCAATTCCCAGCCCTGCTCGCCCACATAGGAGATGCGGAAGGCGGTGACGGTCTTGCCTGATATTTCGATCGGCTTGATAGCCGCAAAGGCGAAGTTTTCCTGATCGAGCCCGGCCGGATCGGCTACGACCTTCTTTAGCGTCTCGCGCGCGTTCGGACCCCAGATGCCGATCGTCACGAATTTCTCCGAGACATCGGTGACGGTCACGTCAAGGCCGCGGTCTTGAGCGACCCGCTTCATATAGTGCAGATCGCGCGGGCCGGCATCGGCGCCGTTGACGAGACGGCAGCGGTCGGACATGCGGAACACGGTGAAGTCTGCGCGCACCATGCCTTCGTCGTCGAGGAAGTGGGTGTAAATGCCCTTGCCGATGTTGGCATCGCCGCCGACCTTGGCGGCGCACAGCCACTCCATCAGCTCGACATGATCAGGCCCCTCGATATCGACCATGTGGAAATGGCTGAGATTGACGATGCCGCAATCCTCGCTCATCGCCAGGTGTTCGGCATTCGAGACGCGCCAGAAATGGCGGCTGTCCCATTCATTCTCGCGAACCGGAACCCGGTCGCCATACTTCTCCAGAAGATGCTCGTTGGCGGCGTAGCCGTGCGCACGCTCCCAGCCGCCCAGTTCCATGAAGTAGCCGCCAAGCTCCTTTTCGCGCTCGTAGAAGGGCGAGCGCTTGATGTTGCGGCCGGATGCATAGGGTTCGCGGGTGTGAACCGCCGGGAAGTAGATCTTCTGGGCGGCTTCGAAGCAGCGGCCTTCGATAAATTCTTCCGTCAGCTGATGCGGATAGAAGCGGGCATAGTCGATGCTGTTGTGATCGATTTCGGTACGGCCATCGGTCATCCAGTCGGCGATCAGCTTGCCATAGCCCGGGCCGTCCTTGACCCAGATGGCAACGCAATACCAGAGACCGCGCACCTTCTGGCTCTCGCCGCAGGATGGGCCGCCGGCGGCGGAAACCTGCAGCAGGCCGTTGAAGGAGTGACCTTCGTTATAGCCAAGTTCGCCGAGGATCGGTGTCAGTTCCATGGCGCGCTCGAGTGGCTCGAGGATCTGTTCCATCTCGAGGTCGCGCTGGGACGGCGAAAGGCGTGCTTCGTGTTTTTCGAGAAGTTCGCGCGGATGGCACATGCGCGGATTGGTGGCTTCGTAATAGCCCCACTCGATCTGACCACCCTCGGTCGTCGCCGGGTCGCCGGTGTCGCGCATGTAGGCGGAGTTGCCCTGGTCCCGCAGCAGCGGGAAGCCGATTTCCTTGCCGGTGCCTTCGAACTCGTTATAGGGACCGAAGAAGGTGAGCGGATGGTCGACCGGCATGACCGGCAGGTCTTCGCCGACCATCTCGGCGATAAGGCGGCCCCAGAGGCCAGCGCAGACGATGACGTGGTCGGCCATGATGGTGCCGCGATGGGTGACGACGCCCTTGATGCGGCCGCCTTCGACGATCAGCGACTTCGCCGGGGTGTTGCCGAACACCTTGAGCTTGCCTGCCTTTTCGGCGGCGTCGACCAGCTTGCCGGCAACGGTCTGCGAGCGCGGAATGACGAGGCCGGCATCCGGATCGAAAAGGCCGCCCATCACCCGATCTTCCTCGATCAGCGGGAACTTCTCCTTGATCTCGGCGGGGCTGACATAATGGGCGCGGGTGCCGAAAGCGCGTGCCGAGGAAAGCTTGCGCTTGATTTCCTCCATCCAGGCGTGGTCGCCGGTTCGCGCCACTTCGAGGCCGCCGATGCGGGCGTAGTGGCCCATCTTCTCATAGAAATCGATCGAATATTGCGTCGTCCAGACCGACAGATAGTCGTGGCTCGTCGTGTAACAGAAGTCCGAGGCATGCGCTGTCGAGCCGATGTCGGTCGGTATGCCCGACTTGTCGATGCCGACGATATCGTCCCATCCGCGCTCGACAAGATGATGAGCGATGGAGGCGCCGACGATGCCGCCGAGCCCGATGATGACGACCTTTGCCTTTTCCGGAAATGCTGCCACGTGCTGTTCCTTCTATTTCCGCACGAATTAAAACTACCGAGCCGCGCTTGGCTTACGCTTCGCGTGAGATGCAGGAGTCATGTCAGCCTTGTGAGCGTGTCACATTTGCCGAAGCTGCAAAACCCCAGACCTCTCCCTCCCGAAGCTGGATAAGCCATTATGCATAAGGCTCACAATCGTCATTGGTCCTACGCCGTCGAGTAACGGCGTAATTGCGCCAGTCCGGATCGGGCTGAAGTTATTCCAGACAGAGCTCGCACGCCCCCATTACGGAGCTGAAATCGCCTGGAGCCGGTCAATGTCCCCCAGCACGATATCTTCGGAAACAGGTTCGCGATTGTGCAGTCGGAACCATTCGGCGGCGTCACGCACGCGGTCTCCGTGCGGCGGGGGATAGGCGCCCAGCCGAAGGACCCATTCCCGCACGGTCTCGCGCTCCATCCGCCCGGCCCGATATCGCTCGCAGACGGTTTTCGCCGAGGCGACGAGATCATTGATGCTTTTCACTGGGCTGCCCCTCAATGCACGGAAGGTTCTTCATCGTCGAGGAAGGAGCGGATGCCTTCCCGCTCCACGACCGCCAGGAATTCGTCGAAGGCCTCGCGATCGGTCGCAAAGGGCTCCTCCCAGCGGATCAGATCCTCCGCCTGGGTGACGACTTCCATCGTCCAGTCCTCATTGCTGCCGGAGGTTCGAAAAATATCGACGAGCACCGTCACCCCGTCTTCGGTGAATTCCCCTGCCAATTCGGAGTGCTCGAGCTTCTGTTTCTTTGCCATTCAACCGCCAGCGCCGGGAGGGGCGTCGTTTTTCAGATATTCTTCATATTGGACCGTCTCGGTCTCGTCAGTGTCTATAGAAGCCGATGCAGGTCTTGCCAAGCGAACGCCGGCGCCGCCGCCGTTTTCCGGGATGAAAAGCACGCCCGCATCTTCCAGGCTGCGTTTCATATCACGCAAGGCCTGGTCATCAGGGGAAAGTTTTCCAGCCTCGTAACCGGCAATCGTCGCCCTGGCGATCCTGGAGGCTGAAGACAGATCCTCCTCGGACCACGCGAGAAGAGCACGTGCCGCGCGGCACTGAGATGGAGATAGATTAAAGTCATTATCTGGCATTGAATCACCGATGGTCGTCTCGGTCAGCAACTATGAGAGATGTAACCGCCGGAGAAGAAAGCAAGGGAATGTGGTGGTGACGCGGAACGGCGCACGCTGTCCGCCTCTGAGGGGTGGGTCGCGTGCGTTCGTGATACCCGATCGGACCGCGCTACCCTCATTGGGCGATAGGAAGGTTGATTGACTGAATATCATGAGAGTCTAATTTAAGCCGCTTTATCACGCACCCGGGAGGCAACAATGCGTGAGCCGGATATGCAGAAACTCGATGCGCTGGTCGGTCGTCTCGTTGGAGACGTCGGCGCCGCCATGTCAGGTGCCTTGGTCGTGCTGGGCGACAAGGTGGGGTTGTTCAAGGCGTTGGCCGACGGGACACCTTTGAGCGTCGAGCAGCTCGCCGCGAAAACCGGCGTGAAGGAGCGCTACCTCCGGGAATGGCTGAGCGCCCAGGCTGCCGCCGATTATGTCACTTACGATGAAAAAACAGATCGTTTCAGCCTGACCGCGGAACAGGCGATGGTTTTTGCCGAGGAAAACAGCCCCGCCTTCTTCGTCGGCGCCTTCGAGGTCGTGCAATCCATGTGGATGGACGAGGCGAAGGTCGCCGATGCCTTCCGCACCGGCACGGGCCTCGGCTGGCATGAGCACAGCACCTGCCTATTCCGCGGAACCGAGCGCTTCTTTCGCCCGGGCTACAACAGCCATCTGGTGAATGAATGGATTCCGGCTCTTGCCGGGATGGAGGAAAAGCTCAAGGCAGGCGCCAGGGTTGCCGACGTCGGCTGCGGTCACGGCGCCTCGACCATCTTGATGGCGCAGGCATATCCCGCCTCGCGTTTCACCGGCTTCGATTATCACGGCCCTTCGATCGAAAGGGCAAAGGCCGCCGCTAAAGACGCTGGCGTCGCCGATCGCGTGACGTTCGAGCAGGGCAAGGCGGCCGAATTTCCCGGGAGCGGCTATGATATGGTCGCCATGTTCGACTGCCTTCACGATATGGGCGATCCGGTCGGCGCCGGTCGGCACGTCAAGGATACGCTTGCCCCGGACGGCACTTGGCTGATTGTCGAACCCTTTGCCCACGACCATCTGAAGGACAACCTCAATCCTGTGGGCCGCGTCTATTACGGCGCCTCGACGATGATCTGCACACCGGCATCGCTCTCACAGGAGGTGGGGCTCGGGCTCGGCGCTCAGGCAGGAGAGATGAGGCTGCGAAAGGTGGCGCTGGACGCCGGATTCACGCATTTCCGCCGCGCCACCGAAACGCCGTTCAACATGGTGTTCGAGGTGCGGGCCTGAACGAACGACGCCGGCTATTTCGGCTTTCCGATGCTGGCATACATGCCGGTCGTGCGGAATTCGGTCGGGTTGGTGCCGTAGACGCGGCGGAAGACCTTCGAGAAATAGTTGGCGTCCTCGAAGCCGCACATGATGGCGACTTCCTTGACCGGCAGGAAGTCCGCCTTGGTCAGAAGCTTGACGGCGCGCTGCAGGCGCTGCTGCAGCACGAATTCGGCCGGCGGCATGCCTTCGCTCTCGGCGAAGCTGCGCGAGAAATGCGCGCGGCTGAGGCCGACGATGGCGGCGAGTTCGCTGACCGGCAGCGGCTTGTCGAGATTGGCGTTGATATGGTCGATCACCGGCTGCATGAGGCTGAGTTCAGCGGCAACAGCCGCCGAGTTGAAGACATCGTCATAGAGCGCCATTGCCGCTTCATAAGCGATCGCCGAGGCCGCCCCCGGCGACGTCGCGCCCTTGACCAGACGCAGGCTGCAATCGGCGAGATGATCGATGGTCGAGGGCTGCAGCTTCAAGACCGGACCGGCTGTGGAAAGCACCAGCTTGTGGATGCGCAGCGTTTCCTCGCCGTTCATCGAAATCCAGAAATACTCCCAACGCTCGCCCTTCTCCAGCCAGTAGCGGTGGTTGTGGGGGACGAGCACGAGCAGCGTATCGCCGCCCTGCAGGCGATAGTTGCGGTTCTGGTAGCGCAGCCGGCCGGTGCCGCTGATCGTGTGCTGCAGCACGGTGAAGGGCGTCTGGCCGCGCCGGCGGCCGTCCCAGTCGTAGGTCTCGTTCTCACGCACTTCATAGCCGGCGCTGGTCGGCATTGCGTGCAATCGCTGCCGGCCGCGAGGCAGCGAAACCGTCCTCATCGCCTGTCCGTTGGCAATCAAATCCTGCAGCACAAAATTACCCCTGAAAGCATAATCCTTCTCTGGTCGCCCTGCCGATTTCGGGCATAATCCCGCTCGACAAGAAAGAAGAGACTGCGGCCGATGGAGCGGCCGGGAGGAAAACAGGCAGTTTTACGGCTTTTTCAACCACATGCGCCGGCATGCGGTCTGCTCCTCCGTATCAATCTTTTCTCTAGCATTCGATTGGGTCGAGGTGAAGATCATGAGTTTCAAAATCGCTATCATTGGTGCGGGCAGCGTCGGTTTTACCAAGAAGCTGTTCACCGATATTTTGTGCGTTCCGGAGTTTCGCGACATCGAATTCGCGCTGACCGATATCAGCGAACATAATCTGGAAATGATCAAGGCGATTCTCGACCGGGTCGTCGAGGCAAACAAGCTGCCGACCAAGGTGACGGCGACGACCGACCGGCGCAAGGCGCTGGAAGGCGCGCGCTACATCATCAGCTGCGTCAGGGTCGGCGGGCTCGAAGCCTATGCCGACGATATCAGGATCCCGCTGAAATACGGCATCGACCAGTGCGTCGGCGATACGATCTGCGCCGGCGGCATCCTTTATGGCCAGCGCAACATTCCCGTCATCCTCGACTTCTGCAAGGATATAAGAGAGGTCGCCGAACCCGGCGCCAAGTTCCTCAACTACGCCAATCCGATGGCGATGAACACCTGGGCGGCGATCGAATACGGCAAGGTCGACACCGTCGGTCTCTGCCATGGCGTCCAGCACGGCGCCGAACAGATCGCCGAGGTGCTCGGCGCCAAGTCGGTGCGCGAGCTCGATTACATCTGCTCCGGCATCAACCACCAGACCTGGTTCATCGATCTGCGCCTCAACGGCCGCAAGATCGGCAAGGACGAGCTGGTCGCCGCCTTCGAGGCGCATCCCGTCTATTCGCAGCAGGAGAAATTGCGCATCGACGTGCTGAAGCGGTTCGGGGTCTATTCTACCGAAAGCAACGGCCACCTCTCGGAATATCTGCCCTGGTACCGCAAGCGGCCGGAAGAGATCACCCGTTGGATCGATATGTCCGACTGGATCCACGGCGAGACCGGCGGCTACCTCCGGCACTCGACGGAAACCCGCAACTGGTTCGAGACGGAATTCCCGCAATTCCTGGAATCCGCCTCCAAGCCGATCGATCCCGCCAAACGCTCGAACGAACATGCCAGCCACATTCTGGAGGGGCTGGAAACGAACCGGGTCTATCGCGGCCATTTCAACGTCAAGAACAACGGCGTCATCACCAACCTGCCGTCCGATGCGATCATCGAATCGCCCGGCTTCGTCGATCGCTTCGGCATCAACATGGTTTCGGGCGTCACCCTGCCGGAGGCTTGTGCGGCGACCTGCATCGCCTCGATCAACGTCCAGCGCATGTCGGTACATGCGGCGGTCTCGGGCGATATCGACCTCTTGAAGCTTGCCGTGCTGCACGATCCGCTGGTCGGTGCCGTCTCGACGCCCGAGGAGGTCTGGCAGATGGTCGACGAGATGGTCGTTGCCCAGGCGCGCTGGCTGCCGCAATATGCCGATGCCGTGCCGGCCGCCAAGGAGCGGCTGTCGAAATCGAAGGTGCAGACCCGCGACTGGGCGGGCGCCGCCCGCCGCAACGTCCGCTCGATCGAGGAGCTGCGCGCCGAAAAGGCGGCTCTGAAACAGGCCGTGTAAATTCGTGAAGGATGGGTCGTCATGGGTTTCCGGGAGGGAAGTCCATCACATCAGACCCGCCTTCACATCGTGCGAGGAAAAGGAGCCGCCGAGTTCGCGCTCCGGAACAGAGGGAGAAACGATGATGAATTTCCGCAACGCAAGCATTCTCACCGGACTGGCGCTCGGCGTCTCGGTCATGGCGTTGAACGCCTATGCCTCCGAGCCGACCGTTCCGCCGGTGCCGCCGAACTTTCCGGCCGAAGGCAAGATCAATTATGTCGCGCGCGACTCCATTCTGGAGTTCAAGGCGCTGCCCGAATATCACGAGCCCGACTGGGTCACCAAGAATTTCGTCTCCACCGGCAAGCTACCGCCCGTCAAGGACCGGCTGCCGAAGGAACCGCTGGTCTTCAAAACAGGCAATATGCCCGACGGCATCGGCGTTTACGGCGATACGATGCGTCACGTCATCGGCGGCCGGCCTGAGGGCTGGAACTATGGTGCCGGCCAGACGCAGGGCTGGGGCGGCATCGATATCGGTCTCTCCGAATGCCTGACGCGCACCGCACCGCTCTTCCAGGTGGAAGCCAAGGATACGGAGCCGCTGCCGAACCTTGCCAAGAGCTGGGACTGGTCGGAGGACGGCCATAAGCTGACCATGCACCTGATCGAAGGCGCCAACTGGTCCGACGGCGCGCCGTTCAACGCCGACGACATCATGTTCTACTGGGAAGACGAGGTCATCGATCCCAATGTCTCGCCGCTTGGCGGCGGCGCTTCGCCTGAGGCCTTCGGTGTCGGCACGACGCTGAAGAAGATCGACGATTACACCGTCGAATGGACCTTCAAGGAAGCCTTCCCGAAGCAATATCTCTACACCATGTCCTACCCGAACTTCTGCCCGGGTCCGTCGCATATCCTGAAACCCCAGCATCCGAAATATTCGAAGAACACCTACGACCAGTTCAAGAACGCCTTCCCGCCGGAGTTCATGAACATGCCCGTGATGGGCGCCTGGGTGCCTGTGGAATATCGCCCCGACGACATCATCGTCCTGCGCCGCAACCCCTACTACTGGAAGACCGACGAGAAGGGCAATCAGCTGCCCTATCTCAACGAGCTGCACTACAAGCTCTCGACCTGGGCCGACCGTGACGTTCAGGCGGTGGCCGGATCCGCCGATTTCTCCAACCTCGAGCAGCCGGAAAACTTCGTCGCTTCGCTGAAGCGCGCCGCCGAAAAAACCGCGCCCGCCCGCCTGGCCTTCGGACCGCGCCTGATCGGCTATAACTTGCGCATGAACTTCTCCGCCAATGGCTGGGGCAACCCGGACGAGCGTGGCCAGGCGATCCGCGAGCTCAACCGCAATGAGGATTTCCGCAAGGCCGTCACCATGGCGCTGGATCGCAAGGCGATCGGCGACTCACTGGTCAAGGGGCCGTTTACGGCGATCTATCCGGGCGGACTTTCCTCCGGCACCAGCTTCTACGACCGCAACTCCACCGTCTACTATCCCTATGACCTGAAAGGCGCCAAGGCGGAACTCGCCAAAGCCGGCCTCAAGGACACCGATGGCAATGGCATCGTCAACTTCCCCGCTGGTACGGCGGGCGGCAAGGATGTCGAAATCGTCATGCTGATCAACAATCAGTACACGACCGACAAGAGCCTTGCCGAAGGTGTCGTCGGCCAGATGGAGAAGCTCGGGCTGAAGATCGTCCTCAATGCGCTCGATGGCGCCAAGCGTGATGATGCCCATTATGCCGGCCGCTTCGACTGGCTGATCCAGCGCAACACGACGGAGCTGTCTTCGGTGGTGCAGAATACCGAGCAGCTTGCCCCCGTCGGTCCGCGCACCAGCTGGCACCATCGCGCCGGCAAGGATGACCAGCTCGATCTGATGCCCTTCGAAACGCAGCTCGTCGACGTCGTCAACAAGTTCAGGACGAGCCAGGACAACGACGAGCGCGTCGGTCTGATGAAGCAGTATCAGAAGATCTCGACGGAACACGTCAACACGGTCGGCCTGACGGAATATCCGGGCGCCCTGATCATCAACAAGCGCTTCTCGAACGTGCCGCAGGGGACGCCGATCATGATGTTCAACTGGGCTGAAGATTCGGTGATCCGCGAACGCCTCTGGGTGGCTGCCGACAAGCAGGGCAAATACGAGCTGTTCCCCGAGCAGCTGCCCGGCAAGCCCGGCGACAAGGGCCCGATCAACTGATGTGAAACAAAAGCGCCTCGCAGATCGTGCGACGCGCTGGAGAGTTCCCTCCCAGCTGAAACGAGATCCAGGCCGCGCGTGACGCGCGGCCTGATATGACCAACGAGCCGGCCGCGCTGACAAGGAGCGACTGGCGGCAGAGAGAAGCGAACCGTTCGATGTTACGATTCCTGCTCGTGCGCATAGCCTCCGCGATCCCCGTTCTCTTCATCCTGAGCGTGGTGACCTTCGCGATCATCCAGGCGCCGCCCGGCGACTATGCCGATTACATAAGATCGCAGCTGATCAATCAGGGTGGCGCATCCTACGCCCAGGCCGAGGCGCAGGCGCAGGCCTACCGCGTCGAGCACGGCCTCGACAAGCCGATGGTCGTCCAATACGTCAACTGGATCGGCGGCATCGTCACACGCGGCGATTTCGGCTACAGCATGTTCTACAACAAGCCGGTCGCCGACGTCGTCGGCGAGCGCCTGCCGCGCACTTTGCTGCTGGCGCTCGTCTGCCATATCTTCGCCTCGGTGCTCGGCATCGGCTTCGGAATCTGGGCGGCGACGCGGCAATATAGCTGGATCGACAGCACGCTGTCGGCAGTCTCCTTCCTCGGCATGACGGTGCCGCGTTTCCTGATGGCGCTGATCATCGTCTATCTCCTGGTTTTCCAGTTCAACGTGACCGAGATCGGCAGCTTCTTCTCGCCGCAATATGGAGGGGCGCCGTGGTCCTGGGCGAAATTCGTCGATCTCGTCAGCCATGTCTGGCCGGTTGTCGCGATCGCCACTTTCGGCGGGCTCGCCTATAACATGCGCGTCATGCGCGGCAATCTGCTCGACACGCTGAATGCGCAATATGTCGAGACGGCAAAGGCCAAGGGTCTTTCCGGCGGCGCGGTGGTGATGCGCCATGCAGTGCCGAACGCGCTGCATCCCCTCGTCATGTATCAGGGGGTGGTGCTGCCCTACATGCTGACCGGCGAGATCGAAACCGCGATCATCTTCGCGCTGCCGACCGTCGGCCCGGCGATCGTCGGCTCGATGGCGATCGGCGACGTCTATGTCACGGCCACCTTCATGATGGTTCTGTCGGCAACGCTGATCGTCGGCAACATCATCGCCGACATGCTGCTCGCTCTGCTCGATCCGCGCGTACGCCAGTTCGGAGGAGCCTGAGATGCTTGCTTTCGATTCTTCCGACACGCCACCAACAACCGAACCTGCGATCAGGAAGCCGTCACACGGCAACGAAAGTTACCTTGCGCTCGTCTGGCGCCGGTTGCGGCGCTCCTGGACCGGCATGGCCGGGTTGGTGCTCGTCGGGCTTTTGATCATCATGGCGGTCTTTGCCGATTTTTTCGCGCCGATGGATCCGAAGGCGACCGATGTCGGCTTCGCGCCGCCGCAGGTGATGAGCTTCCACGACAAGGACGGAAATTTCGTCTTCCGGCCGCGCGTCTATGCGCTGTCGGATTCCGAGGAGCTCGATCCGGTCACCTTTCAGCCGATCGTCGGCATGGATTACGACAATCCGCGGCTGCTCGGCTTCTTCGTCGAAGGTGCTGAGTACAAGCTGTTCGGCCTCATTCCAGCGAACCGGCACTTCTTCGGTTCGACGGATGGCCAGCCGGTGCATTTCCTCGGCACCGACAAGTTCGGCCGCGACGTGCTGTCGCGCGCCATTATCGGCTCGCGGATTTCGCTGATGATCGCGCTGACAGTGGTCTTCATCGTCACACTCATCGGTACGACGGTGGGCATGGTCTCGGGTTATTTCGGCGGCACCTTCGATATCTGGCTGCAGCGCTTCGTCGAACTGGTGCTCGCCTTCCCACAGCTGCCGCTCTATCTCGCATTGACCTCGCTGATTCCGGTGACGGCGCCGACCAATGTCTTCCTCGCCTTCGTGATCGTCGTGATGTCGGCGCTCGGCTGGGCGCAGATGTCGCGCGAGGTGCGCGGCAAGACCCTGGCCCTTGCCCGCATCGATTATGTCCGGGCGGCGATGGCCGTCGGCGCGACCGACCGGCGCATCATCATCCAGCATATCCTGCCCAACGTGATGAGCCACGTCATCGTCGCGGTGACGCTGCACATACCGAGCGTCGTTCTGTTGGAATCCTTCCTCGGTTTCCTCGGCTTCGCCGTCAAACCGCCGCTGATCTCCTGGGGGCTGATGTTGCAGGATACGGCGACCTATTCGGTCATCGGTTCCTATCCCTGGATTCTCTCTCCCGTCGGCTTCGTGCTCGTCACCGTTTTCGCCTTCAATGCGCTCGGCGACGGACTGCGCGATGCGGTCGATCCTTATTGAGGTGATTGATATGGCTCTTGCACTGGTCAATTCCTTCGCCCCGCCCGTCCGCCACGATCATGACGGCCGCTCGGAAACCCCGATCATCGACGCCCGCAACGTGGCGGTGAATTTCAAGGTCGAGGACGGCATGGTCGAAGCCGTCAAGGACGTCTCCTTCCAGCTCTATCGCGGCGAGACGATCGCCATCGTCGGCGAATCCGGCTCCGGCAAATCGGTGACGGCGCGCACGGTGATGGGGCTGCTGTCGAAGCGCGCCGTCGTCTCCGATAAATCGACGGTCTCCTATGACGGCAGCAACATCCTGAAGTTTTCCGAGCGGGCGCGCCGCAAGCTGCGCGGCGACCGTATCTCGATGATCTTCCAGGAGCCGATGAGCTCGCTGAACCCGATCTATACGATCGGCAGCCAGATCGTCGAGGCAATCCGCGCCCATCGCCGGATGAGCCGGAAAGATGCGGAAAGGCGGGCGCTCGAGCTGCTCGAACATGTGCAGATCCCCGATCCGGCGGCAAGACTCCGGCAATATCCGCATCAGCTTTCCGGCGGCCAGCGCCAGCGTGTGATGATCGCCATGGCGCTCGCCAATGATCCCGACGTCCTGATCGCCGATGAGCCGACGACGGCGCTCGACGTCACCGTGCAGGCGCAGATCCTGAACCTCATCCGCAACCTGCAGAAAGAGCTGGGGATGGCCGTCATCCTCATCACCCATGATCTGACTGTCGTGCGGCAGTTCTCCGACTACGTCTATGTGATGCAGCATGGCGAGGTGCGCGAACACAACGTCACCGAGGCGCTCTTTGCCAATCCGCAGCATCCCTACACCCGGCATCTGCTCGCCTCCGAGCCTCGTGGACAAGCCAATCCGCTGCCGGAGGGCTCCGACATCATCCTCGATGCCAAGGGCGTGCGGGTCGGCTTCATG
Organism: Rhizobium sp. YTUHZ045; assembly: GCF_051124255.1. Taxonomy (NCBI): domain Bacteria; kingdom Pseudomonadati; phylum Pseudomonadota; class Alphaproteobacteria; order Hyphomicrobiales; family Rhizobiaceae; genus Rhizobium; species Rhizobium sp. YTUHZ045. The sequence continues at coordinate 121,222 of NZ_CP101434.1, forward strand.
CTGCGTCACGGCACCTTCCTCAAGCCCGAGATGCGCGAGCTTGTCGCCGTCGACAGCCTGAGCCTGACGCTGCGCCGTCACGAGACGCTCGGCCTCGTCGGCGAATCCGGCTCCGGCAAGACCACCTTCGGCCAGGCGATCTTGCGGCTGAACACGCCGCAGGCGGGCGAGATCCATTTCGACCGCCAGCCGATCCACGGGCTTTCCAGGGCCGAGATGCGGCCCCTGCGCGCCCGCATGCAGGTGGTGTTCCAGGACCCGTTCTCCTCGCTCAATCCGCGCATGACGATCGGCCAGATCATCGAGGAAGGCCTTGTCGTCAACCGGCTCGGCGCGACGCGGGCCGAACGGCAGGACCGGGTGCGCGAGGCGCTTGTTGCCGCCGGCATGCCCGGCAATATCCTGTCGCGTTTCCCGCATGAATTTTCCGGCGGCCAGCGACAGCGCATCGCGATCGCCCGCGCCATAGCGCTGGAGCCGGAATTCATCCTGCTCGACGAGCCGACATCGGCGCTCGACCTTTCAGTCCAGGCGCAGATCATCGAGCTCCTGCGCAAGCTGCAGGACGAGCGGGGCTTGAGTTACCTCTTTATCTCCCACGACCTCAAGGTCGTCCGCGCTCTCTGCCATCGCGTCATCGTGATGCAGCATGGCAAGATCATGGAAGAGGGGCCCGTCGACGAAGTTCTCACCAATCCCAAGACCGCCTACACCGAACGGCTCGTCAAGGCCGCTTTCGAGGTAGCATGATTATCGAATGCCGGAGGCTATAATGGCAGGAAATCCCAAGATCACTTTCATCGGAGCAGGCTCCACCGTCTTCATGAAGAACATCATCGGCGACGTGCTTCAGCGTCCCGCTCTGTCAGGCGCGACCATCGCCCTGATGGACCTCAATCCGCAGCGGCTGGAAGAAAGCGCCATCGTCGTCAACAAGCTGATCTCGACGCTCGGCGTCAAGGCCAAGGCCGAGACCTATTCCGACCAGCGCAAGGCGCTTTCAGGCGCCGATTTCGTCGTCGTCGCCTTCCAGATCGGCGGCTACGAGCCCTGCACGGTCACCGATTTCGAGGTGCCGAAGAAATACGGGCTGCGCCAGACGATTGCCGATACGCTCGGCGTCGGCGGCATCATGCGGGGCTTGCGCACCGTGCCGCATCTCTGGAAGGTCTGCGAGGACATGCTCGCCGTCTGCCCCGAGGCGATCATGCTGCAATATGTCAACCCGATGGCGATCAACACCTGGGCGATATCGGAGAAATATCCGACGATCCGTCAGGTCGGCCTCTGCCATTCGGTGCAGGGCACGGCGATGGAGCTGGCGCACGATCTCGATATTCCCTACGAGGAAATCCGCTATCGCGCCGCCGGCATCAACCACATGGCCTTCTATCTCAAATTCGAGCATCGCCAGGCCGATGGCTCGTACCGCAACCTCTATCCCGATCTCCTGCGCGCCTATCGCGAGGGCAGGGCGCCGAAGCCCGGCTGGAACCCGCGCTGCCCGAACAAGGTGCGCTACGAGATGCTGACGCGGCTCGGCTATTTCGTCACCGAAAGCTCCGAGCATTTCGCCGAATACACGCCCTATTTCATCAAGGAGGGCCGCGAGGACCTGATCGAGAAATTCGGCATTCCGCTCGATGAATATCCGAAGCGCTGCATCGAGCAGATCGAGCGCTGGAAGGGCCAGGCCGAGGCCTATCGCAGCGCCGACAAGATCGAGGTGAAGCCGTCGAAGGAATATGCCTCCTCGATCATCAACTCGGTCTGGACCGGTGAGCCCTCGGTGATCTACGGCAATGTCCGCAACAATGGCTGCATCACCTCGCTGCCGGAAAACTGCGCCGCCGAAGTGCCCTGCCTCGTCGACGCCTCCGGCATCCAGCCGACCTTCATCGGCGACCTGCCGCCGCAGCTGACGGCGCTGATCCGCACCAATATCAACGTGCAGGAACTGACGGTGCAGGCGCTGATGACCGAGAACCGCGAGCACATCTACCACGCCGCGATGATGGACCCGCATACGGCGGCCGAACTCGACCTCGACCAGATCTGGTCGCTGGTCGACGACCTGCTCGCCGCTCACGGGGACTGGCTGCCCGAATGGGCCCGCACCAATCGTAAAGTCCAGGCCGCCTGATCCCCTCTCCCGGGTGAGGCGTCGAGAAGCCCCGCGGTCGCAACAACCGCGGGGCTTTTGCGATTTTACAAAGAGAGGGCGAACCTCGGCTGCCAGATCGAAGCGGGCGCCGACGGGGAAATGCGACGCCGCATTTTTGTGTAGGCGCCGGTGATCCCCAGAAAGTACGTCGCCCGCCGGCGGTGAGCCATGGCTAAGTTGTTATCGGTTTTTGCGCCATTCTTCGTACTCTGTGCGGGCATCATCATGCAGCGGATAGTAGCGCTGCAGCGACCCGCCCTCCATCAGCTTCGCTCGCGAGAACTCCTCCCAATCGTGGTGCTTTTGCGATTCTTCGATGACCTTCGGGGCCATTGCGACTGGTAGCACCACCACCCCGTCATCGTCCGCGACGATGATATCGCCGGGGATGACCGTGACACCGCCGCAGGCAATCGGAACGTTGACGGCGTTTGGATAGATGCTGGTCTGGACATGGTAGTTGGGCGTCCAGCCGCGCAGCCAGAGGGCGAGATCGAGCTTCTCGACATTGGGCCGGTCGCGCATGCACCCATCGATCACGATGCCAGCGCCGCCTCTGCCTTTGAAATAGGTCGACATCATATCGCCGAAGACGCCCGAGCTCATGTCGCCGCGCGCGTCGACCACGACCACATCGCCCTCCTGCACGTGATAGAGCACGTGCCGGTGCAGCTGCGTCTCCGGATCTGCATATTCTCCCTCGTTGAAAAGGTCCGGACGCTGAGGCAGGAACTGGAGCGTCAGCGCCGGGCCGACGATCGACTTGCCGCGGCTCTGCGATACCGGGCCGACCATATGCGGATTGCGGAAGCCCATGTGGCCGAGCGTACCGGCAATGGTCGCGGCGCCGATCTCCTTCAGCGCGTCGATCAAGTCTTTGGACGGTCGCGTGATATCGGGCGTATGCGTCATTTTAGGCTCCGGTGGATGAAACTACCAGTTGGTGACAGAACCGTCGCGGCGCTTCAGGTGGGGCGCCTCCCAGAAACGAAAGCTCTCCGCCTTGACCGCCTCTTCGTTGACCTCGACGCCGAGACCCGGCAGATCGCTGACCGGATAGTCCGTGCCGTCGAGCCGCGGTTGCACGGGGAAGAAGTCGGAATTGTCGAAGCCGAGCTTGGCTTCGGGCGCCCTGGTCTCCAGCCAGGCGAAATTCGGCACCGCAGCGGCGAGATGGATGGTCGCGGCCGTGCAGACTGGACCAAGGGGATTGTGCGGCATCAGGTCCACATAGTGCGCCTCGCTCCAGCCAGCGACCTTCATCGCTTCGGTAAGCCCGCCAACATTGCAGACATCGAGCCGGTTGAACTGATGGATGCCGCGCTCGATATATGGCAGGAACTGCCACTTGCTGGCAAATTCCTCGCCGATGGCGAAGGGGATGTCGGTCATCATGCGTAGGGATTCGTAAGCCCCAGGTGTTTCGTCTCGGATCGGCTCCTCGAGGAAATCAAGCACACCACGGCCGAGCTTGTTGCAGAAGCTCGCCGCCTCTGCCACCGACAGCCGATGATGGTAGTCGATGCCGAGAACGACGTCATCGCCGAGCGCCTCGCGCGCGCTGTTCAGCATCCGTGCGGTAGGCCCGATCGACTCCCGCGGCTCGAAGATGTCCTTGCTGCTTTGCCCGATGGGGAAGAAACGGATCGCCCGCCAACCCTGTGCGCGCAGTTCGCGGGCGCGGTCGATGGCGACATCGCCCTCGGCCTCGTCGCCGGTCGAGGCGAAGGTCGGAATGCGGTCGCGCTGCTTGCCGCCGAGCAGTTCGTAGGCTGGAACCCCCAGCGCCTTGCCCTTGATGTCGTGAAGGGCAATGTCGATCGCGGAAATCGCCGCCTGCAGAACGCGCCCGCCTTCGAAATATTGGCTGCGATAAATTTCCTGCCAGATCCGACCAATCTGCATCGGGTCGCGGCCGATGAGAAACTCGCGATAGTGCTCGATCGCGCCGGCCACGGCCTTCTCGCGGCCGCTCAAGCCGCTCTCGCCCCAACCGAAGATACCGCTATCGGTCTCCACCTTGACCAGCATCTGGTTGCGTGTTCCGACCCATGCAGGATAGGGCTTGATTTCCGTGATTTTAAGCTTCGCAGTCATCCACGCCTCGTTTCACACGCATCCGCCATGAGTCAGTTGGCCTTCAGCGCCATTTCCGTTTCGCCGTCAAACAGATGCATCCGCGCCTGATCGAATTCGAGCCAGATCTGTTCGTCGGGCGTGACCGCAACGGTCGGCGGCACGCTGACATTGACGATGGCGCCGGACAGGAACGCCTGCACGAAGGTGACGTCTCCGGTCGGCTCCACCGTATAGGCCTTGGCAGGGATGCTTCCAGGAACCGCGCTCTTGTGCAGCTTGACCGTCGAGTGGCGTGCGCCGAGCACGATCTTCCTCGTGGATGACCTTGCAACTTTCTGGGCGTTTTGCGGCGAAAGCTCGAGGCGCCAGCCCTCCGCGCTGGTCAACACGGTCTCGCCGCCTGCCGTGGACGCCTCCAGTGGGATAAGGCTCATCGCCGGGCTGCCGACGAAGCTGGCGACGAACATGTTCACCGGATGGGCAAAGACCTGCGCCGGAGTATCGTATTGCTGCAGATAGCCGCCGTTCATCACAGCCATCCTGTCGGCCATGGTCACCGCTTCGAGCTGATCGTGCGTCACATAGATGATCGTCGCCTTGAGATCCTGATGGAAACGTTTGATCTCCGACCGCATCTGTACGCGCAGTTTTGCGTCGAGGTTGGAAAGCGGTTCATCCATCAGGAATACTGCCGGATCGCGAACGAGCGCACGGCCGAGCGCCACGCGCTGCTGTTGGCCGCCCGAAAGTTCGCGTGGCTTGCGCTCGAGCAGCTGCGTCATGTCGAGCACGCGCGCTGCTTCCCTGACCTTCTTGTCGATCTCGTCCTTTGGCAGTTTGCGCATCTGCAGCGGAAACGCCAGATTCTTGTAGACAGATTTCTGCGGATAGAGCGCGTAGTTCTGGAACACCATTGCAATGTCCCGGTCCTTGGGGTCGAGGTCGTTGACCACCCGGTCGCCGATGACGATGTCGCCGGAAGTGATGGGGATAAGCCCCGCCACAAGATTGAGCGTGGTTGTCTTGCCGCAGCCTGAAGGGCCGACGAGCGCAACGAATTCACCGTCATTGACCGTCAACGAAACATCGTTGACAGCTTTGAAGGCGCCATAGGTCTTGACCAGATCTTTGAGGACCACGTGGGCCACCGGCAACTCCCTAGTGCTTGACTGCGCCTTCGGTGAGGGCGCGTACGAAGTATCGTTGAAGGACAAGGAACAGGACGACGACGGGCACGCTCATCATGAAGCTTGCCGCCATGAGGCCCGGAAAGTCCGTCGTGTTTTCCGAGAAGAAGCGCTGGATGCCGACCGGCAGCGTCAATTGCTCGTTCTTGGAGAGAAAGGTGTAGGCGTAGATGTACTCGTTCCACGCGCCGATGAAGGAGTAGATCGCCGTGGCGATGATGCCCGGAGCCGAGAGCGGCATGACGATCAGGAGAAAGGCCTGGAACCGCGTTGCACCGTCGATGCGCGCGGCCTGCTCGAGTTGCACCGGGATGTTGTCGTAGAAGCCCTTGAGGAGCCAGATTGCCAGCGGCAGACCGAAGGTGAGGTAAGTGAGGACGAGCGACCCATGCGTGTTCACCAGCCCGATGGCGCGCATCAGGATGAAGAGCGGCACGAGAAAGATCACTGCCGGGAACATGTTGCGAAGCAGGACGGCGAAGAACAGAAAGTTCCGGCCCGGGAAGGTGAAGCGCGAAAACGCGTAGGCCGCAGGAACTGCCACGATCACCGAAAGGATGGTCGTGGCGGTGGAGACGAAAAGGCTGTTCCAGAAGAAGCGCAGGAAGTCCTGGCCGACGCTGTTTTGCGGATCGAGCAGCTTCTGGTAGCTGGCGAGGGTGGGTTGGTCCGGCCACCATTGCGGCGGAAATTGCATGGCCGCGAAGCCGGACTTGATCGAGGTGATCAGCATCCACACCATCGGTAATGCGGTGTAAAGCAACATGAACACAAGGAAGATGCGTCCGCCCCACCGCCATCCATCGATGCGCGCACGGCGACGCGCCTGGCTTCGATGAGCAGTCTCGGCAATCGCGCTCATTCGCTTCCACCCCTCTGTTCGTTACCGCTCAGAGCACGGACGTAGAAGTAGCCGAGCGCCATCAGGATCAGGAACAGCAGCACCGAATAGGCCGATGCCACCCCCCAGCGCTGGCGGCCGAAGGCAAGCTCATAGATGTGGGTGATCCAGATATGCGATGCGTTCGAGGGTCCGCCGCCGGTCATGATCCAGGGGATGATGAAAGAATTGAAGTTGGCCACTGCGAGCAGAAGGATCGTCACCGTCGAGACGTTTCTCAAATGCGGAAAGGTGACGTGCCAGAACCGCTGCCAAGCATTGGCTCCGTCGACCTTTGCGGCGCGCAGCAACTGGTCGGGAACGGTCTGCAGGCCAGCCATCATCATGATCATGGCAAACGGAAACTCGCGCCAGATGTTGACGACGATCAAGGAGGGCAGCACTGTGCTGACGCTGTCGATGAAGTTCGGCGGCCGATCGGCCCATCCGAGGCCGACCAGCACCGCGCCGATTATCCCGAAGTCCGAATGGTAGATCCACTTCCAGATATAGGACGCGGCCACAGCGCTGATGACCCAGGGGATGATGAGGATGGCGCGCAGGATGCCGCGGCCGACAAAGTCGCGATGGAGCGCCAGGGCGCAGGCAAATCCCAGGACAAATGAAATGAGAGTGGATCCCAGGGTCCAGATGAGAGTGTTCGAGGTGACCTTCCAGAACACCGCACTTGTGAGGATGGCGGTGTAGTTGTCGAAACCGACGAAGATCTTGTCCCGGAGCTGCAGGCCAGGCGGTGTATTGAAGAACGACAATTCGATTGTGTAGTAGATCGGGTAGGCGATGACGATGAGCATCACGGCGATCGAGGGAAGCACGTATGCATAGTCAGCGCGATGCTCCAAGATGTTTCGCAGCACGCCGAGCCGATCGGATTGCAGTCTGCGGTGAGCCTCGGCCTTGCCAGTCAAGATCGTCACTGTGCGGTGCCCCTATTCTTCGGAACAAACCGGCTGCAATTGAGGTGCAGCCGGTCAGATCGTCAGGATGACTAGAGTCCGCCGTCCATCAGGTCTTTGACCTTCTTGGCTGCGTCGTCCGCTGCTTGGTCAACCGTCATGGCCCCGGTCAGGGCATTCTGCAGCATGTCCGGGATGATGATGTTCATGATCTCGGGCGACTGTGGCAGTGCCGGGAACGGGATGCCGTAGGGCAGCATCGAAGTCGTGACATCAAGAAACTTGATGTTATCGAGACGCTCCTTCATCCACTTGGTCTTGAAGCCGTTCAGGTTGCCGGGGTTCGAACCGGCATAGGCCATCTTCAGCGACCATTCCGGGCTCGTCCACATGCAGATGATGGCCTTTGCAGCCGGCTCGTCTACCTTGCCGCCCTCGACATATTCGGGCTTCAGGATGTGAATGTTGGAGCCGCCAAACACGACGGCACGCTTGCCGTCGGGGCCGGTCGGAATGAGGCCGTAGCGCATGTTGTCGATGACGGTCTGGGCTTTTTCCTTGTCGCTGCCCGTCGTCTTCTTCTGCAGGTCAAGCATGACGTTGTAGTCGGACGGGTGCGAGATCATCATGCCGAGCTGGCCAGCGAGGAACAGGGGCTGGTTGTCGGCCTGCTGGTTGGTGAGCGCCGAAACCGGAACCGACTTGTCGCGAACATACATGTCGTAGGAGGCTTGCAAGGCCGCCTTGCTCTGCGGGCTATTGAGCTGGACCTCCTTGTAGGTCGGGTTGGCGGTCGCTTCGTCGAAGACGCCGCCGCCATAGGCCCATAGCTGCGGCATGAAGCGGTATGGCGTATTACCCGCATTCTTTCGAGCCACGAGGCCGTAACCGGCAATACCAAGCTTGTCGTGGATCTGCTTGGAATATTTGACGACATCATCCCAGGTTGCCGGAGCCTTGTCCGGATCGAGGCCCGCACGCTTGAAGACATCGGCGTTCCAGATGAATGCCATCGTCTCGTTGTTGGTTGGAATACCGTAGGTCACTCCCTCCCACGTCACCGCCTTCATGGCGCCTGGCCAGAAATCCTCGGTCGAATAGCCTACATCCTCGGGCTTGAGCGGCTGCAAATAACCCTTTGAGGCGAACTCGGTCCCGCCGAGGATTTGTAGGCGGACCGCCATGGGCGCCGCATTGCCCAAAAGTGCGGTCCGGAACTTGTCCAGAAGGTCGTTATAGGTGAGGGCTTGTTCCTCAAGCTGGATGTTTGGATAGGTTTTGCGGAAGGTCTCGAAGAAGTCCTTGTAATACTGGCGCAGGAGGTCGGGGTCGCCCTCGAACACGCCCTGATACCAGAATGTCAGCCGGCCCTTATAGTCGAGCGGGGTGACCTTGGCGCAACCGGCCGCCGTGTCGAACTCCTGCGTGCCGGCGATTGAGCGCACATATTGCGGTGACCACTGGCTCAAGTCGACCGGCGCACTGAGCGCAGGCACGGACATCAACGATACCATCAAAGCAGTGGATACAGTGCCGCGTACAACGACACCGCCGAGCGAAAGACTCGTCATAGGTACTCTCCCAGGTTTTCTCCCAAGCCGCTCTCAATCGAGGCGGTCTTGCTCCCAGGTCGTGGGATTCTCCCACTTAATGTATCCCTTCGACCTTATCATACGTTTTCACGCCGAAGATTGTCTGTCAACTCAAGAAAATCGTACATTGTTTTAGGAAGTTTTGCGTGATATCCCGGAAATGTGTGTATGGATTGGGGACAGTCTTGGCCGAGACAAGCGAATTTAAAGCACAGCCGCCCGAGGGGATCGACGCTACTGGGGCCTCGAGCGAGGGCGCGTCTGTTTACCAGCTGATCAGGGACGACATCATCGAAGGGCGGCTCGCGGCCAACGAGCGGCTCGTCATCACCGATCTCGCCCGGCGCCACGGCACCTCGACCAACCCCGTGCGGGAGGCTTTGCAACTGCTGCGCGGCGAGGGCTTTGTCACCTTCGTTCCCAACCGCGGAGCGCGCGTGCGGCCCATCGATCAGGACTTTGTTCGGGATATCTACGAGATAGGCGTCTTGATCGAGCCCTCACTGACTCGCTGGTTCGTGAATATGGCGACGGTGGAGGACATTGCTGAACTCGAACGCATCCAAAGCCTCATTGAAGAGAACAACTTTGCCGACACGCTAAGGCATAGCGAACTCGACACCGCCTTTCATACCGTCATGTACCGGAAGCACTACAATCGCCATGCGGCCGAGCTCTGGTGGAAGCATCGCGAAGTGCTTCGAGCCGTGAGCCGCCGCTTCGATTTTACGCTTGCCCGGCGTGCAGCGATCCTGAGCGAGCATCGCGAGCTTATCGCGCATGTCAAAGCCGGAAGGGCGAACGAGGCAGCCGAACTTATCGCACGCCATGTCGAAGGCTCGGGGCGGCACATCCTCGAACACATGCGTGCGCGTAACGCCGCTCGCGCGGGATAAAGTGCATACCCGGAACACTTCAGGTAGAGGCAGTTGAGATGAAAATCACTAGCGTTCGGCCGTGGCTGATCAAGTCCGATGCTTCCTATTGGGGAGAGTTCCTGTTCGTCGAAGTGACGACCGACGAGGGGGTGAGCGGCTGGGGAGAGATCACCACCACGACAAGGCTCGCCAATCGGGCCCTGTGCACGATCTTGCGGCAGATCGGCGCCGCTTTGACGGGTGAGGATCCGGCGCGCATCGAGTATCTGTGGCACAAGATATTCCGCAGCTTCACCTACATGGGCAGTCGCGGCGCCGCCGTCGAATGCGTCAGCGCCATCGACATAGCCCTCTGGGACATCCGGGGCAAAGTCCTTGGCAAGCCGATATACGAGCTCCTGGGCGGACCGGTACGCGACCGAATTGCGCTCTACACCCATCCCAACCAGGCCAAGTTTACGAGCAAGGAGGCGGTGGTCAGGGAAATTCGAGACATCGTCGAGTCCGGTCACACCGCGCTCAAGTTCGATCCTTTCCCATACCAGGGCATCGCCTCTGGTGGACTGGCTCGCGAACAACGAAACGGCTACCTCGATGGCAGCATGACGCGCAAGGATGAGCGTGAGGCCGCCGAACTCACCGCCCTGATCCGCGAAACGGCGGGTGCTGACGTCGACATCCTCATCGATGCGCATGGCCGGTTCGACGTTCCCACCGCCATTCGCCTTTGTCGGAGCCTCGAGGAAGCCGGTCAGATCGACTGGTTCGAGGAGCCCTGCCCACCGGAGAGCCTCAACGCTCTCAGGCAGGTCCGCGAGAAGGTCAGCGCCCCCATCTCATGGGGCGAGCGCGGCCACACGAAATGGGATTTCGTGCCGGTGCTCGAAAACAGGCTCGCCGACTACATTATGCCCGATGTCACCTGGACCGGCGGCATTACCGAACTCAAGAAGATTTCTGCCCTGTGCGAAGCCTATTACATCCCCGTCTCGCCGCATGACGCCTCAGGGCCGATCAACGTGGTTGCCGGAGCGCAGGTGATGATGACCGTTCCGAATTTCTACAAGCTTGAAACGTCAGAGTGGAACCTCGGCAAATACGATCACCTGATCGACACACCACTCGATGTTTCTAACGGCAGCCTCACGCTTACGTCCAAGCCGGGTCTCGGCGTTGAGATGAACCGCGAATACCTTCAAGACCATGAAATAGAGTTCGACTAGCCAGCAACGCTCTCGGCCGCCCCAACGTGCGCGGCGATGGGCTCCCCACCAGAACGAGGAACAGTCATGCCAGAGGCATATTCGGCCGACGAGGCGCTCAATCGGGTGAACACGCATTCCAGGCCGTCAGACCTTCGCATCACCGACATGCGGGTAGCCGAAATTACCGGCGCGCCTTTCGCCTCGGTGCTGCTCAAGATTCACACGAACCAGGGCATCGTCGGGCTGGGCGAAGTGCGCGACGGTGCAAGCGCCACCTACGCACTGATGCTGAAGAGCCGGTTGCTTGGCGAAAATCCTTGCGACATCGACCGCCTGTTTCGCCGGATCAAGCAGTTCGGTGGCCACGGCCGGCAAGGTGGCGGCGTATCGGCGGTTGAAATCGCCTTGTGGGATCTTGCCGGAAAAGCCTATGGCGTCCCGATCTACCAGATGCTTGGCGGGCGTTTCCGGGAGAAAGTGCGCCTCTATTGCGATACCGACGCCGCTGTGGCGAGCGGCACCGCAACCGGCAGGCGCCTCAAGCAGCGCATGGAGCTCGGCTTCACCTTCCTCAAGATGGATCTGGGCCTGATGCAGATCGCTGATGTGCCCGGTGCGGTCGTCTTTCCTGCCGGTTCACTGGAAGGGTACCGAACCAGTCCCGTTCGGGGGCCGCTGAAGACCATAGAAGAGCGGCGGATCCGCAACGCTTCGTACGATCTGCATAACGTCCCGCACCCGTTTACCGGTCTGCACTTTTCGGACAAGGGCCTCGATCTGCTCGAGCAATACATCGCCGAGGTCCGTGAGGTCATCGGCATGGATGTACCGCTGGCGATCGACCATATCGGCCATATTTCGATGCAGAATGGCATCCGCCTTGCCAGGCGGATCGAAAAATATGTGCCGGCCTGGCTCGAGGATGTGATCCCATGGCAGTACACCGAGCAATACCGACAACTCCAGGACGCCACCACGGTGCCGATCTGCACCGGCGAGGATATATATCTCAAGGAGGGCTTCGAGCCGCTGCTGAACAGCGGCGGTGTCTCCGTTATCCATCCTGACCTGCTCACCAGTGGAGGCATCCTAGAGACCAAGAAGATCGGCGACATGGCGCAGGACCGGGGTGTCGCCATGGCCATCCACATGGCAGAAAGTCCGATCGCCGCGATGGCCGCCGCACATGTCGCGACCGCGACCGAAAATTTCATGGCGCTCGAATACCATTCCGCCGATGTCGACTGGTGGGACGATATCGTCACCGGTCTTCCCAAGCCGCTGGTGACAAACGGCTTCATCACTGTTTCGGATAAGCCGGGCCTGGGGATTGACGACGTGGTCGACGAGGTGATCTTGCGGCATCTGCAGCCGGGCGTCGCCGGCATTTGGCAGCCGACGGATCACTGGGACGATGAATATTCCTGGGACCGCACCTGGAGCTGAGGCGAAAAGGGCCGAAGATGAAGATCACCGACCTGCGCTGTGCCGTTATCGGCAAACACCCGATCGTCCGCATCGTCACGGACGAGGGCCTTTATGGCTTGGGCGAAGTCGAATTCACCAAGGCCTACCTCAAGCCCTGGGTGCTGCATTTCCGCGAGGCGCTGGTCGGCGAGGACCCGACCGACGTCGAGAGAGTGATGTTGAAGATCCGCCAGCGTGGCTCGTTCAAGCCGTATGGCGCGGCGGTGAGCGCGATCGAGCATGCGCTGTGGGATATCGCCGGCAAGGCTGCGGGCGTGCCGGCCTATAAACTGCTCGGCGGCAAGGTGCGGGACAAGGTGCGCGTCTACAACGGCTCGGTCCGCCAGAAACGCACCGGTGACCGGCCGGAGGATTACGCCGCTGACGTCAAATGGATGATGGAGCAGCCGCAGAACTTCTTCATGATCAAGCAAGGAATTTCTTTCCATTCCAATATGAAGGACACCATCGAGGGTTTCCACTACGGCGTGACGCAGAAGAAGGCCGGCTATCACGGTGCCATGGATCAGGGCGTGATCAGCGAGCGTGGGTTCAACCATATGCTCGACTGCGTGATCGCAATGAAGGAAGTGCTGGGCGACAAGGTCAGCCTGGCGCTCGACTGCGGCCCGGGCTGGATGCTGCCGGATGCGATCAAATTCGCTCGCGCGGTCGAGAAGTACAATTTGATGTGGCTCGAGGACATGCTGACAGGCGACTACGTGCCGTGGGTCAACCCGCAGGCCTATCGGGAACTGACAACCTCGACCTCGACGCCAATCCACACCGGTGAGCAGATCTACCTCAGGCACAATTTCAAGGAACTGATCGAGACGCAGGCGGTCCGCGTCATTGGCCCCGATCCAGCCGACATTGGCGGAATGGCCGAGCTCAAATGGGTCGCCGAGCACGCCCACATGCACTCGATCCTGATGGCACCGCATGGCGTCGCTAATGGCCTGCTGGGACTCGGCGCGCTGATCAATGTCTGCGCCACGTTGCCGGCAAATTACGTCGCCTTCGAATATCCGACCGCTTCGGACCCCTGGTGGGAGGACCTTGTCATCGGCTTGCCGCCGCAGATCGTGAAGGACAGCATGGTGGACCTACTGGAAGCGCCCGGGCTGGGTCTCGACATCGACGCTGAGGCGGCCGGGAGATATCTCAGGGAAGAGGATGCGGGCTTTTTCGACTGAACCTTCCTCCACCCGCAGTACGATCCGCCGACCCCGGGAAACAGGGCCGGCGCGAGGCTTCAAATCCCCGATCCGTCGAGCTGCTCGTCGTCGTCGCCTTCCCAGGGCGAGGGCATCGAGGCGCGATTGGCCGAGGGCATCGGCATCCAGCACTTCAACTCCGGCTCGGCATATTCGATGATGTGCCCGGGCGAAGAATCCGAAGCGCGCCAGCCTTCTCCGCCGAACTGATCGCCATGCGACCAGTAGGCGAGGTCGACTTCCGCCGGCCCCTGTTCGGATGCTCGGATCGTCACCAGGATGCGGCTGCCGTCTCTCGGTGCGCTTGCCATCTGGCGCCAGCGGTCTTGCTCGTCCATCATGTTCCTCCTGCCTTGCTGCTGCTCAACTGTCGCCTCGCCGCCGAAAGCGGTCAACCCAAACTTTGCGAGCGCCCGTGGGTGCGATTTGTGCCCGCCACCGCAATACTCGTCGCCGGATCGTTTTTTCTGGCTTCGTGGGCCAACAATTCTCCCCTGCTTGCCAAAAAACCACAATTGCCTCACTTAGTTCATACATCCACCCTCGGCATTAAGAATTGGATCAAGACTGAATGCGCATAGCCTATGTTTTTCTCGGTGCATTTCTTGCACTCGCCCCGTCCGCCTATGCCGAGGTCGCAGCGCCACCCGTCTTGAAGCCGCTGACGCGGCAGGCCCAGGCGGCTGAATTGAGCGCGCAATTTCTGTCGCGATACAGCTACAAGCCGGTTCCGCTCGACGATGCTCTCTCGGCGAGGGTGATGGATCAGTTCATCAAGTCGCTTGATCCCGACCGCATGCTCTTCCTGCAGGCCGACATCGACAAGTTCATGGCTGACCGCAACGAGATCGACGACGCCATCGAACGGCAGGACCTGAAGATCCCCTTTGCCATCTTCAACGCCTATGAACGGCGCGTCGTCGACCGCATGACCTATGCGCGCAGCCTCCTCAAGCAGGGCTTCGACTTCAGCGGCAAGGAAGATTATGCAGTGCTGCGCGACAAGGCGCCCTGGCCGCAGTCGGAAGCCGAAAGCAACGATCTCTGGCGCAAGCGCGTCAAGAACGATTGGCTGCGGTTGAAGCTCGGCGGCAAGGACGATGCGGCCATTCGCGAGACGCTCGACAAACGCTATGAGAACACGCTCGAGCGCGCTTACAAGTTCAAGAGCGACGACGTCTTCCAGTCCTTCATGGACGCCTATTCGAATTCGATCGACCCGCACACGGATTATTTCGGTGCGACTGCTTCGGCCGATTTCAACGTCTCGATGAAGCTGTCGCTGTTCGGCATCGGCGCGGTTCTGCAGGAGCGGGACGATTATACGACGATCCGCGAACTCGTGCCCGGGGGGCCGGCGCAGCTCTCCGGCAAGCTCGCCGTCGGCGACCGCATCACCGGCGTCGGCCAGGGCAAGGACGGGCCGATCAAGGAAGTGGTGGGCACCCGTCTCGATGAGGTCGTGCAGATGATCCGCGGCAAGAAAGGCTCGGTGGTGCGGCTCGACATCCTGCCGGCCGATGCCGGCGCCGACGGCGTGCATCGCGTCGTCAGCCTGGTGCGCGACAAGATCAGCCTCGACAAGCAGGCCGCCAGGAAGACCGTGCTGTCGGTGAAGGCGGGCGAGACCACGCGCAAGATCGGCATCATCACCCTGCCGGTCTTTTATGAGGATTTTGAAGCCAAGAACAAGGGCGACAAGGATTACAAGAGCGCCAGCCGCGATGTCGCCAAGCTTCTCGGCGAACTGAGCGAGGAAAAGGTCGACGGCGTTCTCATCGATCTTCGCAACAATGGCGGCGGTTCGCTTGATGAGGCGATCGATCTCACCGGCCTCTTCATCGGCAAGGGCGCGGTCGTTCAGCAGCGCGCCGGCAACGGCAAGATCGAGGTCAAGAGCGCCGACCTGACAACGCCTGCCTGGACGGGCCCATTGGGCGTTCTGATCAACCGCGGCTCGGCTTCGGCTTCGGAGATTTTTGCCGCGGCAATCCAGGATTACGGCCGCGGCGTGATCATCGGCGAGCCCAGTTTCGGCAAGGGCACGGTTCAGACGGTCGTCGATCTCGACCAGGTGGTCCACAACAGCAAACCCGAATTCGGCGAGCTGAAGGTGACGATCGCCCAGTTTTTCCGGATCAACGGCGGCACGACGCAGCTGCGCGGCGTTACCCCCGATATCAGCCTGCCGGGGCTGTCGGATCTGGCGAACTTCGGCGAGACCAGTTATGACAATGCCCTGCCATGGGCGGAGATCAAGCCGGCGAAATATGCGCCGGAAGGTGATGTTACGGCATTGCTGCCGGCTTTGCAGAGCCGCCATGAAGCGCGGATCAAGGGCGATCAGGATTTCCAGCGTCTGCTGCAGGACATCGCCGATCTGAAGGCGCAGCGCGAGAAGGGCGTCGTTTCCCTGAACGAAGCCGAACGCCGCAAGGAAGCGGCCGCCCGGGAAGCACGGTTCAAGGCGCGCGCCGAAGCCGGCGATGGCGACGATCTTGCCGGCGACGACGGCCTGCAGGCGGATGAGCGCAGCCTCAGCGCCGATATCGCCATGGAAAATGCCCGCAAGAAGGCGAAGGACGTCCTGCTCGACGAGGCCGCCGCCATTGTCGGGGACGAGGCGGATTTGCGGGGCGGCGCTGTAGAGGCAGCCACGAAGCCGTCGGGAAAGGCGGAGCAGAAATAGGCGGCGCCGATAAACTGCACTATGTCGTTTGGAATGCCCTAACCGGTGATGGTGCGAGATGTCCGTTTAACGACAGTTCGAATCTGCTCAACTGCAAGTCATTCTAAGGGGGCTGGAACTGGAAGCGGAAGTTTTGTCAACTCCATTGATCTGCCAATCCCGGCCGCGCGGTGGTATCGTTTGCTTCATACTGTTTTCTCTTCCAGTATTCTGACGGGCCGGTCCCACTGGATGAGGACGACGCAGCCGGTTTCGCTCCAGACCGAGTGCTCGGTGCCGGGCCCGTTGACAATGTAGCTGCCGCGGCCGTAATCGCCCGCTTCATCCGATTGCACGCCGTCGAGCACGAGAATGGTTTCGAGCCCCTCGTGCCGGTGGCGGGGAACGCCGGCGCCGGCTTCATATTTCAGCAGCGCTACTCCTGGCTGATCACCCTCAAAGGGTCGGATCCAGTGGATCGTCACCTGATCGCGGAAGGGGCCGAACTCGAGATCCTTCCAGCCACCCGAGGTCAGCAATTCGCGGGTTGTTTCAGGCATGGGCGATGCTTTCCAATATGGCGTCGACATGAGCCGTCCAGCCGACGATTGCACCCTGGGCGCGGATCATGGCGATGGCTGCGGCCTTGAACTCCGGAAAATAGCTTTCCGTGGCCTCCTCGGCGAGCAGGCATTCATAGCCGCGGTCGTTGGCCTCACGCATGGTGGTCTGCACGCAGACTTCGGTCGTCACGCCTGCGAAAACCAGCTGTTTGATACCTTTCTGCTGCAGCACTTCGCCGAGCTCGGTCGCATAGAAGGCGCCCTTGCCCGGTTTTTCGATGACGACCTCGCCTTTGACCGGAGCAAGTTCCGGCAGAATTGCGGTGCCGGGCTCGCCGGAGATCAGGATGCGGCCCATGGGGCCTTCGTCGCCGATCCTGAGTGTCGGATTGCCGCGGTCGCGTTTCGCCGGCGGCAGATCCGAAAGATCGGGCCGATGGCATTCCATCGTGTGAATGACCGGCAGCCCGGCATAACGAAAGCCCTGGATGAGTCGTTTGACATCGGGCACGATCCTGGTGATGCGGCTGACATCATTGCCGAGGCTGGCGCCGAAGCCGCCGGGCTCGGCGAAATCACGCTGCATGTCGATGACGATCAGGGCGAGCTGGTCGTGCTTCACCGGAAAGGCGAAGGGTTCTGCCTTGATCTCCGCCATCAGTGATGCCCCGCCATATGGGCGCCGATCACGCCGATGTCGGCTGAGCGGGCCGGCGTTTCGTAGACCAGCCTACCTTCGGAAATCACCATGATGCGATCGGACATCTCCAGCAGCTCGTCGAGGTCCTCGGAGAGCAGCAACACGGCAGCGCCAGCATTCCGCGCTTTCATGATGCGGGCGCGGATTTCGGCGACGGCCGAGAAATCCAGGCCGAAGCACGGGTTCGAGACGATGAGCAGATCCACCTTGCCGGTGAGTTCACGGGCAAGCACGGCGCGCTGCACATTGCCGCCGGAAAGTGCCGCGATCGGCGAGGCAGACGAGGCTGTCTTCACCTTGAAATCGAAAATCAGCGCCGCGGCGCGCTTCCTCATCTTGCCCTTGTTCAGCCAGATCGCGTCCTTTCCATCTGCCTTGAGGTCAAACGTTCGAAAGGCGAGATTTTCGCTGACCGTCATGCGCGGCGCACAGGCATTCTGCAGCGGCTCCTCGGGAATAAAACGGACATTGTTCTTGCGCGTCTCGGGCCGTGTCGCGCGGTAGGCGTCGCCGTTGACGATAACGCGGCCGGTCTCCGTTGGGCGCTGGCCGGCGAGGATTTCGGTCAATTCCTTCTGGCCATTTCCTGATATCCCGGCGATGCCGACGATCTCGCCGGCGTGAACCATGAGCTCATCGATTTCGATGGTCTTGAGACCCGAGCGGTCAGGCGCCTTGACCTGCTCGACCTTGAGGACCGGCTTGACGCTCTGCGGGGTGGGAACGCGGCTGTCGAGCTCGGCGAGCTTGACGTCGCCGATCATCATCGTCGCCATCTCGGCCGTGGAGACTTCCCCGACTTTTCCAGAGCCGACAAGCTTGCCGCGCCGCAGAATCGATACGGCATTGGCAAACTTCGTCACCTCATGGAACTTGTGGGAGATCATCAGCACGGTCAGTTCGCCGCGCTCCGTCATCCCGCGCACGAGGCCGAGTATCTCGTCGGCTTCTGCGGGCGTCAGCACCGAGGTCGGCTCGTCGAGGACCAGAAAGGAGCGGCCGAGATAGAGCTGCTTGACGATCTCGAGCTTCTGTTTCTCGCCGGCGGCCAGTTCGCTGACCGGGCGATCCAGCGGAATCTGAAAGGGCATGCGCTCCATGAAGGCGGCGAGATCCTTCCGCTCCTTCGTCCAGTTGATGACAGCAGGGACTTCGGCGCGGCTGATGACGAGGTTTTCGGCACCCGTCAGCGACGGGACCAGCGTGAAGTGCTGATAGACCATGCCGAGGCCATAGGTCGCCGCGTCCCTGGGCGATGCGATCGCCACTTCGCGGCCATCGATGGAGAGCGAGCCCGCTGTCGCGTGATAGAAACCCATGATGCATTTGACGAGCGTCGACTTGCCGGCGCCGTTCTCGCCGAGCAGCGCATGGAAACTACCGGCTGGCACCTTGATCGAGACATGGTCAAGCGCGGTGAAGCTGCCGAAGCGCATTGTCATGTCTATCGTATCGATGCTGACGGCCTTGCCGGCCTGCGGGAGTGGCGTGTCGCGGATCGTGCTCATGGCAGCTGGCTCACGAGCGTTGCGGAATTGGAGACGGAGCCGAAGACGCCGCCCTGCATCTTCACCATCTTGATGGCAGCGAGATGATTGCCGTAATCGGTCGCGCCGCAGCAGTCTTCCAGCAGCAGGCATTCGAAGCCGCGGTCGTTCGCCTCGCGCATCGTGGTTGAAACGCAGACGTCGGTGGTGATCCCGGTGAGGATGATGTTCTCGATGCGCTTCTGGTTGAGGATCAGCTCCAGGTCGGTGGCGCAAAACGAGCCCTTGCCGGGCTTATCGATGATCGTCTCGCCTTCGATCGGGTAGAGTTCAGGAATGATGTCCCAGCCGGGTTCGCCGCGTGTGAGGATGCGTCCGCACGGGCCAGGATCGCCGATGCCTGCGCCAATGCGCTGTGAACGCCAGCGCTTGTTGGCCGGCAGGTCGGCGAGATCGGGGCGATGACCCTCGCGGGTGTGGATGATGTGATAGCCCTTGGCGCGCATGGCGGCCAGCACGCGCTTGATCGGTTCGATCGGCGCCTGAACCAGCGACAGATCGTAACCCATGTGATCGACATAACCGCCCTTGCCGCAGAAATCGGTCTGCATGTCGATGATGATGAGGGCCGTATTGTCCGGGCGCAGGGCGCCGTTATAGGGCCAGGGATAGGGATCGGCGTCGATATAATGTCCTTTGGTCTCGACCATGGCGTCCATCGTCTTCTTCTCCTATTCACCCGCAGGTTTGAATGTTTTGCTGCCGCGGTTCGACCGTTTCGATCCGTTCAATGCGCCGCAGTTGTGGACATCAGCTGCTCCCGCCTCACTTCGTCAGCGAGAGCGCCCCCGGCGCACCGGCAAGCGAACGTGTCGGTGAGGAGGTCGCGATCATGATGACGAGGGTGAGCACGTAGGGCGCGGCATAGAAGAGATAATAGCCCTGGGTAACGCCGATCGATTGCAACGCCGGCCCGAGCGCACCGGCGCCGCCGAATAGCAGCGCGGCGAGGAAGCAGCCGATCGGGTTCCAGCGGGCGAAGATGACGAGTGCGACGGCCATCAGGCCTTGGCCTGAAGAAATGCCCTCGTTCCACGATCCGGGATAATAGAGCGATAGGTAGGCGCCGCCGATCGCCGCCAGCGACCCGCCGACGGCAGTGGCCAGCAGGCGCACCCGATCCGGATTGATGCCCATGGCGCGCGCCGCATCCGTGCTGTCACCGACGACGCGCAGGATGAGCCCCAGCCGCGTATTCCGGAAGGCCCACCAGAGGGTGAAGGCCAGCAAGGCCCCCAGGATGAAGAGAACATTGATGTTCAGCGCTGCCTGGATCTGCGGCAGGCTCGACCAGAAACCGAAGGGAATCGACGGCAGATGCGGCGCTGCAGGCTGAATGAAGGACTTGCCGAGGAAGAAGGCGAGGCCCAAGCCGAACTGCATCATGGCGATGCCGATCGCGATGTCGTTCACCTTCGGCCATTTGCAGATCCAGCCGTGAACGAGACCGAAGATGGCGCCGGTCGCCATGGCGGCGAGCACGCCGAGCCAGGGCGAGTTGGTCATGACGGCCACCGCGTAGGCCGTCATCGCACCGAAGACGAGCGTCCCTTCCAGACCGAGATTGATGCGGCCGGACCTCTCGGTGATCGTCTCGCCGAGGCTGACGAAGATGAAGGGGGTGGATACGCGGATGGCGCCCGCCAGGATCGCGAGCGGCACGCCCCAGATGCCGATGCCCGTCTCTTCCATCAGAGGCTCCTTTTCCAGAGGTCGGGATTGAAGATCTTGAAGCGCCCGTAGAAGGTCTCGCAGAAGAGGATGATGATGAAGAGCGTACCCTGCAGCACCAGCACGGTGGCATCGGGCAGGCCCATGCGGCGCTGGATGAGGCCGCCGGAAGCATCGATGCCCCCGAGCAGGATGGCGACCGGGATGATCGCCAGCGGATTGTGGCGGGCGAGGAAGGCGACGAGGATGCCGGTATAGCCATAACCCGCGGCGAGCGAGGCATTGGCGCTCCCCTGGACGGCCACGACCTCGATCATGCCGGCAAGACCTGCGAAGCTGCCGGCGATCGCGGAAAAGCCTGCGATCAGCCTGCCGACCGGCAGACCTTGGATCTGGGCGGCGCGCACATTGCCGCCGGCGATGCGTGCCGCAAAACCGAAGCTCGTCACCTCGATCAATATCCAGGAGAGGATGCAGGCGAGCATGCCGATCACGAGGCCCCAATGCACATCCATGCCGGGAATGTTGCCGAGCATGTATTCGGGCGGCAGCGGCTTGGTCGAGGGCTTGTTGAGACTGGCCGGATCGCGTAGCGGCCCCTCGACGAACTGGTTCATCAGGGCAATGGCGATATAGGAGAGCAGCAGCGAAGAAATGGTTTCGTTGACGCCGCGGTAATGGCGCAGGAAGCCGGCAAAGCCGATCCAGATGCCGCCGACGACCATGGCGGCAATCGCCATCAGAACAAGAGCGGGAAACGCGGGGGCCGCGCCGACGAGCGGCATGGCCATGGCTGCGGCGGCAACGCCGCCCAGCACGACCGCTCCTTCCCCGCCGATGATGACGAGGCCGAGGCGGGCGGGCAGGGCGACGCAGAGTGCCGTCAGGAGAAGGGGTGCGGCACGGCTTAAGCTGTTCTGCACCGAAAACCAGCTGCCGAAGCCGCCGGTATACATGAGCTGGAAGAGCATGGCCGGCGATTTGCCGATCGCCAGGATGAAGAGGGAGAAGAGCCCGAGCCCGATCAGGATGGCCGCAAGGCCGATGACCACAGGTTCGGCCCTGCGTGCGATCCATTCGAGCACGGGGCGCAGCGCGGCTGGGTTGTCGGAAGCGACTGATATTGCGGGATCATTGGCCTGAACGGTCATGGCGCTTCTCCCTCACGCGGTTTACGCCGTGGATCCGACGACGCCCTCGACCAGATAGTTCATGCTTTCGAGCTCGATCGCGTCTTCGGCGTAGCTCTTGTCGGCCGCGACGACGGTGTTGCCCTTGTTATCCTTCAGCGGCCCCTTGAAGACCGAGAAGCCGCCCTTCATCATTTCGGCATGCGTCGCCTCGAATGCCTTGCGGCCCGCTTCGGAAACGCCGGGGCCGAGCGCGCTCATCTTGACGAAACCGTCCTTCAGGCCGCCACGCACGAAATTGCCGAGCTTTTCGCCGGCCTGCGCCTTCTTGACGAAGTCGCCATAGACATTGCCCCAGGCCCATTCAGCGCCCGTGAGGTATTTCTCCGGCGCAAGAGGGCTCTGATTGGCGTGATAGCCGCAGACGAAGGCGCCGCGGCCGGCGGCGGTTTCCACGACCACCTTTGGACTGTCGACATGGCAGGTGATGACGTCCGCGCCCTGATCGACCAGCGCGTTGGTGGCTTCCGCCTCCTTGACCGCAAGCGACCATTCGCCGGTGAAAATCACCTGGCAGGTAATGGTCGGATCGACTGCGCGTGCGCCGAGCAGGAAGGCATTAATGTTCTGCAGCACCTGTGGGATCGGCTTGGCCGCGATGAAGCCGATCTTCTTGCTCTTCGTCGCATGGCCGGCAGCGATGCCATTCAGATACTGGCCCTGGAAAATATAACCGAAATAGGAGCCGGTATTGGCGGGGTGCTTGCCCTCCTGCCATAGCCCGCCGCAATGGCGGAACTGGATGTCCGGATGTTTGGCGGCCATGGCCAGCATATGCGGATCGAAATAGCCGAAGGAGGTCGGGAAGAGCAGGGTGGCGCCATCGAGATTGATCATCGATTCCATCGTCTTCTGAACGTCCACCGTCTCGGGCACGTTCTCTTCCTCGACGACGGTGACGCCGGGCACCGCCTTGACGGCGGCAGCACCCTCTGCATGCGCCTGGTTGTAGCCATAGTCATCCTTGGGACCGACATAGACGAAGCCGACGGTAAGGGCCGTCTGCGCGAGCGCGCGGGAGGAGAGGAGACCGGGCGCCGCGCCGACGAGAGTGGCGGCGGCGGAAGCCTGAAGAAAATGACGTCGTTTCATGGAAAGGAGTCTGGTCATCGGAATGCTCCCCTGACGGCAGTTTTGCCGTTTTCGATTGGTTACAGAAAAGTGTATGCAATGGTCATGCCAGATTTTATTATATTGATTTCACGAGTGAAATTGTCACGCCTGCGGCCGATATCCAAGAAGTGCATGCAATTTCATCTTGAGATTAGATGAAAAAATATGCATAGCCTATAAAATCGTCCGAAATCTCGGTCGCTGGGTTGGAAGTGTTGGGAATCCGATGGTGCAGAATACATTTTTGCTAGATACATCAATCATATATACTGATGTTTGACTTTGCCAGCTTGAGCGGGCATGTGTATGCAATCATAAAAATGTAGAATCATTCCTTGAAGCAAATCAGGCGCAGAGAAATCATCAGAGCGGGGACGACCGTCGAGCAGATGGTGCGGGCGATCGCGGACATGATCGTGACCGGACAGATGCTGCCGGGCGAGAAGCTTGATGAGGTCTCGCTGGCTGCTCGTTTCGAAGTGTCGCGCACACCGGTGCGCGAGGCGCTCCGTGAACTCGGGGCGATGGGGCTTGTCGACCGGGAGCCGAACCGCAGCGCCGTCGTCACCACCGTGACCGAAACCTATCTGCATTCGATGTTCGAGGCGATGGCGGAACTCGAAGCGATCTGCGCCAGGCTCTCGGCCGAGCGTATGACAGTCGACGAGCGGCGCACGTTGGAGTTGGAGCATAAGGCCACAATGAGGCTCGTGCATGCCGGCGCGGAAGAGGAGTATTCGGCGCATAACACGGAATTCCACACCCGCCTTTATCGCGGGGCGCATAATGATCACATCTTTGAGATGGTGACGCAGACACGGGCACGGCTCGCCCCATTTCGGCGGGCGCAGTTTCGGCTGCCCGGTCGCTTGGCAAGGTCCTACGAGGAACACGGTCGGATCGTGATGGCCGTCATGCGAGCGGATGGCATCGCTGCCGCACAGGCAGCTTATTCCCACGTTGTGATGGTCAGCGATGCGAGCGCGGTGTTTGCAACAACCGGAGAGCCGAGCGCGCGAGGCACCTGAAATCTTGCAGGTCATCTGCGACAAGGGGACAGCGATGGCCGCCGCAACTGCAGCGGCTGGCCTTTGTCCATAACTCAGCGAACTTCTTGTTCGCGATCGCCCTCAGGCGTCGAAGCAAAAATTATAGCAAATGCGATATTGTCTCGGCCCTGACTTGTCATGAAATCCTGCGGTGGCCGAACCGCCTTGAAGCACTTCGTGCCTCAAGGCCCGCAAGTATCGCCAGCAGGATTTTTTTGAGACGATGCTTCATGCTTTTTTCATTTGCTCTGAGACGTAGGCGCGCCAGCCCCCCAATTCCGTAATTTCGCGCGCGCCTTCGATGGCATGAGCCTCGCAGAGAAAACCGGGAATCTGGGAACCGTCATCGAGCGTTACCTTGCCGATGCCGAGCGGGGCCGGGATGTTCTGGACAAAGCGCCCGAAAGCCTCCGGAGTGACTTTCCACACCTCGACTTCGAGACCCTTGCCGTCAAAACCGGGTTCACGGATCAGGCCTGGCTTCGGCGGGAGGGTACCCGGCAGAACGAAGAGGCGGTAATCCGGTGCAGTACGGCAGGATTTGATGCGCCTGCCGCCCGGTCGCGTCAATTCGTGGTTGAGAGGCATGCCGCTCAGATGCGCCCCGACGACGACAATTGGCACCAAGCCGTCATCTTCCGACGGCACGCGGATCGCCTCGGGGATTGCCGAGAGGCGGTCCTTGCCCATGCCGGCGTTCGCGGCACGGTGCATGGCATCGGCGAAGGGGCCGAGAGCGTCATCGGTAAAGGCCGGACCAATCAGAGTCACGCCGGCCGGGAGATGACCGTCGGCGTCGAAGCCGGCTGGAACGGCGATCGCGGCGCAGCCGAGAAGATTGGCGAAGTTGGTGTACCGGCCGAAATGGCCGTTTTTCACAATCGGATCCGCCATCATCTCGTCGACCGTGTAGGTGGTCGGCGAGGTCGGCAGCATCAGGATATCAGCCTTTTCCCATTCCTTCACGGTCTTCTGACGCAGCGCCTCGAGCTTGTATCTGCCTTCGAAGGCGGCGACGGCGTCATAGGCTTTCGCGCCCTCGATAATGGTGCGAACCGTCGGATCGAAGTCCGGGCCATTCGTGGCCAGAAAATCCTTCACCGCCGCCAGCCGCTCGGCGACCCAGGGACCGTTGTAGAGCAGCTCTGCTGCCTGCCGAAATGGTGCATAGTCGAAGGGAACGATGGTGGCACCGAGCGCGCGCGCCCTTTCGATCGCGGCGTCATAGAGAGCTTCGACTTGCCTGTTGCCGAAGAATTCCCGCTCGGCTCCGTCGAGCACACCGATCCGCAGACCGGAGGCTGGCAGGCTGGCCGGAACCGCCTTGCGCGAGAAGGGATCGGCGGCATCGTAACCTTCCATCACCTTGCGGATCGCGACGCCGTCGCCGACCGTCGGGGCAAAGATGGTGACGACATCGACGCTGCGGCAGGCCGGCACGACCCCGACATTTGGCACCAGCCCCGGAGTCGGTTTGATGCCGACGAGATTGTTGAAAGCCGCCGGCACGCGACCGGAGCCGGCCGTGTCAGTGCCAAGCGCGAAGCTTGCCAGGCCCGAGGCGACGGCAACCGCCGAGCCGGAACTCGAGCCGCCCGACACATAGTTCTTGTCGAAGACCGAGCGTGGGGCTCCGTAGGGCGAGCGCGTGCCGTTAAGACCGGTGGCGAACTGGTCGAGATTGGTCTTGCCGATGACGATCGCGCCTGCAGCCCGCAGCCTCGCGACGACGGTTGCGTCCGTCTCCGGCCGGTAGGAAAAGGCAGGGCAGGCGGCTGTCGTCGGCAGTCCCGCCACGTCGATATTGTCTTTCACCGCGAAGGGAATGCCCCAAAGCGGCAGGCTGTTGGGATCAGGCGCCCGTTCCATCAGAGCTCGTGCCTCGGCCCGCAAGGCTTCATCAGGCGCCGGCGTGATGAAGATAGCGGGATCCGTCGCGTCATTGCGACGGGCAATGACGATCTCGATAATATCGAGCGGGCTTTTGCCTGCCTCATAGGCTGCGCGAAGGCTGGTCAGATCAAGAATGGTCGGCAGCATGGGTCAGCACTCCTCCAGAACAACAATGATATCGCCCGCTTTGACGTTTCGTCCGGGCCCGGCGCGCAGATCGCGGACACGGCCTGGCGCATGTGCGGTGACGTTGATTTCCATTTTCATGGATTCGATGATGGCAAGCGTGTCGCCGGCCGCAACCGGTGCGCCCGGCTCGACCAGCAGTTTCCAGATATTGCCGGGCACGGCGCTTGCAACGCCGAAGCAGCCTTGGGGAATGTCCCCATCCGGGCTTTCGCCGGTGCCTTCGTCGGTAACGAAGCTGTCGAGACCCGCCTCCTTCCACCGCTGGCGTTCGGCGTCGAAGGCGGCCTGCTGGCGTGCCTTGAAGGTCGCGATCGAGGCGGCATTCGCCTGCAATTCCTGCTCATAGGCGGCGTAGGAAAATTCCGTCTCCTCGATCTTGACGGGATAACCGCCATGCGGAAAGGCGCTGCGGGCTTCCGCCAATTCCTGATGGGTGACCGGGAAGAAACGGATCTGATCGAAAAAGTCGAGCAGCCACGGCTTGCCCTTGGCAAAGACCGGCGTCTGGCGCCAGGTATTCCAAACTTGGATGGTGCGCCCGAAGAGTTGGTAGCCGCCGGGTCCTTCCATGCCGTAGATGCACATATAGGCCCCGCCGATGCCGACGGCATTTTCAGGCGTCCAGGTGCGGGCGGGATTGTACTTCGTCGTTACCAGCCGATGGCGCGGATCGACCGGGGTCGCCACCGGTGCGCCGAGATAGACGTCGCCGAGGCCGAGCACGAGGTAGCTCGCATCGAAGACGACGTCGCGCACGGCCTGTTCGTCTGCCAGCCCGTTGATGCGGCGGATGAACTCGATGTTGTCAGGGCACCAAGGCGCATTCGGCCGCACGAGTTCCTGATATTTGCGCATCGCAAGTTCCGCGTCCGGGTCGTTCCAGGAAAGCGGCAGATGCACGATGCGGCTCGGCACGGTGACGTCCTGGGCCGCCGGCAGGCTCGCTTCGATTTCGGCCAGCAGGCCGAGCAGGCGATTGCGGGTCACCGTCGTGCCGTCATAATGGATCTGCAGCGAGCGAATGCCGGGCGTGAGATCGACGATGCCGGGCAGACGGGCCTGCGAGACGGCCTGCATGAGCAGATGCACCCTCAGCCGCAGGGCGATATCGAGCGTCATCGGCCCGTATTCGACCAACAGGTTGTCATCGCCCTGGCGGCGATAAACGACGGAAACGGGCCCGCTGTCACGTTTACCAACGATAGGCGAACCGGCATCCTGTTTCGCCCGATGCACCGCCGGACCGGCGATGGGATCTTCGGACCGGGCGACGGGATGAAAGCGGATGCGATCACCCGGCTTGAACTGGCCCATCTTCCATTGTTCGTCTCGGGCGATGACCGCCGGGCAGACGAAGCCGCCGAGGCTCGGGCCGTCAGGCCCCAGAATGATCGGCATGTCGCCGGTGAAATCGATCGCCCCGATTGCATAGGCATTGTCATGCAGGTTGGAGGGATGGAGGCCAGCCTCGCCGCCATCGCTGCGCGCCCATTTCGGTGCGGGGCCGATCAGGCGCACGCCGGTGCGGGCGCTGTTGAAATGCACCTCGTAACTCGTCGAAAACAGCGTCTCGATATCGCCGTCCTGGAAGAAATCGGGCGCGCCATGCGGACCATAGACGATGCCGACGTCCCATTCGCTCGTCAATTCCGCAGGCTCTGTTGCCGGCTTAGGCGCCTCGGTGGCCGCCTGGCGGGCAAGATGTAGCACATGCCCGGTTTTCAGCGTGCCGGTGGCATTGCCGCCGAACTGGCCGAGACCGAAAGTGGCACGCGAGCCGAGCACGACGGGGGCGGCAAAGCCGCCTCCTACGGCAAGGTAAGCCCGCTGCCCCGGTCCATCGATGCTGCCGATTGCGAGGACCTGGCCGGCGCGGATGGTCACCGCCTTGCCATGCGGCAGATTCACGCCGTCGATGCTCATCGCCATCCTGGCGCCGGCAAGGGCAACCGTCGTATCGGTATGGAATTTCAGCATCGGGCCGGAAACCGTCAGCTCCAGGGCTGCGACCTTGTCGCCATTGCCGACGAGACGGTTGGCGTGGCGGAAGGAACGCTCATCCATCGGACCGCTCGGCGGCACGCCGACATGCCAGAGGCCAAGCCGGCCCGGCAGTTCCTGAATGCTCGATTGCGCGCCCGGCGCAATCACCTCGATGACATCGGGGACGAAGGAAAAATCACGTAGCGCCGTCGTCGCCACCTTGCCGCTCGCCAGAAGCTCGGAGCTGGCGATGGCCCTGAGATAGTCGAGATTGGTTTCGATGCCCGATATCGATGTTTCGCCAAGTGCCGCCTTCAGCTTTTCGATCGCCGCCGTTCGGTCCTCGGCTGACACGATCACCTTGGCGAGCATCGGATCGTAGAAGGGCGTGACCTCCGTGCCGGTCTCGATCCAGCCGTCGATGCGCCCATCTTGCGGGAAGGACACCTCCGTCAGCAGGCCGGCGCTCGGGCGGAAATCTGCATGCGGCATCTCGGCATAGACACGCACTTCAATCGCCGCTCCCTTCGGCTGCGGGGCCTCGGCGCCCGAGAGCACGTCCTCGCCGGCCGCCTGACGGATCATCCATTCGACGAGATCGATGCCGAACACAGCTTCGGTGACGGGATGTTCGACCTGCAGGCGGGTGTTGACCTCAAGGAAGTAGAATTCATCGCGCTGGGGATCGTAGATGAATTCCACGGTGCCGGCGGACTCGTAGGAGACCACGGCACCAAGATCGACGGCCGACTTATGCAGGCGGGCGCGGGTCGCGGCCGAAAGTCCGGGGGCCGGGGTCTCCTCGACCACCTTCTGGTTCCGCCGCTGCAGCGAGCAATCGCGCTCGCCGAGCGCGATGACCTTGCCTTGGCCGTTGCCGAAGATCTGCACTTCGACATGCCGTGCCTCGGCCACGAAACGCTCGATATAGACGCGTGCATCGCCGAAGCTTGCCCGCGCCGTACGCTGCACGCTTTCGAAGGACGCCTTCAGGCTTTCGGCATCGGCACAGAGCTGCATGCCGATGCCGCCGCCGCCGGCCGTGCTTTTCAGCATCACGGGATAGCCGGTTTCTTCGGCCGCAGCGAGCGCTTCATCGGCGCTCGAAAGCAGGCTCGTGCCGGGCAACAGCGGCACGCCGCTCGCATTGGCGAGTTCGCGGGCCGTATGCTTCAGGCCAAAGGCAGAGAGGTGCTCGGGCCGGGGGCCGATGAAGGTGATGCCTTCGGCGGCAAGGCGCTCGGCAAAACCGATATTTTCCGACAGGAAGCCGTAGCCCGGATGCACTGCCTCGGCCCCCGTCGCCTTGCAGGCGGCAATGACGGCGTCGACATTCAAATAGCTTTCGCTGGCCGGCGCCGGCCCGAGACGGATCGCCTCATCCGCCATCATAGCGGGCTTGGCGAAGCGGTCGGCATCGGAATAGACCGCGACGGAGGCAATGCCCATCCGTCGCAGCGTCTTGATAACCCGCACGGCGATTTCGCCCCGGTTGGCGATCAGGACTTTCTTGAACATGCTCAGTCCTCGCCGTCCCAGATCAGCACCCGGATCGGCGTCGGATCGAAGCCGTTACAGGGGTTGTTGATCTGCGGGCAATTGGAGATGACGCAGAGCACGTCCATTTCCGCGACGAGTTCGACATAGTCGCCAGGCGCCGAAATACCGTCGACGATGGTCATCTCGCCATTCGGCTTGATCGGCACGTTCATGAAGAAATTGATGTTGGGCACGATGTCGCGCTTGCCCATGCCGTGTTTGCTGACCTCGAGGACGAAGTTGTCGCGGCAGGCATGCAGGTATTTCGTGCCATGGCCGAAGCGCACCGTATTGCTCTCGCAGGAACAGGCGCCGGCAGACGTGTCATGGCGGCCGCAGCTGTCAGCCGTCATGGTCAGCATAACATTGCCTTCATTCGATATGATCTTCGTGCCGATGCCGATATAGGCAGCGCCCTGCATGCGCATCGTATCCTGATTGGAATAGCGCTCGGCGAAATCGTCGGCACGATAGAAGAGCGTGTCGATCGCCTGCTGGCCAAGACTGTCCTCGATGCGGATGGTCTGGCCCTTGCGCACGACGCCAGACCATGGGGCTTCGGCCGGAATGAAATGATCCTGCACAGCATTCTGAACAGTACGGGCAGGAGAGGTCTGGATGAAATCGGACATCGTCTTCTCCTCAGGCCTGCATCAGGGCGTTGTTCTCGAAACCGCGCACGGCTTCGGCCGTTGCCGCGCGGCAAAGATCATCGGCAGCCGGGACTGCCGCCTTGTAGCGGGTGATGACGACGGGCTTCGGCTGATAGGTTGAATCGGAATCGAGCGGATGCGGGCAGGTGGAAAAGCCGACCAGCATGTCCATCTCGGCGCGCAGTTCGACGTAATCGCCGGTGTTAGAGCGCTTGCCCTGCCAGCCGAAACCACCGGCCTCGGCCAGGCGGACGGGTGCGAAGAGGTTGAGGATGCCGGGTATATCGCGCCTGTCGAGGCCGAGCTTGACGGCGATGAGGATCAGGTTGTCGCGGGTGTTGCGCGTTTTTTCGCCGGGATATTTCGCGGCGTTCGACGCCGCCGTCGAGCCGCCCATCAGGCAGTCATGGGCGCCGGAACTGTCCTCGATTATCGAGAACATGACGCGGCCCATGTCGGAAAAGATCACACGCCCTTTGCCGAGCGCCGTCGTCCACTGGATCTTGGCGGTGTCGACGAGATTGATCCGCTCGCTCGCATCCTCGGCATTCCAGGCGATGAGCGCCACGGTGGAATTGCCCTCGCCCTGGTCGATGCGGATCGCCTCGTCACGCAAGAGTTTTGTCGACCAGTACCAGCCTCCGGGGATGGTCTCCTGATGGATGATCGCGGCGGCTTCGATGGCCGGTGCCGGCAGCGGGCTTGGACCGGGCAGGGCCTTGGGCGCAAATTCCAGCCCCTTTTTCTGGTGCTCCTCGTAACGCGCGCGATTGGCGGCAATTTCTTCGGGCGAGCGTCTCACATGCATCATAGCGTCTCTCCTGATGGTGCCAGGTCGTCCCGGCTGCGCCCCAGGGAAGCGACCGGGCCGTCCCGGTCGGGGCTGAAGATCGATGGCTGCCCGGCAAGGCGCGGCGGCCAGATGGCAATATCCTTGGTGATGGTGGCGCCGTAACGCTCCTTCTCCTCCGGCCGGTCGCGGCGGCGTTCGAAGGCGACGACGCGGCTTGCGAGCGTGAAGGCCTCGCGCATGTCATGGGTAACCATGACGACGGTCATCTGCGTTTCATGCCAGAGTCGCTTCATCAGCGTGTGGATTTCGGCGCGAATACCGGGATCGAGCGCGCCGAAGGGTTCATCGAGCAGCAGCACCTTCGGCTTCATGATGAGCGCCTGGGCGAGCGCCAGGCGCTGCTGCATGCCGCCGGAAAGCTGAGCCGGATATTTGTTCTCCGAACCGGCGAGCCCGACCTCGGCAATCAACTGGCGCGCTTCTTCGATCGCATTGCGGCGTGCCGCGCCGAAAAGCTTGGCCTTGTGGCGCGCAGCGGAAAATTCCTTGCCGAGCAGCACATTGCCGAGCACCGTCAGGTGCGGAAAGACGGAATAGCGCTGGAAGACGACGCCACGGTCCGGACCGGGCTCCGGCGGCAGAGGCTCGCCGTCGAGCAGGATCTTGCCCTTTGTCGGCTGCTCCTGTCCGAGCAGCATCCGCAGGAAGGTGGTCTTGCCGCAGCCGGAGGGTCCGACAAGGGCGACGAAGGCACGCGAGGCGACGGTCAGGGACACATTTTCGAGCACGATCTGGTCGCCATATTCCTTCCAGACCCTTTCGATCTTCAACTCGCTCATGCCTGCTTCTCCAGCTCCGACCAGGGGAAGACGGCGATGCGCAGGCGATCGAGCAGGGCGTTCATGACCACGGCAAGCAGGGTAATCCAGACGACATAGGGGAAGATGATATCCATCGACAGGTAGCGGCGGACGAGGAAGATGCGGTAGCCGAGGCCTGAATCCGACGAGATCGCCTCGGCTGCGATCAGGAACAGCCAGGCCGGGCCGAGCTGCAGTCTGAGGCAGGTGATCAGCCGCGGCAGGATTTGCGGCAGCACGACACGCAGTCCGATCTGCCAGGAGGAGCCGCCGAGCGTCTCGGCCTTGACGATCTGTTCGCGCGGCAATTCCAGCGCCTTCAGCGCCAGATCGCGGATCATCGTCGGCGCGACGCCGATGACGATGAGGGCGATCTTCGACGTCTCGCCAAGTCCCATGACGATGAAGAGGATCGGCAGCAGCGCCAGCGGCGGCACCATGGAAATGACGGCGATGAAAGGAGCGAGCAGCGCCCTGAGATAGGGCAGCATGCCGATCAGCATGCCGATAACGAGCGCCACCGCAGTCGAAAGGCCGAGGCCGGAGAGCAGGCGAATGAGGCTCGCGCCCGTGTCCGACCAGAGCAGAAATTCACCGGTACGCGAGTCGGCGACGAAGGCCAGACGGTTGATCGCGTCGGCAAATCCGGCAAGGCTCGGCAGAAGCTTGTCATTGGCATTATCAGTCAGTCGCGCGGCCGAGCCGAAGGCATAGGCAAGGGCGAGCAGCACGAAGGGCAGCATCGTCAAGGCGAACTGGGCGCCCCGGCTCGGCCTCGTGTTGATCCAACGCATGGGAAATGCTCCGCTGATGAAGGGGAGGAAGCGCGGGCAGATCGCGCCCCCGTTGCGATCAGAGCGAACCGTCGGCGGCGGCCTTCATATAGGCCTCGGTGAAGCGCAGCTTCACGTTGCCAGCATCGCCCAGCACCTTGCCATCAGGCATTTCGATGCCGATAACGTCGGCGGATGGCGCGCCATTGCCGAGCAGTCCCTTCTCGAAGAGGAAGTTGCGCACCAGATCCATGGTCTTCGGCAGATTGGGCGAAGCGGTGAAGGCAACGGCATCGGCCGGCTTGTCGAAGAGCTTGGTGGCGGCAAGCTGGGCTTCGAAGCCGGCGAGATCGGTGCCCGACGCCGAGCCCATGGCCTCGCGGGCGGCCTTGCCTTCGGTGCTGTCTGCCCGCAGCAGAGCTGCCGTCTCATACCAGATGCCGGCAAGCGCCTTACCGAAGTTCGGATTGTCTTTCAGCACGCTGCTATTGGCGACCATCAAGTCGATGATTTCGCCCGGCACTTGCGAGCTGTCGAAAACCTTCTTGGCCGAGGGATCTTCGAGGATGGTGGAAACCAGCGGATTCCAGGTGACGACGGCTGTGACATCAGGTGTCTTGTAGGCGGCGACCATGTCGGCATCCGATGTGTTGACGACCTTCACGTCGCGCTCCGCCAGCTTGATGCTTTCGAGCGCGCGGGCGAGCAGATAGTGCGAGACCGAGAACTCGACGAGGTTGACGTTCTGGCCCTTGATATCGGCAAGGCTCGACTTGTCCTTCAGGATCACGGCGTCATTGCCGTTCGAAAAGTCGCCGACGATCACGGCTGTCGTATCGACGCCACCGGCGGCCGGGATCGACAGGCCATCCATGTTGGTCAGCGTCACGGCATCGAAGGCGCCGGCCGTGTACTGGTTCATCGATTCCACATAGTCGTTGAACTGGGTGACCTCGATCTTGATGCCGTATTTGTCGGCCCATTTCTTGACGATGCCGTGGTCGGCCGCGTAGCCCCAGGGCATCCAGCCGACATAGATGGACCAGGCCACCTTGAATTCGCTCTTCTGTTCTGCCTCTGCGACGGAAGCAGGCCCAAGCATCAGCGATACCGCCAGCGCTGTGGTCGAAACAATCTTCGAAAAAGTCTGCATTGAAATTCCCCTTCTGCTTTTCTTCAAAAGGGATCGGCAAAGACCATCGTGCCACCAATCCCTTGGCTTACGAGGTCTCCCGGGCTTTTGTCCCGCCGTGCACCCGGCGGGATTTCTCCTCCGCCGGTGGTGGCTCTCGGACCAGCCGCGCTTCAGAAAAGCGCCGGAACCCTAGCCACCAACTCAGCGCATTCTCTGCAAGAGGTGTGCCAGCTTATAACCCTTTGATTTTTCTAGCGCCCGTTCCTTGGTTGCCTGTTACTGTGTACACTTTGCGGCATTTGCTAAATTTTTGAGCAGTGATCAGCGAAGCATCCGATCGACCTCGTCCTTTCGATTGACCGGCACATTCGCGCCCGCACGTGGCTACGGACCCTTAACGATACATTTGTTGGAAGCCCTCCAATTGCCTTGGAAGTAACCAAACTTGCTTTTTTACAGTCGCAGGAATACTTTTATTCGGTCGGTCAATAAATCATCCAACCAGTACTATCTGCGGTGGAGCTATGCCCGAGTTTCACGGAAAGAACCGCTTTGCGGCTATACTGCTGATCTTCCTGACAGCATTGATCTTTCTCGGGTTTGAACAACCCGCTGCCGCCGCATCCGGTGATCAGGATGGCCGGCGGGTCGCATTAATCGTCGGCAACTCCGTTTATAAGACGCTGCCCTCATTGCCCAATCCCGCAAACGATGTCCAGGAAGTTGCAAACACTCTGCGCAGGGCCGGGTTCGACGTGACGATCGGCATCAATGTCGATCGCATCGGGCTTGAAAACACGGTGCGCAGCTTCCTGCGCTCGACCCATAATGCGGAGGCCGGTCTCATCTATTATTCCGGCCACGGCATCCAGGTCGGCGGCCAGAATTTCATCGTGCCGGTCGATGCCACGCTGGAAACGCCCTATGACGTCGAGACGCAGACCATGCCGCTCGACCTCATCCTGAATCATCTCAAGCAGAATTCGCGCGTGCAGCTGATCTTTCTCGATGCTTGCCGCAACAACCCGTTCAATACGCAGAAATTCTGGATGGCGGAAAAGCTGGAACCGGTCGGCGCGACGCGCGGTCTAGCCCGCATCGACAGCGATCTCGGCAGCCTGATTGCCTTCTCGACGGAGCCGGGCCAGGTGGCGCTCGACGGCGAGGGGGCGCTCAGCCCCTATTCCGAATCCTTCATCAAGCGCGCCAGCGAGCCGAACAAGGAAATCCGCCAGGTCCTGACCGATGTGCGCCGCGACGTGATCGCCATGACCAATGGCAAGCAGGTCCCTTGGGAAAATTCCTCGCTGATGGACAGCTTTTATTTCATCCCGGCCCCGCCGCCGCCGAGCGTCGAACCGATGCAGCAGGTGAGCGTGCCGGAGGGGGCGGCCGCGACCAAGCTGCCGATCGCCCCGCCGCATGACGAAACCGGCTCGGCGCTGCTCGTTACGCTGAACCAGCTTCCCCAGACCGGCAAGCTCATTTTCGACGGCAAGCCGGTGGAGCAGGGCGCCAAGATGCCGGCCGCGGCGCTGACGGCGCTGAGCTATGATTCATCGGGCGTTGCCGCCGGAACGGTCGGCCTGATCGGCTATACGGTCAGCGATCCCTATGGCCAGGCGACGCAGGGCGTCGTCGCCATCACCGTCTCGGCCGATGCCGGCGCCAAGCTCGCCCAACTCGAACAGGAGAAGCAGGCGCGGCTTGCCGATGCCGGCGCCTATCTGAAATCGCTGCCGCGCGACGTCGACACGACGATCGGCGTCGGTCCCGTCGAAGCCCGTCTGCCTGAAGTACCGGCATCGGCCGCGGAGATGACCTTCAAGGTCGCGGCCCTGCCCGACAAGGGGACACTGCGTGCCGGCGACCGGGTGATCGGCCCCGGCCACGTGCTTGAAGCCGCCGATATTCCGGCACTTTCCTACGAGCCACAGATCGGCACCGAAAACCAGCCTTTCGCCCTGACGCTGCAGGCCGCCAATGACGACCTGCCGGCCGCCACCGTCACCTTCAAACCGACGCTCGACGCCTGCGATAGCGCAGCCGCCGCCCCCCTCGATCTGCAGGGCGTGACCGCGGGCAAGCTGCCGAACGAAATCGATCCGGCCGTCGCGCTACCTGCCTGCGATGATGCGGTGAAGGCCTATCCCGGGATTGCCCGCTTCGTCTATCAGCTCGGCCGCGCCCAGCTTGCCAACCGCGACGCCAAGACGGCCTTTGCGACGATCAAGAAGGCGATGGATGCCGGCCATATCAGGGCGATTTCCGAACTCGCTTCGCTCTATCTCGTCGGAGCCTCCGTCCCGGCAAATCTCGGCAAATCGAGCGAGATCGCCGCGATCGGCGCGAAGAAGGGGGATCCCTACGCGCTCTATGCCTATGGCAAAAGCTTGTTTTATGGACGCGGTGTGAAAGCCGACACCGAGGAAGGCCTGAAGCTTATGCTCCAGGCAGCCGACCTCGGCCACACCTATGCAATGAACGAACTGGGCTACATCTTCTCGAACGGCGTCAACGTCCCAGCCGATATGGAACGCGGCATTCGCTTTTACGAGTCAGGTCTCAAGAGAGACGACATCTATTCGATGAACAGCCTCGGGATGATCTATCGCGCCGGCAAAGGCGTGCCGCAGGACCTCGAGAAGGCGCTGGAGCTTTTCAAAAAGGCAGCGGATGGCGGCCAGCCTTATGCGCCGCGCAACATCGGCATTATGTACAGAGACGGGTTGGGGGTACCTAAGGACGAGGCTGCAGCCCTCTCCTGGCTGGAAATGGGCGCCGAGCGCGGCGATTATTGGAGCGCGTTCGAACGGGCCAAAATGGCCAAGGCCGACGGTTCGGATGCCGACAGCCTGGTGACCGCCGCTCACTACTTCGCTCTTGCAAGCGCGCTCAACCGCCCCGGAACCGGCGATCCTAAAAAGCAGTCCGACAAGGAGCTCGCATCCTTGGCGGAGCCTGCCAAAAAGAAGGCCGCAGAAGCGTTTTCGGCCGAATTGACTGCACAGGAACTGAAGGCTCTGCCGAAGACGAAGTCGCTGAACGAGAAGCTGACGCTTCTTGCGAAGGCGACCTGGGCAAAGCGAAATCCGCGATATGATCTTTTTTAAACGGTGATCCGGGGGCGCCTGACATGACCAGTAAAGTCTTCATCCGTGTACTGCTCTGCTCGACCTTCATTTCAGGCTCCGGCGTCGTGCTGCAGGGCTGTATCTTCGACCCGGGCGGTAGGACGCTCTTCGCCACCGAGGAGCCCGCGCAGCCGGCCCGCAAAAAGACGCCGACCGTGAAAAGGGTCGTCGCAAAAAGTAACGACCAGGAGTCGACTTTCGCTCGATCGGACAGGAGCTCCAGCGGCTCAGGCAGCTCGTCCGGAATGGGCGGCGGCTCCAGCAGTGATAGTTCCGGCAGTGACTCCGGCGGCAGCGATCCTGGGGGCGGTCCCACCGGCGGGTGGAATTCGGATCGCCGTCTGAAGACGGATATTCGTCGCCTCGGCACGTCCCCTGCCGGCATCCCGATCTATGCCTTCCGCTACATCTGGGGCGGGCCGCTCTTTGTCGGCACGATGGCGCAGGATCTTCTGCTGATCAGGCCGGATGCCGTGCATCAGGGTGCAACCGGATACTACACGGTGGACTACGCCAAGCTCGACATCAGAATAATTTCGATACCCGATGAGCATTCGCTGGCTTCACCGGCGGCAGCCGCGGCAGTCGCAGCACTTTCGGTGGACGCTGCAAAGACGCAGCCATCGATCAGACTTCCGGATTTTGTTTTCTAAGAGGTTCATGGCAATCTGATCCAAACACCCGTGCCAGGCGCGACGCTTGTTGCGCCTGGCCTCAAGATCAGCGCCCTGATCTCCGCCTCAACCATCCAGCCCCTTGAAGCGCACCGGCTGGTAGCCGCGCAGCAGCAGGATTCCGAGTGAATAGGTGTTGCGGCAGACGCGGCCCTTGCAGGCATTCGGCGTCGCCTCCATCACCTCCACCTTGCGGTCCTCGGTGAAGCGCATGAACAGCATCACATGCGAACCTGGCCGGTTCAGCGCGTCGCCCGGCTGCAGCGACCAGGGATCGGAAAGCCGCCTCGTAATGCTCGGGATCGCCCGCGTCGAGACATGCATCTTCAGCCCCCAGGCTTCGCTGACGAAGCCGGAGCAGTCTACGCCGAGAATATTGGTTTGCGGCGCGCTCTTGGTGCAGACATTGCCGGCCGTCTGGCCGTCGACGACACCCTCGGTGAAGTCCTCGAGCGGCGTCTTGCAGCCCCAGCAATAGGGCACGCCCTTCACCGTCTGGCCGCGTTTGCCGAACAGGTAGAATGGCCGGCGCAGGCGGTTCATGTTGACGCAAGCCGGCCCCGGGTCCTTGCCATAGGCCGCCGGCGTCACCAGCCAGCTCAGCGTCTCGAAGCCGATCGCCCGCTCGATGACGTCGCCGCGCGATTTCGGCAGGATGGCGACCTTAGGTCCCTTTCCGGGTTTGGCCGCAATTGCTGGCTTCGCCGGCCTGGCGACGGCAAGCTTGCGGCCCGGCTCGCGCCCCTCGAGTTTCAGCACCTGCGCCCGGCTTTCCCCAGAGCGCAGAAACAGCACGTCGCCGCGCGGGCCGATCGCCACGAAGCGCCTGGAAAAAACCGTGCCGGGTTCGATCGGCAGATCGTAGATGCGCTCCAGCACGCCGTTTGGCGTGAAGCGCACCACCAGCATGCCGGTCCGTTCCGGCCGGTCGGCGGGCACGAGTTCGACCAGCGCATAGGGTCTGCCCGTGGTGTCGATGTCGAGCAGTTCGACGGTGCCGATGCGGTTTTCCCCGGTGAGCTGAAGCGAGAGGAAATTCTCCTCCGAGCTCGCGCGCCGCAGCAGGATCTCCGCCTTGTCGTTTGCCGCCGAGACTTCTGCAACGATATCGCCGAGCCCGCGGCTCGGCACGTATTGGACCACCGGCGGGCGGGCTTGCGGCCGGCTGGTGCTGCGACCGATCTCGTCGATGATGCTGTTCAGCGGGCCGGGCGGCACCGAACCCATCGAGGCGAAGACCGAGCGGGTATAATCGTCGGCATCGCCGCCGTCGATGGCGCGCAGGGTCTGCGAGCGGCCATCGGCGCCGGTGGCGCGCTCGAGCGGCACGATCCCGTCCGACCAGAGGTAGAGTTCGTTATGGACGACGGCCAGATCCTCCGGCGCCGTATTCTCCGGCAGCGGCAGGATCTCGGGATCGGCCTGCGAGCGTTCGCCGTCGACGGCGAGCACGCGGCCATTGTTCTGGTCGAGGATGTAGACGGTGCCGTCGTCGCCGACGGTGATCGCCGCCGGCCCGGACGCCTCGACCTCCTCATTGGCGGAGATGATGCCGACCGAACGGGCGCCGTCGCCGCCCGGAAGCTCGATCATCACAGTGTCTTTGGCGAGGACAGGCCAGGCGATTGCGATCGCTGCGGCCATCAGAATATGCGAGCTGAAACTACGCATTGCCGTGAACCCCGAAACAGGATCATTTTGGCCATGGGGGCCTCAATCTGAAGCCTGTTCACAATTAGAGAGCGAGAGAATGATGCCGTCGGAAAAACGTTCACAACTTTCGGCATCATGCCCCAAGTCCTTAAAATGTTAGGATAGAAGCGGCTCGTCAGCAAGGCGTTGCTTTCCAAACGATTTGGAGATCGGCGTCGGCAATAGTACAAGTTTATCGTCTTGAAGTTTTACTGGCAGGGAAGCCTATGCTGGACTGGAACGGTGACGAACTGGCGCTCGATGTCAGCCTGCTGGAGCAGGTGCGCGCGGCAAGGATAGGATTTTCCGATCGCGTCTGCGCCGCCTCGGCGAGCAAGGATGAGAAACATCTGGCGCAGTTGCGCTCGGAGCCCACCTATCTGATGGCCGAATTTCTCTATTCGATGAAGGTCTTCGGCATCAACACGGCCGACGATATCGAGCGCTTCGCCGATCTGCACAATGATTACGTGGTGTCGCTCACCCGCGATCCGGCCAAGCTGCAGCGCCTCGGCCTTTCGCAGGAGCGCGCGCTCGCCTCGATGTTCACCGCCGATACCAAGCCGCGGCTGATCCAGAACTGGGCGGAAAAATCAGGCGCCATCGACCAGTCCAATCTCGCCCGTTTCCTGGTCGCCGTCATGTCGAGCGAGACCTGCCGCAAGACGCTGATCGATTTCGAGACAGCCGGCTTCATGCAGCGCAAGCGCTCGCCTTATGGCACGATGGTGGTCTGGTCGACCGGCAGGATTGAGGAAATCTTCGGCGAGATGCTGCGCAATCTCCGGCTCAGCCTGCAGCAGCTGAAGATCCTCTGACCTCTCTCCAGCCGATTTCACCCCTCCCAATCGATTGGCGCCGAGCGCCGTTGCCTTCCATCCGGCCTCTCCCTATTGTTGTTTAGTCGCGCGATGGCGCCCCCTTGGACGGATGTGACGACGATGAAGAAATCCCGGCTCATAAGCTTGTCGATCGGTCTGGCTCTGACGCTTGCGACGCCAGGCCTCGGGTTTGCCGGGCCGGTCGAGGATGCGCTGGCGGCGCGAAACCCGACGCTTGCGGCGCTGCGCCAGCACGATGAAAAGGCCTTTGCCGCCGCCGTTGCTATCATCGCCGACCATGAACGCGCCGAGGGGCTGACGCCCGGCCAGGGCAAGCCGCCGGAGACGACCTCGCCCGGCCGCGACATGGGCTCGGGCTCCGGCAAGGAATTCACATCGGACAATCCGGATATTCTCTGGCTCTACAATTCCTCGCCGGAGGGAATGAGCGACCTGATCTCGATTCTGAAATCCGCCGGCCAGAAGCCGAAGAACTAACCACCTTGCTTTAGTCCGGTCTGACTATAAACGGACGCCGGATATTGCCGGCTGCGAGTCTTGCTCGCGCCTTGCCTTCGCACAATCTTCCCGGCTCCAAATAATTTGTAACCCTCCCTCAAGCAAGACAGCCAAAGCCATCCCAATTTCGCCGGTCAGTGCTATTCTCATCTTCAGCACAGTGTGAGATTGTTCGAAGGGGGAGGTTCCGATGCTCAGCCGCAAAGCCATCCTAGCCGCAGCCACATGCCTTTCGCTTTTTTCGCCGATCCCCGAGGTCGGGGCGCAGAACGAACGCACGCTGACGGAAGCGCCGGCTCAGAGCGGGCCCGTCAGCATCACCTTCGACCGCGCCGAGGCGAAATATGCCATCGGCGAAGTCGTCGGCCTCTTCATCCAGTCGACTGAGAACGCCTATGTTACGGTGCTGAACGTCTCGCCGAACGGCTCCGTCACCAAGCTCTTCCCGAACAAGTATCAGACCGATGCCCTCGTTGCCGCCGGCAAGCGCGTGCAGGTGCCGGATCCGGCAAGCGGCGCCAGGCTGCAGGTGTCCGGCCCGGTCGGGCAGGAACAGATCAAGGTCTTCTATTCCTCCAAGCCGCTGACGATCTTCGCCGATCTCGGCAGCAGCGGCAGCGGCATGTTCCGCTCGATCGACGGCGGCATGGATGCCGTCTCCCGCAGCCTCGAAGAAGCCCGCAGCCTCGGCACCAAGATCAGCAGCAAGACGCTGACGCTGACCACCGTCGACAGCACGGCGGCCCTGCCGCCCTCCGCGGTGCCCCCCGTCGCCGCCGTTCCCACCGCAAAACCCGCGCCGGTCGAACAGGCGGCAAAGCCGCCCGTTGCACCGAAACCGCCGGCCGCTCCCAAACCGAAACCGGCCGTCAAACCCGATGTCGCCAAAAAGCCTGAGGTGATCGAAAAGCCGAAGCCGGCGCCCAAACCCGTCGAACAGGCGACCACACAGCCGCCGAAGAAATACAAGATCGTCACCAATCTGGCCCCCGGCCAGGAGCTCGCCGCCGACGAGCTGCAGCTGATCGGCCCCGCCGACACCACCGCCTCCACCCGCCCCAACCAATATAAACAACCGAGCCAATATCAGCAGCCGTACAAGCAGCCGGCCCAGTCTGCCCAGACCAATATGCCGAAGCTGCCGATGCCGCAGATCAAG
Source organism: Rhizobium sp. YTUHZ045 (assembly GCF_051124255.1). NCBI lineage: Bacteria > Pseudomonadati > Pseudomonadota > Alphaproteobacteria > Hyphomicrobiales > Rhizobiaceae > Rhizobium > Rhizobium sp. YTUHZ045. The sequence goes on from NZ_CP101434.1 coordinate 163,126, forward strand.
ATGCCGCAATTCAAGCTTCCCGGCGGTTTCAGCATCAAGATGCCGCCGTTGAGCTTCGGCCGTTCGGCCGAACCCGGCCAGGCCGGAGAGGAGATCGAGGTTGCCAATGCCGATACGCCGGCCTGCAACGCCCTGCTCGACAAGCTGAACACCGCCGTTGCCGCCAAGGACATCACCGCTGCCGCTTCCGAGGCCGATGCCATCGCCGTCAGCGCCGAATGCGGCCAGTTTCAGGTGAACGCCCAGCGCCGCGTCGCGGCCCTCAGGCTCGCCGCCGCCCAGGAAATGATGGCTGCCGACAAGCCGATCGCCGAGTATGAGCCGCTGCTCGTCGCCGCCGACAGCCCGCAGGTGCTCTGGCAGGCCTCCGCCACGCTCGGCGAGATCTATTTCTCCGCCCGCCGCTTTGCCGATGCCGCCGCCGATTACCAGCAGGCGATCGAAATCATCAAGAACGAGACCCGCACGCCGAAGGCGCCGCCGGCCGATACGATCTCCGATCTCATCCAGCGCGCCGCCCAGGCCCGGATTCTTGCCGCCAACCCGACCAGTGACAATCCGCAGGGCAGCTTCGTGCCGGCCGAGAAGGATCACCGCAGCGGCGTGCTCGGCGGCATCTATTCGGAAAATGTGCGCGGCATCGTGCCGGTCTCCATCCCGGTGCCGATCACCTTCGATTTCGACAAGTCGACCTTCACCTCGATCGGCACCGAAGCCGCTGAGGAATTGCTGGAAGCGCTGAAGGAGCAGAAGCCCGGCCGCGTCATCCTCATCGGTCATACCGATCGCAAGGGCGGCGACGATTATAATCAGAAGCTCTCCGAGCGCCGCGCCCAGGCCGTTGCCGATTTCCTCAAGAACCACGGCATCGACGCCACGATCGATGCCGAAGGCCGCGGCGCATCCGAGCCGGTGGACGTGACCGCCACCGCCAACCTCACCGAAGACGATATCGACGCGCTCAACCGCCGCGTCGAATGGCGCCGCGAATAGAGGGGGCGAAGGGGAACCGGCCATGTCCACATTCGCTCCCATGGCCGCCGCACTCGCCCTTCTTGCCCTGGCGGGCACCGATGGCCTTGCCAGGACGATCGAAGCTCCCGAGCGCGGCACGGTCAGAGCCGTTCTGATCGGCATCGATCTCTATCGCAATGTTCCGCCGCTGCACGGCGCCGTCGCCGATGCCGAGGATCTTTCCCTGTCGCTGCGCTCGCTCGGCGTTAAGGACGTGACGCTCTTGAAGAACGGCGCGGCCGATCGCCAGGGCATCTTCGATGCGATCGGCGCCGTCACGGAAAGGGCAGGCGAGGGCGATCTCGTCGTGCTCGGCATTGCCGGCCATGGATCGAGCGAGCCGGAGCGCGTCAAGGGCTCCAAACCGAGCGGCCGCGACGAGGTCTATGTGCTGGCCGGCTTCGATACGAGGCTGCCGGGATCGCGCGAGCGCATCTTCGGCGACGAATTCAAGGTGCTGATCCACAAGCTGGAGCAAAAAGGCGCCGAGGTGCTGTTCATCGCCGATACCTGCCATGCCGGCGGCATGACCCGCAACGTCGATCCGCGCGGCGCCGAGATCACCTGGCGCCAGGCGCCGTCCTATACGATCGAGGAGGATGACCTCGCGCCTATTTCGACGACATCAGATGCGCTCTCCACCGGCTTCGATTACAAGCGGCTGACCTTCCTGGCCGCCGTCGACGACAACACCAAATCGCCGGAGATCTCGATTCCCGGCATTGCTGAGAAGCGCGGGGCGCTGAGCTATGCCACCGCTCGCGCCTTCGAAGGCGCGGCCGACCGCAACGCCGATGGCGCCGTGACCCGCCGCGAGCTGTTCGAATATGTGCGCCAGTCGGTCTATCAGTTCACCGACCAGCGGCAGAACATCTTCACGCAAAGCTCGCCCGGGGCGGATCTCGACCACGCCGTCGTCTATGCCTATGACACTGCAGGCCCGGCGGAAGCGCAGACATCGAACGTGCCGCCACCGCCGCCCGAGCCAGCCCCGATCACCGTCGCCGCCCTCGGTTCCGAGCCGGTACTGCAGGGTATCGATCCGGCCGTCACGCCGTTCAACTTGACGGATAGCGCCCATGCCGAACTCGTCTTCGATCCGCAAAAACGCGAGGCGATCGCCGGCGGCGATGTCGTCGCCTCCGAAGTCGGTGCCGGTGACATGCCCTTCGTCGTCGACCGGATGGCCGCGCTCGACACGCTGAAGCGGCTGTCGGAGATCAACCCGCAGACCGTGCGGGTGACACCCTCCGACAAGGTCCATCGCGACGGCGAGCGCGTCGGCGTCACGGTTTCCGATCTTGCCGGGCGCAAGCTTGTGCTGTTCGACGTCACCGGCGATGGCACCGTGCAGTTCCTCTATCCCGGCGACAGGGAAGCCGATGCCGACATGTCCGCAACCTTCGATCTCGACCTTTCCGTCGTCGCCCCCTTCGGCACAGACTTGCTCGTCGCCGTCACCGCCGATCAGCCGATGCCTGGTCTGGTCGAGTTCCTGAAACAGAACGACAGGCGCCGCACCGCCGGCAACATCGCCAGACATCTCGGCGAGCTTCTGCCCGAGGGCGCGCGCCTCGGATTTACGGTCCTCTATACCTCCGCCGGAGCCAGGCTATGAGCACGTCGATCAGCAGGGTCCTCAACATTGCGGCCGTCCTTCTGCTTCTGGCCACTCCCGCCCTGGCGCAGCAGGACACGGATTTTGCCGGCGAGGATGGCGGGCGGGTGATCGGCGGCCAGGCGGCAAAGAAAGGCGAATGGCCCTGGCAGGTGAAGATCCTGGCGCCCGATCCCGAGCAGCGCGGCCGCTTCGGCGGCCATTGCGGCGGCTCGCTGATCTCCTCGCGCTGGATACTGACCGCCGCCCATTGCGTCACCAGCGGCCGTTCCGGCAAGCAGGATCTCTTCGCCCGCGACCTCCTAATCGTCGAGGGAAAGCAGAAGGTCGACAAGGTGATCTCCATCGACGGGCCTGACAAACCTGGCCTCTCCGTCGAAGACGTGATCATCCACGAGGATTTCGACCGCAAGGTCTTCGCCAACGACATCGCCCTCATCAAGCTCGCCGAACCCGCCGTTTCGAAACCGGCAATCCTCGCCTCGGCCTCGGACGAGGCCGTCGAAAGCCCCGGCCACACCGCCGTCGTCACCGGCTGGGGCTACACAAAGGCCGATCACGGCTGGGATGACAAATACCTGCCGACCGAACTGCAGGAGGTTGAGCTGCCGCTCGTCTCGCGCGAGGATTGCCGCGCCGCCTACCGCGAAAGCTCGATGCGCATGAACCCGATCGACGAGCGCAATGTCTGCGCCGGTTATGCCGAGGGCGGCAAGGACGCCTGCCAGGGTGACAGTGGCGGACCGCTGGTCGCGCAGCGCCCCGACAAGCGCTGGATCCAGCTCGGCATCGTCAGCTGGGGCGCCGGCTGCGCCGAGGCCGAACATTACGGCGTCTACACCCGCGTCGCCGCTTTCCGCGACTGGATCGCCGAGAAGACCGATGGCGACGTGCCGAATGCGCCCGACGCCTCAGGCGCTTCCGCCGGCGACCAGGTGGCGGCGATCGGCACCAAGCGCCGTCCTGCGGCGAGCGACCCGGCGGGCGGAACGACGCAAAAACAGGCGCCGGCCGATGAGCTCGAGGCCAACCTTACGATCACGACGCCGCCCGACGCCACGAAGGCGCCTGCGATAACGACGGAGACTCCGCCAGCCGCTTCGCCCGAGGGCAACCAGCCAGAGGTTCAGGCGCCGGCTGCCGAGCTGCCGATCACCGTGCGTTCTCCCGGCGACCGCGCGCTTCTGATCGGCATCGACGATTATGAGATGCGCGAGGCGAAGCTGACGGGCTCAGTCGACGATGTGAAGGCGATGCAGCTCTTCCTTGTCAAGACGGTCGGCTACCGTCCCGAACAGATCCATACGCTCACCAACCGCAAGGCCAGCCGCGCGGCGATCCTTGCCGAAATCGACGATTGGCTGGTGCGCCAGTCGCAAGCCGGCAGCCGCGTCTTCCTCTATTTCAGCGGCCAGGGCTCCGAGGAAATGGGCGCCGAGGCGACGACGAGCCCGACGCTGGTTGCCGCCGATGCCAAGCTGGTGCGCGAGGGAGCCAAGGTGACCGTCACCAACCAGATCCGCGAGACCGAAATCGCCGCCCGGCTGAACAGCCTCAAGGACCGCCGTGTCACGCTGCTGATCGATGCCTGCCATGTCGGTCCCGGCAGCCGCAGTGCGGTGGCCGCACCCGCCGGCGGTACGGTGCGCTGCCTCGGCCCGGCTTTGGCGTCGCTGCAGCCGCCGAACCGCTCCGGCAAGGAAGCCAAGTTCTCCTTCGGCGGCGAAACGGCGATGGTCTGGTCGGCCGTCAACGCAGGCCAATGGGCGCTGGTCGATACTGAGGCCAAGCCGCCGCTCGGGGTCTTCACCCGCCGCTTCATCGAAGGCGTGCAGGAAGGGGTGGCGCGCGCTTCCGACAAGCCTGACGTCAGCAACGCCGCCCTGCTCGATTATGTCAGGCGCAAATCGGACGAATATTGCCGGGCGCATTCCGAGGATTGCCGCTTCACGCCGGTGCCGCAATTCTACGGCCTGCCGGATGCCCTCGGCCGCGACGTCATCACCGGCGAGGAGGCAAAGACGCCAGTCGCCGCCGTCGAAAACACGTTGAAGACCGACAATGAGGCGGGTGTTGCCGTCGACGTGCTGCCCGGCACCTCGGTCAGCATCGGCGACAAGGTGGCGATGCGCGTCTCCACCAAGAAATCAGGCTATCTGATCCTCGTCGATATCGACGCCGCCGGCAAGCTGACGCAGCTCTATCCGAACAAGCGCTCGATGGGCCTGAAACCGACGGCCAAGGGCGGCGACAACAGGCTCGATCCGGCACGGCCGGTGGTCGTGCCCGATGCCCGCAATCCTTATATCGGCTTCGAATATGTGGTCGAGGGGCCGGCCGGCGTCGGCATGGTCGTGGCCATCCTCAGCGACAAGCCGATCGAAGTGCTCGACCTGCCTGACGTGCCGACACCGCTCGTCGGCCAGCGCGCCGCCTTCAACTATGTCTACGACCTCGCCCGCAGCCTCAGGATCGTCGGCGACGACGAGACCGGCGTCCAGGGCAAATGGTCGTTCGATTCCAAATTCTATCGCATCCGCTGAAAGAGGAGCGAATGATGTCGAAATCCATTCTGCTGGCGGGCCTTGCCGCTTCCCTGATGGCGCTGGCGCCGGCCCATGCGGGCGACGCCACTGACACCAGGGCGGTGCTTGCCGCCCAGGCCGGGCTTGCCGTCGACCTGATCGACCGCACGCTGGCGAAGGAGGGGGCGGCGAACATCATGGTGTCGCCGGCAAGCCTTGCCGCCGCCCTCGGCCTCGCAGGCCTCGGCGCCTCGGACGCGGGCAAGGCGGCCATCGCCAGGGGCCTGGGTTTCGGCGATGCGGTCAAGGGGCCGGAGAAGGTGCTGGACGAGATGAACCCGAAGACGCCGCCAGCGGCCGACGCGCCGCTCGCGTCAGGCGTTGCGATCGTCTTCGACGACAAGCTGGCGCTCGTTCCCGATGCCCTCTCCATGCTGGCCGGTCACCGCATCAAGCCGTCGATCGAGGATCTCGACGAACCGCAATCCGTCGAGCACATCAACGGCTGGGTCAAGCAGGCGACGCGCGACGCCATTCCGGCGATCCTGGAAACGCCGCCCGGCGGCGGCTTCATCAGCCTCGGGGCGCTCTCCTTCAAGGCCCGCTGGAAAACCGCCTTCGAGGCAGAGAGCCCGGCAGCCCCGTTCCGGCGGCCGGACGGCTCGACGGTCTCGGTGCCGATGATGCATCTTGCCGGCGACGGCCAGAAATTCCGCGTCGACGATCGTTTCGCAGCCGTCGACCTCGCCTATGCAGGCGAAACCTACCGCATGGTGGTGATCGCGGCGCGCTCCGAAAAAGGCGTCGGCGGCGCCGATCTCAAAACCCTTGGCTCCTGGCTTCAGGGCGAGAAATTCGAACCCGCCAAGGGGGAAATCTTCCTGCCCCGCTTTTCCCTCAATGACGGGCGTGATTTGATGCCGACACTCCACGCGATGGGCCTGGCGCCTGATAAGGCGAGCGATGCGGCTTTTCCCAGGTTCACCACGGAAAACATCAGCTTGTCGCGCGTTCTGCAGAAGACGATGATCAAGGTCGATGAGAACGGCACGGAAGCGGCGGCGGCAACGGCCGTGGTGACCGAGCGCAGCATCGATCCGAAACTGGTGCGGGTGAGCGCGGATGCCCGTTTCGCCTTCGCGCTGCGGGATACGAAGACCGGGCTGTTTCTGGCCGCCGGCCTGATCGGCGATCCGCTTCTGGCGGGTGAATGACATGCGCTTTGATGAAGACAAAATGGCAGGGGGACACGTGCATGAGAAGTGATCTGATCGCCCGCTACACGATCGGCGAGCCGGTCTATGAGAACGAGTTCATCGTCTATCCGGCGCAGGACAAGCGGATGGATCGTTCGGTCTTCATCGTCGCGCCTGACGTGGCGCTGAAACTGGACAAGGCCCGCTTCGAGCGGGTCTGGATCTCGGTCAACGAGGCCAAGTCGCTGACGGCGCGGCGCTTCGTCGAAATCGAGGACCTCATCCCGCCGTCGCCGGAAGACGACAACTTCTACATCGTCGAGAAGCGGCCGTCGAAGACGCTGCACCAATATCTCGAGGAAACCGAGATGGTCGCCTATGACCGCGCCATCGAGATCGGCCGCCATATCCTCGAAGGGCTGGCGACGCTGCACGGGGCGGGTTACGCCCACAACGCGCTGACCGACCAGTGCATCTACGTGTCGGAGGATTATTCCGGCCTCTCGGTCCGGATCGGCAACCTGCACCTGATCTCCAGGATCGGCGAGCACATCATTCCGCCCTATGCGCCGGAATTCGGCGCGCCGGAGATCTACGCCAGCGGCACCTTCTCGGCTTCCGCCGCGCTCGATATCTATGCGATGGGCATGATCGCCTACAAGCTCTTCCTGCCGCGGCAGACCTATGCCAGCGTCTTCGACAGCGTCATGGTCTGGGAGGACGAACACCAGCGCGAGCAGAGCTGGAAGAACATCCATCTCGACCCCTCCAACATCTTCCCGCGCCTCGACGTGCTGATCCCCGGTTTTCCCGAGGGGCTTGCCAGCCTGGTCGAAAGAATGCTGAGCCGCGACCCGGCCCAGCGCCCGCGCATGGGCGCCGATGCGCTCGGCGAATTCAGCCGTGTGACGACCGGCATCCAGCCGATGGCCTGGGATCCGCGCGGCGGCATGCCGCAACAGCCGGAAGCTCCGAAGCGGAAGAAATGGACGCTGGCGCATTTCTCGATGATCGGTGCGCTGCTCCTGATCTGCATCGGCGTCGGCGTCGTCACCATCCCTAAGCTGCTGCGCCCCGACCCCAAACTCGTCGCCGATGTCGGCACCTGGAAGAAGGAGGCCGAAAGCCGCAGGGACAAAGCCATCGCCGCCAAGGCACCGGAACGCCCGTCCGGCGATGAGGCGAAGCTTTCCTATGATGCCGGCGCCGCGGCACTGACCGAGGCCAATGCCCTGCTCAAGGACGAAGACTATAAGAAGGCGCTTCCCGGTTACCAGAAGGCGGCCATCAGCCTCGGCAAGTCGCTAATCGCCATCTCGAAAGAAAATGCCGAGAAGGCCAAATCGGCCGCTGCCGCCGCTGGCGGCGACAAGGCGCCGAATTTTGCCGAGGCCGACGGCAAGATGAAGGCCGCGGCCGACAGCGCCGCCGCCCAGCAGATGCACGGCGCGGTCGATAATTACGAGGCGGCGAGAACGGCTTACGACGATCTGGCCAAGGCGCTGACGGCGCTGACGGCGGCCGAAAAGGACGCTACGGCAAAACGCGAAACCGTCACCCGCATCGGCGCCGGCGACAGCCCCGACGTCGCCAAGGCGAGCGGCCTGATGACTGAGGCCAAGGCCAAGGCCGAGCAATGGCAGCTGCCGGCGGCGACCTCGGGCTACGCCGACGCCGCCAAGCTCTTCGCCGCGCTGATATCGGATGTGATGGCGGCCAAGGACGAGGCGACGGCGCTCAGGCAGAAAGTCACCGATCTCCACGCCTCGCTGACGACACGCGCCGGCCCCACAGATCCGACGCTGGCCGCGCTCGCGCCGAAGCTCACCGAGGCCGACGGCCGCTACACCGCTGAGGCCTACAAGCTCGCAATCGCAGCTTATCAGCTGATCCTCGCCGATCTTGAAGCTCTGTCGGCGCGCGGCTTCTGCCCGGTTGCGCCGAATGTCGCCTTCGAGACCATTCCCGCCGGCAGCTATTCGCTCGACAATGTCCGGCTGATGACCTCGTCGCTGAAGGAGCTCGGCGGCATGCTCGGCGTCGCCAATGGCGCCGTGAAGGTCGAAAAATCCTTCTGCATGCAGGCGAAAGCGGTCACCCGCGCCGAGATGGCGCAGTATTACACCGCCAACGCAGACCCGGCCTCGGCCCAGGCCTATGCCGGCAATCCCGAGCAGCCGGCCGACGACGTGCCGCTCGCCGAGGCGCAGAACTATACCGCCTGGCTGTCGAAAAAGCTGAACGCCCCCGTCCACCTGCCGTCGGCGACCGAATGGATGGCCAGCGCCGTCAAGCTGACGACGGAAAAACTCCCCGACAACGGCGACATCATCCTGCAATGGAGCGCCACCCCCTGCGAAGCCGGCGGCAACGTCGCCTTCATGGCGCAGGAAGGCTCCACTTTCGTCGTCTGCTCGGATGCGTCCGCCGGCGGGATTTTTCGTGTCAGTGCTGAGTTGAGGTGACGAAGGGGCGGGACCAGAAAGCGAAACTCCGCGGCTGCATGCGGCCGATGAGGCGGGTATCGCTACTCTATCGCTGGTTCTGCGGGGAATGGGTGAGCAGCGGCCGCGTTTCTTCGAGGATGTGAGAATGATCATTATTCAAGGGCTTCTCGTGATCATTGCGCCCTGCGCCTGATGCGATCATCTCAAGGACAAGGCAAGCAAAAAGCTCGTCCAACCTCATAGGAATTTTGCCATGCTGATCAATTTGAATGGCTGGCCCGGCGTGGGAAAACTGACAACCGGGCGTGAGTTGAGAGCACTCATTGGCGGAAGACTCCTCGACAACCACACCATATTAAATGTGGGAAGTGCTTTGGCCGAGAGCGGAACCTCTGAATACTACCAGTTGGTTCGCGCCGTCAGATCAGCCGCCTTTGCAGCAGTACTCAAATTACCGCCAGCGCTTCCGGTCATTCTAACGAACGTCGTGGCTCGCGGAGGAGCGAGTGGATTTCTTGAGGAAAACTGGCAGGCGATTGCAGATTTGGCTAAATCACGAGGATGCCCTCTCTTCTCCGTTACGCTCACCTGCTCCGCTGTCGAGAATAGACATCGCATTGTGAATGGAGAACGCGGAGCCCTCGGGAAAATTCAGGATCCAGATGTCTTGGACGCCTTGGCAGGTGAGCGTGTTCTCTTCGACGACGGCGCGACCTTCCGGAAGACTATCGACAATACGCACTTGTCCCCTGCAGAGACGGCGCGGCATATTCAACAGTGGATTAGCTCCGGAGGCGTTACGTCGGTCTGAGAGATCCCCTGTCACCTGACAGTGTCAGCGGACCTTGCTCCTTCTTCTCCCCATCGGGGAGAAGGTGGCCCGAAGGGTCGGATGAGGGGGTCGCACGGCACTCCATTTATGGCGCCCTTTAGCTGCGTCATTTGCTATAGATCATGCGTGATGCAAACGTTTGGCTCAAGGAGCTACCTAGTCTGCCTGCTCAATTTTGGGCTCAATCACCACGGAGCTTCGACATGCCTGAACCACGCTCACCACGTCTTGCTGTTCTAATCGATGCTGACAACGCCTCCGCGAAGATCGTTGACGGCCTATTCGAGGAAATAGCCAAGATCGGCGAAGCGAGCGTACGGCGCATCTACGGCGACTTTGCTAACGTTCGCTCAAAAGCATGGATCGACGTCCTTGCAAGACACGCGATCATCCCTCAACAACAGTTTGCCTACACCACAGGTAAAAACGCATCCGACATCACGCTTGTTATCGATGCGATGGACTTGCTCCATAGTGGCCGGTTCGACGGTTTCTGCCTGGTGTCATCCGACAGCGATTTCACGCGTCTCGCCTCACGCATCCGGGAACAAGGGATCGATGTCTTCGGCTTCGGGGAGCAGAAGACGCCGGAGAGCTTCCGCCAGGCATGCCGCCGGTTCATCTACACCGAAAATCTGGCGCCTTCAGTCGTGTCGAACGGCGCGGACGCCGCACAGGCGGTGTCTTCATTGCGGCCGCCTAGCGCCGCAATACCGATCATCAAAAGAGTGATCGCGGAGATGGAGACCGACGATGGATGGATCCCGCTTGGCGCAGTTGGAACGCAACTTGCCAATCTGGCATCTGACTTCGACCCACGGACGTTCGGATTCAAGAAGTTGAGCGATCTGGTTAGGAAGACGAACGCCTTTGAGGTCGCTCATGCCGAAGGAGGGCAGCTTCGTATCCGCCTGAAATCTGTGCCAACAAAAAGCAGCGTCAAGCCGACAACCTGACGCATCGGCAGATAACGCTGCATGGATCTCAGATCCCCAAAAGCGCTCGCAGGTTCGGCCGAAACGTCGGGACGTGTTCGAGGGTTTGCGTTTTGATATGATTTGGATTGGCGCTCCCTCTGCTCTGGCAGCGGCCCCGTCAGCGTAAGCGCCGAATTACGGCGAACTTTCATTCACAAATTCGCGTTCAAGCCGTGCCTCACGACAAATTTCAATTCCAAATTTTTAAATACGCGCGTACATTGAACATGGGGACTGTAGTATCCGTGCGTTGAGGGGTCGGGGAAATGTGCTGGAATACATCATCAGCATTCACGCCTGTCGGGTTTGCTTTGCGAGGTCCGAAATCTCGCAAGATCGTGTGGACATTGGGCGACGCGGCGCGTCTCCTGATGAACGACTGGCCTTGCGATGACGGCGAGGAATATATGGCTGCCGTCAAAGCCTGCGTCGACGCCATCACCGGCAAAATTGCCCCGGAACAATTCCGCGAAGTGCTTCTGCGTGCGGCCGAAGAGGCGGGTGTCCGTACTCTATCGTTGGTTCCGCAGGGCATGAGTGAGCGACGGGCCGGTCTTCCCCCCACGCTGCGAATATAGGCTTTCCTTCACGGTCTATCCGCTTTCCTCAGGTTTTCGTGGAGGAACGACCGGTTTGGGCCCGGTAGCGGACGGTCCGCTCATGCATGAAAGGCGAGTAAGCCCTCTTGTCAGAGACATGTCACGCCCTCATTCAACTACTGACATTTGGGTCGGACCACTTTGTATAGATCGAACATCGCGCTAGTGTTGCTCACCAAGCATGCAAAATTAAGCAAACAGTTGTGGGGCAGGGAGCAAACCGGGGGACAAATGCAAGCACCGTTCGAGTTAAGCGAAGGAGAAGAGCGGCTCCGATCGATTATTACGCAATTTCCGTCTGATAGCTCCCATTGGAATGAAGCTGAAAACCGATTCCAGTTTGTTGACCGCCTGTTGATCGAGTGTTTGGGTTGGGAAAAGCCAAATATCCGAGTTGAAGTGCAGGACGGTGTCGGCGGGAAAGCAGATTATGTGCTTGGGAATCCGGCTAAAGCCGTCTTAGAGGCGAAACGCGAGGCAAAGGCATTCGGCGACCTGCCAGTAGGCAAACCTACCTTGGTCCGCAAGCTCGAGCCTCTTATGAAAGCGTTTCCGGACTTTAGGGAGGCGGTGCATCAAGTCATCCCTTACTGCTCGCTACTTGGCGCGCAAGTAGCCATCGTCTGCAACGGCCCACAGTTGGCAATCTTCCAAGCAATTATTCCCGGTCAATCACCACTTGACGGCGAATGCTTCCTATTCAACGGGTTTGAGAGCTATCTGTCGAACTTCCCGCTTTTGTGGACGCTGTTGTCTCCCGAGGGAATTTCCGAAAATCGAGCGTACAGAGACATCGCGATTCATCGCAACCCGCGGATACCAGAAAAGGCGTCGGTTGTGATCCCCGAGCCGATGAAGCATCGTTACAGAAGTCCCTTTCAGGAGAATCTGCGGGACCTCTCGGGGCTATTGCTAGAGGAGATTGAAGACAATCCGGACCTCAAATCAGCCTTTTACCGCGATTGCTACGTCCCAATAGAAGCCAACAATCGCCATCTGCTGCTAAGCAAGCAAATTATTTCGGCGCGGTACAAACGCGTAAGCGGTGATGGAATCACCCCAAGCGCCATCGATGAAACTGCGGTGTTGGGGCGAGCGAGTTCCCGTCCGGTAGTGGTGTTGGGCGATGTCGGCGTTGGAAAAACATCGTTTTTCGAAAATCTCTTCGAACGAATGGACGTCGGTGAAAAAGCAAACACCTATTTCATTCACATAAATCTCGGCATCAAAGCTAATCTTTCAAAGGACGTGAAAACGTTTGTGCTTTCAGAGATTCCAGCAGTTCTCAAGAAAAAGTACGGCGTTGATATAAACTCGTCGTCGTTCGCTGACGCGATTTACTATGAAGAGCTCCGAGCATTCGACGAAAGCGTAAAAGGCAGATTGAAAGCTGTCGATCCAATAGCCTACGAGAAAGAAAAAATTGAGTTTCTATCAGCGAAAATTGCGCAACAGGACAATCACCTGATGGCCGCTTTCGGTCACATCGTGCGCGGTCGTGGCAAGCAAATCATCATTATCATGGACAATGCCGACCAGAGAGGATTAGCCGTACAGCAGGAAGCCTTTCTTATCTCGCAGGAGTTGGCGTCATGGCGAAATTTGCTAATTTTCATCGCACTGCGACCTAGCACTTTCTACGACTCCAAAACTACCGGCGCACTTTCAGGCTATCAAAACAAGATTTTAACAATTTCTCCGCCGCCGGCAGACGAGGTGGTTCAACGCCGCCTAACATTCGCGGTTCGGGTGGCGGAGGGGAAGGAGAATCCTGGGAAACTAGAGGGCATCAAGCTTCAACTCGGCAGTGTGGTAGCTTTTCTCAACGCAACATTGCGCGCGGTTAGATCAAATCAAGCAATACAGCAATTCTTAAGTAACATTAGCTCTGGAAACACACGATCTGTCATAGAACTGATTACTTCGTTCTGCGGCAGCCCGAATGTTGATTCTCAAAAAATTGTGAGAATCGAGCAGGAAACCGGCAGCTATAAGATTCCCCTGCACGAATTCACCAAACATGCTCTGCTAGGTGAATACGCCTACTTCAATGCGCAATCCTCCCTGGTGGCCCAAAATGTTTTTGACGTCTCAACGGCGGATGCACGAGAACATTTCCTTTCTCCTCTCGTCGTTTCCTACTTGAGTTCCAACATAGGCGAGAAGGATAGCGACGGATTCGTGTTGGGCGAGTTCGTAGTCAGCGAAATGTTGCATCACGGCTTCATTGAAGATCAGACTCGGAATGCCTTGCGACGCCTAGCAGCTAAACGACTCATAGAGACACCTTACGCACATTACAGAGAGCTGAAAGTCGCCGAAAATCAGTTACCGGATCAGTTTTATTTCAGAGCAACTTCGGTTGGAATCTATCATGTAAAACATTGGATTGGGGCGTTTTCGTTCCTAGATGCAACGTCAACCGATACGCCGATATTCGACGAAGGCTGCCGATCTTCAATATCGGATTTGGCTTCCTCGTTTGAAATCGCGGATAGATACAAACGCGCGACCGAGTTCAGAGGGTATCTCGAAAGCCAGTGGCACTTAGCAAACATCAACGTAAAATACTTCGATTTTCCGGCGGTACTGCGGCTGCAGGATGACGGCTTCCATGTCGTCAAAGGCGTGATTGATAAAAAACCGTTCAAGCAGAAGCCTGTTTGGAAGAAGCATCGGTAGGGAAGTGCCGGAGCATGGGGGGGAGTGTCCTATCATGGCCATTTCGTCAGCAAAGTCCGCTTTTGTGCGAAGGCACAAATAACTTGAACGGCAATACCGAGGGCGCAAAGCAGCCGTTCTCTTCGGTAAAGGAAGAAGTCTGATCAGGGCCGAATCCAAAAGTAGGCTTTACATAGGCCCGCGCGGAGCTGGGCTGCCCTATGGCAAGTAGCAGGGAGTCGACTGCCGGCTCCCTTTCTAAAACTATGGCCGGCTTACCGCAGCCGGAGCCTTTGACGCTGCAGTCGTCACTCAAACGTCAGATTTCAGCTTGCCGCCGACCGACCAGGAATCCTTGGCGATCTCCGTGATCAGGATTTCCAGCGATTCCGGCGGGCAGGCCAGGGTCTCGACGGCGGCCTTGGTTGCTTCGCGCACGAAGGCGCGCTTCTGCTCGTCGGTGCGGCCGGGATGCATCTGCAGGTGAAGAATGGGCATGTTTTTTCCTTCGTTATTGGCAATGTCCGTCGCCTTGGGGCGGGCACGACGACTATGTTGTAAATGCTGAGGTTGATAAATAAGCTGCCGGTATCGTCATTCAAAACCTGCGAGTAGGCAATCATGGATAAGCTGGCCGGCATGGCGATGTTCGTCAGGGTCATCGACAATGGCAGTTTCGCGGCCGCCGCGGAGATTGCGCGGGTATCGCCGGCCATGGTTGCCAAGCACATCAAGACGATCGAGACCCGGCTCGGGGCCAAGCTCATCCATCGCACCACGCGGCGCCATCAGCTGACGGAGGTCGGCCAGCTCTATTATGAGCGCTGCAAGCGCGCGCTTGCCGAAGTGGCGCTGGCCGAGGCTTCGGCAAGCGAGCTGCAATCGGCGCCGCGCGGCCGGCTTCGGCTGGTGGCGCCCGTCAGCTTCGGCACGCAAGTTCTGGTGCCGGCGCTCATCGACTATCAGAACACCTATCCCGACGTCAGCATCGAGCTGTCGCTCGACAACAATGTCCATGATCTCGTCGGCGAGGGGTTCGAGCTCGGCATCCACATCGGCCCGCTCTCAGACAGCAGTCTCGTCGCCCGCCCGCTCACGCCCTATCGGCGCATCCTCGCCGCCGCGCCAGCCTATCTTGCCCGCCATGGCCGACCGGCGGCGCCGGAGGATCTGACGACCCATCTCTGCCTCGGCCACTCCTATTGGCGCATGTCGGATCTCTGGCACCTGGTCGGGCCGGGCGGCGAAATGCGCGATGTGCCGATCTCCGGAAAATTTTCCACTAATCAGGGCGCAGCACTGCGCATGGCAGCGCTCAGCGGCGCGGGAATCGTGCTTCAGCCGGAACTGCTGCTGGCCGCCGATATCGCCGAAGGACGGCTCGAGCAGGTGCTGCCGGAATGGTCCTACAGGCCTGTGCCGATGTATCTCATCTATGCCCCAAACCGGCGCCCGACAGCGATGCTGCGGACGGTGATCGATTTCCTGGTGGAACGGTTTGGCTGACGAAGCAGGGCCGAGGCCGCTTTAACCTTGGTCTCTAAGTCGTCGATTCAGCAAAGCTAAAAGTCGCAGTGCGTGGCGAGCGAAAAATTGACAGGTTTATTCTGATAGATGATCTTAAGGGTATACGTACTTAATAGGATGTGCTGGGAATGGCCGATCAACCGCTCGTCTTGCAGTTGGTAGTTTTGATCTGCTACGGTGCGTTTCTTGTGAGCTTTGCCGTCAATATTTGGGTGATGATCAAGGTGCTCGCAGCGACCGGGTGTCTGGTCGATAAGCCAGAAGATCAGGGCTTTAGCTGGCGGGAACGACAAGCACGCCGGCGCAGCCGTTTCCACAGGTACTACGTCGCCGACGAATTCCGTTCATTGCGCAAGGCAGCCTCCATCGCATGGAGAGGTTCGCTTCTGTCTTTCGGTTCCATTCTACTGATTGGCCTTTTGTTTGGCGGGAGAGTGTCTCACTAGCTAGATAAGCGGCTCAAGCAGCTAGGCTGAGGGCGGGTTCAGAATGGATGTAAAATCATCGCAAGGCACAGGGAACGCTGCTCTGCATTATGCGGCGTGGCAGCTCTCCAGGAAGGGCTGGAACGTTATGTTAACGGCCCGCAATTCGAAAGGCAGCGATCTGTTTTGTTCAAACGATGCTGAGACCATCATGTTCGGGGTCCAGAGTAAGGGGCTCACGAAGCGCGACCCCGTCGGCCTTGGCAATAATCTCTCCAATCTGAGGTCTGATTGGTGGATAATCACGATCAAAGCGAAAACTGACGCTCCGGTCTGCTACATCATGACTCTGAACGAAGTGAAGGAACTCTGCCATCACAGCGATCCTACGAAGAGCAGAAACGGCACAGCGTCTATCTGGCTACAGCCATCTGCGTATGATCAGCCGCAGTTCAGAGAGGCGTGGCGCCGCTTCGAGACGCTTAAGTGACCGAAACCTTGCTGTGACTGTTAAGCTCGGATAGCTTCCGCCGAATTTCACTGACTGCGGCACTCTGCCTCCGCACCCGCTGCCGAGGTTCTTCGTAGAGTTTGAGGCAGGTCGGACGGCGGACGATCACTGCATTCGTTGTGCGGGCGCCGCACGGTAAGACTCTTCTCGCCGGATTGAAGCCCGTGATAAAAGCCCTTATGGGCATCAAGAACTATTTGATCGAAGGCAGTTCGGGCACTGGAAAAACCTCTGTCGCTTCCGAACTGGAGCGGCGGGGCTACCATGTTGTCCATGGTGACCGCGTCCTGGCATATGTGGGCGACCCCGAGACAGGCCGCGCACTCGCGGGACCACCCGAAGGCGCCGACCGCATTGCCTGGGGATATGCACATTGGGTTTGGCCTGCCGAAAAGGTCCGGGCCATTGCTGCCGACACCACCCACCCTGTTACTTTCTTCTGTGGCGGCTCGCGAAATTTCCACAAATTCCTGCACCTGTTCGACAAGGTTTTCGTGCTCGACATCGACGTCGAGACTTTGAACCGACGATTGGATGGGCGGCCCGATGAGCCGGGCTTCGAACCGGCCGAGCGGGCTCTGGTGCTCCGTTACCATAAGACACGGGAGCATCTTCCCGTCGGTATCAATATCGACGCGGCTGGTAGCATTACTGGTGTCGTTGACGATATCCTCGCTCATCTCCCCTGAAGTCCTCCGCCTGAACGCCGATTATCGGCATCTTCCTTCGTAGCCGCTTTGGGAGCGACAACGGCGTGTCGTCGTCGCTGGAATGAGGGCGCGAAGCTGCCGAGATACTCGGCAGCTGTCCTCCGTGCCGGCGCCGCGGTACATGACCTCGAGGGACCGGTCTTCGGCAGGGAAAGTTCGGGGACACTTGCGCTACCTGCGCGAGCAGGTTATACACTGAACCATATGGTTCAGTATGAAAGTCCACCCCTCGATCTCTCGTTCGCGGCGCTGGCGGATGCGACCCGCCGCGGGATCATCGATCAGCTTGGGCGAGGGGACGCGTCGATCACCAGTCTCGCGGACAAGTTCCAGATGACGCTGACCGGCATGAAGAAGCATGTCCAGGTTCTCGAGCGGGCGGGGCTCGTCGTCACGCAGAAGGTGGGACGGGTGAGAACCTGCAAGCTGGGGAAACGCGGCCTCAAGGCAGAGGCCGAGTGGATCGAGGCGCATCGCAGGCTGTTCGAGGCCCGCTTCGAAGCATTGGACGAAATCATCAGCGAAATGAAACGGGAGGAAAGCGATGACTGAGCAAGTTGAGAGGGCAGGTGGCGCGCAGAACCGCACGTCGGTCGAGCGCAGAGGGGATCGCGAACTCGTGGTAACCAGGATATTCGATGCGCCGCCGAGCACAATTTACAGGGCGTGGAGCCAGCCCGAGCTGTTCCAGCGCTGGTGGGTGCCGAAATCAGCACCCGGCATTTCGCTCGTATCATGCGAAATGGACGTCCGCACCGGCGGCAAATATCGGCTGGAATTCGGCGCCGGCGGTTCGGACACCATGGCCTTCTATGGCAAGTATCTCGAGGTGGTGCCGAACGAGCGCATTGTCTGGACCAACGACGAGGGCGAAGAGGGCGCGATCACGACCGTGACCTTCGAGGACCAAGGCGGGAAGACGCTTTTGGTTTTCCACGAAGTCTATCCGTCCAAGGAGGCGCTTGAGGAAGCACTGCAGGGCTCGGCTGTCGCATTGCCGGAGCAGTTGGAACAGCTCGACGAATTGCTTTCCAGCCTGCCCGAGTAGCGCACGGCCTTCATTGCCTTTGCCGCCATCCACGCACGGTTGGAACGCAACTCGTCCTGTTTCATTACCGTGGAGGCGGTAAGCAAGGAGGGTATGGCAATGCTGATCCAGGGAATCTACGCCGCGCTCGCAACGGCAGACATGGATAAAGCGGAGAAGTTTTACACGCAGCTGTTCGACCGGGAGCCCGATGATCGCCCCATGGAGGCGTTGATCCAATGGCGCAATGTCGCCGGAGCGAACATTCAAATCTTCCTCGAAAAGGAGAATGCCGGGTTCGGCAGGCTGACCATTGTGGTGCCGAAAATGGATGAAGCCCGCAGAGCGCTCGAAGAGACCGGCGTGACGCTCACAGATGAATCCGAGGGCGACTACGGAAGGATTGCCCAGATCGCGGACCCGGACGGCAATCGCATCACCCTTGCGGAGCCGCCCTCCCGTCCGTTCGATACGCAGCGAAAATAGCGCCGCGGCTTGACCCTCTGGTTTGCCCCTGGCTAAGCTTGGGCATGGGCGAGCCGGAAATTCCTCTCACAGGTGGCGCAGATTCGAATGTTGTCCGGGTCGGCGGCACGGTTCGGCGGGGTGGCCGCGCATGGTCTTCCGCCGTTCTCGACCTGCTTCGCCACGTTGAACGGCAAGGATTTGAAGGAGCTCCCCGTGCGCTCGGCTTCGATGATCAGGGACGCGAATGTCTCACTTACGTCGAAGGTGAAGTCGGCATGGGCAAAGGCTTCATCCCGGATCAACTTGGCCGCTTCGACGTCCGGCTTCCTGACTATGTCTGGAGCGACCGCGCCCTTGTCGAATTAGGGAAATTGCTGCGATGCTACCACGATGCTGCAGCAAGCTTTCCCTGGAATGAGCGCAACTGGCGTCTTCAACCTCAAGAACCGGTCGAGACGATCTGTCACAATGATCTCTCACCCTGGAATATCGTCTTTCGGGCTGGGCTCCCTGTCGCGTTCATCGATTGGGATGCTGCAGCACCAGGACCGCGCTCTTGGGACCTCGGCTTCATTGCGTGGCGTTGGGTGCCCTTCTGGCGTGACGACAAATGCGAAGCGCATGGTTTGCCGAAAGGCGTCCGCGAGAAGGCGCGACGCTTCCAGCTGTTCCTCGACGCCTATGGGATAAAGCCGGAGATTGAGATCATGCAGGCAGCTATCGAAAGGGTGCGGCAGATGCAGCAACATATGCGCAATCTCGCTGCCTCCGGCTCGGCATGGGAAATGGAATTGGAACGCCGTGGCGTCCTTGATGAAGGCGCGCTCGAACTGGCCTGGATGGAAGAACACGCACGGGAATTGGTGCAGCGACTTAATGCGTCGTCATAGCCTCTGGATCACATGGTGCGAGCCAGGCGACAGCTGGATTGCAACCGTAGGATCTCTTGCAGCACGCCCAGTCACTGGCCCATTTGAGGTTGCTTCCGGTTCTTTTCAGAGCCGCCGGTTAGCGCGCCGCATCCGTGCACTGCGCCTGCGACGACAAGGGAACCTTTGGCAGGGGCGAAGTGTTGTGCTCGGCATGATTGCGGGAGGCATGACCGATGTACATCATTGTCGGAGGGACGGGGCGCGTCGGCTCCGCCGTGGCGAAGACGCTGCTCGACCAGGGTGAAGCCGTCACCATCGTCACCAGAAACCCTGAGAAGGCAGGCGCGTGGCGACAGCGGGGCGCAGAAGTCGCGCTCGCCGACGTCCGCGACGTCATCTCGCTGCGGACGGTGTTCCGCCGCGGGAAGCGGGCCTTCCTGCTGAACCCCAACGCTGACATCGCGAGCGATACGGATCGGGAGGAACGCGAGACCGTGCGCTGCCTGCTCGAGGCGATCGAAGGCTCGGGACTGGAGAAAGTGGTGGCGCAATCAACCATGGGCGCGCAGCCGGGCGAGCAATGCGGCGATCTCAACGTACTTTATGAACTGGAGGCGGGCCTGAGAAATCAGCCGATTCCCGCCAGTATTATCCGCGCAGCCTATTACTACAGCAACTGGGATGCGATGGTGGGCCCCGTCACGAAGGACGGGGTATTGTCGACCATGCTCCCGGCCGACCTCAGGCTCCCGATGGTCGCGCCGGAGGATCTGGGAAGGGTGGCTGCGCGGCTGCTGCAGGAGCCGATCGAGCAGATCGGCATATACGCCGTCGAAGGGCCGGAACGATACTCTCCCAATGATGTTGCCGCAGCCTTCGCCGCCGCCCTCGGCCGCGCCGTCCGCGTCGAGGTGATCCGGCGGGAAGCCTGGGAAGACGCATACCGCAATTTGGGCTTCTCCGACGCGGCGGCTCACTCATATGCCAGGATGACGGCTCTCACCGCCGATGGCCCCGAATATCCCGAGGACTCAATTCGCGGATCGATCTCGCTCCAGACGTATATAGATGGGCTCGTTCGTGACTCGTCCTGACGCGCCCCGATGGACTAAATAGCGAGACCGCCGAAAAGGCTGTATGAGACTTGTGCCGCTGGGCAGGCGCCTCGGCCTCAGGTAGCGACCTCCATGGGATTGCTGAAGCCGCCACGGCGTGTTCATCAACCGCGTTCGACCAGTTTGCGGATTGCGGTCTCAAAGGTGGTTGTGCCCCTGCGCGATCGAGCCTCGCCGCCTTCGAACTCGATCCAGCCTTCGTTGAAGCCGTCAAGCATGCGCATACGGGGTCGGGGGTTCTGCATGCCCTGGTTCAAAAACAGCGCTTCCCATGTCTCTCTTGCAACCGGCTCGGCACGGACCGACTTGCCGAGCACCGCAGAGAAGGCCTCCGCCATTTGCAGCGGCGTGATGCGGAACGGACCCTCAAGCTCGACGATGCGTTTACCGGTCCAGTCCTCCTGCAGCATTTCAGCCGCAGTAGCGCCGACATCGCGCACGGAAACCATTGGCACCGGCTTGGTGACCGGCTGCAGAAAGCTTGGCATGATGCCGCTCTCCCTTGCCGGTGCGATGTCCCAGGCTGAATTCTCCATGAACCAGCAGGCGCGCAGGAACGCGACCGGCATCGGAAGTGTCGACATTGCCTGCTCGACGAGGCCGAGCTGGCTCAGCAGATTCTCCTGCTTTGCCTGAGCGCCGATCGTCGACAGGCAGACCACCTTCTTCGGTGACGCCCTTGTGAGGGCGGTCTTCAGTGCTTCGATGATTGCCTTTACCTCCGGGAAGCCCGGCGCGGGATCGAAGCTTGGCGGCAGAAGCAGGAAGACGCCCTCGGCGTCTTCGAAGGCCGGGGCGAGGTCCGGCGCGTCTGTCATTTCGGCAATGGCGATTTCCGCGCCGCGGTCCCGCCAGGCGCCTGCTTTTCCCGCATTCCGCAGGACTGCACGGACAGGCAGTCCCTGATCCATCAATTTCGTGCCGACCACGGCGCCGACCTGACCTGTTATTCCAGTCACAGCAAACATTCTCGGACTCCTTTTGGCAGCGGCCTGCGCCGCGATGAAAGAAAGATGCGCCAAAGCCGCTTTTGACTGAATTGCCCTTTTGTCAGATAATTCATGACACAATATCAGGAACTGGATGATGTTCGACGGACGATTGCTGAATGGGGTCAGCGTGCTGGCCGCCGTCGTTGAGAGCGGCAGTTTTGCGCGGGCGGGCGAGGCGCTGGGGCTGACAGCTTCCGGAGTCAGCCGGGCAGTGGCGCGGCTTGAGAGCCGCATCGGCGTGCGCCTGCTCGAGCGGACGACCCGTTCCCTGAGGCTCACCGATGACGGTACGCGTTTCTACGAGCAGGTGGTGCCGCTACTTGGCGGCATCGAAGAAGCCGCTGCCTATGCGGCCGGGACGACGCAAACGGTGCGTGGGAGGCTGCGGATTAATGTCGATCCCTATTTTTCGCGGCTGATCCTCGCGCCGAAGCTCGGCACCTTTCTCGACCGCTATCCCGATCTTCAGCTCGAGCTGGTGACAAGGAACGAGATCGGCGATCTTGTCGCCGACGGCATGGATGTGGCGGTGCGCTTCGGCGAAATCCCGGCGAAGAACTCGCTGATTGCCCGGCAGCTTTTTCGCACGAGGGTGATCACGGTTGCTGCGCCGTCCTATCTTGAACGGCACGGCACGCCGAAGCTGCCTGCCGACCTGACCGATCATACCTGCATCCAGTATCAGGACCCTTTGACGGGCAGGCCTTTCGAATGGGAGTTGCGGCGCGGAAAGAAGGTGGTGCCGATCCAAACGCATGGGCGCATCCTCGTCAATGATGCCGGTACGGCGCTTGCTACCTGTCTCGCCGGGATCGGCATTGCCCAGGTCTTCTCGCTCGGCATGAAGCCCTATCTCGATTGCGGCCAGCTGGTCGATCTCTATCCGGATTGGCCCGATGAGACCTTTCCGTTGCACTGCTTCTACACCTCCCGCCATCACGTACCGGCCAAGGTCCGAGCCTTTATTGAGTTCTGCGTCGAAATCGTCGGCTAGATGCCGCTGCGAAGATCGGCTCGGAGGCTTTTGCCACCAGCATCTTCGGACGGATTCAGCGGCCGCAAAAGCGCGGCATAAGTCGCATCGCACTTTCCGACGGCGTGGGCTGGCCTCAGGCGACGGACCAGCCACCATCCACCAGCAGGTTCGCGCCGGTGATGAGGCTCGCCGCCGGCGATGCCAGGAACACGACGGCGCCCACCACATCATCGGTTTCACCGATCCGGCCAAGCGGAATGTGATCGAGCGTCGCTTGGCGATTGGCGGGGTCGGATAGAAAGGGTGCCGTCCCATCCGTGTGGATGAAGGTCGGCGATACGGTGTTGACGGTGACATTATAGCGGGCCCATTCGGCTGCAAGGCAGCGCGTCAGGTGATTGATGGCCGCCTTGCTCATGCAATAGATCGCCTCGCCGCGCAGCGCCACGGTGCCGGCCTGTGAGCTGATGCTGATGATCCGGCCGCCATTCTGTTCGATCATCTGACGCCCGATGGCCTGGGTCATCAGGAAGGTGCCCTTGATGTTGACATCGAGGATCTCGTCAAGGTCCTTCTCCTCGACCAGTTCGGCGAGATTGCCGGGCGCCACCCCGACATTGTTGACGAGGACGTCGATCCGGCCAAATGTCGTCAGCGCGGCGTCGATGGCTTGTTCGATATGGGCCTTATTGGGAATGTCGAGTTCAACAGCGAGGATTTTTCGCCCCGTGTCCTCGAGCTCGGCAACCAGACCCGCCGACGCTGCGACATTGCGAACCCCCAAAACAATATCGGAGCCTGCTGCGGCACAGGCAAGCGCGCAAGCCCGGCCGATGCCACGGCTCGCTCCTGTTACCAAAGTCACTTTGTGCTCAAGGCTAAAGTCCGGGGCATTCTTCTGCATCATGGTGCCTCCCTCGATGAAATCAATTTATGCCAGGGTCGGCGCGGATGCCAGTGCTCTGCGCATGTGCAGCGGCATCCCCGCCGGACCGTAGCGCCGGGGTTCAAGAGAGCATCATTCTGAGGTGCCGCAGGGGCCTCGAAGGACGAGGCGGGCGCTCAGGCGTCGATACATGCAAGAAGCAGCGTTGCGGCGTGCTTCGAGGCTTCGCCCGTTCGGGCTGCGCACCTCAGCATGAGGGACGTTGGAGGATGCCGCACTCCGATAACAGGCGCTTGGATGCATATACAGATCACGGGGTTGGAGAATATAGCGCCGGGGTTCAAGAGAGCCTCATCCTGAGGAGCCCCGCAGGGCCTCGAAGGACGAGGCGGGTGCTCAGGCGTTGATACATGCAAGAAGCAGCGTGGCGGCGTGCTTCGAGGCTTCGCCCTTTCGGGCTGCGCACCTCAGCATGAGGGACGTTGGAGGATGCCGCACTCCGATAACAGGCGCTTGGATGCATATACAGATCACGGGGTTGGAGAATATAGCGCCGGGGTTCAAGAGAGCCTCATCCTTGTACGTTGCCGTTGGTGTATAAACGGGCTGCGCGACGGGGATGCGTGTCATCCTTGGGTTTCGAACTCGTGCCTCAGCGAGCATCTCCGTCGCGATGTCTTCGCTCGAACGGTTGATTGGGCTTCGAGCCCGCGTTGCAAGGAGGAGCACCCATGCGTATCCCGCAAGCTTTCATGGTCGGCATCGATGTCTCGAAAGCCCATTTCGACGTGGCCGTCGAGGGCAAACGCGCCGTTGTCCGTTTCGACAACGACGCGCCAGGCCGGGCCGCGCTGGCGACGGCGATAGCCGGCGCCGAGCTGGCCGTCGTCGAGGCCACCGGCGGTTACGAGATGGCGATCGTCAGGGCGCTGATGGCCGCCGGTATTGCCGTCGCCGTTGTCAATCCCCGCCAGGTGCGCGATTTCGCCAGGGCCAGCGGCCGGCTGGCCAAGACCGATCAGGTCGACGCCCGCGTCATTCTCCACTTCGCCAGAGCGATGCGTCCGGCACAGATCCCCCATATCGACGACGGCCGCATCGCGCTTGCTGCCCTCGTGACCCGCCGCCGCCAGCTCATCGACATGGCGGTCGCTGAGAAGAACCGCCTCGAACACGCCCCGCAAGCCGTCGCCACCCTGATCGGCGAGACCCTCGCCGCCCTCAAAAGCCAGCTCGCCCGCGTCGATGCCGCCATCGCGCTCGCCATCGAGGCCGAACCCGACATGGCCGCACGCCGCGACCTGCTGCTGACCGTGCCGGGCATCGGCGAGGTCGGCGCCGCCGTGCTCATCGCCGAACTGCCCGAACTCGGCGCCATCGACGACAAGAAACTCGCAGCCCTCGTCGGCGTCGCCCCGGTCGCCCACGACAGCGGCACCTGGCGTGGCCAGCGCCACATCGCCGGCGGCCGCGCCACCGTCCGCTGCGCCCTCTACATGGCAACGCTCTCGGCCATTCGCTGCAGTCCGGCCATCAAGGCCTTCCACAAACGACTGCGCGCTGCCGGCAAACCACCCAAGGTCGCGCTCGTCGCCGCCATGCGGAAATTCATCGTCATGATCAACACTATCATCAAAAGACGAACCCCATGGAGCGAACCGCAACAACACGGTTGCTGAGGAGCCCCGCAGGGCCTCGAAGGACGAGGCGGGTGCTCAGGCGTTGATACCTGCAAGAAGCAGCGTTGCGGCGTGCTTCGAGGCTTCGCCCTTTCGGGCTGCGCACCTCAGCATGAGGGACGTTGGAGGATGCCGCACTCCGATAACAGGCGCTTGGATGCATATACAGATCACGGGGTTGGAGAATATAGCGCCGGGGTTCAAGAGAGCCTCATCCTGAGGAGCCCCGCAGGGCCTCGAAGGACGAGGCGGGTGCTCAGGCGTTGATACCTGCAAGAAGCAGCGTTGCGGCGTGCTTCGAGGCTTCGCCCTTTCGGGCTGCGCACCTCAGCATGAGGGACGTTGGAGGATGCCGCACTCCGATAACAGGCGCTTGAGGTGCATATACAAATCACGGGGTTGGAGAATATAGCGCCGGGGTTCAAGAGAGCCTCATCCTGAGGCGCCCCGCAGGGGCCTCGAAGGACGAGGCGGGTGCTCAGGCGTTGCTTCATGCAAGAAGCAGCGTTGCGGCGTGCTTCGAGGCTTCGCCCTTTCGGGCTGCGCACCTCAGCATGAGGGACGTTGGAGGATGCCGCGCTCCGATAACAGGCGCTTGGATGCATATACAGATCACGGGGTTGGAGAATATAGCGCCGGGGTTCAAGAGAGCCTCATCCTGAGGAGCCCCGCAGGGCCTCGAAGGACGAGGCGGGTGCTCAGGCGTTGATACCTGCAAGAAGCAGCGTTGCGGCGTGCTTCGACGCTTCGCCCTTTCGGGCTGCGCACCTCAGCATGAGGGACGTTGGAGGATGCGGCGCTGCTCGGACCCGCATCCGCCTGGCACTGTTGATGCGCGGCTTAACGCAGTGGACGCATATGAATAACAGAGTCCGATCCCCGGGGGGTGCAAGTCTACTCACGTCTTAGCCCGAATTAACTAAGAAAATCACACAATTAGTAAGTTGATCTGTCGCCGCCCTGATTATAGTCTTCTCGTCTTGTGGAAAGGCATAAATCCTCCTCCGACTGCAGAGATCAGTCGGAAATGGAGGTTTTTGCTATGGGCAAACATTCTCACGTGTCAGATGGATTGCGTATCGCGCGTTGAAGCCGATAGCCGACCTCCAATGAGGAGAATCCTAACATCCGATTCAGCTCCCGCCGCGAGGCGGGGCGAGGATTCGTAGTCCGTTGGCGACCAACGCCGGAGGGGAAGCCAGCACATCTCCAAAAGGAACGTTCTGGCGCATGCCTGATGTTAGTGAACCCCGATCAAGGAGCATGTACCATGTCGAGACTTACGCTTTCGGTTTTCACCGCCCTCGCACTTCTGCTCGGTGGGCTTCAGTCGACGTTTGCTGCCAACAGCAATTCACGGGACGAGACCACAACCATGGGTGAAAGCGGCAAGACGCCGCCGAACGACAACGCAGGAAGCAGCAGCGGCACCAAGGACACCTCAACAAACAAGGGCAACCCGGAGAACTTCAACTGCAACGACTGCGGTTCGAGCGGGCCCGGCAACAAATGAGGCTAATCCGGACGGCATCACGACCTACAAACATAGCAAAGCCAAACCATTGAAGGCTAACTCTGCCGGAGCGGATTTTCGTCAGGCGAAAGGCGTGGCGAGGGCATACTCAAGCTGCCTCCGGCATTCAGGGGTTTCGCAGACTTGCCAGGCGAATCTGCGGGCCTCCTGATCGACCGGCCGGCTTGGCCGTAGGCGTGACTACGACGCGGGCTGGCCGGTCGACCCTCCGAGCCGTTTTGAAGAGTTTCGAACCGCCAATCACCGCCGCGCCGGCGGCTTGGTGGCGGCGCGGCGCTGTAGCGCAAAACGCGCGGCCGAGCAGTTGACGTCGGGAACGAGATCGTAGGTCTGCTGATAGAGGCTCTGCGCCAGCGTGTTGTTGCCGCGGTTTTCCGAGGCAAGGGCGGCGAGCGCGGTGCGCTTGTAGGCCTCGACGATCGGCTCCGCCGCCTTTGCCAGAGCTGCGTCGTCGGCGGGTTCGGCTGCCAGCGCAAGCGCGGCATAGGTGACGTCGCCATCGCGGCCGACGCGGCCGCTGACGGCGCCGTTGAAAGTCTGCTCGGAAACCTGGCGCAGGCGCCTGGCGTTCTTGATGCATGTCGGGATGCGTGCGGCTTCGGCATTGATGCGCTCGGCCGTCGGGCCGGCCTCCGTGCTGCCGCCGCCGGAGAGGATGACGTAGCCGATGATCCCGACGACGGCGAGGTAGACGAGGCCTATGCCGGCGAGGAAGGCGGGCTGTTTGAAAAGCGGCTTTTTCGGCTTGCCGTCGTCTGCCTTGGCAGCCTCCTTTTTCGGCGCCTCCTTGGCCGGCGCCTTCTCCAGAAACTGGAATTCGACATCCTTGCCGAGACGGAAACTGTCGCCTGTTTTGAGAGAGGCGGTCTGCAGCAGCGCCTCGCCGCGCAGCATGATCGGGTTCAGCCCCATGCGGCGGATGATGAAGCCGCCGTCGCTCTGCTTTTCGATGCGGGCGTGGATCGGCGCCAGGAACGGATCGTCGACCACGATATCGGCATTGGCTGCCCGGCCGATCGACATTTCCGCCCGGTCGAGCACATGGCTGCGGCTCTGGCCGCCGGGGCCGGTCTGCAGAAGGCTCGGTTTGTTGCCGCGAAAGAAAGAAAAGACCATGATCAGAACATCCCACTCGACATCATCTCGACGATAGCAGGCGCCAGCACCAGAAGAAGGATCGACACGACGATCAACATAGCCGGCATGACGATCTTGGCCTTCAGCTTCTCACTGGCCCTGTCGGCCTTTTCCCAGCGGCGGAAGCGCAGGTCGCGCGCATGTTCGCGCAACAGCTCGACGCGGTTGCTGCCCTCGACCTCGCCCTGGATGACGGCGCGGATGACGCGCACCACCTCCTCGGCCGTCATGCGCGCCTCCAGGCGCTGCAGCGCCTCGATCATGCCGGTGCCGAGCGCCACGTCCTTCAGCGTCTGCTCGATCTCCTCGGTCATCACGGTGCCGGGTGCTGCCTCGGCATAGAGCCGCAGGCTCTCCGGCAGGGTCGCCTGCGCCTGCTGCGTCATGACGACGAGATCGAGGAAATAGGGAAATTCGCGCGAGATGCGTTCCTTACGGTCCTGCATCTTGTCGTCGGCGACGACCCAGAAATAGATGGCGGGGATGAAGCCGAGGATCAGGCCGGCGGCCAGCCCGCCGATGACGCTGCCGCTCGCAATGCCGAACAGCACGCCGAGCAGGATGAAGCCGAAGAGGCTGAGGACGACGAGAAGGGCGATATATTCACGCCCCGTCACGCCGCCGAAGGGCCGGCCGCCATAGATCAGCTTCTTTTCGAGCTGCGCACCGAAATCGGCCAGAAGCGGCTCGAACTGCCTCAGCACGAATTCGACCGGCGTGCGCATGCCGATGCTGTCGACGATATTCGGCGGCGGCCCGTCGCCACCAGCCGACCGCCGCACCACCTTGATGCTGCCGAGGAGATCGCCGATCCACCAGACGATGAGCGCCGCAGTGATGCCGGCAAGGACAATGATGATCGGGGCGAGGGGGATTGCCGACATCATACCGACACCTTCATCATCGAGCGCATCCAGAAGAAACCGGTGGCGTAGAGAATGGCGCCGACGATCGCGATGACGATGCCGATGGCGTTGCCGAACACCTTGTCGATCAGCTCCGGCTGGCCGAAGAAGATCATCAGGATCATGAACAGCGCGCCGCCATTGACGACGCGGAAGTTCATCCGCGCCTGTGACGACGAGGTGCTGATCTTCTGGTCGAGCTTCCAGATCTCCTTGAAGGATTTCGACATTTCCGTCAGCGGCTCGGATATGTCGCCGCCTTGGCGGGCAAACAGGCCGAGGGCGGCGTCGACCATCTTGAAATGCAGGCTCGGCACCGTGCGGCCGTGGCGGTCGAGCGCTTCGACCAGGCCGATGCCGAGCTTCTGTTCGCGGGCGATGCGCTCGAATTCGCGCGAGGCCGGCATCTGGCCGGTGTCGGCAACCGCATTGACGGCGACGGCGAGCGGCTTGCCGGTGCGCACCGCCGAAACGATCTGGTCGACGGCATAGGGAAGCTGCGATTCGATCTGCAGCCAGCGGCGCCGCAGGAAATAACGGATCGTCGCCTTGGGCAGGAAGAAGGAGACGGGAATGGCAACGACGATGCCGAAGATCGGCCCGAAGATCAGCGAGATCAGAGCGAAGACGATCATGGCGGTGATGGTATAGGCGAGGATCATCGTATAGGGCGGCACGGCGTCGCGGCCGAAGACCTGGGCCGCTTCGCTAGCGAGCGCGATATCGCGTTCGGTGGCGCGCAGCAGCGGTGCCGGCCATTGCATCGGCGCGCCCCAGACGAGCAGTCCCGCGGTCACTGCGCCGAGGGCGATCGTCAGGATCTGCAGAAGGCTGATGTCCATGGTTCCACCCTCAAACGAACATATCGAGGTTCTTGATCTCGCCGTCTTCGCCGAAGGCGACGAGTTCGGCGACGAAGCTCGGCAGATAGCCGGTGAAGGCATGCACCGCCTGGCCGCCGGCGCGGCCGACGAGATTGAAGATCGGCTCGACGATGATGAGGCCGGTATCCGGATCGATGCCGATCACCTCGGATATTTCGGTGACGGCGCGCCGGCCGCTTTCCAGGCGGTTGAGCTGCACGACGAGCTCGACGGCGGCGACGATCTGCTGGCGGATCGCCGTCACCGGCAGCGAGCTCTGGCCCTGCAGCACCATCACCTCAAGCCGGGTCATCATGTCCTGCGGCGTGTTGGCATGCGCCGTCGTCATCGAACCGGCATGGCCGGTGTTCATCGCCTGCAGCATGTCGATCGCCTCCGCGCCGCGGCACTCGCCGACGATGATGCGGTCGGGGCGCATGCGCAGCGCGTTGCGCACGAGGTCGCGGATGGTGACGCTGGTTTCGCTCTCCGCCGTCTTCGGCCGCGATTGCAGGTAGACGACATGAATGCCGTCGAGCTGCAGTTCGGACGTGTCCTCGACGGCAACGACGCGCTCGCCGACCGGAATGAATTGCGATAGGCTGTTCAAGAGCGTCGTCTTGCCGGAGCCGGTGCCGCCGGAGACGACGATATTCTTGCGGGCACGCACCGCCGCCTCGAGGAAGGCGCGCATCGGTTCGCTGAGCGCGCCTGCGGCCACCAGCTTGCTGATGTCGAGCCGCGACTTGCCGCCGAACTTGCGGATGGTGAGGCAGGCGCCCTTGACGGCGAGCGGCGGGATGACGGCGTTGACGCGCGAGCCGTCAGGCATGCGGAAGTCGGCCATTGCCTCGCTCTCGTTGATCGAGCGGTTGGAATCGACGGCGATGCGCTCGATCACCTTCATCAGCTGACGCTCATTGGCGAAGGCGAAGGGATAACGTTCGAGCAGGCCGAATTTTTCGACATAGATCTCGTCATACCGCGTCACCATGATTTCCGAGATGACGTCGAGGTCCATCAGTTCCGAGATCGTGCCCCAGCGATACATCAGCTCCTCGATATTCGAGCGCAGGTGCATATGGGCGATCTCGTAGCGGTCGCCGGCATTGAAGAGCGCCTGCCGGGCCTGGAAGGCGGCGCCGAACTTGGTGTCGAGCTGGACGAAGTCGGAGCGGGTGGATTCGAAGTTCAGCTTCAGCTGCAGCGCCGAGATCAGCGCCTTGCCGACATCGAAGAGCCGGCGGTTGTCCTGCTCTTCGCGTGCGAGGCTTGCCGCATTGCCCGCGCCGTCGCGCCGGCCGGTGCGGGCAATGCGTTTTGCGAGCCACCGGTAGACGGCGTTCTTGATGACGAGGATGACGAGATCCTGCGGTGCGGCGTCCAGCGCCTCCTTGATGAACAGGTCGAGGCGCTCGCGAATGCGGCTGCGCGTCTCCTCGCGGCCGAAATCGGAGGATTTCACCAGCCGGTCATATTGCGTGTCTTTTAGCAATCGCTCATGGATTTCCATCTGCAGCGCCAGCACCCGCTCCTGGTCCGGAAAC
Source organism: Rhizobium sp. YTUHZ045 (assembly GCF_051124255.1). Lineage (NCBI taxonomy): Bacteria > Pseudomonadati > Pseudomonadota > Alphaproteobacteria > Hyphomicrobiales > Rhizobiaceae > Rhizobium > Rhizobium sp. YTUHZ045. The sequence goes on from NZ_CP101434.1 coordinate 194,169, forward strand.
TGCGTCACCGCCTCCGGCGCCGCCGCCGGCTCGACCAGTTCGATCGTGACATTCGGCACCCAGATCGACATGCCGGCCGAGACCGCCACCGGCGTGCCGGCCCGAAGCGGCTGGTCGTCGACCCGGGTCGGGTTGCGGCCATGATGCTGCACCGACCATCCCTGGCCGGACTTGCGCAGCACGAATTGCGGCGAGGAAACGTGGCTGCCGCGCAGCCGCACGACGCCGGCGCCGGCGGGAAGCGAAAGCGTGCTGCTTTCGCCGACGAAATAGGTCTCATTCGCCGAGAGCGGGATCACTTCCCGTCCGCTGCCGTCCTCATAGGAAATCTTCAACAGCATGGCTCAATCCCCGAAACGATCACATCCGCGTCCAGTTGATGCTCGGCAGGTCTTCAACGCTATTGTCCGTCGGATTGCGCAGCACGAGGTTGAGGCTGCCGTTCGCCTGGCCCATGGCGAAGATCAGCATCTCGGCTTCCGACGGCGTCACTTCGACCGTCACGTGATTATAGCTGCTATTGGCCTTGGTGACCGCACCTTCGGGCGTGGTCGCCGCGCCAACGGCGAGCACCTTGACGTTCTGCAGGAAGGTGCGGGTGACGACGCGGGTGCGCGAGCTGATGCCGAGCTTGTAGTCCTGCGCCTGCTTCCGGTAGGCGTTGATGTCGTTCTCGTCGGCGCCCGGATATTGGGTGAGATAATTCTTCAGCATCTGCTCGACCGGCGAGGGCGGCTGGGCCGGAGCCGCCGGTGCGGCGGGCGGCTGGCCGGCTGCGGCCGGCGGCTGCCCGGGCGTTCCCGCCTGGGTCGCGGCGGGGGGCGCCACCGGCTCGACCGGTTCGTCGACCGTACCGAGAATATCGACATAGCTGCCCGGCTCGACAAAATGGCCGACCGCTTCGGCGGCGTTGACGGGCAGGGTCAGCGCCCGCTTGCCGGGCGCGATCATCGTCGTCAGCCGCCCGCCGTCGGTATCGTCGAAATACTGGAAGAGCAACACCGAGCCGGCCGGAATGTCGGCCGCCGCCGTCCGGTCCTTCAGCCATTCCTGATAGGCGCTGGCGGCAGGAACGGCGAGCTTGGCGAGCGCCCCGAAGCTTTCCGGCAGCATCACCGGTTCGGCGAGCATGTCGGGGGTGATCGCCTGTCCTCTCGTCACCTTTTTGTCAGGCTGGAGCCGCATGAAGGCATAGGCCACCTGCTCGTTCTTGACGCTCTCTGTCCAGAAGTAGAGGAGAACGCCGGTGATTAGGCCGACGATGACAGCGGCAATGAGCTTCCAGTTCATGGTGTTGTTCCTTCGACGAAGGGTTGCCTGATTTGAATGACCTCAACGGTCCTGCCGTCGGTTCTGCTTCTGGTGTAGAGAACATTGGCTTCGACGCTGCCGCGCCGGCCGTAAAGCGCGGTGACACCGCCGCGCTCAGCCGGCGGCGTTTCGATGGTGAAGCCGTCGCGGACAAGGAGATCGGCGCGCTCACCGGACCAGCGCGCGGCGGCGAGCGTGCCCTTCGACACGACCGTGCGCGACATATGGCCTTTGTCATGGTCGCCGATATCGCTCAGCACCTCGACGCCGGCCGGCGGACGCAGCGACGTCGGCAGCTTGGCGACATCCGCAGGGGCGGCGAAGGCCGGCAGCGTGGCGGCGACATCGTCGAAGCGGCTCATCAGCACTTCGGTCATCGGCGCATCGGCAGGCCGCCTGATCATGATCGAGACGCCCGGAATCGGCGCTCTCGCCGAGGGATCATTCGGATCCTGCTGTCTCATATAGTCGAGCGCAGCCTCGCCGTCGCCGTCGAAGAAGCGCACGACAACGGCGAGATCGTCGCGGATGCGGCTCACCTTCGGGACGATCATCATGTTGGCGGCGATGACGGCGGTCAATTCCTCCCGGTCACTGCTTTTCGGCATGGCCGGCCGGGTATTGGCGGCCAGCACCCGCAGCCACTCGTCGGTAATATCGGCAATGCTGCGATCGCTCTGGTAGGGCGTGAACTCGAGCGGCTGGCCGTTGATGACGAGATCGCGCGGCGCCCGTTCCGGCGCCCCGAGGATGCCGGCCAGCATCGAATTCAGCGTCACCCGGATATCCTTGTAGATCTCGGCGCGGCCCGGTGTAGCCATCACGGCGAGGCCGACGATCAGGGCGGTGCCGAGGAAATGAGCGGAGATGCGTGATCGCTGTGCCATGTCACTTCGCCCCCGGAAAGACGCCGTCGAAGAGATCGCCGGAATCGCTGGCCACATCGCGGATCTCCCGGCGCAGCGTCGGGTCGTAGCCGCGCCGCGTGGTATCGTTATTGTGCGAAATAAACAGCGTCGAGTCGTCGACTGTGAACGCATCCTTCCAGCGGATGCTGCGGATGGTGTCGAGATCGTCGGAATCCCTGAACTTGTAGACGCGGTCGGCGGTCGCGGTGACGAGCTGCGGCTTCTCGTCGGCAAGCTCGCCGACCATATCGCCGAAGTCGCGACCATTGCCTTTGAGGGTTTTCTGCACGTCATCCCAGATAAAGGTCCGCTGAGGATCGCCGTCGCCTTCGTGCGAAGGGGTGCGCGAGCAGTTGATCGCGTCTCCTCCGGGCAGGGCCGGCAAGGCCGGGATGGGGAAGACGTTGGAGAAATCAGAGGTGCAATTCAGGCCGCTCGCCTCGGCGAAGGCGGCATTGCGCATGGCAAGCATGGTCGCGACCTTCTTGGTGGAGATCTTGTTGGCGTGAATGACGAAGATCACGATCAGCAGGATAACCGGCGCGGCGAGCACGAATTCGATCGAGGCAAGACCGCGCCGGTCGCGGTGCAGCCGCATCATGAACCCGCCGGCCGGAGCGTCACCGGCTTGCTCAGTGTGTGTTGACGGCAGCCCAGGCATTGGCTCCTCCCTGGTCGAAGACGCGCGTCAGGCCGGTGAAACTGTCGGCGGCCGGGCTTTGCTTGATGGTGCCAGAAACAGCGCCGATATCGTCGGCGAGCGTCGCTGGCGCCAGCGAGGCAAGCCAGTCCTGCGTGTAGAGATCGAAGGCCGTGTAATTATGGACCCAGCTCTGCGCGAGCGCATAAGCGGACGGCGTCTTGTCCTTGAACAGGCGAACCTGGAGCCTGGCGCGCGGCGCACGCGAAACGATTGCCAGCGTCTGGTAGTCGGTGAGCTGGTCGCCGCCGAAGGGCGTGAAGTTGAAGGGAATGCGTCCCTTCAGCCAGTAGGGCTTCGGGAAGGAGAGAAGCGGCAGGCTGACGCCGGTCACCGAGATCGCCCCGCCCCCGGGGCCGCAGACCTGGTTCCAGATCATGTCGAACTTGCGGGTGAAGTCGTTCTCGTCCTTTGTCTGCGAGTCGGAGTAGCGCGGCGGCACGTCGATCGGCAGCTGGAAGGGGTTGGTGATGCCGAAGCCGACGCCAAAAACCTTGTCGGCGATCCAGAAGCTGGCATCGAGCGCCAGTTCCTGCCACCAGCTGAGATCGCCGGCATATTGCTCGACAATCGCCTTGAACGGGACCTTGCTCAGATAGGCCGGCCCGAAAGCTTCGTAGAAGATGTAGAACTCCACCAGCTGATCGTCGATGCCGCTCTCGTGGTTGACCCAGTCGCGGATATGGCTGCCGTCGACGCCGCCTGCCGTCAACGGACCCTTGCCGTTCGGGAAGCCGCGATTGGCGTATTCGCCGCGCATCAGGAACGGATCCTGTCCCTGGGTGCCATAGGACATGGCAAGGCACATTTCGGTATAGGCGGCGGCTGGATTGACGCCGTCGCGGTCCACCGGCAGGTTGCCGCCGGCGCCTTCTCCGGCCTGACCGCAGGATTCGCAGGGCGGATGGAAGACGACGTGATCCGACTTGTTCAACCGAACCAGATGCAAGGCGTCGTTGCCGACCCGCTCGGGAAAGCTTTCGACCAGATAGTCGTTGAGATCGTTCATCGCGTCGATGATGTCGCTGGACTTATTGATCAGACCCAGCGGATCGTATTTGACCTGCGCCGCCACCGTGTAGGCGATCGCCTTGGTGGCTTCGGTCGCCCGGAACCCCTGGAACGCCAGGCAAGCGCCGTAGATGATGCCGCCGACGATCGGAACCTTCTGCCAGCCGGGGCAGTAGGGCATCGGCGGCAGCGGCGGCAGGAGCGATGCCGGTCCGAAGCCTTCGGTGAAGGAATATTGAGCGAGTTTCGCCAGAATGGCGGCCGAGCGCAGGGCCAGTTCCGCGGTGGTCAGCTGGTAGGCGACCGAGGTCGCCATGACCACGGTCGCCTGCGAGGAGGCGACATTGTTCATCGCCATGATGTTGAGATAACGCGCCTCCCAGTCGGCATGGACGAGTGCGGCGGCATCGGCGGTATCCTGCGTGCGCTGCTTGTCGTAGATCATCTGCCCGGTGTTCAGGATCCAGACGATCATCAGCGCCAGCGCGATCGTCATGTAGAGGATGATCGGAGACAGGAAGCCGCGCTGGTCGCGGTGCAGGCGATGGATGAAGGACGGTGTCATAGCAGGTTCACCTCCGCCGTCGAAATCGTATAGTAGCGCCCGTCCTTCCGCTGGCCGCGGGCAAAGACCCAGCCGGCATATTCGAGCAGCAGGAAGCGCGCTTCGACCTTGGCCGTCACGGGCACATGCGGCGAGCGGTTGATGGCGGCAAAGAGCGCCATCGGGGCGCGGTCGACGGTGACCGTGACGTTCTGCGGGTCGAACATGTAGCGCGCCTGGTTGCGCATGGCGCGCCAGTTCTTCGAAAGGCCCGAGGCGTCGGCAAGGCTCTTCAGCGCCTCTTCCGGCGGCTGGCAGGCGCCGACGCATTTCAGCTGGTCGTAGGGAGCGGCCGGGATCAGCGCCAGGCGGGCGGCAAGATCGGCCTTGCCCGCTGCAGCGTCGTTATCGCAGGTCTTGGGGCCGATGAAGCTGTGGATGGTGATCGGCAGGGCCGGGCAGAAATAGACGCGAGCGCTGCGCGCCGCCGCATAGGCGGCATAATGGGTGAAGAGATGGTTCTTCGCCAGGATCGCGAACTGGAAGACCACGAACATGAAGAAGACGAAGATCGGCGTGACCAGCACGAAATCCATCATCGTCGTGCTGCCTGACATATCGCCATGAAGCTCCGATATCCGCCGCCGGCGGGCGGAAAGCCGCGGCAGCAGCAGCATCGAGGTTAGCAACAGCATGGCGATCGCGAAGGTGCCGAGAAGCGCGCCATGATCCTGAGGGATCCAGAAGGTCCGCGAGTGCAGGATCGAACTCCAGAAAGCACCGTCGAAAGTGGGGCGTTCGAGTTCCGCGCGCATTGCCGTTACCTCACGAGGGCAAGAGGGGTGAAATCAGGCATGAACAGGCACCAGAGAAGTCCGAGAGCGGCGGCGACGCCGAAACGGACGGTATGATGTGTTTCGCGCGGCTTCAGCACAGAAGCGGCGCTTCGAATACCGACAGGCAGAAGCAGGGCGAACAGTCCGACGTTCCGCGCCAGCGCGCCCCATTGAACCCGCCGCGCCATCGACAAAACCGCAATCATGCCGCCGATCATCAGCGATGCGAGCATCACGTCGATGGCGGGCCAGAGGCCGAGAACGGCGCCGAGCGCCGCCATCAGCTTGACATCGCCGCCGCCGCAGCTTCCGGCTGCGAAGGCGATAATGAAGATCGTGCCTGCAGCAAGCAGGCCGGCGAAAGCAAGGCCGATCCCTGCCAGACCGCCGCTGATCGCTGCCAGCATGAAGCCGGCAAGCAGGCAGGGATAGGTCACGGCGTTCGGGATGTGACCATGGCGGTGATCGAACACCGCCGCGGTCGTGGCGCAGGCGACGGCAAGAGCCGCCGCCGCTGGCATCTGGGTCAGATCGTAGGTCATATCCATGACACGGATCCGCTTATTGGCCCGGCTCGGGGATCCTCTCGGCGCTGGTCAGGGCCTCGTTCTTCTCGTTGAACCATCCGGCGATCTTGGTGCCGAATGCGAGCAGGATCAGCATGAGTGGAATGACGATGAGGGCGACGGCCAAGACGATCTGGGCCATGTCGCCGCGTTCGTCCTTGTGAAGTGCAATTGCGAGAGTCTTGAGTTTTCCAAACATCTGCGTATTCCTCGTTCCTTGGTTTGTTTCGGATCGAAGACCTTAGTGAAGAAGAAGCAAGCATACGCTATCGATCCGAACCAGCACGTTGCTCGTTCCAATGATTTTTTCTGCTTCTGCTTTTCTTCCCCGGTCGCCAACGCTTGTTGAGCAACATCATTAAGACCCAAGAGTGCGCCCAAGGCCAGCCCTCCGTCAAGCAAACGGAAGGCAGGGTTCCAATTGTCTTGGAGGCGTCGCTTGAAGGAATGCGGTTGACGGTGAAGTTTTCACGCTAACCGGCTGATTACGCGGTAATTTTTTCGGGTGAGGCATCCAGTGAAGCCGTTTTCGCAAATATCGTCAGCTGCTCCATTATTGGTCAATTGTTTCAAGGCGATAGAAGAGACGGAAGCAACGCGCCCATAGTGGCGGGCGGGCGAGGGCGCCCCCATGGCGTTGCTTGCCGATCTGGATTAAGCTTGTCTTCAATATTGGCTATGGCCCGTCAGTCGTTCCGGAGACAAAACCATGGAAACGATGAGCAGCGTCCTGATACTTGCATTGGTCCTCATTCCATTGATGCTGTTCTTTCCGACTGCGGTTCAGATGATGGTGACGCTGTTCGGCATGAGCTCCGTCCTCGTCGGGATGCCGCTCTGATGAAAGCCGTTTCCGACGACGCTGCCGAACAGGCGACCTTCCAGGTCCTGACCCGGGCGCTGGACAAGCTCCTGGCGCCCATCCGCTTCCTGCTCGAGGATCCGAGCGTTTCCGAAATCCTGATCAACGGAACCTCCGACATCTTCGTCGAACGGCGAGGCAAGCTCGAACGCGCCGATACGCGCTTCGCCAGCCGCGAGGATCTGGAATCGGCGGCGCGCAGCATCGCGCAATTCTCAGGCAAGCGCCTGACGCCGGAGGAACCGAGCGTCGAAGCCCGCCTGCCGGACGGTTCGCGCGTGCAGATGATCCAGCCGCCGGCCGCCCGCACGGGGCTCTGCATCTCCATCCGCCGCTTCCTGAGAGAACATCGCAGCATTCGCGACCTCGTCACCCAGGGCAGCCTGACGGAGGAGTCGCTGTCCTTGCTGCAGGCGGCGGTCGGGCTGCAGAAGAATGTCATCATCTCCGGCGGCACCGGCACCGGCAAGACGACAATGCTGAACGCGCTGTCGGAAGCCTTCGCCGATCATGAGCGCGTCATCGTCATCGAGGACACCTCGGAACTGCAGATCCGCAAGGAGCACGTCGTTTATCTCGAAGTCACCAAGCCCGACAGGTTCGGTCGCGGCGGCGCCAGCATTCGCGAGCTGTTCCGCTCTTCCTTGCGAATGCGGCCGGACCGCATCATCGTCGGCGAGTGCCGCGGCGGCGAAGCGCTCGATATGATCCAGGCGATGACATCGGGCCACAGCGGCAGCCTTTCGACCGTGCATGCCAATACGCCCTACGACGCGCTGCACCGGCTGGAAACCCTGGCGCTGATGTCGGATATCGACATGCCTCTGCGGCCGCTGCGCTCGCAGATCGCTTCCGCCGTCGATGTCGTCGTCCAGATTGCCCGGTTCAAGCGCACCGGGCGGCGGCGGGTCATCGAAATTTCCGAGATCAAGGGCCTCAATGAGGATGGTCAGTATATCGTCGAGAGCATCTACAAGCTCGATGGCGGCGGCCATTCCAACGCGGATGGCGAGCTGCGCTGGACAGGCGCCGTGCCGAGCTTCGCCACGGAAGCCTTTGAGGAGCTGGGAAGCAGCCAGGCGGAGCTGCCGAGCTGGATGAAGCCGGTGGCGACCGCTCACCGGCCTGAGTAAAGCGAGATCGGTCTGGCCGAGCTCGACACGGTCGCGAGCGACCTCCCGTTCATCTCCTGGCCCAACCTGCGATTTTCTGCCAGACCGAGACATGTCGATCGCTGACCTTTGTGAACGGCTCCTTTTTCCAGCCGCCCCATCGGTCTTTGAGTTTCAGGCCGGCCAGCCGCGCCATAAGGTCGAATTCCGCTGGCCAGGCATAACGAAACGGGACCGCGAAGCGACTGTAGTTTCCGTCCCGGATCCGGATGTGATGGGACGTGAAGTTCTGGCTTACCACGTCAAACTCGTCGACGACCCAATGCGTCTCGCTGCGGTCGAACGCCAGGATCGTCTCGCCGAGCGGAAGCCGCTGAAGCGGCGGGACGCCAACCTCGATCAGGAAGTGCCCGCCAGTTTCAAGGTGTGCGGCCGCGTTTAGAAAGCAGGCGACCTGGGCTTCCTGCGACGTCAGATTGTTGATCGTGTTGAAAGCGAGATAAACGAGGGAGAAGCGCCTCTCGACACGGGTCGTCGCCATGTCGCCGATCACGACCGGAATGTCCGCGCCGCCCTCTTTGGCGCGAAGGCGAGACACCATCGCTTTCGAAAGCTCGATGCCTTCTACCTCCACCCCTTTCCGCGCAAGAGGCAGCGCCAGGCGCCCGGTGCCGATGGCGAATTCGAGCACGCGCCCGCCGGCTGCGACCTCGGCCAGGAGATCGACCGCCGGATCGACGACCTCCGGGGCCGAGATCCCGTCAGCGTCATCGTAGGTAGCCGCGACCTCATCGTCAAAGAAACCATTGTCGTGCATCGTTCTTACCTCTCTGATAGCGGTTGCCTGAGGACCGGTCGTGCGATCACCTTGCCCGCCGCTTCGCGGGCAACGCGTCAATTGGTCCTAGCGATCGCGCCAGCTCGCCAATCTCGTGGCGAGCGACGCCTATGTCTTCCAGATCGCGGTCCGACAGCCACTCTAGTGCCTGTTCTGTTTCGCGCCGTTGCCACCAGCGGAGGAGGGCGGGCGCTGCAAACCGCAAAGCTGCCATCTTCGTCAGAAGGCTGGGAGCAAAACGATCCGAAATTTCAATGTGCCGGAGTTCGAATGTCATAACCTACGTCCAAGTTGTGTTGCGGTGATATCAATCTAGTGAAATGCCGTCCGACGTGTTATCGGTAGTCTGTCAAATTATGTCTGTGAGACGCCATGATCGCCCGCGACAACCTGACCAATGTTCATCTGCCGGAAGACGCATTTGGAGATTATCCGCACACCGCCGTCGCTCAGGGTGGAGCAGAGCCCGCCGGGCGAACCTATTCTTTCCACGTGCACCACCGCGCCCAGCTCTTTCAGATCGTTCGCGGTTCGCTGCGGCTGGAGACCGAGCGGGGCTACTTCATCGTTCCGCCTGAACGTGCCGTATTCGTGCCGTCAGGCGTGCTCCACGAAGTCACATATCTGCAGGAGACGGAGCGCAGCTACCTCTTCTTCCGGCCCGACGCGGTCGTGAACCTGCCCTCCGAGGTCTCAGTGATCGGTACGACGCCGCTCCTGCGCGAACTGATCCTGGCGTTCCTGGAGATCCCGCGCGCGGATGCCGGCAGTGCCCGTGCCGAACGGCTCGTCGCCGTCATTCTCGACCAGCTTCAGACGAGTCCGGTCGCGCCGCTGTCGCTTCCCTCGCCGGCATCCGAACGCCTCCGGAGCATCGCTTCCGACATCCGCAACGAACCGGGTGCCGATTGGCCGCTGGATGAACTTGCCTCGCGTGCGGCCATGTCCGCCCGCAGCTTTCAGCGCCATTTCCAATCTGAGACGGGCATGAGTTTCCGCGCCTGGCGTCAGCAGGCGAAACTCCTCAAAGCAGTGGAGTGGCTCGCCGCCGGCCGAAGCGTCGGCGATATCGCCTTCTCGCTGGGGTACTCGGGCCCCAGCGCCTTCATTGCAGTGTTCCGCACGGCCTTCGGTGTCTCTCCAGGACAATATTTCCAGGGAGCCTTTCCGGGTCATGGTGCCGGAGCCTCGGCGCGGCCGATGCGATGACGCATCCGCTGGCGCAAAACGGCAAAGCCAGCATCAGCGCCTGACGGTCAACCGGACCGTGTCTCCAAAGACGCATCGAAAACGGGTCAGGCCGTCTCCGCCGCCATCGCCCGCCCGCCCGTGCCGCGGGTCATCGCTATGCCGCCCAGCAGGTTGCGAAGCTCCGCCGCGGCTCTGTTGGCGATGACGCCGAGCGCCAGGCCGCCTGATATCGCCAGCAGATGGAAGAGCGGAGCCGGCAGCACGGCCGCGGCTTGCGGCATCAGCAGTTCCGGCACGAAGCGGTGCAGCAGGTAGGTGGGAAAGGCGGAGACGGCGATCAGCGTCACCAGGCGCCCCAGCCGCACGGGCAGGGGAATGCGCGGCAGGTAGAGCAGCGCCATCAGTGCTGCGAAGAAGGTCAGATATTTGACCGTCGTGCCGATCCAGAGCGTTTCCCAGAAGGCGAGATAACCGAGCACGGCGGCGGCAATGACCGTCAGGATGATCCGTTGCGCCGGCTTGCCGGCAAGGCCCGCGCACCAGCCGAAAACGCCGAGATGCAGGCCCCAGTAGATCGTGAAAATCTGCCGCTGGCCGATCTCGAAGACATGCGGCAGGGAAAAGCGCGCGGTGACCGCCAGCGCCAGCAGCGCGAGCGAGAAGGCGAAGGGGTACGCCCGCGCGAGCCTGCGCACCGTAGGCACGGCGAAGACAAGCGAGAAGACGAGAAGCGTCTGCGCATAGGCTTCGATAAACCAGTAGAGATAGGGAAGCATCTCGTGACGCTCCGGCTCGGCATAGCCGAAATTGCCGGTGAGCGTGACCGAGGCCCAGGGAATGGTCTGCCAGGCGAGCCCATAGCCGGCGACGATCAGGAAATAGGGAATGAGGACATTGATGGCAGGCCGCAGCGCATGGCGGAAATTGCCGGCGAGGAAATGGCCGGATTGGAAGCGCGCCAGGCTGAAGCCGACGAGGAGCAGCATCACGCCCGATCCGCCGGGAATGGGCCAGAGCATCTCGTGATGGGTGACGACGAGCAGGATGGCGATCGCCCGCAGAACGAGATCGGTCGGCAGCGCCCGCAACTCTGCGCTTCGGCCCGACGCGGTGGGGCGCGGGCCGATATCAATCTCGGCGATCCGCCGCTGCTCCCAGCCTTCCGGCAGCTCGACGCCAAGCCTGTCGAGCTCCATCGTCAGCTGCAGGAAGCGCAGGGAATCGCCGCCGAGCGAGACGAAGCTGTCGTTGCGGCTCACTTTGTGGGGGTAGAACACCCCCGCATAAGCATCGAGCACGCTGGCCACCGCGCGGCTCGTCTCGCGCGCCGCCAGCATCTCCACGCCAAGGGCTGCATAGTCGATCTTGGCCGAGGCAAGCCTCGGCAGCGCGCTTCGCACCCTGACGGTAACAAGGCCTGCGGGAAGATGGCTCGCTTCGACGAGCAGCCCGAGCGCCCGGTTGGCCTCACGCGCACCGGTCACATAGGCCTGCAGGCCGTGATCGTCGCCGACGACGGCAGCCGCGATCCCCGCTTCGGCCAGAACCTGCTCCATGATGTCGAAGCCGATGCGAAGCCCCGCGACCTTGGCGAAACGGCTCTTGCGGCCGACGATCCGGAAGAAGCCGTCCGCGTCGCGCATGGCGATGTCGCCGGTCATCAATGCCGCGACCTCGGCCCCGCGCTGAAGATCGGCGCGATCGGCGCCGTAGCCCATCATCACGTTCGGGCCGGCATAGACGAGTTCTCCGGCAACACCGGACCGGTCGAGCGGACGCCCGTCATCGCCAACGAGGCTGAGGCTGCCGCCGGGAATGGCGATGCCGATCCGCTCTTCATGATCGCCCAGGCTCTCCGGCGGCACGAAGGAGATGCGGGCGGCGGCCTCGGTCTGGCCGTACATGACGAAGAAGCGGCCGCTATTGGCGCGCATATGATCACGGTAGAGGCGGATGAGTTCGGGCGCCAGCCGGCCGCCCGCCACCGTCATGAAGCGCAGCGCCTTCAGCGCGTTCGTCCGGAAACCGGTCTTTTCCATCAGCTCATAGGAATAGGGCACGCCCGAAAGATTGGTGCAGCCGCTTTCGCCGAGCAGTCTTGCAAAATCCTCGCTGACCACGGAGACGCCCGGAATGAAGATGCTGCCACCGGCAACCAGATGCGAATGGAGGACGGAGAGACCGTAGGAATAGTGAAGCGGCAGGACGAGCGCGGTTCTGTCGGCAGGGGAGAGCTCGAGATAGGAAGCGATCGAGCGGGCATTGGCGTCAAGATTGGCATGGGACAGGCGAACGGCCTTCGCCCGCCCCGAACTGCCCGATGTCATCAGCAGCAGAGCGAGGTCCGGATGCAGCGGCCCGGCGCTTCTTCCAGGTTGGGTTTCCTCGACGAGCCGCCAGCGGCCATCGGCCGGGCGGTAGGTGAAGTCGGGCTGAAAGGCCTCCAGAAACTCTCGCCACATCCTGTCGTCGCAGGGCGGCAGCATCGCCACCGCATGGCCGGCGCGCAAGGCGCCGAGATAGGCGACGATCGCATGTTCCGAGATCTCGGCCGCAATCGCCACAAGCCGCTTTTCCCCGCTTCCCAGCCGATCGGCAAAGCGCCGCGTCCGGGCGTTGAGATCGGCATAGGAGAGCGTCCGCCCGTCCGGGAAGATGAGGGCAGGGCGATCGTCGGCGCGGGCGATTTCGGAAAACAGATTGGCGGGGATCATGCTGACGCTTCGAATTGGCAGAAAACTGGCCGAAGCGCGTATAATCCTTGACTATCACAGTCAACTAATTTCCGAGCGCATAATCGCGCTCGGGCCTACTGTGCGGTTCACTGGCATGCGCCGCGGCGGCCATTTCACCGCGGCGGCGAGACCAGCCTTGCAGCATCGGATCGCTTCCGCGCCGATCCGATGCAGCCGATGTCCGATCACCAGCGAGAATGTTGACGCTCCCGTAATCACGGCAAGCGCCTTTGCTTGCCGAGCGGCTCTTTTCTCACAGGATTTCTGCGCCATCTCTTGCCAGGGCAACCAGACAGGGTGCTTTATGGACGAGACAATCGAACAGCTTCTCCATCTTTCCGCACAGACGGAAACGCTGATGGCGGTCTATGATGGCGATGACCGGCTGCGCTATGCCAACAGCGCTTTCCGCTCAGCCTTTTTCATCGAGCCGGAGGAAACGCCGCTCTGGCCGGATTTGATGCGGCGCAATTTCGAGCTCGGCCGCGGCACCGTCATCCGCACGGATAATTTCGAGGAATGGCTGCGCTCCACCCAGTCGCGCCGCGGCAAGATCGGCTATCGCGCCTTCGAGACGGATCTTGCCGACGGCCGCTGGCTGTGGATGACCGAGGCGGTGCAGAAGAACGGCTGGATGCTCTGCATCGCCAGCGACATCACCCGTCTCAAGGTCCATGGCCGCACCGTCCGGCAGGATCGCGACCAGGCGATCAAGGCCTCCTACACCGACGAGCTCACCGGCGTCGCCAACCGCCGCTTCGTCATGGCGCGCGTCGAAGACATGCTGGCCGCCGTCCGTCATGGCAGCAGCGGCTGCCTCGCCGTCTTCGACATCGACAATTTCAAGCGCATCAACGACCGGCTCGGCCACCACGCCGGCGATCTCGTGCTGCGCGATTTCGCCCACCGCATCCATCAGAATGTCCGCCGCAACGATTGTTTCGGCCGGGTCGGCGGCGAAGAATTCCTCCTCGTCATGCCGTCAACCGGCTCGGAAGACGCCCTTGCCATGGTCGAGCGCATGCTGACGGTGATCCGCTTCTCCCGGCCGCTGCCGGACTCACCCGACTTCAGCTACACCTGCTCCGCCGGCATCGCCGCCTGTCTGCCGACCGACAGTGCGTCGGAGCTTTACCGGCGTGCGGATCAGGCGCTTTATGATGCGAAGATGAGCGGGCGGGATAGGGTGCGGGCGGCGTAGGAAAAGATGCCGAGGTCCGGCCGCGCGGGTCAGGTCGCGCTCATTCAAAACGCCGCTCTTGAATTGGTCGGGCGTCCTCTGCTAGGCGTCATCCTGGCTTTGAAAGCCGAACAAGATCCAGCGGGGACCGAGGGAAGTGGCGCCAAAGGCAGTGACGCTGATAGACGTTGCGCGCGCCGCGAATGTGTCGCGCGCGACCGCCGCCCGCGCATTGAACGGTTACGGCTATGTCGGCGGAGACGCGGCAGAGCGGGTGCTTGCAGCGGCCGATCGGCTCGGCTATCGGAGCAATCGCGTGGCGCAGGCCTTGCGGCGGGGGCAGTTGCCGCTCATCGGCTTCATGCCGGGCGATATCCAGAATCCGTTTTTTGCCCGGATCGCTCATGATGTCGATGTCGATCTGCGCGCCTTTCGCCACAACCTGCTGATCGCCAGCAGCGAAGAGGATCCGGAACAGGAGGTGGAACTGCTCGAAAGCCTGAGGTCTCTCAACGTGCGCGGTTTCATCGTCGCTCCGACCTCGGCCGACAACAAGGAGCACCTGGTTCGGCTGGTCCGGGACGGAACGCCCCTCGTCCTCATCGACCGCGCCTTGCCGCAGGTTGCCTGTGACAGCGTCACCGTCGATAATGAAGGCGGCGCCCGCGAGGCGGTGAGCTATCTGATCGCCAACGGCCATCGCCGCATCGGCCTCATTCAGGACGATTCCCGCATCACGACCGCCCGCGGCCGTCTCGCCGGCTATATCCAAGCGCTGCAGGGCCATGGCATCGAGGTGGACGAATCGCTGATCATCGTCTCGCGATCGACCGTGGAATATGCGATCGACGCCACCATCCGGCTGTTCAGCCGGCCGTCGCGCCCGACAGCGGTCTTCACTGTCGACAGCCTCATGACCCAGGGGGCGCTTCTCGGGCTGCGCTCGATGGGCCTTGCCGTGCCGCACGCCGTTTCCCTGGTCGGCTTCGACGACTTCAACCTCGCCACTTTCACCGACCCACAGATCACCGTCGTGGCGCAGCCGATCGCTCAGATCGGCCCGCTTGCGGTGAAGCTGCTGATGCAGCGGATCAACGGCAGCCGGGAGCCGCCGCACAGGGAGGAGTTCCCGACGCGCCTGGTCGTGCGCGGCTCCGTCTCCCGGCCGTCCCGCACGCCGGGACGCTGATCTGCTCGCGCCTCTCCTGGTCTGTCCGAGACAGGCTCTTTCCGACATCAGGTGAAATTTCTGCAAAAAGTGGCTTGCCATGCCGGCCGGAGCATGCATTAATCCGCGTGTGAGATCGGTCTCTCATAATTCCCAAGGAGCGACCGGTCTTTCTTTTGATCTCAGTGTGAGATCGATATCACATTTTGAAATCGGCGACTGCATGCCGTGTGCCGCAGTCCGCCGCCTGAAGTGGGGACGTGTGCGTGCTTTCTACTGACAGACAAGGGACCCGAATGTTGAACTTTGACCAAGCCCGCTTTCTGAAGATCCAGACGGGCGCCGTTGCGATTGCTGATTGGATCCGCCCGCTGATGCGCGAACTGCTCGATGCGGGGATCGAGCGGCTTTACTTCATGGGCACCGGCGGCGTGCAGCTCCTGACCTTTCCTGCGATCGAGCTCGCCGCCCGCCATACGACCTTTCCGGTATCGGCCTGCTTCCCGGCCCAGGTGATCCTCGATCCGCCGGCCGGGCTCAACGAAAAGGCGCTGGTGGTGATGCCGTCATTGTCGGGCACGACCAAGGAGAGCGTTGCGCTTCTGCCTTTCCTCAGGGAACGCGGCGTGCGCCTGTTGACGCTCACCGGCCATGCCGATACGCCGCTCGCGCAGCAGGCCGATCACACCTATACCAACTTCGCCGAAGACGACACGTCGTCGGAGTCTTTCTACCTGCAGACCATGATCATCGTCCTGGCGCTGCTGGCCGAAACAGGCAGGATCGCGAATTTCGACGCGATCGTTTCCGAGCTGAAGAGGCTGCCGGGGCTGCTCGCAGAGGCCAAGGCCGCCTATGAAGACGAGGCGGCGAAGCTCGCCCAGTCCATCAAGGACGAGCCATATCATATCTTCACCGGCGCCGGCTCGGTCTGGCCGGAGGCGCATTACTACGGAATGTGCATCCTGGAAGAAATGCAGTGGATCCGCACGCGGCCCGTTCATGCCGCCGATTTCTTCCACGGCACGCTGGAACTGGTCGAGCCGGGCGTCAGCGTGTTCCTGTTCAAGAGCGAGGATGCGCTGCGGCCGCTCGGCGAGCGGGTCGAGCGCTTCGTCCATCGCTACACGGACAAAGTCTGGATCCTCGATTCCGCATCCGTCGCGCTTCCCGGCATTTCGCCGCAGGTCCGCAGTCTGATCTCGCCGGTCGTCCTTGCCACCCTGGTGGAGCGGCTGAGCGCCCATCTCGAAGTGCTGCGCCAGCACCCGCTGACGACCCGCCGCTACTACAAGCGGGTCGAGTACTGATGCATGCCGCGATCCTCGTCGCCCGCAGCGGCGAAAGAGGCTTGCCGCTTCGCACCGGCGGATGGCGGACGGTAGGACACCGCGATCTGCCGCACGATCAACAAGCAAAAGGGGAATGAAACATGCAACGGTCCATCCACTCCACTGCTGCGATGATTGCGGCAGTATCGGTCATCTCGATTTCCTGGGGAGCCTTCCCGGCAACAGCCTCCGCGGCCGGCGATGCGCCGGTTGCCGATCCTGCCGCCAAGGTCGAATACAGCGGCAAGCTGACGATCCTGACCAAGTTCGGCCTGCAGCTGCTTTCCCCCTATTTCGTCAATGTCGCCAAGGCCTACGAGGCGCAGCATCCCGGCGTGAAGATCGAGCTCATCCAGGAGAACGACGACAGCATCAAGGGCAAGACCAAGACGCTGGTCGCCTCGAATTCGCTGCCGGACATTTATTTCTCCTGGACGGGGACCTGGGGCGAGAACTTCATCCGCGGCAATCGCGCCGTCGATCTGTCCAAGGTCATCGGGCCGGAGACCGAATGGGGCAAGACGCTGAGCCCGGCGGCCGTGAAGGCCTTTTCGTATAACGGCAAATATTTCGGTGTGCCGCTTTATCTCGACGCCAAATTCATGGGCTACAACAAGAAGATGTTCGCCGATCTCGGCATCGAGCCGCCGAAGGACTTCGACGCGCTCTTGAAGGCCTGCGACGCGCTGAAGGGTTCGGGCGTGGTTCCGATCGCGATCGGCAACAAGGAATCCTGGCCGCTCGTCCACTATCTCGGGCAGTTGCTGGCCTATAATGTGCCGACCGAGACGCTGGAGCGCGATTTCAACCCGAAGACGGCGACCTTCGACCATCCCGGCTATATCGCGGCGCTCGGGCAGTACCGCTCGCTTCAGGAGCGCTGCGCCGGCGGCGCCCAGGTCAACGGCCTCTCCTACCAGACCGCACTCCAGTCGATGAGCGACAGGAAGGCGGCCATGTACTACCAGGAGATCATCGAGTTCGATCAGGCCGCGACCAAGGAAACGGCCCTGAAGCCGGAGGAGTTCGGCTTTTTCAAGCTGCCGGCCCCGAGCGATGCCAAGGGTTCGGCCACCGCGCTCGAAGGCGCGCCCGAGGGTTACATGGTCAATGCCAAGGCGAAGAACCTTCCCCTGGCGATCGACTTCCTGAAATTCCTCACCAGCCAGGAAAACGGCAGGACGCTGTCGGCGCCGCCCTATGGCCAGCCGAGCGCCGTGATCGGCGGCGCGGATAAGACCAGGATCAATCCCAATGTCGCCGAAGGCATGGAGGAGATCGCCAAGGCAAGCTATCTCATGCCATGGCTCGACACGGTCAACCATCCGCGTGTCGCCGCTGCCTGGCTTTCCGGCCTGCAGGCCTTCGCCGGCGGCTCCATGTCGGCGGAAGATCTTCTCGCCTCCGTCCGCAAAGCCGCCGCGGCTGCCGTCAGGCAATGAGCATGGCGAGCGTAACGGCAACCCCGACAAGGAACGGTGCCGCCCTGCGCGGCGCCGTCTCCAACCGCAGGAGATGGCTGCGGCACGGCCTGCTGCAGCAGCTGGCGGCGTTGCGCTGGGGCATCGTGGCGCTGATCATCGTCGGCTGGTTCGTCTATTATCCGATCGTCGACAACCTGTTTGTCAGCACGACCACCCAGGACATCTTCACCGGCGAGGTCGATTATGTCGGGCTCGACAATTATCGCCGGCTGCTGGACGATCCGGTCGTCTGGCGGGCGCTGACCAATAACGGCCTCTATGCCGTGCTCTCGGTCGTCTTCCAGGTCTTCGCCGCCTTCGTGCTTGCCGCCATCATCGAAGGGCTCCGGAGCCGCGCCTGGCGGAATTTCTGGCGGGCCGTCTATTTCATTCCCTCGGCAATCTCCACCACGGTCACCGGCCTGCTCTTCTATTTCATCTACCAGCCCGATATCGGCCTTCTCGACGCCCTGCTGCATCTGCTCGGGTTGCAGAACCTGTCTTACACCTGGCTGGGTGACGAGCGCACGGCGATCTACGCGATCATCGCGATGAGCCAGTGGCAGGGCTTCGGCTATTCGACGCTACTCTTCACCATCGCCATCCAGAAGATCCCGCGCGAACTCTACGATGCCGCCACGGTCGATGGGGCCGGGCCGCTCCGCCAGCTCTTCTGCATCACCTTTCCGCTCACCCGCGAAATGACCGGCATGATGATCATCGTCACCATTGCCGGCGCCTTCCAGGTTTTCAACGAAGTCATGGTGATGACCGGCGGCGGGCCGAACAATTCGAGCCAGGTGCTGGGGACATGGCTCTACGAGCAGGGCTTCAACCAGAACGACATGGGCTATGCGGCCGCAATCGGCGTGGTCATCTTCCTCGCCACGCTGACCACAGGCCTGCTCCAGCTCTGGTACACCAAGCGGCGGAGGGTTGAGGCATGAGCGCGGTGGTCATTCCTGCGGGCGCGTCGCTGCGCAACCCCTGGCTGGTCATCGGCAAGGGCGTGCTGATGGCGCTGCTGGTGGCGGCGGGCATTCTCGTCGTCTACCCGCTGGTCTGGATGGCGCTCGGCGGCTTCAAGTCGAACAGCCAGATCTTCAGCGATCCCTTCGCGCTTCCCGACCGCTGGTCCTTCGACAATTACGTCGCGGCCTGGAACCAGGGTGTGCGCAATTTCCTGTTCTCGAGCCTGCTGGTGACGGTCGTTTCCACAATCACCACGGTGTTCATCAGTGCCTGGACCGCCTATGGCCTGACCCGGACGCAGATGTTCGGCAAGCCTGTTATCGTCGCTTTCGTGCTCGGCGGCATGATGCTCAGCCCGACCGTCGCGCTGGTGCCGCTCGTGCAGATGATGCAGAGCCTTGGCCTCTACAATACGCATTGGGCGCTGATCATCCTTTACACGGCCTTCCGAGTGCCCTTCACCACCTTCCTGATCCGCGCCTATATGCTCGACCTGCCGCGCGATCTGGACGAGGCGGCCATGATCGATGGCGCCAGCGAAGGGCAGATCTTCCGCAAGATCATGCTGCCGCTCTGCCGCTCGATCATCGTCTCCTGCATCATCCTGCACATCCTGTTTGCCTGGAACGAATATATCTTCGCGATGATCTTCACCAACCAGATCGACGTGCAGACCCTGCCGGTCGGCCTGACCTCGCTGATGGCCAAGCATGGCACCAATTTCGCCGAGGTCTTCGCCGCCATGACCATCTCGGCGCTGCCGATCGTCGTCATCTTCTTCTTCACCCAGCGTTATTTCATCCGCGGCCTCACCGAAGGCATCGGCAAGTGATTTCATGAGGAAACCGGAAGTGCCAAAACTCTCGGCCAGGCAGCTGATCGGCGCCAATTTCAGCTTTCAGCACTCTCCCTTCGAAAAGGTCGCGGAAATCATCCGCGGCTTCGGCTTCGCCGAAATCGAACCCTGGGGGATCCCGCCTTATCTCCAGCCGGCAGGGGAGGTCGCGTGATGGCGGCGATGCGGCTAATTGCAGTTGGCGACAACTGCCTGGACGTTTACCTCAGCAAGAACAGCATGGCTGTCGGCGGCAATGCGCTTAATGTGGCGGTGCAATGGCATCGGCAAGGCTGCGATGCCCGCTATTTCGGCGTTGTCGGCAGGGATGCCGAGGGCGACGTGATCGCCACGGCGATCGAAGCCGTCGGCCTGCCTGGGGCGGACCTGGAGCGGCGGGACGGCGCCACCGCCGTCACCCTGCTCCTGGAGCAGAATGGCGACCGCAGGTTCCTGCTGGAGGATCTTGGCGTCGGGCGCGATTACGTTCCGTCTCCGGAACGCTACGCGGCACTCAGGCGGGCCAATTGGGTTCACCTCGGCACCAATTCCAGCGCCGAGCTCATCGAGCGGCTGATCGAGGATCGCATCCGCTTCAGCATCGACGTCTCGACGGCGCACCAGTCACTGGATCTCAAGGGCGTGCCGCTGGTCTTCGCATCCGGGCCGGATGAGCCGCACGTGCCGGTCGAGCCCGTCATCGGAACTTTGAAGGATCGTGGCGCCGCGAGGATCGTGCTGACCTGCGGGCCGCGCGGCGCCTTCTTTGACCACGGTGCGGAGCTTGTCCATGTGCCGGCGCAAGCAGTCGATGTCGTCGATACCTGCGGCGCCGGCGACAGTTTCATCGCCACCTTTGTTGTCGCGCATCTTCTGAAAGGCATGGATGCCGAGGCGGCCATGCGCCTCGCGACCGATGCGGCCGCCGGGACCTGCCTGCACGAAGGCGGCTTCCCGCAGAGGCTCGCCGCCATTCCGCCATGGCTCCTGCGGAAATATGCCGACGAAATCTCTGCCGCGGAGGGCTGACATCATGCGCTACACCTTGAGACCGCCGGTTTTGGCGCACGGCGCGGACCGCTCCTTCTGGCTCCAGGACGCCGGTGCCGCCCCCGTCACCACGCCGCTCGTCGGCGATCAGGCCGCCGATGTCGCCATTGTCGGCGGCGGCTATGCCGGCCTGTGGACGGCGCTGCGCCTGAAGGAGCAGGATCCCGGGCTCAAGATCGTCCTGCTCGAAGCGGATTGCTGCGGAGCAGGGGCATCCGGCCGCAATGGCGGCCAGGTCCACTCCTGGTTTGCCGAGATCGATCTTCTCACCGCCGTGGTGGGAGAGACGGAGGCGCTTTCGCTCTGCCGGGCCACCGCCGATGCGATCAAGGAGCTGGAGGCCCTGCAGGCAAGCGGCGCGATCGACATGGATCTCAGGCTGGACGGATGGCTGTGGACGGCAAGCGCCAGGGCCCAGGAAGGCGCATGGCAGAAGGCGCTTGACATGGCGGAGGCCCAGGGCGAAGCGCGCTTCACCAGGCTCGATGCCGGCGAGATTGCCCGCCGCACCGGCTCCCGCGCCTCCTACATGGGCATTGTCGAGATGCGGGCAGGAACGGTGCAGCCGGCAAAGCTCGCCGCGGGCCTGCGCCGGCTCGCTCTCGCGCGCCATGTGATCATCCACGAAAAGACACCCGTCACCGCGATCGAACCGGGAGCCGTCGCCACCCTGCACACGCCGCAGGGCCGCCTTCGCGCCGGCCGCGTCGTGCTGGCGGCGAATGCCTGGCTTGCATCCATTCCCGAGCTCCTGCGCTACATCTATGTGGTCGAAAGCCAGATCGTCGCCACGGAACCTGTGCCGGATCTGCTTCAGCGCCTGGGGTGGATGGGCGGCGAATCGATCTGCGACGCGCAGGCGCATGTGCTCTATTACCAGCGCACGCCGGAGGGGCGGGTGATCTTCGGCCGCGGCAGCGGCAAGATCGCCTACGCCGATCGGATCGGTCCCTCCTTCAATCGCGGTACGGAAAAGGGCGCCGACAACAGGCGCGAGCTGGACCGGGTCTATCCCGAACTGGGAACAGTGAAGATCGAGCACGACTGGTCGGGCCCGATCGACTGCACCGCAGATCACCTGCCGATTTTCGGCCATCTCACCGACCAGCCCAATATCTTCTTCGGCATCGGCTTCAACGGCACCGGCATCGCCCAGACGCCTGTGGCCGGCCGCATCCTCGCGAGTCTGGTGCTCGGCCGGGATCACCAATGGAGCCGCAGCGGTCTTGTCGGACTTGGCAAGCGCAAGAGGCTGCCGCCGGAGCCGATCCGCTATCTCGGCGCCAGGCTCGTCCGCAAGGCGATCCGCCTGCGCAACGATGCCGAAATCGAGAACCGGCAGGTCAACCCGATCGTCCGCTACATCTCCGAATTGAAGCCCGGCGGATAGCGGGCGGGATTGCGGGCTATCGCGCCTCCGAGACGGACGTCTGGGATGGCCGCTGGCTCTGGATGACCGAGGCAGTCCAGACCAACGGCTGGATGATGTGCATTGCAAGCGACATCACCCATCTGCGCGCGCAGGGCAGGAGCGTGCGGCAGGATCGCGACCAGGCGATCAAGGCCTCCTACACCGACGAGCTGACCGGTGTCGCCGACCGCCGCTTCGTCATGGCGCGCGTCGACGACATGCTGGCCGCCGCCCGGCACGAAAGCCCGGGCTGCCTCGCCGTCTTCGACATCGATAATTTCAAACGCATCAACGACAGGCACGGCCACCACGCCGGCGATCTCGTGCTGCGCGATTTCGCCCATCGCATCCACCAGAACGTCCGCCGCAACGATTGTTTCGGCCGGGTCGGCGGGGCCGCGATGCCCGGTTCCGGGAAGCCTATAGCTATGGGAAAGATCCTTATCCTCCCAAGGGTTGATCGTGAGCTTGGTAGGTTGGCCCCGCTATGGTCGTAATGCCACAGCGGCACCGAAGGGAAACAGACAGAAGATCATGAAATATATGCATAACGATCTGGGTTACTTCGATGGTAACGAGATTATCGAAGTATGCTCGACAAGCCAGCGAGCGTGAGGCTCGTGGCCACCACGAACTTGAGTCGCCATCGCGTGGGCTGCGGTCACAAATACTTCGGTAGCCATGTGACCAGTTCGCCTTTCCGCGTCGTGTGGAGCGGGATGCACGGTGTTAGCGTGGGTTGCTAACGTCTCGTTTCAACTGAGTGGCGTGATATCCTTTTCGAGTTCCGCGACTTCCTTTCTGATCAGCTGAAAAAACTTGCGATTAATCCGCTCGATAGGCCAGTTTGCCACTATAGAACGGTCGATAACCTTCATTGTAGCGATCATGTCGATCTTCTGATCGGTGGAATATTCGTCGAACCTGGGAATGTAGCGAGTTGAGGCAAGGTTAAAATTTATCTCATGATATGCCTTAACAAATCGCTTTGGAGTGCCGAACTGATCCATCCCCAACCTCCGCCATGTTTTCGCAATAAAGCTGTCTAGCCGCTGAAGTTGCTTTAGGTCGTCCGTCATCGAAAAGAAGAACATCCAGCCCATTCTTCGGCCATCAAAGATACATCCGGTGATTTTCAGATTTAGACGAGTGAGGATTTTGGCGTGATTTGCGTTATATTTCACTCCGGTCATCACCCTCATCGCCTTGTCGATGATGCGCCGGTATGAGCTTTCTCGCACCGACGTGATTTCGGGCGCGAGATGGAAGCCAAGATAGTCGACTCCTTGGGAGAGTGGGACAATTTTAGTCTTTGTTTTGTCTTCGAGGCGATGACACTCCAGCCCAATCTGCGCCAACCGTCCTTTGATCAAACGAAAGTTCCGCTTGGCATGTGTCGTGGGGCACACGATCAAGATGTCGTCGACATATCGGAAATATGCAAAGCGCGACCGGGCAAAATCATCGAATTTCATCATATAGATCGAAGACAGCACGTTAGATATGCTGAGACCCTGCGGGATGCCAATCCTGTTGGGTCGAGTTTCCTTGCTGGCTGAGGTCGGAGTGCTAACTGCTTGGATGATTAGCTTAAGAAGCGGCCTGTGACGAATGCGAGTTCTCAATCGGCGAAGCAACTCGTCGTGTTGCACTGTGGGATAAAAGTTTTTTATGTCGATTTGAATGAACGAGTAGTCATCTGCGAGCGGCGCTATCAAAGCAGCTACTTCGTCTACGATATGATGGGCGGGTGGGACCCTAGCGTCGGGAAAAACCGACATCAAAACATTGGTTAGCGCACGTAATGCGACCCGATCTCTTGCCGTGGCAACAGAAATTTGCCGTGGCGGCTTATCCGGGCCTTTGAGTACGAGCTTTTGTTTAAACGTCGTGAAATTGTACGATCCAGCGAGTGCCCTGTCAGAAATTCGCTGTACTCCCTCATCGAGGGTTTGGGCGAAGACGGAGGGATGAGCGCCATCCTTCCCGATGGTGTGAGAGTGGAGGACACGTTCGTTGAAGATTTCCGCTAATCGCTGTGGGGCGAACTCAATGGTGAAAATGTCGAGCGCGGTCACCTGCACACCCACCCAGAAATCAAAGGCCAGGCAAGAAAGACCAATGGGACTGAAAATAAAAATGTGATGGCAACGTAATAAAAAGTATGGCGGAAAATATAAGATAGCCACATATACTTTGTCGGAGTGAGCGGCTTTTCGCCCATATTCAGTTTCTTGCCCTCCCAGTATGTATGATTTACGATCAGATCGTAGTAATCTTTTTCGGAATGGTTCGGGTAGATCTCAAGGATTTCAAGATATTGGTTAAGTCTCTCTTCCGAGCTTGTGCCTTTGCTCTCAAGTTTCTGAAGTTTTAAATAGCACTCGCGGAATATATTCGCGCGGCTTTCAAACCGAAATCCTCCAGCGACAAGAGACGCGACCAACACAATGACCGAGGCCGAAAGGTTGATCTCCTCAAGCAGAGGATAGGTTTGCACATAGAACTTGGAGAATACTGATAGGACTACCGTGAATAGGGAATAATATGTAACAGATAGGTAGCTAATGTTCTGATTTCGAATAGCTTTTCGTTCAGCGATCATTCTGACACGGGAGGTAATCCAGATGCGGTCGTCAACATTGCTCAATTTCGTTCCCGTCAAGTATTGGTTAAGGTGTCCGGACGCAAAGATTTCATAACGATTAAGCACTCCAAGGAGTGCAGCTTTAAGCTCAGGCATGCCAGTCTTGGTAACAGTGACCCACATCAGTGAATCAGTGGTTTTCACCACTCCGCCCGGACGCGAAGTATTTATCTTCCATTTTCACTGATTTCAACCATATCGTGCAGGTCTTCGCCAACTTAGTTATCGGTCGAATAAAGGCTGGCCGCGGCTCCCGGGCGAAATGCGGTCGACTCCGACGCTGCAGTTGAGATCTGCTTTTGAAAAATGAATCGCTATGCGCCTATCACGTAATTAACGATCATGATCGTCAAGCTGTTTGCATGCTTCTAACGAGGTTAACCACATAATCGAGAGGGGGACAATTTGGAGAAGCGCAGGATCGTTGGACGGATCTACGCGGCAGAAGATACGCCGTCCGGCAGAGGTAGGCGCCTCACGATCGAGATTGACGCCGTTCTTGTCTCAGACGCAGGACTCGACCCGCACTTGCTGAAAGCCGACAGTGCGCTGCAGAACTTTGCACTCGTCCGGGTCAGCAATACAGGAAGACGGTTTTCAGAGGTTTTCGGCATCGACGCAGAAGCGATTGGCGAAGGGGCGTGGCTTTTTCTAGAAATAGGTGCTCGGGAAGATCGATCGCTCAGGGCAAACATCGCGGTTTTGGGGCCAACGGGGTACGCACAGGCCACCGACGTCTGGGTGAGCCGCGGTGAGTACCTTTTCAGCGATGGGCCAGAGGATTCCCGCCCGTTTCCAGGCGGTGCGGGCATCCCCGATCAACGGTCTGTCGCGAACGACCTCCACCGCAGTTGCGGTCTTCCGTACCCTGACGAGCATGCCCTTGCAGACGTCGAGCGAACATTGGCGGCAGTCGGCGCACCGTCACACCTCAAGGTACACGACGTCGGGCAAGCGAGCTTCGTTGGCCTGAATGACGAGGCGGGTGAAGCGAAGTTGTATTTCGATGCCGGCTGGCCACTTATATTCAACCAGCGCACCGAGCCTGCACACTTTGCACCGCGGAGGGTCGATTTCGTAGTCTTGTCGCACTGGGACTTCGATCATCTGCTTTCTGGATACAGGTACCCATACCTCAGAAAAGCCTGCTGGATCGTCCCTGACCAGAAAATGGGGCCTGGCGCAAGACGCTTCGCTTCCCTTCTCGAGCGCGATGGCAGACTGATAGTCGCATTTCGGGATCTTGATCTTGGATGGGGAAGCATCCGCCAAGCCGGCGGATTGCGAAATGACGCCAACAGCAGTGGGCTTCTGTTCACCATCACCCTTCAGTCTGGGAAGCAAGCGCTTCTGGTCGGAGATGCACACTACAAATTTTTAAGGCTGCCGGTTTCATTCAGGCCCGATTACTTGGTTGCAACCCACCATGGAGCTTCATTCGAGGGCGACGTTCCGCGGCCTCCGTTTGAGGGAGCTTCCTGTGTTGTCTCCGTTGGAAAGGGGAATGTCTACCGACATCCAAAAGAAGAAGCCATAAAAGCTCACAAGGATGCGGGATGGAAGTTGCACTATACGACGCACGCTGGGAATGTAGGTGGGCGTGGCTCGCGGCAGCTCGGTCCATGAAGCCTTTGGGTTTCCAGGGCCTCGTCGTGCGATGATCATCGGAGCCTGAACCAATCGACAGACTCCCTGATTGCCGCCGCATGATCAACAAGCTCGGTTGTCCGCTTTTCGGTTCCCCTCACGGCCCCAAATCAGACGTTGCATCCAAGCCGCCGATGTCAGCTACTGGCGAACTATACCACCGCACTAAAATCCGCCGCCAGCACCGCATCCTTCAACGCCCGCGAATACTCATGCTGCGGATCGTCCAACACCGCCCGCGCCCGCCCCCGCTCGACGATTTCGCCTTTGCGCATGATGATGATGTTGTCGCTGATGTAATAGGCGGTGGCGAGATCATGGGTGATGTAGATGATCGAAAGGCCGAGCTCGTTCTTCAGCCGGCCGAAGAGGTTGACGATCGCCATGCGCAGCGACGCGTCGACCATCGAGACCGGTTCGTCGGCCACCAGCAGGCGAGGCTCAGGGATCAGCGCGCGGGCGATGGCGACGCGCTGGAGCTGGCCGCCGGAGAGTTCGTGGGGAAAGCGGCCCTTCACCTCTTCCAGCGTCAGGCCGACATGGTGGAGGGCGGTATCGGCCATCTTCTCCACCGCTCGCCGGTCCGGCCGGTTGCCGGAGGCGGAGAAGTTGCGGGCGGTTTCGAAGAGATAGCGGTCCACCCGCTTCAGCGGGTTGAAGGCTTCGAAGGGGTTCTGCAGCACCGGCTGCACCTCCTTCATGAAAGCCTTGCGTTCGGCCCGGCTGTGGATCGCCACGGTCTTGCCGGCAAATTGCAGCTCGCCTTCGGTCGGTTCCGCCTGGCCGAGGATCATCGCCGCCACCGTCGATTTGCCCGAGCCGGATTCGCCGACGATCGACAGTATCTCCGGCTCGTCGCCGATTTCGAAGCTGACATCCTTGACCGCGGTGATCAGCCGCCGGCCGAGCAGGCCGCCCTGGCGGTAGATTTTCGTCACATGCGAGAGGCTAAGCAGAGTCAAACCTGATCCCCCGTAACCGCAAAACATGCCACCCGCCGCTCGGGCGCGACGGTGACCAAGGGCGGAACCTTCTGTGAGCAGATCTCCATGCGCTTCGGGCAGCGCGGGTGAAAGCGGCAGCCTTCCGGCGGCATGGCAAGGTTCGGCGGCCGCCCCTCCAGCGAGGGCCGGGTGGTGGGGTCGCCGATCTTCGGCAGGCTGCCGACGAGATGCTGCGTATAGGGGTGGAGCGGCGCGCTGAAGAGCTTGGCCGTCGGTGCCTCCTCGACCAGCCGGCCGGCATAGACGATGCCGATGCGGTCGGAGACCGTTGCATGCACGCCCATATCATGAGTGACGAACAGGAAGGACGAGCCCATCTCGCGCTGGATGTCGCGGATCATCGACAGCACGTCACGCTGCACGATCACGTCGAGCGCCGTCGTCGGCTCGTCGGCGATGATGAATTCCGGCGTAAGGATGGTGGCGAGCGCAATGGTCATGCGCTGGCGCATGCCGCCGGAGAGTTCGTGCGGATAGGCGTCGAGCAGCTGCGGATCCAGCTTCAGCCGCTGCAGGTGGTTGGCGACCTTCTCGAAGAAGATCGGCTTGCTCACCTTCATGTGGCGGAAGGCGAAATCGGTGAAGGAATGGCGGATCCGGCGCACCGGGTTCAGCACATTCATCGAGCCCTGCATGATGTAGGAGAGATGCTTCCAGCGCAGCGCCACGCGCTCCTCCGGCGTCATCGCATAGAGATCCTGGGTGCCGCCGCCGAAATGGAATTTGACACTGCCGGAGACGACCCGGAGCGGCGGCCGGATGGCGCCGGCAATGGTCTTGATCAGCGTCGTCTTGCCGCTGCTCGATTCGCCGGCGACGCCATAGACCTCGCCGCGGCGGATAGTCAGGCTGATGTCGTCGACGGCCCGCACCTCGCGATCGACGCCATAGAGGAAGGCGCGGTAATAGGCTTTCAAGTTGTCGATTTCGACCAGATTCTCCATGCTAATTTCCCATCCGGTTCAGCCGGCTGCGCGGATCATTGTATTCGTTCATCGACATGGAGAGCAGGAACAGCGCCAGGAAGAGAATGACGATGACGGCGACGGGGGCGGCCACCCACCACCAGATGCCCGAGATCAGCGCCGAATGCGCATTGGCCCAGTAGATCATCATGCCCATGGTCGGCGTCTCGATATCGGTGAACCCAAGCACCGAAAGCGTGATCTCCATGCCGATCGACCAGATCATGTTGTTCATCGTTGTGGCGAAGACGATCGGCAGCACATAGGGCAGGTGCTCCTCCACCAGGATCTTGCGCATCGTCATGCCGGAATAGACGCTCTGGGTTGTGAACGGCCGGCTCTTGAGGCCGAGCGCCACCGAGCGGATGAGACGCGCATCATAGGACCAGCCGAGCGAGGCCATGATGACGATCAGCGCCACCCAGGTCATGTTGTCCTTCAGCACGAAATAGAAAAGGATCAGCAGCGGAAATTGCGGGATCACCATGACGCTGTCGTTGATCGCCATCAGCACCCGGTCGACCGCGCCGCCGGCATAACCGGCCACCAGCCCGACCACGAGCGAGATGATGCGCGAGAGAAAGGCGACGCCGATGCCGAAATAGAGGGTGTTGCGAAGGCCGATCGTCAGCTGCCAGAAAACGTCCTGGCCGCGCGATGTCGTGCCCAGCCAATATTCGCCGTCCGGCGGCATATCGGGTGGCAGGAGATAGATGTCGGTCGCGCCATAGGGCGAGAAATAGGACAGGATCACCAGGCCGACGATGACGGCAAAGAGCAGCAGGCCGCAGAGGAATTCCATGTTCTGGCGGGCGAGGTCGCGGATGATGGTAAACATGACTATTCCACCTTGATGCGCGGATCGATCAGCGGGCTCAGCACGTCGATGATGAAGACGGCGGCGGCAACGCCGACGATCGACAGTGCGCTGAGGCCGAGCACCAGGCTGTAGTCGCCGGCATGCACCGCTTCGATCAAGAGATTGCCGATGCCGGGATAGCCGAAGACGATTTCGGTGATGACTGTGCCGTTGAAGATCGCGCCGAGCGACATGGCAAGCCCGGTGAATTGCGGCACCATGGCGTTGCGGGCGATGTAGGAGCGCAGGATCTTGCCCTTCGGCACGCCGCCGAGCTCGGCAAAGACGACATAGTCGTCGGTGATGATGTTGGAAACCAATGCCCGCATGCCGATCAGCCAGCTGCCGGCGCCGACCAGGATCAGCGACAAAGCCGGCAGGATGGAGTGTTTGAGGATGTCGATGACAAGGGCAAAGGAGAGGTCCAGGTTGGCGTTCATCTCATAGCCGCCATTGATCGGCAGCACCGGCCAGATGAAGCCGAAGACGATGAGCAGCACGAAGGCGAGGATGTAATAGGGGATGGGCAGCATGGCGATGAAGACGAGGCTGACGGCCTTCAGCACCATGTCCTTGCGGTAATAGCCGGCAAGCGCGCCGATCGCATTGCCGAGCACGAAGGTGATCAGCGTCGAGACCGTCATCAGCCCGATCGTCCAGGGCAGCGAGCGCAGGATGATGGTGGAGACGGGGGTCGGAAAGGCCGAGAGCGAGGGGCCGAGATCGCCGGTCGCAAGCCGCAGCCAGAAGTGCAGATATTGCTGCCAGATCGAGCCCTGCATGCCGTAGAGCTCGCGCAGCGACTGGCGCATCAGCTCGATCGCATTGGGATCGGACTGACCCATCTGGGTGATGGCGCCTATGCTTTCTTCGACCGGATCGATCGGGGTCAGGTGGGTGACGAAGAAGGTGATCGTCACGCCGAGAAAGACGACGAGCAGAAACTGACCAAATCGCTTCAGCACAAAGATCAGATAGGGCGTCATAAGGCAGTGGTTCCTCTCTGCTTCCCTTCTTGAAAGGATCGACGAGCATGGCAGCTGGGGCTCATGCCCGTCGATGAGGGGGCCGGCGCGATGGCTTACGCGCCGGCGTTGGGAGGGTTATTGCGGTTGAGCCGGCTTCAGCTTGACCATCATCAACCTGGAGTTCGCCCAATTCGGCACCGGATCCGTATAGGGATCCTTGATGGTGGGATAGCCGGTCCAATAGGTCGTATCCATCGAGGTGAAGACGTTATAGGACATCAGCGGGATCGTCGGCATTTCGCGGGCGACCAGCTTCAGATAATCCTTGCCGAGCTCCATGCCCTTGGGGTCGTCGGCGCTGATGCCGCGGATGCTCTCGATGATCTTGTCGAGCTCCGGATTGGACCAGCGCTGCCAGTTGCGCGGCGGCTGAACCTCACCCTTCTTGGCGACGAACTGCGAGTGCCAGCTGTCGAGGAAGAAGGAGAGGTCGGGATCGCCGCCCCAGGTTTCGACGCTCCAGGCGATCGCCACCTGGAAATCGCCGGGCTGCAGCGCCGTCTGCCACAGTTTCGCGGCCGGTACGGCCTTGGCGTCGATGCCGAAGGCCGCCCATTGCTGCGCGATCAGCGTGCCGGCGCGGGTGAAGACGGAGCGCGTGTCGCCTTCCACCGTCATGCGGATCTTGAAGGGCTGACCATCAGGCGTGAGCCACTTGCCGCCGGATTTCTTGAAGCCTGCCTTCTCCAGAAGCTCGCCGGCCGCTTTCGGGTTGGGTTTCCACCAGCCGTAGCCGAAGGCACCGCTGATCGCTTCCGGATCGGTCGGGATCTGGTCCTTGAACTTCGGCTGCTTGCGCAGGATATCGGCGATCTGTTGCCCGACCGTCGGGTCATAAGGCTTGATCTTGCTCTTGCCGGTATCGACCTCGAAATCCTTCAGCCAGTCCTGCATCGGCGCCTGATAGTCTTTCATCGTCGCCGCCGTCGGCGGCACGCCGAGTGCGGAAAGCGTCGCCGCGCCGCGATAGCTCGCCATGTCGACGGCCTTGATGTCGATCAGCAGAGCCAGCGCCCAGCGCACGTCGGCATTGTCGAAGGGCGCTTCCTGGGTGTTGAAGATGACGGCCGGCAGCGTCGGATCCGGATGGGCGAAGGGGAAGCCCGGGAACCAGGTATCGATCGTCTTCGACTTCTCCTTGAGGGTGAACATGCCCTCCGGGGTGTTGTCGTGGATGATATCGAGATTGTGCTCGAGCTGGGCGATCGTGCGTTTATCCGGCGGGCCGGGATCGGTATAGGTCACATATTTCGGGGCCGGCTCGCCGAAGCGGGCAAGCGAGGTGCGCTGCCAGTCGTCGCGCTTCTCCCAGGTATACCATTTGCCCTGCGGGTCGTAGGCCTTCAGCTTGTAGGCGCCGAGCGAAACCGGATTGGCGAAATCGTAGCGCAGCGGATCTTCGACCTTCTCGAAGACGTGCTTCGGCATGATCCAGGCGCCGTTCCAGCGCACGGTGAAGATCGCATGGAAGCGCGAATTCGGCTTCTTCAGCTTGAACACCACAGTCTGCGGATCGGTCGCCTCGACGCTTGCCACCTGCACCGAGAAGGCCGCACTCCAGATCATGCCGGGATGGTCCATCTGCGTCTTGACGGTATAGACCACGTCATCGGCGGTGAATTCCACGCCGTCGCTCCAATAGAGCCCCTTGCGCAGTTTCACGGTCATTTCGGTGAAGTCGGCATTATACTGCGGCTTGTCGGCGGCGAGCGAATTGTCCCAGGCTGCGCCGCCAAGCCCCTGTTCGGGGTCGATATACCAGAGCGTATCCATGGTCAGCTGCTGCAGGCCGGTGGAAACCCCGCCGCCGCCATTGACCCAGATATTGAACCAGCCGGGATTCTTGATCGTCCCTTCCGGATTTTCAACGATGAGCGTCTCCTTGCGCGGCAAGGAGGTATAGTCTTGGGCTCCGGCCACCGCGGTCAGGCCGAGCGTGGCCAGCACGAAGCCGAATGCAAACCTCTTCCACTTTTGCATGAACTCCTCCCTTGTAAGCGACGATGCGGCGGCCTTCGAGGCACGCAGGGGCATGTCGCGGTTGTCGGTTCGCAGAAGCGGGCTTGTGAGCCTGACGCTTCGGCGAACCATCCTCCGGCCGCCTGCCTCCTCGCAGGGGGCCGATTTCTCAGCCGGGCCGATCGGCACCGGCGGCGGTTGTCACACCGACAGCCGGATGACGTTGTAGGACAGCGGTTTCAGCGCCGCCCGCACCCGTCCATCCTCGATCCTTGCCGTCTCGACCTTGGCGGGCACGACCGTCTCCGGCCGCCGCGCCGTATTGACGGCTTCGAGATCGCCATGGGTCATCTCCACCTGCTCGATCAGCCGGGCTCCGCCGAAACCTTCCAGCCGCACGTCGAGATCGAGCGCGCTATCCGGGTGGCGGTTGACGGCAAAGAAGGTCAGCGACCGGCCATCCTCGGAATGCACCGCCGAGACATCGAGATAGGGAACCTCGTTCTCCTCGTCGCTGTCATAGGTCGGGCCGTCGACGACGAGCTGCAGCGCCGATCCGCGGCCATATCGCGAGGCGTAATAGAAGGGATAATAGATCGTCTGGCGCCAGGCCGCACCACCATCCTCGGTCATGATCGGGGCGATGACGTTGACGAGCTGGGCGATGCAGGCGATGCGCACCCGGTCGGAGCGGCGGATGAAGGTGTTCAAGATGCCGCCGACCTGCAGCACGTCCTCGAAATTATAGACGTCCTCGAGCAGATGCGGCGCATCCGGCCATTCGTCGCGCGCCAGGATCTCCTTGTCCTGCTGGTTGGAATGATACCAGACGTTCCATTCGTCGAAGGAGATGCCGATCGTCTTCTTCGAGCGCTTCTTCGCCTTGATGTAATCGATCACGCCGCCGATCGTGGTGATGTAGCGGTCGAGCTTGGTCGCCCGGGCAAGGTAATTCAGCGTGTTCTTCTCGCGGTTGGCGAAATACATATGCAGCGAGATGTAGTCGGCGCTGTCATAGCACTGGTCGAGAACCTCGGCCTCCCATTGCGGATAGGTCTTCATGTCGGAATTCGACGAACCGCAGACGACGAGCTCGAGCGACTTGTCGAAGCCGCGCATGGCTTTGGCCGTCTCGTCCGCCAGCCGGCCATATTCATAGGCCGATTTGTGACCGACCTGCCAGGGGCCGTCCATCTCGTTGCCGAGGCACCAGAGTTTCACATCATGCGGATTGGACCAGCCGTGCTTGCGGCGCAGATCCGACCAGTAGGTGCCGCCGGGATGGTTGCAATATTCGAGGAAGTTGCGGGCCGCATCGAGGCCGCGTGATCCCAAATTGACGGCCAGCATCGGCTTGGTGTTGGCCTTCTTGCACCAGTCGACGAATTCGTTGACGCCGACCTGGTTGGCTTCGCGGGTGCGCCAGGCAAGGTCGAGCCGCACCGGCCGCTCCGAACGCGGGCCGACGCCGTCTTCCCAATTATAGGCCGAGACGAAATTGCCGCCGGGATAACGGCAGTAGGGCGTGTCGAGTTCACGCACCAGATCGAGCACGTCGCGGCGGAAGCCGTCTTCATCGGCTGTCGGATGTCCGGGCTCGTAAATGCCGCCGTAGATCGCTCTGCCGAGATGCTCGAGAAACGAGCTGTAGAGCCTGGCGTCAATGGTCGCGATGCGGAAATCGCGGTGGGCAACGACATTCGTCTTCAACGGATCCTCCCCGTTTATGTATCAGGATTTTTGTTTTCGTGCCTCTAACTTGATATCAGGAATACCGTGATGTCAACCGAAAGGCGGATTTAATCATACTAATGCCAATCCGAAGGAAAAATATTGAAATACAATGGCTTGATTAAGTTTAGCGACCGCTGAAACACGAAATAAATGCGATTTTTAAATCAGGATATCCGATATTAACTTTTCAGACATGCAGCCGCATGGTGATGTCGCGGCCGTGATTGCCGAAGCCGCGGCCGAAAATATTGACGCCGCCGGTGTGGCCGGCATTTTCGGCGATGCCGACGCGCAGGCGGATCGACGAATGCTGGCCGAGCGCCAGATCGCTGAGCGTGATATTCGATGCGGCGATACCGTCGATGAAGGTGCCGCGCGTCGAGATCCGCCAGGTTTTCATCGTCCCGTATTGCGAACCTTCGAGCTTCCACCAGGCGGGCGTGAAGGCGCCGCGCTTGTCGCCGTAATCGCCGGGCGAGGTCCAGGTGCCGATCGCCATGCCGTTGACCCAGAGCGTGATGTCGGAGGGCCAGTCCGGATTGGTTCCGGGCACTTCGGATGACAGCTCCAGCGAAAATTCGATAGCGCGAATATCCTTGTTCAACACCTTGGCATTGTTGGGGAATTTATATTCGACATAACCGCGGCCGAACCACACCAGCCCGGCCTGCATGCGCTGCGGATCGAGGAAATAGTCCGGCACATCGAGCGGTCCGATGACGCTCTCGGTCGAGCAGAGACCGCAGGGCGCATGCACGTCGCAGCTCGTATAGAGCCCGACCGGCATCTCGACCTCGATGATATTGTTGGCCCGCTGCGCCGCGCTTTCCTCGAAGCTGATCAGGATTTCGCTATAGACCGCCGAGCAGATCTTCTGGTTGCCCTTGCGCGCCTTGGCCAGCCGCGAATCGACGAGTCCGGCATCTTCCAGGATCTGAATGCCGGTGGCGACGGTGGATTGAGGAAGAGAAAGCGCCTGGGCGATATCGTTGATGTTGAGCGGCCCCTTGGCGCAGAGCAGCTTCAATATCTCGATCCGCGCCGGCGCCGAAAGCGCCCGAATGGCCTCACTATTCTCGCCGGCGGCGATCGTTAAAAACGAGCGTTCCATCAGTTCCCCATAGTTTCCGATAGAATGATGTATATCGGAAATTATGATGCAGCAAGTGGAGTAGTTCGGAATGATGCGCTAAGCGAGAACAATCACGCGCCAAAGTCCGGCTGCAACAATCAGAGCGTCAGACGTCGCTGCGAACTGTGGGTCGGAAGTCAGCTTTTCTCAAGGGCTGACAGGCTGTCGCTGGAGGAGCGGGATGCGCTTCAGGCGCAGCGCACGTTTCTCCAGGAGATGCCATGAAAGCCAGCCGAGCAACCACGATGTCGGCAGCGAAAGGGCAAAGACGGCCCACCACGTGCTGTACTGGCCGAGGGCATGGTTCATCACCTGCTCCACTGGCCAGCCATAGAGATAGGTCCCGTAGGAGACGTCGCCCAATCGTTCGAGAGTCGGCAGGCGTATGGAGGGCGAGGTCGCGATGTAGACAAGCGGATAGGCGAACAACATGCGACCGTAAAGATAGGCGGGCCAGAAGACGAGGAAGAGCGCGCCGAGCGCCGCGAAGACCAATGCCAGGACAATGCTGGGCCGCCGCTTTTCCATCACGAACCAGAGAAGCGAACCGCAGAAGAAATAGGGAGCGATAAAGGTGAAATCCGTCAGGAAGCGTATGTTTGGCCACGGATGATCGAAGAAAAGCTGCCATGTCACGCCCACGGCGACGGCAAGTGCCATCAGCGGCGCCCGCAGAAGCCCGATTGCCATCAATCCTGCGACGATCAGGTAGCAGAAGATTTCCTGCCCGATCGTCCAGAGAGAACCGTTGACGGAGGTGGCAAGCCAGGAGATGGCGGGATCATAAAACTGCACATGCGGCAGGGTCATGCCAAAGTTCGGGTCGAGCAGCGAATGCAACGTCGTCTTCAGATGAAGCGATTTCAGCAAGTAACCACTGATGCCCAACGGGCTGAACAGGGCGCCCAGGACGTAGACGCTGAGCAGGGTGCAGACGATGAACGCCGGGTATATTCTCAGCGCCCGCCGCCAGAGAAAACCCCCCGCGCTGCCGAACTGCGCGCTCTGCGTGACGAGGAATCCGCTGGTGATGAAAAACACATAGACGCCGAATAGGCCGAGGATATTGCCCTCTCCGAACAACCACTCGAAGGGCTCGTTCGCCGAGGTCTTTTCCACGATAAGGAAGGCGTGCGAGAAGATCACCGTCGAGGCTGCGACGAGCCTGATCATGGTGAAGTTCGGGTAAAATGCCTTCTTGCCATCGCCCCCGTGCATGCGAGCCTCCCGCACCTCTAAAGTTTGACACGCCATTAAGGCGAGTTTGAACGTTGTTACGAGCCGTTGTGAAAATGGGCTCAAGTCGAGACTCTCTCCGATCTGCCCAACTGCGCCTCTGACAACAGTGCGCTCGGCACAACGACCGGATGAGCCGTGGCGCACCGCCTCAGTCTATCGGAGTGAGCGCTAGAACGAAGTCATCTCCGAAAATCCAGCATGTCTAACATTACGAAAAAGTAATGTAAATCTGGTGCGATTCTATGTCGCGCCGAAGTCCAATTGACTCATTCAGCTGATGGATATAGATCAGTCGATAAAATTTAGAGAATCAAGTTGTATTGATGCATCACCTCGGCGAAGTTGTAATACATAGACAAAAAGAAAAGTTGATTGAAATAGTAAGGAAGTTCGTAAATACGGGACAGCCTTACATCATAATTGACTTTCCTTTGAATAAAGATCCGGGGCATCATGCAAGTTGGCTTGGGTTGTCGCAGGTATTGAAGGAAGTAACGGGCAGGATGCCGGCGCTTGTTTGCGGTGCATCCCAAAATATAGACGAGATAAAGGAAACGCCGGCCGATGCTCCAATTTTCATTTGCGGGTGGAGTGATTTTGGCAATTTGCGGGCGGGCAGGGATGATATTCGCTGCCGCTTGAT
The DNA here is from genome assembly GCF_051124255.1 of Rhizobium sp. YTUHZ045. Taxonomy (NCBI): domain Bacteria; kingdom Pseudomonadati; phylum Pseudomonadota; class Alphaproteobacteria; order Hyphomicrobiales; family Rhizobiaceae; genus Rhizobium; species Rhizobium sp. YTUHZ045. The sequence goes on from NZ_CP101434.1 coordinate 231,050, forward strand.
GTGGAAATATCCGGATCGGACGATCATCCAGATGCCGCAGAGGGTCCACTTCGCCAACGAGTCGCTCAAGGAATACGCCAAACGCACGATTGGCAGGCATCGCAACTTCTTCTGCCTGACGCGCGATGACCAGAGCTTCGAACTGGCAAGAGCGAACTTCGATTGTGAGGTCGAGGCCGGCCCGGACACGGCATTCGGTATCGAGACGCTGAAGCCCTTCGACGCCGATCCTCTGAGGGTGTTGTATGTCATGCAGCCTCTTGGCGAGGACTGCGTCGATATAGCCAAAGCGCGAGCGATTGTTGACGGACCTCTGACCAATTGGATCAATGGCCCCGACAGTTTGTCGCGCCTGCGCATGTCGAGCATCGTCAGCTCGGCGCTGCGGCATGGATTGAGCCGCACGGCGATGCTGGCTCAGCACCGCGAGGATGTCGCCCGTCGATATGTCGATTATGGCGTGCGGATCCTGTCCGGCGCAGAGCGGATCATTACCAACCATTTACACGGCCATATTCTCTGTCTGTTGCTCAATAAGCCGCATGTCGCGGTCGCGAGAGACGGCAGCAATCTTCACGCTTTCATCGATAGCCGGACCGGCGACAGCCCTCTGGTGGAGACAGCAACGAATGCCGGCGAGATTTTCGCAGCAATGTCTCGCCTCCCCTATGAGATCGGCGGCACCTGGTACAAGTCGAGCCGGCCCATGACTGTCGGTCCCAGTATTCCCGCCCCCGATCTGGTCCCTCAACCTTCCATAGTCTGATTATCGGTAGGAGCTCAGTTTGTCGGTTTTGCAAGACGACGATATTCTCTTCAGCCATGTCAGTGAGAACCGGTCCGCCGCAGCCGTAACGGGTGCCTTCTGGTCGGCGCTCAGCACCCTTATTCCGACGGTCCTGACCTTCGCTGTTTTTGTGGTCACGTCTCGTATTCTCCAGCCTCAGGACTTCGGTCTTGTCGCGCTGTCCTTCAGCATCGTCTCCTTTGCAGCGAGTTTCGGGCCGACTGCCTTTGGCGAAGCGATCATCCAGAGAGCCGAGATCAGGCGCAGCCACCTCGACACGATATTCCTGCTTTCGCTCGGCTTTTCGTTCCTGGTCTACGGCGGCTTATGCCTGGCCGCTTCGTCGATCGCGGCCTATGTCGGGCATAAGGAAGTCACCTATCTCATTTACATCATGGGATCGAAGGTATTCTTCGACTTCACGGCCGTCGTTCCGAATGCGATCGTGAACAGGAAAATGTCATTCCATCTGGTGGCCGTCCGCACAGTCATCGCGACCGTCACGTCTGCTTGCCTTTGCCTTGTTCTGGTTCTCGCCGGTTTCGGCTTGTGGGGGCTTGCCATTGCCCAGATCGCCGCCACAGCGGCATCGTGCGGCGCTGCTTTCTGGGGTGCGGGTTGGATTCCCGGCCTGAAGATAAAGAAAGCGAGCCTCAATGATCTGCTTCACTACGGTTTCTTTGCATCCGGCACCCGTTTTTTACAGACGATGAGCCTGGACAACTTGCTCATCGGCGTGCTCCTGAGCCCGTCGGCGCTCGGCATCTATAACTTTTCCAAGCGCTTGTTTGACATGATCAACAACGTCATCGCCGGCGGCCTGACGTCGGTGACGCACGTGCTGCTGTCATCGCTGCGGGCCGATCCGAAGAAAGTCCGGGAAGCATTCCTGATGGCGACGTTTGGCTGTGCTCTGGTTTCCTACCCCGTCTTCATCGGGCTTGCGGCGGTTGCCGATGATGCAATCACGACGATTTTCGGTGCGCACTGGATCGAGGCAGTTTGGCCGGTTCGATTCTACTGCGTTATTGGCTTGATGGCTGGGATCGGCTACGTGCAGGCATCCCTGATAAAAAGCCAGGGAGAGATGGATTGGTGGTTTTACTACCAGCTGGTTCGAAACGTTCTCACGCTTCTGACCATCGCAGTTCTTTACCCCTACGGCGTGACGACAATCGTGTTTGCGATCATGATCGAAGTTCTGCTGTTCTGGCCGATCACCAGCTGGAAGGTGTCGCAGCATATAGAGCTGAGTGTGCCGGCATATTTGGCGCAGTTCCTGCGGCCGACCACGGCCAGTGCAGCGATGGTGGCTGTCGTTTTGCTGCTGCATGAACTGTTGCTTCATTGGTCGCCCTACGCACGTCTGGCTATAGAAGCCCTTGCAGGCGGCATCGCTTACTGCAGCCTGATATTCTTGCTGTGCAGGGCGCGCCTGAATGTCCTGATCGGCAGCATCAAGCAGGCTCGGCAGCGCAAGGGCAACAGGGGCGCAGTGGCCACCCCTGTGTGATTTCCTGGCTCCAGCGCGGCGGATTGTTTCGCCGCCCGTCTCTCAACCCAAACGGCCTTCGGCCGCAAGCGCATGGGATAATCGACAAGATGACCGATCTCGACCGCGATTATCCGTTACATCAGCTTCACCGGGCAGATGTTTCGACAAGTGGCCGCAGCCGCTACTATACGCTCGATGCCATGCGCGGCTTTGCCGCCATTTGTGTTGTCGCCACGCACTTCCAGGAGAGATACGCGCCATCGGCTTATCTGGCGGTCGACTTTTTCTTCGTTCTCAGCGGCTTCATTATCGCCGACATTTACGGACGAAGGCTGTCGCGCGGCCTGCCATTTCAGTCATTCATGAAGGCCCGCATCAAACGCCTGTATCCGCTTTATCTGATCGGGATCTTGGTTGGCCTCGTGCAGATCATTCTGTTGACGAGCTGGGGACTGCGAGCCCAAAGCGCGGTCGATCTGCTGGTGTCGAGCGCAACCAACACCTTCGTTTTGCCGAGCCCGATGTATTTCCTTCAAGCGCATCCGATGCAAGGGATGTTTCCGATCAACGGCCCGGCCTGGTCGATGTTCTGGGAGTTGCTGGTCAATATCGTCTTCGCACTGTGGCTCTTCCGGCTCTCCGTCCGCGCCCTCTGCGCCGTTGCGCTCGTCTCGGCGGCATTCTTGGTTTTTGTCAGTCTGAAGTACGGCATGTTGAATATCGGCTGGGAGTGGCCTTCCGCAGTGGGTGGACTGCCGAGGGTGATGTTCTCATTTACCGCAGGTGTCGTTATCAGCCGTCTCTTCAACGACGCACCGGCCTGGAGGAGGGGCTGGGTCGCAATAGCTCCGTGCCTGCTTTTGCTGATCTGCATTGCAGCTCCGGTTCCGCTCGTACTGCGGCCCTACTATGATCTGATCTTCGCGATCACCCTGGCGCCGCTCATCGTAACACTCGGCCTGTTGCTGGAGATGCCCGCCCAGGCAGAGGGCCTGGCAACCTGGATCGGATTCATCTCCTATCCCGTCTACATCCTGCACCGAGGTATAATCGGCGTCTTCAAGCCATTTGCTGCCTCGATGGGTCTGAACGGCCCCCTCGCGTTTCTGGTGCTTCTCGGTGCGGTGGTCTGCTTCGCCTATGCGACCGCACGTCTCCTAGACAAGGCCACGGCCATACGGGTGCGTCAAACCGTACAGCTCGATGACATGCAGCCCTGACTGGGCTTCGCACGGCCCATCCAGCGATTGTTTCAATCCCCGCTCGGCTCTGGCAGCAGATCCGCATCCGTCAGCGTCCCGAGGAAGGCGACGATGTCGTCGATTTCGGGATCGGTCAGCGCCGGCGCGTCGCCGGGCTTCCGGCCGAAGGGCGGGTCCTGGTTGAGATTGTCCGAATAGGCCTGCGGCAGGTCGTCATAGCGGCGGATCGTGCCGTCGGCATTTTGCGCATACCAGCGGCCGGGGTCGCTGTCGCGGGTGGCATAGAAGGAGACCACGTCGCGCAGCGTGTGGAAATAGCCGTTGTGGAAGAAGCTCTTCTTCAGCGCGACATTGCGCAGCGTCGGCGTGCGGAAGAGGCCGCAATAGTCCTTGTGGCTGGCGAGATCGGTCCGCTGAGGGCCGCAGAGGCCGAGGTCATGATAGGTCGGATCGCCATTGGCCGGGATCGCCATGTTGCGCGGCGCGCCGAGCGCGAGGAAGCCGAAATCGGAAAAGAGCGGCGGCTCGCCGTCATTGGCGGGTTCGCTGAGGTGACAGCTCGAACAATTGCCCTTGGCCGGGTCCTCGAACAGCTGCCGGCCGTGCAGTTCCTGCGCAGTCAGCGTCGCCTTGCCGGCGAGAAAGGCGTCGTAGCGGCTGGAATAGGGGTAGAAATCCGGGCCGCTCTGCTCGAAGGTGGCGAGCGCCTCGGCGGCGGCGTCGAATGTGTCTTGCGGATTGTCGAATACGGTCTCGCCGAAGACCGCTTTGACGTCGGCGGCATAGGACGCCTTGCGCAGTTTGGCGGCGACGTCGGCCGCATCCGTGTTGCCCATCTCGAAGGGTGAGAGCAGCGGGATCTTCGCCTGGTCGGCGCCATGATCGACCCGGCCGTCCCAGGTCAGGCCGCCGGTCGGGCCGTTGTCGACGCTCTCGTCGCCCTCGTCCTCGGACTCGTAATAATGCTCGGTGAAGGCGGGCACCGCCTGCAGGTAGCGCAGCGTCGGGACGGCGCGCAGGCCCGGCCGGTCCATATTGGCGCCGCCCATCTCGACCGGCGCTGCCGAGGCCGGGCCGAAGGCGTGGGCTGGATCATGGCAGGAGGCGCAGGCCTGCAGCCCCGAGGCCGAGAGCGAGGGATCGAAAAACATCTTGCGGCCGAGCGCGGTCAGCCATTCGGCCCGGGCGAAGGCCTCGGCGCGCGACATTGGGCCGGGATGGATGCCGGCAGCCGCCGCCGCGCTGCTTTGCCGCAGCGGCATAATGGCGAGAGAGAGCATTGCAGCGCCGATTCCGGCCGCCAGGCCGGGCCGCGCAAGCCAGGACATCGTTTTAGCCATGCTAGGGATTCCAGTGGCTTAGAGGTAAGGTCCAGCATAATCGAGCCTCGGTGCAACAAATTGATGACGGCTCGTGTCCGGTCGCCGCGCTGTAACCTTGCTGTCACAAAGTTGATAGACGGCGGGAATAGCGTCAGCTCGCCCCCGAGCGGCCTCCGCTCCCTCTAGCCAACGCCCCAGCCATGAGGTACCTCCGTGAAAAGCCTGAAACGCCTCGCCTCGCTTTGCCTCGCCGGATCGGCCATCGTGCCGCTCACTATCGCGGCATCCGCCCATGCCGCGCCCGCCGGTTACGACAAGATCGGCAATATTGTCGTCATCTATGCCGAAAACCGCAGCTTCGATAATCTCTATGGCGGCTTTCCCGGCGCCAACGGCCTTGCCAATGTCGGCGCCGGTCAGGACCGCCAGCTCGACCGCGACGGCAAGCCGCTCGCCGAACTGCCGCCGGCCTGGGGCGGCCTGACCGCCAAAGGCGTGACGCCTGCGATCACCGAGGCGCAGTCAGCCCATCTTGCCAATGCCAGCTTTGCGATCGACGATCCCAAGGGGTTTGCACAGGCGCCGACGATCGTCACCCGCGATCTCTGGCACCGCTTCTATCAGGAGCAGATGCAGATCGACGGCGGCAAGAACGACAAGTTCGTCGCCTGGGCCGATTCGGGCAGCCTGGTAATGGGTCACTACGACGGCTCGATCCTGCCGATGTGGCAGGTCGCGAAAAAGTACGTGCTTGCCGACAATTTCTTCCAGGGCGCTTTCGGCGGCTCCTTCCTCAACCATTTCGCGCTGGTCTGCGCCTGCGCGCCCTTTTATCCCGATGCCGACAAGAGCCCGGCAAAGCCTGTCATCGCCAAGGTCGATGCCGACGGCACCTCGCTTGTTGTCGCCGACAACGCGCCGCAATCGGCGCTGCAGGGGGCGCCGAAATTCGTCTCCGACGGCACGCTGACCCCAGACTTCTACGCCGTCAACACCATGCAGCCGCCCTATCAGCCGAGCGCCAATCCGCCGGCCAAGGACGGCGATCCGGCCTATGCCGATCCCAATGCGGCGACGACTTTGCCGCCGCAGCATGAGACCACCATCGGCGATCTCCTGTCGCAGAAGGGCGTCAGCTGGGCCTGGTATGGCGGCGCCTGGCAGGCGGCGCTCGACGGCAAAAACGCCACACCGGTGCCGAACTTCCAGTTCCACCACCAGCCCTTCAATTATTTCGCCAATTTCGCCCCCGGCACGCCTGATCGCGCCGAACATCTGAAGGATGGCGGTCTTGCCGGCGAGGCCTTCCTCAAGGATGTCGACGCTGGCAAGCTGCCGGCGGTTTCCTTCTACAAGCCGCAGGGCAATCTCAACGAACATGGTGGTTATGCCGATGTATCAAGCGGCGACCAGCATCTTGCCGATGTCGTCGCCCATCTCGAGAAGAGCCCGCAATGGGGCCATATGCTCGTCATCGTCACCTATGACGAGAATGGCGGCTTCTGGGATCACGTCGCGCCGCCGAAGGCCGACCGCTGGGGTCCGGGCAACCGCGTCCCGGCCGTGATCATTTCGCCCTTCGCCAAGGCCGGCACGGTCGATCATACCCAGTACGACACGACCTCGATAATCCGGCTGATCACGACGCGTTACGACCTGCCGGTGCTGCCCGGCATCGCCGCCCGCGACAAGGCGCTCAGCGACAATGGCGAGCCGCCGATGGGCGATCTCACAGCCGCGCTCGATCTGACGCATTGATTGATCGCGACCGGCCCCGGTTTCCATCGGAGCCGGTCCATCTCTTTCTTTTTCGCATTCCGGACGCAAAACCGCTGCGCACTTTTGCTGGAACTGCTTATCGTCACCGGCGCAGCAGCGGTCGCAACGCCGCCTGCGTTTCCTTCAGAAGCGGCAGATAGCGCTCCTTCATCTCGGCGGCCGGGACAAGGGCGGCCGGCGCGCCGATATTGATCGCCGCGACAGTTTCGCCGCGATCGTTTTCAACAGGCACGGCGATTGAGCAGAGGCCGATCTCCAGCTCCTGGTCGATGATGGCGTAGCCTTGGGCGCGCACCCGGCGGAATTCGGCGATGAGCTCGTGCGGGTCGGTGCGGGTCTTGGCCGTGTTCTGCTTCAGCTCGCTGCGGGCAAGGATGGCGTGCGCCTCGTTTTCGGAAAGGGCGGCGAGCAGCACCCGGCCCATCGAGGCGCAATAGGCCGGCAGGCGGCTGCCGGGGGTCAGATTGATCGACATGACCCGGCGCTGCGCGGCGCGGGCGATATAGACGATCTCGGTGCCGTCGAGCACCGAGGCCGAGGCGCTCTGGCCGGACTTTTCCGAGAGAAGATCGAGATGCGGCTGCAGGAGCGCCGGCAGCGGCGTTGCGGCGAGATAGGCATGGCCGAGCCGCAGGATCTTCGGCGTCAGCGTGAAGAACTTGCCGTCATAATCGGCATAGCCGAGATCGGCGAGCGTCAGTAGCGAACGCCGCACCGTGGCGCGGTCGAGCCCGGTCAGCTTCGCGGCTTCGGCGATCGACAGCCGCTGCCGCGTTTCGCCGAAGACCTCGATGACTTTCAGGCCGCGGGCAAAGCCGCTGACGAAATCGGTTTCACGCATGGGTTCGATTCTCCTCTCAACAGTGAGTATGTGCGATATATGAACAAATGTCAAATAACGCACAGAATGCCTTGCCGTTGCTCCTGCTGCGTTTTATTTCTGATGACAAGGAAAGGCTGAGGAGATCCCCATGGACAAAACAGTCGCGAGCACGGCGACGGCCGTCTCCGAGATCGGCGACGGCGCCACCGTCATGATCGGCGGTTTCGGCGGCTCCGGCGCGCCGATCGAGCTGATTCATGCCCTGATCGACAAGGGCCCGAAAAACTTGACCGTGATCAACAACAATGCCGGCAACGGCCGCATCGGCATCGCCGCGATGATTGACGCCGGCCTGGTCCGGAAAATGATCTGCTCGTTTCCGCGCTCCTCGGATCCGCGCGCCTTCACCGAAAAATATCTGGCCGGCGAAATCGAGCTCGAACTGGTGCCGCAGGGCACGCTCGCCGAGCGCATCCGCGCCGGCGGCTCCGGCATTCCGGCCTTTTATACGCCGACCGGCTACGGCACCGAACTCGCGGAAGGCAAGGTCATCGCCGAATTCGACGGCCGCCATTATGTGCAGGAGCGCTGGCTGAAAGCCGATTTTGCCATCGTCAAGGCGGCGGTCGGCGATGTCCACGGCAACCTCACCTACAACAAGGCCGGCCGCAATTTTAATCCGCTGATGTGCATGGCGGCCGCCACGACGATCGCCCAGGTCTCCTCGATCGTGCCGGCCGGCGGCATCGATCCCGAGCATGTCGTCACCCCCGGCATCTTCGTCGACCGTCTCGTCGCCGTCCCCCATCCGCAGCAGGAAGAAGAGCTCATCCGAGCCGGAGTGGTCTACGTATGACCGTCGATATCAGGGACGACATCAAACTTTCCAATGCGCAGATCGCCTGGCGCGCGGCGCAGGACATTGCTGACGGCGCCTATGTCAATCTCGGCATCGGCTTTCCCGAAATGGTCGCCCGCTATCAGCCGCCCGGCCGTCAGGCGATCTTCCACACCGAAAACGGCATCCTCAATTTTGGCGAACCGCCAGAGGAAGGCGAGGAAGACTGGGATCTGATCAACGCCGGCAAGAAGGCGGTGACGCTGAAGCCGGGTGCGGCCTTCTTCCACCATGCCGACAGCTTCGCCATGGTGCGCGGCGGCCATCTCGACGTCGCGATCCTCGGCGCCTATCAGGTCGCGGAGAATGGCGATCTCGCCAATTGGCGGGTCGGCAGCAAGGGCGTGCCGGCCGTCGGCGGCGCCATGGACCTGGTGCATGGCGCCAAGCAGGTCTGCGTCATCACCGAGCACGTCACCAAGACGGGCGAGCCGAAGCTGGTGGAGAAATGCAGCTTCCCGCTGACCGGCGTCGCCTGCATCACCCGCGTCTATACCAGCCACGCCGTCATCGACATCCTCGACGGGCGCTTCGTCCTGCGCGAGAAGCTCGCCGCCATGTCGCTGGAAGAACTGCAGGCGATGACCGGGGCGCGACTGCATGTCGACCGCCCGGTGGCCGATCTCGTCGTTCCGAAACTCTGAAGGGAAAGCCATGACCGAAGCCTTCATCTGCGACTATATCAGGACGCCGATCGGCCGCTTCGCCGGCGCGCTTTCCCAGGTGCGGGCCGACGATCTCGGCGCCATCCCGCTGAAGGCGCTGATGGCGCGCAACGGCGCCGTCGACTGGGAAGCCGTCGACGACGTGATCTTCGGCTGCGCCAATCAGGCGGGCGAGGACAACCGCAACGTCGCCCGCATGTCGGCGCTGCTCGCCGGCCTGCCCGTCGCTGTCCCGGGCACGACGATCAACCGGCTCTGCGGCTCCGGCATGGATGCAGTGATGACGGCGGCGCGCGCCATCCGCGCCGGCGAGGCGGAACTGATGCTCGCCGGTGGCGTCGAAAGCATGTCGCGCGCGCCCTTTGTCATGCCGAAGGCCGAGACGGCTTTTTCTCGGGCAGCCGAAATTCACGACACGACGATCGGCTGGCGCTTTATCAACCCGCTGATGAAGAAGCAGTATGGCGTCGATTCCATGCCGGAGACGGGCGAGAACGTCGCCGGGGACTATCAGGTCAGCCGCGTGGATCAGGACGCCTTCGCGCTACGCAGCCAGGCGAAGGCGGCGGCAGCGCAGGCGAGCGGACGGCTGGCGAAGGAGATCGTCCCGGTCACCATTCCCCAGCGCAAGGGTGAGCCCATCGTCGTCGACAAGGACGAGCATCCGCGCGCGACGACGATCGAGGCTCTGGCGAAGCTCGCCACCCCTTTCAAAAAGGAAGGTGGCACGGTAACGGCGGGCAATGCCTCCGGCGTCAATGACGGGGCGGCAGCGCTGATCGTCGCCTCGGAAGCGGCGGTGCGAAAATACGGTCTGACGCCGGTCGCCCGCATCCTCGGCGGTGCTGCCGCCGCGGTTCCGCCGCGGGTCATGGGCATCGGGCCGATCCCGGCCTCGCGCAAGCTGATGGCGCGGCTCGGCATGACACAGGAACAGTTCGACGTGATCGAACTCAACGAGGCCTTTGCCAGCCAGGGACTGGCGGTGCTGCGCGAACTCGGCATCGCCGATGACGACCAGCGGGTGAACCGCAATGGCGGCGCGATTGCGCTCGGCCATCCCTTGGGCATGTCGGGCGCCCGCATCACCGGCACGGCCGCCCTGGAACTTGCCGAAACCGGCGGCCGCTATGCGGTGTCGACCATGTGCATCGGTGTCGGGCAGGGGATCGCGATCGCGCTCGAAAGGGTCTGAGCGCAAAACCGACGCTTGATATCGAGAGGCGCCGCATCTCCATATGAAGGTGCTCCGTTGCCGCGAAGTCCTATCATGAGAGATGGATTCCGGTTGCGCGCCGATGGGTCCTGGGCAGTGGGAAAGCAGGTCCTTTCGGTCTGAAAGTATAGGTAATCTTACTCGAACACGCTTTCCTGACGCCGTCGCAATGAGTTGAAGACCGTTTGCGGGAGCCGTAGTTTAGGATTCTCGGAAAAACGCCGGCTCAACGCATCGAAATCTGCATCTGCATTGGCCGTAATCAAAGCGACCTCGTCAAAGAAATCCAGTTCTGAATGCGAAAGCGTCGAATTTATCGTGGGTTGTGCTCCCCAAACGTCCCAAGGCAGGACTTCGCGACCGTTGAGAGTGGCGAGATCTCTGATCAGGTTACCGGCGATGAACCACAGACCACGAAGCTGCTCAAACTCGATGCCGAACAGATTTGGATCGAGTTCTCCGCTGCGGCATCTGCGCCACGCCTCGGAAGCGGTCAGGAATTGGGCGCGCGGAACGTCAGTGATGTCGAAGCCAATTCCGAGATTGCGGATGAAAACTTCGTCGAGCTGGCTGTCCAGCAGGGCCCAGCGCCCATCAGCCGCTTTCCAGTACTCACATACCCAATGATCCTCGAACTTGCCCGGATTGAAGTAGGTGGCGAAGCCTCCGCGACCACGGGCGGGAATTCCGTGCTGCCGAAGAATTGCGACGGACAGCAACATGTAATGGCGGCAGATTCCGACCAGACGCTTCTCGGGCGACCGGGCGACGGAGAGCGGACGGTCGTCGAGGACCAGCAACGCATCAAGCATTTTTTCCATCGGCCGGATGTGGCTTTCGCCGCGGCGCGCTTCGGGAACCCTGTAACCATAGAATGGTTCTGCGGCGTGCTCGTAGATCAGTAAGGCCTGCGCCGTGCGGGCAACGCCGGCCGGATCGGACGGCAGTAAGTCGAGGAGCGCAGAATGGCGGCCGGGCGCGCTAAAGGCAGAATGCCTTGTGTAATGTTCATGCTTGCGACGCTGCGCGCTGTCATCGCCCGCGCAAAGGGCAGAAAGAGTCTTGGTATTCATGATTAACCTCGTGCGGGTGGACTGCCAGTACGCCTGTTCTGCCATGGGATCTAAAGGGGTGTTTGATCCTGGTTGCTGACATTTGCGCGCTCTTCGCCCTCCGCTCTGTTCATCAGGCCGCACCGCCGGCATAATGGCACTGAGCTTGTGCAGACCGGGCGCTGTCGGCAGGGTCCTTCGTAACCCGCACTTTATAACTGCCGCGATCTGAGCGCTCGCGGAACGTTGCGTGCCGCGATCTACTTCGATAGAAAACGTCATGCTGATCCGACCCGCAAACAACGACGACCGCAGCGCAATCTGGCGGATCATCGGCCCGACGATCCGCGCCGGTGAGACCTATGCGCTCGACCGCGATCTCTCCGAAGCCGATGCGCTCGCCTACTGGATGGGAGCGGACCGCGAGACCTTCGTGGCGGAAGAGGACGGCGTCATCCTCGGCACTTACTACATCAAGGCCAATCAGGCGGGCGGCGGGCGCCACGTCTGCAATTGCGGCTACATGACCGATGCCGCCGCGAGCGGCCGCGGCGTCGCCCGCCGCATGCACGAACATTCGCTCGAGCATGCCCGGTCACGGGGCTTTCGGGCCATGCAGTTCAATTTCGTCGTCAGCAGCAATCGCCGCGCTGTCGCGCTGTGGCAATCCCTCGGCTTCGAAATCGTCGGCCGGCTGCCCGGCGTCTTCCTGCATCCAACCGAGAGTTATGTTGACGCCTTGGTGATGTTCCGCACGCTCTAAACGGCCGGTGGAAAAAAGATGTGACGGCGCTGTCGAAATCGCGGTGCTTCGAACGTCTTTAATCGCAAGGCGCGGAAAGTGGCCGACCGGCTGCACGCGTCGCGATCACTCTGTCGGCATGGAGGTATGAAGCCATGAGTGTTTCCTATCGTTGGGTCATCGTCGCCGTCGGCGCCCTGATGTCGTGCGTCGCCATCGGCGCAATGTTCTCGCTGGCGATTTTCCAGGAGCCGATCGCCACCGCCACCGGCTGGTCGCATGTCGGGATCGCCAGCGCCATGACGCTGAATTTCCTCGTCATGGGTTTCGGCGGTTTCCTCTGGGGTGCGGCGAGCGACCGTTTCGGCCCTCGCATCGTCGTGCTGGTCGGGTCCGTGCTGCTCGGCCTGGCCTTGGTGCTCGCCAGCCGCGCCGTAACACTCATCGAATTCCAGCTGACCTACGGCATCCTGGTCGGACTGGCCGCCAGCGCCTTCTTCGCCCCGATGATCGCGGCGACCACCGCCTGGTTCGACGTGAACCGCGGGCTTGCCGTGTCGCTGGTCTCCGCCGGCATGGGGGTGGCGCCGATGACGATTTCGCCCTTCGCCCGCTGGCTGATCTCGGCCTATGAATGGCGCCCTGCCATGTTGATCATCGGCATTGCCACCTGGGTGCTGCTGGTGCCGGCCGCCCTGCTGGTCAGGCGTCCGCCTGCCGAAGCCGTCGATGCCGGCACCGAATTTGCCGCGGCGGGAGCCCGGCCACAGCTCTCGAAAGTCTTCCGGTCACCGCAATTCATCGTGCTCGGCCTCACCTTCTTTGCCTGCTGTGCGGCCCATTCCGGCCCGATCTTCCACATGGTGAATTATGCGACGATCTGCGGCGTCGCACCGATGGCGGCCGTCAGCATCTACAGTGTCGAAGGCCTGGCGGGCCTCGGCGGTCGGCTGCTCTATGGCAGTCTCGCCGACAGGATCGGCGTGAAGCCGGTCCTGGTCGCCGGCCTCCTGGTGCAGGCGGCCGCACTCGCGACCTATCTCCTGGTCAGCCAGTTGACGGAGTTCTATGCGCTCGCCATCGTCTTCGGCAGCGCCTATGGCGGCGTGATGCCGCTCTATGCGGTGCTGGCGCGGGAATATTTCGGCCAGCGCATCATCGGTACCGTCCTCGGAGCGGCGACGATGCTCTCCAGCCTCGGCATGGCCTTCGGGCCTCTGATCGGCGGCTGGATCTTCGATACCTTCGCCAATTATTCCTGGCTGTTCATCGGCTCCGCGATGGTCGGGCTCGGGGCTGCGGCGATCGCGCTCGCATTTCCGCCTCTTGGGCGCCGCGAACAGGAGGCGGTCTTGGGCGTGTCTTCTTGAGGGTGGAGATCGGCGAGGTCCGCCCCTCATCCGCCTGCCGGCACCGACCGGGGTCGAGCCACGGGTCTCGACCCGTCCTTCGGACCCCCGCACGCGGGGCGAAGGGATCATGCCGCAGTCTCTCCATTCTCCTCTGACCTCTCGCGTGGCACGTCCCCTCGCCCCAGAGGGTTAGGGGCAGCCAGGCCGTCCGAACCCACTAGCCATGTCATCACCCACGACCCAAATCTCCCACTTTCGTGCATTGCCCTTCGCCGATTTCGGCTGATAGACTTCCCCCGTCTGTTTCATCACCTATGTCCTTGGTTTTTCGGGAGGCTTCTTGGCCATGACAGAACTTGCTCAATTGCTCGCATTCATCAGACTGCCGGATCTCGCCGGCAAGGCCGTACTGATCACCGGCGCCTCGACCGGCATCGGCGCAGCACTTGCCCGCGCCTTTGCGGCCCAGGGTTCGAAGGTCGGGGTGCATTATAATGCTAGCCGGGAACCGGCGGAAAAGCTCGCCGAAGAAATCCGGGCTGCAGGCGGCACCGTGCATCTGATCCAGGGCGACGTGTCGAGGGAGGGGGAGACGGAGCGTGTCGTCGAGGAGACGGCGAAGACCTTCGGCCATCTCGACGGGCTCATCAATAATGCCGGCGGCATGCTGGGGCGTAAGCCGACTTCCGAATATACAGACGCCCATTATGCCGCGGTGATGGACCTCAATGCCCGCTCGGTGCTGGCGGCGACGCGCGCGGCCCATCCCTGGCTGAAGAAACAGGGCGGCTTCATCATCAACACCACATCGATCGCCGCCCGCAACGGCGGCGGCAATGGCGCGGTCCTCTACGCCGCCTCCAAGGGCTTCGTCTCGACCATCACGCGCGGCCATGCCAAGGAGTTCGTCGCCGACAGGATCCGCGTCAACGCGGTGGCGCCAGGTGTGATCGCCACGCCCTTCCACGAGCGTTATACCAATGACGAACAGATGGAGCTGCAGCGCAGATCGATCCCGATGGGCTTCGTCGGCACATCTGAGGATTGCGTCGGAACCTATCTCTTCCTCGCTTCGCCGACGCTCTCGGGCTACATCACCGGCCAGGTCATCGAGGTCAACGGCGGCCAGCTGATGCCGTAGACGCCTCGATCGGCAAACGACAGCGTCCGCTTTCCCCGGGGCTACGGAACTTTCGAACCACCTTCACGTTTCCCGCTTGGTCTTTTCATCAGGCGGGGCGCCATGAGCTTTTCATTTTCGGAACTCGACTTCCTCAAGCCGGAGCTGGGGGCGGAGTATACGGGTTCCGGCACTCATTTCGCCGTCTTCTCGTCGCATGCGGAACAGATCGAGCTCTGCCTGTTTTCCCCCGACGGAAAGGATGAGATTGCCCGGCTGCCCCTGCCCAAACGCGAGGGCGACATCTGGTCGGGCTATATCGCCGGTATCGAACCGGGCACCGTCTACGGCTATCGCGCCCATGGCCCCTATGATCCGGGCGCCGGCCATCGCTTCAATCCGAACAAGCTGCTGCTCGATCCCTATGCCAAGCAGGTGACGGGCGAGCTGCAATGGCATGATGCGCTGTTCGGCTATCGGATCGGTGAGGACGATCTGACCTTCGACGACCGCGACAGTGCGCCCTTCATGGTCAAGGGCGTCGTGCAGGATCCTGATTTCGACTGGGCGGGGGAAGAGGCGATCCGCCGGCCCTGGACCGATACCATCATCTACGAAGCGCACGTGCGCGGCCTGACGATGACGCATCCGAAAGTGCCCGACCGGCTGCGCGGGACCTTTCTCGGCATGTGCAGCGATCCGATCATCGATCATCTCGTCAAACTCGGCATTTCGGCGATCGAGCTGCTGCCGATCCAGTATTTCCTCGACGACCGCTATCTTATTGAAAAGAAGCTAAGGAACTATTGGGGCTATCAGACGCTCGGCTTCTTCGCGCCACAGGCGCGCTACCTGTCGAGTGACAAGATCACCGAGATCAAGACCATGGTGAAGAGGTTCCATGCGGCCGGGATCGAGGTCATCATGGACGTGGTCTACAATCATACGGCCGAAGGCAGCGAGAAAGGGCCGACGCTGTCCTTCCGCGGGCTCGACAATGCGAGCTATTACATCCTCTCTCCCGACGATCCCCGCCATACCTTCGATACGACGGGAACCGGCAACACGCTGAATGTCGCCAATCCGATGGTGATGCGCATGGTGCTCGACAGCCTGCGCTATTGGGTCGGCGTCATGCATATCGACGGTTTCCGTTTCGATCTTGCCAGCACACTCGGGCGACAGGATCTGGAATTCGACCGGCAGGGGCTGTTCTTCGGCGCCATTCGCCAGGATCCGATCCTTGCCGGCGTCAAGCTGATCGCCGAACCTTGGGATATCGGCGCGGGCGGGTATCAGGTCGGCGGTTTCCCGCACCCCTTCCGTGAGTGGAACGACAAGTTCCGCGACGACGTCCGCCGTTTCTGGAAGGGCGACGGCGGCATGGTTTCGGAGCTGGCGGCGCGCATCACCGGTTCGGCGCCGCAATTCAACCATTCCGATCGGGGCGCGACCTCCTCGATCAATCTTCTGTCGGCTCATGACGGCTTCACGCTGATGGATACGGTTTCCTTCGACGGCAAGCACAACGAGGCGAACGGCGAAGATAACAGGGACGGGCATTCGGATAATCATTCCGACAATATGGGCTTCGAGGGCGCCACCGATGATGCCGATATTAACGCGGCACGCGCACGCCGCCGCCGCAACATGATGGCGACGCTGATGCTTTCGCAGGGCGTGCCGATGATCCTGGCCGGCGACGAGCTCGGCAATAGCCAAGGCGGCAACAACAATGCTTATTGCCAGGATAATGAGATCGGCTGGACGAGTTGGGACGGGCTCGACGATCCCTTCCTCGATTTCTGCAGGCAGGCCGTCGCGTTCCGCAAGGCCCATCCCGTCCTGCGCCAGGAGCGGTTCCTGACCGGTGAGACCACCGAGGACGGGCGCATCGAGATCGCCTGGTACAAGCCGGACGGTAATTTCATGGACGATGCGGCCTGGAACGACGATGGATTGCAGGTCCTTGGCGTGTACTTCTCGAAGAGCGTGCACGCACTCGATACAGAGAAGATGGATGACCTCTTCCTCGTCTTCAACGCCGGCGGTGATTGCGAAGTTCATCTGCCCATCGTGAACGGACTGAAACAGTGGTCACGGGTTCTCGACACAGGGGCTGAGACCGGTGCTTTCGACGTACACGACGAGGTCAATCCCGTCATGGTCTATACCCAGAGCGTGGCCGTCTTCGCGCCAACAGGCCAGACCCAACCGCCGGAAGGGGCGACCAAAGCCCAGCGGCGCCGGTGGTTTCAGCTCGGCCGCTGGGGCAAATAGCAGGTCGCCAACAGCATGAATGCCGAAACAATTACCGAACTTGGCCTGATCTATGTCAGCGATACCGAACCGGGCATCCGCAGGCGAAGGAAAGGCAAGGGCTTCAGCTATGTGATGCCTGACGGCACGACGCTTTCCGATGAATCACAGCGGGCGCGCATCGGCGCGCTCGGACTGCCGCCAGCCTACGAGAATGTCTGGATCTGTCTCTACGAGAACGGTCATCTGCAGGCGACCGGTATCGATGCGCGCGGGCGCAAACAATATCGCTATCACAAGGACTGGCAATCGTTCCGCAGCGCCGGAAAATTCTACCAACTGATCGAATTCGGCCGGGCGCTGCCGAAGATCCGCCGCACCGTCCTGCGGCATCTCGACACCGGTGCCGAGGATGTCAACGGCGTGCTGGCGGCTTTGACGACGCTGCTCGACGAGGCGCATCTGCGGGTCGGCAATCAGGCCTATGTCAGGGAGAACGGCACCTATGGCGCGACGACGCTCTTGAAGCGGCATCTGAAAATCGTCGACGGGCGGATCGAGCTCAAATTTCGGGCCAAGGGCGGCAAGCGCGTCCAGCGCAGTCTCAAGCATCCCAGGCTGCAGAAAATCCTGGAAGAGATTTCCGACCTTCCCGGCCGCCAGCTCTTCGTCTGGAAGGATGAAAGCGGCGTGCTGAAACCGGTCGACTCCGGCCGGCTGAATGCCTATTTGGCCGAAATATCGGGCATTCCGATCTCCGCCAAGACCTTCCGCACCTGGGCCGGATCGCTGGCGGCCTTCGGGGTCGCCCGCGAAAGGATCGGCGGCGGCGGACGGCCGACGGTGAAGGAAATGTCGGAGGCTGCGGCCGAGGCTCTGCACAATACGCCGGCGATCTCGCGCTCGAGCTATATCCATCCGGCAATCATCGCGCTGGCGGGCAATGATCATCCTTTGATCGAGGGCGGCAGCGAGCCGCTGCGGGGCTTGCGGGCCGAAGAAAACAGGCTGCTTGATTTCCTCATAGGCGAGGCCGAACTAAACTCTTCAGCTCCCGGCGTCTAGTTCCGGGTAGTGCCTGAAAATCCCTTCCTCGTTGAAGGCGAGGCGGCGAGGGGAGGCGAGATAACGGGCGATGTTCGGCCGCTTCGCCACCGCATCATGAAGGGCAAGGAGAGCGGGGTATTCGGCCTTGCTCTTCTTCATGGCCTTGGGAAAGGCATAGGTGAGGCCCTCGATCACCTGAAAAAGCGAGAGGTCGACATAGGTGACCGCATTGCCGACTATATGATCGGCGCCTTTCGGATTGCGCTTCAGAACGCGCTCGAAATAACCGAGGAATTTGGGAATGCGGTCGCGGATGAATGCGGCCGAACGGGCTTTGGCTTCCTGCTTCTGGTCTTCGTAATAAAGCGACAGGTCGATCGGATGGTGGGTATCGTGCACTTCGGCAACGAAATCGGTGATGGTGAGCTGCAGGCCGTTGGTGACGTAGCGAAGGCTTTCGTCCTCCGGCGCAAGGCCGAGCTTCGGCCCGACGTAAAACAGGATGTTGGCGACATGCGGGATAATGAGGTCGCCGTCCTTCAGGAAGGGCGGAGCGAAGGGGATGTGCGGCTCGCCTTCGCTCTTCATGATCTCGAGCATGGCGCCCGTTCCCCGGCCGGGCTGACGCGTGACGTCGACATAGTCGGCGCCGGCTTCCTCCAGCGCCAAGCGCACAAATTCACCGCGGCCTTGAATGCCGTCCCAATAATAAAGCTCATATGCCATGTTCAATGCCTCGGTTGACGACCGAAGTCTTTTCGCAGTTCGTCCTTGGCTTTTTCAAGGGTGCCGCGCCGCTTTTTCGACAGCTGCCCGCCAGCGCGGTTTATGTAGAAGGTCAGCATCGACATGGCAGCGCGAAACGGGCTCGACTTACGGCGATCGGTCTCCTCGGCGGAGTGCTTGATCGATCGGGCAATTTTCTTCGGATCGTCCGATTTGAACACGCCTTCCTTGAGATCCATCGCGTTGCTGTGCTCGGTAACGTCCTGCGACCATTTCTTCTTCGATTTGGCCATGGTGAAAATCCCTTTTGCCGGACGGGCTGCAGATAGCTGGCGCCTGCCGTCCTCTTCTCGATTGGTTGGAGCATGGTGCCGCCCGAGACCGCTCACACCCTTCGGCACATGTTTAGTGGTGGCTATGGTGCTCGTTGCGCTTGCGTGTCGCGGCCGCCTTCTTGGCGGAAGCGGAACGCTCCTCCTTCGAGCGTGCCGCAGATGCAGCGCCGCCGGCCCGGCCGCCTTTTTTGGAGGATTCATGCGTATCCTTCTTGCCGCGGCCGGACCCGGATTTGTTGCCGCCGCCGCTTTCCTTGTTGACGGTCGCCCAAGCGCGCCGTTCGGCCTCCTTCTCAGAGACGCCGCGCTCCTCGTAGCTCTCCTCGATGTGTTCGGCCTTGCGTTTCTGCTTGTCGGTATAGTCGGATTTGTCTCCTCGCGGCATCTTCGCCTCCTGTGGTTTGCAAAGCGCTCGAACGCGATTTGTAAGAGAATCCAACCGGTGGGGAGGGGAAAAGTTCCCTATAGGGTCATTGTCCCAGATTTCGGAACAAAAGCCGATTTTGTCGGGTTTTCGATGGGCAAGCCTACTTAAGCCCACATGCAGCAAGGAACCGAGAACATGGAAAAACACATCGTCAAAGCCGATGGAAACGGCACGATCGACGTGAACGGCCAGGTATCGCCGGTCACCTACACGGTAAGCTTCAAGGAAGGGAAGGGACATTCCTACGAGGTCGATATCCGCCTGATGGCGCCGCGCGACTGGCTGCTGCGGAGGGGCTTCAAGAGGGATGCCGTGCTTGTCAGCCAGAGCGGCGCCCGCATTCCCGTCTATCACAATGACGGTAGTCGTTACGACGGCGGCAGCCATCACGATGGCGACCATCATGACGACGGCCGCCTCGATCTTGGCGACACGATCTCGATCGAATTGACGGCGCGCGACGACAGCTGCACCAGCGAGGCCGACCTGATGCGCAAATATCCCGAGTTCGACGGTGCGGGTTAGGGCGGTTCAGCTTGGGAAAGCTGGGCGGCTCTCTTGACCGCCCGGTCGAGCGCAGCGCTGGTGTAGGGTTTCATCAGCAGCACCGAGCCGGAGAAGCGAGCGGCGTCGGGCGGGTCGCTGTCGCCCGTGGCGAAGACCAGGCCGACGGAGGGAAAGGCTTCCCGCGCCTTGGCGGCAAAGGCCGAGCCCGACATGCCGGGCAGGCCGACGTCGACGACGATCACGTTGATGAGCGTGTGGCCAAGGATATCAACGCCCTGTTCGCCGCTACCCGCCTCGATGACGTCGTAGCCGAGATCCTGCAGGATTTCGGCGGTATCCATCCGGATGAATGCATCGTCTTCCACGAGCAGCAGCTTCAGCTTTCCGGCCGTGCCGGGAACCTTTGGATTGGGTTGCTTTGCATTGGACACCGGCGCATTGGCCTCTGCCTGGTGGCGTTGCGGCCGGTTGGCGAGCACCTGGCGGATCTTGCGGGCGAGCTCCTCGCGCGTATAGGGCTTGGAGAGCAGCTCCAGACCTGGATCGAGCCTGCCGCCATGAACGATTGAGTTTTCCGTATAGCCCGAGGTGTAGAGCACGGCGATGTCGGGCAGGCGCTGTCGCGCCATGCGGGCAAGCTCCGGGCTGCGCAACGGACCGGGCATGACGACATCGGTAAAGAGCAGGTCGATGTGGGCACCGCTTTCGATGACGGTGAGGGCGCTTTGCGCATCCTTCGCCTTCAGCACGTAATAGCCGAGATCCGAGAGCATCTCGATGACGGTGGCGCGAACGCCCTCGTCATCTTCGGCGACGAGGATGGTTTCGGTCCCACCGGTTGCCGGAAGGTTGTCGGCCGCCGCGGCGCGATCCTCGCTGCGCAACGAACGGGCGAGATAGAGTTTGACGGTCGTACCCTCGCCGATCTCGCTATAGATCTTCACGTGACCGCCGGACTGCTTGACGAAACCGTAAACCATGGAGAGGCCGAGACCGGTGCCCTTGCCTTCCGGTTTTGTCGAAAAGAACGGCTCGAAGGCCTGCTCCATCACCTCTTGCGTCATCCCGGACCCTGTATCGGTGACGGCGAGCACGACATATTGGCCGGCCTTTACCTCGGGATGGGTGCGGCTGTAGGAATCATCGAGGAAGGCGTTGCCGACCTCGATCGTCAGCTTGCCGACACCATCCATTGCGTCGCGCGAGTTGATCGCGAGGTTGAGCAGGGCGTTCTCGATCTGAGCAGGATCGGCGAAGGTGTTCCAGAGGCCGCCGGAAACGATGGTCTCGACTTCAATTTCCTCGCCAAGCGCGCGACGCAGCATGTCGTCCATGCCGGTGACCAGGCGGCCGATATTGACGACCTTCGGCTCCAGCGGCTGGCGACGGCCGAAGGCGAGCAGCTGACTTGCCAGCCGCGAGCCGCGTTCGACGGCGGCCAGCGCATTCGCGATGCGCTCCTTTGCCCGGCCGTTCTCAGCCACGTCTTTGCCGAGAAGCTGCAGATTGCCGGAGATGACCTGCAGCAGATTATTGAAGTCATGGGCAACGCCGCCGGTGAGCTTGCCGATCGATTCCATCTTCTGCGACTGCCGGAGCGCCGCTTCGGCCTGCTGGCGATCGGCAATCTCGGCCGCGACCCGGACCTCGAGCATTTCATTGAGTTTGCGCAGCTGGTCTTCCATGTGGCGGCGCTGGTCGATTTCGATTTTGGCGGCGCGGAAGAGCCGAATATTGTCGATTGCCACGGCCGATTGGCCGGCGAGACTGATGAGGCTCGCCTCCGCTGCCTGGGAAAACCGGCCAGGCTCGCCGTGGCCGAAGAACAAACCGCCGATGACGCTGCCGTCGCGCGATTTCACCGGCACGGCAAGATAGCTCCTGACCGGCAGATGCCCCTCCGGCATGCCGGAATGCGGCAGATTCTGACCGTAGCGCGGGTCGAGCAGGATGTCGTCGGAGCGCACGATGCCTTCACCGCTGAAGGTCGGCTCAAAGACCTTCGTATTGCGTGGCATCGGGAATTTCTCGAAGTTCTTCCGGTCGACGCCGGAGAGGGCGTAAAGCATGTAGCTGCCGCCCTCGCCATCATCGACATTGTAGAAGAAGGCGCCGAATTCGGCGCCTGTCAGCGTCACACCCGCATCGACGACAATCTGAGTGAGGCGTTCGACATCGGGCTCGACGGTGATAGCGGCGCCCGCCTGGTTGACGATGGCAAGCGCCTCCGATTTGGCGCGCAGTTCTTCCAGCGCCAGCTTCTCGCCCCGCTTGGCCGCCACTTGGTCGGTGACGTCGAGGGTCGCGCAAAGGATGCCGGCGATGGCGCCGTCATCGTCGCGCAGCGGCGTATAGGAGAAGGTAAACCAGGTATCCTCGGTGCGGCCGTCCCGGCGCATCGGGATGAGCAGCTCCTTGAAGAGCTGCGGCCTGCCTTCAAGCGTGCTGGCGACGATCGGCGAGAACTGTTCCCAGATATCCGCCCAAACCTCGCGAAAGGGTCTTCCGAGTGCGCCAGGATGCCGGTCGGGGAAAACAGGCACGTAGGCATCATTGTAGAGAAAGGCGAGATCCGGACCCCAGGCGACGAATTTCGGCTGGCGCGAATTCAACACCATTTCGGCGATATGCTTGAGAGACGCAGGCCAGCTTTCGGCCGGTCCGAGACCGACGGCGTCAAAGGCCGGATGCCGCAACAATTCGCCGATTTTCCCGCCGCCTCTCGGCCAGCCGTTGCCGACGCTTCCCATTCAAAACCGCTTCCCTATCGCCACCGCGCCGGTGCGAGCGGCAGCGATTCAAAGTTCTACAGCATTTCTTGGGCGCCTGAAAAGATGCGCGGCGCCGTAAGGATTCAGCTCGTCCACCGTCAACATAGAGGCTTGCGATGGCGGGGAAAGGGTTCGGTTGAAATATGGTTGCCGCTCGGTATTCAGCGCGTTGTTATCGGGGCAAGTTCAGTGCTCGGTCTGCTGCTCGGCGACGACGCTCGCGAGCACCTCGTCGCTGCCGTTAGGGTAGATGGGAAGATCGAGCGTCACCGCCTCTTTCAACCCATCGCGCTCGATCGTGAAGAACTTCCGGATACGTCCTTCACCGTTCTGCTCGCCGGACGGTTTTGCCTCTTTTGTCGAAACAAGACTGTGCTCGAAGCCCGCGGCGTCGGTCCCGGCGAAGGCCATCGTGCAGCTCTCGACAGCCTTCTCGCCAACCATACTCCTTCCAACGACGAGGGCTTCGAAGGGTGCCGCGCTGCCCGCCCCGGTGATCCAGCCGTCGAATGCCACGGGCTCCGAAAGAGGAAGAATGCTCAACACCATGTCGGCAGCAAGCGCCGGCCATTTGTTTCGGTGGGCGAGGGCTGCCGCGCGATCATACTGCGGCCCGCGGTCCAGACAGCGATCGACGAAACGGTCGAACGAAGACAGAGCATCGTCCGCAAGAGCGTTGGTGAGAGGCACGAGCGCAATTGCTGCGGAAGCGAGCATAGTCTGAAGTCTTCGCATCGGCCTGATCCTCATCCCAACCAGTTTTGCTATCTCGACCGCGGCGACGGCGACGAGCACGAGGCCGGCCAAGCCGGCCATCGCGCGCGAGACAGAGGCAAGCAATTGCGGATGCCTTCTCATCAGATAGGAAATCCTGTTCCGGAAGACCACGGCGAGCTACCCGAGGAGGGTGCTCCACGCCATGGCGATGCCGAAGGTGAGGATGGCGCCCGCAAAAACACTGTTGAGCGCAGATTGATAAGGCCTAAGGCGGTGCACAAGTTTGCAGCCGAGGCCGGCGCCGAACGCGCCTCCCATTATGAAGACAGTGGCCAGCGGCCAGTCGACGAGACCTGAGATGGAATAGGTGGCAGCCGTAGTCGAACCGAACGCCACGATCGCGACTAAAGAGGTCGACACTGCATTGATCGTCGGCATTCCGGTGGAAAACACCAGGCCGGGGACGATCAGGAAGCCACCGCCTATTCCGAAAAAGCCGGAGATGACGCCGCTCCCACCACCGATCGCAAGAACCTTGGTGGTGTTCCGACGTTCGAAGATACAGGTATCTTCGCTGGCGACGCTTATTCGACGCAGCATCAAAATGGCGATGGCGATCATCAGCCCTGAGAAATACAAAAGCAGATGCTTCCCATCGAGCATCTTTCCGATCGATGCTCCGAGCAGCGCCCCGACGATCCCAGTCGCGCAGTAAAGTCCCGCATACCGCCATATCACCGTTCCGCGGCGCGCGTGCATGACCAGGCTGATCAACGCATTCGAAGCAACGGCAACGGCGCTGGTGGCAATGGCGGTATGGGCGTCGGTCAGCCCTACGGCATGAACAAGAAGCGGGACTGCAAGGATGGAGCCGCCACCGCCCAAAAGGGCGAGGGTGAAACCAACCAAGGCGCCGCTGAGGGTCCCCATGCCATATTGAAAAAGATCTAGCGCCATTTATCAGGATCCTGCTTGAGCACAGAACGTTTAGTCAGCGGGCGAGGTGCCGTAATCGGGTTGCTCAGGACCAGACGGAACCTTGAAAGGCACCCATCGGGAACTTGAGGTAGCGAAGGCCGTTCCCTTCGGGTTCCGGTAGCCGGCCGCCGTTGATGTTGACCTGCAGCGCGTGAAGTATGAGCTTCGGCATTGGCAGCGTCCGATCACGCGCCTCCCGAAGGTTGACGAACGCGTCGGCGCACGCACATTGCGCGACATGGATGTTTTCCGCCCTCTGACGTTCCACTGTGCTTTCCCAGAGCGGCTGCCGGCCGCCGGGCTGATAGTCGTGTCCCACAAAGAGGCGCGTATCGCCGGGTAACATCAGGATGTTCTGAATGCTCAACCAGAGTGACCTGGCGCTACCGCCTGGAAAATCAGCACGGGCAGTGCCGCTGTCAGGCATGAAGACCGTATCATGAACGAACGCGGCGTCGCCCGCCGTGTAGGTGATCGAGGCAAGGGTGTGGCCGGGCGAATACATGACGCCGACTTCGATGTTCCCAATAGAGAAGGTGTCTCCATCGAAGAAGAGCCGATCCCACTGGCTGCCGTCGACGCGCAATGCTGGCCAGTTGTAGATCTTCGACCAGATTTTCTGAACATCCGTGATGCGGCTCCCGATGGCCGTTGGCGCGCCGGTCAGCTCCTTCAGATAGGCGGCGGCCGAGAGGTGATCGGCATGCGGATGCGTGTCGAGGATCCAGTGCAGGCGCAGGTCCTGGTCCCGAATGTGGTTCAACAGCATTTCGGCGTTGTGGGTCGTCAGCGATCCCGACTTCTCATCGAAGTCAAGAACCGGATCGATGATCGCACAGGCCCTGGTTTGCGGATCGCTGACCACGTATTGGATCGAGGAGGTACGCGGGTCGAAGAACGCGGCGACATCAGGTCTACGCACAGACCGCCTCCCGCCGAAGGGACGCGACCGGCGAGAAGATCGCGCGCGCCGGATCGAAGGTGTAGAGCGAGACATACGACGATGCGTCCCGCGCGAGTTGCGCGACCGAATCCAGGATGAAGGCAACCGTTTCGTCCGATGCCAGGACGCTCAGATTGAGCCGCGTGAATCCGGGCTTCTCGATTTCGTTGCCAGCCAAGATCGCCTGCCGCATGCGTTCCGACGTCCGGGCGTCTATCGAAAGCAGCCGATGCACGTAGG
Source organism: Rhizobium sp. YTUHZ045 (assembly GCF_051124255.1). NCBI lineage: Bacteria > Pseudomonadati > Pseudomonadota > Alphaproteobacteria > Hyphomicrobiales > Rhizobiaceae > Rhizobium > Rhizobium sp. YTUHZ045. The sequence goes on from NZ_CP101434.1 coordinate 256,453, forward strand.
GACCAGCGCAGGCGCAGCCGCCACGGGCCTGAATGCCAAACCGGTCGCTAAGCATGCGGGTGACCAATTGCTGGTGGATGTAGCCACCCTTGCCATCTCGCACGCGAAACGAAAAGATCGGCAAACGTGCGATCGAGGTGGGGCCAAGCAATTCGATCTCCGAAACGTCCTTCCACGCGGTGAAGGCGCGCCGCGTGCACTCGTCGTTCAGCCGCTTGATTGCATCAAGCCCGATCGCATCCTTGACCAGGAAGGCGAGCGCCGCACGGATGTCGCCGATGACGTTGGGTGTTCCCGCTTCCTCCCGAGACTCCAAGCTGTCGCTGTAATCGTGACTCGTGGGCGAAACGAATTTAACCGTGCCGCCACCGGGCCAGGATGGCTTGCTCGTTACTACCGCATCGTGCCGCACGACCAATATGCCGGAGGCCCCTGGGCCGCCCAGGAACTTGTGAGGAGACACGACGATTGCGTCGATTTCGGCGCCATGCTCGGGCGTCATCGCAATCGGCACGTATGGTCCGGCCCCCGCGTAGTCCCAGACGACTTTGGCGCCTGCAGCCTTTGCAATCTTCGTTAGCGCCGGGACGTCGGTCAGGATGCCGGTGACGTTCGATGCGGCAGAGAACGAGCAAATGGTCAAATCTGCGGGGGCGTTCTCAAGGACCTTCTGCAACATGACCGGATCGGGACCACCGTCGTTCCCCTCGACAATCTCGATGACCTCCGCTCCGCTCTCGCGCCAAGGCAGGATGTTCGAGTGGTGCTCATATGGGCCGAGGACGACGCGCACGCTTTTGCCGGCCGCGATCGCATGGGTGACGCCCAGCAGGTTCACCAGGCGGTTGAGGCCCGCCGTCGCGCCGGATCCGGCAAAGATGACGGCGTGCTGTCGATCGGCTCCGCAGAGCTCCCTAATGACTGAGCGTGCTTCCCGTCGAAGGCGGGTCATCATCCCTCCGCAGTAGGACGCCTCGGTATGGCTGTTCGCGTAGTAGGGCAGGATTTCTTCGAGGATGAATTCTTCAACCTGTCTGAGCGCGCGTCCCGAAGCCACATAGTCGGCATAGACGAGGTCCTTGGGGCCGAACGGGCCGTCGACCTTCGCCTTTGAGCCTATCAGCCCCGCCCTGAACCTGCCGATGGGGTCATCTCGGTTGAGATCACTCTTGAACTTGCCGAGAACAGTGGAGAGTTCTTTTGATGGATAGCGCGTAGCCAATTCGTGCATCGTCATTCTCCGCGAAGGATTTGACAACGATTCTAATCTGCATCACCGTTGAAGACTTCACCGATTTTTTGGACGAAGGGGGCATAATTGGGTCATATGATCGATAACAGTTTGAAAATCGACGAAATTGATTTGCGAATTCTGACGTGCATGCAGCGGGATTCTTCGCTTTCTCAACGTGACTTGGCCGATCAGGTCGGGCTGTCGCAGAATGCCTGCTGGCGCCGCCTTCAGCGCCTTTATGCGACAGGTGTCATACAGGGATCGCGCGCCTCCATCGATTTTGAAGCGCTCGGTTTTGATCTCACGGTGATCGTCATGATCCGAACTCGCCATCATTCAAAGGAATGGTCGGAAGATTTTCGCAAGCACGTCGACCGGATGCCGGAAGTTGTCGATTTCTACCGAATAGGCGGCGACTGGGACTACCTGATCAAGGTCATCACCAAAGGAATGTCGGGCTATGACGCTTTCTACCAGAAGCTGATAACGAACTTCGATCTTGCGACAGTAACCGGCTATTTTTCGATGGAAGCAATCATAAGCAATCGCGCAGTGGATCTTATGCGCATGCGGTGACACCGATTCCGCGGTGCACCCCTGAGCGCGACGCGATGAGGCCTCCTGCCTCTCGATGCACCTAGTCCTTTACCGGTTCGCCGAGCGTATGCATCAGGCGGTTCGCCCAGCCGAAGATGGCGGACGACAGTACGAGGTCCAGGGCTTCAAGCTCGGAAAGGCCGACGTCCGCCAGCGCTTGCGCGTCAGCTTGCGTTGCTTCCGGCGGCGTCGTCGATAGATGTGCGGAGAAATCGAAGATGGTTTGAAGGTGCTCATCGAGTTCGGCGTCGAGCCCATCGGCGAAAATGGCGTCGATCACGTCAGTCCGCTTGGTATGGCTGATGAACCGGGAGGCATGGACGGCGGCGCAGTAGACGCAGCGATTGACGACGGAAGCAGCAGTGGCGCCTAGTTCGCGTTCTCCCGGTGAAAGCCCGTCCTTTCCATACATGATCAGGTTGAACAGGGGTGAGCGGACAGCGAGGGATTCCGGGTCGTGCGCAAGCGTCAGGACGTAGGGGGAGATGCCCTTGTTGGAGGGCGTGACCTGCATTGCCTCACGCTGCTCGGCGGTCGCAGTTTCAAGATCGACTGGAATAACGTAAGGCTGCCAGCGCGGAACCTGGGTGGTGAAGGTATGGACGACGTCGCTCATTGTCTTCCTCCGATCAGCGTCAGCCCTGCAATGACGCGAGCCTGATAATTTACGAAGGCCGCAAGCTCCGACAGCCGGACGATGTCGGCGTCGGTCGTTCCCGCACTGCGCAATCTTTCTATGTGGTCGCGGGTCGCTTCCCGCGGCGCGACCGTCAGTCGGTCCGCATGGCGGACGATCTCTGCGATGCGCTCATCGGTTGCGCTAGTACCTGGCTTGGCGAGCGGCGCTGTCGATGCCTCGGCGGCACGTTTGACCAGTTCCTCGTAGTGCTGCGCCAGTTTTTCGCTGTGGTTGTGACGGGCCATACGGGCGGCAAGCGCCGCCCTGAGGCCATGCGACAGGCCGCCGGGATCACGCGGAAGAAGGACTGCGTCGTGGGCGGCTTCGCTGAGGCGCAGGATCTCCGCCCGTTTTTCAATGGCCTCGGCCAGGGCTGAGCCGGGTCTGACGGCGGCAAGAGTTTCGATGAGCGTCAAGGCAGGCTCCTTTGCATCTCGCGGGAGAGCATTAGATAGGTTGAAGTGTCATTATGTCAAATTAACATGAAGACTTGCAATCCATGCGAAATAATTATCTACTATCTGCTCAATTCTTAGGAAGGTCATGCTTCCAAAGCATGGATGGCGGTGCTTCATGTTGAATATGAATAAAAACCCGTTCGACATCCGGCAGCTTGAAGCCTTCGCGGCGGTGATGTCGGCTGGCAGCGTCACCGGCGCAGCCCGGCTGCTCGGCCGTTCGCAGCCGGCCGTGACGCGGCAGATCCAGGACCTGGAAGGCGATCTGGGCTATGCGCTCCTCCACCGAAGCGGCCCGCGCATCCAGCCGACGTCGCGCGGTCTGCGCTTCCATGCCGAGGTCGAACGTCATCTCGCCAGCCTGACCCACATCCGCGAACGGGCCGAGGCAATCGGTCTTGACGAGCCAGCGACCTTGACCATCGCGGCAACGCCATCCCTTGCTGCAGGAATCCTGCCGCAGGCTTTGGCGGCCGTCTCGCCCGAGCTGATCCCGCGTCATCTCCACGTCCAGGCGCTCGCCGCCGAAAACGTCGTGCAGGCGGTTCTCGCCCGGTCGGCCGATCTTGGCATATCGAGCCTGCCGCTCGAACATCCCGGTCTCGACATCCACTGGATCGCGGAAGCACCGTGCGTGATCGCCATCGGCGCCGACGAGCCTCTCGCCGCGAACGAGGTCGTCCGCATGGCCGATCTCGCGGAGCATCGCATCATCACGCTCGCGAACCCCTATCGGCTTCGTCATCGCGTCAACGAGGCGCTGGAACGGGCAGGGGTGGCGCCGGATCGCATCATCGACGTCAACGCCTCGCTGACTGCGCTCTCGTTGGTGCGCGCAGGACTTGGCATTGCCATCGTCGAGCCGGCGACCGTCTGCGGCGTGCCCCTCGATGGCATCGTCATGCGCGTGCTCGACCAAGCCATCCCGTTTCTGTTCGGTGCGATCTCCGCGGCGGCGTTACCGCTCGCGCCGACGGTCGCCGCCGCAATCGATGCCGCGCGGATCGAAGCGTTGAAGATGCCCGGCTGCCGCCTGCTGGAGGCAAATGGCATCGAAACCTTGGCGGACACAGTTTACGGGCAGGCGGCAATTCCCGAAGGAGCGCCCGCATGAGCGATCTCTCCACACATCCGGATAATCTTCACGCCCTCGAAGCGCGTCTTCGCCAGGACCTCGCCTGGCTGGAACTGCCCGCAAAGGCGTGGGTTCCCGCCCGCGAAATTGATGGCCAATCCGTCATCGACGTCGTCATCATCGGCGGCGGCATGGCAGGCCTCGTCGCTTCCGGAATGCTGAAGCGCCTTGGCGTCGCCAACCATGTCGTCTTCGACAAGGCACCCGCCGGGGAGGAAGGGCCGTGGGTCACTTTCGCCCGGATGCGCACCCTTCGTTCGCCGAAACAGCTTACAGGTCCCGCGATGGGACTGCCGGCGCTCACCTTCCGGGCCTATTATGAAGCGCGCTTCGGCAGCGCGGGGTGGGCGGCGCTCGACCGGGCGCCGCGCGAGACGTGGATGGACTACCTGATCTGGTATCGGAAGGTGCTCGAGCTGCCGGTGCGCAACGGCGTCTCGGTCGATGCGATCCTGCCGCGCGACGATGACATGCTCGACCTCGCCTGCAGCGAGAATGGCCGCACGGAAAGGATCATCGCCCGACACGTGGTTCTCGCAACCGGCCGCGACGGTCTCGGCGGCCCCTTCGTGCCCGACATCGCCGAAAATATCGATCGCAAGTTCTGGGCGCACACCGCCGATGCGATCGACTTCGCAGCGCTGCGCGGCAAGCGCGTAGGAGTGATCGGTGCGGGTGCGTCGGCGATGGACAATGCCGCGACCGCGCTCGAAGCCGGTGCCGCCCGGCTCGACATGTTCGTCCGCCGGACGGAACTGCCGCGGATCAACAAGTTCACCGGCATCGGCAGTCAGGGCGTCGTCCATGGCTTCGCCGGACTGCCGGACGAATGGAAGTGGCGCTTCCTCGACTACGCCATGAGCCAGCAGACGCCGCCGCCGCGTGCGAGCGTGCTGCGCGTCAGCGCCTTCGAACAGGCCCACCTTCATCTCCAAAGCCCGATCACCGGCCTGCAGCAGCACGGTGACCAACTCGTCGTGACGACGTCGAAGGCCAGCTACCTCCTCGACTTCTTGATCTTCGGAACCGGCTTCAAGATCGATCTGACCAATCGGCCGGAATTGGCAGTCTTTGAACCCCACATCCGACTTTGGCGCGACCGCTTCCCGACGCCGGCCGGGATGGCCAATGCGGAGCTTGAAGGATCGCCGGATCTTGGCGAGGCTTTCGAATTCCTTGAGAGGGAACCGGGTTCCTGCCCGGTTCTCTCGAAGATTCATTGCTTCAACTTCCCGGCGACTCTCAGCCACGGGAAGCTCACAGGCGACATCCCTGCAATCAGCGAGGGCGCCGACCGCCTGGCGCGCGGCGTCGTCCGATCGCTTTTCGTCGAAGACCGCGAGAAGCATTTTGCAAACCTTCAGGCTTTCGACGCGCCGGAACTTCTCGGCGACGAGTGGTTCGATGCCGAGACCGAAGCGCTTCCCGAACTATCTTCCGAAAGGACCTGAGACCCCAAAATGCTTGAGATCAAGAACCTGAAGCTGTCCTACGGTCGCACCCAGATCCTGAATGGCGTCGATCTCTCGGTGAAACGAGGTGACGTGGTTTCGATCATCGGCCCCAGCGGAACCGGCAAGACGACCCTCTTGAAGTGCATCAACCATCTGGCGAAGCCGGCATCCGGAACGATTGCCTTCGATGATATCAGGATGGACTTCGCCCGGCCGGACAAGACCGCCGTTCGGGCGATCCGTCTGCGCACTGCGATGGTGTTCCAGCAGTTCAACGTCTTCAAGAACATGACGGTTATCCAGAACGTCATGGATCCGCTGGTGGTCGTACAGGGCAAGGCCAAGGACGAAGCCCGCGCCATCGCGCTGCAGGAGCTCGAGCGAGTGGGGCTTTCCGACAAGCTCGACAACTATCCGTCGCAGCTTTCCGGCGGGCAGCTCCAGAGAACGGGCATCGCCAGAGCGCTCGCGGTCAAACCTGATGTGATGCTCTTCGACGAGCCGACCTCGTCACTCGATCCTGAACTGGTGAACGAGGTTCTCAAGGTGATCAAGGATGTCACGTCCTCCGGCATCACCTCGCTTCTCGTCACTCACGAGATGCAGTTTGCGAAGAACATCTCGAACCGCATCGTCTTCATGGACCGGGGTGTCGTCGCAGCCGACGGCAGTCCGTCCGAAATCTTCGACACGCCCTCCAACCCGCGCCTCGCTCAGTTCCTCAATTCCGAACGCGCGATCCAGTAAGAAAGGATGCCTGAAATGACTTCCATGAGTTCAATCTCGCGCCGTGGTCTCGGTTTCGCCGTAGCAGGCGTCGCGATCGCCTTCGCAACCGCGTCCTTCGCCGAAGACGTTCGGACGATCAAGATCGCCACCGCGGCGGAATCGAAGCCGCTCTCGTGGGGTGCGATCGGCGTCGAACCGCAGGGCTACGAGCCCGACGTCCTGAAGGCGATCAACGCCAAGCTGCCGCAGTACAAGTTCGTGATGGAAGGTGCTGCCGACATCGCGCAGGAGACGGGTCTTGCGACCGGCAAGTACGATATCGCAACCGGCGGCTACTACCGTGCTCCCGCCCGCGAAAAGCAGTTCCTCATCCCGGAAGCTCCGATCGGCGCCAGCCTGATCAAGATCTACAGCCGCAAGGACAGCGGCATCAAGGAAATGAAGGACCTGGTCGGCAAGAAGATCGTTCCGGTGACGGCAGGTGGCGGCATCTACAAGTTCGCTACGGCGTGGCAGGAAAAGAATCCCGACTACAAGATCGAAATCACCGCTTCGAGCGCCGGCATTCCCTATCCGGATCGCCTGAAGGAGGTGGAGAACGGCAAGTATGACGCGCTGGTCCTGCCGTCGAATCTCGGCGAGCAGACGGTGATCGACCAGCAGAAGCTGAACGTCCAGGCAAGCGAGCCGGTCGCGATCAACAACACTTTCGTACTCATCCATCGCTCGGAAGAGAACAAGGCGCTCGCGGACGGCATCGACAAGGCTTTGAAGGAGCTCAAGGCCGACGGCACGCTCGCCAAGCTCTCGCAGAAATGGTTCGGCGAGGACATCACCACGTACATGAAGTAACGCCGGGAATTTGCAGCCGGCGACCCGGCCCAGAACTGAAAGAAGGAGTGTTCCCAGGTGGACCTATCCATCATGATCCCGGAGCTGCTCTCGGCATTGCCGCTGACGCTTGCGATCACGTTCACGGCCATGGTCGCCGGCTTCGTGCTGGCCTTGATTACGACAATGTTTCGCGTGCGCAGGATCCCGGTGGTCAGCCAGCTGGCCGACCTCTATGTGTCCTACGCGCGGAGCGTTCCGGTCGTTCTGCAGCTGTTCGTGGCCTTTTATGGTCTTCCGGTGCTTGTCGGCGTTTTCGGCATCGACGACTTCGTCTCGCCGACGATCGCCGCCATGCTGGGTCTCAGCCTGTATCACGGCGGCTATCTGTCGGAAGTCATGCGTCCGGCCTTTCTTGCTGTCGAGCGCGGCCAGCATGACGCGGCCGACAGCCTCGGTTATACGTTCCAGCAGAAACTGATGCGCGTCGTCGCGCCGCAGGCGGTGCATATCGCGCTTCCCGGCTACGGAAACTCGATCATCTACCTCATCCATAATGTGGCTCTGGTCATGTACATCGGCGCGGCCGACGTGATGGCGACCGCCCACCTCGTCATGGAGCGGGACTACAATCAGTATCAGTTCGAAACCTACCTCGTATTGGCGGTGCTGTACTCGGTACTTTGCCTCATCGCCTGGGCGATCGTGCGGCTCTTCGAGCACCGCTCCGGCAGGTACGTCCCGGGCGAAAAGGCAGCACGTGCCCCGCTGATGGCCAGCGTCTGATCGAGGAAGGAAATCATGATTTTCGACAGCGAAGTTCTTCTCCCCGACCTTTATGAGATCCTGGGCGCTGTGCCGCTGACGCTTGTCATGGCCCTCGCTATCTTCGTCCTGTCGACGGTCGTCGGCAGCCTGTTCGCCATGATCGAGTATCGTCGGGTACCGGTCCTTCGCCAACTCGTTGTCGCCTACAAGGTGGCATTCAAGGGCGTCCCGATGGTGGTGGTGATCTTCCTTGCCTATTATGGACTTCCGTCGACGCTGCAGTTTCTCACGTCGCTCGTCGGCGTGGAGTATAATGGTCACTCGACGCCGAACTGGGTGACGCTCATCGTCGCCCTGACGGCCTGCGTCGCGGCCTTCCAGGCGGAGGTGGTCAAGGGCGCGCTGAACTCGTTCGACACGGGGCAGGCGGACGCCGCCTATTCGCTCGGCTACAAGAAGAGCCAGCTCTTCCGCCGGGTCATGCTGCCGCAGGTGATCGTCGCCGCCATCCCGGATCTCGCCAACTCCTTCATGGTGATCATGAAGGCGCTGTCGCTCGGCTTCGCCATCGAGGTGGTCGACATCTTCGCGCAGTCGCAGCTGACCGCGGCGCTGAACTTTTACTACCTCGAAGCCTTCCTGGTCGCCGTGGTGATCTACATGGTGATCGCCTATGCCGTGACCCAAATCGCCGACAGAACGGAACGGGCTCTCAGAGTCCGGACCTGAGCGGCATGCGCCCACTGCAAGCAAAGCACTTCAGGATTCCTCGGGCGGCTTGAGGTGGCGGAACTGCAGCAACAGCAAGAGGTCGTATATGATCTTTAGGCCGGCACAGATGACAAGCGGCCAAGCGCGATAAGACGCGGCAAAAAGAGCGCCGGCCAGCGCAGGGCTGGCCGCCGATGCGAGGCTGCGCGGCACCGATGTGAAGCTTGCGGCGGCGGCTCGCTCCGCCTCGGTGACAACCGCCATCACGTAGGAAGAACGGGTTGGCACATCCATCTGCGAAAGTGCGGCCCGAACCAGCAGCAAGGCGAGCACCAACGGCAAGGTGGGAGCGAATGCGGCAAGGCCGAGAGCGATGCTTGATGGAATGTGGGTGAACACCATGGTGTTCACGAGACCAATCCGCTTCGATAGCCGGGCGGCGACAGGAAACGAAAACGCCGAAAGCACGCCGGTCCAGAAGAAAAACACCCCGGCCTCGGACAGCGAAAGGTCGAATCGTTCGAACAGCCATAGCGCGAGCAAGGACTGGACCACGAAACCGCCGGCGAAGGCGTCGAGACTGAAGAGGGCTGCGAGCTTCATGACGATGGCGCGCGAAGGCCCGAGTGCCGCCGGCTTGTGGTCTTCGTGCGTCACCGGTCGAGGCGGTATGCGGGCATAAAGAAGGCTGCCGAGCATGCCAACGAGCGCATAGAGCACGAACATCAGCCTGAGCGAACTCAGTTGCGTCATCCCGAACCGGGTCATGGCGTCGGGCAGCGCCGCGGCAAGCGCGCCGCCGGCGCTTGCGAGCGCTCCGACCACGCTGTAGCGTGCAAACATTCTCGTTCGATCGGCGTTGGTCGCCTCCCGGGCAAGGACCGCATGTTCAAGCGGCACGAAGATGCTCACGCTGCCTGCCGACGGGTTGATCGTGCCGGCAAAGGCGATGGCGAGCAGCAGCGCATAATCGTCGATCATGGGCATGGCGACACCGGTGGCGACCATCAGGCCGGCGGCTGCCAAAAGCAGCCGGCGGAGATCATGATGCGCGCCGAGAAATCCGATGATGATCGTCAAAAGTGCGGATCCGAAAAGGGATGCCGTCGCAATGACACCGACCTGCAGGGGCGAAAATCCAAGAGCAAGGAGATAGACCGGCAACAGGATAGCCACGAAGCCGTCGCCGAAGTCGCGCAAGGAGCGCGCCGCAAAAAGCCAAATCGCCGGCTGAACGCTTCGCGCCTGTCCCATTGTCGTCGATCTCATCCTGCTTTCCGAAAATCAATTCCGATTTTCGGGCCGATGCGCCAGGCCCATCCTACTTTCTAACCGTGCGTGGGCGCCAGCCGAGAACCGTTATTTCCGCTGGAATTTCTGCGACGCTACGAAGGCGCGGCCGATGTCGAAGGAGGGCAGTTGCAGCGGCGTACGGGAATCTCGGAAAACCAGTCCGACGAGGTTATCGATGACGAGGATAAAGCCGAGCGCCAGACCGAGATAAAGCAGAGCGGCGATGAGCACGAGCGATATTTCCATGGCTCACACGATCACATTGGGAGCGTGGCTGCGGGCGGCAAGAGGCGTGACGAAGAGCATTTGGATACGATCGTTCATGGCTGCCTCCCTTGTTTCGCCACAAACAGTCTTTGTATGGTCTTGTTCCCGGCTTGCGGGCGAAGCCTCAAATTTTTTGGAAGCTTCAAAGCTTGCAGCGTCATCCGGCCTTTGTTCACCCCCCGCGCGGCAAGCCCGCCTGCAATCTCTCTTAAGACCCAACTAATTCAGGGATATGACAAAGCACAGCCGAAGGGCGTCGCAACGACGCCCTTTTTTGAATGTGATCGGTATTCCAGCAGTCAGGATGCCGTCTTGCGGCTCACCGTCCGCTTGGGCGCCGGCGTGACGACGCCATTCGTCTTGGCGCCTGTTGCGGCACGCTTCGTGACCGTTGCGGCGCGCTTGGCCTTGGGTTTGGCTTCTTTGCCGTTGGAGGGGGCAGCAGAGCCTTCGAGCGCTTCGCGCTCGTGCCGGGCCTTTTCCCAATGGATGGAATCTCGCCCTGTCGGGTGGCCCTCTTCTTCCCAAAGGGCGTATGCACGTTTTTTGATCCACTCTTCGCGAGTTTCTGACATCGCTGATCTCCAGTCACATAATGCCGTCGTTCGAACGCGATACTGCCGGGATGGTTCCAGAGGAGGAGCGCCGTTTCAAGCGAAATCGAACTGCAACCGCAAATATTTCGCATTGCAGCATATCAAGGTTGAGAATCGGCATTCACCGAAGCTGAAATTCCGTCGCCCTGTGCAGATCTGACACGAATGCCTGGCGCTGCCTTTGCTGCTCGGCCTCATCACGGATTCTCAGGAGATAGGAGGGGTGGATGGTCACCAGAACCGGCGGGTGGTTTGCAGGCTGCAGGACATGACCGCGCTCGGGCGTCAATTTCGCCTTCGGCCCAAGCAGCGCGTAAAGAGCGCTTGCGCCCAGCGCCACCACGAGTTTCGGTTGCAGGATGTTGAGCTCCGCGCCGAGCCACCAGGCGCAACGCCTTATCTCGCCGGCATTGGGTTTCGCATGCAGCCGTCGTTTGCCGCGCGGCGTGAACTTGAAGTGCTTGACGGCATTGGTGACGTAGCAGCGTTGACGATCCAGACCGGCCTCATCGAGACAGAGGTCGAGCATATGCCCTGCCGGGCCGACAAAGGGCCTGCCGGTGATATCTTCCCGGTCACCGGGCTGCTCACCGACAAGGACGATCTCGGCCTTTCCCGGACCTTCACCGAAGACGATCTGCGTCGCATTGCGATAGAGGTCACAGCGGGTGCAGTCCTCGGCCTGATGCCGGAGTTCGGCAATGCTTTCGGCATCCGCAACTTCGAGCGCCAAGGCAGGACCGACGCTTGCGGCGATGTTCATGATGGCGATCCTCATCTTCTGAGGAGGAATCGATCTCAACCAGGATTGTTCCCGCGATCGAATGGCCCACTCCCGGCAAAATAATCCCGAGGAGAAATTTCGCGCCATGGGGGAGCGGCGGCATAATTGAACGCCGCCGTTTCGCGGCTATATTGGCCAGCGATGTTCTATCTCCTGTCGACCTACTGGCCGCATATTCTCTTTGTCGTTTCGATCGCCATGGGAGCCGCGGCGGCGATCCATGCCGCCATGACCAAGGAGGAGGTGCGCGCGGCAATCGGCTGGGTCGGCGTCATCATCCTCTCGCCTGTTGTCGGTGCGCTGCTTTATGCGATTGCCGGCATCAATCGCATTCGCCGCAAATCGCTGAGCATTCGCCGCGACGCCCTGCTGCTCGCGCCCGGGACCGACGAACTGGAGACATTCGACGCCGACGCCGAGACCGTGATCAGCCAGTTCGGCCGCCGCTTTGCGGCGCTGCAGACGCTTGGCGACCGCGTCACACGCAACCCGCTGACATCAGGCAATACGATCGACATGCTGGAGACCGGCGACGAGGCCTATGCCGCGATGAAATCCGCCATCGATGAAGCGGAGCGCAGCATCCTGCTCGAAACCTACATCTTCGACCGTGACGTCATCGGTCTGCGCATCGCCGATGCGCTGATTGCCGCGGTGAAGCGGGGTGTGACGGTCCGGGTGCTGATCGATGCCGTTGGCGCGCGTTATTCGGTGCCGAGCATTCTCGGCCATCTCAAGGAGGGCGGCGTCACCGTCGCCGTCTTCAACGGTAATGTCATCATGGGTTTGCGGCTGCCCTATGCCAATCTGCGCACCCACCGCAAGATCCTGATCGTCGACGGACGCATCGCGCTGACAGGCGGCATGAATATCAGGGCGGGTTTCAGCGAGGAGGCGACGGGCGAGACCTTTGCTCGTGATACGCATTTCAGCGTCACCGGCCCGGTCGTCGCCGATCTCTTCGATCTTGCCGCCGAAGACTGGCGGTTCACCACCGACGAACTGTTGAACGACGAGGCGTGGCGCATCGAACCGCCGCAGCGCAGCCCCGGCGACCCCATCCTGATGCGCATCGTCGCCTCAGGGCCGGACCGCAGCCTTGAAACCAACCATAAGATGCTGATGGGCGCCTTTTCCGTTGCGCGTCAATCGATCCGCATCATGTCGCCCTATTTCCTGCCGGACCGCGAACTCATCAGCGCCCTGGTGACGGCGGCGCGGCGCGGCGTTGAAGTCGATATCGTCGTACCGGCTCTCAACAATCTCATGCTAGTCGATCGGGCGATGACGGCGCAATTCGATCAGATTCTCAAAAATTATTGCCGCATCTGGCGCTCGAGCGGCAGCTTCAGCCATTCGAAGCTTTTGACAATCGACGGCACCTGGGCTTATGTCGGCTCCTCCAACCTCGATCCACGTTCGCTCAGGCTGAATTTCGAAGTCGACCTCGAAGTGCTGAATGAGGGCTTTGCCGCCGAGATCGACGAGCATATCGAAGAAATCCTGAAATCGGCAACGCTGGTGACGCTGGACGGCTTACGCGCGCGGCCCTTCCCGGTGCGGCTGATCGAGAAGGTGCTGTGGCTTGGTTCGCCCTATCTCTGACGGATTTTTTGCATTCCGACATGGCAAGTTCCGCGCGGCCGCCTATACTGCCGAGTGAGTAGCCTCGTTGATCAACGGAACAAGTGCGCTTCCCAATGCACGCCAGGAAAGACAGTCTTCCCGCCAGCATTCTCGCCTCGATCAGGAGCAGGAAAAAGCGGCTTGACGCAGTGCATATGGAGGCAAGGCCGCGTAGCGCCGGAACGTTGATCGCTTCCTACAATGTCCACAAGTGTGTCGGTACCGACCGCCGCTTCGATCCGGAGCGGACCAGCCGGGTGATCCATGAAATCGGCGCCGACGTGATCGCGCTGCAGGAGGCCGACACACGTTTCGGCGAGCGCACGGGCATACTCGATCTCGGCCGGCTGGAGCGGGAGACGGGGCTGATCCCTGTGCCGGTCGCCGGCATGGCGAAGGCGCATGGCTGGCACGGCAACGTCGTGCTGTTCAAGAAGGGGCTGGTGCATGATGTGCACCAGGTGAAACTGCCGGGGCTGGAGCCGCGCGGCGCCCTCGTCGTCGAAATCGAGCTGGAAGAGGGCGGCGCGCTGCGGATCATCGCCGCGCATTTCGGGCTGTTGCGCCACAGCAGAGCCCAGCAGGCCCGGACCCTCGTCGAACTGATTAACGACAGGCATGAGATGCCGACCATCCTGCTCGGCGACCTCAACGAATGGCGGCTCGGCGACCGCTCGTCGCTGAACACATTCCAATCCGCCTTCGGCGAGCTGCCGCCCGCCGTGCCGAGTTTTCCCGCCGGCCTGCCGCTTCTGGCGCTCGACCGCATCATCGCCAACCGCAAGGGCATCATCTCCGAGGTGGAGGCGCATGATACGCCGCTCGCCCGCATCGCCTCGGATCACCTGCCGATCAAGGCGCTCGTCGACCTGACGCCGGTGGGTGGGTAGCACCTCTCATTTGGAGCGGAAAGAACCGATGAAACGGCAAAACCGCTGGGCCCACAGCTGCGGATCGATGACTTCGGGTGAGGAAGGCGCAGTCATTCGCTCAAGCCGAGGCAAGAGGAACGCAGCCCAATCGTCAACATCGCGTTTTCTGAAATAGGGCAGCCAGACATCGGAGGGGATCTCCCATTGTCGCGGATTTGCTCGCGCAAGGTCGCCGGGCTTGACCAAGACAGTTCCGCCGTTCTCTCCAACGACTTCGATTTCCGAATCAGGATCGGGCCTGGCAAGACGCGCGATGATGGTTTCTTCCAGAGCTTTGCCAAACGCGCGATCCGCCTCGTTTAGGCGGCGAAGTATTCTAATGTCACCGGCGGAACCGGAGCCCTCGGTCATGTTGATCGTAAACTTCGCGCCGATCAAGCTGTTCGAATATTGCGAAACCTGCAGCCAACAAACCCTTCTCCCCCGGGCAAAGCTGCACTTGCCGGCCGTTTGCGATTCCCAGCCAAGCGCACGAAATTTTGGAGCCAGCAGCGACCGCATATGCCGGTGAAAGTCTTTGCTTTTCAGGTAGTCGCGCATGCTTCTGAGCTCATGGCATGTTGGAAGGCACTACGGCCCCTTGTGTCGTAGTAACTACTTTTGCCGCTCGAGACAAATTGTCTGGACGGTCAGGGAGCTTCTGGGAAATGCGGTTTGGTCTGCTCATTGACATAAACAGAATTCGCAGCCAGCGCTTCTTCTTCCAACTTCGTCAATGTGGCCACGGCGCGGTTTTCCCAGATTCTTGCCCCCTGGTTTCGCGCCAGTTGGACAGCTTGCTGGAGTGCTGCACGCGCGGAAGCTTCGGAGCCGTTGAGATGAAACTCGTTTACTGCTTCTAGGCGTAAGAGTTCCGCCAAGAAATAGCTCTCGCCAGTCGTTCGTGCGACGTCAAGTCCCTCTGCAAGATGGATTCGGGCGTTTGCAAAATCTCCCAGTTCCATCGTCGCAGTCGCAAGCAGGCAGAGGTAACATGTCTTATCGATAAGTTGCTGCCCGAGATTGTCGCAGGTCCGCCGCATCTCTTCGAGGCCACTGCCGTCGTGTTCTGCATACACTGTGACCCAACCTTTGAAGAAAAGACCGATCTTGTGCCACAGTTGAAACCCGTTCTTCTCCGCAAGTGGGATCAGTTCGTCGACCATTGCGCTGACTGCCGTCACGTCCTGTCTCATGGCCATCAAAATGCAGCCGTTGCCGAGGCAGGCCGCAAGATTGTAGCTGGACTGTTGCCGGGCATCTTTTTCCGCCTCAAGGTATAGATGCCGAGCGCTATCGGACTCCCCCAAAATCTGAAGCGTCCAGGAAAGATAGCTCATCGCCATACTCGGAAAATCACTTCCAATTTCCTCGGCGTGGTTCCGGTGTTGTAGCGCTCGCTCGAGGTATTGCTTTGCCTCCTTCAGCTTTCCTAGAGAGAACAGGCACATTCCTTTGAACTGCAAGCCAAGGACAAGCGCTCGACGGTTTTTGTTTGTCTCGCCGAGTGTTATGAGGCGCTCGCTCGCCCATCCGGCGTCTGCGAATTTCGCTGAATTTAGAGCTGTTCCGAAAAGGCCATCAAGCGCGCGGATTCCGGCGTCGATATCTTCGAGCTCTTCGCTGAGGCGCATGACGTGTTCATAGGCGGCACTCCCCTCCGAAGTGACGTATCCGAACGTGGCATACAAGACGTCGCCCCGTTCCAGCTCCAGTTTGAGTTTCCTGCGGTCTGTTTCCTTTGATGCCGGCAATCTTTCAAGACATCGCAGACCGTGCACAAACATGTTTGCAGCTTCAACTTTCGCCCATGTCGAACCCAGCTTCAAACCGGCCTCCAGCCAATAGTCAGCCGCCTGAGCATACTCGCCGGCCCCTTCGTAGTGCTGTGCCAGGAGCTCCGGCGACTGTCTTGCCAGGTTGGGCTCAAACATGAGGATACCCTGAGCTATGGCACCGTGCACTTCTCGCCTCCGCTCGAGCAGGAGGCTGTCGCGTGCGACCTCCTGCAGAAGCGCGTGAGAAAAACTGTACGTGGGCCAGCCGGACGTCGGTTGGTGGATCAAAACTCCCGCGACAACGAGGTCATTGAGTATCGAATGCAGCTGATTGGATGGAGTTGCCGAAACGTGTGCAAGAAGATCGATTTGGAATTCACGGCCTATAACAGCTGCGATTTGAGCTATCCGCTTTCCCTCGCCCATTTTGTCCAGGCGTGACAGGAGCGATGATTGTAGCGAGACCGGTATGTCTGGCGCTGAGCTGCCATTTACGGTCACAAGTGATCGGCAAAGCTCCTCGACATACAGGGGCACGCCCTCAGCCCGACTCACTATGAGATTTGCAGTGGATGTTTCCATGACGGTATCTTGAGCAAGCGCCTGGCAGAGTTCTTGCGTATCGCGGGAGTTAAGGCGCTTTAACGTTATCTTCTTATCCGCCGAGCTGTCTTCGAGGCTAACGCAGGAGGACAGCCGAGAGGTCAGGACAAGATAGATACTGTCCGCAGAGATATTCGATATGATCGCTCTCAAGAGATCTGCCGACGACGGGTCAATCCATTGTTCGTCCTCGATCGTTAGCCAAATGGGAGCCTGGTTTGCGAAGCTACGTAGCAAAGTAAAGAAAAATTCTCTAATTACCTGCTGCTGATCCTGGGACGATAGATCTATCAGGGGATATTCGTTCTGATCCAATCCAAGCAATCTTGCAAGAACCGGGAGCGTTGTCGCGATCGGTACGTCAAGTTTGGATATAAGTTCCCGGAGGGTTGTGACCGTCGGGGAATATCTGAACGCGTCATGACCTTTGATGAGCTCGATGAAGGGCGCGAGCGCGCTGTTGGTAAAAGCGGGCGCGCATTGCAGCGTGATGTAGTTGAAACCCTCAAGCTGCCTTTTGGACTCGTAAATTAGCCGGGATTTTCCGATGCCCGCTTCGCCCGTGACCAGAAGGACGCGTCCTTGGCGGGACGACTTGACATCCTCCGCCAAAGCTTGAATGTCAGCCACCTCGCGGCGTCTCCCGACAAATCTTGCAAGCTGGCCTCTTTTGGCAAACCTGTTTCCGAGACTTCTGGGACGGATGACTTTCCAGGCTCTTACCGCCTTGGCGAAGCCCTTCAATGTCAGCTCGCCGATGTCGGTAAACTCATATGCTCCGGCCGCTGAATCCCGCGTGTTCTGATCGATCAGAATGGTTTGGTGGTCCGCGAGTGCTTCAAGCCTTTGCGCAAGGTTTGGAACCGGCCCGAAAGCCACAGTCGACACTCCCGCCGGAGCTCCTTCGAAGTCTCCGACAACGACCAATCCACTCGCAATGCCGATGCGGACCTGGAGCCTCGACCCATCCGGGGCCTCGATTTGCGGTATCGTTTGGACAAGGCTGATTGCAAGGGATATCGCTCGCTCGGCATCATCCTCTTCTGCGGCCGGATAACCAAAGAGCGCCTGAAGCGCGTCACCAATGTAGTTTGCGACGAAGCCTCCATGCGCGCGGACGAGCGCGCTGCAACGGCGCAAATAGATTTGCGTTAGGCGACTGAAGTCCTCAGGATCCAGTTTGGTGGCATATTCCGTCGATGCCACCATGTCGCAGAACAATATCGTCAGGGGTCTCCGTTCTACCGGGGTGACCTTTCTGGCCTTTATTTCGGGCCCCTCTGTCATACCGGCGATTGCGGAAAGTATCTTTCGCCGCGGCCCGATCGGAATCAGCATTTCTTTCAGATCATCGGCTGATAGTAGCGGGAGGGTCTCGAAATCAATTTCCGCTTCAGAGAAGTTTTTCGCGTATTTCTCGAGACCAAGCTCTTTCAACCATTTTACAACCTCGTCCATCCCGCTTCTCCGCCGGATCGCTCAATGATGTATTGTGACGTGTGTTTTCACGAATCGTGCAAGCAAATCATAGGCCTGGCAACGAAACGCCGGACTGCAAGATCAGCAACTTCTTGATTAGTGTTTCAAGATAATATACAAGCATCAGTGATCATGAAAGGTCGCAATGCACGGTTAATCTCGATATCGCGTGTATAACACTGATGCCGCGTTGATTGTTGCCGACCATTTTGAATGCTTCTTCAATCGTATTTCTGAGTAAAGCTGACAGGAGGGACGGTTGGCTATTCTCCAGGTTACAAAAACGAAGCTCAACAGGATTGTTTTGTTGGCCGCCGCCTCAGCAGCGTTGCTGTGCTCGGGCCCAACGGCTTGGTCACAGTCCGGATGCGCCGATCCTACGCTCAACCGCGACTGGTCGGCTGCTGTTAGCAATCCCGGGCCGGCGGATCGTCAAGCTGCTATGGATCTGATCCATCAGTATTATTGGGCGGTCGATGAACAGAATGCGGCAGCAATTGCCAGGATGTTTACCGCTGACGCGTCCTACGAGGTCTGTAGCGGAGGTGGGTCACTTCAATTGAAGAAAACACTCGGCCCAGAGCAGCTGGCGACATACCTCAAGGGGTTATTCTTTGATCTCCAAAACCGGACGTCCAGAGTTCGCCATTTCGAATCCAACACATTGCTCCATGTGGCGGATCCGAAGATGATCGACAGAATAGAGGTCAAATCGGCAATAATCACCACCATTCAACGATCAGATCTCGAAGTGCCGGCACTCGACTATTCCGCCGTTATGAAGGCGGTCTTGGTGAGGGATGGCGGTGTCTGGAAATTTTCGATGATGACCCTCACTACGGATGAACCTGAGATCATGGCACGTGCGCGTTAGCTTGTTCGGGCGTATGCATCGCGGCCCTATGCTCGTTGTTCTCCTGTTCATGGCTGTGGTTGTTGCACGCAGCGATGCTCGCGGAGAGCTTTATGGCGGGACGTCGGCGTTCGAGCAGTTCTTCGTCGACTTGGTGAACCGCTGGAACGGAGACTTTCTGTGGGCTCCTGCTTCCATGAGCAATAACACAATCACGCGCTTTGGCGACGAGGCTCGCGCTGTATTCGGACAAATTCCGGAAGGAGACTGTGAGAACGACGCACGGACAATTCCCATGCAGGTGGAGGGCAATGTTGTCGATCTTGCACGGAGCAGCCTCGACTCGGAAACGTTCGAATTTCAGTATCGCGATACGCAAGGCACTATCGTCAAAAGAACACGCTTTCTCGCCCAATGTGACAAGCCATCACTTGCGGGAGATGTGTCGTATTGCGGATTGAATTCCAGGTTGAAACGCGTTGTCAAAGGCAATGTCGAATGGCTTTTCCTTTGTCGAAAATCCCAGCCTTCGCTGGAAGTCGAAGCGAGCGCTTATTGGTCGTCTTACAATCCGCAATTCGCTCGCTATGGCGTCATCGGGTTCAACAGACAGACGGGCGAGATCGTCTACTTCGACGGGACAAAGGAAGTACAGCAGTTTGACTGGTCTCGGAAATTTCCTCCACCCGGAGGCAACGGATACGCGGATGCACACACTCGCGCGAGGGCGGAGAAACTATATGATCCGCAGTTTCGAGTGCCTTGCTCTTCGTGCCACGATAACAAGAGCCCATATGCGATCAGCCCTAACATCTCGATGTCGCGAGTTGGCTATGGTGTGTCGAAACACAATCTTCAACGGGACGCCTTTAGTCTTGGGGAGTATCTGCCCCGTCACCCCAGAAGCGAAGATGCGCCGTTCAGAGTCATAGGTACGGGCTACACCGCGACTTACAAACTCGAACTTCAAAGAGCGCGGACGCTGCGAGATCCCTCGGGGATTTGCACAGACTGCCATACGCTAACGACCCAGATAAGCGGACAGCGCTTTGCTTCCGACGCCTTATCTCGCGAACCGTATTCCTCAACGACGCAATGGTCCACGTTATTGGAACTCGAGGCGGAACGCCAAAAGCTGAAACAAATCGATCTGCACCGAACCGATTGGGCAAAGAGCATCGAAGGTGGAATCCATCCTTGGATGCCGCTTGGGTCAACCTTGAACGGAGCAACACAAAGAGAGGTGCCAAATCTTGATCAATGGCGGTCGCTAAGTGACTGCCTCTGGGGCTCGGGCGGTGATCAATGTAACTACCGTCCGCTATATAGCGCGTGCCCTCCACCCGAGGGGCGCGAGGACAGATCTATGGCAACTGAGTTAAAGCTCAAGACGGTCGGGACGGTTCATCTTGGTGGAGTGTCCATTTCACGGATTCGGGCTTCCTGGAAATATGCAAATGACTATGGCCAAGTTCCAGGACGCGATGATGTGAGGTTCGATGTGACGGTCGCCGAAACCAAGCGGCTGAGCGGGGAGATTGACCATTCAGAAAATCGGCAAACGCAGCGCGAGCATGTTCGATCGCAGCTCGGGTTTGCCGGTTCGGAACGAAAATGGGTCGTCCGAAATCTCTCGTATTTCGGCCATACCGCCTTTTCGGAACCATCACAAACTGCAGGCTCACATGACTACGCACTAGATATTCCAGCGCAATGTGGCCGCACGTATACGATCGGGATCGTTGCAAAACGCTTCTGTTTCGATCAATCCGGAACTGCAACAAGTCCGCGTGACCACACTGCCTCGATTAACGTCGACTGTAAGGCACATTAGCGGATCGACTCGCGCAGGAAGGCCGCCGAAGCTGGGCGGGTCAGGCCTAAACTCCTGGCAACAGTCGTTTTTACGATCTTAAGATCGACCGGCTCGGCGAAGTTCCATCGAAAATGCTGTCAAAGATCGCACCCAGCGTTTGCACAATGAGCGAGCTCGGCTTTGGAACACAGAACCGCGCTCTGGGGCTCAGGAGTGCTTTCCACAACAACTCGGCTTGACGTCTTGCCCCGTTTGCGAAATGCTAAGATGTCAGACCAATTCAAATCTGGCTGCCTGATAACAAATGGGAACCATGAAGGCAAATCGTAGCGACAGGCCGGTGATCCGGCCGCTTCCCGTCATGGACCGGGCGCGTCAGGTGACCGATGCGCTGGCGGATTATGTGGAGGAAGCGCGGTTGCAGGCGGGTGATCGGCTGCCGGCCGAGCGGGAGCTGATGGCGGCTCTTGCCGTCGGCCGTTCGACCATTCGCGAGGCGATCCGCCACTTTCAGGCGCTCGGCGTCATCGAGACGCGCAAGGGCAGCGGCACCTATCTTTTGAAGCCGGTTTCCAGGGCGACGATCCATATGCCGCTGTCGCTCGACACGGTGCATCTGCGCGACGCGTTGCTGCAGACGCTCGAGGTCCGCCGCGGCATCGAATGCGAGGCGGGCATGGTCGCGGCCCGGCGGCGCACCGAGAACGACCTTGTCGTCATCGAGGAGAAGCTCAATGAGATGGAGCGGGTGCATCTGGAGAAAGGCACCTCCGGGCCGGAAGATCTCGCCTTCCACCTTGCCGTCTACGACGCCACCCACAATCCGCTGTTTCGCCAGCTGCTCGAGCAGATGCGCGAGACCTTCGAGCGCTTCTGGGAGCATCCGTTCGACCGGCAGGATTTCGCCCGCCGGTCCTTTCCCTTTCACCGCACGCTTTTCAACGCGATCGCTGCCCGTGATGCCGAGGCGGCGCGCGCGGAAACATTGAAAATTCTCGATATCGTCGAGGAAGACATCAAGGAAATGTCCAAATGAGCAACGGCGCAGATCCGTTCGATCTTGCTTCCCTCATCACCGCCCACGACGACGGCGACTTCGCCGATGCCGTCGTGCCGCCGATCTTTCAGACCTCGCTTTTCACCTTTTCCAATTACGACGAGATGATCACCGTCTATCGCGGCGAGAAGGTGCGGCCGACCTATACGCGCGGGCTGAACCCGACGGTGCGCGCCTTCGAGGAAATGCTGGCCAAGCTCGAAGGTGCGGAGGATGCGCTGGGTTTTGCGAGCGGCATGGCGGCGATCTCCTCGGCGGTGCTGAGCTTCGTCGAACCGGGCGACCGCATTGTCGCCGTCCGGCATGTCTATCCCGATGCCTTCCGCCTGTTCGGCACCATCCTGAAGCGGATGAAGATCGAGGTGACCTATGTCGACGGCCGTGACGAGGAAGCCGTCGCGAGGGCGCTGCCCGGCGCCAAGCTCCTCTACCTGGAAAGCCCGACGAGCTGGGTGATGGAGGCGCACGATGTCGGTGCGCTGGCCGCCCTCGCCAAGCGGCACGGCGTCGTCTCGATGATCGACAACAGCTGGGCGAGCCCTTTCTTCCAGCGGCCGCTGACGCTCGGCGTCGATCTCGTCATCCATTCCGCTTCGAAATATCTCGGCGGCCACAGCGATGTGGTGGCGGGCGTCGTCGCCGGCTCGAAGGAAATGATCGCGCGCGTCAAAGCCGAGGCCTATCCCTATCTCGGCGGCAAGCTTTCGCCGTTCGATGCCTGGCTGCTGATCCGCGGCTTGCGGACGCTGCCGCTGCGCATGAAAGCGCATGAGGCCTCCGCTCTCGAAATCGCCAGGCGCCTGCAGCGGCTTGAAGTGGTTGAGACGGTCTGCCATCCCGGGCTTGCCAACCGCCTGCCCGCGGGGCTCAACGGCACCTCGGGCCTGTTCTCGTTCATCTTCCGCGACGGCGTCGATATCCGCGCCTTCGCCGACCATCTCAAGCTGTTCAAACTGGGTGTAAGCTGGGGTGGGCATGAAAGCCTGATCGTACCAGGCGAGGTCGTGCTGCAGCAGAAGGCACAGCCGAATTCCGCGCAAACCTTCGGCATCCATGCGCGATCCGTACGCCTCCATGTCGGCCTCGAAGGAACCGAGGCTCTGTGGAGGGACATCGAGGAGGCGCTCGCCGCCGCCTCACAATCCTGAAACCCGAGAGAAACCTAACAAGGGGGAACTGAGCCATGAAAAAACTAATAATCTCGACGTTCTTTGCTTCGATGATGGCCGGCACGGCCTTTGCCGATACGACGCTCAAGCTTGTCGAAGTCATCACCAGCCCGGAGCGCACCGAAACGCTGAAATCAATCGTCGGCAAGTTCGAGTCCGCCAAT
This sequence comes from Rhizobium sp. YTUHZ045, assembly GCF_051124255.1. Classification (NCBI taxonomy): domain Bacteria; kingdom Pseudomonadati; phylum Pseudomonadota; class Alphaproteobacteria; order Hyphomicrobiales; family Rhizobiaceae; genus Rhizobium; species Rhizobium sp. YTUHZ045. Next base: position 279,445 of record NZ_CP101434.1, read on the forward strand.
CCCGGCACCAAGGTCGATATCATCTCGCTGCCCTGGAACGAAGCCTTCCAGAAATTCGCGACCATGGTCTCGGCCGGTGACGTGCCCGATGTGATGGAGATGCCCGATACCTGGCTGTCGCTCTATGCCAATAACGGGATGCTCGAAAGCCTCGAGCCCTATCTCGAAAAATGGGAGCACACCAAGGAGCTGACGCCGCGCGCGCTCGAGCTCGGCCGCGACGTCAAGAACACCGCCTACATGCTGCCTTATGGCTTCTATCTCAGGGCAATGTTCTACAACAAGAAGCTGCTTTCGGAGGCTGGTGTCGCCGCGCCGCCGAAGACGCTTGAGGAGTTTACTGCCGCGTCCGAAAAGGTCTCCAAGCTGCCGGGCAAATATGGCTACTGCATGCGCGGCGGCCCGGGCGGCCTCAATGGCTGGATGATCTTCGCCGCCACGATGGCCGGCGACAACAAGTACTTCAAGGAAGACGGCACCTCGACCATGAACAGCCCCGGCTGGGCAAAGGGCATCGAGTGGATGGTCGATCTCTACAAGAAGGGCTATGCGCCGAAGGACAGCGTCAACTGGGGCTTCAACGAAGTCGTCGCCGGCTTCTATTCCGGCACCTGCGCCTTCCTCGACCAGGATCCGGATGCGCTGATCGCCATTGCCGAACGCATGAAGAAGGACGATTTCGGCGTTGCGCCGCTGCCGAAGGGGCCCGACGGCAAGTCCTTCCCGACCATCGGCTATGGCGGCTGGTCGATGTTTTCGACGAGCGCCAACAAGGATCTCTCCTGGAAGCTGATCGCCACCCTCGAAGGGCCGGAAGGCAATATCGAGTGGAACAAGCGCATCGGCGCCCTGCCGGCCTATACGGCGGCCGAGAAGGATCCCTTCTATGCCGGTGACCAGTTCAAGGGCTGGTTCGAGGAACTGGCGGATCCGAACACCGTGCCGACCGTGATGCCGACCTATCTGGAGGAGTTCGCCTTCTTTAAGGATTCGCTCGCGATCAAGACCTCGCAACAGGCCTTGCTCGGCGATATCTCGGCGAAGGACCTGGCCGACCAGTGGGCGGATTATCTGACCAAGGCGCAGCAGAAGTTCCTGGCCAAAAAGTAATCGGTGGGCTCTGAGTGCGGAGCCCCCTCATCCGACCCTTCGGGCCACCTTCTCCCCGCTGGGGAGAAGAGAACGGAGACGTCGCGGCATATTCCCTTCTCCCCAGCGGGGAGAAGGTGCCGGCAGGCGGATGAGGGGGCCTCGACCTCCTGCTTCAGAAGTATCACCCGGGCGAGACTCCGCTGATCAAGACAATGGAAACCGCAATCCGATGACCATTTCCGCCGATATGCTCGACATGCGTCGCGACCGTAGGCCGTGGCTGCGCCGTCTTGCAGATGCTTCGGAGCCCTATCTCTACAGCGCGCCGTCGCTGATCCTGATCATTGCGGTGATGCTGGTGCCGCTGACGCTCGGGCTGTCCTATGCCTTCCGCGATATTCAGCTGCTCAACCCCTTTTCCGGCGGCTTCATCGGGCTCGAGCATTTTCGCGAGTTGTCGAGCGACGCGGCTTTTTACGGTGCGCTGAGGAACACGCTGTGGTGGACCGGCGCATCCGTCGTCTTGCAATTCATCTTCGGCCTCATTCTGGCCTTGCTGCTCGACAAGCCGTTCCCGGGCCGCGCAATCGCGCAGGCGCTGGTTTTCCTGCCCTGGGCGGTGCCGTCCTTTCTCGCAGGTCTCAACTGGGCCTGGCTGTTCAATCCGGTCATCGGGCCGATCCCGCACTGGCTCTTCGCGCTCGGGCTGATGCATGCGCCGGGCAACATTCTCTCCGATCCCGATCATGCGATGTGGGGGCCGATCGTCGCCAATGTCTGGTGGGGCATTCCGTTTTTTGCCATCACCCTGCTTGCGGCGCTGCAGGCCATCCCGCGCGATCTCTACGAGGCGGCCTCTATCGATGGTGCCGGCTGGTTCCAGCGTTTCCGCTCGATCACCCTGCCGTTTCTCGCGCCGACGATCGCCATCACCGTGCTCTTGCGCACCGTGTGGATCTCCAACTTCGCCGATCTCATCGTCGTCATGACCAATGGCGGGCCGGCCGACCGGACGCAGATCGTCGCGAGCTACATCTTCACCACGGCCTTCAAGCGGCTCGATTTCGGTTACGCCTCGGCGATCGCGCTGGTGCTGCTGGTGCTGCTGCTTGCCTATTCGATGCTGATCATCCTGCTGCGGCAGACGTTGCTGAACAAGGATTGAGGCCATGAAACGATCCCTCATCCCAACGATCGCGCACCGTCTGGCGATCCTCTGCTATATCGCTTTCGCGCTCTTCCCGCTGTTCTGGCTGCTCAAGGTCTCGGTGACGCCGAACGATCTGCTCTATACCGAGGGCGTGCGGATGTGGCCGTCGCGCACCAGCTGGGATCACTATGCCTTCGTGCTGCAGCACAGCGCCTTTCCCACTTTTTTCAAGAATAGCCTGATCGTCTCGGCCTCGACGGCCGTGACGGTGACGATCTGCGCCTCGCTTTCCGGCTATGCGCTGTCGCGCTTCAATTTTCGGGCGAAATACTGGATCGTCGCGCTGATGCTGCTGACTCAGATGTTCCCGCTCGTCATGCTGGTCGCGCCGATCTTCAAGATCCTGTCGCCCTTGCATCTGACCAACAGCCTGACCGGGCTTGTCATCGTCTATACCGCTTTCAACGTGCCCTTCGCCACCTTCCTGATGCAGTCCTTTTTCGACGGTATTCCGAAGGATCTCGAAGAGGCGGCGATGATCGACGGGGCGACGCAGTTCACCGCGTTTCGCCAGATCATCCTGCCGCTGACGCTGCCCGGCATCGCCGCGACGCTCGGCTTCGTCTTTACTGCCGCCTGGAGCGAACTGCTCTTCGCGCTGATGCTGATCAACGGCAACGACGCGGCGACCTTCCCCGTCGGGCTTCTCACCTTCGTTTCGAAATTCTCGGTGGATTTCGGGCAGATGATGGCGGCGGGCGTCATGGCGCTCGTTCCTGCCGGCCTCTTCTTCCTGCTCATCCAGCGTTATCTCGTCCAGGGCCTGACGGCCGGCGCGGTCAAGGGTTAAACAGAATGGCATCGATCGATATCCAGAATATCCGCAAAGCCTATGGCCACGTGCAGGTGCTGCACGGCGTCGACCTCGACATCAGGGATGGCGAATTCGTCGTGCTCGTCGGTCCCTCCGGCTGCGGCAAGTCAACGCTGTTGCGGATGATTGCCGGGCTGGAGGAAGTCACATCAGGTGAGATCCGTATTGCAGGCGCCCGGGTGAACGAACTGCATCCCAAGGACCGCGACATCGCCATGGTGTTCCAGTCCTATGCGCTATATCCGCATATGAATGTCGCCGGCAATATGAGCTACAGTCTGAGGCTGCGGAAAACGGCGAAGGAGAAGATCGCGGGCGCGGTCTCCGCGGCCGCCGCCAAGCTCGGCCTCGACCCGTTGCTTGAACGGCGGCCGAAAGCGCTCTCCGGCGGCCAGCGCCAGCGTGTCGCCATGGGCCGCGCCATCGTCCGCCAGCCGAAAGCGTTCCTGTTCGACGAACCGCTCTCCAACCTCGATGCGCGCCTGCGCGAACAGATGCGTGCCGAAATCAAGAAACTGCACGGCGAGCTGAGGGCGACCTCGATCTACGTCACCCACGACCAGATCGAGGCGATGACGCTGGCGGACCGGATTGTCGCCATGCATGGCGGCGTGGTGCAGCAGGTCGGCAGCCCGCTGGAACTCTATGATCGCCCCGCCAATCTCTTCGTCGCCGGTTTCATCGGCTCGCCCGGAATGAATTTCCTCGAGGCCAGCTATACCGCAGGCGGCGTCAAGCTGAACGATGGAACGATCGTGCCGCTGGCAAAGCCGTTGCCGCTTGCAGACGGCACGAAGGTGACGCTCGGCATTCGGCCGGAGCATGTGCTGATCACGAATGACGGGAGCGGGCTTGCCACCGACGTGGAACTCGTCGAACCCACCGGCTTCGGCATTATCCTCCACCTCGCCCTGCATGGCCTGCCGTTCAAGATCTTCACTCTGGACCGCGAAGCGCTGAAGGCGGGGCCGAAGGTCAATGTCGCCTTCCCGCCCCAATATCTGCATGTGTTCGACGGCGAGGGACAACGCATCGAATGAGCAGTCACGCCAGGGAAATCGGTCCGCAGCGGCTTTATCTCCTGGTTGTTTTCACCTTAAAAGCACTTAGTCAAGAAAAACACCTATCAGATTCAAGGAGATGAAAGAGACTCGGAAAAAGCGTGGGTAATTCTGATTAAGCTATTGAAATTTGATTCGTTTTGACTCGGAACCAATCGTAAACTGATTCGGTTGACTCGCACAGGTTGCGTCAGGAGCGCGAGCGAGATGGTTGCCCCGAGGGCGAATTGGAAGGGTTTTATCAAGTTCGGAGAGGTGGCTTTCCCGGTGGCGCTCTATACCGCCGCCTCCACATCCGAGCGGATCGCGTTTCATACGCTGAACAGGAAGACCGGCAACCGGGTGCGCCGAGAATTCGTGGACGGCGAGACCGGCGATCCGGTCGAGCGCGAGGAGCAGGTCAAGGGTTTTGAGATCGAGGACGGCCGCTATGTCGTGCTCGAGCCCGAGGAAGTCGCGGCCGCCATTCCCGAAAGCGACAAGACGCTGAAGGTGGAGGCCTTTATTCCTTTTGACGAGGTCGATGACGTCTATTTCGACAAACCTTATTATCTGGCTCCCGACAAGATGGGCAGCGACGCTTTCAAACTCCTGAGGGATGGTATGAAGAAAGCCAAGGTCGCGGCCATTGCCCGAACGGTGCTGTTCCGGCGCCTGCGAACGCTCCTCATCCGTCCCCATGGAAAAGGGCTGGTCGGCTCAACCTTGAACTTCGATTATGAGGTTCGCTCCTCCGACAAGGCATTCGAGGAGATGCCGGATCTCAAGATCGAAGGCGAGATGCTGGAGCTTGCCAAGCACATCATCAACACCAAGAAGGGCGAGTTCGACCCGAAGCAGTTCGACGACCGTTATGAAGCGGCCGTCGCCGAACTGGTGAAGGCCAAGATCGAAGGCCGCACCCTTCCGAAGAAAAAGGCGCCGCCGGCTCCCAAACCGAGCGACCTGTTGCAGGCGCTACGCGAAAGCGCCGGCATGGCGACGCCGGCCAAGACGAAGCGCACCGCTGCAAATGCCAATGCCGGAAAGAGCAGGCAGAAGGCCGCGCGCGCGTCGACGACGAAATCACGCGGCCCGGCCGGCGCTCACCAGCGCCGCGCCGGGTGATCGGAGGTTTCCATGGCGATCCGGCCTTACTGGAAAGGCTACCTCAAACTGTCGCTCGTCACCTGTCCGGTGCAGATGATGCCGGCCACTTCCGAAAATGAGAAGGTGCGGTTTCACACGCTCAATCGCGCCACCCAAAACCGCGTCGTCAGCCACTATGTCGATGCCGTCACCGGCAAGGACGTGAAAGATGAAGACGAGGTGAAAGCCTACCAGCGTGGCGAGAACGAATATGTCTTGCTTGAAGACGACGAGTTGGAGAACGTCGCGCTTGAAAGCACCAAGACGATCGATATCGAGGTCTTTACGCCGCGCAACGGCGTCGACTGGATCTGGCTCGACACGCCCTACTATCTTTCACCGGACGATCCGGTCGGCCAGGAGGCGTTCTCGGTGATCCGCGATGCGATGGCCGCCGAGGACATGGTCGGCATCTCGCGACTGGTGATTGCGCGCCGCGAGCGCGCCGTGATGCTGGAGCCACGGGGCAAAGGCATCGTTCTTTGGACCCTGCGTTACGGGGACGAGGTGCGCGACGCGGAGAGCTATTTCGAGCGGGTAGACGATCAGCCGGCGGACAGTGAGATGATGCCGCTGGTCCAGCAGCTGATCAAGAAGCAGACGCAGCACTGGAACCCGAAGATGGTCTCCGACCCGGTGCAGGATAGGCTGCTCGACATCATCGAGGCCAAGAAGAAACAAATGAAGAAGCCCGTCAGAGCAAAATCCAAGGGCAAGGAGAAGGCGGAGCCGGTGCCCAGCAACGTCATCAACATCATGGACGCCCTGCGTAAATCCGTCGATGCGGAGAACCGACCCGACAGGCATTGAGCGATGACCAGACCACGGCGCCCCTCCGCTCCGCTTCTTCGCGAGTCGAATTCCATACAATCACGACCTCTCCGTCGGCGTGATCCCGACCAGCCAAACCTGCCGTTCGATGCGATGCCGTCGAGAGTGGAGCCGTGCCTGGCCTTGCTGAAGCAGACGGTGCCGCAAGGGCCGGATTGGCTTTATGAGGTGAAGTGGGACGGCTACCGATTGGCAATCCACATCGAGCCAAAGGGCATTCGCATCCTCACCCGTGGCGGTCATGACTGGACCCACCGATTTCCGACGATCGCCGCAGGGGTAAGAGAACTCGGCGTATCGACCTGTATTCTCGACGGAGAAGCGGTCGTCCTTGATGACGAGGGTCGGTCCGACTTTGGGGCGTTGCAGCGATCGCTCGGCGGAAGGGGCGGCAAACGAATCTCGACTGAATCCATCTTCTACGCCTTCGATCTATTGTATCTCGACGGTCACGACCTGACGCGCACCGAGCTCTCGGTCCGCCGCCATCTTCTCGAAGATCTGATCCCTGAGACCGACGATGGCGCTATTCGGTTCTCGCAAGACCTGGATCTAGGTGGCGAGGAACTGCTTGAGCACGCATGCCATCGGGGTTTGGAAGGCATCATTGCAAAGCGCAGGGATAGCCCTTACCGCAGTGGTCGTCTGGGGGACTGGCAGAAGATCAAGTGCGTTCAGAGCGAAAGTTTCATGATCGTCGGGTACGAGGAATCCGTCAGCAACCGCGGTGGGCTCGGCAGTCTTTTGCTTGCGGGTCGAAAGGGTCACGAGTGGATCTATGTCGGCTCCGTCGGCACAGGCTTCAACCGAACGGAGGCGGAGTATCTGCGCAAGACGTTGAACCGCCTACAGACAAAAAAACCTGTTGTGCCGCTCAAAGGAAAGCGCCTCGTCTTTTCTCAACCGACACTCATCGCCGAAATCGAGTTTCGCGGCTGGACGCGTGAGGGCAGCCTGCGCCACCCCTCATATAAAGGCCTCCGCGAGATCCAGGATAACGCAGCCGTCTTCGATATGACTGATGCCGCTGCAATCAGATGAGTGCCGCGGGGCGATCAGCCGTGTCAGGCGGCATGCTTGCCGGTGCGGCCGAGCCTCTTGATCGCCTGCTCTAGGGGACGCTGCCCCTCGCAATAATCCTTCCAGGCGGATGACTTCGGTAGCAAAGCAGGCACGGTTCGAATCGTAAACCTTTTAGGATCGAGGTCCGATTTCACCTGCGTCCACGTCAGAGGCATTGACACGGTCGCCCCTGGGCGGGCTCGAGGGGAGAGCGGCGCCACGGCCGTCGCCATGCGATCATTGCGCAGGTAATCGAGGAAAATGCGACCGCCCCGCAGGCTCTTGGTCATCTTGATAAGGTAGAGATCGGGGTTGTTTCGGGCCATCTGCTGGCAGACGTCATGCGCGAAGGCCTTCGCTTCGGGCCATGACAACGGTTTTCGCTTGTTTACTGTAAGCGGGGTCACGACATGCAAGCCCTTGCCGCCCGTCGTCTTGCAGAAGCTGATCAATCCGAGGTCTTCCAGCCGGTCGCGCATCTCGCGGGCAGCGGCAACAACCGTGGAAAAGGGAACATCGGGACCGGGATCAAGATCGAATACCAGGCGGCCAGGAACTTCCGGTTGCCCGGGTTCACAGTTCCACGGATGGAGCTCGACAGCCGCGATTTGGGCGACTGCGGCGAGCCCTTCGATGCGGTCGATCTGGAGGTATGGCTTCTTGTCGCCGAATACCTTGACCAATTCGAGCAGTTTGGATTGCCCCGGCATGGCATGACGCTGGAAGAACTGCTCGCCACCAATCCCATCCGGGGCACGGATGATGGAGCAGGGCCTGCCCTTGAGGTGGTCGATCATCCAGTCGCCGACCGCCTCGTAATAGCGGGCCAATTCTTCCTTTGTTACCGGCTCACCATCCTCGGCATCTGGCCACAATGGCTTGTCCGGGTTCGAAATGAGCACACCCATGACATCGGCCTTCTGACCCTTACGGCGCGTCGATTTTGGTTCGGCCCGGGGAGCCGGTTCCGCAATCTCGGCCTTGGAGGATCTTAGCGGTCGCTCCGCCTCGACTTCTTTGGCCGGCTTATCTTCACGCAAGCCCTTGAAGGCCGCCTGACGGACGAGACCGTCCGCGGTCCAGCCCTCGAATTCGATCTCGGCGACAAGCTCGGGCTTCACCCAGACGACGTCAGCCTGCTTCTTCGGAGCGCCGATACCGGTGAACGGCGACTTCGTCGTCTCCAGCGCCTTCAGTTTCGGAAGCAGTGTTTCGACTTTCTTGGCGCCGTAGCCGGTCCCGACGCGGCCGACATAGACAAAATGATCGTCGCTGAAAACGCCGACGAGAAGGGAACGAAACTTGCCGTTGGTCTTGGCATAGGCGCCGATGACCACCTCGTGCCCCGCCCGGCATTTCGACTTCGCCCAGCTTGCCGTTCGACCGGATTGATAGGGGGCATCTGCCTTTTTCGACACAATGCCTTCCAGCGATAGCTTGCATGCCGACCTGAGCACGGCGTCGCCGCCGCCTGTGAAATGTTCGACGTAGCGGATGCGAGGGTCGTTGCCAGCATCCGCGAGAAGCTCCTGCAGTCGCGTCTTTCGTTCAATGATGGGCTTGAGGCGGAGATCCTCACCGCCGTCATAGAGGAGGTCGAAGGCGAAGTAGACGAGGCTGCCGGTCTTGCCTTCCGACAGTGCCGCCTGAAGCGCGGCGAAGTCGGGCGCGCCGTGCTCATCGAGAGCGCAGATTTCACCATCGATTATGCAGTCTGGAAGCGCTGACGCCGCCTCGGCGATTTCGGGGTATTTGGCCGTCCAGTCGAGACCTTTTCTGGTTTTCAGCGTGGCTTCGCCGTCGAGCACACGCATCTGGATGCGGTAGCCATCGAACTTGATCTCGTGGATCCAGTCGTTCCCGCCGGGTGGCCGCTCCAGCTTCTCGCAAAGCTGCGGCGCGATGAAATCCGGAAGATCAACCGCCGTTGCGGTGCTGGCGCGCTTTCCGCCTCTCGCCTCCTGCCGCTCCTCGGCGGCCAGTCCGTGATTGCTGTCCCAGACGGCGTCGGCCTGGATCTTGCCGCCCTCCACCATGAAGGGTTTCGGCTTGCGCCCCTTGCCGGCCGCGATCATTTCCATGCTGCGGCCCGAGGCGACCGAGGTGACGTTCTCTTCCAGTATGGCAGCACCGTCTTCCTCCACGGAGAACTCGTCGTGATGCTTGATCAGCAGCCAGTTGGTACGCTTGCTGCGGTCGCGATCGTTGCGCATGCGCACAAGCACGAAGCTGCCGTGCAAGCGCTCGCCCTCGAGCGTGAACTTGAAATCGCCCTTGGCAAGCGCCTGCTCAGGGCTCTTCCGCCCCTCCGGCTCCCAATAGCCGCGATCCCACAGCATGACCGTGCCGCCGCCATACTGGCCTTTCGGAATCGTCCCTTCGAAATCGCCATAATCGAGCGGATGGTCCTCGACCTCGACGGCCAGGCGCTTGTCTTGCGGATCGAGCGACGGACCTTTCGTAACGGCCCAGCTCTTGAACACGCCGTCGAGCTCAAGCCGCAGGTCGTAGTGCAGACGTGTCGCATCGTGCTTCTGAATGACAAAGCGACGGCGGTTGCTCCGTTTGAGGGGCCGCTCGCCGCTGGGCTCAGCAGTCTTCTGAAAATCGCGTTTTGATCGATAGCTTGATAGCTTGTCGCTGGCCATGGCTGTTCCCGTGCATTCGGCCCTCAAACGAAATTTTGGTGATCGTTGTTCCAGCCGCGGCAGCGTTCCCCGTTTGAGTAGGCACGACAGCGACGGTTCTACGGCGAAACAACCACAATTTCAGCTCCGAAGCCCAGACGGCAAAGGAGATCGAGATGCCTTGGGTTTTGACCTGGCGCGGCTCCTCCCGGGGCCGCGCGACAGGCATCTTGAAGTCAGGGTCCCGACGTGAACTGCGCACGCCTGGCCCTTAGCCAAGAGCAGCGACACGCGTGGGTCGCACCGGGCGGCTGGTAGCCTGCACCTGCCAGGGAGCCACGACCGCGGGCATGCCGGCTTCGACGCACGCGGCCATGAAAGCCTCCCGCGCAATCAAAGGGGCAATAACCCGGTTAAGAGCGCCCCGACAGGTCTTGACCGCGCGCTTGTGGCGCTCTCCGTGGCCCAACGGCCATTCGTTTTCCAGGAAATCCAAGGCGTCATAGACGCCCGTAAAAGTTCGTTCCAGGCCGCACTGCAGCCGGACCGTCACTGGACGAGTCCAGAGCACATCGTTCAGCGGCATTTTCTTCTTCCTCCTTTCGATGCCAGCTTGATCCCTTAAAAATATTGGAGATGGCTGCCGGTAGTTCAAGACGGCAGCGATAATCCATTAATGGCGTATGCCTACAGGACAAATTCCGCCTGCCGCTGTTGGATGCGAGAGAAGGATTGCTACAGCTCCTCGGCTGGACGCGCCCGGGCGAGCCAGATCATCCCCGCTCCTCAGTAGGGGCCGTCGTCATAGAACCATGCGCCGAGCGGAAAATCCTTTTGTCGCTTCGCCCGGAAGGGCTATATCCTCTGGTGATCTCATTGGATTGGATTGAAATGACCGACACTGTTCTCGACCGCTTCCTCCGTTATGTCGTTATCGACACTCAATCCGATCCCTCCTCGTCGACGCAGCCGACCACCGAGAAGCAGAAGGATCTCGGCCAGATTCTGGTCGACGAACTGCTGGAGATCGGGCTTTCCGATGCCCATCTCGATGAACATGGCTATGTCTATGCCACCATTCCGGCCAATAGCGACAAGGCGGTGCCGGTCATCTGTTTCTGCTCGCATATGGACACGGCGCCCGATTTCAGCGGCACGGATGTCAAGCCACAGATCGTCAGGAATTATGCCGGCGGCGATATCAGGCTTGTCGGCGATTCGAGCCGGGTGATCCGTGTCGCCGAGCATCCGGAGCTGAAAAACCAGGTCGGCAATGATATCGTCACGACCGACGGAACGACATTGCTCGGCGCCGACGACAAGGCGGGACTGGCGGAAATCATGACTGCGGCCCAGATCCTTGTCGACAATCCCGATATTCGGCACGGAGCGATCAAGATCCTGTTCACGCCTGACGAGGAGGTCGGTCGCGGCGTCAACAAGGTCGACCTCGGCAAACTCGGAGCGGACTTCGCCTATACGATGGACGGCGAGACATCAGGCCATATCGAGGACGAAACCTTCTCGGCCGACGGCGTCGAGATCGGCATAACAGGCGTGGCGATCCATCCGGGCTTCGCCAAGGACCGTATGGAGAACGCTATCAAGATCGCCGGCGCCATCATCGACCGGCTGCCGAAGGATTTGGCGCCGGAGACGACGGAAGGCCGGCAGGGCTTCATCCACCCGGTCGGCGTGACCGGCTCGATGGAAAAGGCGTCGCTGAGCTTCATCATCCGCGACTTCACGGAGGAGGGGCTCGCTGAGAAGGAGGCGATGCTCGAAACTATCGTCAAGCAGGTGATGTCTGCCTATCCAGCCTCGACCTACCATTTCCAGGTGACGGAACAATATCGCAACATGAAGACGGTGCTCGACCGCCATCCGGAGATTGTCGAGAACGCGCTTGAAGCGGTGCGTCGTGCCGGCATGACGCCGGTGCGCGGCAGCATCCGCGGCGGCACGGACGGCTCCCGCCTCTCCTTCATGGGGCTGCCGTGCCCGAACATTTTTGCCGGTGGCCATGCCTTCCACTCGCCGCTCGAATGGGTGAGCCGCCAGGATATGGAAAAGGCGGTCGCAACGATCGTGGAGCTTGCAAAGATCTGGGAAGAGCGCGCTTAAGGCGCACTCAGGCTACCGACAAATGACCCGCGACGTCATCCTCGGCCCTGTGCCGAGGATCTGCGCCGGTCAATTAAGTATCCGAAAATAAATGATTTCCTGTCAAGCAATTGCAGTGATCAGATGCTCGGCGCAAGACTGGTAAGACCGAGCATGGCTAGACCTTCTCAACAAACTGAGCGCGCTTAGGGCGCGCTTTTATAAACGCAAACCGAAACGGCATCAGCCGCCATTTACCGGGATCTCGCCGCGCAGCATCACGCTGTCATAGGCGGGACGGGGGGTCGGGATCGCGATCCGCATCGCCGGCTCGGGCGAAGGCGCGGTTTCCGGTTGGGTCACCGGAGCCGTTATCTGCATTGGCGCCGTGCTCGCCGTCGCCATCGGATCGGGCGCCGGCAGAGGAACGGGAACGGCCGAGGGTATCAGCGCCTCGAATTGCGGTGGCAGCATGCTTTCGCCGGGCACATAATTCATCGCCACCTCATAGGACGGCAGCGGCGACGGCGTTTCCAGCATGCCGTTCGAATCGCGCTTCTCGTAGAAGGCGTTGCCGCCGGCGACCGTCACATAATGCATGTTGTCGTAGGGGAATTTCAGACCATCGGTGTGGAAGAACATTGCATCCTTCACGGCCGGATGGCGCGCCCCCTTCAGCAGGATCGCATCAGCCGCGGTGGCAAGTTCCGGTTCCGCCTGAGGCTTGACTTCGCGCGTCATGACCCCGGGCGCAAACTGCTTCTCCTGGGCGACGACACCGCAGATCGATGGGGGGTAGGCGCCTGACGTCAGCCTGTTCATGACGACGGTGCCGACGGCCAGATAACCATCCTCGTCGGAGTGCTGCGATTCGAAATACATCGCGCGCTTCAGGCAGTCGCGATCCTTGGCGGTATAATTGAAAGTGACTTTCGCCGCTTGAGCCTGTTTTGTCTTTGCCGGCGTCGTCGCCGGCTTCGGTGTTGTGGTGCAGCCTGCAGCCGCCAGTCCTACGAATAAAATCCCGATCAGGGATTTTCGAAAGGAATTCTCCGCCCTCAACGCCAGGTGCCTCCTATGGGATTAGTCCAGCCCTTTATGATTAACGCGCAAAATCTTTTACTCGTCATATGACTGAAATACAAACAACCTGAGATAACAAAAGGTCGGAGGGACTCCCGCGAAGGGCGATTCCGGCTGAGCCCTGCGACCGACCGATGCATAAATCCGGAGGGTTAACGAATTATTAAGCGAGGCGCCGTGAGCGCGTCAGGAACGACGCGCGCAATCGAGATCAGCCACGGAACAGCTTCCAGCGGGTCGGCTTGAACGCCACGCGGTGACGGTCGAGCCGGTCAGCCTCGCTCGGCGGCAGTTCGATTTCAATATTTGGCCGGTCATTGCCGATATCGAGTTCGATATGGCGCGTACCGGCGACGCGGCGGCTGGAGACCGGCTGGCCGCCAATGCAGTTTTCGGCTGATTCGCAGAGCCTGACATCATGCGGGCGGAAGTAGAGCTGCGCCGGTCCATCCGGCTCGCCCTCGGCATTGAGGCCGAGCGAGCGGCCTTCGAAGAGAATATCGCCGCCCGAAATCTCGACCTGCAGGCAGTTGGATTGGCCGATGAAGCCGAAGACGAAGGGCGAGTTCGGATAATCATAGACTTCGTCGGGCGTCCCGACCTGCTCGATCGCGCCCTGGCTCATCACGACGACGCGATCGGCAAGCTCCAGCGCCTCATCCTGGTCGTGGGTGACGAAGACGGTGGTGTGGCCGGTACGGTCGTGGATCTCGCGCAGCCATTTGCGCAGGTCCTTGCGCACCTGAGCATCGAGCGCCCCGAAGGGTTCGTCGAGCAAGAGCACATTCGGCTCGACGGCCATGGCGCGGGCGAGCGCCACGCGCTGACGCTGGCCGCCGGAAAGCTGGGCGGGATAGCGTTTTTCAAGGCCGGACAACTGGACGAGGTCAAGCAGTTCCAGCGCCCGTCGGCGGATATCGGCCTTCGCAGGCCGCCGCGCGCCCTTTCTGACCCTCAGGCCGAAGGAGACGTTGTCGAGCACCGTCATGTAGCGGAAGAGGGCGTAATGCTGAAAGACGAAGCCGATATTGCGCTGCTGCACCGATTTTTTCGAGGCATCCTCTTCACCGAAGAAGATCTGTCCCTCGGTCGGGCTTTCCAGGCCGGCAATCAGACGCAGCAATGTCGTCTTGCCGGAGCCCGAAGGGCCGAGCAGTGCGATCAGCTCGCCGGAGCGGATGTCGAGCGAGACATCGTGGAGCGCCGGAAAACGATCGAATTCCTTGCGGATGTTTTGAACGCGTACTTCCATTCCAGATCCTTCAGTGCCGCCGGCTGGCGGAGATTTCAGCGCTGTAGCGCATTTCCAGCAGCGTCTTCAAAACAAGAGTCACGAGCGCGAGCAAGGCCAAAAGCGTGGCGACGGCAAAAGCGCCGGTGAAATTATATTCGTTATAAAGAATTTCGACCTGCAGCGGCATGGTGTTCGTCTGGCCGCGGATGTGGCCGGAGACGACAGAGACCGCGCCGAATTCGCCCATGGCGCGGGCATTGCAAAGCAGCACGCCGTAGAGCAGGCCCCATTTGATGTTCGGCAGCGTCACGTGCCAGAAGGTCTGCCAGCCGCTGGCGCCGAGCGACAGGGCTGCCTCCTCGTCGGCCGTTCCCTGCTCCTGCATCAGCGGGATCAGCTCGCGGGCGACGAACGGGAAGGTGACGAACATTGTCGCCAGGATCAGCCCCGGCACTGCGAAGAGGATCTTGATGTCGTTTGCGCTGAGCCAATGGCCGAGCCACGTGTTGGCGCCGAACAAGAGCACGAAGACCAGGCCCGAAATCACGGGTGAAACCGAGAAGGGCAGGTCGATCAGCGTCGTGAGGAATGCCTTGCCCTTGAACTCGAACTTGGCGATCGCCCAGGCGGCGGCGACCCCGAAGGCGAGGTTCAGCGGTACGCTGATGCCGGCGACGACGAGCGTCAGGCGGATCGCCGAGAAGGTCTCTGCATCGCCAAGCGCCTCGATGAAGGGGCCGGCACCTTTGCGAAAAGCCTCGACGAACACGGCGGCGAGCGGCAACAGCAGGATTAGCAGCAGGAAAAGCAGCGAAACGGCGATCAGCGTGTATCGCGCCATTCTGTGTTCGGTGGTCACCGAACGCAGTTTCGTCGGTTGAACGGTCGCATCAAGCGCCATAGCCGTACCTCCGCCTGCTCCAGCTCTGGATGAGATTGATGACGAGCAACAAGGCGAACGAGATCACCAGCATGATCGCCGCGATGCCGGTCGCTGCCGCATAATTATACTCTTCGAGTTTGATGACGATCAGCAGCGGCGCGATTTCCGATTTGAACGGCAGGTTGCCGGCGATGAAGATGACCGAGCCGTATTCGCCGACGCCGCGGGCAAAGGCGAGCGCGAAGCCGGTCAGCACGGCCGGCGCCAGCCCCGGCAGCAGCACGCGGAAAATCGTCTGGAAGCGGTTGGCGCCGAGCGTAGCGGCGGCCTCTTCGACCTCCTTGTCGATTTCCTCCATGACAGGCTGCACGGTGCGCACCACGAAGGGCAGGCCGACGAAGATCAGCGCCACGACGATGCCGGCCGGGGTAAAGGCAATCTTGATGCCGAGCGGTGTCAGCAACTGGCCGACCCAGCCGTTCGGCGCGTAGAGCGCCGCCAATGCAATGCCGGCGACGGCCGTCGGCAGCGCGAAGGGCAGGTCGACCATGGCGTCGATGACGCGCTTGCCGGGGAAACGGTAGCGTACCAGCACCCAGGCGAGGATGATGCCGAAGACGGCGTTGATGATCGCAGCGATGAAAGCGCTGCCGAAGCTGATGCGTAGGGCGTTCAGCGTACGCGGATCGAGCGCGATCGACCAGAATTTCTCCCAGCCGAGCGCGCTCGACCGGACGGCAAGGCCGGAGAGCGGGATGAGGATCAGAAGGGTGAGCCAGGTTAAGGTAAGGCCGAGCGCCATTCCGAAACCCGGAATGACGCTCGGCCGCCTGAACCGCCACCGCGTGGGGCTATGTACTCTCATGAAATCTATTATTGTGCCGGCTTGTAGATTTGGTCAAATACGCCGCCATCGCCAAAGAATTTCGGCTGCGCTTCTTTCCAGCCGCCGAAATCGTCGATGGTGGCGAGCGTCAGCTTCGGGAAGCGGGCGATATCGGCCGGATCGGCGGCTTCCGGCTTGATCGGCCGGTAATAATGCTTGGCGGCGATCTTCTGGCCTTCGTCGGAATAGAGGTAGTTGAGATAGGCTTCGGCGACCTTGCGCGTGCCCTTCTTGTCGACATTGCCATCGACGACCGCGACCGGCGGGTCGGCACGGATGGAGAAGGTTGGCGTCACGATCTCGAACTGGTCGGGGCCGAGCTCTTCGAGCGAAAGATAGGCTTCGTTTTCCCAGGCAAGCAGCACATCGCCGAGGCCGCGCTGGACGAAGGTGGTCGTGGCGCCGCGCGCGCCGGTATCGAGAACCGGAACATGCTGCAGCAGCTTGGCGACGTAATCCTGCGCCTTGGCGTCGTCGCCGCCATTTGCCTGCTTGGCCCATGCCCAGGCGGCGAGGAAGTTCCAGCGTGCGCCGCCCGAGGTCTTCGGGTTGGGGGTGATGACCTGCACGTCGTCCTTGATCAGGTCGCCCCAATCCTTGATGCCCTTCGGATTGCCTTTGCGGACGAGGAAGACGATCGTCGAGGTGTAGGGCGTCGAATTGTTCGGAAGCTTGCTCTTCCAGTCGGCCGGGATCTTGCCGGTCGCCTTGGCGATGGCGTCGATATCGCCTTCGAGGGCAAGCGTGACGACGTCGGCGTCGAGACCGTCGATGACCGAACGCGCCTGAGCGCCGGAGCCGCCATGCGAGGCTTTGATCGTCACGGTTTCACCTGTGTCCTTCTGCCACTTGGCGGCAAAGGCGGCATTGAAATCCTTGTACAATTCACGCGTCGGGTCATAGGAAACGTTGAGCAGCGCCTGATCCGCGTATGACGGCGCAATGCTCCCGATGACGAAGCTGCCTGCCATGACCGCGGCCGCGAGGAGCCGGGTGAACCGTTGTGTCTGCATGGGAACCCTCCTGTTATGTGCCTTAACTCTATCAAGTCAGTCGTATAAGGAAACGAAACTTGTTCCGGTTTAGGCGGGTCGGTTAGAATGCCGTTCCATTCGACGGGTGATTTTGAAATGCACGTGCCGGGAGTTGGCCGCGGCCAATTATGCGGCTGCCGCGGCCATGCCGCATAACCGTGTTTTTTTGGCCACAGTTCCTCCACATCGGGCGCGAGCAATGCTAATTTTTGCCCGCATTTTGCCGCGATGGCACTTGCGGATTCCTATATGGCGGCGGTGCGGTCGTATTTGCTACCGCTACGTGGGGGCATCTCTTGAAATGCGCCTCGCATTCCAACCTGTTAGGGCCATTCAAAATGAATATCAGAACTATCCTTTTTGCCTCCGTTGCCGCCCTTGCCGCGGCCTCCGGAGCACGCGCAGCCGACGCCATCGTGGCGGCGGAACCCGAGCCCGTGGAATATGTTCGCGTTTGCGACGCTTACGGTACCGGCTATTTTTATATTCCGGGAACGGAAACATGCCTTTCGATCGGCGGTTACATCCGTACCGAAGTGCGCTTCGGTGACAACATTGCCGGCGATTCCGATGTAAACTTCTGGACTCGCGGTCAGGTCACCTTCCAGGCCAAGAACGACACTGAGTACGGCACGCTCACCGGCGTCCTGACGCTGCGTTACAATGCCGACAATGCCTCCGATCAGGAAGCGCTGCTGGATGAGGGCTACATCGATATCGCCGGTTTCCGCGTCGGTAAGCTCTATAGCTGGTGGGACGACGACATGAGCGGTGAGACCGATACGCTCGCCAGCAACGAGACGACCCACAACTCGATCCGTTATCAGTACGAGAATGGCGCTTTCGCCGCCGGCCTCTCGGTCGACGAACTGGAAGAAGACTATGCCACCAAGCCGGGCGAAGGCCCGAACAACTTCGGTGTCGCAAGCCAGGTTTCCTACAAGGCCGGCGCCATCAGCGCTTACCTGCTTGCCGGTTATGATGTCGACACCAGCGAAGTCGCCGTCCGCGGCATCGTCTATGCCGATATCGGCCCCGGCACGCTCGGCATTGCCGGCATCTGGGCAAGCGGCGCCAACTACTACTACGAAGAGTCCGAATGGACGATCGCAGCAGAATATGCCCTGAAGATCAACGACAAGTGGACGGTGACCCCGGGCTTCCAGTACTTCGAAAACATCGCCCTCGAGGCTGACGGCAACGGCTTCACCGGCGGCAGCGCCTACACGACCGGTGTGACGATCGACTACCGCATCGTCGACGACCTCAGGACGAAGCTCAGCGTGCAGTACCACGATGAGGACGAAGGCGACGACGAAGTCTTCGGCTTCCTGCGCTTCCAGCGCGATTTCTAAGATCGTCTTATAGAGACGAGCGGGCGCGGCCTTCGGGCCGCGCCTTTTTCATACCCGGGAATCAGCAATGAAATCGGAATAGAATTCGTCCACCGTCCTTGCCTTGCGCATGGCGGCAAGCACGCCATCCGATTGCAGCCGCCGGGCGATGGCCGACAGCACGTTCAGATATTCGCCGCGATTGTTCTCCCCGAAGATGAGCACGAAGGCGATGTCCGTCAGGATATCGTCGATCGCTTCGAAATCCAGCGGCGGCGCGAAACGAATGAGAAGGCCGCGCGGGCTGGTCATGCCGTCGATGGCGGCATGGGGGATGGCTATACCGTTGCCGATTCCGGTGGAGCCGAGCTTCTCACGCGCTTCGAGCGCCTTCAGGATGGTCTGGCTGTCGACGGAAAAGGCCTTGGCTGCCTTGTCCGCTATGATATGCAGCGCGCGCCACTTTGTCGGTGCCGACATGCCGATGAAGGTGTGTTCGGGCCGGATGATGTTGGGAAGATACATGTCATTCTCGATACTGTTCAGGCGGCGGGTGGGAGAGCAGGTCAGTCCGGTTCCCTGAGCCGATAGCCGACGCCGGTTTCGGTGGTGATATAGTGTGGCTGGTCGGGGCTCTGCTCGATCTTCTGCCTGAGCTGCCTGATATAGACGCGCAGATATTGCACGTCAGCCGCCGGCCCCCATACCTGCTTCAAAAGAAACTGGTGTGTCAGCACCTTGCCGGCATGCTGGGCGAGCACGCGCAAGATGTCATATTCCTTAGGCGACAATTTCATTTCCTCGCCGTCGACCTTGACGATGCGCTTGACGAGGTCGACCGACAGCCCGCCGGTCTGGAAGATCGCCTTTTCGCCCTGCTGCTGCAAGCGATGGCGCAGCGCCACGCGGATGCGGGCGCCAAGTTCGTTGATGCCGAAGGGCTTGGTGACATAATCGTCGGCGCCGCTTTCCAGCGCCTTGACGATGCCGGCCTCGTCGGTGCGGCTGGAGAGGATGACGACGGGTATGGACAGGCCTTCGTCGCGCCACTCCTGCAAGAGGTCATGGCCAGGCGTGTCGGGCAGGCCGAGATCGAGCAGGATGAGATCGGGCCTGCCGTCGGCAACCGATTGGCGGCCGTTTGCCGCATTCGGCGCCTCCTGCACCTCGTAGCCCTGCGCGGTCAGGCCGACGCGAAGAAGCTTGCGGATTGGGGGCTCGTCGTCGACGACGAGGATCTTGACGGCTGAACCGGTCATCTGAGTTCATCCAGTTTCGGTATGTCGTTGGGTTTTGGCAGGCGGATGGTGAAGACGGCGCCCGGGCGGCCCTTTCGGTTGGCGGCGGTGATCGTGCCGCCCATCGCCTCGACGAAACCGCGACAGATGGAAAGGCCGAGGCCGGTGCCGGCACGCACCTGATCGCCCTTGCGCACGCGATAGAAGGTGTCGAAGACGCGGGTAAGGTCGGCGGGTGGAATGCCTGGGCCTTCGTCCGAGACCTGCAGGACGACGTTGTCGGCATCGGCCCAGCCCTCAATATGGACCACCGATCCCTCGGGCGCATATTTCGCGGCATTGTCGAGGAGGTTGAAGATCACCTGCTCGAACAGGACAGGATCGACGCGCACCATCGGCAGGTCGGCGGGAATGCTCGTCTCGGTCTTGTGGCGCTCGAGGATCTTTGCTGCGCGGCGCAGCGCGCTGCCGACGATATCGCCGGCATAATGCAGCGCAAAATTCGGCTCCATCGCACCGGATTCGATCTTAGTCATGTCGAGCAGGTTGGCGATGAAACGATTGA
The DNA here is from genome assembly GCF_051124255.1 of Rhizobium sp. YTUHZ045. Classification (NCBI taxonomy): domain Bacteria; kingdom Pseudomonadati; phylum Pseudomonadota; class Alphaproteobacteria; order Hyphomicrobiales; family Rhizobiaceae; genus Rhizobium; species Rhizobium sp. YTUHZ045. The sequence goes on from NZ_CP101434.1 coordinate 299,630, forward strand.
GGCGCTCGGATTCGTCGACGACGGTGGAAAGCAGATCGGCGCGGTCCTCCTCCGGCATGGAGGCGAAATAGTCGCGCAGCGTGCCGGCGGCGCCGAGGATAGCCGCAAGCGGCGTTTTCAGATCATGCGAAATCGAGGTGAGCAGGGCCGAACGCAGCCTGTCGGCTTCGGCCGCAAGCCTTGCCCGGTCGACATCGGCGACGAGCTGGACGCGTTCGATCGCAAGAGCCGCCTGATCGGCCAGCGCATCGAGCAGCCGCTGCTGCTCCGGCGTCAGCAGCGGCCCGTCGCGGCGGTCGCTGTCGAGGCCGATGACGCCGACGGCGGTGCGCCCGGTCCTCAGCGGCACATAGAGCCGCTTGGCGCCGGGCAGGGTATCGGCGCCGCGGCCGGCGGCGTGATTGTGCTCCCAGGCCCAGCGGGCGGCGGCGATATCGGCATCGTCGAGCGTGTCGTCGGGCGGATAACCGGCCTTGACGGCGATGGTGCCCTCTTCCGGCAAGAGCAGCACGACACGGACCTTCAGCATGGAGGCGAGCTGGAAGGCGGTCGCCCAGAGCACGTCGTCGAGCGTACCGGTGCCGGCGAGCTTCTTTGAGAAAAGATAGAGATCTTCCGTCGTGCGGGCCCGCTGCCTGGCGGCGGCCGCCTGCCGCTGCACGGTCGCGGTCAGATTGCTGGCGATGATGGCGACGCCGAGGAAGAAGAACAGGGCCAGCACGCTTTCCGGATCGCTGATCGTCAGCGTATAGCGCGGCGGCAGGAAGAAGAAGTTGAAGGACAGCGCGCCGAGAATGCAGCTGTAGAGCGCCGGCCGTAACCCATGCAGCACGGCAGAGGTCAGCACCGCCATCAGGAACACGAGGGCAAGGTTACGCACGTCGAGCACCTGATCGAGCACGATGCTGACGCCAAGCGCGATGACAACATAGATGGTCGCCAGCAGATAGGCTCTGAAATCGAATTCAGGGGCCGTGGCCGCCGCCCGGATGCCGCGCGCGGTGGTGCCGTCCTTCTCATTGCCGGAAATGACATGGACGCTGATCTCGCCGGTCTTGCGGATCAGTTCGTCGGTGATTGAACGGCTCCACCAGTCGCGCCATGTCGCCATCTTGGGGGCGCCGATGACGATGTGGGTGACATTGTTTGCTGTGGCGTGACGGACGAGCTCTTCGGCGACCTCGCGGCCCGGAATCGTGATCGCCTCGCCGCCGAGCTGTTCGGCAAGACGCAGCGTTGCGGCAACAGTGTCGCGCTCGGCTTCGGTCAGATTGACCGAACGGCTGGTCTCGACATAGACGGCGGCCCAGGGCGCACGCAGGCGCGAGGCCATACGAGCTGCATATCGCACCAGCGAGGCGCAGCGCGGGTGATGGTCAATCGAGACGAGGATACGTTCGCCCGCCGCCCAAGGGCCGGAGATCGCGTGAGCCTGCATATGGGTGAGCAACTGATCGTCGACGCGCTGGGCGGTTTTGCGTAGCGCAAGTTCTCTCAGCGCCGTCAGGTTGCCCGGGGTGAAATAGTTTGCCAATGCCCGCTCGGCGGTGCGGGGCACATAGACCTTGCCGTCATGCAGGCGCTTGATCAGATCGTCCGGCGTCAGATCGATGATCTCGACGTCGTCGGCAAGGTCGATGATCGAATCCGGCACCGTCTCGCGCACACGGATGCGGGTGATCTGCGAGACGACGTCGTTCAGGCTTTCGACATGCTGGATGTTGAGCGTCGTGTAGACGTCGATGCCACGGTCGAGCAATTCCTTGACGTCGAGGTAGCGCTTCGGGTGCCGGCTGCCCTCGACATTGGTATGGGCGAGTTCATCGACCAGCACGAGATCGGGCCGGCGGGCGAGGATACCGTCGAGGTCCATTTCTTCGAGCGGCCGCCCCTTATAGTCGATTTTGACACGGGGAATGATCTCGAAACCGGCGAGCAGCGCCTCGGTCTCCTTGCGCCCGTGAGTCTCGACGACGCCGATGACGACGTCGAGGTCGTCGGCGAGTTTGGCACGACCGGAGACCAGCATTTCATAGGTCTTGCCGACACCTGGGGCGGCGCCCAGAAAGATCTTCAGACGGCCGCGCATCTCCGCCCGGGCTTTTTCGAGAAGCGCATCGGGCGAGGGCCTGCCGGCCTGGTCGCGGTTGTCGTCTGGCATGCGTGTTGTCTTTCTGCGAATGGCGGCAATCGAGGTTCAGCTGGCGGATGGCATTCCCGATGTTTACGCGGCGAGATCAGCCCCTCATCCGGCTGCCGCCACCTTCTCCCCGTAAACGGGGCGAAGGGGACGCGCCGCGACCTCTCCGTCCCTCGCCTAGCTCTCGCTTGGCACGTCCCCTCTCCCCGTCAGAACGGGGAGAGGGTTAGGGTGAGGGGCAGCCGTTAGCGCCAACCGGACATCAGTGAGTCAAGCCCGAGGATGGCGGAGAGTGGGGTTGGCCTTGTCGCCAAACCACAGCATCTAACCTGCCAAACTCACTCAGTCATAGAAGCATCAAGGCTCTGGTTCAACGCCAGAACATTGACGGTAGGTTCTCCCAAAATGCCGAGCTCGCGGTCGTGGACGGCGCCGTCGACCAGCGCCTTGACCTTGGTCTCATCAAGGCCCCGCGCCTTGGCGACGCGCGGCACCTGGAAATAGGCGGCCTCGGGCGAAATATCGGGATCGAGGCCGCTGCCGGACGCGGTGACGAGGTCGGCCGGCACCTCGGCGTTCGGGTTTGCCGCCTCGGCCGCTTCATAGTCGCCCTTCACCCGGTCGATCAGCTTCTGGCTGGTCGGGCCGAGATTCGAGCCGCTGGAGGCGGCGGCATTGTAGCCGTCGCCGGCGGCCGAGGGACGACCGTGGAAATACTTGTCGCTGGTGAAGGCTTGGCCGATCAGCCTCGAGCCGATCACCTGACCGTTCTTCTCGATCAGGCTGCCATTCGCCTGGGTCGGGAAGAGCGCCTGGGTCGCCCCCGTCATGGCGAGCGGATAAAGCAGGCCCGTGATGGCTGTAGTGGCAACGATCATAACGACGGCCGGGCGAAGTTCTTTCAACATTGTTCTTAGCTCCTAGAGATGTCAGGCGAGACGGAGGGCCGCGACGGCCATGTCGATCGCCTTGATGCCGATGAAGGGAACCACAATGCCGCCGAGGCCGTAGATCAGCAGGTTGCGTGACAGAAGCGCGCCAGCGCCGATCGGACGGTAACGCACACCCTTCAGCGACAGCGGGATCAGCGCGATGATGATCAACGCGTTGAAGATGATCGCCGAAAGGATGGCGCTCTGCGGAGTCGAAAGCCCCATGATGTTGAGGATGCCGAGCTGCGGGTAGAAGGTCAGGAACATCGCCGGGATGATGGCGAAATACTTGGCGATGTCGTTGGCGATCGAGAAGGTCGTCAGCGCGCCGCGTGTCATCAACAGTTGCTTGCCGATTTCGACGATCTCGATGAGCTTCGTCGGGTCGGAGTCGAGATCGACCATGTTGCCGGCCTCGCGGGCGGCGACGGTGCCGGTGTTCATGGCAACGCCGACGTCGGCCTGGGCCAGCGCCGGGGCATCGTTGGTTCCGTCGCCGCACATGGCGACGAGCTTGCCCTTGGCCTGTTCCTCGCGCATCAGCGCCAGCTTCATCTCGGGTGTTGCCTGGGCAAGGAAGTCGTCGACGCCGGCTTCGGCGGCGATGGCCGCTGCTGTCAGCGGATTGTCGCCTGTTATCATGACGGTGCGGATGCCCATGCGGCGAAGCTCGGTGAAGCGTTCGCGGATGCCGCCCTTGACGATGTCCTTCAGCTGGATGATCCCGAGCAACCTGCCGTCGCGAGCAACGGCGAGCGGCGTGCCGCCTGACTTGGCGACCTCGTCTGATATCGACTGCAGCTCGCGCATAACCTCGTTGCCGTTCTTCGAGGGGGCGTCGCCTTTGACATAGGCGAGCACCGTATCGACCGCGCCTTTGCGGATCGAAGCGCCTTCGAGATCGACGCCGCTCATGCGGGTCTGGGCGGTGAAAGGCACGAAGCTGGCCTTGAGACTCGCCATGTCGCGGCCGCGGATCGCATATTTCTCCTTGGCGAGCACGACGATCGAACGGCCTTCCGGCGTTTCGTCGGCAAGCGAGGCGAGTTGCGCGGCATCAGCGAGCTCCTGCTCGGAAACGCCGCGCACCGGGTGGAAGGCCGTCGCCTGGCGATTGCCGAGTGTGATCGTGCCGGTCTTATCGAGTAGCAGCGTGTCGACGTCGCCGGCCGCTTCCACGGCACGGCCGGACATGGCAAGCACGTTGAAGCGGACGAGCCGGTCCATGCCGGCAATGCCGATCGCCGACAAGAGCGCACCGATCGTCGTCGGGATCAGGGTGACGAAGAGCGCGACGAGCACGATGATCGGGATCGAGCCGCCGGCATAGATGGCAAAGCTCGGGATCGTCCCCGTCGCCAGCACGAAGATCAGCGTCATGCCGGCGAGCAGGATGTTGAGCGCGATCTCGTTCGGCGTCTTCTGGCGCTGCGCGCCTTCGACAAGCGAAATCATCCGGTCGAGGAAGGTGGAGCCGGCCGCCGCTGTGATGCGCACGCGGATCCAGTCGGAGAGCACCTGCGTGCCGCCTGTCACCGCCGAACGGTCGCCGCCGGATTCGCGGATGACCGGAGCGGATTCACCTGTGATCGCCGCTTCGTTGACGGAGGCGACCCCTTCGATGACTTCGCCGTCCGAAGGGATGATGTCGCCGGCTTCGACCAGCACGATATCGCCGACCTTGAGGCTGGTGCCCGGCACCATGCGGTAGCCGCCGCCGTTGGCTATCAGCAGCTTGGCCTGGGTTTCGGTGCGCGCCTTGCGGAGCGAAACCGCCTGCGCCTTGCCGCGGCCTTCGGCGACGGCCTCGGCGAAATTGGCAAAGAGCACGGTGAACCAGAGCCAGAGGTTGATCTGGAACGAGAAGCCGAGATTGCCGTTGCCCGCCACGAGATCGCGCAGGAAGATGACGGTGGTCAGCACCGAAACAGTGGCCACGACAAACATGACGGGATTTCTGGCAAGGGCGCGTGGGTCGAGCTTCCTGAAGGCGGCGCCGACGGCCGGAATAAGGATACGAGAATCGATGATGCTCGCGGATTTTGCCTGGCTCATAAGAGACTCCAGCTTTGAAACGAGGACGACGAGGAAACCTGGGGATGTGGGCTACGGCATCGCCTCAGAAGGTCTGTCCGGCGATCGCGACGAGGTGTTCGACGATTGGACCGAGGGCCAGCGCCGGGAAGAAGGTCAGGCCGCCGACGATCAGAATCGTGCCGATCAGCAGGCCGACGAAGAGCGGACCGTCGGTCGGAAAGGTGCCTGCCGAGGCCGGAACTGTCTTCTTGGCGGTGAGCGAACCGGCAATGGCGAGCGCCGGGATGATGACCAGGAACCGGCCGGCAAGCATGCCGATGCCGAGTGTCACATTGTACCAGGGCGTGTTGCCTGTAAGACCGCCGAAGGCCGAACCGTTGTTGGCCGCCGCCGAGGTGTAGGCATAGAGGATCTCGGAGAAGCCGTGCGGTCCGGGAGTGCCGACCGAGGCGACAGCGGAGGGCAGCACCGTTGCTATGGCGGTAAAAACAAGCATGGCGAGCGGCAGGCTGAGGATGGCGAGAACGGCCATCTTCATTTCTTTCGCCTCGATCTTCTTGCCGAGATATTCCGGCGTACGCCCGACCATCAGCCCGGCGACGAAGACGGCGACGATGATGAACAGCAGGATGCCGTAGAAGCCGGCGCCGACACCGCCGACAATGATTTCGCCGAGCTGCATGTTGATCAGCGGAATGAGGCCGCCGAGCGCGGTGAAGCTGCCATGCATGGCGTTGACGGCGCCACAGGAGGCGGCGGTGGTGATGACGGCGAAGAGCGAGGACAGCGCGACGCCGAAGCGGACTTCTTTCCCCTCCATATTGCCGCCGGCGAGGCCAAAGCCATGCATCAGCGGATTGCCGGCCGCTTCGGCCCAATAGGTGATGCCGACGCCGACGACGAACAGCGCGCCCATCGAGGCCAGAATCGCCCAGCCCTGGCGCTGGTTGCCAACCATGCGGCCGAAGACGTTGGTCAGAGCCGCACCGATCGCGAAGATCGAAACCATCTGGATGAGGTTGGAAATCGCATCGGGATTTTCGAACGGATGGGCCGAATTGGCGTTGAAGAAGCCGCCGCCATTGGTGCCGAGCATCTTGATGGCGAGCTGCGAGGCGACCGGGCCGAGGGCGATCGTCTGCTTGCCGCCTTCGAGAGTCGTCGCGTCGACATAGGGCCCGAGCGTCTGCGGTACGCCGAGATAGACGAAGACGAGCGTCAGCACGATGCAGATCGGCAGCAGGATGTAGAGCGTGCCGCGGATCATATCGACCCAGAAATTGCCGATCGCCTTGCCAGACGCCCGTGCGAAGGCACGGATGAAGGCGACGGCGATGGCCATGCCGGTGGCGGCGGACAGGAAATTCTGCACCGTGAAGCCGGCCATCTGCGTCAGATACGACATGGTGCTTTCGCCGCCGTAGTTCTGCCAGTTGGTATTGGTGGGAAAGCTGACGGCGGTGTTGAAGGAAAGGTCGGGCGGAACAGCGGCCATGCCGGCCGGATTATAGGGCAGAACGCCCTGCAGGCGCATCAACGCGTAGAGGAGGAGGACGCCGAGAAGGTTGAACATCAGCATCGCCAAGGCATAGGAGGTCCAATGCTGCTCCTCGCCTTCGCCGGTGCCGGCCATACGGTAAAGTCCGCGTTCGATCGGGACGAGGACGGGCGAGAGGAACGTTCGCTCGCCGTTATAGACGCGCGTCATGTAGCCGCCGAGCGGTTTGACGAGCAAAAGGACGATCCCGCAATAGAGCAGGATCTGAAGCCATCCGTTGAGGGTCATGGAGCTAAAACTTTCAATACCCGGCTGGTTCTCGGTCGCGCAGCGCGGCCTCGCAAGCGCCGGTTCAGAAGCGTTCTGGGCGTAAGAGAGCGTAGGTGAGGTAAACGGTGAGAAACACGGTTACGGCGCCGCTCAGGACATAATCGAGGGTCATCGTCGCTTCTCCTTAGAGCTTGTCGCAGGCTGCGACATAGGCAAAGCACAGCGCGAAGAATAGGATCGCTGTGCCGAGCAGAATGGTATCCATCATGATTGTGACTCATGTTGTTCTTGTTGGAGTCAGACAAGACAAAGGGCCGCCGCCGTAGGAGACTGCCTTTTATGCTTTGTGGCGTGGAGCGGATCCTTCGATCTCTCGGGCACCAATATGGAGCCGGAGCGCATAAAGGTTCGAGACGGCCGAAACCGCATCAATATAAAAATCTTATAAATGCTTTCAGGCCGCTGCAGCGGAAACGAGAGCAGGGCGCGATCTTGAAATTCAAGGGTCGACCCGGAACTGGTAGCGGCCTTCGGCGCTGCGGCCGTCCATCGAGAGGACGCGCCAGTCGAGGGTATAGAGGCCGGGCGCCATTGCGGGATCGAGAGGGATCTTGAATATGGATCCTTCGGGGCCGGAGAGGAACGGCTTGCCGAGGGGGAGCGCCCTGCCTTGGGCATCGAGCAAGGTGGCGGTCGAGCGGGCAAGATCGACGGGACCGCTGAAGGTAAGCTCGACATTGGCCGGCACGAGCTCTTCTTCCTGCTGCTGCGAGGGCAGTGATGCTTGTTCGAGGGCCGCGGCCGCCTGGTTGCCGGCGAAAAGAAGGGATGCGAACAGGCAGAATGACACGACCGACTTCATGATGGCCTTCCTATATTGCCGAGCCATTGGCGCCGGGAGCCGTCATGCTCCCGCCACGCCGTGCGGGTGCATGCTCTTAACGCTGCCGGGGGCGATTTCGATCCCGCGTCCGCAGAATGACGCGCATTGGCTGCCCCGGGTTGTCTCTGCGAAGGGCGGCGTTCAAATCGGCCACCAGTCTGCGCCAGAATTTTCGAAGCGGTCTAAGCATCCTCTGGGAAAGCCGGCTTCCGCCGACATTGTCGTTATCATGCTTCATCACTTGTCGCCTTCCCGCCTTGCCGTGGCTCACGAGTAAGACTGTACCGCGCGCTGTGCTCTTCCGGAATCATACGGAGGTTTATCAGCGCTTATCTTTCGGGCTACGCACATGAGCATTTCGTCGCGTGATGGGCAAAAGCTTACTCAGGCGGTTGAATCGGAGCGCCCTGCGGTCTTATAGTCGCCTCAACGGCACCTCTGAATCTTCGGGGCCAAAGGGAAGGAAACCAACAATGACCAAAGTCCGTGCGCTGGTGCTGGAGCGCCAGCATGAGCTTGCGTTGCGCGATATCGATCTGCCGCTGGAGACAGGGCCAGGGCAGGTGAGAATCAAGATTCATACTGTCGGCGTCTGCGGTTCGGACGTTCATTATTACACCCACGGCAAGATCGGCCCATTCGTCGTCAACGCGCCGATGGTGCTCGGCCATGAGGCGGCCGGCACGGTGGTCGAGGTCGGGGCCGGTGTGACACATCTGAAAATCGGCGACCGTGTCTGCATGGAGCCCGGCATTCCCGATGCGAACTCGAAGGCGAGCAGGCTCGGCATGTACAATATCGATCCTGCCGTCAGCTTCTGGGCGACACCGCCAATCCATGGCGTACTGACGCCCGAAGTGGTGCATCCGGCCAATTATACTTTCAAGCTGCCCGACAATGTCAGCTTCGCGGAAGGCGCGATGGTTGAACCCTTTGCCGTCGGCATGCAGGCGGCAGCCAAGGCGAAGATTGCGCCCGGCGATACTGCCGTCGTGCTCGGCGCCGGGCCGATCGGCACGATGGTCGCGATTGCCGCTCTTGCCGGCGGCTGCGCTCGCGCGATCGTTGCCGATCTCGCCCAGCCGAAGCTCGATATATCCGCGCAATATCAGGGTGTCATCCCGGTCAACATCCGCGAGAAGAACCTGGCCGAAGAGGTCGGTCGGCTGACCGACGGCTGGGGTGCGGATGTCGTCTTCGAATGCTCCGGGTCGCCGAAGGCCTGGGAGACGATCGTGGCGCTGCCGCGCCCGGGCGGTGTCATCGTCGCCGTCGGCCTGCCGGTGAACCCGATCGGCTTCGACGTCTCGATGGCCTCCACCAAGGAAATCCGCATCGAAACGGTGTTCCGCTATGCTCACCAATATGAGCGGTCGATCGCATTGCTCGGTTCGGGCCGGGTCGATCTGAAGCCGCTGATCTCCGAGACGTTCAAGTTCGAAGATTCGGTCAAGGCATTCGACCGCGCCGTCGAGGCCCGGCCGAGCGACGTGAAGCTGCAGATCGTTATGGAATAGGCGCCGCAGCGCCTTTACGGATGCCTGCCGCTTGGTTTCATCCTGCGAAAGAGTAGAGCCGCGGCTGCGACGACAGCGGCGGCTGCGACGGCGATCAGCAGATGCCGGTGCAGGGGAAGGTGGCCCAGTATCTGCTGGATGCCGTTGCCGAACAGATAACCGAGTGCTGTGAAGAGCTGCCCCCACACCAGAGCGGCTACCGCATTCAGGATGACGAATTTACCGGTCGTTATCCGCGTCGTGCCAATGACGATTGGGCTGATCGTGCGCAAGCCGACGAGAAAACGGAACGCCAGGATGAAGCCGGTCTGATATTTTTCCAGCAGCCGTGTCGCACGGGCGAGCGCGGGTCGTTCCATCAGCCGGCGGACGGGAGCCCATTGCCCAGCATAGCGGCCGGCGAAGAACCAGAACTGATCGCCGGCGAAGGAGCCTGCGACGGCCGCCAGCGACGCCGACCAATAGGACAGCAGCCCCCGGTGGGAAATCACGCCACCGAGAAAAGCCGCCGTTTCGCCCTCGAAGGCGGCGCCCAGAAAGATCGCCAGCAGCCCATAATTTTCGATCAGGAGTTCGATGGACACGCGTTCCTGGCCTTAAACCGGCTTCAAATCCCCAAGCAGTGTCGGAATCAGCTCCGACACTGTCGGATGGATCGGCACCGACCATTTCAGTGCGGGATAGGTGGTTCCGGCATTCATCGCATCGATCAGGCCGTGGATCACCTCGTCGCCTTCGATGCCGAGGATCGCCGCGCCGAGGATCTCTTTGGTCTCGGCATCGGCAATCACCTTCATGAAGCCCTTGGTCTCGCCGCGTTCATTGGCGCGGCCGACGCGGCTCATCGGCCGGGTCGAGACCATGATCCTGCGGCCGGAGGCGCGCGCCTGCTTCTCCGTCATGCCGACCCGGCCGAGCGGAGGGTCGATGTAGAGCGCATAGGCCGGGATGCGGCTTGAGACCTTGCGGTCGTCGCCATCGAGGAGGTTGGCGGCGGCGATCTCGAAATCATTGTAGGAGGTATGGGTGAAGGCGCCGCGACCATTGCAATCGCCGAGCGCAAAGATACCTTCGACATTGGTGGCAAGCTTGTCGTCGACGGTGATGTAGCCGCGCTTATCCGTCGCCACGCCGGCGGCATCGAGGCCGAGGTCGTCGGTATTCGGTTGGCGGCCGGTGGCGATCAGAACATGGCTTGCATCGATCTTCGCCGCGCCGGCGACAACGCTCACTCCGCTGCCGTTTCGGGCAAAGGCGATATCGCCGGCATCGGTATGAACCTCGATGCCTTCGGAGCGCAATATATCGGCGATCGCGTCCGATATATCCTCATCCTCGCGTGAAGCGAGCTTCGGGCCGTGCTCGATGACGCTGACTTCGGCGCCGAAGCGGCGATACATCTGCGCGAATTCCAAGCCGATATAGCTGCCGCCGATCACCGTCAGGTGCCGCGGCAGCGTATCGAGATGGATGATCGACGTGCTGGTGAGGTAATCGATATCGTCGATGCCCGGCAGTTCGGGGATGACGGGCCGCGCGCCGACATTGAGGAAAATGCGCGGCGCCGTCAGCGTCTCGCCGTTGACGCGGATGGTTTTCGCATCCTCGAAACGGGCATGGCCGTAGATCACGCTCATGCCCTCCATGCTGTCAAACCAGCCGATCAGGCCGTTGCGGGCATTCATCGTCACGGTTTCCGCCCGGGCTCTCACCACCTTCATGTCGATAGCGATTTCGCCGGGGATATTGACACCGTAGGCGGCGCCACTTCTTGCGACATGGGCAGCGCGGGCGCTGGCGACCAACGTCTTGGTCGGCATGCAGCCGGCATTGACGCAGGTGCCGCCCAGAAATTTGCGTTCGATCAGCGCTACCTTCATGCCCTTTTCGACCATGCGGGCGGCGAGGAACGGGCCGGCCTGGCCGGCGCCGATAACGATGGCGTCGAAGCTCTTCATGACACGGCTCCCACGATTAATAGAGCGCCGACAACGGCAACGGCATCCTCGATGAGGGCGGCCGGTAGATCCTTGCCGAAGGCGGCGGCAAGCTTGGCGCGCAGGGCGGCGCCGCCATAGGTGCCGATGACGGCGCCGATCACGCCGGCGATCAGCCCGCCGAAAAGCAGGCTGCTGGCTGCGCCGATCGTGGCGCCGGCAAGTGCTCCCGTGACGATGCGGGCGCCGAACTGCATCGGCACCTTGCGCGACGGCGTCGACGGCAGCTGGTCGGTGACGAGTTCAACGACGGCGAGAACGGTGAAAATCCACGGCGTCCACCGGTAGCCCATGAAGGCAAGCGGTGTCTGCGATACGTCGACCCAGCCGAGCGCGGCGCCCCAGGCGACGGCAGCGGGCGCGGTCATGGCGCGAAGGCCCGAGATGACACCGATCAGCAATGCAAGAAGCAGAAACATGCGCGATCCCCTCATTGCCGGCCGTGTGCCGCAGCCAGGGAAGGTCGCACATTGTCGGGCGCGTGGCAATTCGCCAGCGCTGAGCGGCGCCGCTGATTTAGTTCGCGAAGGCGGCGATGCCGGTGATCGCCCGGCCGATGATCAGCGCGTGGATGTCGTGTGTGCCCTCATAGGTGTTGACGACTTCGAGGTTGACGAGATGACGGGCGATGCCGAATTCGTCGGAGATGCCGTTGCCGCCGAGCATGTCGCGGGCCGCGCGCGCCATTTCCAGCGCCTTGCCGCAGCTGTTGCGCTTGAGGATCGAGGTCAGCTCCACCGGCGGATGGCCTTCCTCCTTCATCCGGCCGAGCCGCAGGCAGCCCTGAAGGCCGAGCGCGATTTCCGCCGCCATGTCGGCGAGTTTCTTCTGGATCAACTGGTTGGCGGCGAGCGGCCGGCCGAACTGCTTGCGCTCCAGCGTATATTGCCGGGCTCTCGCATAACAATCTTCGGCCGCACCAAGTGCGCCCCAGGCAATGCCGAAGCGGGCCGAGTTGAGGCAGGTGAACGGCCCCTTGAGGCCGGTGACGCCGGGTAACAGGTTTTCCTCGGGCACAAAAACCCCATCCATCACCACTTCGCCCGTGATCGAGGCGCGCAAGCCAACCTTGCCATGGATGGCGGGCGCCGAAAGCCCTTTCCAGCCCTTTTCGAGGATGAAGCCACGGATGAGGCCGTCCTCGGTTTTTGCCCAGACGACGAAGACATCGGCGATCGGCGCATTCGAGATCCAGGTCTTCGAGCCGGTCAGGCTGTAGCCGCCGTCGACCTTCCTGGCGCGTGTCGCCATCGAGCCGGGGTCGGAGCCATGATCGGGCTCGGTGAGGCCGAAGCAGCCGATCCATTCGCCGGTCGCCAGCTTCGGCAGGTATTTCAGCTTCTGCTCCTCGGAGCCGAAGGTTTCGATCGGCACCATGACCAGCGAGGACTGCACGCTCATCATCGAACGGTAGCCGCTGTCGACCCTTTCGACCTCGCGAGCGATCAGGCCGTAGGCCACATAACCTAAGCCTGCGCCGCCATAATCTGGCGAAATCGTCGGGCCGAGCAGGCCGAGTTCGCCCATTTCGCGGAAGATAGCGGGATCGGTCTTTTCATTGCGAAAGGCGTCGAGAACACGGGGAGTGAGCTTTTGCTGCGCATAGGCATGGGCGGTGTCCTGCACCATGCGCTCCTCGTTAGTCAGCTGCTCCACCAGGCGGAATGGGTCGGCCCAGTCGAAAACCTCGCGCGTATGCTGCATGGCGGCGTCTCCTCATTCAGGCTTGCCTCGCTCAAGGTCGCATAGACCCGCCAGCCGAGCGCGTCAACAACAAGGCGGCCCTATCGAAAAGACAGGGGCCGCCATCTTTTCAAACGCCGCGGTATGATCCACTTTGCCCGCGTTCGATTCTGGAATGAGGAGGCGGAAATGTCGTCAAGCGATCTGTTCGTATCGGCCGAAGGTGCGCAATGGGTCAATCCGGAGCCCGGCGTCACCAGGCGCATCATGACCTATCTGCCCGAGATGATGATGGTGGAAGTGGCGTTCGAAAGCGGCGCCGTGGGTGCAGCCCATTCGCATCCGCACATCCAGGCAAGTTACGTTGCCGAGGGCAGCTTCGAGGTGACGATCGATGGCCGCACTGAACTGCTGCGGCAGGGTGGCAGCTTCATCGTGCCGCCCAATCTCGTCCATGGCGTCAAGGCACTGGAAAAGGGCCGGCTGATCGATACCTTCACGCCGCACCGGGCGGAGTTTCTCAAGTAATCACGTTTCGGATTCTGGTTGGCGCGGGGCGTTGGCGACAAAAGGCGGCACGAAGCGCGCATCTTCGCCGCGCACGGCCTCGCGCAGAAAGTCGATAACGGCCCGCACACGCGGCGCCTGTTTCAGGTCGCGATGGCAGGTAATCCAGTAATGGCGCTTCAGGTCGATCTCCTCGGGCAGCACGCGCACGAGTTCGGGATAACGGCTGGCGAAGAAATAGGGCAGGATGCATAAGCCGAGGCCATTTCGGGTGGCGGTGAGCTGCGCGAAAATGCTGGAGCTCTGGAACTGCGGTTTGATGCGCGGATGCACATCGCTGAGATAATCCAGCCCCGGCGCAAAAATCATTTCCTCGATATAGCTAACGAAGGGATGCTGAAGCAGATCTTCGCGGCTAGTGATATCAGGCGCCTTTGCCAGGTAGTTGCGCGAGCCGTAGATCTGCAGGTGATAGTCGGTCAGCTTTTCAGCGTAATAAGGCCCGCCTTTCGGCTCGTCGAGCACAACGGAAAGATCGGCCTCCTTGCGCGACAGCGACATGATCTGCTGGATTGTCACCAGCTCGAGCGAAAGATGCGGATGCTGGGCGGCAAAGCGCGGCAACACGGTGGCGAAGAAGAAATTGGCAAAGCCCTCGGGCGCGCTGAGGCGCACCAGGCCGCGCTGCGCCATCGAGCCATCGGCAAGGTCGGCGCGCAGCCGCTCGGTCTCCTGCTCCATCCGCTCGGCCGTCTCGATGAAACGCGTGCCCATGGCAGTCAGCACGTAACCGCGCGGATTGCGCTCGAACAGCTTGACCTTGAGGGTAAATTCCAGCCGGTCGATACGTCGCGAAACGGTGGCATGGCTGGAGCGCAATTGCCGGGCCGCCGTCGAGAGCTGTCCGGTACGGGCGACCGCTAGAAAAAACTGAAGATCGTCCCAAGTAAACTGCGGTGGATTGGTCATCGCCGTTCCTATCTGTTCAAAAACGAACAGATACTGTTTGGAATTAGTTGTAAACCACCCGTTGCTTCAATGCGGAATTTCCGTGATCGTAGGCCAAGGATCGGCCGCTCTGAGGAGTGCGGCTGGCCAAATCTGAACAGACCCGCAATCTGGCTCATCTCTGGGAGGAGAGAATATGCGTAAGAATCTCGTTGCATCAGTTGCATTTCTGCTTGCGAGCAGCACAGCGGTGCTCGCGCAGAGCGCGACCGATGGCAAGGTCAAGATCGGCATCCTGAACGACCAATCGGGCGTCTATGCCGACTTCGGCGGCAAGTCTTCCGTCGAGGCCGCCAAGATGGCGGTCGAGGATTTCGGCGGCAAGGTGCTCGGCGTTCCGGTCGAGATCGTCGATGCCGACCACCAGAACAAGCCGGATATCGCCTCCAACATCGCCCGCCAATGGTATGACACCGAGCAGGTGGATGCGATCATGGAACTGACGACCTCCTCGGTGGCGCTTGCGGTGCAGGCGATCGCCAAGGAGAAGAAGAAGATCGACATTGTGACCGGCGCTGCGACGACCGATCTCACCGGCAAGGCCTGTTCGCCCTACGGCTTCCACTGGGCCTATGACACGCATGCGTTGGCCGTCGGCACCGGCGGCGCGCTCGTCAAGCAGGGCGGCGACAGCTGGTTTTTCCTGACCGCCGACTACGCCTTCGGTTACTCGCTGGAGCAGCAGACAACCGACTTTGTGAAGGCGAGCGGCGGCACGGTCGTCGGCGCCGTTCGCCATCCGCTGTCGAGCCAGGACTTCTCCTCCTTCCTGCTGCAGGCGCAATCATCGGGCGCCAAGGTGATCGGTCTTGCCAATGCCGGCCTGGACACTTCGAACGCCATCAAGCAGGCGGCCGAGTTCGGCATCACCCAGGGTGGCCAGCATCTGGCGGCGCTGCTCTTCACACTCGCCGAAGTCCATGGTCTCGGCCTTGAGGCGGCGCAGGGGCTGACGCTGACAGAGGGCTTTTACTGGAACCGCGACGACGAAAGCCGCGCCTTCGCCAAGAAGTTCTTCGACCGCACCGGCAAGATGCCGAACATGGTCCATACCGGCACCTATTCGGCGGTGACGCAGTATCTGAAGGCGGTGCAGAAAGCCGGCACCGACGAGACGGAAGCCGTCGCCAAAGAGCTGCATCAAATGCCTGTTGACGACGTCTTCGGCCGCGGCGGCACGGTTGGCGCCAACGGCCGCATGATTCACGACATGTATCTCCTGCAGGTCAAGAAGCCCGCCGACAGCAAGGAGCCGTGGGACTACTTCAACGTTCTCGCGACCATTCCCGGCAAGGAAGCCTACATTGATCCCGCTAAGAGCGGCTGCGATCTGGTGAAGTGAGCACGATGGCGGTTTCCGCGATTGAAACTCAGGCAAAGCCGCGGGTGGTATTGTCCGCCCGCGGCCTGCGCCGCGATTTCGGCGGCTTCACGGCCGTCAAGAATGTCGATCTCGACGTGCACGACGCAAGCGTGCATGCGCTGATCGGCCCGAACGGCGCCGGCAAGACCACGGTCTTCAACTTGCTGACGAAGTTCCTGCAGCCGACGGCTGGCACCATCACCCTGTTGGACACCGATATCACCGACACGCCGCCCGACAGGGTGGCGCGCATGGGGCTGGTGCGCTCCTTCCAGATCTCGGCGGTCTTCCCGCATCTCTCGGTCCTCGACAATGTGCGCGTGGCGCTGCAGCGGCCGAACCATCTGTCGACGCAATTCTGGCGGCCGCTGTCGGCACTCGACAGGCTGAACGAGCGCGCCGAACAGCTGCTTGCGAGCGTCGGCCTTTCCAAGGAGCGCGACCATTTCGCCGCCGATCTTTCCTATGGCCGCAAGCGCGTGCTGGAGATCGCCACGACGCTGGCGCTGGAGCCGAAAGTGCTGCTTCTCGATGAGCCGATGGCCGGCATGGGGCAAGAGGATGTCGGCGTCGTCTCGGCGATCATCCGCGACGTTGCTCGCGACCGGGCGGTGCTGATGGTCGAGCACAATCTCTCCGTCGTCGCCAATATCTGCCAGCACGTCACCGTGCTTCAGCGCGGCGAGATCCTCGCCGAGGGCGACTATGCCACTGTCAGTCAGGACGAGCGCGTGCGCGTGGCCTATATGGGCACGGAGGAGCACTGATGGCCGCTCTCCTCGAGGTTCAGGGCCTCAACGCCTGGTACGGCGAAAGCCATATATTGCACGGCGTCGACATGCATGTCGGCGAGGGCGAGACGATCACCATTCTCGGCCGCAACGGCGTCGGCAAGACGACGACGCTGCGCACCATCACCGGCATCGTGCGAACCCGCAAGGGAAGGATCAGCTTTGCCGGCAAAGACATGATGCATGTGCCGCTGCACAAGACGGCGCACCGCGGCATCGGCTTCGTGCCGGAGGAGCGCGGTATCTTTTCGACGCTCACCGTTTCGGAAAATCTGCTGCTGCCGCCGGTCGTTGCCAGCGGTGGCATGACGCTCGAGGAGATCTACGAGCTCTTCCCCAATCTCTACGAGCGCCGCGGCAGCCCGGGCACCAAACTATCAGGCGGCGAGCAGCAGATGCTGGCGATCGCGCGTATCCTGCGCACCGGCGTGCGGCTGCTGATCCTCGACGAACCGACGGAAGGGCTTGCTCCCGTCATCGTCCAGCGCATCGGCGAGGTGCTGAAGAAACTCAAGGAGCGCGGCATGACGATCCTGCTCGTCGAGCAGAACTTCCGCTTCGCCAGCCGTATTGCCGATCGCTTCTATCTGATGGATCATGGGCAGATGGTGTCGGAATTCCCGGTTGGCGAACTGCCGCAGCGCATGGATACGCTGCACAAGGTTCTGGGAGTGTGACCAGATGACGATGATCTTCGGCATTCCCCTGCAGGCGCTGCTCGGCCAGCTTCTGATCGGCCTGATCAACGGCTCGTTTTATGCGCTGCTCAGCCTCGGCCTCGCGATCATTTTCGGCCTTCTAAGGGTGATCAACTTCGCCCATGGCGCCCAATATATGCTCGGCGCCTTCGTCGCCTATCTGTTGTTGACTTATGCCGGCATCGGCTACTGGCCGTCGCTGATCCTGGCGCCCGTCATCGTCGGACTTGCCGGCGCGATCATCGAGCGGCTGTTCCTGCGCCGGCTCTACGATCTCGATCCGCTCTACGGCCTGCTTTTCACTTTCGGGCTGGCGCTCGCCGTCGAGGGCACCTTCCGCTATCTCTATGGCTCGTCCGGCCAACCCTATGCGACGCCCCCAGCCCTTGCCGGCGGCGCCAATCTCGGCTTCATGTTCCTGCCGATCTATCGCGGCTGGGTGGTCGTCGTCTCGCTCGTCGCCTGTCTCGGCACATGGCTTCTGATCGAGAAGACCAAACTCGGGGCCTATCTTCGCGCCGCCACCGAAAATTCCGTCCTGGTGCAGGTCTTCGGCGTCAACGTGCCGGTGCTGCTCACGCTCACTTATGCGCTTGGCGCCGGACTTGCAGCCTTTGCGGGCGTGCTGGCCGCACCGATCTACCAGGTCTCGCCGCTGATGGGCTCGAACATGATCATCGTCGTTTTCGCCGTGGTCGTCGTCGGCGGCATGGGATCGATCATGGGCGCGATCATCACCGGTTACGTGCTCGGCATTGCAGAGGGACTGACCAAGGTCTTTTATCCCGAGGCATCCAACATCGTGATCTTCGTCATCATGGCGATCGTGCTTCTCATCAGGCCCGCGGGCCTCTTCGGCCGGGATGCTTGACATGGCTGACATCACCGAAACCATCCGAACGGAAAAAAGCCGAACCGCTCTTTCGGTGCAGGCTGGCTTCCTCCTCGTGGGGCTGCTGCTTCTGCTGCTCGCCCCGTTTTTCTTCTATCCGATCTTCCTGATGAAGCTGCTATGCTTCGCGCTGTTCGCCTGCGCCTTCAACCTGCTGCTCGGCTATACCGGCCTGCTTTCCTTCGGACATGCCACCTTCTTCGGCGGGGCGGCCTATTTTACCGCCTATACGGTAAAGTCATGGGGGCTGCCGCCGGAGCTCGGCATCCTGATCGGTGTCGTTGGGGCTGCCTTGCTCGGCCTCGTCATGGGCTTCTTCGCCATCCGCCGGCAGGGCATCTATTTCGCGATGATCACGCTGGCGCTGTCGCAGATGTTCTTCTTCTTCTGCCTGCAGGCGAAGTTCACCGAGGGCGAAGACGGCATCCAGTCGGTGCCGCGCGGCCATCTCTTCGGCGTCATCGATCTCAACAGCTCGACCAACATGTATTATTTCGTGCTCGCCGTGTTCATTATCGGCGTGCTGATTATCTGGCGTTTCATCAATTCGCCCTTCGGCATGATCCTGAAATCAATCCGCGAAAACGAGCAAAGGGCGATCTCGCTCGGCTATTCGGTTGCGCGCTACAAGCTCGGCGCTTTCGTCATGTCGGCGGCGCTTGCCGGACTGGCGGGCGCGGTGAAATCTATCGTCTTCCAGTTCGCGACGCTCACCGACGTCGCCTGGCAGATGTCGGGCGAGGTGATCCTGATGACGCTGCTCGGCGGCATCGGCACGCTGATCGGCCCGCTCTTCGGTGCGGGTCTGGTGGTGGCGCTGGAAAACTACCTCGCCACCTCGGAATTCCCGGTGACGATCATCACCGGCATCGTCTTCATGGTCTGCGTTCTGATCTTCCGCCGCGGCATCATCGGCGAGTTCTATGCTTCGCGGCTGGGGCGGAGACTAGGCTTCGTCTATCGCCGCTAACGGGCGGCCCTCTCGTCTTTCCGCAGCGCGGGCAGAGGCGGGCGGCCAAGCATCTGGATTTTCATGCAGGGCGCACATGGATCGTTACGACTACATCATCATCGGGGCAGGCAGTGCCGGCTGCGTACTCGCCAACCGGTTATCCGCTGACGGCAGGAGCCGGGTGCTGCTGCTCGAAGCCGGCGGCAGCGACAATTACCACTGGATTCATATTCCCGTCGGTTATCTCTATTGCATCAACAATCCGCGCACCGACTGGTGCTTCACCACGGCGCCGGAAGCGGGGCTGAACGGCCGGGCGCTGAGTTATCCCCGCGGCAAGGTGCTCGGCGGCTGCTCGTCGATCAACGGCATGATCTACATGCGCGGCCAGGCGCGCGATTACGACCTCTGGCGGCAGATGGGCTGCACCGGCTGGGGATGGGACGATGTTCTGCCCTTCTTCCGCAAGTCAGAGGATTTTTACCGCGGCGAAGACGAGATGCATGGGGCTGGCGGCGAATGGCGCATCGAGAAGGCCCGTGTGCGCTGGGCCGTGCTCGATGCCTTTCAGCAGGCGGCCAGGGAAGCCGGAATTCCGGAGACAGAGGATTTCAACCGCGGCAGCAACGAAGGCTCCGGCTATTTTGACGTCAACCAGCGCTCGGGCATCCGCTGGAACACGTCGAAGGCCTTCCTGAGGCCAGCGATGCGGCGCCTCAACCTGACCGTGCTGACCAAGGCACAGGTCCGGCGGCTGTTGGTGGAGGAGGGGGCGGTCGCCGGCGTCGAATTCCAGCACCAGGGCGTGGCGAAGCGCGCCTATGCAGCAAAGGAAACCGTTCTCTCGGCCGGTTCGATCGGCTCGCCGCATATTCTGGAACTGTCGGGCATCGGCAGGGGCGAGGTTCTCAGCCAAGCCGGAGTCGATGTCGTCACCGAGGTGAAGGGTGTCGGCGAGAACCTGCAGGACCATCTGCAACTGCGCCTGGCCTATAAGGTGACGGGTGTGCCGACGCTGAACGAGAAGGCGACCCGGCTGATCGGTAAGGCGGCGATCGGGCTCGAATATCTCGTGCGCCGTTCCGGCCCGATGGCGATGGCGCCGAGCCAGCTCGGCATCTTCACCCGCTCAGGCCCCGACCGGGAAACGCCTGATCTGCAATATCACGTGCAGCCGGTGTCGCTGGAGAAGTTCGGCGATCCGGTCCATCCTTTCCCGGCGATCACCGCCAGCGTCTGCAATCTGAGGCCCGAAAGCCGCGGTTCGGTGCACCTGTCGAGCCCGGATTTCGCCGCCCAGCCGACCATCAGCCCGAAGTACCTCTCGACGCAGCGTGACCGTGACATAGCTGTCCGTTCAATACGGTTGACGCGCAGGATCGTGGCGCAGCCGTCCTTCGCCCGTTTTAGGCCGGAAGAATTCAAGCCCGGGCCGAACTACCAGACGGAGGCCGATCTGGAGCGGGCGGCGGGCGATATCGGCACGACGATCTTTCATCCGGTTGGTACCTGCCGTATGGGCGCCGACCGGGACAGCGTCGTCGATCCCAGGCTGAAACTCAGGGCGCTCGGCAAGCTCAGGATCGCGGACGCCTCGGTGATGCCGTCGATCACCTCGGGCAACACCAATTCGCCGACCATCATGATCGCCGAAAAGGCGGCGGCGATGATCCTTGAAGACAATCGATAGGAGAAGACCATGGCAAAGATTGCATTCATCGGCCTCGGCAATATGGGCGGCCCGATGGCGGCCAATCTCGTCAAGGCAGGCCACGAGGTCCTTGGCTTCGATCTCGCTGCTTCGGTGCTGAAGGCGGCCGAGGCAAGCGGCGTCAAGCCGGCAAGCCATGCCAGCCAAGCGGTCAAGGACGCGGAGATCATCATCACGATGCTGCCGCAGGGCCGGCATGTGCTGACGGCGTGGACCGACATCCTGCAGACCGCTGCGCAGGGCACGCTGGTCATCGATTGCTCCACAATCGATGTGGAAAGCAGCCGCAAGGTGCATGAGATGGCCAAGGCCGCAGGCTGCCTGTCGCTCGACGCGCCCGTCTCCGGCGGTACCGGCGGGGCGGGCGCGGGCACACTGACCTTCATGGCCGGCGGCTCCCCGGAAGCCTTTGCCCGAGCCGAACCGATTCTCGAGGCCATGGGCAAGAAGATCGTCCATTGCGGCGAAGCGGGCGCCGGTCAAGCGGCGAAGATCTGCAACAACATGATCCTCGGCATCTCCATGGTCGGCGTCTGCGAGGCCTTCGTGCTGGCCGAAAAACTCGGCCTCTCGCATCAGGCTTTGTTCGACGTGGCCTCGACCTCATCAGGCCAGTGCTGGTCGATCAATACCTATTGCCCGGTGCCCGGGCCGGTGCCGACCTCGCCCGCCAACAACGGCTACAAGCCGGGTTTCGCCGCGGCGCTGATGCTAAAGGATCTCAAGCTCTCGCAGGAGGCGGCGCTGGCAAGCGGCGCCTCGACGCCGCTCGGCGCGGAGGCAGCGCAGCTTTATTCGCTCTTCGAAAAGCAGGGTAACGGCGGTCGGGATTTCTCCGCCATCATCGAGATGTTCCGCGAAAAGGTGTGAGGCGGCGGCCTATAAGAGATAGCTGACCGGCTCGTTTCGCACCGGATGCGCGAAGACGCCCATGCCGACGCCGAAAATCGAATGCAGCTTCTCGGCCTGCATGATCTCGCCGGGCGTGCCTTCGGCCGTGATCCGGCCGCGGTTCAGTGCGACGATCGCGTCGCAGTAGCGGGCGGCGAGATTGATATCATGCAGCACGATGATGACGGTCAGCCCGCGTTCGTGGCTGAGTTGCTGTACCAGGGAGAGGACGCTGGCCTGATGGGCGAGGTCGAGCGCCGATGTCGGTTCATCGAGCAGCAGGCAGCGGGCATTCTGGGCGAGCATCATGGCAATCCAGGCGCGCTGGCGCTCGCCGCCGGACATGTCGGAAACGAGACGATCGGTGAAGTCCTGAAGCTCGGTGCGGGCGATGGCCTCCTCGACCTTGCTGCGGTCTGTCGCGGTGAAGCGACCGAGTGTGCCGTGCCAGGGAAAACGCCCGAGCGCCACGAGTTCGCGCACGGTCATCCCGTCAGTCGCCGGGGTAAATTGCGGCATATAGGCGACGTGCCGGGCAAATTCCCGGGCGCCCCAGTCCGCCGCCACCTTGCCGCCGAAGGAGATCGCGCCGGATTGCGGCGCGATCTGCCGGGCAATGATCTTCAAAAGCGTACTCTTGCCGGAGCCGTTCGGTCCCACCAAGCCGTAGATACGGCCCTGATCGAGGGTCAGGTCGATGCCATGCAGGATCGGCTTCGGCCCAATGGCATAGGTGATTTGAGACAGGGCAAGGAAAGACGAAGGCATGGTCTGCTCCGGGTTCGGCGCTGCAGGTTGGGGAGTGCCTCTGACATGCATCGGCCTCCCATCCACACCCGGTTCCTGCAAAACTAAACCTGGATTGTCAACTTACCTTTTCTCTGGAGAAGGTGAGACAGCGGGGAATTGCCGCGGCCGCGGGTATAACCAACGTTCATCATGTCTTCGATACCGAAAAACTTAGCCTGGCATCGCCGAAAAGGATGTCGATCTCGCCGGGTTCGGCCAGTTCGATCGCGCCGCTCAACGTGCCCGTTGTGATCAGCGCGCCTGCCTTAAGCGATGTTTGCGGACGCCAGCCGTCATTAGCGTAGTCGACCAGCCAAGTGAGAACGTCGCCCTTCGGATGCTGGGCAGGCCCGTCATAGATGGTGCGGCCGGCATGGGTGACCTTGAGCGGCGTGCCGCCGGCGGTATCGACAACGCTGTTGTCGAGCTTCGGGCCGAGCACATAGCCGCTGTTGCCGAGGCGGTCGGCGGCAAACAGCAGGAAGGAAACGCTGCCGCTTTCCCTGACGGCGCTGATCAGCAGTTCGGCGCCGAGATGGACAGTGGAAATCGCCTCGACCACGTCGGCGCGGCTGTACGGCTTGCCCGCGCGGATCGGCAGGTCCTTGCCGAGGCGCACGGCGATCTCGGTTTCGAATTTCAGCCCTGGATACCAGGAGATTTCAGCACCTGAGACGGCTTCGGCATAGGGATGCAGCGGAGCGCTGACGGCGTGGCCTTGCGGCGAAACCGTCACCTTCCATGCATTGCTGGAAATGCCGTCGGCCGCGGCGAGAAAGTGCTGCGCTTCCGTCGCCTGATGGAGATTGGCCGGCGACAGGAAGGCGCTGGTCGCCTCCTGTCTGCCGGCCCGCCGCAGACTGTAAAGCCTGGCTGCGAGGGCGCGCGGATCGAATGCTTCTGTCATGCTGTCTCCCCGACCTGAGTTTCGAGGCGCCACACTAACCGCAAGCCGGTGAGGAACAAGGGGGCGTTGCAGGAAAAGCTCCTATTCGATTTCCGCGAACCAGCGATCCCGATAGACCTTCAACCCGGCAATTTCGGACGGCGGAACATGTGTCTCGGCACCGGAGACTGGCCGGATGCCAGTCAGAAGTGCAGCCCCCTGGCTGGTGCCGGTGGAGCCTGGATGGGCGACGACAACACGGCCGGCGAGGGCGGCGAGCAGCTTAAGATAGGGTTCGTTCAGGGCAAAAGGCCCTTCGACGACAACAGGGCCCTTGGCGCCGATCAGCCCGAGGCAGGCATCGGTCATCAGCGCCAGATAAAGACAGGCAGCGGCATGACGCGCCTCGCGGCCTGCTCCCTCCGCGCCGATCCAGCGGCTTGCCTTTCCGGGAAAGGGTCCGGAGCCGGGGGCGACGTTGGGCAACAGCATCATGCCCTTGCCGATCACCGCACCGATCGCAGCCCAGGCGGCCTCGTCATCCACCGGACCGATCTCGGCCGAAAGAATTTCGAATTCCCGCCCGCCCATGAAACGCGAGGAGGGAACGGTGCGGCCATAGGCGTCGACGTTGGCAAGCGCATCGCGGCTCGGATCAAGATGGTCGAGCTCGCCGCCGACGCCGAAATTGATCACCCACGTGCCAGTGGAGACGACGGCGAAGGGCGCTTCGCGATGAACCAGATGCGGCAGCAGCGAGGCGTTGGAATCGTGGATGCCGCAATAGACCGGCACCGGCGCTGAAAGCCCGAGCGCGGCGGCAATCTCGGGCAGGACCGGGCCGAGCGCATCGAAGGCGGAACGGATCGGCGCCATCAGATCGCGGATGCCGAGCCGGTCGACGAGCGAGGAATAGCTTGATGTTTTCGGGTTCCAGAGGTCGGTGTGGCAGCCGAGCGACGTCAGTTCATTGGCGGGGACTCCGGTCAGTCGCGCCGTCCAGTATTGCGCATAGGTGAGGATGGTTGCGACCTCGGCGAAGTCTTCCGGAAAGGCGCTCTTCTGGTAGTGCAGCTGCGCGCCGACATTGAGGCCCATCGCGAGGCGCGGCGAGAAGGTTTCGCCGAAGGAGGGGCGCAAGGCCGTATAGGCATCGCGGATCGCCTCCGGATATTCATGTTCGTAGTCGATCACCGGCATGGCGAGCGCACCGTCCCGGTCGAGCAGCGCGGCTGCGGCGCCATGGGTGGTGATCGAGATGGCATCGAAGCCGGGTTCCCGCGCAAGGCTCTTCAGCGCGTCGAGGGCGAAGGACCAGAGCGCCTCGATATCGTAATGCGGGTAGGGACCGTTCTTGATCGCAATGTTCGGCCGCTTCAGGACGGCAATTTCGGCACCGGTCGCGCTGTCGAGCACGACGACCTTGGCGTTGGTCTTGCCGATGTCGAGGACGGCGATGCGGCGGTAGGAGCTGGCGGTCATGGCATATGGAAGAGGGTGACGAGGTCGCTTTGAACGGGCGAATTATCCGGATTGGTCGCCATGATGTCGGCCATATGAGCCCACCATTTCTTCATGACCGGATGGTCCGGCAAGCTCGCCATCGTGTGATCGGTTGGCCGCGTGAGAACACCGAACAGCGTATTGGTCTCGCGGTCGAGATGGATGGAATAGTCGCTGGCGCCCGACTGGTGCAGGAGATCCACCAGTTCCGGCCAGATCTCGTTATGCCGCTTGCGGTATTCGGCTTCCATGCCGGGATTAAGCTGCATCTTGAAGGCGTGTTTTTCCAGGGTCATCGGGAGCTCATGAGCTTGATGCGGCGGGCGAGGATCGGGATGGCGATGGTGATGATCAGAAGCAGGCCGATGAAGATCGACATGACGATGCCGGGCACGTTCAAGAGGCCGAGGCCGAAGGTGACGAGGCCCATGACGAAGGCGGCGATGACGACGCCGCCGATCGTGCCGGAGCCGCCGAGGATCGAGATGCCGCCGAGCACGACCATGGTGACAACTTCGAGCTCCCACCCTTGCGCGATCGACGGCCGGGTCGAACCGAGGCGCGAGGTCAGGCAGACGGCGGCAACACCGCTCATGACGCCGGTCAGCAGGAAGAGAATGAATTTGACGCGCTCGACCGGAATGCCGGAGAAGCGGGCGGCGAAATCATTGTTGCCGATCGCATAGACCTGCCGGCCGAAATTCGTCGCATGCAGCAGGATGGCGAAGAGGACCGCCAGCACGATGAACAGCACGAATTCGAAGGAGAACACCCAGAACACGTAGCCCTGGCCGAAATAGGCGAAATCGGCGGGGTACTTGCCGTAGGCCTGGTCGCCGAGCACGATATAGGAAATGCCGCGGAACAGGCTCATCGTGCCGATGGTGACGACGATCGACGGCAGTTTCAGCACCGAGACCAGCACGCCGTTGAAGATGCCGCAGGCGAGGCCGGTGCCGATGCCGATCGCGACCAGGCCCGGCGTGCCGACGCCGAGCTGGGCTGCCGCGCCCATCGCCGTTGAGGCGAGCGCGATGATCGCGGCGACGGAGAGGTCGATTTCGCCAGAGATGACGAGCAGCGCCATGGCGAAGGCGATCATCGCCTTTTCGGTGAAGTTGAAGGTGGCGTCCGAGAGGTTCCAGGCATCGAGGAAGTAGGGCGAGGCCACGGAATTGAAGATGAAGATCAGGACGGCGACACCGAAGAGCAGCACTTCCCAGCTTGCGACGATGCGGCGGAAGGGCGTGCCGAGGCGGTCGGGGATGACGCGCTTTTCGTGGGTGGATACGGTGCTCATGCTGCGGCCTCCGTTCTGATTTCGGCTGCGGCGCGGTCGCGCAGGATGATGCGGCCCCGGTTGCGCTCACGCCGGGCATTGAAGGCGACGGCGAGAATGATGACGGTTCCGGAGATTGCCATCTGCGTGAAAGGGGAAATGCCGATGACCGGCAGGGCGTTCTTGATGACGCCGAGGAAGAGCGCGCCGAGCACCGTGCCGGCGACCGAGCCGACGCCGCCGGCAATCGAGATGCCGCCGATGACGCAGGCGGCAACGCTGTCGAGCTCGAAGCCGTTGGCGATATCGACATAGGCGACGGCATAACGCGACACCCAGAGATAGCTGGAAAGGCCGGCGAGCGCGCCCGACAGCACGAAAGCGAGGAATTTCGTCCGGCCGGTATCGATGCCGGCATAGACGGCCGCCGTCGGATTGCCGCCGGTCGCATAGGCCGAGCGGCCGAACGGGCTGTAGCGCAGCAGCATGTACATCAGCGCGACGATGATGATCGCAACCCAGCTCAGCACCGGCAGGCCGAGGATCGGCGTGCGGGGAACGGCGAGGAAGGTCGGCGTCATCTGGTGTGCGTTCACCCAGGCGCCACCAGAGAGCACGAAGGCCATGCCGCGATAAATGGTGAGGGTGCCGAGGGTGACGACGATCGGCGGAATTTCAAGGCGCCAGACGAGGAAGCCGTTGATGGTGCCAAGGGCCGCGCCGATCACCACCGCCGCAAGAATCAGCACGATCAGCGGCAGGCCCGGAAAGGCCGCATTCATCATCGCGATTGCCATGCCGCTAAAGGCAAGGTTGGCGGCAACCGAGAGATCGATCGATTTCGTCAGGATGACTGTCATCTGGGCAAGCGCCAGGATGATCAGGATCGCGGTGTCGTTGAATATCCCGGCGAGATTGTCCGGTGTGGCGAAATCGGCGGCCCGCGTCGAGAAGACGGCAATCATTACCACGATGATGGCAAAGAGCAGGGTTTCGCGTTTTTTGATCAGTTTGGCCATGCTCATCACCTCATGCATTTCCGGTCGCCGCGCGCACCAGCGCTTCCGGCGAAAGCTGATCGCGCTCGAAGAGCCCGGCGGACAGACCTTCCTTCATGACAAGCACCCGGTCCGACATGCCGATGATCTCGGGCAGTTCGGAAGAGATCATGATGATCGAGAGGCCCTCTGCGGCAAGCTCGCTGATGAAGCCGTGGACGGCCGCCTTCGAACCGATGTCGATGCCCTTTGTGGGTTCATCGAGGATGATGACCTTGGGCATGGTGGCGAGCCACTTGCCGATGACGACCTTCTGCTGGTTGCCGCCCGACAGCGTGCCGACCGGCACGGAGAGGGCGGCGGCGCGCAGATCCAGCCGCTCGGCATATTTGCGGGCGAGCCCGAATTCTTCCGCCGCCTGCAGGAACCCCTTCCGCGAGGTGCGCGCCAAGGACGGCAGCGTCATGTTCTGGTAGATCGGCATCGGCAGCGCCAGGCCGTGGCGGCCGCGCTCTTCCGGCACGTAGACGATGCCGGCTCTGATCGCATCATGCGGCGAATTGATCGAAATTTCCCGGCCCTCGAGCGTCAGCCGCCCCGAGAGCGGCTTGGTGATGCCGAAGAGCGATTGCGCCAGTTCCGAGCGGCCGGCGCCGATCAGGCCGTAAATGCCGAGGATCTCGCCCTTGCGCAGCGTCAGCGAAATGTCGCGGAACTCGGTGCGGTGGCTGTATTTTTCGACCTCGAGCACCGGGCCGCCGATGGCAACCTCGATCTTCGGAAAAACGTTTTCGACGTCGCGGCCGACCATCATGCGGACGATTTCGTCCTGCGGCGTTTCCTTCAGCCGGCCCTGGCCGACGGCGCGGCCGTCGCGGAAGACAACGAAATCGTCGGCGATTTCGTAAAGCTCGTCGAACTTATGGCTGATGAACAGGATCGCCTTGCCCTGTTCCTTCAGACCCTTGATGATGCGGAAGAGATCGTCGATCTCCTTGCGGGAAAGGGCGGCCGTCGGCTCGTCCATGATGACGATGCGGGCCTCGATCGACAAAGCGCGGGCGATCGCCACCAAGTGGCGCTGCGCGATCGAGAGGTCCTTCAGCCGGATCGTCGGATCGATATTGCTTTCGAGCGCGGTCAGCAGCGTCTTCGAGCGGCTGTTCATCACCTGCCAGTCGATGGTGCGAAAGCGTGTGCGCGGCGCATGGCCGAGGAAGATGTTTTCGGCAACCGTCAACTCGTCGAACAGCACGGTTTCCTGATGGATAGCGGTGACGCCGGCATCGATCGCGGCCTGGGCGCTGGCGAAGGTCACTGTCCGGCAGTCGACCAGAATCTCGCCTTCGTTCGGCCTGTAGATGCCGGTCAGGATCTTCACGAGCGTCGACTTGCCGGCGCCGTTTTCACCGATCAGTGCAGTGACCGTGCCGGGATGGAGTGCGATGCTGACATTGTCCAGCGCCTTCACGCCAGGAAAGATCTGGGAGATGCCGCGCATTTCCAGAATGGCGGGGGCATCGCCGGTTTTGCTGTCCGTGACGGATTGTTGAAAGGCGGCGTTCATCGGCTTCTACCAGTGTCGAATGAGAAATCCCGGCGGCTATCGGGCCGCCGGGCTTTTATAGAGCTGCTTCGGATCAGAAGACCTTGGAGAACTGGTCGATGTTCGAAGCATTGTAGACGAAGGGATCGGCCATGGCGGCTTCGCCGTTGTCCCCAACCTTGATCTTGCCCATGCGGCCGGCGTTAATTTCGCTGCCCGGCTTGCCGTCGGTCTCACCCTTGACGAGGCGATAGGCGATCTGGGTTGCGGAGTAGCCGAGATCGATCGGGTTCCAGATGGCGAATTCCTTCGTGGCGCCCGACTTGATCGCGCCGGCCATTTCGGATGGCAGGCCGAGACCAGTGACGTAGACCTTGCCAATGAGACCCTTGTCTTCGACGACCTTCGAAGCAGCGAGAACGCCGACCGTCGTCGGAGCGACGATGACCTTAACGTTCGGATTCGACTTCAGCAGGCCTTCGGCTTCACGATAGGACTTGTCCGAGAGGTCGTCGCCATAGACCGTGGTGACGAGGTTGAGGCCCGGGAAATCCTTGAGCTGCTTCTTCATCTGGTCGATCCAGATGTTCTGGTTGGTCGAGGTGGTCGTGGCCGACAGGATGGCAAAGTCGCCCTTGCCGCCTTCCAGATGGTCCTTTGCGAGCGTCAGGCACATCTTGCCGATCAGCTCGTTGGACGAGGGGTTGAGCTGCAGGATGCGGCCTTCGGGTGCAACACCGGAATCCCACGAAATGACCTTGATGCCGCGCTGGGTAGCCTTCTTCAGCGCCGGAACGAGCGCGTCCGGATCGTTGGCCGAGACGGCGATGGCGTCGACGCCCTGAGCGATCAGCGAATTGATGACTTCGATCTGGCCTTCGGCCGTCGTCGACGTCGGGCCGGTGTAGATCACTTCCACGCCGCCGAGTTCCTTGGCGGCTTCCTGGGCGCCCTTGTTGGCGGCGTCGAAGAAACCGTTGCCGAGCGACTTCACGACAAGGCCGATCTTGATGTCCTTGGCACTGGCAGTGCCAGCCATCATGGCGATGGCGAGCGCTGCGCCGAGCGCCAGTGTCTTTGCAAATTTCATGTCACTTTCCTCCCATTAAGATTAGACGTCCACACCTCGGCGGCGCCTCTTGCGACCGACGAGGAATCCTCCTTCGCAAGCTGCGCCACCGGGCTGGCGACGACGAGCCGAACGCCGGCATTCTCGACCATGCGAGCCGCCTCGTCGGTAATCCCGTCATCGGTGATGATCGCAGAAACGCGGTCGAGCGCGCAGAGAATGAGGCTCGACCGGCGATTGAACTTGCTTGAATCGACCATGACGACGAGTTCGTCGGCCTGGTGCATCAGCTTCTGCTCGCTCTGGATGATGAGGGCATCCGCCTCCATGATGCCGAGCGGGCCGACGCCCTGCGCGCCGATGAACATGCGCCGCGCATAAAAATTGCGGATCGCGTCATTGTCGAAAGGCGACAGGATGAGGCTCTGTTCGCGATAGATCGCGCCGCCCGGCACCGTCACCGTGTTCTTGGAATGCTTCACCAGATGTTCGGCGATGGCAAAAGAGTTGGTCATCACCTGCATGCGGTGACCGGCCATGTAATGCACCATCTGGAAGGTGGTCGTGCCGCCATTGATGATGATGGCGTCACCCGCCTCGCAGAGATCGACGGCTGCGCGCGCAACTGCGCGTTTTTTATCGATGTTGACTGATTCTGAAACCCTGAAGGGCCGGCCGGCAAGATTGCCGAGCTGCGGCGGATGCACCGCTTCAGCGCCGCCGCGGACGCGGCGGATCTTGCCCTGCACATGAAGGGCCGCAATATCGCGTCGGATCGTCGCTTCAGAAGCTTCCGTCAACTCGGAAATGTCCTGGATCGTGACGACGGACTTTTCCTGAACGGCGCTTAAGATGATGCGATGGCGTTCGCGTTCGTGCATTGGGCTCCTCCTCTTGTCATATTTATTTCGTATCCGTTGGAGGCTGTCAATCACAAACGATCATAAATTTTCATATTGCGCTGCACAATAATCGAATTTGATCGTTTTCGATTGACAACCCTGCTTTTGATGCGCGATACCGTGAGCGAAAGGGCGCTGGGATTGCGGCGCCTTGCAAGCCTATATGGGAGGATGACATGGCGGCAAACGTCCGGCTTCTGGAAAACCGGTGGGATGATGGTTATGCGGCAGGCCTCGATGAGCCCGGCAAGCTGCTCTATCGCTCCAATCTGCTCGGTGCCGACAAGCGCATCACCAATTATGGCGGCGGCAACACCTCGGCCAAGGTGATGGAAACCGATCCGCTGACCGGCGGCAAGGTCAAGGTGCTCTGGGTCAAGGGTTCGGGCGGTGATGTCGGCACGATCAAGCTCGACGGTTTCGCCACGCTCTACCAGGATAAGCTGGAATCGCTGAAAGGCATCTACAAGGGTGTCGAGGATGAAGACCGCATGGTCGGCTTCCTGCCGCATTGCACCTTCAACCTGAATGCCCGCGCCGCCTCGATCGACACGCCGCTGCACGGTTTCGTGCCGTTCACCCATGTCGACCACATGCATCCCGACGCGATCATCGCAATCGCCGCATCGAAGAACTCCAGGGAATTGACCAAGCAGATCTTCGGTGACGAGATCGGCTGGCTGCCCTGGCGCCGTCCTGGCTTCCAGCTCGGCCTCGATCTTGAAGCTTTCGTCAAGGCGAATCCGAACGCCAAGGGCGTCGTGCTCGAAAGCCATGGTCTCTTCACCTGGGCAAACGACGCCAAGACCTGCTACGAACTGACACTCGATATCATCAACAGGGCGATCGAGTGGTTTGCCGGCCAGACCGAAGGCAAGATGATCTTCGGCGGCGCGGCCGTGCAGAGCATGCCGGTTGCCGAACGTCGCGCCGTCGCCGCGCGCCTGATGCCCGAGATTCGCGGCCGCATCGGCAAGCAGGAGCGCAAGCTCGGCCATTTCGACGATCAGGACGCCGTGCTCGAATTCGTCAATTCCAAGGAACTGCGTCCGCTCGGCGCGCTCGGCACCAGCTGCCCCGATCATTTCCTGCGCACCAAGATCCGCCCGCTGATCGTCGATTTCGACCCGGCCAAGCCGGATGTCGATGCGATTGTCGCCGGCCTCGACCAGGCTCTGGAAGATTACCGCGCCGATTACGCCCGCTATTACAACGACTGCAAGCATGACAATTCACCGGCGATGCGCGACGCCAATCCGGTGATTTTCCTGGTGCCGGGCGTTGGCATGCTGTCCTTTGCCCGCGACAAGGCGACGGCTCGCATTGCCAGCGAATTCTACGTCAACGCCATCAACGTCATGCGTGGCGCCTCGACGGTCTCGGAATATCAGGGACTGCCGGAGCAGGAAGCCTTTGACATCGAATATTGGCTGCTCGAAGAGGCGAAGCTGCAGCGCATGCCGAAGCCGAAGAGCCTTGCCGGCAAGGTCGCCTTCGTCACCGGCGGCGCCGGCGGCATCGGCCGGGCGACGGCCGCCCGCCTCGTCGGCGAGGGCGCCTGTGTGGTGCTTGCCGATATCGATCAGGCAGCACTCGAAAGCACAGAGGCCGATTTCGTCAAGAAATACGGTGCCGACTCCGTGCGCAGCGTCCAGCTCGACGTTACCAAGGAAGACGCGGTGATCGCCTCCTTCGCCGAAGCCTCGGTGGAATTCGGCGGCATCGATATCCTCGTCTCGAATGCCGGCATTGCCTCCTCCGCGCCGATCGAAGCCACCGAGCTTTCGACGTGGAACCGCAATATCGATATTCTGGCGACCGGCTATTTCCTCGTCTCGCGCGAAGCCTTCCGCCTGTTCCGCCGTCAGGCGCTCGGCGGCAACATCGTCTTCGTCGCCTCGAAAAACGGCCTTGCCGCCTCGCCGAATGCCTCTGCCTATTGCACCGCCAAAGCGGCCGAGATCCATCTCGCCCGTTGCCTGGCGCTGGAGGGGGCGGATGCGGGCATACGCGTCAACACCGTCAACCCCGATGCGGTGCTGCGCGGTTCGAAGATCTGGAGCGGCGAGTGGCGTGAACAGCGTGCGGCCTCCTCGAAGATCGAGGTCGACGAGCTGGAGGAACATTACCGCAAGCGGTCGATGCTGAAGCTCAACGTCTTCCCGGAAGATATCGCCGAGGCGGTCTACTTCCTGGCGTCAGATCTGTCGGCGAAATCGACCGGCAACATTATCAACGTCGACGCCGGCAACGTTCAGAGTTTTACGCGCTGATTTTGACTGGGGGCGGATGCGTCTGCCCCTCGCCCTAACCCTCCCCCCGTTCAGACGGGGAGAGGGGACTTGCCCAACGAAATGTTGGAGTGAGACGGAGACGGCGCGGCATATCCCCTTCTCCCCGTCTGAACGGGGAGAAGGTGCCGGCAGGCGGATGAGGGGCGGCCGCACGGCAGTTCCAATGTAGAAATTGCAGAACCGGGAGGAAAAAATGGCCGAGTTCAGGATCGCGCAGGATCTGGTCGCGAGCGAAAACGACAAGCGGGCAGCCGCGCTGAAAGCCGATTACGAGGCGCTGGGGGCGACGCTTGATCGCCGCGGCGTCGATATAGAGGCGGTGACACGCAAGGTGGCGGAGTTCTTCGTCGCCGTTCCTTCCTGGGGCGTGGGCACCGGCGGCACGCGTTTCGCCCGCTTTCCCGGCACCGGCGAACCGCGCGGCATCTTCGACAAGCTCGACGATTGCGCCGTCATCAATCAGCTGACGCAGGCAACGCCGAATGTGTCGCTGCATATTCCCTGGGACAAAGCGGATGCACGGGATTTGAAAGCCAAGGGTGATGCGCTCGGCCTCGGCTTCGACGCAATGAATTCGAACACCTTTTCCGACGCGCCGGGGCAGACTTATTCCTACAAATACGGCTCGCTTAGCCACACCGACGCGGCAACACGCGCCCAGGCGGTCGAGCACAATCTCGAATGCATCGAGATCGGCAAAGTGATCGGCTCCAAGGCGCTGACAGTCTGGATCGGCGATGGGTCGAACTTCCCCGGCCAGAGCAATTTCACCAAGGCCTTCGAGCGTTACCTCGCCTCGATGGCTGACATTTACAAGGCGCTGCCCGACGACTGGAAGCTGTTCTCCGAGCACAAGATGTACGAGCCGGCCTTCTATTCGACGATCGTACAGGACTGGGGCACCAACTATCTGATCGCCCAGACCCTCGGCCCCAAAGCCCAGTGCCTCGTCGATCTCGGCCACCATGCGCCCAACACCAATATCGAGATGATTGTCGCCCGCCTGATCCAGTTCGGCAAACTCGGCGGTTTCCACTTCAACGATTCGAAATATGGCGACGATGATCTCGATGCCGGCGTCATCGATCCCTACCGGCTGTTCCTGGTATTCAACGAGCTGGTGGATGCCGAACAGCGCGGCGTCAACGATTTCAACCCAGCCCATATGATCGACCAGTCGCACAATGTCACCGATCCGATCGAGAGCCTGATCAACAGCGCCAATGAAATCCGCCGCGCCTATGCGCAGGCGCTCCTCGTCGACCGCAAGGCCCTCGTGGGCTACCAAGAGGACAATGACGCGCTGATGGCGTCAGAAACGCTGAAGCGCGCCTATCGCGCCGATGTCGAGCCGATCCTCGCCGAGGCCCGCCGCCGCGCCGGCGGCGCGATCGATCCGATTGCTGCCTACCGCGCCAGCGGCTACCGCAAAAAGGTGGCGGCCGAGCGCCCGGCGTCGGTTGCCGGCGGCGGCGGCATCATCTGAGCTGCCGGGCTGAATAAAGGTGTGGTCGCCGGCAGCGTGGGGTGAAACGCTGCCGGCAATCGCCGATCACGGTTTCCAGGCGCCGGCGATCTGACGGGTTGCGATGTTCAGCCGATTCCAGACATTGATGTTGGCGATGGCGATGACGAGAGCCGCAAGGCTCCGGCCGTCATAATGCCGGGTCGCCTCGTCCCAGATCTCGTCAGGCACCGGGTCGGCGCGGTCGCTGGTGCGGGTCACCGCCTCGGTCAAGGCGAGAGCGGCGCGTTCAGCCTCGCTATAATAGGGGGCGTCGCGCCAGCCGGCGACGGCAAAGAGCCGCTCATCCGTTTCGCCGTGTTTGCGGGCAATGCGCCAATGACCATCGATGCAGACGCTGCAGCCGTTGATCTGGCTGGCGCGCAGATTGACGAGTTCGAGCAGCTTTGGCGAAAGGCCCGTTTCGGTCGGCACCTTGCTGAGTGCATTGAGCGCCTGCATGGCTTCTGGAAGCACGAGGGCGGGATTTCCCATTCTCTCCTGCATGATATGTCTCCTTGATGCGTTTAGGGTGCGACGATCCGCCGGCGCTGTCACACCGGCCCGGGTTCATTCGTCATTGATGTGACGGAACGCAGCGAAGGAATGTGACGGATGAACGAGAATAATTGGCTGGCCGATCAATTCGAAGCCAACCGGGCGCATCTGAAGGCGGCCGCCTATCGTATGCTGGGGTCGCGCAGCGAGGCCGAAGACGCGGTTCAGGAGACCTGGCTGCGGCTCACCCGCGCGGATAGGACTGACGTCGGCAATCTCGCCGGCTGGCTGACGACGGTGGTGGCGCGCATCTGCCTCGATATGCTGCGTGCCCGCAAGACCCGGCGCGAGGAGCCGCTGGAGACATCGGTCCATGCAGCGATCGCCGATCCGGCCAAGGATCCGGAACGCGACGCCGCCTTCGCCGATTCAGTGGGCGTGGCGCTGCTCGTCGTGTTGCAGACGCTGGCGCCTGCCGAACGGGTTGCCTTCGTGCTGCACGACATGTTCGATCTTCCCTTCGACGAAATTGCGCCGATTATCGGCCGGTCATCCGCCGCCGCCCGCCAGCTCGCGAGCCGTGCCCGCCGCCGGGTGCAGGGTGTGGACGAGACGCCGGATGTCGATCTCGGCCGCAAGCGAACGATTGCGGAGGCCTTTCTGACGGCTTCGCGCAACGGCGATCTGCAGGCGCTGATTGCCGTGCTCGCCCCAGATGTCGTGTTTCGCCTGGATGCGACGGCAGCGCGTTTCGGCGCCTTCGGCGAAAGACGCGGCGCATCCGAAGTGGCAGAGTTGTTCAAGGGCCGGGCGCAGGCGGCAGAGATCGCCATCGTCGACGGCGAGCTTGGCTTCGTCGTGCGCATCGCGGGTCAGATCCGCGTCGTGGTGGCGTTTACTATCGCCGACGACAGGATTGCGGCAATCGAAGCCATCGCCGATCGCGACCACCTCAAACGGCTTGAATATTCGATCCTGCGGGATTGAAATCGCTCGAAAAATTTGCCGCTCCTTGACGGCGAGTGCGGCTGAGAACGAGCGCGCTGCCGCCGTTCCCGTGCGGCTGGCTGCGCTTCATTTCTCTTGACAGCAGTCTCTTCGATTTTATCCTATTATAAGGATTAACATGTCATAACTATGGAATTTGCAAATATGATCATGTCGGGCGACCAGGCGAAGAAGCCGCTTCTCCTCACCAATGTCAGACCGACGGCTTTCGGTGCGGGCGCATCCGAGGGGGTGATCGACATTCTCGTCAATGCCGACGGCCGCATCGCCCGGATCGGTCCATCGCTTCCAGCCGCTGAGGATGTGACACGCATCGACGGCAAGGGGGCTTTCATTTCGCCGGGCTGGATCGATCTGCACGTGCACATCTGGCATGGCGGCACCGACATCTCCATCCGCCCGTCCGAATGCGGTCTCGAGCGCGGCGTCACCACCCTGGTCGACGCCGGTTCGGCCGGCGAGGCGAATTTCCATGGCTTCCGCGAGTATATCATCGAGCCCTCACGCGAGCGCATCAAGGCCTTCCTGAACCTCGGCTCGATCGGCCTCGTCGCCTGCAACCGCGTCGCCGAGCTCAGGGATATCAGAGATATCGATCTCGACCGCATTCTCGACGTCTACGCTGAAAACAGCGAGCACATCGTCGGCATCAAGGTGCGCGCCAGCCACGTCATCACCGGCTCCTGGGGTGTCACTCCCGTCAAGCTCGGCAAGAAGATCGCCAAGATCCTGAAAGTGCCGATGATGGTCCATGTCGGCGAGCCGCCGGCGCTTTATGACGAAGTGCTTGAAATTCTCGGCCCCGGCGACGTCGTCACCCATTGCTTCAACGGGAAGGCCGGTTCGAGCATCATGGAGGACGAGGATCTTTTCAATCTCGCCGAGCGCTGCGCCTCCGAAGGCATCCGCCTCGACATCGGCCATGGCGGCGCCTCCTTCTCCTTCAAGGTCGCCGAAGCGGCGATCGCGCGCGGGCTTCTGCCGTTCTCGATCTCGACCGACCTGCACGGCCATTCGATGAACTTTCCGGTCTGGGACCTGGCGACGACGATGTCGAAGCTGCTGAGCGTCGGCATGCCCTTCGACAAGGTCGTGGAAGCAGTCACCCATGCGCCGGCCTCGGTCATCAAGCTGCCGATGGAGAACCGGCTTGCCGTCGGCGCGCAAGCCGAATTCACCGTTTTCGACCTCGTCGAGTCCGAACTCGAGGCGACGGATTCGAATGGTGATGTCTCGATGCTCAACAAGCTGTTCGAGCCACGCTATGCGGTGATTGGTGGCGAGGCCGTCGCCGCCAGCCGCTACGTGCCGCGGGCGCGCAGGCTGGTGCGCCACAGCCACGGCTATTCCTACAGATAGAATCCGCCGCGAGGCGGGGTCCGATCATAAATTCTCCCGAGAGGCCTCAGGTGATCGATGGTTCCAGGGATTTACGACAGTCAGTCCCGCCGCCTCAAAGGGGCTTATATCGCGTGTCGCGACAACAAAGCCCTTCGAAGCGGCGATGGCGGCGATATATCCGTCCGGCGTCGGGAAGCCTTTGCCGTTCGTTCTAGAGCGGCTCATTGCTTATCGGAATCGGTTCTGGATTCCCAAATCAGCAGATTTGTGATTCATGATGGATGCTGGAATGGAGGCCAGCATCCATGACGCGACCCTATTCGAATGATCTTCGCGAGCGAGTCGTTGCAGCGGTTGTGGACGGTCAGAGCTGCCGGGTGGTGGCGGAGCGGTTCGACATAGCTGTCTCATCCGTGGTGAAGTGGTCACAGCGTTATCGGGCCACCGGCAGTGTGTCACCGGGCAAGATGGGCGGCCATCGCCGACGTGTGCTGGAGCCGCACCGCGCCTTCATCGTCGAGCAGATCGAGCAGACATCGCATCTGACGCTACATCGGCTGAAGGATGAGTTGGCCGCCCGTGGCGTGAGCGTCTCCCACAATGCCATCTGGCAGTTCATGCGCCGCGAGGGCTTGAGCTTTAAAAAAAACGCTGTTCGCCCTTGAGCAGGGCCGCGCCGACATTGCCCGGCGCAGAGCCCGCTGGAAAGCCTGGCAAGACCGCTTCGATCCGAAGCGGCTCGTCTTTATCGACGAGACCTGGATCCGCACCAACATGGCGCCGTTACGCGGGTGGGGGCCGAGGGGCAAAAGATTGCGCGGCTTTGCCCCGCATGGCCGCTGGCGCACCCTGACCTTCCTCGGCGCCCTACGCTGCGACAAGCTCACTGCGCCCTGCGTCTTTGACGGTCCCATCAATGGCGAATGCTTTCACGCCTATGTCCGCCAGCAGTTGATCCCGACCCTCAAACCTGGCGACATCGTCATCCTCGATAATCTCGGCTCTCACAAAGCCAAAGCCATCCGCGACGCCATCAGGGCCGTCGGCGCCAGGCTCTGGTTCCTGCCAAAATATTCCCCCGACCTTAATCCGATCGAACAAGCCTTCGCCAAGATCAAGCACTGGATGCGCCAGGCCCAAAAGCGAACCATCGAGGAAACCTGGCGCCATCTGGGCTTACTCGCCGACACCATCAAGCCAGAGGAATGCGCCAACTACTTCTCAAATGCGGGCTATGCTTCCGTCAAAACATGAAAGGCTCTAGCTCTGACGGCAAGGTTGGCATAATGCCGGGCCGCTCCGACGTCGAATGGCAATACCCGATCCCCAAAGAGTGCTAGTAAGCCGCCAAACATCTCGGTCAGGGCCGCTTTGCGTCGACCGTCCGGTAAGGCGCCGATGCCGAACATCAATTCGGCCAAGGTAACACTCGACAAATACAGCGTTTCCGCGGCTTGCTCGTTGAGCCACGCGCGCACAGCCAAACTGGGCGTCGGTTTCATCGTCTCGGAAAGCACATTCGTATCGAGTACGATCATTCAAATCTCAAGGGCTCCGCCGCCGCCCTTTCGCGCAGCTGATCAAGCACCTCGAGATCATCATTGGTCAGCGCCAATTGCCGGCCGAGTTCAGCCAAAGCGTCTCCCATGCGAATGCGCTGCTCGGGCTTTACGGCATTTTGCAGGATTTCGCGAACTTCCGCCTCGGTGCTGCGGCCATGCATCGCCGCCCGGACACGCAATGCGCGATGCACGTCATCAGGCACGTTTCGAACTGTCAGAACGGCCATATTCAGACCCCAAATGCTGTCAGTGACGTCAATATAGATGCAATGCAGTCAGAGGACAATCCTTCAAGGATCGTGTCCGAGCTCACGTCAGCGGTTGCGCCAACCCATCAGTTTTTCGATCCGCTCCGCAGAATTGCGCACTTGCGCCGTATAATGGTTCTCGTCGGAAAAGGCCTTCTGCTCCGGCAGCACGATCGAAATGGTGGCAACGCACTGGCCGTCGCGATCGCAGATCGGCGAGGCGATGCAGGCGACCGCATAATCGGATTCGCCGGCCTGGATCGACAGGCGCGCCTCGAAGGCCTTGCCGGCCGCTTCCGATAGGGTGCGCGGATCGATCTCGGCGCGGCCGGTCGGCGACGAGCGGGCGCAGCGTTTGAAAAGCTCGATGCGTTCCTCTTCGGGCAGATGGCCGACGAGCAGGCGGCCCGATGCGGTCCAGTTGAGCGGCACCCGGGTGCCGACGCGCGACGCCACCTGGAAGTGGCTCGGGCCATCCGCCATGGCAAGCACCAGCATGTAATCGCCGTCACGGCCGCAGACCTGCACGGTTTCGCCGGCCTGGCGACAGAGATCGTGCATTTCGTGGGTGGCGATACTCATGAAATCCAGCGACCGGGCATAGGCAAGCCCGTAATGATAAAGTCGGGCGCCGAGCCAGATCGAGCCATCCGCCTGGCGCGTCAGCATATTCTTTTCGACGAGGTCGTCGACGATGACGTAGACGGTCGATAGCGGCGCCTTCACCGCCTTGGCGATGGCATAGACGCCGGCCGGCGATCCTGTTTCATAGAGATGATCGATCACCTGAAGAGCGCGGTCGATGCCGCTGACGCGGGCGCGGCGCGCGCTCTTGCCGCCGGCTTCGCCGACAAGGCTCTCATCTTCGGAGTAAACTGCGGGCGATGTCTTTCCGTCCAATTTCATGCACCTCATGAACACTGCGACCATATTACATTACTATGGTACAGCGGTCGCTGTGGCAAATCGCAACATTTTGTAGGTTGATCGTCGGTCCGAATGTGGCGGCGGTGGAACCGGGAGACTGCGTGGTTTCCGCATCCGCCGATACCGCCGACCTCATAACAAGCGGTGACGCGCTCCGATGAGGCTGCAGGCTTTTGCCAGCCCCTTGTCCAGCGTGACGAGCGTGGCGTCGCTATCGATTGCGACGGCGAGATGCAGCGCATCACCGGCACGAAGACCGATATTGAACTGTTCGATCATTCGCGCCGCTTCGATGAAGTGCGCCCGCGATATCGGCAGGCACTCGAAGGTCGTCGAACATAGTTCCTTGAACAGCGCCAAAGCTTTGCTGCGATCGGCCGGATCGATCTGTCCGTTTCTCGCCTTGCGCCCGATGGCGCTTGAAAATTCGGTTATCGTCCAGCTGCTGACGGCGATCTCCTCGGATCGACGCTCCGCCAGCCATTGCTGCACGTCGTCCGTGCGGGTTTCGACCGTCCATGCGGCGACGAGGACTGATGTGTCGATGTAAAGCATCAATAACGATCGGTATCGCGCAGATCGCGAATGAAGGTCGCGGAATCGACCGGCTCGGCCGGTGGCTTCATCGAGGCCGTCAATGCTTTCAGCCGTTCGACATCGATCGGTTGTTTCGGCGTCTTCACCGGCACGAGCTGCGCCACCGGCTTGCCATGCCGCAATATCTCGACGGTTTCGCCGGCCTCCACCCTATTGAGCAACTCGCTCAGGTGGGCTTTTGCTTCCGCCAGGTTGACACGTGCCATCATATTGTCTCCGTGACCAATTTTCTGGTCATTTTATTCGGAAAGCGATGTGGCTGCAATGCCGTTGGAACAACCAGCCGCAGCCTGAGTTTGTCCCTCAACTAAGGAGGCTATAATGACGCATTATCCGACACCCCCTTTCCCGTCCCAGAAACAGCCGATGCCGGGTTTCACCGCCCAGATGGACCCGGTTCCCGACCATGGCGAAAAAACCTATCGCGGATCCGAACGGCTGAAGGGCAAGCGGGCGATCATTACCGGCGGCGATAGCGGCATCGGCCGCGCAGTGGCGATTGCCTATGCCCGGGAAGGCGCAGACCTGGTAATCTCTTATCTCGACGAGGATGAGGATGCCGACGAGACGAAGCGGCTCGTCGAACAGGCCGGGCGCAAGGCCGTGCTGGTCAGCGGCGATATTCAGGATCCCGCCCATTGCCGACAGATTGTCGAGACGGCGGTCAAGGAGCTCGGCGGTATCGACATTCTCGTCAACAATGCCGCGCACCAGGCAAGCTTCAAGAGCATCGACGAGATCAGCGACGAAGAGTGGGAACTGACCTTCAAAGTCAACATCCATGCGATGTTCTACCTGACCAAGGCGGCCGTCGCCCATATGAAGCCCGGCAGCGCCATCATCAACACGGCCTCGATCAATTCCGACAATCCGAACCCGACACTGCTGGCCTACGCGACGACAAAGGGCGCAATCCAGAATTTCACTGCCGGACTGGCCCAGCTTCTGGCCGAAAAGGGCATCCGCGCCAATGCTGTGGCGCCGGGGCCGATCTGGACGCCGCTCATTCCCTCGACGCTGCCCGAAGACAGCGTCAGCAATTTCGGCAAGCAGGTGCCTATGAAGAGGCCCGGCCAGCCGGCCGAATTGGCCACGGCCTATGTCATGCTGGCCGATCCCTTGTCGAGCTATGTCTCCGGCACGACCATCGCGGTTACAGGCGGCAAACCGATCCTTTAATGCATGTCGCCCGGAATTGGCGGTTCCGGGATGAAGGCATGCACGGATACAAGGATCTGAAGCGCGTAATCACGATCTGGTAGGATGCGCGCTTCAGTCACGGCTTGCCGTAGCCGCCGCCGGTCGGCGTCGTGACGATCACGGCGTCGCCGGCGGCGAGTATTGCCTGGTCGCAGCCTTCCAGCCTTTCGAGCTTGCCGTCCGCACGACGGATCTCGGTTTTCCCCAGTTGCCCGTCTTCCCCGCCGAAGAGGCCGAAAGGCCGAATCGTTCGGTGCGAGGAGAGAATGCTGCAATCCATCTTTTCCAGAAAGCGGATGGTCCGCTCGGTGCCGCTGCCGGAACTGTATCGTCCTTTGCCGCCGGAGCCGCGGCGGAT
The DNA here is from genome assembly GCF_051124255.1 of Rhizobium sp. YTUHZ045. Lineage (NCBI taxonomy): Bacteria > Pseudomonadati > Pseudomonadota > Alphaproteobacteria > Hyphomicrobiales > Rhizobiaceae > Rhizobium > Rhizobium sp. YTUHZ045. The sequence goes on from NZ_CP101434.1 coordinate 341,909, forward strand.
GTGGAAATCCTCCAGCACGACGGGAAAGCGGAACTCCAGCACCTCGGGGTCGGTCAGCCGTGAGTTGGTCATATGCGTGTGCACGCCGTCCGCGCCGCTGAAGCCGGTGCCGTCGTTGAGCAGGCCGGCCGGGCCGCCGGAGCAGATCGTCTCGTAATATTGGTAGGTGGCGTTGCCGAAGGTCAGGTTGTTCATCGAGCCCTGGGCGGCTGCCAGCGTTCCGAGCGCCCCGAATAGCGCATTCGTCACATGCTGGCTGGTCTCGACATTGCCGGCGACGACGGCAGCCGGATAGGCCGGACGCAGCATCGAACCGTCCGGCACGATGATCCGGATCGGCCGTAGACAGCCGGCATTCATCGGAATCGCCTGCTCGACCATGACGCGGAAGACATAGAGCACGGCGGCGCGCGTCACCGGTTCCGGCGCATTGAAATTGGTCGGTTGCTGCGCACTCGTGCCGGTGAAATCGACCGTCGCCTCGCGCGCCTTCCGGTCGACGGTGATCTTCACCTTGATGACGGCGCCCTGATCGGTGGGATAGGTGAATTCGCTGTCGCTGAGGCGGACAATCACCCGGCGAACGCTCTCCTCGGCATTGTCCTGGACATGACCCATATAGGCTTCGACGACGTCGAGCCCGAAATGGGCGACCATCTTGCGCAACTCCTGAACGCCCTTTTCGTTGGCGGCGATCTGCGCCTTCACGTCGGCGAGGTTCTGAGCCGGGTTGCGGGCGGGATAAGGATGCTCCCGCAACATTGCGGCGAATTCGGCTTCGCGGAAACGGCCGTTGTCGACTAGTAGGAAGTTGTCGATCAGCACGCCTTCTTCATCGACCTTGGTCGCCCGCGGCGTCATCGAACCCGGCGCCTTGCCGCCAATATCGGCATGATGGCCGCGTGAGGCGACGTAAAACAGGATGGTCTCGCTGTCGTCGTCGAACACCGGCGTGACGACCGTGATGTCGGGCAGATGCGTGCCGCCGTTGTAAGGCGCATTGAGGGCGAAGACGTCGCCGGGACGAATGCGGCCTTCGTTGAGGCGGATGATCGTTTCGACCGAGCGATCCATCGATCCCAAATGGACGGGCATATGCGGCGCATTGGCGACGAGTGCGCCGGTGCGATCGAAGACGGCGCAGGAGAAATCGAGCCGCTCCTTGATATTGACCGAGTGAGCGGTGTTCTGCAGCGTCACGCCCATCTGTTCGGCGATCGCCATGAACAGGTTGTTGAAGACTTCGAGCATGACGGGATCGGCGCTGGTGCCGATCGCGGAATTGCGGGAGAGCGCGACCTCACGGGTGAGAACGATATGGTCGTGGCCGGTAAGCCGTGCCTGCCAACCGGCCTCCACGACGATCGTCTGATGCGCTTCGATGATGAGGGCAGGTCCCGCGACCACGGCGCCCGGCTTCAGCGCATCACGCCTGAAAATACCAGCCTGGTGCCAGGTTCCGCCGGAATAGAAGCGGGTCGTGCGCAGCGCTTGCGGCGTGAAGGTCGCCGCCTGGCCGTCCATCTCCTCGATATCGGCGCCGCCCCCGATGCCCTCGACTTCGATGGAGTCGACGACGACAGGCCGGTCGTCGAAGATGAAACCGAACTGCTTCTTATGGGCGGCGGCAAAGGCTTGCGTCATCTCCTCCTGTGGCCCGAAGGCGACCGGCAGCGCCGTGTCGGTGCCTTTATATTGCAGGTGCAGCCGGGTGACGACTTCCATATCGCCGGGCTCGACACCCTGCAGGATAAGTTCCCCGCGCACCTCTTTCTCCAGCTCGGCCCGGATGCCGCCGATTGTCGGCAGGGCGGCTCCGAGTTCCGTCAGCACCGCGCGCTGGCGTGTGGCGCGGATATCGGCGAGCCCCATGCCATAGGCCGAAAGAATGCCGGAGAAGGGGTGGATCAGCACCGTTTTCATGCCGAGGCTGTCGGCGACCAGGCAGGCATGCTGGCCGCCGGCGCCGCCGAAGCAGGTGAGCGCGTAATTGGAAACGTCATAGCCACGCTGGACGGAGATCTTCTTGATGGCGTTGGCCATGTTCTCGACAGCGATGGCGAGGAAGCCGTCGGCGACCTCTTCCGCCGTCCGCCCGCCGCCGATCTTTAGCGCCATCTCGGCAAAGGCCGCGCGCACCGTCTCGGCATCGAGCGGCTGGTCCTGCTCCGGCCCGAAGATTGCGGGGAAGAATTCCGGCAGCAGCTTGCCGGTCATGATGTTGGCGTCGGTGACAGCCAGCGGCCCGCCGCGGCGATAGGATTTCGGGCCGGGCGTGGCACCGGCCGACTCCGGGCCGACGCGGAAGCGTGAACCGTCATAACTCAGGATCGAGCCGCCGCCGGCTGCGACCGTATGGATCTTCATCATCGGCGCGCGCATGCGCACACCGGCGACCTCGGTCTCGAAAGCGCGTTCCAGCTCGCCGTCATAATGCGAAACATCCGTCGAGGTGCCGCCCATGTCGAAGCCGATCATCCTGTCGAAACCGGCGATGCGCGAGACCTCGACCGCGCCAACCACCCCGCCTGCGGGGCCGGAGAGGATCGCATCCTTTCCCTGAAAGAGATGCGCATCGGTCAGTCCGCCCGAGGACTGCATGAACATCAGCTTCGGGCCCTTTCCTTCGACGGCGCCGAGTTCGACGGCAACCTGATCGACATAGCGCCGGAGAACGGGGGACAGATAGGCGTCGACGACGGCGGTGTCGCCGCGGCCGACAAGCTTGATCAGCGGTGAAACGACATGCGACGGCGAGATCTGCGTGAAGCCGATGGCGCGCGCGATGGCGGCGGCCTGTTGTTCGTGCTCGGGATAGCGGTAGGCATGCATGAAAACGATGGCGACGGCGCGCAATCCCTGCGCATAGGCGACTTCAAGCGCGCGCCGCAGATCATTTTCTGAGAGGGGGCGTTCCACCGTGCCGTCCGCCAGTACGCGCTCGTCGGCCTCGATCACATCGGCGTAGAGCAGTTCCGGTTTGACGATTTTCTTGGCGAAGATATCGGCGCGCGCCTGATGGCCGATCTCCAGCGCATCGCGGAAGCCCTTTGTCGTCACCAGCAAGGTCGGGTCGCCCTTGCGTTCCAGAAGCGCGTTGGTGGCGACCGTCGTTCCCATCTTCACCGCGCCGATGAGCTCGGAAGGGATCGTCTGGCCGGGATTGAGGCCGAGCAATTCGCGGATTCCATGCACCGCCGGGTCGCGATAGGCTTCCGGATTTTCCGAAAGCAGCTTGTGGGCGACAAGCGAACCGTCGGGGCGGCGGGCGACGATGTCGGTGAAAGTGCCGCCGCGATCGATCCAGAAATCCCACTGTCCGCTCATCGTCCGACCTCCTTTTGAACTGAAAATTTATTGACGATTTATCGATAAAATGTCAACGTCGAGATGGTGATCTTGGAGGGATGGAATGGCAGGTGAGCGCGGGCAGCCGGAAATCGGGCCGATCGTCTCCTCCTCGCATCTCGCCGATGGCGCGCTTCCCGTTCTTTCGGAATTGGAATTCGGTCTCATCCTCGCCGGCAATGCCTTCGACCGCTGGATGGTGCGCTGCATGACGGCGGCGGGCGAGCCCGGCTGCGCGGCGATCGACGTGCTGGTGTTGCATTCGGTGGCGCACCGGCAGCGGCCGAAGCGGCTCGGCGACCTCTGCAGCGTGCTCGGCGTCGAGGATACGCATCTGGTGATTTATGCGCTCAAGAAGCTCGAAAAGCGCGGCCTTGTGAAAAGCGCGCGGGCGGGCAAGGAGAAGGTGATCGCCGCCACGGCCAAGGGCCTTGAAACCTGCCTGAAATACCGGGCGGTGCGGGAAGCGCTACTGGTGGAATCGATAAAGGGACTCGGGCTCGATGCCGGCGCGACATCGGCGGTGGCAGCGACGCTGCGGGCGCTTTCCGGCCATTACGATCAAGCAGCAAGGGCCGCCGCCTCTTTGTGACGACAGCCCTTGTCGGGGGCAGGGAGAGATCCCCCGGTATTCAGGCGGCTTTTTCAGCCGAAGCAGGGAATGGCCGGCAGATTGGCGCGGCTCGCAAGCGCTCCGATCATCTTGCCCACCGGCGTCGGGCGTGGTTCGCGTTTCCCGGCGGCCGTTTCCAGGAGTTGCTTGAAGTCTTCAAGCTTCACGCCGTCGGCGCGCAACACCATGGCGATCAGGGGGTCGCGAAGGGCTTCGGATATTGTCAGGTCGTCTCTGGTCTGTCTCATGGCTTGTCCTCCTTTCGTGGGCGGTCGCCCGTGTTCCACATCCGCCGCCAACCCTCTGCGTTGACTTTCGCGGTCTGTGGTGTTACCGGTAAGTAACAATGCTGTTGTTACCGATCGGTCACATTGATGTCAAGGACTTCGTCCGCAAAAAAATCAGAAACTTCGAATGAAATCTCCCCAACCGTTTCAGAAGATCGCATCCCGCCGCGGGAGCGCATCGTCTCGACGGCCGTGGAGCTTTTCCGCGAGCGCGGCATCCGCGGCATCGGCGTCGATGCCATCGCCGATGCCGCCTCGACCAATAAGATGACGCTCTACCGGCATTTCGGCTCGAAAGACGAACTCGTCTGCGAGACGCTGCGGCGTGCCTCCGAAAAGGCCGATGCCATTTGGCGCGATCTGGAGGCCGCTCATCCCGCCGATCCCCGCGCCCAGCTCGACGCCTGGGTGGAGATGCGGGCGCAGTGTCTGAACGGCGAGCCCGCCGGCTGCGATCTCGCCAACGCCGCCATCGAGCTCAAGGGAGAAGGGCATCCCGCCCATGAAATGATCGAGAGGCACAAGGCCGCACAGCGCGATCGCTTGGCCGCGCTCTGTTCGGCAGCCGGTGCGCGCGAACCTCAACTTCTTGCCGATACGCTGACGCTGCTGCTCGAAGGCGCGCGCGTCAGCCGTCAGGCAATGGGCGCCGCCGGCTGTTGCGGCCATTTCGCCAAGGCCTGCCGAGCAGCGATCGCTTCTTTCACCTGATAGACCGGAACCTTACCGCCTCCACACCGTTTTTCCATCACCGGGACGATGTGGAGACCGGGAGATGAACTACGCCTATCTCAAGCGCCTATATGCCAGACGCGCCGAGCTCGAAGCCAAGCTCGAGCTTCACGAGGCACGCTATTGTTTTGGCGAGGAAGAGGTCGATGACGGCACCGACAGCGACCTGCGTCAGCGATTGAGCGAGGTCTCCGAGGAGATCGCCGCGCTGGAGAACAGGTCGGCCAGAGCCTTTTCGGGGTAGGTCGCCGTCGCTACAGGTGCTGCCGGATCATGGGCAAAGCCAGGGTCAGGAGCGTCGCGAAAACCATGATGACGCCATAGGGTATCTTCCGGCTCGCCCGAATTTCCTCGATGCGCATGAAAAAGGCGAGATGCGCGACGGGCAGCGGCACCGGCAGCCGCAGGGCCAGCAGCGTCAGAATGCCGAGGACGAGCAGCAACATCGCAAAGGGCAGCATTCCGTGCCATCCGACAAAAAGGCCGATGGGCAGGAAAAGCTTGGCGTCTCCTGCGCCAAACAGCCGGAACGTCCAGAGCGCCACCCCAAGCATGAACATCAGCAGACCGGCCCCAAGGTCGCCACCAATTCCGCTCGGAGCAAACAGGGCCGCGCCGACATCCTCGGAGCCAAGCATCACGGCCACGGCGCGCAGTGCATAAAGTGTTACGAGCGCCAGCACGACGGCGTTAGGGATCTTCCATGTGCGGAAGTCGCTCCAGGCGGCGCAGAGAAAAAGTAATACTGAAAGAGAATTAATAACAACCACCAGTTCCATCATGCGATTCAACCTTTTAGGGCTATAGTAATCTACTCTGTACGCTTGGTTTCGCTCTATATCGGCCACGTTAGCTGGATTTTACCACCAGTCCTGCGATTTTTCGTCTTAACCATAAAGTATAAATGTCGAATGTCTGCGTATAAAACAATTGACTAAATTAGACTTAACAGATTATTAATATTTCAGTCGAAGGGGCGGTCTCGACGACTAGTGCCGGGGGAAATACGGCGCACCACTTACCTGGGAGGTAATTCTCGATGAAAGCATTTGTAAATAGCGTACGCGCTTTCGCGCGGGAAGAAGATGGCGTCGCACTCACCGAATACCTCATTCTGCTTGCCTTGCTGGTTGGTGGAGTGATCGGGGCGGTGACACTGGCCGGCACCAATCTGAGTGCGGTTTGGACGGCATGGGCAGGGTGGTTCACGACCTCGCTGGCTGTCCCGGCCTGATATTGGCGTTCGAAGAAGCGAGGGGTTTTGTTAACCCCTCTCTTCTAAATTAGCATCAATGAATGGATGCGCTCCGTCCAGTGTAGCGAGTAACCGCGATGCGTTCTTCAACAATTTTAAGCCTCGTTATTGCATTTGTACTCGCCGCCGCCGCAGTTTTCGGGATGCGCGAGTATCTCTCCGATCAGAAGGCCCGGCTGCTGGCGATGAACGGCGTGAAGGCGGAGGAACGGACGCTCGTAGTCGCCGCCACGCCAATGCGCTTCGGTGACCGGATCCGATCCGAAAACCTCAGAGCCATTCCGTGGCCCTCTAATGAAACACCCGCAGGCTCATTCGTCAGCATCGAGATGGTCGTCGGCAACGATGCCCAGCCGCGTTATGCCATGGCGGCGATCGATCCCGGCGAGCCGGTGTTATCCTCGAAAATCACGGGTACGGGCGAACGCGCCACGCTGTCGGCGGCGCTCGACCAGGGCATGAAGGCGGTCTCCATCCGCGTCAACGATGTGCTCGGCGTTGCCGGCTTCGTTAGGCCTTCCGATCGCGTCGACGTGCTTCTGACGCGGGTCGTGCGCGGGCAGGCGGGCAACGATCAGACCTTCGTCGACGTGCTGCTGCAAGGCGTCAAGGTCCTTGCGGTGGACCAGACGGCAGACGAGCGCAAGGACGAGCCATCCGTCGTGAAAACGGTGACCTTTGAGGTCACGACCGACGAGGCGCAGCGCCTAACCCTCGGCTCCAGTGTCGGCACACTCTCGCTGGCGCTTCGCAATGTTGCCTCTTCCTCAGTCGAGCAGACCCGGCCGATCACTGTCGCCGACCTCGGTGGCGGGGCGATGGCGACAGAACTGGGCAAGGATTTGGAAAAGCAGTTGCCAGAACCGGCAAAACAAGTGCAGATTGTGGAACAAAAGGTTGAGCCGGTGTTGCCGGTTGAGCCGAAGTGGGTGACAGTGGGAGTCTGGAACACGACGAAGCGCGAGGAGCACCGAGTCGGCTTGGTCCAGTGATGTTGATGCGGAATGCCGCAGGTGCGGCGAGCCGGATGAGGGGGCTAAAGCAGGCATGGCGAACGGCAAGAGAAAAATCGCGAGGACGAAAAGCCTTGCGGCACTAGCGGCAGTGTTTTCGGCCTGTGTGTGTTTGGGCCCCGGAGTTGCCGGCCGCGCCAACGCACAGGAGAAGTCCATCACTTTAGGCGAATCAGTCCAGCATGTGACCTTGCCTCCGAACGAGACGCTGACGCTCAATACAGGCCAGCCCTTCGGTGATCTTGTCATCGGCAGCGCCGATATGATCGACGTGGTGCCGCTTTCCGACAAGTCGCTGTTCATCCGCGGCAAAAAGCCCGGCGCCACCAATATTTCGGTCTATGGCGACGACAAGTCGCTGCTTGGGGTCATCGACATCCGCGTTGCGAGCGATTTCAGCGAAGTCGCTTCCGCCATTCGCTCTGCCGCGCCCTCGGCTCGGGTCAGGGTCATCAACTCCAACGATCGCATTCGCCTGACAGGCTTCGTCCGTGACGGCATCGAACTGCAGCGGGTGATGGAAATCGCCCAATCCTATTCCGACCAGCCAGTGCTGAACCAGTTGCGCGTCAGTGACAGCCAGCAGGTGATGCTTGAGGTCCGTGTCATCGAAGCCTCGCGCCAGACGGGTCGTGACCTCGGGATCGGTTGGTCCGGCTATGGCAACAACAATCGCATCGGCAAGGCAACGGCCAGCCAGGGGATCACCGTTGATGACAACGGCAACTTGGCCCGTACCCTCCTTGATCCCAAGGGTGCGGCAACGGGTGCGTTGCCCTTCGGCCAGCTGATCGCCAAGGTGTTGGAAATCTCCGGCGGCCACATCGACGTTGTGATCAACGCCCTCGAGCAGAAGGGATTGGTGCGCCGCCTGGCTCAGCCGAACCTCATCGCCATGAGTGGCTCTACGGCCAGCTTTCATGCAGGCGGTGAAGTGCCGATCCTGAAGACGACGAACAACGGCACGACGGTGGCCACAGAGACGGACTATCGCCCATTCGGTGTGCGGCTGACCTTCAAGCCGGTGGTTCTTGATGATGGTCTCATCAACCTGGAGATCGAGCCTGAGGTTTCCGAGATTGATCCGTCGATCAACGTCAACGGCAATCCGGGGTTCATCTCGCGCGCTGCCAGCACCACGGTCGCGCTCCGCGACGGCCAGAGCTTTGCCTTGGCGGGCCTGCTGCAGTCGATCAATGCCAAAGACATCCAGCAATTGCCGGGACTCGGGCAGATACCGGTGCTCGGCGCTCTGTTCCGTTCGACGAGTTTCCAGAAGAAGGAATCCGACCTCGTCATCGTCGTCACGCCACACATTGTGCGCCCGGCCCGCCCGGGTGAGGACCTCTACAGCCCACTCGATCAGACGCGTTCGTCCAACGACGTCGAGCTCTTCGCGCTCGGGGTTCTGGAAGTCGACAAGGACATGCTCCGACGCTTTCGAAATGGCGTAGGTGTGACCGGGCCTTATGGCCACCGTCTCGACTTGAACCAGGGAGTCCAAGCCGTTGCTACAAAACGCTAAGCGCGTCCTTCTCGTCTTTGCGGCCGCCGGCCTCGCTTCCGGCTGCGCCGACTACATGAACCATCGCGACACGATCACCTTCGGGGTCGGCAACGCCGTGGAAGCAAACAAGGCCATCCAGATCGAGGACCCATTCCCGCCGGAAGCCCAGCGAACCCGAATCGCAAGCGACGGCAAGGTGATCCGCAGGGTGGTCACTCAATATCAGAACGGCGGGCTGGGCGTTGTTCAGCCGTCGCCGGCCATGGGGGCGAATGGGGCCTCCAACGGGGCGATTGCCAGCCAGTAGCTGGCGGAGGCATGAACGGCGTAGCGCGCCGCAGGGGAAATGCACGAAACGGGGTCATCACGGCGATAGCGCCGTGATGGGGGGACGCCAATGCTCAGCAGGGTTGTCAGACGGTTCTGGAATGATCATCGTGGCTATGTCATCGCCTTGACGCTCATCGCCATGCCAATGCTTCTCGGCTTTTCGCTGCTGGTGATCGATGTCGGCCGCAGCAGCAACCTGCATACCGATCTTCAGAACGCTGTCGATGCGATGGCGCTGGCCGGGGCCCGTGAACTCGATGGCCGCGATGATGCCATTTCGAGGGCGCAGACGGCGATCGAGAAAATCGCCAATAGCGCGGCTTTCTCCGGCGGCGGGACCGGCATGTCGCTTGGCTCGTATATAAGCGTGACCTATGACGCCGGCAACGATGCCGGGAGCACGGTTACCGTGCTTTTTCTGAAGAGCATTCCGGCCAACGACGATACGGCTATTCCGTCTTCCATGGAAACGACCGTGGCCAGCGAAGCGTCTTATGCCTGGGTCATCGCCAAGCCGCAGGCGATGCAGACGATATTTCCGATGCCGGCTGGCTTCACCCGCGATACGATCAACATCGCTGCCGACGCCGTGGCGGTATACCACGCCAGCGCCTGCGACGTGACGCCGATCTTTATCTGCAATCCGTTCGAGCCGGTGGGGAACACCAGTGAAAGCGCCAGCGAAACTGCAGCTGCCGCCTTGCACACCAATTTTGCGGCCGGAAATCTCTACGGGCGGCAAATCGAGCTTCACAGCACCGCGGCGTCCAATCCCGGTCCCGGCAATTTCGGCTTCCTGCGGACCCCCTTGGGCAATGGTGCGTCCGTGCTGGCGGAGGCTCTTGCCACCGGCAATCCCGGTACATGCTACACACAGGACAGCCTCGATACGGAAACGGGCGCAAAGGCGGGGCCTGTCGAGGACGGCGTAAATACGCGCTTCGGCTTCTACTCCTCGTCGTTCAACAAGGCGAACGGAGATTATCGTTACCGACCTGCCCAGAACGTGCGCTCCGCTCAGTCAATCAGCGGCAAGGGAAAGAAGGGCTGCGACACCTATAATCCAGTCATGGTCGGAGACGTTGTCGGCGATGCGACCAAGGCTTTGCCGCTCGGCTACGGAGCAAGCATGACCTCGCTTGCCGGCGGCAAGATCAGCAGCGGCAACAATTGGAATTACACGACCTATTGGAATGTCGCGCAGGGCACCGCTGCGCCCTCGGTGAGCACGGTTCTCAGCAACTACTCCAGTTATCCCCCGCAGGCAACTGGAACACCGACCCAACCCTCCGCTTACGACGTCTATCGATACGAGCTTGCAAACGCGGCTCTCATCAATCATGCCTCGGCGAATGGTGAGACCGGAACACCGGCAACGGGCGGCCAATGCTATGCCGGCCCGGATCTTTCGAACTATACGGCGGCCGAATATGGTGACCGCCGCGAGATTTTCTCGGCCATTGTCAATTGTGGCTATGAGGCCTCGGTCGGCCATCTGAACGGTCACAAGGCCACCCGCGCCGTAGCCTTCGCGCGCATGTTCCTGACCAAGCCGGCGATCGCGGATGCCGGCGAACGATACCTTTCCCTGGAGATGATCGACATCACCGGCAAGGGCGGACGCGGCACGCTGGACGAATTCCTTCGGGAAGAAGCGGAGCTGGTCAGATGATGGCGCTTCGCAATTTTATCCTGCATCGACTGTGCCTCGGCTTCTGGCGGCGGGAGGAAGGCGCGGTGCTCGCCGAGACGCTGCTCGCGGTCCCCTTTGTGACGCTCTTTGCCGCGGCCATACTGGAGTTTGGCAGCATTTTTTGGCAGCGGATGCAGATCGACGCAGGTCTGCGGGATGCTGGGCGTTACCTTTCGCGATGCCGACCGCTGTCGGGAACTTATGTGCCGACATGCAATCAAGCAACGGCAAAGACAATCGCATTTTACGGAACGCAGACACCTGCGGCAAACGCTCAACCCCGCGTCCCTGGCTGGAACGACCCTGCCGACATCACCATCAGTGCGCCCGATGCCGACGGGAACATAACCCTTTCCACTGCGCATCTCTATCAGAGCTCGCCGGTGTTCGGCTTTCTTGGAATTGACGCCATCACCCTCAGTTCTTTCCATGAAGAGAGATACATCGGATGGTGATCCTTCGGCTGGTCAAGACATTCTGGCAGGATAGCAGTGGTGTCAGCCTTGTCGAAGCATTGCTGACCTTCCCCATCGTTATGCTGGTCTTCGCCGCGTTCATCGAGTTCGGCTATGCCATGTCGCAGTGGAATCAGACGGTCAAGGCACTGCAATATGGTGCCCGACTGGCGGCGGTATCAGATCCGCTGACGACCAATTTCAACGCCGTTTTCCCGACCGACGCTGCCGATCCGCTCAACAATGGCAAAGCCACACCGAACGATGCCACGATATCGTCGACCTGCGGACCGGCTCTTGCCAACTGCACCGCGGCATTGAACCGGATCGTTCTGGGAAGCGATGGCGTTTGCACCGCCGGTGATCCCAACCCCGGCATTTGCGATCTCAATTGGCGCATCCAACCGCAGAATCTGGTCGTCACTTACCAGCGATCGGGACTCGGCTATTGGGGCCGCCCTGACGGGCCCGTGCTGACGATGCGGCTGGAGGTGCGGGACATCACCTTCGATCTGCCGATCCTCGGCGGGCTGTTGGGACTGAACGACGTCACCATCCCGGCCCATCCGGTGACAATCACGACGGAAGACCTGAAGACCTGCTCAACCTGCTGACTCCTTGTTACGCGTAGGAAAGCGAAAATGACAGCTCACATGAACATTGCCGCATCCACCAAGATCCTGGTTCTCTCCGACGACGCGGCGGCAGCGAGCTTCATGCTCGATACGTTCGGGTCGCTTTCGCGTTACGATGTCCGCCATCTCTCGCTGAAGGCGCTCGGAGAAAAGGGCCGGCTCGATCCGACGCAGTTCGACCTGATCGTTCTCGACGTCGACAACGGGGAGTTGCTGCAGCAGCCGGAGCTCTTCACATTTCGCACCCGCTATCGCGACATTCCCCTCGTTGTCGTTTCCGAAGACCTGCCGGACGACATGCTGCGGCTGCTCTTCCGCCTGAACGGCAATGACTGGCTGAAGAAGCCGCTCGAGCGCCGCGCCCTGATCGACATGATTTCGACCCATGCGCCAGGCACCGGGGCCAGCGACAGCCGGGTGCATGCCGTGGTCTCAGCCGTCGGTGGCGCGGGCGCCAGCATGATCGCTTCGTCGCTTGCGCATGTACTGGCCCAGCCGACCAAAAATTCCACGCCGCGGATCGACTTGTTCGACACGGATTTCTGCTCGGGATCGCTCGGCTATTATCTTAATCTTGTCAACGACTACGACCTGAAACCGGTCATCGCCAATCCTTCCCGGGTCGATCTCGAATTCATCGATCTGGTCCGAAAGCGGCATCCAGGAGGCTTTTCACTGCTTTCGTTCAAACAGCCGTCAGTCCTTCTGGCGCCGAAGGGCTCTGAACTCGTACTGCGAATGCTCGACGTGGCCGCCTTCGAGAGCGACCACACGATTGTCGACATCCCCTATTATGACACGCCGTGGAAATACGAGGTGCTCACTTCGGTCAACAGCATCTGCATCGTCACCGAAATGACGGTCCCCGCGCTTTCCCAAGCCAAGGATTTGTTTGCCAATCTGGTACGGCTGCGAGGCAGTTCGGATCAGATATTTATCATCATAAACAAATACCGCGCCAAGCTTTTCGGCCTCGGCCTGCGCCGACAGCAAACGGAGAAGATATTCAAGGAGATTCCGACGCATGTCATTGCGGATGACTGGGATACTTTGAGCGAGGCGGTCAACCGCGGTGTGCTGCCGGCTCAGGTGAATTCCCGGGCGCGATTCTGCGGTGCGGTCGGTAAACTTGGAGCATTGGTGCGATGAAGGCGATTGACAGTGGCCGCGTAAGGTCCTGCGTCGGCCTTGTGGTTCTGGCCGTTCTGGCCATTGCCGGGGATGCCGCGGCAGCCGGGCTTGTGCCTCGAAGCCTCGGGCCGACGACAAGCACCGTGGTGACGATCGAAAAAAACTACGCGGCCGGAACGATCGTCATCGTCAGCGCGAACCGAACGCTGGATCTCGTCATCTCTGAAGGACGTGCGATCCGTTACAAGATCGGCGTTGGACGTGACGGATTTCGCTGGAGCGGGACCGTCAGGGTTGGACGCAAGGCAGAGTGGCCTGACTGGCGCCCGCCTGCCGAGATGAAGGCGCGCGCGGCCGGACTTCCGGACCTGGTACCTGCCGGTCCGCTCAATCCCTTGGGCGCTCGCGGGATCTATCTCTTCAAGGGCGGGACCGACACGCTCTACCGCATTCACGGAACGAACGAGCAGTCGACGGTCGGCGATTTCGCCTCATCGGGCTGTTTTCGCATGAGCAATGCCGACGTCATCGATCTCTATGAGAGGGTGAAAGTCGGTTCCACGGTCATTGTAAAATAGTTCAGGGGTGGGAAGCATGGCGAACGGCATCATGGGGCGTTTCTACAAGCATCAGCAGGAGCCTGAAAGCCGCGAACATCCGGAGGCGGCCGACCTGTCTCTCGTCGCAGCTCAGAACATGCCTGCCCGACCGGTCTCCGACAGCGCCACGGCGGGTGGCGAAGAGGCGTCTCTCGGGCCGGACATGGTTTCCGAGCGGGTCAATCTGCACCGTTACCTGCTCGATCGTATCAACCTCGGGATCCTCGACACGCTCGACAACGAGGAGATCGCGACCGAGATCCGGCCGTTGGTCAAGGACTATATCCGGAGTAACAACTTTCCGCTGAATGCCAAGGAAATCAACGATCTGATCCGCGATATCACCGACGAGATGCTCGGGCTGGGACCGATCGAGCCACTGCTGGCCGACGAGACGATCGCAGATATTCTCATCAACGGCTACAGCAGCGTCTATGTCGAGCGGAGCGGCAAGCTCGAAAGCACCGCCGTGCGTTTCAAGGACGAGGACCATCTCCTTCGGGTGATCAACAAGATCGTCTCGGCGGTCGGCCGCCGCGTCGACGAATCGACGCCGATGGTTGATGCCCGCCTCAAGGATGGCTCACGCGTGAACGTCGCCATCAGGCCGATCTCGGTCGATGGGCCGCTCGTTTCCATCCGCAAATTCACCCGCAAGCCGCTGACATTGGAGCGCCTCGTGCAATATGGCGCCATGGCCGATGCGATGCGCATCCTTCTCAGCGCCGCAGTCAAGGGCAAAGTGTCCATGGTCATTTCAGGCGGCACCGGTTCTGGCAAGACCACGTTGCTCAACGCTCTCTCCTCGCAGATTTCTCCAAAGGAGCGCCTGATCACTATCGAGGATGCGGCCGAACTCCAACTGCAGCAACCCCATGTCGGGCGTTTGGAAACCCGACCGCCGACGCTCGACGGACGCAACGAGATCCGTCAACGCGAACTTTTGAAAAACGCCCTTCGCATGCGTCCCGACCGCATCATCGTCGGCGAAGTCCGCGGCGACGAGGCGTTCGACATGCTGCAGGCGATGAATACCGGTCACGAGGGGTCGATGACGACCATTCATGCCAATACCCCCCGCGACGCCGTCGGCCGGCTTGAGCAGATGGTCGGCATGGCCGGGATGCCGATGTCGCAGTTGAGCATTCGCTCGCAGATCTCGTCCGCCATCACCGTGATCGTGCAGGTGCAGCGTCTGAGCGACGGCAGCCGCAAAGTTGTCTCGATTTCCGAGATCACCGGCATGGAGGGCGAAGTCGTGCAGATGCAGGAGATTATGAAATTCAAGAAGCTCGGCACCGACGAAGGCGGGCGGATCCATGGCGAATTCCGCGCCACCGGCATCCGGCCGCGATTCGTCGAGGAATTTGCCGAACTCGGGATTGAGATCCCCGTAGCGATTTTTGACCCCGGTAAACCGTTGCAGACGGGACCTGTTCAATGACCCTCACTCTCGTTTACGCTGCCGTTTTTACTGCGGCCCTTGTCGCTGTTGAAGCGATTATGCGCGGCTACTTCAAGACATCCGAACGCCACCGCGCCGTGAACCATCGGTTGAGCTTGCTCGAGGTCAGCGATGATCATCGCAAGACCTATAGCGATATGCTCAAGGAGCGCGGTGTCGCCGGCGGTTGGCGACAAACTCCCATGATGCAGCGGCTGCTGCGGTTCTACGCCCAGTCGGGAATCAAGTTCGATGCCAGGCGATTTGCCCTCTTCGCGATCGCTGGCGCACTTTTGACGTGGCTGGCAGTTCAGTTCCTCGTGCCGAGCACTCTGTTTAGAATACCTATCTTTCTGCTGATCTGCCTGCTCATCCCAGCATTGGTCGTCTGGCGCGCCCGGGCGAGCCGCATGAAGAAATTCGAGCTGAAGCTTCCTGAAGCGCTCGATGTCGCCAATCGCAGCCTGGCCGCCGGCCACCCGCTGCCGGCGGCGATTTCTTTGGTGGCACGCGAGATGCCTGATCCGATCGGCACCGAATTCGGCCTCCTCTCGGATGAGCTCACCTACGGCGTGACGCTGGACGATGCCCTTGTGAACTTAGCCGATCGGGTCGGCGTCGAGGACCTGAATCTGCTTGCGATATCGTTGAGCGTACAGGCCGGAACCGGCGGCAATCTCGTGGAGATCTTGCAGAACCTTTCGAAAACGCTGCGAGACCGGTCGATGCTCAAGGCAAAGGTCAGGGCGATTTCGTCTGAAGGACGCATCACGGCGATCTTCATGTCGATCTATCCGTTTTTGCTCTACGCGATGATCAAGGCGTTGTCGCCGACCTACTTCGACCCCGTCTGGGACAGCGGCCACGGAACCGCCGTTGTGAGCATTCTGCTGGCCATCATGGCGATCGGGAATGTCATTCTCTACAAGATGGTCAACTTCGAGTACTGAGGCGGTCATGTCGAGCGAGTATGGAATCTACCTCATCGTCTTCTTTGCAGTGCTGATATTTTCGGCGGCAGCCTCGGAATTGTTTTTTCGACAGCGCGAGGTCTCCGTTCGGGTGTCGAAGAGCTCGGCGGTGGGCGACGACTTCCATGTTGGCGATACGACGATCGCCGATCTCGGCGAGGCGGAAAACCGCCTGATCCGCCGCTATTTCGAAATTACGCGACGTGACACGAATCTGAACTCCACCCAGAACCGGCTGATTCGGGCGGGCTATTTTGCTGCCGGCGCGGTGACCACCTTCCAGGTGGTCCGCGCGGTGATTTGTATCTGCATGCTGGTCGGGGCGGTCTGGGCCCTAAACCGGATCGCGCCGAACATGCCGCAGATAGGCGCCCTGATCATTGCCATGTTTGCTGCGGGCGCGACCTTTATTCTCGTCAACATTTATATCGACCGGCGTGGCACCGCCAAGGAGAGGGAGTACCGCCGCCTCTTTCCCGATTTTATGGATATGCTGATCGTCTGCCTCGATGCAGGGATGAGCATCGAAGCGGCCGCGAACCGTGTTGCCCGGGAATTCGTGGACAAGCAGCAGGACTTCGGCCTCCATCTCTCGATCATGATGCTGGAAGTTCGGGGCGGCCGGCGACTGCGTGAGGCGCTCGCTAACCTGGCCACCCGCCTGAGAATCGACGAGGCCCGGGCCCTGTCCGTTCTGTTCCGCCAATCGGAGGAGCTCGGGACCAGCGTCACGCAGACGCTGCGGGTCTACAGCAAGGAAATGCGCGACCTGCGTATTGTGCGCGCCGAGGAAAAGGCGAACGCCTTGCCGGTCAAGATGCTGCTGCCGCTGGGCGCGTTCCTTTTTCCGGTAAGCCTCGTCATTGTGCTCGTGCCCGTTGTTATGCGTGTCATCAGTCTTCTTATCGGCATGAAACCCGGCGGTTAAGCCAAGCGAGGTCGTATGCAGTATTCGCTCGAACAGAATCGTGACGCCATCATTTCCCTCGACCCGCGTATGCCAATGGCACCGGGAAGCATAGAGCAAGCGGGATTGGATCAGTCGTTCTTGCTTCGGCTGGCCGCAAAATGTGCGGCCGAGCAGGATACGACCACGGCCTCTCATCTCGCTGAACGCATGAAATTGCCGAAAGTGATCGTCAATATCTTGATCAAGGAACTGGTGAAACTCGCATACCTCGAGGCTCGCGGCCTGGCGGGTGAGGATGTCAGATCCGATGTTCGATATGCGCTGTCAATGAAGGGGTTCGAATATGCCCACGCGGCGTCGCGCCAATGCCAATATGTCGGGCCGGCGCCGGTGTCGCTCGACGCGTTCTGCCGGCAAATAGGTTTGCAGTCCATCCATCACGAGCGCGTGACCCCAGACCGGCTGACCGACAGCCTTGAGGGGCTGGTGCTCTCGCACACACTGGTCGAAAAACTCGGCCCGGCCATCAACTCCGGTCGCTCTATCCTGCTTTACGGACCGCCCGGCAACGGGAAGACCAGCATCGCCGAGCGGACGTCGCAACTGTTTCGGCAAACGATCTGGGTGCCATATGCCATCGAGGTCGGCGGTCATGTCATCAGTTTCTATGACGAGGCCGTGCATCACCCCGTATCGGAGGCTGGCACGGACTCCCATTCGAAAGCGGATCAACGATGGATCGAATGCCGCCGTCCGGTGATCAAGACGGGCGGGGAATTGACCCTCGATCAGCTCGATCTCACCTTCAACGCCGGGCCAAATGTCTATGAAGCACCCATACACTTGAAAGCGTCCGGCGGCGTCTTCATCATCGACGACTTCGGGCGTCAGCAAGTGGCGCCGCAGGCGCTCATCAATCGCTGGATTGTGCCTCTCGAGCGCGGATATGACTTCCTGACGCTGCACACCGGCAAGAAGTTCAAGGTTCCCTTTGACGAACTGGTCGTATTCTCGACGAATATAGCGCCGAAGGACCTCTCCGACGAGGCAGGCTTGCGGCGCCTCAAATACAAGATCTTTGTCAACACTCCGTCGCGCGACGAATATCTCAGAATTTTCAAATCCTATGCCAGCGGCACTGGATTGGTTGTCTCTGACCCAGAGCTGAACTTGTTCTACGATCGCAAGTACAACGGTGATGCGCTAGCGTCTTGCTACCATCCGAAATATCTTCTCGATTTCGTCGGTTCCTACTGCGAGTTTAATGGCTTAGCGCGAATCGCGTCGCTTGATATGCTCGAACGCGCGTGGGAAGGTGTATTTACGTCGGAATGATTGCGGACTTGGCGCTGATCACGGCCTGTTCCTGGACAATGCCAACGCAGATTTGATGACTTACGGGGAGTAAGCGAATGACCGGCATCCCGAATATCGACGTCGAAGTCGACGGCGCAAAACCAAGCCATATGCGAACACCAGAGCCGAGAGTCTCAAGAAACCCGCTGCTCGTCGGTTTGATCCTCATGCTCCTGCCTGTGAATGCCGGCGTTCTCATTTATACGGCCAAGAACTCGGCCGATGTTCGCGAGAGCCGCGAGACCATCGCTGCGCTCAAAAGGTCCATCGATGGCCTGAGAGGACAAATGGAAAAGCAGTCGCGCAACATCGCGGAGAATGCCAAGGCCGACGAAGTCGCACTGATCCGCCAGGAGATGGATAGCCTGCAAAAGTCCATTCTGTCGATCAACGAAGGAATGCGCAACGACATGAGCGGTGCACGCATGGGTTCAGCTTTGGTCCTCAGTGCACCCGGCAAGGAACCGGCACAGTTTTTCGCACCCCGTGGCGTGTCAGCGGAAACACAAACTGCAGATAGCACCCTTGCGTCGATCGAAGCCGGCGGCATTTCCGTCAGTAACCTGCCGCGTTACGAACGCACACTCTCGCCGGAAGGCAAGCTCATTCTTCGGAAGGCACGGTAAACACCGACTCGCCGAAATCTCCAAAGCAATCGGTGGTCGCCGCCAGGGGCGCCGTGCCGCTGCTCATATCTAGGGCGTTCTCATCTCGACGCAGATTGCCGATCGCTGAAGGATCGATTACCTCTGAGCATACTTCACGCTGTTCTTCATCAGTTCGAGATTACGGGCAGTGACTTCGTTTCCGGGATCAAGCTCATAGGCTTTCAGGAAATAGCGCCGGGCGGTACGCAGGTCACCGCGTAACAGGTGAGAATAGCCGATATTGTTGTAGTAGACCGGGGTGTTGCCGATCATCCGCGAGAGTTGCTGATAAGCGCGGTCGGAGGTATCGAAGCGGGCAACCATATCGGCGGAGGCCGCCAAGCCTAACCAGGCGGCCGGGTCTTCCGGAAAAACGTCAACCGCTCGCTTGTAGATGGCGTAGGATTTTCCGTAATTCTTTTCCTGAAACTGCAGTTTGCCGTTGGTTATCAGCTCGTCGTTCTTGTAGAAGGCGACGGCCGAGTCATCCTGGAGAGTTTTTGCGCTGTCGCCGTAAGCAGCCAGACCATCAACGCCGGATGACTGGCAACCAGCCAAAATCGCTGCGGTCGCCAGCAAAAGGGCAATGCATTTAGTCCCAGCTCTGATCTGCAGCATTGGCAATTTGATCCCCATCAGACATTCTTACCCAAGACTCGGATGCGTTCACCGGCATCATCGTGAAAAAAAGCTAACAACTCAAGAATTTAAGCAGATACTCACAAAAAAGGCGACAGAGGCGGTCTTCGCTGGCTTGCGCCATGGGCAATAAACGCCAACTACTCGGGGTAGGCAACATGTGCGCCCCAAAATCTCGGCCTGATAGAAAAACTTGGCGGCGCATGTCGCTCCGCTTAGAGCAATTCCAGGAAAAGTGTGAAACGGTTTTCCCACGCAAAGCGCGGAGCGCCTTTGCCGGGAATTGCTTAAAAACAAAAACTTGGAGCGGTGCTGCGCTTCCGTGAAAAGCTGAACCGCTCTAGTCCTTGGCGCTGAGGATCTCGATCGTCCGCTCGTCGAATTTTCCTTGATAAAAACGGTCGATCGCCCGGTGGAAGGGCGAGTCATGATCGCTGATCGCTGCAAACAAGGTCATCGATGAGCGCAGCTTGAGATCATCAGGCGAGCCAAGGATGTCATGGGCCGATCGGCCGTCGATCGATAAAAGAGCCTCGACGCAGCGCAGCAGCCGGCTTGAGAGCGTGGGATCGGCGAGATAGGCGGCCGCTTCCCCGGCCGAGCGTATGGCATATTTTTCCGCCATTGCAGAGGCGCCGAGACCAGCGATCTGCGGGAAGATGAACCACATCCAATGCGAGGTTTTCCGTCCGGCCTTCAGCTCGGAAAGCGCCTGCTCGTAGACGCCGTTTTGGGCATTGACGAAACGTTCGAGATTGTAATCGATCTTGCCGGCCATGGTTCTTTCCCTTTTGCTGTCAACGCAGCGTGAGCCAGAGGTCGTCATGCCCGGCGAAGAAACTTCTCCCTGGGCGAACAACAATGTCGCCCGGGGTAGTCGGCTTGCTGTCAGCAGACCCGTTCAGCATAAGGGCTGCTGTCACGGCAATGGCCGTAAGGCTGATGATGCGGCGTATCGCCAGGGGTGGCGGCAATGGCCGATGTCGTCACCGGATCCGTCACACTGGAAGAATATGCGGCAAAACCAACAAAGCTCAAGACAACCAACGCTGCGACCACCACGATGCGCTCGAAACCGGAAAGTTTCTGCGCGCTGACATGTTCCACATAGTCACGCTCGCCTGGACCGAGAGATTCGTCCTCTTTCACGTGGAGGGTCACCATGTCCTGGCGACGGCTTAAAGTTTCACAATCTGTCATTTTTAATTACTCCTGCAACACATGCGGCCGGTCGAAGAGTAAACTCTCACCCTCGCGTCGAGCCGGCTCGCCATGCGTGCATGCATGTGTGTCTTCAATCGTGGCAATTGAAGGGGCAATATTCAAACTCAGTGTTCAAAAATTCGTACCAATAGATGCAAAAGATCGTGAAGCTCTGGCTCGCCGGAATGATCCGGGTTAGTCATTGACCGCATCTCTCATCAGGACCGCCCCATGAGCAAATCCTTCGGCGCGATGTCGGTCGCCCAGCTTTCCGTTCTCATCCAAGGCGGCGCCGCCGATCCGGTCGATGTGGCCGAGACGGTATTCGAATCCATAGCGAACTATGCCGACAAGGCGGTCTTCACCACACTGCTCGAAGGTCGGGCGATGGAGGAGGCGCGCGCCTGCTCCAAACGTTTGCGGGAAGGGCGCTCGCTCGGTTTGTTGGACGGCATTCCGATCGCCTGGAAGGATCTTTTCGACATCGAAGGCCTGCCGACGACGGCGGGGTCAATCGTCCTGGCTTCCGACGCACCCGCCAGCCGTGATGCGGCGGTCGTCGGTCTTCTCAGGCGGGCGGGCATGGTCGCCATCGGCCGCACCAATATGAGCGAATTCGCCTTTTCCGGCCTTGGCATCAATCCCCATTACGGCACGCCGGTCAATCCGCGCGGCACCGATCTCCCGCGCATCCCCGGCGGCTCCTCCTCTGGCGCCGGTGTTGCCGTCGCAGCTGGGTTGGTGCCTGTCGCGATGGGCACGGATACCGGCGGGTCGGTGCGCATTCCCGCTGCGTTCAACGGAATCGTCGGCTACAAGGCGACATCAGGCCGTTATGCGATGGATGGAGTTTACCCGCTGGCAAAAAGCCTCGATTCGCTGGGGCCGCTCTGCCGCAGCGTCAGGGACGCAGTCTGGATCGATGCGGCAATGCGGGGCTTGACCGCGCCTGACGTTGTCGAGCCTGCCCTGCCGGGGCTGGAACTGCTTGTGCCAGAAAATGTTGTTTTCGATGAAGCCGAACCGGGTGTCGTCGCCGCGTTCGAGGCAGCGTTGCAACGCCTACAAAGGGCCGGCGCCCATATATCCCGCACCGTCATCCCAGCGTTCAACGAGATTTTCGATCTGATGACGAGATACGGTCCGCTGGTGACGGCAGAGGCGTTCGCCCTTCACCATGAACGCCTCGCGGGACCGGACGCAGACCGTATGGACCACCGCGTCGTCATGCGCACTCGCTTGGGAAGCAGGACGACGGCGCCCGATTACATCGCGATACTGCAGGCGCGCAGCCGCCTGATCGCCGATACCGACCGTCTCATTGGCAATCGTCTGATCGCCTTTCCCACGGTCGCCCATGTCGCTCCGCCGATCAGCCCGCTGGAGCGCGACGACGAGCTCTTCTTCGCGACCAACAACAAGACGCTGCGCAACACCGCGCTCGGCAATTTCCTCGACTCGTGCGGCGTTTCCATCCCCTGCGGCACGGCCGGGGCCGGCATGCCTGTCGGCCTGCTGCTTTCAGCGACCGCCAATCGCGACGAGGCGCTGTTGGGGGCTGCCCTGGCCGCCGAGGCAGTCATCCGTGGCGATTTCGCTTGACGGCAATTGAAGAGCGCGGGCTTTTTTTGCCATTAATGGAACGAGAAGCTTTCTGGAGGAAGGCACATGCAGCTTTTGCAGAACGAACGCTTTGCGGTTTCGACGTGGTCACTGCACCGGCTGCTCGGCGCGGTCCATGCCTACAGCCCTGATCCCAGCAAACGCGCTGCCCCCAAAGAACCGTATGGCCCCGGTGTCGCGGCGCTGATCGACGTTCCGGCGGCGCTGGCGGTACGTGGCATCCATCGGCTGGAGATCTGTTCCTTCCATCTGCCGAGCCTCGAAACCGGCTACCTCCACGAGCTGCGCGACGCGATGGCAGCGTCCAATGTGCTGTTCCAGACGCTGCTCGTCGAGGACGGTGACCCGAGCCATCCCGAAACGGCCGAACGCGACGTCGAATGGATGGCGCGTTGGATCGACATATCCGCTGCCCTCGGGGCTGAGCGGATGCGGGTCATTGCCGGCAAGCAGAAGCCGACGGAGGGAAACCTTGCTCGCGCTGCCCGCCATCTGAACTGGTTGGCCGACAAGGCCAAAGGCAGTGGGGTGCGCGTCGTTGTCGAGAACTGGTTCGACCTGCTGCCGTCGCCGCTGGAGATGAACTGGCTGCTGGACCGGCTGGACGGCAAGGTCGGCCTTAACGGCGACCTCGGCAATTGGTCGGCACCCGCCAAGTACGAAGGTCTTGCCGATATCATGCGCCGGGCGGAGATCTGCCACGCCAAGGCCGATTATGGCCCTGCAGGTCTCGATGCTGACGATTACCGCAAGTGCCTGGAGATGTGCGAGAAGGCCGGTTACGCCGGGCCTTTCACGCTCATCTATGACTCGCCCTTCTTCCCCGATGAATGGGACGGCATCCTACTGCAAAAGCAGTTCATTGAGGGTTTCCTGCGCGAGGCGCCGGCGCGAAAGACCGGTTAATCACGTTTATTCCTGGCGCGGGAACCTTTGGCTCTCCTCCAGCACATTCAGATCCATGTGATTGCGCATATAGCGCTCCGAGGCTTTCTGCAGCGGCTGGTAGTCCCAGGGATAATAGGCGCCGTTGCGCAACGCTGAATAGACCACCCAGCGTCGCGCCTGGCTTTCGCGCACGGCTGCGTCGAAATCGCCAAGGTTCCAGCGCCGGCTTGCCTGTTCGGTTAGCCGCGCCAAGCCTTCCGCATGCGAGGGATCGCTCGCCAGATTATTCAATTCTCTCGGGTCGGCCTCGAGGTCGAACAGCATCGGCGGGTCCTTCTCGCAGAGCGACAGCTTGTATCGCCCATCCCTCAGGCAGACGAGCGGCGCTTCGGAACCTTCAGCGGCATATTCCATCGGCACGGGGCCGCGGCTGCCGGTGCCTTGGGCAAGCGGAGCGAGATCCCAACCCTCGGTCCACGGTTTCAGTGAGGCTATATCGATGCCGACGAGGCCGGCGAGCGTCGGCGTCACGTCGAGGGTGGAAACCGGCTGGTCGATGCGCTTCGGCGCCCAGCCGGGCGCTGCGATCATCAGCGGAACGCGGGCCGACCCTTCGAAGAAGTTCATCTTGAACCAGAGGCCGCGATCGCCGAGCATGTCGCCATGGTCGGACACGAAGAGGATGATCGTATTGTCGGCCATGCGGCTGCGTTCGAGCACATCGAGAATCTCGCCGATCTTTTCATCGACATAGGAGATATTGGCGAAATAGCCGCGTCTTGCCCGTCTGATCTCCTCCGGGCTGATGTCGAAAGCCTCGTGATCGCAGGCTTTCATCAGACGCTGCGAGTGCGGGTCCTGCTCATCGAAAGCGATCGGCGCAACCGCCGGATCGAGGGCCGGGCAGTCCTCATAGAGATCCCAGAATTTGCGGCGCGCGACATAGGGGTCATGCGGATGGGTGAAGCTGACGGTCAGGCACCAGGGGCGCTCGTCATGGCCACGGGAGAGATCATAGAGTTTCCGCGTGGCGTGATAGGCGACCTCGTCGTCATATTCCATCTGGTTGGTGATTTCGGCCACACCGGCGCCCGTGACCGAGCCGAGATTGTGGTACCACCAGTCGATGCGCTCGCCGGGCTTGGTGTAGTCGGGCGTCCAGCCGAAATCCGCCGGGTAGATATCCGTCGTCAGGCGTTCCTCGAAACCGTGCAGCTGGTCGGGGCCGACAAAATGCATCTTTCCTGACAGCGCCGTCTGGTATCCTGCGGCGCGTAGGTGATGGGCGTAGGTGGGAATGTCGGAGGCGAATTCCGCCGCATTGTCATAGACGCGCGTTCGGCTCGGCAATTGTCCCGACATGAAGGATGCCCGCGCCGGCGCGCAGAGCGGGCTTGCCGTATAGGTATTGGCGAAGCGCACCGAGCGCTCGGCCAGGGATTTCAAATGCGGCGCATGAAGGAAATCGGCCGGACCATCGGGAAACAAGGTCCCATTCAACTGGTCCACCATGAGAATGAGGATATTCGGGCGCGCCATATGATTTGCCTTTTGCTATTTGAAGATTTTATTGAAGCGCCTATCATTGCGCCTGTAAAGGCAGCTTTTTTTCGATGGCTGCCTAAAGGGATTTTTATGGCAGAGCACCCCCCTGAGCTTGGATGGATGCGCCTTTTTGTTGAAGTCGCGCGACTGGGCAGTTTTTCGGCGGCTGCGACGCTACTCGGGCTGACCCAGCCCGCCGTCAGCTACCAGATCCGCCGGCTGGAAGACCAGTTCGGTGTCAGCCTACTGCGCCGCCAGCATCGTGGCGTCGAGCTGACCGCGGAAGGCGAGCGCCTTCTCGCGGTGACCGCCAAGGCAGTCGGCGACATCGATGCACTCGCCCGCAGTTTTCGCGTCGAAGCTCAACGGCCGGTCGTCAGGCTCAGGACAGACTATGCATTCTCGGCACTTTGGCTGATACCACGGATGGAGAGGTTTCGCCTTCTGCATCCGGAAACGGACATACAGATCATTGCGACGCAGAGGCTTGCGGCCGGATTCCGCGATGAAGCCGATGTCGCGGTGGTTTTCGGTACGCGTAAGGAATTTGCAGCCGTCGGTACGCTCCTGCTGCCGGAGAGGGTCGTGCCCGTCTGCACGCGCGGATTTCTCGATCGCAACGGCCCCCTCGACGATCCAAGAGAGCTCGCAAAGGCGCGGCTGATCCATCTTGACGGACCGCTGCCATCGCCCTGGTTCGACTGGCGCAGCTACTTTGCCGAATTATCGGTCCTGCGCGACATCAACGCCGGGCGCGGCGATATCAGCTTCAATACCTATTCCTTGGTCATCCAGGCCGCCCTCAGCGAGCAGGGCGTCGCGATCGGCTGGAAGGGCCTCGTCGATACGCTTCTTTCGGCACGCATGCTCGTCGAAGCCGGTCCACCGCTGGAGGCGCCCGACCACGGTTACTGGCTGGTGCCGCCGCGGTCTCCAAACGTTCACAGCGAGAGGCTCAGCGCCTGGCTGGCGGATGAGGTGAAGAGAAATGATTAGCGGCGGTTGCAGTTCTGTCCAGGAGAAGCCTTGTCATCGGCGATCGCGATCGACATTGTGGGGCCGAATCGATGGCGAAGGTAGCTGAAGCATGCAAACGATCGGATATGTCATAGGTCTGCTCATGGTCTTGCTCGGCCTGATCTGGATCGGGCAGGGAAGCGGCTATTTTCCCTATCCGGCGTCCAGTTTCATGATCGCTCAAAAGATCTGGATGCTCTGGGGAGCCATTCTGGCCGCAGCGGGTATCGTGGTGATCGTCATGCTCTCGCGGCTGCGCCGCAGAGGATGAATTGCTGCTGCCGTCTGGCGGCAAATCCGGCCGCTGACGGCCTGTCGAAATGAGGAGAATGGCATGAGCGCAGCTGAAATCGACGGTTTTGCCGACCGTATCAGAAAGCACCAGGGCGGCATGATCTCCGCCTGGGTCGGCATCCCCGATGCCATGCTCGTCAACCATTTGGCGCAAGAGGCTTTCGATGCCGTCGTGCTCGATATGCAGCACGGGATGTGGGATATGCAATCGGCGGCAAACGCCGTCGCTCAGGTTCGTCTCGCCGGAAAGCCGGCCATCGCCCGCATACCCGTCGGCGATTTCGCTTCCGCCTCGCGCCTGCTCGATGCCGGCGCCTCCGGCATCATCGCGCCGATGATCAATTCGGCAGAAGATGCGCGAGCGCTGGTCAGGACCACGAAATATCCGCCCCTCGGCGAGCGAAGCTGGGGGCCGTCATTGGCGCTGAACCATACCGGCCTGTCGGCCGATGCCTATCTCAGGAGCGCCAACGAGCTCACGGTCGCCATCGCCATGGTTGAGACCCGCGCCGCGCTCGATGCGATCGACGGCATTCTTGGCGTCACCGGCATCGACGGCATTTTCGTAGGCCCCGCCGATCTTTCGATCGCGTTGTCGAACGGCGATCAGGTGGCGCCGAACGCCGCCGAGATCGACAGCGCTATGCAGCACGCCGTTTCCCGCTGCCGCGCCCACGGGAAATTCGCCTGCGCCTATGCCGGCGATGGCGAGCGGGCCGGGGAACTGCTGAAGTACGGATTCGATCTGGTCATCGCCGGTGCGGAGACCGTGCAACTGCGCGCCGGCGCTCGCCGAGCGATCAACGCTGCGCGCAGAATCGCTTCCGGCGGCTGAGCTCGTCTCAGCGAGCCGGTTTGGCCGCCAGCCAGATCACGTGGCGGGCGCCGCGCTTGCGGCTGGCGCGGGTATTGACCACGTCGACGGAGAAGCCGCTGTCCTTGAGACGGCGTGTGAAATCGGGATCAGGGCCGGACGACCAGACGGCGAGCACGCCGCCGGGGCGAAGCGCGTCGCGGGTGGCGCGAAGGCCGGCGAAATCGTAGAGCCGATCATTGGATTTGCGAGTCAACCCGTCCGGGCCGTTGTCGACATCGAGCAGGATCGCGTCATAGGCAGCCTTGCCGGCGCGGATCGCCTCGCCGACATCGCCCTGGTGAATGTGGACGCGCGGGTCGTCGAGACAGCCCTTGAAGACCTCGGCCAT
The DNA here is from genome assembly GCF_051124255.1 of Rhizobium sp. YTUHZ045. NCBI lineage: Bacteria > Pseudomonadati > Pseudomonadota > Alphaproteobacteria > Hyphomicrobiales > Rhizobiaceae > Rhizobium > Rhizobium sp. YTUHZ045. The sequence continues at coordinate 369,249 of NZ_CP101434.1, forward strand.
TGGTCCGCGCGCCCAGGCGACGACAGCGGGTACCAGTTCCGCGACGATGACCCTGGCATCCTGGGGAAGGACGGCAAGGGCGGCGCGCAGGGTAAAGCCCATGCCGAGCCCGCCGATCAGTATTTTCGGCTTTGGATGCGCCTTGATCCGCTCCCAGGAAAGGGTCGCCAGCGCTTCTTCCGAGCCGCTGAGGCGGCTGTTCATCAGCTCGTTGGCGCCGAGCATGATCGAGAATTCGCTGCCGCGCCGCTTCAGCCTGAGTTCGCCGTCTTCGCCGGGAATGGTCGCGGAATCGAGCTGGATCCAGGGCAGCATGATGGTTTCGCCTCACATGAAAGGGACCGTCCCTAGCATAGCGCAAAGGGCGAGGCCAGCGAGCCGATCTTAGACCATCCGGATGAAGTGACCCTGCTCCACTTCGACGATATCATCCTGTGGCGCGGCAGAACGGCGGCGGATATCCTCGACTTCATCAGGCCTCAGCCGGGCTTTCGGGTCTTCGAAACGGACATCGGGATCGGGCACGGCCGAAAGCAGCAGTCTTGTATAGGGATGCAGCGGATTGTCGATCACGCTGGAGGTGCTGCCCCATTCGATGATCTGGCCGGCATACATTACCGCGATGTCCTCCGCCACATAGCGGGCGGTGGCGATGTCATGGGTGATGTAGAGCAGTCCGAGCTTCATCTCCTGCTTCATTTCGTTCAACAGGTTGAGCACCCCCAGGCGCACCGAGACGTCGAGCATCGAGGTCGGTTCGTCCGCAACGATCACCTCCGGCTTGACGGCAAGGGCGCGGGCGATATTGACGCGCTGGCGCTGACCGCCGGAGAGTTCATGCGGATATTTCGGCGCAACGAGATCGGGATCGAGTCTGACGCGCTGTAGCAGTCTGCGGACCGTGATGTCGATCTCAGCTCCGTTGATCTCCGGCCGGTGCAGCTTCAAGGGCCGCCTCAGATGATGGGCGATGGTATGCGCCGGGTTGAGCGAAGCGAAAGGGTCCTGGAAGATCATCTGTACCGAGCGGCGATAGCGAGCGATCTCATTTGCTCTCGCCCCTTCCACCGGGCGGCCTTTAAAGAGGATCTGCCCCGATGTCGGCTGATATTCGCGCATCGCCATCCGCGCGCAGGTGGTCTTGCCGCTGCCGGATTCGCCGACGAGCGCCAGCGCCCGGCCGGCATGCAGCGAAATGGAGATCGAGCGGGCGGCATGAACGGCGGATGCGCCGTGGCCGAAGGTCTTCGTCACCTTGTCGAGGGCAAGGATGGCATCGCTCACAGCAGCACGCTTCCATGAAGCGAGGGAAAGGAGGCCCACAGCTTCTTCGTGTAGGCGTGTTTCGGCGTCCTGTAGATCGCCTCGGCGCCGTTCTGCTCGACAAGCTTGCCCGCAAGCATGATGCCGATACGGTCGCAGAACTGCACCATCAGCCCGAGATCATGGGTGATGAACAGCACGGAGAAGCCAAAGCTGCGGCGTAGCTCGTTGATGCGCTGCAGGATTTCGCGTTGAACGACGACGTCGAGCGCCGTTGTCGGCTCGTCCATGACGACCAGCTTCGGATCGAGCGCCATGCAGATGGCGATGACGATGCGCTGGCGCATGCCGCCGGAAAACTGGTGCGGATAGTCGCACATGCGGTCCGGCGCGATGTCGACGAGCTTGAGCATCTCGGCAGTGCGTTCGCGCGCTTGCGCACCGCTCATATTCTTGTGGGTGCGCAGCACATCGTAGAACTGCCTCTCGATGCGCAGCACAGGGTTCAACGAGTTCATCGCGCTCTGGAAAACCATGGCGACCTCGCGCCAACGGAACGCGCTGAGCGCCTGCTGGTCGAGGCTGAGCACGTCGCGGCCGTCGAGCAGGATCCGGCTTTCCCTGCGGATCAATGCCGGCGGCTTGTGCAGCCGGCTGATGGCAAAGGCGATGGTGCTCTTGCCGCAGCCGGATTCGCCGGCAAGGCCGAAGACTTCGCCCGGTGCGACATCGAAGCTGACATCGTCGACGGCGCGGAAATCCTTCTCCTCGCCGATGTAGTCGATGGTTAGGTTCCTCACCGAAAGCAGCGGCTGGGTCACAGGCGGCCCTCCCCGGAACGGACGAGCAGGGACCAGCGCTTCAGTTGATTGCCGGTGCGGAGACGCGGATTGGCGATCTCGTCGACGGCGAAGTTCAGCAGCGACATGCCGATGCCGAGGAAAGCAAGCGCGAAGCAGGGGGTAAGGATATCCCACCAGGCGCCTACCGAAAGGGCGGAGGCCTTCTGGGCATTGTAGAGCATCGTTCCCCAGGAGATCGCTTCGGGATCGCCGAGGCCCAAGAATTCCAGCGTCGCCTCGGTGATGATGGCGAAGATGACGCTGCCGATGAAATTGATGCCGACGATCGAGATCACGTTGGGGAAGATCTCGAATGTCATGATGCGCCATTGCGGCTCGCCCATCATCTCGGCCGATTTGACGAAATCCTTGTGTTTGACGGAGAGCGTTTCGGCGCGAGTGACGCGTGCGCCCCAGGCCCAGGAGGTGGCGCCGAGGATGAGGGCGATGACGATGGGGCTTGCCTGGCCGATGAAGGCGGCAAGCACCAAGAGCAGCGGCAGGTTGGGAACGACCAGCACCATGTTGGTGAAGAAGCTGATGACCTCGTCGGTCTTGCCGCCGCGATAGCCTGATATGATGCCGAGCGCGGTGCCGACGAAGGTGATCAGCAGGCCGGCGCCGAAGCCGACGGCAAGCGAGGTGCGGGCGCCGTAGAGCAGGCGGGCGAAGACATCCTGGCCGATGCGGGTCGTGCCGAGGATATGGTCGAGCGACGGCGGCTGGTGCGGCCTGCCGGTGCGGGCGGCGGGATCGTACTGCGTCAGCAGCGGCGCTGCGATCGCGACGGCGATGATGAAAGCGATGATGGCGAGGCCGGTGAGCGCCTTGCGGTTCCGAAGCAGGGTCTTCATCTCATGCGCCCTTCAGCCGCGGGTCGAGCAGGATATAGCTGACGTCGACGATGAAATTGGCGATCAGCATGGTCGCGGTCATGATGAGGAGTTGGCCCTGGATGACGGGATAATCGCGGGCGAGGATCGCCTGATAGAGAATGTTGCCGAGGCCGGGATAGTTGTAGACGACTTCGGTCACCAGCGAACCGCCGAGGATGGTGCCGATGGCGATGGCAAGGCTGGAGACGGTCGGCAGCAGGGCGTTGCGGGCCGCATACCAGAGCATCACATGCCTGTCGGAAAGGCCCTTGGCGCGGGCCATGACGATATAATCCTCGCCGAGCAGGTTGATCATGTTGTTGCGCATGGTGACGGTGAAGCCGCCGATCAGCACGGTGCAGAGCGTCACCATCGGCAGAATGCCGTGATAGGCGACGCTGCCGATATAGTGCAGGCTGAAGGCCGGATCGAGTGAGGGATCGGCGGCATAACCGTTCGGGAACCAGCCGAGCGTGAAACCGAAGATGAAAAGCACGATCAGCGAGGTAACGACGGCCGGGACCGAGGTCGCGAAGATCGCGCCGACGGAAACGACGACATCGAACCTGCTGCCGCGCCGCCAGGCGGCGACGATACCGAACAAGGTGCCGAGCGCGAAGCTGACGATCGTCGCCGTTCCCATGAGGCCGACGGTCCAGACGAGCGCATGGCCGAGCAACGAGGTGACGGGCAGCGGGAAATATTTGATCGAGCGGCCGAGATCGCCGGTGAAGATGCTGCCGAGATAGGTGAGATATTGTTGCCAGAGCGGGCCGTCGACGAAACCGAAGGTCAGCTTCAGCGCCTGCAGGCTTTCCGGCGGCAGTTCGGTGCCGGCACTCGAAAACATGATCTGCACCGGATCGCCCGGCATCAGGCGCGGCAGGAAGAAGTTGATCGTCGCTGCGGCGATGAAGGCTGCCATGTAGAAGACGAGGCGGCGAAGCAGAAAAGCCATGAGAACTCCGTCGTGACGGAAGCGGCGTTCATACGCCGCTTCCGGAGATCGTGATGCTTACTTCACGGGTTCCAGGGCAAGCAGGTTCAGCAGGCGTGCCGGATTGGTGCGCGAGATCGACGGATTGACGAAGGGATTTTCCTTGGTCGACCAGCCGGTGAAGCGCTTGGTGTTGTACTGGTACCAGTTCGGATTGTTGAACACCGGAATCATCGGCATGTTTTCGGCGACGATGCGTTGCGCCTTGTTCATCACCTCTTTCTGCTTGGCAAGATCGGCGGTCTGGGTGAATTCGGTGACGAGTTTTTCGACATCGGGGTTAAACCAGCGCTGCGCGGTGAAGCGGGTCTTTCCCTTGTCGGAAGCACTGAAGGCGCGCTTGTAGGGATAATAAGGCGAGGCCGAAGCCGGCAGGCTGTTGATCGCCGCATCGAACTTGCCGGCGATGAGGTTGCCGGTCCAGACGGCTTCTTCAGGCGTTTCGATCTTGGCGTCGATGCCGACCGCCTGCATGCCTTCGACGGCGATGTTGACCGTGTCGACCCAGTCCGTCCAGGAGTTCGGGACGATGATCGAGAAGGAGATCTTGCTGCCGTCGGGATTATCACGGAAGCCGTCGCCGTCCTTGTCCTTGTAGCCGGCCTCGTCGAGCAGGGCCTTGGCGGCGTCGGCGTCATAGGTCGCGAACTTGCCGAAGTCGGCCTTGACGGACGGATCCGCCCAGCTCCTGTAGAGCTCGCCCATCAGGCCGGGGTCTTCGTTCAGCGTCGGATAGCCGTAGCCGGCGACGTCGATCATCGTTTTGCGATCGAGCGCCATACCGATGGCGCGGCGGAATTTCACATCGTTGAAGGCCTTTCTATTGTTCTCGTTCGCCGTTTCCAGATTGAACAGGAAGGCGACCATGCTGCTCGGTGAATACCAGTAATGGAAATGCGCCGGGTCCTTCGCGACATAGACGTTGTCGATATCGGGAATGAAGGAGACGCCCCAGTCGAGCGTGCCGTCGGCGGTCGCCGTCAGGATCTGGTTGTTGTCGGCAAGCTGCGGGAAGCGAATGCAGTCGACCTTCAGATGCGCATTGTCCCAGTAATTCGGGTTGCGGCACTGGTCGTAGGTCTGGCCGGTGAAGCGCGGCACCTCGGTCAACGGCCCGCTGCCCACCGGGTTCTCGTTGGCGAAGGTGACAGGATCGGCGACATCCTTCCAGACATGTTCGGGAACGATCGGCAGCTGCGAGATCTGCTCGGCAGCAAGCGAGCTCGGATTGGCAAGCGCGAAGCGCACCGTCTGGCCGTCGACGGCCTGCACGTCGGTGACGAAGGTCCAGATGCTGACGAAGTCGAGCGCCGGGAACTTTTTCAGATAATCATAGGTGAACTTGACGTCGGCTGCCGTCAGCGGTTTGCCATCAGACCATTTCAGGTTCGGGCGCAGCTTGAAGTCGATGCTCTTCAGGTCGTCGGAGAGCTTGAAGCTTTCGGCCAGGCGATAGACCGGCTTGTTGCTGTCGAAGCGATTGAAAATAACCAGCGGCTCATAGATGAAATCGAGCGTCGATTGGCGCGCCGAGGTCTGGTTGAACGGGTTGAAGTTGCGAACCCAGGTCGTGGCCGGTTCGATATTCGCCGTCAGGATCGTTTGCGCCATGGCGGATCCCGAAAGCAGCGTCAGTGCGGCGGCTGCAAATAGATATTTTTTCATGTTCCATTCCCCTTTTCTTATGCGTGAAAAATGATCTGCCGGTCAGGCGGCCGGCACGCTGGCAAACATGTCTTCCACCTCGGCATGGGCGGCGCGGACGTCGATCTTGAGATTGCCGAGGCGAGCCTTGCCGGCGGCGATACGCTTCAGAGCGGCATCCGTGAGCGGGCGGGCGGCCTTGGCGGCGGCTTCGCTTTCCCTGACGTCCCCGTGGCTGTGGAGGGCGATATCGAAACCCGCATCGAGGACTTGGGCGACGCGTTCCGGCAAGGTGCCCGTGAGCGACTGCATGAAGATGCAGTCGGAGATCAGCACGCCCTCGTAACCCATCTCTTTGCGGATCACGTCGTGCATGACAGGAGAGACGGATGCCGGCAATTCGGCATCGTAGGTCGAGTAGACGACATGGGCGACCATGGCCCAGGGCGTATCCTTCAGTGCGACGAAAGGCTTGAAATCGGTGGCGGTGAGCGTCTCACGGCTGGCATCGACGACCGGACGCTCCTTGTGGGAGTCGAGCGTGGCGCGGCCGTGGCCGGGAATATGCTTCATGACCGGCATGTTGCCGGTCTCTAGCAGCCCGTCGACCACCTCACGGCCGAGGGCAGCGATGAAGTCGGGATCGGGGCCGAAGGAGCGGGCGCCGATGACCGCACTCGTCGTCTCGAAGACGAGGTCGAGAACGGGCGAGCAGCCGCTGGAAAGGCCGAGTTCCGTCATCATCGCGCCCATGGCCTGGGAGGAAAGGCGCAGTGCTTTTTTGCCGAGATCGAAATCGCGGCGGGCCAGTTCGGCGAACTGGCCGAAGCTGCGGAAGAGCGGCCAGGGACCGGCGTCGAGATGCTGGACGCGGCCGCCTTCCTGGTCGGTGAAGACGGGCGCATCCTCTCGTCCGACGGCTTCGCGGAAGCGTTCGATCAGCCGCTTTGTCTGCTCCGGCTCGCGCTGATTGCGCCGGCCGACGAACAGGCCGAGCGGATTGGTCTCGCGAAACAGGGCGAATTCGTCATCCGAAATCGCAGGGTTCGGGAGACCGACAAAAAGGGCGAGCGGGGTCGAGGACACTTCTGGAACTCCGGTATCAGCTGGTCATTTCGGCGCGCTTCGCAGCATGCCTTCGTAAATGCCCTTGTCGGGGGCAGGGATGGCGATCGCACCCGCGGTGCTGGCGTAGAAATCGACCGGCCCGGCATCGCCGATGAAGGCATAGGCATGGCCGAGCGCCTTCATCGTCTGAAGGCAGGCGGAAAACAGCGCGAGACCGATGCCCTTGCCACGCGCCTCGGGATCGACGCCGGTTAGGCCGAAGAAGCCGCGGGCCGTCGTGTCATAGCAGGCAAAGCCGAGCAGCTTGCCGCCGTCGACGGCAATCTGGCAGGCGACGGGTTGGCGGGAAAAGGCAACCGAAACTTCACTCGCCCAATTCTCGCTGAATCGTTCGCGAACCCAGTTGACGACCAGGTGCAGTTCCGGTGGAAGAGCCGGACGAATGGAGGCGCGGACATTATCGGCCCGCTCTTTCAGGTCGGCGAGCCTGTTGGAATATAAGCTCACAAGCAGGTCTGGCACCTGTCTCTCCTCCAGATATTCCTTTATAGCGGAATATATATCCGTTTAATGTCATAGACTTGGCTATCTAAATGGGCTTGTCAACAGGGATTTTCAAATGGAGCGGTGCGCCCGGCTTCGGACCAGCGCCAGCTGGCGCGAATGAAAACGGCCCGGGGAGGCCGGGCCGTTTTTCTCTCATAATCCTAAGCCTGCGCCTTTCGGCGGGATCGGTTATTCGCCGTGCTTCCAAAGCGCATGAAAATGCTGCACCGGGCCATGTCCGGAGCCGACAGTGAGACTGCCGGCGGCGGCGACTGCATCGGCAAGGTAATCCTTCGCAATGGCGACGGCTTGCTCGGCCGATGCGCCCTTGGCAAGCTCGGCGGCCAGTGCGCTGGAGAGCGTGCAGCCAGTGCCGTGTGTATTTTTCGTTGGCACTCGCCTGGCCTCGAACCAGTGCAGGCCGTCGGCCGTGGCAAGCACGTCTGGGCTCTCGTCGCTGCCGAGATGGCCACCCTTGACCAATACGGCGGCGGGGCCAAGCGCGCGCAGCCGCTCGGCCTGCGCCGCCATCTCATCGCGATTGGTCGCGACCGGCTGGTGCAACAGGGCCGCGGCCTCGGGCAGGTTCGGGGTAAGGAGGGTTGCGAGCGGCAGCAGCAGCCGGGTCAACACGTCGACCGCTTCGGGCGCGAGCAGGGCGGCCCCACCCTTGGCGATCATCACCGGGTCGAGAACGATGGGGATTCCCGGTCGACCGGCAAGGGCTGCGGCGACAGCCTCGGCTATGCCGGCATTGGCGATCATGCCGATCTTGACGGCGTCGACGCGCACATCGGCGAAGACGGCATCGATCTGATCGGCGACGAATTGCGGGGGCACCAGATGCACGCCGGTCACCCCTTGCGTGTTCTGTGCCGTTAACGCTGTGAGCACTGCCATGCCGTAAACGCCACGGGCGCCAAACGCCTTGAGATCGGCCTGGATGCCGGCGCCGCCGGAGGGATCCGAGCCGGCGATGGAGAGGACGTTGCGGATCATGGGCGGACCTTTCGGATTTCTGCGGCGATGCGGCGGGCGGCGGCCTCGGGGTCCGGCGTGCCCGCAATGGCGGAGACGACGGCAAGCCCTTCGGCGCCGGCTGCAAACACTTCGGCCACATGCTCCGCCTTGAGGCCGCCGATGGCGACGGACGGCACCGGCGAGGCCTTCACCAGCCTGGCAAGACCATCAAAGCCGACCGGCTGTTTGTGATCAGCCTTGGTCGGCGTCGCAAAGACAGGTCCGACGCCGGCATAATCGACAATATCAGGGTCGACGGCGGCAGCGAGCCGGGCTGTTTCCACCGAGAGACCAAGGATCATCTCGGGTCCGATCATGTCTCGTGCCCTGCGCGCATTCATATCCTCCTGGCCGACATGCAGGCCATCGGCGCCGATCGCGACCGCAGCCTCGACATCGTCATTAACGATGAGGAGGGCGCCGGTTCCAACGAGCGCCTCTCTCAAGGCGCGGCCGGTCTCGATCATGCTGGCCGTGCCGGCATGTTTGTCGCGCAACTGCACCATCGTCGCGCCGCCGGCAACGGCAAGCCGCGCCGTCTCGATCATGCCGATTCCGGCGCAGAGATCGGGATCGAGAACGAGATAGAGCGAAAGGTCGAAGCGCTTCATGCGACCGATACCCTTGCCCTGGCATCGAGCGTTTCGGCGTCGATCGCAGCCAGCGCATCGAGGAAGCGCCAGGAAAAGGAGCCCGGGCCGGCGGCGCCGAGCGCTGCATCTTCGCCGGCGACGGCGAAGGTCGCAAGCGCGGCGACAGTCGCGCCGAAGAGATCTTCGGGCGCGGTCGCGGCAAAGGCGCCGACGAGGCAGGTGAGCGAGCAGCCGAGCGCGGTGACCTGCGGCATCAGGGCCGATCCGCCCGCAATACGGACTGCCCTCGCGCCATCGGTGACGAAATCGACAGCACCGGTGACGGCGACGATGGTCCGCTGCCTCTTCGCCAGCCGCCGTGCCGAATCCTCCGCCTGTTCGACTGGATCGCGGCTGTCGACGCCCTGACCACGGCTCTCGCCGCCGGCAAGCGCGATGATCTCGGAGGCGTTGCCGCGGATAATCGTCGGGCGAAGCTCCAGAAGGTCGGCCACCGCGGCGCGACGGAAGCCCGTGGCGTAATGGGCCACCGGATCGAGCACCCAGGGTTTGCCGGCCGCAATGGCGGCCTTGGCAGCCCCCTGCATGCCTTCGAGCCATTGCGTCGAGAGCGTGCCGATGTTGATGGTCAAAGCATTGGCGATGCCGGCGAATTCGCCGGCTTCTTCAGCGGCATGCACCATGGCGGGCGAAGCGCCCGCGGCCAGCAGGACGTTGGCCGCGATATTCATCGCGACATAATTGGTGATGCACTGAACGAGCGGCGGCTTTTCGCGCATCGCCTTCAGCATGGCTCCCGACGTGATCTTGCTCTGCATGGTGCCCCTTTCAGGCGGGGGCGGGCGCGGGGCGCTGCTCTTACGGCGGTGCCCCGAGCGACTCCCTCCGCCGGCATTATCCGGTTCAGGTTCGAAGGGTTCTTCTCAGCCCGTCTGTCGACGAACGCCCCTGTCTCTCATCACGCTCTTTTTCGCAGAGAAGGGCGCGGCTGTCACTCCGAAAGTGAGTATTCCGGTATTTCGGAGCGGCTGCCCTTGGGCGTGGACATTGCTGGAGGCCTTCCCAGCGCAATCCTGAAGGCATCCAATTTTGCCTAACTCAAATCATGCAGCCCCGTCGTAATAGCCGGGCTGATTGAAAACTCCGAAAATCGAACCCTCAAACCACTCCGCTCCGGCGTACAGGCTGTCGGCCCGACCTCATAGCGATCGGCAGCCGGGAAGGGTGCTAGCCGCAGCAACGGCCAGCGGCTACCGTCGCGGGAGCCCTGGATGCGCACGGCGCCGTTTGCGACAGTCACACGGATGCGGAAATCCTCCAATTCCTTGAAGGGCTGCGACACCGACCAGTCTGACTTTCCGTCGGTGACGACGGTGCTGAGGAAGGCTTCGCCGTCGGTGAATTCGACGCCTGTTTTCACCCAGCGGCTCTCGTCGATGCGTACCATCAGGCCGGCCTGATCGTAGAGGGTGCGGAATTCGCCCTGGACGCGGATCTGTGCGGTGAAGCTGTCGCCCGTGGGAAAGGCGAGGAAGTGGCCGGTGTCGCGGGTGAAGCCGTAATAGGTCTCGCGCCAGAAATCGGTCTTTTCGCCTGTCGTCATCGTCAGGCCGGTTTCGTCGGCGTGCCAGCTGGCCGGCTCGTTCAGCCATTTCCCGTCATTGAAGTCGATGCTCATTCGCTTCTCCCTTCCTTTAATCTTGCCGCAGGGCAGTCGTCTCACTTGGCGTATCACGCAGGCCCCGTGCGGAGAACTAGCGCAGCTGAAGATGGTGCTTTCCGGAAACGCGCCATCCGCGGCTGCATAATCGACCGCTCATGCTTGACACGATAGCTTCAGCTTCTATTCTGTTACAAAAAGATGAATTACATAATTGTGGAATTAAATCGGGAGCTCTCATATGAAAACATTCGTCGCATTCCTTCTCGGCACCGCGCTCGTCGCCCTGCCTTCGACCCTGCTCGCTCAGGAAAAGGGCGGCGTCATCAATGTCGCGACGATCGGCGAGCCGCCGACGCTCGATCCGATGTCGTCCACGGCTGATCTCGTCGGCATCGTCACGCAGCATATTTTCGAGACGCTCTACACTTTCGACAAGAGCTGGAACGTCACGCCGCTTCTCGCTGAAAGCCTGCCCGAGATCAGCGCCGACGGCAAAACCTATACGATCAAGCTCAGGACTGGCGTCAAGTTCCACGACAATACCGATATGACGTCCGAGGATGTGGTCGCTTCGCTTACCCGCTGGATGAAGATCGCCTCGCGCGGCAAGCAGGTGGCCGGCTTTATCGACAAGATCGCGGCTACCGATCCTTCGATGGTTACGATCACGCTGAAGCAGCCCTATGCGCCGCTGACCTCGCTGCTCGCCTTCAACAATTCGGCGGCGATCATCATCCCGTCCGAAAAACAGGACGAGCCGATGAAGGAGTTCATCGGCACCGGACCCTATATGCTGAAGGAACGGAAAGCCGACCAGTATATCCAGCTTGTCCGCTTCGATGGGTACAAGCCGCGCAGCGGCGAGAGCGATGGTTATGGCGGCGCGCGTCATCAATATCTCGATGAAATCCGCTTCGTGCCGGTGCCGGACCCGAACACCCGCGTCGAGGCCGCCGTTTCCGGGCAGTACGACTATGTCGACTCGATCCCGGTCGAATCCTACGACAAGCTAAAGGCCTCGACCGCCGCGCAGCCGGTCATGCTGAAGCCCTTCGGTTATCCGGTTTTTGTCTTCAACACCAAGGAAGGTGTGGCTGCCAAGGTCGATGTGCGCAAGGCGATCCGCCAGGCGCTCAGCATGGAAGATATGCTGGCGGCGGCCTTCGGCAGCAAGGATTTCTATGCGCTCGACGGCGCCATCTACCCGAAGTCCTTTGCCTGGTCGACGGATGCCGGCGCCGAGGGCTCCTATAATGTCGCCGATCCGGAAGGGGCGGCGGCCGCTGCCAAGAAGGCCGGCTACAATGGCGAGCCGATCCGCATCCTGACCAGCCGCCAATACGAGTTCCATTACAAGATGGCGCAGGTCGCCGCCGAATATCTGAAACTTGCCGGCTTCACCGTCGATATGCAGGTGGTGGACTGGGCGACGCTGACGCAGCGCCGCACCGATCCGAAGCTGTGGGATATCTACATCACCCACAGTCCCTTCCTGCCGGAGCCGGCCCTCATCGGCTCGCTGTCGACGAGTTCGCCCGGCTGGTGGGACACGCCGGCCCGCAAGGCCGCGGTCGATGCCTTCACCTCCGAGGTCGATCCGAAGAAGCGCGTGGCGCTCTGGGCCGATGTCCAGAAGGCCGTTTATACAGACGCACCCTTCATGAAGATCGGCGATTTCAACGCCGTCTCGGCGAAGTCGATCAAGCTCGAAGGCGTCGATCCGGCTCCGTGGCCATATTTCTGGAACGCCTCGATCAAGAAGTAAGCAACACCGCCGGTGCCGCCCTTCGGGACCGGTACCGGTCATCTTTTCTGCCGCATCTGCAAGGGATTGAAGGCCGGCATTCATGATACGCTACATCCTCCAACGCCTGTTCGGCATGATGGTCGTGATGTTCCTGGTCGTCACGATCGTCTTCGTCATCGTGCGCGTGACTCCGGGAGATCCGGCCGCCGTCATGCTCGGGCCGGATGCGACGCCGCAGGATATTGCCGATCTCCGGGCCCGGCTCGGCCTCGATCAGTCGCTCGGCCTGCAATATGTCTATTACATAGGCGAACTGCTGAAGGGCGATCTCGGTCAGTCGATCTTCCTTAACATGCCGGTCACATCCGCGCTCATCGACCGGGCCGAGCCGACTTTCTTCCTGACGCTGTTTTCGCTTGCCATCGCCAGCGCCATCGCCCTGCCGATCGGCATCTATGCCGCCTATCGGCGCGGGTCCTTCATTGACCAGGCGGCAACGACGCTTGCCATGTTCGCTGCTAGCATTCCAAGCTTCTGGCTCGGTCTCATTCTGATGCAGTTCTTCGCTGTCCGGTTCAATCTCTTCCCGGTCTCCGGCTATGGCGGCCCGGGCTCGACTTTCATCGACCGGATGTATCATCTGACGCTGCCGGCCTTTGCGCTCGGCATCGTTTCTTCGGCGCTGATCCTGCGCTTCACCCGTGCCTCTATGCTCGATGTGCTCGGCGACGATTATATCCGCACGGCGCGCGCCAAGGGGCTAATCGAGCGCAAGGTCATCCTCAAGCACGCGCTGAAGAATGCGCTGATCCCGATACTGACGGTGCTCGGCCTGACGGCGGCGGTGCTGATCTCGGGCGCTGTCGTCACCGAAACCGTTTTCGGACTGCCGGGTGTCGGCAATCTCGTCGTTTCGGCGGTTTTGCGCCGCGACTATCCCGTCATTCAAGGGGCGCTGCTCGTCATCGCCGCCCTCTACGTGCTGATCAATTTTGCGATCGACATGCTCTACCTGCTGGTCGATCCGAGGGTGCGCTACTGATGGCGGATGTGGCAATCAAACCCGTCGAAAGCGAAGGCATCAAGTTCGTCCGCCGCCTGATGAAGCGCAGGACGGTGGCCTTGGGCCTGCTGATCCTGACGGTCTTCGTGCTGCTGGCGGTGTTAGCACCGGTGGTCGCGCCCTATTCGCCGTCGAAGCTTTCCATCGTCAACCGTCTGAAGCCGCCGAGCGGCGTCTTCTTTTTCGGTACTGACGAGTTCGGCCGCGACGTCTTCTCGCGCACGATTTTCGCCGGCCGCCTGTCGCTGCTCGTCGGTGCGGCGGTCGTCGCCTTGTCGGCCGCCATCGGCGTGACGCTCGGCCTGCTTGCCGGCTTCTTTCAAAAGCTCGATACGCCGATCGCCCGGCTGATCGACGCGATGATGGCCTTTCCGGATATCCTGCTCGCCATCGCCCTCGTCGCCGCTCTCGGCCCGTCCTTGACGACGGTCATCATTGCGCTGTCGATCGTCTACTCGCCGCGCCTTGCCCGTATCGTCCGTGCCTCGACGCTTGTCATCCGCGAGCTGCCCTATGTCGAGGCGGCGAGGGCGCTTGGCATCTCGACCTTCCACATCATGACGCGACACGTGCTGCGCAATCTGCTGTCGCTGATCCTGGTACAGGCCACCTTCCTCTTTGCCAGCGCCATGCTTGCCGAAGCCGGCCTCTCCTTCCTCGGCCTCGGCGTCAGCCCCGAAGTGCCGACCTGGGGAACGATGATCGCTGCCGGCCGGCAATATATCGGGCAGGCCGACTGGATGACCGTTTTCCCCGGCGTGGCGATCGTCCTCTCGGTGCTGTCGCTGCAGATGGTCGGCGACGGCCTGAGAGACATGCTCGATCCAAGACTTCGCAAGGACCTTTAATCCGCCGACCAGAGGTCGCCCAATCCAAATCCGCCAATAGAAATTCGCATGACAGGAGTTCGCGTGAATCAGTTCCCCGCCGCCGCCGGCAAGGTCGAGAACTCGCCTTACCAACGGTTAGCCGCGCTCGGCATAACGCTGCCGCCGCCACCGCCGCCGATCGCCAATTTCGTGACGCATGTGCTAGAAGGCAACATGCTCTATCTGTCAGGCCAGGGCCCGCGCGAGGCCGATGGCTTCCTGCATGCCGGCAAGGTCGGCGGCGGAGTTGGTGTCGAGGAAGCTTACCGACATGCGCGGCTGACCGGCATCAACCTGCTTGCCGTCATGCATGAAGCGCTTGGCGATCTCTCCCGCGTCAGGCGGGTGGTCAAGCTGCTCGGCATGGTGAATGCCATGCCCGAGTTCGAGGATCATCCGAGCGTCATCAACGGCTGCTCGGATCTGTTGATCGCCGTATTCGGCGCGGCCGGCGAACATGCCCGCTCGGCGGTCGGCTTCGGCTCGCTGCCCGGCAATATCACCGTCGAGATCGAGGCCATCGTCGCATTGCATGGCTGAACGTGTTTTCGTGTTTGGAGTGGTCTTCGGATGACTTATTTCTATTTTAACAGGCATCCTTCCCCCGGCTGCTCGACACTACCAGATGGCCGCGCCATGTTCTGCCCTTCCTCCCAGACTTTCGGAGATCTTCATGCCCGATGATATCAGACCTTCGCTCGGCCTTCGTCCCGTCATCAATGTGTCCGGCACGATGACCAGCCTCGGCGCCTCGATCGTCGTTCCGGAGGCGATCGAGGCGATGGCAGCGATCCTGCCGCACTTCGTGGAAATCAACGACTTGCAGCGCAAGGCAAGCAGCGTCATCGCCCGGCTGACCGGCGGGGAGGCTGGTTTCGTCACCGCCTCCTGCTCGGCCGGCATTTCGCTTGCCGTCGCCGGCGCAATCACCGGCGACAATCTGTTGGCGATCGAGAAACTCCCGGACGCCGTCCCGGAGAGGAACGAGGTGCTGGTGCAGATGGGCCATGTGGTCAGCTACGGCGCGCCGGTCGACCAGGCGATCCGGCTTGCCGGCGGCACGGTGGTGCTTGTGGGACAGGCGACCTCGACGCATCGTTTCCACATGGAAAGGGCGATCACCGACAAGACGGCTGCTGCCGTCTATGTCGTTTCCCACCATGTCGTCGATTATGGCCTGCTGAACCTCAAGGAATTCATCGAGATCGCCCATGCCAAGGGCGTCCCCGTCATCGTCGATGCGGCCTCGGAATATGACCTCAGGACCTTCCTGGAGCAGGGGGCCGATATCGCGCTCTATTCCGGCCACAAGTTTCTCGGCGGCCCGACCTCGGGCATCGTCGCCGGCAGCAAGGAATTGGTGCGGCACGCCTTCCTGCAGAATATGGGGATCGGCCGCGGCATGAAGGTCGGCAAGGAAAGTATCTTCGGGGTCATGGCGGCGCTGGAGGCGTGGGAAAGGCGCGATCATGCCGGCATCCGCGAGCGCGAGACCGGTTATCTCAATCTGTGGAAGAAGACGCTCGACGGCCGTCCCGGCGTCACCCCGCTGATCGAGCCCGACCCGACCAACAATCCGCTCGATCGGCTGCGGCTCATCGTCGATCCAGAAGAGGCGCATATCACCGCCTGGGATCTGGCCGATGCGCTCGCCAAGGGCAGTCCGCCGATCATCGTGCGCGATCATGAGGTGGAGCACCGCTATTTCTATCTCGACCCCTGCAACTTGCACCCGGGCCAGGAGGTCATCGTCGCAAACCGCCTCGCTGAGGAACTCGACAAGGCGCGCGCCTCCAACGAAGTCATCGCCACACCGATCGAAAACCGCAGCCGGCACCGCTTCGACGGGTTGCTGTGCTGGCCGGATTGATCGACCGTTCTCATCCGCCACAAGAGGAGCCGATATGGCCAACGCCCAAGCCCAGCCGATCGAGACATTGAGCCCCGTTCTTTCCGTCGACCGGCTGACTACGTCCTTCCTGGTCGACGGCGCCTGGAAACCGGTCGTGCGCGACGTCTCCTTCACCGTCGCGCCCGGTGAAACTGTGGCGATCGTCGGCGAATCCGGCTCGGGCAAGAGCGTCACCTCGCTGTCGATCATGCGGCTGCTGCAGGCGGAGACGAGCCGCATCGAGGGCCGCGTCATGCTCAACGGCCGCGACCTGCTGGCCCTGCCGGAACATGCGATGCGGCAGGTGCGCGGCAATGAGGTGGCGATGATCTTCCAGGAGCCGATGACCTCGCTCAATCCGCTCTTCACCATCGGCGATCAGATCTCCGAAGCGCTGCTCTGCCATTCCGATATGAGTAAAGCCGATGCCAGGGCGGAGACGATCAGGCTGCTGGAAAAGGTCCGTATCCCCTCGGCCGCCTCGCGCTTCGACGAATATCCGCATCGTTTTTCCGGCGGCATGCGCCAGCGGGTGATGATCGCCATGGCGCTCGCCAGCCGGCCGAAGCTCCTGATCGCCGACGAGCCGACGACCGCACTCGACGTGACGATCCAGGGCCAGATCCTCGACCTCATCAAGCTGCTGCAGGAAGAGGAGGGGACCTCCGTGCTCTTCATCACCCACGACATGGGCGTCGTCGCCGAGATCGCCGATCGGACGGTCGTGATGTATCGCGGCGAACAGGTCGAAAGCGGGCCTACCGCCGATATTTTTCACCGTGGCAAACACCCCTATACGCGGGCGCTGCTATCGGCCGTGCCGGTGCTCGGCTCGATGCGGGGCCGGCAGCGGCCGCTGCGCTTTCCCGTGGTCAACACGGCGACGGGGCAATCGGACGTTCCCGCCGAGGCTGCCGATACGGTCGCGGCGAAGCCCGTCCTGCAGGTGAAGAACCTCACCAAGCGCTTCGAGATCCATTCCGGCCTTTTCGGCCGGCTGACCAGCCGCGTGCATGCGGTCGAAAACGTCTCTTTCGATCTCAATGCCGGCGAGACGCTGTCGCTCGTCGGCGAGTCCGGCTGCGGCAAATCGACGACGGGGCGCGCCATCATGCGCCTGATCGAGCCGCAGGCCGGCTCGGTGCTCGTCGAGGGCAAGGAGGTGCTCGGGCTCGACAAGAAGGATCTGCGCGAGATGCGCAAATCCGTGCAGATGATCTTCCAGGATCCCTTCGCCAGCCTCAATCCGCGCATGACGGTGGGGGCTGCGATCGCCGAACCCTATCTCGAACACCGGATGGGCAATGCGAAACAGGCAAGGGAGGTCGTCGCCGACCTGCTGGTGAAGGTTGGCCTGTCCGCGGATATGGCGGCGCGCTACCCACATGAATTTTCCGGTGGCCAACGCCAGCGCATCTGCATCGCCCGCGCGCTTGCCTTGCAGCCGAAGGTGATCGTAGCGGACGAAAGCGTCTCGGCGCTCGACGTCTCGATCAAGGCGCAGGTCATCAACCTGATGCTGGATCTGCAGCAGAGTCTCAACCTCGCCTTCCTGTTCATCTCGCATGACATGGCGGTGGTCGAGCGGGTCAGCCACCGCGTGGCGGTGATGTATCTCGGCGAGATCGTCGAGATCGGCCCGCGCGCCGCCGTCTTCGAAAATCCGCAGCATCCCTATACCAAGAAGCTTATCGCCGCCGTGCCGGTGCCAGATCCCGACCGCCGCCACGAGAAGCGGATGGCGGCGAACGACGAGATCAAGAGCCCGATGCGCCCGGTCGACTATGCCCCTCCGATAGCCTCCTATCGCGAGGTCGGGCCGGGCCATCTGGTCATGGCCGAGCGCTCGTCCGGGCTGGGAGTTGCCTAACGGATCAGCGGCGCATAAAGCAGATGCGGAGACAAATGCTTGGAAAGCCGCACCGATGAACAAGACAGAGTATTTTTCGACGCTCGGCGGCCTGCCGCCGCAGACCCAACTGCTTTCCGGTAAGGCCGTTTTCACCACGGCTTACGCGGTCATCCCCCGCGGCGTCATGAGCGATATTGTCACGAGCCTCCTTCCGCATTGGACGGGAACGCGGGCATGGGTGCTCTCACGGCCGCTTTCCGGTTTCTCCGAAACCTTCTCGCAATATGTGATGGAAGTTCAGCCGGGCGGCGGAAGCGACCGGCCGGAGCCCGACAAACGAGCCGAAGCGGTGCTCTTCGTCGTCGAAGGCGGCATGACGGTTGAGCTCGAGGGCGTCAGCCATGCGCTGCGTGCCGGTTCCTTCGCCTATCTTCCGGCCGGCTCGGCCTGGCGCCTGAAAAACAACGGTTCGGCTGCTGCCATCTTCCATTGGGTCCGCAAGGCGTTCCAGGAAGTCGAGGGGCTGGAGCCGCCGCCGGCAATTTTTACGCATGAGGATGACCATCCGATCCAGGCCATGCCCGACACCGACGGCCGCTGGGGCACGACCCGCTTCATCGATCCGGCCGATGTGCGCTACGACATGCACGTCAATATCGTGACGCTGGAGCCGGGTGCGGTGATCCCCTTCATGGAAACGCACGTCATGGAGCACGGCCTCTATGTGCTGGAGGGCAAGGCGGTTTATCGTCTGAACCAGGATTGGGTCGAGGTCGAAGCCGGCGATTTCATGTGGCTGCGCGCCTTCTGCCCGCAGGCCTGCTACGCCGGCGGTCCCGGCCGCTTCCGCTATCTGCTCTACAAAGATGTCAATCGGCATATGAAGCTCTGGTAAGCGGCTTCGCATAGGCCGCACACGAGGCATGCCCGCACCTGTCCGGTTGCTTGACAGCTCTCCGGTTAACACGCATCGTCCTTCGATGCGGGATATGGATTCATGGCTGTCGGAGAAGAACGAAATCAACCGAAGAAACGCTGCCGAAGCGGTCTTCGAAGATATCCGCACGGCCATTGTGGATCAGAAACTGCCGCTCGGAAGCCGTCTTCCCTCGGAGGTGCAACTGGCCGAACGCTACGGCATCAGCCGGGCGATCGTGCGTGAAGCGCTTCGCTCCCTGCAGACGCTGGGCTTCACGCAGACCAGGACCGGCCGCGGCACCTTCGTCGTTTCGGAAAGCCCCGCACGACAACTTGGCGGCGGTGCCTATTCCGCCCGCGATCTGATGGAGGCGCGCCCCTGCATCGAAATTCCGGCTGCCGGTTGGGCGGCATTGCGCCGTTCGGGCGAGCAGCTGGTCCGGCTGACATCCTTGTGCGACCGGATGGACAAGGAGGAGGATGTCCAGAAATGGGTGCGGATGGACGCGACCTTTCATGGAGAAATCGCGGAGGCTTCAGGCAATGCGATCTTCCGGAAAGTCGTCGCCGATGTTCGCGGCGCGCTCTCGACGCAATCCGAACTGGTCGAGCATGTTCGTGGACGGCGCAAAGCGTCCAATGCGGAGCACCGCCGAATTCTGGAGGCAATTGCCGCGGGCAGCGAGCAGGATGCGCGTGCGGCCATGGCGGAGCACCTGCTGGAGGTCAAGCGGTCCATCATTGGGTTGCCGATGACAGACGCGCAGCGTTGAAGGTGTAATTTCCAATTTGCGCCCGGATATCCCGCGCGGCCGATCGGATGCAAGGCGATGAACGATCTAGAAAACTGGCTGTCCAATCCAGCGACCCTTAGTCGCAAAAGCGCTTCGGAACTTGTGTTCGAGGAATTGCGCAGCCTCATCCTGTCAAGCCGTTTTGCTGCCGGCTCGAAGCTGCCGTCAGAAGCGAAGCTGGCGGCAAAATATGGCGTCAGCCGCCCGATCGTGCGTGAAGCACTGCGCTCGCTGCAGATTCTGGGGCTGACGGAGACACGAACGGGCAGCGGCACATATGTGCTAGCGGCTGCCGGCGACGGCGATATCAGTTACGGCACTTATTCGGCGCGTGATCTGATGGAGGCCCGTCCCTACGTCGAAGTATCGGCCGCCGGCTGGGCGGCGCTGCGTCGAAGCGATGACGAGCTGTCCCGCTTGCTCGGCCTTTGCGACGAGATGGAGCATGAGGAAAATACCGAGGCCTGGGTGCGGCTGGACTCGGATTTTCATGGGCTGATCGCGGCGGCGTCGAAGAACGCCGTCTTCCGCGATATTGTCGACGAGGTTCGGGAGGCCATGGCGCAGCAATCCGGTCTGCTGACGGTCCTCGGGCCGCGGCGGCAGGAATCGAACGACGAGCATCGCGCCATCGTCGAAGCCATCCGCGCAGGCGCGGAGGTCGACGCCCGGACCGCGATGGACATCCATCTTAAAAAGGTGGAGATGGCCGTCAGCCGGCTCATCGGCAGCGAGACGCGCTAGATCCTGTCTGTCGAGAGATCACCGCGGAATCCCGACGGTTAGTCCTGTGCGGTTGGCCGAACCACGATGCTTCCGATTTCGACGTCAGCCGGCTGGTCGATGGCGAAGGCGATTGCGCGCGCAATGGAATCGGCAGGAATTGCAATTCTGTCCGACCATGCTCTAAGGCGCGCCTGTTCGGCCTCGTCCCCCACTGTCGTCAGGAATTCCGTTTGGATCGCCCCCGGTGAGATCTCCGTCACCCGGATATTCGGTCCGGACTCCTGCCGTAACGCTTCCATGATCGTGCGTACCGCATTCTTACTGGCAGCGTAGACGCCCATCTTCGGCAGGATTCGGAGCCCTGCGGTCGAAACGACAGTGATGACATGGCCGCTCTGCTGCTTGCCGAACACCGGCAGCGCCGCGGCGATCCCATAAAGGACCCCCTTCACGTTGATGTCGATCGTCTCGTCCCATTCATCTACCTGCAGGGCGTCGAAACGCGACAGCGGGCCAATGCCGGCGTTGTTCACGACGACGTCGAGCCGGCCAAATTCGCTGCAAGCCAAGTTGACGAGCGCGGTGAGGTCCTCTCGCTTGGTGACATCCGTGCTCCGATATGCGCAACCGCCGCCAATGGCCTTGATATCCGCGGCCACAGACGCGATCCGATCTTCCCTTCGTCCGCCCAACACGACACGAGCGCCCCGTTCGGCCAAGTGGAGGGCGGTGGCGCGACCCATTCCGCTGCCCGCGCCGGTAATGACGACAACTTTGTTTTCGATAGTCATGGCTTGGTCTCCTTTTCGAATTAAAGGTAGTCGACCTCACTTGGATGATCTATGCTCGGAAGGCCATGAATATGTCGCGATCGTCCATGAATCATTCAGATCCGCTTTCTGATGTGCTCACCACTCTCGGTGCGCGCAGCGGCGGTAGAACTCGTTTGGAAGCCAGTGGCGACTGGAGCCTGTCTTTCGCGGAAAAGGAAAGATTGAAGCTCGTGGCCGTCCTGCGCGGGAAATGTTGGATTCTCTTGCCTGACCACCCCCCGCAGCAGTTGACCGAAGGCGACGTGTTCCTGATCGGCGGCGGAGCCTATGGGGTGGCAAGCAACCCGGACCTGACACCGATCGATGGTGCGGCCTTGTACGCGCAATCCGGCCGCGACATCGTCCGTCTTGGTGGCGACGAGACGGTCCTGATCGGCGGCAGCATCACGTTCGCAAGTGCCGAGGCCAACTTCGTTCTCGACGCGCTTCCGCGTTTCCTGCGCATCGGAGGCGCGTCAGGCGCGGCTACGGCAGTGTCCCGGACATTGGAGCTTCTCGATGGCGAAGTCGGACGGGACCGCATTGGCGGTTCTCTGGTCACGACAAGGCTGGCGGAGGTTTTGTTCGTGGAGGCGATCCGTGCCTATGTCGCCGAGCAGGGCGACGCCTGCATCGGCTGGATCGGTGCGCTGGCGGATCGTCACATTGGAGAAGCGCTCCGTGTTATCCACGGTGAAACAAAGCGCCCGTGGACTGTTGCGAGCTTGGCGGCGAGGGTTGGCATGTCTCGATCGGCGTTCTCGGCCCGTTTCGCGCGCCGCGTGGGCAAGCCGCCGCTAGAGTATCTCACGGATTGGAGAATGCTTTTGGCGAGGCAATGGCTGAGCGAGCCCGAGGCTGATATCGCGCGCATCGCAAGTGAAGTCGGCTATCTCTCTCAGAGCGCTTTCGGACACGCTTTCAAACGCACCTTTGGTCATACTCCCCGGTCACAAGGTCGGTGAACAACGAGTTCTTCCATATCGCGAAATGGGGTATCGGATCAACCCGGCATCCAGCTGCCTGTGACGAACCGGCGTCCATATATGCACAACATCGCACGAAAGACCCTTGACCGAGCGGCGTCTCTTCATCTATTTCAAACCTGTCAGACCGCATGGCAGATTGACATCTTTGACGCGACTGCGCGGAGGGGCGGCCGGGAGGTTGCCGAACCCAGGGAGGAGAAATGACAGTGATGGAATCCACCAGAACCGAGGCCGATGGCCAGATTTTCGCGGAGGAGGATCTCGGTTACAAAAAGGCACTGAAGCCGCGGCAGATCCAGATGATCGCCATCGGCGGAGCGATCGGCACCGGTCTGTTTCTGGGCGCGGGCGGGCGGCTTGCCGCTGCCGGTCCGGCGCTTGTGCTGGTCTATGCCTTGTGCGGCTTTTTCGCGTTCCTTGTTCTCCGGGCTCTCGGCGAACTGATCGTGCACCGCCCGACCTCCGGTTCGTTCGTTTCCTATGCCCGTGAATTCTACGGTGAAAAGCTCGCCTTTGCGGTCGGCTGGCTCTACTGGCTGACCTGGGCGATGACGGCGGTCGCCGATGTCACCGCCGTGGCTCTCTACATGAATTTCTTCAAGGCCTACGTCCCATGGATCGCCATGATCGATCAGTGGGTCTTTGCGTTGGCGGCGCTGGTTCTCGTTCTCGCCATGAACCTTCTGTCGGTGAAGGTGTTCGGCGAACTGGAATTCTGGTTCAGCCTCGTCAAGGTTCTCGCTTTGGTCGTCTTCCTGCTCGTCGGTGTCTACTTCGTTGTGACCGGCACGCCGATCGACGGCCACGCTCCGGGCCTCAATACGATTGTCGACTTCGGCGGCATGTTCCCGAACGGAATCCTGCCCGCGCTTGTGGTGATCCAGGGCGTGGTTTTCGCCTATGCCTCGATCGAGCTGATCGGCACCGCCGCGGGCGAAACCGAAAACGCGCGCAAGGTCATGCCGCGCGCGATCCGAACGGTCGTGCTGCGCCTGGTGGTCTTTTATGTGGGCTCGGTTCTGCTGCTGTCGCTGCTGCTGCCCTATACCGCCTATAAGGGCGGCGAGAGCCCGTTCGTCACCTTCTTCGGCAAGATCGGCGTTGAAGGCGCCGACGTCGTCATGAACCTCGTCGTGCTGACCGCGGTCCTGTCGTCGCTCAATGCCGGCCTTTATTCGACCGGCCGCATCCTGCATTCCATGGCGATTTCGGGCTCGGCGCCGGCCACGCTGGCGAAGATGAACAGATCCGGCGTGCCCTACGGCGGCATTGCGGTGACGGCTGTCGTGACCGCCTTCGGCGTCGTGCTGAACGCCGTCGTTCCGGCAGAAGCGTTCGAGATCGGACTGAATGTCGCCGCGCTCGGCATCATCGCGGCATGGGGCGTGATTGTTCTGTGCCAGCTTAAGCTGTGGCACCTGTCGCGTCAGGGCAAGCTGGCGCGGCCCGAATTCCGGATGTTCGGCGCGCCCTATACCGGCGTGCTGACGCTCGGCTTCCTTGCGGTCGTCGTGATTCTGATGGCGCTGGATTATCCGGTCGGCACCTACACGGTCGCGTCGCTGCTGCTGATCATTCCGGCGCTGGTGGTCGGCTGGCTTCTGATGCGGGAGCGCATCCACATGATCGCGGCAGAACAAGGCGACGATCGCGGCGGTTTCGATCTGGCCTGACCGGCGCGACAGCAAGGCTTGCCCCGGCGCCAAATGCCGCCGGGGCCGCTTCAATGGAGAGAGAAATGATCCCGAGTGAGGATTTCGTCGTCACCGACCGTGGCGGCATCGTCGAGAACCGCCATCGCGTCCATGCGGCGGTCGTCGATGCAGAAGGCCGGCTGCTTTATGCGCTGGGAAACCCGACGCGCCTGACGCTTGCCCGGTCTGCCGCCAAGCCGGCCCAGGCGCTCGCCATCCTGGAGACGAGTGGGATCGAGCGTTACGGCTTCGATGATGCGGATCTCGCGCTGATGTGCGCTTCGCACAGCAGCGAAGAGCTGCATATCGCGCACACGCGGACCATGCTGGCGAAGGTCCGGGCAGAAGAGGCCGATCTTCGCTGCGGCGGCCATCCTTCCTTGTCCGAAACCGTGAATCGCGCCTGGATCAGGCAGGACTATACGCCGACGGCGGTCTGCAGCAACTGTTCGGGAAAACACGTTGGAATGATTGCAGGCGCCCGGGCCATCGGCGCGGGCGTCGAAGACTATCACCTGCCGGATCATCCGATGCAGGTGCTCGTGAAGCGTACAGTCGCTGAACTATGCGATCTTGATCCGCAGGACGTCGAATGGGGGATCGACGGATGCAATCTGCCGACGCCCGCTTTTCCGTTGGATCGCCTGGCGCGCCTCTACGCTAAGCTTGCTTCGGCAGCAGATCGGGGCGAGGGGCAGGAGGGTTTGTCGAGGCGAGACGCAGCACTCGCTCGCATTTTCCGGGCGATGGCGCGCCACCCCGAAATGGTCGCGGGCGAGGGGCGTTACTGCACAGTGTTGATGCGCGCGTTCAACGGCGCGCTGATCGGCAAGCTCGGCGCCGATGCCAGCTATGCAATCGGTGTGCGCGCCTCGGATGACACCAGGCAATTGGGGGCGGATGGGGCGCTCGCCATTTCGGTCAAGGTCGAGGATGGCAACATCGAAATCCTCTACGCGGTTGTGACGGAAATCCTCGATCAGCTCGGCATCGGTTCGCCTGAACTCCGCCATGAGCTTGCAACGTTCCATCGTCCCATGCGGGTGAACACCATGGGTGTTTTGACCGGTGGCGTGTCCTTTCCGTTCAGGCTGCGCATACCGGAGCCGGAGGGGGAGTAGTCCAGTCCTGCAGCTTTGATACAATGACGCTTCCGGACGCGGCAATTCTGCCGCGCCTTAACCGATCATCTCTCCGGCCTGCCGCCGCATTTCAGGTCCGCAGCGCCGCTTTCGAAAGTCCAGCCATGACTATCTCCGATATTGCGAAAATCCGCGTCGAGCATGACCTGATCGGCGATCGCGAGGTGCCGGCCTCGGCCTATTACGGCGTGCATACGCTGCGTGCGGTCGAGAATTTTCCGATCACCGGTCAGACCCTGCGGGAATCGGCGGACCTGATTGCGTCGCTCGCTGCGATCAAGCAGGCGGCGGCCCAGGCCAATGCAAGCCTTGGCCTTCTGGACCGGGAACGCGCCGACGCCATTATTGCGGCCTGTATCGAGATCCGCGACGGTGCACTGCACGACCACTTCGTTGTCGATCTGATCCAGGGCGGCGCCGGCACCTCGACCAACATGAACGCCAACGAGGTGATTGCCAACCGGGCGCTTGAAATCATGGGATATGGGCGAGGGGATTATCAGCACCTGCACCCGAACGAACATGTCAATCTGTCGCAATCCACCAACGACGTCTATCCTACGGCCCTGAAGCTCGCTGCGTGGATCGGCGTTCACCGACTGGTCGACGCCATGGCGGTCCTGCGGCGAGCGTTCGAGGCCAAGGCGATCGAGTTTGCCGACGTCCTCAAGATGGGCCGCACCCAGTTGCAGGACGCCGTGCCGATGACGCTGGGGCAGGAATTCGGAACCTACGCGCTGATGCTGGCAGAGGACGAGGCGCGCCTCTTAGAAGCCGTCTCGCTGATCCGCGAGATCAATCTTGGCGCCACGGCCATCGGCACCGGCATCACGGCCCACCCGCAATATGCAGCGCTTGTGCGCGAGCGCCTGTCTGAGATCGTCGGCGTCGATCTGGTGACGTCGCCGGATCTGGTGGAGGCGACGCAGGATTGCGGATCGTTCGTGCAGCTGTCAGGCGTCCTCAAGCGCGTCGCGGTCAAGCTGTCCAAAACATGCAACGACCTGCGGCTTCTGTCTTCGGGGCCGCGCGCCGGGCTGAACGAGATCAACCTGCCGGCGCGCCAGGCGGGTTCGTCGATCATGCCGGGCAAGGTCAACCCGGTCATCCCGGAAGTCGTCAACCAAGTGGCTTTCGAGGTCATCGGCAATGACGTGACGATCACCATGGCGGCCGAGGCGGGCCAGCTCCAGTTGAATGCTTTCGAGCCGGTGATCTTCTACAGCCTCTACCGCAGTCTCAGCCACCTGACCAATGCCTGCCTGACGCTCCAGTCCAACTGCATTCAAGGCATCACCGCCAACCGTGACCGGCTGCGCCAGACAGTCGAGCAGTCGATCGGCATCGTGACGGCGTTGAACCCCTATATCGGCTATCGCAATGCCACGGAGGTCGCGCTGGAAGCACATCATTCGGGGCGGGGAGTCTATGAAATCCTTCTCGAACGCGGCCTGATGCAGAAGGAGCATCTCGATGCGGTCCTGCGCCCGGAAACGCTGACGCGGCCAAGTGAGAAGCTTTCCTTCTCGTAAGGCATGCGGCTCATTTGCACTTGCGAAGACCGGCCGATGAAGCTCTGGTCGCTTCATGGGCCGGGCAACACTCATATGTGCGCGGTCACGCCGCCCTTGCTTGCGGCTTGGCAGCCTTGACATGCGTTATGCTGCGGCGGCCGTCGATGCTGACGGGAACATCGCCATCGACCGTGGCGCGGCGCACGACGCGGTGCTGGTCGCCATAGTCGTTGACGGCATAGTGCTGGGTGGTGCGATTGTCCCAGATCGCCACATCCCCGGCTCTCCAGCGCCAGCGCACGGTATTTTCCGGGGCGGTGACGTAGGACTGGAACACCTCGTAGAGTTTTACGGAGTCGCTCTTCGACAGGCCGACAAGGCGCTGAACGAAGTTGCCGAGCAGCAGCGATCTTTCGCCGGTTTCCGGATGGACACGCACGACCGGATGCTCGGTTTCGTAGATCGTCGAGGTGAAAACTTCCTCGAAATGCTTCTTCTCTTCGGCGGTGGCGCGAGGGCGAACGGCGGCATAGTCGTAGGCATTGCTGTGAATGGCCCACAAACTGTCCGCCAGCAGTTTGAGCGGCGCCGGCAGGCTTTCATAGGCGGCATGGGTGTTGGACCAGATCGTGTCGCCGCCGGCTGCCGGGATGACGACACCGCGCAGGACGGAGAATTTGGGATAGGCGTCGACGAAGGTGACGTCGGTATGCCACTGGTCCGCCCTGCCGCCGCCGCGGCTGGAATCGAGATTGAGGATGGACGCCGTGCCGGCGACGGGCCCCTGGGTTGGATGCGGCACGAGATCGCCGAGCCGGCGTGCAAAGGCTTCCTGTTCGGAATCGTCAAGATGTCCCTGATCGCGGAAGAAGATCACCTTGTGTTTGAGCAGAAGCTGGTTGATGGCTGCCACCGTTGCGTCCGAAAGATCTCCGCCAAGACGAACACCTTTGATTTCGGCGCCGACGCGGCCGGTCAGCGGCACGACATCGGACTCGGGTATGATCTGATCGACGAGAACCGGATTGCTCATGAAAATCTCCTGTTGATGTTGGAAGAGTCGGCAGGTCACCTGCACCCGCAAAAGGATTCTTCGGGTGTTCGAAATCTCATCGCTGAAAGTCGACAGGTCTATGGAACCGTATAATCTATAAAATCTGTAGACAATAATTTCTAATTTTGCCTGTTTTCCTGAAACAGCCGTCTTCGATTTCCTCGCCGGGAGGGAGGCTGGCGGCCGCTGGCATTTCTTCGTATCTTCCGCCGGCAACATGGGCTCGCGGAGCAAACATCGTGCCCGAGGCGGTGTATCGGCAAACCCGAAAGGAAAATCGATGGCAACAGTCAAACTCCTGTCAGACCAAGAGGCCGCAGCCATTCCAGCCGTGCAAGCCGTATTCGATGACATTAGGGCGACACGCAAGACCGATTTCATCAACAATTTCTGGCGTGCTCTTGCAAACGATCCGGCAAATCTCAAGCGGGTATGGGAGACGCTCAAATCGGTCATGACGGTCGAAGGCGCGATTGATCCGTTGACACGGGAGATGATCTACATCGCCGTGTCGACGGCCAATGCCTGCCAGTATTGCATTCAATCCCACACCGCAGCTGCCCGAGCCCGCGGCATGACCGATGCCCAACATGGCGAACTCCTGACGATCATCGGACTTGCCGCGCAGACAAATCATCTCGCTCTCGCCATGCAGGTTCCCTCAGATCCGGAGTTCGAGGTGCGATAGGAAACGACGTTACAGATCAAGCACATGCAACCATGCGCGACAGGGCGCCCTACGCCGGGGTTTACTCCGGTTTACCTAATCGCGGTCAACGCCTGGATGTGAGATACTGAATATGCGGCAGATCGCCCGATCTGCCCGATTGTTGAGGAGGATGTCCTATGCCACTGTTCATAATCACAGGGTGCTATTCAGCCGCGGCAACAAAGGGAATGATCGCCGATCCGTCGGACCGGGAAGCGGCGGCCCGTGCCATCATGGAAGCAGCAGGCGGGAAGCAGCATTCTTTCTACGTCACGACCGGCGAAACCGACTGGATGGTAATCGCAGAATTCCCCGACGGTGTTGACCTGATCCCCGCGCTTCTTGTCGTCGGCGCTTCGGGAGCAGTATCGAATATCAAAACCGTGCGAGCGTACACAGGTGCGGAATTCAAGGCCGCTCAAGAAAAGGCGGGCAAAATCGCATCTGCCTACAAAGCTCCGGCAAAATAAGCAGACCACTCGTTGAATTATCTTGGGCAGCGGATGTTCGATCCGCTGCCGGTTCGTTCCGGCATCGCCTGACAGGCGGAGCGGTCAGGCATTCGGGCAGGAGAGTCATGATCCAAAATTATTGGTGCACAGTCCAAGAGTGCTTGACCGAAGTCCAAAATCATCTGGCGACACTCAGAAACAGGACACTTCAACTTTGAACCCACCCCGGCTACAATCGAATCTGGCGTAATCGATCTTATGGAACTCGAGGGTGCCAAGTAAACGTCGCTGCCTAATTCTTTGAAAATATCCATTAATAGCAATGGCTTTTGGTACTTTCCGACATCAACGTGCGAACGTCAGCCAATCGCCGATCGTTGTCCCAACTCGCATGGCACGGGTTGCGGGGATTGCCGGGCGCTCAGTGGCTATGGTCTTTCGGACTTCACGCGGGCTGAGCCCGAATTCATGGCTGAACGCGCGCGTGAAATTGGCTGCAACGTCGAAGCCGGCGGCCTCGGCAATCTCCGAGATCGGCCTGTTGTCGGTCGGATTGGTAAGATCCGCATAGGCCTGCAGCAAGCGACGTTTGCGAATGTAAGTGAAGACGCCCCCGCTCGTTTCGAACAATCGGTAGAGCCGGGTCCGCGAGATTCCCAGCGCTCGGCACATGACCTCAGGCGTCAAGCTATCTGAATGAAGATTGAGGTGAATATAGCGATGCGCCCGCTCCATCAGCCCCATATTGGTCTGTTCCTGGCCGCGGTCCGAACTTGTGGAGGATGCAGCGCATGCAACGACCATATCGCCGATCGTCCGTATGATCCGCGGCACCTCCTCCACCGTCAAGCTGCTCAGGTTCGTTTCCAGGCCGTTAATATAGCTGACCAGCAATTCAGCCAGGCTACCGGAGAAGGCGGTGTTGTTGGCGCTCTGCAGAAGAGTCGCATCACCGGTCAACAGTTCATAGGGCAGGAAGACGAGCACAGCAACTGAATCGGTCATCCGCCCGCGGTACGGATAACCAAGAGACCTGAAAAATATCTCACCCGGGCCGGTTTCCGTGACATGCCGATCGGCTTCGGTCCAGGCCCGGCCGCTGCGCAGTATGCCGACGTTCCAGTGATCAATTGGGCTCGATCGCAGCATCGCCTGATCGCGAATATAGCTGCACGCCTGCGCGCGCTGCTGAACGATGAGGATATCGCCGAGGTGCCAACCGGTCTGTTCCGCGAGGAAACCATCGCCCTCTGATTTTCCATCCGGCAGATGTACATCCATAAGGGGCGCCACATGTGATCGCCAGGCCTGGAACTGTTCTTTCTGTGGCAGTTCGTGCGTCGAAAATCGCAAGGGCACCAAGGCCGGTGGCACGTCCACCCGATGTTCTTTCTGGGAAGAAGGTTCGCGCGGCCAGCGCCGCCGCTCCAGGTGCGCCGGCCATTCCCGTCCCGCAGCCGGGTCATCTCCAGACTCCGCAACCATCCAATTCCTCCAGCGCATTAGCAGATCCGGGCTGTTGAAACTGAAGCAAACAACAGCCATCCGAGATTCGAATTGGCTAAAGCTCTACGTGCATAAGCTACTTATCATATTCCTCTGCGAGCAGAAATGGACGGACCGATAATTTTCTGGATGCTGCGATAACGACAAGCGCATCCCGTTCATATATCTAAATAAGCAATGGTTAATTCCGAAGGAAGTTCGGAAATTCCAAATACTTAGCTGCCGGTGCGATAGCCCCGACAACGCAAAACGACACTTGTTCAAAACAAAACACGCCAACATGGGAGGATAGGCCGTGAACTATCGGAGAAGTAGTTGTGCTCGCCTTGCGCAAGCAATGGCTCTCAACAGGAATCAATCCAAAGGTGAGCCAGGAAAATTGTGTCGCCAGTCGTTCAGACTGATACGAGGCGCTCCTGAGGCCGACATCGGCAAATAACGGCGCGCGAGGGGTTGCGCGCAGCCGAGGCCATACATGTCGATGCGTAATGGCTCGAGGTCTGTACGCAACCCCTATCATATCCAACCACTGTCGAATTTCTTTGACGCTGCCCTTCATGTGGCAGAGGAGGCTAAGATGACTACCGCATGTGATGAGAACGTTATCCAATTGAAGCCAATTTCGACCTGCAGACGAGAAGTCGAAGTCGCAATGGTGGAAATGCTCGTCAGTTTGCAGAAACGTGGATGGTCGGCCGCGGAATTGGCTTTGACGCTCGCCGATGCCTCGGAAGATCTCGTCATGCTGATCGCGACCAAAGAACTTCGGCCGCATTAGAGCCGTTCCGGGCAAGGTGAGAAGCGGTTTCCTCAGTAAAGTGCGAAGCGCTTTTGCCGGGAACTGCGTAGATAATAAAGTTGGAGCGGTTCTGCGCTTTCGTGAAAAGCCAAACCGCTCCGCTATTTCTGTCTCAATGAGATGGCGGCCTCACCGGGCGCGGTAATTTCCATCATCCCCTATCCCTACGTTCTACCCATTACCCCCCTCTTCAGTCGCCGCGCCGGGCTTGACCACAGGCCGGCGCCACGCCTGCGTCGGTGGCATTTCGTTCAGAGCCGAACTGTTTCTGTCGCAGGTTTACGACCATCACTTGTCTATAAATTTCGATGCGCTAAAGTATGCAAGAATGAGTTGCATCCATCGGTGTCAGCGCGAGAGCGACGGATGGCTGCAGAGCGATACCTTCGGATGCCAACATGATCTGGAACCATCGCATCACACGCATCGTCGTCGGCCTGTTGCTGCTGGCACTGGTGACCGTCGTCTCATTGCCGACGATTACCGGCTTTACCAGCCTTGATGGCACGGTCAATGCCCGGTTTGCTGTCGTCAATGCCCCAATCGACGGCACGATTGCGGAAGAACCCCTCAAGGTCGGCAGCCCGGTCAAAGCGGGACAATCCCTCGCAGAAATCAGAAATACACGCGTTAATCGCGCAATTCTTGCTTCGCTCGAGGCAGATCGGAACACGGCGCTCGACCGCGTCGCGGCACTTAAAAAGGAACGGGAGGAGCTCTCCGCCCTTCGCGAGGAATTGTCTGCAAGATTGGAAGTCTACAGGCAGACAACTATTGCCAATCTCGAACGCGAAGTCGAAATCCTGCGGAAAAAGGTCGAAGTGTCGCAGGCCCAGGATCTTGTCGCACAGGTCGACCTGAACCGCCGGATGGAGCTCGAGTCAAAAGGTATTCTTACGCAGAAGCTGGTCGAAGTCGCGCGAGCCGCCGGAGCTGCGACCGGCGGCGAGGTCGAAATCAGCAATCTGACTGTCGATCAACTGGAACAAAGGCTCAATGCGGTCCGCCAGGGTATCTTTGTTTTCGGCGACGGGCAGAATGACGTGCCTTATTCGCGGCAGCGCGAGGACGAGGTTGTCGTTCGCATCAACGACTTGAATTCGCGCATAGCGGAGAATGAGACACGAGCGACAGAAGTTCAAAAACAGCTCGTCAAAGAGGCAAGCCGCGTTAGCAGCCTTGAATCCGCAACGGCAATAGCGCCGTTCGACGGCGTCGTTTGGACCAGAAGTATCGTCAACGGTTCCAACGTCGTGCTGAACGACGAGCTGATGCGCCTTCTCGACTGTCGGGAGCTGTTTGTGGATATTCTTGTTCCCGAGGTCAACTATGACGAAATCTATCCCGGACTTGTCGCTCAGGTGCGCTTGTTCGGCCGCAGCGATGTCTTCAATGGTACGGTCATCTCCGTCAGAGGCAGTTCGGCTTCGGTTGAGGCCGATTCCTTTGCTGCCAGCTTGCCGCCGTCGACACAGCGCAATGCCCGCATTCGGGTTCGCCTCGATCCATCCTTCATGAATGATGACTTTGCGAACTCCTGCCAGGTGGGGCGGACAGTACAGGTACGGTTTTCCAAACACGGCATCGACGTGTCCAACTGGGTAAAAAGCCTGTGGTTCAGTATCTTCTAGCGCTGGTTCCGACCTTTCTCGTTTCGGCCTTCTTTTTCCTCGGGCCGTTCAATTGGTCGCGGCATCACACCTGGACACGAGCGGTGACCTGCGCGTTTGTCGCAGCATTCGCATTGCGATACATGTACTGGCGCTTGACCGAGACGGTGCTTCCCTATCCCAGCGACGGTGCGAATTTCTACTGGGTCTGGATCCTCTTCTTCGTCGAGATTCTGGCGTGCGTCGAAGTTATCCTTTTTCTGGTATTGATGAGCCGCTATGTCGACCGGAGCGCGGAAGCGGACAGGCTGGGTCGTGTTTTCTTCGCGCGCGACAAGCGTGAGCTGCCTACTGTCGACGTTTTCATCCCGACCTATAACGAGCCGCTCGACGTGCTCGAGCGAACCATCATCGGCGCCCGCGCGCTGGATTATCCTGCCGACAAATTGACGGTGTATGTGCTCGACGATCAACGCCGGGATTGGCTGAAGACCTATTGCGAGGAGAAGAACGTCATCCACGTCACGCGCGGCGACAACAGCCATGCCAAGGCCGGCAATATGAACAATGGGCTGAAGGTCAGCTCGGGCGAATTCATTGCGATCTTCGACGCCGATTTTGTTCCCTATCGACATTTCCTTCGCCGGACGCTGCCGTTCTTTTCCGATGAAAGCATCGGCATCGTCCAGACACCCCAACATTTCTTCAATGTCGATCCGGTCCAGTCGAACCTGGGCCTGGAGAATATCTGGCCGGACGAGCAGCGCTTGTTTTTCGACGAGATCGCGCCCAGCCGAGACGCCTGGGACGTCAGTTTCTGCTGCGGGTCATGCTCGATTGCCCGCCGCAAGGCCGTCGACGCAATAGGCGGTTTTCCGACGGAGTCGATCACAGAAGACCTGCTGACCACTCTTTCGATGCTCAACAAAGGCTACAAGACCCGCTACCTGAACGAGCGGCTATCGATGGGACTGGCCGCCGAGAACCTGACCGGTTATTTTGTCCAGCGCGAACGCTGGTGTCAGGGGGGTATTCAAACCCTTTACCTGTACAATGGCCCGCTGCGCGGCCCGGGATTGACGCTCTTTCAACGGATCATGTTCCTGCCCGCGTCATGGCTGGTGCAGTATCTGGTCCGCTTCGCGATATTGCTCGTCCCCATCGTCTATCTCTGGTTTGGCCTGGTCCCGCTCTATTTCACTGATATAGCCGCGTATGTGTCTCATCAGGTGCCGCTGCTGGCGGCCTATTTTCTGCTCATGCTGTGGATCACGCCGACGCGCTATCTGCCTGTGGTTTCCAGCGCTGTCGGGACCTTTGCGACATTCCGCATGTTGCCGACCGTGGTCTCCAGCCTGGTGAGACCATTCGGCAAGCCTTTCAGGGTGACGCCGAAGGGCAGTGGCAACGAGGCGAACCAGTTCGACCGCTACAGTTTCGCCTGGATCGCAAGCATGATCACGATCACCGTGGTTGGCCTGCTGGTCAACGTCGTACCGGAAACGTCGCATGTACAAGGCCAGTTTTCGCCGGTCGCGGCCTGGTGGTCAGGGATCAATATCGTCGTCCTGCTCATCGCGTCACTCATCTGCTTTGAGAAACCTCGGCGCCTGTTCCATGCGTTCAAGCTCGATGAACCCGCTATCGTCGACGATGTCCCCGGTCAAGTCGTCAGTCTGGCACTGGACAAGGCGGTCGTTGCAGTCCCCACCATGGCCCGGTTGCAATCCAAATCGGTGATGCTGAAACTCTCCGGCTTCGCCCCAATCAAAGCCGAGCTCGGTCAGGTCACTCAACGGCGAAGAAGCGTAAGTCGCGGCGGCGACAAGCAAGCCTATTACCTGCACCTTTATTTCGAACTCAGCGGCTCTGCCCGCGACAGCATGATTGTAAAACTCTACACCGGCCGATATTCGCGGGACATTCGCGACATCGACAAGGTTGCCGTCTCTCTTAATCTGCTGTTGCGCTCATTCGGGCGGACGCGCACGTTGTAGCCCGGCTCGGGAGCGAAGTTGTCGCGTCTTCGACGAAGTTGTCCCGCCATGGCCGGAGTCGTCACTCTTCGCGAACTACTGGCCAGATCGTTCGTCGAGGATGGACAGCGCGTCCTGCAGTCTGAGCGCCGCCAGCGCTTCCGTTGCCTCGTCCGGAGACCATCCTGCTTCGAGCGCCGCAGAGAGAACCAGCGATTCCGTTTGCAGTTCGAGCTTCTCATACAGCGGCTCGATGGCTTCGCGTGCGGTGACGACGTGCTGATCGGGCGGAGTAATGGGCGTCGCGGCAACCGTAGGCATGATGCTCCTCCTTTTAAACGCTAAGGTTCGAAACCCAATTGCAGGCATGCTTGTTCCGTTCACAATCGCATTTTTAGCCGGATCAAGGCTGACGGAAACTGTCCGCAGCTCTGGACGATCTTAATTTCGCCCGTCCTCGGCATCTCTGGGCTGTCAGCGAAATCTTCGCTGGATGTGAACGAACGGACAGGCTACCGCACAATTGCCGAAAGCGGAAGCGACTTGCGGTAATCACTATTGCCGCAGAAGCGCGCCTAGTGAAGACCGTCGCCACATCTGCCGAAATTTCCTCCATTTCAGAAGCACCCTGATGACGAGGGCCGACGGTATGTCTTTATGGTCGCCGACGGTCCCCTGCTTGGCGACCGGTGCGTTTGCATAGAGGAGAAACGCGATCAGCGTGGCTGGATCCTTGGCCTCAAGGTCGAGCCGGTCATCCGACAGATGCAGTCCCTGCTGGCCTTCCATGAAGGTTTGACCATCTACGGTGATTGAGCCACGGAAGATATAGAAGTAGAGATCCCAGCCCTGCTTCCGCGGGAATTCCGCCCGCGCGCCTGCTTCCAACCGGATGTCGAAGATGTCGACGGCGCTGCGGACATAAAACGGCGTGCCTTCCCCTTCCGGGCCGACCAGGTGTCGCCAGACATTCGCCGCGACCATGGGGATCGCGCCGTATTGAATCTTCGGCGCCAGATCGGCCGCACGCGGACGAATGAGGATCTGCAGCATTCGCAGCGGCGGATCGGTCACCATCGTCTCCTCCGAGTGCCAGAAGCCTTTCCCGGCATTCATCACCATCAGATGATGGCGGTCGATCAGCAGCCAGCCTGTGGCCCGATCCTGGTGACGCATCACGCCGTCAGGCACCCAGGAGACGATCTCGTCGTTTCTGTGCTCGTGCATCGCGATCAGCCGGCCAGGGACCAGGATGGATTCGACGATCATAGCGAGAGGGCCGTGGCCATGGTCCGTCGGCTTCGGCTTCAACCATCCCGGCATATTGATGTGCGCGACAAAACCGCCAGCATCCCGCACCAGGAATGTCCGTTCGCCTTTGAGCAGCATCGCGTCCTCCGTGCCGCCAGGCTATGACGACACCACGTCTTGCTGAAGATGCCGATGAATGGCCTTAGTGGCAATTTGAAAACATCAGCAGCAATCGATTCGCTGACGGAATCTCCAATGACCATCGAAGCCGCACGAAATCCGCATCCGATCTACTTTGCCGGTGCTTTCGCCACGGGTGGGCTCCTGACGTTCATGGTGCACCTCAATGGCGAGCTGGCACGCTACGGCAATCCGCTGTTTTCTTCCTGGACCGCTCATGGCACAGGCATTGTTGCCGCGGTCATTCTTCTCCTGCTGATCCGCCGGCGACGAGCGCCAAAGCCCGAAAAGACGTTGAGAGCGCCTCTATGGGCCTATTTCGGCGGTATCTCCGGCGCGGCAACGGTTATGCTGACCTCGACCGCGGTCAACTCACCGCTCGGGCTCTCCGGCACCCTGGCTCTGGGCCTGGCAGGCCAGGTCGTCTTCAGCGTCGCGGCGGACAGTTGGGGACTGTTCGGCATGCGCAAGCGGCATCCCGATGCACGCGACATCACTGCGCTCGGCCTCGTCGTTGCGGGGGCGGCGCTCATCATATTGTTCGGGCGAGGTGCGGCGTGACGCTCTTCATTCTGCTTGCTTGCCTCGGCGGCGTGCTCGTCGGTCTCAGCCGTCAGCTCAATGGGCGGTTGAGCATCTCGACGACGCCGCTGATCGCATCCTTTTGGAATCACGCAGTCGGATTTGCCGTCCTCACCTGCCTCGGGTTCTTCGTCGGGGGCCTGCTTCCCGCGGGCGCCGCCGCGGCGCCCTGGTATGCCTATCTCGGCGGTCCGATCGGCGTTGTCTTCGTGGCGGCCGGCAGTTGGGCGATTGCGCGGATCGGCGCCGTCAATTCGGCTCTGCTGATCATCGGCGGGCAGATGGTAACGGGGGTGGCGTTTGATTATGTCAGCGGGGTCCCGGGATCATTCTGGGCGAACGCCGGCGGGATTGTTCTCATCATCGGCGGAATGATGCTCAGTCGGGGACGGCGCAAGGTCGACCGTTCGCGATAGCGGGACACGAGGCCTGGCGGCGGGAATGGCTCCCCGCCGCCTCACGCCACTGCATTTTTAGGCAAGGTATTTCGTAAACCAGTCGACCGTTCGCTGCCAGGCGAGCTTGGCCGCCGCCTCGTGGTAGCGCGGCGTGGTGTCATTATGAAAGCCGTGATTGACGTCGGGGTAGATATAAGCCTCGTAGGTTTTTCCCGCCGCTTTCAGCGCGGCTTCGTAGGCCGGCCAGCCTTCGTTGATCCCCTTGTCCAGCCCGGCATAGTGGAGAAGCAATGGCGCCTTGATCTTTGGCACGTCCTCGGCGCGCGGCTGCCGGCCATAAAAGGGCACGGCTGCGGCCAGTTCGGGATAGGCGACCGCCGCAGCGTTGGCGACGCCGCCGCCATAGCAGAAGCCTGTTATGCCGACCTTTCCGCTGGTGAGATCACCCTTCATCAGGAATTCGACCGCCGCGAAAAAGTCGTTCATCAGCTTTTCCGGATCGACTTTCTGCTGGAGCTCCCGCCCCTTCTCGTCATTGCCGGGATAACCGCCGACCGACGTCAGCCCATCCGGCGCCAGCGCGATGAAGCCGGCCTTTGCCACGCGCCGCGCCACATCCTCGATATAGGGGTTCAGGCCTCTATTCTCGTGAACGACGACCACGCCCGCAACCTTGCCGTCGGCCTTTGCGGGCCGCACGAGATAGCCGCGGACATCGCCGTTTCCTTTGGGAGAGGGATAGGTGATGTATTCGGCCGATATATCGGGATCGGTAGACTCGACCTGGGTCGCCAGCGCGTAGTTCGGGCTGAGCGACGCAAGAATGGCGGCTGCCGTCACCCCACCGACCGCAAACTTGGCGGCCCGGTCGAGAAACTCGCGCTTGGTGATTTTTCCATGCGCATAATAATCGTAAAGTTCGAGCAGTTCCTGCGGAAAGTCCTTGGCTGTCATGCGGGTCATGATGGCTCCTCCTTCGGGGTATCGCCCATCCTACACACCCGGGCTCGCTACTCTTTTCAACATTTCGCGATTTTTGCGTGAGCTTGCCGGGTCCGCAACAATGACGTCAGCATTCCTGCTTTGAAGATGGCTCTTCCGCTGGTTGCCTCCGCATTTTGGCGGTGGCAGCGCTTTAACGATCCTCGCCCGCGAATTATGAAAATCAATTTCATACTCGCGTCTTGCGCCCCGTTTTCTATTGACGCCCTTTGTTTTTTGTCCCAACTTAAAGAAAATAAATTACTTAATCGGGAACTTGATCGGCATGAAAGTGGGCATCATCGGGCTAGGATTCCGGCTCGGCTATCTCGGCTACGTCTTCAAAGCGATCGATAGCAGTTTCGATATCGTCGGCTACGTCGACCCCGATCCTGCCGGCCTTCCCGGTTTGACGGAAAAGGGCATTTCCGCCGGCAAGGCCTACGGCTCGCCGGAGGAGCTCCTCGCCTCCGAAAAGCTTGATCTGCTGATGATCGGCTCCCCCAATCACATGCATCTCGACCATATCAAACTCGGGCTGCAAGCCGGTCTCAAGGTCTTCTGCGAAAAGCCGATCGTCACGACCATCGCCGAAAGCATCGAGCTTGCCCATCTGATGGCGAAGTTCGGCCATGAGCGGCTGATGGTCGGTCTGGTGCTGCGTTACTCCCCTCTCTACAAGGATCTGCGCGCCATCCAGGCCGAGGGCAAGCTCGGCCAGATCGTGTCGATCGAGGCTTCCGAACATATCGAGCCCTATCACGGCGCTTTCTTCATGCGTGATTGGCGCCGCTACGAGCGCTATTCCGGCAGCTTCATGCTGGAGAAATGCTGCCACGATCTCGACCTTTATAATGGCGTCGTCGGCGCGCGGCCGGAGCGTGTCGCCAGTTTCGGCGGCCGCAAGAGCTTCACGCCGGCCAACGACCCGGCGCGCGAGGGCATCAACGATCTCGAGCTTTTCCACCGCAAGCCGAGCGGCTGGATGGGATCGGACAAGGTCTTCGACAGCGATGCCGATATCATCGACTATCAGGTGGCGATCGTCGAATATGAAAATGGCGTCGGCATGAACTTCCACACCAATCTGAACGTGCCTGACCAGTTCCGCCGTTTCGCCATCATGGGCTCGCGCGGCATGGCCGAGGGTGATTTCGTCCGCGGTTATCTCAATGTCCACGAACAGCTGACCGGCAACAAGGTGGTCGAGAACACCTATGCCGCTACCGAACTCTCCCAGCATTACGGCGCCGACGAACAGATGGCGAGCGACCTGCTCGAGAGCGTGCGCACCGGGCTCGAACTTCCCGTCTCCACGCTGAACGCGCTCGAAGCCGGCATTCTGGCTCTGGCGATGGACGAAGCGAGGATCAAGAAAACGGTCGTCGACTTGCGTCCTGTTTGGGACCGCTTCGACGAAGCCCTTCACGCCAGAGCGGCTTGAGGAAGACGGCAAGATGAGTGTCCAAAGAAGCGCCTTCATCTTCGCCTGCATCCTCCTCCTTCCGGCCGTTCTCTACGTTCTCGCAATCGTCGCTTATCCCCTCGTCGATACGTTCATTCTCTCCTTCACCGATGCGTCGCTGAAGAAGACCACCAATTGGGTCGGCTGGATCAATTACGAGAAGATCTTCAACGCCACGTTTGCGGAGGTTATCCTCCGCACCTTCGTCTGGACCTTCTTCTCCGTCGCCCTGAAAATGGTGATCGGCACCTTTGGCGCATGCATGCTGAATGCCGCCGTACCTGGCCGCTCGCTGTTCCGGCTCTTGACAATGCCGCCATGGATCGTGCCGATGGCGATCGGTATCTTCATGTGGGGCTGGATGTATAATGGGCAGTTCGGGATGATCTCGGGCCTGTTGCAGCGCTTCGGCCTCGTCGACGGCCCGGTCGCCTTCCTCGCTTATGGCAGCACCGCCTTCTGGGCCACGATCGTCACCGATGTCTGGATTGGCGTACCGCTGGTGACGATCTATTTCCTGGCCGCGATCCAGTCGATCCCTAAGGATCTCTACGAAGCCGCCTGGACCGACGGCGCCGGCCGCTGGTACCGCTTCCGCCGCATCACCCTGCCGCTGATGGTGCCCGCCATCATCACCATGTCGATGCTGTCGCTGATCGCCACCTTCAACTCGTTCGACATCATTTGGATCCTGACGCAGGGCGGTCCGAGCGGCGAGACGACGACGATGATCATCGACACCTATCAGACCGCGATCGGTTCGAAGAAATACGGTGAAGGTGCGGCGCGCGCCGTGCTGATCTGCATCTTCCTGTCGCTCTTCTGCTTCGCCTATTTCCGTGTCACCCGCCGCCTCAATCCGGAGAAGCGCGCATGAGCAGCCCGGCCATGATCGACCGCTACCGCTGGTGGGAAATCATCCTGATCTATTGCGGCATCGCGGTGTTCCTGTTCTTCGTGCTGGCGCCCTTCGTCGAGGGTTTCCTGGTTTCCCTGAAGCCCCTCGCCCAGCTGTTCTCCTCTCCCTACCGCTTCTGGCCCGAGAACGGCTCCTTCGAAGCCTACCGGACGATGTGGATCAGCGTACCGGGCTTCGGGCGCTATATCTTCAACTCCTTCTTCATCTCGATCATCGTCACGCTGATCGTGCTCTGCCTGGTCATTCCGGCCGCTTACGCCTTCGCCAAGTTCGAATTCAAGGGCATGGGCATCCTGCTCGGCGCCTTCCTGACGGTGAACATGTTCTCCGGCGCCGTGCTGCTCATCCCGCTCTTCCGGCTGATGCGCAGCATGGGCGTGCTCAACACCTATCTCGCCATGATCGTGCCGGGCGTCGCCTTCCTGATCCCTTCGGCGATCTGGCTGCTGCGCACTTATATGATCCGTATTCCCCAGGAGCTCAACGAAGCCGCCTTCATGGATGGCGCCAGCCATTTCTACACGCTTCGCCGCGTCATCCTGCCCATCGCGATGCCGGGCATTATCGTCGTCGCCATTACCACCTTCATCGGCGCTTACGCCCAGCAATTCATCTTCGCGCTGACGTTCAACTCGAAGACCGAATACATGCCCTTGCCGGTGGGGCTCTTTGCTTACTTCGGAAAGCAGGAGGTCATCTGGAACGAACTGATGGCGGCTTCCTTCGTCGGCATCGCGCCGGCGATGGTCGTCATCTTCTTCCTTCAGCGTTATCTCGTCGGCGGTCTGACCGCCGGTGCGGTGAAACAATAAGAGCAATAATCAGTGAACAGCTAACAACCACATTGGGAGTCACAACGTGAGCATAGCAATCAAGACAGGCCTTATGGCGCTCGCCCTGCTCGGTTCGACGGCATTGACCGCGGTCACTGCCCATGCGGCCGACAAGGAAATCAGCTGGATCTATTGCGGCGACACGATCGATCCGGTCCACACCAAATACATCAAGCAGTGGGAAGAAAAGAACGCAGGCTGGAAGGTCACGCCTGAGGTCGTCGGCTGGGCGCAGTGCCAGGACAAGGCAACGACGCTCGCCGCTGCCGGCACGCCTGTTGCCATGGCCTATGTCGGCTCGCGCACACTGAAGGAATTCGCGCAGAACGATCTCATCGTTCCGGTGCCGATGACGGACGAGGAAAAGAAAGCTTACTATCCGCACATCGTCGACACGGTGACCTTCGAGGGCAATCAGTGGGGCGTTCCGATCGCCTTCTCCACCAAGGCGCTCTACTGGAACAAGGATCTCTTCAAGCAGGCCGGCCTCGATCCCGAGAAGCCGCCGAAGACCTGGGCTGAAGAAATCGAGATGGCCAAGACCATCAAGGAAAAGACCGGCATTCCGGGCTTCGGTCTTTCCGCCAAGACCTTCGACAACACCATGCACCAGTTCATGCATTGGGTTTACACCAATAACGGTGCGGTAACCGACGCCGAAGGCAAGATCACGCTCGACAGCCCGCAGATCCTCGCTGCGCTTAAAGCCTACAAGGATATCGTGCCCTACTCCGAGGAAGGCCCGACGGCCTATGAGCAGAACGAAGTCCGCGCCATCTTCCTCGACGGCAAGGTTGCCATGATCCAGGCCGGATCGGGCGCCGCCTCCCGCCTGAAGGAAACCAAGATCAACTGGGGCATCACGACGCTGCCGCTGGGTCCCGACGCCAAAGGCCCCGGCACGCTGCTGATCACCGACAGCCTTGCGATCTTCAAGGGCTCGGGAGTCGAGGACAAGGCAACCGAATTCGCCAAGTTCATCACCTCGCCGGATGTTCAGTCGGAATACGAACTGCAGGGCGGCGCCGGCCTCACACCGCTGCGGCCCTCCAAGAAGGTCGATGAATTCGTCGCCAAGGACCCCTACTGGAAGCCGCTCATCGAGGGCATCAGCTATGGTGGTCCCGAGCCGCTGTTCACCGATTATAAGGGCTTCCAGAACTCGATGATCGAGATGATCCAGTCCGTCGTGACGGGCAAGGCCGAACCGGAGGCCGCGCTGAAGAAGGCGGCTGGCGAAATCGAAGCCTTCAAGTAAGCTATCTCCAAGGGGTCGCTGCATAAGCCGCGGCCCCTCCCCTTATATCGAGCGTGCGACGAAGACCGCCGGCGGAGACAGATTTTTGGGACAGCTTCTTCTCAACAAAGTCCAGAAGTTCTATGGCGACTACGAGGTTCTGAAGGGAGTGCAGCTCGAGGTGAGGAATGGCGAGTTCGTCGTCTTCGTCGGCCCGTCAGGCTGCGGCAAGTCCACGCTCCTGCGCATGATCGCCGGCCTCGACGCGACGACCGCGGGCGACATCGTCATCGACGGCGTCAGGGTCAACGACCTGCCGCCGGTCAAGCGCGGCATCGCCATGGTGTTCCAGTCCTACGCGCTCTACCCGCATATGTCGGTATTCGAGAACATCGCCTTCCCGCTTCGCGTCGAAAAGATGGAAGAGTCAAAACTCAAGGCCAAGGTCGAGAATGCCGCGCGCATCCTGCATCTCGACCAGCGGCTGCAGCAGAAACCCGGCATGTTGTCCGGCGGCCAGCGCCAGCGCGTCGCGATCGGCCGCGCTATCGTACGCGAACCGAAGATCTTCCTGTTCGATGAGCCGCTCTCCAACCTGGACGCGGCGCTGCGCGCCGACATGCGCATCGAACTTGCCAAGCTGCACCGGGCGTTGAAGGCGACGATGATCTATGTGACGCATGACCAGGTCGAGGCCATGACCATGGCCGACCGCATCGTCGTGCTCGACGCCGGCAACATCTCCCAGACCGGCGCACCGCTGGAGCTTTATCACAAACCCGCCAACCAGTTTGTCGCCGGCTTCATCGGCAATCCGAAGATGAATTTCCTGCCCGTGACCTGCAAGGGCGTCAACGCCAGCGGCGTCGAAGTGGATTATCAAGGCCAGACGGCCGTTCTGCCCGTGACGCCGCGCGACGGCATGGTCGGCAAGACACTAACGCTCGGCATCCGCCCGGAGCACATCCAGCTCAATGGCGGCGACATCGTCTTTACCGTGACGCCGACGGTCATCGAGCGCCTCGGAGCCAACACGGTCGCTTACGCATCACTCAACGGCGAGGCCGAGAATTTCTGCGCCATGCTGCCCGGCAGCGTCGGTATCCGCCCCGACGCACCCGTGACAACCGGCATCAATGCCGCCGATTGCCACCTCTTCGACGAGGCGGGTATCGCCTTCGAGCGGCGGGTGGAACTGACTGAGATCGATATGAATGTGATCAACCCGACGGCGGCTTGAACGGCTGGCTCTGTGTCGGTGTTCGTCCTGCCAGGGTCTGGGAGCGAAATGGCACCGATTACGGCTCAAGATAAAGGCGATGTCACGCATATCAGCCTCTCTGCGCCAGCCCGGGGCCAACAAACTGCGAGCCATACCGTGCCGCACATTCGGCAACAGCGGCGATGTCACGCGGTATTTGAAAACCCCCTGCGGCGACTTCTTTGAAAAAGCCTTCAAAGCCACCCGGCGTCAGCACAGCAATGCAAACAGCGCCGTCGGGTCCGGTGCGGAAGCTATGACGCTTGCCACGTGGGATATGCGCAGTCTCCATCGGACCGCGGCGAAACACTGTGCCCTCAAGTTCGAAATCAACGACGCCTTCCAGCACAAGGAAGGTTTCGTCCTCGGCCTCGTGGACGTGCGAAGGCGGGCCTTCAAGCGGGCCGGAAACGCCGTGGACGATGGACATGGCGCCTTGAGTTTCGGCGGAGGACAACAGGATGCGATAGGTGGTGCCGTTCCAGCTATGGGCCCGCTGTGGCTGGGTGTATATGTTCATGATGCAGGGACCTTTGTGGTTGGTGATAGGAAC
The DNA here is from genome assembly GCF_051124255.1 of Rhizobium sp. YTUHZ045. NCBI lineage: Bacteria > Pseudomonadati > Pseudomonadota > Alphaproteobacteria > Hyphomicrobiales > Rhizobiaceae > Rhizobium > Rhizobium sp. YTUHZ045. Next base: position 413,537 of record NZ_CP101434.1, read on the forward strand.
GTCCCCGATATGGCGCACCGCCCGGCTTGTGTTAAATTGAATGATTATATCGACTGAATTGGTCCCATGAATTTATCCGCGTTCGACCTCAACCTACTGAAAGTGTTGGATGCCTTATTGCGCGAACGCTCTACAGTGCGCGCCGGGGAGCGGGTTGGCCTATCGCAGCCGGCTGTGTCGGCGGCCCTTGGGCGGCTGCGCGCCGCGTTCGGTGATCCACTGCTGGTGCGTGATGGACAGCAAATGCGCCCCACCGAATTTGCACTTGGTTTGGTCTTGCCGCTGACGCAATTGCTTGAGGATTCAAGTCGCCTCTTGAACCCGGCAAGCTTTGACCCACTGCGCGCGGTGCAAACTTTCCGCATTGCAGCTTCGGATTTTTTCACCGAGATGATGCTTCCCGGTCTGCTGGCTAACTTGGAACAGCGGGCGCCGGGTATTTCGTTACGCTATACTGACGCGCTCAATGTTCAGACCATGGACGACCTCCGAGAAGCCAGGCTGGATCTGATCTTGTTGCCTGCGGGCAATTTTGCGCCCTGGGTCGATTGGCGACCGATTTTTCATGCCAGTTATGTTATCGTTGCACGACAGGATCATCCGGTTCTACGCCAGCACGGTGTTACGCCGGCGGCGGCAATGCCCGTCGAACTGTATTGCAGTCTGCGCCACGCCGCCTTTCGCGTCATCGAGATGGCACCTGATCGAGAAACTGCCTCACTTGCCGCACTGGGCCTGCGACGCGAGATGGTCCTGTCAGTACCTACTTTTACGGCCGTCTTGCGGTCTGTGGCCGCGACAAACCTCGTCGCAATAGTGCCGCGCCGGATGGCCATGAAAGTAGCCAGCGCAGAGGGGCTTGCCATTCACCCGCTGCCCTTTGCTTTGCCGCCGACGCTGTTGGCGATGGCTTGGCACCGCCGCAATTCCGCCTCCCGTGCACACGCCTGGTTGCGCGATCAGATCACCGAAATACTCACACCGCTCGATGATCTTGAACAGGCCAGCGTCGGTTGCGCTGTATTGGGAAGCGCTGGCAATGTCGATTGATTGCAAGCCCGGTTCGCGTCCCATGTCCGGCTTGATGTAACGGCTGCTCACGATATTAGAGCCTTTCATGTTTTGACGGAAGCATAGCCCGCATTTGAGAAGTAGTTGGCGCATTCCTCTGGCTTGATGGTGTCGGCGAGGTGGCCCAGATGGCGCCAGGTTTCCTCGCTGGTTCGCTTTTGGGCCTGGCGCATCCAGTGCTTGATCTTGGCGAAGGCTTGTTCGATCGGATTAAGGTCGGGGGAATATTTTGGCAGGAACCAGAGCCTGGCGCCGACGGCCCTGATGGCGTCGCGGATGGCTTTGGCTTTGTGAGAGCCGAGATTATCGAGGATGACGATGTCGCCAGGTTTGAGGGTCGGGATCAACTGCTGGCGGACATAGGCGTGAAAGCATTCGCCATTGATGGGACCGTCGAAGACGCAGGGCGCAGTGAGCTTGTCGCAGCGTAGGGCGCCGAGGAAGGTCAGGGTGCGCCAGCGGCCATGCGGGGCAAAGCCGCGCAATCTTTTGCCCCTCGGCCCCCACCCGCGTAACGGCGCCATGTTGGTGCGGATCCAGGTCTCGTCGATAAAGACGAGCCGCTTCGGATCGAAGCGGTCTTGCCAGGCTTTCCAGCGGGCTCTGCGCCGGGCAATGTCGGCGCGGCCCTGCTCAAGGGCGAACAGCGTTTTTTTAAAGCTCAAGCCCTCGCGGCGCATGAACTGCCAGATGGCATTGTGGGAGACGCTCACGCCACGGGCGGCCAACTCATCCTTCAGCCGATGTAGCGTCAGATGCGATGTCTGCTCGATCTGCTCGACGATGAAGGCGCGGTGCGGCTCCAGCACACGTCGGCGATGGCCGCCCATCTTGCCCGGTGACACACTGCCGGTGGCCCGATAACGCTGTGACCACTTCACCACGGATGAGACAGCTATGTCGAACCGCTCCGCCACCACCCGGCAGCTCTGACCGTCCACAACCGCTGCAACGACTCGCTCGCGAAGATCATTCGAATAGGGTCGCGTCATGGATGCTGGCCTCGATTCCAGCATCCAGCATGAATCACAAATCTGCTGATTTGGGAATCCAGAACCGATTCCGATAAGCAATGATCCGCTCTAGAAGCCGAAAGCCGACAGTCGGCTTGCAGCCCCAAAGCGGACACTCGCCTGTCGAGTCGATATTCCCATTGGCGCAACGAAGCCACCTGCCTGGTGCACGTCTTGCCATACTAGCGACAAAATGCTTGCTGACACCGAGGCCTTCCGCGATCAGGCCATTTCGCCCTCAACCGGTGCGGACCCCTACCAGACGAGGCCGCGGGCGGCGACTTGCTCGACGCGCGTGACGATCCCACCCCGATGAAACACCATCGTATCGAACAGGTTGGAGACCACGCAGGTGTGGTTCGGGATGATGAAGAGCTTTTCGCCGATCTGTGGCCGGGGACCAGTGCAGTTCGACAGGTCGATCACGCCGTGTTCTTCCGAGAGGCTGGTGATGCGTGCCTGGGGATAGCCGACGATCAGGCCGTAATCGCTGAAGCCCTGGAGGTCCGAGGTCAGCGCCTTCGAACCGGCATCGATGACGGCGCGGTCGGCGGTGGGGCGGGAGACGACGGTTGCGAGCACGTGCATGGCGCAATCATCCTCGGTGCAATGGCCCATGCGCACCATCTGGCGGTCGTTGTAGATATAGGTGCCGGCGCGGTGTTCCGTCGCCGACTTGACGAGGTGTGCCTCGAACAGGCTCGGGGTGCCGCCATTGCTGACGATGGCGCAGCTTATGCCTTCGGATTGCAGGCGGCTTACCGCCTCAGTGATGAAGGATTCCACGGCGGCGGCCGATTGCGGCTTTGGATAGGTCACGATGCCGCCGAAGGTGAGGCCCTCGGCGGCGGCGATGCGCTTGGCGAGCGAGGCCGCCTCCTCGGGCTTCTGAACGCCGCAGCGGCCGGCGCCGGTGTCGCATTCCACAAGCACCGTCAGCGGCTTATGGCCGGAAAAATGTGCGGCGAGCCCATCGACCGTCACTTCGCTGTCGGCGACGACTTTCAGGGCTGGAATTTTCTCATTCAGCCTGGCCAGGCGCTCGAGCTTCTGCTGACCAAGGATATTGAAGGTGATCAGGATGTCGCCGAAGCCGGCTTCGGCAAAGACCTCGGCTTCCGTGACCTTCTGGCAGTTGATGCCCTTGGCGCCGGCGGCGACCTGCGCGACGGCGAGCGCCGGAATCTTGTGCGTCTTGATATGCGGGCGGAAGTTCAGCCCATGCTGATCCATATAGGATTGAACGCGGGCGATGTTTGCAGCCAGCCGGTCTTCGTCGATGACAGGACGCGGCGTCGAGAGATCGGCGATCCGGTCACCGGCCTTGGCAACGACGGCAAACCGATTGTCATGCATTCAGGCGGCTCCGCGTTCTGTCCCGTGTGGATCGGCCACGATCGGCCAGATGGTCTTCGGCGCCCGCCGGTATGGCGTCGTCGCCGGATTATTGGGATAAGGCGTTCCGGCGGAGCAGTAAAGGATTTCCGCCGCAATCTTCGAGAATGACGCGAAGAAGTGGTTGGTGGATTTGATCACCAGGATCTTCTGCTCCGCGGGATCGATGCCCATGACCGAAAACAGGCTTGGATCGAAGCTCTGGGCGCGGGTCGAATTGAGAATGATGTCGATGCCGTTGAGGACGATATGGGCGGCGTCACCGAAGGGCGCCAGGCTCTCACCAAACTGCATCTCGGCATTCCTCACCAGCTTGACGACCCTGACGGTGCCGTCGACGGGATTGCCGGTGCCGGGGGCCGACTTGGCGCCGAAGCGCAGCGGAATCTCCGCCCCCTCGCCCGCGGCAAAACAAATCTGCACGGCCACCGGATCCCAGATGGTGCCGATCGCGGCGCTCGTGACGCCGCGGGCCATGAGCTCCGCGAGAATGACAGTTGCATCTCCTGCCGTGCCGCCGCCCGGATTGTCCCAGACGTCGGCGATGACGACGGGCCATGCGGTCGCGGCCATTGCGCGCTCGACGGCCTGCCTCTCGTCGATCTGCGGAACCATGAAGGTGCCGCGCTTGGAAAAGAGTTCAAGGCCGAGTTCGCGCGCCAGCGCCGCGCCCTTTTCCGGTTTGTTGTCGGTGACGACAAGCAGCTTCGTTCCCATTTCGGGGACGTCGCCGACCATGAAACCGTGGATCACCGAAATCGACAGGATCTCGGGGTCGTCCTTTTCGATCTGCATGATCTTGTCGACGAAGGAGCGCATGGGTTCGCGCGATGTCGGGAAGACATCGATCATGCGGCAATCAAACACCGACATGACTGGCTTGACCCGGCCTTCGAGCGTTTCCACAGCGATGCGCCAGAGATCTTCGGCGCGGTCGACGAAGTCCGTATGCGGAAATTCCTTGAAATAGACGGCGAAATCGAGCGCTGCGACGCGTTTTGCGGTCAAATGGCTGTGCGGATCGAGTTCGGCTGAGATGAGCACGTCGGGTCCGACGATTTCGCGGATGCGCTGGAGAAGATCGCCTTCCGTATCCTCATATCCGGACGCCACCATGGCGCCGTGCAGGCCCATGACGACGGCATCAACAGGCATTGCCGCCCTGAGCTGCCCGAGGATTTCGTCGCGCAGTTCCTCATAGGTCGCCCGGTTGACGAGGCCGGCGGGGTCGGCCCAGGTGGCGGTTCCCTCGATCAGCTCCCATTGCTTCTCTTTGGCGACGCGCCTGCCGACGGTGATCGGCGCGGTGCAGAGCGTCGGCGTTTCGGGATGCTGGCCGGGCGGGGCATAGAGTGAGGCTTCGAAGGCGCGGCGATCCACGCAGATCGGGGAGAAGGTGTTGGTCTCGGTCGCCAGTGCTGCCGTGAAAATGCGCAAGAAAGTGGCCTTCTTCTTATCGGCTCCGCTTCAACCCATCGGGTTCGGCAGGTAGCCGGTGAAACCTGAGATCTTCCAGCGTCCTTCGTGAAGCCGGCAATAATAGAGTGTCTGCCATTGCAGGACATCGCGGGTGCCGTCCGCCTTGGCAATGCCGCCGTCGAATTTCTTGCGAACCAGCGCCGTGTCGCCTTCGATCTCGATATCTTCGAGCGTCGTCGTGGTGAAGATCGCTGTGCGCGCATCTTCAGTGAAGCCCTGTTTGGCGAAATCCTCCGCCTGCCTCAGCCACTCGTCGCGGTAGGCTTTGAGCGTCGGGAAAGCGAGCCGCCATTTGTCGGGGTTTGTCTCCTTGCGGCCATCGATGCCGATGAAGCCGTCTTCCACGAAGTCTTGCTCCACCATCGACCAATCGGCGGCCAGAAAGGCATCGATATCGCGGGGAACGAGCATCTCCCAGATCGCGTGGCGGGCGCTATCGGATGGGAAAGGATTGTGGAATGGATCGCGCATGGCTGCCCCGGATTGAAATTCTTTTCATAAAAGGCGTTTTTCACTGGTCAAATTCTGCTTTCTATGGTCACTTGTCAACTTATCAAGAAAATAATTTGCAAGGACTTGAGAATGCCTATCAAGCGCTATGGCACTGTTCAAACCGGCGCCGGCGGCAAGGCGCTGCCCTTCGCGCGCGCCGTCGAAGCTGACGGATGGCTCTATGTTTCCGGCCAGGTTGCGATGGAAGGCGGCGAGATCATCGATGGCAACATCATCGCCCAGACCCATAAGACGATCGCCAATGTTCTTGAGATCCTGGAGGAAGCCGGTTACGGCGTCGAGCATGTCGTGCGCGTCGGCGTCTGGCTCGACGATCCGCGCGACTTCTGGACCTTCAACAAGATCTATCAGGAGTATTTCGGCGAGCATCCGCCGGCGCGTGCCTGTGTGCAATCGTCGATGATGGTCGATTGCAAGGTTGAGATCGACTGCGTGGCCTATAAGAAGAAGGGTGATTAGCGGATACCATCGGGGGAGCGGGTTTGGATATCTTTTCGACATTGCAGGAAGACAAGGGCCGGCTCTCTCCCTCCGAAAGCCGCATCGCCGAGATCATCGTCAACGATTTCGAGTTTGCAGTGAACGCCTCGATCATCGAGCTTGCCGAACGCGCCGAGGTGTCGCCGCCGACCGTCACGCGCTTTTGCCGGCGGCTGGGCTGCGAGAGCTTTTCCGATTTCAAGGTGCAGCTTGCCCGCACCGCTCATATCGGCGTGCGCTATCTGAAGCCGGAATCGAAAAGCACCGATCCGGCCGATGTCGCCCAGGATATCATCACCAAGGCCCAGAACGCCCTCTTTCTCCTGCATCGGTCGCTCGATATGGCCGCTATCGAAGCCGCCGTTTCCCATATCGCCAAGGCGGACATGATCTACGCCTTCGGATCGGGCGGCAATTCGTCGATGATCGCCGATGAGCTGCAGAACCGCCTCTTCCGTCTCGGCCTTCGCATCACGGCGAGTTCCGACCACAGCATGCAGCTGATGATGGCGGCCGCGGCGAAACCGGGCGACGTGCTGATCGGCTCGTCCTTCTCGGGGCGCAATATGGAACTGGTGCGGGCCTTCGAGCTTGCCCGCGACACCAAGGTGAAAACGATCGCTTTGACCCAGACGGATAGCCCGGTTGCCAAGGCCGCCGAAATCGTCGTACCGATCGATCTCCCCGAAGGCAACAATATCTACCGCCCGACCTCGACGCGCATCGCCTACATCGCGATGGTCGATATCCTGTCGAGCCTCATCGCCTACGCCATTCAGCCGAAGGCGACGGTGACGCTGCGGCGCATCAAGCAGCAGCTCGTCCTTCACCGCGACGGCGACGACCGGCAATTGCTTGGAGATTGAAGCATATGAACGGGAGCGACAATCAATGACCCAATCGATCGCCGTCGTGACCGGCGCTGCAGGCGATATCGGCGCGGCGATTGCCGCGCGGCTCGCCGATGACCATGATGTCGTACTGCTTGCCGATATCGATGCGGCTGCCGCTGCCGCCGCGGCTTCGAAACTCGGACCGGAGGAGCGTTTCGTCGCCGTCGGATGTGACGTGACCAGTGAGGCGAGCATTGCCGGATTGGCAGAACGTGCTGTCGGCAGCGGCGTCGTGCGAACCCTCGTCAACAATGCCGGGGCCGCCCGCGCCACCAGCCTGCACGATACAACGCCAGAGATCTGGCGGGCCGATAATGCGCTCAATCTCGAAGCGGCGTTTTTATGCTTCCGCGCCTTCGAGCCGATGTTGAAGGCCTCGAAGGGCTCCGTCGTCAACATCGCCTCGGTCAACGGCATGAACGTTTTCGGGCATCCGGCCTATAGCGCCGCCAAGGCGGGCCTCTTGCATTTCACCCGGCTGGTCGCCGTGGAATACGGCAAGTTCGGCATTCGCTCCAATGCCGTCGCACCCGGCACGGTGAAGACGCAGGCCTGGGAAGCGCGCGCGAGGGCCAATCCGAACGTGTTCGAGGAGGCGCGCCGCTGGTATCCGCTGCAGCGCGTCGTCGATCCGAAGGATGTTGCCAATGCCGTGGCCTTCCTTGCCGGGCCGCTCGCCGCAGCGATCACGGGCATCTGCCTGCCGGTGGATTGCGGCCTTACGGCAGGTCAGGCCGAGCTGGCGAGAACCTTTTCCCAATCCGAACATTACTGACAGTCAGGGCTTTGTTCTTAGAGACGCGATAGCATGACATGACCTTCGGGACTGCCCGCCGCGGCTGCGCCTGCCGATTTCCCTGACGATTGATGATTTCATGAGCCGCCTCTTTCCCGACGTCTTCCGCAATCCGGCGATCCGCGCCAGCATGATCGCCATTTTCACCTTCGGCATGGCGGGAGCGATGACCGCGCCCTATCGTTCGATCGTCGGCATCCGCGAATTGGGCTTGAGCGACGGTCTCTATTCCTTCCTGGCCTTTGCTTCGGCGGCGGTGAATGTGGTCATCAGCGTTCTGCTCGGCAATCTCGCCGACCGGCTCGGCGAATACCGTTCAGCGATGATCGGCGCCTGCATCTTCGGCATTGCCGGCTACGGCATGGTCTATGCCTTTCCGAGCGCGCCCCTCTTCGTCATCAGCGCGCTGCTGCCGCTTCCGATCTATGGGGCGCTGAATTCGCTGCTGTTCGCGAATGCGCGCGCGGCGATGCAGGGCATGAGCCGGGACGACATGGTGACGGCCAACTCAGGCGTGCGCGCCATGATCTCGCTCTCCTGGGTGCTGATCCCCGGCATTACGGGCCTTCTGCTTTCGGGCGCATCGAGCATGCTGCCGGCCTATCTCTTTGCCGCCATCTCCTGTCTCTTATGCCAGAGCATCATCCTCTTCGCCCTGCCGAAGCGGGCGGCAACGGAGATCGCCACCATTGATCATCTTTCCTATTTCGGCGCCCTGCGGCGGGTGATTTCACCGCGGATTTCGGCGCATATCATCGGGGTGGCGCTGATCACCAGCACGCTGCATCTCAACGACGCCCTGCTGCCGTTGATCGCCACCGGCGCGGCTCATGGCGCGCTCAGCGACGTCGGCATTCTGGTCGGGATCGTCGCCTTGCTCGAGATCGTCTTCATCATCGTCTGGTCGCGGATCGCGCGGGATGCGGGCCAGATGACCGCGCTTGCCGCCGGCACCATCGTCTATGCCGCATTCCTCGGCCTACTCGGTTTTGCCTCCCAGCCGTGGCATCTCTACGCGCTCACCTTGCTCGCTGGCATCGGCGCGGCGGCGATCATCAGCATCCCGATCACCTATCTGCAGGATCTCATCGCCGACCGGCCGGGGCTCGGCAGCGCACTGATCTCCGTCAATATCTTTGCCAGCGCCGGGATCGGCGCATTGGTCTTTGCCGCCGGCACGGCAACGGCCGGCTATTCCGGCACTGCCGTCCTTAGTGCCTTCACCGGCCTATCGGGGATTACGATCCTCGGCCTGCTGCAGCGACGAAATGCCGTTGCGCCTGTCGACGCCGAGGTTCGATAAAGGCCAAAGAATCTGGCTTTCATCGGCGTCCGTCTTGTGACAAGGGTGATGCTTCACTTCCCTTGAAGGCGACATGAAGGCGATCTCCGGCACCAATCTCGAGCAGGCCAAGTCTCACAACCGGCGCGTGGTGATCGAGGCTGTGCGCACCCACGGTTCGCTGTCGCGGGCTGCGATCGCCCGGATGACGGCCCTGACGCCGCAGACCGTCTCGAATATCGTCGAGGAGCTGGAGCGGTCGCAGCTTCTCGTTGCGGCCGCGGCGCAGAAGCTGGCGCGAGGCCAGCCGATCATTCCCTACAGCATCAATCCGCACGGCGCCTATTCGATCGGCCTGGAGCTTGGCCGCCGACGCGCAAGCGGCGTGCTGACGGATCTCTCGGGCGCCGTCTGCGCCCGCATCGAGCACCTGGTCGAACACCCCGATCCGCAAAGGGCCATGCCGGCGCTGCAAACAATCGTCGAGGATCTTCAAGAGGCTTTTGCATTCGACAGGAACAGGCTGCTTGGTATCGGCATCGCCCTGCCCGGCCGCTACGCCGATGGCGGCACCACATCTCTCAGCCCGCACAGCCTGCCGGGCTGGCAGGATTTTCCGGTCGGGCATGCACTGGAACAACGGGTCGGAGTGCCGGTTCTGGTCGAGAACGACGCGACGGCGGCGGCGATCGGCGAGCGCCTTCACGGTGTTGCCCGGGGTCTCGGCAGTTTCGTCTATCTGTTTCTGGCCGGCGGCGGCGGTATCGGCGCCGGAATGTTTCTCGACGGCCACCTCTACAAGGGCAGCCGCAACAATGCCGGCGAGATCGGCCATATTATCGTCGAGCCGCATGGCAGGCTCTGCAGCTGCGGCAAGCGCGGCTGCCTCGATCGCTACATCTCGCCCTCAGTCGCCTACGAATTCATGGGCATCGCCAATGCCAGCGAGCTTTCCCCCGACAATCTCGACGCGCTGATCGCCGAACGCGGCGAAGGCGCTGATGCCTGGCTCGATCAGGCCATTGAGCCCCTGCGGCAGACACTCGATTTTCTGGAACTCGCCTTCGATCCTCAGACCATCGTGCTCGGCGGCAGCGTATCGACATCGCTGATGCGGCGGCTTGCCGAGCGGCTCGAGCCGCTGCACGATCCGATCGATCCCGACCGAAAGCGGACGATACCCCGCGTTATGATCGGCATGACCGGCAAGGATACGGCGATCCTCGGCGCTGCCGCCCTGCCAATTTTTTCGGAAACCAATCCGCGCTTCGACGTCCTGCAAAAGCCGGTCGGCTAACACCCTCAGCCGCCTGCCGGCAGCCGCGCATCTGCTTGGCGCACGCGACGGGGCAGAGGTCGTGCAAATATGACGACATTCCCGAGAAGCGTCAGCCCCAGGCCGATCAGACCGAGACCGCTCCAGTGGTAGCCCTCGAAGACTGTCGACAATGACAGGGCGACGATCGGGAACAGGACGGTGGCATAGGCAGCGCGCGAGGAGCCGATGCGGGAGACCAGCATGAGATAGGTGGTGAAGCCGATCACCGAGCCAACTGCCGCGAGATAAAGCAGGGCGGCAAGATAGCTGATGTCGGGCGGCGCCACGATCGGTGTTTGCGTCACGGCAATCAGCAAGAGGAGGACGATCGCGCCGTAGGTCATGCCCCAGCCATTGGCGGTCAGCGGTGAGATTCCGGCCGCGCTGTTTCGGCGCGATGCCATGTTGCCGAGCGAGAAGAACAGCGTGCCCAACGCTGCGAGCCCGATCCCTTTCAATGTGCCCATATTGAAATCGACGACCACCTCCTCTCCGAACAGCAAGAGAAGGCCGGTGGCTCCGAGCGCCGCTGCGAGAAGCGTGCGGCCTGTGATGCGGTCGCCGAAGAACAGGCGCGCATTAACGGCATTGTAGATCGTTGCCAGCGAGAAGATGACCGAGATCAGCCCTGAGGGAATGAAGCCGGCGGCGTTGTAGAAACAGATGAAATTGAGGCTGAAGAGGCAGAGCGCTTGCGCCAGGATGAAAGGTTGATCGCGCAAGGCAGGGAGGTTGAGCCGCCGCATGAAAGCCAGGATGGCGACGAGGATCACGGCTGCGAGCGCAAATCTGTAAAAGACCGAGACCAGGACCGGCACGGGACCGACCTGCATCGCAATGGCGATCCAAGTCGTTCCCCATATGAGGACGGTCGCGATGAAGAGAGCGGCATTTGCCATGGAGTGATCCTCGTTTTCTCCATGAATAGGCGAACGGTGAGCCGGTCTCTTGCAGATTCTTGCTATTAAATTTCTCGCCCCGGAGTTCCCGCTCGCCACGTCGGCCGTCCACCGGTATTGTTCGCAAGACGTCACATGTGTGGGAAGAATTGGTGAAAGATAGCCGCCTCTCGGTTTTCAGGTTTTTGTCCGCATCGCCCTCGGCGCGGATGTCGCAGTCGATCGATCTGGGGTTCGGGCGATCGGCGGCCCTCTGGAGCAATGGCAGCGACAGGATGAGCTATGAACGGCCGGACGGACATACGTTCAGCCTTTATCTCAACGGGGGCGCCGGAACGCGCCGCCTGGATGGCAGCCCCGCCGCGCGAGGCCGGCCCGGCGCCTTGTGCGTCATGCCACAGGGGCACTCGTCCGAATGGGAAATAACCGATCCTTTCGACTTCGTTCATCTCTATGTTCCGGACGATCAGATGCGCCGGATGTTTGCCGAGACGTTCGACCGTGATTCCAGGCTTATGGCTGTCTCCGAAGTGACCTTCGCCGATGCACCCGTCTTGGCGCGCACGCTTCGGCAGCTGAGGCAAGCGATGTCAGCGGGTGAGCATCTGCTGGCTGAAGAAGCGATGACTGAGACGATCAACGATTTCTTCGTTGATCCGCGTTATGGAGGGACGCGCCCCTGCGCGATCAGCGGCGGGCTCGCTCCCCATATCAGGCACCGCTGCCTGGATTATATCGAGGCTCATCTCGGTGAGACCATCCGCTTGCAGGATCTGGCGGCGATTGGGCAGCTCAGCGCCTTTCATTTTCAGCGGATGTTCCGGGCAAGCTACGGCGTGTCCCCGCATGGCTGGGTGGCCCACCGGCGTGTCGAGCGCGCGAAATCGATGTTGCGCGGCACGGACCCAATCGCGCAGATCGCCTCGGCTTGCGGCTTCAGCAGCCAGAGCCACATGACCCGTGCATTTAAGGCGGGCACAGGCGTCACGCCCTCTGCCTACCGGCCGCGACAGTGAAGCCGGGCGCTATGACTCCTGCAATCCATAGAGCAGCGGCATCAGCCCAGCGAGCGCCTTGAAGCGTTCCCATGACTTGGACGAGGGTTCCGTCCAGCCTGTTTCGGCAAGTGCCGAAAGGCGCGGGAAGACGAGACGATCGAAGACGGCGCGATCCGTCATCGGTTCGGACCAGATGCAGGCCTGGATGCCGAGCAGCTGCTGTTTCTGGCTCGCTGTCCAGCCGCTGACCGGATCGAAATTGTAGAGCTTTTCCGCGTCCGAATTTCCTGCCCAGCTGGCGCCGGGCTCATCCCAGTCCGTCCTCAGCGCCATGTCGAGATAATAGACCTGGCCGGGGCAGACCACCATCTGATAGCCGCGTTCGGCGAGCTCGGCCGAAATCTCGACATTGCGCCAGCTGCAGAGATAGCTTTTCGACTTGTCGATGACGTCGCCATGGGCCGCTTCTTCCCAGCCGCCGGTGATGCAGCCCTTGCTCGCCAGGAAGCGCTGGACGCGCTCCAGGAATTCCGCCTGCAGGATGGCGGCGCCTGAGCCGTGAATGTCGTCGGCGCCATGCGTGTTGGTGACGACGTTTAGCCGCTTGGCATGCGCATCGGCAACCTCGTCGCCGGCGATGGCGCGCAGCCGCTTGAGCGCTTCCGGCGAGCCGGACCATGCGCCGAGGGGAACCTCGTCGGCGCCGAGATGGATCGTCTTGAATGGAAAGAGCTCGATGAGTTCGGAAAGAATGGTCTCGACGATCTCATAGGTCTGCTCGCGTGCCGGGTTGATGCAGTTGTCGGGAAAACCCTGAACCGAGTAATAGCTGCCCTTCTCGGCCGGATCGCGCAGCTCAGGTATCGCCTGCTGCATGGCATAGCAATGTCCGGGCATATCGATCTCCGGCACGATTTCGATGCCGAAGTTCTTTGCGAGGGCGACGATCTCGCGGATGACAGGCTTTGTATAGTAGCCGCCCGTCCGGGCCGGGCTTGAACCCAGAAGCGGCGGCACGGCGAGACCGTGACCGCGCCAGGCGCCGATCTTTGTCAGGGCCGGGTAGGCATCGATCTCCACCCGCCAGGCTTCGTCATCGGAAAGGTGCCAGTGGAAGCGGTTGAGTTTATTCCAGGCCAGCACCGCGATCAGCTTCTTGACTTCGGCTGCGCCGTAGAACTGGCGGGCGACATCGAGATGCAGGCCGCGCCAGCCCATCGACGGCTCGTCGACGATCTCGCCGGATGCGGGAAACTGGAAAACGCCGGGATGCAGCTTAGCGCCGCGCCAGATCTGGCCGAGCGTGACGAGGCCGTAGAGGAAGCCGGTGCGGCTGCTTGCTTCGACCGTGATCGCCTCTTCTTCGAAGCTCAGCCGATAGGCCTCCGGCCCGAAGCCGGCGGCGTCCTTCAGACCGACACGAACCGCGCCTTCGGCCTCGGTTCGCACGATGCCCTCGACGGCGAAGAGATGTTCGACCAGCGCCGAAAAGCTTTTCGCAGCCGCTTCCCCTTCAGGGCTCTGCGCCTGCGGCGCAAAACCGGCCGGCAGCGGGCGGCGCGCTGCGACGGCGACGCGGTTCGGCCAGGGAATGATCGACACCGCAACGGGCGCGTTGACGGGAACAGGATAGATCTCGGCGCCACGTTTCAGCGGCGCATTGCTGACGGAAGAGCGTGTCGGCTCGACAGCGAGCACGATGGTTTTGCCGTCGGACAGTGCGAGATAGGCGCTCGTCGCGCCGTCCGTCCAGTGGCGGAACTGCCAGCTGAGCGCATAGACGGAGATCGTCCAGGTTTCGCCTGCGCCGAGCACGAAGTTGGCCGGCGGCTGGAATTCGGTGAAATTCGAAAGCCGTTGCGACACCGTTGCGCCTTCGACGCGTCCGGCGGGGTCGACGCGGCCCGGACCGCTGACGCAGAGGGAAAAATTCGAAAGCGGTTCGCTGCCGAGGTTCTTGAGGCGCAGGACATAGGAGAATTCCTTGCCCTCGGTAGGCGGGTTCCAAAGGGTTTCAAGCCGCAGGGCATTCGGTCGCGGTGTCGACATTGGTCACTCTTCCTTCGAGGAAAACGAGGTTTTTGGACGTTCCTGCACGGCCACGGGATGGGAGCGGCGGTTGAAGTCAATCAAATTGATTTAATAGTGATAGCCAGTTTCCCGCCGGGCCGTCAATCGGCCATGCGGAATTTCTGCTGGCCGGCATCAGGACAAATTCAGCCGACGACATCGCCGGGGTGTCGCAATTTGGGAAAAAATATCGGCTTAGCCGTTCGCGTTAACGATTAAGGTACCTTTAAGTACCATAATTGGCTCAACAGTGGCGAATTGACCACCCCGAAGAGGGATCGATAAGCATGAGGCTGCTCGCCACGGCCCGGATGTCCCCCGGGATGCAACACATCCAACTTCCGAATCAGGCGACATTTCCATGACCAGCATCAATACCAACAATTCCGCGATGGCAGCCCTTCAGACGCTCCGCAGCGTCAATTCCAATCTCGAATCGACACAGAACCGTGTTTCCACCGGCTACCGGGTCGACACCGCATCCGACAACGCCGCCTATTGGTCGATCGCGACCACGATGCGGTCCGATAACAAGGCGCTGTCAGCCGTGTCCGACGCCCTCGGCCTCGGTGCGGCAAAGGTCGATACGGCTTACACGGCAATGGACAGCGCGATCGACGTCGTCGACGAGATCAAAGCCAAGCTCGTGGCCGCGACCGAAGACGGTGTCGACAAGTCCAAGGTCCAGGAAGAAATCAGCCAGCTGCAGGAGCAGCTGATGAGCATCGCTCAATCGGCTTCCTTCTCCGGCGAAAACTGGGTCGCCGGCGCTGATGGAACCGTGAGCGTCGTATCGTCCTTCGTCCGCGACGGCTCCGGCGCCGTTTCGGTGAAAATGACGGATTATGCTCTGGATACCGCCTCGATGGGCAACGTGCTGTTCGGCATGAGCGGCGGCTCGATCGAAACCTCCACCGGCATTCTCGGCACGTCGTCCGGCGCGACCGGCTCGGTCTACTCGATGGATATCACCAACTTCACACTCGGCCAGATCCAGTCGGCGCTGACAACCGTCGAATCGGCGCTCTCGGCGATGACGTCGGCAGGTGCACAGCTGGGTTCGATCTCGACCCGCATCGAACTCCAGGAAGACTTCGTCGGTGCACTCTCGGATTCGATCGACTCGGGTGTCGGCCGGCTGGTCGATGCCGATATGGAGGAGGAGTCGAGCAGGCTTTCTGCCCTGCAAACCCAGCAGCAGCTGGCGATCCAGTCGCTGTCGATCGCGAATTCGTCGTCCCAGAACATCCTGTCGCTCTTCCGCGGCTAATCCTGACCGATGCAAAGGGAGCCGGGCGCATAGAACGTCCGGCCCAAATTCGCCGATCGAACACCGAGCCTGCCCTTCCCGGTCAGGCTCGGTCGCGTTTCGGGCATGAGCGACCAACGCCCGGCTGGTAACGATCTCCTCGCTCTGCCGGTTGACATGGCGATCGTTTCGATCGCAATCATGAAGGCTCTAGATTTCTCACCGATGCAGACATTGCCGCGCTGGCGGGATCCTCGCATGTCGGAACGACTTGAAGATGCTCGTCCTGATGGAAGGCCCGCCATCGTCTGGCTCGGCTTCCTGGCCATGTGCGTCGGCATGTTCATGGCGATCCTTGACGTTCAGGTGGTGGCGACATCGCTGCCGACCATCCAGTCGGCGCTTGATATCGATCCGGATCAGATGAGCTGGATACAGACCGCCTATCTGATCGCCGAGGTGGTCGCGATCCCGCTGACCGGCCTGCTGACGCGGCTTCTGACGATGCGGTGGCTGTTCGTCGTCGCCATAACCCTGTTCGTGACGGCGTCCGCTGGCTGTGCGGCCAGCGGCAGCTTCGGCGCGCTGGTCGCCTGGCGGGTGCTTCAGGGCTTTTCCGGCGGGACGCTGATCCCCTCGGTCTTTTCAGCCGTGTTCATCCTGTTTCCAGACATGCGGCAAGCGCTTGCGACGACGATTGCCGGCGTGCTTGCGGTGCTTGCGCCGACTGTCGGCCCGATCGTCGGCGGATGGCTGACCGAAACCTATTCCTGGCACTGGCTGTTTCTGATCAACATCCTTCCCGGGATTGCCTCGGCGACCCTGGCGGCTCGCTTCCTTCCGAGGCAGGCAGCCGATCCCTCCGAGCTCAGGCATCTCGACGGTCTGTCGCTCCTGTTGATGGCGGCAGCGCTGACGGCGCTGGAACTCAGCCTCAAAGAGGCGCCGACCAGCGGCTGGACCTCGGCCTATGTGCTGAGCCTGCTGGCCGTCTGCCTTCTTTCGGGGAGTGCGTTCATCACGCGAACACTGCGCCGAGGCCGGCCGATCGTCGATCTCGGCAATTTCGGCGATCGGAATTTTCTGGTCGGCTCGGTTCTGAGCTTCATACTCGGCATCGGCCTCTTCGGCTCGGTCTATCTCATGCCGGTCTTTCTCGCTTTCATCAGGGGCCACGACGCCCTTGAGATCGGCGTGACCATGCTGGTCACCGGCATCGCACAGCTGGTCACGGCGCCAGTCGCTGTTGCGCTGGAGAAGCGCATGGATGCACGGCTGCTGTCGGCCGCCGGTTTCGCCCTGTTCGCGATCGGCGTCGGCATGAGCGCGTTTCAGGATCCGCGCTCGGATTACGACGCGATGTTCTGGCCGCAGGTGGTGCGCGGCGTCGCCATCATGTTCTGCCTGCTGCCTCCGACCCGGCTGGCGCTCGGCACGCTTCCGGCCGATCGCGTTCCCGATGCGAGCGGGCTTTTCAATCTGATGCGCAATCTCGGCGGCGCCATCGGCATCGCGCTGATCGACACCATCATCTACACGCGCTCGGAGCCGCTCGGCCATGGCCTCTTGGCGCGTCTTCAAGCCGGTGACATCGAGGCGGCCACGTTTGTGGGCGCGCCTGCCGAGATCATATCGAGACACAGCTTCGATGCCGATACCATGGCAACGCTCGATCCGCTGGTACAGACCGCGGCGAGCGTTCAGGCGATCAACGAAGCCTGGATGGTCGTCGCCATCCTGACCGGCTGCGCCCTGCTCTCGGTCCCCTTCGCCAGGCGGCCGGCGCCGGGCGAAGACCGTCGGTGACGAAGCCCAGTCCATTGCGGAACCGCTGGCGCTCGCCAAAAGTTTGGCTTTTGAAGCCACTGGCATTGGGAGGTTGGTATGAACACCGAGACGATCATTTTCGAACCGAGCGGCTGGGTCCCGAACAACCCTCGTCTGCCTGTATTGCTCTATCTTGCCGATGATGAACCTGCTGATTTCAAAAGCCGTTTCGCGGCAAATGGTTGGACCGGCATCTGGACGAACGGTGTCTTCGATTATCAGCACTACCATTCCGGCGCTCATGAAGTGCTCGGAATTACACGTGGCAGCGCCACACTGCTGATCGGCGGTCCCGGCGGTCGAGCGATCGAAGTCGCGGCGGGAGACTGTCTGGTGCTTCCAGCCGGAACCGGGCACCAAAATCTCGGCTGCACGGCGGAGTTCGAGGTCATCGGGGCTTATCCCAAGGGGCAGCATGCCGACATTCAGACTTCGGCTGCTTCAGGCGAAATGCTAGCGCAAATCTCGTCGGTGCCCCTGCCCGATACGGATCCCGTTCAAGGACCGTCGGGATTTCTCATCGAGAAGTGGCGGTAGCCATTCGCGCCACCGTGATATTTTTCGTTTTCTAATCCGCTCTGCCTGACTCTGTTCCGCTTTAGGCGAGTTTCGGTAGCACTTGATGTGAGTTCATCAGCCGCGGCAACTTGTCGGTCTTTCCATCACCGGTAAGATTTGTCTCAATCTTTTTACGCCATCCTTTGATTCCCCTCTGATATCAATCGACGAGATCTCAATGGCCCTGAACCTCAAGCGCAGTTTGCAAATGCCACGACGCGAAGAGCTGGGTCTCCTTGCGATCAGCAACGGTTCCGGCCTGTCGATATCAGCTTTGCCGAACGGCACGCTGTTTGCCATCGAATATGCCGACGACAAGGGGGCGGTGCAGATCAATCAGATCCAGGGCTCGCCGCTCTACGGCGGCATCAGCCGCCTTTATCTGCGCATCGGCGGCGCCAAGCCTGATGTCGTCGAGATCGTCGGCCCTCGCGCCGATAGCCGCTTCGGGCACGATGCGACGAGCTTTTCCTGGAGGGGCAAGGCCGGCGATATCAGCTACACCGTCCGCCTTGAGCTTCATGCTTCCGAAGCGGCCTGGTTCTGGCGCGTCTCGCTCAAGCATCCGAAGAAGGGAACGCTGCCGGTGGATCTGGTGCTCGTCCAGGACGTCGGTCTCGGTGATCGCGGCTTCCTGATGAACAGCGAGGCCTATGCTTCGCAATATGTCGACCATCATATCGCTGATCACGAGACATTCGGCCCGGTCGTCATGAACCGGCAAAATCTCAAGCAGTCGGGCGCCCGCAATCCCTGGCTCGTCCAGGGATGCTTCGATGGCGCGGCCGCCTACGCCACGGATGCGATCCAGCTGGTCCAGGCGAAGCACCGGCAGGGCGACCATCTGGTCGGGCCCTTCGGCAGCAGCCTTCCGGGCGAACGGCGGCAGCAGGAGACGGCATGTCCCGCCATTCAGTCGAGGCCGCTTTCCGTGTCAGCAGACGGCGCGACAGCCACCTTCGTTGCCCTGTTCGCCGCCGATCATCCCGAGGCCTCGAGCGATGCCGACCTTTCGCGGCTTGACGGTATCGCGGCACCGGAGAGTGCAACCGCCGATCCGGAGGGGGCCGCGGCCGTTCGAAGCCTGCTCCAGGATGCGCCCCTGCTGGAGGCCGAGGCGTTGGACCTGAAGGCGATCCGACAGCTCTACCCGGAGCGGAGCCTCGAAGAGCGCGCGCACGGAAAGCTTCTTTCATTTTTCATGCCGGATGGCGTCCTCAACCGCCACGTCGTCCTGCGTGACAAGGAACTCGTCGTCACGCGGCGCCATGGCGCCATCGTGCGGAGCGGCCAAAACATGCTGCTCGACGATACCACCCTTGCCGCCAGCTGCTGGATGCAAGGAATTTTCGCCGCGCAGTTGACGATCGGCAATACGTCCTTCCACAAGCTCTTTTCGGTGTCGCGCGATCCCTACAATCTGACGCGCGCCAGCGGACTGCGCATCATGGCCGATCTCGGCGCGGGCTGGCAGCTTCTGGCGGTGCCGTCGGCTTTCGAAATGGGACTGAGCGACTGCCGCTGGATCTATCAGTGCCCGGAGCGCAGGATCATCGTCACGGCGGTCGCTTCCGGCGAGGATGCGGCAATGCAGTGGAGCGTTACCGTGGAGGGCAAGCCGTGCCGCTTCCTGGTGTTTGGCCATATCGTGCTCGGGGAGCGCGAATATGACGCCGGTGGGCAGATCGAATTCGATCCTGAGCGTAAACGCATCTCTTTCCGGCCGGACCCGGCCTGGCTCTGGGGCGAGCGTTATCCCGATGCCGTCTACTGGCTGGTGAGTCCGACACCCGACGCCATCGATGAGATCGGCGGCGACGAGCTCCTCTATGCCGATGGCGTTGCGCGCAACGGCGCGTTCGTTGCGCTCAAGTCCCGGTCGACGCGGGCGCTCTCCTTTGCCGTCGTCGGCTCGATGACCGATGCCGAAGAAGCCGAGCGGCTGGCGCAGCGTTACGAGGGCGGCGTCACCGACGAGGCCATGCTTGCGCCGGCGTCGGCATTCTGGCGCAACGCCGTGCGCGGCATGAGGATCGACAGCCCTTCGCCCGACCTCGCTGCCCAGGCGACCCTCCTGCCCTGGCTCGCGCATGACGCCATCGTGCATCTGAGCGTGCCGCACGGCCTGGAACAATATACGGGTGCGGCCTGGGGGACACGCGATGCCTGCCAGGGGCCGATCGAATTCCTGCTCGCTTACGAGCACGACCGCGAAGCCAGGGAGGTGGTGAAGACCGTCTTCAGCGAACAATATCTGGAAGGAGGCGACTGGCCGCAATGGTTCATGCTGGAGCCCTATGCCAACATCCGGGCGGGCGACAGTCACGGCGATGTCATCGTCTGGCCGTTAAAAGCGCTCTGTGACTATATCGAAGCGACCGGCGATCTCTCCATTCTCGACGAGAAGGTTTCCTGGCGCGACGAAAAGACCATGCAGAAGACGCCCCATACCGACGCCATCGCCACCCATGTCGAGAAGCTGCTCGAGACCGTCCGCACACAGTTCATCCCGGGAACGCATCTGATCCGCTATGGCGAGGGAGACTGGAACGATTCACTGCAGCCGGCCGATCCGCATCTGCGCGATTGGATGGTCAGCAGCTGGACAGTTGCTCTGCTTTATGAGCAGATCGTCCGGTATTCCGCCATTCTGCGCCGCCTCGGCCTTGATCATAAGACCAGGGCGCTAAGGAAGATCGCAACCGCAATGCGCCGGGATTTCAACCGGCATCTCGTGCGTGACGGCGTCGTCGCCGGCTACGGCATCTTCGATCCGGCCCATGACGGCGTCGAATTGCTGCTGCATCCGAGTGACAAACGCACCGGCCTTTCCTTCTCGCTGATCTCGATGACGCAGGCGATGCTCGGCAAGCTGTTCACGCCGGCGCAGAGGCGGCATCACATGCGGCTGATCGAAGAGCACCTGCTCTTCCCCGATGGCGTACGGCTGATGGAAAGGCCGGCGACCTATGCCGGCGGGCCCGAAACGCTGTTTCGCCGGGCCGAATCCTCGTCCTTCTTCGGCCGCGAGATCGGGCTGATGTATGTGCATGCGCATCTGCGCTATTGCGAAACGCTGGCGCTGGAGACTTCCGCCGAGGAGCTGTGGAAGGCGATATCAGTCGTCAATCCGATCGCCGTCACGACGGCCTTGCCGCATGCTTCACTGCGCCAGCGCAATACCTATTTCAGCAGCAGCGACGCGGCTTTCCCCGACCGTTATCAGGCGGCGGCGCAATGGGCGCGGGCCAAGAACGGAAAGATCGCCGTCGACGGTGGGTGGCGCATCTATTCGAGCGGACCTGGCCTCTACACCAGGAGTTTCGTCGAAAATATTCTCGGCTTCAAACGACGCTTCGGCCGGCGCAGGCGCACGCCGCTTCTGCCCGCGGCGCATGCCGCCGTCGATCTGCAGACGGATCACAGCGCCTGGCGGCGGTTGATGAAGCCGAAGACAAGGGGACACTATTGAGAAAGCCCTAAACAACGGCAAGAGAGAACGGCTGGAGAAAGTCCTATGTGGCCCGTGTTCCTCTCTGCAGCTCGTGGGATTCCGCGCCGCTCCGAGCAACAGGGTTTCTTATGATAGGCAACCCCTCACAAAGCAAAATCTTGAAACACACCGCACGATCCGATGCAGAAAAAGCGCGTATTTGTGCCGCTAACAATGCAGACCTCTATCAGGCGGTTTTCCGTGCCCACGGACTGCCTGATCAACGAACCAGCGCGTTTTGGTCAAGCGACGCGATCGCACCGCCATACTATTCCAACATGACAACACTCGACCCGAATGCAACGGAGGAGCAACTGGTTGAAATCGGTCGGCTGACAGATCGGCTAGGAGGGCGCCCTGGTCTTAAAGACGGGTTTTCCAGGCTCGACCTCGTCAACAAAGGGTTCCGGTTGTTGTTTTCCGCATCGTGGATTTGGGCTGAACCTCACAGAATTTCTGCGCCTGCGCCGCAAGATTGGGCACGCATTCGCGACGCGGCTGCCCTGGAACACTGGGAACATTCGTGGAAACAGTCAGGCAGCCCCACAGATGCCAAGGTCTTCACACTGGCTCTGCTTTTCGATCCCGACATCCATATCTACGGCCGATGTGCCGGCGGCGGCTTTGATGCGGGCTGCATCGTAAATCGATCACCCGAGGCTGTCGGGATCTCCAACATCTTTAGCTTGGCTGGCACGCCGCAGGTCTTCCGGGATGCCGTCTCGTTGGCCACTGTCGCCTTTTCACCCGAGCTGCCGCTTGTCGGATACGATCGTGATGAAGCACTAGACGCAATGACAAAATTGGGTTTCAAGCCGGTCGGCCAATTGCGGATTTGGCTATCTGATGAGGACGGCCTGTAACGCTTTTCTTCATTTGCGTTGTTCAGCGGGAAAATCACGCAAGGCCTTCAAGATGTGAACGTTCAGGACGGGCCAGTCGCGTCGCGCAGTTCTTCGAAGCGGGCGGCACTCTTCGACAGATGGCTGCGGATGGCGCGCCGCGCGGCAGGTTCGTTGCCGTCGCGGATCGCCGAGAAAATGGCGTGGTGTTCCCTGCGCATGCGAGCGGCATGGCGCTTGCGCTCCGCAGCCGTCATCTTGTCCAAGCGTGCCCATTGCCGCGGCACCATGATATTGCCGAACGTGTCGAAGAGGCGGCCGTAGTAGGAATTCTGCGTCGCGACCAGGATCGACCGGTGGAAGGCGTAATCCTCCTCTGCGCCGTATCCGCCCTCTTCGAGCGCCCTGTCCAGAGCATCGAGCCGGTCCTGCATCCGGTCGATATCTTCCTGCGTGCGCCGCAGCGCCGCAAGACCGGCCGCCTCGTATTCGACCCCCATGCGCAGCTCCAGCACCCGCAGAACCTCATCGATCGACTGCAGGTCATTCGGAATGATGGAGAAGGATCTCGGTGTCGGATCGTCCGAGACGAAAGCCCCGAGGCCCTGATGCGTTGTGATCAGTCCTTTGGCGCGCAGGGTGGCGAGTGCCTCGCGCACGATCGTGCGGCTGACGCCAGTCGCCGCCATGATCGCCTGTTCGGTGGGAAGGCGCTGGCCGGGCTTGAGGTCGCCGGACTCGATCTGCGCCGTCAGCGTATCGGCAAGGTTGCTGCGCAGGTTCGACGGCTGGCGAATGGTGCTGAAAAGCGCGTTGTCCTTGTCCGTCATTCCTTGTCGAATCCTGCCTGTCGGGCGGCTGCGCCGGCCGTTATGCTTTTGCTAGCGCATGCCGGCCGGAAAGGCAAAAGACGACGCGAGTCACGACAGCTGTGAACCGTGAGATGGCGAAGCGATCACCGCGCCAGCCAGCCACCGTCGACGGGCAGCACCGTCCCGTGCACGTAATCCGATGCGGGCGATGCCAGGAATACGGCAGCACCGCCAAGTTCGGACGGCGTTCCCCAGCGTCCCGCCGGAATACGGGCCAGGATGGCGGCGTTGCGATCGGGATCCTCACGCAGCGCCGTCGTGTTGTTGGTGACGAAGTAACCGGGCGCGATGGCATTGACGTTGACGCCTTTGCCGGCCCATTCGCAGGCGAGCAGCTTTGTCAGCCCGGCAAGGCCGCTTTTGGAGGCGGTATAGGAGGGGATGCGAATGCCGCCCTGGAAGGAGAGCAGCGAGGCGATGTTGATGATTTTGCCCCTGCCCTTCTCGACCATGTGGCGGCCGGCCGCCTGCGACAGGAAGAAGGCCGTCTTCAGATTGACGTCGATCACTGCGTCCCAATCTTCCTCGGTGAAGTCGAGCGCATCGGCACGGCGGATGATGCCGGCATTGTTGACGAGAATGTCGAGGCCGCCGAAGGTCTCGATGGTCTCGGCGACGATCCCCTTGACCGGCTCGATGGTGCCGAGATCAGCCTTGATGACGTGGAAGCGGCTTCCTGCCTGCTTCACCAGCGCCTCGGTTTCATCCATCGAGGAGCGGCCGACGGCAACGATCGACGCACCGGCCTCGGCCAGGGCGGCCGCGATCGCCTGGCCGATGCCGGTATTGGCGCCGGTGACGACGGCGGTCCTGCCGGAAAGGTCGAAGGGATTTGCCACGGCGCTCACCTCAGATCCGCGATGGCGATGTGATCCATGTCGGTGAAGCTCTTGTTGTCGCCGGCCATCGCCCAGATGAAGCTGTAGTTCTTGGTGCCGGCGCCCGAATGGATCGACCAGGGCGGCGAGATGACCGCCTGCTCGTTGGCGACAAGCATATGGCGGGTCTGCTGCGGTTCGCCCATGAAGTGGAAGACGCGCTGTTCGGCTTCGAGATCGAAATAGAGATAGGCTTCCATGCGCCGGTCATGCGTGTGGGCCGGCATGGTGTTCCAGACGCTGCCCGCCTCGATCATGGTGAAGCCGAGCGTGAGCTGGCAGGACTGGCAGACATCAGGGTGGATGAACTGATAGATCGACCGCTTGTTGGCCGTCGCAGCCTCGCCCGGCGTCAGGTGACGGGCCTTTTCGCGGGTGAGCAATACGGTCGGATGCGACTGATGCGCAGGCGTCGAGACCAGGTAGAATTTTGCCGGATTGGCGGCATCGGCGCTCTCGAACCTGATATCCTTGGCACCCTTGCCGGCATAAAGGCAATCATACTTGGCGAGGTCGTAGCTTGTGCCGTCGACGATGATGCGGCCGGCGCCGCCGATGTTCAGCGCACCAAGCTCACGTTCGGCGAGGAAGGTTTCCTGGCCGATCGCCGTCGGCGCCGTCAGCGTCAGCCCGGCGCCGAGCGGTGTGGCGCCGCCGATGACCATGCGGTCGTAATGGGAATAGGTGAGCCGGATCTCGCCGCCTTCGAAGATGGTTTCCACCAGAAAGTGACGCCGCAGCGTCTCCGTGTCAAAATTGCGCACGGCCTCGGGATGGGAGGCGTGCCTCACGTCGATCTGCATGTCAATTTTCCTTCAGCTTCGTTGTCGTCAGGCGTTGTCGCTCGCGGCGCCGTCTCGTCCGGCGTTTTCCGCTGCGGCGGTATCCATCCGGTTACATAGTTGTACGACAAGTTTGGTGTCAACAGCTTTGTCCGGCCTCGCTTGAGGAGACGCGATGCCGCAAGAACACCAAAGCAACTGGGTGGAGAGACTGCCGGAGATGATGGCGCCATGTCCAAGCGATGAGCGCAAACGGCCGTTCAAGGCGCGGTCGGCTATTCCCTTCGCCAAAACGAAAAAGCCTGCCGCGGGAGGAGGTGCGGCAGGCTTTCGGAAAAACCGAACGACAGCTGGGAGGAGGAGTGCTGTCGTTCCCACAGGCGACTCTGGGAGGAGGATGAGGCGCCTGCATCGCCGAAAGGATGCGGGAGGAGGTGCATCCTTCGATTGATATAATCATACTTATTTTCTGCTCAGATGATAGGCATTTCTTTGCAGGGCAGCTATGCGTTATGCGAAAAGCGGGCAGCTCGCCATCTGACGGGTAAGTGCAAAAAGCAAAGCGCCCGCTCGGGAGGAAGCAGGCGCTGTGCAAGTCTCGAAATGGTGGTCTGTCCGGCCGTTAGCGGGCGATGGCTGCGCGCGCAACGTTGCGGATGTCGCCGCGGCCGATGCCGAGGTCGTCCAGTTCGCGGTTGGACATACGGCCCAGTTCAGCGACCGTCTGACGGTACTTGCGCCAATTGTTGAAAGAGCGTGCTACGTTCATGATGATCCCCTTTCCGTGGGCTTTCGAAGCCTAGCTGCCAGTCCTTGGCGCTTTGTTTGCTTCGATGCGCTGTATATAATACGGGACCCTCGGTTGTTGCAGCGTCAATGCATCACTGCACCTATGCGACAACTGCATGGGTTCTACAGGGCAGCGGCCGACGTCAGGCTTTGAAGCGGTCGAAGGCCGTCAGCCGGACGAGCGGCGGATCGGCCTCCCACCGGTAGATTTCCGACCGCAGAAAGGAAAGCTCGTCACCGAGATCGTCTTCGCCGACTTCGATCCACCAGGATTTCAGGCGGCCATCGCTTCCGTCGGACCAGCGGTAGCCCCTTGCCTTCAGATGATCCTTCATCTCGAATGGGCTGTGTTCGGCAAAGATGCGGATGCGGCAGCGCTGGCTGGCGCGGTACAGCTCGGCGAATGGGCTTTCACCGTCGCCTTGCTGTCGATCGAGAATCTCCAGGAGCGCGTGGCAATCGTCCACCGCGCGGTGGCCTTCGTGGAAATAACCCGCCTGGCCGACGAGATAACCGAGCTTCGTGCCCTCGAAGCCGCGGGCGCTCCAGTCGATCTCCGAAACCGAGCACGCCCAGGCCTTGCCGGCGAAAATGGGTGAGAAGGCCTCGCAGAACGGCCGGTCGAACCCGGCATTGTGGGCAATGATGAGGTCCGCCGGTTCGATCAGGGCACTCAGTGAGGCCATGTCGATGACCTGTCCTTCGACCATGGCGTCGGTAATCCCGGTCAGCCTGGTAATGTCGGGCGGGATCGGCCTGGAGGGCTGCTGCAGGCCGCCATAGATGCTGACCACATCGCCGACCGCGCCGTCATCGTTGAAGGTGAAGGCGACGGCGCCGATTTCGATGATCTCGTCGCTGCGGTGATTGAGGCCCGTTGTCTCGGTATCGAGGATGACGCCGAGCCGCGAAAATCCAGGCTGTCTCGCCGCCGCGACCGGCCGGGCGGCGAGTTTTCTCAGGATCCGGTAATTGCCGCTCTCCTCGAGTGCGCGCGCCATGTCTTCAGCGGAGGGGGCCGGCGGTGACGGCCGCCGGCGCGATGGGCCGCGTGCTTCGACCATTGCGGGCGATGCCTTGGCAAACATGTCGAGTTGCGAATCTCTGTGCACGCTCATCGAACTTGTATGTCACGGAGGCGCGGGCGAATCCATCGCCCGCGGCGCGCTATGCCCAGCCCCTTGCCTTTCACGGACAGGAAAGTTTAGCTGAGCGCCAGCGGCTGAAGGAGAATCCATGCCTCGTGACGACATTATGGACGCCGACGAAGACGTCGTCATCATCGGCGCCGGTGCTTCCGGTATTGCCGCTGCCCGCCGCCTGCTGGCAATTCGTCCCGGTCTTTCCGTCCTCATGCTCGAAGCCGGCAACCGTCTCGGTGGCCGGGCCTGGACAGTCGGACTGCCCGGAACCGGCGATGTGGGTTTCGATCTCGGTTGCGGATGGCTGCACGGGGCGCGGACCAATGCCTGGACGGAGATTGCCGGTGAGATCGGTCTGACGGTCGACCGCTCGCCGGCACCCTGGAACGGCGGGCGGCGGCTTCAGCGGGATGATGCGGAGATCCAGGCCGCGCAGCAGGCGATCGGCGCTTATTTCGAACGCCTCGAAAGCCATGAAGGCATGGATAGCGACCTGGCAGCAGAGCTCCAGCCGGACGGTCGCTGGAACGGCCAGATCCGGGCGATCGGCACTTACATCACCGGCGCAGAATTGGAGCGCTCGTCGATCGCCGACTACAACAGGTATGATCCGGGCGCCGGTCCCGACTGGCGTGTGCGGCAGGGCTACGGAACATTGATCGCGCTTTATGGTGCGCCGCTCCGGACAAGGCTTGGCGTCGAAGCAAGAGGAGTCGACCACCGCCATGCCGGCCGTATCAGCATCGAGACAAGCGAGGGAACGATCACCGCCCGGACTGTGATTGTCACCGTGTCGACGAACGTGCTTGCCGCCGGCAGGATCGCCTTCGATCCTCCCCTGCCCGACAAGATCGAAGCGGCAGCTCGTTTGCCGCTGGGGCTTGCCGACAAGCTCTTCCTCGGCCTCGCCGATCCGGAGGCAATGCCGGCGGATACGCATATGCTCGGCTCGACCAGTCGCGGTGCGACCGGCACCTATCAGCTGCGGCCGTTCGGCGCGCCAGTCGTCGAAGCCTATTTTGCCGGCGATCTCGCGCATGATCTGGAGCGGGCGGGAGCGGAGGCTGCCTTCTCCTTCGCCGCGGACGAGCTGGCGGCACAATTCGGCGCCGACATCCGCAAGCAGCTGTCGATGGCGGCGGTCTCGGCTTGGGCCGCGACGCCTCATATCGGCGGTTCCTATTCCTATGCGGAACCCGGCGCCTCCGATCTGCGCGGGGTCCTTGCCGCACCGCATGACGGGCGGATTTTCTTTGCCGGCGAAGCCTGTTCGCGCGCCCGTTATTCGACGGCACATGGCGCCTATGAGACCGGTGTTGCCGCCGCCGATCTGATCGCTGCTCTGTTTCGGCAAAATCCGTAAACGTTGTCGGAAATATTTTTTCCCACTTGTCGCACGGGCGGGATTGGCTATTCTGCTCTCGCCCCCGCGCTACCCCAGCTTGGGGCGCTATACCTCATCCGGCGGCAGAGGCCGCTTCAAGCACGATATTGTCATTGATTGCAGGAGCCCCGGCTTCTACCCCGACGATTTTGCGCGTCGGCCGCGGGTATCCGCATGAGGAGGAAGACATGGATTATCGCAAGCTCGGTCCGAGCGGGACCGTCGTCACCGCCTATTGCCTCGGCACCATGACCTTTGGCGCGGAGGCCGACGAAGCGGCCTCGCACAAGCTGCTCGACGATTATTTCGCCTGGGGCGGCAATTTCATCGACACCGCCGACGTCTACAGTGCCGGCACGTCGGAAGAGATCATCGGCCGCTGGCTGAAGGCGCGCCCGACTGAGGCCCGCCAGGCGATCGTCGCCACCAAGGGGCGTTTTCCGATGGGCAACGGACCCAACGATATCGGCCTGTCGCGCCGGCATCTCGGCCAGGCGCTCGACGACTCGCTGCGCCGCCTCGGCCTCGAGCAGATCGACCTCTACCAGATGCATGCCTGGGACGCGCTGACGCCGATCGAAGAGACGCTGCGCTTCCTCGACGATGCGGTTTCATCAGGCAAGATCGGCTATTACGGCTTCTCCAATTATGTCGGCTGGCATATCGCCAAGGCTTCGGAGATCGCCAAGGCGCGGGGTTATACCCGTCCGGTGACGCTGCAGCCGCAATACAGCCTGTTGGCGCGCGACATCGAGCTCGAAATCGTCGCGGCCTGCCAGGATGCCGGCATGGGTCTCTTGCCGTGGTCGCCGCTCGGCGGCGGCTGGCTCACCGGCAAGTACAAGCGGGACGAGATGCCGACCGGCGCCACCCGCCTTGGCGAGAACCCCAATCGCGGTAGCGAATCCTATGCGCCGCGCAACGCTCAGGAACGCACCTGGGCGATCATCGGCGCGGTCGAGGAGATCGCCAGAGCCCGCGGCGTCAGCATGGCGCAGGTGGCGCTCGCCTGGACGGCGGCGCAGCCGGCCGTGACCTCGGTCATCCTCGGCGCCCGCACCCCCGAACAGCTCGCCGACAATCTCGGCGCGATGAAGGTCGAACTCTCCAAGGAGGAGATGGCGAAGCTCAACGAGGTCAGCGCCCCGCAACCTCTGGACTATCCCTACGGCAAGGGCGGCATCAACCAGCGCCACCGCAAGATCGAAGGCGGCCGCTGAGCCCTCCGGCCGCAACTGAACGAAGCCTGTCTGCTTCATGCCGAAGCGGACAGGCCGTCGGGGTCGAGGCTTATCGACTCGTGCTTTGGGCTGCTGGTCGGTCGCCCGTGCTGCCGATCGTCTTCAGGTAGATCGATAAAAGCTGCGTCTGCGAGGAGATGCCGAGCTTGCGGTAGACGTTGCGGCGATGGACCTTCACCGTGCCCGTCGAGATGTTGAGCCTGAGGCCGATCGATTCCGAGGAATGTCCCTGCAATACCAGATCGACGATCGCGGTTTCGCGGCTCGTCAACTTGAGGTCGCGCCAGACAGTGTCGGCCGGCTGCAGCGCCTGCGCCGCCGCACCGCTTTTCCTCCCCTTTCGCAAGCCGGCATCGCGTTGCGCGTCGAAGCGGGCGCCGAGCCGCGGCCAGAAATGCCGGACAAGGCTCGCCACCAAAGGTTCGGCCTTTTTCAGAAGCGCGAATTCAGCCGGCGGAAACGGGCCGGTCTTTTCCCGGCGCATCAGCGACAGCACGACGGTGATATCGTCGTCGAGTGTCACGAAGAAGCCGATCTCCTCGGCAAGTCCCGTCTGGACATAATAGCTCCGGTAATATTCGCTGGAGAAGAAGCGGTCAGGCGCCAGCTCGCGCATGCGGAAGACGCCCGGGCGGCGCGCGCGGGCAGTATGGTAAAATGGATCGAGCAGGTACGGACCAACCTGATAGAGGGTGACGAAAACGACGTTTTCCTCTGGATCGAAGGTGCTGTAGAGATCAATCGGCCGTTCCTTGCCGCGATAGGCAAAAACCACGACATAATCGAAGCGCACCAGCGCCGCCATCATCCGGCGGAACGTCTCACCAAACTCCGCATCCGCCATGGCGGGCTTTCCGACGGTGACGTCGAAAGCCTGAAACAGCGCCTCGAGATCAATGCTCATCGATAGCCTCTCCAAACCGTCT
The DNA here is from genome assembly GCF_051124255.1 of Rhizobium sp. YTUHZ045. NCBI lineage: Bacteria > Pseudomonadati > Pseudomonadota > Alphaproteobacteria > Hyphomicrobiales > Rhizobiaceae > Rhizobium > Rhizobium sp. YTUHZ045. The sequence continues at coordinate 443,727 of NZ_CP101434.1, forward strand.
CAGCAGGAATACGCTAAGTTTCATATACACCTTCCACGAAGAGATGTGAGGCAGAATACCTCTTTCGGGGTATATACCGCGCCGACGGCCCTGGCTTACTGTTTCCCCAACGACGGTGGCAAAAAGGCAGCGCTAGACTGCCCATACCAACCAACCGCAGGGAACAGACGCGTGGCATCCGCTTCGACGAACGATATCGAATTCCGTTCGGTCACCAAGAATTATGGCGCGGTGACCGCCGTGACCGACATAAATCTGAATGTACCGAAGGGGGCTTTTCTCGCTCTGCTCGGCCCTTCCGGCTGCGGCAAGACGACGTGTCTGCGCATGATCGGCGGCTTTGAGCAGCCGAGCGAGGGCGCCGTGCTGATCGACGGGCGGGAGATGAACGGCGTTCCGGCCTATCGCCGCCCCGTCAACATGGTCTTCCAGCATTATGCCCTGTTTCCGCATTTCAACGTCGAACAGAACGTCGCCTATGGCTTGCGGCAGATGCGGCCAAGGATTGCGGCGGCCGAGATCAATCGCCGCGCGGCAGAAGCGCTCGAGATGGTGCGGCTTGGCGGTTTCGCCAAGCGGCGCATCCACGAGATGTCCGGCGGCCAGCAGCAGCGGGTGGCCTTGGCGCGCGCGATCGTCAACCGGCCTTCGGTGCTGCTGCTTGACGAGCCGCTGGCCGCGCTCGACAAGAAGCTGCGCTCGGCCATGCAGATCGAATTGCAGACGTTGCAGCGCGAACTCGGCATCACCTTCGTGCTCGTCACCCACGATCAGGAAGAAGCGCTGTCGATGGCGGACGTCGTCTGCGTCATGAGCGCCGGGCGCATTCGTCAGCTCGGTACGCCGCAAGAGGTCTACGACCGCCCGGCCGATCTTTTCGTCGCCGATTTCGTCGGCAAGACCAACCGGATCGGTGCGACGATGGAAACCGGTGGCACGACGCTGCGCCTCGGCGACGGTTCGGCGCTTGCAGCCATTGCCCGCCCTGGCCTTGCGACGGACGACGTGATCGTTGCGATCCGTCCCGAGGCGATCCGGCTGACGCGGGCTGCGGTCGGCAGCACGTCCTTTGCCGGCACGGTCACGCACCGCATCTTCCTCGGCTCCTCGGCCGAATATGCCGTCACTGTTCCGGGTCTCGGCGATTTCCTCGTCACCGCCGACCGGCGCAGCATGAATGAGAGCGATCTGGTCGAGCCAGGTGAAGCGGTTTTCCTCGGCTTCGATCCCGATATGGCTCACGTTTTTCCAGGCGAGGTTTCTTCACCCCAAGTTTCATAAGCATCGAATGCATAAACCAGAACAAGGGAACAGCATCATGAGCAAGGACTACAAGGATCATCTGCCTATTACGCCTGAAGGCTTCATGGACGAGTTCATGCGCCTGAAGCGCGGCTCCGTCAGCCGCCGCCACTTCCTCGGCGTCACCGGCCTCGGGCTTGCGACCGCCGTGCTGTCGCGTTTCCCGGGTGCCCTGTCGACGCCCGCCTACGCCGAGGACCTCGGGACCCAGATGTCGATCGCCACCTGGCCGAATTACCACGACCCTGCGACCTTCGAGAATTTCAAGGCGGCGACCGGCGTTGCCGTCGAGGTCAACGTCTTCGGCTCCAACGAGGAAATGCTGGCCAAGCTCCAGGCGGGCGCCTCCGGCTGGTCACTCTTCGTGCCGACCAACTACACGATCTCCACCTACCACAAGCTCGGCCTGATCGACGAACTCGATCTCTCCAAGATCCCGAATTTCAGCCAAGCGACGGAAAATCCGCGCTTCACCAAGGAAGGCATGATCGACGGCAAGACCTATGCCGTGCCGAAGAACTGGGGTACGACCGGGTTCTCGGTCAATACCGCGAAGATCAAGACCAAGCTTTCGAGCTGGAAGGACTTCTTTGACATCGCCCAGACGGAAGCCGACGGTCGCGCGATGGTGCACGACTATCAGTTGACGACGATCGGCAGCGCGCTGGTGTCGCTCGGCTACGATTTCAATTCGATCAAGGCGGACGAACTCGCCAAGGCCGAGGAACTGCTGATTAAAGTCAAACCGCACCTTTTCGCCATCAACAGCGACTACCAACCGGCCATGCGCGCCACCGACGCCTGGCTCACCATGTGCTGGACCAATGACGGAGCGCAGCTCAACCGAGACGTTCCCGAGATCGCCTATGTGCTTGGCACCGACGGCGGCGAAATCTGGACCGACTATTACGCAATCCCGAAGGACGCGCCGAACAAGGCGGCGGGTTACGCGCTGCTCAACTACCTCATGGATCCGGCCAATGCCGTCAAGGAGCACGTCGCTAATGGTGCACCGACGACTGACAGCCGGGTCATCGCGCTGCTGCCGAAGGAGATCACGGCGAACAAGATCGTCTATCCGGACGAGGCTTCATTGACGCCGCTGGAATTCGGCGCGGCGGTGACGTTGACCGATCCAGGCCGAGCGGAGCTGATGGCGCGTTTCAAGTCGGCTTGATCGCCGTTCCCAACTCCGGCCCCACCGCCTTGGCGCGAGGGGGCCGGTCTCGTGCCTAGAATCGGCGGATAAAGAACCTTTCGATGCCTTTTGCTCCTGAAACCAATCGGCGCCTTGTCACCGCGGCTCTTGTCAGTCCGGCCAGCATCTGGCTGTTCGTGTTCCTGGTGCTGCCCTTCATCGCCATCATCGTCTTTGCCTTCGGCGAGCGGGCGCCCGAAGGTGGTTATCAGGCGGCTTTTACCTTTGCGCAGTTTGCCAATCTTGGTTCGCGCGCCGCAGCCTTCAAGAACACGCTGATCCTTGCGCCGATCGGCGCCTTCGCCTGCCTGCTCGTCGCCTATCCGGTTGCTTATTACCTCGCCGTCAAGGCGAGCGCCAAATACCGGCTGCTGCTGGTCTCCCTCGTCGTCGTGCCCTTCTGGACGAGCCTTCTCGTGCGCACCTACGCCTGGATGTACATCTTGGGCGCCCGCGGCATTCCGCATCTCTTGGAGATGGTCGGCATCGAAAATGTCAGGCTGCTGAACACACCGGGCGCCGTGCTGCTCGGCATCGTCTACGGCTACCTGCCGCTGATGATCATGCCGATCTATGTCAGCCTCGAAAAGCTCGACCGCCGCCTTCTGGAGGGCTCCGCCGATCTCGGCGCGCGGCCGCTTTCGACCTTTTTCGGCATCACGCTGCCGCTGTCGCTTCCTGGCGTGATGACCGGCATCGCCCTCGTCACCATCCTGCTGCTCGGCGAATATCTGATCCCGCAGTTGCTTGGCGGCGGCAAAGTCTTCTTCATCGGCAATGCGCTGGTCGATCTCTTCCTGCAGTCGCGCAACTGGCCGTTCGGCTCTGCGATCGCCGTCACTCTCGTCGTTGTCGTCGTCATCGTGCTGTTGATTGCCATGCGCATCGCCTGGCGCGTTGCCGGTACCCGCCAAGTGGATCTCGTCTGATGCGCGCGCTGGTCACCGCAGTCTACCTGTTCCTCTATACGCCGATCGCGCTTGTCGTGCTGTTCTCCTTTAATGCCGGCCGCAATGCCAGCGATTTCACCGGCTTCTCGACGCAATGGTATGGCAAGGCGCTTGCCAACACCTTCCTGATGGAAGCGCTGCAGAACAGCCTGACCATCGCCTTTACCAGTGCCGGGCTGGCGGCCATTTTCGGCACGATGGCGGCGATCGGCATGGAGCGGCTCGGCGCCCGGGCGCGAGCGGTCTTCGACGGGCTGTTCGCTGCGGCGATCGTCGTTCCCGGCGTCGTCATCGGAATTGCGACGCTGGTGGCGCTGGTCGAGGTCTTCGGCTTCGTCAATCCGCTGATTGCCGCCGTCTGGCCAGGCGAACAGGCGCCGAAGCTATCACTCGGCTACGGCTCGATCATCGCCGCCCATGGGCTCTTCACCATGGCGCTGGTGACAATGATCGTCAAAGCACGCATCGCCAGCCTCGGCCGTGACATCGTCGAAGCATCGAGCGATCTCTACGCCACGCCTTTCACCACTTTTCGCCAGATTGTGCTGCCGCAGATCCTGCCGTCAATCCTGGCCGGCTTTCTGCTCGCCTTCACCTTCTCCTTTGACGATTTCATCATCGCCTTTTTCGTCGCAGGTTCGAACACGACACTGCCGATTTATGTCTTCGCCTCGATCCGTCGTGGCGTGACGCCGGAGATCAACGCCATCGCCACGATGGTGCTTGTCGCATCGCTGGGACTAATCCTCATCGCGCGCTTTCTGATGCGCGAGAAAACAACAAACTGAACGGGAAACACCAATGATTCTTGAAAATCGCGTCGCGATCGTCACCGGAGCGGGCTCGGGCATCGGCCAGGCCGGCGCGCAGATCATGGCAGGAGAAGGTGCTTTCGTCGTCGTGGCCGACCTGAATGCCGCCAGTGCCGCCGAAACCGTCGGCCGGATTGAGGCCGCCGGCGGCAGGGCTGAGTGCCTTGTTCTCGACGTCACCGACGACACGGCACTCGAAGCCGGCATCGCTGCGGTCGCCGAACGTCACGGCCGGATAGACATCCTCCACAATCACGCCGGCGCACAGGTGGCGGGCGATCTGGAGCAGGTCGCTGTCGAGGGTTTCGACAGGTCCTGGAGCCTGAATGTCCGAGCGCATTTCATGGCGGCTCGCTTCGTCATGCCGCTGATGAAGAAGGCGGGCCGCGGCGTCATCCTCAACACCTCTTCCTCGTCGGGCGTACTCTACGATCGCGAGATGATCGCCTATACGACGACAAAACATGCGGTCATCGCGATGACCCGGCAGATGGCCGGCGACTACGCCAGGTTCGGCATCCGCGTCAACGCGCTCTGCCCGGGCTGGGTGGATACGCCGTTCAACGAACCCTTCATCGCCCAGATGGGCGGCCGCGGCGCGATCGAGGCCTATGTCGCCGAGAAGGTGCCGCTCGGACGCTGGGCTGATGTCTCTGAAATCGCCGAGCCCATTCTCTTCCTGGTCTCGGACCGTTCGTCCTACATGACCGGGCAGATTCTCGTCGTCGACGGCGGCGAGACCATTGTCTGACGGTGGTGGAATGGGTTTGCCCCTAGGTCGGATCGGCTGACCCTCATCGGATCAAATCAAGGAATCAGCGCATGAAAAAGCCGCCATGTTTCCATGGCGGCTTGGCGGCTTTTCTGCTTGGGAGGCGATTTTAAGCCGGAAGCTGAAAGAACCAGTTGGCGAAAAGGACGATTGCCAGGCCGCCGACAAGTGCGAGATAGGGCAGCATGCCGGCTTTCTTGACGCCGAGATCCTGGCCGATGAGGCCGAGATCCTCCATCGCGCCTGCCGGGAACTTGCCGCCGTCGCGGACATAGTGGCGATAGGCGAAGACCGGCAGGATCAGGGCGGCGAAGATGAAGCCGACCCAGAGCGCATTGGAGTAACCCCAGACCTTGGCGCCGGCGCCGAGGAAGAGCGCGTTGACAAAGGCGAGCACGGTGTTGAGGCCGATCAGCCAGCTCGGCGCCTTCCAGGGGCGTTCGATATGGCCGGAATCTATCCGGTGGATCCAGCCGGAATTGAGGTTCAGGAAATTGAAGATGATGTAGCCGACATTCGAGACGGCAAGCACGAAGAAATAGCCGCCGGCATCCGAAGCGATCGCCAGAAGGAAGAGGTTGAAGGCGAAGTCGGTCCACATGGCCCGCGTCGGGGCGCCGTGCTCGTTGGCATGGTCGAGATATTTCGGCAGCCAGCCGTCCTTCGAACCCTGGTAGAGCGTGCGCGACGAACCTGCCATCGCCGTCATGATGGCGAGGAAGAGCGCCAGGATCATCAATACGACGAGCAACTGGGTGATCACCCGGCCGGCGCCGATCAGGCCGCCAAGCGCTTCGGCGACGCCCGTGCCGTCGACGATGCCGGGAGCCAGCATGCCGGCATGGCCGAGAACGCCCTGGAAGGCGAAGGGCACCAGGAAGAAGAACAGGCAGCAGGCCAGACCGGAATAGAAGATTGCCTTGAAGGTGTCGGTCTTCGGGTTCTTCAGTTCGCGGGTGTAGCAGACGGCCGTCTCGAAGCCGTAGGTCGACCAGGCGGCGATATAAAGGCCGCCGAGAAAGAGCGTCCAGCCGCCATTGCTCCAGGTGCCGTCGCTGGCGGCATAGGCCGCCGTTGGCGGCACGAGGCCGGTGACGTTGGTGGAAACGATCTGGCCGCTGATGATCGGATAGAGGCCGATGATCAGCAGCGGCACCAGCACGATGATAGCCAGCCATTTCTGCACGCTTGCCGTTTCCGAGATGCCGCGATGCTGGATCGCAAAGATGATCAGCATCAGGATGCCGCCGATGAAAAAGGTGGCATTGATGTTGGCAGTGGCGAGGTAGGGAATGCTGAAGCTTGCGAGCGACCAGGTGCGGATCGCCGGCGTCAGAGCCGCCACACCATCGGCGCCGAGCAGCGCCTTGACGGCGTCATCAGGCGTCGTGCCGGCATGGGCTGCGATATATTCGGCGACGCGGGGGCTGTCGGCCGTCACGGAAGCGGCATGTGCTGCGATCCAGTCGAGGACGATCTGCGAATCCGCCGCCGGAATCGGGAAGAATGCATTGAGAATGTAGCCGGCGGCGATGGCGCAGCCGAGCGAAAGCACCGGCGACCAGGCAAACCAGTTGCACCAGACCGACAGCGGCGCGATGAATTTCGAATAGCGCAGCCAGGCAGTGGCGCCGTAGACGGAGGCCCCGCCGGATTTGTTGCCGAACATGCCGGCGATCTCGGCATAGGTGAAGGATTGCAGGAAACCCATCACCATCGAGATGATCCAGACGACGAAGGCGAGCTTGCCCGTCGTGCCTGCGATGCCGCCGATGGAGAAGAGAACGAGCGGCGGCACGCCCGCAGCCACCCAGAATGCGCCCTTCCAGTCGAGCGCGCGTATAAGCTTACCTTCGGTGCCGGATGCAATTCCGGCCTCCACAATATCTGTCATCGGTGAAATTCCCCATTCGATTGTTCCGGACGTATCTCTGTACGTCTCCCTGAACGTGTCTCCCTGACCGTCTCAAGCCCGCTCGGATGATTTTGGCGATCCGCGCTCCCGACGGATTCTCCGAGTCTGAACTCTTGATGCATAGTGAAGATATTTTCTTTTTAGTCAATATCCCTTTACTTTCCACAGGCATTTTGTAACCTGTATGGGTGCATGCCGAAGGGCATGCCGATCCCCCAAGAGGGTAGAATGCGAGAACTTCATCCTGTCATGCCAAGCCCCCGAACGGTCGTTCCGAGCCTTGTCCATTATCCCGGTATTCCAGCTCTGCCGGAGGGCACTGAACGTTATAGAGCGAAGGGCGGGGGATCGGTCGTTGTGCGCGTCGAGACGGGCGACCGCGTGAGCGTCATCGACAGCGAAGGCGGGCAGATTTGCGAGCTCTCGTTCCTTGACGAAAAGGGTCGCTTCCAGGCTGCTGGTCTCGGAACGGCATTCAGCAGTTCCGCCGAGGGTTTGAAGACCATTCTTCAGGCGGAGGATGAGAGTGCTGCCCGCATGCGCGCGGCACTTCAGCGGCGCGGCGCCGATCTGGCAACGGCCGGAGCGCTCCGCATCTTCGGGGCAGGATCGACGCCGGGCAGCCGGGCGGAGTTCACGATTGCCATGAAGGGCCTGCTGATCGTTGCGGCACCCGCCGGCGCCATGTCGCCGGAGGCGCAGGATACGGCGACGCCGATCGAGATTAGGATCAAGCGCAGCCTCTTGATCCGCGATTACACCTCGGCTCTGCCGGAGCCGGTCGCCGATCCGATCGAGGATATCCGCATCCGGGCGGCGAGTGCCGCCGCCTATTTCGTGCGCGCCGGCGAATTCATCCAGATCATCGACGTCTATGGGCGCCAGTGCACCGATTTCCAGGCCTTTGCCGCACGGAAGATCGATAAGGGTCTCGATCTCGCGCTCGATTCGACCGTCACCCGCACGCTGCTCGGCCGCAGTTATCCCACGCCCGGCCTGCCATCAAAGGCCTTCGATCGCGACTTCGAGCCGCTGGTCGAGATCGTCCAGGATACGGTCGGCCGCCACGACGCTTTCGCGACCGCCTGCAATTCACGCTATTACGACGACATGGGTTATCCCGGCCACGTCAACTGCACGGATAATTTCAACGCGGCGCTGGCGCCTTACGGCATTGCCGGGCGCAAGGGCTGGGAAGCGCTGAACTATTTCTACAACACCAATATCGACCACAACAACCAGCTCTATCTCGACGAGCCCTGGTCGCGTCCCGGCGACTACGTGCTGATGCGGGCGCTGACCGATCTCGTCTGTGTCTCATCGTCCTGCCCCGACGATATCGATGCGGCGAACGGCTGGGATCCGACGGATATCCACGTCCGCACCTTTTCCGGAAAAGAGAAATTCTCACGAGCGGTAGCCTATCGCATGACACCAGATGCCGAAGCCGAACTGACGCGCGAAACCGCCTTCCATCCCCGCCTCTCGGCGTTGACGCGAGACTATACGGAATATCGCGGCTACTGGCTGCCGAACCGCTTCTCGTCGGAAGGTCCGGTCGAGGAATACTGGGCCTGCCGCGAGCGCGCCGCCGTCATCGATCTCTCGCCCTTGCGGAAGTTCGAGGTGACGGGTCCGGACGCCGAGGAACTGCTGCAATACTGCCTGACGCGCGACGTGCGCAAACTTTCGACCGGCCAGGTCGTTTATTCCGCGATGTGCTACGAACATGGCGGCATGACCGATGACGGCACGCTCTTCAGGCTCGGCGACAAGAACTTCCGCTGGATCGGCGGCGATGATTTCAGCGGCATTTGGCTGCGTCAGCAAGCCGAGAAGAAGGGTTTCAAGGCCTGGGTTCGATCATCGACTGACCAGCTGCACAATATTGCGCTGCAAGGCCCCAGGAGCCGCGATATCCTGAAGGAAATCATCTGGACGGCGCCGCGCCAGCCCGCGATCGGCGAGCTCGAATGGTTCCGCTTCACGGTCGGTCGCATCGGCGGATTCGAGGGCGCCCCGGTGGTGATCTCGCGCACGGGCTATACCGGCGAGCTCGGCTACGAGATCTTCTGTCATCCGAAGGATGCGCTGACGGTGTTCGATGCCGTCTGGGAGGCAGGCCAACCGCACGGGCTGAAGCCGATGGGGCTGGAGGCGCTCGACATGGTCCGCATCGAGGCGGGCCTGATCTTCGCCCATCACGAATTCACCGACCAGACGGATCCGTTCGAGGCCGGCATCGGCTTCACCGTGCCGCTGAAATCCAAGCAGGACGATTTCATCGGCCGCGAGGCGCTGATCCGACGCAAGGAGCACCCGCGCTATCTGCTCGTCGGCCTCGACATCCAGGCCAACGAGGCGGTCGGCCATGGTGACTGCATCCATGTCGGCCGCGCCCAGGTCGGTGTCGTCACCAGCGCCACGCGCTCGCCTGTTCTCGGCAAGACGATCGCGCTCGCCCGCATCGACGTGATGCATGTAAGCCCGGGCACTGAAGTCGAGATCGGCAAGCTCGATGGCCACCAGAAGCGGCTGCCGGCGACAATCGTGCCGCTGTCGCATTACGACCCGCAGAAGACGCGGCCGCGCTCGTAACGCCTACTTCGCGGAACAGGAGACGCCGATCGTCAGCGCGACCGCCGTCCTCCTGAATCTTGCCCTCAAGCTGCCTGCACGGCCGCGTTCAGCGGGATTTCCACGTCGATCTCAAGAGTGGAGACAAACTCGTTGCGGTCGATCGTCACCTGCACCTTGTCGTGGTCGAGCTCGACATGCTTGGCGATGACCGCAAGGATTTCCTCGCGCAGCAGCGAAACTAGGTCCGATCCTGCCGATGAGCGTTCGTGTGCAAGGAGCACCTGCAAGCGTTCGCGGGCGGCGGGTGCCGTTCTCTGCTTGTTGAAAAGACGGAAGATATTCATGCTGCCCTCCGTCCGAAGATCTTGCCGAAAAGATTGCGCTTTTCCTCGGGAATGGTGATCGGCAAGGTTTCGCCGGCGAGCCGGCGAGCGGCATCGAAATAAGCCATCGCAGCCGCGCTGCGGCTTTCCGCCAGCGTGACCGGCGCACCGATGTTGGAGGCGCGCAGCACATCCATGCTCTCAGGCACGATGCCGAGGAGCGGGATGGAGAGGATCTCGAGGACGTCGTCGACCTTCAACATGTCGCCGCGTTCGGCGCGGTTGGCGTCATAGCGGGTGAGCAGCAGATGCTTTTCCATCCGCTCGCCGCGTTCGGCCTTGGCGGTCTTGGCGTCGAGCAGGCCGATGATCCGGTCTGAATCGCGCACCGACGAGACTTCCGGATTGGTGACGACCACGGCGACATCGGCATGGCGCATGGCAAGTGTCGCGCCGCGCTCGATCCCGGCGGGGCTGTCGCAGATGATCCAGTCGAAGTAGCGCTTCAGATCGTTGATGACGCGCTCGACACCCTCGGCCGTCAGATTGTCCTTGTCGCGGGTTTGAGAGGCCGGCAGCAGGAACAGCGTCTCCAGCCGCTTGTCGCGGATCAGGGCCTGGGTGAGCTTCGCGTCGCCCTGGATGACATTGATCAGGTCGTAGACGACCCTGCGCTCTGCGCCCATCACGAGATCGAGATTGCGCAGGCCGACGTCGAAATCGACGACGACGACCTTTTCATTGCGTTGCGCCAGCGCCGCTCCCAATGCGGCGGTCGAAGTCGTCTTTCCGACCCCGCCCTTGCCTGACGTGACGACGATCACTTTCCCCATTTCTCTCTCCTTTGCCGTGGCCGCAGCCGAGTCAGATCAGTTTTTCCGCCATGATCGCGTCCTCTTCGAGCCAGAGCTGGACAGCCTGTCCGCGAAGATTGGGGGCCATGTCTTCCGCCATTTTGTAGATGCCGTCGATCGCCACCAGCTCGGCCTCGAGCTTGCGGCAAAAGATCCGCGCCGATGCGTTTCCGATGGAGCCCGCCATGGCCCGGCCGCGCAACGCGCCGTAGATATGGACGGAGCCGCCGGCGATCACTTCCGCGCCCGAGGCGACCGAGCCGACGATGGTGACGTCGCCTTCCGGGAAGATCACCGACTGCCCCGAGCGCACCGGTTCCCTGATGACGATGGATTGCGTTGTCGTTACCGGGCGGGTCTCGGTCGCTGTTGGCTTGGCCACCGGATCGGCAGGCTCGTTCGCCTGAACCTCGATATCGGAAGCGGAGCGGCCGCCTTTCAGTGCCGGAGGCATGCCCGCGCCGAGGATCGAAGGGCGCGCGCCCTCGATACCCATGATGCTAACATTGCGCTTGGCAAGTTCGGCGATGAGGTCCTTCAGCTGCGGCCGGTCGATTTGCAGGTCCGTCAAATCGAGAACGACAGGCCGCCCCAGGAAGAAGCCGGCCGAACGGGCAGCCAGATCGTCCAATCTGGTCAACCAATCATCGATCGGCAGGTCCGGGGACAGCATGACCGCCAGGAAAGAGCGGCCCTTGATGCGGATAGAGCGAGCGTCTGTTAGCACTTTGGTCATCTGTGTGAAGAAATCGTTGACCATGTCTACCGCTAGTATGGTTAACAAAAAGTTAACGCGGCCCTAACATTACCGATAATGCGATGAGGTTCTTCACCCGCAGGATTTCTGCAAATCATTGGAAAACCACGATATTGCAGTTCGCGCGGGACGGTTAACAATGCGGGCTATCGACGTGAGCCGCGAATCTGCCGCTGCTCGCGTAGCGCTCAGCAATCCGGCTTGCGTTGCGCGTTGGAAATGGCGCGTGCGGCCTCCTCCGAGGAGTTGGCGAGGGTGCGCATCTCGGCTGCAAGCACGGCAAAGCCTGACCCTGCCGTGCCGGCACGGGCCGCCTCGATACCGGCATTGACGGCGAGCAGCTTCAGGTAGCGCAGCGATTGCAGGTCTCGTTGGTCTTCGAGGCGGTGACGCGCATGTCGGCGGTCTGTTCGTCGATTCGCTGATAGAGCGATTCGATATTGATGATGCTGCCCTCGAGATAGAGAAGTTCACCCTTCTCGTCCCAGATGCCACCACCGGTTTCGGTCACCCAGATGAGATGGCCCTTGGCGTGGCGGATGCGGTATTCCATCGTCCAGTCCGTCCGTTGCTCAAGCGCCTGCCCGACCACCTCGTCCATCAAAGGCACGTCTTCGTCGTACATGATCGAGGTGAAGGTCCGCGCGCGATTGCCGATGATCTCGTCGGCGGGGTAACCGAAGATACGCTCGATGCCGTTGGTCATCTCGAGCATCGTGTAGTTTTCGTCGGCGCGGCAGCGGTAGAGAAAACCGTTCATGCGCCCGAGAATGCTCGTTTGAAAATCCATGAAGGCCACATCCGAAGAGAAGATTGCAAAGCGATTGATGCCGTCTCGTTGTGTCAACGCATCCGTGATCGCAAAACCGCTGCACATTTTGCGCGAGATGCGTAAAGGACCGGGTCATAATGCGGGCGGAGAGTGCATGGATACCCTCCTCCCGCAATGGAGGCCCACCGTCAGTTGCGCAGATATTCCTCCATGGAATCGTCGAGCGCATCGACCCAAGGCGTGTGATGCGTCGGCGACATGTTGCCGGTCATCAGCGACCGGTAGGCATGGTCGCGGAAGCCCATGATGTTGTGGGCCTTGTGGTGTTCCCACTCCATGAACGTCCGGTTGGTGCCTTCGATGTCGAAGGAGGGATAATCGGTCTCGGCGAGCAGTTCCTTCACATAGTCGCCCTGATACCAGATCATCTGCTCGGCATCCTCGAGCGTCTCCTCGCGGGCGCGCCAAATGTCGAAATTCGCCTTCAGTTCCTCTTCCGGCGGGAGGGTGATGCGGCCCATCATCACGTCGCGCGCCCACCAGGCCTGCACGTCGAACATGTTGAAGGTATAGAACTGGTCCTGCATGCCGATATAGAAGAGTTGCGGGTTCTTGTCGAAGATCACGCCCTTGTAGAGGCTGTCGGCCCACAGTCGGTTGGCCGTCTTCAGCCGGAGATCGTCGGGCAGGAAGGGGAAGTGGTGCTGGTATCCGGTGCACAGGATCAGAGCATCGACCTCCTTGGTCGAGCCGTCGAGGAAATGCGCCGTGCGGTTTTCGAGCTTGGTCAGCAGCGGCCGTTCTTCGAAATTCTCAGGCCATTTGAAGCCCATCGGCTTTGAACGGTAGCTCGTCGTCACCGATTTCGCGCCGTATTTCCAGCATTGCGAACCGATGTCTTCGGCCGAATAGCTGCGGCCGACGATCAGAATGTCCTTGCCCTTGAATTCAAGCGCGTCGCGGAAATCATGGGCGTGCAGGACGCGGCCGTTAAAGGTCTTCACGCCCTCGAAATAGGGCACGTTCGGCGTCGAGAAGTGACCGGTCGCGACGACGACATAATCGAATTCCTCGTCATACATCCGGTCCTCGATCCGGTTATGCGCCGTCACCGTGAATTTCTTCGTGGCCTCATCGAAGCGGACCATGCGCACCGGCGTGCTGAAGCGCACCCAGTGTCGGACATTCGCTTTCTCGACGCGGCCCTTGATATAGTCCCAGAGCACAGCGCGCGGCGGGTAGGAGGCGATCGGCTTGCCGAAATGTTCCTCGAAGGAATAATCGGCGAATTCGAGGCATTCCTTCGGACCGTTCGACCATAGGTAGCGATACATGCTGCCATGGACCGGTTCGCCATATTCGTCGAGGCCGGTGCGCCATGTATAGTTCCAGAGCCCGCCCCAGTCCGACTGCTTTTCGAAGCAGACAATCTCCGGGATTTCGGCGCCCTTCTGGGCAGCCGATTGAAAGGCGCGCAGCTGCGCAAGCCCGGAAGGACCGGCACCGATCACGGCTACTCTTGTCATGAAGCATTCCCCTCTTGATTATATAGCATCGTCTCCTGGATAACTCCTCGAATTAAAATCGAAGGAGGATGTAATTATCCAGAAATTCAGGATGTTAAGGCATTTCTCTCAGTCCGGATAAATACCGGGGCTGGTCGGAGCCCCGTCGTCATATTTGGAAAGCCAGTCGATCGTGGTCTCGCGGTAGCGGGTGAGGCCCTTATAGTCGATGAGTTCCGGCGGCAGCGTCTTCAGCACCCGCGGGAAGCGCCGCGCCCATTTCGGCACGGTGACGAGTTCTTCCATGTTCATCAGGTAGCAGCGGATGACAAAAAGGATGGCGTTGGAGCGCGGCAGGCGCCAGAGGCTTTGCAGCTCGACCCGCAGATGCACCTTCTCACCGACATTGTCCGGCGTCACCGTCGTGCGGTCGGGGCCCCATTTGTGATAATTCTCCGGGCTGGTGTCGAGCCGCGGATTGATCGTCATCGTCCAGTTGAAGCGCCGTGTCGGCTTGCCCTGTTGCAGGTTCAGGAGGAATTTCAGCGCCCGGTCGAAGACGCCGATCTGATGGGCGAGCGGCACCGGCCCGTGCCATTCCATGAAGTTCATGCCGATGTCGAAATCGAGCGACCAATCGGCCTGCGTCGTCACCATGCCGGCATCCATCCACAAATTGCCGTCGCGCTGGTCGACGATGCAGAAATCGCCCTGGGCCTGGCGGGTGATATATTCGAAGGGTTCATAGGGCAGCGTCGAGGCATCGCCGAAGGTGAAGCTGTCGTCGATGCCGAGCGGCCGGTTGATCCAGCGCCACTGGTCGCCCTTGCGGATCAGCGTGAAGTGGTCGGGATAACCCGCCGCCTGCTCTTCCATCAGAAGTTCGAGCGTATCCCATTGCGCACTCATCATGTGCGGCAGCGCCTGGTAGCGCAACGGATCTTCCTTCAGCACCAGCGCCCGATCCTGCATCTCGGCGACGTAATGCTCGTCAACATCGATCAGGTTTTCGTAGACGGTGCCCGCCCGGCCGCGCACATGCGGCTCCATGTTGACCGAATACATGTATTCGTCGCGGTCGAACGGAAACGGGAAACGGCGGATGTTTCCGGGGCTGTTCCGATAACTGAAATCGTCCCGGAATGTTTCTTGCTTGAAGGCGATTGCCATGTCCGGTCTCCTTTTTCCAATGCCGTCAGAGATCAAGATGCAGCGTGTTTCCCTCGAAGCGGGAAACACAGATCATCACCTTGCTGCCGGATGCCTTTTCTTCGCTTGTCAGATAGACGTCGTTGTGCAGCAGTTTGCCCTCGCAGACGGCGACCGCCGTTTCGCATTGACCGCAGGCGCCGCCGCGACAGAGGAAGGGGGCGTCGACGCCGGCCGCCTCGATCGCTTCCAGCATGCTTTCGTGATGGCCGACCCTCACGGTCTTGCCGGAGCGTAGAAGCTCGATCGTGAAGGGTTTCCCGGGCAGAGAGGAAAGAAACCGTTCCGAATGCAGGTTCTGCTCCGGCCAGCCGGCATCGAGCCCCGCTTTCATCACGCCGTCGATCATGCCGGAGGGGCCGCAGACATAGAGATGCGTGCCGAGCGGCTGGCACTCGAGCAGACGCGTCAGCGGGATGGCGCTGCCTTCCGCGTCGCAATAGATCTTGATGCGATGCGGACCGTAGCGCTCCAGGAGTTCCCGCCAGTAGGCGCCGCGGTCGCGTGTTCGGATGGCGTAATGGAGCTCGAAGGCGGCGCCTTCGCGGGAAAACTGCTCCATCATCGCAATGAAAGGGGTAATGCCGATGCCCCCGGCGATCAGAAGATGCTTGCGCCCGCGCCAGTCGGGCTGGAACAGGTTGACGGGATAGCTGACCTTCAGCTCGTCGCCTTCGTTGACCTTCTCATGCATGAAGGTGGAGCCGCCGCGTGAATCCTCGACATGCAGCACGCTGATCTCATAGGCCGCGCAATCATGCGGCGGCGACATCAGCGAATAGGCATTGCGGCGCATATGGCCGCCATCGTTCATCGAGACGATGATATGGGCGCCGCCTGAAAAATACGGCATCGGCTTGCCATCCAGTCGCTCGAAGCGGAAACGCTTGACACGCTCGGCGATCGGAGTGATCCGCGCTACGCGCACGGGAATTTCAGTGCCGCCGCTCAAAGGAACAACTCCTCTGGCTGAGGCGCGCTGCCTGGCTCTTCAGCGTCGATGTTGACGCCCTGGAATGCGGCGAGCCGCCGCGAATAGTGATCGCGGACGAGAAGCGTCAGCCCGCAATGGCTGCAGGCGAAGGGGCTGGTGGTGACGTCGTCCGTGATGCCCTTGCAATGGACGCATTGTACCCGCCTGGCCAGCGAGCCGCGATGCTCGGTGACGATGGAGGCGTGATCCATGCCGTAATCAAGCGCCACGAGCATCGCCTGGCCGATGAAGCCTTCCGTCCCGGAGATATAAAGCCGGGTGCCCATATGGGCCGTCCCAAGCGAGCCCTTCAGCCGGAAGAGCAGCGTTGCGATCGTCGGCGCCGTGAAGAACATGTCGGCGCCGAGCCGGCGCAGGGACTCATCGAGGCCGGACCCTTGAGAACCGCGGGCGACATAGAGGATTTCGCTGCGGGAAAGAGCCGTGTCGTCAAGCGCGGGTTGCTGATCGAGGAGAGCCTTGGCGCCCTCCCCTTCGAGTGCGAAAATGTGCCGCCGGGCGCGCGGCTGGATGGTCAGGCCCCTATAGACTGGTCGGCTCTTGATGCCTGCAACGAGCATTGGCGTGCTCCCTAACCTACGGCAATCCTCTTCTTCTTCTCCGGATCGTCGAAGGGAAGCGTATGGGCGGTGGCGCTTGCCTTGACGGTCTTGCCGCGGACTTCGAGTTTCGTCCCGTGCACCGCCTTGTCAACGTCGAGGCGAGCGATCGCCATGGATTTCTTGGTCAGTGAGGAATAGCTTGGGCAGGTGATGACGCCGACCTTCTTGCCGTCGGCAAAGACCTCGTCGCCGAGATCGGCCGGTCCGTCGGCGTCAATCAGCATGCCGAAGATCTTGAAGCGCTCCTTGCCCTTGAGGCGCGCATGTTCCTCGGCGCCGCGGAAGCCCGTCTTGCCGGGGCTGACGGTAAAATCGAGGCCGAGTTCCCAGAGACTGTCGCCGGGCGGCTGGTCGGCGAAAGGATACATTTGCGAATTGTCGTAGGGGTAGAACAGCAGGTAGCTTTCGACGCGCAGCATGTCGAGGACCGAGAAGCAGCAGGGGATGATGCCCATCTCCTTGCCTTCCGAGACGATCCTGTCCCAGACCATCACGGCGTCCTGGCCGCGCACGAAGATCTCGTAGCCGCGCTCGCCGGTATAGCCGGTGCGCGAGATCATCACGGGCGCGCCGAACAGCGTCGTCTGCATGTGGTGGAAATATTTGAGGTCGCGGATGCCGGTCACGTATTTGGCGAGGTAGTCGACCGCAAGCGGACCCTGAAGCGACAGGTCATGCAGGTCGTCGTCGAAGAGTACCGCGCAATTGCGGCCCGCCGCCTGCTTGACGACTTCCTCGTGACCGGAGCCGGATCCATGCACAAGCATCCAGGAATTCGGGCCGGTGCGATAGACAATGCAATCGTCGGTAAAGTGGCCGCGGTCGTTCAGCATGGTCGCGTAAACCGAGCGGCCGGGATAGATCTTCGTCAGGTCGCGGGTCGTGATGTAGTCGAGGACGGCGATGGCGTGCGGGCCGACCAGATGCACCTTCTTCAGCCCCGAGACATCCATGATGCCGGCCTTGGTGCGGACCGCGACATGCTCTTCCGACATGTCCTTCTCGTAGGTCCAGGCGGTTCCCATACCGCTCCAGTCTTCGAGCTTCGATCCCAGAGCGCGATGCCGATCCGCCAAGGCGGAGAAACGCCATGATAGAGCCATTTCCGTTCCCTCTTATTTCCTCTACGGAATATTTATTTCCTGACTATATAAATCTTTCGCGTCATGGCAAGCCCGCCAGACGGCATTCCACTCAAAACTTTGGCGTCACCTGCCCTGCAGCGCGGTGAGCGGCGATGACGGTGTTGGCCATCAGCATGGCGATGGTCATCGGCCCGACGCCGCCCGGAACCGGCGTGATGGTGCTGGCGATCTCGGAGACTTCGCGGAAGGCCACGTCGCCGACGAGCCGGGTCTTGCCCTCGCCCTTCTCAGGAGCCGGGACGCGATTGATGCCGACATCGATCACCGTCGCGCCGGGCTTGACCCAGTCGGCCCTGACCATCTCCGGCCGGCCGACGGCGGCGACCAGAATATCGGCATTGCGGCAGACCTCGGCGAGGTTCCTGGTTCTGGAGTGAGCCATCGTCACCGTCGCATTGGCGTTGAGCAGCAATTGCGCCATCGGCTTGCCGAACAGATTGGAACGGCCGATGACGACGGCGTTGAGCCCGGAGAGATCCTCGCCATGGGTGCGGCGGACGAAGACCATGGCGCCGGCCGGCGTGCAGGAGACCAGCCCGGTCTTCAGGTCGCCGGTGGCGAGCTTGCCGGCATTGACGACGCTGAGGCCATCGACATCTTTTTCGGGCAGGATCGACTGGATGATCGGCTCACTGTCGAGCGGCTTCGGCAAGGGCAGCTGCACCAGGATGCCGTGGATCGACGGATCGGCATTAAGCGTGGCGACAAGCGCTGCGAGCTCTTCCTGCTTCGTGTCCGCCGGCAGCGTGTGCTGAACGGACTTGAAACCGCACTCCCTGGCAATGCGGCTCTTGGACCCTACATAGGCATGGCTCGCCGGATCGTCGCCGACGATGATGACCGCGAGGCCGGTGGTAACGCCACTCATCTTTTCCAACGCTGCTGTCGCACTCTTGACGGTCTGAATGACCGATGCAGCAACAAGTTTGCCGTCGATGACCTCGACCATCTCTCAGCCCATGCGTTCTGAGGCGTAGCTTCCGGGGCTGGCCGGGAAGACGACTGTGCGATTGCCGTTGATGAAGGTGCGGTGATGGATATGGGCGTGGATGGCGCGCGCCAGCACCTGGCTTTCGACGTCGCGGCCGATCGAGACATAGTCGTCGGGCGACTGCGCATGGGTGATGCGGGCGGTGTCCTGCTCGATGATCGGGCCTTCGTCGAGGTCGGCGGTGACGTAATGGGCGGTCGCGCCGATCAGCTTGACGCCGCGCTGATAGGCCTGCTTGTAGGGGTTGGCGCCCTTGAAGCTCGGCAGGAAGGAGTGGTGGATGTTGATGATCTTGCCCGACATCTGCTTGCAGAGCTGGTCGGAGAGAACCTGCATGTAGCGGGCAAGCACGATCAGTTCGGTGCCGGTCTGCTCGACGAGGTCGACGAGCTGGGCTTCGGCCTGCGGCTTGTTCTCCTTGGTCACCTTGATGTGGTGGAAGGGGATGTCGTGATTGACCACAACCTTCTGGTAGTCGAAATGGTTGGAGACGACGCCGACAATGTCGATCGGCAGGGCGCCGATCTTCCAGCGGTAGAGCAGGTCGTTGAGGCAATGGCCGAAGCGCGACACCATCAACAGCACCTTCATGCGGCTCTCGCTGTCGTGGAAGTCGTATTCCATCTCGAAGGGCGCGGCGACGGCGGCAAAATCGGCGCTGATTGCGGAACCGGAAAGTCCTTCCTCGGAAATGAAGCTGACGCGCATGAAGAACCTGCCGGTATCGAGATCGTCGAACTGGCTGGAGTCGATGATGTTGCAACCCTTCTCGGCCAGATAGCTCGAAATCGCTGCGACGATGCCGCGCGTCGACTTGCAGGATACGGTAAGTATGAAGCTCTTCATGCTGTCTCTTCCTTCGCCCTTTCAGGTACAGAGAGTCCGGTCATGCCGAGCTGTCCAACCCGGCATGGCGAAGACGTCGGTCCGGCTGCTCAGATGTCGAGCGTGCTGTCGCGTTCCCACTGGGTGAAATGCGAGCAGTAGGCATTCCATTCCAGGTGCTTGAGCTTGAGATAGGCGGAGGAAAACTCAGCCCCGATTGCCGCCTTCAAGCCCTCGTCGGCATCAAAGGCGCGCAGCGCATCGAGCAGGTTGAGCGGCAGGCGCGGCGCATCCTTCACCAGGTGGCCCTCGGCATACATATCGATATCATAATGCTGGCCTGGGTCCGCCTGGCT
Source organism: Rhizobium sp. YTUHZ045 (assembly GCF_051124255.1). Taxonomy (NCBI): domain Bacteria; kingdom Pseudomonadati; phylum Pseudomonadota; class Alphaproteobacteria; order Hyphomicrobiales; family Rhizobiaceae; genus Rhizobium; species Rhizobium sp. YTUHZ045. The sequence goes on from NZ_CP101434.1 coordinate 463,589, forward strand.
GCGGATGCCGTCGAGGCCGGCCGCAATGATGATCGCCTGTAGGAGGTATGGATTGACCGCGCCGTCCGGCAGGCGCAGCTCGAAGCGCCCCGGTCCCGGCACGCGCACCATGTGAGTGCGGTTGTTGCCCGTCCACGTCACGGTGTTCGGCGACCATGTCGCGCCCGAGGTGGTGCGCGGCGCGTTGATGCGCTTGTAGGAATTGACCGTCGGATTGGTGATCGCGGCCAGCGCCGAAGCATGCTTCATGATGCCGCCGAGGAAGGTTTTACCCTGAGCCGACAGCCCAAAGGCCATTTCCTTGTCCGCGAAGGCGTTTACCCTGCCATCGACGTCCCAGACCGAGATGTGCGCATGGCATCCGTTTCCGGTCAGGCCCTTGAAGGGCTTCGGCATGAAGGTAGCGCGAAGGCCGTGCTTTTCGGCGACCGATTTGACCATGAACTTGAAGAAAGAGTGCTTGTCGGCGGTCTTCAGGACATCGTCATATTCCCAGTTCATCTCGAACTGGCCGTTCGCATCCTCGTGGTCGTTCTGATAGGGCTTCCAGCCGAGCTCCAGCATATAGTCGCAGATCTCGGCGATGACATCGTATCGACGCATCACGGCCTGCTGGTCGTAGCAAGGCTTCTCGGCGGTATCGAACTGGTCTGAAATCACCGAACCGTCAGCAGAGATGAGAAAGAATTCGGGCTCCACGCCGGTCTTTACCCGAAGTCCTTCCTTCGCAGCTTCAGCCACCAGTCTTTTCAGCACGACACGCGGTGCCTGTTCGACAGACCGTTCGTCCATGACGCAGTCGGCGGCGACCCATGCGACGTCCTTCTTCCAGGGCAATTGGATGACGGAGGAAGGATCGGGAACAGCAAACAGGTCCGGATGGGCCGGCGTCAGATCGAGCCAGGTTGCAAAGCCTGCAAAACCGGCGCCATCCTTCTGCATGTCGGCGATGGCTTCCGCGGGGACCAGCTTGGCGCGTTGACCGCCGAACAGGTCGGTATAGCTGATCATGAAATATTTGATGCCTTTGTCTCTCGCAAAAGCAGCAAGGTCCAGTGTCATTCTCGTTCCCCTTTGGATTTCTTCGAGACACTTTGGTTATGGATATGAGACGGCCGGGATATTGCCCGGCCGGTAGAAATCAGAAGCCTCCCTTGCCAGGGATCCAGTTGGTACCGGCGAGCGGCACCTGCGCCATGGCCGATGCCTCGATCGTCAATGCAACGAGGTCTTCCGGCTCGAGATTGTGCAGGTGGTTCTTACCACAGGCGCGTGCGATAGTCTGAGCCTCGAGCGTCATGACCTTGAGGTAGTTGGCGAGGCGGCGGCCGGCCGCAACCGGGTCGAGGCGTTGTGCCAGTTCTGGGTCCTGGGTGGTGATGCCCGCCGGATCCTTGCCTTCATGCCAATCGTCATAGGCGCCGGCCGTGGTGCCGAGCTTCTGATATTCCTCTTCCCAGCGTGGATCGTTGTCGCCGATGGCGACGAGCGCCGCCGTGCCGATCGCGACCGCGTCGGCGCCTAGCGCCAGCGCCTTCGCCACGTCGGCGCCCGAGCGGATGCCACCCGAAATGATCAGCTGCACCTTTCGGTGCATGCCGAGATCCTGCAGCGCCTGGACGGCCGGACGTATGCAGGCGAGCGTCGGCATGCCGACATTTTCGATGAAGACATCCTGGGTCGCCGCAGTGCCGCCCTGCATACCGTCGAGCACCACGACGTCGGCGCCAGCCTTCACGGCAAGAGCGGTGTCGTAATACGGACGCGCGCCGCCGACCTTGACGTAGATCGGCTTTTCCCAGTCAGTGATCTCGCGCAGCTCCATGATCTTGATTTCCAGATCATCGGGGCCCGTCCAGTCCGGATGGCGGCAGGCCGAGCGCTGGTCGATGCCCTTCGGCAGGTTGCGCATATTGGCGACGCGGTCGGAGATCTTCTGGCCGAGCAGCATGCCGCCGCCGCCGGGCTTGGCGCCCTGGCCGACGACGACTTCGATTGCGTCGGCGCGGCGCAGGTCCTTCGGGTTCATGCCGTAGCGCGACGGCAGATATTGGTAGACCAGCGTCTGCGAATGACCGCGTTCCTCATCCGTCATGCCGCCGTCGCCTGTCGTGGTCGACGTGCCTGCGATCGTCGCACCCCGGCCGAGCGCTTCCTTGGCGTTGCCGGAAAGCGCGCCGAAACTCATGCCGGCGATGGTGATCGGCGTCTTGAGCGTGATCGGCTTCTTGGCGAAGCGCGAGCCGAGCACCACTGTCGTATCGCACTTCTCGCGGTAGCCTTCGAGCGGATAGCGCGAGATGGAGGCGCCGAGAAACAGCAGATCGTCGAAATGCGGAACCTTGCGTTTGGTGCCGGCGCCGCGGATGTCATAGATGCCGGTGGCGGCCGCGCGGCGGATTTCGGCGAGCGTATAGTCGTCGAAAGTCGCGGACTTGCGTGGCGGGGTATAGGGGTTGTGATAGCTCATGAGTGTCCCTCGCCTCAGTACGCGTCTGCGTTGTCGATGTTGAAATTGTAGAGCTTGCGGGCGGAGCCGTAGCGTTTGAACTCTTCGGGTCTGACGTCCGTCACGCCTGCCTTGTCGAGCAGTTCGGCAAGCTTTTCCAGATGCTCCGGCCGCATCTCTTTCTCGATACAGTCGGAGCCGAGGCTCTTGACCTCACCGCGGACGAACAGCTTGGCTTCGTAGAGCGAATCCCCGAGCGCATCGCCAGCGTCGCCAAGGACGACGAGATGGCCGGACTGACCCATGAAGGCCGACATGTGGCCGATGCTGCCGTGTACAACGATGTCGATGCCCTTCATCGAAATGCCGCAGCGCGAGGCGGCATTGCCCTTGATGACGAGCAGGCCACCCCGGCCGGTCGCGCCGGCATACTGGCTGGCGTCGCCCTCGATGACGACGGTGCCGGACATCATGTTTTCGGCAACACCCGGTCCAGCCGAGCCATGAACCGTAATCTTGCCGCCGTCATTCATGCCGGCGCAGTAATAGCCGACAGATCCCCTGACAGCGACCGTCACCGGGCTGTCGATCCCGACGGCGACGGCATGGCTGCCGCGCGGGTTGATGACCTCGAATTGAGTGTCGTTGGCGCCTTTGGAAAGGGCGTGCAGCGCGCTGTTCAGTTCGCGCAGAGGCGTGTTGGAAAGATCGAATGTCGGCATTGAATCCTCGTTGGTCCGGGAGACGGCCTGCGCCGCCTCTTGGCGTTCAGGCGCGCCCTCAGGCGGCCTTGTCGTGATCCCAGAAGTAGACGGTTGCCGGCTCCGGCTCCCAGACGCGGGCATTCTCGATGCCGGGAAGATTGACCAGCGCGCGGTATTCCGAACCGAAGGCGACATATTGCTCCGTCTCGGCCATGACGGCGGGCTTGCAGGCGATCGGGTCGCGCACCACGCCGAAGCCGGATTTGGTGCCGACGACAAAGGTGAAGAAGCCGTCGAGGTCGTCGAGCGCGCCGGTCAGCGCCTGGCCGAGATCCTTGCCCTTGGCCATTTCGGCCGTCAGATAGGCGGCGGCGACTTCGGAATCGTTCTGCGTTTCGAAAGTCATGCCCTCGCGGACCAACTCGCGACGCAGGTTGTTATGGTTGGACAGCGAGCCGTTGTGCACAAGGCACTGGTCGGCGCCGGTTGAGAATGGGTGGGCGCCGAGGGTGGTGACCGCGGATTCGGTCGCCATGCGGGTATGGCCGATGCCGTGGGTCCCGCTCATCGCGCGGACGCCAAACCGCGCCACGACATCTTTTGGGAGACCGATTTCCTTGTAGATTTCGACGCTCTCACCCGAGCCCATAAGGCGGACTGCCGGGCGAATCCGTTCGAGCGCCTCGCGCACTGCTCCAAGCTTGCAGGCATCAAGCTCAATGACCGCGTGCGTGCTCTTGATCCACACATGGGCCTTGATGCCGGCTGCCTCGAGGTCAGTGGCGAGGCCCTCGAAGTCCGCGCCTGGATTGCTGGACTGGATAGTGATTTTCGCCTTGCCCTCTGCGGAGCCGCCATAGATCGCGATACCAGCCGAGTCCGGCCCGCGATCCGTCATGGTGATCAGCATATCCGAAAGCAGGTTTCCGAGCTGAGGCTCAAGGCTTTTGTCCTTGAGGAACAATCCAACAATGCCGCACATCGCCTGTGCCTCCTTTCATGTTGAGAAAGGACTAGCAGGTCTATGTATGGACTTCAACTGGTAGGAATAAACTTTTCTTCTAAGGCAACTCAGCTTCGCGAGTTCTGCTGGGGATAGCTGATAATCGAGAGGTACCTGCTCGGCAGTTTTACCAGTTGCTCCGGCCCATGCGGCGCATCGGCGTCGAAGAACAGGCTGTCGCCCGGCTGCATCTGGAAAAGCTGGTCGCCGTGGCGGTAGATGACCTCGCCTTCGAGCATGTAGAGAAACTCCATGCCCTCATGCTGGAAGGTCGGGAAAACATCGGAATCGGCCGTCAGCGTGATGAGATAAGGCTCGACGATGACGCCGCTGGTGTTGTTGTCGATATGGCCGAGCAGATTATATTGATGGCCGGCGCGGGTGCCGCGCCGTTCCAGCTCGACGCCCTGCCCCGCTTTGACGAAGACGGCATTGCGCGGCTCCTCGTAGCGGCGAAAAAAGGCCGTCAGCGGCACGCCGAGCGCCCTCGACAATGACTGCAGCGTCGTCAGCGACGGCGAGATGTTGCCGTTCTCGATCTTCGACAGCATGCCGAGCGAAATGCCGGTCGCAGCCGCGAGATCGGTGACGGTGATGCCGAGTTTCTTGCGGTAGGCCCGCACCTCATGGCCGATCGCCATTTCGAGGTTGTTTTCCTTCGGTTCGCGAACGGCGTGCGGGTCCTGGGAAAAGGGGGTGCGTCCGCCCTGCGCCTGTTCCGGTTGGTCTGCCGCTTCACCTTTGGCTTTCATCGGATTTACTGCTGCCTTCTCTTTTGGGTCAAGGCAACGCTTATCGCCATAGTGAAAATTTCTCAACCGTGAAGAAAACTTATTCCCGCCGCGCCTCTCGCGGGGCGATGCCGTAGACGACACGGAACATCCGGGAAAAATGGCTGAGGCTGGAAAAACCGGTGGCAACAGCGATCTCCGAGACGGAAAGCGGGCTCTGCTTCAGCAGGCGATGGGCATGCTGAAGCCTGATCCTGCGGTATTGATCGAGGAAGCTGGTGCCGAGATGGGCCGCAAAGAGCCGGTCGAGATGGCGGGTGGTGACACCGGCGATTCGCGCCATTGCGGCGCGCTCGAGCGGCATCTCGATCGTCTCCTCCATCCGTTCGAGAACGCTGAGCAGGCCAGGGTGGTGGACACCGTATCGCTCGGCGAGAGACGCACGCTGCGGAGCAGCGGGTTCGTTGACCTCGGTGTGAAGATACCAGTCGCTGACCCGGCGGGCGAAATCCGGCCCCATCCGCTCGGCGATCAGCACATGCATCATGTCAAGTGGAGCGACACCGCCGCCGCAGGTGATCCTGTTGCCGTCGATCACGAAGCGCGCCTGGCGCGGCGTGAGATCCGGGAAGGCTTCGAGAAGGGCGGCCGCATGCTCCCAATGGATAGTGAAGTCGCGGCCCCCAAGCAGTCCGGCGGCGGCCATCAGATAGGGGCCGCCGGAAATGCCGCCGATCCGCATGCCTTCGCGCGACAACTGCCTCAGGCAGGCAAGCACGCTAGGATATCGCCAATCCCGAGGCAAGCCGCCGGCGCAGACGAAGGCGGTACTAAGGCCCGATCCCCTCATGGGAAGGGGATCGGCGGGCACGCTGACGCCGGAGGAGGAAAGGGCCGGCGCCCCATCCGGCGAATAGGTGGAGACACGATAGATCTCGCGGCCAGCCAGCAGATTTGCCGCCCGCAGCGGCTCCGTCGCCGAGGCATAGGACATCAGCGCAAATCCCGGAATCAGCATGAAGCCGATCGTCTGAACATTTCTGCTATCAAGTGAGGACATGTCCCTTTCTTAGCGACATATGTCCGTTTTGTGCAAGTCTCGCCGATTCTTTCTGGCATCATGCAGCTGTTCTTTCCGGGTGACACATGCGCTATTCCGCTCTTTCGATTTTTCTGAACGGCCTTCGCGGCAACAAGGGCTGGGCGCCCGCCTGGCGCGATCCGGCGCCGAAGCCGCATTACGACGTCGTCATCGTTGGTGGCGGCGGTCATGGTCTGGCCACTGCCTATTATCTTGCCAAGGAGTTCGGCATCACCAATGTCGCCGTCCTGGAAAAGGGCTATCTCGGCTCCGGTAATATCGGCAGGAACACCACGATCATCCGTTCCAACTACCTGCTGCCTGGCAACAATCCCTTCTACGAACTGTCGATGAAGCTTTGGGAAGGGCTGGAGCAGGACTTCAACTTCAACGCCATGGTCTCGCAGCGCGGCGTGTTGAACCTCTTCCATTCCGACGCGCAGCGTGACGCCTATACGCGTCGCGGCAACGCCATGCGGCTGCACGGCGTCGATGCCGAGTTGCTCGACCGGCAGGCCGTGCGCAGGAAATTGCCCTTTCTCGATTTCGACAATGCCCGTTTCCCGGTCATGGGTGGTTTATACCAGCCGCGCGGTGGCACGGTGCGCCATGACGCGGTCGCCTGGGGTTATGCCCGCGGCGCCGACAGCCGCGGCGTCGATATCATCACCCAATGCGAGGTCACCGGCATTCGCACGGAAAATGGTGAAGTCACAGGCGTCGAGACTAGCAGAGGCTTCATCGGCTGCGGCAAGCTGGCGCTGGCGGCGGCCGGCAATTCCACCGTGGTCGCCGATATGGCCGGCCTTCGCCTGCCGATCGAAAGCCATGTGCTGCAGGCCTTCGTCTCCGAAGGGCTGAAACCCTTCATCGACAATGTCGTCACTTTCGGCGCCGGTCATTTCTACGTCTCCCAGTCCGACAAGGGCGGCCTCGTCTTCGGCGGCGACATCGACGGCTATAATTCCTATGCGCAGCGCGGCAATCTCGCTTCGGTCGAGCATGTCGCCGAAGCCGGGGTCGCGATGATCCCGTCGCTGTCGCGCGTGCGTTATCTCCGCTCCTGGGGCGGGGTGATGGATATGAGCATGGACGGCTCGCCGATCATCGACCGCACCCATATCGACAATCTCTACCTCAATAGCGGCTGGTGTTACGGCGGCTTCAAGGCCACGCCCGCCTCCGGCTTCTGCTACGCCCATCTGATCGCCCGCAACACGCCGCACCAGACGGCCCGCGCCTTCCGGCTCGATCGTTTCGCGCGCGGCTATCCGATCGACGAAAAGGGCGTTGGCGCCCAGCCCAATCTGCACTGAGGACATTTAAACGATGGCGAGCCTGATTTCATGTCCCCATTGCGGCGTCCGGCCCAAGGAGGAATTCTCGATCCGCGGCGATGCGAACCTTGTCCGGCCGGCGCCGGATGCCGGGGCGGATGCCTGGTACGAGTACGTCTACCTGCGCGACAATCCGAAGGGCCGCCACAGCGAATATTGGCACCATTCCTCCGGATGCCGCCGCTGGCTGATCGTCGAGCGTGACACCGTCACCCATGCGGTCCACGGCGTCAGGGATGCCGCCCTTGCCAAGCTCGGCGGAGAACCGGTATGACGAGCTTCCGTCTTTCCTCCGGCGGTCGCATCGACCGCGACAAGACACTCGGCTTCACCTTTGACGGCAAGGCGCTGCAAGGCCATCCGGGCGACACGCTCGCCTCGGCGCTGCTTGCCAACGGTATCCAGCTCGTCGGACGCAGCTTCAAATATCACCGCCCGCGCGGCATTCTGACGGCGGGGGCCGCCGAACCGAACGCGCTGGTGACGACAGGCAGCGGTGGGCGCACCGAACCGAATACGCGCGCGACGATGATCGAACTCTATCAGGGGCTGACGGCCATGAGTCAGAACCGCTGGCCGTCGCTCGGCTTCGATGTCGGCGCGGTCAACGGCCTGCTCTCACCTTTCCTCAGCGCCGGCTTCTACTACAAAACCTTCATGTGGCCGGCAGCGCTCTGGGAAAAGCTCTACGAGCCGGTAATCCGCAAGGCTGCGGGCCTCGGCAGAGCCTCTTACGAGGCTGATCCCGATTCCTATGAGAAATGCTGGGCGCATTGCGATCTACTGGTGATCGGCGCCGGCCCTGCCGGCCTTGCTGCAGCGCTGACCGCCGGCCGCGCCGGCGCACGTGTCATTCTTGCAGATGAGGGATCCGAACTCGGCGGCAGCCTGCTTTGCGAAAGCGGCGCAGTTGACGGCAAGCCGGAGGGGAGCCTTCTCGGCGAGCTGCTTGCCGAGCTGGAGGGCCTGGAAAATGTGCGCCGCCTGCCACGCACGACTGTTTTCGGCTGGTACGACGACAGTGTTTTCGGAGCCGTCGAGCGCGTCCAAAAGCATTTAGCGCTGCCCGATCCGGATCGTCCGGTGGAACGGCTGTGGCGCATCATTGCCCGGCAGGCGATTCTTGCGACGGGGGCCGAGGAACGACCGCTGGTCTTCGGCGGCAACGATATTCCCGGCGTGATGATGGCAGGCGCCATGCGCAGCTATCTCAATCGGCAGGCGGTCGCGCCAGGCCAAAGCACGGTGATCTTCACCACCAACGATACCGGATATCACACCGCCGGCGACCTTGAAGCCGCCGGCCTTCGAGTTGCGGCGATCGTCGACAGCCGAGCCGATGGCGGCGAGAGCTGGCCGGGCCGCGCCGAGGTGCTGAGGGGCGCGCGGATTATCGATGCCCATGGCGGCAGGCGTCTGCGCGGCGTCAGCGTCAAAACCGAAGAGGGTGTTCGCCGGATCGAAGCCGATGCGCTTGCCGTGTCGGGCGGCTGGAGCCCGATCATCCATCTTGCCTGCCATCGCGGCGGCAAACCGCAATGGTCGCGGGAGGCCGCGGCATTCCTGGCGCCGGCTGCGCAGGATGGTCTGGCCGTTGCCGGCTCGGCTGCCGGCCTTGCGCAGATTGCCGCCTGCCTCGGCGATGGAGCGGGAAAGGCTGCCGCCGCATTGAAGGCAATCGGCATTGCAGCGGAACCGGCCTTTGCCTCAGCCACCGAGACGGCACAGCGCGCGAAGCCGCTCTGGTCGGTCAAAGGCTCGAAGGGCAAGGCTTTCGTCGATTACCAAAACGACGTGCATCTCAAGGACCTCGGCCTCGCCGTCCGCGAAGGTTACGGCCATGTCGAACTTGCCAAGCGTTACACCACATCAGGCATGGCGACCGATCAGGGCAAGCTTTCCAACGTCAACGCCATCGGCATTCTTGCCGAGGCGCGCGGCGTGTCGCCCGCCGAGGTGGGAACGACGACCTTCCGGCCCTTTTATACGCCGATCTCCTTCGGCGCTTTGACCGGGGCGTCCCGCGGCAAACATTTCCAGCCGGCGCGCAAATCGCCGCTGCACGGCTGGGCGAAAAAGAACGGCGCGGTCTTCGTCGAAACCGGCCTCTGGTACCGCTCCTCCTGGTTCCCGCGCGCCGGCGAAACGACCTGGCGCCAAAGCGTCGATCGCGAGGTGCTGAACATCCGGAAGAATGCTGGCCTCTGCGACGTCTCGACCCTTGGCAAGATCGAGATCTTCGGCCGCGATGCCGCAGCCTTCCTCGACCGCATCTATTGCAACGGCTTTGCCAAGCTGGCCGTCGGCAAGGCCCGTTACGGCATTATGCTGCGCGAGGACGGTTTCATCTATGACGACGGCACCACCAGCCGTTTCAGCGACGACCATTTCTTCATGACGACGACGACAGCGCTTGCCGCCGGCGTGCTCACCCATCTCGAATTCTGCGCACAGACGCTCTGGCCGGAACTCGACGTCTGCTTCGCCTCCTCGACCGATCAATGGGCGCAGATTGCGGTTGCCGGGCCGAAGTCGCGCGCGATCCTCTCGGAAATCGTCGACGAGGATCTTTCCGATGCGGCCTTCCCCTTCATGAGTGCCCGCAAAGTGTCGCTATTCGCAGGCAGCCTTGAAGGCCGGCTCTTCCGGATTTCCTTCTCCGGTGAACTTGCCTACGAACTCGCCGTCCCGGCCGGCTACGGCGAAAGCGTTGCCGACGCCATCATGGCATCAGGCGAAAAACACGGCATCTGCGCCTACGGCGCGGAAGCGCTCGGCGTCATGCGCATCGAAAAGGGCCACGTCACCCATGCCGAGATCAATGGCACGGTCACACCGGGCGATCTCGGCTTCGGCCGCATGGTCTCATCGACCAAGCCGGATTTCATCGGCAAGGCGATGCTCGCCCGCGAAGGCTTGCAGGATCCTGAGCGGCCGCGCCTCGTCGGGGTCAAGCCGCTCAATCCGGCAAGCGGCTTCCGCACCGGCTCGCATATCCTTGCCGAGGGCGCTGCGGCGACGCTCGAAAACGATCAAGGCTATGTCACGTCGAGCGCGTTTTCGCCGAGCCTCGGCCATACGATCGGCCTGGCGCTCGTCCGGCGCGGGCCCGACCGCATCGGCGAGAAGGTGACGGTCTGGAACGGCCTGCGCAATGAATTCACCGAGGCGGTGCTCTGCCATCCCGTCTTCATCGATCCCGAAAACGAGAAGCTCCATGCCTGATCTTCCGCAACACAGACCGGTTCTTGCCGGGGCTAGATATACCGGTATCTCAGAGGCAGACATCCGGCTGGAAGCCCAGCCGGAAGGCCACCTGCTGCATGTGCTTGGCGCAATCGAGCCGGCCACGCTTGCCGCGGAATTGGCGAAAGCGGGCCTTGCCACAAGTTCGATCCGCCAGGCGGGCTTCCGGCAATGGTTCGTTGCCGGCGACGAGCCGCTTGCCCCGGCCGGTCTTGCGGCTCTTACGGCGGCGCTCGCCGGAAAAGCCTTCGTCACAGACCAGAGCCACGGCCGCATCCGCATCGGCATTTCCGGCCGCTCCTCAAGGCTGCTTCTTTCCAAAGGCACGGCGGTCGATCTCGACGCCGGCATATTTGCGGAAGGCAGCTCTGCGATGACGATGGTCGGTCACATTTCCGTGCAGATCGCCCGCACCGGCGATGACAGCTTCGAGCTCACGGTCCTGCGCAGCTTCGCCGAAAGCCTCTGGGACGAGCTTAAGCATATGGCGGCGAGCGCCGAAAAGGATAGCGGCGCGTAACACCACCATCGACCGCGCGCTGTTCCCTCGCGCGGGTCACTGCGACGCTTGCTCGAAATGCCCGTTTTCTCTCGCCGCCGATCCAGAAGGCGCCGTCTGCAGTTGCGCGCCCCTGTGATCGATCGGCTAGTCGAAAATCCTGTCAATCAACGACAGTTATGCGTGCTGTGATCTCCCAAACGCCGGCCTCCGACTCGCTTGACTCTCGCAACCTTACTTTATCGGATCCAGTGAAGCCGGCGCCGGGCGTATAGTAAACCACCGCTCCGTCGACCTTGCGGCCATTGCATTTGAAGCGAGGATTGCTTCGTTCGAAATTCGGAAACACCTTTTCATGGACGATTTGAATCTTTCCATGTTTGCCGCCGTCCAGAATCTTTAGGCGCGGCAGGGCAGCAGACGTGCAGTCAGGATGCACGAATGACGACTGGTAAATGACGGTTCGACTGCCTGAGATGACCGTAGCGGAGGTACTCTCCTTCGTGATCTCCTGAGCTTGAGCGTGCCCTCCCTCAAGGAGAAGGAGCGCCGAATAAAAAAGTGCGTATCGCATGTTCATGGGAGGTTCCCAGCCTGGAGGTTGGATTCTGGGGCGGCGGCGTCAAAGCTCGCGATGCCGGTCGCCATCAGCGCATGACTATTCGACTACCGTAATGTTCAGGACCCCTTCGTCGACAACGCCGTTTTTATAGGACGTGCGAACGACAACCCTGTCCTTACCGACAAAGCCCTCGTCAGGCGTGTAGTAGCCTACGGTGGCGGGTACCTTTGTGCCATTGCACTTCTTATATTCGCCCTTGCCATTGGGGAACGCGAGTTCGCGCACACTCTCCACCTTGCCGTGCTTCGGCGCCTCGCGGATGCGGACCTCGGGCACTGCTCTCATGCTGCAGTCAGGATTGATGAGGAAGGCGACACCCAACCTAGTACGCTCGCCACTCGCCACGCTGACGTTCTTTTCATAGCGCGTCAAACCATCGGCAGTTACTGTCGTGCAACCAGCCAATACTGCGTTGAACGACATCGCTACGATCGATAGAAGGAATGCTTTCCTCATTGGAACCTCTGTTGTCATTGTTGATTTGGCCGGCACGCGTCGCTGCTCGACGACTGGCCCGGTCTGATGATGGTGTTTGGACGGTGAAGGGAAAGCATCTGGATAAATAAACAGTATGCGGCAAATGGAAAAAATCTGGAAACGAGAGCTAGGTTGCAATTAAAGATATCTTAAATCCAAGTTTGATTTCTTAAACAATTATCGCCTCTGAACAAGGGGGTGGCACAAAAATACCGCAGTCGTCCAGACAATCCTTGTGCCGTCGGATTGTGTAGGAATGTGTTCGACGCTGGAGATCGAAAATCTGGCAAAGATCGCAGAAAGCTCTCGGCCGCGAAGTATTGAAACTCGGCCGATACGATGATGGAACGGGCCGATTGGCCCTTTATCAAGCCAAGAAGGCGGAGCGAAGCCGCTTTGCCTGCGTCGCTTGAAAAGGGACCGGAGTCGGATGTCCATTAAAGCCTGGGATCAAGTGTCTAGCCGCGAAACGTATAGTTGCTGATCGACGCCGGTTTCATCTCGATGGAAAAGCCCGGCAGGGTCGGCGGCATATAGGCGGCGTTCTCGATCCGGCAGGGATCGAGGAAATGTTCGTGCAGGTGATCGACATATTCGATGACGCGCCCTTGCTTGGTGCCCGATACGGCGACGTAGTCGATCATCGACAGATGCTGCACATATTCGCAAAGACCGACGCCGCCGGCATGCGGCCAGACCGGCAGGCCGAACTTGGCGGCGATCAGCAGGACGGAAAGGACCTCGTTCAGCCCGCCCATGCGGCAGGAATCGATCTGGACGATGTCGATGGCGGCTTCGGCGATGAATTGCTTGAACATGATGCGGTTCTGGCACATCTCGCCGGTCGCGACCTTCACCGGGCTGATTGCCTGGCGGATCTTGCGGTGGCCGGCGACATCGTCGGGGCTTGTGGGCTCCTCGATGAAGAAGGGTTTGGCGAAAGCAAGTGCCTTGACCCAGTCGATCGCCTGGCCGACATCCCAGACCTGGTTGGCGTCGATCATCAGATAACGATCGGGGCCGATCACCTCGCGGGCGATCCGAAGGCGGCGGATATCGTCTTCCAGATCGCGGCCGACCTTCATCTTGATATGGTTGAAACCGGCATCGATCGCCTCCTGGCAGAGTCGGCGCAATTTCTCGTCCTCATAACCGAGCCAGCCGGCCGACGTCGTATAGCAGGCGTAACCTTCCTTTTCGAGAATGGCGATCCGCTCCGGCTTGCCGGCTTCCGCCTTCTTGAGAATGGCGATGGCTTCATCGTGCGTCAGCACATCGGTGAGGTAGCGGTAGTCGACAATATCGGCGATCTCTTCCGGCGACATCTCGGCGACGAGCCGCCAGACCGGCTTGCCGGCCTGTTTGGCGAGCAGATCCCAGACGGCGTTGACGACCGCACCGGTCGCCAGGTGAATGGCGCCCTTTTCGGGGCCTATCCAGCGCAGCTGGCTGTCGCTGGTCAGATGCCGCCAGAATTTGCCGGGATGGGCAAGCACCTCGCCGAGATCGGCGCCGACGACGAGGTGGCGCATCGCTTCGATCGCCATGCAGCAAATGTCGTTGCCACGGCCGATGGTGAAGGTCAGGCCATGGCCGGCAAGGCCCGGGACATCCGTGTCGAGAATGACATAGGCGGCCGAATAGTCGGGATCGGGGTTCATCGCATCGGATCCGTCAAGGCTTTGCGAGGTGGGAAAGCGGAGATCGAAAACGCGAAGGTCGGTGATGCGGGTCATGTTGTTCCTCCCGATTTATGGGGCCAATTGCGATAGCCGGGAGCGGCCGGCACTCTGCCGGCCGCCTCACGAAGCCGACGTCAGATCGTCCAGCCGCCGTCGATGGCGATCGCCTGGCCCGACGTGTAGGTGGCGCCGGCGAGATAGACGGCGAGATCGGCGATCTCTTCCGGCGAACCGAGCCGGCCCATCGGCTGGCGGGCGATGAAGGCGGCGCGGGCCGCATCGTAATCGCCCTGTGCGCGCATGCGGTCCTGCAGGGACGGACTTTCCACCGTGCCGGGGCAGATGGCATTGCAGCGGATGCCTTGAGCAACATAATCGGCGGCGACCGATTTGGTAAGGCCGATGACCGCCGCCTTGGTGACGCCATAGGCGAAGCGATTCGGCACGCCCTTGATGCTGGAAGCGACGGAGGCCATGTTGATGATCGACCCGTCCTTGCGTTCGAGCATGCCGGGCAGCACCGCCCGGATGGTGCGGATCATCGCCTTGACGTTGAGGTCGAAAGCGAATTCGAGATCGGAATCCGGCATTTCCAGGATCGAGCCGGCATGGACGAAGCCGGCGCAGTTGAACAGAACGTCCACAGTGCCGATTTCGGCGACGAGCGCGGTGACCGCATCCCCGTCGAGCACGTTGAGCTTATGGGTGAAGACGCCGGTTTCCGCGGCAAGGGTTGCCAGCGCATCGGTGTTGATGTCGGTTGCATGGACCTTGGCGCCGGCCGCGGCAAAGGCTGCCGCCGTCGCCCGGCCGATGCCCTGGCCGGCGGCGGTAATGAGAACGGTCTTGCCGGAAAGTCTGTTTGTCATGTCACGGGCCTCTTCTGGATTGTCTACATGAGACGATGCATGCGGTTATCTTGCCGAAGGCCGCGCGGTGATGGAATAGGACGTCCATCGGGGCCTGCCATTTTCTCTCTTTGCGCCTTTCGGCCGGCGTAGGGCAAGGCGCGAAGCCCCGCCTTTCGTCGTTTCTGCTGATTGGGTGTCTTCAATTATGATTTGTCTGTTTATAGACAAACAGACGATTGGCCAAGGGTCAAGCGCGCAATTTTCCTTTTCCGGCCATGGTTCTGCGTATATGCAGAATAAAATTCACAGGAGGAAGGAATGGAGACCGACGAGTCAGACCGCTATCGCGCTCCTGCTTTAGACAAGGGCCTCGATATCCTGGAGCTGCTCGCCGGCGTCGACAGCGGCCTCACCCAGGCGGAGATTGCCAAGCGGCTCGACCGCAGTCCCAATGAATTCTATCGTATGCTCGACCGGCTGGTGCGTCGCGGTTACGTCACCCGGCTGGATGGCGATCGCTACTCGCTGACGCTGAAGCTCTTTGGCCTTGCGCAATTGCATGCGCCTGTGCGCCGGCTTGCCTCCTATGCCACGCCGCTGATGCGCGACCTCGCCCAGCGCACCCGTCAGGCCAATCATCTCGCCGTCTTTGACCGTGGCGCCGCCGTTGTCATCGCCCAACAGGAAGCGCCGGACTATTGGGGCTTCTCGATCCGCATCGGCGCCCATATCAGCCTGTTCGACACCGGCTCGGGGCATGTGCTGCTCGCCTTCCGCAGCGACGAGGAGCGGGAGATGATGATATCGGAACATGCGCGCAACCGCGCCGAGATCGACCTTGGCGCCGAATTTTACGATCGCCTCGACCAGATCCGCGAGCGCGGCTACGAGATGATGGCGAGCGCCCAGACATCAGGCGTCTACAATCTGTCGGCGCCCGTTCTTGGGCCGGACCGGCGTTGTATCGCCGCCCTGACCTGCCCCTTTATCGCCCTTGTCAATGCGCCGTCCGCCCCCGACATCACCCAAACGATCACGCTGGTGCAGAAGACCGCCGCTCAGCTTTCGCTGCTGGCCGGGGCGGATGTCGGCCCGATCTGACCATCGCGCCGCTGCCCCTTATCCGGCTGCGCCACCGACCGGGGTCGAGCCACGGGTCTCGACCCGTCCTTCGGACCCCCGCAGGCGGGCGAAGAGGATATGCCGCGGCCTCTCCGTCCCTCTCTCCCCTCGCCCCGTTTTACGGGGAGAGGGTTAGGATGAAGGGCAGGCTTTACGGCATGCCAGGGTGAGGCAGCCATGCCCGGGCAGCAGAAATTTCTATTTGAATAATCCATTCACGAGAAATAGGTTTGCGGCAAAGACCATTCCTAGGAGGAGGAAAACGTGCTCATCGACACCCATTTGCATATCATCGACCGGTCGGCGCTTTCCTATCCCTGGCTCTCCGGCGTGCCGGCTCTCGACCATGACTTTCTCTATGAGACCTATGCGGCCGAGGCGCGGCGCTGCGGCATTATGACGGCGCTGCATATGGAGGTCGATGTCGATCCGGCCGTCATGCAGGCCGAGACCGACCACATTGCATCGATCGCCAAAAGGCAAGGCAGCCTGATTGCCGGGGCGATTGTCTCCTGCCGTCCCGAGGAGGAAGGTTTTGCCGCCTATCTCGAGCTGCAAAAGGCCGATCCCTTCGTCAAGGGCTTCCGCCGCGTGCTGCATGTCGTGCCCGACACCGTCTCGGAAGGCGTCCTGTTTCGAGACAACATCCGGCGCATCGGTGGCAGCGGCCTGACCTTCGACCTCTGCACATTGCCGCATCAGGCTGGTCGCGTCACCGCTCTCGTCGATCTCGCGCCCGACGTTCAGTTCGTCCTCGATCATTGCGGCGTGCCGGATATCCGCTCCGATGCCTTCGAGCCATGGAAGGCCGGCATATCGGAGATCGCCCGCCGGCCGAACGTGATCTGCAAGATATCAGGCGTCGTCGCCTATGCGGATGCGCAGACATGGACAGCACAGACGCTGATGCCCTATATCGAACATGTGATCGCAAGTTTCGGCTGGGATCGTGTCATCTGGGGCAGCGACTGGCCGGTCTGCACGCTCGGCGGCGGCCTTTCCACCTGGGTTGCAGCGACCCATGCCGTGCTCGCCGGCAGCAGCGAGGCGGAGCGTTCCAAGCTGCTCTTCGCCAATGCCCAGCGCCTCTGGTCATTGTAACTTTTTGTTTACGCCGTGCCAATCCTTCGGCTGAAAGGTCCGCAGCAAACTACCATGCTCGGCACCCTGAAATCGGATGATGTAACCCCCCAAAAGTGCTACTTTGGCATGTTTTTTGCTGCTGCTAATATGAAGCGATGCGATGTTTCGGTTTGGGACGACTTTCAGCCAGACAATTGCTAGCTTTGTGTGTCTCAGTTAAAAGTGTCAGACACGGATATGGCGAATAACCTCATGTCCGTGTCCTCAGGAGGGAAACAAATGAAAGAAGAACCGCACGCAGTGGATGTTCATGTCGGAAAGACGATCCGCATACAGCGTCTGCTGCGCAAAGTTTCGCAGACGGAATTGGGCGATCGTGTCGGCGTAACGTTTCAGCAGATCCAGAAATACGAAAAAGGCTCCAACCGCGTTTCCGCCAGCATGCTGGTTGAAATCGCCGGCGCGCTGAACGTCGACGTCAGGACGTTCTTCGACGACCTCTCAACGCCCGAGACGGCTAACGACAACCCCGCTCCCAGCGAGGAATTCGTCATTTCGCGCGAGGGTGTGCTTCTGAATGCGGCGTTCTTCTCGATCAAAAACGAAGCTCTTCGCAAGAAGATCCTGAAGCTTGTTCAGGCAATCGCCCACACCGAACAGGTCGAGGGTGAAGCGGCCGAATAGGCCGGATCTCCTTCACGCGATTCTAACGGACGGCATGAAGGTCAATGGCGATCGATCAGGATTAGATTCTCGCTAGCGTCCTTCATTGCGATCTTGGCCTTGCTGCCGAGCAGTTTCTCGAGGTTGACGTCAAGTTCCCTGTCCGGATCTATGCCGTCCCAATCGATTACGACCTGCAGCAGTGCCATGTTCGTCAGGTGCATCAGATTACGCAGCTGAAGCTTTTCAGCCTCCTCCTTGGCTGCCGACAGCAGCCGGAAGATCCTTGCGTATTCGCTGCCTGTACCTTCGTTACGTTGTTCAAACATTGTTCCCGCCCCTTTGGCCGTGAAGCCTCAGATTCCATCACCCCTGCATCATCTAGCCGAGACCGTTATTCAAGCGTTACAGGAGTCACGTTGCGGGTGACTTCGGCGTGCAAAAGCTCCCAATGCGAGGTTGCGGCAAAGCGCCAGTCACGGTTGACAGGTGTGAATTGCTCGCGGTGCAGCCACTCCAGCACTAGCCGCGCGTCGTCATGTTTGCGTTCGACCCTATTCTTGCGGAGAGCGGCGAGGAGGAGGTCACGACGCGGCTTGCGGAAATGGCACTCGTCGACCACGCGCGCATAGGTGCGCTCGGAGAAATGCAGGAAGCGGCCGGCGAGCAGTAGTTTCTTGCGCTCGGCCGTGGAGATCTCGCCGCGGGCATGAAGCGCATCAACCGTGGGCTCGAAATCGACCCAGGGTACGGAAAGCGGCAGCCAGCCAAGCGCCTGCGGCGCATGCACGAGTGCGACGGCCTCATCGTCGAGCAGCCGCCCGGACTCGTAATCCTCGAAGATCGAGCCGAGCCCGACCATGCCGAACGGAGCGCATTCTGCAGCCCGCAATGCGCCCATGCTGGCGCCGCCGGCTACGGCGACATCATGTTCGAGCGCGTAGAGAATTTCCTTGTGCCAGACCGATGGCAGCTCGCCGAAATAGCCGTCGACAAGGCCGATCGCGGTGGCGCCGTCTTCTACTGCCTTCAGGATGTCGCCGCGGGCGGCAGGCGGGCGGAAATCAATGCAGGGAGACATGTTTCTCGCTGCGGCAAGACCGCCACCAAGGCTCGGACCGACGAACAGAACCTTCATGATTGGGCTCCTCTCATGGTGTTGACGGCGCGCAGGCCGAGCTGGACGTACTGGCCTGATATATCGACCTCCAGGCCCGGCACGATCACCCTGACGACCGAGACCGGCAAAGCCGGATGGGCAAAGGGCACGGCGACGATCTGTTCGATCCCGCTCGCCACCAGCCGGTCGGCTATGTGGCGGATGGTCTCCTGGATCGTCGACGCACGGCGATGGCGGTTCTGAAAGGCGCGCATCCGGCCGTCGCTCTCGCAGAGTTCGACCAGCTGCTGCATCGCCGCACTCCGATCGAGCCGCTGGTAGATGCGCGGCGAGAAATCGTCGCGACTGCCGGCGATCGCCGTCAGCCGGCTCTGGGCCGCTTCGGTGATGGCGCGCAGTGCGGCGCGCACAGGATCGGGATGGCAGCCGCAGCCGCCGCAGACATGCGACCAGCGCGCATCGGCGCGGTCGGAAAGATTGCCCGGCATAATGACGGCCAGAAAAGCCGGAACGCCGATATCCGTGGTCATGTCGAGCAGCAGCAGCCGCATGCCGGCGCGTGTGACCCGGTCGGTCATGACGTCGATGACCGCATCGCCGAAGGAGGCGGGGTCGATGCGGCTCTCCTTCAGGCGCTGCGGTGATTTCAACTGGGTCAGAGCCCAGGCGTCGCGCTCGACCAGCTCGCAAAGTCCGTGCAGGACCGCTTCGGACGGCGCATTGCCGGAGGCAAGCCCATCGCTCGATTGCTCGAAGCCCGGCGGCCGCTCGCCGCGATGGTCGAGGCCGACAAGCCACCAGGGGACGAAGACGCTGCTGCCGGACAGAATGTCGAGGCCGGAGCACCAGGGGATGGGGTCACCGCCGATTTCATCGGGCGCGCATCGTGCGACATTGTCGAGATCGATCATGGCGGCGCCTTCCGCCCGCATGCTCTCCACCGTCGCCTGCGTCAGGTCGGCGGGCGGAATTTCCGCGATCCGCGTCTCGATCGCCTCCATGGCGGCCGAGGCCATGGCGGCATCATTGTCGATGCCTTTGCCCTGGAAGACCGAAAGCGTGTGGCTGTTCGGCCTCGTCGCGAAGGCGACGGGGATGCTCAGCACGTCGAGAGCGGTCAGCAGGCCGACGCGCGTGATGCCGAATTCGCGCAGATTCGGCCTAATGGCCGCGAGTGTCTGCGCCGGCGTGATTGCACGGTCGTGATAGTCGCTGACGCCGGCCGATGATCGTCTGAGATCATCGGCTAGCGATTCAAGATCGGCGAAGGCGGACATACCGATCTCGCCTCTTTAGCGGAACTTCAGCGCATGGGTCAGATTTTCGAGAGCATTTGCCGTGACATTGAGTTCGTCCTGCTTCATCGCAGCCTTGGCTGCGGCCGAGAAGCGCGGCTGGGAAGGCATTGCTGCATGGGTTTCAACAGTGGTTTTCATTGTCCATCTCCAATGGGATAGGCAGCCGGCTGCCGTTAACCATTGCAGAGGAACATTGTCTGCGTCATTTAACCGTTACAGGCTTCGTTAAAAGGCCATGCAATCAGGGAAGTCCGGCCAGTTGGAGGCCATGAATCAGCGTTTCCGTATAGCGGGGATCGCGGTCGGGAACGAAATGGCGGATGTCCTCGCTGCGGAAATCCGGGAAATTTTCCAGGACGACGTTAGCGTATTTGCCGGCCTTTTTCATATCGCCCGCCATGGCGTGGGCGGCTGCCAGCAGTCGCGCGGTCGCCTGTTTCGACTGCACCGGCTCAAGCGCCTCGATCGCCTGATTATATTCGCCTCGGTCGAAGTGGATGCCGCCACGATTCCAGTAGTAATAATCCGGCGGCAGCGGATTGAGCTTGAATGCCGCATTGTTCAGATCCAGCGCTTTGTCAAAGTCGCCGTTGTGGCAAAGCGCGTCGGCGTAATCGGCGAGGATGTCGGCGTCGTTGGGATTGAGATCCTGGGCCTGCTGGAAATAGTCCAGGCTTTCGTCGAAACGGCGGCGGTACAGCGCCACGAAGCCGAGCTCGCGATAGGCCCGGCCGCTGTTCGGGTCGGACTGTTGCGCCAGCCGGGCGGCGCCATTCGCCTCGTCGAGCAGTTCGGTGTCCTGCATGCCGCGGATCAGCCATTCCATGCCGAGCGCACGCGACACGCCGGCATGGGCAGCCGAGAAATTCTCATAACGATTGAGCGAGGATCTGAACCATTTGCGCGCCTGGCGCAGATGCTGCAGATCGGTCTGGGCGATCAGCCGCTTGCCTTCGAGATAGAGACGGTAAGCGGATGGCGGCGCCTCGCCGATCGGCATCGCCAGCTCGTGGCGTTCGACGGTGTCGGCGAGCGAGGAGACGATGCGCCGCGTCAGATGCGCGAAGGATTCGCTGATCTTCTGCATGACCAGCGGCAGTTCCAGAGCCCAGATCACCTCCGATGTCGTCGTCCGCGTCAGACGGCAGGTCGCATAGACATCCTCCTCGCGGCCCTGGATGGTGACGTAAACCGCGTAATCGAAGCTGAGGTCGAGCGCACGGGGCACAGCTCGGGCCGGATCGACCGAACGGCTGAGGATTTCGAGGCTCGTATGGGCCGCGATCACCTTGAAGCCGCGCTGCTGGCTGAGGCCGATGGTGACGTCTTCAAGCAGCGCCCTGCCGACGCGCTCCATCAGCGGATCGGTGAAAATGCTTTCCGGCGGCAGGATGATGATCCGCGGCTGGCCGAGCAGATCGGCGAAGGCGCCGGGCGCTGGCGATGGACGTTCGGCGGCCGCGGGCTGAGCTGCCGGGATCAGGCCGAGTTCGCGGGCAAGCGCGGTGGTGCTTTCCTCCGGTTCGGTTTCGAACTCGTCCTTCAGCTGGCTCTTGCACTTCAGATAGGACTGCCGGGCCGCGGCCGGGTCGTTCATCCTGACATAAATGCGCATCAGGGCCCGATAGGCCGTCTCGCTGGCGGGGTCGAGCTCCAGCAGGCGACGGGCAAAGGCCACCTGCTCTTCGTCCGATCTGTCGTCAGCAGTTTCGACCAGCCGCGTCAGATGGGCGGCGCGCAGTTCATCGATACGCTGGCGTTCGAAGGTCAGCCAGTCCTCGGCGCCCTGCGTCGGCGACTTGGCGCCTTCTAGCAATTCGCCATTCAGAATGTCGCCGTCTTCGGCTGCGAGCGGCGCTTTCTGTTTGAGTATATGGATATCGACTTCCCAGCCTTCGGCAAGGCCGATATGGGTTCGGGTCGCTTTCAGCAGCGGCGGAAGGCCGGCGGGAATGCTTTGCTCGATGCGCGCCAGCAACTGGCGCAAACTGCCTGCGCGTTTTTCCGGCGCTTCCGATTGCCAGAGCTGCCGCCTGACGGTTTCCCGGTCGAGTTCGAGATCGGCTTCGGCGGCGAGCATGGCGAAAAGAAAATAAGACTTCTCCGGCAAAGGGAGTTCCCTCCCCGCTGCCAGCAATCGCGGTCTTCCGAGCAGGCAGAGCCTGTTCGCCGACATCTGTCCGGATGTCCGTTGCATCCCGCTTCTCACCCCTGAAGACCAGGCGCGCATGCACACCGGCCGCGCAGGAACATGTTAGAGCGTTAATTGGCCCGCGCATAGCGCAAAAAGAGGTTTTTACACCGAATATTTGCATTTTCTCACATTAGCCGGCCGGGAATGCTTGCCAACACTTTGCCCCCGGACCTGATTTGGCGCAGTTATTTCCGCTGCGGCCTCCATACCCGCAACCAATAGCAAGCGAGCCTAAGCGATCACAGTATTCGGCGCGATCTATTTGGTGCTGGTTTACGCCGCGCTGGCGGCCTCGACGAAATCGAGGCCGATATCCAGCACGGGCGCGCTGTGCGTTAGCCAACCGACCGAAATGAGGTCGACTCCGGAAGCGGCGATTGCCGCGGCCGTTGCTGGCGTCACCCGGCCCGAAGCCTCGGTGATCGCCCGCCCGGCGACGATGGCGACGGCCTCGCGCAGCTGATCCGGCTTCATATTGTCGAGCAGAACGGCATCGACACCGACCGCCATCGCTTCCTGCAGCTGATCGAGCCTGTCCACCTCGACCTCGATCTTTACCAGATGGCCGATGCCAGCCCGCGCCCGGCGGATCGCCTCGGCCACGCCGCCTGATATGGCCACGTGATTATCCTTGATCAGCACCGCGTCATAAAGCGCGAAACGGTGGTTCATGCCGCCGCCGGCCCGCACTGCATATTTCTCCAGCGCCCGCAGCCCGGGCGTCGTCTTGCGCGTGCAGGCGACTGAGGCCCTGGTGCCGCTGATAGCGGCGGCAATCCCGGCCGTGACGGTGGCGATGCCCGAGAGATGGCTGAGGAAATTCAGCGCGGTGCGCTCACCGGTCAAGAGTCCGCGCGAAGGGCCCTCGATGGTGGCGATGACGTCACCTGATTTGACCGCATCGCCGTCCTCGATGTGGCGGCGCATGACAATTTCGGGATCGACGAGCGTGAAGGCGAGGCCGGCCGCATCAAGGCCGGCGATCACGCCGGGCTGGCGGGCGGCCATCACCACCGTGGAGCGGTGATCCGAGGGAACGACCGACGCCGAGGTGATGTCGCCGGCAAGGCCGAGATCTTCGAGCAGGGCTGCCCGCACCAAGGGTTCAATAATCAGGCGCGGAAGGGGGGCTAGGCTCATGTCAGGCGCTCCTGGCAAGCGAATAGGGTGGTGTGGCGCGGGCAATCTCCAGCGCTTGGGAAAGGCGCATCCGGCGGCGCTGCGCATCGGCGAGCTTCAGGGGAAAATCGGTGCGGGCGTGGGCGCCGCGCGATTCCATCCGCAGGCTGGCAAAGACGGCGACCAGCAATGCGACGATGGCCGGATCGGAGGCAGGACCGTCGGCCTCGACAAGTGGCAGTAATGCGGCGATTGCACCGTGAAGGGCATCGGCATTGCGCAGCACGCCGAGATGACGCGAGACAGTCATGCGGATGGAGGATGCGTCGGCCGGCGCCGGTAGCTGTTCTGCGAGGATGGCGCCGGTGCGGTCTGCTGGCATGGCCGATATGTCGCGCGCCGCCCGCATGCCCATGACAGCTGCCTCGAGCAGCGAATTGCTGGCAAGTCGGTTCGCGCCGTGCAGACCGGTCGACGCAGCCTCGCCGGCGACCCAGAGTCCGGGAACCGAGCTGCGGCCATTGTCATCCGTCGCGACGCCGCCCATGTGGTAGTGAACG
Source organism: Rhizobium sp. YTUHZ045 (assembly GCF_051124255.1). NCBI lineage: Bacteria > Pseudomonadati > Pseudomonadota > Alphaproteobacteria > Hyphomicrobiales > Rhizobiaceae > Rhizobium > Rhizobium sp. YTUHZ045. The sequence goes on from NZ_CP101434.1 coordinate 487,430, forward strand.
GCTGGGCGCACCGGCACGAGGTCTTTGACCGGATCAATGCCGGCCTCGCCGCAAAGAGATGATATGACGGGGAAGCGTGCGGCAAAGCGGCTGCCGAGCGCCTTGCGGGCGTCCAGGAAGACGCGGCCGCCGCGGGCGATCTCGGCACTGATGGCGCGCGCCACCACGTCGCGCGGCGCGAGTTCGGCGCCCGATATGCGGGCCATGAACCGTTCGCCGCGTTCGTTGACGAGCAAGGCCCCCTCGCCGCGCACCGCCTCGCTGACAAGCGCCAGGGGCCTGCGACGTGAATCGAGCGCCGTCGGATGGAACTGCACGAATTCCATATCCGCAAGCTCGGCACCCGCCCTTGCCGCGAGCGCAATCCCCTGACCGACATTGCCCATCGGATTGGTGGTCGCATCATAAAGCCCGCCGATCCCGCCGGTGGCGAGCACGAGCCTCGCAGTCGGAAGGACGGCGGCCCCGCCGCTTGCGGTCGCGCAAAGCAGGCCGGCGACGCGCTCGCCGTCCATCAGAATACGCCGCGCCTCGAAGCCTTCGAGCACGGTGATGGCGGGCGTCCGCGCCACCGCCCGCACCAACGCTGCGATGATCGCCGCACCCGAGCCGTCGCCTTCGGCATGGACGATGCGGCGGCGACTATGGGCGGCCTCCAACCCGAGCGAGAGTTGTCCGGCGTCATCGCGGTCGAAGCGAACGCCGGCGCGCTCCAGTGCGGCAATGGCTGCCGGCGCGTCGGCGGTGATGCCCGCGGCAATGCTCCGGTCGCAGAGCCCGTCGCCGGCCGCAAGCGTATCGACCAGATGCAGCGCGGCGCTGTCGTCGGCGCCGATGCCGGCGGCAATGCCGCCCTGTGCCCAGGCGCTCGAGGTCTCAGCACCGAGCGCGGCGCGTGTGACGATGACGGAAGGTTCCGGCGCCAGCGTCAGCGCCGTCATCAGCCCGGCGAGGCCGCTGCCGACGATGACGGTGCGGCCGCTCAACTGTTCGAGGATCTCGGTCATATCGCCAGCATTCTCTCGACGGCGCGGCGGGCGGCCATGGCGATGGCCGGATCGACCGTCACTTCATGGCGATTTTCCTCAAGTGCGGCGCGGATATTGGCAAGCGTGATCCGCTTCATGTGGGGGCAGAGATTGCAGGGGCGGATGAACTCGACGTCAGGATGGTGCACGGCGACGTTGTCGCTCATCGAGCATTCCGTCAGCAGTACCACTCGTGCCGGCTTCTGCCTGCCGACATAATCGGACATGACAGCGGTGGAGCCGGCGAAATCGGCCTCTGCCACCACGTCGGGCGGGCATTCCGGGTGGGCGAGCACCGTCACGCCGGGATGGTTTTCACGCAGCTGGCGGACATCGTCAGCGGTAAAGAGTTCGTGCACTTCGCAGTGTCCATGCCAGGCGACGATCTCGACATCGGTCTCGCGGGCGACATTGCGGGCGAGATATTCGTCGGGGATCATCAGCACCTTCGGCACGCCGAGCGACTCCACCACCTGTTTGGCATTGCCCGAGGTGCAGCAGATGTCGGAGGCCGCCTTCACCGCGGCCGAGGTATTGACATAGGTGATGACGGGGACGCCGGGATGGGCTTGGCGCAGCAGCGCGATATCCTCAGGCGTGATCGAATCCGCCAGCGAGCAGCCGGCGCCGAGATCGGGGATCAGCACGGTTTTCTCAGGATTGAGAAGCTTGGCGGTCTCGGCCATGAAATGCACGCCGGCCAGCACGATGACATCGGCATCGACCTCGACAGCCTTGCGGGCTAGCGCCAAGCTGTCGCCGACGATATCTGCCACGCCGTGAAAAATCTCAGGCGTCTGATAATTGTGGGCGAGAATGACGGCGTGGCGGCGGCGCTTGAGCTCGAGAATGGCGTTGATGTCATCCTCGAACGACATCCATTCGGCTTTGGGAATGACGCGGCTGACGCGGTTGTAGAGCGAGGATGCGGAAACTGCGTGATTCATGACCGGCTCCCAATTATGCTCGATATGAGCATATCATAGGCAAAGACATATCCTCGCTGTGAGCATATGTCAATTGCGGGAGAGCGGTAATTTCGTTCCTGCGAGCGCCCGTTCTTCGAGCACGGTGTGGCGGAAGCGGAAGAGCTTGGCCGGCCGGCCGCCGGTTTCGCTTTCCGTTCCACCGGTTTCCTCGACCAGTTCCTGCTGTTCGATGAGGCGGCGGAAATTCTGTTTGTGCAGCGTCAGTCCGGCCAGGGCCTCGATCGTGCGCTGCAGCCGCAGAAGCGTAAAACTCTCCGGCATCAGTTCGAAGACGACAGGGCGGTATTTGATTTTGGCGCGCAGCCGGGCGATCCCAGTCGCCAGAATGCGGCGGTGATCGGCAAACATCGCTCGCCCAAGATTGGCTTCCGCCCCGCATCCGGCTTCAGCCACAAGGCCGGCTTCATAAAGCAGTTCGTAGCGCTGCAGGGCCAGATCCTCATTCCAGCCGCCGCCGTCGAGGCCGAAGGTGAAGTCGGCGCGGCGATGGCGATGGTCCTGCCGGGCCGGATCGGCATCCGCCCAGCTTTTCAGGCGTGCCACGATTTCATCCAGCACGGCCGGCCGGCCCTGCCGATGGTCTTCCCAGGGAAAATAGTCGTACCAGCCATGCCATCCGGGCCGGCCGGCGCCCGCCTGCTCGTTGACGAGGCCAAGATAGCTGATCGAGATCGTCCGCCCGCCAAGGATCTCGTTGTTCCGGTCGCGGTCGGCGAAGGTATAGAGTTGTTCGAGATAACCAACCGGGTGCTCGGTCTGCTCCTGCACCCATTCGCGCAGGCCCGATTGCAGGGTTCGATGGCCCATTTCGAATGGGCCCGACGGCAGCGCGTTGCCGGAGCGGATGGTCATGACGCGCGGCTCATCCCCCGTCACCGAGACGAGCACTGCAATCAGTTCCGCATGCGCAAAGCCGATCGTCACAGGGGCCGAATACTCCGTTCTAAATGAATCGAACGGATCATTCCTGCCACAGGCGGCGACGGAAGCCAATGCAACTTTCCCCCTCTCCCGCTGGGCCTCGCTGGGGAGAAGGGAGTCGCCGGGCAGGCGTCAGCGCTTGCCCGTCTCGTTGGTCAGCCGGTCGAGGAAAATCTTCAGTTCGGCCTCGTCGATACCGACGCAATGACGCCTTTCCGGATAGGCGCCGGTCCTTACGTCCTCGGCGAATTCGGTGAAGGCGGCGATGCGCTCGCGCTGCAGCCGATCATGTTCGGCGGCGAAGTTGCGATAGACCTTGGCATGGCGAGGATAGTGGTCGCGATTGGCGCCGAGCACGTCGTCGGCGAAGAGATATTGGGCGTCGCAGCCGCTGCCTGCCCCCATCGAGATCATCAGCATCGAGGTGTTGCTGCTGATGGCGGCGGCGACATCCCCCGGCACGACTTCGATTTCGGCGGCGAAGGCGCCGGCCTCTTCCAGCGCCTTGGTCTGCCGCCAGATCTCGGCCGCACTTGCCGCCGTCTTGCCGACCGCGCGGAAGCCGCCGGTCCAGGTGGCTTTCGAGGGGATCAGCCCGAGATGGCCGCAGACCGGGATGCCCTCGTCGCGCAGGCGCCGGATCGTCTGCAGGCTCGCGGCGCAATAGACCGCATCGCCGCCGGCCTTCAGCGCCGCAAAGGCGGCGCGCAGATAGTCTTCGGCCGAGACATGGTCGCCATATTCGAGACCCGGAATGGCAAAGGGCGTGGGGGCGATCTCGCGGAAGACCGGACCGAGCAGCGACGGCGGCACCGAGACGATGTCGATCCCGGCCTTTTCGGCGGCTTCGGCCTCGTCGAGCGAGGTGACGCGCAGCATGGTCAATTGACGCCTGCCCTTTTCCGCAAGCAGGTCGGCAACGGTTGCACGCTTATGTTTTTTCATCATCATTTCCTTTGAAAATATCGGGGGCTCAGGCGGCCAGAAGGGATTTCAGCTTGACGTTGCTTGATGTCAGCGCAGCCGGGTCTGGATGGGCGCCAGCCGCGATCAGCATTTCCGCAAGCCTGATGTCGCGCGCCACGGCATTGCCTGGTCCGATGCCGCTGGCGGCGACCAACCGGCCATCGGCGTCGAGGTGAAAGAGAATGAACGCGTCTGGGCCGAGGTCGCGGCGCAGATGCAGCACCGCCCCTTCGGCGAGGCCTGCTATCTGCAGCGTCATGTCATATTGATCCGACCAGAACCACGGCACGGATGAAACGGCTTCGCCGAGGCCGAGCATGTTGGCGGCGGCCAGCGTGCCCTGCTCCTGGGCATTGCGCCAGGATTCCAGCCTTACCCGCCGGCCACCATAGATCGGCAGCGGAAAGGAGCAGCAGTCGCCGGCGGCAAAAACATCAGGCGCCGAGGTCCGGAGATAGGTGTCGACGGCAATGCCGTTTTCGATTGCAAGCCCCGCCCTTTCGGCGATATCGACATTCGGCCGTGCGCCGATGCCGACGAGGGCGAGATCGGCCTCTACCACCTCGCCAGTCGATAGTTTGACGACGGCTTTCCCGCTTTCCTCGGTCAATGTCTCGATCGAGACGCCGCAGCGGATATCGACACCTTCGGCGCGGTGGCGTTCGGTGAGCAGATGGGCGATCTCCTCGGGCACGCCGCGTTTCAGCACGCGCTCCAGCCCCTCGATCACCGTGACGTCGGCGCCAAGCAGCCGCGCCGTCGCGGCAAGTTCCAGCCCGATGAAGCCGCCGCCGATAATGGCGATATGCCGCCCCGGCTTCATTGCTTCGCGCAGGGCGGCCGCATCATCGTGGGTCCGAAGCGAACGGATATGCGGATTGCCTTCCGGGGCGCCGGGGAACGATCGGGCGGCAGCACCCGTCGCCAGCAGAAGTTTGTCGTAGGAGAGCGCGGTGCCATCCGAAAGCATGACGGTCCGCGAGGCAGGATCGAAATCCTTGGCCTCAATGCCGGTGAGTAGCCGGATGGCGCTTTCGGCGTATTTTTCCGCAGCGGCGATGAATTTCGGATCGCCGGCATCGGCAGCAGACGCCTTGGAAAGGGGCGGCCGCTCATAGGGGTGAAGGGGTTCGGCGCCAACGAGCGTTATCTCGCCGGCAAAACCTTTTTCCCGCAGAGCGAAAGCGGCGCGGGCACCGCATTCGCCCGCACCGAGGATGACGAAATGAGCCACATCAGCCTCCCTCAGACCGAAATGAAGACGGAGCCGCCTTCGACCTTTACGGGATAGGTCCTGAGATTGACGCAGACCGGCGCACCCTTGGCCTCGCCCGTCTTGTAATTGAAGCGGCCGTTATGTTTCGGGCATTCGATGATTTCATCCATGACAAGCCCGTCGGCAAGATGGATATGTTCATGCGTGCAGAGCCCGTCGGTGGCGAAGAATTCGTCGTCGGGGCTGCGGTAGACCGCGAAGGTGCGCCCGCCATGATCGAAGCGGATGACATCCTCTTCGTCGATCTCGTCCTTGCCGCAAACTTCGATCCAGTTTCCGCTCATCTTTCATTTTCCTCGATTGTGATTATTGCGCCGCCGGGGCGAGTTCGTTGTGGAATTCCTCGCGGTAGGGCCGCGCGGTCGCCGGCAGTTCCCGCTTCAAGAAATAATCCTCGTTGCGCAACTGGCGCAGGAAAGCCGGAATCATCTCGCGGTAGCCCGACCAGATCGATCGGTTCGGCGCCGGCAGATCGTGCTTGATCATTGCGTGCAGCCGGGGCAGCGCGTGATAGGGCACCATCGGGAACATGTGATGTTCGACGTGGTAGTTCATGTTCCAATAAATGAAACGGCTGATCGGGTTCATATAGACCGTGCGGCTGTTCAGCCGGTGATCGACGACGTTGTCGGCTAGGCCGCCATGCTGCAGGAGCCCGGTCAGCACGTGGTGCCAGGCGCCGTAGAGGCGCGGCAGGCCGATCAGCATCAGCGGCAGGATCGAGCCGGTGGCGACCGCGACGGCGATCGTCGCCAGATAGATCGCCAGCCAGATACGGGCGAAGCGGATCGCCTTCGGCTGCTCCATCTCCGGAATGAAGGTCTTTTCCGCCGCGCTGATGATGCCGAAGGCGTTGCGCAGCATATCGACCATCGCATGCCAGACATCGAGGATGCCGAAGAAATTGAGGATCAGCCGGAAAAGGTCCGGCGGCCGCATGACGGCGATTTCCGGGTCGCGGCCGACGATGACCGTATCAGTATGATGGCGCGTATGGCTCCAGCGCCAGGTCACCGGATTGCGCATGATCATGAAGCAGGCGATCTGGTAGACGGCATCGTTCATCCAGCGCGTCTTGAAGGCGGTGCCATGGCCGCATTCGTGCCAGCGGCTGTCGGAGGCCGAGCCATAGAGCACGCCATAGGCGAGGAAGAAGGGCAGCGCGATCCAAGAACCCCAGAAATAGATGCCGAGACCGGCAAAGACGACCATGCTGCCGAGCCAGATGGCGGTGTCACGGATCGCCGGCGCATCGGAGCGCTGCATCAGCGCCTTCATCTCCTTGCGCGGAATCTCCGTGTGATACCATTCGGCAGCCGCTAGTCCCGTCTCCACCGCGGTGCGGCCGCTTTCCCCGAGCAGGTCGTAGTCACGCTTCTTTGTCTGGCTCGCCATTATCCGCCTCCTATGTTGTTGTCGGGAGAATAGGTTGACTTTGGGCGACGCTCAATGCAGGCTTGATGTAATCTATCAAAAGCCATCATGAATGGCTCGCATCCGTGAGCGAATACATCAGGAATACCATGCGCCGCCCCACCATCTCCGATCTCGCCCGCGCCTCCGGCGTCAGCGTCGCCACCGTCGACCGCGTTCTCAACGCTCGTCATCGTGTGCGCGAGGAGACGGCGCGGCGGGTCTACGATGCGGCGCAGGAGATCGGTTATCACGCCGTTGGCCTAATCCGGCAGCGCGTCTTCGAAGATCTGCCGCAATACAAGCTCGCCTTTCTGCTGCAGAAGCCGACGCAGGCCTTCTATCAGACCTTCGCCCGCGAAATCGAAGCAGCGGCGCGCGCCGTCACCACCGCCCGTCTTCAGGTCCAGATCGAATACCCGTCTTCGACGACTCCTGCCGCCATCAACGAGAAGATCAAGTCGCTCGGCGCCCGCAACCAGGCCGTAGCCGTCGTCGGCCCCGACTACCCCGCGGTGACGACCGCTGTGGAGGAATTGAAGGAGCGCGGTATTCCCGTCTTCTCGCTGCTCTCCGATCTCGCCACCGGCGTGCGCGACGCCTATGTCGGCGTCAACAACCGCAAGGTGGGACGCACCGCCGCGTGGATGATTGCGCGCACGGCGCACAGGCCAGGCAAGGTCGCCTGTTTTGTCGGCAGTCATCGCTTCCACGGCCATGAACTGCGGGAGATCGGTTTCCGCTCCTATTTCCGGGAGAACGCGCCGGAATTCGATGTCGTCGAAACATTGATCAACCTGGAGACCGCCGAAATCACCCATGAGGCAACGCTGACGCTGCTGCAGAAACATCCCGACCTCGTCGGCCTTTATGTCTGCGGCGGCGGCATGGAGGGGGCAATTTCGGCGTTCCGTGAAGAGGGTGTCGGCGGCCGGGTGGTGCTTGTCGTCAATGAGTTGACGCCGGAGAGCAAGGCTGGCCTCGCCGACGACATCGTCACCATGGTGGTCGCCACTCCTCTGCCCGCTCTCTGCAAGGAGCTTTTATCGCTGATGCTCGGCGCGATAGAGAACGGTGAGGCCGCCGTTCCCGGCCAATCCTTCCTGCCTTTCGATATCTACATTTCCGAGAATATCTGAGGAGTGATGGAATTCTCTCATCTCGGCTGAAATTCTTTCAGCAATGAGGGCGAGCGCCGGCGATGACGGATGGTTTGCCCGACAAATTGAGATAGAGATTCGCTCGCCCATTCACGAATACCGCTCCGCTTATGTCGCGGAGATGAGGAGGAGATATCCGTCATGACTTCGATCCGTTTTGCGCTGAACCATATGGCTGCGCCGTCCCTCGCTATCGATGATTTCTTCGCGCTGGCAAAGTCGCTCGGCATCGACTCGGTCGAGATCCGTAACGACCTTTCCGGCAATGCCATTCTCGACGGCACCAAGCCCGAAGCGATCAGAGAAGCCGCCGCCCGCCACGGCCTGACGATCATTTCGATCAACGCCCTGCAGCGCTTTAACGAATGGAATGAAACGCGCGCCAGGGAAGCGCAGCAATTGATCGACTATGCCAGCGCATCGGGCGCTAAGGCGCTCGTCCTCGTTCCGAAGAACGACGGCACAGGCTGCGCCGACAGCGAACGCCAGGCGAATCTGCGCGAGGCTCTGTCCGCACTAAAGCCGATGCTGGATAAGGCCGGCATTATCGGCCTCGTCGAGCCGCTCGGTTTCGAGATCTGCTCGCTGCGCTCAAAGACCGAGGCGGCCGAGGCGATCAAGGAGCTCGGCGCGCAATCGACCTTCAAGCTCGTTCACGACACTTTCCACCATCACCTTGCCGGCGAAGCCGCGACCTTCCCCGAACTGGCCGGTCTCGTGCATATTTCCGGCGTCAGCGATCCCTCGGTTTCCATTGCCGATATGCGTGACTCCCATCGCGTGCTCGTGGACGGCGACGACCGGCTCGACAATGCCGGGCAGATCAAGGCGCTGCTGCAGGCGGGCTATAAGGGTCCGTTCTCCTTCGAACCCTTTGCTGCGGAAGTTCATGCGGTCAAGGACCCGGCCGCTGCGCTGCGCGCCAGCATGGATTATCTGACCACGCGGGTCTGAGGCCCGACGCACGCTTCTCTTCACGATCGGCCGCCGGCGAGCGGTCGATCGTAAGCCACTATTCCCGGCTTCTGAATCGGCGCTGATAGGCCGGATCATAGAGCGAGCTCTCGCGAAAATCTGCCGCCGCGAGCGACGGTCCGACGAAGATGATCGCCGTGCGTTCGATCGGTTCGGCCGCAACCTTTGCTTCGATATCGGACAGCGTACCGCGCAGGATGCGCTCGTCCGCCCAGGAGGCCTTGACGACGATGACGACCGGGCAATCGGCGCCGTAGAGCGGTGTCAGTTCCTCCACGACCTGCTTCAGCGCATGGATTGCCAGATGGATCGCGAGTGTGGCGCCCGTCGCGCCGAATTTCGCCAGCGTCTCGTCTTTCGGCATCGGCGAGGCGCGGCCGGAAACGCGGGTGAGCACCAGGCTTTGGGCGACGGCCGGGATCGTCAGTTCTCGTCCGAGTGCCGCGGCCGCGGCCGCAAAGGCTGGAACGCCCGGTGTCATCGTATAGGCGATTCCGTGCTTCTGCAGTCGGCGCACCTGTTCGGCCACGGCACTCCAGACGGAGAGGTCGCCGGAGTGCAGCCGGGCGACATCCTGGCCGGCGGCAGCGGCGCGGAGATATTCCGCCTCGATCTCATCGAGCGACATCGGGGCAGTATCGATAATGCGCGCGCCAGGCGGGCAATATTGCAGCAGTTCCGGCGAGACGATCGAGCCGGCATAGAGGCAGACCGGGCAGCGGGCGACGAGATCGCGGCCACGCACTGTGATCAGATCCGCGGCGCCCGGCCCCGCTCCAATGAAATGCACCGTCATCCCGTTATCCTTTCGTCCAGCGCCATTGCGTCACCGGCATCGCCGGCCGCCAGCCGCTCATGCTGCCGAGCGGCGCGGCGCGCGATATTTCGATCCGCGTGAGGGAGCCTCCGCGTTTGCCATGTTCGCGGATCAATGCCGCCTCCATGTCAAGCGTCACGCCATTGGCGAGGAGCCGCCCTCCCCGCTTCAGCGCAGTGATGGCAGTGTCGATGACATCAGGTTCGCTGCCGCCGCCGCCGAGGAAGATCGCATCCGGTTCCGGCAGGCCTCTCAGCGCATCGGGCGCTGAACCCTCGACAACGGCCAGATGCGGCACGCCGAGGGCGGTTGCGTTGCGGGCAATCCGCGCCGCCCGCTCCGGCGATTGCTCGACGGCGATCGCCTTCAGCGATGGATCGGCCAGCATCCATTCGATGCCGACTGATCCCGAGCCGGCGCCGATATCCCAGAGCAGTTCGCCGTGACGTGGCGCAAGCGCCGAAAGCGTCATCGCCCGGATCTCCCGTTTGGTGATCTGACCGTCATGCTCGAACAAATCATCCTCGAGACCTGCGGCAAAAGGCAGGATGCGAGCCCCCTCCCCTGCCGTAACCTCGAGCGCGCAGACGTTCAGGGGATCGATGTCAGTGAGATCGAAATCCGACGCCACGGCGTGTCTCTGTCGTTCCCGCGCACCGCCCAACGCTTCGAGTACGGTAAGTCTCGACTGACCGAAGCCGATGGCGACAAGCAAGGCAGCGAGTTCGCCAGGTCCATTTTCATCAGAGGTCAGAGCAATGATCCGCCGCCCGGGGTGCAGATACGGTCGAACGAGGCCGAGCGGACGCCCATGCAGCGAGATCGTCGTCACGTCCTGCTGCGGCCAGCCGAGCCGGGAGGCGGCAAGGCTGAAGGCCGAGGGCGCGGGAATGACGCGCATCTCTTCCGCCGCGACACGGCGGCAGAGGGTTGCGCCGACGCCATAGAGAAATGGATCGCCGGAAGCGAGCACGACGACAGGCGTGCCGCGCCGTTCAAGGACGGCATCGACCGAGCGCTCGAACGGGCTCTGCCAGGCAAGTTTCTCGCCCGATATCAGCGATGCGGCAAGCGCATGGTGCCGCGCTCCGCCGAACACCGCGGGTGCGGTGGCGATCAGCATCTTCGCTTCCTCGCCCAGCCCTGCTGGACCATCTTCGCCGATGCCGATAATAGTCAGCCAGCGCTTGCTGCAAGTGGGAAAGACATCAGACATGGGAAGACTTCGCATCCTGATTCTCGGCGGCACCAGCGAGGCGCGCCTGCTCGCCGGGGCGCTCGCGGCGCGTGATGATTGCGATGTTCTGCTGTCGCTTGCCGGACGCACCGAGAAACCGGCTGAGCAGCCTGTTCCGGTCCGTATCGGTGGTTTCGGCGGTGCCATGGCGCTGGCCGACTTTTTGAAAGCCGGCGGCTACGGGCTGCTTATCGACGCCACGCACCCTTTCGCCGAACGAATTTCCGAAAACGCCGCCATCGCGTCCGCGGCCGCCCCTCTCGCTGCGATCGCTCTGCGCCGCCCCGAATGGCAAAGCCTGCCGGGCGATCGCTGGCGGGACGTGCAGAGCATCCCGGCGGCCATCGCGGCACTCGGCCAATCTCCCCGCCATGTCTTCCTGGCGACGGGCCGGCAGGGCGCTCACCATGCGGAAGCGGCGCCGCAACATCACTATCTCATCCGCAGCGTCGACCCCGCCGAACGGCCGCTTAGGCTTGCGAATGTCGACTACATCCTCGATCGCGGCCCCTTCACGCTGGAAAGCGAATGCACTTTGCTGAGGCGGCATCATATCGATGTCATCATTGCCAAGAACAGCGGCGGCACCGCCACCTATGCGAAGATCGAGGCGGCGCGCCTGCTCGGCATCGAGGTGATGATGGTGGCGCGCGCGCCGTCGCCGATCATCACATCGGTCGAAACCGTCGAGGCGGCGCTTGCGGCGGTCGATCACCTCTTTCCTCCCGCCATGAAACGCGGCGTGTAGACCAGGTCGGGCTTGCCGGAACGCGCGACGATCCGCGTTTCGGCGGAGCCGATGATGATGCAGGTCGCCATATCGGCGATCGATGCATCCGCTTGCGATAGTGGCTGCACCGCGATGTGCTCGTTTGCCCGCCCGGCCGCGCGCCCGAAAATCACCGGGGTTGTTGCCGGCAGATGGTCGCGCAGCAGCTTGAAAGCCTCGCCGAGTTGCCACGGCCGCGCCCGGCTGATCGGATTATAGAGCGCGATGACGAAGCCCGCCTTTGCCGCCAGTTCAAGCCGTGTTTCGATGATGTTCCAAGGCTTTAGGTTATCTGATAGCGATATTGCGCAGAAATCGTGCCCAAGCGGCGCCCCGGCTCTTGCTGCCACCGCCAGCATCGCCGTGACGCCGGGAAGCACGGTGAGATCGACGGCGCGCCACGCCGCCGGCCCGTTCTCGATCGCCTCGCAGACGGCAGCAGCCATGGCGAAGACACCGGGATCGCCGCCGGAGACGATGCAGACATTGGCGCCATCCGCTGCCATGGAAAGCGCCGTCCCTGCCCTGTCGAGCTCCTCGCGATTGTCCGACGCATGCCGCAGCTGATCGGAGCGGAGCTGCAACCGGTCAAGATAAGGTCCGTAGCCGAAGAAATCCGTCGCCGCATCGACGGCGGCCAGCGCTTCCGGCGTCATCTGCTCGGGATTGCCGGGACCGGTGCCGATGACGAAAAGCCTGCCACTCATCGGCTGCCCTCCCAGCCCGGCACCAGCACGAGCGAGAAATAGGGCGCATCGCCGTCGCTCCTGTCGGCAAGCTTTTCCATCGCCGCGTTCGCCATGGTGCCGCGCTCGACATAGAGGGCGTCCGCAAGCCGGCCGGCTGCCGAAAGCGCCCGGCGGATTTTCGGCAGATTGCGGCCGACCTTCATGATGACCGCAGCTTGCGTATCGACAAGGCGCCGCGTCAGTTCGCCCTCGGCCATCGTACCGGGCAGTACGGAAAGCACGTCGTCGCCCTGGACAATCGGCATGCCGGCCAGCGACCAGCAGCCCGACATGGCGCTGATGCCGGGGATCACTTCGGTGGGGTAGTGCGTGGAAAGTCTGACATGCAGGTGCATATAGGAGCCGTAGAAGAGCGGGTCGCCTTCGCTGAGAACGGCGACAGTCCGTCCGGCGTCGAGATGCCCGGCGATATCTCTTGCAGACCGGTCGTAGAACTCGGTGATCAGGCTCTGATAGCGTTCGTCATTCTTGTCGATCTCGGTGGTGACGGGATAGTAGAGCGGCAGCAGAGTGACCCAAGGTTTCAGCAGCGGCTCGACGATCGCCTTGCCGTTACCGCCCCTGCCCTGCTTGGCAAAGTATGCGATGACATCCGCGCGTTCGATGGCGCGCACGGCCTTGAGGGTCAGAAGCTCGGGATCGCCGGGACCCGTGCCGACGCCGATGAGACGGCCTGGGGTCGTCATAGGCCCGGCCTCGCCAGCGCATTAATGGCGGCAGCCGTCATGGCGCTGCCGCCGAGCCGGCCGCGCACGATGGCGAAGGGAACGCCATAGGAATTTTCTGCCAGTGCATCCTTCGATTCGGCTGCGCCGACGAACCCGACGGGCATGCCGAGGATCGCCGCGGGTTTCGGGGCGCCGTCGCGCAGGAGTTCGAGCAGATGGAAGAGCGCGGTCGGCGCGTTACCGATCGCGACAATGCTCCCGCCGAGCCGATCGAGCCAGAGATGCATGGCAGCGGCCGAGCGTGTATTGCCGATCTCGCGTGCGAGCTCCGGCGTTGCGGGATCGCGCAACGTGCAGATCACCTCGTTCAGCGCCGGCAGCCGCGCCCGCGTGACGCCATGCGACACCATTTCCGCATCGCAGAAGATCGGCGCGCCGGCCTTCAGCGCATCGCGTGCGGTGCTGACGAAACCGGTGGAAAAGAGGAAATTCTTCGCCGCTTCCACGAGCCCGCAAGCATGAATCATGCGAACGGCAATTTCAGCCTCGTCTTCGGTGAAAGGCGAAAGATCGGCCTCGGCGCGGATGATCGCAAAGGAACGCTCGTAGATCGCGTCGCCGCTGCGGATGTAATCGTAGTCTGGCATTGCTATTCCTGTCGCGGCGCCTTCGAAACGCTGGTTGCGCCAAGCCGTGTAAGGCAGGCGGCGGCCGATTCGCCAGCGTTCCTGTTGTCTTCGATGGACTGGGCGAGCCTCTCTATAGCGAAATCGATCCGACCGCCAGCGATCCGTTCATCCGGCAGATCTGAAGCAAGCCCGTTGAGAATGAGACCGAAACCATCCGCCGATCCGGTCAGCGTCAGCGCCGGCCCGGGATGGGCGCAGCCTTTCGAACAGCCGGAGAAATGGATCGTCAGAGATCCGTCGAAGAGAACGGGTGCTGCGGTAATGAGGCGGTGCGCCAGGGCTCTCGTCTCGTAGAAAGCGGAGCCGCAGGCGCCGGCGCCGGCGCAGGCAGCGACATATTCGCTTTTCTCGCCGGGTTGCACGGTGAAGCCATGTTTGCTCGAAGTTATCTGCAGAGCCGGCGCGGTCCCTGCCGGAAAGCCGGTGAAGAAGAAGCCGCGGCCGGGCGCAAGTCGGATAGCTGTTGCGCCGTGAGCTGTCGCGTCGTCGAGCAGGGCGGTCAAATCGGGGGCCCGCATCTGGCCGAATTCCGGCCGCACACCAAGCACGTGTTTTCCGTCCTTCAGCCGGTGCAAGCCGGAAAGCGGCGTCTGTCTTTGATGTGGCGGAAGAAATCGGATGATGTCCATAGCGGGAAAGCGCGCCCGCAGAAGGGCCGGATCGATATCTCTCGCTCGCAGGCTCTGCCTGACCGCCAGCAGATCGAGAATCTCGCCAACGGACGATATCGCCGCTTCTGCTGCACCCTTCGCGACAGGCGTTGCCGTCTCGCCGTCGCCGTTGATCGCAACGAGCCATTGTGCGCCGGGCTGTGCGACGATACGGATATCGGCCGAGAGCGCCGACAAACCGAATGCTCCGCCGCCGTCGACAATGAGGGAGAGTTTTGGCGCGAGCCGCGGCGAGGCGAGCAACTGTGCGAGCTTGCTGCGCATGGTCTTTTCCAGTGCTGCCGGATCGCCTGTCTCCTCAGGATCGATACCGTGCAGTGGCGATAGTTCGATTGCCGGCCCGTCCGGCACGGCGATCCCGGCGGCATCGATATCGGCGGCGAGCCGCTTGACGGTTTCAGCCCGCAGTCCGCGGATCTGCAGGTTGCCGCGGGCGGTGATTTCCAAGATGCCGTTTCCATGCTCTGCAGCCGAGCGGGCAAGCGCTGAGAATTGCGCTAGCGTCAAGGCGCCACCGGCCGGACGCAGCCTTACGAGCAAACCATCGCCGGTCGGCATCGGTGCGGCAAGGGCCGGGCAGGCGCCGCGCGGGCGTGGCTTCGCCGTCGGCCGATCATCGAGATCCGCCTCGCCTGTCCTGTCGATTGCCTTGGCGGCCTTCGTGCCCATTCTCAATCCTCTGATCATCTCTTACATGATCGCGGCCGGTGCGGCAAAACATGACGGCGACGGCTATTCCTCGAAGTCGCGTCCCTTACGCAGCAGATATATGTCCATGATCCAGCCGTGCCGCTGTCTGGCCTCGGTCCGGAGCGCCTGAATGTCGGACGCGATGTCTGCGAGCCGTCCCGACCGGATGATTTCGTCCGCGGTGCCGAGATAGGCGCCCCAGAAGATCTCGGCGTCAGGATCGTCGATCTTCGTAAAAGCCTGTTCGCCATCGAGCATGATGACCACGCTGCCGCCTCGAAATCCATCCCGCGCCAGCCGCCGCCCGGTGGTGATCTCAACCGGCTTGCCGACGAGGTTGAGCGGGATTTTGTGGCTGGCGGCCAGAGCCTGGATACTGGTGATGCCTGGAACGACGCAGTAATCGAAATCAATGCTGTTTGCTTTCCGCACTCGTTCGATGATGCGGATCGTGCTGTCGTAAAGACTGGGATCACCCCAGACGAGAAAGGCGCCGGTGCCGCCGTCCGGGAGGCCCGAGATCAATTCTCCATAGATATTGGCGATCTCGCCGTGCCAGGCATCGACGCTTTGCGAGTAGCTTCTGTCTGCGGCCTGTCTTTCCGGTAGCTCGAATTCCGCGATCCGGACAGCTGGCCGAGTGATATAGAGCTCGCAGATCTCCCGCCTGATCTCGGCGAGCTCTTCCTTGCCGGCGCCCTTGAGCGGCAGGAAGATCACGTCGGCAGCGTTCATGGCGTTGATCGCCTGTATGGTGACGTGTTCTGGATTGCCCGTGCCGATTCCAATTATATTGATATGCTTCAAGCGGATCTTCCCCGTGAGTCCAAGCGGTCTTGCCCAAAAACACGGCCGCCCGCAAGGGCAGGGCAGGGAGTTGGCCGCGGCCAACTCGGCCGGCCGCGACGGCTTGACCCCTATTGTTGCCGTAAATCCCGAATCGTGTCACTTTCGATACGCTTTTTGACGCTATGTTGACAGAAAAGCGCATCGAAAAGGATTGGGTGTT
>NZ_CP101435.1:0-396883 GCF_051124255.1 Rhizobium sp. YTUHZ045
TTGCGCCAAATCGCCGCCGAAATGCCAAACCTATCCGCGGCGCAAACTGGCGGTCGGCGAAGCTACTCTGTCGAAGACATCCACGAATTGAGGAAGCATCTTGACCAAGGCACCAGGGGAGGGCGCCGCTATCTACCCCATCGCCGCGGCGAAGAGGAACTGCAGGTAATCGCAGTTATGAACTTCAAGGGCGGGTCGGGCAAGACGACAACGTCAGCACATCTCGCGCAACACCTCGCTCTTCGTGGGTATCGTGTGCTCGCGATTGACCTCGACCCACAGGCAAGTCTTTCTGCCCTTTTTGGCCACCAACCGGAAGTCGATGTCGGTCCGAACGAAACGCTCTACGGCGCCATTCGCTATGACGATCAGCAACGACCCATCGCTGAAATTGTTCGCGCAACCTATATCCCTGATCTTCACCTGATTCCGGGAAACCTGGAACTCATGGAGTTCGAGCACGACACGCCCCGTGCGCTGATGAAGCGGCAGCCCGGCGATACGCTGTTTTTTGCCCGTATCGGTCAAGCAATTGCGCAGGCGCAGAACCTCTATGACGTCGTGGTCATCGACTGCCCGCCCCAGCTCGGCTACCTCACGCTCTCTGCGCTCACCGCGGCCACATCCGTTCTGGTTACGGTCCATCCGCAGATGCTTGATGTAATGTCGATGAACCAATTTCTCGCAATGACCGGAGATCTCCTCGAGGAAATCTCCGCCGCCGGCGCTCGTTCTGACTACAACTGGATGCGCTATCTCGTGACCCGATTTGAGCCGAGCGACGGACCACAGAACCAGATGGTTGCGTTTCTACGGTCCATATTCGGTGAACATGTGCTTATTCATCCCATGCTGAAAAGCACTGCCGTCTCCGATGCCGGTCTGACGAATCAAACATTGTATGAAGTTGAGCGCAGCCAATTTACGCGGGCGACCTACGACCGGGCTCTAGAATCGATGAGCAACGTCAACGCTGAAATTGAAGGGTTGATCAAAAAGGCGTGGGGTAGGGTTGCATGAGCAGGAAAGACGTTTTCGCCAGTCTCGGCCAGCATGGTGCCGTCGCAGCAGACTCCGCCGAAGTTCGGGTCCAGAAGAACCGCGTGCGGCCAATACTCGGTTCGCCGGAGCTCATTCAAGATACCTCACGTTCACCGGTGGGTGCGATCGGGCAGTCGCTGAGTGAGGTCAGCGAGCGTAGCCGGCGCGCAGATGACATCGAGAAGCGGCTTGCCGAAGGCCATGCGGTTGTTTCCCTGGACACGGCCGATATTGACCCATCGTTCATCCCGGATCGAATGCCAGGAGCAGCAGAAGCTCATGAGCGCCTTGTAAACTCTATCCGGGAACAAGGCCAACAGGTTCCCATCCTGGTCCGCCCACACCCGGACAAGCCCGGCCGGTACCAAGTTGCGTTTGGCCATAGACGTCTTCGCGCAATCACTGAACTTGGCACCCGTGTGAACGCGATCGTCCGAGAGTTGACCGATGAGCAGCTCGTTGTGGCGCAGGGCCAAGAGAATAATGAACGCCAGGATCTCACCTATATTGAAAAGGCTCGGTTCGCCGATAAGCTACAGCAACGCTTCTCTCGCGACGTGATCATGTCAGCCATGTCGGTGTATAAAAGCGACCTGTCGAACATGTTGTCGGTCGTCGGGCGCATACCGGATGATTTGATTGACTCGATCGGCCCAGCGCCCTCCATCGGTCGCCGCAATTGGATGGAGCTTGCCGAGCTCCTATCGAGCAAGAAGTTGCTGGATCGAGCTATCGCATTCACTGGAGCAGAAGAAGTCCAACGCCTTGCGTCCGAAGAGCGCTTCAAGGCGCTCCTCGCACATTTGAAGCCTCGTCCCAAGAAGGCGCAGGCGGACGTTTGGTCATCTCCCGCGGGCGAACGCCTCGCAAAAGTCACGCACAGCGATGCCAAGGTCGAGATTGTGATTGATCGGAAACAAGCGCCCGATTTCGCTGCATTCGTCCTCGACAAGCTTCAATCGCTGTTTGAAGAGCATCGCTCAAAAAACTGAGCACCGAAGGTCATTGGAATAAGGAGAAAGCCGCAAAAGAAAAAAGCCCCCGGACGTCGCCGTCACGGAAGCTCTTCTCGATGTTTAGCAGCTAGAGAATCGCACTTCCGAGAATCACTGTCAAGAGTCTAGGCGTCATTCGACGAGCGGATTTTTTTTGCCTTTAGAAAGGTAAAGGAAATGGAGAGTGGAAGTGTGACGACGCCTTTCGGGCGGCGGACGATGTCGCTTGGCCTGTTCGCCAGACAGGTGGCATCCCGCAAGATTGAACCTGGCAAATCCATCGACAAATGGAAACTGTATCGAGCGCTCTGCGAGGCAAAGCCTCTTCTCGGCGTGACGGACCGAGCGCTTGCAGTGCTCAACGCCCTTCTTAGCTTCTATCCGCACAATGAATTGTCGGAAGAGCACGGTCTCGTGGTGTTCCCATCGAATGCCCAACTATCGCTTCGCGCGCACGGCATGGCTGAGCAAACGATCCGGCGGCATGTTTCTGTCCTCGTCGGCGCAGGATTGCTCATCCGAAGGGACAGCCCTAACGGGAAGCGGTACGCTCGCAAATCCAGATCCGGTGAGATCTACGTCGCCTATGGATTTTCGCTGGCGCCATTGCTGGCCAGATCCGTAGAGATCGAGCAACTCGCCGCCAAGGTAGTGGCTGAACGGCTGCACCTCCGGCATCTACGCGAACGTTGGACGCTCTGCCGCCGAGATGTCGTCAAGCTGGTCGAAACCGCTGTGCAGGAAAAGGCCCGGGGGGACTGGACTGAGGTTTCTCTGGACCTCCAGGCGCTGACAACAAAGCTACCCCGCGTCCCGACGATCGATCAGCTCGAAGCCGCGCTCGATGAACTGGAACTGCTTCGCGACGACGTGGTCAAACAATTGGAATTGCAGCTAAAATGCCAAAAGGAGAGCGGCAATCCCTGTCAGAATGAGCGGCACATAAAGAATTCACATACTGAATCTCTTACTGAATCTGAACTGCGCTTGGAAAACGGTCGCGTGGCAACCACGCAAGTCGTCCGATCGGGAGAGCAACCCGTACCTCAGCGGCGAACTGACCAGCCAAAACGGGAAAATTCAGGCTCGGTGGCAAGGGGAGGGGGCCCTAAATCTGGCGAGTTGAGATCATTCCCGCTCGGCCTCGTGTTGCAGGCTTGCCCCCAGATATCGGACTACGCTCCCGGCGGCAGGATCGCGAACTGGCGCGATCTGATATCTGCCTCGGTCGTCGTTCGGACGATGCTCCAGGTCAGTCCATCGGCTTATGAGGAGGCCTGCATGATCATGGGACCGGCAAATGCCGCGGCCGTCATGGCCTGCATTCTCGAAAAAGGGGAGAATATAAGCTCGGCCGGCGGCTATCTGCGCGATCTCACCCGGCGGAGCGAACGTGGCGAGTTCGGGCTAGGGCGGATGCTCATGGCTCTGCTGCGCGCCAATGGGCAGCAAGAGAGAAAACTGGTCAGTTGAAGGAAGCGGGCTTCGTTCCCTTGCCGCTGAGCAGTGACGCGCGCATTTGCTGCGTCTTGTCAGGCCAAACTTCCCCTGGATCAGTCGTTTCGAGCGACAGATTTGTGTTTCCGTGTTTGCGACTGAGTCCCAAGAAGCGCTGTTGGGCGAGCAATCTGTCTTCCGTTGACACAGGTTCGACCGGGCACCCGTCGATATCGTGCCTATATGCGTCGGGCTGAGCGCTCGCAAGATAGTACCGTTTCGAGTGGACAAAAGTCGCAACCGCACGACGGAGCGTGGTAACGGTCACATCCGGTTTGAGTGCGGAGCGAAACTCCTCAAACAGACCGCGGGCGAAAGGGCGAATCGCATCCCCTGGCGAAGCGGGCAGAATGCCGGCTGGCTGTCGGAGCAGGTTGTTGATGGCAGCTGCCTTTTCAGCATCTATGGATATTGCCGCCACAGGGCCGCGGCTGACCGTCCAGGACTTCATGTTCATCGTGCCTCTTTGCTGTCGGCCGGCAGGTAGGTATCGATCATTACAGACTCAAGACGGAGACTTCGAATAGATCAGCTTCCCCCACCCACTTTGGAAGCACTGCAGCACCGGAATAGCTGCATTGCACAAAATTTGGGTTCTTTGTGCCGAATTTCTCGTCATACTGCATGTAGCTGAAGCATATGGCGGTCACTCCTCCCAGTATCGCTGCATCAGCTGTTCCCCTCTGGAGGTTTTTTGACCTTCACACCTCGAAAGGGCCGCGGTCTCCGCTGGCCCTCTTTTTTTTGCCCTCCGTGTCCGCTGGCATCCGTCGGAACTCGGTCTTGGGTGCGACGTACTGCCGGACGCTTGAGTCTGATCGCTTCGGGTTCGGGTCGAGCCTTCAAGAACCGAGCAGCCAGCCGCCACCGCGCTCGATATAGGCGTCTCCCGTTTTGATTCCGTCGGGAAGCGGCATTTCGAATGCGGTCAGCAGTTCATCGATATTGTGCGCGATCAGGTCGGCAAAGCGTTTCAGCCCGAGGCGGTCAAGCCTGGGAAGCTCGGCGGCCAGCCCTTTTGACAGTCTGGCCGTGAGGCTTTTTGTGAGGCGGGTTTGTCCGCCAGGTGATGCAATCCCGAGCGCGCTCAGAAAGGCGGCAAAATCGGCCGGACCGAGATCATCCAGTTTGGTGGCGTCGCCGATCGCAAAGGCAAAGAGGTCGGTCAGATTGGGATCGAGTCTGTTCGGCATCAGATCATATCGCGGAGAAACACGGATCCGGCCTCCCCGGTCGTAGAGGAGTGCAAAGTTCTTGGCGTGTCCATCGACATTGCCGGTCATAAGATCGAACAGCACGGCCGCGATGAATCGCATTTTTTCGGCCGCGGGATCAACCGTCGCGTCGAGGATCCGATTGATGGCCTGAGCGTCGAAACGCCGGCTTTCGCGGCCGTGACGTTCGTATTTCAGGGATGGCGGAAGGCCAAGTGCCTGGGCGAAATCCTCTTGATGGATCCTGACGATCTTGTTCTCTGCGTTCAGCCGCCTGTCAAAACGCTCGATCACCAGCGCTTCGACCCCATTGAAGTTGACGACGTTCGCCTGGGTGGTCTCTAAGCCGAGTTCTCTCGAAAGCAGAAGCGTTTCGAACTCAAGCCTCGGGTCCTGCAGATGCTCCTGGTCCGGGACCTTGATGATGTGGGTCGTGGGAGCGCCCGAACCAGGGATTGGTTCGGCATAGCTTCCGTCAGGCAGTATCGTGACGGCGATCTTGCTTTGAACACCGGCAAGCGGCGACGGATCTTCGGTGCCTTCGGGAAGACGCTGCCGCCTGTGCAACGAGCCAATGATGGCGTTCAGCCGATCGTCCTCGATTCTCCTGTAGTCGACGTCGTAGTCGCCCGGCACCTTAACGGGCGGGGCTCCAAGCGGCAGCACCGAGATTGCGCCTGCGCAATCCTTTCCGAGATAGAAGAGAAGGCCCGCTACATCGCTGCGGGCCAACCCCTCGCGATCCATGACGCGCTGCAAGATGCCGTCTCGCTCCTGAAGAAGGTTGTCGAAAAAGGGCCGGGCCCTGCTGTCGTCGAAGGCTTCTCTTGCGAGAGGAAAAGAGAGCGAAAGCGGGAAGGCGTCCGCGTTCTCGAGATAGTTGGCCGCATATGCGAAGGCCAATCCTCCTTCTTCATCCCGTACGAGGTTGCCGATGGGGTCGGCAAACCCGTCGAGCCTGACGTCGAGCGCGATCATATCCATGCGGCTATCGAGGCTCTGCGAAGATCGAGATGCCGGCGGCATGTGCAACTTTGAGAACCTTCTGGAACTCCAGCGTCGCCTTGCCGTTCTCAAGCTCGGAGATGAAACGCCGGCCGACGCCTGCGAGATCGGCAAACTCCTGTTGCGAAAGCTTCCGCGCTTCCCGCGCTTTTCTGACGATATGGCCCAAGTCTGCGGTCGAGACGATTTCCGTTGAGTGATGCCGTCGATCGTCGGCGTTCACCTTCGTTCGATCAGTCTCTTGTTCGTAAGGCATCGGAGAGAGGGGCTTGGGAAGCCCGAAATGCATGGCGTCTAGACCGAGGCTTGGCATGTCGACTGATGGAAGCTTGAAGGCGGTCGCGGCCTTCAACGTCTCCGTCGCCAGCCTGACGGATGGAATATCAACGCTCTTCAGGGTGTCCGAAAGGCTCTTGGACATGGCCGAAATGTCGCGAAGAGCTTTCGTGCCTGCATGAAGGTCGGCCAGTTTCATCTGATCGCGCAAAGTCTCAGACAGAGGCGATTGCGCAAGCAGTCTGGCGACGTCGGTCGCCTTCTTCAACGATGTGATTTTGTCGCCTTCGTCGCTCATGTCTGCTCCTGTACGGGAACATAGCTGAGCCGAAGTGAAATTGCAACAGCATTTGTTCCCGAACGGGTGCAGTCTACGAGTCGGTGTTCCTGAACGGGAGCACGATGCATCTTTGCTCGCGCGGATAGTGAGTTTGATCCCGAACGGGAGCGGGGCGCGTTTGATATAGGCTATATCGCCCTCACATCAGCTCCAGTCGAGCCCGATGTCCAGGCATGGTGCACTGTGCGTCAGCCAACCAACCGACAGCAGATCAACGCCGCTCGCCGCGATCTTCGCGGCGGTTGCCGGCGTAGTGCCGCCGGACGCTTCGGTGATGGCACGGCCGGCGACGAAGGAAACCGCGTCCCGCAGCAGCTCCGGCGTCATGTTGTCGAGCAGGACGGCGTCGACGCCCACGTCCATGGCCTCGCGCAATTGATCCAGCGTGTCCACCTCGACCTCGATCTTCACCATGTGCCCGACACCGGCCTTGGCGCGGCGGAGCGCTTCACTGATGCTGCCTGCAACGGCAATGTGATTGTCCTTGATCAGCACCGCGTCGTTGAGCGCGAAGCGGTGGTTCATGCCGCCACCGGCGCGTACGGCGTATTTCTCCACGGCTCTCAGCCCCGGCGTCGTCTTGCGGGTGCAGACGACGGACGCCGTCGTCCCGGCAATGGCCTCGACGATCCCGGCCGTCACGGTGGCGATGCCGGATAGGTGGCCGAGGAAGTTCAGTGCAGTGCGTTCTCCGGTCAGCAGCCCGCGCGAGGGCCCCTCGACGAGAGCGATCACATCGCCGGCGCCAACCTTTGCGCCGTCCTCAACGTTTCGGGTCAGGCTGATGGCGGGATCGACGAGCGCAAAGGCGAGTTCCGCGACGTCAAGGCCGGCAATCACGCCCGGTTTGCGCGCCGCCAGTGCGAAGCGCGACCGATGGTCGGACGGAATGACGGCCGCCGATGTGATGTCGCCGGCAAGGCCGAGATCCTCGGCAAGCGCCGTGCGAACGGCAGGCTCGAAGACAAGCCGGGGAAGGGGAGCGAGGTTCATGATGTCTTGGTTCCTCAGGCTGTGCGGGCAAGCGGTCGGGTGGCGAAATGCCGCGACGCCTCAATGACCTGGTCGAGGGTCATCTGACGGCGGACCGGTTCGGGATCTGTCTGGCGGAAGTCGCTGCGCGCATGGGCACCGCGCGACTCTTCACGGAGCCGACCGAAGGTCGCGACAGCCAAGGCCACAAGAGCGGGATCAGCTGAAGGGCCGCCACTCTGCACAAGCGGCAGAAGAGCCCCGATGGCTCGTTCTAGACCGGCCGCGTCGCGAACCACCGAAAGGTCGCGCGTAGCAATCTCGCGCACGGCGGAAAGCTCTGCTTCTGGCGGCATGTCGTGAACGTTCGCGGTGGCGATCGGGCCAGCAGAAGTACCGGCGATGTCGCTTGCTGCGCGCATGCACATGACCGTGGCTTCAAGCAGGGAATTGCTCGCCAGCCGATTGGCACCGTGAAGCCCTGTGCAGGCGGCCTCGCCAACGACCCAGAGACCCTCGATGGAGCTGCGCCCCTTGAGGTCGGTCGCGACACCGCCCATGTGGTAATGCACGGCCGGGCGAACCGGGATCAGATCGTGCGCCGGGTCGATGCCTGCCTCCTGGCAGAGTGCGGCGATCAGGGGAAACCGTGCAGCAAACCGCTCTCCGAGCCCCTTGCGCGCATCGAGGAAGACGCGTCCACCGCGCGCAATCTCCGCGCCGATGGCACGCGCGACGACGTCGCGCGGCGCGAGCTCCGCGCCGGGCGTCGCCGAAAGAAATCGTTCGCCCCGCTCGTTCAGCAGGATCGCGCCCTCGCCACGCACGGCTTCGCTCACCAGCGCGAGCGGACGTCGCGGACTGTCGAGCGCGGTCGGGTGAAACTGCACGAATTCCATGTCGGACAGGATGGCGCCGGCCCGCGCCGCAAGCATGATGCCCTGGCCGTAATTGCCGGAGTGATTGGTCGTGGCGCCGTAGAGGCCGCCGAGACCACCGGTTGCCAGGATGACACGGTTGGTCGGCAGGATGAGAGTACCTGCCGGGCCGGCGCAGGCAAGTCCGCGCAGCCGATTGTTCGATACGAGGAGGCGGCGGGCCTCCAGTCCTTCGAGCACTTCGATCGACGGTGTCTTGCGAACCCTTTCGACGAGCGCTCGCATGATCGCGGCACCCGAGCCATCGCCTTCCACGTGAAGGATGCGCCGCCGCGAATGGGCTGCTTCAAGGCCGAAAGCGAATGCGCCATCCGGCCCGCGGTCGAAGTGCACGCCGAAGCGTTCGAGCGCGGCGATTGCCCTCTCTGCATCGCCCAGAATGGCAGCGGCCGCTTCGGGCTAGCATAGTCCGTCGCCGGCGGCGAGCGTATCCGCTACGTGCAGCGCCGTGCTGTCGCCTTCGCCAATGCCGGCTGCAATTCCGCCCTGGGCCCAGCCGCTCGAGCTCTCGGCGCCCAGGCCTGCCCGCGTCACAAGGACGACAGGTTCGGGTGCAAGCGTCAAAGCGGCGGCAAGGCCAGCGAGCCCGCTTCCCACGATGACGACGCGCCCGCTCAGGTGGTGAAGGAGGCCCCGTGTCATACCGCAAGCATCCGTTCGGCAGCCCGGCGGGCAGCGTCGGCGATGGCGGCGTCGACGGTCACCTCGTGGCGGTTTTCCTCAAGTGCCTCGCGGATATTGCCGAGCGTGATGCGCTTCATGTGCGGGCAGAGATTGCACGGCCGGATGAACTCGACGGAAGGGTGATCGACGGCCACGTTGTCGCTCATCGAGCATTCGGTGAGTAGCACGACGCGGGCGGGCTTTTTTTGCGCCACGAAGTCGGACATGACGGCAGTCGAGCCGGAGAAGTCCGCCTCGTCGACAACCTCGGGCGGGCATTCGGGGTGGGCCAGGATCGTCACACCCGGATGGGCTTCACGCAGATCGCGGACATCCTTCGCGGTGAAGAGTTCATGCACCTCGCAATGGCCATGCCAGGCGAGGATCTCGACATCGGTCTCCCTCGCGACATTACGGGCGAGGTATTCGTCCGGGATCATCAGCACTTTTGGAACGCCCAGCGATTCAACGATGCGCTTGGCATTGCCCGAGGTGCAGCAGATGTCGGAGGCGGCCTTCACGGCGGCCGAGATGTTGACATAGGTGATAACAGGCACGCCGGGATGGGCGGCCTTGAGCAGCGCGACGTCCTCCGGCGTGATGGAATCCGCCAGCGAACAGCCGGCGCCGATGTCGGGGATCAGCACGGTCTTTTCAGGGTTCAGGAGCTTCGCCGTCTCGGCCATGAAATGGACGCCCGCGAGCACGATGACATCGGCATCGACTTCGGCCGCCTTGCGCGCCAGGGCCAGGCTGTCGCCAACGATATCGGACGCCATAGAAGATTTCCGGCGTCTGGTAATTATGGGCCAGGATCACCGCATTGCGCTTTAGCTTCAATTCCAGGATCGCCGCGACGTCCGCCTCGTGTGAAAGCCATTCAGCCTTCGGCATGACGCGGCTCACACGCTCGTAGAGGCCTGAAATCGAAACGGTTGTGTTCATGATGCGCCTCTTTTACTCAGTTTGAGTATATCGAGCGCGAATAGATATTCTCGATCCGAGAATATGTCAACTCCGCGACAGCGGCAGCCGTGAGACGGAGAGCGCGTGTTCCTCAAGGATCGCCCGGCGATAGCGGAAGAGCTTGGCGGGACGGCCGCCGGTCTCGCTCGACATCTCGCCGGTCTCCTCGATCAGCTCCTGCTGGTCGATCAGGCGCCGGAAATTCGGCTTGTGCAGGGCAAGTCCCGCCAGCGCCTCGACGGTACGCTGGAGCTGCGACAGGGTAAAATCCTCCGGCATCAGCTCGAAGACGATGGGGCGGTATTTGATCTTGGCGCGCAGCCTGGCGATCGCCGTTGCCAGGATCCGGCGATGGTCGGCAAACATCGATCGGCCGGTTCCCGCCGATGATGCGGCGCCCGCTTCGCCGACGAGGCCTGCCTCATACATCAGTTCGTAGCGTTGCAGTGCGAGCTCCTCATTCCAAGCGGCACCACCAACGCCGAAGGTGAACTCCACCCGCCTGCGGCGGTGTTCCCCTCGGGACGCATCCAACGCGATCCAGGGTTCGAAGCGATCGACGATCTCCGTCAGATGGGCCGGCCGTCCGGCGCGGTGGTCCTCCCAGGGGAAATAATCGTACCAGCCGTGCCAACCGGGTGCGCCGGCGCCGGGTGCGGCCTGTTCGCGCACCAGGCCGAGATAGCTGATCGAGATCGTCCGCCTCGCATTGTCGCCCGGCGCACGGTCGCGGTCGGCGAAGGTATAGAGCTGTTCGAGATAGCCGATGGGATGGCCGGTCTGCTCGCCCACCCATTCGCGCAAGCCCGACTGCAGACTGCGGTGCTCCACCTCGAGCGGTCCGGAGGGAAGTGCTTCTCCCTTGCGAACGGTCATGACGCGCGGCGCCTCGTTGGTGACGGCGGTCAGCACGGCGATCAGTTCGGTATGGGCAAGCGCGGTTTTCAAGGGCTTCTCGTTCGTTTAGTGAATAATTTGCGCCATCCTGTGACAGGTTCTCCGGGAAGGACAGGCGTTGCCGGCAAAGAGCGGCCCGGGTGGTTCGAGGCTAGGCTCGAAGAGGACCGCTTGTGAGCTAGATATTAGCGTTAACGCGCCAGTACGTTGCCATGCTCAATCACCATCGGGTGCGCCAAGCTTTTCGAAGAGTGTCTTCGATATCTCGAACTGCCGCGCAATTCCGCGCCCCATGGAGTTCTTAATGATCGTCTCCGTCAGAAGACCCCTTTTTACAAGAAGATTGACGGTTTCCTTCGCGCCGCTGCGTGTCAGCTGCAAAAGCTCGGAAATATTGGTCAAGGTCAGCGGCTGATGGGCCTGGCTCATCGAATAAAGCACCGACATCATGCCGATTTCCTTGAGCCGCGCGGTCGGCGTTTCGTCCTCCAGCGGATGATCCAGGATCTCCTGCAGGACGAGTCCGTTGAACAAGGCGTTGTGCCAATGTGTCTTGATCACTCTTGTCATGTTTTGTTTAGTGGTTTAAACGCGTCATTATAAGTTTTGCTGCATCGGGCACGATTCGCTTCATCGGCGATCGTGGCCTGTCGTCCTGGAAGGGCCTGTGCATGAAAAAACCTGTGCTCAATTTGCTGTTCCCCATTTGCTGCATAGTATCACTCTATCTTGCTTCCGCTAGTCATACGCGGGCCGACGACTGGGGATGCCAGGTCATTTTATGCCTTTCCAATCCGGGCGGCCCCACGCAATTCGCCGAGTGCCGTCCGCCGGTCGAAAAGCTTTGGCGGCATCTCGCTCGGGGCCATTCCTTCCCGACCTGCAGCGGCGTCGGCTTCCACAGCTCAAAGCCCGGCTATGAACCCTATTACTGCGACGACGGCTACAAGCTCGTCGGCCGCTATGAGCCGCGCGGTCAGGAAGCCACCTGCATCTCGACGACGCTCAGCGAAGTGAGCCACACGCTATGCCGTTTCGATAGAGATCGGGACGGAAGCTCTGCCGGCTCGGTTCTTTCTCCGCGATGGGAGCGCGTGAACGGTCATTCCAAGTGCATGGCCTATTCCATCACGCGCCCGAATGTTCGATCACAGCCGCATTATGTCGACGTCACCATAGACGGCTCCGGCACCCATCGGGTCTGGTACTAACCATGGGCGCATTCGTCGATCTCGCCCAGACCTGCGCACCGGTCGTGCAGGTCGAAACGCTCGCGGCCGTCGTCAGCCTCGAGAGCCGGTTTCAGCCCTACCATATCCGCCTCAGAAACGGTGACCCGCTGACCGCGCAGCCGACGTCGAAAGCCGAGGCGATCGAACTTGCGACGTCGCTGATTGCTGAGCACCAGCCGATTCAGCTCGGGCTTGGCGGCATTTCAACCGCCGAACTCCAGAAGCTCGGCCTCTCCGTCTCGGACGCCTTCGATCCTTGCCTCAACCTCAAGGCCACAGGCGCTCTGCTCGACGGCTATTACCGGCTCGCCGCCGGCGCGGGGGCTGAACCAGCAAGAGCGGAGGCAGTGATGCTGCAGTCCTATTATGGACGCGGCGATCCCTCGACTGACGCCGTGGCCGGATATGATGTGCGGGTGCGCGAGGAAGCTAAGCGTCTGTTGCTGGAGCTGGCCTCACTGACCGTTTCGAGCGCACCCGAACCAGCGGATCTCGACCAACAGCGCGACGTCGAGGACGCGCAGAAGCAATTCGTACAATCGTCTCGAACCGCCGAAGCAATGCCGTGGGATGTGTTCAGCACCCGGCGGCAGTCTTCGGTCCTCGTTTTTCAAAACCGCCGACCGGAGCCAACCGAATGATTTCCAGAGACACTCTTCGTCCTTTCGCCGCATCGACCCTGATGGCCGTAGCCCTCGTCGCATTGCTAGTCGAGCCAGCCTTCGCGCAATCGGCCGGCATCGAGACCGTGCTCCAGAACATTGTCGACATGCTCACCGGCAATATCGCCAAGCTGCTCGCCGTCATCGCGGTGATCATCATCTGCATCGCCTGGATGTTCGGCTACATGGATCTGAGGCGGGCCGGCTTCTGGATCATCGGTATCGGCGGCATTTTTGGCGCCACCGAACTCGTCAACACAATCGTTGGAAGCTGATCTGTGGCGAGCGCCCCGACATTGGAAGAAGACACGCTGTTTTTAGCCTGCACCCGGCCGGCCATGATTGCCGGCGTGACCATGGAGGCGATGGGGTTCAACATCATGCTGACGACCATCCTCTACATCACCGCGGGATCGATCGCCTATGCGCTGGTCGGCGTCGTCTTTCATTTCATATTCCGGGCGCTGGTCAAACACGACCACAACATGTTCCGGCTGCTTGTCGCCTGGCTCGAAACCCGCGGCCGCTCGCGCAATGCCGCCTATTGGGGCGGCGCAAGCCTCTCTCCGTTGAGACTTCGCAGACGCTATGACGAGAGGGACCTGAGCCTTGCCTAATCTTGTGACGCTTCGCGCCCGCGAACTCGCGCCGGAAACCTTCATTCCCTATGTCCGCCATGTGGACGAGACGACCATCGCGCTCTCCTCGAGAGCGATGATGGTGATGCTGGTGCTCGAGGGTGTGTCCTTCGAAACGGCCGACATTCTCGATCTCAACGGGCTGCACCGCGATCTCAATACGCTTTACCGCAACATTGCCGACGAGCGGCTGGTGCTCTGGACGCATGTCATCCGCCGGCGCGACAACGCCTATCCCGATGGTGAATTCACAAATCCGTTTTCCGCGGAGCTCAACGCGAAATACCGCGAGCGCATGGTCCGGGAGGATCTGTTTCGCAATGACCTCTATGTCAGCCTGATCTGGCATCCCGATCGCGATCCGGCCGAAAAAGCCGCAAGCTTCGTCAAGCGATTGCGCAGCGCCCGCCGCAGGGGCGGGGAGGTGGACGAGACCGCGCTCAAACACCTTCGCGACAAGGTGACGGATGTGATCGCCGGCCTCAAGCGCTTTGAGCCGCGATCCCTTGGCCTCTATGAGAAAGACGGCATCGTGTTTTCCGAACCGAGCGAAGTGCTGCACCAGCTTGTCGGCGGACGACGCGAACCTGTCCCGCTGACCGAGGGCCAGATATCATCGGCGATCTACTCCGACCGCGTGATCTTCGGTCGCGAAACCGCCGAGATCCGCCACGAGGCGATGAGCCGCTATGCCGGCATCTTCGGCTTCAAGGAATATCCCGCTTCGACGCGTTCCGGCATGCTCGACGGCATCCTGACCGCGCCCTTCGAGCTCATCTTGACGCAGTCCTTCGCCTTTGCCTCGAAAGCCGACGCGCGCACGATCATGGGGCGTAAGCAAAACCAGATGGTCAGCGCCGGCGACAAGGCCGCCTCGCAAATCGGCGAGCTCAGCGAAGCGATGGATGATCTGGAATCCAACCGCTTCGTTCTTGGCGAGCACCATCTGACGCTGTCGGTCTTCGCGCCCTCGGTCAGGGAGCTGACCGACAATATGGCCAAGGCCCGCGCCCATCTGACCAATGGCGGCGCGGTGGTCGCCCGTGAGGATCTCGGACTGGAAGCGGCCTGGTGGGCGCAACTGCCGGGCAATACTCGCTTTCGGGCGCGCTCCGGCGCCATTACCTCGAAGAACTTCGCAGCTCTCTCGCCCTATCACTCCTACCCGACGGGACAGAAGGACGGCAATGAATGGGGTTCGGCCGTCGCCATGCTGAAGACCGCGTCGGGCTCGCCGTTTTACTTCAACTTCCATCATGGCGATCTCGGCAACACCTTCATCTGCGGCCCATCGGGCGCCGGCAAGACCGTGCTTCTCAATTTCATGCTCTCGCAACTCGAAAAGCACGACCCGTATATGGTGTTTTTCGACAAGGATCGTGGCGCCGATCTTTTCGTTCGCGCCGCCGGCGGCAATTACCTGCCGCTCAGGAATGGCGTTCCCACCGGCTGCGCGCCCTTAAAGGCAATCGACCTCAACGCGGCCAATAAGGTGTTCCTGGCGCAATGGGTGGGTAAGCTTGTCGGGTCCGCGACGCGGGAGCTGACCGTCTCAGAACTGCGAGACATCGCCTCGGCCGTGGATGGTCTCGCCGACCTTCCCGTTGAGCGCCGCTCGATCGGCGCGCTTCGGACATTTCTCAACAATACCGATCCCGAAGGTATCGCATCGCGGCTCAGGCGCTGGGAGAGGGGCGGGCCGCTTGGCTGGGTGTTCGACAATGAGCTCGACGACATTGGCATTGGCGCGAAGTTCATCGGCTACGACATGACCGATTTCCTCGACAACGAGGAGATCCGCACGCCTCTTATGGCCTATCTCTTCTACCGCATCGAGCAACTGATAGACGGTCGCCGCATCATCATCGTCATCGACGAGTTCTGGAAGGCGCTAAAGGACGAGGGTTTTCGCGAGCTCGCCCAGAACAAGCTCAAAACCATCCGCAAGCAGAACGGACTGATGCTGTTTGCCACTCAAAGCCCACGCGACGCGATCGCCTCGCCGATCGCGCATACGATCATTGAGCAATGCCCGACACAGATCTTCCTTCCCAATCCGCGCGGCGACCAAGGCGACTATGTCGACGGTTTCAAGCTGACCGGACGGGAATTCGAACTGGTTGCACGCGAACTCTCAGTCGAAAGCCGTCGCTTCATCGTCAAGCAGGGCCATAACAGCGTGGTCGCAGAGCTGAACCTCAATGGCTTTGACGACGAACTTGCGATCCTGTCGGGGCGAACCGCCAACGTGGAGCTTGCCGACGCCGTCCGCGCCGAGCTTGGCGACGACCACGGCGAATGGCTCGCCGTATTCCAGCAAAAAAGGAGGCTGCTCTGATGGGTATGCGCCAAACCGCCGCGATCGCCACGATCCTGGCTTTGATCCTCCCCGCCAATCACCTCTCAGCCCAAGGCATACCGGTGATCGACCAGACGGCGATCGCCAAGCAGATCGAAAGCATCGCCCAGCTAAAATCCCAGCTCGATGCGCTCAATCAGCAGATCGAGCAAGCCCAGCAACTCTATGGCTCGCTCAACAAGATCACCGACATGGCCGATGTCGCGGCCCTACTGAACGATCCCGCGATCAGAAGGGCGTTGCCCCCTGACTTCAAGACGGTCGAGAGCCTGCTTAACGGCCAAGGCACCGGCGTCTTCGAGAGTTCGGCCACGAAATTCCTCGACAGTAACTCCACATACCGGACCGACGCTGAAGATTTTTATGCCCAGGAACTGAGCCGCGTGCAAAATCAGAACGCCGGGCAGATGAGCCTCGGCGAAGAAATCTATGATGCCGCGACCAAGCGCATCGACGGCATCGACCAGCTTCGCGAGAAGATCTCCAGTGCAGCCGATGCCAAGGACATTGCCGACCTGCAGGCGCGCTTGCAGGCGGAGTCGGCGTACTTGCAGACCGACGTTCTTCGTATGCAGGGGCTCCAGATGATCCAGAGCGCGCAAGGTGAGGTCGACGACCAGCGCAAAGCGGAGGATTGGCGACAGCGCATGGACACCATGGGAGCGGCCCTGCCATGAAGCGCGTTCTCCCACTCATTATGCTGGGCGTGCTCGCTTCATGCTCCGGTGAAACACAAAAGGTCCACACCGTCGATGAACTTCTCGCCGACGAGCCTCTTCTGGCGAAGGTCCTCGGCGAATGCCGCAACAATCCCGGTGAACGCGGCAGCACGCCCAATTGCCAAAATGCCGAAAGCGCCGACGGCAAGCTGCGTCTGGAGCGGATGCGCCAATCGCTTGCAGGCTGATGCATGTACCAGGTCTTCAGCTTCGTCGATGCGCAATTCAAGGCGCCGCTCGAAAACTTCATTTCTTCAGGCACGTCGAATATTGCCAACTGGGTCAGCGGACCGCTGACGGCGGCACTCACGCTCTACGTCGTACTTTACGGCTATCTGGTGCTACGTGGCTCGGTGCAGGAACCCGTTCTCGAATTTGCTTTCCGCGCTATCAAGCTTGCCATCATCGTCATGCTGGTCAGGAATGCCAGCGAGTACCAGACCTACGTCACCAATATCTTCTTTGAGACGCTTCCGAAAGAAATCTCCCAGGCGCTGAACAGCGGCACGGCGCCAAGCGCCTCGACCTTCGACAGCCTGCTCGACAAGGGCCAACGCTGCGCCTACGAGATCTGGTCCCGCGCGTCCTGGCCGGTCGATATCGTTACCGGGGTCGGCGGCATGATGGTGATCGGCGCAAGTTTCATCGTCGCGGCGATCGGCTATATCGTCTCGCTTTACGCGCGGCTGGCGCTCGCCATCGTACTGGCGATCGGACCGATCTTCATTGCGCTCGCCATGTTCCAGGCAACACGCCGCTTCACCGAATCCTGGATCGGCCAGCTCGCCAATTTTGTCATCCTTCAGGTCCTTGTCGTCGCGATCGGCTCGTTACTGATCACCTGCATCGACACAACCTTTACTGCCATCGAAGGCTATAGCGACGTGCTGATGCGACCGATCGCGCTTTGCGCCATCTGCCTCGCCGCGCTTTACGTCTTTTATCAATTGCCCGGCATCGCCTCGGCGCTTGCCGCCGGCGGCGCTTCGCTCACCTACGGATACGGGGCGGCACGCGATGCGCACGAAAGCACGCTTGCCTGGGCCGCCTCCCGGGCTGCCGGCGCGGTCGGGCGCGGCGCGCGGTCGCTCAGCCGACGCACGACAGAACGCGCGGCCGAATGACGGCCGCCCGGTAAACGCCTCAAGGTAATTCCACATGATCCGCACAATCTTATCGTTCCTTCTTCTTACCGGTTTGGCGAGCTGCGCCTCGATCTCCTACCCGCTTCCAAAATGCGACGGCTATGCCCGCCGCCCGCTGAACCGCGCAATGTGGCAGTGGGAGGAAAAGAGCCCCACCAGGCAGCCGACCTCCGCTGCAACGCCCTATGCCGAAATACAGAACCAGGCCGCGCCTGCCGCCTTCGAACAGTTCGACATCGCCGGCTCCTACCGAAACTGCGGGAAGGAATGACATGGTGACCACGGACAGTCTCAAGAGCTATTTTGATAAGGCCCGCCGCTTCGATCAGGACCGCCTCCTTCAGGTCGAGCGATCTGCGCGCATCGCCTGGTCTGTGGCGATCGCCGCCGGCGTTCTCGCCGCCGCATCCGTCTTCGCGATCGCAGCACTTACGCCGCTCAAAACCGTCGAACCCTTCGTCGTTCGGGTCGACAATTCAACCGGCATTGTTGATGTCGTCTCGGCACTCACAGCGACCGCCGGCACCTATGATGAGGCAGTAACCAAGTATTTTGCGGCCAAATATGTGCGGGCTCGCGAAGGTTATGTCTGGAGCGAGGCGGAAGAGAACTTCCGCAACGTGGCACTCCTGTCGACCCAGGCCGAGCAGACCCGATTTGCCGCACTCTATCGCGGCAGCAACCCGGATTCGCCCCAGAACGTCTATGGCCGCGGCGCGACCGCACGCATCAATGTCGTGTCGATTTCGCTGATCAACGCCAACGTCGTCTCGGTCCGCTACATGCGCACAGTCACGCGCGGCGAGGAGGTGAAGACCACCCATTGGGTGGCAACGCTCACCTTCTCCTATGCCAATGCCCCGATGTCGGCCACCGACCGACTGGTCAATCCTTTGGGGTTCGTCGTCAGTGACTATCGCGCCGATCCGGAGACCATCAATTGAGACCGCATTACCTCATTTCCCTTCTGCTGGCCGGAAGTCTCGTATCCTCAGCCCTCGCACTCGAGGTTCCGCGTGGCGCGACCCAGGACAATCGTATCCGCTTCGTCAACTACCAGCCCTACAACATCACGAAGATCGTCGGCACGCTGAGATCCTCGGTACAGATCGAGTTTGCCGCCGACGAGGAAATCGCCCATGTCGCACTCGGCAACTCCGTCGCCTGGGAAGTGGCACCGGCCGGAAACATTCTTTTCCTGAAACCCCGGGAGAACCAGCCGGTCACCAACATCTCGGTCGTGACCACGCGTCGCGACGGGTCGACCCGCAGCTACCAGATGGAACTCACCGTGCGCGACGGCTCGGTCGCCGCCGGCCAGAACACATACTTTTATGTGAAATATCGCTACCCGGCCGATGAAGCGGAGAGGCGGCGGCTGGAGGCGGAAGCCCGGGCTCAGGCCGCGCAGTCGGCGCAGGCCGATCGGGTGCTCGGCCTTCACGAAGCCTACGGTCCGCGCAACTGGCGCTATTCGGCGGAAGGGTCGCAAGCACTCGAGCCGCAAGCGGTCTATGACAACGGCAAGGTCACCACCTTCGCTTTCGTCGGAAACCAGGAAATGCCGGCGATTTACATCGAAAATTCCGACGGCACGGAAAGCCTCGTACCGAAATCGGTCTCGGGCAACCTTGTGCTCGTCCATGCGATCAGCCGCAAGTTCATCCTGCGCCGGGGAGGGGACGTGCTCTGCGTCTTCAACGAAGCCTACGACCGCGTCGGTATCAATCCCGAGACCAACACGACATCGCCGTCCGTTGAACGTGTGATGAAGACGCCGACGGGCGAATAAGGATAGGGAGGTCCAATGGCCGAGGAAGAACCGAACCGGATCCCGGGCGAGCGCGCCGAAACGACCACCGGCCGCAGGCTCGACAACAATCCGGTGCTCAGACGCGGCGCGGTCGCGCTTGCGATCATCGTCTTCGTCACCTTCGCCCTCTGGTCGATGCGCGGAGAAAACAAGGATGGTGACGGCGCACAGCCCGAGCGCGTCGTCATCCGCCAGACATCGGACTTCGAGCCGGCGAAGGAAAGAGCCGAACCGGTCGTCACGCCGACCGAAGTCAAGTTACCGACGCCCATCGTCACTGAGGCGGCCCCGTCGGAAGACGATAAGCTGCTCGACGCCGCACGTCGCGCACCGGTGATCGCTTTCGGCGGCAAATCGCCGTCGACGCAACGCGAGACAGACGAGAAGACGGCCGACGCCACGTCCAACTATCTGCCGCTCGGCGTCACTCCGGCCGGCATCAACACGCAAACCGAAAACGAAGACCAGCGCTTCAACCGCCTGATGACGCCCACTCAATTGCAGGGGTCGCGCGCCGGCACGCTCGGTAACCGGGACTTCATCGTTGCCATGGGAACCTCGATCCCTTGCGTGCTCGAAACCGCGCTCGCCTCCGACCAGCCGGGCTTCACCAGTTGCGTCATCAACCGGGATGTCCTCTCCGATAGTGGCCGCGTCGTGTTGATGGAAAAGGGCACGCAGGTGGTCGGCGAATATCGCGGCGGGCTGCAGCGCAGACAAAAACGCCTGTTTGTCCTTTGGAACCGCGCTAAGACCCCGAAAGGCGTGATCGTCACACTCGCGTCGCCGGCAACCGATGCGCTCGGGCGCGCCGGTATGGACGGCTATGTCGACACCCATTGGTGGGAAAGGTTCGGCAGCGCCATTCTGCTCTCCATCGTCGGCGACGCGACCTCCTATGCCAACAGCCGGTTGCAGGACAGCGATGTCGATGCGCAGAACACCACAAATGCAGGAAACCAGGCCGCGGCCATCGCGGTCGAGCAGTCGATCAACATTCCGCCGACGCTCATGAAACATCAGGGCGAACTGGTGTCGATCTTCGTGGCGCGCGACCTCGACTTCTCGAGCGTCTATCGCCTGCGCGTCACCGAACCTCGCAATCGCATCTATGACCGCGCCGTACTTGGGGATTTCCTCCCGGATTCGAAGCTCGTGACCAAATAGGCCCTCTCATGACTGAAGGTCCAGACGCCGGTGTCGTGCGGGAGCTGCTTGTTCCCTTTGAAGACTTCTTGGCTGACGAGACTCTCTATGAAGTGATAGTCAATCGGCCCGGGCAAGTCCTGACGGAAGGTGTCGGTGGGTGGCGGACCCATGACCTGCCGGCCCTTTCGTTCCAAAAGTTGATGCGCCTTGCCCGGGCCGTGGCGAGTTTCTCCCATCAATCGATTGACGAAACCCGGCCGATCCTGTCGGCTACGTTGCCCGATGACGAACGCATCCAGATCGTCATTCCGCCAGCAACCGCCAAGGAGACCGTCAGCATCACGATCCGCAAGCCGTCTTCCGTGTCGCTCAGCCTGCAGGATCTTGAGAACGGCGGGCTATTCGCCGACGTCGCCCCGGCAAGCCGCGACGCAGCACCCTCCGACCACCGACTCTTGGAACTCCACCGAACCGGCGCCCATAGGGCCTTCCTTCAGGAGGCCGTGCTTGCACGAAAGAACATCATAATCTCCGGCGCCACGGGCTCGGGCAAGACGACGCTTTCAAAGGCACTGATCCGGCATATTCCGGATCACGAGCGCATCATCTCGATTGAGGACACGCCTGAGCTCGTCATCCCGCAGCCCAACAACGTGCGTCTGTTCTATTCCAAGGGCGGGCAGGGTCTTGCAAAGATTTCTGCGAAGGACCTGCTTGAATCCTGCCTGCGCATGCGACCCGACCGCATTCTCCTTCAGGAATTGCGGGACGGAACGGCCTTCTACTACATCCGCAATGTCAATTCCGGCCATCCCGGCTCGATCACCACGGTTCATGCGGATTCGGCGGAACTAGCCTTCGAGCAGTTGACGCTGCTCGTGAAGGAATCGGACGGCGGCAAGGATCTCGAGCGCCACGACATCCGCGAGATGCTCAAAATCGCTATCGATGTCGTTGTGCAATGCAGGCGCGTCGCCGGGAAGTTTCGAGTGACGGAAATCTATTTTCGGCCCGCTCATCCTGACGCAAACGCCATCAGCAGTCGCTAGCGCGAATAGCGGGGCGGGTTCACGCTTCACTCCCGGCTGGCGGCCTCCCGCGCCGATCAAGTGATGCGGGTCAGATGATAAGGTCGTCGGCATAGACCGAAAGGATCCATCCCGGCAGATAGGGAGCTGCCTGCAGCAGGCGGCCCCTCTCAAAGACCAGAATCTGCTGAGGTGGTTCGTTGAGCTTCGAATTGTCAAAGACCATGCCACGGTCGGCACGAAGGACGGCTTGCCGGATCAACGGCTGCCCACGATCGTAGCGTGCTCGAATCTTTTTTTCCGGGACATCATGGCCCCCTTCGTCGGCGCGGCCCTTGACCCGCGCCACCGAGAGATCGGGACTGTCGACACCGACATGCATGACAATGACGATGTAGCCATGCGTCCGTGCGGTTTCGATAATTTCCAGTTTCGATGAGTGAGAGAAGACGGTCTCGGTCACAAAACTCTTGCCTGCCTCAAGCATCTCCGCCCGGCGGTCGCGCGCAATCTCGGCAGCTTTATAGGCCGCTTCCATCGAGCTGTCCTTGAGCTCCTCGCGCTGGATGATGTCGGCATTGATAAAAGGACCCGCGAAGCCTGGAGCAACGCGGGTCTGGTAGAGTGTCGACTTGCCGGCGCCATTTGGTCCGGCAAGCAGAACAAGGCTGGGTCTCATGCGGCTGCGTCATCCTTTGCATAGATGAGGTTGCCACCTGCATCGAGACCAACGCCGCGACCCAACATTCTGCGTTGAGCAAAGAATTCTTGTTCAGCCGTCGTCGGTTCAGCCATCTTGGTCGTGAACGCATCGAGCCAGGCGGCTTCTTCATCCTCTTGGAGTTCGGTCGTATCGAGTCGGCCCTCGAGTGCCAGCTTGATCCGGCCATAATCGAAGGTCCCGGAATGCTCGATTGCTCGCCCGATTTTTACCCAATGCGTTATCTGACCGGCAACAGACCTACTCTGAAGATCGGCTTCCCGACGGATGAGTGCCATTATGTCGTCTGCAAGTTTGACCGATTGAGCCATGTTCATCTCCTGCATGATCATATAGGTAGCAAAATGCTACCTGAAAATCAAGGGCAGACCGAATGGCCCCAATCTTCGGCAGACGGCATCGACAGCGCATGATCGGTAGGCTCAAGACTGTGAATTCGATCGTCTCTACGAACGCAGACAGAATGCACTTTGGCATTCTCAGCCGAGGCTAGGCCATTTTCGCGGCTCAGAACCGGCCGAGTGTTTCTACTTCGGACACATTTGTGCCAGCAGTTCTTTCCATTCAGCCGCGAAGTTTGAGGGTTCCGGCGTGGCGGCCCGGATGGCGACGAGGCCGGAGTAATTTGGAAATAGCCCTTGACTCCCTCGGTGCCCGCCAGTCCGGGCGTTTCCGCTTCTGCTCAGAAGATTGGATAGTAGCCTTGCCAGTCTTCAGGCCTCGCCCCCAAGAATCTGAGGCAAGAGGTCTCCAAATCGATCGTTATTCAAGGAACCTAACGAGTCGACGCCGCGTTTTGCAGGCATTGGACCAATAAGTGGATCCAGATGATCTGATAAAGCACTGGAGCGAACCCCTGCCCGCCCCATAAGGCGTTGGCCTGATGCGGTGGCGCTCGGCGGCTCATCTGGCTGTTGCCGTCAGCAGTGCAGCCACAGGAACGCTCACCGCGCTGACGATCAAGACCACTACCGTAGCAATCCTGATCATTCGGGTGCGACGCGCCCGGAGCGGGTCCCACTCATAGGACATGCAAATCTACCCGGCATTGGTCCGAAGCCCCGCAACGGGGACCGCTGCTACTGCCAAGCAGCCGCTGCCGCTTGTTGCGTCGCTGCAGCGAGTTCTCCACCCTAATCATGATCGCAAGATAGCCTTGTTTGCCGCGGCAGTCCGTGAATCTGTTTCCCCGGCCTCGTTTAGCCGGCCATTCAATTCGCGGCTCGTGCGGAAAAAGGGCACCCATTTTTCCTCGACAAAAACCGCGCCCCCCGTCCGCGGATTTCTCGCTGACCGTGACGGTCGATTGCGCACGGAAAAGACGCCGAAGCCGCGCAGTTCCACACGACTGCCGTCGGCGAGCGTCGCGGCGATCTCTTCGAGGACGGCATCGACGATCTTCTCGGCGTCAGCGTGATAGAGATGGGGATTGCGAGCGGCAACCAGGGAAACGAGTTCGGATTTTATCACGGGCGACCTCATAAAGGATGCCGGGGAAGGGGCGGCTGATGTCCGCTCGGGTGACCGGGGGTGCCGTAGGCTTAAAAACGAAGGCGCCTCGCGATCAACTTGTAATCGTGGCGGACCGGCCGCTTGGCACGCCGGCCGGAGTTGGCGGGGAGGAAGAGAGGGGGAGGGGGGAAGGGGGATCGTGACGGGTTAAGGTGGTCGGAGAGAGGCTCCGGCCGGCCCGTCATGGAGAACCGACATGGCCCAGGCCATCCAGAAAATTACCCTTAGCGCGGCCCGCGATATTCCCTTCAACAAGCTGGTGCTCAGCCAGAACAACGTTCGCCGCATCAAGGCCGGCGTTTCGATCGAGGACCTTGCCGAAGACATCGCGCGGCGCGGCTTGCTCGCCAGCCTCAATGTCAGGGCGGAGCTCGACGCCGATGGCAACGAGACCGGTTTCTACCGGGTTCCGGCCGGCGGTCGCCGCTACCGGGCCCTCGAGCGCCTCGTCTCCCAGAAACGGCTCGCGAAAACCGCCGGTGTCCCCTGCATTGTCAGCCAGGCGGCAACGCCGGAGGTCGAGGATTCCCTTGCCGAAAACGTGCATCGCGTCGACCTCCACCCGCTCGACCAGTTTCGGGCCTTCCAGACTTTGAAGGAACAGGGTCAGGATGAAGACGACATCGCCGCGCGCTTCTTCGTCTCCGTCGCGACGGTGCGGCAAAGGTTGCGGCTTGCAGCGGTCTCACCGCGCCTTCTCGATCTCTACGCCAGCGATGAGATGACCCTGCAGCAGGTCATGGCGTTTTCGATCACCAATGATCATGTCCGGCAGGAACAGGTCTGGGACACGATCTCGCGCCAGCACGTCCGTGAGCCCTATTACATCCGCCGGCTTCTGACCGAGACAGCAATCCGGGCGAGCGACCGCCGTGCCGTCTATATCGGTATCGAAGCCTATGAGGGTGCCGGCGGGGTGGTCATGCGCGATCTCTTCGACGAGGACAATGGCGGCTGGCTGCAGGACCCGGCTCTGGTCGAGCAGCTCGTCATTGAGAAGCTCAATGCCGACGCCGAGGCGATCAGATCTGCTGAAGGCTGGAAATGGATCGAGGCTGCCTTCGATTTCCCCTACGGCCACACCTCGGGGCTTCGCCGCTTCTACGGCGAGCAGCCGGAGATGACCGCGGACGAGCTGAAGCGCTACGATGCCGTCAAAGCCGAGTACGACGCGCTCGACGCGGCTTATGCCGAGGCCGAAGACTATAGCGAGGAGACCGAGCGCAAACTGGAGGAACTTGGCGGCGAACTCGACCAGCTGAACGACCGGCCTTACGTGTTTGACGGCGACGAGGTCGCGCGCGGCGGCGCATTCATCTCGCTCGGTGCAAACGGCGAGCTCAAGATCGAGCGAGGTTTCGTCCGCCCAGAGGACGAGCCGAAGGTAGACGTTGATGGCGGCGACGCGTCGGAAGGTGATAATGATGTCGTCGGCGGCCGTCCGACCGTTTCTGCCGACGGTAACGCGGTGCATGGTGTCGGCTCCATGAATGCCGAAAGCGAAGAGGAGGAGGGTTCGCTTCGGCCGCTCTCCGAACGCCTGGTGCTGGATTTGACGGCAACCCGCACCGTTGCGCTGCGCAACGCGCTCGCCAATGATCCGGTCATTGCCTTCATCGCGGTGCTTCACGCCTTCGTGCTGAAGACCTTCTATCTCTACGGGTCCGATACATGCCTGGAGGTGACGCTGCAGAGCGCCCGATTCTCGCAGACGCCGGCGCTTGGTGATACCGCGTGGGCCAAGGAGATCGACCAGCGGCAGGAAGCATGGGGTCAGGATCTCCCCAAGGATCCCGACGCGCTTTGGGGCTTCCTGATCGGGCTCGACGACGCTAGCCGGCAGGCACTCTTTGCACATTGCGCCTCGCTGTCGTTGAATGCGGTCATCGAACCCTGGAACAAGCGCAGCCGCGCGATCGCGCATGCCGACCAGGTCGCACGATCGATCGGTTTCGACATGGTCGAGGCCGGTTGGACGCCAACGGCCGACAACTACCTGGGTCGGGTCACCAAGGCCCATATCCTCCAGGCCGTGCAGGAAGCGAAAGGCGAGCAATCGGCACAGCTGATCGGCCATCTGAAGAAGAGCGATATGGCGCGTGAGGCCGAACGGCTCATCGCCGGAAGCGGATGGCTGCCGCAGCCGCTCCGCGCTGCCGAAGACGTCACCAGCGATGATGTCTCCACAAAGGTCGAGAACACCGGTGTCACTCCTGACGCCGAGGTTGGCGCCGCGCTCCCCGCCTTCCTGACGGAAGACCTCGATTCCTGCGATCGGGACGACGACGCAGATCGAGAAGACGGCTACGGCCATCTCGACGCCGCTGAGTAAACCGATCTCCCCATCTCATCCAAGGCCCGGCCCCACAGCTGGGCCTTTCTTTTTAAGGAGCATTCCGATGCCCGACTTTACGATTGAGACCACCTATCGTCTGCCGGTCTTCCGCCATCGCACCTATCGCGCCGAGACGTGCGATGCCGCATGTCGCGCGGCAATTGAGGACAACGATTGGGACGACGCCCGGCATGACTACGAAACCGCAGGCGAAACTCATGTGAGCGGCATCTGGCAGGGCGCCGATGCCGCCTATCGCGCTCCGGCGATCCCGATCCCCCCTGAATTCACGGAAACGGTTCAGCGCAAGGCGGCGCATTTCGAAATCCTGCTCGGGGTCCTGAAGATCATCCTCGCCGACATCCGGTCGGACAGGCCAACCGCCTCCGATTGGGTCGCAAGAGCGTCGTGGGTGGTTGCCCGCGCGGAGGCGATCCTTGCCGGCGCACCCGACCCCGAAACCCTGTCCGGAACGATCATAGGAGGCGAGAGCGATGGCTGAGATCATCGAGACTGTCGTCTACCGGTTCCACGAGCTGTCGGATGCGGCGAAGGACAGCGCCCGCGCCTGGTACCGCGAAGGCGGCTTCGACTACGACTGGTTCGATTTTGTCTATGAAGATTTCGAGCGCATCTGCGAAATCCTCGGCCTCCGCCTCAAGACATGCACGGTCCGTCTCCAGGGCGACGGCTCCCGCCAGGATCCCTGTATCTGGTTCAGTGGGTTCTGGAGCCAGGGAGATGGTGCGTGCTTCGAAGCCTACTATTCCCACGGCAAGCAGGCGCCGCGCCGGATCAGGGAATACGCGCCACGGGATGCCGAGTTGCATCGGATCGCCGACATGCTCCAGGCAATTCAGAAGCGCAATTTCTACCAGCTCCGCGCGGATGCCACCCATCGTGGCCACTACTACCATGCCTATTGCATGGCGATCTCGGTTGAGCGGGACAGTCCGTCGTACCAGGCAATGACGATCAACGCGGAGGAAGCCGTCATCGAGAGCCTCCGCGATCTTGCTCGCTGGCTCTACCGGCAACTCGAGCGCGAATACGAGTATCTAACGTCGGACCAGGCCGTCGACGCGGCGATTTCGGCCAACGGCTACACTTTTACCGCATCCGGCCAGCGCTTCGGCTGATCCGCGCCGGTGCGGCCAA
Source organism: Rhizobium sp. YTUHZ045 (assembly GCF_051124255.1). Classification (NCBI taxonomy): domain Bacteria; kingdom Pseudomonadati; phylum Pseudomonadota; class Alphaproteobacteria; order Hyphomicrobiales; family Rhizobiaceae; genus Rhizobium; species Rhizobium sp. YTUHZ045. The sequence continues at coordinate 27,276 of NZ_CP101435.1, forward strand.
TCTCAGAGGAAGAGGGCCGTCAGGCGGGGGCGGTCAAGATGCGGCGGAGGGAGAGAAGAAGTCTCGCCCGTCACGGGTGCGGAAACCTGCCGTCGCGAACTCACATCTGACCACATCATCGGCTGCCACCGCCTCCGGCAGTCACCATCCCCAACAGCCCGGCCCAGTGCCGGGCGTTCTCGTTCCAGGAGACTCCTATGAACACGATGATTTCCAGCGTTCAACCGGCATCGTCCGGCTTCAAGGTCGAAATTTCCCGCGGCGAACGCATCGGACGGGTTTCATCCGAATGGTTCTCGCGCCCCGACGACGAGCGATACCTGTCGCTTTCCGAACTCCATCATGCCGTCAAGTCCAGGGCCGAGCGAGCGCGTGTCCGGACAGTGGAAACCTCGGCGATCCGCGTCGAAGCGACCCGCAGCAATGCCGAGCGACTAGAACTGGTCGTGCCGGGCGGACGCCAGCCGATCGCGCCGACCCATTGGGGCTACGGCCAGCTTTGCAGTCTGGTCGGCGCTCCCGCGAGCTACATGCGCCAGCTTCCCGCGCCGCTTGCCGCGATCAACCTGCAGCACGGCCTCCTCGACGGCCGCACTGAGCTCGTAAAGACGCTGGAGATGGACGACGGCCGCACCGAGCTCAGGGCTGTGACGGGTCCCGACTATGGCAGGATCTGGGATCACGCGCTCGTCTCGGCGATCATGAACATCGCCGGTAATGGGACTGGAGATACCTTGTGGAAAATACCAGGGGTCCTCGATTGGTCTTCCATGACCCACAACCCCTTCGTCGACATCACCAAAGACACGACGACACTCTATGCCTCCGACCGCGATGTCTTCGTATTTTTGGTCGATGACACCCACCCGATCGAGGCGGGGCGGTTGCCGAACGGCGAGCCCGATTTGTATTTCCGCGGCTTTTATGCCTGGAACAGCGAGGTCGGCTCGAAAACACTTGGAATCGCGAGCTTTTACCTGCGTGCCGTTTGTGCCAACAGGAATTTGTGGGGCACCGAAAATTTCCAGGAAATCACCATCCGGCACTCGAAGTTCGCGGCACAGCGCTTTGCCCATGAGGCAGCACCGGCGCTGACGAATTTCGCCAATTCCTCGCCCGCCGCCTTTGTGGCCGGCATCCGGGCGGCACGCGAGCGGGTCGTTGCGCGAAACGACGAGGATCGCACGGATTTCCTGCGTAAGCGCGGCTTCTCCAAGGCCGAATCCGGCAAGATCATCGAGACGGTGCTTTGCGAAGAAGGTCGCCCGCCCGAGTCGATTTTCGACTTCGTGCAAGGGATCACGGCGCTCGCGCGGGGCAAAGCCCATCAGGACGCCCGCCTTGAGCTGGAATGCAAGGCAAAGAAGCTGCTCGAATAAGCTTCCTGATCGCCTCGACAAACCTTTCAACCAACCCCTGATCGCCCGGCGTTGCGCCGGGCCTTCCCCTTGCTGCGGCTAAGAAGTCGAGACTGGGCTGATCTACGCCTGATCCGTCCCGACCTTATGGGCGCTGAGCAGCAGCCTGTCCCTTCGCTAAATTATGGAGAAATCTCATGAAGACCACCAAAGCGTATCTCGTAGAGCCGCTAATCGCGACGATCCGCATCGTGGCGATCCCCGAAGAAAACTGGCTTGCCGTCATCCGAAACCTGATCGGCTGCGATCTCATCGACATGGTACAGATCAATGAGACCCTTGCCATTGTCGTCGACGACAACGGTCTACAGGAGGCCCTGCCTTGCGTGACGCAACTTCACGGCTATCCGTCGCCGCTCGCGGGCAATCTCCTGATCATCGGTACGAATGAATATGGCGAGACCGTCGATGTCACGACCGAAATCGAAGACGTAGCCAGCCGGCTTACGATCGTCAGGCCGATGTTGCATCCGGTATTCGAGTCGCTAAACGGTCCGCGCATCTTCGGCACGCGGCTGAGCGCCATGGAAGTGCATGTCGACCGGCGCCCGCCCGCCGTCATGGATAAAAATGTCCACTGATCGTTGCGGTCCGATCATTTGCCTTCGACCATGCAAACGGAAATCCGGCCATTCGCCAATGGCTGGATCGTCAACTCAAGGTTTCGGAGCTCTTGGGAAGAGCTCAACAATCAACTACAATCCGTTTCGATCCATCCGTATGGAGACGGACATGCCCATCAGAGTCGATGATCCGGAAGCCGAGCTCCTGATGCGCAAGTTCGCGTGGATGGCCGGCGTCGGCATCACGGATGCAATCGTCATCGCAATGCGCGAGGCGATCGACCGCCGCAGCCATGCTGAAACTCCGCTCGAAACCGCGGCGCGGCTGCGGCAGAAGCATGGCGTGTCGATGAATGACGAGACACGAACGCCGCTTTCCCGTGATGTCTTTGACGCCATGGGGAGCGATGGCTGATGTTCGTCGATGCCAGCGCGATTATCGCGCTCTTGTCGGACGAACCGGAAGCAGCACGCGCGTCCGATGCCATCGCGTCAGAAAGAGTTCCTTTCAGGTCGCCCGTCGCCATTTTCGAACCTGTTCTCCGCCGACGGCGGAGACAACGCGGCTTGCCATTCTTGCCGCCCATCTTTATCGCAGCGGACGCCGTGGCCTTAACTTGGGCCACAGCTTGCACTACGCGTGCGCTAGGTTCCACGGCGTCGCGATCCTTGTCACGGCGGACGAATTTCGGTCGACAGACCTGGAAACCATTCCCTGATTCCACTGCTACGGCAGTCTCGGCATATCACCCTCGGCGACACGCCAGACCCATGGGATCATTTCCGGCCGCGATTCCTTCAGATCCGCAAGCGCTGCCTCATAGTCGTTGCTCGCCCCAGCCGGCACGATATACATCGCGACCGGTCCTGACCGTTCTTGGGGCAGCGTGACAGATGCGATCGGTTGATCTGCGGCTAGATTGAAGCGTAAGCCCTTCACGCTCTTGCGCCGCCATCCGGACAACTTTTCCAAAAGGCGTTGTTCCTCGACGCTCTCGAACGGAATCCAGTTCTCATTGACCACCATCAGCGCGACTTCCTCCACCGTGGCTATCCCCGCCCCCGAAATCCCGAAGGTCGCGATCATGATGAGATGAAACTCATTGCTCGAACGCCAAAGCTCGAGGTCTCTTTCATACCTGGCGTTCAGGAGTCTCCAGGTGCCGGCTTCGATCATGAAGGGGAAGGGTAGGTGGCGCACCAGGATTTTTTGGCCGTCTCTCGCAGCGTCGAAGTCCTTCACCTCCGCCACCGCCAGCATGAGTTTACGCGGACCCGAACCCGACGCTTTGGCGCCGGCAAGTGTCGCCGCACGGCGAGCAGCGATCCCGTCCTTGTCCTCCGGGTGGTACGCCTCAGGGACAAATAGGATGTCGCTGAGCGGCGCACCGCGAACGTTCATTTGGGTAGCCGCATTGACAAGGCTTGCGCGAACACGCCCCCAGCCGCGCTTTCCGCTCCAGAGCGCGGTCCACTCTGTCAGTTCGCCCGTATCCCAAAGATAGTGCAGCAGGGCGCGCAGCGACAGTTTCTTCGCTTCATTGCGCACACTCTCGGCCGGTCGCGATGGCTGAGCGGCGCTTGCGCGACTGCCGCGTTTGGACAGGGAAAAATCGAGCTTGAGGAGCGACGATCCGGATGCCGCGTCGATCTGGATCGCGTTCCCGATCAGTGGGCCGAGACCGGAGAGCTCGTAGGGCGGCTCAAAGGATGAGCAGCCGGCTTCGTGATCCCGCCCGGTCAGCGGCATCCGCTTGACGAGGTATTGGCCGTCAACCTGGGCAATATACATTGGGACCGGCGGGTCCTTGCACTGGCACTGCGGCCGGAGCTTCTGTTCATACGCCTGCGGGAGGACACCCTGCAATTCCGGAGAACCCTCTTCGAATGACCTGCCGCCGATTAGAAACCGCCGCACATTGTCCCTCCTGATCGGTCATTTCAGTCGCACGTGATCGCGCCGACTGCGATGTAACACGAAGCCGGTCGACTATACTAGCGCAGAAAAACCACTATGGGTCATTGCTTCGGCCCGGCAGGGAGCCAACGCAGCGGAATTGGAAGGGAACGACGGTATGGGCCTGAGCTCGCACCGGTCGCAGCCCGTGTTGTGCCGGTGCTGAGCGTTTGGAGAGGGAGAGAGGGGCCGAAATGGGTTGGCCTGCCGGGACTTGGAGAGCGTCCGTGCGGGCCGGTCCTTTCTCGCTCTCGAACAGGGTATCCCATGAACGTGATCTCTTCCACGGCCGCGAACGCTGCGGCCATGCGGGGTGGCACCTCAAACGAACGTTTCCGCGCCAGTAAAATCCGCAAAGCCGGCGAGGCGCTTCTGCTGCTTCTTGAACGTGGAGAGGCAATCGACGCCGCCGATCTCCGCACCAACCTGACCGATGCTTTCGGCGGCTCGGATGCCGAGGGCCTCTGGACCTGGAAAGACGCCTACGAGGCATGCGAAGTCGCGCAGGTGCTCTTCCTGCGCAAGTTCGGTGCGGCGATCGCCGCCCGCTCAAACGCGTCGGAGGCAGCACTTGCGATGTTGACGAAGATAGCGGACCTGATCCCGAGCCATACGCGCCGCTCTGAGGAAAGCCTGCAGTTTCAGCAATTCTCAACGCCGATTCCGCTGGGCTATGTCGCGGCCCGCGCTGCCGGCCTCGTGGCGAACGACATCGTGCTCGAACCGTCTGCCGGGACGGGACTGATGGCAATCTTCGCCGAGCTTGCCCATGCACGCCTGGCACTCAACGAATATGCGCCCGTCCGGCATGCGCTTCTCGAGCAACTCTTTGCCGCCGCGCCGGTCACGCAGCATGACGCAGCCCACATCGACGACTACCTCGACCGTTCAGTGAGCCCGACCGTCGTGCTGATGAACCCGCCGTTTTCAGCCGGCGTTCACGTCGAGGGCCGCATGGCCGACGCCGCATGGCGTCATATGACCTCGGCCTTCGCGCGGCTTGCCCCGGGTGGGCGGCTCGTGGCGATTACCGGTGCCAGCCTTTCTCCCGACAACCCGAACTGGCGCGGCGCCTTCGTTCGCTTGCAGGAGCGCGGCTCGGTCCTGTTCAGCGCCGCCATCGGCGGCGGCGTCTATGCGCGGCACGGCACGACAATCGAGACGCGCCTGACGGTGATCGACAAGATCGCCCCCGCCGATCCAGCGAGCCTCGTTGCCTCGCACGGTGTCGCTCCCGATCCGGAAACGTTGCTCGCCTGGATTTCCGACCTTCCGCCGCGTTCCCAGTGCCTCCTACCCACCGGCATCCTGTCCGACTGCACGACAATGGCCGTACGCCAACGTGCCGACACCCTGCGCCCTGTGGCGGCCAGAGCGTCTACGGTGCGCCCTGCCGACGATCAGGTCGTCGAACTCTCCTACGAGCTGCGCGATGCTTCGCCCAAAATCCGGGTTGATGTCGCCGACGGCATTTACGAGCCCTATCAACTGCAGGCGATCAATATCCCCGATGCAAAACCCCATCCGGACAGGCTTGTGGAGTCCGTCGCAATGGCGTCGGTCGCGCCACCCAAACCGACCTACCGCCCGCATCTGCCAAAGCGTGCCGTCACCAAAGGCGATCTTTCCGACGCCCAGCTCGAAAGCGTGATCTATGCCGGCGAAGCCCATTCCGGCTATCTCGCCGGCCACTGGTCCGTCGATGCGAGCTTTGACAATCTCAGGGCCGTGACTCCAAACGCCGAGGGCGCGGTCCGCTATCGGCGCGGCTGGTTCCTGGGAGACGGCACAGGCGCCGGCAAGGGCCGTCAAGCGGCCGGGATTATTTTGGACAACTGGCTTAAAGGACGCCGCCGCCATCTATGGATCTCGAAATCCGAGACGCTGATCGAGGATGCACAGCGCGACTGGAGCGCGCTCGGCCAGGAGAAGCTGCAGGTCACGCCGCTTTCACGGTTCCGCCAGGGCGCGCCGATTAAGCTCCACGAAGGCATCCTCTTCGTCACTTTCGCCACACTGCGAAGTGACGAACGCGAGGGAAAGCGGTCGCGCGTCCAGCAGATCGTTGACTGGTTGGGAGGCGATTTTGACGGAGTTGTGATCTTCGACGAAGGTCATGCGATGGCAAACGCTGCGGGCGGCAGGTCCGAGCGCGGGGAAAAGGCTGCTTCGCAACAGGGCCGCGCCGGTCTGCGTCTGCAGCGTGCCCTTCCCGATGCCCGCGTCGTCTATGTCTCCGCGACCGGTGCATCCGAAGTCGAGTCGCTTGCCTATGCCGAACGGCTGGGCCTCTGGGGAGGCGCCGACTTTCCGTTCTCGACGCGATCCGAGTTCATTGCGGCGATCGAGGACGGCGGGGTGGCGACCATGGAAGTGCTTGCCCGCGATCTCAAGGCCATGGGCCTCTACTCCTCGCGGTCGCTCTCCTTCGAAGGCGTCGAATACGATATCCTCGAACATGCGCTCACCGACGAACAGGTACGCATCTACGATTCCTACGCCGAGGCTTTCCAGGTCATTCATAATCATCTCGACGCGGCGCTCGAGGCCTCCGGCATTTGTAGCAGCACGGGCACACTCAACAAAAACGCCAAGGCCGCGGCGCGTTCGGCCTTCGAAAGCTCGAAGCAGCGTTTCTTCAATCATCTTCTGACCTCGATGAAGACGCCCGCACTGATTGGTGCGATCAACAACGATCTGGACCAAGGCCACGCGGCGATCGTTCAGATCATCTCCACCGGCCAGTCGCTCACCGAACGCCGGCTGGCAGAAATCCCGACCGAGGAGTGGGGCGATATCCAGGTCGACGTCACACCGCGCGAGATCGTCGCGGAATATCTCAACCATTCCTTCCCGATCCAGCTTTTCGAGGAATATTCCGACGACCAGGGCAATCTGCTGTCGCGGCCGGTCCATGATGCCGACGGCAATCCAGTCCTTTGCCGCGAAGCCGTCGCCCGCCGGGACGCTCTCCTCGAACGGCTCGGCAGTCTGCCTGCCATTCCAACGGCGCTCGACCAGATCGTCCAGCACTTCGGCACGACCCGCGTTGCCGAGATCACCGGCCGCACGCGTCGGATCGTGCGCCGTGACGGCAGCGGCGCGATTGCCCGCTTTGCCGTCGAGAACCGGCCGGGCAGCGCCAATCTCGACGAGACGCGCGCTTTCATGGATGACGAGAAGCCGATCCTGATCTTCTCCGAAGCCGGCGGCACGGGACGCTCCTACCATGCCGACCTCGGCGCCAGGAACCAGCGGCTGCGGCTCCACAATCTCCTCGAGGCCGGATGGCGGGCGGACGTGGCGATCCAGGGGCTGGGACGCAGTCATCGTACCAACCAGGCGCAGCCGCCGCGCTTCCGCATGATCGCCACCAACGTCAAGGCCGAACGGCGATTTCTGTCGACCATCGCCCGGCGTCTCGACACGCTTGGAGCGATCACGCGCGGACAGCGTCAGACGGGCGGGCAGGGGATGTTCCGCTCCGAGGATAATCTCGAATCCCAATATGCCCGCGATGCGCTCAGGCAGTTCTATAGGCTCATCCATGGCGGCGGTATCGAAGGCTGCTCGCTCGAAACGTTCGAGACGATCACCGGCCTTTCATTGACGGCAGAGGAAGGTGGTCTCAAGGACGAGCTGCCGCCAATTCACACCTTCCTCAATCGGATGCTGGCGCTGACGGTTCGCATGCAGAACTTGCTGTTCGATGCCTTCGAGCAATTGCTCGCCGCCCGTGTCGAGGGCGCGATTGCGTCCGGCGTTTACGACAAGGGGCTGGAGACGCTTGTTGCGGACCGCATGACGGTGAAGGATCGGCGGCTGGTCTATACCCATCCGGTCACCGGCGCGCAGTCGCATCTCTTGACCATCGAACGCATGGATCGCAACAGGCCGATGGTGCTTTCCGACGCATTGGAACTCGCCGCGCATGATCGCCAAGCGAAGCTTGTGATCAACGGCAAGTCCGGCCGCCCGGCCGTCCAGGTTCCGGCTCGCTCGGTCATGCTCGATGACGGATCAATTGAGCCGCGGGTGGCGCTCATCCGGCCGATGGACGAGATCCGCTTCGAGCTGCGCCAGCTCGAAGAGACGAATTGGGAGGAAACGGACAAGCAAACCTTCTCGGCCGCCTGGGAGGCCGAGGTCGCCAATCTCCCCGAATTTTCGCTGTCGACGATGCATGTCGTTTCGGGCCTGCTATTGCCGATCTGGAAATTGCTGCCGCAGGATTATTGCCGGGTCTATCGCCTTCAGACCGACGAGGGTGAGCGCATCGTCGGCCGACTGATAACGTCCGAAGGGCTCTCTCGGTTGTGCCGGAATTTCGGGCTCGACCAGTCCGAAGTCGTCAGCGCCGATCAGATCTGGCAATCGCTGCTCGCCGGATCCTCGGTTGTCGGACTTGCCGGCGGCATGACGCTGCGGCGTGTCCGGGCGATGAACAACTACCGCATCGAGCTCACCGGCTTCACCGACGGCATGCGCGACAGGCTCCGAGCAATCGGCCTGTTCTCGGAAATGATCGCCTGGAAATTGCGGTACTTCATTCCAACGTCGGAGGAAGGACCGGCGATCCTCTCGCGCCTGATTGAACGGCATCACGTTGTCGACGTCGACGGCCGGGGGTGACCGTGATGTTATCCGCCTCGCAACTGGCGGATCGTCTCGCGCGCGACGCGGAGGCTGTCTGCCGCCATTATCTCTCCGCCGGCCACCGGGCCGGCAATTACTGGATCGTCGGCGATGTCGCCAACAACAAGGGCCGTTCGCTCTATGTTCGGCTTAAAGGTGATCGTGCGGGTCGCTGGACCGATGCCGCCTCCGGCCAATATGGCGATTTGCTCGATCTCGTACGGGAGGCCTCAGGGCTTGTCGACTTCCGTGACGTCGCCGATGAGGCGCGGCGTTTCCTGAACGAGCCCCGTGATCCAGCCCGTGCTGAACCGGGATTGTCGCAAAGCGGTGACGCTCCAACTGCGTCGATCGACCGACCGGCTGGCGAACGGGCACGACGGCTGTTTCGGATGACCGAACCGCTTGCCGGCACGCTCGCCGACGGCTACCTGCGCCAGCGCGGCATCCTGCGGGCGGCCTTGCATCCGGCGCTGCGGTTTCACCCATCCTGCTACTACCGCGATCTCGCAAGCGGCAGGACCAGCCGCTATCCGGCCCTGATCGCTGCCGTGACCGATCAATCCGGTGCGATCACGGGCGTGCATCGCACATACCTTGCGTGCTCCGGATCCGAGCCGGGCTGCATCGGCAAGGCTTCGGTCGACACACCCCGCCGTGCGCTGGGTACGCTGCTCGGCAATGCAGTGCGGTTCGGCTTTCCCGCAAAAGACCTTGTGCCGGTCATGATCGCGGGTGAAGGACTCGAAAGCATATTGTCGCTGTCTCATGTGATGCCCGCCATGCCGATGGTTTCGGCGCTGACGGCCAATCACCTCGCCGCCTTCCGGCCGCCGGCAGGGTGTCTGCGCCTCTACCTCGCCGCTGACGCCGATGCCGCCGGCCGGCACGGCATCGAAGGGTTGAGCCGCCGGGCGCAGGCGCTCGGCATCCTGCCGCTGGTGCTTAACCCCGAACTCGGCGACTTCAACGAGGACCTGCGACGTCTTGGGCCCGACCGGCTCTTGGCAAATCTCCGCGACCAGCTCGCACCGGAGGATGCGCATACGCTTCTGTCCGTATGACGCGGCAGCCGGGGAGGCACATGGCGAGCGCGGTGTTGCGGCGTGATGAACAGTGCCGGTCCGGAAAGGCCGCCATCCGGGTTTGCGCGCCTGCGGGCCTGGCGAGAGGCGACCCTTATCATGCCGCGTCCAGGCCTTCAGCGGGTCGGTCAGGTTTCTACCCCGCGCCGGCGCATTTTTCGCGCATCGGCTGATCCGGAAAGCGGGACCGCTTCCGGGCCGATGCCGGGCCGGCGCTCCTCGCGGGCCAAGAAACCTTCCCTCCGCCGCCCGGCGCTTCGCTGGGCCGCTCGCTTTGCTCGCGGTTCCGGCCCGTCTGCCGCATGAACAGGGATCGCCGTCAGGCCGCGAGAGGCGCGGCCGAAACCGACGGAGACCATCATGAACCGCACGCTTCCCATTGACGACGCCTTCGAGCCTCACCACGCATCCTCCCCGACCGACCGCTTCATCTACGAGATGCAGATCCATGGCTATCGCCCCTTCCAGGACGAGCCGGATCCACGGCCCCTACCGGAGGAACCGGTCGTCCACTCCGCGCTGACCGCGATCTTCGACGCCCTCACCGAAATGCTCGGCGACACGCGGCTCGAGCCCGATCTCGAAGACCTCTACTGGTCGACGGTCAATCTCTTCCACCGTGCCGGCGAACGCATCCAGCGCGAACTGCAGCGCAACGAAGATGCACAACGAACCGGGCAGAGCGAACAGGACGGCTCGGAGGTGAAAAGCGTCGAGCTGGAGCGCCACATCGCCGAGGGCATCACCCTTCTTGAGCGCCGCAACGCTTTCGAATTTATGCGCGACTATGCGGCTGACCTGTTCGAAGCCGAGACGGGCTCGGCCTGGCGGCCGCGCACCGGCTCCAAGGTCAGCCACGCCAACATGACCGCGGCTATGATCGACTCGAAAGACTTCCTGTCGGCCCGCCGTCGCGCCGAGACCGAGGTGCTGATGCCGGCCGGTACCAAGATCGCCTTTTCCGGCGGCATGGACTACAACGATCATGAGCGGATCTGGGGTAAACTCGACCTTGCCCATGCCAAGCATCCCGACATGGTTCTCCTGCACGGCGGCTCTCCGAAAGGCGCGGAGCGCATCGCCGCCTGCTGGGCCGAAAGCCGCAAAGTGACGCAGATCGCCTTCAAGCCGAACTGGGCAAAGCACGCCAAGGCAGCTCCTTTTCGTCGAAACGACGAGATGTTGTCGGTGATGCCTGCGGGCGTCATCATCTTCCCGGGCTCCGGGATTACCGGCAATCTCGCCGACAAGGCCCGCCGCCTCGGTATCCCCGTCTGGCAGGCGAACGGCGAGAGCGTTTGAGCGACCTTGGAGAACTGCCATGCGGGATGACCGCATGGCATTATTCATGATTGAGCCTCAAGCCCTGCCTTGACCGCTCCCGCTCTCTCTTGTTCATTCAGGCCATGGTCACGACCTTCAATGCCGTCCAGATTCGCGTTTGCCTCGACGAGATCGAGCCGGATGTCTGGCGTCGTCTCGTCCTGCCGAGCCAATGGAACCTCGAGCAATTGCACCTTGCCATCCAGGCGGCATTCAACTGGTGGAATTATCATCTCCACGAGTTCCGTATCGGCGGACTGCGCTATGGTGACGTCGCGCTCCTGACGGAAGATGCGCTTGACGACGATCCGCGCGTCTTTGATTTTCGGGAGGTGCGGCTTTGCGATTTCGCTGAGGGCGCCCGGTTTACCTATATCTACGACTTCGGCGACAACTGGCGCCATTCGGTCGTGGTGGAAGAGTTTCTCGCATTGGACGCGCCCCCGAAACATGGCGCGTGCGTCCAAGGTGCTCGCGCCCGCCCGCCCGAGGATGTCGGTGGCGTGTCGGATACGAGCGCTTCCTGGACATCATGGCCGATCCGTCCGATCCCGAATACGCAGAAACCAAGCGCTGGTGCGGTGGACATTTCGATCCGGAATGGTTCGACCTCGCAATCGTCGACAAGGATGTTCGCAACGCTTTGCGCGCAAACGTGAAGCGGCGGCTTTACCAGCCGAAGCCCCCGTCCCGGCGCGGCAAATCGGGAATGTGACAAATATTGCCGATTGCCTTTTGCTGGCGCGGCGCAAAGTCCAGTCAAACTTCTGTGGTGGATCTTCTGATCTGAGGTGGACGATTCGCCGCCTCCACGACGAACGCCGCCACGCGGGCATTGCCCTGCCGACTTGAGAACGACGATTGATGGGAGGTAGTCTTTGAGAGAGTCTGAGGTCATCGAGTTCCAGGGGCTGCGGTTTCGTGTTCAACGGCGTCCTGGTTTCATCACACGCATTCAGGCTCGCCTGGCGCTACGCGCCTATGAGAAAACGAAGGGTCCTTTTCTCTGGTTCGAAGCCGAGTTCGAGCGGCTGGAGGCTCTTCGTGGGGCAGCATCGCAAAGATACTTGGTTCTCTATCGGCAAGGTCCGGATGCAGACGCGGTCGCGATTGCCGACGCGGAGCTTGAGATGGAGCAGATAAACAAGCGTTTCGAGGAGTTGGGCGAACCGTCACTGAAGGCGCTCGCGGCATTCGCCCGTGCCAAACGGTCGATGGAGTGTATTCTTGCAAAGGTCGGGTTCGAACCGGTCGATGAGGATCTCGCCGAAAAGCTTTGAATCTCAGGTGTGCCTTGGAAAAATCTCTCGGCCGATCTTGCCTACAGTCAGAATGACAATGAGGTGGAGTTCGAGCGCGTCGGTGAGGAACTGCACATTCGGCCACTGCGGCTCCCGCTAGGCGGCTCGCTTTCACTGCTTCGGTCGAGGATGCCCCATAAGGACTTCATAGTCTCTGTCAGTCAACCGTTCGATCGCTCGCAATTGGGTCGGAATATCCATCCGCTCATGCAACACGGCGGCAATAATGAAAGTTTCGTCGTCGACAACGATATAGACGGCATAGTGATGCTCGATCTTGTGAAGCCGGAACAAATAATGACCAACACGGTCGTCCTTCTTCGTCCTTACGCGGGCATATACTTCCGGGATAGTGTCGAAACCTGCGCGCAGCAGGCGACCATATATCTTAGCTTGTTCTGGCGACCATTTCCGCGCGGTTTCACGAACGGCAAGGCGATAGTTGTCGAGTGCAGTCGGCAAAATGAGGACGCGAGGGGCCACTAGCGCAGTTCTTTATCCAGTTCCGCATCGACGGCATCCAAAGCCGACAAGGGCAGCATTTCCCCACGACGAAACTCCTCCTCCGCTCTCAAAAGAGAACGGATTGCATAGCGGCGGTCTTCTTCACGCGCCATATCTTCGCGAATGAGAGCGCGCACATATTCGCTCGGCGTTGTGTACTGACTCTTCCCGTTGGCGCGCATATCGACGAATGCGCGCATTTCATCGGGCAAACTTACATGCAGGCTGCTGGTCACGACCACGCCCTCCTGGTTGGTTTTCGTCGCAAATTGTTCTTGATGCGAGCCGCAATGTCAATATTTGACATTGCGCGCTACAAATTTGACGCCAGTCCGTTCTGATAAAGGATGGTGGGCTCATGTCGGTGGATGCATAGGCGACTGGTCTGCCTATTTGTTCAACGCATCCTTGAGCGCCTTGGCGGGCGTGAATGCAAGCTTTCTTGCTGCGGCAACCTTAATTGTGGCGCCAGTCGCGGGATTGCGTGCTTCCCGCTCGGGCGTGTCTTTCGGCTTAAACTTACCAAATCCCGGGATCGACGTTTCAGCGCCTGTGGTCGCGGCCGTGGTGATCTCCCGGAATACGGCTTCGACGATCGCCTTGCTCTGCGCTTTGGTCAACTGATGGTCGGCGGCAATCTTGTCGGCGATTTCATTGGCTGTGGTCATGATCAGTCCCTCTCTAAAAGCATGACCATTTCATCGAAGGACGGTCGATGTCACCTTCCCGGCCGGTCGCCTTGTCCGGTTCATGTGGCATTTCCACAGTTTCCGACGGGAATGTAGCCCTTCTGGCGTTTCCGCCGCGCCAATTCCAGGAAGTGGCGTGCCGCGTCCCGCTCGGTTGAAAAGACCTCGCATTTGATGCCGCCGCGTTTGCCGATCCGCCCCCAGGACCGCACGACAGCCGTCTCGCCGAACAACGTCGTCTCGATCGCCAGCATATAGTAGCGCGCCATGTTGCGTGTGGCGTCAACGCGCTGACAGTAGAGTTTGAACGAATAGAGAGCCATGTCTCAAAGAATCGTGGCAACCGGGCGGCCTGTCCAACGACTGTTTTGAATCGATCAGGCGGGACTGATTCATGGCGTTGATAGATGGATCGCTTCGCGCGGAGCGAGCGGATGAGGCGGTTGCCACACGGTGCCAGATCGCTCCCCCGTTGTCGGCGGCAAGGCCCGTGCCCTGTTGCTGTCAGAGGGGACCCCAGGTGTTGGCGTCACCGGCGCCGGGGACATGCAAACAGACCGCACCGTCGCGCCTACTGCGTTGACCGGCCAGAGCCGCCGCCCGGCTGTTGCCGGGTGTGGCACACCGACGATCTCAGTTGGCCCCAGTGACGGATGGAAGCCGGCGCTCAATTTCCCCGTCGGCGGTGGGGACGAGGAGGCGGGCGATCCTGATGGTCTCGAAATTCGTTCACGCCGTCAGATCTGGCCCGGCGCAATCGGATGGCCATTGCTGCATCAACCTTCGTTCGCGCTCCGGGGCCATTCCCGTTCTCTATGTCGCCTTTCTAAGGGACCGGCCGCAACCAGCGTCAACCCCGCAAGGGGGTTCCCCTGCGCTCCGCTCCGGTGACGCCTGCGGCGCGGCCCCTTCTTCGGGCGCCATCGGGAATGGTCCCGAGCAACCGAAGGAGTAACTACCATGGCCACCACGATCGCAACCCTCACCCAGAAGACTGACGGCAGCCTCGAAGGCATCTTCGCAACCATCCGGGTCAACGCCCCGATCGCCATCGTCCCGAACAGCCACAAGGCAAGCGAGGAAGCCCCCGACTACCGCATCATCCACCGCAAGACCGGTTTCGAGATCGGCGCCGGCTGGAACCGCATCGCCCGCCAGACCGGCGAGGAATACCTCTCGGTCAAGCTGGAGGCCCCTGAGATTGGCGTCATCTTCGGAAACCTCGCCCCCGCGCCCGGCGGCGAACCGAACCGCAAGGTCATCCTCTGGAACAACCCGGCCTGAAGGCCGGCGACCGGCCCCTCAAGGGGCCGGTCCCATCCCGGACACGACACCGCTCCGAAAAGGACCTTCCCATGAGCCGCTACACCATCACCGTCGCCCAGCTTGCCAGCCAAGCAACCGATCCGGATGCCATTATCGGCTACGATCGTCCACTGCAGACCTTCTTCCTGCAGGCATTCCCCGACTCGGAAGGCGAGGATCTCGCCCTCTGGCTCGGAACCGATTTCCGAGCCTACGAAACGCTTTCCGCTCTGCGCACCGCGGCACTGGCTCAGGGCTACGACTTCCTCCCGATGGCCGCCGATACGGTCAGGTCTCTCGCCGACGATCTCGCCCGCGAAGGATGGCGCTCTCATGCCGACCCTCTCCTTGAAGCGCTGTTGAGCGGCAAGACCACCCCGACCTGATCTCGCGGTAACGTCTGAGCCCGCAGTTATCCGATGACGGCCGCGGGCGATATCTGATCCAGAATTTCGTCGGCGCCATTTCGCCGAGCGTGCCTTCCGGGGCTGCTCTCAGAGGCGGCAGCTTCGCTGCCGCTCGCTTTTTGGTGCCACACGAGAGGTTGGTTTTCTGCTCAGACTGTCCAAGTCTGTCATGAGGCAAGGAAGGCCTCAAGGCCCGAGCGGCCCCTCGCAATTTTTCCTCCGCTGCGTTGCACTCCGCTCCAGAAAAATCGGTTCCTCCGCTCGTCCGGCTCCGCCGGTCGCGTTCCGCGAGCCTTGACCCCTTCCTTGCCTCATGACGGCCGTCGGCATCTTTCACGTCAACAAGGATGACGACGATGACGAACAGCTACTATTTCACCCTTGAATGCACCATCGAGGAACTGCGGGCCGAGGCCAAAGAGGCGGCGTCCCTGGAAGAGCGCCGCATGATCGAGGCTGAACTGGAGGTGCTGAAGTCCGAGCTCGAGGAATATGCCCGGGAGCAGCTGCCGTGAGGCAGCTTCTTTCGCTCGGCTCTGGAGCGCGAGAGGCTGGATCGACCGGCCCCTCGCGCTGGCACCGTGTTCCCACAGTTGCGCTATGGCTTGATCGCGATTAGACTCGTGCAGAAACGCCAGTATATGGCAACAGCCGGATTTCCCGCCGTTGCCAGCAGATGCAAGTGAGAGCGCCCTCGTCGCACGCCGCAACCGGATGTCCTTTCATGACAATTGATCCTCACGCCACGACCGATCATTCCGATCCAATTCGGAAAGCTCCCTATTGGCGCTTGCTTGCTTTGCCTTTTGAATTTCTCAAAGCCGTCGGCCGCATCGTCCTCTATTGCATCTGGTATGTCGCCTTCTATCTCCTGTGCGCGTTTCGGCCGTTCACCGGGATGCTGGTTCTGGCGGCAATCGTCATGCCGCCGATGTCGATCGTCGTCCTTGCCCATCCGCAGGCGGCGGCGGGCATGCCGTTTTGGCTGATCGGCCTCATAGCGATCGGGTTTGTCGCCTTTGCCCTTGGCTATACAATGTTCGTCGATTGGTTCACGCCGCCTGGTGCTGAAGAACCGTTCGAGCGATATCGGCGTCAACGGTAGAAACCCGCCGACTGGCGCTACCACGAATGCTGCAAGATTTCTTCAATCCATCGCTCGCCGTCATAGGCAAATTCGACGTCGATCGACATGACAGCTGGGTCGTCGGAAAATCGGGTGCGAACCATCGAAGCGGCAAACGCATTCGAGGCCCGCTCTTCGGCGAGCGAGTCGACAATCTCGGGCGCCACGCAAATGTCTTGCAGGCGCCGACGAGCCAGAGCGTGATATCGTCATGGCCATCCGACGCTCGCCGATCGTCAGCCAGCATACCGTCCAGTAGCTCGGAATTCACCGACTAGCCGGGACCGTGGCAAAGCCAGGCTCTGCTCTGCGTGTGATTGAGAACGGCTGCGGCGATACATGGCCCCATGCCGAACGAACCGATCCTGTTGGGCGCTTCAGCAACGCGGCTTTGCCCCTGTTCCACATCGACCAGTTCACCGTCCATTGTCTTGACCGTATGGTCCTCACTTGGTGTTATCGTCAGTTCTTCACGAAGCGGTTGCGCTTGGACGCCGCGTGCATGTCCTTGCGCCTAAAGTAGATCGCCCGCCCGCAACGCAGCGGCGCTTGGCCCTGGACTATTATGATCTGCTCGTCCTTGCGCATCGATTGGGTGATCTCGTGCGGCATGATCAGCGGCCGGCGCTGGAAGTTGACACTCTCCGATTTGCGCGATGCGCTGTTCTTCGTGTCCCAGCCGATGTTGCGTGAACTTCCCTTCACCTCGACAGTCATCTCGCCGCACTGGGCCGAGACATTGCGCGCCGTATCGAGCGCCTTGATCGCGGCATAGCTCGCGAAGGCGCATCCGTCGATCCACGACGTCGCGCCGTCCTTGCCGAAATGCCGCTCGAGCTGGCCGACCGACTGGTACATCAGCATCATCGAGATGCCGTACTTGCGACCGCGATCCCGCGCCTCCTCAAGCACGCGCATATAGCCGAGGAGATCGACCTCATCGAGCATGAACAGCGCCCGGCGCTGGAACGCGCCATCGGCCTGCACCATGGCATTGATCAGTGAGCCAATGATAACCCGCCCGATTCCTGGATAAGAGCGCAGGATCGAGGCGGGGATATTGAGGAACACGTCCTTCTTGCCCGAAACAATGTCGCTCGACCGGAAAGCATTGCCGCAAACGAGGGCGGCGTAACTGTCGAGCGATAGCCACTGCGTATCCTTCGAGGCGGTCGAATAGACGCCGGAGAAGGTCTGCTCGGTCATGTTGGTGAAGACGCCAAGCGTCTCACGGATAAAGGCGGAGGCGGAATGCTCCTGAATGTCGCGCAACATCGCAAGCACCGAGGGTTCCGGCTCGGAAACGATCTGCCTGAGACTGCGCAAGGTTCGCCGTCCCTCGTAGTCCGGAGAGAGCATCACGTGCGCCAGCAGGCCGGTCAGGAGATTGTGCGCCTGGTTCTGGAAATAAGACCCGGTCGAACTTTCAAAGCGCAGGCTCTCCGACAGCAGCATGTGCGCGATGCCGACGATATCCTCCTCCTTTTGCTTTGACGTCTCGATCCCGTCCAGGACGTTGAAACCCATAACCGGATTGGTCGGGTCGAGCACCATGACCTCTCGGCCAAGGCCGCTCGTCCGGTGCTCGACCACCATCGGCGTGACTTCGGTTGACGGATCGAGGCAGATCAGCGGCCCGGTATATCTGAGCGCCGTCGGCACCACATTGCTGGTTGTCTTGTATCCGCCCGAGCCGGCGAAAAAGAGCATATGGGTCGAGTCGAAATCCTGTTTGTAGGTAAGCAGCGGCGCCTTGCCGCCTTGACCCCAAGTTGCCGGATCGTTGGGATCGAAGGGCAGCTCGTGGACGATTTCCCTGTCGACGCGATAACGCTCACCGACGACGATTTCGCCGTCCGGCGGAAACACTCTTGCCGCCGCCGACATCGGCAGCCAGTCCGCGTCTCCGAAGGTCCCGTGCCTGGCACGCTTCACCGGCTCGGGGACGACCGTCGAGATACGCGCGGCGACCGCGACTACCATGAAGGCTGTGACCGCGCCGAGGACGGCGACCATGTCGAGAAAGGAAAGAGCCCGCTCCCAGGTGACCGTGCCGCTCTCGACGAACGGCGCCAACCGGCCGAACTCGCGTAGCGCATAGAAGCCGGCGACCGTCAGAAAGCACGCGAGGCTGGCAATCGCGATCGGCCGCCGGCGATGCATGGGCAGGGCCCATACGGTCAACATCCCCGAGAGCGGCCCGAACAGCAATGCCGGTAAAGGTGCGGCCCGCAAAAACCAGTATTCGGCTTTTCCGGATAGTCCGGCGGTAAGCCCCTGCCACCGCCAGCCGGTGACATAGATGGCAAACGCAGTGACCGCGACGGGCACAAGAATGAGCAGGAGGCTCGGATGGAGTTTCGACTTCAACGCCATTCCAGCATCTCCTCGACGGGCGTGATCTCTTCCGATTGAGGAGAGGTTCTGAATGCCTTTTCGCCGATGTCGCGCAGTCGCCGATATTCCGACGAGCCTGCTTCCACTCTCGCCATTTCCATAAGTCCGCCGAGTAAAAAGGCCCGGTCGGACGTGGAAAGGCCCGCCCTGACGACGATGCCGCCCAGCAGGAATTTCTCCCGCGCCGCGCGCTTGCGATCAGCTGTCATGAGAAACCTCCGTCGCCGCTCCAGCCCCACTATCTGCTGGTCGACGCACTTGAGGAGAAGCGGCAGCAGTCGCCTTCTTTTCGCTTTGGCGAAATCGCGCGGCGACCTCTTCGAAGATGCGGTCAAGTTCGTCGTCGGGGATCTCCATTTCCGCCAAACCGGACTTCGTGGCGGCGCGAGCAAAACGCTCCGCCGATCTGACGACGAGCAGTTTCCTGCGTTCGCGCAGTTTTTCGATCTGAGCGTCGAGATCAGTGATCGAAGTCTTGGCAGCCATTCCAGTTTCCTTCCCGAGTCGAGACAATCTAAACGATAACGATTATACCGGCTAGAATGCGCCAGTAAAATAGGTTATTTTGCATTTACTCCGAAAACGTAGCTGCCGGGAATCCGGCCATGGCCGCCATCCGGAAAAGCGGCATCGGCCCTTCGGTCCGATCGGTTTGAGGGCGCAATATACGTCGCTGGCGCGACGTGCTTGAGAGGTCTGGAGGCAGTCGTGGCGATCATGTTCGTCAGAGCGCAGGTGATCAGCAGAGGGGCGGGGCGCAGTATCGTCTCGGCCGCCGCCTATCGCCATCGCGCCCGGATGATGGACGAACAGGCCGGCACGTCCTTCAGCTATCGCGGCGGAGCCGCCGAATTGATGCATGAAGAGCTCGCATTACCGGAGGACGTTCCGGCCTGGCTGAAGGCGGCGCTCGACGGCCAATCAGCTGTCAAGGCGAGCGAGGCGCTCTGGAACGCGGTCGACGCGTTTGAGAAAAGAGCCGACGCACAGCTGGCGCGGGAACTGATCATTGCCCTGCCGGAGGAACTGACCCGGGCCGAAAACATCGCCTTGGTTCGCGAATTCGTCCGGGACAACCTGACGTCCAGCGGTATGGTTGCCGATTGGGTGTACCACGACAAGGACGGCAATCCGCACATTCATCTGATGACGACGCTTCGACCCCTGACCGAGGACGGGTTCGGGCCGAAGAAGGTCGCGGTCACGGCAGATGACGGCACGCCGTTGCGCGTCGTCACACCGGACCGGCCGAAGGGCAAGATCGTCTACAGGATCTGGGCCGGTGACAAGGAAACGATGAAATCGTGGAAGATCGCCTGGGCGGAAACCGCCAACCGGCATCTCGCACTGGCCGGTCATGAGGTCCGCCTCGACGGCCGCTCCTATGCCGAACAGGGTCTGGACGGCATCGCGCAAAAGCACCTCGGCCCGGAAAAGGCGGCGCTCGCGCGAAAGGGCGTCGAGATGTATTTCGCGCCGGCGGATCTTGTGCGGCGGCAGGAAATGGCGGACCGGCTGCTTGCTGAACCTGAGCTGCTCTTGAAACAGCTCGCGAACGAACGCTCCACTTTCGACGAGCGTGACATCGCCAAGGCGCTGCATCGCTATGTCGACGATCCCACGGACTTCGCCAATATCCGCGCGCGCCTCATGGCCTCGGACGATCTCGTGCTCTTGCGGCCGCAGCAGGTCGACGGGCAGTCCGTTAGGGTCTCCGAACCGGCGATCTTCACAACGCGAGACATCCTGCGCATCGAATATGACATGGCGCAGTCGGCAGAACATCTCGCCAAGCAGAAAGGCTTTGGTGTTTCGCCGAGGCACGTCGCGGCCGCCGTCGCCAGCATCGAGACGGCCAATCCGGAAAAAGCCTTCAAGCTTGATGCCGAACAGGTGGACGCTGTCCGCCACGTCACCGGTGACAACGGCATTGCCGCCGTCGTCGGTCTCGCCGGTGCCGGCAAGTCGACGCTGCTGGCAGCCGCCCGCGTCGCATGGGAAAGCGAAAGCCGCCGGGTGATCGGCGCAGCTCTCGCCGGCAAGGCCGCGGAAGGGCTTGAAGACAGTTCCGGCATCAGGTCGCGCACGCTCGCCTCCTGGGAGCTCGCCTGGGCCGGCGGCCGGGAATTGCTCCATCGCGGGGACGTGCTTGTCATCGACGAGGCCGGTATGGTGTCGTCTGGGCAGATGGCGCGAGTCCTCAAGACCGTCGAAGATGCAGGCGCGAAAGCCGTGCTGGTCGGCGACGCGATGCAACTGCAGCCGATCCAGGCGGGTGCTGCCTTCCGGGCGATTTCCGAGCGTGTCGGTTTTGCCGAGCTTGCCGGCGTGCGCCGCCAGCGCGATGAGTGGGCGCGCGACGCATCCCGTCTTTTCGCCCGCGGCAAGGTCGAACAGGGCCTCGATGCTTATGCGCAGCGCGGCCACATTACCGAGGCAGAAAGGCGCGACGAAATCATCGGTCGCATCGTTGCCGATTGGACGGAAGCACGTCGTGACCTGCTCCAGAAAATCACCGACGGGGGGACTGCGCCTCGGCTTCGTGGCGACGAACTGCTTGTGCTGGCGCACACCAATGAGGATGTGAAGCGTCTCAATCAATCCCTGCGCAAGGTGATGATGGAGGAGAGCGCACTGACCGACGCGCGCGAATACCAGACGGCACGCGGGCTTCGCGAGTTCGCCGCCGGAGACCGGATCATCTTTCTGGAAAATGCCCGTTTCCTCGAACCGCGTGCGCGCCGCCACGGGCAGCAGTATGTCAAGAACGGTATGCTCGGCACGGTCGTTTCGACCGGTGACAAGCGAGGCGACACGCTGCTGACGGTTCGCCTCGACAATGGCCGCGACGTTGTTCTGAGCGAAGACAGTTATCGCAATATCGACCATGGCTATGCCGCAACGATCCACAAATCTCAAGGGTCGACCGTCGACCGGACCTTCGTCCTTGCCACCGGCATGATGGACCAGCATCTGACATATGTGGCGATGACCCGCCATCGCGACCGCGCCGACCTCTATGCGGCGAGCGAGGATTTTGCGGCGAAGCCGGAATGGGGACATAAGCCACGTGTCGATCATGCCGCCGGCGTCACCGGTGAACTCGTCGCAACCGGCTTCGCGAGATTTCGGCCCGAAGACGAGGATTCGGAAAATCCCTTTGCCGATGTCAGGACAAATGACGGAACCGTTCATCGTCTCTGGGGCGTCAGCCTGCCCAAGGCGCTCGAGGAGGCGGGCGTCTCGGAGGGCGATACCGTCACGCTACGGAAGGACGGTGTCGAGAAAGTCAAGGTGACGATCCCGGTCATCGATGAAAACACGGGCGAAAAGCACTTTGAGGAACGCGAGGTCGATCGCAACGTCTGGACCGCCAAGCTGATTGAGTCCGCCGAGGCTCGCGTGGAGCGGATCGAGCGGGAAAATCATCGGCCGGAGCTGTTCGGTGAGCTTGTCGAGCGCCTTGGTAGGTCCGGCGCCAAGACAACGACGCTCGATTTCGAAAGCGAGGAAGGTTATCGCACGCTGCGCCAGGACTTCGCACGGCGGCGCGGCATCGACACGCTCGCCGGGGTCGCGGCGCGACAAGAGGAGGGTATTTCCCGGCAACTGGCGTGGATCGCGGAGAAGAGGGAGCAGGTCGTAAAGCTCTGGGAGCGTGCAAGCGTGGCGCTCGGCTTTGCGATCGCGCACGAGCGGCGCACGGCTTATAACGAGGAACCGCGCGAGTCCCTCGCAGCGGACATCCCGGCGACCGGGAAATATCTGATTCCGCCCAGCACCATATTCGCCCGCAGCGTCAATGAGGATGCACGCCGGGCGCAACTCGCCTCGCCGCGGTGGAAAGAGCGGGACGCCATCCTGCGGCCGGTGCTCGAAAAGATTTATCGCGATCCGTACGCAGCACTTGTCCGCCTGAACACATTGGCGTCGGATGCAATGATCGAACCCCGCAAGCTTGTCGACGATCTTGGCGTCAAGCCAGAGCGGCTCGGCCGCCTGCACGGGTCCAATCTCATGGTTGACGGTCGGGCAGCACGCGATGAGCGTGCCGCCGCGACGGCCGCGATCAAGGACTTGCTGCCGCTGGCTCGGGCGCATGCGACCGAGTTCCGCCGGACCGCAGGCCAATTCATCGAGCGCGAGGGGACGCGCCGGGAATACATGTCGCTGTCGATCCCGGCGCTTTCGAAACCGGCGATGGCGCGCCTCGTCGAAATCGAGGCGATCCGCGAACGAGGCGGCGAGGGCGCCTACAAGACCGCCTTCGCCAATGCCGGTGAGGACCGAGCGCTTGTCCAGGAGGTCAAGGCCGTCAACGACGCGTTGACGGCACGATTCGGCTGGAGCGCCTTTACTGCCAAGGGAGACGCAGTCGCCGAGCGCCACATCGCGGAGCGCATGCCCGACGATCTTTCCCCTGAACGTCGCGACAAGCTCACCCGCCTCTTCGCCGTCGTCCGGCGCTTTGCCGAGGAACAGCATTTGGCCGAGCGGCAGGACCGATCGAAGATCGTTGCCGGCGCAAGCGTCGCGGCTGTTTCAGAGGCGGTGACGGTCTTGCCGATGCTCGCCGCCGTGACCGAGTTCAAAACGCCGGTGGAAGAGGAGGCGCGGATACGCGCAACGGCGGCCGCCCACTACCGTCATCATCGCACGGCACTCACTGACACCGCGACCCTCGTCTGGCGCGATCCCGCCGGCGGGGTCGAAAAGATTGAGGCGCTCCTCGTCAAAGGCTTTGCTGGCGATCGCATTGCGGCGGCCGTCAACAATGATCCCTCCGCCTATGGAGCGCTCAGAGGGTCCAGCCGGCTGGTGGACAAACTGCTTGCCCCCGGCCGCGAGCGAAAGGAAGCCCTTCTCGCCGTGCCGGAAGCAGCAAGCCGCATCCGTTCGCTCGGTGCGTCCTACGCCAGTGCGCTAGATGCCGAAACACGAGGCATTATCGAAGAGCGCCGGCGCATGGCTGTCGCCATTCCCGGATTGTCAAAGGCGGCCGAAGACGCCCTCAACCGGCTGACGGCCGAAATGAGCAAAAAGGGCAGCAAGCTCGACATCGCCGCCGGTTCGCTCGATCCGGCCATCGCCCGCGAGTTCGCCACGGTCAGCCGGGCGCTCGACGAGCGTTTCGGCCACAAAGCCATTCTGCGCGGCGAAAAGGACGTCATTAATCGCGTGGCGTCGGCCCAGCGGCGCGCCTTCGAGGCAATGCGGGAGAAGATGAAGGTTCTGCAGCAGACGGTTCGACATCAGGGCAGCGAACAGGTTCTCTCCGAACGCCGAAGGCGCGCCATCGATCGCGCGCGCGGCCTCAGTCGATAGCACTTTAGAGACATCAGAGAAGTGAAAGGAAAAGCACATGGCAGGTCAGGACATGCCCTACGAAGCAACCATCCGCACCGAAATCGCCATCAGGATTCTCAATCAGGCGCGCGCCATCGTCACGACACGCGTCTATGCGCTCGAGGAAGAGAATCCCACCGCGGCCGACCAGTTGCGCGACCGCCGCCGCGATCTTTTGGAGCTCCAAGAGAGCCTTGGGCCGGACAATCCTGACGCGGTGGAACATGTCATCGCCATCTGGGGACCGCGCGTCCAGGACGAGACACGCTTCTGGGCGGAGTTTTGATCATGGCGGAGGACGTGGTCGGGTTGCTCTCGCCCGAGAGGAACGAGAAGATTTTTCAGAAAGACATTTTACGCGATTATCTGCCGGAGGGGATGAGACGATCGGAGCGGCCGCGCCTGATCCTGATCGGCGGCCAACCGGGCGCCGGCAAGACGGCGGTTCTAACCGCGAGCCATTACGAACTTGCGCAATCAGGACCGACCATTCGCATTGTTGGTGACGACCTCAGATCCTATCATCCGCAATTTCTTGCCTTCCAGCGTCAGGATCCGGAGACCGCGTCCCAATTCACACAAGGAGATGCCGGACGCTGGACCGAGAAGCTGCTGTCGATTGCGGCTGAACGGCAGGTCAACATCGTCTTCGAGACCACGATGCGCACGCCGGAAAATGTCGCCCGGGTAATTGAAGTGGCGCGGCATGCCGGCTACGCGGTCGAGGTGCGTGCGGTCGCCGTCAATCCTCGCGTCAGTTGGCAGGCAAACCATTACCGCTTCGAGGAAATGCTGCATGCCGGGCTGGCGGCACGGATCCCCCCGCAGCACGTTCATGATGCCGCCATCGACGGTCTTCGCGTCAGTCTCGACAAGATCGAAAGCGAGCATTTGGTCGACCGCGTGCAATTGCGCACACGTGGCGGCTCCGTCATCTACGACAATGAGCGCCGCGACGATCAATGGACGCATCGCCCCAGTGGCCGGCTGGCATTGGAGCGCGAGCAGTCACGGCCAATGACACCTGGAGAGTTGCAACGCTTCGCGGACGATTGGAACCATGTGCTTGCCCGAATGGAAGCGCGCAGCGTTTCGAAGGATCGGATCGCAGCAGTGGAAATCCGTGCACAAGAAGATGTTGCTCATCTGTTGGCGCAACGCCGGGACACAGAGGGCGCCCAAAGCAAAAGACGCGGCAGGACAATCCTGCAGGAACCCGTCGACGGTCATCGCCTGTTCGTCGAGCTCTACGAAAATGCGATCCGCGACGCCGAGCGCCGTCCGATCGGCAATGTCGAGGCTCATGCCGTCGGACGCCTCACGCAGAGCTACATGGCTTTGAAGCTGGTCGAGGTGGCACGCGATCTTGGCCTGCTGCCGGACGAGAGCAAGATCGTCGCAACGCGGGCCTTTGCACAGGACAAGCGCGGGTCGCTCGAATTCCCCGCGGCGCATCGCCTGCCGGCGGACCTCGCCGTGGAAATGCCGGATGGGATCCGACGGCGGCTGACCGACAGTATCCGTCCGAGCGAGACCGCCTTTGAATATTGGATAAAACTGTTCAGACCCTGTCCTTATTCCCAGGCATAAGGACAGTTGGACAGATGGAGATTTTTGAAGGGGACAGCGGGTCTCGGGTGAGCCGTCTTGAGGTGATCAACACCGGACGGCGGCGTCGATTTACTGAGGATGAGAAGCTGCGGATTGTCGCAGAAAGCTTTGCGGGGAGAGGCCGGGCGTCGGCCACGGCCCGTCAGTACGGCATCAGCCGCTCGCTGTTAAACCGTTGGCGCAAATCGGTTCGCCAGGGTTTGCACAGCCAGAAACAAACCGATGGTTTTGTGCCGGCGTTCGTCATGCCGGAAACTTTTGTGCCGGTGAAGCAGGTCACTCCACCTGCTGCGATGGAGCATCCGGTAGCGCCTCCTTCCGGCCGCATGGAGATTGTCGCGGCGAACGGCCGTCGTGTGGTCGTGGACGGCAGCGTCGACGTTGAGGCGCTGCTGCGGATCATGCGGGGTCTGGAGACGTTGCGGTGATCACGCTTCCTTCCGGTCAAAATGTGCGGGTGTGGATTGCAACGGGCCATACCGACATGCGGTGTGGGTTTCCATCGCTTGCGTTGCGGGTGCAGGAGGTGCTGAAACTGAACCCTCTGGACGGCAATCTTTTTGTATTCCGCGGTCGTAGCGGATCGCTGATAAAAGTGATCTGGAGTGACGGCCAGGGGAGCTGCCTTTTTACAAAAAAGTTGGACCGCGGCCGGTTCGTCTGGCCGTCTGCGGAAGGCGGCGCGATCGCGATATCACCCGCGCAGCTGAGTTATCTTCTGTCCGGGATCGACTGGAGGCACCCTCAAGAAACCTGGCGGCCGACGAAGGTCGGCTAGCATTATTCAATTGAAAATACAGGGGAAATCTGATCGAATGGCTTCATGATCTCAAAGCCTGTCGATCTTCCTGTGGATGTTGTTGGCGCTTACCTGGCGCTGCTTGGCGAGCATGAAGCCTTGCAGGCTAAACACGCTATCGCAGTTGCGGAAGCGGCCAATGCGCAGGCGATGCTCTCTGACAACGAGGCGCTGATCGTTGCTCTGGAATTGAAGATCGAGAAGCTCAGGCGCGAGTTGCGAGGCCAGCGCTCTGAACGCACGGCGCGCCTGCTCGACCAGTTGGAACTGCAGCTCGAGGAACTCGTGACGGCGGCGACGGAGGACGAGGTCGCGGCACAGGCAGCAAGCGCCAGAACCTCGAGCGTACGTTCGTTCACGCGCAAACGACCGGTGCGCAAGCCATGGCCGGACGATATCGAGCGCGAACGTATCGTCATCGAGCCGCCGACGACTTGCGCCTGCTGTGGTGGTTCACGCTTGTCGAAGCTGGGCGAGGACGTCACCGAGACGCTGGAAGAGATTCCGCGCCGGTTCAAGGTGATCGAGACGGTGCGGGAAAAGTTCACGTGCCGTGACTGTGAGGCGATCAGTCAGACGCCGGCACCGTTCCATGCCACGCCGCGCGGCTTCATCGGTCCTCATCTGTTGGCGACGATCCTGTTCGACAAGTTCGGCATGCACAGCCCGCTCAACCGGCAGAGTGCCCGGTTCAAATGCGAGGGGATCGATCTTTCGACCTCGACGCTGGCCGACCAGGTCGGGTACGCAACAGCCGCTCTCATGCCTGTCTTCGATCTGATCGAGGCGCATGTCTTTGCGGCCGAGCGTCTTCACGGTGATGACACCACCATTCCCATTCAGGCCAGGGACAAATGCACGACCGGACGCATATGGACTTACGTATGCGATGACCGGCCATTCGGGGGAACAGCGCCGCCAGCCGCAATCTATTATGCGTCGAGTGACCGGCGCGGCGAACATCCGCAGAAGCACCTGGCCAGATACGGCGGCATTCTACAGAGCGATTGCTACAATGGCTTCGAGCCGATCGCTGTTGCCGCAACGAAAGAGGTGCCGATCACCTTCGCCTTTTGCCATGCGCATGCGCGGCGTAAATTCTTTGAGCTGGCCGATATCCAGAAGAATGCGCGGGATCGCAAACGCAAGGGCAAGCCGATCTCGCCGATCGCGCTTGAGGCCGTCAAGCGCTACGACGAATTGTTCGGGATCGAGCGGCAGATCAACGGATTGAGTGCCGAAGAACGACTGGCTGCGCGGCAGGAGAGAAGCAAGCCGCTGTTCGATGACATGCACGAGTGGTTGACGAAGGAACGCGCCACGCTCAGCAGATCGTCCGAGGTCATCGAGCCGATCGATTACATGCTCAAGCGCTGGGAGGGCTTTGCCCTCTTCCTCGAAGACGGTAGAGTTTGTCTCACGAACAACGCAGCCGAGCGGGCGCTGAGAAGTGTCGCATTGGGAAGACGGAACTGGACCTTCGCCGGTTCCCAGCGTGGGGCCGATCGTGCCGCTGTCATGCTGACCGTCATCACCACCTGCCGCCTCAACGATGTCGACCCAAAGGCGTGGCTTGCCGATGTCCTGGCTCGCATCGCCGACCATCCTGTGACGCGCCTGCACGAACTGCTGCCCTGGGAGTGGAAACGTGCATCGCCGGCAACCGTAATGCTGGCGGCCTGACGATGGTGGCTTCTGCCGTCCGCCTGAAGGTCACCCTCGATCATGTCGAGCCGATAGTGATGCGGCGCGTTGTCGTACCGTTCACCATCAGGCTCAGTCGGCTGCACGAGGTATTGCAGGCGGCGATGGGCTGGACCAACAGCCACCTTTACGAATTCCGCATGCGTGACGTCGGCTTTGGTTTGCCAGACGAGGAATGGGGGGATGGTCCGATCGATGCCCGCAGGGTCTCGCTGCTGTCGGCAGTCCAGGACACCGGTGCGAAATCGTTCAAATACCTTTACGACTTTGGCGACGGTTGGGAACACAGCATCAAGATCGAGCGCACCTTTCCTGCAGTCGGCACGGAAGGACCGATGCTCCTCGAAGCAACGGGACACTGCCCGCCTGAAGACGTTGGTGGTCCATGGGGTTATCAGGAGTTCCGCGAGGCGCTTGCAGACCCGGCGCACGAGCGACATGCCGAAATCCTAGAATGGTGGGGCAGCAGCGATTACAATCCCAACAGCGCCAACTTCTCGCAGCTCAACAAAGCCGTCGATGACCTCGCCGCAAAATGGGTCCGAAAAGCGCGACGCAAAACCTGAACACCGGGCTGTGGGTGAAAGCCGAAACTGGATTTTACCGTGTAAACAACCGGCGGAATAGTTCTTCCGAACGCCGTAGACCTTCGTCCGTCAGGACCAGCGACTTCGACTTGTTCAACGGATCACACAGGACCGCGTCATCGATTTTGTCCTCGTCGATCTCCATTCTGCTATGCTACCACGCGCGAGACCCCAAGTCCCGCGGCCCACCTCGGATGGATACGACCGACATGTTCGGCCTGGAACTCAATCGGGTGGCGATTGACCGCGAGGTGTTCAGTCCGATGGACCGCATGTCGCGTCTCGCCAATGTGGCCGATTCCTGGGCGGAGGCCGCCGGCATGCGAAAAGCCCTCGCCGGGGCGGCAAACGCCGTGGTGCGTGGTGTATCTGCCGATGAGGCGATGTCGCGGATTATCGAGCCGGGATATGCGGTTGCGATCGCTCAAACCCGGCGCCGGCTCGAGCGCAATCTGATGCTCACCGAAAGGGCGGCGATTGCAACCTCGATTGTCAATGTGAACGGAGAGCCCTGCGCGCGATGCGGGACGTCCTTCGCCTCCGCTCGGCCGAGCTGGACAACCGCGCCCGCGCCAAGGCCATGTTGGAGGCCGTGCTCTCCGAGACTGCACGACATGACAGTCTGGAGCCCGCTAAGCGGCGCGCCGCGGACGTCTTCGCGCAGGGCATTGCCGGGAACGAGCGAATGCTGCGGATTGAGACGGAGCGTCACGTCGAGCATGCAGTGGTCTCACCGCGGCCGCTTGTTCCGGCGCGGGAGCTTCCGGACCTCAGCGAAAGCGAAATCGGCGCGCGTCTGCGTCAATCCACGCGGCTTGCCGACAAGCGGACGGAGATCGAACATCTGTCGCGGCTGGTCTTCGGCAACAGCCAGACGGCTTCGCTGGAGGCGATTACGGATGCGCGAACCGGCGCTGCCGCCGGCGACGACGTGCGGGCGGGCCGGCGCGGCGAGTTGGCCGGGGAGGGGCGGACCTGGTGGCGCGGCCCGAGCCCCGAGCGCCAGACGGCCGAAGCACATATGCAGAAGCTCGCAGCGGCGTTGGCCGACTATGGATTGGCGATCGACTTCGAGCGGCATCAGCTCGTCACACAGCACCTTGAGGAACAGGCCCGTCAGCGTGTGGAAATTCCCTCACCGTCCAGCAAACTTGCTGGGGTCCTGTCATCGGAGGGTGAGGAGCGGTTTCGATCCTTCCAGAGTGATGAGGGTCTCAGACGCGAATTTGAACGTCTGTCCCTGGCGGTGACGAAAAGACTTTCGCCGGCCGACCTTGCCCAGTTGAAGGCCGGCGATCTCTCGAGGGTCGCCAAGACCCACGGAATTGACGAGCAGCAGGCAACGAAGGTGAAAACGACAGTGTCGCAGGTGCGTAGCGTGCAGCAGGACATGACGGCGCGTGTCCGGGAACGAGCGCGAACGGAGGCTGTCACTTTGGTGAGGCGCTGAGGCCTCGGAGAATTTCTACGAGATGATCGTAATGCGGGCACGCAGTCATTGTCGCGGAGCTCGAGAACAGGGCTCGTATTCGAAGCGAATGGCCGGGAATCCCTGATCTTCAACTCGTCCGCTGCGATACGATCCACGAATAGAACAATACGTTGATCGGGATCAAATTGACGGGACGCCAGATCAGGCCGTCGATATCCACCGACGCACCGTGAATGGCCTGCGCCCACGAAACGCTGTCAGCGTAGGTAGACTTCGACGTTTCGATCGGGTCTGAGAGGCTAAGGCCCCATGCCTTCAAGTCGGACGCAAAAAGGCTTGCCAGCAGCAGATTGGGTTACGGACAATGATAGTGATCGTCCGCTGTTCGACAGCGGAAAGGCGAACGGATCTCGATTTCATGAAAAATCGATTCAAATACCGTCGCCTCTCTGCTTCTTGCGGCATAGAGCGTCGCCATGCAGTTTCCGCCGCCGTCGTTAACCGGTGCTAAACGCGTAGGTTGCCCCATGCAGAGATTGAATTGTGCTGTGCCAAACGAGGAAAGGTGGTGGGGATGAAGTTTGGTTCCACCTTGAGCGTCCACCTGTTGATGTTCGGAAAAGGCGAAGGTGGCTCGGCCTAACTCGGGATATCAACCGACGACCTCTTGCTGTTCACGGTCGGCCGCAGAAGCAATTTCTTCGGGATGATCCAGGATGTCGACCGGTGTCTTATCATCAAGCCAGCCGTTGGCAGATACGAACCAGAAGGCGCGTTGCCAGGCGGAGAAGGATTGCGGCAGCGGTGCAAGCACCGGATGCGGCCGACCATAATGGAACTGGAACGCTAGGAGATTTTCTGTGCCGCGACGCTGAACCGAAAAGCTGTCTAGCGCCTTTTTCCCGCGCGCCGCTGTTGCATAGGGATTTTTGGCGGAGGATCCTGCCAGGCTTGAGACTTCGGCACTGGTCAACTGCGCGACTTCTCGTATGAACCGGTCGCGAAGCTCGAGGTTGTCCTCGGCAAGAGCGCGTCGCGCCTCCCCAAGTTCATCAGGCAGGATGAGATCGACAAAATTGTTGATGGCCTCCTCCAACGAGGCCCTGGCCCGAATCAATGTCTTCAGAAATGTCTCGAGAGTGGTCCGATAGTTCTTGGGCATCGCCGGTCGCAATGTCGGTCATGGCACCGGCAAGCCCAGCAAGCTCGGCGTCGTCTTTACCACCTGGTACCGCATTGAGTTTGAAAAGCGTTCGCAGAAAGGCGTTCATGAACGTTTCATGAATTGCCGGCCGATCTCGCGAACGTCTGGCACGCCCCCAGCACGACGGCGTGGGACCGCAAGGCGCTCTTTTGCACACTCATCGGGGAGATCACCCTCCATGTCTCCCGAGACGAGGCGTTGGCACGTCTCGTCCTGCCCTGGAACGGCGGTAAGGCCGCGCTCGCGGCCGGCGACGGTTCGCACCGACGAGTATACGCTGGCGCTGCGGCGGCTGGCACCGCAGTACTCCGGTGCCGTCATCGCTTGCATTCTCAACCGCCAGACCGTCACATCAACGACGGCCTCATTAAGGGCGAACAGATCACCTCAGGTGCCACCTGGCGCATTCGCCTGACGGCGGAACTCAACGCCCGTTTCATCTCCACATGCGGTGACGGCTTCGAACCAACTGCGACGCCACGGAGACCCTCAGCCTGTCGCGCCAAAGTCTGTTGCAGTCGATCAAGTGCGGCGACCTGCAAGCCATCCACGGCGCCCTCGAACAAAGAAAAGGTCTACAGAACATCCGCCACGAGTTAGGGGGCATTATGGCATCGATCGAAAAATTTTTTCGACGTAGGGTTCCGCGCTCACAACGCAGCGAGGCAGCTGCTAAACGAACTGTAGAAGCTGCAGGCAGACGCATGGCACAAATGGGCGATCGTCGTTATTCGACGACCAGTTGTGTGTTCATCTTTTTCCGGTTCCAGGCGTCGGTGTTCGTAACTCAAGTATTCCAGTGCGAAACACATGCCTTGTCCCTTTCTGGGACAACCTCCTCCTTGGCACCCAGATTGTGAGGGACTCCGTTAGACGATCGCGGTCTCGCCCGGCCGAGGAGGTTTAAAGGAAACTTGCTCAAACGAACCGAATAGACACTGCACAGTTGAGCGGTCCTGCCACAAAAGCATTGCTCGTCTGTCACGGCTGCCGCTGTCACTCCCTCAGCGGCGACCTTGGTTCTTTCCTCGCCTGACGGGCGGTGGCGAGATCCGCCACATTCAAATGGGGCTCAGGCTTCGCGGCAAGTTTGACGATACGACCCAGAAAGCTTTTATTGGCGCGGTTCACTGTCCTCGTCGACTGGGATATCGACAAGCCTCCGGCGATCTTGATCATTGAGAAGCTTGCGCTTTGCCATCGCCCGACTCCATTCATGACCAATCTGCGTGAAGCGTTGTCGAGTCGGGCCGAACAGAGAAATCAAAACTGGCGCATGTCGATGGCAATCCACAGAGATCGGATGTTGCACATCCGAACTACGACATCGTTCCTGTTCCGTTCGGCCTTAGCGTACGATTTCGGACTGCTCTTGTTCTGACCCCCTTCTGCATCGCGGCGCTCATCTGATTGCGGGTGGCAGAGGATAGCCTCCTTTGCCCAGGCCCGGCAAAACCTAACTCGAACTCGGTGTGATCAACTCGGCAATGTCGGATTTTCAACGGTGTCATACATGCGACACCTCTGTGTTAAGATGGGGTGTTGTTTTCGAACAGTTTTTCTGTTGGCACGCCAAGTGCATCGCTTTTCGCAAGTGCAACTTGGAAACGGGGGAAACGGGTTATGATAACGCTCACCGACAGTGCCATTGCCGCAGTGAAATTTGCGCTTTCAAAGGCTCCCAAGCCGGCGACTGGATTACGCATCAAAGTGCAAGCGGGCGGCTGCTCTGGTTTCAAATACCACCTGGTTTTGGAAAGGGAGTCACGCAACGGCGATGCTGTCATTGAGGCGGGAGGGGTTAAAGTATTCGTAGACTCAGACTCTGAACCTCACGTCGGCGGCATGACAGTCGATTTCAAAACGGATGTGAATTCACCCGGATTCATCTTCGACAATCCCAACGCGAGCGAGAACTGCGCCTGCGGGAAGTCCTTTAGCTGACCGGGCAGAACGAGAATACAAGATCATCATGAAAAAGGATCAAGAATGCCGCATCAGTGCTGGTGTCCCAGCGTGCTCCTGGCGTCATTTAAGTAGGCGGAGGGCCACCTGGATGTCGATCTATCTCGATAACAACGCAACGACACGCGTCGATTCCGAAGTTCTCCAGGCAATGCTGCCGTTCTTTGCGGACCAATTTGGCAACCCCTCGTCGATGCACGACATTGGCGCCGCTGCCGGCGCAACGATGAAGACGGCGCGCCAGCAATTGCAAGCGCTGATCGGTGCCAAGTTCGATCATGAGATTATCTTTACGTCGGGCGGGACCGAAAGCAACAATACGGCGATTCTTTCGGCGCTGGACGTCATGCCCGAGCGATCAGAAATTGTCACTTCAGCGGTTGAACACCCGGCGGTTCTAACGCTCTGTGGTCACCTTGAAAAAACAAGAGGAATCAAGGTGCACCGGATCCCGGTCGATCAACATGGCCGACTCAATCTCGACGCCTATCGGGCCGCCCTCACCCATCGTGTAGCAATCGTCTCAATTATGTGGGCGAACAACGAGACCGGGACGATCTTCCCCGTGGCCAGGCTTTCTGAGATGGCCAAGAATGTCGGCGCAATTTTCCACACTGACGCAGTGCAGGCGATCGGTAAGCTTCCAGTGGACCTGAAATCGACCGCAATCGACATGCTGTCGCTCTCCGGTCACAAGTTCCATGGACCGAAAGGCGTCGGAGCACTCTACATAAAGAGCGGCGTGCCCTTTCATGCACTTATCATGGGTGGGCACCAGCAGCGCAACCGACGCGCGGGAACAGAGAACACGCCCGGGATTGTAGGTTTGGGCAAGGCAGGCGAACTTGCCTTGTGGCGCATGGACGAGGAAATCACATGGGTGAAATCGCTTCGCGATCGTTTGGAGGAAGGACTTCTCGAACGCATTCCCAAGACCTTCGTCACCGGCGACCCGCTTGCGCGGTTACCTAACACGACAAATGTGGTCTTCGAGGGCATCGGCAGTGAAGCCGTTCAGTTTCTCCTCAATCGCCACGGCATCACCTGCGCGTCTGGCTCCGCTTGCAGTTCTGGCTCCTCGCGAAAGAGCCATGTTCTCGAGGCGATGAACCCCGACGCTGCGGCACTCGGCGCAGTTCGCTTCTCCTTTTCACACTTCAGCCGCGAGGAGGATGTCGATCAGGTACTCGAGGTGATACCTGGAATTGTGATGAAACTTCGCGGTTCGTTTCCATTCTCTGCGGCAGGTGAAAGGCGGAGGATAGACAACTCCGCGGCCGCAGCACGCTGATCATTTTACGGGAACGGCTTGAAAGGTCCGCTGCCGGGTCGGCTTCAGCGTCTAGCAAGCAACTAGGACCAGAAAACTAATTCCACCTATAGGAGAATGCAATGACTTGTGATGGCGGGGCCGTTTCGAGTGACGCAATTTTCGCGCGGCTACTGAGCTTGTCGACTGCCGAGGAATTCTTTGAGGTCCTTGACGTTTCGTATGAGTCGAAGGTGCTCGACGTCTCACGGCTCCACATCATGAAACGCATGGGACAGTACCTGGCTGAGGAGAACTTTTCAGACCACCGCGCACGTGCGCGCGACGCGCTGGAACGCGCCTACGCGGATTTTGCGACTTCTTCGCCACTATCACATCGGGTGTTCAGGGTGCTTGAGCAACGCGATCCGACTAAAACTGCCGCGCCAGGACAGACGTTTGTACCGTTGGAAACCGTGCTGAAGTCTTTCGGAAGCGACAGGTGAGTTTGGTTTACGACATATTACGTCCCAAATCCGACAAGACTGTCAGCAATCCGATCGTACAGAAACGAACAATGCTTAAATTCCAGTCGGTTACTGACAAGTCATGTGGTTGGCATGATTGGTGCTTTGAAGACAGGCGAAACCTTCGGGCCCAAATGCGATCGGAGCTAAAGAAACCTCATGCACATTGTAGTCTGTATAAAGCAGGTACCGGACTCAGCGCAGATACGCGTCCATCCCGTGACAAACACGATTATGCGCCAAGGCGTGCCGACCATTATCAACCCTTACGACCTGTTTGCTCTCGAAGAAGCCCTCAAAGTGCGCGACCTCCATGGCGGCGAAGTCACGGTGCTCACCATGGGCCCGCCCATGGCAGAGGAAGCACTGCGCAAGGCACTCACTTATGGCGCAGACCGGGCGATACTCCTGACTGACCGTCACTTTGCCGGCTCTGACACGTTGGCGACTTCCTTCGCACTTTCTCAGGCAATATCGCAGATTGGCAACAGCTTTGACATGCCCGATATCGTCTTCACAGGCAAGCAGACAATCGACGGCGACACCGCCCAGGTCGGCCCTGGAATAGCAAAGCGCCTGAACCTCGTGCAGTTGACCTATGTTGCGAAGATTACCTCCATAGATCTCAGCGCGCGGGCGATTACGGTCGAGCGCCGCTCGGAAGGCGGAACGCACGCTCTGAAAAGCAAATTGCCTTGCCTCATCACCATGCTAGAGGGCACCACCGTCATTCGCCGCGGCTCACTTGATGACGCCTTGCGCGCAGCGCGCAGCGAGATCGTCAAGTGGAATGCGGGGGAAGCCGGCATTGAAGACATCGCCAAATGCGGGCTGCGGGGTTCACCGACGGTCGTCAAGCGGGTCTTCGCTCCAACCCCGCGAGAACAAAAAGCGGTGCAAATCGACACTACCGAAAAGAGAGTGCACGACATAGCTAAAGAGCTGGTCGCGTCCATCTTCACTCACCAGCCGGCGCTGCAACACGAGCTCTCCTCTGCTGATAGCGCGTGACGAGATAGGAGCAGATAATGGGAACTCGAAAAACTAAAGCACCGCCACCCGCTGCGCTCGGTCGAGCCGGCACCAAGAAGAACCTTCCTGACCACTTCAAGAACTACCAGCACGTCTGGGTTTTCATCGAGCTGGAGCGCGGTCAGGTCCACCCGGTCTCGTTCGAGCTTCTCGGCGAAGGACGCAGACTAGCTGACCAGCTGGGCGTGCAGCTCGCGGGTGTTGTTCTCGGGCCGCCCGGAGATTCTACCCAGCATGCTGTCGCTGAGGCCTTCGCCTATGATGCCGACCTGGTCTACCTCGTCGAAAAGCCGCTGCTCACCGATTATATAAACGAGTCTTTCACCAAAGCATTAACAGATCTCGTCAACACCTATAAACCCGAAATTCTGCTTCTCGGCGCGACGACGCTTGGTCGGGACCTCGCCGGTTCCGTAGCTACCACACTGCTGACGGGGCTCACAGCCGACTGCACTGGACTTGATGTGGATGCCGACGGTTCCCTCGCAGCCACCCGGCCCACATTCGGCGGCTCCTTGCTTTGCACGATCTACACGCTCAATTGCCGTCCTCAGATGGCAACTGTGCGACCAAGGGTCATGCGCATGCCACAGCGGTCAAACAAGCGAATCGGGCGGGTAATCCGGCATGATTTGCGGATGCTCGAGGATGAGATCGTCACGAAAGTCGTCGGTTTCCTTTCCGATGGCCAATCGGAAAACGCTAATCTCGCCTATGCGGATGTAGTAGTTGCCGGCGGGCTTGGACTCGGCGCTGCTGACAACCTGCAGCTCCTGAAGAATCTCGCGCAAACGATCGGCGGCGATTATGGCTGTTCTCGGCCGTTAGTGCAAAAGGGGTGGATGGCGGCTGATCGGCAGATCGGCCAAACTGGCAAAACGATCCGGCCGAAACTCTATATCGCGGCTGGGATATCGGGCGCGGTCCAGCATCGCGTTGGCGTCGAGGGAGCTGATCTCATAGTCGCTATCAACACTGATCCGAACGCGCCAATCTTCGATTTCGCCAATATCGGTGTTGTCGCCGACGCGGTCAGTTTTTTGCCGGCACTGACGGAAGTTTTCATCAGACGGTTGGCACCGGGCAATCATATCAGACTAGTGAACTGAGGTAGGACCCTATGACCAACGAGAAATTCGACGCTATCGTCGTCGGCGCCGGTATGTCTGGAAACGCGGCTGCTTACACGATGGCAAGACGCGGCCTAAAGGTGCTGCAGTTGGAACGCGGAGAGTACCCGGGCTCCAAGAACGTCCAAGGCGCCATACTGTACGCCAACATGCTGGAGACAATCATTCCGAATTTTCGGGATGACGCACCTCTTGAGCGGCATCTAATCGAGCAGCGTTTTTGGCTGATGGACGACACTTCGCACACCGGAGTGCACTACCGGTCGGACGATTTTAATGAGCCGACGCCGAACCGCTACACGATCATTCGCGCCCAGTTCGACAAGTGGTTTTCGCGCAAAGTGCGCGAGGCCGGTGCGACAGTTCTGTGCGAGACGACCGCGACGGAGCTGGTTGTCGATGGCGGGGGCAAGGTGATAGGCGTACGCACCGATCGTGCTGGCGATCCCATCCACGGGGAAGTGGTCGTCCTCGCAGAAGGTGTCAACGGCCTGCTCGGCACGAGAGCAGGATTTCGCAAGGTGCCGAAACCCGAGGCCGTGGCACTCGCTGTCAAGGAAATGCATTTCCTGCCGGAAGAGGTCATCCGCGAGCGCTTCGGCCTTACCGGCGATCAAGGCTGTGTTATTGAAGCGGCTGGGACAATCTCGCGCGGAATGGCCGGATTGGGATTTCTTTATACCAACAAGGAATCAGTCTCACTCGGTTTCGGCTGCCTTGTCTCCGATTTCGCAGCGACCATGGAAAGTCCGTATACCCTTCTTGACGGCTTCAAGGACCACCCATCAATCCGCCCACTACTTGCGGGTTCGGAGGTTAAGGAATATGCGGCGCACCTTATTCCGGAAGGTGGGTACAAGGCAATTCCGCAGCTCTTTGGAAACGGCTGGGTTGTGGTTGGTGACGCGGGGCAGCTTAACAATGCCGTGCATCGCGAGGGCTCTAATCTCGCCATGACGTCGGGCCGCATCGCCGGCGAGGCGATCTCCATAATCAAGAGCCAAGGATGCTCGATGGCCCAGGAAAACCTCTCCCTTTACAAGGCCATGCTGGACAAATCTTTTGTTGTGAAAGACCTAAAAAAATACAAGGACATGCCTGCCCTGCTCCACACGAACTCACGCAACTTTTTTCTTACGTACCCGCAGCTGCTGTCCAAGGCAGCGCAAAATTTCGTGCGCGTCGACGGCACACCCAAGATCGAGAAGGAAAAAGCGACTACGGCCGCCTTTGTCAAGGCACGTTCGCGATGGGGACTGTTCAGCGACGCGGTCCGCTTGGCACTTGCTTGGCGCTAAAGGGAGAAACGAGATGACAGCTCCATTCGTTCGCATCGAGGACAGGCTTTACCAGAATCGCTATCTGGTGGACGCGGGGCGGCCGCATATTAAAGTGCGACCGCATCTGTCTCCGAGCGCAAACTTGCTCGCACTGACGCGGATCTGCCCAGCCCAATGTTATGAGGTAAATGAAAACGGACAAGTCGAAGTTACTGCTGACGGGTGCATGGAGTGCGGTACATGTAGAGTATTGTGCGAAGCAAACGGTGATATCGATTGGAGCTACCCACGAGGTGGATTCGGTGTCCTCTTCAAATTCGGTTAATAGCAGCTAACTCTAGTCCTCATGAAACCCAAAAGCATCTCGCTTTTGTCGAGCAAGACGGCTACATTCGCGTACTCTCAAGTGCCGATGTAAGCACCTAATAATATTAGCATCGCGGTGGGTTTTCGTTGGGAGCATGAGCGGTCCAGACGGTGTCTCCAGGCTGAAATGCTGCACAATGGGCTCAATGAGGGTATGACTGAACGATCCGCTCAAACTATGCACAAACCGGATTTTTGGGCCAGCGGTATCTATCGGGTATCGAAAGTCTTGATTGGTCCAGCCAGTCTCGAGGCCAAGCTTGCCAATGTCATTAGCGCCCTCTCCGCAATGCTCCCAATGCGGCGCGGCGCAATCGTCGTTCTGAATGCTGGAGGAGCGCCCGAGATGGTTGCAGCGCTTGGCGTGGAGCAAGCATCTCAAGGCGCTCGCTGCATTCCGGCGAAGGCTGCAATAGACAGAATCGTCGCAAAAGGCGCGCCACTGGTCGTGCCGGACACTTGCAAGTCGGACCTGTTCCAGGCTGAGCTCCAAACCAGCTCGAATGCCACCGGCCCGACCACCTTCCTTGGCGTCCCGATGAAGGTGGATCAAGAAACGCTTGGAACGCTATGGCTCGACCGCATCAAGGATGGCGGCACCAGGATACAATTTGAGGAAGAGGTACGTTTCCTGTCCATGATTGCCAACCTTGCGGCCCGGGCCGTTCGGTTGGATCGCCACCAGAGCCGCGATGGTCAACCAACCTTGGGCGAGGAAGGAGCCCGCAAAACTAGTTCAGGCAAGAAGGAACTCCCCGAACCTGGCCAGCGCCTCACAAAAATCGATTGGATCGTTGGGGAAAGCCCTGCGCTCAAACAGGTGGTCGAAAGCGTGAAAGTTGTTGCAATAACCAATTCTGCAGTACTTCTCAGGGGCGAAAGCGGCACAGGCAAGGAGTTCTTTGCAAAGGCCATTCACGAGCTTTCACCTCGAAGAAAGAAGCCCTTCGTGAAGTTGAACTGCGCCGCACTGTCTGCAGGTGTGCTGGAATCGGAACTGTTTGGACATGAAAAGGGCGCCTTTACTGGGGCCATCTCCCAGCGCGCCGGTCGTTTCGAATTGGCGCACGGTGGAACCCTGCTGCTCGATGAGATCGGCGAGATTTCGCCGGTCTTTCAAGCGAAACTGTTGCGCGTCCTGCAGGAGGGTGAGCTTGAGCGAGTCGGCGGCACAAAAACACTCAAGGTGGACGTTCGACTCATATGCGCCACGAACAAGGATCTAGAGG
Organism: Rhizobium sp. YTUHZ045; assembly: GCF_051124255.1. Taxonomy (NCBI): domain Bacteria; kingdom Pseudomonadati; phylum Pseudomonadota; class Alphaproteobacteria; order Hyphomicrobiales; family Rhizobiaceae; genus Rhizobium; species Rhizobium sp. YTUHZ045. The sequence goes on from NZ_CP101435.1 coordinate 67,447, forward strand.
CGGCAGTCGCGGATGGGGAGTTCAGGGCCGACCTCTACTACCGGATCAATGTGGTACCCATATTTTTGCCGCCTCTCAGGGAGCGAAATGGAGATATTTCACGCCTTGCGAGGGTTTTCCTCGACCGATTCAACCGAGAAAACAATCGGGATCTCACATTCACGCCGGCTGCGCTCGAGCTCTTGTCAAAATGCAACTTTCCCGGCAACGTCCGAGAGCTTGAAAATTGCGTCCGGAGGACCGCCACTCTCGCGCGTTCGGGGACGATCCTTCCATCAGATTTCTCCTGTCTGAAAGACCAATGCCTTTCTTCAATGCTCTGGAAAAGCGCTGACCGGCCACTTGCGGGCAATACACTCAATGGGACGGTCGAATCCCCGGTCAGCTTCGGTTACTCCACCGGACCGGCCGGCTTAACGGTGGCACCACATCTAACCGACCGCGAGTTGCTAATCAGTGCTATGGAGAAGGCCGGCTGGGTTCAGGCAAAGGCAGCTCGGATTCTAGGCCTCACACCGCGGCAAGTTGGCTATGCATTGCGTCGCCATCGTATACAGGTGAAGAAGATCTAAGTGGTGAGCCGACGTTATCTTGGGCGTGAGCAACCCCTCTTCCTCAGGCACGCGGGTCTATTGTCCAATTTGGCCGCTTATTGTCGCGACTTCGACAAAACGGCGTCGGAGCAATTGGCGCAAATCGAACACGAAACAACAACGTGTTGAAATTACGATCTGATTTGGTTGGCACAGCGCTTGCATATTTGACAACGACCTTACTCACCAGTGGAGCTGTTCGATGAGTGCACCGATTATTTCGCTTGAAAGCCTGGCCAAGACGACATCCTCTGGGCAGTTGCTGACAACCGCGAAATCCGGTGGCTGCGCATCCTCGTCCTGCGGCTTGTCCTCGAGGCCAACCCACATGGATTCGGCTACCTGGGAGAAGATCAAGGATCACCCATGCTTTTCAGAAGAAGCGCACCACTATTTTGCGCGTATGCACGTCGCAGTCGCACCAGCCTGCAATATCCAATGCAATTACTGCAATCGTAAATATGATTGCTCCAACGAAAGTCGGCCTGGCGTCGTTTCGGAAAAGCTGACACCGGACCAGGCGCTGCGTAAGGTGATTGCCGTCGCCAACGAATTGCCGCAGCTTTCCGTTCTCGGCATCGCGGGTCCGGGCGATGCCTGCTACGATTGGGAGAAGACGAGGGCGACTTTCGAACGCGTCGCTAGGGAGATCCCGGACGTCAAGCTATGCATTTCCACCAATGGACTTGCCCTGCCGGAGCGTGTCGATCAGTTGGCCGAATTGAACATCAGCCACGTGACGATCACCATCAACATGGTTGACCCCGCAGTCGGCGAGAAGATTTACCCGTGGATCTTTTATCGTCATCGCCGATACACCGGTATGGATGCTGCCAAAATTCTGCATGAGCGGCAGATGTTGGGGCTTGAGATGCTGAGCGAACGCGGCATCCTAACAAAAATTAATTCGGTGATGATCCCCGGCGTCAATGACCAGCACCTGATCGAAGTCAACAAATGGGTCAAAAAGCGCGGCGCATTTCTGCACAACGTCATGCCGCTGATCTCCGACCCGGCACACGGCACCTGTTTTGGCCTCACCGGACAGCGCGGCCCAAATGCGCTCGAACTGAAGGCGCTTCAGGATCGTCTCGAAGGTGGCGCCAAGCTGATGCGTCACTGCCGACAGTGCCGCGCCGATGCAGTCGGCCTTCTCGGCACTGATCGCGGCCAGGAGTTCACGCTCGACCACATTCCGCCCGAATTTGGCTACAACGGTGGCAAGCGTCGTGCCTACCGCGAGGTGGTTGCACGCATCCTCGATGACCATTTGGCAGCTAAGAACGAGGCTATGACGACGCTTGCATCAATGAGCACGCGCGGGTCGCTTCAAGTGGCTGTTGCGACGAAGGGGGGCGGACGCATCAACGAACACTTCGGCCATGCGAAGGAGTTCCAAGTTTATGAAGCCTCGAAGACAGGGATTAAATTTGTGGGGCATCGCAAGATCGAGCCGTATTGCCGTGGGGGCTGGGGCGAGGAGGGCACCCTCGGTGGTATCATTGCTGCACTCGAAGGCATAGACGTAGTGTTGTGTGCCAAGATTGGAAATTGTCCCAAGAAGCAGCTCATGGAAGCTGGGATCCGGGCAACGGAGGCATTTAGCTATGATTACATCGAAGCCGCGATTAGCGCTCTTTACGCCGCTGAGCATGGCATCGATCCATCGCAGGCAACAGCTTGAGCTTGCCTATCCAGACACAAACAGGAGTTGATCAATGGCCTTCAAAATCATCGCATCCCAATGCACCCAATGCGGTGCCTGCGAGTTCGAATGTCCTTCCGATGCCATCGAGTTGAAGGGCGAGAAGTACGTGATTGACCCTGACAAGTGCACCGAATGCGAGGGAGTTTACGAGGCCCAGCAATGCGCCTCGGTATGTCCGATGCCGAAGACCTGCGTGCCGGCTTAGACCCGGAATGCAATGGCCGAGCTTACGCGCGCGGCCGGCCATGAGTCTTCCCTGTGTAACCGCAACGATGAAAGAAATGGGGATGGGTGTTGGACGCGAAGAGGAGGTCGAAATCCATAATCCTCCGCGGTTTATGCCGGGTGAGCGGGTTTGTGCCACACGTCACATCAAGAATGACGGCACCTATCCCGGGAAAGAGATCGGAGCAAGCCTCGTCAGGAAAGGCGACGCGGGTTTTGTGCGCGATGTGGGGACTTTTCTCCAGCAGTTTTACATCTATGCCGTCGAATGGATTGATCGTGGCATCGTCGTAGGAATGCGTGCGCGTGAACTGATGAGCCTCGACGAGGTCCCAAGTCTGAAAACTGCTACTGAATGCACGCATCGGAGCGAAGGAAAAGGCAGATGAAAGTAACAATTCGCAGAACCGACAATGGCTTATCAGCATATGTTCCCAGGAAGGATCTCGAAGAGCCGATCGTCGAGATGGAGAACGAAAGCCTATGGGGTGGCGTTGTGGTGCTTGCAAACGGCTGGCGGCTCCTACTGCCCGAGCTTCCAAAGGACACCCGTCTACCGGCCACCGTCGAGGCAAGAAAGATCGTGAACGACGATGTTGGTATGATAGCCCAAAGAGAAACATCATGAAATCAACACTGACTTCCGGGCGTCGTCATTCGGAGCCCCGATCCGACGCAGCGTGACCCGGCGCGGATGAACCTGTGGCGTCGAATAGGTCAGGTCTGCTTGGTACGTACCCTCTGCTCTCGTGCGGTAGAGCAGCCGTTGTCCTTCACGCCGGCGGTGCATCACTCTCAAGCCCCACGACTTGCCGCAGTGCGCCTGCCAATGGAAGGGACCCCGTTGCTGCCGTGGGGAACTGAAGTCTAACGATCGCGGCGTGACGACGACGCGATTTGTGGAGCGCGAAGGTTTGGCCAGGATGATTAACGGTGTCACCGTCTTCGGCCGTAGCATCCCAATCCCCGTGCACAAGAGGAATTGCGAAGGTCGTGTGATGGTTCTCGGCGCCAAGCGATCCGACAAGTCGGCTGCATTCACTGCTAATTTGTCCCAACGGATGAGGCTTTGATCCGGCCAAAGGCGTCGCACCGCTTTATCTACCCGCTCGGCAATGCAAACGACGCGAGCTATATCGCACCGAAGGTCACCTATTACGCGACCGGGCGTCCTATGGCCGATGATGCGTGATGAGTAAGTACGGTGCGTCAGTTGCCAAATTTGCCCTCACTCTCTCGCTGAGAGCTCTTAGCGGTTGGGTGATATGGCACTTCGGTATGCCGCTCGCCTGGTTCGCCGGCGCAATCATCGCCACCGGCGTGGCTGCGCTGTTCAAGCTGCCGGTGGCGATGCCTCCCTTGGCTCGACTGCCAATGACCGCTGCAATTGGTGTAATGCTGGGAGGGTCGTTCTCGCCTGCGGTCTTCAAGCATGCCGATTCACTGTAGGCGCTGTTCTGACAGCACGGTATTCAACGCTTGACGTGTGTCATTGTCACTGCAGGGCCGCAAGGCGCTCCGCTTCAGCCATTGCTGCGACTTTTGTTTTGAATGGCCCGATATCATGTTCCACAGTATCGGGTAGCCATTTCGCCAGGAACCACCAACCGCCGGGGCGGTAGCTGACGTTGCTTCGCAACGATCCGACGTCCTTGGCGAAGAACCAACCGGAATCAATTCCGTCCTGTTCCCAAGTGTTTTTCTCGGTCATGACATACCCGCTCGTGGACTTATCCGAGCATTTTATCCGGGCGATATGACCATGGCAACAAGTCATCGATCTGGCTGTTCGGATGGCCATTGACGATCTTGGTGATGACGTCCGTGAGATAGGCTGTGATTAGGCATGGAATAAGGACCCCGCAAATGGGGTGATCGGCGTCCAAACGGGACCCCCATCTGCGATGGGGTTACAACAGCCTCCGGTTTCATCGGAGGCTTTTTATTTGGATGCTTGTTGTGGAGACAATTCTGAAGATACGGCGGCTTTCCCGTGTGCAGGGTAAGTCGATCAAGGCGATCTGCCGGGAGCTGGGCATATCGCGGAAAGTGGTGCGGAAGGTTCTGCGCACCGATGAGACGGAATTCAAATACGAGCGGACCCGTCAGCCTCAGCCGAAGCTCGGCCCTTGGCGCGATCAGCTCGATGGAATGCTGCTTGCCAATGAAGCCAAATCCTCCCGCGAACGGCTGACGCTGATCCGGATATTCGAGGATTTGCGCGATCTGGGCTACGAAGGCGGTTACGACACCGTCCGACGCTATGCCCGGACGTGGGCGAAGGAGCGCGGGTCCGTGACGGCGGAGGCCTATGTGCCACTCTATTACGCGCCGGGCGAGGCCTACCAGTTCGATTGGAGCCACGAGATCGTCGTGCTGAACGGTGTGACGACGACGGTGAAGGTGGCGCATGTCCGGCTCTGCCATAGCCGGATGATGTATGTGAGAGCCTACCCGCGCGAGACGCAGGAGATGGTCTTCGACGCCCATGACCGGGCATTCTCCTTCTTCGGCGGGGCCTGTACGCGCGGCATCTACGACAACATGAAGACCGCGGTGGAGACGGTCTTCGTCGGCAATGAACGGCAATACAATCGCCGCTTCCTGCAGATGTGCAGCCATTATCTGATCGAACCGGTGGCTTGCACGCCGGCGTCGGGGTGGGAGAAGGGCCAGGTCGAGAACCAGGTCAATCTGGTGCGGGAACGCTTCTTCACGCCGCGGCTGCGCTTCAAATCCTGCGTATTCCGACGAAGCCGGCCATCGATTCCGATTTGAAGCCGGCCAGTCATTCCGATTTCATTCCGGCCGGCGTTCCGATTTGAAGGCGGCCATTTCTCGGACTGATCCTGGGTCTGTCTGATGTTTGGATCTGGTTTCGTTTCAGGTCAAGCTTTGGTGTTTTCGGGTGCGACTGGCGAGCGCTGTTTTCGCATGCTTTCGCCGGTGAGATCGATGCGATAGGCGTTGTGAACGAGGCGATCCAGGATGGCATCGGCAAGCGTTGGGTTTGCGATGATTTCGTACCAGCGATCCAGGGGCACCTGACTGGTGATGATCGTCGAGCGCCGCTCGTAGCGGTCTTCGATGATCTCGAGGAGATCGCGCCGCTGATCATCGTTGAGTTTTTCCGGTCCCCAGTCATCAAGGATCAGCAGGTCGGTCTTGGCCAAGGATTTGAGGATCCTGCCGTATCGCCCGTCGCCTCTTGCAAGTGCGAGCGTGGCGAACAGCCGAGGAACCCGGTGATAGGCGACGGAGAAGTCTTCGCGGCATGCTTTGTGACCAAGCGCGCAGGCAAGCCAGCTTTTGCCGACGCCGGCTGGCCCAGTGACGAGGAGACTGTGATGCTTTCTGATCCAGTCGCAGCCGGCAAGCGCCATGAACAGGTTGCGATCGAGGCCGCGAGCGGCCCGAAAGTCGGCATTCTCGATCTGTGCATCATGGCGTAGTTTGGCGGCCCTGGCACGGGCTTCGAAGCGCTTCTGTCGGCGCATGGTGGCCTCCCGTTCGAGCAGTATGGAAAGCCATTCTCCATGCTCAAGACCGCGGGCTTCGGATTGTGCGTCAAGCTCCTGGAAGGCTGTTGCCATGCCGTAAAGGCCGAGTTCGCGCAGCATGTCGATGGTGGGATTGCTCAGCATTGGTTTGTCTCCTCAATGAAAGTAGTCGGGGCCACGCAGATTTGCGTGATCAACGATGGCCGTCGGTTCGGTGGAATGGCGCGCGGCCCTGTGGTTGGCCAGGAGCGAGGCGATGCTCTTGCAGTTCAGACCGCCGATCTCGACAGCGCGAGCTGACACCGCCTCGGCCCGATCTCGCGTGATATCGCGAAACAGGCGCAGAATGCCCAGGCATGTTCGAAAGCCCTGTTCAGGATGCGGACGACTGGCAAGAACAGCAGTGATCAAACCTTCGGTCTGCGGCCCAATGGATGCAGCCCAGCGCCGAAAGCGATCGGGTGTCCACTCGGCATATCGCCGATGGGAACTGGGCATATGATCCGGGTCGGTTCCATGCCGAGTGCCGCCATACCGCCGCTGATGAACGGCGACGCGCTTGCCGCGGTGGAAGATCTCGATGGTGCGTGCCGTCGCTCTCAAATCAACCTGCTGGCGAATGAGGCCATGCGGTACGGAATAGAGGAAGGTCTTGAACTCGACGTGATAATCGGTCGACACGCGGACCAAACGCCATTCGGCGAATTCGTAGTCTTCACCGGGAAGATTGGCGAGCGCGGCGCGCTCGACACTCTCAAACAGCTGCCGGCGACTGACGCCGAGCCGGCGCATGACATGATCATTGATGCGATCGAGTGCCTGGCCAATGGCAGCATTAGCCTCAGCAAGCGAGAAGAACGTGTGATTGCGCAGACGCCCTAAGATGCACGATTGGGCAAAACGGACCCCGTTCTCAACTTTAGATTTGTCCCTGGGCTTTCGTGGCCGTGCTGGAAGAACGCCGACGCCATAGTGAGAAGCCATCATGCCGTAGCTGCGGTTGATCTCGGGATCATAGAAACTGGCGCGACTGACGCCTGACTTCAGATTGTCGGGAACGATCAGCCGGGGAACGCCGTCAAAGAAGCGGAACATCCGGACATGTGAGCCGATCCAGTCCGGCAGTGTTTGCGTCCAGGTCGCCTCCGCATAGGTGAAGCTAGACGCGCCCAGCACCGCCACGAATATCTCCGCTTCGCGGATCTCGCCGGTCTTGCGATCAACGATCGGAATCTTCTTGCCGGAATAGTCGACGAAGACCTTGTCGCCGGCCGCATGCTCCTGGCGCATCGTCGGCGAAAGCCGTTGCTCAAAGCCACGGAAGAACTCACAAAAGCGACTGTAGCCGTAACCCTCTGGATGCGACCCACGATACTCCTCCCAGAGGATAAGCAGGGTGACGCCGGGCTTCTTGAGCTCGACGGCAAGCTCGGCCCAGTTGGGTTCGACGCGTCGTCTCGTGCCCTGTTTGACGCCATTGCGCGCAAAGAGCTTGTTCTCGAGCGCGTCATCGGTCAGTTCCCCCGGTAGGGGCCAGCTCAACCCAACTGCTGCTGCGCGCTGAAGATTATCCTGCACCGTACTGCGGGCTATTCCCAATACGACGGCGATCTCGCGGGAGCTCGTCCCGCTTCCGGCAAGCCGAAGCATTTGTCTTAATTGTCTCATGGTCAGCCTTCTCTTTGCCGGCATCAAAATGTCCTCGTTCATCGCGAGGTGATTGATGCCAAAGTTGCTGACCCAGGGGGTATCTTCAGTGTCGAAAACTGGCCGGATTTTGATTGGAATGGTGGCCGGCTTCAAATCGGAATGGTGGCCGGTCTTTGGTCGGATTGGCGGCCGGCTTCACGTCGGAATCCGCATCAAATCCTACGACGAGCTGAATGGCTGGCTGCTGGACAAGTGCATCAGCTACGCCCGTGCTCATAAGCATGTCGATCAGACGGAGCGCACGATCTGGGAGGTATTCGAAACGGAGAAGCCGCATCTGGTCAGCTATCCGGGTAAGTTCGACGGCTTCCATGCTGTGCAAGCCTCGATCGGCAAGACCTGCCTCGTGCGTTTCGACAACAACAAATACTCAGTGCTGTCGACCGCGGTCGGTCGCCCAGCCGAGATACATGCCTATGGAACGTTCGCAAATCCTCGACATGATGGGCACGCTGAAGCTGTTCGGCATGCGCAGCGCCTATGACGAGATCATGGCTTCCGGCATCAAGCGCCAGCACGAACCGCCGCGCATCGTCGGTGACCTGCTGAACTCGGAGATCGCCGAGAAGCAGGCGCGCTCCATCAAATACCAGATCACCGTTGCCAAGCTGCCGCTGGCCAAGGACATCGACGACTTCGACTTCACCGACACGCCGGTCAACGAAGGGCTGGTGCGCCAACTCGCGACCGGAGCCTTCCTCGCCGAGCAGCACAACATCGTTCTGGTCGGCGGGACCGGCACGGGAAAGTCCCACCTGTCCATCGCGCTTGCCCGTGCCCTGATCCGCAACGGCGCACGAGGCCGCTTCTTCAACGTCGTCGACCTCGTCAATCGGCTCGAGACAGAAGCACGTAGCGGCAAACAGGGGCGGCTTGCCGACTTCATCACCAGGCTCGACTTCGTCATCATGGACGAGCTCGGCTATCTCCCATTCGCCCAGGCCGGTGGACAGCTCCTCTTCCATCTGATCAGCAGGCTTTACGAGCGGACCTCGATCATCGTCACGACGAACCTGGCGTTCGGCGAGTGGCCGGCCGTGTTCGGCGACGCGAAGATGACCGCCGCTCTGCTCGACAGGCTCACCCACCATTGCGAAATCGTTGAGACCGGGAATGAATCCTGGCGCTTCAAAAACCGCTCTCAAAGCTAAAGCCGAAAAGACAAACAACCCGCGCCCGCAGGCCCCTGCGCTAAATGGACAGCTCCGGGCCTACGCGCGCTGACCCTATGCAACCAGAGGAAGGGGTCCCTTTTGGAAGCCGATATGGGGTCCCGTTACGAAGCCGATTGACATCTTCCGTGCGAGCGACCGGGCTGCAAAGCGCGGAGACATCAATTTGCATTACGGCAGCGAACCCGGATCGAAATTCTATAGCCATCTGTCTGATCAGTACGGCTATTTCAGCATTTTGCCCATCAGTCCGACCGAGAGCGAGGCGGCCTATGTGCTCGATGGGCTCTTCGATCAGGACACGGTCCTCGACATCCATGAATACTTTACCGACACAGGCGGGGCCAGTAATCATATCTTCGGGCTGTTCGCATTGATCGGAAAGCGGTTCTCACCGCGACTGCGCAATCTCAAAGACCGGAAGTTCCACACGTTCGAGAAGAGCGACGCATATCCGACCCTGTCGAACCATATCGGGGCGCCGATCAACACCACCCTGATTCTCGACCATTGGGACGATCTACTCCATCTCGCCGCGTCAATCACGACGCGGTCCGTGGTGCCGTCTACAATCCTCAAGAAACTGTCCGCATCTCCGAAGCAAAGCCATCTCGCGAGGGCGCTCCGCGAACTCGGGCGTATCGAAAGGTCGCTCTTCATGATCGAATGGTACTCAAGCCCGGCACTACGGCGGAGATGCGAAGCCGGTCTCAACAAGGGCGAGGCCGCCCATAAGCTGAAACGCGCTGTCTTTTTCCACGAGCGAGGCAAGATCCGCGACCGGTCGTTCGAAAGCCAGGCGTTCCGCGCCTCTGGTCTCAACCTCGTCGTCAGTGCGATCGTCCATTGGAATACCGTCTATCTCGACCGTGCAATCACACAGCTGAAACGAGCAGGTCAAGATATTCCTGATACTCTGTTGAAGCACATCTCGCCGCTCGGTTGGGAACATGTGTGGACGGCTCCTGCGGCACAGTGGTGATTCATGCGATATCTCTCGGTCGATTGCAATCATGTGTCCGGCCTACTCGTGCGACCTACGGGTCGCTGGCCATGATGAAGTCCGCAGACAAGGTCCCAAACACATCATCGGGCTTTACAAGCTCAATGCTCCCAGGGGCTTTCCTCGTCTCCGGTCCGACCGGCTTGATCATCACATTTCAGCACCTCTCCGCCATCTCGGACGTAAAGTTACGCCCGAAATCTCATTCAAGCCGCAACGGACTTCATATACTGCTGCTCGCGGACCAGGAGCGCCCAGATAATCCTCGCTGTTTTGTTCGCGAGCGCGACGGTTACGACCCTTGCTGGCTTTCGGTCCATCAGGCTCACAGCCCAATCGTGACTGGCGCTGCTTCCATCCTTTGCGAAACGGATTATTGCGGTTGCACCGACAACCAATAGCTTTCGAATATATCCGTCGCCCTGCTTGCTAATGCCGCTCATGCGTTCCTTTCCGCCGGAACTGTGCGGTCTTGGCGTCAATCCCAACCAGGAAGCGAAGCGCCGTCCGGAGGAAAAGTTTCTAATGTCCGACACCGCCGCGGTGATGGCGCTCGCTGTTATGGGTCCCACACCTGGTATCGAGAGAAGGCGTCGTGCTGCTGCGTCAGCTCTGACACTGTCTACGATCTTCTTTTCGATCTTTACGACTTCGGCGCCTAATCGCTGCAATTGATCAATAATCGTCCACAGCATTGCGCGCGCCAGCTCCGGCAAGCTGCCCTGGATCTCGTGAAAATGCTCGACAAGTTTGGGGACGTTCTTTGCCCCGCCAGCACCGATGACGCCGAATTCGCTCAAGTGCCCACGCAATGAATTGATCAGCATCGTTCTCTGGCGAACAAGAAGCTCACGAACCTTGTGCATCATCAGTACCGACTGTTGATCGGCAGACTTCGCAGCGACGAACCGCATCGTCGGCCGTGTTACGGCCTCACAAATAGCCTCAGCATCGGCTGCATCTGTCTTGCCTCTTTTCACGTAGGGCTTCACGTACCCAGCCGGCATGAGTTTGACGACATGCCCAAGCTTCTCGATTTCCCGAGCCCAGTAATGCGAGCTTCCGCAGGCTTCGATGCCCACAAGGCACGGTTGGATACCGCGGAAAAACCGTAGTACCTCGCCTCGCCGAAGCTGCCGCCGAACCATAACGTTCCCGAGGTTATCGATGCCATGTACCTGAAAGACATTCTTCGCCAGATCAAGGCCAATCGTCGTAATCTTTCTCATGAACTGCTCCTCTATCGTTTCTGACCGCATGCCACTATGGCACAGCGGTTGCGGAGCAGGAGCCGTCCATCTCAACACATCACATCAACCTTACCGGCATCTACACCTGGGATGCCGAACATCAGATGCCGAACGGATTTCGATCGCTCCGTCTGCCAGCCGGGCTACGGCGGGTCGCATAAGTTCTCATTCCGTTCGCCCTAAGCGTACGATTTCGGACTGCTCTTGTTCTGACCCCAGAAGGGCGAAGCGTAGAGGCTATAGCGGGCAGCGCGTCGGACGAAACGCGCTGACTGTGGGGAACTCCGTCTTTTGCCCTGCTCAGCGGCGGGGACATCCACAGAAGCATCAAAATCGTGTTGGGGACCGCTCAAGAGGCGGGAGCGGTCCTCAAGGTTTCGAGAATGTTCTGCGGAGAAGAGACCTCATAGGGATCGGACTCGCAGTTGTCAGAGAGACCTTCCTCTTCAAACCATTTTTCCACTACGCCATCATTGACCACGGCAGCGTAGCGCCAAGAGCGCATCCCGAAGCCAACATTGTGCTTTGCGACCAGCATGCCCATTTTGCGAGTGAATTCGCCGGAACCATCCGGAATGAGATTGACCTTTTCTACCCCTAAGGCCTTACCCCACGCATTCATGGCAAAGGCATCATTGACTGATAGGCAATAGACCGACTCAATCCCCGCATCCCGGAACTCGTCATATAGCTTCTCGAAATCGGGCAATTGCCGAGTCGAGCAAGTCGGGGTGAACGCACCGGGAAGCGCAAATAGAACGACGCGCTTGCCGCTGAAGTAATCCTCGGTTGTTCTGACTTCCCACCGGTAGAGATTCGGCCCCTTCACTGTCTCGTCGCGAACGCGCGTATGAAAGGCAACGAAGGGAATTTTTTTTGTCATTGGCATCTGCATTTCTCCTTCTTCATTGGCATCAGCATCCTTCGGAAGAGAACCGGCGTCTTCGCCGCGATTGGCAGCTTGGCGGCTACCGACGAGCAAGCAGCAAGAGCCGTGCCACTTGACATCCAAACTGCAGCAGCACTGCTTTGTGGCGCGCATGGCCATGTTGGTGTGCGCGTATTGCCTTTGGCCACAAACTCCAGCAGGCGCCTTTCAAGGCTCAGCCCGTCGGCGCGATGGGCCGGTAGCTGCTGGCGCGTACTATCGCCTGCGAGGCCGATTTGCCGCGTTACGGTTCGGCGTTTCCTGTTGAGTATCCGGCCGCTACTCTTGGCAGAGAACCGACATCTCATGTTATCCTTGTCGTCCTCCTGACACGGCCGCATCCCCCCGAGCTCCTGCCAGACTTTCGTTTAGTCCTTGAATAGCAACCACAAAATTACCTCTTCGGCTCGGCAGATTCGATTGGCACGACACTTGAACCGACTTGGCCAGAATTGCCTTGCGGCAAGCACCCGCGGGCGCTCGGTGTGGTGGAACGAAGAGGGAAGGAAGCAACATGTCAAATCTAGCTCAAGTCCGCGCTTTGTCGAAAGGGAGAACAGTCCTTGGAGCCGGAATCTCCGATCGGCCCGGTTGGCGACAATTGTCCAAACTTCTAGCCCCCGGAGTCTGGCCGTCCGTAGATCTCAAAATGGATTTCGATCAGTACGTGCTTACTTGTGTCCTTTCGCGTGCGCTTGAGGAGATCGATGCCGGCGAGGCAACTGCGACAGAGGCAACGGGCCTTTCGCAAGTCGAGCTTCGAGACATCGTGAACCGCAGTTTTCCCGCACCAACGATTCACGCTTTCTCCCTGGAAGACGTCAGCGATGCGGAGCCTGGCATGGAGGAGGAGCTTCTGCGCGGTCTGCTGCTCGCGCATGCTCGACCGGACGATCCCGCGAGCGTAAGTTTCGCCAAGATCATAGCCCGCCGTGCTTTACGCCACGACCATCTCTGGAGGGAGCTCGGCCTTTTCGATCGGGTCGAACTCAGCCGTTTGCTCTCAACCCATTTCCCCAGGCTTGCAGCCGGCAATACCGACAACATGAGGTGGAAGAAGTACTTTTACCGCAAGCTCTGCGAGGCTGAGGGATTTTCGCTGTGCACGGCGACCGCTTGCCAAGAATGCAAGGAAATGGAGAGCTGCTTTGCCCCTGAGGAAGGGGAAAGTGTTCGCGTGGAGCCCTAGTAGGAGCCAACATTGAGGTAGGCACCGCCGACTCCGGCTGCGGGCCGCTGCGCTTCGCCGATTCAGCGTGCCCGGTTTACGACACATGCATGCACCCGTGGAGGCTATCATGTCGATCGCAGAACATTACGCGGAGGTCCGCGGCAAGACACCCTTTTATCGTCACCTCTATGTCCAGGTGCTGGCAGCGATCGCCGCAGGCATCCTGCTCGGGCATTTCTATCCGGATATCGGCACTGAGCTCAAACCGCTCGGCGACGCCTTCATCAAGCTCGTCAAGATGATCATCGCGCCGGTCATCTTCCTGACGGTCGCGACCGGTATTGCCGGCATGACCGATCTCGCGAAGGTCGGCCGTGTCGCCGGCAAGACAATGCTCTACTTTCTAACGTTCTCCACTCTCGCGCTCGTCATCGGCCTGGTGGTCGCGAATGTGGTGCAGCCGGGCGCGGGTATGCATATCGACCCGGCCACGCTCGACGCCAAGGCGGTAGCCACCTATACGGCCAAGGCGCATGAGCAATCCGTCACCGGCTTCCTCATGAACATCATCCCGACGACGTTGGTCAGTGCTTTCGCCGAGGGCGACATTCTGCAGGTGCTCTTCATCTCGGTCCTCTTCGGCATTTCGCTCGGCATGGTCGGCAACAAGGCCGAGCCCGTCGTCCATTTCCTGCAGGCGCTGACGCTGCCGATCTTCCGGCTGGTCGCCATCCTCATGAAAGCCGCGCCGATCGGCGCCTTTGGCGCCATGGCCTTCACCATCGGCAAATACGGCATCGCCTCGATCGCCAACCTCGCCATGCTGATCGGCACCTTCTATCTGACGTCGTTCCTGTTCGTCTTCGTCGCGCTTGGCGCGGTCGCGTGCTACAACGGCTTCTCAATTTTCTCGCTCATCCGCTACATCAAGGAGGAGTTGCTGCTGGTGCTCGGCACCTCGTCCTCGGAAGCCGCGCTGCCGGGTCTGATGAACAAGATGGAGAAGGCGGGCTGCAAGCGCTCGGTGGTCGGCCTCGTCATCCCGACCGGCTATTCCTTCAACCTCGACGGCACCAACATCTACATGACGCTTGCGGCGCTCTTCATCGCCCAGGCAACGGACACGCCGCTCTCCATCGCCGACCAGGTCCTGCTCCTGCTCGTCGCCATGCTGAGCTCGAAGGGGGCCGCCGGCATCACCGGCGCCGGCTTCATCACGCTCGCTGCCACTCTGTCGGTCGTTCCATCCGTACCGATCGCCGGCATGGCGCTGATCCTCGGCATCGACCGCTTCATGTCGGAATGCCGGGCGCTAACCAACTTGGTCGGCAATGCGGTCGCGACCGTGGTAGTCGCGAAATGGGAAGGCGAGCTTGCCGGGGCGCATCTTGCAGCCGCCCTTGCAGGCAAGGCGCCGGTCCAGACCATGCCGGCGGTTGTCAAGCCAGCGGAGTAATGCCCTTGAGGCCGGATGATAAATGCTTTTTTTTCGCGACCTGTTTCGCAGATCGCGCCCACTTTCTTGCGGCGCGACCACGGGCTGCCTGTCTGTGCAGCAGGTATTTACCCCAACCTTCCCGCATTCTTGATTGTCGCCCAAGGGGCAAAGAGCGATTTTGACGGAATTCTCCCGATCGGTTCCGCTCAGATCCTCGACGGCCCACGCAGTTAATGAGTGATTGACAGAAGGGACAAAGCGCGTGAAGACCAACACCATTCCAGATCATGTACCGCGCGAACTGGTGCGGGACTTCAGTCTTTCAGTTCACCTGGCATGGCTCCGACGCCTAACGGCGATCCGCACGCTGCCGTGGCCTGTGTTCATGACGGGCCACCGATCTTTTACTCTCCGTCCAACACGCGTGATGGGCGAGGTACCTGGGTCATAACACGCGCGAGAGACCAGCGCCGGGTGCTGCAGGATACAAGGACCTTTTCCAGCCATCGTAGCATCTTCGCCTCCGCACTGGCCGAACATTGGCCGGTCATCCCGCTCGAACTGGATCCACCGACCCATGGTGTGTTTCGTGCACTGCTAGATCCTCTGTTCTCATCCGAGCGGGTGATTGCACTCGAGCCGACTATCCGCGAGAGAGAGCGCGCTGATCGACCGCATAGCGAGAGAGAGCCAGCTGTGACGTCATGAGGGATTTTGCCTTGCCCTTCACGGTCAGCGTCTTTCTTAGCTTTCTGGGGCTTTCGCAGAGGCGATCCGAAGTATTTGTTGGCTGGGTAAGCGATTTCCTCCACGGTAACGCAGACAAGCGAACGGCAGCAGGCCGGTCTATCGTGGGCTTCATTGACGAACTTGCAGCCAGGCGCCGCAGGACACCAGCTTTCGATTTCATGACTTTTGTCGTGCAGGCGGAGATTGATGGCCGCTCCTTAACAGAAGAGGAAGTCCGTGGCATCGGTGTGCTTTTCTTGGTCGCGGGACTCGACACGGTCGCGGCTGCGATAGGCTTTGACATGGCCTATCTCGCACGCAATCCAAAGGACCAGGAGTTGTTGCGGAACGAACCGGATCGGGTCATGCTCGCCGTTGAAGAATTGCTGCGCGCCTATTCAACCGTTCAGATGATCCGCGTGGCCGCAAGGGATATCGTGTTCGAAGGCGTGCCGATCCGTAAGGGATTATGTTTCCTGCGCCACTATGTTTGCCAATCGTGATCCATCGGAATTCGAGTGCCCTGAGAATATCGATCTGGCACGACGGGGGAACCACCACACCGCTTTTGGCTATGGTCCACACCTTTGCATCGGAGCGCACCTTGCACGGCGAGAAATCGTCGTTGGCGTACGCGAAAGGTTGGCGCGCATCCCGACTTTCCGCATCAAAGAAGGTGCGGCGCCGATTACCCATAACGGTCATGTATTCGGGATCAGGGATCTTATTCTGACTTGGACCTGATCGGGAACCGGCCGTACGCAGACGCGCACGGCTCAAAACGCCCAGCCGCTCAACGACCTCCTCAACAAGCAGCGGCTTTAAGGCCGTTAAGACGACTGTCGCCTTTGTCGGCCTGACGACACAGGCTCGTTTGAGCCCATTTCTCGTATATCGCGGCTAAGTAGCTGAAAAAGACACTATAAATGCATTCTTTGGGTGGTCAGCCAGATTGGCATGAACTTTGAACGTGTTCGATTGAGCGGCGGCGCCAAGTTGCTAGTGAGCACACCACCACGGATCTCAGGTTCGAGTGGCCGCGGTTTCAGGAACCATTACCGCACATTCGGTTGAGTTCTCGTGACGCGTCAACGTGGAAGCATAGACCGTCGTAAGCGAAAGGGAAGAACGAGGTGATGAAGACCGCAGAAAGGCCGGCCCTTTTGGGGAAATCTCGAAAACTCCGTTGTCCGGTCCAGGCGGGGCAGCGATGAGCTTCGCGCCGGAAACCGCGTATCTTCGCCGATAACGCGTGGTCCTGCGGACACGCTTCATAGAATTCTGAACCTCTATTGAGCCGATGCATCAGGCAACCATTACCCAACTCTTCGACCGGGAAGCAATCCGCGACTGTCTCCATCGTTACTGTCGAGGGATCGACCGGGCAGACGAGGCCGCTTTGCGCAGCTGTTATTGGCCCGATGCAACTGACAATCACGGAAGCTACTCCGGCTCTGCCCGGGGGTTCATTCAGCTTGCGCTTAGTGTCTTCAAAACCCAGCCGCGCAACGTCCACCAGCTTGCAAACATAATGGTCGAGTTCCTGGGCTCGGCAGAGGCCGCGGTAGAAAGCTATTTCATCGCGCTGCAGCGCGGACCCGACGAGGCAGGCGAGATGAGGCAGATGCTCCTGTGCGGACGATACTGTGATTTGTTTCAGAAAAGGGAAGGGGAGTGGCGCATCTTCGAACGCACCGTAGTCTATGATTGGGTCGAAGAGCAGAGGCCCCCGACGTCCACGGAAGCTGAGCTGTTCGGTCCTCGCCAGCCGATTGGGGCACCGCACCCGAATGATCCCGTCTACGAACTTTTGAAGCGGCGCGCTCCTCTGAAAACTCATCTAAAGAACCGGGTCGGCGGTGGAGAAGAAGAATAATGATTCGACTTCGCTACCCTCCTTTTCCCCCCGCCACCGCCTGCCCGGTGAAGACACGCCTGGACGATTGCCCGGTTCAGCCAGGGCGGGTCATCATCGTGACAGGTGCGGCAGGGGGTATCGGCCGTGCGCTGGTCGATATTTTTGCCACGAGTGGAGACATTGTAGTCGCGGTGGACCTTCCAGACAGCGGTGTGATCGAACTGGGCCGTTATCTCGGCCAGCCCAATCTCGGCCTTGAGTTCGACGTGTCGCGACACGACGATGTCCTCGCATTCTGTACCCTTCTGGAAAAACGATTCTCGCAGATTGGAGTGCTCGTCAATAATGCGGGGATAGGTCCGACGATGGCTGCGACCGTCGACACTCCCATCCAAGATTTTCAACGCGCTCTAGCAGTAAACCTCATCGGGCCGTACTCGATGGCGTGCGAAAGCGCCAAGCTGATGAAACCTGGCGCAGCCATCGTCAACGTCGCTTCGCTTGCTGGCCTCCTCGGCAACCCGAAGCGCAATGGCTACGCCGCTTCGAAAGCTGCGCTGATCTCAATCACGAAATCGCTGGCGTGCGCATGGGCTTCGCGCGGCATCCGCGTGACAGCGGTAGCCCCCGGTTACGTGCGTACGCCAATGGTCGCGGAATTAGAAACAGCTGGCAAGTTGGACGTCAGGGCAATAAGGCGCCGCGTGCCGATAGGCCGACTGGCTCGTCCCGACGAGATCGCGCGACCCGTGCACTTCCTGGCCAGTGAGCAGGCAGGTTTCATCACCGGATCGACGCTTGTAGTCGATGGTGGCTGGATGTCATTCAACCAACCAGGTGCAGCCCACCCAACTCAGGGTAGGACGCCCGGAGCAGAACTCTTACGCCCGGTCGAGGACACCGGTGCGCGAACGGTGGTCGTCATGGATGGTGCTAAAGGCATAGGCGCGGCTATCGCTCGCCGCTTTGCCGCGAGCGGCGATACGGTTGTGATCGCTGACGGAGACGGTGGTGCAGCGGTAAAGCTCGCTGACTTGCTCGGCGACAAGCACCTGTCAAGCCGCGTGGACAGGACAGTCGAGAGCGAGGTCGTCGCGCTCTTCGAAGATTTGCGGAAACGCTTCGGCCACATCGACGTCTTCGTCAACGGCCTTGGCGTGAATGGCACATTCGTCCCCGATCTTGAGCAGGCCACGGCAGGGCTCAAAAACACTCTGGGGATAAATCTTACTGGCGCCTTCACCTGCGTGCGCGAGGCCGCGATATCGATGCGACCTGGTAGTGTAATCCTGAATCTCGCAACTAGTTGCAGGCTCTTACCTCTCTCGATGAAGCATGCTTACGCCGCGTACAACGCTGGCCTGGATATGCTTACCCGATGCATGGCGGCCGAATTCGGGCCGCTTGGGATCCGCATAGCCACAGTCGCTCCAGGTCACATCCGCGCGTCTGGCGACCTCCAGTGCGAAACGGCTACAGGCACACGCCCGAGATCGCTCCGACAGGAGATCCCTTTAGGCAGGTTTGGGGAACCGGAGGAAGTCGCCGAAGCAGTCTACTTTCTGGCATCGTCTGATGCCTCCTACATCAACGGCTCGATCCTGCACGTGGACGGAGGCTGGAGCTCGTCCGGAGACGCGGGGAGCTGAGATTTCCCATGTTGGCTGTGGAGCTCTCACAATGACCCCTTCGACACAGTCGCTTCATCGATCATGGGAGCGTGCTCGTGAATCGAGGTCGTGCCAGGCACGCCTACATGCCCGTACTGACCGCCCGGTCATCACGAGCTGTGTCATCCCCTCCGCAAACAAGGAGACACCATGGAGTTCGCAACGTTCATTCTGGCTGCCCAGCGAGGCTATCATCAATCTTCCGATAGCGTCATCCGCAACTCAGTGGAGCAGGCCGTTCTTTCGGAGCAGGCTGGCTTCCGCACAGCTTGGTTCGCCGAGCACCACTTCAACAACTACAGCCTCGTCCCGTCGCCCTTGCTGATGGTCGCCCACTGTGCCGGATTGACGAGCACCATACGCCTCGGCACCGCGGTCTGCGTGCTGCCACTCTATCAGCCGCAGCGCCTGCTGGGGGAAATCGGCTTTGTCGATATCGTTGCGAACGGCCGACTCGAGCTCGGCGTTGGTTCAGGATACCAGCAGTTTGAATTCGACCGCTTCGGCGTCAATGTAGATGAGGCGCCGGCCGTCTTTTCGGAATACCTCGACATCTTGCTCAAGGGTCTCAAGCAAAAGATCTTTTCCCACAATGGTCACTACACGCAGATCCCTGCGACGGCAATTTCGGTGCGCACTCTTCAAAAGCCAACCCCGCCGATCTGGATTGCCACCGGGTCCTCCAAAACAATGCGCCGAGCCTATCGTGAGGGACACAACCTTTTCGTTACGGCCCTCCATGAGGGCTTGGAAACTCTGGGCCTGCTGCGAGACATCGTCCAGACGGCCGCTGTATCCGAGGGCAAAAAGGTCCGTGACGCCAAGCTGTCGCTTTTGCGCTGCTGCTATGCCAGCGATGATGGAGCGGAAATCAACTGCTATCTCGATAACGCCCGCTTTCAGCGCCGGCTGTCCGAGGCCCTGCATCAGCGTCGGCAACAGAGCAAGGACGGCTACATGTTGGAGGAGGTGCCGACTCATCAGGACTTCTCGTTCGATACTATGCGTAAGAACCTGCCCATCGGGAACATAAATTGCGTGATTGATCGCCTTCTGGAGGAGATCGAAGTCCTGAAGCCGGACCAGATTGCAATTCAGACGCAGTTGGGGGATTTGAACCAAAGAACGATGCTGCGCCAGATAGAGCTCTGGGGAGACAGGATCATCCCAGCAGTCCAGAAATCTCTCGGGCAGCCGGACACTTGAAGTTGTCTGCCTGACTTTCAGATCAGCTCACCTTCCTCACACGCTACCGCGGTACCCGGCAAGTGCAAGCCGGGCCTCCAGATGTAGGGCACGCATGGAGCTCTTCCGAAGGCACCAGCTGTGGATCGTCATAGGACGCATGCACATTCATACGACAGTACCCATTTGAGCTCCGATGGCCGAAGTCACGGTTAAATCCAGTGAGGGCCGGGAAGCAGCGTGAAGCACGCTTGAACGAACGTTTGGCACTTCGCGTTGATAAAGCCTCCACGAGAAGAGCGCTCCCATCCCCTCCTCAGCCCTGATCGGCAGCATCGTCTTGTCGGATCTTAACGTCTGATAGGCGACTGAACCGCGCCGGGTTTGCCGGAGGCTCCAACTTCTGAGAAAGTGGAGCCGATATGAGCAAGACAACAAACAAATTTTCACCTGAAGTCCGCGCCCGAGCAGTGCGGATGGTTTTGGATCACCAAGGGGAATATTCCTCGCGATGGGCGGCGGTTTCCTCGATCGCCGCCAAGATCGGCTGCATGGCGCAGACGCTCAATGAATGGGTGAAGAAGGCGGAAGTGGACGATGGTTCCCGGCCTGGACTCCCAAGCGAAGTCGCCGAGAAGATGAAGGCTCTGGAGCGGGAGAACCGCGAGCTTCGGCAGGCCAATGAGATACTGCGCAAAGCGTCCGCTTATTTCGCGATGGCGGAGCTCGACCGCCCATTGAAGCGATGATCTCCTTTATCGACGAACACCGCTCCGTATTCGGGGTCGAGCCGATCTGCAGGCTGCTGCCGATTGCCCCATCAACCTACTACGAGAACGTTGCCAAACGCCTGGACGTGGACCGGTTATCGGTCCGCGCCCGCAGCGACATTGCCTTGAAGATCGAGATACGCCGTGTGTTCGAGGCGAACTTCCGCGTCTACGGCGTGCGCAAGGTCTGGCGGCAATTGAAGCGGGAGGGCTTCGATATAGCCCGCTGCACCGTCGCCCGGCTCATGCGATCGATGGGACTTCAGGGTATCATCCGGGGCAAGCCGATCCGCACGACGATCCCGGACAAGACGGCTCCGAGCCCGCTCGATCGGGTGAACCGCCAGTTCAAGGCTCCTGCGCCGAACAGGCTCTGGGTTTCGGATTTCACCTATGTGGCCACCTGGCAAGGCTTCGTCTACGTGGCCTTCGTCATCGACGCCTTCGCGCGCCGGATTGTCGGCTGGCGGGTGAGCCGGACGGCGCATGCCGGGTTCGTCCTCGATGCTTTGGAACAGGCGCTTCATGAGCGGCGTCCCGTTCATGGTGGCGGCCTGATTCACCACTCGGACAGGGGCGTTCAATACGTGTCGATTAAGTATTCGGAGCGATTGGCGGAGGCAGGCATCGAGCCTTCCTCGGAAGCGTCGGCGACTCTTACGACAACGCCCTCGCCGAAACGATCAACGGCCTCTACAAGGCCGAGGTCATCCATCGGCGAGGACCGTGGCGCAGCTTCGAAGCGGTTGAATTCGCCACTCTGGAATGGGTCGACTGGTTCAACCATCGACGGCTTCTGGAGCCCATCGGCAACATTCCCCCCGCCGAAGCCGAGGAGCAGTATTACGCCATGCTGGACGAACCAGCCATGGCTGCATAACTTAAACCAAACAGCCTCCGGCAAACCCGGCGCGGTTCAGACGCTTACGACAATTGCTGGTTACAATTGTCGGTTCCGCGACAAGGATTTGATTTGTGATGCAGGTAGTCTCGTTTCCGCATAAGTAACTGGTAACGTACAACAATGTAACTCTATTCGGTCTACCCGCCGAGTTGGCACGGGTCTTGTAACCATCCTTACGCAGGCGGCAAAAGCTGCCGGCGACATTCATTCTGCGGGCAACCGCGATGGTTCGAACAAACGAAGGAAAGCAACATGGCAGGTCTGCGTCAAATCGCATTCTACGGCAAAGGTGGTATCGGCAAATCCACCACCTCTCAAAATACGCTCGCGGCCCTAGTCGATCTCGGGCAGAAAATCCTTATCGTGGGCTGCGATCCCAAGGCCGACTCCACCCGCCTCATCCTGAACTCGAAGGCGCAGGACACGGTCCTGCATCTCGCGGCAAAGGAAGGTTCGGTGGAAGACCTCGAGGTGGAGGACGTGCTGAAGGTCGGTTACAAAGGCATCAAATGCGTAGAGTCGGGCGGCCCCGAGCCGGGCGTCGGTTGCGCCGGGCGCGGCGTCATCACGTCGATCAACTTCCTGGAAGAAAACGGCGCCTACGATGATGTCGACTACGTCTCCTACGACGTGCTCGGCGACGTGGTGTGCGGCGGCTTCGCGATGCCCATCCGCGAAAACAAGGCCCAGGAAATCTACATCGTAATGTCCGGCGAGATGATGGCACTCTATGCCGCCAACAACATCGCTAAGGGGATCCTGAAATACGCCCACTCGGGCGGCGTGCGGCTCGGCGGGTTGATTTGCAATGAGCGACAGACAGACCGCGAACTCGATCTCGCCGAGGCACTCGCGGCCAAGCTCAATTCCAAGCTCATTCACTTCGTGCCACGCGACAACATTGTCCAGCACGCCGAGCTCAGGAAGATGACGGTTATCCAGTATGCACCGGACTCCAAGCAGGCGGCGGAATATCGCGCGCTGGCTGAAAAGATCCACGCCAATTCGGGCCAGGGCACCGTCCCGACCCCGATTACCATGGAGGAACTCGAGGACATGCTGCTCGACTTCGGCATCATGAAGACCGACGAGCAGATGCTTGCAGAACTCCAGACCAAAGAAGCGGCGGTAGCAGCTGCCCAGTGACTGCCTCGCAGACGAGGTCGGAACTTTACCCGGCGCAACATTCCACCAACGCTGCCTCCTCTTGGAGGCATCACCCGAACCGCGAAAAGGGGCAGGCGAATGAGCCTCGATTACGAGAATGACAGTGCTCTCCATGAGGAGCTTATCACGCAAGTGCTGTCGCATTACCCAAACAAAGCGGCGAAACGTCGCCAAAAGCACCTCAGTGTCGCATCGGATAGCGAGGAGGCCGGCGAGGAAGGCCAGGCCATCTCCGAATGTGACGTAAAGTCGAACATCAAGTCCATTCCAGGCGTGATGACGATCCGCGGCTGCGCCTACGCTGGCTCGAAAGGCGTGGTCTGGGGCCCGGTCAAGGACATGGTCCATGTCTCGCATGGGCCGGTCGGTTGCGGTCAATATTCATGGTCGCAGCGCCGCAATTACTATGTCGGCACGACAGGTGTCGATACATTCGTAACGATGCAGTTCACCTCCGATTTTCAGGAGAAGGACATCGTCTTCGGTGGCGACAAAAAGCTGGAAAGGATCATCGATGAGATCGGGGAACTGTTTCCCTTGAACAAGGGCCTCACCATCCAGTCCGAATGTCCGATCGGTCTCATTGGCGACGACATCGAGGCGGTTTCGCGCAAGAAGGCCAAGGAGTACGAAAAAATAATCGTGCCGGTACGCTGCGAAGGCTTCCGCGGCGTCTCGCAATCGCTCGGCCACCACATCGCCAACGACGCCATCCGCGACTGGGTGTTCGACAAGACGGACATCGAATTCGAACCCGGTCCCTACGATGTCAACGTGGTCGGCGACTACAACATCGGCGGCGACGCCTGGGCCTCGCGCATCCTGCTTGAAGAGATGGGCCTGCGCGTCGTCGGCAACTGGTCGGGGGACGCGACGCTTGCGGAAGTGGAGCGTGCCCCCAAGGCCAAGCTCAACCTCATCCACTGCTACCGCTCGATGAACTACATCTGCCGGCACATGGAAGAAAAATACGGCATTCCCTGGATGGAATATAACTTCTTCGGCCCCTCCCAGATCGAGGCCTCTCTGCGCAAGATTGCCAGGCATTTCGGCCCGACGATCGAAGAACGGGCCGAGAGGGTCATCGCCAAGTACCGGCCGCTGGTCGACGCCGTGATCGACAAGTACTGGCCGCGCCTCCAGGGCAAGAGAGTGATGCTCTATGTCGGCGGTTTGCGCCCCCGTCACGTCATCACCGCCTATGAAGACCTCGGCATGCAGATCGTCGGCACCGGCTACGAATTCGCCCACAACGACGACTATCAGCGCACCGGCCATTACGTGAAGAAAGGCACGCTGATCTATGACGACGCAACCAGTTACGAACTGGATAAGTTCATCGAGAGGATTCGTCCCGATCTTGTTGGCTCCGGCATCAAGGAAAAATACCCCGTGCAGAAGATGGGCATACCATTTCGCCAAATGCACTCATGGGATTATTCCGGCCCGTACCACGGCTATGACGGCTTCGCCATCTTCGCCCGCGACATGGACCTGGCCATCAACAATCCGGTCTGGGACCTCTACGACGCGCCCTGGAAGAAAGTGACCACGCCTGCGGCAGCGGTTGCAGCCGAATAGAAGCGTGGTCTTCCGCGGACCGGAACCCGCGGGAGACCCGACGTCTCAAAAAGTTTTCCTGTGCCGCCGTTTGACGAGGCCAGATGAAAAAGGGTGACCAGTATGCCGCAATCGGCCGAAAAGATTCTTGACCATGCTCCCTTGTTCCGCGAGCCGGAATACAGAAAGATGCTAGCGGAGAAGAAGCTGAATTTCGAATGTCCTCACTCCGATCAAATCGTCACTGACCAAGCTGAATACACCAAGACCTGGGAATATCGCGAAAAGAATCTTGCCCGCGAAGCGCTCGTGGTGAACCCAGCCAAAGCCTGCCAGCCGCTGGGCGCGGTATTCGCCGCCGCGGGATTCGAGCGGACCATGTCCTTTGTGCATGGCAGCCAGGGCTGCGTTGCTTATTACCGGTCGCACCTTTCGCGGCATTTCAAGGAGCCTTCATCGGCAGTCTCATCCTCGATGACTGAGGACGCGGCAGTGTTCGGCGGCCTGAAGAACATGGTCGATGGGCTCGCCAATACTTACGCGCTCTACGACCCGAAGATGATTGCTGTCTCTACCACCTGTATGGCGGAAGTCATTGGTGACGATCTGCATGGCTTCATTGAGAACGCCAAGAGCGAAGGCTCAGTCCCTCCCGAATTTGACGTACCCTTCGCCCATACGCCTGCCTTCGTCGGCAGCCACGTCGACGGCTATGACGCCATGGTCAAAGGCATCCTGGAGCACTTCTGGAAAGGCAAGGAGCGTACGGAGGCGGCTGGCACGATTAATATCATCCCGGGCTTCGATGGCTTCTGCGTCGGGAACAATCGCGAACTCAAGCGTCTGCTCAACCTTATGGGCGTGTCCTACACCTTCATCCAGGATGCCTCCGACCAATTCGATACGCCGTCCGACGGCGAATTCCGTATGTATGACGGAGGCACGAAAATCAAAGACGTAAGAGCGGCACTTAATGCGGAGGCGACGCTCTCGCTGCAGCACTACAATACCCGCAAGACGCTCGATTATTGCCAGGAGTTCGAGCAGGCTACCGCCTCCTTCCACTACCCGCTCGGGGTCAAGGCAACCGACGAGTTCTTGATGAAGGTGTCGGAGATTTCCGGCAAGGAAATCCCCGAGACAATACGCTTGGAACGCGGCCGACTGATCGACGCCATGGCAGACAGCCAATCCTGGTTGCACGGTAAAAAATATGCAATCTACGGCGATCCTGACTTCGTCTACGCCGCAGCCCGGTTCATCATGGAAACTGGCGGCGAACCCATCCATTGCCTCGCCACCAACGGCACGACCGCCTGGGAAGCCGAGATGAAGGAGCTGCTTGCATCTTCTCCCTTCGGCAAGGATGCCCAAGTCTGGCCTGGAAAGGATCTGTGGGCAATGCGATCGCTGCTCTTCACCGAGCCGGTAGACCTGCTGATCGGCAATTCCTATGGCAAGTACCTCGAGCGCGATACCGGCACGCCGCTCGTCCGGCTTATGTTTCCGATCTTCGACAGACACCATCACCATCGTTTTCCGCTCATGGGCTACCAGGGCGGACTCCGTGTCCTAACAACGATCCTCGACAAGATCTTCGACAAACTCGATCGCGAGTCGATGCTGCTTGGTGTGACGGATTATTCTTATGACCTCACGCGGTAAAAGGAGCGGTTGGCTGAGACGCGGCCAACCCTCTTCCGATGGACTGGGAGAATAGCGTAATGCAATCGCCCACTGCTAAAATCCAGGATGTTTTCGACGAGCCCGGCTGCGAGATAAATCGAGCCAAAGATGACAAGGCGCGCAAAAAGGGCTGTTCGAAACCGCTAACCCCCGGCGCGGCAGCCGGAGGCTGCGCCTTCGATGGCGCCAAGATTGTGCTGCAGCCAATCACCGACGTCGCGCATCTGGTTCATGCACCGCTCGCCTGCGAGGGCAATTCCTGGGACAACCGAGGTACGGCGTCGTCCGGTCCCACGCTGTGGCGCACCAGCTTCACCACTGATCTAACCGAACTCGACATCATCATTGGGCAGAGCGAGCGGAAGCTGTTCCACGCGCTGCGCCAGATCAAGGAAGCGTATGCGCCGCCAGCGATCTTTGTTTATGCGACCTGCGTAACCGAACTCATCGGTGACGACATCCAGGCCGTCTGCAAGCGCGCGGCGGAAAAATTCGGCTTACCGGTGGTGCCGATCAATGCGCCAGGCTTCGTTGGTTCAAAGAACCTCGGCAACAAGCTCGCCGGCGAGGCATTGCTCGATCACGTCATCGGCACCATGGAGCCTGATGACGTCGGTCCTTACGACATCAATATCCTTGGAGAGTTCAATCTGTCTGGCGAGTTCTGGTTGATAAGGCCACTTTTGGACCGGCTTGGCATCCGCGTTCGCGCCTGCATTCCCGGTGACGCGCGCTACCGAGATGTAGCCTGCTCGCACCGCGCACGCGCAGCCATGTTGGTGTGCTCGACGGCACTCATCAACCTTGCTCGGAAAATGGAAGAGCGTTGGCAAATCCCCTTCTTTGAGGGGTCCTTCTACGGCATCACCGCCACCTCGGAAGCTCTCCGACGGATTGCGGAGCTGCTCGTAAAGAGAGGTGCCGATGCACAGATCCTCGATCGCACCGATACACTCATTGCAGAGGAGGAGGCGATTGCGTGGAAAAGACTTGAATTATATCGCCCCCGGCTCCAAGGCAAGCGGGTGCTTATCAACAGCGGCGGCGTGAAGTCCTGGTCGCTTGTACATGCATTGATGGAGATCGGCATGGAGATCGTTGGCACCTCGGTCAAGAAATCGACGGCCGGAGATAAGGAGCGCATCAAGCAGGTGCTGAAGGACGAGCACCACATGTTCGAGTCGATGGCGTCTCGAGAGCTCTACACCATGCTCTCAGAGCACAAGGCCGACATCATGCTGTCAGGCGGGCGCACCCAGTTCATTGCGTTGAAGGCAAAGACACCTTGGCTTGATATCAACCAGGAGCGCCACCATCCCTATGCCGGCTATGACGGCATGGCGGAGCTCGTGCGCCAGATCGACCTGGCTATTCACAACCCTATCTGGTCCGAAGTACGGGAGCCCGCACCGTGGGAAATCGATTCTCATGCGGAGGAACAACCGAGCGCGCACACGCTCACCGAGGCTGCGGGTGTCGCGCCCTCAAAAACTCGCCGGCACGACGTCGGTGACTTGTCTGAGTGTTGAGGTAACGTAAATGGTTCACGTCTATCCCCAAACCAAATCAGCAACAGTCAATCCGCTCAAGTCGTCCCAGCCGCTGGGTGCCGCGTTAGCCTTTCTCGGCGTGGAGGGTGCGGTTCCGCTGTTCCACGGCAGCCAAGGCTGCACCAGCTTCGCGTTGGTTCAATGTGTACGCCATTTCAAGGAAACGGTCCCTTTGCAGACTACGGCAATGGACGAATTGGCAGTAGTCGTGGGCGGGGCAGGCCATCTGAAAGAAGCGATTCTCAACTTGAAGGAGCGCGCGAACCCGCGGCTGATCGGGATCTGCACGACGGCTCTAGCGGAAACCCGTTCTGAAGATTTCGCAACGCAAATCGCCAACATCAAAATGATGCGCGCGGATGAACCTGGCACGGAGATAGTGCTGGCAAATACGCCGGATTTCGATGGCGCCCTCGAGGAGGGATGGTCCAAGGCGGTCACCGCAATGATCGAACGGATTACCCGGCGGGGCCAGCAGCCGCGTCGCGCGAAAAAGGCACCAGTGATCGAGAGGATTAGAGAGCCTGGCGAGCAGCCGTTGAAACGGAAGAAACTCGCGATCTTGCCCGGCTGGCATCTCACGGTCGCTGACATAGAGCATTTGCGCGAGATCGCGGAAAGTTTCGGGCTTAAGCCGGCGATCCTTCCGGACGTATCCGGCTCGCTTGACGGAACGGTGCCCGACCGCTGGATACCTGTCACCTACGGCGGCACCAGCGTTGAGGATATCCAGGAGTTGGGCACGGCGGTGCAATGCATTGGAGTCGGAGAACATATGCGGCGGCCGGCTGAACTGCTGCAGAAGCTGACGGGTGTGCCATACACCTTATTCCAGTCGCTGACGGGATTGAGGAACGTCGACCGGTTCGTCTCGCTTCTTTCCGAGATTTCCGGCGTGCCGGCACCGGCAAAGATCCACCGTTGCCGCTCACAGCTGCAGGACGCGTTGCTCGACGGACACTTCCATTTCGCCGGCAAGAAGATCGCGATCGCCGCCGAACCGGACCAGCTTTACCAGTTCGCCACCTTCTTCACCGGGCTTGGCGCCGAGATAGTGGCGGCTGTTACCACTACCGGTGCATCACGAATTCTCGAGAAAGTGCCCGCCGAATCGATCCAGATCGGCGATCTTGGCGATTTCGAAAATCTGGCCGGCGGCGCTGATCTTCTCGTTACCCACTCGCACGGCCGCCAAGCGGCGGAGCGCCTAGGCATTCCTCTCCTGCGCGTCGGCTTCCCGGCATTTGACCGTCTCGGCAGCCAGCACAAGCTCACAATTCTCTATCGGGGCACGCGCGACATGATCTTCGAGGCGGCAAACATCTTCCAGGCCAACCAGCACACGCCATCGCCCGAGATGGTCTATGCACTGCGGAACCGGAGTAATGCCGGATGAATTCGGTTCGTCGCCTGTCGCTCGTCGCTGACGAGATTCACCCGCGGAATCACGGCGCATTGCGCATCGCGATTGCGACGCAGGATATGAAAGCGCTTAATGCCCATTTCGGATCGGCCAAGCACTTTGCAGTCTACGATGTGACGCGTAACGGCTGGGATTTCGTGGAAGCGGTGAGCTTCGATGACGTCTCCGACGAGACCGGGAAGCATCGGATCGAGGGCGATGACCGGATCACACCGAAGGTCAACGCGTTGAGCGGCTGTCACCTCCTCTTTTGTGTGGCTATCGGCGGACCTTCCGCAGCCAAGGTGGTATCGGCGAAAATCCACCCGATAAACGTGGGGCATCCTGAACCCATTCAAGACGTGCTTTCGCGAACCCAGAAAATGCTTAGCACGGCTCCGCCGCCGTGGCTGCGCAAGGCTCTGGCGCAAGCAGGTGTCGCCGAAAAGAAACCGTTCGAGGACGAGGACTGATGTCATGAAAGAAATGTCGGCCACTGCGGGCACGCCCGCTGCCAACGAGCACGAGGCGGCCCTTGCCACCCCTTTCGTCAGATGCCTCATACGACTGATCCGCGCTGAGGATGCTTATGGCTGGCAGGACGGCGCATCGGACGTGGAGCTGTTGGCCAAATTCATCGTCACCGAAGAGCAGCGCCGTCAAATCCCGATCATCTGCGATCCCGATCCGGATGTCATGTTGAGGCTCAATCTCTTTTACACCGCCGTCGGCCTTACAATCGAAGCGCGCACCGGTCTGGTGGCGTCGCCGACTATGATGATCAGCCATGAGGGCTTTGGGCGAGTGCTTCTCACGACGGGGCGGCTGGTCGTCTTTTCGAAAACAGTGCGCGACGTCCACCGGTTTCGCTTCGCGGCGCTTCGGAACCTCGCAGAGGCCGGGGCAAAACTCGTCGACGATGCGATCGCTCTTATCGAAACCTACCCCGAAGTGGCGCGAGCCTGACGGTTGAACCGTCAATAATTTAATCGCTGGCCCTCTCTGCGCTTGAGGACCGACGTGGGCAGCGGCGAGCTTTGCTGTCGACACCACCTGCCGGCGAGGAGCAATGTGTAGCGATCCGAACGGTGGCGTCGAGATTTGTCGGTTCAGCGACACAGGCTCGTTCACCAAACTTTTCTTTGCCTCTGAATAAAGGACTGAAAAGCAGCAACAAACTCCGTTTTTCGTCCAGCCGCCAACTGGCACAAGTCTTGAAGACATTCCATTGAGAGGCGCCGAAAACTGCCGATCGGTAGGGATCAACGAGGGAAGGTAAACATGGCAGGTCTGTGTCAGATCGCATGGAACTGCAAGGAGCGCATGGGCACGTGCGCCGCCACGAGGAAGTATGCTCGCCTCCCTTATCGATCTCGAACCAACATGCATATCGTCAGTGGCGACAGGAGGATCGATTTCAGCTCCCTTATTCTGAACTTCAAGGCGCGGGACTGCGCGGCAGCGCCCATACGTTTCAGATTGTCGGCGGTTCCGACCCTTTCCACATCACCGTCGCGCTTGCGACGCGCGCACCGGCCGCCGGTGGCTCCCCGGATTAAGACGAGAGGTCAACGAGGGCTTCTGGATGCCCGAACCTGGTCGTATTCACCGACGTGTGTCGGTTGGGCTTCGAGACGCTTGGAAAGCTCGCCGGCCGCCGGTGCGAAACTGGTGGGCAATGCGAGCATTGAGATCCATGGGTGTACCGAAGTGGCAGGATTGATGGTCCACCTTGGCAACGACGAACCTCGGCCATCCCGTTCTCCCCGCGGGGCCGACATCAGGCAGCGGGGCCACTCTCTCCACATGCCCCACAGTCCCGCTGCGGCGACCGTCTCAAAGGTCGAGGCTTGAAAAAGCCTCGGCACATTTTTGCAATGGCGGACCGATGATCAGCAGACCGCCACCGATAGGCTGAATAACAAAAAACGGGGATACGGACGGACGAAGACGGTTGTGACGGGATGAGATCGTGTCCGACTTGGAAGACATTCCACGTTCGGCAGCTGCCGAGAGCAGCCTGCGTTGGAGAACTTACGATGACCAATCATTTCTTTACCCGCGATGGCTCGACGTGGATTCCGCAATATCTGACGGCGATTGATGCCGTGACCTGCATTGGCTGCGGCCGCTGCGTCAAAGTCTGCTCGCGCGAAGTCATGCACCTGTACGGCGTCGACGAATCGGGTGAAATCCTCGGCGCCTGCGACGGCGAGGAGGAGGACTTCGATGGCGAGCTCAGTCGTACGATCATGGTTATCGACCACGCCGGCCGCTGCATCGGCTGTGGAGCCTGCGCCCGCGTCTGCCCGAAGAAGTGCCAAACCCATGTCGCGGCTGACCAAATTGTTGGTTGATCTGACGGAGAACCAGGAGAACTGGCGTTGCCTTTCAAGTCCTTATGTCGCGTCCTCGCACGCAAAGTAATCATTATAGCACTGGGTACTTCGGTGCTTCTTCAAGTTGCATATTTCGGAAGCGTTCGTTTTTTGGTTTGGCGGGAGAGGGAGAGGTGCACTCGGAGAACTATCGAAAGGACCGGGCAGAAAGGGCCGGCTCTCACCATTCCCAATGCGCATGGCTGCAAATGCATTTTGCATGGTGGGGAGCGGCTATCTCGCACTAGCATCGGACGGTGCCCGAAGAACGCGTAGTAGATATAAGACTAAGGTAGCATGAAGAATAAGGACTAAAACGATCGGCACATTACCGAATCCCGCTGTTATCCCGGATCTCGACCACGACAAGGTCGTTACCGCTCCTTTTATCAAGTGTCTTGTGCGATTGATCCGCGCGCAGGATGCCAACGGATCTTGGAAGGAAAAGTGCGACGTTGATGTGCTTGACCTCTTAAGTGCTATGCGCTTCCACCCATAGGCGATCCCAATCCGGACGTACTGTGGAGGCTCGACGTGTTTTACCAGGCCGTCGGGTTCGCTATCGAGGAGCGCTCCGGCCTCTTGGTGTCGCGGACTATGAAAATCAGCAATGAGGGCTTCGGGCGTATGCTTTTTACAACCAGACGGCTCGTCCTTCTGTCGAAAACCCTGCGCGATATTTACCGATTCGGCTTCAGGTCTCTTCGTAAACTAGGACGGGCGCTAAGCTGGTCAACGATGCGGCCCGAGTCACCGAAGCTGATCCGGACGTGGCACGGGCGTAGCGCCGCTGTTTTAGAGGAAAAGATCACGCCACAACTGAACCGCGCCGGGTTTGCCGGAGGCTCCAACTTCTGAGAAAGTGGAGCCGATATGAGCAAGACAACAAACAAATTTTCACCTGAAGTCCGCGCCCGAGCAGTGCGGATGGTTTTGGATCACCAAGGGGAATATTCCTCGCGATGGGCGGCGGTTTCCTCGATCGCCGCCAAGATCGGCTGCATGGCGCAGACGCTCAATGAATGGGTGAAGAAGGCGGAAGTGGACGATGGTTCCCGGCCTGGACTCCCAAGCGAAGTCGCCGAGAAGATGAAGGCTCTGGAGCGGGAGAACCGCGAGCTTCGGCAGGCCAATGAGATACTGCGCAAAGCGTCCGCTTATTTCGCGATGGCGGAGCTCGACCGCCCATTGAAGCGATGATCTCCTTTATCGACGAACACCGCTCCGTATTCGGGGTCGAGCCGATCTGCAGGCTGCTGCCGATTGCCCCATCAACCTACTACGAGAACGTTGCCAAACGCCTGGACGTGGACCGGTTATCGGTCCGCGCCCGCAGCGACATTGCCTTGAAGATCGAGATACGCCGTGTGTTCGAGGCGAACTTCCGCGTCTACGGCGTGCGCAAGGTCTGGCGGCAATTGAAGCGGGAGGGCTTCGATATAGCCCGCTGCACCGTCGCCCGGCTCATGCGATCGATGGGACTTCAGGGTATCATCCGGGGCAAGCCGATCCGCACGACGATCCCGGACAAGACGGCTCCGAGCCCGCTCGATCGGGTGAACCGCCAGTTCAAGGCTCCTGCGCCGAACAGGCTCTGGGTTTCGGATTTCACCTATGTGGCCACCTGGCAAGGCTTCGTCTACGTGGCCTTCGTCATCGACGCCTTCGCGCGCCGGATTGTCGGCTGGCGGGTGAGCCGGACGGCGCATGCCGGGTTCGTCCTCGATGCTTTGGAACAGGCGCTTCATGAGCGGCGTCCCGTTCATGGTGGCGGCCTGATTCACCACTCGGACAGGGGCGTTCAATACGTGTCGATTAAGTATTCGGAGCGATTGGCGGAGGCAGGCATCGAGCCTTCCTCGGAAGCGTCGGCGACTCTTACGACAACGCCCTCGCCGAAACGATCAACGGCCTCTACAAGGCCGAGGTCATCCATCGGCGAGGACCGTGGCGCAGCTTCGAAGCGGTTGAATTCGCCACTCTGGAATGGGTCGACTGGTTCAACCATCGACGGCTTCTGGAGCCCATCGGCAACATTCCCCCCGCCGAAGCCGAGGAGCAGTATTACGCCATGCTGGACGAACCAGCCATGGCTGCATAACTTAAACCAAACAGCCTCCGGCAAACCCGGCGCGGTTCAGGCCTTTGACACTCCTTCAATCAAGTTTAACCGACTCGGATCATTCACATCGAACTCAATTACCCGTGGTACAAAAAGGCGAGCATAGCGTGTAAAGGCGCTCGTCGGCGGGAAGCGAATTACAGTGTCGCATCGCCCTAGTAGATACATCTCAAGGATAGCCGAAATTCCGCCGTCAACCCCAAGCTCTGGAACGTGCAATGGGCCAGTCTGATGCGATCGGAAACGCTTAGGGATGGTGATAAGATCGGGGAACATGTCCGACAAGTAGGCCACCACCTGCGCGTTGTCCGTCGACAAGAATATCCGCACAGGTTTTGGGTGGCCTAAAGTTTTTGCCTTATCAATGGCAGTGCATACTCGGCGCATCGCCAGCTCCGGATCGGCCCAATAGGGTGCATGGTCCATAATGTCTTCGCCGTTGCCATGCCGAACATGAACACCAATGACACTGTGTCCCGCAAAGCTCTCCTGATAGATGGTCTCTATGCGGCTTTGAATCTCAGACCGAGGCTTGACACTCCGAAAAATCTGCCGTTCGGCTCTCTCATCGCAACGCCACATTAAGCACGCGTCGCACACCACAGTTTTAGCGCCCACATCACCTTGGGCCTGAAAAAGCTCGCTTAGTTCATCGCGTTCTCGGAAGACCTGCTCATCTGGTCGGTAAAGGCAATCGATTGACGGCTTATTCCACCAGTCTGGGTAGAATGGTCCCGGGAATGAGAATTCGTTGATCTGGTCGTCGCAAATAACCGACACGCCATCGATGTCTTTGACCGGTTCGAAGAACACCGGAAATGCGTTCGCGAAGGGTTGGTCAAGATAGCACGATCCACGCCAGTCAATGGCGAGCATTCGCCCCGTGCGCTGCGCGTACTGCCAAGCGGCCGCTAACGACCACAGACAGTCACCAAAACCGGTACGCCTCCGAGAGACAACGAACCGATTCTCGATCAACTGACCATCAAGCATTCGCGGCGGCCCCGTTTCCGAATGCAAGGGGGCGAGTTGGATCTGGCGCGGGCGCTCGGTCCATGATTGTTCGACCACGGCGCCGGCCAGTGTGGTGGCGGACCCTGCAGCACCGTGAGAACCTGATGTTTCCTCTTGAAGGCCCACTATTTTTTTGCGTCGCTTGCATTTGCCTGATGCACTCTCCTCCACTCAAACTCAGCGCTTTCTAGTGTGGCCAGTGGCATCGGCAAAATTTATTGTTTGGATAGCACCCATCCATGAGATCGATGCAATGCAGTCCGGTCGCGTCCCGGGGCGAGGTGTAATTCGACGGTAGCTAGGCCGCTCGCGAGCGCGCCCACAACAGCGCTGTAGGGAGTGAGCGGCGTAGCGGGTGATCATCAGTGTTTTCCGGTAGGGTCGGGTTGTTCAAGCTCAAACCTGATGGAAAGACCACTGATGACCGACGATATGATGAACTTGCGCTCGCTCGTTGAGAAGAGCGCCGATGCCGATTTGTTGCGTGAGATGATCGGCTTTGCCGCCGAGAAGCTGATGGAGCTGGAGGTCGGCGCCAAGACGGGCGCGCCCTATGGCGAGAAGAATGCACTTCGGCTTGCCCAGCGCAACGGCTACCGCGAGCGGGACTGGGAGACGCGGGCCGGAACCGTCGAGCTGCGTATCCCAAAGCTCAGGACGGGCAGCTATTTTCCGAGCTTCCTGGAGCCGCGCCGCATGGCCGAGAAGGCTCTGACGGCCGTGATCCAGGAAGCCTACATCCAGGGTGTCTCGACCCGCTCGGTCGATGATTTGTTCAAGGCGATGGGGATGAGCGGCATTTCCAAGAGCCAGGTTTCCCGCCTGTGCGAGGAGATCGACGACAAGGTCAAGGCTTTCCTTGCCCGGCCGATCGAAGGCGATTGGCCATACCTGTGGATCGATGCCACCTATCTCAAGGTCCGGCGCGGCGGGCGCATTGTCTCTGTGGCCGTCATCATCGCTGTCGGCGCCAACACCGACGGGCGGCGCGAGGTGCTGGGCATGGAGATCGGCACATCGGAAGCCGAACCGATCTGGACGGAGTTCCTGCGCAAGCTGACCAGACGCGGTCTCAGCGGCGTCAAGCTTGTGGTTTCCGATGCCCATGAAGGCATCAAAGCTGCCGTCTCCAAAGTTCTTTCCGCCACTTGGCAGCGTTGCCGGGTGGGGCTGTTGAAAAATCGAATGTTGGCGGCTGTTATGCGGAGGCCACCAGCAATCCAAATGCAAAGGCTTTTCCTTCTCGCAGCCGATCTCGAACTGAGTTGGGGGCTTCTCGGCAGCACACGAGCAGCAAAATGGCCAGAAATGCGCTCGCCAGGCGTTTCAAGTTGACTGCTGCGGCTGTCAGATAGGCTTGAATCTTCATATTTGTCAGGCCGCGCCGGATCGCTCTCGATAGCCCGTGCGAGGTCTTGGCTTCACCATGGTAGCCCTCTGAGCGCCAGCGGTGGCGCTGGTACAAAGCTCGGTCTTCATCCGACCAGCGTTCTCGACGGCGGCGAGCTCGCAGAAGTGCAGGATAGTCGTCGCCCAGCACCACAGCTTTGTTAACACGTCCCTTCGAAAGACAGAGTCGGGACATATCGCAATGCCGGCAATCGGCAGCTCGCGATGTGAAGAAGCGCCCATGTTTGACAGCGCGACCCGCCTTCAACATCTTGCCGCGCGGGCATTTGGTGTCGTGCTTGGCGTCGTAGCGGAACCGGTGCATAGGCACTGGGCTGCGGATCGGCTCTGCTTTTGCCGGAATAATCGCTTCGATCGCCCGCTTTTCCATGCCAGCAAATACCTTGGCGTAAGCATAGCCGGCGTCTGCTGTTGCAGTTTTGATTTCCGAACCTGTCAGCGCGGCGACCGTGTCGAGACGACCAAGTATGACCTGCCCCTCATTGATCTCGCCTGTAGTGACCTCGACATCTAAAACTACGCCGTAAGCATCGTCCACCACGGCATGCTGCTTGTATGCCGGCTCAAGCCTACGATTGCGCCCGTTCGTCGCCATCGACGCGTCGGGATCAGTGACACAGACCTTCTTGTATTTACCGGTTTTACGACTCTTGGGCTCTCCATCAGTGTCTTCGTTGGCGACGGCGACAGCATCCACATGGCGAACTGCGAGGCTCTCCCAGCTCACATCCGCACGGATGAGAGAAGCATCGACATGAACAATCTCTCCCTTGGCGATCTTGGCTGCCACGCAGACTTTTACCGTTCGCTCAAAAATCTTCCGGAAGCGCTCGGCACCCCAACGTTGACGGATGCGTGTCAGCGATGAATGGTCGGGAAGAACTTCATGCAAACCGAAACCGACAAACCAGCGGATCGCAATATTAACCTGCGCCTCACGCATCAGGCGACGGTCGTGGACAATTCCGAGCAGGAAGCCCGCCAGCATCAAGCGAACTGCGACATCTGGGTCAATGCCGGGTCGACCGACACCGGCAGCATAAAGTTCGGCAACCTCCTCGTGCAGCCAGGAGAGGTCTAAAACCGCATTTACTTTAACCAGTATGTGATCGTCCGGGATCAACTCCCGCAGCGAGCCGCACATGTACAGTTCGAGCTGATCGCGTTCTTTACGGCCGAGCATCGTGAACCCTCCAGAGAATCAACGATTGCCCAATTGAATCAGACGCATGAGACTTCTTCAACAGCCCCCGGGTGCACTTCATGAGAAACGCGTTGGCGCATGCCGGAAAGAGTGGCCGACGGGTCGTCTCAGCCTTCATCGCCACAGCCTTTGCCCAGGACACGCCGGAAGCAGCAAGCACACAGTGGCGCAGCGTTGCCGATCAGATCAGGCCGAAAGTGCCAAAGCTCGCAAACCTCATGGACAATGCCGAGCAAGATGTGCTGGCTTACATGACCTTCCCAAAGCAGCATTGGACCAAGCTGCACAGCACCAACCCCATTGAGCGTCTCAATGGCGAGATCAAGCGACGCACTGACGTCGTCGGCATCTTCCCCAACGGTGAGAGTGAAGAGCAATCGATCCAGTGAATCGATTGCCGCTCGAACGCCATCGTCAGGCTCGTCGGTGCACTGTTGCTCGAACAGAATGACGAATGGGCCGTTCAGCGATCCCGTTACATGACCCTTGAGACCATCGCACAAATGAGCGATGATCCCCTCATCAGCCCGCCTGCTGCGGCTCGCTGACCCTTTCCCGGCTCAGCCGGAAAGCACGGCGATCACCAAGCCGAGCTACACCACTCCAAAAGACGCGATCTGCAGTCCCAAGGAGGACCTCGCTGGCGCTTCACGATCCGTGCGCCAATAATATCCGGCAAGCAAAGGCTACCATTCGCCGAGTTCAACGACACATCATGAGCTGCATATTGAGACCACGTACAACAACGCGCCGACAGTCCCCGCACTAGAGCCTTTCATGTTTTGACGGAAGCGTAGCCAGCATTTGAGAAATAGTTGGCGCATTCCTCTGGCTTGATGGTGTCGGCGAGTATGCCCAGATGGCGCCAGGTTTCCTCGATGGTTCGCTTTTGGGCTTGGCGCATCCAGTGCTTGATCTTGGCGAAGGCCTGCTCGATCGGGTTAAGGTCGGGGGAATATTTCGGCAGGAACCAGAGCCTGGCGCCGACGGCCCTGATGGCATCACGGATGGCCTTGGCTTTGTGAGAGCCGAGATTATCGAGGATGACGATGTCGCCAGGTTTGAGGGTCGGGATCAACTGCTGGCGGACATAGGCGTGAAAGCATTCGCCATTGATGGGACCGTCGAAGACGCAGGGCGCAGTGAGCTTGTCGCAGCGTAGGGCGCCGAGGAAGGTGAGGGTGCGCCAGCGGCCATGCGGGGCAAAGCCGCGTAATCTTTTGCCCCTCGGCCCCCAGCCGCGTAACGGCGCCATGTTGGTGCGGATCCAGGTCTCGTCGATAAAGACGAGCCGCTTCGGATCGAAGCGGTCTTGCCAGGCTTTCCAGCGAGCTCTGCGGCGGGCAATGTCGGCGCGGCCCTGCTCAAGGGCGAACAGCGTTTTTTTTAAAGCTCAAGCCCTCGCGGCGCATGAACTGCCAGATGGCATTGTGGGAGACGCTCACACCGCGGGCGGCTAACTCATCCTTCAGCCGATGTAGCGTCAGATGTGATGTCTGCTCGATCTGCTCGACGATGAAGGCGCGGTGCGGCTCCAGCACACGTCGGCGATGGCCGCCCATCTGACCGGGCGACACACTACCGGTGGCCCGATAACGCTGCGACCACTTCACCACGGATGAGACAGCTATGTCGAACCGCTCCGCCACCACCCGGCAGCTCTGACCGTCCACAACCGCTGCAATGACTCGCTCGCGAAGATCATTCGAATAGGGTCGCGTCATGGATGCTGGCCTCCATTCCAGCATCCATCATGAATCACAAATCTGCTGATTTGATGTTGTGGAACGGCTCTGCTCCCACCCTATCCTGAAAAGAGGCCGAGCATCCTGTTCGGTAAACAGCTTGGAGCGTTCTTATGACTTTGATCACGACAATCGGTCTCGACACGGCCAAACAAGTCTTTCAGTTGCATGGAGTAGACAACGAAGGGACGACAATCCTTCGTAGGCAGCTTCGACGCTCTGAGGTTTTGAAGTTCTTCAGGAAGATCCCGTCGTGTGTCGTTGGATTGGAGGCATGCGGAGGCGCTCATTACTGGGCACGAGAGATCAAGGCTCTCGGACATGAAGTTCGGTTGATCCCACCTGCTTACGTGAAGCCCTATGTCAAAAGAGGCAAGAATGACGCGGCAGACGCTGAGGCGATATGCGAAGCTGTAGGCCGACCGTCAATGCGTTTCGTGCCGCTCAAGACCGTCGGCCAGCAAGCGACGGCTATGCTCTTGAAGGCAAGGGACCTGCTGGTTCGGCAGCGCACCCAAACGATCAACGCTTTGCGCGGTCATCTTACCGAACTGGGCATTACCACATCCAGAGGTGTGGGCAAGGTCGACGACCTTGCCGCAATCGTCCGTGACGAGGATGATGCCCGCTTGCCACCCTTGGCCCGCATCGCCCTCTTGCCCCTGACCCATCAGATAGAGGCCTACACGTCGGAGATCGTTAAGTTGGAGAAGCACATGATCCGCGAAAGCCGACAGGATGCGACATTGAGCCGGCTGACCTCAATTCCAGGTGTGGGTCCAATCACTGCCAGCTCCATCGCGGCATTTGTACCCGACCCAAAGGCCTTCAAGTCTGGGCGTCATTTTGCGGCTTGGATAGGCCTGACCCCGAAATCAAATTCCACAGGCGGGAAAACCAGATTGGGAAGAATCTCAAAAATGGGAAACCCGGTCTTACGATCTCTGTTGGTTGTGGGGGCGTCCGCCGTTATCCAGCACGCACGTCGAGGCGCAAAGGCATCAGCATGGCTCACGGAGTTGATCAAGCGCAGGCCATATAAGGTCGCCGCCATTGCGCTTGCCAACAAGATGGCCCGCATTGTTTGGGCTCTTCTAGTGAGAGGTGGTCAATTCCATAGCACGGCGAACGAAACGATGGCGGCCTAGGACCGAATGCAGATCGCTTGTCGTGGCTGACAAGCTGAGGCCCAAGGTGCAAGATCAATGATGACCCCGAGGAAAGACATCCGGATTGGATCAAGACCGTGATTCCCAACGTGCTTCGAGCTCGCTGATTTGTTTAGGTCACTCCAGTCGCGAACGTCATCAAGGCCAGTAGCCCAATTGCTGCGCGAAAAGGCCGGACATATGGGCGCACCAGCCCCCGGAATATCAACGATTGAACACCTTGACCGCAGAGCCGTTCCACATATGGGAATCCCGCACCGATTCCGATAAGTAATGATCCGCTCTAGCGCGTCTGAAGGCGCAGACGAGCGCCCCCAAAGCCGAATCACTTGGCTCATGATGCAGAGGCGGCCCACGCTCGAGCGCTTAAATCCGGTCGACCTTAGTCGCATACTTCTACACTTCGACGTAGCGCGAGAACGCAACAGGCGGTTTGGTCGCAAAAAGCAACAGAGCGAAAACCGCTCTGCTGTTCCATAAATTAGGTTACGCCACATTTACATGTAGCGGGGGCACATTCTATCTCGAACTGCAACAAAGGCGCTAAGCTGCCTGCTTTTCGGGAGCCATGGTTTGATCCGTACCTTTTCGCATTTGAGTTTTGACGAACGCCGATCGATTTCCAGGATGTTGGATCAGAAGTTTAGCCAGTCTGAGATCGCCAGACGCCTCGGCCGGGACCGCGCGACCATCTCCCGGGAGATCAAACGCAACTACTGGCACGATCAGGAATTCCCCGATGCCGAGGGCTACTGGGCGATGACCGCCAACGACATGGCGCGCGACAGGCGCCGGCGGATCGGCAAGCTCTTTCGTCGCGAGGATCTGCGGAACGAAGTGATCGGAAAGTTGGAATCCGGCTGGTCGCCGGAACAGATTGCTGGACGACTGAAGATCGAACCAGCGGCCAAGGCAAGCGTCTGTCACGAGACGATCTACCGATATGTCTATTCACCGGAAGGACAACGGCAGCAACTGGCGCGGCTTCTTCCGGAACGGCGGAGAAAGCGCCGGCCGAGATATGCTCGCAAACCGCAGAACCCGGTCTTTCCAGATGAGCGTTCGATCAAACATCGGCCGGAAGCCATCAACGATCGCAAGGAATTCGGTCACTGGGAAGCCGATCTGATGATCTTCGAAAGGGTTCAGGGCAATGCCAATGTGGCAACGGTTGTCGAGCGGATGAGCCGGTTCACCATGCTGTTCAAGAACAACGACCGGCAGTCCAAGCCGATCATGGAGCGGCTCATCAACGTGCTCAGCCCCCTGCCCAGGCATGCCCGGCAAAGTTTGACGTTTGATCGCGGATTTGAATTCGTCTCCTGGCGGCGACTGAAGCAAGGAATGGGAACCGATGCATGGTTCTGCGATCCGTCTGCGCCCTGGCAAAAAGGCTCCGTTGAGAACATGAATCGGCGGATTCGGCGTTACCTGCCGAGGGATACTGCTGTCCTGTCCGTTCCTGATGAATCGATACGATCACTGATCGATCGGTTGAACAGTACGCCGAGAAAATGCCTTGGGTTCCGCACCCCAGCTGAAGTGTTCAGGCGTGAAGTGAACAAATGACGGCAAGCCGGGGCGGAGGACGGATTTCATGAATGATCCTGCGGTGATTGCGCGGCGAGAGAAAGTGTTATTAGGCAGCCAGCGGCAGAATAGAGATCGTCAATGCACGCCGATATCGCTTTGCGTATCCGATTCCAACTGCAGGCAAGCTGCCCAAAGTGGCGTCTTGTGGAAGGATCCATCCTGCAGAAGAGTGAGCCCCTCTCGTGCCTCGTAGAGCAAGCCGAGCCAGCATAAGCGTTGGAAGACGCCATACTGAAGATCGGATTTCAACTCCCAGGCTCCTATGGTCATTTCGGTGTCCGACAAAGGCGCCAGGTC
The DNA here is from genome assembly GCF_051124255.1 of Rhizobium sp. YTUHZ045. Taxonomy (NCBI): domain Bacteria; kingdom Pseudomonadati; phylum Pseudomonadota; class Alphaproteobacteria; order Hyphomicrobiales; family Rhizobiaceae; genus Rhizobium; species Rhizobium sp. YTUHZ045. Next base: position 109,558 of record NZ_CP101435.1, read on the forward strand.
TGGATAGAGGATTTTCACAACGTCCATTGGCGTGCAACCTTCTCTGGCCTTGATATTGAGAAGATTGAGGAACATGCGCCACCAGCGTAACCGCGCTCGGACCTCCTCTTCCCGCTCGGTGGCGTGGACATAGGAATAGAGATAATCCGTGGCGACCAGATCGAAGAAGGCTTGCGGGTTCACCAAAAACTCCCGGCCGCGTCTGGTTGGCAGCAGCACATCCTTTTTCCCGCGAAGAAGCTTCAGATGACGGGCCATGTCGCGCACGACCCAAAGCGGCGGCATGTCGCTTTCATTGAGCACCTTGTTCATGCTGTAGAGGTCCTCGGCTGTGAATCCTGGCCAGAGGAAGTGCACAGCGGCCCAATGCACGAACTTGCGGTTCATGGCGCCGGTCGCCGTCAATCCTATGCCACCCTCACCGTCAGCATAGGCAACCGAAAGAAGCATGCCGCGAAGAAGTGGTGACAGCGCGGCGATGTCGACGTCACCTTGCAGGTTGATTTCCGGAAGCATCGTGCGGCTTTGATCCCCAACTGCGCCATGCAAGTCCCAGCGAGTATCGAGCGGTAAAAGAACAATTGCTAGTGAGAAAGCTAAAGCCGAAGGGGTGCGTCATCACCCGCCCCCGCTCCGCCCTTTCAACCCGGCCCAGCCGGTCGGATCGGGGGCTGATCTCCCTGCCCTGTAGTAGCCTTTAAGCCCTTGTTGCATTTACATTAGAAGTCACACCGCAAAGTTAAAGTGTCCTGTTTCTGCAAAGTTGGAATGTCACTCTCCCCGCGTTTTGATGACCTGGGAGATTGCGGATGGGACTGATAGCGATGAGCGAGCGCGACCTGCAGCGGATCGAGGTTTTGTCGAAGGTAATCGCGGGCCGCGAGACGCTGGTGTCGGCGGCACATGTGCTTGAGCTGAGCACGCGCCAGGTGCGTCGGCTGCTGGATCGGATCAAAACTGACGGCGCAGCGTCGATAAGGCATAAGGCGATCGGCCGGCCTTCGAACAACCGGATCGGTGATGGTGTTCGCGATTATGCGGTGACGCTGGTTCGCGAACGCTATGCAGATTTCGGGCCGACGCTGGCCGCCGAGAAGCTTGCCGAGCGAGATGGATTGCGGGTGTCGCGCGAGACTGTGCGCAACTGGATGGTTGATGCCGGCCTGTGGCTATCGCGCAAGTAGCGTCGGACGTTTCATCAGCCGCGACTACGACGCGAGGCTTATGGCGAGTTGGTGCAAATCGACGGCTCCGAGCATCGCTGGTTCGAAGATCGCGGAGATCCGTGCTCGCTGCTGGTCTTTGTTGATGATGCGACCGGCCGGTTGATGCAGTTGCGCTTTGTACGTTCCGAAAGCGCCTTCACCTACTTCGAGGCGCTGGAGCTCTATCTGAAGCGTCACGGCGCGCCTGTGGCCTTCTACTCGGATAAGCATTCGGTGTTTCGGGTGGCGAAGAAGGATGCCAAGGGCGGCCAGGGCATGACCCAATTCGGGCGCGCTCTTTGCGAGCTAAACATCGAGATCCTTTGTGCAAATTCGAGCCAGGCCAAGGGCCGCGTCGAACGGATGAACCGGACGCTGCAGGACCGATTAGTCAAGGAGCTGCGGCTGGCCGGGATCGACACGATGGAGGCAGGCAATGCGTTTTTGCCGGACTTCATGGAGAACTACAATCAGCGCTTTGCGATCGCCCCTGCGCGGTCTGAGGACCTGCATCGACCGATGAATCTGGCGGCGGATCGACTGGCTGAGATCCTGTGCAAGCGCGAGCAGCGCTATGTCGGATCGCAGCTGACGTTTTCGTTTGAACGCAAGCGGATCATGCTGCAGGAGACCGAGGTGACGCGTGGTCTGGTCGGTCGTTATGTCGAGACCTATGCCTATGCTGACGGGCGGCTGGATGTGCGTTGGAAAGGTTATTCTCTGCCCTACTCGGTGTTCGACAAGGACCAGCGGGTGACGCATGCGGCGATTACCGAGAACAAGCGGCTCGGTGAACTCTTAGCCTATATCAAGGAGCGTCAGGACCAGCAGGAAAAGCCGGTCGTGAGGAGCAACAGCGACAAAAATGGCTATAAGCCGCGTGGGCGCAAGCCGGGACGGCGGACGGATTTCATGAACGATCCGGCAGTGATTGCGCGGCGGGAGAAGGCACTCTCGCGGCTCGATGCTGCCGAGTAAGAGCTTTCAAGGGTTGATCAATGGACACCGATTTGGGCTTGCGTGTCGGATTCCAGCTGCAGGCAAGCTGGCCATAGTGGCGTTTTATGGTAAGCGCCCTCCTCCCACATGGCCAGCCCCTGGCGATCTTCATACAGCAAACCCAGCCAGCATAAGGGGCGAATGACGCTGGAACGAAACTCTGATCTCAGCGCCCAATCTTCCACGGTCATCTGCTCTTCGATCAAAGGATAGGATTCGCTTGGGAATAATTCGTTCGCCAGTTCATTCAATGAGCATCCCGATGTCGACATGATATTAATAAGATTAAGGAAGACGTCCCACCAGCGCATCCGGTTGCGCATCTCCCCCTGCCTTTGGCCGTCGTGGATGTATGCATAGAGATAATCCGTAGCGACCAGATCGAAGTAGGCTTTCGGTCTTGCCTGGAAGTCCCGTCCACGTTTGGTCGGCAGCAGCATGTCTTTTTTTCGGCGAAGAAGTTTAAAGTGCTGAAGCATGTCCCGCACTGCCCAAAGCGGAGGCATGTCCGCTTCGTTGAGGACCTTGTTCATGCTGTAGAGGTCTTCGGATGTATAGCCGGGCCAATGGAAGTGAACGGCGGCCCAGTGCACGAACTTGCGGTTCATGGCGCCTGTGGCTGTCAAGCCGATGCCTCCTTGAGTGTCCGCATAGGATAGGGCCAGGATCATTCCGCGCATTAGCGGCGAGAGGGCGGCGACATCGACGTCGCCCAGCAATTTGATTTGCGGAAGCATGGCGCAGTCCTGATTCTAACCTCGCGGCATGTAGATGCCGTCAACCATCTACCAGGAAAAGACGAATTGATAGTGAGGAAGCTAAAGCCGGAAGGGTGGTCCCTCACCCGCCCCGATCTGATCTTGCAACCGGATCAGCCGGTCAGATCGGGGCTGGTCGGTCGTGGCGTACGAAAGATCAAAGTGACATTTCTACTTTGCGGCAAAACGGACATTCCAACTTCTTCGCCACATTTTGTGTAGGGGGGTGGGTTCAAGGATGAAGTGCGACATGCCAATGATTTCAACGGCTTCACTTTGGAGATTTTAGCATGTCCCGATGCTACACGCAGCTTGCTCTCGCCGACCGACGACGCCTACATCAGCTGGTGGCGGCAAAAGTTCCCGTCACCGAAATGGCCCGCCAGCTCGGCCGTCACCGCTCGACCATTTACCGCGAGATCAAGCGCAACACGTTTCACGATCGCGAACTGCCGGACTACGACGGCTACTACAGCACGGTAGCGCACGATATCTCTAAGGAGCGGCGACGCCGGCTGAGAAAGCTGCGGCGGCACCCGGATTTACGCACGGAGATCATCAACCAGCTGGAGGCACGCTGGTCTCCGGAGCAGATTGCCGGGCGCCTGTTGTTGGAGGGGCACAGCCTCGTCCGCGTCTGTAAAGAGACAATCTACCGCTTCATTTACAGCAAGGAAGACTATGGGCTTGGCCTCTATCAGTATCTCCCGGAAGCGCGTCGCAAACGTCGTCCACTGCGCTCCAGGAAGCCGCGCGACGGTGTGTTTCCAGCCTCGCACCGTATATCCCAACGTCCTGATTTTATTGGAGATCGATCGCAGTTCGGGCATTGGGAGGGCGACCTCCTCATCTTTGAGCGTCCACTCGGCCACGCCAATCTCACGTCCCTCGTGGAGCGCAAGAGCCGCTACACCGTTCTCATCAAGAATCCAAGCCGGCATTCACGCCCGATCATGGACAAGATCATTAGAGCGTTTTCTCCTTTGCCGGCCTTTGCACGTCAAAGCTTCACCTTTGATCGCGGTACCGAGTTTGCCGGATTCAGGGCTTTGGAAGAAGGGATCGGCGCGCGTAGCTGGTTCTGCGACCCGAGTGCACCGTGGCAAAAGGGAACTGTCGAAAACGCCAACAAACGTATTCGCCGCTTCATGCCAGGAGCTACAGATCTGGCCGCCGTGTCACAGCGCGACCTCATCCAACTCGCACGACATCTCAACGACCAACCCCGTAAATGCCTTGGCTACAAGACGCCGGCCGAGGTGTTCATGGCGCATTTGCAGGATCAGGTGTGATCCCCTACCCTGCAAAACGGGCGTGATGCACTTGGGTTAGCTCCTCCAAATCTGCCGTGACCTCGGAGGGAACCGTGACGCCGGTCCCCCGGGGTAATTCGGCTGCCGTTGGCTCGCGAGGCCGACGGCAGTCTCCTCTATCCCGACCGTGTACGATGCTGGTCCCGCCAAGCGGAGGCCTGACATGAAAGCGGCCGCGGGCTCCAACGCCTCACCGTCCGGCGCACGGCTCTGCGCCGTCTCGCTCGATGGCTCGTTTCGCGTTCAGGACGATCCGCATCTCAAGCGGGAACAGGCGATTGCGATCTTCGATCTCTTGAACGAGAACAGTTTCGCTCCCGTCTGCCATGACGGCGGCCCCTACCGCCTCCAGCTTGCACTGGTCGACCGCCGCCTGGTGATGACAATTTCGCTGGATGGCGGCGAGCATGTGGTCAGCCACCATCTGTCGCTGACGCCGTTTCGCCGGCATCTCAAGGACTATGCCCTCATCTGCGACAGCTTCAACGACGCCGCCGGCCGCGCCAGTCCGGAGAAGATCGAGGCGATCGACATGGGGCGCCGCGGCATCCACAACGAAGCGGCCGAACTGTTGCAGGCGCGTCTCGCCTCCAAGGTCACCGTCGACATCGACACCGCGCGGCGGCTGTTCACCCTGATCCACGTGCTGCTGATCAGCAACCAGCAGCATCGCGGACACTTGCGGAGGCTGGCATGACGCTGGCGAACGCTTCCGTCCGCAGTCCCGTCCTGCGGTGGCAGTCTCATGATCTGAAGACAAAAAGCAGCGGAGGTGGGCAAAAACTGCGGCAACTGATGACAACATCCGAGGACCACTGGCACCACTGAAGCATCCGCTGTTACTAGGGCTTCCCCGCGTCGATGATCTCAAACCTCTGCAGCTCGAAGCCGCGCTATAACCAGCCGGGCGTCTCACCGATGAGACTTTTTCTCGCTTTCGATACATGAACAACAGGATCTGGAAGCACAGCTTTTGCGGAACCGACTGATTTTCAGGCTCTACCGTAGGGCGAGTTAGTTGGCCTGGTTTTTGCTCCATCTCCCGCCCAAGCTGTCCTTTCCTTGGTGGGATGGGAACAGGCGCATTTTCAGGTATCGGCGCCAAAAGGTTCAACGTGATGTGTTCTAACTCACTGCCCAAGGACTTTTAATTGCGACACTTGCTGGACAAGATGACCGACCTCACCGCAATTGCGGGGAGCGAAGAGAGCCTCAAGGCGGGCCTTGCGAATATCACCGAGCATGCCGTCTACACGGCCCATGCCTACATCTATATTCGCACCGGCTACATTAAAGTCATCTCCAACGACAATGGCGGATGGCAAAGCACCTATTTCAAGAGGAAGCATACGCCCATTCATCCGGCGGCGTTCATGCTGATGTCGGCCGGCTACAAAACGGGGCGCTTTGACGGTGCGGCGCTGGGCGGCTTCATCGTCGTCGGCGCCTTCGGCGGGCCCGGTCGCCGGTGGCCTTCTGATGGCCGGCTTCGGCACTGGTGCACTTGTCGCCGGGCTGGCAAATCAGCCTCTCCGGCACAGCTTCGCGCAGGAACGAATCTTCGTTGCTGCCTGCATCGCCTGCGCGACCTGTGCACTGTCGTGGGCGTTTGCCGCGTCGCTCGCGCTTGGCGGCGCCGGCTGGGTAACGGCGTTATCGGTCCTCGGCGTAAACTGCAATTCGCCAGTCCGCGCTGGGTGGCGGGGCGGACCATCTCGATCTACAGCGCCATCACCTATGGCGGCATCGCTGGCGGCAGCTGGCTCAGGGGACGCGCCGAGACCCACTCGCTTTTCTCTGCGCTCGCAGCTTCCGCCGGGGCGTCGCTGTTCGCCGCCGCCTCGGGTGTCAAGCTGTCGATCAGCAATCGTCTCGACCCGGCACTCGAACCGTCCGGGTCGTTCGTCGCGCCGGCGATCGCGCTCGATCTCAAGCCCAGAGACTGGCCGATCCTGGTCATCATCGAATATTCCATTGCGGACGACAACGCCGATCGGTTCTGTGCAGACGCCGGCATGTGCAAAGCCGGGCTGGGGCAAGGCAATGGACGTTCACCTGCGATGTCAGCGAACCTTCGCGCTGGCTCGAGACCTACCGCACACCAACCTGGATGGATTATCACCGGCTGCATCACCGCCCGGCCGCGGCCGACAAGCAGTTGGACCGGGACCTCATGGACCTCACCCCCGCCGCCCAGCCGCCGAAAACCGCCATTCTCGTGAACGCCCGCCAGGCGCCGCCCGCAAGCCGGCTCCGCTCGTTTCCTATGTTTCGCAGAAGTGAGCAACGCAATGGATAACGGTCGCCCCCTGCGACACCACCCGCGCGTAGCGCAGCTAAAGGTTTCCAAATGCAGTATTTTCGACCCTCGCACTGTCGGTTGACCACCGGTCTCGCCGGACCTCCGTCCCGGCCAAGCGCTGCCGCTTGCGTCAACGTCTAAAGAAGGGCGTCCCACAGGACGCTCGTGTTGTGGAGATTTTCTTATGCAGACAAACGAATCCGCGCTGTTTCGCATCACTTCCGCCGGCATTGAAGGCGCACCCACCGTCGACGAGGCGATCAGAGTTGTTCAGGCGAACTATGGAGTCGACTTCGTCACTTATCATCTCGCCCAGACCATCGCAGGTGCCGTGGACACGCCCTTTGTCAGGACCACCTATCCCGATCCCTGGGTGGCACGCTACCTCCTGAAGGACTTCGTCAAAGTCGATCCTATCCTGCACGAGGGTCTCGTTCGGCAGTTGCCCTTCGATTGGCGCGAGGTCGAAATCCCGAAGGCGGCGCTGGCATTTTATGCCGACGCTATGACGTTCGGTCTTGGCGAGAACGGGTTCTCGATTCCGGTCGTCACCAAGTCGCGCCGCGCGCTCTTTTCGCTGAACTCCAAAAAACCAGACAGCGAATGGAGTGCCCTCGTCGTCGAGCAGCGCGAAGAATGGGTGGAGCTCGCCTTTCTCATCCACAAGAAGGCGGTCCGTGAACTTTATGGCGAAGACGATCCGGTTCCTTTGCTAGGGGGCCGCGAGGTCGAATGCCTGCACTGGGCCGCGCTTGGAAAGGAAGCTCCCCAAATCGCCGCCATTCTCGGCCTGTCAGAGCACACCGTTCGTTCCTACCTCAAATCGGCACAATTAAAACTGGAATGTGCGACCAGATCAGCCGCAACCGCACGCGCAGCACAACTGCGCCTGATCAATCCCTATGGCAATACCCACACTTGAGAGTATCAGGTTGCGGACATTTCCTCCCTGCACTTTCGATTGCATGTTCTCGCCGACATCCAAATGGAGGCGACCATGTATGCATTCGTCCAGGGCCATCAGTACGGCCGATATGAACACTTGCTGGATCAATATTTCCGGTTGAGGAAAACAGTCTTTGCCGATCAGCTGGGCTGGAAGGTCAAGACATCCGGTCCGTATGAACGCGACCGCTATGACGGCCACAATCCGGCCTATCTCATTTGGTGCGATGACGATCGAGACCAGCTCTATGGGGCGGTGCGGCTGATGCCGACCACCGGCCACACCCTTCTTCACGACGTTTTCCGCTCCACTTTTCCCCATGCCGCCGATCTGATCGCACCCGGCATATGGGAGGGCACGCGCATGTGTGTCGACGAGGAGGCGCTTGCCCGCGATTTTCCTGACATGCGGTACGAGCGGGCGCTTTGCCTCCTTCTGCTGGCGCTCTGTGAGCTGGCGCTCGACAACGGTATCCACACAATGATTTCGAACTACGAACCGCATATGCGGCGCATCTATGAAAAAGCCGGCGCAGCCTTCGACGAGCTCGGGCGGTCAGATGGCTTTGGCAAGCGTCCCGTCAGCTGCGGTGCTTTCGAGGTGTCAGCCCGAGTGTTGTCGAACATGCGTGCGAGAATGCAAATCGCAGTGCCTCTTTACCAACACCGTATAACGCCTCGGGCTTTCCGCCCGACTTGCGAGGCGCATCCCGCCTGAACCACGCCGGTCGACCTGCTGCAAGAAGCCAGAAGTGGTGGGCCTCTCCGGAGATAGGCAATTGTATATACACGCTATGGAAGCATTCGTCGCGACCAACGATGCACCAAAGATCAGGTCAGACATCCTCGCATGTATGATCGAGAGATTTCAGTCGGCCGCGCCGCGCTTGAGCGGCGAGCAACTCGACTTCGACGCAGGCCGTGCGATGATGGAAGCTATTAGCGACGGTTTGCTGTTCTGGGTCGGCGCGAATGATTTCTCGGCTTGCTGCGGCATTCGCGCTTTGGTTGAGACGAGTACACGGATGGTCGCACCTAACTTGGATTTTGACACGTGGTATTTTGCGGAAGGCAATCCTTTCGAAACAGTGCGGCGCACTCTTCTGGGACCGCCTGCGGGATGATGCGTTGTGAGCCCTGGTCACATCGAGACGGGTCCAAATGGGCTCCTACTTGTCTAAGTGCGTGCCTACGGGTGCATAGCTGCGCAAGATCTGTCGAAGCACCTAGTCGGTTGATCTGTTGATGTCGCCATTTGCGGCGAAAAACTCGATCATGTCCTTGGGAGTGGTGTAGCTTCGGCGATCGCCGTGCCTTCCGGACAGAGCCGGCAATTGGTCAGCTTGGGGCTGGCAGGCTGATGAGCGGATCCTCGCTCATTGCTGCTATGCCCGCACGCTCAAGCGCACCCTGCCCGCCGTGTTGCAGTTCGATACTGGCATGTCACGGCTCGGTTTTCCGGCGAAGGAGCGTTCTGCCCTGGCGAAGGCGCTCGGCGATAAAAGCAACCTCGAAGTGCTGTTCATCATGAGTCACCTCGCCGCGGCGGATGAACCGGATGAGGCACAGAACGCGGAACAACTCGCCGAGATGCGCCGGGTTGCCGACGAATTGCCGGCCTCGACATCTCCTTCGCCAATTCCGGCGGTGTGTTACTTGGCGAAGCCTATCATGGTGTTCTCGCCCGCCCCGGTATCGCGCTCTATGGCGGTGCGCCGACGACAGGCGTGCCAAATCCGATGGAGCCGGTGGTCAGCCTCGATGTTGCCGTCGTCCAGACCCGCACCGCGCCGGTCGGCACCAAGGTCGGATACGGTGGCGCCCACGTGACAGAGCGCGAAACACGGCTTGCGACCATCGCCGCTGGCTATGCCGACGGGCTGCCACGGAGTTTGAGCGGTCGCGGCGCGGTTTACTATCAAGGGATCCGCCTGCCCATCATTGGCCGCGTGTCGATGGACAGCATCACCATCGATATCTCTGCGCTTCGGAAGGCACGTTGACACTTGGCAGCCTCGTCGAGGTCATCGGCCCCCACCAGACGCTTGAAGACGTCTCGCGCGACGCCGGCACCATCGCCTACGAAATCCTGACCGGTCTCGGTCATCGCTATCACCGTCAGTATCGCTGAGAGCCATACTGCTTTTCAGTCTTGAGGAAATCATGAAAGTCGTTGTTCTCGGGTCCGGCATTGTCGGGGTCACATCCGCCTATCAACTGGCAAAAGCAGGCCATGAGGTCACAGTCATCGATCGTCAGCCCGGTCCTGCACTGGAAACGAGTTTCGCCAATGCTGGCCAGGTTTCGTTTGGCTACTGCTCGCCATGGGCCGCACCCGGCATTCCGATGAAGGCGCTGAAGTGGCTGTTCATGGAGCATACGCCACTGATCCTCAGGCCCAAATTAGATGCCGCCATGCTTTCCTGGCTGCTCAGGATGCTGTCGAACTGCACTTCGGAGCGTTATGCCATTAACAAGAGCCGGATGCTGCGCCTGGCAAACTACAGCCGCATCGCGCTCGCCGAACTGCGCTCGGAGACCGGGCTTGCCTATGACGAGGGCATGCAGGGCACGGTGCAGCTCTTCAGGACCCAGCAGCAGCTCGATGCGTCCGCGAAGGATGTGAAGGCGCTTGCTGCCGACGGCGTTCCCTATGAGGTGCTGGATCGGGACGGCTGCGTGTGGGTCGAACCGGCGCTCGCCCATGTCCGCGACAAGATCGTCGGCGGCCTGTTGACGCCCAAGGACGAAACAGGTGACTGCTTCAAGTTCACCAATGCGCTCGCCGCCAAGGCCGAAGAGATCGGCGTCCGCTTCGTCTAAAATACGGTGGTCAAGCGGCTCGATGTCGAGGGTGGCCAGTTGCGCGGTGTCGTCACCGATCATGAGCGGTTCGGTGCGGATGCGGTCGTGGTGGCGCTCGGCAGCTATTCGTCGGTCTTCCTTGAGCGCTACGGCATTAAGCTACCGGTCTATCCGGTTAAGGGCTATTCGCTGACGATCCCGATCACCGACGCGTCGCGGGCGCCGAAGTCGACCGTGATGGACGAGACCTACAAGATCGCCATCACCCGGCTTGGTGACCGCATCCGGGTCGGCGGCATGGCGGAGATCTCCGGCTATACCAACGATCTCGGCCAGGCCCGCCGCCGCACGCTTGAGCATTCCGTCACCGACCTCTTTCCCGGCGGCGATGTTTCGAAGGCGAGCTTCTGGTCGGGGCTGAGGCCGATGACGCCGGACGGCACACCGGTGATCGGCCCGACGAAGATCGCCGGCCTCTATCTCAATACCGGACACGGCACGCTCGGCTGGACGATGAGCACCGGTTCGGCCCGCCTGATCAGCGATCTCGTCAGCGGCCGCAAGCCGGAGATCGACGCCACACAACTCGCGGTCGCCCGATACGCCTGACGAACCTTCCGACAATGCACACATGGAGTAAAGAACGATGATCACCGCCATTTCCACCGACGAAGCACCGGGCGCTGTCGGCCCTTATTCGCAAGCGATCAGGGTTGGCCATCTGCTGTTCGTCTCCGGACAGCTGCCGATCGATCCGGCGACCGGCGAATTCAACTCCGCCAATGCCATCGAGCGGGCCGAGCAGTGCTTGAAGAACATGGCTGCCATTGCCAGGCAAGCCGGAACAGACCTCTCGAAGACGGTCAAAACCACTGTGCTTTTGACCGATCTGGGGGATTTCGCGGAGGTCAACCGCGTCTATGCCGGCTTCTTTTCGACCCCCTACCCGGCCCGTGCCTGCTATGAGGTCAAGGCGCTGCCAAAGGGCGCCAAGGTTGAGATCGAGGCCGTCATCGCCATCGACTGATTGGGTTGAAGAGAGTTCTGACGCTGCTTGGCCGGAGCGATCGGAAAGGATCGCTCCGGTGCTGCCGTTTTGAGGACGACCGGCTATAGAGTGCGGCTGTTGCAAACCCAAGAGGGGGATCACCGTTGACGCTTTCGCAGTCACTGATGCGGCATCTGAGCAAGCCAGACCTGTTCGCGGACCTGGTATCCGTTGTCGACCTCACCGCTTTGGGGAAGCGTCGGCGCTTTCCGGTGTTCAATCCGTCCACCGGCGAACACCTGGCGGAGCTTCCCGACATGGATGAGGCGGACGTCGCCGTGGCGATTGATCGGGCTGACGCCGCACGGGAGCCCTGGGCCGGTCTCACCGCTCGCGAGCGCTCCGAAGCCCTGTGGCGTTGGCATCAGCTGATCCTCGAGCACAGCGATGATCTTGCCGCCATCCTGACCGCCGAGATGGGCAAGCCGCTTGCCGAGGCGAAATCCGAAATCGCCCATGCTGCGGCCTATTTGCAATGGTATGCCGAGGAAGCCAACCGCATCTATGGCGAGCCGATCTGGGCGCCATCCAACGACCGTCGGATGCTGGTGATCAAACAACCGATCGGTATCGTCGGTGCGATCACGCCATGGAACTTCCCCGCATCGATGGTGGCGCGCAAGATCGCGCCGGCGCTTGCCGCCGGCTGTACCGTCGTTTTCAAACCCGCCGAGCAGACACCGCTCATCGCCGGCGCGATGTTTGTCCTGGCGCGGCTCGCCGGCTTTCCGGACGGAGTGCTCAACCTCATCTATGCCTCCGAGGGCGACGCGGTCGGCCGCAAACTCTGCTCAAAACCCAAGGTGCGCAAGATCAGCTTCACCGGTTCGACGGAGGTCGGCCGGCTGCTGATGCGGCAGTGCTCCGACCAGATCAAGAAGGTGAGCTTCGAACTCGGCGGCAACGCGCCCTTCATCGTCTTCGACGACGCGGATGTCAATGCCGCCGTCGACGGCGCGATCCAGACGAAGTTCCGCAATGGCGGCCAGACCTGCGTTTCTGCCAACCGGCTCTATGTCCATGCCAGCCTGCACGACGAGTTCGCAGCAAAGTTCGCCGATCGGGTCCGGCGTTTACGCGTCCGTGACGGCTTTGACGCCGACGCCGCGATCGGTCCGCTGATCGATCAAGCAGCACTTCAAAAGATCGAAGCCCATGTCGAAGATGCCGTGGCGAAAGGCGGGACGATCCGCTGCGGTGGCAAGCGGATCGGTCAGTCCGGAACATTCTTCAAACCGACCGTGATCACCGGGGTGACAGGCGATATGCGGGTCGCCAAGGAGGAGACGTTCGGGCCGCTGGCGCCGCTCATCGGCTTCGACGATGCCGACCAGGTGGTGCGCGCAGCCAATGACACGATCTACGGTCTTGCCGCCTATTTCTACGCCTCCAATCTCAAACGCGTCTGGAAGGTCGCCGAGGCGCTCGAATACGGCATGGTCGGCATCAACACCGGCCGTATGTCGTCGGAAGCAGCCCCCTTCGGCGGCGTCAAGCAGTCAGGCATCGGTCGCGAGGGATCTCGGCACGGCCTCGAGGACTATCTCGAGATGAAGTATCTCTGCATGGGCGGGCTTTAGTCCGCGGGCCATGCTCATCAACGTCACAGATATCCAACGGATTCCGTGGCCGCGTCTTGCTCAATCAGTCAACTCCATTCCTTGGCCTGAGTTGCTAAAAGAAGGTGAGTGGTGACGATCGCGGTGTCCCTTCCGCTTGGCGCATGAACCGCCTCGCTCATTCGGTTCCCATGCTACCGCCAGGTCACTGCGACGGCACCATCGAAGCCCGCCATCCGTTTCACCGGGGGAAGCGAAGATCTGCTGCAACGGTCGATCACCTTGTCGACGCGCAATTGGAACCGCATGCTGTTGACTCCCACCTTCAACCGTTTGAAAAGAAGTTTCCAACCGGGAGCGTACCATGGCGGACGAAGAAATTCTGGAACAAGCCGAGCCCTTGACCGAGACCGAGACGGCTCCTCCCCCGAAGAAGCGCACATCATCGGCGAAGGGGAAACGTTTGTCTGCCGGCGCGAAAGCGAGCAAGGCTGAGCCGGCGGCGATCAGTGTGCGGCAGCGCCGTTACTCCGACAGCGAGCGCGCCGAAAAGCTCGCGCAGATCGAGGCGCGCGCATCGGCCGGTGACACCCTGAAGGCGGCGATCAAGGACGCCGGGATTTCCGAGCAGACCTATTACCAGTGGAAACGGACCGACGGCGCGGTGGAGGCGCCAGCCGCCAAACCCCAGCCAGACGCCAGGGTCGAGCCAAGCGCCGGCGTCGATACTCTGGCGGACCTGGTCGCGCTCGAAGAGGAAAACAAGCGGCTGCGCCAGCAGCTCGCGGAAAAGCTTCGCGCTGAGAATGCCGAACTGCGCAAGCGGCTCGGTCTGGACTAGGCTGACAGGCTATACCGCCCGCGTGGCAAAAACGCACGCCTTTGCCTATCTGTGCGGTGAACCCTACGTGTCACCGGGTCACTTCCTTCATTTCCGGATAAAGGTCCGCATGAAAGCAAGACGCAATTTCATTGTCGAATTCAAGTCGGGCCGGCGTCAGCAAAGACGCCAAGGCGCCTCGATCTGGGGTGATACCGACCTCAAGGCGATCGCGCGTGCGGTGGAATCCGATCTGGCGGTGACCGGCGGTAGCGCTGACGCAGAGCTCGGTGCGGTGCGGCCATCACCTGCACCCCATCGATCCGAGTCCAGAATTCTCGAGACGATCGTGAAACCCGACGAACAACCGTCCGGGGCGGCCCTCGTGAAGGCGACGACCTCTGACTTGCCGACGCAGCCGGCGGATTTGCCACAACCATCGGCGAAAACGGATGACGCTGCAAACGTGCCAGTGCTCGTCCCCGCGCAAGAAGAGACAGCTCCCGCCGCTCCTGCGAGGCGCCGCGCCGCCTCGAAAGCGATGGGGCCGAGGAAGAAAACGCAAGCCCGATCCGCTTCCGCGGGGATATCGCAGCAGGCTGGCGCCGACGACCTCAACGCGCTCGAGGCCGAAAACCGCCGGCTGAAGGCGCTGTGGCGGGCGCATCTGCATGCGGAGAATGCTGAGCTTCGGAACATGTTGGCCCGCCTTTCCGTGATCTAACGCATCAAGACCCTTGCCGTTGACAAGGACGGTCGGCGATCCGGCAGACCGGAGCGATCGATGGTGCAGCGCCGCTCGCGGTCCCGGTTGCGCTCGCTAATTGTCGGCTGGTCAACGTCAATTCGTTGGTGCTGAAGCTCCCGTTTCGTGCCGCGGCCGCGACCTATCGGAGATGACGGAAGCCCATGTCGTACGCGTGACCCATTGGTTTGGGAGCTAGTCACTTTCGTAGGGTTGATTGCGTTCTTGCCATTCGCAGGGACGATCATTGTCAGACACCATCTTGCCTCGGCTTAGCCAGGTGGCAGCTGCAGAACTCTTGCATGCGGCTGCGACCGCTTTGATGCCGATGGACCCGTAGTTTTGCAGGATGGCGTCCCGCTCTTTGGAGCACGGGGCATTCGGTGGCATGGGCGTTCCCTTTCTCATCATTGGAATGTCGGCCTATTCGTGGGTGGCGAGTGCGTGCTTCACGCGAAGCACCGTGGCCGCCACCGCGACGAATACGAGCGGGATCGACCCGAGAATCAGCAGCGGACTGACTTCCCATCCGGCGTGCTGGCATGCCTCGAAGGCAGTTTTGATGAGGCCGATGAGGTAATAGCTGATGGCAATGATCGAAAATCCCTCGACCGCGCGCTGGATCTTCACCTGCGTCGCCGCCCGTTCCGCCACCGACTTGATCTGGATTGCATTCTGGAATTCGATTTCGACCTGAATGCGGGTTTGCAGCAGATTCAGAAGATGCATAGTGGCGCCAGACAACTGTTCAAGCCGATGGGACGTGGCTTCGCAAGTGCGAACCGCTGGTTTGAAGCGTCTTGTGACGAATATGCCAAATCGTTGGAAGCCCGGCAGATGCGTCTCGCGCAGCTCGCTGATGCGTTCCTCGACGATTTTCGCATAGGCTGCGGTCGCACCAAAGCGGCTGCGGGTTTCCGCCGAAGCCGTGATAATGGCGGAAGAGAATTCCGAGATTTCGTTGAGGAGGCTTTTGTGCTGGTCCGCCGGCGTCGATTGATTGCGGTCTGCCAGGTCTCCAAGGCGCGCCTCGAACTCGGCAAGGCGCGGCGCGAGACGCCGCGCGAGTGGCAGGCCGAGCAGCGCCATTGAACGGTAGGTCTCTATCTCGTAGATCCTGCGGACCATTCGGCCGAGGCGATAGGCGTTCAAATCCCTGTTGAAGAGCAGAATATGGCTCCATCCGTCTGAACGAACACGAAAGTCCGAACATACTTGGCCGGCCCCTGCCCCAATTATTGAAGCGGCGGTGTCACCAAAGCCGAATTTCGCCAGGACATCTCCCAGTTGTTCCGGGGCAGGCCCCGTCACCAGAATACTAACCTGACTGATAACTGTGATTAGGCATGGAATAAGGACCCCGCAAATGGGGTGATCGGCGTCCAAACGGGACCCCCATCTGCGATGGGGTTACAACAGCCTCCGGTTTCATCGGAGGCTTTTTATTTGGATGCTTGTTGTGGAGACAATTCTGAAGATACGGCGGCTTTCCCGTGTGCAGGGTAAGTCGATCAAGGCGATCTGCCGGGAGCTGGGCATATCGCGGAAAGTGGTGCGGAAGGTTCTGCGCACCGATGAGACGGAATTCAAATACGAGCGGACCCGTCAGCCTCAGCCGAAGCTCGGCCCTTGGCGCGATCAGCTCGATGGAATGCTGCTTGCCAATGAAGCCAAATCCTCCCGCGAACGGCTGACGCTGATCCGGATATTCGAGGATTTGCGCGATCTGGGCTACGAAGGCGGTTACGACACCGTCCGACGCTATGCCCGGACGTGGGCGAAGGAGCGCGGGTCCGTGACGGCGGAGGCCTATGTGCCACTCTATTACGCGCCGGGCGAGGCCTACCAGTTCGATTGGAGCCACGAGATCGTCGTGCTGAACGGTGTGACGACGACGGTGAAGGTGGCGCATGTCCGGCTCTGCCATAGCCGGATGATGTATGTGAGAGCCTACCCGCGCGAGACGCAGGAGATGGTCTTCGACGCCCATGACCGGGCATTCTCCTTCTTCGGCGGGGCCTGTACGCGCGGCATCTACGACAACATGAAGACCGCGGTGGAGACGGTCTTCGTCGGCAATGAACGGCAATACAATCGCCGCTTCCTGCAGATGTGCAGCCATTATCTGATCGAACCGGTGGCTTGCACGCCGGCGTCGGGGTGGGAGAAGGGCCAGGTCGAGAACCAGGTCAATCTGGTGCGGGAACGCTTCTTCACGCCGCGGCTGCGCTTCAAATCCTACGACGAGCTGAATGGCTGGCTGCTGGACAAGTGCATCAGCTACGCCCGTGCTCATAAGCATGTCGATCAGACGGAGCGCACGATCTGGGAGGTATTCGAAACGGAGAAGCCGCATCTGGTCAGCTATCCGGGTAAGTTCGACGGCTTCCATGCTGTGCAAGCCTCGATCGGCAAGACCTGCCTCGTGCGTTTCGACAACAACAAATACTCAGTGCTGTCGACCGCGGTCGGTCGCCCAGCCGAGATACATGCCTATGGAACGTTCGCAAATCCTCGACATGATGGGCACGCTGAAGCTGTTCGGCATGCGCAGCGCCTATGACGAGATCATGGCTTCCGGCATCAAGCGCCAGCACGAACCGCCGCGCATCGTCGGTGACCTGCTGAACTCGGAGATCGCCGAGAAGCAGGCGCGCTCCATCAAATACCAGATCACCGTTGCCAAGCTGCCGCTGGCCAAGGACATCGACGACTTCGACTTCACCGACACGCCGGTCAACGAAGGGCTGGTGCGCCAACTCGCGACCGGAGCCTTCCTCGCCGAGCAGCACAACATCGTTCTGGTCGGCGGGACCGGCACGGGAAAGTCCCACCTGTCCATCGCGCTTGCCCGTGCCCTGATCCGCAACGGCGCACGAGGCCGCTTCTTCAACGTCGTCGACCTCGTCAATCGGCTCGAGACAGAAGCACGTAGCGGCAAACAGGGGCGGCTTGCCGACTTCATCACCAGGCTCGACTTCGTCATCATGGACGAGCTCGGCTATCTCCCATTCGCCCAGGCCGGTGGACAGCTCCTCTTCCATCTGATCAGCAGGCTTTACGAGCGGACCTCGATCATCGTCACGACGAACCTGGCGTTCGGCGAGTGGCCGGCCGTGTTCGGCGACGCGAAGATGACCGCCGCTCTGCTCGACAGGCTCACCCACCATTGCGAAATCGTTGAGACCGGGAATGAATCCTGGCGCTTCAAAAACCGCTCTCAAAGCTAAAGCCGAAAAGACAAACAACCCGCGCCCGCAGGCCCCTGCGCTAAATGGACAGCTCCGGGCCTACGCGCGCTGACCCTATGCAACCAGAGGAAGGGGTCCCTTTTGGAAGCTGATATGGGGTCCCGTTACGAAGCCGATTGACACGCAAGAATGCGTCGGACAACAGTGCGGTTGTCCCCTCCAGCCTAGAGTCCGCTTCATTGGCGTGGACTTTCATGCCCGCTCGCCGTACGTCATCAGTATTCTGGCTGTTAAAACCACCTCCCCTCTTCTCCGCGCCTCGTGCTCAAACCCGCTTTTTGATCGCGCATGACGGCCATTCAACATTCAACTCGCGGATAAGGAACACCCGTTTCGGGCCTGATCTTATAATTAATCAAGCATATGGACTGCGCCACGCATGGGGAGAGAAAGTGCGTTTCCGCATATCTGAGTTCGACAAGGCACCATGGTACTCAGCCAACCCGATCCATGAGTTCGGATTGAAGCGTCCTCGCGGTGTACAGCGAAGCGTCCAAGGGCAGGTTCCCAAACGCCACCTGACAAAGGAGATAGTTTGCTCCCGCCTCTTCGACCTGATCTAGCAGAGCCCGTCGGACAAAATCCGCCGTTCCCACCACGCACAATTCATTTTCGATTGCTGCATCGAAGCTCAAGGGGAGATTCGGTGGAACCGGGATTCCATTTAGGACGTACAGGAATTTGAAAGTTTCAAGCCATCGTTCGAAAGCAGGAGCGGCGAGCGAATATGCATGGTCTGCAGACTGCCCGACCACAATCATGCGAAGCAGTCCGAGGAATGGCGCCTGGTTGTTCGCGTCACTGTTGTGTCCTTGCTCGCAGCGGAAGGCGTCGGTGACCTTGCGGACGAATGTGGCAGGACCTAGAGACGCGATGTTCGCGCCGTTTGCAGCGGCCCAGCGTGCAGACTCGGGTTTGTTGGTGGCGATCCATGTCGGCGGGTGCGGGCGCTGATGAGGCTTCAGTGTCAAAGGAACAT
Organism: Rhizobium sp. YTUHZ045; assembly: GCF_051124255.1. Lineage (NCBI taxonomy): Bacteria > Pseudomonadati > Pseudomonadota > Alphaproteobacteria > Hyphomicrobiales > Rhizobiaceae > Rhizobium > Rhizobium sp. YTUHZ045. The sequence goes on from NZ_CP101435.1 coordinate 128,287, forward strand.
CGTTTAGCTCAAAATGGTGGCCGCTGTAGGAAAGAGTGCCGCCCCTCATCGCCTCCATCAGAATTTCGCTGGCTTCGAGATAGCGTCCTGGCACTGCGTCCGCACCAATCCCGAAGTAAGCTAGCTCGATTGGAAGGGACCCGCGCCCTATGCCCAACTCGACCCTGCCACCGCTCAAATGGTCAAGCATGCAGATCTCCTCAAATGCACGCAGCGGATGACAAAGGCTAAGCAGCATGGTGAGGGGGCCAAGACGAAGGTGACGGGTGCGCTGCGCGACACTCGATAAGAACAGGTTCGGTGATGGGCCTCTTCCATGCGGCGAGCAATGGTGCTCCGCTACATGGTAAGCATAAAAGCCGAGCCGATCATACGCTTCCGCCAGCTTGAGACGGTCTGCGTATTGTCGCGCAACGGCGTTACCATCCTCGTCCAGATGGTCGAATATGCCGAAAGTTAGGTTTGAAGGAAGGGCTTTTCTCATTGAACTGTCTCCGACTTTGTTCCGATAGCTCCGGACCTTGATTCAAGCGAAATTAGATTTGGGGCTTTTCTTGGCCGGACATCGCTACTGATGCAGAGTCCGGGCCACACGTCCTTCCACGCTCGGCTGTTGCTCAACATCTTTAGTGCTTCTGCCGGGGAAAGCTTCATTGCCTTCGCGGCTATATGCTGTTCTGCAGTTTGACGGCTGGAGAACATGACGTACGACACGTGCAAGCGGGCTATGCATCTGCCTCCTCCTCCCAGGGAGCGGTAGAGCTGGTCAACGCTGTGGGGAGATCTTGCGATCGTTGCTCTGTGTCTTATTGCCGCGATCATTCGCACAGAATGGAATATGTAGCTGCTAAACGGCCGATCGTGTGGAGCTCTCAGCTCCCAAAATCTCATCGACAGCTTCAAGGAACGCATCCATTTGCGATTTTGTCCCGATGCTAACGCGAATGCAATCTTCCAGACCCTCATCAGGGAGGACGGCCACTAGTATCTTTTTTTGCTTCAAGTAGGTTTGCCACCAAGCGCCGTCTCGCCCTGGTGGCACACGGGCCAGCAGGAAATTCGCATGAGAGGGAGTTACAGAGAACCCAAGTTGCGACAGTGCGAACATCACGCGCTCTCTCTCAAACTTAATATGTCTACGGTTCTCCTCGTAGGCCGTGCGGTGAGCAAGGATGCTGACACCAACCGCATGGGCGATCACATTCATGTTGAACATGTTCTGGAGATTGCGCAGCCGCCCTACAACCTCAGGATGGCCGAATCCGAAGCCAACGCGAAGGCCGGCCCCCGCATAGCTCTTAGAGAACGTTCGCAAGATCAGAAGGTTCGAATTGCGGTCAATTAAACGGAGAGCGCTGTCAGGCGCAAAGTCTACATAGGCTTCGTCCAGCACGATCAACCGGTCAGATTGTGCGACGAGACTTTCAATATCCGCAATCGGGACAAAAGTGCCGGTAGGATTGTTCGGATTAGCCAAGAGAATAAACTTGGCCTCCTTTGCAGGACCGAAAAGCAGTTTGTGTATCGGCAACGAGCAAGACTCGCCGGATCTGATTTCAAGCAATCGAGCACCTTGCAGCAGCGCGAGCTTGTGGTTGTATGCAAAGCCAGGGGACAACATCGCGACGCTGTCACCCGGGTCAAGGAATGCTCTGTATAGAAGCGAAAGAAGTTCGGAGGAACCGTTGCCGGCGATCACCTGATCCGGGGAAAGGTTATAGGATGCGGCAGCTGCTTCCCTCAAGCTGACGTTATCATCCTCCGGATATAGATACTGCCGTTCGAGAGCAGCGACAGCGCTCTGCATTACCGCTGCCGGCAAGGCAAATGGATTCTCGTTTGTGTTTAGTTTGACACAGTCGGCATCTGGTCCCGGACGACCGGACGGAAGAGGATTCAGCTGTCTATACACCTCTGAAAGAGACGAAAGCACGCGTTGCAGTTTGGTGTCAGACATAGTTCTTATCTTTTGCAGTCGCAGACGATAGTCGCTTTCTCAGCCATTCACCGCGAGCCGATTATCAGGTGCCGTGCGGTTACTGGCCTAAAAACTCAATGGACGATTCTTCTAGTTCAGGTCTGCCGCTCCAGCAAAATCATTTGTTTGCATCGCAGCCATAGATGCGATGAATAGTGAGCGCGACGAACAGCCCACGGCTTTCGGCGTTGACGGGATCGCAATAGCGCTTTCTTTCAGAACTTCTGCTTTGCCCGCTTCGGCATAAAGTAGGTTCGGATATTGACGAGTGCTTCTGCCACGGCACCAGCATCCTGGCGGGTCGCTTTCCGTTTTGTCTCGCCGAGCTTGCGGATGGGCGCGATGATATCGCCCGTGACGGCATGGCCTCGAAGAACCGGCTGCCAAAGCCTCGGCGCGTATCCTGTTCCCAGCAAAAAGCAGAGGTCCCAGTCGAATGGATCAAAGGTCTGATCATCAATCCTGGTGAACCTGGGCCGGTGGTCTTTCGGTGTTTCGGAAAGGCTCGCAGAGATGCGGTTATACTCTGCAACGATCGTCTGTACGGCCTGATGTTCTGTTGTCTCCATCGGCAGGTTGAGGGCATCCGGACCGGTCAGTTCCGGTATCCATTTGCGTGGGTCGATGAACTTGGGACCGATGATGAGAGCCGTAAGATAACCATCGAGACCGCTCATTGACCAGATTGGCGATGCTGGACGACGTGCCTTATAAACGCCTCGAACGCCTCATCATCAAGCTTCGGTCGTGCGGTCGTCTCTTGGCCGTTGTGCGTCATGCCGCCCGTCGCTCCTGCTCTGTCATCGCCTCGCGCTCAGCCTTCCAGGTCCAAGGCAGGAGACTTTCCATCTCGTTGGCTTTCACCTTGCCCGCAATGATGCGTTCCAGCACATCGTCAAGCCAAGCCTCGGGGTCCACGCTGTTCAATTTACAGGTGTTGACGAGCGATGCGAGGACCGCGAAGGTCTTGCCACCGCGCTCGTTGCCCACGAACAACGAGTTCTTCCTCGTCAGGGCCACCGATTTCATCGAACGCTCGACCACATTGGAGTCCACTTCGATCCGGCCATCCTCCAGGAAGGCTGCCAGTCCGCTCCAGCCCAGCGCCGATTTAGCCGACACCTCGTCGCGCAGTTCGGTGAGATGGACGTTCAGTTCTCTCATGACCGGAGCTGCCTCGCGACGCCTCACGACGAGCCGGATATCGGCACTTTCGCCGAGCAGTCTCGCTTCAATCCGATAGATCTCGGCAATCCTGGCAAGGTTTGACAAAGCCTCCGAAGAGCCGGTCAGCTTGACGACATCGACGAACTTCCGCCGGGCATGGGCAAGCCAGAAGGCCAGCCGCATCGGGGCGATATTGCTCTTGCCCCGACGTTTGACCATTGTTTTATAGGCTTGGTATCCATCGACTTGCAGCACGCCGGCGAATGACGACAATTGTCGCTCGATCTCGCGCGCGCTGCGGCTTTCGGCAAAAATATAGGCGACCGCCGGCGGCGCCGGACCATTCCAGGGGCGGTCGTCAACCGCTTGTGCCCATAACTGGCAGACCTTGGTTCGTTTACGCCCCGAGCCGCGGGAGCGGCGTCTCGTCACCGAATGCCCTCGGCTGCGAGCGGATGAAGGCAGTGAGCGCATCATAGAGAAGCTCCAGCTACCAGGCGACCCGCCCGACCCAGGCGCAGAGCGTCCCGCGATCGATGATGACGCCGCAGGAGGCCAGCATCTGCGCCTGTCGATTGAGCGGGAGATGTCAGGCAAACTTCGAAACAGCGACATGCGCGGCAAACGCCGTGGTCACCATGCCACCGTCCATCACGCGCGCTGGTGCCGACGCCTGCACAACAACGCTTTCGCAGGCCCGGCATGCATAGCGCGGCCGGATCGTCCGTTTGACCCGGACAACCGCGGGCACGATGTCGACCGCCTCGCTGACGTCCGTGCCGATGCAATGCAGTTCGAACGAACAGCACGGGCAAGTCTTGCTTTCCGGCTCGATGACCTCGTCATAACGCGGAAGGTGCTTGGGCAAGCGGCCGATATTGCGGGCTGGTGATCGCCGTATCTGCGCTTTGTCGTCACCGACCGGCGCGACATCGTCATTGGCAGCAACGGGAATGTCGCTCACATCGCCAAGGTCGAGCATTGCCTGCGTCGGATCGATGATTGTCATCTTCTCCGATTTCGTCCCGAAGAGCTGGCGCTCGAGGAAGGCCACGCGCGCCTTGAGATCGGCATTCTCTTCGTCGAGCGAGAGAATGATCCGGGTCAATCGCGCAGCATCCTGGGGCAAGGGATCGGGTCGAAGCGGCATGACAGACCCTGTCATATGAGCCTGAATCTTTAAGCCAAACCAATCGAATCAGCCTGCTTTTGAGGGTTTCCTCACCGCGTTTCGTTTGACGCGCGTCCAGTCAATGCCGGCCAGCAAAAGCGAGAACTCCTGGGCACTCATCTGCATCGCGCCATCGCGGATCGGCGGCCAAACGAACTTGCCCGCCTCCAGCCATTTGTACCTCACAAGAGAATGCAGCCGCGACCAGCGCAGATGAGCAGCTAGTGCGGGTCACACATCCGTTTCATCCACTACTTGGACAGCAGTTGCCGTGTGTCGGCAGGCGCTGCAATTCGCATGGGGAGCGTCTTTTACTGCAGACAGAGGATGCCACCGTTTGGTCCGTTCCCCCGCAATGGACTGACCTTGTGAGCCCAGATCCTGAAGTTGTCATGGGCAACGGACGGTCGCTCTTGCGGGTCGCCGACTTAATGGAATTGGCCGCCCTGGTAGAGCGCCTTTCCAGAACACGATGATGTGCGGATGTGTAAAGATAAATATGCCGCATCTGTAAAGCGGATTATGCCGCATATGTCTTATTTTTGTGGAATTATTCCCGCAATTACAGGACTGAATGATGCTAAACCATGAGGACCACCTTGACGAGGCAGAAAAATACGTCATAATTAACATTACGATTACGTCGCTTCATGTCCTCGGAGCCATCGATGTCTGCGAAGTACGACAGCAAGCGCACAAAGACGGATGCCCTCATCGAAGAGGGTACGTTCAATCCCACCCCCGAGAAGGTGCGCGATCCAAAGTTTCGGGGCAGCGAGTTCTTCGATCCGCACGACGCCGTGCAGGTCAAATACGAGATGCTGCGTCGCGTCTCCATCGACAAGGTGTCGGTGACGGAGGCCTCCGACGAGTACGGTGTTTCCAGGCCGACCTACTACCAGGCCAAGGTGAACTTCGATATGGCCGGCATTGCCGGACTGGTGCCGACGAAGCCGGGGCCCCGCGGTCCCCACAAGATCGACGACAAGGTCGTGGCATTTCTGCAGGCGCAGCTCGCTCCAGGAGAACCCGTTCGCGCCCGGGAACTTGCCAAGCTGCTTCGCCAGGAACTCGACATCGAGCTTCATCCCAGATCGATCGAGCGGGTTCTAAAAAAAAGCGGCAGGTAAACATTGCCGCGACGGCGGCATGCCCGATCCTACCGTCGACCATCGCCTCCCAGTACGAGGTCTTGCGCAAGGCTGCTCTCGGCGCAGCGCTGCCGCTTATGGCCCGTAGCGGCCTGATGCTCTTTTTGCGCCGGGGCATGTGGGGATGGGCTCAGACGCTGACCGCAACAGCAAGCACCCCGCGAGAGCAGAATTACCCATCGTCAATTGCTTGGCCGCTGCACCGCGGACACAGCGCCGTCGTCCACGTCCTTGCGACAATCGCCATGAGCATCAACGATCGGAGATCACGATGAATGTACATCTCAAAGTCCAGCCTCATCACCTCGAACGCAGCGCCTACCTCTACATCCGCCAATCTTCGATGCGGCAAGTCATCGACAATACCGAGAGCGCCATGCGGCAATATGCGCTTCGCGGGCGCGCTATCGCCCTTGGTTGGCGCGAGGAGCAGATTATCGTCATCGATAACGATCAGGGTGAATCCGGCGCATCGGCGGTCTGGCGCGAGGGATTTCAGCGGCTGGTCAGCGATGTCGGCATGGGGCATGCCGGGATCGTCATGGGCCTGGAGGTCTCCCGTCTGGCCCGCAACAATGCCGACTGGCAGCGTCTGCTGGAGATCTGCGCCCTTGCCGACACCCTGATCCTCGATGAGGACGGCGTCTACGATCCGGCAAGCTTCAACGACCGCCTCTTGCTCGGCCTCAAGGGAACAATGAGTGAGGCCGAACTGCATGTGATCAAGGCCCGGCTGCGCGGCGGCATCCTCAACAAGGCGCGGCGCGGCGAGTTCCGCTGCCCCCTGCCAACCGGGCTGGTCTATGACCATTCCGGCAATGTGGCACTTGAACCAGACATGCAAGTCAGAGAGACGATCGTCCATTTCTTCGAGACGTTCTCTCGCGTCGGATCCGCCTCCCAGACCGTCAAGGCCTTTCGTCAGGAAGGCATTCTCTTTCCCTCACGCCTGCACGACAGCCAGACGGTATTCCGGCCACTGACGACTTCGACGGCGATGCGTGTGCTGCACAATCCACGTTACGCCGGAGCCTATGCCTATGGCCGCCGCCGCTATCGACGCACCATTGATGGCAAGAGGATTGTGCGTGAACAAGATAATGATGATTGGACGGCATGTATTCCAGATGCCCATCCCGGCTACATCAGTTGGGAGCAGCATCAGGAGAACCTGAGGATTCTGAAGTCGAACATCTGCCATAAATGGAACGCGGGGGTCGCATCACCTCCGCGCGAAGGTCCGGCACTGCTGCAGGGGCGGGCCGTGTGTGGGCAATGCGGCAGGCATTTTCGCATGCGCTACGCTGCCCGACGCGGCCGGCAGGAAGCCTGGTACGTTTGTGATCGCGCCCGTAGCGATCGCGGTGAACCCCTGTGCCAGGCGATCGCTGCACCTCCTGTCGACGAAGCCATCGGTATGCTGATCGCCGAGCAGATGACGCCGGCAGCCATCGAACTGGCGATTGAAGTCCGCAAAGAGATCGAAGCGCGACATGAAGAGGCGGATCGGCTGCGCTGTCGCGCGATCGAGCGCGCGCAAACTGAAGCCGATCTCGCCCAGCGCCGTTTCATGCTCGTCGATCCCAATAACCGCCTCGTCGCCGACACGCTCGAAGGCGAATGGAACGAGAAGCTCCGCATCCTGGCCAATGCCCGCGAAGAGCGCGAGCGCGCCCGGGAGCACGAATTCATCCTCGATAAGGCCGTCCACGAGCGGTTGGTCGCAATGACGGCGGACTTCAAAAAACTCTGGACCAATCCAGAGACCCCGAACCGCGAACGAAAGCGCCTGCTTGCCCACATCATCGAGGACGTCACCCTCCTCAAACTACCGAAAAGAGGCACAACCAAGGCTCATATTCGCTTCAAGGGCGGTAAAACCGAGACACTCGTCACCATGAGCCCAAAATCTCCCAGCCAGCAGATCAAGACGAACCCCGATATCATCGCACTGATCGATAACCTCCTCGACAATCATATTTTTTCCGAGATCGCAGAGATTCTCAACGATCAGGGATATCGTCCGGGCTCGGTGACGCGCCGTGACCAGCGCAATGCACGCTTCACAACCAAACGCGTCACCTATCTCGTTCGCGAATATAGGCTGAGATCACGCTATGACCGGCTCCGGGATCGCGGGATGTTGACAAAAAAGGAGGCGGCTGAACACCTCAATATCCATGAACATACACTCGCCAGATGGGCTGAACACGGCCTCGTCACCAGCCACGCCTACAACGGGCACTACTACCTGTACGAGCTTCCGAAGACGGATTTACCGCAAAAGCAATGCAGTCGATGGAACCAGCTCATCGATCGCGTCGCCGCCCGTAAGCAAAATGCCGGACACGCCAAAACCTTCAACTGAATGCGAAAGAGAGATGCAGTATGAATGCAGATCGTTCGTTGCCAGGATCATGCCTGATCCATCCCAGTAAATGCAGCGAAGTCTATCCAGACGCTTGGCGCGGAACACGAACACGTCGCCGCAATAGGGATCGGCCGCAAGAGCTGACGCCACCAAAGCCACCAGGCCATTCATGCCGCGCCGGAAGTCGACAGGTTGCGTCGCAACCATGATCTTCACGCCATTTGGCGAAACTCCGATCACCGGCACCCTCTCAACGCCGCCACCATCGCTTGTGCCAGCTCAGGCGCTACCGAGCCGATAACCGTCATGCGCGCGCCAGCAAGCTCGATCTCAATCCGACCCGCGGCGAAGTGGGCAAAATCCGACGGCGAGCTCTCGGGAGGCGTTCGATCGCCAACCACCGTCACCGGCACGAACATCGCCTGCTGCGCGCAGGTCTTGGCAGAGCGAAGAGAGGTCAGGCCAGCTTCCCGACGCCAGACGTTCAGCAAGCCGCGATTGACGCCCCAGCGCCGGGCAACGGCCGAGATGTTCACGTCAGGTTCTGCGCTTTCCGCAAGAATCCGCGCATTCTCCTCGTCAGTCCAATTCCGCCGCTGCCGCCGACCGGTGATCACCTCGATCCGACCTTTCCCTCATGCCTGGCTTCATGCATGCCTTCAAGCATGGCATCAGCGCGATCTCCAACCATTCCATTCCGCTCCTATCGATGAAGAAGCTTATCTCGCGGCCTCAATCTCAAAAGGAAAGGTGGGGTGTTTGTCGCGCTCACATTTATGCAGGGCGCGGATGGTACCATGCGGATAATTAATTTGACCCCTCTTCTCCAATGTTACGACTAGAATCGCATTTAGGCCGGAGGAGACAATTAGCACCGCCGCGAGGCTCGTCGCAGTTGTCTCAAGGATGAGTCGGCAGGATTTGGGCCATGAGCTTAACGACGGATTTTATTGCAGAGCTGAGCAGGGCTGCAAACGGCGTAGAGAAACTCACGCATTATGAGGTAAGCCGCCTCTTAGAGCTATCAATCGATACCATCCGCGACAAGCGTAGGCAGACTGGCGTCGCAGGAATACACAGTGCTCGAGACGTTCAGATTGATCTCAGGTTATCCTCGGAGCGCGCTCGCGACCTGCTGCCGGAACAAGTCCAGGACGCTCTCATGGACGCAGCCGACGTCCTTGGGTCATTGAAAATCGTACTGGACCGGGACTGAGCGAGTTGTTGACGTCACTTGTCCCGACTGAAGCCGATCTGGGACAGCGTACTTCATTAATCAAGCCCGCAACAAGTCATTGCGGCAGGATCCCGCCGGTCACCACGGCATTACCAAGGAAATGAATGTATACTGGGGCCTAAAAGGCTGTGACAACCTAACCGCTTCCTGCGTTCTTGGGGCTTGCGCCGACAATACCGCTGCTGAAGAACGCACTCTTTCTGTTGGCATGTGTCATGGTTCGATGGACGTAGCTATGAACAGCTGGGCGAGTGAGGTGGAGAAATACATGAGGCGGTCAGTGATGTAGTCGCCATGTGGAATGTGGGGGCTGTGGGCGCGCAATCGACAGCGGGGGTGGAAATCGCTTGAAAGCGAGCTATCACATGACCGCCATCTGCAAGCACGTAGCCGAGGCGCACGCCGGCCGCGCGAAACGTTCAGCGCCGCACGCAGGTCTTCGACTTGCTGGTCTGGCGCATGATCTAGACGAACTCACTGCCGTTATCCACGTCCAGGACCAGAAGGGGAAAAGGCAAACCGGCGCGGATGCGCTCGAGTGTCTCAACGACGAAACTGCCTTTCCGAACCACAATCGGGCAGCCTCCGTCCAGCCGGTGGTGATATCGGTCAGCACCAAGCTGTGAATGAAGCTGCCGCGGTTGGCATTCCCGCAATGGTCAACCAAGTCCATTTCCATGCTGCCGGGAAGCGGTTCATTTCAATCGGCGAACGTCCGCATTTTGATCTGACGTTTTGGTTCTGGTACGATGCGCGGCTTTTTTGCTCGGCTGCTGTGCCTCGGCATCCTGAGTAGGCGGTCGATCGTCGCGGCACTCATCGACAGCGTCTTGTGCCGAATCTCCTCCTCGAGTTTCAGGTGACCATTGCGTTCCAGCGCGGGCAATAAGACCGGCAACAACGCCTTGAGGCACTTGCCGCAAACTCGATCGGAAGCCTCCCACAGCACGATCATCGCGCTCCGAGCGGCCTCGTCGTAAAGCGGCCGGCGCTGACGGACCTGCCGGCTCGTCGGCGCCGGCTGATGATTCAGAACACGGATGGCGGATTTCTCGTGATATCCCGTCGCGGCAATGAACTCCTCCAGGATCCTGCTTTTCTCTTTTCCGGTCGCATTGGCGAGTTCCATGCGCATCGTGCGCGGCATCGCTGTTGTCATCGTGATACCCTCCCTGGCGGTCAGGGTATCCATCACGTGCAGTCACAAGTAACATTCTAGATGAGGAAACGAACGCGCTTGGTAACATTTTCACTGAGGCAACGCGACTTGATGTTTGGCGCCGATTTTATGACATTAGGCGTCGCCGAAGTAAGGCAGTCGATACGAAGAAGGGCAATACGCCAAAAATGAAAAGTATACCAAAATGGAACATCACGTCGGCGGCTGGCCGGCCGAACATTGCCGGGCGAATGAGGTCGATCGCATGTGCCAGCGGCAAGAATGTCGCCATCTGCTGAACTTTACCGGGCAATTGAGTTGCCGGGTAGACAGCACCGGACAAGAACAGCATCGGCGTGAGAATGAGGGTCTGGTAGAAGATGAAATAGTCGTAGCTGGGCGCGAGCGCCACAACGATCATTGCCAGACTCGCAAACGCGATTCCGGTCAGGGCTATCACCGGCACCACATAAGGAATGGATGACCAAACCGCATAACCCAGAATGGCTGCGACGACCGCAATCGCAGTTCCGGCCAAAAGGGCCTTGGTGGCTGCCCAGGCGACTTCTCCCAGCACTACGTCGCCAAGGGTCATCTGCGTGTATAAGATCGCCTCCCAACTGCGTTGATCGCGCATGCGCGCGAAGGCCGCATAGATGGTTTCGAACGTAGACGCCGTCATCGCGCTAGCCGCGACCATGCCAGTTGCCAGGAAAGCAATATATGACATGCCTTCGACTCGTCCGACCATCAAACCAAGACCGGTCCCCAGACCAAAAAGATAGACCATGGGATCTGCTAGGTTGCCGAGAATTGACACAAGCGCGGCTTTTTTCCACGCGAGGTAGTTGCGGCGCCACATCGCAGTCCAGTTCCAGCCATTGGCAGGCAGAACTGCCGCATAATTTTCCCACATCTTTCAATCCTTCATCTCGCGCCCAGTCAGTCGTAGAAAAACGTCCTCGAGATTGGGGGGGCGCTGTAAAAGACGCAGATCCGTACGCTCCCGCAATTGTATTCGCACCTGCTCAGGAGCGGAGGAGTAACAAAAGAGGGTTTCTCCGCTTACCTCAATGCGCTGCGCGCATGTTTTGATACGCGCGCGCAGTTCATGTGGATTGCCGCCATTGATCTCAATGACTTGGCAGCCAATCTGCTCGTCGATCAGCTCTTGGGGCCGACCTTCGGCGATCTTCTGTCCTTCTTCAAGGACGCATAGCCGGTCGCATAACCGCTCTGCCTCCTCCATGAAATGCGTAGTAAGCAGGATCGTCTTGCCGCGTGCCAACAGCGAGCGCAGCCGCTCCCAAATCAGGTGGCGCGCGTGCGGGTCGAGACCGGTGGTGGGCTCATCTAATATGAGCAGTTGTGGGTCGTTGATGAGCGCGCGTGCCAGCATCAGGCGCCGTTTCATACCACCGGAAAGGCCTGCGACCCGCGCATCCGCCTTACTCTCAAGTCTGGCAAACTCTAGGAGTGACGGGATAACGGCTTCGATCTGACGGGTGCTCATATTGAAGTAGCGCCCAAAGACCAACAGGTTCTCACGCACTGTGAATTCCTGATCAAGGTCGTCGAATTGCGGAACCACCCCAATGCTTGCCCGCGCCAGACGAGCCTGCGCAGGCACTGGTGCGCCAAGCACCGTGATCTTGCCTGCGTCGGGCGGCGTCATACCAAGGACCATGCGCGCAATCGTGCTTTTGCCGGCACCGTTGGGCCCGAGGAGCCCGAAGCACTCTCCTTTTTTGACGGCGAACGAAAACCGATCGACAACAGTTCGGTCGATATAGGTTTTCGTGACGTCAATCAAACTGATTGCTATCGCGGCCATGTGCTTGCCGAGAAAGCCGTGCAGTCCACCGGGGATACATCGGTTTCGCTCGTCCTTGTAAGCAGCAAGCCATCGCACCATACGTGGCCTATTTGTCCCCACTCGCAAGCCGCTGCAGCGTCGGGGAAAAAACCCCGGCCGTGATAGTTGGCACTCGTGTTGCAAAGCAGCGGAATACCGGTGAGACTTTCATATTCGGCCAAAAGCTTCGAGACTTCGTGCTCGGAGTTTCGCGAGATCGTTTGAAGTCTCGCAGTTCCATCAAGGTGCACTACAGCAGGGATCCGTGCTCGCCATTCCGGGCGTGTCGTATGATCGAAGAGCATGTAGGGATCTGGAGTGCCGGGGTCGAAGATATCCTGTGCGCGGTCTTCGAAGCAAATTGGGGCTACAGGCCGGAAATGCTCGCGGAATTTCACTTCGTTGAGATGATCCTTCATTTGCGGGGAAGTCGCGGCGGCCAAGATGCTTCTGCCTCCCAACGCCCGTGGCCCAAGTTCTGCACGGCCGGCAAGAAAAACAACCGGTTTGTTAGATGCCAATATCCTGGCGAGTTCGGCCAAGGTGCATGGAGCAGCTTTCCACCCTGGCGGGATCGCGCTACTCTTCAGCTCAGGGCCGCTGTAAACTGACCAGTCAAGCGGAGCGAGACCACGCTCGACAGCAAGCGCGCAGCAGGCGGCGCCAATAGCCGATCCGCTGTCGTTGGGAAATGGGGGCACCCAGACTGATTCAAACAGACCACTGGCTCTGAGCGCGCTGTTCCATTTGATGTTAAGGCCGCATCCGCCGGCCACGCACAAGTTTCGGGATTCGAATTGCGACTGCGTCTGTAAAGCAATCGTCATCTCTCCAACGAGGAGGTGTTCAAGGAAAACATGAAATGAAGCAAGTACATCCTGGGGTTTTTCAGACTGTAACCGGGACGCGCTTGCGTCGAAGTAATCATTCACGCGTGCAAGCAATGCGTCTGCATTATGAATGTTTTCCCTATAACCGACCGCGCGCAGCGTTTCTCCGGCGAAGTGTTCCTTGTAGAGCTCCCGAAACACGTTTAGGATGTTCTCCTGAGCCGCGCCAAGTGCAATGTAGGCCATTAGCTTTCCAGCGACACCCAGGTCCCAGCTTTTTGGATCCGCCTTCCTGTACGGCCCGAAGTGATGGCCGGCGACAGCATAGGCATGACCTATCATCGGGAACATGCACTTGATTGATCGGATCCCTTTGGGCTCCGCATAGTAGAGCCGTGGAAATATGCAGCCATCCCATACCAAGCAGAACGAAGGTTCTCCGGCTCTGGCAAACGGACTGGTGCAGTACGCGGAGACGACGTGGCTTATGACGTGCGGAAAACTTTTGTAGGGGAGGATCGAACCGCTGAGCGAGAGACCCGAGCTGTCATGGGACTTTAGAGGGCTCTCTGGCCACCGTTCGATATAGGGAGCTCCACTGAGAGTTATGGGGAGGCCTTCGCTGAAGACCTGGAACTCTGATTCAAGTTCTCCGTCCCACCCGTCGATGACGAATTGATCAACGTCCCCTACGCTCAAACCGTGTTCGTTCAGGGCTTGGACAATCGCGTCAAGGCTGTCGATAGCTTGATAGCGGAGATTGTTGTTGCGCTTCTCCTGCTCAATACAGAAGATAAGTTTCCCGTCTTCGATGAGGGCAACTGCACCGTCGTGTGTGAGTTTAATTCCGCAGATGCGCATAAGATCTCCATATCTAACGCGGTAGCCGGATCATTGAGAAACGGGGTGGCGATATCGGGTAAGCAAACAGTCTTCGTTGGTGGTTTGGCCGACGCATCGCACACGATCAATTTGGACCAATTCCTGATCCAACATCGTAATGACGGTTTCGGCACCAGCCACGTGACCCCAACGTTGGCAGCTCGCATCACCTGCCGATCCGAATATTAGATGCCCGGATGGCGCGAGCATTTGTGCCAAGTTGCGGACAGCCGTTCGCATCTCAGCAACGCTCTCAAGGTAATAGAGCACCTCAGCTACCACGATCAGATCAAAGAGTTTTCGTGCCGAGAACTGGAGGATATCGCGGCTTATCCAGGAGATATTCGGCGGATCCTTTAGTCGTCGACGCGTTCGAGCGAGCGCATGGGGCACCACATCAATTACGGTGAGTTGCTCGCAATGCGGCGCAAGTCTTTCGGTGAACGCCCCGGCTGCGCATCCGACTTCGAGCGCGTTTGTTATTGATTGCTGCGCAAGCGCCAGCCGTAGCATTTGACTATGTCGCTCCTGCTCGAACGGGTTGCTGTCAAGCCGCCATGGATCGTCTTCAGCCAACTCATCATGCAGCAACTGATAATGCTTTTTCTGATTCAACTTCCTGCACCTCTTTTGGCCAATCCCGCAACTGATGTTAGGTTTGTCCGCCTTCAGCCTCGCCGTCAGCTGGAACATCCAAAGCCGACCAAGACTTCGGATGCTCGCGAAAAGGTTAATCCATCGGTAGAGATTTAAGGGATGATGTTTCCGCGCTGCGGGGGGGGGGGTTGCAAGACATCAGTGCGAGAGAGCCAAGCACTATTGCTTAACGTACACAGCGCATATGCTTTAAGGGGAAGAATGAGGAAAAGGTTGATTGGCGTGTGGGCAGCGAAAGTTAGAAATCGAAGCTGGCGAGCGCGAAGCGCAGCCACACAGGTGCGCACCACCGTCATGAATGCTATCATCGTTATCGTCGACCACGGTATCGTGGCTGCCACCGCAATCTGCGCAAGCCCCATCAATACCGACACAGCAAGAAGCAGCGGCCCGAGATTCTGCCCGATCACGTCCAATGTTAGATACCGGTCAAGCCTGCGTAACAAGCGCAGCGCTAGCAACGTGTCTCGGAAGGTGCTGCGCGCCCAGCGCAACTGTTGGCGCAGATACGATGCGAGCCGGTCTGGCACGACTGTGGCTGCAATGGCATCCGCAACATACTCGGTCCGAAAACCAGCTTTGAGCATTAGGATTGTAAGATGACGGTCCTCACCAAAATCGCTTGTTTTGCCGCGAAACAGTTGCGTCTCGTATTGGTCGAGCACCAAAAGCAGTGCAGATCGGCGGTACATGGCGCATGGACCACAACAGCACATCACCGCACCAAAACGTGCCTGTGCCGCCCGCTCCTCGTTGCAGGCCAGCCAGTATTCCATGTCGATCAGTCGTGTCAGCCATGTGTCGCTGCGATTTCTGGCTACTAATTGTCCCATAACCGCGCCTATCGATGGATCGCGCATCTTGTGGACGAGCTTCGTGACCATGTCGGGAGCAAGCGTGGTGTCTGAGTCGACGTTTAGAAGCAAGTCACCGGATGAGCGGCGTATCGCGGCGATCTGCGCCTTGCGCTTTCCGGCATTTGTAGGGAGCAGAATGAAGTTGAACCGCGGATCTCCCGCATATGTGTTGTGTACGGGTGCGAGGTCCTCGCGGTTTGTAGAACCATCATCTACCACAAAAACCTGCAGCTGCCCAGAATAATCCTGATTTGCGACAGACTCGAGGCACGCCGAGAGAATGTCCGGGTGTTCATTGAAACAGGGAACAATCACGTCGACGCTTGCCAGCGCGGCGGAGGGGGGGGGGCTTTCGGAAGAGGCAGAAAAAGAACTTGCCGTTGGGGCATACAGGACCTGCATGCCCTTATAGACGCCAGAAAGAAGCGCATACAACGAAATTGCCACCGTGCCGGCTGTACCAAATAGATCCATGCAGATACCGTCCGTTAATTATCCTGGGAGAGCGTTCGGATGACAAAACCACGGTCGTGCAACCCGGTAATGACACGGGAAAGCGCCATGAGCGTCTGGTCGCGCAAGCCAGAAAGCTTGTGTCCTACAAGCTCGTTAGGGGGGCACCCGTCGTGCAACAGCACGATGGCGCCTGGCTCGACTGAAGCCAGCACTGCATCAACAATGGCGTTGACACCAGGGCGCGACCAGTCCCGCGGATCTACGGACCAATGTACAGCTTGGAGCCCCATGCGCGCTGAGATGCTTAGCACGTTTTCGTTCCAGAGCCCGTATGGAGCGCGGATAAACTTGGGTTCAGCCTGAGGAGAGGCCGACTTGATGGCCTCTCTTGCTTCGGTGATCTGATATTTTATTTCCTCGATTCCGCATGTCGTCAGATCCGGATGGGTCATAGTATGGTTGCCAACCTCGTGCCCTTCGGCAACGATTCGTCGGATAAGTTCTGGTTGATCCGCGGCATAAGCACCGATGACGAAGAACGTAGCGGGTACGCGTTGCTCCGCCAGAACATCCAGGATATCAGGCGTGCAATATGGGTTTGGTCCGTCGTCGAACGTCAGATAAACGCTACGGTTGGCGCTGTTGCCCGAGACTTTGCAACTACAATCCAGCTGTTTCATAGCTCTGGGCCATTACGATCAATTAGCGTGCCGGAAGGCCACTCGTTCATTGAGCGCGCTATGGGAAACACGACAGCGAGGGGGTCCTCAATTCGCGTGGCTGGCAGATCGAGGTAGACCTCTGGGAGAGTGGAGCGGACGCGGACCCCTGGGAGGATGGTCGCAATACCGCCGCGGCACAGTCTCTCAACGTGCTTGTACAGCGCGTGCCGAACCGTGCCGAACGCGAATGGGACGCCGAGCCGCTGCAACTCCGGATACAGCGTAAACATTGAATGACTAAGCCCAAGTCCTTCAAGATCGGCACGCACTCCCCACAACCCCAGTTCCCCCACCAGGAGATCCACCTCCCCGACCTTGATGAAACGCCGCAACATGCCCATGTGGGCGGCAACGCCATGCGAGTCGTAAGCAATCACGCGCATTTCAGGCCGCGCTCCGGCCCAACTCCGGCCACCTTCGAAGGGCATTGCATTGAACGCGCCTGTCGGCCCGTAGGTATTACGAAAGAATGCAGAAAGTTCTGCGTGATCATCGACCTGCAGCTCATTTTCCCAACAAAGGTTCCATTGCACGTCAGCAGGCATTTTTGTCTCTCTATGCTTCTGGCAAAACTTGCGGTTATCCGCACGCGTCTAGTATGCAGCATATGAATAACCAGTGGTATTAGTTCTATGCAGTAATGGCTGCAATCAGTGAAATTGATTGTTTGGATGAAACTCATCCATCCCGTGGATGGAGCATATGTGCAGAACCTGTTTGGCCCGCGATCGGTTTCTTCTCCACTTGCAGCTCCTGCGTGCTTTGGTTAATCAAGCATCAAACTTTTTCCGAACGCAGATGGTCCAGTTGGAGCTGCGCATGGATGTCTTGCTACTCTAGCTTCGGTAAAGCCGAGATGGGAAACTCGCGGTCGTTGCTATACTTCCCTGAACGCTAGAACTGCGTTCAGGCCCCCCATGGCAAAGGCGTTGCTTAGCGCTATTCGAATCTTCCTTTCACGCGCAACATTTGGCGTGACGTCGAGATCGCAATTGGGGTCGCGTTCATTGTAATTTGCCGTGGGCGGAACGATCCCTTCGCGGATCGCCATCACACACGCAATCATTTCGAGGGCGCTCGCCGCACCCAGGCAATGTGCGTGCATGGACTTGGTAGACGAGATCGCCATTGAATATGCGCGCTTACTGAAGACGTGCTTGATCGCTGCCGTCTCGACTTCGTCATTCGCTTTGGTGCCAGTGCCGTGCGCATTAAGATAATCGACGTCGTCAACATTCAACCTCGCATCTTTGAGACAGGCGCGCATCGCTGCTTCGGGTCCCTCAGCCGCCGGCGCCACAATGTCGAAGGCATCCGCCGAAACGCCGATACCGGCGATCTCAGCGAGGATAGATGCGCCACGTCGTGAAGCGTGCTCATAGCTTTCCAAGACGGCCATGCCTGCACCCTCTCCAAGCACCACTCCCTTGCGGTCCGCGGAGAAGGGGCGACAAGTGTCCGGGGCAAGTATGCGCAGAGCCTCCCATGATTTCAGCACGCCCCACACAAGCGGCGCATCGCTGCCGCCGGCGAGCATGATGTCGGCCCGTCCAAGCCTGATCTGATCCGCCGCCAAAGCAATCGCGTGATTAGCCGAAGCGCAGGCAGACGTTGCGCCAAAAACTGGTCCGCGCAGACCGAATTGCATGCTGACCTGGCCGGCAGCTGCGCAAGGCATCACCTTTGGCGCCGTAAGAACTTCAGCCCGCTTCGCGCCACTCAGAAGGAGTGCGCGGTAATTCTCCTCAATCGCCTCCCAGCCGCAGACACCGACGCCAACGGCGGCACCAAAGCGGTGCGGATTTCCTTCTTCACCGGAGAGCCCGGCCTGTTGCATTGCTTCTCGCGCGGCAAGCACGGCAAGAAGACTGAAGCGGTCCATGGTCGCGAGCTGCCTTCGACTGATGTCGTGCTTCGGCAACGTCTTGATCTCAGAGCCAACGACACCCGCCAGCTCACGGAGCTGAGGATTGGCCATCGGCCCGATGGCGGAGACGCCTTTACACATGCTACGCCAGATAGAGGCGGCATCCGTACCGAGCCCGCACAACCCACCAACTCCGGTGATAACGACGCGCCCATCCATTCAAGCCTCCTTGGCAAGCAAGCTTCGGACAGCCACGACCACATCGCCGACCGTCTGTAGGTTCGACCAAGCATCCGCCGTATTCATCTCGATCTTGATGTTGTAGGCTTGCTCAAGGTCCCAGAGGATATCAGCGAACGCAAGAGAATCGAGGCCGAGCGAGGTCAACTCGGTTGCCATAGTCAATTCGGCGCTCGGAGTGGCGGTTGTCGACTCATCTCGCTCCGCTAGCGCGCGATTGTTGATTGTGGCAATAACCTCCCTAGCAAGTTGATCAGACATACTGTTCCTTTCATCATAAGTTTCAATTTAGACGCCGCCTGATCCTGAACTCGTTGCTGAATTGAACCCAGCAAGCTCGTGCCGTCGATCAAGCCGATTGTGAATGGAAATCGGATGTGAGCCGGCCGGATCTTGGCTGAGCATCGAGACCATCGAGGGTTGCCATTGCCCTGAGCATCAGTTGCTTTTGCTATGCAGCATTGATGGGGATAAGAAAAATCTATTGTTTCGATTGCAGCCATCCATACCCTGGATGGAAGGATCTCTTTGTTGAGGCGGATGGAGCGGATGCGCGCCTAGACTAGATGCCGTAATGGGCCGGCGTCTCATGAGTAGCCAGTTGGGTGGCTGTCCCTCAGAATGATGATGTTTGGAAACGAGGTCCGAGCGATCGGCCTCAAGCATCATGAGAGGAACAGCCATGGAATATTATGCAGGAATCGACGTCTCGCTGAAAGAGAGCAGCGTGTGCGTGGTCGACGCGACGGGCAAGTTGGTTCGCGAGGTCAAGGTAGGCAGCGAGCCTGAATGCCTGGTCGGGTATTTTGATCAACTGGACTTTCCGGTAGAGCGCATCGGCCTTGAAGCGGGGCCGTTGTCCCAATGGCTACACGCGGCTCTCGTTGCTGCGGGTCATGAGGTGGTTTTGCTGGAAACGCGGCATGTGAAGGCGGCGCTTTCGGCGATGACGGTGAAGACCGACCGCAAGGATGCACGGGGGATCGCGCAACTGCTCCGCATGGGGTGGTATCGTCCGGTCCACGCCAAATCGTCGCCGGCCCAGGACACTCGGGCTCTCCTGGTTGGCCGCAAGCTTCTGCAATCCAAGCTGCTCGACGTCGAGCTCAGCATCCGGGGTATCCTGCGTGGCTATGGATTAAAGGTCGGCGAAGTCAGCCGAGGGCGTTTCGAGGCGCGCATCCGCGAACTGATTGCAGGGCATGCGATATTGTCGATGGTGATTGACGCGATGCTGACGGCGCGAGCAGCGCTGTGGAGCGAATTTACGAAGCTGCACCGCGAGATGCTCAGGATCGCCCGCGCCGACAGAGTTTGCCAACGGCTGATGAGTGCGCCGGGTGTCGGTGCCTTGGTTGCGCTGACCTACCGCTCCGCGGTCGATGATCCAGCCCGGTTCGAAAAGTCCAGCACAGTGGGTGCCTACTTCGGGCTGACGCCGAAGAAATATCAATCCGGCGAAACTGATCGCGATGGCGGTGTCAGCAAGGTCGGCGACGCGATGGTGCGAACCGCATTGTTCGAGTCTGCGCACATAATGCTGACGCGGGCGACGCGCTTTTCCAGTCTAAAGCGCTGGGCGCTCGATGTGGCCAGGCGTCGCGGGATGAAGCGCGCGAAGGTTGCCCTCGCACGCAAACTGGGTGTCGTACTTCACCGCATGTGGATGGATGCGACGTATCCATCCGAGGTGGGCCGCGGGACTTGGGGTCTCGCGCGTGGTAGCATAGCAGAATGGAGATCGACGAGGACAAAATCGATGACGCGGTCCTGTGTGATCCGTTGAACAAGTCGAAGTCGCTGGTCCTGACGGACGAAGGTCTACGGCGTTCGGAAGAACTATTCCGCCGGTTGTTTACACGGTAAAATCCAGTTTCGGCTTTCACCCACAGCCCGGTGTTCAGGTTTTGCGTCGCGCTTTTCGGACCCATTTTGCGGCGAGGTCATCGACGGCTTTGTTGAGCTGCGAGAAGTTGGCGCTGTTGGGATTGTAATCGCTGCTGCCCCACCATTCTAGGATTTCGGCATGTCGCTCGTGCGCCGGGTCTGCAAGCGCCTCGCGGAACTCCTGATAACCCCATGGACCACCAACGTCTTCTGGCGGGCAGTGTCCCGTTGCTTCGAGGAGCATCGGTCCTTCCGTGCCGACTGCAGGAAAGGTGCGCTCGATCTTGATGCTGTGTTCCCAACCGTCGCCAAAGTCGTAAAGGTATTTGAACGATTTCGCACCGGTGTCCTGGACTGCCGACAGCAGCGAGACCCTGCGGGCATCGATCGGACCATCCCCCCATTCCTCGTCTGGCAAACCAAAGCCGACGTCACGCATGCGGAATTCGTAAAGGTGGCTGTTGGTCCAGCCCATCGCCGCCTGCAATACCTCGTGCAGCCGACTGAGCCTGATGGTGAACGGTACGACAACGCGCCGCATCACTATCGGCTCGACATGATCGAGGGTGACCTTCAGGCGGACGGCAGAAGCCACCATCGTCAGGCCGCCAGCATTACGGTTGCCGGCGATGCACGTTTCCACTCCCAGGGCAGCAGTTCGTGCAGGCGCGTCACAGGATGGTCGGCGATGCGAGCCAGGACATCGGCAAGCCACGCCTTTGGGTCGACATCGTTGAGGCGGCAGGTGGTGATGACGGTCAGCATGACAGCGGCACGATCGGCCCCACGCTGGGAACCGGCGAAGGTCCAGTTCCGTCTTCCCAATGCGACACTTCTCAGCGCCCGCTCGGCTGCGTTGTTCGTGAGACAAACTCTACCGTCTTCGAGGAAGAGGGCAAAGCCCTCCCAGCGCTTGAGCATGTAATCGATCGGCTCGATGACCTCGGACGATCTGCTGAGCGTGGCGCGTTCCTTCGTCAACCACTCGTGCATGTCATCGAACAGCGGCTTGCTTCTCTCCTGCCGCGCAGCCAGTCGTTCTTCGGCACTCAATCCGTTGATCTGCCGCTCGATCCCGAACAATTCGTCGTAGCGCTTGACGGCCTCAAGCGCGATCGGCGAGATCGGCTTGCCCTTGCGTTTGCGATCCCGCGCATTCTTCTGGATATCGGCCAGCTCAAAGAATTTACGCCGCGCATGCGCATGGCAAAAGGCGAAGGTGATCGGCACCTCTTTCGTTGCGGCAACAGCGATCGGCTCGAAGCCATTGTAGCAATCGCTCTGTAGAATGCCGCCGTATCTGGCCAGGTGCTTCTGCGGATGTTCGCCGCGCCGGTCACTCGACGCATAATAGATTGCGGCTGGCGGCGCTGTTCCCCCGAATGGCCGGTCATCGCATACGTAAGTCCATATGCGTCCGGTCGTGCATTTGTCCCTGGCCTGAATGGGAATGGTGGTGTCATCACCGTGAAGACGCTCGGCCGCAAAGACATGCGCCTCGATCAGATCGAAGACAGGCATGAGAGCGGCTGTTGCGTACCCGACCTGGTCGGCCAGCGTCGAGGTCGAAAGATCGATCCCCTCGCATTTGAACCGGGCACTCTGCCGGTTGAGCGGGCTGTGCATGCCGAACTTGTCGAACAGGATCGTCGCCAACAGATGAGGACCGATGAAGCCGCGCGGCGTGGCATGGAACGGTGCCGGCGTCTGACTGATCGCCTCACAGTCACGGCACGTGAACTTTTCCCGCACCGTCTCGATCACCTTGAACCGGCGCGGAATCTCTTCCAGCGTCTCGGTGACGTCCTCGCCCAGCTTCGACAAGCGTGAACCACCACAGCAGGCGCAAGTCGTCGGCGGCTCGATGACGATACGTTCGCGCTCGATATCGTCCGGCCATGGCTTGCGCACCGGTCGTTTGCGCGTGAACGAACGTACGCTCGAGGTTCTGGCGCTTGCTGCCTGTGCCGCGACCTCGTCCTCCGTCGCCGCCGTCACGAGTTCCTCGAGCTGCAGTTCCAACTGGTCGAGCAGGCGCGCCGTGCGTTCAGAGCGCTGGCCTCGCAACTCGCGCCTGAGCTTCTCGATCTTCAATTCCAGAGCAACGATCAGCGCCTCGTTGTCAGAGAGCATCGCCTGCGCATTGGCCGCTTCCGCAACTGCGATAGCGTGTTTAGCCTGCAAGGCTTCATGCTCGCCAAGCAGCGCCAGGTAAGCGCCAACAACATCCACAGGAAGATCGACAGGCTTTGAGATCATGAAGCCATTCGATCAGATTTCCCCTGTATTTTCAATTGAATAATGCTAGCCGACCTTCGTCGGCCGCCAGGTTTCTTGAGGGTGCCTCCAGTCGATCCCGGACAGAAGATAACTCAGCTGCGCGGGTGATATCGCGATCGCGCCGCCTTCCGCAGACGGCCAGACGAACCGGCCGCGGTCCAACTTTTTTGTAAAAAGGCAGCTCCCCTGGCCGTCACTCCAGATCACTTTTATCAGCGATCCGCTACGACCGCGGAATACAAAAAGATTGCCGTCCAGAGGGTTCAGTTTCAGCACCTCCTGCACCCGCAACGCAAGCGATGGAAACCCACACCGCATGTCGGTATGGCCCGTTGCAATCCACACCCGCACATTTTGACCGGAAGGAAGCGTGATCACCGCAACGTCTCCAGACCCCGCATGATCCGCAGCAGCGCCTCAACGTCGACGCTGCCGTCCACGACCACACGACGGCCGTTCGCCGCGACAATCTCCATGCGGCCGGAAGGAGGCGCTACCGGATGCTCCATCGCAGCAGGTGGAGTGACCTGCTTCACCGGCACAAAAGTTTCCGGCATGACGAACGCCGGCACAAAACCATCGGTTTGTTTCTGGCTGTGCAAACCCTGGCGAACCGATTGCGCCAACGGTTTAACAGCGAGCGGCTGATGCCGTACTGACGGGCCGTGGCCGACGCCCGGCCTCTCCCCGCAAAGCTTTCTGCGACAATCCGCAGCTTCTCATCCTCAGTAAATCGACGCCGCCGTCCGGTGTTGATCACCTCAAGACGGCTCACCCGAGACCCGCTGTCCCCTTCAAAAATCTCCATCTGCCCAACTGTCCTTATGCCTGGGAATAAGGACAGGGTCTGAACAGTTTTATCCAATATTCAAAGGCGGTCTCGCTCGGACGGATACGATGCGACGGACTTTCGCTGGAGCGCAAACCCTATGGCGGCATGAAGAGAGCTACGTGATTGACGCGGGCAAGTGCAAGGCTTGCGTCTGATGAGGTCCCGTCGCTGGGACGCAGGCTTGGCAAGGTCGTGTGTAGTGCTGTGACCGCTTCGGCGAAGCACGCTTTCTAGATTGACCTGTCGGCTTGTTGATCTGATGGCATAGTGTGGCGGTCTTCGTGCTGACCACGGACAGAAGCATGGCCTCAGCGACGAGATAATCATTCAGAGGGACTTGACGAACAAAGGCCCATTACAGAAGCATTACAGTTGCATTTATTTGCATTGCCTGAATCTATAGGTCTCCATGATTCGGAGGTCATGGATGATTGGTGCATCGATAGAGACGACGCTGGAGCTTTGGGCATCCTCGCTGCGCGAGGTGAAGGGTCGTATGAGCGGATTGTTTACGCAGGAGCGCGTTGCCGCATCGGCAAACCTTTTTCTGGACGGCTTGCTGGGTGACGAGCGGCGCAAGACGGGATGGATGCGCGCGGAAGCGGCTGGCGATCCCGGCCCGTGGCGGCAACAGGCGATTTTGGGCCGGGGACACTGGGATGCGGATGCTTTGCGCGACATCGTTCGTGGCTATGTCCTTGAGACACTGGCTGATCCTGATGCAGTCCTGGTGATCGACGAGACTGGTTTTCTCAAGCAAGGCAAGGCGTCCTGCGGGGTCGGTCGGCAATATACAGGTTCGGCGGGCAAGATCACCAATTGCCAGATCGGCGTGTTCGCATCGTATGTCTCCCTGCATGGTCATGCCTTCATCGACCGGGCACTCTATCTGCCGAAAGCCTGGACGGATGACCGGGAACGTATGGCCAGGACCCATGTGCCGGACAATATCGGCTTTCTGACCAAGCCGGCATTGGCGCTCACGATGATCGAGCGGGCGATCGCTTCGGATGCGCCGTTTTCCTGGGTGGCTGCCGATAGTGTTTATGGCGTGGGCGACATCGAAATGGCACTCAAGCGAGCCGCCAAGGGCTATGTGCTGGGCGTGAACGCCAACCATCCCTTCCGCTCCTGGGGTAAGCCGCTTGCTGTGGCCGGCACGGCGAAGGACATCGCTGAAGCCCTGCCTGAGAATTTCTGGCGACGCCTGTCGGCAGGCGATGGCACAAAAGGCGCACGGTTGCATGATTGGGCATATCTCGAACTGGCCGATCTCGACGCCGATGTTTTCGACGCGGCATTCCCCGGTATCTGGACACGCGGACTGCTGATCCGCCGCAGCATCGCCGATGGCGATCTTGCTTTCTTCTCCACATGGTGCCCGGTTGGCACGTCCATGGAAAAGCTGGTGACGGTGGAAGGCCATCGTTGGGCGATCGAAGACAGCTTCGAGACTGCCAAAAACGAGCTTGGTCTCGATCACAATGAGACCCGATCATGGCATGGCTGGCATCGCCACGTCTCCCTCGTCATGCTCGCATTCGCCATGCTGGCAGTGATCCGGTACCGCGCCAACGACGCGACACCCCAAAAAAGACCGAGGATGCCGACCATCAAGATCTGATCCGCTGGTCCGTCCAGGAAATCCGGCGCATTGCCACCAGGCTTGCCAAGCGTCGCATAAAGCCAGCCTACATCATCGCATGGTCATGCTGGAGGCGAGCCCATCAGGCCGCCGCTCGACGAGCTCATCTGAAAACTAAAATGCAACTGTAATGCTTCTGTAATGGGCCTTTGTTCGTCAAGTCCCTCTGAATGATTATCTCGTCGCTGAGGCCATGCTTCTGTCCGTGGTCAGCACGAAGACCGCCACACTATGCCATCAGATCAACAAGCCGACAGGTCAATCTAGAAAGCGTGCTTCGCCGAAGCGGTCACAGCACTACACACGACCTTGCCAAGCCTGCGTCCCAGCGACGGGACCTCATCAGACGCAAGCCTTGCACTTGCCCGCGTCAATCACGTAGCTCTCTTCATGCCGCCATAGGGTTTGCGCTCCAGCGAAAGTCCGTCGCATCCATCCACATGCGGTGAAGTACGACACCCAGTTTGCGTGCGAGGGCAACCTTCGCGCGCTTCATCCCGCGACGCCTGGCCACATCGAGCGCCCAGCGCTTTAGACTGGAAAAGCGCGTCGCCCGCGTCAGCATTATGTGCGCAGACTCGAACAATGCGGTTCGCACCATCGCGTCGCCGACCTTGCTGACACCGCCATCGCGATCAGTTTCGCCGGATTGATATTTCTTCGGCGTCAGCCCGAAGTAGGCACCCACTGTGCTGGACTTTTCGAACCGGGCTGGATCATCGACCGCGGAGCGGTAGGTCAGCGCAACCAAGGCACCGACACCCGGCGCACTCATCAGCCGTTGGCAAACTCTGTCGGCGCGGGCGATCCTGAGCATCTCGCGGTGCAGCTTCGTAAATTCGCTCCACAGCGCTGCTCGCGCCGTCAGCATCGCGTCAATCACCATCGACAATATCGCATGCCCTGCAATCAGTTCGCGGATGCGCGCCTCGAAACGCCCTCGGCTGACTTCGCCGACCTTTAATCCATAGCCACGCAGGATACCCCGGATGCTGAGCTCGACGTCGAGCAGCTTGGATTGCAGAAGCTTGCGGCCAACCAGGAGAGCCCGAGTGTCCTGGGCCGGCGACGATTTGGCGTGGACCGGACGATACCACCCCATGCGGAGCAGTTGCGCGATCCCCCGTGCATCCTTGCGGTCGGTCTTCACCGTCATCGCCGAAAGCGCCGCCTTCACATGCCGCGTTTCCAGCAAAACCACCTCATGACCCGCAGCAACGAGAGCCGCGTGTAGCCATTGGGACAACGGCCCCGCTTCAAGGCCGATGCGCTCTACCGGAAAGTCCAGTTGATCAAAATACCCGACCAGGCATTCAGGCTCGCTGCCTACCTTGACCTCGCGAACCAACTTGCCCGTCGCGTCGACCACGCACACGCTGCTCTCTTTCAGCGAGACGTCGATTCCTGCATAATATTCCATGGCTGTTCCTCTCATGATGCTTGAGGCCGATCGCTCGGACCTCGTTTCCAAACATCATCATTCTGAGGGACAGCCACCCAACTGGCTACTCATGAGACGCCGGCCCATTACGGCATCTAGAGCTGGGGCGCCAGGTTCGAGACCCCAGCCGCAGGAAATCCGGGCCGAAACCGGAAAGCTAGGGCGGCGCGCCGGGCAGACGGTGGCGAAGGTGTAGGCATTTGTAGCCGGTCCCGCGGCCGCGCGAACAGGCTCCACGTGGGGCTAGACCCGTATCAATGTTCCTTATTGGCCGATTTGCCTCATGTTTTTGAATGAGGTCGCCTCCTCTCGGGCGACTACGCTTCGTCATCCAAAAAGAAGGAGCCACCGCATGCAAATCAGGCAGATCGGGGCCGACATCGTTTTTCGTCAATAATTCACCAGATCACGGCTGATCACGTTCTTCGAACAAAATGGCCAAAAGCGTTTCGTCGCCTTCCAGGCTTGTTCCGGCGCATGTTGGCTGGCATTCCAGCGGCTCCCATTGTGGCTTGGGCAATTTCGCCCAAATAAGCCGGATTCGCTGAAGCAGGATCTGACGGGACTGTCGTTTCTTCTTGCAAAGCGGAGGCGAACCATACACTCGAACCAATTCGATCATTTTACCCTTGGCGAGGCCACCGGCGATTTCTGCCACTGCGGCGGGGAAGTCTTTTTGCATCCCCCTGGGTCCCTTCCCCTGGCTTCGGGTGACGGGGACGCGGCGTCAGCCGCACGAACGCGAGTTCGGCCAGTTGCGCGGCCACAGTGCGCTCCTGCATGACAGCCCCGAGCATCTCCTCGATCCGTCGCTTCAGGTCTTTGCGCCGCCAGCGCATTACGCCGTAGCGCTCGGGATCGGGGTCTTGTTCCACCAGCGCCACCAACGCGGCCTTCTGCGCCGGCGTCAGCCATGGCGGGCGCCCCGGTGACCTACGGTTGGAAAGCCCGCTCAGCCCGTCCGCATTGTAGCGATGGACCCAGTCGCGCGGCGTCTGGCGATCCATGCCACAGGTCTCGGCCGCCGTCTTATGGTCGACGCCCTCCAAGACCAGAGCAGTCGCCAGCATCCGACGCGCCCCAGGGCATCCCGCATCTTCGCTGCAGCAGCCCGAACTTGCGCCGCCGTCAGGTCCATCCCTGTGACTGCAATCCCTGCCATCCAAACCTCCTTCAGCTCGGGTCGTTGCTATCATTCCATGTTGGCGCAGATTTTCCACGGCAGCGCCGATCTGCTGCTCAGTCCTAGAGCCGGTTGACCTGTGTTGAACAAAGGATCGAAGCAATGGTCGCGCTGGCTTCTCCCAAGGCTTCCGCCATCTCCATCGTGCATGTGCAGGGGGCAATCTCGGCGGCTATGGTACGCTTTTCGTGAATGCAAAGCGGATGCGTAGGAACTCCATAAGGGCAAGGACTTCGCGGCCCGATTAGGCCCAAAGCTTCAACACGGTGAGCTTCGCCTCTCTCATTACTCGGCTAGTGGAAAATAGCGGCCGCCACGATAAACCAATGAGCCGCCGTTGCCGATGCAAATGCCGACGACGCGGCCGAGCACAATTACATGGCTGTATCGTTCTATGGCTTCCTCAACCTTGCAGTCCACGGCCGCCACGGCATCCTTAAGGACAGGCGCGCCGCTGATCAATTGCGTCCACTCAGCACCGCGATAGCGTTCCGCGCCTTTCAGCCCGCCTCGACCGGCGAACTGGTTCGCCAGTATCTCGTGGGCGTGGCCCAGGATGTTGACGCAAAAATGCTCGAACCGCGCGACGGCAGGCCACGTCGACGAGGAACGATTGAGGGAAACGAGCATGCATGGTGGCTCGATCGAGAGGGCAGTCGCGGAAGTAACAGTTGCTCCTGTACGCTCTTCACCCTCCCCTGCGGTGATGATGCTAACGCCACCGCCCATCCTGCGCAAAGCACATTTCAGGGCGTCGGAGTTCACCGGGTCTGCGCCATTGCGGATCACTATGTCGGTGTGCACGTGCAACTGGTCCGGCATGGGATTACTCCTTTGTTTAGGAAGCAATCTTCCTCGAGCCGCCTCACCCAACGGGGTAAACGAAACAGCGTGCCCATTGCTGCGATCTATGGTGCTGTCGCAGGATTATGCAGCATGCGGCGAGATGCGAGAAATCGCTTGTTTGCATGGCAACCATCGGTGCCGTGAATGCGCCAAGGCATGCATCAGGTTCGCGTAATCATAGCAGAGCTTGATCGCCCTTGCCGAACAGGCCTTCGCGAAGTCCGGATTTGTGCCAGGTTCGATGTCGCGAGGCCAGCGACAAGCATTTCAATTGCACAAAAGCGTCGGCTTACCCATCGGGCTTATGGAGCGTCGACCTTGAGCTCCGTAGAAACGTCTGGTGTGAGGGCGCTAGAAAAGCGCGACCAGCCTGCGCGAGTTGAGGCGTGCGATGGATGGGCACACCTTGGTGAGAGCTAATAGCGAGGCAGTCGCTATTAGCTCCGGGTGCTTCAGTCGCTTAAGATATTCAGTCTCAGACCCGGTGCGTTCGGGCAGCGCGAGCGCAGGATTTGAGCCACTTTGATGGCAAAGCCGTTTGCCACAGGCCCTTCCCTCACAGCTCTTGACCACGGTGGCATACTCGTTACTCTGATCGAGATAACCTAGGTGCAATGTCCGGCCGCCACATTTGTTCCCGCGATCAAATGTGAGCCTTTGCAGAAGCCTTATATCCAGCATCGCTGGTGTGCCTGGGCCCGATAGCGCCGCCGCGAGAAGGGGCTCGCGCGCGCACCGGCAGTGCCTGTGCGGCGTGGCACTATTCAGCTCGCTTGGCGCTTTCTCCAGTTCCAGAAGGACGGCGCCGTGCCCGCTGATTCGACGAAAGCGTGCCTACGACCGCAAAACCACTGGAAGAAATGATCGCGGCGCTTGCCTGCACGTTGCCGATTGCACTCTGGCCTCTTGCCACTGCAGGCGAGGTGCCCGAGGGCATTGTCCTGCGGCCGGCTTCCTGAGAGACGCGCCCGGTCCAAAAGCCCAAAGCCTATCATTCAGTCTCCTCACCCCTTGATTTGTCGTTTGGTGCGTTCCGGTCAGGTCGCGCTGCCGCGGCGATTTCGTGGCGGAGCCACTGATGTTCCGGGTCACGATGGGAACGCTCGTGCCAGATCAACGCAACCTCATATGGCGTCAGGTCCACGGGAGGATGGAGAACCGCGAGCGGCAGCATGGTAGCGATCTGGGTAGCGATGCGATGCGGCATGACGAGGACAAGATCGGTCGCCGCAATCACAACTGCCGCCGTCAGCACATTGGAGACCGCGATCGGATACCGGCCCAATATCCCCAGCTTGGAAAGTTCGTCATAGACCTGACCGAAGCGGTCGTTGGCGTCTGACAAAATGGAGGCGTGACGCAACTCAGCGAAGGCACTTATGCTCCACTCTCGCTCTAGCACTGGGTGGTCGTGGCGTAGCAGACAGGTGAGGCGGTCCGCGTAAAGCTTACGCCGCAAGAAGCCCGGCGGTGCGGCACTGATCTGCCCAACAGCTAAATCAATCTCACCTTGCTCAAGCCGCCGCAGCGCACAGTCCAACAGCGGATTGGTGACGATGTCGAGATGAGGTGCACGCTCCTGCAGACGGGGCAATAGACGCGGAAGCAAGATGAGCGCTTGATGGTCGGGAATCGCGATAGTTGCCTTCCAGCGCATGTCTCTGGGGGTTAAGCTACGATTCACCATTTCGCGGATCGCGTTCAATACAGACGGCAGCATATTGCCCAGGCGTTCGGCCCGCGGCGTCGGCACCAAACCGCGCGAGCCGCGAACCAACAGATCGTCATTGAACATGCCACGCAGTCTTGATAGTGCCCGGCTCATTGCCGGTTGACTTCGGCCGATGTGTTGGGCCGCATGTGTTATATTCCGGTACTGCAATAGCGCTTCGAGCTCCACCAGCAGGTTCAGGTCGATTGATGTCAAGCTCGGCATCTGTCGTTGCTGTGCGGCGTCACCGTCAACGATGAACGAATGTGACCTCTTCCAAACGGAGTGATCCATAATTTTCTCTCCTCGGACAATGATGTTCTCACCCCACACCCTTGGCCGTTTGCGAGGGATTAAGAAAATCCTTCCTCCGCCTTTCACGATAGCGAACGGCGGGTCGGTTGGAAGCACTTAGGCTATGACGATGCGTTCAAGGGTCCGGCGCGGTATAGACATTTGCAGGCATTCCCTAACTTGAGTTTAGCTCAACGCGCCAAAACAGCATGCCCGACATATGCCGAAATTATATTCGTTTCCTGAACTCAGTTTATTGGATGCCCGAACTGCCAATTATGATCCCTTTGCAACAATGCCTCTCGGCGTGATTCCACTTTGCCTGCGATAGTGCACACGCCTTTCTAGTCGAATTCCCCGAGAGTGCAAAAATCGAGTTTCGCATGGCTGTCATCCACGCCATGGATACATTCGTTTTCATGCTTCTTGGTCAATGTGCTCGTACTAACTGGAGGCCCTCACCTCCGACGCTCAGGACCTGTGTCGCGCCAGCGGCCCTGTCCGGCCGCGTTGATGAGCCCTACGCCAGCGCTGTTTCGCTAACGCTTCTTCGCAAGGAGTTCCTCAATCATGTCCGCAGCGCATGTTGGGATTTGAAGTTTGCATGGCAAGGAAACGTCAGAAAGCACTAGGATGTCCTTACTATTCATTTATCGGAGAGAGATCCCATTGATGTGTCCACGACATTGCAGCCCGGAGCCAGGCCCAACAAAGATGATGCGGTTTAGCAGTGGGCGGTGGGACGCACAAATGGGGGCTGCGTGCTCTGCCGGCGAGCTGACGCACCAAGGCGGCCATACGCTAGACCAAGGCTGCACGACACCAAAAGCTATTCTGAATCTTGACGCGCGGGTGCCTATTCAGCCACGCACTTCATGGCAATTGCATCGCCGCTAAAATGATCATGACGATTAGCTGCGGTCAAATTGACTCGGCCACGTTGTGGTCGAGCGCCCATTCGCATGAGGGTGTCTAAGACACGCCAGGTTGAGTTCTACTGAGCGCCTGATCCCTGTTTCGCGGTTTCATAGAGACCCGTGACTTGCCCTGAGCGCCGTTACCCCGACGGCGTCATTTGGCAATAAGAGTTACTGTTTGGATGTCAATGACCCGCACTGTGGACACGTCAAAGCATGCGTTTTAAGGGCCTCGATCTCAATCTTCTAGTTGCGTTCGATGCTCTGATGTCACAACAAAGCGTCACCGCAGCTGCACGTAGCATTAACCTCAGTCAGCCGGCCATGAGTTCTGCTCTCGCCCGGCTACGCACCTATTTCGGTGATGAGCTGTTTACAATGCAGGGCCGCAAATTCCTCCCAACTCCGCGTGCCAAAGCCCTTGCCCCCGCAGTCCGCGATGTTCTGCTTCATATTCAGTTTTCCATCATTTCATGCGACGTGTTCAATCCTGCCATGTCCGAGCGACGTTTCAGAATTATTGTGTCCGATTTCGTGACACTTGTCTTCTTCGAAAAGGTTGTAGAGCGTGTGGCGCGGGAGGCTCCAGCCGTCGGCTTTGAATTGCTGGCTCCCGCCGATGAACCCAATGAGCTACTCCGGCGCGGTGAAATCGATTTCCTAATCCTTCCTGAGCAGTTCATGTCGAACGCGCATCCCCAAGCGAGACTGTTTGAGGAGACACTCGTCTGCGTGGGCTGCGCCATGAACAAACAACTTTCACAGCAGCTTTCCCCTGAGAAATACCTGTCGATGGGGCATGTTGTAGCCAAGTTCGGGCCTGCGCTGAAGCCCTCCATCGAAGAATGGTTACTGGTCGAGCACGGTCTAAAGAGGCGCATTGAGGTCGTCGCGCCCGGCTTCAGCTTGATCCCGCCGCTGCTGTCAGGGACCGAGCGTATAGCGACCATACCCTTGCGGCTCGCCTGTCATTTCGCAAAGTTAATTCCCTTGCGGATCGTCGAGCTCCCGCTGGCACTTCCAGCATTTACCATGGCCGTCCAGTGGCCCGCCCGTCGCAACAGGGATCAGGCAAGCATTTGGATGCAAGAGATTTTGCTACAGGAGGCCGGTCGCATGGCTGCCCTGACTAACGCCAGCGGACGTCCTGGGCCCAGCGGCGTTTGAGAAATGCATTTCACAGACTTTGACAGTTCTCATGGTGTGCTAGGTGTCGCCGCTGCACGAGGCCCTTCTCGCCCTTGCACTTAATGTAGCCATCCATTACGTGGTCTGCTCGTCGACTTGGCTCCTTCTAGCAGGTCTGGCTGGTCCTCGCCTTGCCATTCGAAGAAGAGCTGGCCGAGCTCGGCGCGCGCCGCCGCCGGCGGCACTACCCCAAGAGGGGCCGCCACCGAGAGCCAATCGATCTGACGGAATAGGCTTTGCCACCCGCTTCTGTCAAGCGAAGCGAGGAATTGACCCCTTGGGCGAAACGAAGATTTGACCCCCTTCATTGATTGGTCGTTTCGTTTGGTTCAAGCGCCGCTCCGGCCTTCTGCAGAAGGCCGGAGCGGCGCTTTTCGCGAAGCCGATAGCTGTCGCCTCGGATGGTGATCACGGTCGAATGATGAAGCAGGCGGTCCAGTATCGCCGTGGCAACCACTGGGTCACCAAAGACGCTTCCCCATTCTCCCACAGAGCGGTTGGAGGTGATCAGGATTGATCCCTTCTCATAGCGCCGAGAGACCAATTGGAAGAACAGGTGGGCGGCGTTGGCTTCGAACGGAAGATAGCCGAGCTCGTCGATGATCAGCAATTTCGGCCGCGACAAGATCGTCAATTGCTTGTCGAGCGAACCATCGTTGTGTGCTTTGGCCAGCATCGCTACCAACGTGGCAGCGGTCACGAACTGCACGTTGTAGTTCTGACGTATCGCCTCGCGGCCAAGGCTGACAGCAAGGTGGGTTTTACCCGTACCAGGAGGCCCAAGGAATAGGACCGTATCGCCGTGAGCGATCCAGCGGCAGGTCGCCAGTTCCCTGATTTGCCCATGATCAAGCGACGGCTGCGCCTCGAAGTCAAAGCCGTCGAGTTCGCGCACGAACGGGAACTGCGCCAGCTTGCTCGACATGGAGATGCGCCGCTCATCGCGCCGGGCAATCTCTCGCGATACCAGGAATGCCAGAGCTTCGCGCAAGTTCATCTTCGAGCGGGCCGCCTCGTCAAGCAGAGTGTCGAGCTGATCGCGGATCGCCGTCAGTTTCAGTCGATCGAGTGTTGCGATGAGCAGGTCGTGATCCACGTTCGTCATCACCAGCCTCCTCCAACAACCGCCTCGTATTCGGCGAGCGGCCGCAGCAAGGCGGCTGGCGCTATCTCAACTGGAGCTGTGCGCACCAGTCCTTCGCTACCAGCCACGCCAACAAAATGGGACCGGTCCACGATCCGTTGTCGCCGTCCCTGGCAGAGAGCATGATCGGCCACTACCTGGCCCGCGTGACGGATGATCACACGGCCTGTTCAATCCGGCTTGCGTGACTTGCAGGGAACGGACGATGCGGGGACAGCCTGGTTTTTGGGATCTGGACGAGCGGTATCAGCAGGTGAGTGCCGTCGGCGATCCGCTGGAGAAGCTCAACGCCATCATTCCCTGGGCTGTATTCGAGAAGTCTTTGGCGAAGGCGCTGAAGCGATCCGACGGATCGAAGGGGGGGACGGCCTGCCTTTCCTTCGGTGCTGATGTTCAAGATCCTGGTGCTACAGGCGCTCTACAATCTCTCCGACAACCAGGCTGAATTCGTCATACAGGACCGGCTGTCGTTCATGCGGGTCCTCGGCCTTTCCCTGTCCGAGAAGGTGCCGGACGCCAAGACGATCTGGCTGTTTCGCGATAACCTGGTGCGGGCCGGTGCCATCGACAATCTGTTCGCCCCGCTTCGACAAGCATCTGTTGCGGTCCGGCTACCTGGCCAAGGGCGGTCAGATCGTTGGTGCAACGATCATCCAGGCCCCCAAGCAGCACAATAGCCAGGACGAGAAAGAGGCGATCAAAGCGGGCGAGATCCCCGAGGCCTGGAAGGACAAGGCCGGCCAAGCTTGCCCAGAAGGATCGTGACGCGCGTTGGACGGTGTTCGAGGACATGCGCTACCTGGAGAGCCGGATCGCAGAGGCAAGTCGACAGATTGAAGCCGTCGCCGATGGCAGCGACACCGAACGCCGACTGATGACCGTTCCCGGCATTGGCGCTCTGGCGGCAACGGGTCTCATGGCTGCAGCCGGGACTGGGCGGCAGTTCCGCAGAGCACGCGACATGGCGGCTTGGCTCGGTCTGGTTCCCCGAGAGTATTCAACCGGAGGCAAGACGACGTTGCTCGGTATCAGCAAGCAGCTCCTATCTGCGTAGATTGTTGATCCATGGTGCCCGAACGTGCTTGCTCCACCTCAATCGAGCCCGCGACCGTCTTGGGTCATAGCTGGATAGCCTCCAATCCCGAATGCACAACAACAAGGCGGCCGTTGACTAGCGCCTCCTTCAGATCGCGGCTTTCACGACGCAGCGCTTTCACCTCATCACTGGTCGCCGAGCGGGCGGTGTCACCGGCAAGCCGTTTCTTGCCCGCCTCCAGGAATTCCTTCAACCAGCTATAATACAGGCGCTCCGCGATCCCCTCGCGACGGCAGATCGCGGCGATGCTGTCGTCGGCGCGAAGGCCCTCCAGCACGATACGGATTTTGTCCTCGGCCGAATGATGCTTGCGCGTGGGGCGCCGAATGTCCTTGATTGTCTTCTCGGCCGCCGATGTCTGCGGCCCGGATTTATGTCCCATGTTCACTTCCTTCGATAGAGCTACGATGAGCCGAAAATCCTCTTTTCTCAACTAAACCAACGCTGTCTCATGGGCGCTGATCCGGGACAATCGACAATGGATTCTCAGCAACATCGCCTTCGGCGCGAGGCTGTTCGAGCACTTCGGCGAACTGCTGCAACAATGCACGAGTTCCCGGAAGCATTTCCTTCGCTGGGCCGATGATATGGCATACGAGGCGATAGGCAAGGCGTCGCTTCTCGCACTCGGGCAACAGAATCGGCAGGGTCTGGATCGCGTGCTCCACCTCATCGCTGGCTATAGATGCCTGCTGACGAATTATGGTTTGCAGGCGTTCAGTGTCTAGCGACTTAAAAGGTTCAATTTTGAGGACATCCACCCAGCGCCTGAGACGATCGCGGCGTACTGAGTGACGATCTTTCACAAGGAGCACCAACATGCGAATGACAGCTTCGACGAAGCCGCCGGCTTTGCTGTCCGAAAGCGCTGTAATGGATCCGGATACCTGCTGCCGATCATCAACAAGGGTGCTTTCTTCGTTCCACTTGCGGAAATGTTCAATGTAGCATACCCAAGGCGTGTTCCAGAGGGTGAGAAACAACATCTCACTGGACATGTCACGACACTCGCGCCAGAACTCCAGGGTCGACCTAACGCTCAGGACCCAGGCAGCTTCCACAGCTAGAAAGGGGTTATCCTCTGAGGCTTTGTGGCGGCATTCTCTTACCAGTTTGGCTGCATACTCGACGCTGCCAGTGAACGGATTGTTTGAAGACGTTAACGTCCGCGAAAGACGCAGCGGGTGCATGGCCCGGCCGAGTTCTGCTCCAAAATTCGTGACTGCCATCTTTACAAACGGGCGTGCCAGCATCTGATAGAGCTGCGCCTGAAACTCGGAGACGCGGCTGACGGCGGTGAAGGCGCTTTCGCAATCAAAATTGTCGCAGAGAGCTCTAATGTCGTCAAAGCTGCGCTCCGCGATTTCGACAGAATAAGGCTCGTTTGCTCCAACCTCTTTGAAATTCTTAATGCATAGCTCATAGATACCGGGTGCCAGCAACTCGATTGCATCTAGCGTTGTGACGACCTCGTGGTACTCTTTGCTCATGACATCTGACGAGATGAAAATTCCGAGATGGCCAACTTCATCGTTTAGTAAGTAGATGATGCGCTTGCCGAGCAAGCGTAGTTCTTGCTTGTGCTGGGGGAGTAATTTGGTCGCCGTGGCTGGAAAAGACGACAAGGGGTGCGCGGATTTCCTTCAGATCGATAGCTGGTCGCCCAGGCTCCAATCGAGCTCGGCCTTTCACGAGCCGACTGCCGACAAAAAGATGTTCAATGATCCAACGGATTTCGTTCTCAGCGAGAAGGCAGAAGCTACTCCACCATGTCTCGGCTCGAATAAAAGTCTCCTGCGCCGTGTCTACGTCGCGGAACAGATCGAAATAGCGGAACAGCTGACGATCAGGTCTGAACATCAAGAAATTCAATGTGAGATGGGCGCCGTCGAATAGTCCGCCCCCAAGATCGGACAGGAACATGACTGTCCAAGTCCCACCGAGTAGACCTGCATTGTAACGGAAGGAGTGGTGTCCGAGCTTGCCCGCGGTGAACGACACTGGAGCGCCATTGACCACGACGGGACCTTCCAAGTCGGGGTATGTTGCAACGAGGTTAAGAGTCGCCCAACCACCTTGGCAGTTTCCAATCAAGACTGGTTTGCTGGCGTTTGGATGCCGACGCGCGACCTCGCGGACGAATACCATTTCGGTCTCCATGACGCTAGAGAGATTCTGCCCCTCCTCCGGCAGGCGTCGGAACGAAATAAGGTAGACCTGATGTCCGCAGCGCAGTGCCCAACCAACTTGGCTTTCGGCGTTGTGGCCGCCAGCGCCTACACCATGTCCAGCGCGCGGACAGATTATAATAACTGGGCGACGAGTTTCATCGACCACTACATCATCTGGCGGGATTATACGAAGCAACAAATAATTGGACTTTACGGGCAAATCCCGTCCATCCATGATTACTTCATGTTCGTAGAACAGTACGGGGGGACATCCGGCCGCCTCATGTTCGTTGAAGAGGTCGCCAGTCACTCTGAAGACATCCGCAGTTAACGCGGAGCGTTCGGCCGCGTCCTGAAGGTATTCCCACCAAAACGCCTCAAGTTTTCCGTTTTCGTTCACTTCGAGCAGCCGCGCTAACAACTCCTTATTACTCCGGAGTTTGTGGGCGTTGCTCTCCAATTGGGCGTTGACTATGCGCTGAATGCGCCGATGTAGGGCGATCAATATGGTGAACGCAGCGCCATTGGTTGCAGCCACAATGTCTTCTAGGAAGGTCCCAAAGCAACGTGGAATGCAGAACTGTTCTAGTTGACTTGATGTCGCTTTCGAACGGCGGACCGGATCGTGCATTGCAAATTGGTTTGCCATGATATGCTCTCCTTCGCTCGTTTGCCGCTGTCGATGGTCGGCAGGCTCAGGTTCGACATAAACTCGTTCGACGGATGTGAGCCGAATGGTACGGCTTGGGCAGCAGTCTGCCTGCCCACCTCTTCGGTCATCACGCGAGTCGATCCTTGCATGTGTCGAAGTCCTCGGTCGTGATCCCATTACCAACAGGCAACCTCAACAACTTTGCGGCGAGCAGTTCCGAGATTGTTGATCTCCTCGGATCGCTAATCGTGAGACGTATCTCGCCCATCTTTTGAACCGCACGTGGCATGCCAAACGAGAAACTCTTTAGTAACAACATGATCGCGCTGAAACACAATGGCTCATTCCGAACATTGTCCAACATCCGACCAAGGGTTCGAGGTGTGCGTTTAGGTTGACCTGCCACTGAACTTTCATCGAGCGGCGATTAGAGTCTCGGTGGTTTTGAACCGCTCCCAAACGTTGGACCAGCGGAGGCTGGAGTTTTCCGGCTTCAGTCAGGGAGGCGGGCTGGTTACGCTTCCCGGATTCATCAGTGCGATCGGGACCTTGTTTCCGATCGCACCATGTGGCCGAACCTCATTGTAGTCTCTACGCCAATCCTCCATCTTTTCGCGGGCATCCGCAAGGGTCAGGAACCAATGTTGGTTCAGGCATTCTGCCCGGAAGCGGCCGTTGAACGCCTCGATGAATGCGTTATCGGTCGGTTTGCCAGGGCGTGAGAAGTCCAGCGTGACGCCTTTCGCATAGGCCCAGAGATCGAGATCGCGTGATACGAACTCGGTGCCCTGATCGACGCGGATCGTCTTGGGATAGCCGATCTGGCGGCATACCCGCTCGAGCGTTTGCACAACATCTTCTCCGCGATAGCTGTGCCTTGGATCAAGCACCGGGACGTAGCGTGAGAAGGTGTCCACCACGGTCAGAACGCGTAGCTTCTTGCCGGTGGCGAGCTGGTCGTGAACAAAGTCCATCGCCCATACATCATTCGGTCCGACGGCTATTTGCCGATCCTCGCGCAGCTTGGCTTTCACCCGGCGTTTCGGTGTCTTGTTACGCAATTGCAGGCCCAAGTCCCTGTAAATGCGGTAGGTCCGCTTGATATTGGCACCCCAACCCTCGCGCTCCAGCAGCACATGCACACGACGATAACCATAGCGGACACGGGTCTCGCAGATCTCACGGATACGACGCTCAAGACCGGCCTGATCGGCACGGCGGGAGGTGTAGTGATGGGTCGACCGATCGAAGTCCAGCGCCCCACAGGCACGCCGGATCGATATCGCCCAGTCCTGGCACATGCCTTTCACCATCTCCCGCTTGCGAGCAGGCCTTAGAGCTTTCGGCGAATGACGTCCTGCAACATCTCGCGGTCCAACGTCAGATCCGCGACGATCTTCTTCAGCCGCGCATTCTCGTCCTCGAGCTGCTTCAGCTTCTTCATCTCCGGAGGCAGCATGCCCGCGTATTTTTTCTTCCAGTTGAAATAGGTCGCCTGGCTGATCCCCGCCTTCCGGCAGATCTCGGCGACCGTCACGCCTTCATCACCCTGCTTCAAAATGAACGCCTTCTGTGCGTCCGAAAACTGCGATGCTTTCATCGTCTTCCGTTCCTTTCCCAGCCAGGAAAAATGCACCGGAAAACTCTAGCCAAAACTGGTCCAGTTTGAAGGGTTCAGATCACTTGCGGGTATGACCCCGAGTAAAGTGGACGTGCTCTAATAGTCGCTTGGTTTGAATTGGCTGTCATGGCGGCAAAACGTGACGGCGACATACGGCAACAAAAGCCTCTCCATTCGCCCAAGCTGCGGTCCCCGACGGAAGATGGCCCAACTCATCAACGCCGAGGCGTCAAAGCCACAAGTTACTCCAAATGAACTTCTAGTGGCTCAATTAGTCTCCTGAACGTCGCCAGAACGATCCACATTCCCAAGACAACCAAGGCTATAGTGGGATGTCCATAGTCGGGAAACTGAGCAAAGAAGCCTGAGATGTCATTATTCAACCCTTCGGAGATCGGCTGTTCATACTTTTGGAGCATATGATTGGTGAGTAGCCAGCCAAAACAGGCAAGGAAAAACGACGTCAGGCTTGACACCCCGAAGCACTTTATCAACAAAGGTACATAAAAGGGGAGAAAACTATAAAATATCCTGGTCACGTCCGATCCGCCACCTATTGACAAAAATCCGGAGTATACTGATGCGACGATGGAAAATATCACGGTGTCGTCCGATTTAATGTGGTTAAATGTCCGCTTATCCAAAACAACGTACAGCGGACCGAGAGTAAGCGATATAGCAGCGAGCGAGCCTAAGACATGAGCGGGCTCAGATAGAAAGCGATAGAACCAAAAGAGTGCGGTAATGAGTTGCGATTGGGGTTCGCACTCGGATACTAAAAGCATCAGTTCTTTTAGAGCATACCCCGAGATGATAATAGATATACATGTCATCCAAGCGGCGCTGCTTCTCTGTGCATTTTTGATATAGAAACCTACCAGCAGTGGCAGAAGATAAAAACCAGCTTCCCTGAATGGAATTCCTGCCAAGCATATAATACTTGCGAGAAGATAGTTCTTCTTTATGATGAAAATCAGACAAAACGAAAGGATAAGGAGAAACGGGGGGTCCATGTAAGCCGGATAGAAGTTTGTAAATTTTACCGGCGCAAAATACAGGAAGGACGACGCCGCAATCACTGCCGTCAAACCTTTCATGCTCCCATGCCAGAGTGAGCGTGTTGCAAGTAGCAAAGTGGCGGAGAACAACCCCGAGGCAACCAAGTTGAACCCATAAAAGCCGAAGCGATTATGAAAAATGTTCACGAGGATCCAAGGTGTCCCAACGCGGGCACAATATGGAAAGGCTATGCGCGACCGCAAGCTACCCTCAGCAGCTAAGAACCGAAGAAGTCTGTCATAGTATACTGCATCCCACTCCGAGCCATTCGATATGCGGAACGGTTCTTGAGCAATGAAAATCCATATCACGCCGAACATGCCAGCAATGATGAAAGATCCAGCAATAAAGTATTCTATTTGCTTTGTTGTTGGAACGAAGCCGATCACATCCTTACCCTCTTGAAAAGCCCCTCCGGGATAAGTCTGATGATCAGCATGATCATATGCCAGGCTGGACGAACGTATATAACGTTCTTCTTTCGCTCGACGGCGACGACGATACTTTCGGCAACCTCGCTCGGTTGCGCCGTGAGCCTTGCTGGGAGATTCATGCCTTCAGTCATCTTGGTCGCGACATAACCCGGTAGCACAGTCACAACATGTACGCCGCGTTTCGCCAAACGACTGCGAAGCCCGGACAGAAAGGCAGTGAAGCCCGCCTTCGCGGAGCCGTAGACGTAATTGGTCGCGCGTCCGCGCGTGCCCGCGACCGAACTGAGGCCAACCAGAGTGCCGGATCCGCGTTCTTCGAACCGGTTGGCCAACAATGCCAGGATATTGGCAGGCCCTTCGTAGTTGCTACGCATAATGCAACTGGCGAGGAGCTGATCGCGCTCGCTTCGTTCCTGGCTCCCCATCAAGCCGACGACGCTTACGGCGACCTCGGGCAACTCGGGCAGCATGGCCAGGAACTGGGCGTGAGTTTCCGTCAGAAGTGCATCAAATTCATGTAGGGTGACTGGGACTCCATATCGTAGCTGCAAATTAGTCTTTTCAGCATCGAGTGTTTCTGATTGGCGCGCGGCTAATTGGATCGGATGGCCCAGCGCTGCAAACTTGTGCGCCACGGCATTGCCTACATCCGAACGTGCACCCAAGATAAGAACGGACGGCTTCATCACAGCACAAGTCTTTCCGCTTGCGCCGATTGGAACGAGCTTTTCCAGCCGTTTTTCGCCCTCATTCGAACGAAGCTTGCAACCCGGCCATCGGAAGCACGTAGCGTTTCAGCAGACATGCGGCTGTCCTTTGCGAGATAAAAGCGCCCGCCGTGCTCGATTGTAATTCGGTCAAGGTTTGCCAATAGATGGGAGGTTTTGGTCGTGATGGGAAAATCAAGAGCAAGGGAGTAGCCTTCCATTGGGAATGAAAAGCGGCTCTCCTGCGGACCGAACCGCTTGAGAACGGCCAAGAACGATCCAAAGCCTGCCTTGGCGACTGTCTGCAGCAAAGCCGAGAGCCCTTCTTCCGAGCGCTTTATGGGAATGACGCACTGGAACTGGGCGAACCCCTTGCGCCCGTAGATCCGATGCCATTCGGCAACTGCGTCGAGGGGATAGAAGTAGCTATCCCAGTCAACGAGTTGCTGACCTCGATTCCAAACGCCAATTCGATAGTATAGCGCGTTGAAGGCCCGAAGACTAAACCGATTGAGAGCAAAGCCTGGAAAATTGAACGGAACGGAAAGTTTGCGTTTTGCCGGAGTAGCGAAAGGGTGCAGAGACCGATATGTTGGAAGATCAGAGGCGTTCGCGTGATCTCCCAGGAAGACAAGGGAGCGCCCCAGGTTTTTCCCCGTCCCAAGGCAGTCAATCCACGCCACAGAATAAGTCGAATCTTGAGCCCGTTCTAGAGCTGTCATCGCTGATTTGAGGTTCGGCGCGGGTATTGTTGTCTGGCGGATCCATCCGGTTTCGACTGAGCGCAAACGGATTGCCGCCCGCAAAATGATTCCGGTCAGCCCCATGCCGCCGAGAGTGTGCTCAAAGAGCTCTACGTGGCTTTTGCGTGAGCAGCGCTGGATGGAGCCATCGACCCCCATTACATCGATCCAGTCCACGCATCCCCGAAAACTTCCATGCTTGCGATGGTTCTTGCCATGAACGTCGGCGGCTATCATGCCGCCCAACGTCACGAACTTCGTGCCCGGCGTGACCATCGGGAACCAACCTCGGGGCAGGAAAGCCGCGATGATGTCGCAAAGAATAACTCCAGCTTCCGCGATCAACTGTCCCGTTTTCGGATCAAAGGCCAACATTCGGTTCAAACGCCGCATATCAATTGTTGCTGATGAATTGATGGCGCTGTCCCCATAGGCCCTACCGCAGCCGCGCGCGATCACACTCGGCTTTGAAGCTAACAGCTTCTGGAGAGCTTCGAGGTCACGGGGCACATAGACTTGCGCGTTCACGAGCGGAGACCTTCCCCAACCCGAGAGCTTCATGGAGCAATCCTCACTCGGTGACCTGCAAACACGAAGCGTTTATCTAGTTGGTACTTGACCAGATAGCCGATTGTCAGACCAACGGCAGCACCCAAGTCACGCATCAGCTCAGTTCTCCAGACCCACCAGGAAGCCGCCTCAGCACTCCAGAAAATGATTGTGGTGAGGGCGCCCACTGCCGTATAGAGTGAGAACTTCCACCCATCGTTTTTGAGGCCGATTTCCTGATCGTCGAAAATCCAAAACTTGTCGAGCAGGTATTTGATCATCAGCCCGGCAATGGTGCCTAC
The DNA here is from genome assembly GCF_051124255.1 of Rhizobium sp. YTUHZ045. Lineage (NCBI taxonomy): Bacteria > Pseudomonadati > Pseudomonadota > Alphaproteobacteria > Hyphomicrobiales > Rhizobiaceae > Rhizobium > Rhizobium sp. YTUHZ045. The sequence continues at coordinate 171,589 of NZ_CP101435.1, forward strand.
GCTCATGGCAAGCACAAAAATGGCGCTCCTATTCCCGAACTGAAGGACGGAATGTTGCATGGTGACATTGACCACCATTGCGATGGCGGCGAATGCCGCATAGCGTAACGCTAGACCCTGCCGTTTCACCTCAGCACTCCGCCTGCAACGAAGACCAGAATGATCGCTAGGCATACCTGGCTGGTCCGATCCTTCGCGGCGTAGATCACCGGGTCGTCATGCATATTGCCGCGGTGCGACACCATCACTGTGCGGGTGATCCAATAGAGCAGGATTACGCAGACGCCCCACAGCATTTGAGGATGGGGATAGAGCTCCATTACGAGAGGCGAATTCACATAATATGTCATCACCAGCACAGATACGTACCCCGCCCCAACCGCGATCATGGAGATGATTGGCAGGTCGTTGACGTGGTAACCTCGACCCGTAGCCTGCAGACTCCTACGCTCGGCGCCGTCAACCAATTCACTTTGTCGCTTCACCGCGGCTAACGACAGAAAAAAGAATACTGAAAAGGCAATGAGCAAGACGGATAACGGAGTTGATGTCGCGATTCCACCGGCAACGATGCGAATGGTGTAGAGACCTGCGAGAATACAGATATCGATTACAATGCGTCGTTTCAAATGCAGGGAATAGGCCGTGGTCACAAGGAAATAGCCCGCCACCACCAGGAAAAAGCCCCAGCCGATGAACATTGCTATCAGTCCGCCTGGAAGAATGAGCCCCGCTGCCATCCAGGTTCCGTGTGCGGTGGGGATGCTGTGTGAGGCAAACGGGCGGTACCGCTTGCGCGGATGCGCCCGATCTGCGCAGACATCAAGGAGATCGTTCATGACATAAACGCTAGAAGCCACCAAGCTGAAGCAGACGAACGCTTCCAGTGATAAGAGGAGCGTCGGCCAATCGAGTTTATGTGCAGCGAGGGCCGGCAAGAACACCAACACATTCTTCAGCCATTGGTGCGGCCGAAATGCATTGACGTAGGGCTTGAAGGACCTCGCTTCAGCTATAGTCGTTTCCGACACTGTCTGGCCACCCCCGCAATGGGTATCGGCGAACCCATCGCAGGCATCAGACTTACCGTCGAGCATTGCGGCAACATCATTTGCCCCGGCGTTCTCAAAACCATAGGGCGCGACGGTAAACACCCGCGGCCGAACTGTTCTCTTGAATACCGTGGAGTCAAATGCATGGTGGGTGATGTGGGGCTCGAACCCGATGGTCCCAGTGTCACCTGGACTTGGGTGTACATGAGCCTTCTCGTCTTTGCTGCCGACACTCATAGTATCCTCTCACTTTGAGCCAAAATGGCATCAAGCTGGCTTACAAAAAACATCCAGTTGAGCACCATAGAAATGGTCCAGTCGGAAGGCCGATCCGAACTCAGTATCTGCCTGGTTGCGATGAGACCAACTGGTTCGACGGGGCGGCCTCACCACATTAGAAGCTTCTGCTATGCAAGATTGAACAGAATCAGGAAAATTGATTGTTTGGATGGTTGGCATTCACACTATGGATACAAGCGAATTGTTTTCAGCACAGAACTAGCAGTTGAAGGAAGCGAAAATGGCCAGCGACCGAAACCACTGGACTACTTGATCTGGCGGATCTTCGGATTGATCAGTTCGGCAACCAGCCAGCGGGGCCGGAAGTCCTAAGAGTATGCTCGATCAATAGTTATCCTTTCTGGGCTCGCGCGATTTGCTCTTGCCGTTTGCCGGACTGATGCGCTCAAGAGCCAAGGCTCGGATGAGGCGATTGACGCTTCCAAGTCCTTGTCGAGGTGCAGGCATGGCCGAGCCATGCGAAAGGGCCCGGTGCGTACGTCGCTGCGAAAACGGCCAACTGAGAGAACAGATCGGGAATATTCTGCTCGTGAGTTGAATGGGGGATGTCCGCACGCAAAGATGCCTGCACGCAGGCCGAGTCGTGTGGGAGCGTGGCGTGAAACGAGATTGGGATGGAGCAGAGCTTTCCAGGTGGTGGAGCCTGAGTTTTGACGAACTGGAGCTGATCGAAACGAAACCGCCGCGGACCCGGCTTGGTTTTGCCGCACAGTTGAAGATGTACCGCCTTGCTGGCCGCTTCGCCGAACATGTGGGTGAAGTCGCGGCGGAACCCGTCGCCTATTTGGCCGAACAACTCGCGGCCGCCCCGTCCGATCTGGAGGAATATGACTGGGCCGGTCGCACCGGCCGACGACACCGCGAAGAGATATTGGCGTTTCTTGCCATCCGTCGCATGACGGAGGACGATCGAAACGATCTCGCAACCTGGCTTGAAGCTGAGATCTGCCCCAAAGCGATGTCGGTTGCGGCGATGGTTGACGAGGTTTGTCTGTGGTGCCGCGACCGTGACATCCAAACGCCGGCGATCGGCGAGGTGGACCGTTTTACGCGCTCGGCGCGCCGCACATTTGAAGGGGGCTTTCTGCAGCGGATTGCTTCCGTCTTGAGCTCGGATGCTGCCGCAAAACTGGAGGTTTCGCTGACCGACGCCGACAGCCCGACTGGCTTCAATACCATGAAGGCCGATCCGGGGCGGGTTGGATTGGAAAGCATCTTCGTCGTGGCTGAGCGGCTTTCCTTTATCCGCTCGTTGCAGCTTCAGGCCGGCCTGATTGCCGGTGCAGGCGCCGCTACTGTGGAGCGGTTGTACCGCCGCGTCAGCCAGGAAACCGCGCGAGAAGTTCGGCGCCACCCTCAGCCGCGGCGCCTGGGTCTTTACGCCATCTTCCTTGCCTGCCGCGAGGCGGAAATCGTTGACGCGGTCGTCGATCTCCTGGTCGAGACGGTGCACAAGATGGCAGCGAAGGCGGAACGCAAGGTCGTGGCGTCGATCGCCAAGGACATTCAGAAAGTGCAGGGCAAGGAGCGCCTGCTGGCTCGGATCGCCGAGGCGGCGATCGACGCGCCGGATGGAGCGGTGCGCGAGGTCATCTTTCCGATTGCCGACCAAGCGATACTTGCGGCTCTGGTCCGCGAATACAAGGCTGGCGGTTCCTACCAACAGCGAGTCCATGCGGTCCTGCGTTCCTCCTACGGCGGTCATTATCGACGCATGCTGCCGAAGTTGTTGAGCCTGCTCGAATTCCGGTCGAACAATGCAGCACATCGGCCCGTCATCGCGGCGCTGGAATGGCTCAAGCGTCTGCTCGACGAGGGCGACGACCGACGCATCGTTCGCCCGCAGAACGGTCTGCCGATTGAGGGCGTGGTTCCCGCACGGTGGCGAGACCTGGTCGTGGAGTCGGACGATGCTGGCGGTTGGCGTGTCAACCGCATCAACTATGAAATCTGCGTGCTGACATCGCTGCGAGAGCGGATTCGCTGCAAGGAAATCTGGGTGGTTGGAGCCGACCGCTACCGCAACCCGGACGAGGACCTGCCCCAGGATTTCGGCGAGCGACGTGCCGACTATTATCGCGATCTCGGCCAGACCATGGACGCACAAGCATTCGTTGCCCGTCTCAAGGGGGAGATGACGACGGGGCTGCGTCGCCTGGATGCCGGCCTCCCCGGCAATCGACATGTTCGGCTCTTGTGGCGCGGCCGCAACCGTATTTCGCTATCGCCTCTGGAGCCACTGCCGGCCCAACCAAATCTCGATACGGTGAAGGCGGAGATCGAACGCCGCTGGCCAGCGACCGGTCTGCTGGACGTGCTCAAGGAAGCCGCGCTGCGGACAGGTTTTCTGGAGCAGTTCAGGACCTCCGGCGATCGCGTTATCCTCGACCCTGACACCCTGCAACGCCGGTTGCTGCTTTGCCTTTACGGTCTCGGCACCAATGCCGGGCTGAAGCGTGTCAGTTTCGGCACGGAGGGTGTCACCTATGCCGAGTTGCTCCATGTCCGTCGTCGCTTCATTCAAAAAGAGGCGCTAAAGGCAGCGACTGCCTCTGTCACCAACGCCTTGCTTGCCGTGCGCGACCCTCTTGTTTGGGGCGAAGGCACCACGTCGTGCGCGTCGGACTCGAAAAAGTTCGGCGCCTGGGATCAGAACCTGATGGCCGAATGGCATGTCCGTTATGGCGGGCGCGGTGTGATGATCTATTGGCACGTCGCACGCCAGGCAACCTGCATTTATTCGCAGCTCAAGCGCTGCTCCTCTTCCGAAGTCGCAGCGATGATCGAAGGGGTATTGCGGCATTGCACGGACGCTGAAATTCAGAGCCAGTATGTCGACAGCCATGGGCAGAGCGAGGTCGCTTTCGCCTTCTGCCGGCTGCTCGGTTTCGAACTCGCGCCGCGCCTCAAGGCGATCGCCCGCCAGAAGCTCTACCTGCCTGATGCCGGAATGGCGCAGGAGCTTCAAAACCTGCTGCCGATCCTGACGCGGGCGATCGACTGGAAACTGATCGAGCAGCAATATGACGAAATGATCAAATATGCGGCGGCCCTGCAGCATCGTACAGCCGATGCCGAATCGATCTTGCGCCGTTTCGCGCGGACAAACATCCAGCACCCGACCTATAAGGCGTTGGCCGAGCTCGGCAAGGCGGTCAAGACGATCTTCCTCACCCGCTATCTCGACTCGGAAGCCTTCCGGCGCGAAATCAACGAGGGGCTGAACGTCGTCGAAAACTGGAACAGCGCCAACGGCTTCATCTTCTTCGGCAAGAGCGGCGAGGTCGCGACGAACCGGCTCGAAGACCAGGAAATCTCGGTTCTGGCTTTGCACCTGCTGCAGAACTGCCTTGTCTACGTCAATACCCTGATGATGCAGAATGTGCTGACCGAACCGGCCTGGGCGGCACGTATGGCCGTCGAAGACTACCGGGGACTGACGCCGCTAATTTACGCTCACATCAACCCGTATGGCGCCTTCGATCTTGATCTTGCGCGCCGGATCGACTTCGACGCGAGATCCGCCGCCTAGCCGGAAGCGTACCCCCGAGCCTACAAACAAGGCCGCTTATAAACAAAATGTCGCTCTTGCGTGTAAACACGCCTCATCTACAATCACGTGGCCATGTCGATCCAGAGAGCTCGCTCGACCACCTTCAGTCTCGGCCTTGCCATCCTGCTCACCTGTTCGGTGGCGCCGGCGGCCAGAGGGAACATGTCCTCAAGCGACCCGCTGATCTCCCTCCACGAAGGCTTCGCTGACGAGGCGGAATGCGCCACCTGCCACCAGAGCGAGGTAGACGCTCTTTCGACGTCGCACCACGCCAAGGCGATGGCGGTCGCCAACGACAGGACGGTGCGCGGCGATTTCGACGATGTGACCTTTGAGCATGACGGCATCATGACAACCTTCTTCCGCCGCGACGGGGACTATTTCGTCCGAACCCAGGGGCCGGATGGCAAGCAAGGCGAATTCGCGATCAAATACACTTTCGCTTACGAGCCGCTGCAACAATACCTGATCGATCTCGGCGGCGGCAAGCTGCAAGCCTTCGACATCGCCTGGGATACAGAAGCGCGACGGTGGTTCTGGCTCGGCAATGGAGATCCAGCAAATCCGGGCTCCACCTATCATTGGACAGGACCGTTCTATCGCTGGAACCGGACGTGCATCGACTGTCACTCCACCGACCCGGTCAGCAATTTTGCGCCGACGACCGGCTCCTACGCCTCCTCCTATGTCGCGACCAGCATCGGTTGCCAGTCGTGCCATGGGCCGGGCGCTGCGCATATCGCCTGGGCGAGGGCCGGCAGCATGAGTGGGGACAAGGGATTGCCCGAGGTCGGGCCGGACGCCTGCTTCGGCTGTCATGCACGGCGTGTGCGGCTTGTCGAGATGTCCCGACCCGACCGCGCCTTTCTCGACCAGTACGCGCCTGATCTGATGCGCAGCGAACTCTATTTCCCGGACGGACAGATCCTCGACGAAGTCTTTGAGTACGGTTCCTTCCAGAGGAGCAAGATGGCGCGCGCTGGCGTCACCTGCCTTGATTGTCACCGTCCTCATGAGGGAAGGGTAAAGGCCGAGGGCAATGCGCTCTGCACCCAATGTCACGCCGAGACGGCGCCGGACCGCTTTGCCGACACGAGTTTCGATCCGAGTGGCGAATTCGACACGCCGGCGCATACCCATCATACGAAGGGCTCGCCCGGCGCAGAGTGCGCCAACTGCCACATGCCGAAGCGCACCTATATGAAGGTCGACCCCCGGCGCGATCATTCCTTCGTCATCCCAAGGCCGGATCTTTCGGAAACGATCGGCACGCCCAATGCCTGCACCACCTGCCACCAGGACAAGACGAACATCTGGGCGGCGGAACGGCTGGACGATTGGTACGGAAGCGACTGGCGTAAGCGGCCGTCGATCGCCCATGCTTTTGCAGCCGCCGGCCATAACGACATCAGCGCCGTCGACGCGTTGCGCCGCTTTCTCGCCGACCGCGGGCAGCCCGGTTTTGTGAAGGGCAGCGCCGTCACCGAAATTGCCAGGCTCAGCGGAGCGGCGTCAGTGGATGACGTCAAGCGAGCGGCGTCCGATCCGGATGCGCTGGTGCGACTGGGCGCTGCACGCGCAGCCGAGAACCTGCCGCCGGAGTACAGGCTGGCGGCGATTGGTAGCCTCCTCTCCGACCAGGCTAGGGCGATTCGCATCGCTGCCGTCACGGCACTCGGTCCTGTGCCGTCACTTTCGCTTTTAGGAGACCAGCGTCGCGCCTTCGACACGGCTGTGGCGGAACTCGAGACCTATGCCAAGGCTAATGCCGACGTTGCCGGGGCACAAACCGATTACGGACTGTTTCTCGCCCGTCAGGGTCGCCCGGGCGAGGCGGAGACGCTTCTCAGGCGCGCGATCGCACTGGATCCATCACTTATCGGCGCGCACGCAAATCTTGCGGAACTCTACCGCAGCCAGGGCGACAACGCACAGTCCCAGCGCGTCTATGCCGACGCGGTCGCCGCTCTGCCAGACAGCGCAGAATTGCGCTATGGTCACGGGCTGTCGCTGGTGCGGACGCAGGAGCGAGCAAGGGCCCTACAGGAATTTCGGGAGGCGTCCCGGCTTGATCCGGCCAATTCGCGTTACCGCACAACGCTGGCGATCGCGCTTGACGACGTCGGCAGAACCGGTGAGGCATTCGATATGCTCTATTGGGCGGCTGTTTCGGGCGCCAGCGACGCCAACATGCTCGGCACAGCGATCCAGTTCGGTCTCAAGCTCCAACGATTCGACGAGACGCTGAAGCTGGCCGAGGCCTTCAATCGCATGCAGCCGGGGAATACGCAGGTCCAAGATCTGCTGCGGCAGCTACGCGCCATCGCTGGAGCCGGAAGATAGGGACGCGCGGATCGTACATGATGGCACTTGCGATCCGCGCTAGTGGCTTTCGGGAGGCCTCCAGCCCGCGTTTCTGAGGCCCTTGACCAGTGCGTCCACAATGTCTTCAGTCGCCTGGTGGCGGCGATAGACGGCGGCTGGATCGCGATTGAGCGCCGGCGCGACTGCCGCCATCCTTTCGAGCGCGTCGCGGGCGGCCGCCTCGTTTCCAAGCGCGCCTTGAGCGATCGCCACCAGTGACCAACTCACGCCGGAACCGTCAACGGTGCCGTTCTTTGCGGCGTTCAGCATTTCCGCATAGCGCCCGTTCAGGTAGTGGTCGATAGAGACGAGGTGGAAGTACCAGCCAGGCGGATTGACCGTGCGGTCGATTGCCTGTTTGAGATAGGGGATCCCATCTGCGAACTTTCCGCGCACAGCCAATCGCCAGCCGAGTTGCGCCAGCGTATCGGGGTCGTTGTGATTGAGCGACAGCGCCCGCCGCTGTATGCGCTCGCCCTCCTCGAAGTTGCCCATGTAGTGGTTGATCGAGGAAAGCGCCTTCAGGGCCAGCACGCTACGGCCGTTCAGGGTCACTGCATGGGAGGCAGCATCGAGTGCAAGATTGTATTCCCGTTCGAGATTGCCGTCGGCCGTCCAGCCGAAGCGCCCAGTATCGAGATGCGTCCAGCCGAGCATGGCCCACGCCTCGGCATAATCCGGGTCGCGCTTGACCGCCGCCTCAAGGCATGTCTGGACCGGTCCATACAGGACGCGCGTGAAGCTGCGACGATAGGCATAGGCCTGCAGCACGCATTCATAGCTTGGCATACTCGGCGTGATATCCCGTGGAAGGTGGCTCGTCTCGTCGTTGTGGACAACGCCATAGGGTTGTCCGAGCACCGTCGCGACCTCTGCGGCGATCTCGCCCTGAACGTCGAGCAGGCTCGCCGCCGTTAGCTTGCGATCATAGGTGCCGGTCCATAGGATGCGCCCGCTTGATACGTCCACCAGTTTGGCGCCAATACGCACCGTATCTGCATCGGTGCGCACGCTGCCGTCGACGACATAGGAGACGCCACGACGTCTGCCGGCCTGCATTGGATCTTCGGCTGCCTGCGGACTTGTCGTCGGCTGAGGCAGATAGAGGCGGATATCGGGAAACGGCTGAGTTCGGCGGTGATCTGGTCGGCGATGCCGGTGGCCATTAGTCGATATCGCTCGCCGTCACCTTCCGCCGAAAACGGCATGACCATCAGCGCCGTTCCGCGCTCCGCCGGTTCCACGGCTGTTTCCTGGCGATGCTCCCTGCCCAGAATATACGAGAGGACCGCGATCGCCAGGAGGCCTGCAAGGGCGACGGCCCAGGTCCAGAACGGGAGGCTGCGCGGAACCGACGCTGTTGCGGGATTGCTTGTGTAGGCTGCGGCGGAAGCAGCCTCCATGGGATTTGCGGCAGCCTGCGGCGGCAAATGGCGTTCCGCCTCCCGGACGATGATTTCCGGGACATATTGACCCTTGGGAATGACGATGCGCAGCAGACTGTCGCGGCCTTCGGAGACATAGTAGCCGTCGAGGTCGTGGCGCAGCCGGCGGGCCTCCAGCCGGACGACTGGATCGGCCTGCGGATCGAAGTTCTCGTCACGGCCGAAGATGCTGACGCCGACCGAATAACCCTTGAGGTTCTCGCCGCGACCGGCAAGTGTTTCCTCGACGAGAAAGCGCAGCATCGCGCGGCGCCTTGGTGTGGCGCGAAATTCGCTGCTGTCGAGAATGCGCTGGAGTTCCACCCGGATGTCGGGGGGCGAGACATTGCTGCCCGGAGCCGTAGTTCCTGGTCCCGTTTGCCGCGCAGATGCTATCTGGAAAAGCTTGAAGCTGCCGCGCAAGAGACGCCCCTCTCAATCTCCCGTTGCGGGCGCAGTGTATTCCAACTCGAGCCAGACCGGAAGCGCCGAGAAGTCGAAGTAGGCAGGCGAATCACCTGTTCGTACCTGTTCGCACCTTGTTTGTGACGGAGTGCGACGGCCACACTCACGTCCGTGACGATCAAATCCGGGGGGCAGGTGATGCCGGACGTGGCTTTTGTCATCGGACGTTTCCCAAGACACGAGCTGGCGGTCCGACGACTCTATACGGCGATGCCGGAATTCAAGTCTCTCTGCGAGGCCTACGCCACGGCGTGTCGCGCCCTCGATACATGGAAGGAGGATCCGGCCAAGGCAAGTGACTACCGCCAAATCCTGAATGAGCTCGGAGAGGAGATCCTCGACCTGATCGAGGCTGGACCGCGCACAGATGACGGGTCGGGATAAACCCGGCCATCCAACCACGGAGATTGACGATGCTAAGACGGACGGCAGCCAGACTGCTTCTCGCTTGCGGGGCGATTTCGCTCGCGAGCGCGACAGCACTTGCGCAGGATGCGCAATCAAAACCGAATATCCTGTTCATCGTTTCGGACGATACCGGCTATGGCGACCTCGGCCCCTATGGTGGGGGCGAAGGGCGCGGCATGCCGACGCCCAACATCGACCGGCTGGCCAATGAGGGCATGACTTTCTTCTCGTTCTACGCCCAGCCGAGCTGCACGCCCGGTCGGGCCGCCATGCAGACCGGTCGGATCCTCAACCGCAGCGGCATGACGACCGTGGCCTTCCAAGGGCAAGGCGGCGGTCTGCCCGCAGCGGAATGGACGCTCGCTTCCGTCTTGAAACAGGGCGGTTACGACACCTATTTCACCGGCAAGTGGCACCTCGGCGAAGCCGACTACGCGCTTCCGAACGCGCAGGGCTACGACGAGATGAAATATGTCGGCCTCTATCACCTCAATGCCTACACCTATGCCGACCCGACCTGGTTCCCGGACATGGATCCGGAGCTGAGAAAGATGTTCACGGAAGTGACCAAGGGCTCGCTCTCCGGCAAGGCCGGCGAGCCCGCCAAGGAAGACTTCAAGATCAACGGACAGTACGTCGACACGCCCGCCAAGGGCGTCGTCGGCATCCCCTATTTCGACGGTTATGTCGAGAAGGCGGCACTGGAGTTCCTCGACGAAGCGGCGAAAAAGCCCGACACCCCGTTCTTCATCAATGTCAACTTCATGAAGGTGCACCAGCCCAACCTGCCGGCGCCCGAATACGAGCACAAGTCTCTGTCGAAGAGCAAATATGCCGACAGCGTCGTCGAACTCGACTCACGCATCGGTCACATCATGGACAAGCTGCGTGAGCTGAAGTTCGACCAGAACACGCTGGTCTTCTACACCACCGATAACGGCGCCTGGCAGGATGTCTATCCCGATGCCGGTTACACGCCGTTCCGCGGAACCAAGGGCACTGTGCGCGAGGGCGGCAACCGCGTACCGGCGATCGCCTGGATGCCCGGCAAGATCGCGGCCAATTCCAAGAACCACGACATCGTCGGCGGCCTCGACCTGATGGCGACCTTCGCCAAGGTCGGCGGTGTGCCGCTGCCGGAAAACGACCGCGAGGACAAGCCGATCGTCTTCGACAGCTATGACATGACGCCGGTCCTGTTCGGCAGCGGCAAGTCGGAGCGCAAGGCCTGGTTCTACTTCACGGAGAATGAGCTCACACCGGGCGCTGCCCGCGTCGGAAACTACAAGGCCGTCTTCAACCTGCGCGGCGACAACGGTGTCGCCACCGGCGGCCTCGCCGTCGATTCTAACCAGGGCTGGAAGGGACCCGACAAATATGTCGCAACCGTTCCACAGGTCTTCGACCTCTGGGCCGATCCCCAGGAACGCTATGACATCTTCATGAACAACTTCACGGAGCGCACCTGGACGCTGGTGACTATCAACGATGCCGTCAAAGAGCTGATGAAAACCTATGTCAAGGAACCGCCGCGCAAGCTGCAGAGCGAGGTCTACACCGGTCCGGTCACGCTCTCACAGTACCAAAGACTGCAATATGTGCGGGAGCGGCTGAACACGGAAGGCATCAGCATACCGCTGCCCACTGGCAACTGACGAAAGCCGCCGTCGCCGGCCCCTCGTCGGCGGCGACATCTCTTTGACCTGAACCAGAGGCAACCCATGTCTCAGCATTTCCTTTGCCTTCCCAAGGCTACCTTCGCAGCGATCGTGATGACTAGCCTGACCATCTCATCCGCGCTTGCGGCAGATCTTGCGTCCTGGAACGACGGCGCGACGAAGAAGAGCATCATCGATTTCGTCACTGCGGTGACGACCGAGGGCGGACCGGACTATGTCGCACCGGCCGATCGCGTCGCCACCTTCGACAATGACGGAACACTTTGGAGCGAGCAGCCGATGTATGTGCAGCTCGCCTTCGCGCTTGACCGGATCAAGACGATGGCTGCAGATCATCCCGAATGGAAAGACCAGGAGCCCTTCAAGTCGGTGATCGCAAACGACATAAAAGGCGTGGCGGCTGCTGGCGAGAAAGGTCTCACGGAGATCGTCGCCACGACGCATGCCGGCATGACCGGCGAGGAGTTCACCAAAATCGCCACCGACTGGATCGCCACGGCGACACATCCGAAGACCGGCAAGCCTTATACCAAGATGATCTACCAGCCGATGCTGGAGCTCGTCGACTATCTGAGGGCCAACGACTTCAAGGTCTTCATCGTTTCCGGGGGCGGCGTCGAGTTCATGCGGCCCTGGACCGAGACAGTCTACGGAATCCCTCCGGAGAACGTCATCGGCTCCTCGATCAAGACCAAATACGAGGTCAAGGAAGGCACGCCTGTCATCGTTCGCCTACCCGAGATCGATTTCATCGACGATAAGGAAGGCAAGCCGGTCGGCATTCAGAAGTTCATCGGCAAGCGCCCGATCGCAGCCTTCGGCAATTCCGACGGCGACTTCCAGATGCTGGAATGGACTACGGCGGGTTCCGGCAGGCGCTTCGGCCTGCTCGTGCACCATGACGATGGCATTCGAGAGGTCGCCTATGATCGGGAATCGCATTTTGGCAAGCTCGACCGCGGCCTCAACGAGGGGCCGAAACGGGGTTGGACCATCGTCAGCATGCAGGACGACTGGGGCCGGGTCTTCCCGGAATGAATGACATCAGGATCGACCCACTTTCGACTTACTCAGCGTAACGGCTATCGCGATCGCGACTGGGAGACCCGAGTTGGCGCCGTCGATCTGCGGATTCCAAAGCTTCGCACCGGCACTTACTTTCCGATGAATCATCGCTCAACAGCCGGCCTTGGGGCGGCCTGAAATCAGCCAGAGAAGCAGCCTCACGTCCCACAGCTGTGGCGGCAGGCCTCGGCTAGCCACGCCCACTGAATACTTGGGGTAGGCGCGAGTTCAGTATTGAGGAAGAGTGTAACTAAAGGTCGATTCTGAAAACCTTTTGGGGGAGTAGGAGCTGTCTGTAAGCGAGAGTCGCGATGACACGCGTATAAACGGGGGAAATATGCGTACCATTCGTGTTGGAATCAGTGCTTTTATCGCTGCCGCCATCGCCGGCTTCTCCTGGCTGGCTGTGTCAGACCAGGCATATGCAGCCAATTGCAGTGCTCGCGGTGGTTTGGCTTATCTCGGAAACACCAAAGGGGCTGCCAACTCCGTCTGGCTTTCGGGCACGAGCGCCGGATCATTCGGTCTTGAAGCGGCGCAAGGCAATCAAACTGTTGATACGTGGAACAAGACCAGACGCGGCCTTCATCTCTCGCTTTCACCGGTTGTTTCAAATGGCAACGGAGGCACGCACAAGCTCTATGACCTCTCGGGCGGAAAGCCATGCCGGCTCAACACCCAGAACCAGGTGCGCGGCGGGATACTCCCGAGCATAGACTGGCCCGACGGTCGGCCAGATGTCGGACCACAACCGGTCTTCCCAGGCTTCGATTGGCCGTCCGGACGTCGGGCCGCAGCCGGTCTTTCCAGGGTTCAAGCCGCGTACGCCGACTGTGACCAGAGGCGGCCGCGTGGTCGCAGCCAGGACACCGGATACCTGTATCGACCAGCGGTCGTCCGATGCCCAAGAACGGCGCGATCTGCCGATCTGCAGGGACCTCGCTGCCGAGGAAGCCGCCGCGCGAAGTGCCGACCGATCACAGGTGCCATTGACACCCGGCCGCGATCTGCCGGCGCCTTCGCTCTGGAACTTCTGGTCGGACCTCCAGTTCACCGACATTTCCGACGAACGCTATGACCGCGACAGCGACACGCTCGCCCGCTCGTTGACGATGGGTCTCGATCGCCGGATCGCCGACAACTTCGTCGTCGGCATGACCGTTTCGCTGGAGGACAGTTCGACCGATACCTTCGACGGCACGTTGGGCATCGACACCGACGGCTTCAGTTTCGGTCCCTACGCGGCCTATCGCCTCTCGAAACACTGGGCGATCGACGCATCGCTGACCTATGGGCGCTACAACAACGACATCGAACTAAGCGCGCTGAACGGCGAACAGGATTCAGAGCGACTTGCCGGCGAGATCGCGCTCCACGGTCAGTACAAGCTCGATGCCTATGACATCCGACCCAAGCTATCGGTCACCTAGTCGCATATCAACAGTGACGACTACGACCTCTCGGGCAGCATCCTCGACATACCGGTCAGCATCTCCCTTCCCGGTGACAGCTACAATTATGGCGTTCTTGTCTCTCGACCGAGGTCAGCCGCTACTTCCGCCTGCCAGACGGACAGCCGTTTCTCGTCTTCGCCGAACTCGGGGGCGAATACCAGTTCGAGCGACCCAACGACGGCAAGATCCTGACCGGCGACCTGTCGGAAGTAACGCCCTCGCCCTGGTCGTTCTCACTGCGCTCGGGCTTCCGGATGCTAGTAAATAACAATCTCCAGATCGAAGCGACCGGCGGCTACTTGAGTTTCGGCCAGGACGATCTCGATGTATGGGAGGGCAAACTCCACGTTTCTTGGAGTTTCTGAACCGCGCTACCAGCTGTTCCCTGCCTGACGACGGTTTGCGTCAACACAGTAGGAACGCGCGGACCACATGGTTTGGATCGGCGCAACGAGGCACTTTCGTAGTCGCGGTCTGAAGGTTCGCCACATTCTCCCGACCTCGTTTTCAGTGCAGGCCGACGAGACGGACGCAGGCCTTGCCAAGCCCCTCGTCGAGAAACGCGATTTGGGCAAAACGGCCGAGCGCAAACGTTCGTTTGCGCAACGGTTTCCCGGCGTCAGCAGAAACAGGAGCTTGATGCGCGCGCAAACCTGTTGCATAACAATAAGCATTGGCAACAGATTTATGTGACAGCAATGCTCGTCGGCTATGCTCGTGTCTCCAAGACAGACGATCAGGACCCTGGTCTGCAACTTCGTGCGCTCAAAGCTGCTGGCTGCAAGCGGATTGCGGAGGAGCGAGCATCGGGAAGACGCTGGGATCGACCCGAACTCTATCGGCTTCTTGGCGAACTCGACGAAGGCGACATCGTGGTTGTCTGGAAACTTGACCGACTAACCCGGTCGCTCAAGGACATGCTTCTTATCCTCGAGAAGATCGAAGCCGCTGGCGCCGGGTTCCGGTCACTGACCGAGGCAATCGACACGACCACGCCGGCAGGCCGCATGATGATGCAGATGCTCGGCTCCTTCGCCGAATTCGAGCGCGCCATCGTACGTGAACGCACCATGGCGGGACTACAGGCGGCCAGGGAGCGCGGGCGAAAAGGCGGTCGTCGCCCGAAGCTGACGTCCGATCAGCGCTCCGAAATCATCGGCATGCTGAATGACGGCCGCCCCGCGGCTGAAATCGCCCGTCTCTTTCGCGTTCATAGGGCTACCGTCGGACGCATCGGCGCTGAGGCCAAAGTAGCCGTTCGCTGATTGTTCTTTCAGTTGGCCGTTTTCGCAGCGACGTACGCACCGGGCCGAGCTGCTGACCGACCAGGATGTCGAAACGCTCAAGCATCTCGTCAACCAAGGCATGGGCGACAATACGCTGCGGGCTCTCACCTCCGACCTCGCCTATCTCGAAGCCTGGGGATTGGCCGCGACCGGCCGCTCCTTGCCCTGGCCGGCGCCCGAAGCGCTGCTGCTCAAATTCGTCGCCCATCATCTCTGGGATCCGGAAAAGCGCGCGAACGATCCCGATCATGGGATGCCTGTAGACGTCGACGACAAGCTTCGGCACCAGGGGTTCCTGAAGTCCGTTGGCCCGCATGCGCCGGATACCGTGCGCCGGCGGCTGGCCAGCTGGTCGACCCTCACAAAATGGCGCGGCCTCTCTGGTGCCTTCGCCTCCCCTGCCCTCAAATCCGCCATTCGGCTCTCCGTGCGAGCCGTCCCGAGTCAGCGCCGACGCAAGAGCGCCAAGGCCGTTACCGGCGACGTGCTGGCAAAACTGCTGACCACCTGCGCGACCGACAGCCTTCGCGATGTCAGGGACCGGGCGATCCTAATGGTCGCCTTCGGCTCCGGCGGCCGCCGGCGCAGCGAGGTTGCCGGGCTACGCGTCGAGCAGTTGACAGTCGAGCCGCCGATCGCGGTGCCCGGCGGCGCTCCCCTCCCCTCTCTCGCCATTCATCTCGGCCGCACCAAGACGTCCGATGGCGAACAGGATGAGGTGGTCTATCTGACCGGCCGACCTGTCGAGGCGCTCAACGCCTGGCTTGCGGTTGCCAGGATCGAGACGGGCAGCGTGTTTCGGGCGATCGGGCGCTGGGGCACGGTGTCGCGGCGCGCGCTCGATCCGCAGTCGATCAATGCCATCCTGAAGCAGCGGGCGGAGATGGCGGGGTTGGCCAAGGGGGATTTTTTGGCTCATGGGTTGAGGTCGGGCTATCTGACCGAAGCGGCGAACCGCGGCATCCCTCTCCCTGAGGCCATGGAGCAATCGAGGCATCGGTCGGTGCAGCAGGCCTCCAGCTATTACAACAACGCGTCGAGGAGGACCGGCCGGGCGGCTCGGCTTCTCTTAGATGATTGAGGCCGAGGCCGTTCGTTCACCGTCCTTCTGTGCCGCGTGCCTATTGCTCCTTCATCAGCGAAAGCAGGAACAAACTATTTGCGGCACAGCCCACGCCGGCGAATCCATCAAAACTCATCCCACCCGCCGTCTGACGCAGCCGTCGCGGGACCTCTAACGGCGCCCGCTACTCTTTTTAACATTCTGAGGGCGGGAGACGCTACCGGCCTGTCAGTCGTTGTGGCGAGACCGATTTGCCTCTGGCTCTTTCCTTCGAACCGACGCCCGAGTTGGAAACCCTCGACCAAGCCGCGCAGCCGCGCCGTCTCCTGAGCCAGAGTCGCGCCGGCGGCATTCGTTTCCTCAACCATCGCCGCATTCTGTTGAGTCACCTGGTCCATCTGATTGACGGCAGAATTGACCTCAGAAAGCCCGGTGGCCTGCTCCTTGGCGGAACTGGCGATCGCCTCCATATGGTCGTTCACCGCTGCAATATTGTCCTGGATGGTGCGCAGGGAATTCCCGGTCTCGCTGACCAGCTTGACGCCGGTGCTGACCTCCTCGCTCGAATTGCGGATCAGGCCCTTGATCTCCTTGGCGGCCTGAGCAGACCGCTGCGCCAGCTCACGGACTTCCTGCGCGACAACGGCAAAACCCTTGCCGGCCTCGCCGGCGCGTGCGGCCTCGACACCGGCGTTGAGCGCCAGGAGGTTTGTCTGGAAGGCGATCTCATCGATCACGCCGATGATGTTCGAGATCTGGTTTGATGAAGTTTCGATGCGCGACATGGCTGCAACAGCATCGGCAACGACCTGACCTGAGCGCTCGGAATTGCCGCTTGCGGTCGCTGCAGCATGTCGGGCCTCGTCCGCCCGTCGGGCTGCATTCGTGACGTTGAGGGTGATTTCGTCAAGCGCTGCCGCCGTCTCCTCGAGCGAGGCGGACTGTTGTTCGGTGCGGCGGGACAGGTCCTCTGCGCTCTGACTGATCTCGCGCGTACCTACGTCGATCTGGTCCGTCGAATGCGCCACAGCACTCAGCGCATTTCGCATTTGGCTGAGCGCCTCATTCATCGTGCGCCTCAGGTCTTCGAAGTCTGCTGTGAAAGGCTCGTCGAGGCTGAAGGATAGGTCGCCTTGCGCCAATTTCGTCAACGCAGCGCCGATCGTGGTTACCGCATGCACGCGCTCAGTGACATCAGTCGCGAACTTTACCACCTTGGTAATTTTTCCCTTCGTGTCGAGGATCGGATTGTAGGCGGCATTAATAACAACGATCTTGCCATTCTTGCCGTAGCGGGTGAACTCCGCCGACTGGACTTCGCCCCTGCGCAGTGCTGCCCAAAACTCGCTATACTCCGGCGACTGCGCATAGGCCGGATCGACCAGCATACTGTGCGGCCGGCCCTTGATCTCATCCAAACGGTAACCGATGGCCTTGAGAAAGTTCTCGTTAGCGGTCACTATTTCGCCTTCGGTCGTGAACTCTATCACACCCTGGGAGCGACTGATTGCGGTCATCTGTCCCTGGTAGTCCATGTTTTGCAACCGCTCTTTCGCGTCCGCCCACTCGACGGCAAAACCGGTTATTTTGCTGCCGGAGCGCAACGGGGTCACGATGAGGTCGAAGGCCCGATGGCCGATCCAGATCGTTGCCCTGTGCTGTGACTTGAGCGCGGCGAGCATGTTGCGTTGATGCGACAGATTCTTGTGGAAGATGTCGATGTTGCTGCCGATAAGCTTGGCGAAATCGAAACGGGGAAGCTCTTTCTTCAGGTCCGCTTCCGCCTCCCTGAGCAATTCCTTAACGGCGTTGTTCATGTACCGAATGTTGAGACTTGCGTCAGCGATCATGACGTTCGCCGTGATCAGATCGAGCGAATTCGTTTGCATAAGGGTCTTGCTGGCATGACCGAACATCTAATGTCGTTCCTTGGGTTAGAAGACTGCTTAAAACGGTTGCTGAACCCGCAGTCTGATTTTGTCTAAGGCTGCTTTTGAGTTTAAAGATCCCCGTTCTATGGCGCTCGATTCTCCAAGGTTTCGGTAACAATAGCCTCAAGCGTTGTGGTGATAGCAGCAAGACGATGTCGCAACTGCATTAGGCAACCCGTGAGATCATTGGTGCTCTCATCGGCTTTCGCCTCCGCTGCATCCGCAGAATGGTGATCCTTTGCACCGCGATGGGGAAAGACCAGAATGTTTGACGTCGACATTTCCCTTGAAGGATACGGGAAGAGCCGCTCGGGAATTGGCCAGCTTGGGCTCATCAAAACTCCTCCCAGCTTCCGACTTGCGCGGCAGCCCCGAAACCGACGGCACCAGCGACCTTGGAGAGCATCCGACGGGCGGGCGAAGAAAAAGGAACATGGTCGGCTCGCGCTGGTTCCGGGCTCCGATTGACGGCCCTTGCGGCACCAAGCTCGATGCGAAATTCGCCGACGATGCTTCTCAGCCGGTTGACTTCGCCTGCCAGCGAACTGCTTGCCGCAGTCGACTCCTCGACCATTGCAGCATTTTGTTGAGTAACCTGATCCATCTGGTTGACCGCAGTATTCACCTCGGCAAGACCGACCGATTGTTCCTTTGCCGACGTTGCAATAGCGTCGAGCTGGCTGTTGATCGAGGCGACTTGCTCCTCGATCACTTTCAGAACCTGGCCGGTTTCTCGCACAAGCGTGACGCCCGTGCTAACCTCATCGACCGAATTGCGAATTAGATCTTTGATTTCCTTCGCGGCCTGCGCCGACCGCTGAGCGAGTTCGCGGACCTCCTGAGCAACGACCGCGAACCCTTTGCCAGCCTCTCCCGCTCGGGCAGCCTCGACGCCAGCGTTCAGAGCGAGGAGGTTCGTCTGGAAAGCAATTTCGTCGATCACGCCGATGATGCTGGAAATCTGCTGCGACGACTGCTCGATCCGCTGCATGGCGTTCACGGCATTGGAAACGACCTCGCCGGAATGGCGCGCCGACTTGTTCGCTTCTGCCGCGACGTGGCGCGCTTCTTCAGTTCGCTTTGAAGAATTGGCCACATTGGTCGTAATTTCGTCCAGCGCGGCTGCGGTTTCCTCCAGCGACGCGGCTTGTTGCTCCGTGCGCTTTGACAGATCCGACGCACTCTCGCTGATCTCGCGCGCGCCATTGTCTATTGAACTTGTAGCTTCGGAGACAGCGCGAAGACTTTCGGCAAGTTGGTCCACAGCTGCGTTGAAATCGGACCGAAGCGTTTCGAAGTCTCCAGCAAAAGGCTCGCTCAGGCGGAATGTCAAATCACCATTCGACGGCACATTCTATCTCGAACTGCAACAAAGGCGCTAAGCTGCCTGCTTTTCGGGAGCCATGGTTTGATCCGTACCTTTTCGCATTTGAGTTTTGACGAACGCCGATCGATTTCCAGGATGTTGGATCAGAAGTTTAGCCAGTCTGAGATCGCCAGACGCCTCGGCCGGGACCGCGCGACCATCTCCCGGGAGATCAAACGCAACTACTGGCACGATCAGGAATTCCCCGATGCCGAGGGCTACTGGGCGATGACCGCCAACGACATGGCGCGCGACAGGCGCCGGCGGATCGGCAAGCTCTTTCGTCGCGAGGATCTGCGGAACGAAGTGATCGGAAAGTTGGAATCCGGCTGGTCGCCGGAACAGATTGCTGGACGACTGAAGATCGAACCAGCGGCCAAGGCAAGCGTCTGTCACGAGACGATCTACCGATATGTCTATTCACCGGAAGGACAACGGCAGCAACTGGCGCGGCTTCTTCCGGAACGGCGGAGAAAGCGCCGGCCGAGATATGCTCGCAAACCGCAGAACCCGGTCTTTCCAGATGAGCGTTCGATCAAACATCGGCCGGAAGCCATCAACGATCGCAAGGAATTCGGTCACTGGGAAGCCGATCTGATGATCTTCGAAAGGGTTCAGGGCAATGCCAATGTGGCAACGGTTGTCGAGCGGATGAGCCGGTTCACCATGCTGTTCAAGAACAACGACCGGCAGTCCAAGCCGATCATGGAGCGGCTCATCAACGTGCTCAGCCCCCTGCCCAGGCATGCCCGGCAAAGTTTGACGTTTGATCGCGGATTTGAATTCGTCTCCTGGCGGCGACTGAAGCAAGGAATGGGAACCGATGCATGGTTCTGCGATCCGTCTGCGCCCTGGCAAAAAGGCTCCGTTGAGAACATGAATCGGCGGATTCGGCGTTACCTGCCGAGGGATACTGCTGTCCTGTCCGTTCCTGATGAATCGATACGATCACTGATCGATCGGTTGAACAGTACGCCGAGAAAATGCCTTGGGTTCCGCACCCCAGCTGAAGTGTTCAGGCGTGAAGTGAACAAATGACGGCAAGCCGGGGCGGAGGACGGATTTCATGAATGATCCTGCGGTGATTGCGCGGCGAGAGAAAGTGTTATTAGGCAGCCAGCGGCAGAATAGAGATCGTCAATGCACGCCGATATCGCTTTGCGTATCCGATTCCAACTGCAGGCAAGCTGCCCAAAGTGGCGTCTTGTGGAAGGATCCATCCTGCAGAAGAGTGAGCCCCTCTCGTGCCTCGTAGAGCAAGCCGAGCCAGCATAAGCGTTGGAAGACGCCATACTGAAGATCGGATTTCAACTCCCAGGCTCCTATGGTCATTTCGGTGTCCGACAAAGGCGCCAGGTCTGGATAGAGGATTTTCACAACGTCCATTGGCGTGCAACCTTCTCTGGCCTTGATATTGAGAAGATTGAGGAACATGCGCCACCAGCGTAACCGCGCTCGGACCTCCTCTTCCCGCTCGGTGGCGTGGACATAGGAATAGAGATAATCCGTGGCGACCAGATCGAAGAAGGCTTGCGGGTTCACCAAAAACTCCCGGCCGCGTCTGGTTGGCAGCAGCACATCCTTTTTCCCGCGAAGAAGCTTCAGATGACGGGCCATGTCGCGCACGACCCAAAGCGGCGGCATGTCGCTTTCATTGAGCACCTTGTTCATGCTGTAGAGGTCCTCGGCTGTGAATCCTGGCCAGAGGAAGTGCACAGCGGCCCAATGCACGAACTTGCGGTTCATGGCGCCGGTCGCCGTCAATCCTATGCCACCCTCACCGTCAGCATAGGCAACCGAAAGAAGCATGCCGCGAAGAAGTGGTGACAGCGCGGCGATGTCGACGTCACCTTGCAGGTTGATTTCCGGAAGCATCGTGCGGCTTTGATCCCCAACTGCGCCATGCAAGTCCCAGCGAGTATCGAGCGGTAAAAGAACAATTGCTAGTGAGAAAGCTAAAGCCGAAGGGGTGCGTCATCACCCGCCCCCGCTCCGCCCTTTCAACCCGGCCCAGCCGGTCGGATCGGGGGCTGATCTCCCTGCCCTGTAGTAGCCTTTAAGCCCTTGTTGCATTTACATTAGAAGTCACAGACATATGCTTCAGACCTTTCGCAAGGCCTGAGGTCGCCTGCGCCATATCCTCCGCGCGCCGACGTTCCTGTTCAGCCGCCCGCGCCCGCTCCGTTGAACGCGATGCGCTTACGGTCATCAGGTGTCGTCGCCGCGAGACGTGCAATTTCGATGTCGAGCATCCGCCGGTTGGGAAGCCCTGTCAGGCCGTCATGGAAGACGGACCAGTTTATCTTTCGCTCCGCGTCGCTGCGTCGTTTGGCCTCGACCCTCAGATCCTTCAAACGCAAAATCGAATAGGCGAAACCAAGAACGCCAGCGACGGTCAGCGCAGAAAATACGTCGTCGAGCTGGTAAGCCTCATGCGAGAGGAAGAGCCGATCGAGCGCCTCATGCGCATCGAACTCCACCGCAAGCGCGGTGACCACCACATAGACGGCAATCCACGCAAGTATCTCGACGTGGTATCGATTACGGAAATACGGCATGCAACCTCCGACGCGGATTGGCCTCATGCCAGCTCAAGAGGTCTGCATCGACCTTCTGATATGTGACACAGCAGCTAATGCCACCCGCCCCAACAACGGCGGCCAGCACCCGCAGCAAAAATTCTCGACCGCAGCCTGCGTGTCCCCTGCCTCAGTTGGTCGGTGTGCCGGCATTCATAGTTCCAAAGAGCGCCCGCTGAAGCGGCGCGGCAAGCGTCGCCGCAAAAGGGGTCGCGATGTGGTGGCGGTCGCGGAAAGTCAGCTTGCCGCCAATCATGGCGGGGCAGGTCGTTCTGTTGCAGAATAGGTCGGTGATGTCGACGTAAGAAACATTCCCGATATCCGAAATGGCCTTCCTTTCCGCGTCCGGGATCGTCTCTTCCATCGCCCCGCTGCGCGGCGTGTCACAGGTCTCGGGCGCCCTTTTTTGCCAGAGCGCGCGCGCGACGCATTTGTCGAGATAGGTCTTGTGCACGGGCCCATCCCGGAGCACGGCGATCTTTGTGACAAAGCTTCCCAGGGCGTCCACGGTCCTGCGGAGCCCCCGAGCCCATGTGGCGGCGTCGATCTGGTGGGCAGATATGACGTTGGCGTCATTCTTGACGTAGGACGAGGAATATTCCGAAATGATCACCATGTCGGGCTTGCGTGTGGCAATCTCACGCATCGCGAGCTGCCGCCATCGATCGCATTCCTCGTAATTCCGCATGAGCATCGAATTCCAGATCGTGATGTCCGCCGCTGGGCAGGAAGATTTCAGATAGGTAACGAGCTGCCACTGGTTACTTTTGGCGATGCTGATCAGCGGCGTCGACCAGTGGTCGGCATGTGAATCCCCGAAGAGAACGATCGTCTTGCCGGGGTTTTTGGCGCCGAATTCACAGGGTTTGGGCTGCACCTGTTGGGCGTTGAGAAGACAGCCATCGTCGAACTGCCGGGCGGACGAATCGAGCTCAGCGCTTCGGAGGATAAGATTCTGCTGGGGATCGATGTTGTGATTGGCCACCTGTGCGCTTCCATAGGCTGCCGCTGCACCACACGCGGTCAGAAGCGCGGCAAAACCGAGGGAGCGGCTCGTCCTTGCCAACAGCCAGGGGTTCCTCCGCATCGGGTTTTCGACCAAGCAGTAGCTGAAGACTGAAAGGCCTAGGATCAGCGCGAGGCACAGGAACCGTTCGAAGATAGTGAGCTCGGGTTTCAAGATGCTGGAATAGACGATCACCGGCCAATGCCAGAGGTAAAGCGAATAGGATATCCGTCCGAGCCACTGCAGCGGCGGTAGCGAAAGGAGGACTTGCGGTCCCGCCGGGCCCGGCCGGGTGCCGCTGAGAAGCACCATCACTGTGCCGGCCACCGGAACCAGAGCAGTCAGTCCTGGAAAGGGCACGTCCTCTGACATGCCGAGATAGGCCGTCACGATCAGGCCGATTCCAGTCCAGCCAAAGACGGGCGTCAGCCGAAAGCGCTTGGCCGCTTCCTGAGAGATCATCGAGGCGAGTCCTCCGCAGGCGAACTCCCACGCCCGGAGCGGTGAAAAGTAAAATGCCCATGGTTGGGATATGGCGGTATAGCGCCAGCAGAAGGCGAAGGAGATGACGCCCACTAGCGCCATTGGGAGGAAAAGCCCGTATCTGCCGAGGCGGAGCCGAGCGAATAGGAGCAGCAGGGCCGGCCAGACGAGATAGAATTGCTCCTCGATTGAGAGCGACCAGAAATGGATGAACGGATTGTTAAACGCGTCCGGGGCGAAATAGTCGGCGGCCCAGCTGATAAGCCACACATTAATCATATAGGCGGACGCGTAGAACGACTCCTTAGAATAGAGCTGCTGCTCGGGCGGCGAAAGAATGAAGTAGCCGAAGAAGAGCGTCGCCAGGATGACGAAACAGGATGCAGGAAGAAGCCGGCGAGCTCGTCGCGCGTAAAACCGCAGGAGGTCGAGCGAGCCGGTTCGCTCGATTTCCAGCTGGATGTGCCTGGTGATGAGATAGCCAGATATGACGAAGAAGATATCGACACCGACAAAGCCGCCGGGCACACTGGTCATGCCAAAGTGAAATGCGATTACTCCCGAAACGGCAAGGGCACGCAGCCCCTCGATATCCATTCGGAAATGATGTGTTTCAGTTCGTGTAGCCATATCGAAACTTGAATGCCCTATGTTGCGGTCTCACCGCATCAGTACCGACGAAAAAGTACAGATCTTGCTGGCCAGCATGTGAAGGCAGGCTCTCCTATGCATTATCCGGAACCGCCATGCGTGACGCCTCCTCGATCAATATCTGACGCATCCAGATACTGGCCGGATCACCGTTATGAAGTGCGGGCCACTGAACTGCTTCCGTGAAAGCAGGAAGCGGCAGCGGAAGATTCATAACTCGCAAGGGTATCGCTTTCTCAAAATACTTGACCAATCGTAAGGGCATAGTGGCGATGCGGTTTGTGCCGCTCAGCACCTGTGGTATCAAGCTAAAACCTTGCATGACGACTTCGACGCGTCTCTTGATCCCATGTTCGAGCAAGTACCATTCTTCGATCGAGGGCCTCATCGAGCGCCCGAACATAACTGCGACGTGTCCCATCGACATGTATTGCTCGAATGTGAGCTCCCGCGGTGCCGCGTTGTTGGTTGGACAACTCACGCATACGAGTTTCTCGTCGAAGAGCTTCGCGGCGGGATGCGAGTTCGCCATAAACAGATCCGGTAGCAGGAGAAAATCAACCTCACCGCGCCGGAGGAGCTCGTTCGGGTCACTATCGAGAGACAGAAGCTCGAAACTGACGGCAGGTGCTTCCCGCGCAACACGGGCAATGACCCTATGAAGAAAAACAAGCGTCATGAAATCCGAAAGAAGGATCCTGAACCGACGGTCGGATTGAGCTGGGTTGAATGGCTCCCAAGAAATAATTGAACATCGAATTTTCAGGAGAACGTCGCGCACCGCCGGGGCGAGTCCTTCGGCTCGGGGTGTGAGGCAAAGTTCACGGCCGTTCATCGTGAACAGGTCATCGCGAAAATATTCTCTTAGCCGGCCGACGGCCGCACTCATGGCGGGCTGACTCAGATTGATGTTGCGTGCCGCCACCGTAAGATTCCGTTCGGTCATCAGCGCGTCGAGCGCGACGAGAAGATTTAGATCAAGGCCTTTGAATCGCACGTTTGAAACCATCCATACTGTGGATCTTTTTCGGCTACCAATTTCATGGAGATGCCATTGACAGCAGCCGCTGTTGGCAAGCGCTCCGAACACGGCCGAAACAAGCGATGCGACGACCACGGCTCCCGCTACAAAGGCATGGTGGATGCTGGCCCTCAGCCGCACTTCGATCGTATCCTCTTTGCTTTGGCCCAGATTGGCATCATACTGGCCGGTAAGAAACATCCAGTTTGGCAGAAAGGAGATAGTCCAGTCGGAAAAGCAAGTGGCGACCGGGCGCGCGCCCAAGACGGGTGCGCGCCGGATTTTTGAAGCGCTCAAGCATCAGATTCTCCGTCGCGTCTACGAAGCGGGAAGCCAGCTGCCATCCTCACGCAGCCTGGCGAATGAACTGCATGTGTCGCGGACAACGGTCACGGTCATCTATGAGCAGCTTGCCGCTGAAGGCGCTTCTTGGAACTGCGCCATGGCGGGTGTGCACGGGGTCACGGCGTTGCAGCTGCGACAGCGCCTGCGTGAAATCAAGGCTGCCGCTCTCGCGTCTGATATGCTCACGGAGCGCTTGGTAACACTCCATGCTCATCCGCTCAATTCTGGGTGCAGGCACGGGCGTAAAGGGCAGTCCGGCTTCGCGAGAACAACGTGCGAGGCAAGCGAGCAAACGCCGGGGCTGTAGTAAAGTTTCGGGCAGAACTCCGGGGAAACGCGAGGGTAGTTGGGATGATGACATCGCTTGGGGGATTGCTCCCTTTCAGGCACAGGCCTTTATCGACGCGGTGCGACGGGCGCCCGCTTGCCGCGGCCCCACAGGATGAAGGTCACGAGGGGAAGCAGGATGAAGTTGAGCGGCAGGGCGGCAAACTCACCCCGCATGGCATGGAAGATGATTGCGCAGATTTGCAATATTGTGCAGCCCAGCGCCGCAAGCACGGTGAGGCGCGGCTGGATGCGGGTAAGAGCAGGCAAGAGGATGCCGATCCCACCCGCTACATCGATCAATCCGGTAAAGCGCAATAGCGTTGGATGTTCGACTGGCCATTGCGTCTGCCACATAGCTGCCAACGCCTCGGCGGGCATGAAGAGTTTCTGAAAACCGAACAGGGTGAAGGCGGCGAATATCAGCGTTTGAACGCTCCAGAGGCTGATTTGCAGTACTTTCCCGGCTGGCTGGATGGGAGTGGAGACGGTGTTTGCTTGCATGGAAAACTCCTGTTTCAGTAAGGCGGCTTCAGGCGGCGATCCGCGCGATCCGCGCCCGCGCGGCGGTCACGGCATTTGCGGCGCCATCGGCGCCTCGGTTCACACCTTCGACACGGATCACCTCGACATCGGTGATACCGATGAAGGCGAGCACTGACTTCAGGTAGGGCGTGGCATGATCAAGCGCTGCCGCCGGGCCTTCGGAGTAGATCCCGCCCGAGGCTAAGACGATGTAAGCCTTCTTTCCCTTGGCCAGTCCCTCGGGACCGCTAGCCGTATATTGGAAGGTCTTGCCTGCTCGGCCGATATAGTCGATCCAGGATTTCAGATTCGAGGTGATGTTGAAGTTGATGAAGGCGGTCCCAATCACCAGCGTATCTGCCGCCAGAATCTCTGCCACCAGTTCATCCGACAGGCAGAGTGCAGCCGCTTCAGCAGCGGTCAGGTCTTTGGCAGGTTTGTGGATTCCGGTCGTGAACCCACCATCCATATGCGGCAACGGGTTGGCGGCGAGGTCACGGTGAACAAGGGCGCCGGCAGGATTGACTGCTTGAAGCCGCTCGGCAAGCTCGATGGCGATCTGGGTCGAGAAGGAGCCGGGGCGCGGACTGGCGGTGAGAAGCAGGATGGATGACATGTGCAGTTCCCTTCGAAAGAATGCGGCAGGTGAATTAGCCATGACATAAAGCTTGCTGGTCATCGGGAAAATCGGCATAAATTCGAACCAACATATCGATAGGGTCGATGAGATATGCAGCCCCACCCAACCTTGGATCAATTTCAGGTATTCCTTGCCGTAGTGGAGAAAGGCAGTTTCTCGGCGGCGTCCCGCGCGCTCAATCGCACCCAATCGGTCATTAGCTATACGATCGCCAATCTCGAGGCGCAGCTAGGAGTGGCGCTCTTCGGCCGTTCCGGGACGAAGCGGCCGCAACTTACGGAGGCTGGCAGGTCCGTTCTCGAGGACGCGCGCCGGTTGCTTGGCGATCTCGATTTGATGCGGGCGCGGGTGAAGGCGCTAAACGAGGGCCTTGAGGGAGAGCTGCCCATCGCCATCAGCAGCGCCGTGCCCTCAGACATCGTTGTCGCTGTGCTGCGCGCCTTCCGAAACCTGTACCCGACCGTGTCTGTGAATGTCACCGTCGGCACGCTCGGGATCGTGATGGATGCGGTCATTACCGGTAGGGCGACCGTCGGCTTCGGCGGTTCCATGGCGACGGGAAATCATCAGATCGTTTCCGAACGGATCGGCCATTCGGCGATGATACCCGTCGCAGCTCCGGACCATCCCCTTGGAATGCTGGGTCGGACTATCAGCCTCGCCGACGTCAGGGACGAGACGCAGCTCGTGGTATACGACGCCTCTGGGCTGACAAAGGGACGCGACTTCAACGTCTTCTCACTCAAGACTTGGCGGGTCAGCGACAACGCAACGAAGCATCAGTTTATCCGCGGCGGATTGGGCTGGGGCGGGCTCCCGGCATCCCTGGTTAAGGATGACATCATCAATGGCCGCCTTGTCCAGCTTTGGTTTCCCACTTTCGACCAGGGCGAGTATCCGATCTACGCCATCCACAATGTCGCCAACCCGCCGGGGCCGGCCGCGGGGTGGCTTACCGCTGAGGTTCGCGCAAGGCTGTCCAGCGAATTCCACGGCTCGAATGGTGTCGGTACCGATCCGTGACAGCAGGTCCTCAGCGCTCGTGGTCACTCGAGTGCTTGACTGTTCCCTCGAAGAATACTCACCAGTCCGGGTATACAGGTTCAAACAGGAATTGGCCCATACGTCTTCACGTTCTCCATCGACACACAGGTGCGGAAACTTCTGACATTTCCACCTTCGAAGAAAAGGGTCCTCGTAAGCTCGTTGTATTCCGCCATGTCGCGGACGTTGCCCGTCTCCGACTTCCTCAAGCTGCGCGACGTACTCGCCCTTGAGATCGCCGACGGCTCGCCGTGCATCTGGGAAATCCGGATGGTGAAGACCCCGGCCGAGATCGACCACATCCACTATATCTGCCAGATCGCAAGCGATGCCTACGAGGCCCTCCCCGCCGGCATCGCCGTCGGCGAAAGCGAACGCGAGATCGTGAGAAAGCTCAGGATCGACATCGCGCGTCGCGTCGCGGACTCCACGCCGTTCATGCCGGCAATTTCCGGACCCGGCGGCGTCCCGCAGATCGTCTGCGGTCCACATGATCGTTTGGTGCAGGAAGGCGACGTGCTCTTCATCGACACCGGATCGACCTTTGACGGCTACTTCTGCGACTTCGACCGCAACTACGCCATCGGCAACATCTCCGACGATGCCAAGCGGGTCCACGATGCCCTTTGGCTTGCCACTGAGGCGGGGATCAAGGCCGCGGTTCCCGGCGCGAAGACCGATGACGTGTTCCGCGCAATGGCCGAGATCATCGAGGAGGCCGGAGCCATCGGCAACAATGTTGGCCGACTGGGACATGGCCTCGGCATGCAGTTGACGGAACCGCCATCGCACAGGCTCGGCGACGGGACCGTCATTGTCGAGAACATGGTGCTGACGATCGAGCCGGGGATGGAATACGCCCTCGGCAAGATGATTGTCCACGAAGAAAACATCGCCATCACCAGGGACGGACCGCGGCTTTTGACGAAACGCGCCCCCAGAGAGATGCCGATCATCCGGTGACCCAAGGTTGACGGAGACAGAAATCGTCACTCGGGCGGATGGTCCGTCCGGGCAATCAAAAAGGGGAATGAAAATGAAAAAAATCGCAATGAAGACCGCTATCCTGCTCGCCGCGATGACGACTCTCGGCACAGCGTCCGCCGCCGTCGCCCAAGATCTCAAGACGATCACGCCAGGTATAATCTCGGTTGGCTCCGACCAGGTCTATCCGCCCTATGACTATCTCGAGGACGGTGTGACAAAGGGCTTTGATGCCGATGTCATGGCCGTGCTCGCTCCAAAGCTCGGCGTTAAAGTGCAGTTCATGAACACCAGGTTCGCCAGCCTGATTCCAGCTTCAGGCGAACCGCTTCGATATGATCGCCTCCGCGCTCTATGTCACGCCCGCCCGTGCGCAGGTCGTGGACTATATCGCCTATGCAAAGACGGGCGGCTCGCTGACGGTCCCCTCCGATGACACCTTCGAGCCCAGGAAGCCTGAAGACCTTTGCGGCAAGCGCGTCGCCAATCTCAAGGGCGCGGCCTGGGTGCCGGAACTCCAGAAGGTCTCTCAGGCCAAATGCGGATCCAACCCGATCGACGTCAAGGAATTCGCCACGTCGGCCGAGGCGGCACAGGCGCTGCTGTCGCGCGGTGCGGATGTGGTGTTCGACGATGCCGGCGTCTCCAAGGCTGCCGTCGTGGCTTCGGGCGACCGTCTCAAGATCACGTCCACGGAAATCCTGTTCCCCGTCGTCATGGGTCTGGCGGTGAAGAAGGGTAACGACGAGCTCTTTAACCGCCTGAAGGAGGCCTTCGAGCCTCTCAAGAACAGCGATGAATACAAGGCTATTCTCGCCAAGTACAACCTCGCTCTGCCGACCGACGCCGAGGTCGCCGCGGCTCTCGTCGAAAGCAATTGATCCATCCTCCCGGGCCGCTACCGGCGGCCCGGTCAACTTCACTGGAAAAAGACAATGGCTTTCGATTGGTCTTACACGATCGGGTTCTTCGTCGCGCTCGCGGACCGCTCCAGCCTGATGGTGGTTCGTCGGGCTGCCAGACTGTACGTCTGGTTCTTCAGAAGCCTTCCGCTCCTGGTCCTGCTGATCTTCGTCTACAATCTTCCGCAGGCGTTCCCGTCGACCTCAGGTCTTCTGTCCATTCCATTCGTCGCAGGCCTTCTGGCGATGGTGTTGAGCGAGACAGCCTACATCGCGGAAATCCACCGCGGAGCGCTTGTCGCGGTCGGCAAGGGCCAATATGAGGCGGGAAAGGTCCTTGGGCTTTCGCGCACGGGCGTCCAGCGGCACATCGTGATCCCGCAGGCGCTGCGCATTGCCCTGCCCTCGCTCGGGAACGAATTCGTCTCCATCGTAAAGCTGACGTCTCTCGTGTCGGTGATCTCGCTTGCCGAAATCCTGCTTGTCGGGCAGCGCTACTATACCCGAAACTTCAAGGTCATCGAAACCATGGTGGCGGTCGCCTGCTACTACGTCCTGATCGTCACCGTCTTGCGCTCAAGGCGTTTGAGCGCCGCCTCGACTTCTCGCGGCGTCTTGCCGAGCTGACCACCGAAGAGGCCGAGCCTAGCGGCGCTGTCGTCAAGCAGATCGTGGACGACGTCCGCACCTCGGCCGCCGAACCCGCCATCCGCCTCGAAAAGGGCGGGAAGTCCTACGGTATTCACCAGGTATTCAAGGACCTAGACCTGTCGGTCAAGCCGGGCGAAGTCGTCTCGATCATCGGGCCGTCCGGCTCCGGCAAGAACAACGCTCATCCGCTCCCTCAACGGTCTTGAGACACTGGAACACGGGGTCGTCTATCTCGAGGAAAAGCCGTTTCTTGCCGGGACCCGGGAGAAGCTCGCGAAGACCATCCGGCATGACAGCGCTGATGCACTAAGGATCGGAATGGTGTTCCAGAACTTCAACTTGTTTTCCCCACAAGACGGCTCTTGAAAACGTCATGATGGGCCCGGTCTACCATCATCGCGGCAGCCTTTCGGACATTCGGAAAGACGCACGGTCGCTTCTCGCCCAAGTTGGCATGCTGGTCCACGAGAACAAGTACCCGCACCAGCTCTCCGGCGGACAGCAGCAACGCGTTGCTATCGCCCGGGCGCTGGCCATGCATCCCTCCATTCTGCTTTTCGACGAGCCGACTTCGGCACTCGACCCCGAGACCGTTGGCGAAGTGCTCCGCATCATGGCTGCTCTCGCCAAGTCCGGCCGGACCATGGTGATCGTCACCCACGAAATGAAGTTCGCGATGGAAGTCTCCGACCGGGTGATCTTCATGGAAAAAGGCAAAGTCGTGTTCGACGGCTCCCCGTCACTGCTGGAGGAACGCAGAAAGCAAGATGGCCGTATCGCAGAGTTTGTCCGGATTTGACCCACGGCAACCCCCTGATTAGCCACCGCTTAAAAATGACCGACTTGCTCGGAGGAATGAACATGACCGACATTTCGATAGACGGCGCGCGGTTGATCGGCCGGATCCAGGAACTCGGAAGTCTTGGACGAGATGGTGACGGGCGCCTGGCGCGCCTCGCCGCCAGCGACGCCGACAAGCTTGGACGAGACCTCTTCGTCTCCTGGCTGCGGACGGCGGGCCTGGATGTGGCGGTGGATCGCATCGGCAACATCTTCGGCATCTGGGAGCCTCCGGTTGCGAAGGCAAACTGCCATTCATGATGGGCTCCCATATCGACACAGTCATCAACGCCGGCATCTATGACGGATGCTACGGTGTCCTTGCGGCGCTGGAAGTGATCGAAGCCATGCAGGACGAAGGCTTCGTTCCGTCTCGTCCGGTCGTGGTCGCCGCGTTCACCAATGAGGAAGGCGTTCGCTTCGCACCCGACATGATGGGCTCCGTCGTCTACTCTGGTGGGATGGACACGGACACAGCCTTGGCTACGGTCGGAACCGACGGGGCCCTTCTCGGCGATGAACTCGGCCGGATCGGTTTCGCCGGACCAAAGGAGCCGGGGTTTCTCAAACCTGTTGCTTATGTGGAACTCCATGTCGAACAGGGGCCAGTCCTTGAACGTGAGGGTATCGACATCGGTGCGGTCGAAAACCTGCAAGGCATCTCTTGGCAGAAGGTTACAATCAACGGTACCGCCAATCATGCCGGCACCACGCCGATCACCATGCGCAGCGACGCGGGATACGGCGCTGCGCGCGTCGTCACCTATTTGAGAGAGCGGGCTCTGGCCTCCACTTCGCCGATGGTCGCGACTGTGGGATGTATTGAATTCGAGCCCAATGCGATCAACGTGATCCCGTCCCGGGCGACCCTGACAATCGATCTTCGCCACCCGGTCGAAGATCGGCTGCTGGAAGAAGAACGAGCGCTGTCGGAGTTCCTGGGGCGGCTGGCCGCCGACGAGGGACTGTCGATCAGCACCGAGCGACTGGCGCGCTCGACGCCCGTTGTGTTCGACCAAGAGATCGTCGCCGTCATAGAGGACGCGGCGAAAAAGCGCGGGTTATCCTATCGGCGGATGACGTCGGGGGCTGGACACGACGCGCAGATGATGGCGACGATTGCCCCAACCGCCATGATCTTCGTACCAAGCGTTGCCGGTATCAGTCACAACCCAGCCGAACTTACTCATGACATTGATCTGATCGCGGGTGCCAACCTCCTGTTGGATGTCGCACGGATTCTCGCCAAGTCTTGATGGTTTTGTAAGCTCAGGCTTCTTGCCGCGGTTGACGACGTGATCGTTCACGCAGTTCAGCTCACGATAGCAGCTTTCGATAGGTTGTCGGCGCCAAGAAGCTGCGCCGCAAGAGCATTGTCGGATGTCCGGAAGGCAGACCTGTGGTCGCGCAGAATCTGGAATCGGGCGCGGTATTCGTTCGGAGTGACGCCGATAGTCTTGGCGAAGGCCCGCCGCATGGCTGCGACATCTCCGAAACCGCATGCCTTGGCGATTGCCTGAAGTGGGCGCTCGGTATCCTCCAGGAGCCGGCGTGCAGCATCGGTCCGCGCAGCGATGATGAAGTCGAGCGGGGTCATTCCGAGCTCATGTCTGAATACGCGGCCAAAGTTGCGTGTGCTCATTCCGACATTCCTGGCGATTGCATCGACATGCAACTCCCTCTCAAGATTGGCCAGTATGAAGTCTTGCGCCTTCTGAATGAAGCTCGTTTCGGACATCTGGCCGACAAGGTGCGTGCTGAACTGCGATAGACCGCCGGGCCTCTTCACGAACATAACCATGTATCTGGCCACGGCCAGTGCGACCTCGCGCCCAAGATCCTCCTCCACAAGCGCGAGAGCAAGGTCGATGCCGGCGGTGACCCCGGCGGCGGTGATGAGTTTGCCGTCACGGATATAGATGGCGTCCGGTTCAAGCTCGATGTGGGGGTATTCCTTGCGGAAGCGTGGCGTGCATTCCCAGTGGGTCGTGACCCGCTTTCCTTCAAGCAGTCCTGCCGCAGCAAGCAGGAAGACACCGGTACAGATTGATCCATATCGCCTGACGGTGGGCACGCGTCGGCGCAGCCAGGAAATAACCTTCGGATCGATTGCCTGAAACGACGGGTCGCCTGCGACCAGCAAGGTATGGATTGGTTCATCGCTGTCAAAGATCGTACGATCTGCAAGGAACCGCAACTGGCCGGTGCCTCCGATCGAAGGTTGGCCGGTGGACATAATCTGGATGTCGTATCTGCTCATGTCGCCGCAGCGCCGCGCGGCCTCCCAGAAGACCTCTGCAGGACCCACAACATCCAAGGATTGGACGCCCGGTGGCGCGAGAATAACGATCCGCATTGGCGTACCCTTGAACAGGTTTGTCTATCTGAAGTCCGAAGCAAAATTCCTGCCAATAAAAGGCCACCGCCCGGGCGCGGGCGATGGTCACCTTCAGAAATCACTTGGCCGAGGTCAGTCGGGTGTCGAAAAAGCCGGTGCGCGACATGTCCCTGGCGGACTTTGCGGCAGCGAGCACCATGACATCGACGAGCGGCTCGATCAGGATCACTGCCATGTAGGCAAGACCGAAATTCCCGATGGACAGCAGGTTCTCAAACGTGAAGCCGTGACCGTAAAGCGCCCAGAACGCCACCCAGGAAACGATCCCGCCCTGGTAGGCCGTCGATAGTGTCAGCGCCTGTCGATATTTCAAGTCGACATAAGCGGTATTCGGCGTGACGACCTTGCTTGCAATGACCTGCAGCGCGAAGAGCGGCACGAGCAGGGTCGTGACGTTCATACCATATTGGGGCAGGTCGAACGGCGCGAAGAACAATCCCTGGAGCAGCAATCCAGCAGCAAGGCCGATTGCCGCCGGCGCTGCGCCGAACAGCAGGAAGAGCGTCGAACCGAGGATCAGATGCACCTCCGACACGCCGACCGGATAATGCGGAAGGATCTCGAAGAAGGAAAAGACAAGGGCCGTTGCGATGGCGCTTCGCCCCATAAGTGAGGACAGCCCTCGACGCCGGAGCTCGGCGCGCGCATATTTCAGGGTGAAGAGCGCAGCGCCGGAGGCGGTGGCGTAACTCAGGACGATCTTGGCGCCGTTCACGATACCAGGTTCGATATGCATGTGGGTGTCTCCGTGAAAGCTGTTACTGGTTGACTTGATCGCCGAGAGAGAAGAACTCACGCAGTTCCGAGGCGGTCAAAAGGTTGGTCTTGACGACGGCGCTCTCAAGCGCCGTCAGAAATTGATCGTAATAATTCCACGATGAATAATCGGCGGGATGTTCATCTTCCCACCTCTTGATCGAGGCAATCAGTTCATCGCGAAAATAGTCCCATTCGAAATAACCTTCCTTTGCGAGCGCGAGCGCAATCCCGAAGGACGTACGTTCCCAGTCGGACCCAAAGCAAAGAGTGCCATTGGCCCGAGGCGGACTGTCCGGCTGGCCCAGCATTTCGGTGACGGCAAAGTGTTCGAACTGCGTCAGCATCGGGACCTCAGGCTGCCTTGGCGACGGCAACGCCCATCATGGCTTCCGGTGTGACGAGAGCTTCAAGTTCTGTCTCCGACAAACCTTCGGTTCCTGCTGGCCGCTCAGGCACGACAAACCAACGGATCTGAGCACTCGAGTCCCATACCTTGACCTCAACATCCTCCGAGATCGGCAAGCCGAATTCGGCAAGCACCGCACGCGGCTCGCGGGCAGCACGGCTACGGAAGGTCGGATCCTTGTACCAGTAGGGCGGCAGCCCAAGAACCGGCCAAGGGTAGCAGGAGCAAAGCGTGCAGATGATCAGATTGTGGACGCCCGGAGCATTTGCGACGGCACGCATGTGCTCGCCTTCCGCGCCGGCCATGCCGTCCGGCAGGTCGAGTTCAGCGATCGCCTTTGGCGTATCCGCGACAAGCCGTTCCTTGAAGGCTGGATCCACCCAGGCGCGGGCGACGATCTTTGCGCCGTTGAAAGGCCCCATCTTGGTCTCGAAGAACTCGAGCACGGTATCGACGGTCCGGTCGGTGATAATGCCCTTCTTGATGAGCAAGGCTTCGAGAGCCCGCACGCGCGCCGCACTGTAAGCTTCGCGGTCATCGCGATACTTGAAACGTTCAGTCATTTGTTTCTCCCCGATGAATTGATTAGGCGGCCTTGACCGATAGCGGAACATCGGCCGGGGCGACGTAGCGCGCGTAAAGGTCGGCATAGAGGCTGAAGTTCGGTTCAGCATTGCCCGGCCACAGTTCGTTCGGATCGAAGCGGACGCAGTAGACGGTCATCGCTTCGCCGATACCGTCGGGGCCGGTGTCGCAGAGATACGTGTAAGCGCCGGGATACACGGTTTCGACGACTCCCGTCCTATTCCGCAAGAAGCCAGGCAGACGAGTATGCTCGACGCTCGGGACATTCGCGATCCGGACCACGTCGCCGACGGAGAACTTAGCCGCCACCGGCACGTCGCGTGCTGGACTGTCGCCTTCGACCAGATACTGGACGACACGGTCATCGATTGCAGCGTCGCCTGCGCTTGGCAGGGGCTTCGAGGGGTCGGCGTAATACTCCTCCGTCAGAGCGTCGAGCTCCTCCTCAGTGATGTAGCCATGCTGAATAAAGTAGCCCGAAATTCCGCCCAGCCACTTCTCGTAATAGCGATACCTGAAATAGTCGAAGGGATTGAGGCTTTCGGCCCCCTTGCGCAGATCGGCCCAGGTCCAGATCGTATGGAAGGCCGATGGCGTTTGGGGAAGCGGCAATTGAGCCGACAGAGCCATCATCGCCGTGTGGATCCCGAAGATTCGCGTTTCCCAGGGTTCAACGAAGACCCTTGTTTCTGTGTTGACCGGACCGAGTCCTTCCAGTCCGCCAAGATAATGTTGGATCTTCATGATGATCTTATCCTAGTTAGAGCAGACGATGAGTCAGGCCGCCATCGCCTTTGAGCCGGCGAGCAGGCGCGTGCCAAGCTCCGAGACGAAACCAAAGATCGCTCCAATCAGCATGGCGGCCATGGTCACGAGAGTTGGATGGGACAGACTTGACGTGACGATGGTGGTGTCGGTTGCCGCCGACGTGCCGACGAGGGAGGCATAGCCAAACACGACAGCAGGCGTGAAATTCAAGATTGGCACTGCGGAGGTGAGAACCACGAGCGAAGTTTCAGCACCGACAAGGATGGCTGCGAACAGGGGATGGGCGGGGCCAAACTCGACGATCAACAGGGTGATTGAGGCAATCGTGACACCCGCCCAGTTAGAGGCGAGCGATTTGATCAGTCCTGCCTGGCCGCCTCCACAAGCGAAGAACGATGCCCAGGCAATAAAGGTGACCCAGACCGGAACCGGAAACAGGGTCGCCGTGATATAGGTGTCGAGTGCACCCAGAACACCGAGACTGATCATTGCAGCGACAAGAGGTGGCATGAGGCTTCTCCTTGTTGTGGTGAGGCACTTCTCATGTGGCCACGGCCAGGGCGCAAGGAACACAACTTTCGAGACCGCGGCCAAGCTCTGCCTCGTCGAGATTGCGGCCGATAAAGACGATCTCGCTCAGGCGGGGATCGCCCATCCATGGCTTTCCCGGACGGCCCTCGAGCGTCATATGGACGCCGTGGAATACATAGCGGCGGGCTTCGCCGGCGAAGTTCACCACCCCCTTCATCCGTAGGATATCGGCGCCGCTCGCCTGTACGAGGCGGTTCAGCCAGCTATTGAAGGCGGCTGGGTCCAATGGTTCTGCACGCTGCAATGCGACGCAGGAAATGGACTGGTCATGTTCATGCTCATGATCTTCGAGGATGGCCGGATCGATCGACAAGATGTTCTTGAGGTCGAAGGCACCAAGGTCGAGAACCGAGCTCATCGGAATAGCACAGTCTTTGGTGTGAACGACCCGAGCCAGCGGATTGAGCTGCCTGATACGTCTCTCCACCACGGCCAACTTATCCAAGGACACCAAATCGGTTTTGTTGAGCAGGATGAGATCGGCAAAGCTGATCTGTTCGACGGCTTCATCCTGACCGAGCTGCTGATCGTCGTGACAGGCATCGACAACCGTGACGATCGCGTCCAGTTGAACATGGCTCGACAAGACCTCGTCCAGAACGAAGGATTGGATGACGGGCGCCGGATCGGCGAGACCCGACGTTTCGATGACGATGCGATCGAAGGCGCGATCTGACGCAAGAAGATTGCGAAGGGCGCCGATCAGGTCGTCGCGCACCGTGCAGCAAATGCAGCCGTTATTCAGTTCGACGACGTCCTCCGTCGTTTCGATGACAAGCTTGCCGTCGATACCGACCTGACCAAACTCATTGATGACGACCGCGATACGCTCATCGGGGCGTTCGGTCAGAAGACGGTTGAGCAGCGTTGTTTTGCCCGCGCCCAGAAAGCCGGTGAGAATGGTCGCGTTGATTTTTCTCATTTTTGTCTCCAGTTCAAAACAACACTCGACCAGCCCGATCCCGTGAGATCCGGAGAATGGCTTCAGATGGTGGGGTCAGTAAGCCTGTCTGGATTGCAGTATTGGCCATCATTACATTACGAAGGTGCCCGGCTCACAATGGGTCCATGAATGCAGTTTCAGCCAAATCACATGCAGAATACGCCAATCTGCGCCCAAAATATATACACGGCTAATAATTGAGCATATGAGCAAAATGTGGGCGTTGGCTGGAGATGCTGTTACCCAACTGCCAATGCGCTGTAGCATGCCGATAAACTCTGGGAGTAGGTGGATTGCGAGATCAACCCGCTTTGTCGTCGTTCGCCGCTCTGCCCAAACCCGATTCACGGAGGCGTCCCTCAAAGAACGTCGACGGACGCTGGAGTATCGCGCCATCTGACTTGAAGCGTCGGTATCGGTACATCTTGGGGAGCCGGCGTTCACCGAAGTCGATTTTCGCGAGCTTGTCGATCGCCTCTCGCGACGATGCGCCCTGACGAAGCAAACGTCTCCGACGGAGTCTCCCCATACGCTTCACTATAGGCTGCAGCGAACCGTCCCATGTGCGTGAATCCAGCCTTCCGCGCCACGGTAGAAATCGATGGAGGGGACGTGCTGTTTAGCAACTCCTCGCGTGCAGCCGCGAGCCGCATCG
Source organism: Rhizobium sp. YTUHZ045 (assembly GCF_051124255.1). NCBI lineage: Bacteria > Pseudomonadati > Pseudomonadota > Alphaproteobacteria > Hyphomicrobiales > Rhizobiaceae > Rhizobium > Rhizobium sp. YTUHZ045. Next base: position 210,102 of record NZ_CP101435.1, read on the forward strand.
CTTGGAGATAGCTGAGAGGTGTAGTTCCTTTGAACCGCCTGAACGCGAGCTGCAAGGCCCTGACGCTTATCCCAGCCTCGCGCGCAATGGATGCCACCGTCATGGAGTGCCCGAGATTGGCGCGCATATATCCGATAGCGCGCTTTACGTGCCAAGGCATTGCCGGCGACGCAGATCGCCCCTTTCGTCGAAGAGGACTTGCGACGATTGCCCAACAGAGGGCGGTAACAACGGACTGGACGAGGCAGTGGACAGCCTTGCACCCAAGCCGATGTGCTTCCGGGGCGTCGATACAATCCCAGATGAGATCGACAAGCCCTGCCAAGTGTGATCCGGTCGGCAAGTCCAGGTCGATTTCCTCATCCAATTCGGAACCTGAAAGTGCAGACTTCCCGAGGAGCACACTCAAGGCTTTCCCTAATGCGGCCGCCTCGAACGCAAAAACCAAGTGGTTGCCCGCGTCGACCAGCAGGCGTTCTCTGGTGGCGCTCCAGCTACTTGAAAGGAAACCGCGGGCTTGAGTCTTCATAGCGGATCCGACGCCGCTGGCTGCTTTATCCGCGTCGATTATTGGCAGGCACAGGATACAAAGCCCGGACATCTTACTCAGAGCATTTATGATTTCTGAAACACGGTCTTCGCCGGCCGAACCCGTTCGGCCAATCAAGAATCTGTGCCCTGCGATCGCGTGGTCCTGATCTCCCAGCTTGAGTGTGCCCTGATTTAGACCGGACCGACCATGAAACCCAGGCTGCCCACATCCGGTAGCAGCAATCTCAATAAGCCGCACAATCGCCCTCCGCCAAGCAGATAGTCGCGGAGGTAGGCGACGCACAGCCTTCCACCCCCAACCATCAATCAGTCGAAGATCGGTCAGCAATCCTCAGGCCAGTTCGAAACCGTTTATTAATACTTTGAAATAATTGCCTTATCGAGTCGGAAAGCGCCTCTCCGGGATCCAGTTTCCTCACAGAATGTCCCACAATTGAGACGCGCGGTATCATCGCTGAAACATTCAGGCAAGATGCTGGAGGAAGCATCCCCACAAGCCGATCCTGGAGTTTGCGGCCGGGCGACCGTCGTCGAACGGGAGCGTCAAGTGAAACTCCGCCGGTTCGAGCCGGCGGGGGAGCTCGCCACTCATTCCGCTCGACGAAGAATACGACCTGGCGACAGCCATTTCTTTGAAATGACGATGCAAATGCGACCGGTCAACGCTCACTGGCTCAATCCACGCCATCTCTGTCCATATTGCGAACATTGTCCAGATAACGCCGCGAACCATGCACGTCGATCTCGTCTCTATGACACTGTTAATACTTAGCGACTCAAATCCACAACATGTCGGGCTCGATCTGTTGACAACGCATCCAAGTAGGGAATGCGCGGCAAACAATAATCGTAAGGCCCCGAGAGTCTTAAAACCCGTTCAATACCCGGAGAGAAGGATGCGTAATATTTCAATGCGGAATAAGCTGGTTCTGTTCATCTGTGGCCTGGCATTCGCGTTGTCCATAACGGCGGCCGGCCTGGTCAAGACCGCCATGGACAATGTCTCAGGTGAGCGGATCGAGGCGTTGAAGAGCCAAGTGGATATTGCCTATTCGATCATGAATCACTTCTACGAAGCCGAGAAATCCGGAGCGTTAAGTCATGAAGCGGCCCTGTCCTCGGCTGCCAACGCAATTGAAGCGATCCGCTTTGAACCAACCGGCTACATATTCGGGTACGACTACAATGGGGTGCGCGTATTGATGCCGGACAAAAAGGACGTCGGGACGAACTTTATTGGCACCAAGGACAAAAACGGGGTCCCCGTCGTCAAAACATTGATAGAGCTTGCTCGCAATGGGGGCGGATCATTGCAGTACTACTGGCCAAAGCCGGGACGTCCTGCCGAGGAACAAGTCGTGAAAACGGCTTATGCGCGGGATTTTGCGCCATGGCAGATCGTGCTGGGGACAGGTACCTATATGGACGATATCGACGGCAAGAACTACCAGATTTACAAGAATGCTGCGATTATTGGCCTATCAGTACTTGCTGTCAGCGTGGCTATTGCAGTTGCTTTGCTGAGAAGCATCACGGTGCCATTTTCGGAGATCCGCAAGGCGCTCGGTGCAATAGCCGCACAGGACATCTCCTATCAAATTCCCTACACTGATCAGCCAAGTGAAATCGGCATGATGGCCACTTCGATCAAGACCCTTCAAGACAGAGTGAGAAGGCGGCTGGAGTTGGAGCGTCGCGATGCCGAGAACAAACTCGCCCTAGAAGCCGAACGGGAGCAGCGATTGCAGCTCGAAGAGGCTGAGCGATCGGTCCAAGCGCATGTTGTTTCCACGATCAGTGGGGCACTGGAAGCATTATCCCGCGGCGACCTTACCGTCAGATGCGCTGATCTAGGCGAGAAATATGCTGCCCTGCGCTTGAACTTCAACACTGCGATAGAGAAACTCGAACTGGCCTTGGCTGTCGTCAACCAGAAAGGCCAGGTCATTTCGATGAGCAAGGATGAAATTTATCGCGCGTCAGCCGATCTTGCACGCCGAAGCGAGCTTCAGGCAGCGAACCTCGAAGAGGCTTCAGCTGCGATTGATGAACTGGCGGTTACCGTCCGGGAAACAGCGCAGGGAGCGCATAGCGCAGCAGCCAAGGTTAGCGCCATCAGCCAGGAAGCTACCCAAAGCGAAGCAATTGTCGTGAAAGCAATCAGCGCGATGGCTGGAATCGAACATTCTGCGAGAGAGATCTCCAATATCATCAGTGTCATCGATGAGATTGCGTTCCAGACCAACCTCCTTGCACTAAACGCTGGCGTCGAAGCCGCTCGAGCAGGTGAGAGCGGTAAGGGCTTCGCAGTTGTTGCCCAGGAAGTGCGCGAGCTGGCACAGCGTTCAGCCTCTGCTGCGAAAGAGATCAAGGATCAAATCTCCAAGTCGACGCTTCAGGTCACCGAAGGTGTGAGCCATGTTGGCAATGCCGGTCAGGCGCTCCAGCGCATATCGAGACAGATAGAAGAAGCCGATGAATTCGTAGCAAGTATCGCCCGTAGCGCCAAAGAACAGGACACGACACTCTCCAGCGTGGCAAGCTCGATCAATGAACTTGACGTGGCAACCCAGAAAAATGCTGCCATGGCGCAGGCATCGACCGAAATTGCAGCGGCTTTGGCAACTGATACCGAAGGCCTGCTCAGCTTGATTGCCAACTTCAAAACCGAAGCCAGCAATCGTGACACTCTTCTTTCTGAGGCTGCGTAACGCGCGAGCGCGTTCGGTGAATGAACTGCTTTTACCGCAAATGAAACTTCACTGCCTTCGACGGCTTCGTGCCGCCGGAGGCAGTGGACCCCCACCGGGGCAACACAGCGCTCAAATTGCGAGGCATTGTTCTGCAAAGCCATAGGAGGTGCAAATGCGTCTTGGAAGTTGTCGGATGAAAAGAGCCAATAGTGACTACCCTTCTCCCTTACGTACCAGTGACGTTGGGTTCACTGTGCCACCTTGTTCTGTCGGTTCGCGATCAGGTCATCCACGACAGCCGGATCTGCGAGCGTCGAGGTATCACCGAGCGCGCCGAAATCATCCTCGGCGATCTTGCGCAGGATACGGCGCATGATCTTGCCGGAACGGGTCTTCGGCAGACCGGGCGCGAACTGGATCTTGTCCGGTGTGGCGATCGGGCCGATTTCCGTACGGACATGCTTCACCAGGTCCGCCCGCAGCGCGTCATTGCCTTCGTGGCCCGACATCAAGGTGACGTAGCAATAGATGCCCTGGCCCTTGATGTTGTGCGGGTAACCCACGACGGCCGCTTCGGAGACGAGGTGGTGCGAGACCAGCGCCGATTCGACTTCGGCCGTGCCCAGGCGGTGACCGGAGACGTTCAGGACGTCGTCCACGCGACCCGTGATCCAGTAGTAGCCGTCTTCGTCGCGGCGGCAGCCGTCACCCGTGAAATACTTGCCCTTGTAGGTGGAGAAGTAGGTCTGCACGAAGCGATCGTGATCGCCATAGACGGAGCGGGCCTGGCCCGGCCAGCTGTCGGTGATGCAGAGGTTTCCGTCGGTCGCGCCTTCCAGCACTTGACCCTCATTGTCCACCAGCTCCGGCTTGACCCCGAAGAAAGGTCGCGTGGCCGAACCGGGTTTCAGCGCGGTCGCACCCGGCAGCGGCGTGATCATGATGCCGCCGGTTTCCGTCTGCCACCAGGTATCGACGACGGGCGACTTCTGCTCGCCGACGACGTTGTAATACCACTCCCAGGCTTCCGGATTGATCGGTTCGCCCACGGAGCCGAGAAGGCGGAGCGACGAACGGTCCGAGCGCTTCACGAACTCGTCGCCGGCACCCATCAGCGAGCGGATCGCGGTCGGTGCGGTGTAGAAGATGTTGACCTTGTGCTTCTCGATCACCTCCCAGAAGCGGCCCTGATCCGGGAAGGTCGGGATACCCTCGAACATCAGCGTCGTGGCGCAGTTCGAAAGCGGCCCGTAGACGATGTAGGAGTGACCGGTCACCCAGCCCACATCGGCCGTGCACCAGTAGATGTCACCATCGTGATAGTCGAAGACATATTCGTGCGTCATTGAGGCATAGACGAGATAGCCGCCGGTCGTGTGCATGACGCCCTTCGGCTTGCCTGTCGAACCCGAGGTGTAGAGGATAAACAGCGGATCTTCCGCCTTCATCTTCACCGGCGGGCATTCGGCCTTGACCGTGTGCACTTCCTGATGGTGCCAGATATCGCGGCCCGGTGCCCAGCCGATCTTGCCGCCGGTGCGGCGCACGACCAGGACCTTGTTGACGATCACATACTGCTTGGCGGCGATTTCGATCGCGATATCGGTGTTTTCCTTGAGCGGAACCGGTTTGCCGCCACGAACACCTTCGTCGCAGGTAATGACGAAGGTCGATTCACAGTCGACGATGCGACCTGCGAGGGCTTCTGGCGAGAAGCCGCCGAAGACCACCGAATGCACCGCGCCGATGCGGGCGCAGGCGAGCATGGCATAAGCCGCTTCCGGGATCATTGGCATGTAGATGGTGACGCGGTCACCCTTCTTCACGCCGTGCTTCTTGAGGACGTTCGCCATGCGGCAAACGTGCTCGTAGAGCTCGTTATAGGTGATCTTCTTGTCGATATAGGGGTTGTCGCCTTCCCAGATGATGGCGGTGCGTTCGCCATGCGTCTTCAGGTGACGATCGATGCAGTTGTAGGAGACGTTGGTCAGGCCGTCCTCGAACCACTTGATCGGGACCTTGCCCTTGAAGGACGTGTTCTTGACCTTCGTATAGGGCTTGAACCAGTCGATCCGCTTGCCGTGCTTGCCCCAGAACTTCTCGGGATCCTCGATGCTCTCCTGATACCACTTCTGGTACTTCTCGTCATCGATCAGGGCACGAACTTTTGCCGATTTCAGCACCGGATAGGTTTTGGCTGACATGAACTCCTCCTCATAAATTAGCGATTTTCCTGAAGCATCAGGCACTTCATTGGAGGGTGAATCTCAGGAGCCCCCTGCAGCTTGCTTTTTGTGGTCGCTGCACGAGACCGCCGCAGGATGTCCTCGCAGATATTCAAGCATTTCAGGGCCCGCGGCTGCACCGGCCAGAGCTCAACTCGTGGTCCGCCTAATTTGTGAGTTGATCAGACTCTTTTGACGGGGCGTTCCGCGGACCCCTAAGAGAAGTCCGGGCGAGTTGCCCGGACTTCGTCTACGTCGATCTGTTGGCGGCTCAGGAAACCAGGCGACTTGACAGTCGACTTGCCGAGTGAACCACTTCGCCGCGTCAGCTGTTCAGATCGCGGCCTCGCGTTTCAGGCAGGAGAAGCGCACCGATCACGGCCGTCAGTCCGGCAAACGCGACGGTGTACCAAAGTCCACCGAAGATGTTGCCGGTGGCGATCACCACCGCCGTCGCGACAAAGGGAGCGAATCCCCCGATCCAGCCGTTCCCGAGCTGCAAGGCGACGGAAACACCACTATAGCGGATACGGACAGGGAAGAGCTCCACAAGAAGCGCTCCGAGAGGGCCGTACACCATCGTGGCCAGGAACACGAGGCAGAACAAGATGCCGATCACTGCGGGTCCGTTCGGTTGAACGGGTGCTTTCGGATCAGGCAAGCCAGTTGCAGTCAAAGCCGCGAGCAGTTCGGCTTCGTTATACGGCTTCGCCTCGCCGCCGTTGACTTGAACCCGCAGGGGTTCTGCGTCGGTCTTGACCGTGTAGGGGACCGCCCGGGCTGTCAGAAGCGCCTTCGCCTTCTGGCAATCAGTCGTCGCCTGGGGACTGAACAATTGCCCGATGAATGACTGATCGTGGTCGCAGTCGTTTCCAACGAGCGTGACCGACGTCTTTGCACGGAACTCGGCAAGGGTGGGGTTGCCGTAGGTCCCCAGCGCCTGGAAGAGTGGCATGATCAGGAACGCCGACAGTGCGCAACCTGTCACGACAATCCATTTGCGTCCGATTTGATCGGAAAGCCAGCCGAAGAACAGGAAAAAGGGCGTACCGAGCGTCAGCGCGATCAGGAGGTAAAAGTTGGCCTGATCATGCGTCATCTTCAGCGTCGTCGTCATGAAGTAGAGGCTGTAGAAATGGCCCGTGTACCAGATCACAGCCTGGCCTGCGACGACACCAAAGATCGCAACCATAATCAGCCGAAGATTCCGGCTATCACCGAGGGTCTCGGCGATCGGATTCTTCGAGCCCTTACCCTGTGCCTTCATCTCTTGGAACACAGGCGACTCATGCAACTTCAGTCGGATGTAGAGCGAAAGAACCAGAAGCACGATCGAGCCGACGAAAGGCAAGCGCCAGCCCCAGCTTGCAAAGGCTTCGGGCGACATCGAGCTGCGGCACAGCACAATCACGAGCAACGACAGGAAGAGACCGAGCGTCGCCGTGATCTGGATCCAGCTGGTCGTTAAACCACGTTGATTGTGATCGGCGTGCTCGGCAACATAGGTCACGGCGCCGCCGAACTCGCCACCCACAGCCAATCCCTGGAGAAGACGCAAGGCCACCAGCAATGCAGGGGCAGCCCAGCCAATCGATTCGTAGGTCGGCAAGAGACCAATTGCAGCCGTTGCAAGGCCCATGACCAGCATGGTGACGAGGAAGGTCTTTTTCCGGCCGACGAGGTCGCCTAGCCGTCCAAAGACGACCGCGCCGAAGGGCCGAAGGACAAAGCCGGCGCCAAAGGTCGCAAGTGCCGCAAGAAGTGCCGCGGTCTCGTTACCCTTGGGGAAGAACAGCGTACTGAAGAATGCGGCAAGCGACCCATAGATGAAGAAGTCGTACCACTCGAAAACGGTCCCGAGCGCAGCAGCGAAGACCGTGCGTTTTGTGTTCCGGTCGAGGCCCTCGGCCTTTGCTACGGTTCCAGACGAAAGTTCATGAACAGACATTTCGAGCCCTCCCCTAGATGGCATGTTGCGAGAGGCCTTGGCCGCTCGTCTGAGAAACCGGATCTTCACAGGCCCGCAGAAATGCTGCCAGCATTTCATTGAATTTGTGAGGCTGCTCGAGCATCGGGAAGTGTCCCGCATTCTCGACCACCTCCAGCCTGCTGTCCGGTATGCCCTCAGCCAGGATCACCGACTCCGCCGGCGGCGTGATGATATCCTCGTTTCCGACGACCACCAGGGTCGGGACCCTGATGTCGCCAAGACGCGAACGACTGTCGGATGCATTTAGTGACGCGATCGCTTCGCGCGCCACGAAATCGGGGGTCTGTGCGACCTCCTGCCTGGCAAAGTTCAGGAGTTCCTGACTGGCCGCGCTGCCGAACGACCGATCAATGACGTTCTGGCTGGCCTGGACAACGCCGAGGTCGTCAATCGCCTTCAGAACATTATCGACATTGACGTCCTCTCCAAGTCCATGCGGCGTCGCTCCGACGAGCACCAACGCCTGTACGCGCTCCGGATGCGCCAGCGTAAAGCTCTGTGCGATGGTTCCGCCCATCGAGAGGCCGACAAGGACGGCCTGGCGGATGTCGAGCTTGCTGAAGACTTGGAGCACGTCGTTTGCGAAGGCGTCGATGGTATAGCTGCGACCGGCAGGTCTTGGCGACACGCCGTGCCCCGGCAGGTTGATACGGATGACTTTGTAGCGGGATGAGAAGGCCTCGACCTGCCCGCGCCAGAATTCCGCGGTCGTCGTAAATCCGTGCACGAAGACGAGCGGTTGGCCCGCGCCCGACACCCGGACGATCGTATCGCCTATCTCTATTGTTTCTGTATGCATGATATCTGCTCCCCTTTCGGTTTTTACGCCAAGGAGCATCGCAAGCCATGGGCCAGTTCCACGTATGCCAGTCTTGCTCAATCTAACACCCTCAAGACAAACGATTATTGGGAATGGAAGGTGGATTCCCACTGTCTTGCTGACCAGGTGAGCTCCATCTCTTTGTCTCGTTTGCGGCACAAAAATTCTCGCATCTGAGACAAAACCCGCTAACATGCGATTTGCGATATCTCAGTAGTAGTCAGGCAGCTGATATGACCCTTCCCGAATGGCTAGCAGGTTCTTCCGAGGAAGCCGGATTCCTCCGGCTTGTCCTCGATCACGTTTCCGATTGCCTTGTCGCCGTCGACACGGAAGGAACGATCGTCCTGATCAACGACCCCTATTGCCGCCTCCTTGGCGGTGAGGCCGAGGAATTTCTCGGGCGGCACATCACCGATGTGGTGGGGCCGCAAACTAGACTTCATTTCGTCGCGCGGGGTATTGGCACTCATATTGGTTATCCGCTCGAAGTGCGCGGCCATAAGCTGGTGACGAAGCAGGTCCCTGTGCACAAGGACGGAAGGATCATCGGCGCCGTGGGTCTGGCGCTGTTCTCCGACTACGATGCCCTGAAAAAAACCTACGGCCGGATTTCGAAGGCGGAACTCGCCATTCCTTCGAAGCCGAAAGCTTGGCAGTCGAAGTTCGGTCTCGACGATGTCATCGGGACTGATCCGTTGATGGAAGCGCATCGCGACGCACTTAAACTGGCGGCCGCGTATGATCTGCCGGTTCTCATCTGCGGTGAGACAGGCACCGGCAAGGAACTGGCCGCGCAGGCAATCCATTCCTTGTCGGACCGCTCTACCGGGCCATTCGTGTGGGTCAACTGCGCATCCATTCCCAGCGAACTTATCGAAGCAGAGCTTTTCGGCTATGAGGGCGGGGCTTTCACGGGTGCGCGCAGCCAAGGTAAACCTGGCAAGTTCGAACTGGCGACTGGCGGCGTGCTCTTCCTTGACGAGATTGGCGACATGCCGCTGGCCCTGCAGGGCAGTCTTCTGCGCGTGCTCCAGACCGGCGAGATCGTCCGCGTCGGCGGCACCAACCCGGTCGGCATCGATCTTCGCATCATCTGCGCTACCAACAAGCCACTCGTCGAACTGGTGCAGACAGGGCGTTTTCGCGAGGACCTCTATCACCGGCTCAACGTTCTGCCGATCGAGGTCCCGGTCCTGAGAGAAAGGGGCGATCTGGCTCATCTTGCCGAACACCTCCTTGCACGCATCGCCACGCGGCTGTCCGTCCCGGCGCCAGTATTGACAGCTGAGGATCATGAGCGGCTTGTCGCTCATACGTGGCCGGGTAACGTCCGGGAACTGGAGAATGCCCTCACGCGCATGATCGTGACGGGGCATCTATCCACTGCATCGCTCGATAGTCGTCGCCCGTCACCCTCTGCGAATGCGAAGAGCGACTTGAAGAGTCGCATGAAATCCGAAGCCCATGCAGCCCTGCGCGCCGCCCTCCAGCAGGCCGGAGGCAACAAGCAACGTGCAGCCGAGATGCTCGGCATCAGCCGGGCGCAACTCTATCGGCTGTTGAAAGAACAAGGCCCCGCCTAGCAAGGAGCGCTTTAGTCGCGAAAGGCTTAAGCCGCCGAATGCGATATTGAGCCTGAGGTCCGGCTGGTCGGAACCAGGTTATGCAAATTCGAGCGCCGTCAGAAGATCTTCAACGAGATCTTCGGCGTCCTCGAGACCGACCGAGCATCGAATTGCGTCCTCGCCGAGGTTGACGCAGAACTGGCTGCCGACAAGGGACAGATGACGGGCACCGGTGAGCCGAGCTGAGCCACAAATGAAACTACCAACCTCCGCCAGATCTCCGCCTGACTTGATCAGGCTCAGTCTCTTGATCATTGCCGTGGCGCCCTCCGGGCCTGTCTCAAGCGCAAAGGCGAGCATCCCGGAGCCGCCCGACATCTGACGGCGCGCAATTTCATGATCGGGATGTGACGTGAGGAAAGGATATCTCACCCAGGCAACCGAGGGATGGGCCTCCAGTGTCAGAGCAAGGACGTGCGCGGTGTTGCAATGCTGATTCATTCTGAGCGCCAGAGTACTGAGCCCGCGCAGGATCAGGAACGCAGCTTGCGGCGAGATGGTGGTGTCATGGCGCTCGCGCAGGCTTTCGTGGCGCAATTTTCGAATATCCGCCGCCGTCCCAAGTAATGCGCCGCCGACCGTATCACCGTGCCCGTTCATGTATTTCGACAGCGAGTGCAGCACGATGTCCGCCCCATGTTCAAGCGGCCTTTGAAGGGCCGGCGTTGCAAATGTGCTATCAACTGCCACCTTGAGGCCGAACGCGTGAGCGTGTTCAGAAATGGCCGAGACATCCAGAACGCTGTTCAAAGGATTGGTGGGCGTATCGAAATACACCAATCTTGTCCGTTCGGTTATCGAACGGCCGATCACGTCCGGCTCCGAAAGATCCACCGCGACAAGCCTTGCGCCGACCGCCGAAACAATCTCCAGCATTAGGTACGCTGTGTCGGTGCAGACCGGCCTGTGAACAATAATCTCGTCTCCGGCAGCAAGAAATGACCGGGCAAGCGTGCGAAAGGCAACCAGACCTGAGGAGAGGACAAGACCGGCCTCCGCCCCTTCAAGACGGGCAAGCTTGTGCTCGAGCAGCCATGTCGCCGACCGATCCCCGTCCGCCCCGCCTGGCTGGACAAGGGTGGTCCGACCGCAGACAGAAGCCGATGGTCTACTCCGAAGGGAGGCAATCGCAGTAGACGGGAACGGCTCATGTATGGAGCGGGTCGAAAAGCCGAGATCATTGACGTCAGGCGAGGCCTTGGCCGAAACTGGCTGATTTGTCGTTATCTTGCTGCTCATCTGCGCCCCGATCGTCGATCGCTAAAGACCCGTCCTCACCCGAGGTCGCTGCAGTTCCGCCACAGCCATTACGAACCGTAGTTCATCGTTTCCACAATTCATGTAGGCGTGCTTGTCTTCGGTTCGCGCCAGAACGGATGAACCCGCGTGAACCAAGTGCTCGCTGTCTGCAAACTTCAGGGTGAGCTCACCCGTTTCGACGTTAATGAGCTCGAGTGTGCCGGGCGAATGGCCGGGAGATTCAAATATCTCGCCCGGGAAAAGCGTCCAGCGCCACAGCTCGATCTCGTCCGGCCCGTTGGTTCCAACGAGAAGTGTTGCGCTTCCGCCCTTCGGACCGTGCCACAGGGTCGATGCGTCCTGTGCCGGGACTATGCGAACAGGAACACTCGACGCCACCCCGACGAAATCCGCAACCGACACGCCCAAGGCGGTAGCGGCCCGGCACAGTGTGGCGATGCTCGGATTGGCTGTTCCCTTCTCGATCTCGACCAGCATGCCCTTGCTCACGCCGGACTTCCGGGACAGTTCGTCCAGCGTCAGGCCGCTCTGGCGCCTGAAGGTTTTCAGGTTCTGGGAGACGGTTGCGCTGACGCGCTCGACATCGGCGACCGTGTCGGTCGATATATTGACTTTCTTTTCCATGGTCGGTATTATAGACTAAATTGGTCAATGGGAGCTAGAGGGCATGTTGGATTTTCCGCTCATCGACAGGTCTGTCGCAGAAATAGCGCCGGATTTCCGTGCGATCAGCATCTTGGTTGATGCCAGCGATCCGACCCGCGGGCCAATGGCGCGCGACGTGCTTGGGGAAGCCTGTGATTTCGTCCGCGCCGGTGGACCACAATGGGGCGACGCCCATCTTGCCAGTTGGGCGGACGTCTATAGCCGTTTCGGGGCCAAACCCAACCGGACGCCGTGCTCTGCACAGGCGCTGAAGAAGCGGGTTGAAAAGGACGGTCGCCTACCCACCATTAATCCGTTGGTCGACCTCTACAATGCCGTCAGCCTGCGTTTTGCCGTGCCCGTCGGGGGCGAGAATTTTGATGCCTATGTCGGCAAGCCGCGGCTGGCGATTGCCGACGGTACGGAAGCGTTCGACACGGTCGCGAATGGCGAGGCAATCGTCGAACATCCGTCCGTTGGTGAGGTGATCTGGCGCGACGATATCGGCGTGACATGCCGCCGGTGGAATTGGCGACAGGGAACGCGCACGCGCCTGGATTCAATCGGTGGTCGAATGTGGTTCATCCTGGAGAGCCTCGAAACGATGCCAGAGGAGGCACTTGAGGCGGCCGCCGACATGCTGGTCAGTGGTCTTCGGCAACTGGCGCCGGGGTGCGACGTCTATAGGCAGAACCTTCTCCCAACATAGCTGGCGCCTACGGAGCAAGTGGCGAAAGTCAAGATATTGACCGGTGGCCGCTGGCTGGGGGTGGAAAGCAGCTGACAACCGGCGTCACTCGCCACACGGAAGAAAAATTGCGTCGCGGCGTCGCGGCGGCGGCGAAGCTTTGCCCGGAGGAGCGGGCACTCGTCGCATCGTAAAGGAGGAACAATGCGCACTGAGAAACACCCGCCCGCTCTGGTCGTGAGTGATGTTCACAAGAGCTATGGAGCCCACAAGGTCCTGAAGGGCATTTCCCTGTCGGCCGAGAAGGGCGATGTCGTCTCGATTATTGGATCGTCAGGTTCGGGCAAAAGCACCTTCCTGCGCTGCATCAACTTCCTTGAGATTCCGGATTGTGGTTCCCTCCGCATCAATGGCGAAGAAGTCGCGTTGCGAAGTGGGCGCGGCGGAAAATCGCAACCCGCCAACTGGCGCCAAATCGAAAGGCTGAGAACCGGCCTGGGCATGGTCTTCCAGAGCTTCAACCTCTGGCAGCACATGACCATCCTTCAGAACGTCATCGAAGCGCCGGTACATGTGCTCGGGGTCGAGCGGGCCATAGCCATCGAGAAGGCCGAAGCACTGCTGGCCAAGGTCGGTCTTTACGACAAAAAGGACGCCTACCCCGCCTTCCTGTCAGGCGGACAACAGCAGCGCGCGTCCATCGCTCGTGCACTCTGCGTTGATCCCGCTGTCATGCTGTTTGATGAGCCGACATCGGCTCTTGATCCCGAGCTTGTCGGGGAGGTGCTGAAGGTCATCCGCGGCCTCGCCGAGGAGGGCCGCACCATGATCATGGTTACCCACGAGATGAAGTTCGCTCGGGATGTCTCGACACGCGTCATGTTTCTGCACCAAGGCCAGGTTGAGGAGGAAGGTTCCCCCGCACAGGTCTTCGGCGCGCCCACGAGCGCTCGCTGCAAAGAATTCGTTGCAGCCGGTTCGCACTGACCAATCAATCTTTTCAACAGCAAAAAGGGGAATGCAAATGAAGCATCTGGGAAAAGCTCTGGCCATCGGCATGATCATGATGGCGGCAAATGCGCACGCCGACATCCGCTTTGGCATCGTCAACGAGGCCTATCCGCCTTACACGACCAAGGACGCCTCCGGCAAGGCGATCGGCTGGGAGATCGACCTGATGGACGCCGTCTGTGAGGAGCTGAAGGAAAAATGCGCGATCGTCGACGTTGCCTGGGATGGCCTCATTCCGGCGCTGGAAAGCAAGAAGATCGACGTGATCTGGTCCTCCATGTCGATCACCGACGAGCGCAAGAAGCGGATCGACTTCACCGACAAGTACTATTCAGCGCTGGCGGGGATGATCGGCCCGAAGGACGGCGCCATGGGGGTTGCGGCCAAGGAGCTGAAGGACAAGACGGTGGGCATTGCCGTCTCGACCACCCAATCCGCCTATTTCAAGAAACACTTCGCCGACGTCGCGAGCGAGAAGAGCTATGCGACGGTCGATGAGTCCTTCCAGGACCTTGCCTCCGGACGCATCGACTACGTCTTTGCCGACACCGGCCCGCTCAAGGAATTCCTGAAAACAGACCTCGGAGAAGAGTGCTGCGAGTATAAGGGCAATGTCGAGCCGGACGACACCATCCTCGGCGCGGGGGTCGGCGGTGGTGTGCGCAAGGGCGACGACGCGCTGCGCGAAAGACTGAACGCCGCCATCAAGGCCGTCAGGGACAGCGGCAAGTATGCCGAATTCAGCAAGAAGTACTTCGACTACGACCCCTATTGAGACCAAGGCGGTTGCGGATCGCCACACAGCTGTGCGGCGATCCCTGCCTTGACTGGAAGGCTTCCCATGAACCCCACACATTCAGCGCTGGATCTTCTGTCCATCGCGCCTCCCGGCTGGGGAGGCGTGCTCCTTGCGGGTGCCCTGGCCACTGTCCTGATCTCGTCCGGAGCATATCTGGTCGGGATGCTAATCGGACTGTTCGGCGCGCTCGGAAAACTGAGTGGGTTTCGGCCGCTCCAACTCCTGCTTAATGCCTATACCACGATCATTCGTGCCGTACCCGAGCTGATACTGATCGTTGCCCTCTATTACGCCGGAACAGACGGCGTGAACCGTATCCTTGCCTGGGCGGGACTGGGACCTATCGAAATCAACGGTCTTGTCGCGGCTATTGCGGTCCTTGGCTTTGTGCAGGGTGCCTACATGACAGAGGTGCTGCGCGGCGCAATCCTTGCAATCCCTGTCGGGCAACTGGAAGCCGCGAAAGCGTTCGGAATGCGTCCGGCGTTGCGCTTCCGCAGGATCGTCTTGCCAGGCCTCATCCCGAACGCGCTGCCGGGCTTTGCCAATCTCTGGATGTCGGTCATCAAGGACAGTGCATTGATCGCCGTCGTTGGTTACCAGGAACTGGCGCTTGCCGCGCGCGTCGCAGCAAGCAACACCAAGGAATACATGGTGTTCTTTCTAGCTGCTGCGGTGCTCTACCTCGTCATCACCATAGTCTCGAACATGCTCTTCGCTGCGCTGGAAGCCTACTTCCGTCGCGGACAAAGACCGAATGCGTAAGGGAAGCGGACATGGATTTCAGCTGGATTTTCCCCTACCGCGATCTCATTCTGCAAGGTGCTTTCCTCACCTGCCTGCTGCTTGTGATCTCGGTGACCTGCGGCTTTGGCCTGGCGATCTTCCTTGCGATTGCCCAGGTGGGCAAGAGCCCCGGCGCACGCTGGGTTGCGAAGGGATACTGCACGTTCTTCCGCGGCACACCGCTTCTGATTCAGCTCTGGCTCATTTACTACGGCCTGGGCACGTATCTGCCTTACGTACCGGGACTGAGAACAAGTTTCCTGTGGCCGATATTGCGAGAAGGCCTGTTCTTCGCCGCCTTTGCTTTGACGCTGAATTTTGCAGCCTATCAAGGTGAGATCCTCAGAGGCGCCATGTTGGCGGTTCCGAAGGGTGAACTAGAGGCTGCTCGCGCCGTTGGCATGTCGCCCGCCATGATCCTGCGCCGGATCTGGCTTCCCCGTGCAATCCGCATCGGCTTGCCCACCTTTGCCGGAGAAGTGGTCCTTCAGCTCAAGGCCACACCGATCGTGTTTTCGGTGACGGTCATGGACCTCTATGGCGCCGCCTACAAGATCCGCCAGGACACGCTGCTCGTCTATGAACCGCTGCTCCTCGTCACCCTCTTCTATGTCGGTCTGACCTTTCTCATCACCCAGGCCTTCCAGAAGCTCGAAAATGCTGTGCCGACGCGCCGCTAGCGCGGCCCCTAAACCCCGAACAACCAGAGACCCACGACATGTCCAGACCAGACAAACACGAGCTTTCGACGCTCTCCTTCAACACGCTTTCGGTGCATGGCGGCAACGAGATCGACAAGACCTCCGGCGCGATCCGCACACCGATCGTCATGGCCAATTCCTATCTTCTGCCCTACGACCCCTCGACCATGGACTGGTCGGACACGGAGGCGCCTTCCTATACACGCAATTCCGGTCATAACCAGATCTGCCTGCAGCGCAAGCTGGCGGCCATGGAAGGTGGAGAGGACGCAGCCGTCTTCGCAACCGGTGTAGCTGCCCTCCACGCCGTGTTCTTCACCTTCCTGAAAAGCGGCGATCATGTGATCGTCGGCGATGTCACGTATGAAGCCGTCTGGCGGCTCTTCGCCGAGCTCTTGCCTCAGCGCTACAAGATTGAGGCAACCTTCGTCGATATGGGCGACATGGAGGCAGTCAGAGCTGCCGTCCGGCCCAACACGAAGCTTATCCATACGGAAACGATCGCCAATCCGACGACGAAGGTTGCCGACATCGCGACACTGGTCTCCATAGCCAGGAAGGCTGGCGCGCTTCTGTCGGTCGACTCCACCTTTACGCCTCCCCCATTTTTCCGGCCGCTGGCGCTCGGCGCCGATCTCGTCATCCACTCCCTGACCAAGTACATCAATGGCCATGGTGATGCGATGGGCGGTGTGGTGGTCGGTTCCAAGGAACTCATCCATCATGTCAAGGCGGACGCCCTTGTCGATCTCGGCGGAACAATCTCCCCCTTCAATGCCTGGCTGATTACCCGCGGCTCGGTCACGCTTCCATTGCGCCTCAAACAGCAGTTCGCCACCGCACAGGTCGTTGCGAATTCCCTTGCTGGCGACGAGCGGGTTGCCTACGTCACTTATCCCGGGCTCGAAAGCCACGACCAGCACCAACTGGCAAAGGCTCAATTTGCAGGCAAGGGTTATGGCGGCGTCATGGCCTTCGCGGTCGAGGGGGACCCGGACGCCCAAAACCGCTTCGTTTCCAATCTGAAGGTGATCACCTCGGCGGTCTCGCTCGGCCACGACGAGACCCTGATCGTGCACGTCGGGGGAAGCGGCCGCGGAGGCGCCGAACGCTATCCGCTGAATTTCCAGAAATATGGACATCTGCGTCTTTCCATCGGCCTGGAGGATCCCGAGGATCTCATCGCCGATATCAATAACGCTCTCGACGAGACCTTCGACCGGTCCTGAAGACGCGAGTTCCGACGCCAGGTGCAGCGGGAAGCCCTCTCGTCGGGATCTTCCCGCTATGTCAGCGACGTTCTCAAGGAAAACACACTATGCATTGGATTATTCTGCTCATCGCCGGGCTGCTCGAAGTGGTCTGGGCCTTCTATATGAAAAAGTCCGAAGGCTTCACACTGCTTGTTCCGTCGGCAATCACGGTCGTCGCAATGATTGCAAGTGGTGTGCTGCTTTCATTCTCGATGCGCGTTCTTCCGCTTGGCACGGCCTACACTGTCTGGACTGGCATTGGAGCCGTCGGGTCGTTCCTGCTTGGCGTCCTGGTCTTGAACGAGCCAGCTGCCCCAATGCGCATTCTCGCCGGCGCCATGATACTCTCCGGTCTTCTGATGATGAAGCTGTCGAACGCCGGATGAAAGAAGGTTAGCGACGGTCATTCGCGCGCTCCGGTGGCAGCAATTTTGCGCGCCAAGCCCAGACAAGAACAAACTTCGCCAACCGTCACATGCAGACTGGACTCGAGCCATGATAGACTACCAGGCAGTCAAGGCCGTCGTTTCTGTCATCAGATTGGGCAGTTTCGACAGAGCTGCTCGCGAACTGAAGGTTACGCAATCAGCTGTGTCGCAGCGGGTCAAGCAGTTGGAACAACGCCTCGGCGTCGCGCTGATCGTCAGAGGAAGCCCGTGTTCCGCCACCACGGCGGGTGCTCAGCTCGTCTACCATTTCGAGCGCGTCGAACTGCTCGAGCGCCAATTGGCCTCCAGAATGCCCGGTCTCATCGGTCCTGGCTCACTGCCTGAACGCATGACCATCAGGATTGCCGCCAATCCGGAATGGCTCGGGAGCTGGATCCTGGATGCCGTCTCCGACTTCGTACGATCCGCACCGTTTCTCGTCGACCTGGTTCTGAATGAAACCATTCGGACGCTAGAAAGGCTGCGAGCCGGCGAGGTTGTCGCTGCGGTCACCTTAGGCGAGGAACTGCTTGAGGATCACGACAGCCGTTCGTTGGGCAGCCTTCGCTTGGTAGCCGTGGCAACCCCGGGCTATAGCAGCCGCCATTTTCCACAAGGGGCAAGCGCCGAGGCGATGGCCAAAGCGCCTGGTCTGGCCATGGGGTCGACGGACCCCTTTCCGAAGCGATGGGTCAAAGTTGCGCTCGGCGATGATGTCGAGTTTCCGGTGCATCGGCTGCCCTCGCGCGCAAGCATCTTCGATGCAGCCCTCGCAGGCATCGGATGGGGCGTTGTCCCGGCTCACCTTGCTGCGGCCCATCTCAGGTCCGGCACTCTGACAGAATTGATCAAAGGGACAGGTGTCGACTTGCCGGTGCGATGGCAGGTTCATCGCGTAGCAGTCCACCAGCTGGAGGGGCTGACCGCGGCCATCGTTCGTCTTGCGCAGCAAAGCCTTGAACTCGATGGAATTTCATAGATGTCAGTGTTGTTGCAGGACCTCCAGCAGCTCGCCGGATTGCTCGCAAAAGAAGCAATGAGCGCAAGCGTCGTGACGCTGGCATTTTGGGCGAAATGCCTCCTCCTTTGGCCGATTTGCGCCGTTCCCACTGAGCGGTCTGCCTCGCATTTTCGGCGAGCAGAGAACGTCATTGGTGTCATTGGAGGATTGTCATGACCGTCTACAACATTGCTCTCATCGGCTTTGGCGGCGTAAACCGCGCTTTGGCCGAGCTTATCGCGACAAGGAACCCGCTGTGGGAGCGGGAGCTTGGGTTCCGTCTGAATATTGTCGCTGTGAGCGATCTTTATCTCGGCTCCGTGATCTCACCAAACGGGCTCGACGCGAAGACGCTGATTGAAGCCAAGTTCACCAAGGGTGGGTTCGGCCAACTCTCAGGCGGGAGTGCGGAAGCGGACAACGAAACGATCATCAGGACCGCACCGGCAGACATTGTTGTAGAGGCAACGTTCACCAACCCGACGGACGGCGAGCCCGCAGTCTCCCATTGCCGCTCAGCGCTTGCAAGCGGCAAGCATGTTGTCACGACGAACAAGGGTCCGGTGGCACTTGCGGCGTCGGAGCTGAAGGCCCTCGCTGAGGCAAATGGCGTCCGATTTGAGTACGAGGGTTCCGTGATGAGCGGAACGCCGGTGATCCGGATGGCCGAGAAGACGCTCGCGGGCGCTGAGGTCGATGGCTTCGAGGGAATTCTGAACGGCACTTCCAACTTCGTTCTGGGACGGATGGAAAGTGGCCTGGATTTCGATACCGCCGTCAGGCAAGCACAGGAGCTCGGCTACGCGGAAGCCGATCCCACGGCGGATGTCGAAGGCTTCGACGTCCGCTTGAAGGTCGTCATCCTTGCCAATGAGCTGCTTGGCGCACAACTCAAACCGGATGATGTCTCCTGCAAGGGCATTTCGCAGCTTTCGCCTTCTGACATCAGGGATGCAGCCAAGGCCAACAGCCGCTGGAAACTCATTGGTTCCGCCTCCCGGGGGGAAGACGGCCGCGTCGTCGGAAGCGTCATGCCGAAGCAACTGCCGTTGGAGCATCCTCTCGCCGCCGTCAACGGTCCAACCAATGCCGTTTCGTTCAGCACGAAGCTGCTCGGCTCCGTGACGGTTACCGGACCCGGTGCGGGACGAATTGAGACTGCGTATGCTCTATTGTCCGACATCGTGGCAATTCACGCGCAAAGCACGTCCGCCATTGCCAGGGAGGCTGCATGATGCACAGCCTCGCCCTGACCAGCCCCATGCCGAGCGATGAGATCGTCGTGCGCAACCCTTTCGACGGATCGGTCGTCGGAACTGTTCCCAGCAGCGATGCTTCTTGCGTGGGCAGCCTTATCGAACGTGCCGGCCGCGGAGCGCAGGCCGCCAAAGCTCTGCCGCGCCACAAGCGAGCTGCAATCCTTGAAAAGGCAGCCGCCGCCATCGAGGCGGCGCATGAAGAATTCGCGCTTCTGATCGTCAAAGAGGCCGGCAAAACGGTAAACCAGGCCCGCAAAGAGGCGACCCGATGCGTCAACACGCTAAAACTCTCGGCCGATGAGGCCAAACGCAACGCCGGCGAGGTCATTCCGTTCGAGTCCTATGCTGGGTCCGAAGCCCGGCAGGGTTGGTACACCCGGGAGCCGCTCGGGATCATTGCGGCCATCACCCCTTATAATGACCCGCTGAACCTGGTCGCCCATAAGCTTGGGCCGGCGATTGCCGGTGGAAACGCCGTGCTCCTCAAGCCGTCTGAGCTTGCTCCCCTGTCGGCGCTCAAACTGGTCGACGTTCTGGTGCAAAGCGGCCTTCCGGAAGAGATTGTTACGGTTGTCATCGGTGGCGCGGATCTTGGCAAGGCACTCGTCGTGGCAAGAGACGTGCGAATGATTTCGTTCACGGGCGGGTTTGCCACGGGGGAGGCAATCGCCAAGGCTGCAGGCATCAAGAAGCTGGCGATGGATCTGGGAGGCAATGCACCAGTCATCGTCATGGAAGACTGCAATTTTGTCGCTGCGGTCGACGGCTGCCTGTCTGGAGCCTACTGGGCGGCCGGTCAGAACTGCATTGGCACCCAGAGGATCCTGATCCAGCGCTCCATTTATGAGCGGTTCAAGTCGGAGTTCGTTGCAGCCACAAAAATGCTCAAGACTGGAAACCCACTTGAGCCTGACACTGATGTCGGCCCGATGATTTCGGAACGTGCCGTTCAACGCGCAACGGCGATGGTCGACCGCGCCATTGCTTCTGGCGCCGACCTCCTTTGCGGCCACAGCCCGGCGGGCAACCTTTACCCACCGACGGTCTTGGAAAATGTTCCCTTTGGTTGCGACCTATGGAGCGAAGAGGTGTTCGCCCCGATCGTAATCCTCGAACCCTTCGATGCGCTCTGCGATGCCATCCGCCTTGCGAATGCGCCAGACTACAGTCTGCACGCCGGTATATTCACTAATGACCTCGAGGGAGCCCTCGAGGCGGCCAGCGGGATTGATGCCGGAGGGATCATGATCAACGACTCTTCCGACTACCGGTTCGACGCTATGCCGTTCGGCGGCTTCAAGTATGGCAGCATGGGCCGCGAAGGGGTGCGCTTTGCTTTTGAAGACATGACCCAACCAAAGGTCGTCTGCATCAACAGGCTCAAACGGCAATAGATCACCAGCCAACAAGCCCATCAGCAACATCAGGAGTACCATTTTGTTCAAAGGTTCCATCACCGCACTTGTTACACCCTTTGCTGATGGGCGTGTCGATGAAGGCGCGCTGCGCGCCCTTATCAACTGGCAGATCGAGGAGGGATCATCCGGACTGGTCCCATGTGGAACGACAGGCGAAAGTCCGACACTCACGCATGCCGAGCACAAACAAGTTGTCGAGATTACGGTCAAAACGGTCGGCGGCCGTATCCCGGTCATTGCAGGGGCAGGCTCAAACAGCACGGCGGAGGCAATCGACTTCGTCCGCCATGCACAGGAAGCCGGCGCCGATGGATTGCTGGTCGTCTCACCCTATTATAACAAGCCGACGCAGGAGGGCATCTATCAGCATTTCAAAGCCATAGATGCGGAGGCCGAGCTCCCGATCATCGTCTACAATATTCCAGGTCGCAGTGTGATCGACATTCAGGTCGAGACGTTGGCGCGCATTTTTAGCGACTGCAAGAATGTGAGCGGTGTGAAAGACGCCACCGGCAATCTCCTGCGACCTTCACTGGAGCGCATGGCCTGCGGCAAGGACTTCAACCTGCTGACCGGGGAAGACGGCACCGCCCTCGGCTACATGGCCCAGGGCGGGCACGGGTGCATTTCTGTGACCGCCAACATTGCACCGCGCCTGTGCGCTGAATTCCAGCGCGCCTGCCTTGGGGGCGACTTCACCTCGGCCTTGGAGATCCAGGATCGTCTGATGCCATTGCACCGGGCGCTCTTCCTGGAAACAAACCCCGCTGGGCCGAAATATGCCCTGGAGCGGCTGGGCCGCATCCGTGGGGACCTGCGATTGCCTCTTGTTCCCGTCAGCAGCTCGGTTCGCGAACAGATCGATCGGGCGATGCTCCACGCTGGCGTTTTGAGTTGAGGTCACCGATGAAGATCGATCGCATAGAAACTGACCTCATCGGGCCTCTCTCCATTCCCGCGGGTAAGCTGTTTGGCGTGCATACCCAGCGCGCGGAGGAGAATTTCAACGTCACAGGCTTCCGCCTGAGAGACTTTCCCGAGCTCATCCAGTCGATGGCGATGGTGAAGCAAGCCGCAGCGCTGACCAATATGGAACTCGGACTGCTGTCTTCTGAGAAAGCTCTTGCGATCGCAGAGGCGTGCGACGATCTCATCGAACTAAGAGCGATTGATGACAATTTTCCCGTGGACATGATGCAAGGCGGAGCGGGCACCTCCACCAACATGAACGTCAACGAGGTCGTGGCCAATCTTGCTCTTCTCAAGCTGGGCGCCAGCGTCGGAGACTATTCCACGCTTCACCCAAACGACGACGTCAACCTCTCGCAGTCGACTAACGATGTCTACCCGACAGCGATCCGGTTGACCCTGTTGCGCACCTGCGACGCGCTCATCGCCGCGCAGGTCAATCTTCGGGACACTTTCCGTCGGAAAGGTGCTGAATTCGTGGATGTCATAAAGGTTGGACGCACGCAGCTCCAGGACGCCGTGCCCATGACTGTCGGCCTGGAGTTCGAAGCCTTTGCGGAACTGATCGACGAGGACATCATCCAAGTGCAGTCTGCCAAGAAACTTCTTCAGGAGGTCAATCTTGGCGGCTCTGCAATCGGAACCTCGATCAATGTGCCGCCGGCCTTTCCGAGCGTTGCGTGCAGAAAACTCTCCGAGATCTCCGGTCTGCCGCTCATCACAGCTCGTAACTTGGTGGAAGCGACATCGGATACAGGCGGGTTTGTCGCCTTTTCAGGCATTCTCAAACGAATTGCCGTCAAGATGACGAAGATCTGCAACGATTTGCGGCTCTTGAGCAGTGGCCCAATCGGGGGACTGGGTGAGATCCGGCTGCCGGCGATGCAGGCAGGCTCCTCGATTATGCCCGGCAAGGTCAATCCGGTCATTCCGGAAATGATGAATCAGATCGGATTTCAGGTGATCGGCAATGACCTGACGGTGACGCTTGCCGCAAGTGCCGGACAACTGCAACTCAATGCGATGGAGCCGGTCATTGTCCTGAACATCCTGCTGTCAATACGCATGCTGACCAGAGGGATGGAAATCTTCGCCAACCGGTGTGTGGCGGGGATCGAGGTCGATAAGGATCGTTGTAAGGCTTTGTTGGACCAGTCTCTCGTTCTGGCTACCCCGCTAGCAAAGCTGATCGGCTACTCCAAGGCGGCTTGGCTGTCGAAGAGAGCACTATCTGAAAAGAGAACTCTGCGCTCCATCGTCGAGGAAGACGGATGCCTGACCAAACGGCAGATCGAGGAAATCTTCAGCGACTACGCGGCGTTTGCAAACGTCCCGCAGCGCACGCCCGCTTGAGGGGAAGTCATGGCGGTATTTACCGAACTGTCTGACGAAGACCGCCACGCGATCGTGGAAGCATACGGCTTGACAGGTCTGTCCTCGGTGATCGGCATCGCCGACGGCGATCGTGAAACGACCTATCTGTTCCGGTCTGCCGAAGGCGAGTTCATCGTGACCCTGTTTGAAAACGGGGCCGAGCCGCTTGATCTCGAACGCGCTTTCACGACGATGGAAACGCTGCATCGGGCGGGCGTCCCCTGCCCCGAACCCAGGCGCACCGTCGACGGCAATGCCACGTTTCAGGCTGCGGGTCGGCTTGTGGCCATTGTAAGCTTCGTGTCCGGGTCATCGACAAGTGATCCTTCGCCAGCCAAATGTGGCAGTGTGGGCTGCCTTATGGGCCAGATACACATGAGTTTTCAGAGTGGGCTCAACCGCCAGCCTGACTTACCATCGGGACCCGTACATGGTGCATTGGTCTTCGCGAATGTCTTTTTTCTTGGCGATGAAGTCAGCGGTGTCATCAATTTCAGGCTTCGCCATGATGACGCCCTCATCGCCGAGATCGCCGACGTTCTCGTTGACTGGACAGGCGTGCCCGGCGGCGGTTTGGACCGGCGCAAAGCCCATGCGCTCTTGAGCGGTTATCAAACCATCAGAAAGCTCTCGGCAGCAGAAAAAGCAGCTCTGCCTGCGTTTGTTCTTGCCTCAACAGCCAAGCGCGCCGCCGCGGACGCGAGAAGGAGTTCGGTCCCTGAGTGTGCCCTTGTCGCCTATCATTCGGTCACGCCAGATATCTTCGACCAATAGAGGCGGCAACGGGATGAAATATCTTCTGGACCGAATAGATGAACTGGTACTTGCCGAACTCAAAAACAACGCCCGCATTTCGCACGCGGAATTGTCGGCAAAGGTGAACCTGTCCCGAAACGCCGTGCGGGTGCGCATCGAACGGCTCGAACGAGAAGGTTTCATCAAAGGCTACACGATCGTCACCGGTGAGGGCGGAAACGACCGGCAGGTGACCACCGCACTCATGTTCGTCTATCGCCATGACCGCATGAGGGGCGGTGACGTCATCAACGTCCTACGCAAAATCCCGGAGGTTGTCGCCTGTGACGTCATGACCGGCGATTTCGACCTGGTGGTGAGGGTCGAGTCTTCGCAAGCCGATCGTATTCGCCAGATCTGGCAGCAAATATCCGAACTTCCAGGGGTACGCGACACGCTTACGGCATTCGCGCTCTCCTCCGTCGTTCGAAAGGCCTGATAGACCCAGAGGTATAATTGGCAGGACCTTGGCTTGGTCAAAGGAGCGCGTATAAGCCCGCCGATAGCAGTAAATTGAAACGCTCGGTCGCGATCTGAAAAAATACGACTATAGCGATGTCGGACCGGGCATTAGATCGTAGGGGTGTCGCCATCCTGGCAGATCCCGGATCCTGTCCTTCCACTTGGCGATGTGAGGAAACTCCTCCTGAGGCAGGCCCGCATCTTCGGGCATGTAGACGTAGCCTGCAAGAGACAGGTCCGCGATGGTGGGCCGAGCAGCCACAAGGAACGGTGTTTGCCGCAAGTGATCATCCACGATGCGGTAGGCCGCAATTGCACGTTCCCTCAAGAATTGCGTCACCGCCGTCTCCCCAGTTTTCTTGATGCCATACAGGAAGCGCAAGGTGGCATAGTAGCTGGTGAATTTGTGATTATCGAACAACATCCACCGCCAGATTTCCTGTTTCTCACGGACGTTTTCGGGACCGAATTTTCCAGTCGCCTCAGCCAGATAGTCGAGAATGAGCGCCGACTGGCTGAGCCTTGCCCCCTTGTGCTCGAGGACCGGAACCTCGCCCTGTTCATTAACCTCCTGTCGCCATTGCTCTCGGTGCGTTTGCCCACCGAAATAGTCGACGAACACCGGCGTCCAATCCATTTCCGCCAAGGCGAGAAACAGAGCCACTTTGTAGGAGTTGCCTGACATTGCAAAGCAATGCAGTTTGAATTCGGACATGCTCGACCTCCTTTTATTGGGGCTCGTTCAGAAATGGAGAAGTTTGCTGGCATCTCGTGCCACAGGGGCTGCATTTGATCCGCAACAAGGACCGGGTCCCGCTAAAGTACACGATACGTGATCATCAGCGAGCCTATCAGCAAAACGGCTATGACCGCGGCGCCAAAAGGCAACATGGCCCGGTAGACTGCGCGCTCTTGTCCGCGACAACCTGCCATATTGCAAACAATGGACATGCGAACTGGTGAAATCAGGTTCAGCGCCAGGGCGGCGGTATGTTGCAGGGCAATCACGGCCGCGACATTGAGGCCCGCTTCCTTCGCAAGACTGACCTGCGAACTCATGAACAGGCCGTTTGCGGCGTTACCACTGTTTGCAAGGGCTCCGAACACTGCCGAGACAAGAGCAAGCCATGTCAACGCGCCTCCGCCGGCTGCGGAATGTATCCCCTCTCCCAATGCCGCGGCAATCCCGGAGCTGGATAGCAGCTCTGCCATCATCGAGAAGATGATGATGGCAAGAATTGCGAGCCGTCCGGTTCTCCAGGCTGTCAGGACTTGCGATCCTAAGCTGGAAACATGACCATAGACGAATGCGCAGATGACAGCGCCTAAAGCCAACCACGTGCCCGCATGAAACAGCGGCGACCAGGCCGGGGCTCCGACGAACGGCTCGAGCCGCCCAGTTTGCAGCAGGAATTCGCTCAGGGGCGAGATCAGCCGGGTCGCCATGAGCCATGTGATGAGGATCGCGAACGGCGCCATTCTCCGCAGGGCGTCAAGGAGTCGGCCCGCATTGGGGCGCTCATCGACAAGATAACGCAGCACGATGACCGGTCCATAGGCGCAGAGCATCGCAACTTCAGGCCCCAGTGCTCGCGTTGCCGCAATCAGCAGAAACAGGCTTCCGCCGAGCCAGACGACCTCGCTGAGACACTCGCTGGATGAAGCCCCGACGCCTGCTTTTTCGGCCATCCTCCAGTAGAGCGGCAACCAGAGCGCATTCAGGGCGACTTGAAAAAAGCTGGCATTGACAGCGAGCATGGTCGGATCGCTTCGAGAGAAGGCGCCAGCGACGATCGCGCCGTTGCCCATGCCGCCCCACAGGATCATTGTCTGGCTGAGCAGGCTGAAGGCCATGAGATAGACCGGTTGCAGGTCGAGCCTGCGCAACAACAGCATCGTCCCGACGATTCCGACGCCGAAGCCGGTCGCGGATTCTGAAAACGGGCCGATCAGGAAGCACGCAGCAAACAGCAGACGTCGCTTGGACTGCCTGTTCTGCCGGAGACTCTCGACCGGCATCGCTGCATCCCCGGGCCGAATAGCCATCTGCCAGAATAACAGCCCGCCCAGTATATATGGTACGACGATCCACCCGATCCATGCGCCGCGAAAGAGCGCGCTGGCGCCGTCGCGCAACTGAAATTCGCCGGGCGCCGCGCCAAGCGCGACAACGATTGCCACCAGCAGGCTGATGCTTGCGGCAACGAGCGTGGAAGCCCGACCGCTTGCCAGCAGGCCGATGACGATGAGCGCGGGCAATGCCCAGACGATGTAAAGCAATGCCGTCGTGATCCTCCGTCGGCGTCTGACCTAGCTAAGCGTCACGCCAGATCCTGCTCGAGCAAGGTCAGGCAGTGTGCTACCTTCTCTTTTGCAAGCGGCGGTATTGGGAGGATGGGACGGGGCGGCTCGGCCCGGCAGACGCCAAGCAGATCGGCCATCGTATAGACGGTTCGCAGGCTGGAGAACTGCTTGAAGAGCTCCCAGATAGGGGCAAGACTTGCATCGATCCGGAGTGCCTCTTCAGTATCGCCGTTCTGAGCTGCTCTCACGAGGCGCAGGCACACGTCCGGAAGAATGCCGGCGAGCACGCTGTACCAGGTATCGGCCCCACGGGTCATGGCTTCGGCAGCATTCCAGTCGCCGCTATAGCCGATCGAGAAGCTCTTGGGTGTGGCGGATCTCTGCTGCCCCAGGTGGCTCGCGATCTCCTCGGGTTTTTCCGTCGGATTCTTGATCGCCAAGATGCCAGGCACCTGAGCCAACCGTTCCACCAGGACCGCCGTGAAGCGGAAATGGGTCGTCCCCGGATTGTCATAGATCACGATGGGAAGGCCGCTCTTTCGAGCAACGGTGGAAAAATGCTCGAAGACTTCATCCTCCGTCAGCGGCGCGTACGAAACGGCGGCAAGAAGACCTGCGGTCGCGCCTGCGGCCTTGGCGTCCTGCGCCAGCCTGACCGCCTCGTCGGTCCGCAAGGCGCCGACGCCTGCCACGACCGGTATCGCCCCGCCGGCTTCCTCAATGGCCGCGCTTAAGGCTCGTCGCCGCTCCTCGCGGGACAGATACATGTAGGTTCCGGTGCTCCCGAGAAGGCCGATGGAGTCGACGCCTGCGATGCAAAGCCGCGCCACAAGCCTCTTGAGAGCGGCAGTGTCGACGCGACCGTCCAGGTCACTCGGCGTCATGGGAAATGCGGAAAGCCCGCTCAGGAAAGCCATTCGATGCTCCGGATCCGGTTCTGTGCTTCTATATTCGCAGTCGTCAATGCGGGCGTTACAGGGTCGCGAGCGCCTGCCTCAGGTCGCCAATCAGGTCATTTACGTCCTCAAGACCGACAGAAAGACGGATGAGGTCGTCACCAACGCCCGAGACCATATGGGCGTCTTTTCGGATCGATTGCCGCGCCCTCGTAATGCTGGCCGGATGATAGATCAGGGTGTCGGTGTCGCCGAGGCTCACCGCGCGTGTCATTAGTTGCAAGCGATCGAGCATATTTCTTGCTCCGTCAAACCCGGCGTGAAGCCCAAAGGCGAGCATGCCCGACCCCTGCGCCATTTGCATGCGCGCGATCGCCTGATCGGGATGCGATTCCAGGAAGGGATAGCTCACCCAGGACACGGCGGGATGCGCTTCGAGCATACGGGCGATCGCCAGAGCAGAGGCGCTGTGCCGATCCATTCGAAGCGAAAGTGTTTTCAGACCGCGCATGATCAGGAAGCCGGAGTGTGGCGCCAAGGTGGCGCCGGTAATGTAACGCAGACCCGTTTCGTGCAGGCGGTGGAGCGTTTCGGCGTCGCCGAGTAGCGCCCCACCCAACGTGTCGCCATGACCGTTGATGTATTTCGTAAGAGAGTGAAGCACGATATCGGCGCCATGCTCGATCGGCCGCTGGAGCGCGGGAGAAGCAAAGGTACTGTCCACTGCGACCTTCACCCCACGCGCGTGCGCGCGCTCTGAGATTGCCGCAATGTCGAGAATGCTGCTGAGCGGGTTCACGGGCGTCTCGAAATAGACAAGCTTGGTCTTTTCCGTGATCGCCGCGTCGAGGTTTGACGGATCGGAGAGGTCCACGGGAACGACCTTGATGCCGAAGCGCGGCAGCCCCTGCTCCACCATTGCCACAGTATTCGAGTAAAGCGTTTTGTGAACGACAAGCTCGTCGCCCTGCGACAGCAAGGAGAGGATCAGAGTGCCGAAGGCGGCCATACCGGTCGATACGACAAGGCCCGCCTCCGCCCCTTCCAGGTTCGCAAGCCTCTGCTCGAGGATCTCTGTGGTCGGATTGTATTCCCGCGCGTAAAGTCGGCCGCCAAGCGCTGCTGCGGCGTCATTGGCCTCGACGCTCTCGAAGCCGTAGGTCGAGGTCAGGAAGACTGGCGGCTGGACTGCCCGTTTGTAGTCCCCCGGGCTGAACGCATGATGAATGGCTCGCGTGTCGAATGCGTAGCTTGCCGCGTGAAATTGGTCGTCATGCTCGCTGCCGCCTGTCATAGCTGGATCGTATCCTCTTTGCTTTGGCCCAGACTGGCATCATACTGGTTGGCATGAAACATCCAGTTTGGCAGAAAGAATATGGTCCAGTCGGAAAACCAAGCGGCGGCAGTGCACGCACCCAGAATGGGCGCACGCAGGATTTACGAGGCACTCAAGAGTCAGATCCTTAGCCGTGTCTATGAAGCGGGAAGCCAACTGCCGTCTTCACGCAGCCTGGCGAATGAACTGCATGTGTCGCGGACAACAGTTACCGTTGCCTATGAACAGCTTGCCGCTGAAGGCTTTGTGGAACTGCGCCAAGGCGCTCGCCCGCGTGTGACAGCGCTGGAGCCGAGACAGCGGCCGCGAGAATCCGACACCACACAGGAGGCGTTCGGGCCGCTTTCTGCTTACGGCGAAAGACTTCGGGCGCTTTCGCCGTGGCTCGACTATCTGCCAACCAACCTGGCGGTTGATTTTCGGTACGGAGACCTTGCCCCATCTGACTTTCCGGCACTGGCGTGGAAGCGCGCTATCAATTCGGTGATTGCCCAAAGACCCGGGCGGCTGGCCTATGAGGACCCACGAGGATCCCGGCGCCTGCGGCAAGCCCTTCAGGGTTACCTTTGGCGGGCACGGACGTTGCAATGCGATCTTGAGCAAATCATCATCGTCAACGGCTCCCAGCAGGGGCTGGATCTCTGCGCGCGGATCCTCCTCGACGCGAACAGCGCATTTGTGATGGAGAATCCCGGCTACCGAATGGCTCGCCAGATCTTCTCAAGCACCGGGGCTTGCGCCGTGGCAGTGGACGCGGATGCGGGCGGCCTGAAGACCCCGGACTTATCAGGAATCGACGCCCGGATGGCCTATGTCACACCATCCCATCAGTTTCCCTTGGGCGGTGTCATGCCGATCAGCCGACGCCACCAGCTTCTCGCTTGGGCTCGGGATAGAGACGCCTACGTGGTTGAGGACGACTACGACAGTGAGTACCGGTACGACATCAGCCCGGTTCCGCCCCTCCAGAGCCTGGCGGACGGGCGCAACGTCATTTATCTGGGCACCGTTTCAAAGACACTGTCGCCGATGATGCGCATTGGCTACCTCGTCGTGCCAAAACAATTGCAGGAGGTGTTCGCAACCGCCAAGCAATTGACCGACCGCCATACACCCATGACCGAGCAGGAAGCGCTCGCCTCTCTGATCGAAAGTGGCGCCTATGAGAGCCATGTGCGTCGCGTCAGACGACTGAATAGGGAGCGCCGGGAGATATTATTGAGCGCTCTTGGGACTGCATTCGGCGA
Source organism: Rhizobium sp. YTUHZ045 (assembly GCF_051124255.1). Taxonomy (NCBI): domain Bacteria; kingdom Pseudomonadati; phylum Pseudomonadota; class Alphaproteobacteria; order Hyphomicrobiales; family Rhizobiaceae; genus Rhizobium; species Rhizobium sp. YTUHZ045. Next base: position 240,641 of record NZ_CP101435.1, read on the forward strand.
CCGCGTCACGGTCGAGGGTGCGGATGCCGGATTGCATGTCGTCGTCTGGTTCAAAGACCTGCCGGGATCAGCTGAGATCGCCCTGATGGATGCTGCTCGCGAACGCGGCGTCGGCCTCTACGGTATTTCACCGCTCTACGATTCTGCACCAGAAGCAAGTGAGGCGCCACGAGAGCGGCTCGGATTGGTAATGGGCTATTCCGCGTTGACAGGAAGGCAGATCGAGAAGGGCATTCAACTTGTCGCCTCGGCCGTCGATGCGGTGAAGGGTTCGGGCTGACAGCAATACCCGGCTCGCCGAGCATCTTATTGCATCCTCTCCTGGCACGCCTCCAACCTTCGCCAAACTGGACTAGGAACATGCTGGTAAACTGGCACTGTTGACGAAGCCAGTTTCACGGCAGATTTCCCCATCAGCCGGGACCGGTGAGACATGGGATGATCCCATGATGAGAGCACCAGGCCGCCGGCGCGGAGATCCATTTCGATCAAAGGCAAGGCATTGCGGGAGCCGATACATGACTTGGCGGGGGAGTCTGCTCCACATTCACATTGCGCCGGCCGCTTCCTACGAAATGGAAGAACTCGCCGAGGCGCAACTCATCGCTGGCCGCGGCATTGCGGGCGACCGCTATTATCTCGGAACCGGGACTTATTCGCCCAAGCCTGACGTCCGCGAAGTCACGCTGATCGAGGTTGAGGTTCTCGAGGCGATTGCCAAGGGAGAGCCGAAGATTCCCGGGTTCAAAGGCATGCTTAAACCCGAAGATCACAGGCGCAACCTGACGACCCGCGGCGTTCCGCTCAATCATCTGGTCGGCGAGCGCTTCCGGGTCGGCGAAACGATCTTGCGAGCGGCACGGATGAACTTTCCCTGCAAATACATCGAGGAGCTTCTCGGCATGTCGGGCCTCTACGAAGGACTGCTGAACCGTTCCGGTCTCAACTGTTCGATCGAGGTCGGTGGTATAATCCGCCCTGGCGACCCGATCCTGCCAATCGACGAGTGACGCGACATGGGATCTCCACGTATCATCATGAAACTGATCGTTGCCGGCGTCCACGACGAGCCGGGCGACGTCCGCGTGATTGAGCTGAGACACCCACGCAAGCCTCTTCTGCCGCCCTTTGAACCAGGATCGCATGTCGACGTCCACCTCCCCGACGGGAAGGTACGCCAATACTCGCTCTGCGGTGACCCGGAAGATCTCAGCCGCTACACGATAGCGGTGAAGCGCGAAACCGATGGCCGGGGCGGCTCGGCATGGATCCACGATACTATTGCAGCAGGCGCCGAGCTGCCCGTATCCGCCCCGCGCAATCATTTCCCGCTCAGGGAGTGTGACGGGCCGGTCCTTTTGCTGGCAGGAGGCATAGGGATCACACCTATCCTTGCCATGGCGCGGGCTCTCTGTCGGCAGCGCAAGGCTTTTGAGCTCCATTATTTTTCGCGGAGCCGAAGCCTGACACCGTTGCTGGGAACTTTAGAGAAGATCATCGGCTCCGAAAGCCTGAGGCCCCACTTCGACGATCAAGTCGAAACCCGGCAGGACATTGATAGCCTGTTGTTGGCGCGGCCCGATGGTGCGCAGCTTTATTACTGCGGGCCTCCCGGCTTCATGGCAGCCGTTGCCCAGGCTTCAAGGCACTGGCCGGATGGCACGGTCCATTTCGAAGCCTTTCAGCCGCCGGCCCGGGATGATGCTCCACCCGAACCGTTCACGATTGTGCTTCGTAACGGGACGGTTGTTCCGGTACCTGCAGACGAGTCAGCGCTATCGGCCATTCGCGCCGCCGGCGTGTTGCTGATGGCGTCCTGCGAGAACGGCGTCTGCGGAACCTGCGAGTGCGGGTATTTGGAAGGACAGCCAATTCATCGCGATGCAGTGCTTTCAAACGACGCGCGTGACCGTCGGTTTATCCCATGCGTATCACGCGCGACGGGCGTTCTGAAACTCGACTTGTAAAAGAGGGGGAGTGATGAACTCCAAGATCAGCTATCTGAACGAAATTGAACGCTGCGTTTCCTGGCTTGCCGCCTGGACGATCCACCACGCCAACCATATCCGCGAAGCAGACGAGGTGAAGGTTGGCGGGCACCAGGCTTCGTCAGCGTCGCTTAGCACCATCATGACCGCGCTCTACTGCTCGGCGCTTCGTCCTGAGGATCGGGTCGCGGTCAAACCCCATGCAGCACCGATATTTCATGCTCTCCAATATCTGGCAGGGAACCAGACCCGGGAGAAGCTCGAAAACTTTCGAGGTTTCAAGGGCGCACAGAGCTATCCATCACGGACCAAGGATGTCGATGACGTCGACTTCTCCACCGGCTCGGTCGGTCTCGGTGTGGCGCAGACGCTGTTTTCTTCATTGGTTCAGGACTATGTCTCGGCACACGGCTGGATGAACGACCGGCCTGAAGGACGCATGGTCAGCTTGATCGGCGATGCCGAGATGGACGAAGGCAATATCTATGAGGCCCTGATTGAGGGTTGGAAACACGGCCTGAGAAACTGCTGGTGGGTCGTCGACTACAATCGCCAGTCGCTGGACGCTGTGGTCCGCGAAGGCCTCTGGGAGCGGTTCGAACAGATATTCAGAAACTTCGGCTGGGACGTCGTTATCCTACGCCATGGCTCTTTGCAAGAAGCCGCGTTTGCCGAGCCCGGCGGGGACAAGCTGCGGCAATGGATCGAGGCGTGCCCGAACCAGCTCTATTCCGCTCTGACCTTCCAGGGTGGCGCGGCATGGCGCAAACGGTTGCTGGACGAGATCGGTGATCAGGGGCCTGTGACTGCCTTGATAGAGCGACGTTCCGATGCGCAACTGCAAGTGCTTATGGGCAATCTCGGAGGACATGATCTGCCGAGCCTGCTCGAAGCCTTTGGACAAGCTTCGCAGCACGACCGCCCGGTCTGCTTCATCTGCTATACGATAAAGGGATATGGCTTGCCGCTTGCAGGCCACAAGGATAACCACGCCGGTCAGATGACCCCGACGCAAATCGAGGGCTTCCGCCAGCAGATGGGCGTAAAGCAGGGACAGGAATGGGAGAAATGGGCGGCGGCTACACTGCCGGCTGGTGAGCTCGAATCCTTCCTTGCTCAAGTATCGTTCTTCAGCGAGGGCCGCCGCAGACTGTCTTCGCCGGCGATCCCGATTCCTCCTACGCTTCCCTCCCCTGGGCAGCCAGGCAAACTGCTTTCAACCCAGATGGGCTTTGGCCAGATTCTGAACGATATCGCGCGTGACGACACGCTGCTCGCCGAGCGCATCGTCACGACCTCTCCGGACGTGACTGTGTCAACCAACCTCGGCCCCTGGGTCAATCGGCGCGGGTTGTTTGCCCGTGAGGGCATGTCCGACCTCTTCAAGGCGGAGCGGATTCCGTCGACCTACAACTGGGAGTTCGGTCCTAAAGGCCAGCATCTCGAACTGGGGATTGCCGAATCCAACCTGATGATCATGCTTGGTGCGCTCGGCCTTTCCCATTCGATCAACGGCGCCCGGCTCCTGCCCATCGGCACTGTCTATGATCCGTTCATCTACCGCTCGGCCGACCAGTTGAACTACGCCTGTTACCAGGATGCGCGCTTCCTGCTGGTCGCAACACCGTCCGGCGTGACGCTTGCTCCGGAAGGCGGCGCGCACCAGTCGATCGGCACGCCACTGATAGGTATGGCACAGGACGGGCTGTGCTCGTTCGAGCCTGCCTTCGTCGACGAGCTTTCGGTCATCATGCGCTTTGCCTTCGACTACATGCAGCGCGACGGCGAAGGTGACCCCGATGAAACAACGTGGTTGCGCGATCAGACCGGTGGATCCGTTTATCTCCGCCTGTCGACGCGCCCGCTCGAGCAGCCAGCACGCCAAATGGCGCCTGATCTGGAGCAAGACATTATCAATGGTGGCTACTGGTTGCGTCGGCCAGGTCCCAACGCCAGTGTGATCATTGCCTATCAGGGAGTCATCGCGCCCGAGGCGATCGCCGCAACAGGTCTGCTCGCCGAAGATCGACGGGACGTTGGATTGTTGGCGATCACCTCAGCGGACCGGCTCAATGCCGGCTGGCAAGCTGCTGAACGCGCCCGGCAACGTGGAGCGGTCGGGGCGATGAGCCATATTGAACGCCTGCTGGCGCCTTTGTCACGGGATTGCGGGATCGTCACGGTGATCGATGGCCACCCAGCCACGCTCTCCTGGATTGGGGGGGTCTATGGTCACCGCGTCAAGTCGCTGGGGGTCGAACATTTCGGCCAGACCGGCACAATTGCAGACCTTTATCGGCATCATGGTCTTGATACAAATGCGATCATGCACGCAGCTCAAGCCGTAAGCGGCGGACGGACCGTTCGTTATCTTCAAGCCCTTTCATGAAGCTGAACCGGCTGCTTGGCAACCTTCTGTCTCAGAGACTTCTTGGTCGGGATGGGATCGCCTGCGATTGCTCTTCAATCGCCGTAAGGAATTGTTCATCAGCCAAAGGACCAGATCGTCTGAAGGGAAATAATCAAGCGGCTGTGAAAAGCAGCCACTTGATCGGTCGCCGGTTCGAGAGTTTTGTGTTGTCGGTGATCGGTTCATGCTTCAGAAGCACGCCCGCAACTGCCTCTAGATGGTGTTACGAAACTGCTTCAGCGTGAGCACCGAGCCACCTCTTGTATCCGGCCGCGCGGTCATTGAATTGCGCTCTGTAATCTCTTGGCAAGAGGTTATGTGAAGGCATTATTGGCATGGGCCACAGCAGTTAGTACCATTGACCTGGCCGTATTGTGCAATCAAAACGGGTAATGACGTTCTAACGTCTGTACCGTCATCCAACGCAAATCAGTGAATTCAGCGATGCCTGCCCGTCCGCCGAAACGGCCGATGCCAGATGACTTTACACCGCCGAGTGGCAGCTGCGCCTCGTCGTGAACGGTCGGACCGTTTATATGGCAAATACCGCTTTCGATCCGCAACGCCACCTGCCAGGCCCGTGCAATGTCAGCACCGAAGACAGCAGCCGAGAGGCCGTACTAAGAATCGTTGGCAATCGCAATCGCCTCTTCCACATCGTTCACCCGTAGGATCGGTTTGACTGGCCCAAAACTTTCCTCCCGAAACATACGCATGTCCGGCGTGACATGGTCGATGAGGGTCGCAGGCATCAGCGTCGAATTGCTCTTACCGCCAATAATCACCGTAGCCCCACGGGCGACTGCATCGTGGATTAGCTCGTTGCAGCGCTCCACCGTCGAGTGATTGACCACCGAACCTAGGACGACCGGCCCTCGACGGGGATCGCCCGCAGGCAGCGTCTTCGTCTTCGCCACCAGCTTCTCAACAAAGCCGTCGGCGATCTTCTCGTCGACAATTATCCGCTCCGTGGACATGCAGATCTGGCCCGAGTTCATGAATGCGCCGAAAGCTGCCGCCTGAACCGCAGCATCCACGTCGGCATCGTCGAGAATGATAAGGGGGGCCTTGCCACCGAGCTCAAGCACAACGGGCTTCAGATATTTCGCGCAGGTCAGGGCAACCGCGTGACCGATCTTCGTTGAACCGGTGAAGCTCACCCGCCGCACCGCCGGATCAGCGACCATCGCCTCAAAGATGCGGCTGGCGTCGGCAGGTGCGTTGGTAATGTAATTGACAACCCCAGGAGGCAGTCCACCTTCGGCCATCGCCTCGATGACTAGGCGTGGGTGCGGGGGCACTGCTCCGAACCTTTGAGAACAACAGTATTGCCGCAAGCGAGCGGCGCCGCAATCGCCCGGACAGCGAGGATGACCGGCGCGTTCCAGGGCGCAATGCCCACAGTAACACCTGCAGGCACCCGTACTGCCATCGCCAGCGAACCGCGCACGTCCGAAGGAATGACTTCGCCACCGATCTGGGTCGTCATAGCCGCGGCTTCTTCCAACATGTCAGCTGCGAGATGCACGTTGAAATCGGCCCAGACCTGGGTCGCGCCGATCTCAGCCTTCATCGCATCGGCAAAATCAGTATGCCGAGCGCGGATGCCGGCCGAAGCCTTCATCAGCATGTTGCGCCGCTCGTGAGGTCCGAGCTTGGCCCAACGCGCAAACGCGCTGTGCGCGGCCCTCACTGCAGCGATTGCATCCGCCTCGGTCGCGGCAGGCGCCGTGCTCACTATCTCCCCACTGATGGGGTTACCCCGCTCGAAGACTGCACCGTTCGACGCGCCTCGGAACTGATTGTTGATAAAAAGCCCAGTTTCGAGAACCTCGTCTCGGTCGGGATCTGCAAGTATGCTGCTCATATCGTACTTCTCCCTAGATGCCGTAATGGGCCGGCGTCTCATGAGTAGCCAGTTGGGTGGCTGTCCCTCAGAATGATGATGTTTGGAAACGAGGTCCGAGCGATCGGCCTCAAGCATCATGAGAGGAACAGCCATGGAATATTATGCAGGAATCGACGTCTCGCTGAAAGAGAGCAGCGTGTGCGTGGTCGACGCGACGGGCAAGTTGGTTCGCGAGGTCAAGGTAGGCAGCGAGCCTGAATGCCTGGTCGGGTATTTTGATCAACTGGACTTTCCGGTAGAGCGCATCGGCCTTGAAGCGGGGCCGTTGTCCCAATGGCTACACGCGGCTCTCGTTGCTGCGGGTCATGAGGTGGTTTTGCTGGAAACGCGGCATGTGAAGGCGGCGCTTTCGGCGATGACGGTGAAGACCGACCGCAAGGATGCACGGGGGATCGCGCAACTGCTCCGCATGGGGTGGTATCGTCCGGTCCACGCCAAATCGTCGCCGGCCCAGGACACTCGGGCTCTCCTGGTTGGCCGCAAGCTTCTGCAATCCAAGCTGCTCGACGTCGAGCTCAGCATCCGGGGTATCCTGCGTGGCTATGGATTAAAGGTCGGCGAAGTCAGCCGAGGGCGTTTCGAGGCGCGCATCCGCGAACTGATTGCAGGGCATGCGATATTGTCGATGGTGATTGACGCGATGCTGACGGCGCGAGCAGCGCTGTGGAGCGAATTTACGAAGCTGCACCGCGAGATGCTCAGGATCGCCCGCGCCGACAGAGTTTGCCAACGGCTGATGAGTGCGCCGGGTGTCGGTGCCTTGGTTGCGCTGACCTACCGCTCCGCGGTCGATGATCCAGCCCGGTTCGAAAAGTCCAGCACAGTGGGTGCCTACTTCGGGCTGACGCCGAAGAAATATCAATCCGGCGAAACTGATCGCGATGGCGGTGTCAGCAAGGTCGGCGACGCGATGGTGCGAACCGCATTGTTCGAGTCTGCGCACATAATGCTGACGCGGGCGACGCGCTTTTCCAGTCTAAAGCGCTGGGCGCTCGATGTGGCCAGGCGTCGCGGGATGAAGCGCGCGAAGGTTGCCCTCGCACGCAAACTGGGTGTCGTACTTCACCGCATGTGGATGGATGCGACGGACTTTCGCTGGAGCGCAAACCCTATGGCGGCATGAAGAGAGCTACGTGATTGACGCGGGCAAGTGCAAGGCTTGCGTCTGATGAGGTCCCGTCGCTGGGACGCAGGCTTGGCAAGGTCGTGTGTAGTGCTGTGACCGCTTCGGCGAAGCACGCTTTCTAGATTGACCTGTCGGCTTGTTGATCTGATGGCATAGTGTGGCGGTCTTCGTGCTGACCACGGACAGAAGCATGGCCTCAGCGACGAGATAATCATTCAGAGGGACTTGACGAACAAAGGCCCATTACAGAAGCACTACTTTGGCAGAATTGAATTTGGGGTCATTAGGAACCTGATACGGCAGTGAGGACATCGTTGTGGTGGATAGTGGTTTGAGAGCGCGGCTATGACAGCGCGTCGGATGGCCGGCAGTGTCGGCTTAGGCGGGCCGTGCCTCTTCCTTTTTTTCCCGCTTTGCCTTCTTGAGGCGTTGATGTTGAAGAAAGGCATAGGCAATCATCGTCATCAACGCGTGTCGGTGGAGGCCCTGCCATGATCGGCCTTCAAAGTGATCGAGGCCGAGCTCTTCCTTCATCTGCTGATGGGCCTGCTCGCAGACCCATCGCGCCTTAATGGCCGCCGCGAGCGCTTTTAAGGTCGCCTCGGCCGGTAGATTGGCGAGATAATACTTGCGCTCGTCGTTTGAGCGCCATTCACCAACGAGCCACGCCTCTTCGCCCGGCATATGCTGCTGTCCCTTGTCGAGGATGCGTTGCGGGTTGCCATCAGCAATCCGAATGCGCAGGGCAGCGAAGCGTGCGGTCAGTCGACCTTTTGTGCCGTGACGCCAACTGACCTTCTTCCAGGTGGTTCCTTCCAGGATCATTTCGGCTGCGGTCGAAAGGGTGTCGGGGATTGAATGCTTGCGCGGCCTTCCATGGCCGGCGACAGGAAAGATCAATGCAACATCATGAGGATAAACCTTCTGATGCTTGGGAATACCGACAGCCCAGGTGAGATTGCGTGCACTGAGCCCCTGGCGAAACGCAGCCGACAGACCATAGCCGGCATCCGCAAGCACGGTGCCAAACCGCACGCCTGCGGCCATCCGCCGATCGATCTCGTCGAGCGCGATCTCCGGTTTGGTGCGGGGTAGACGCATCTCCTCGGGAACACCAGCCTTCGCCATCCGATCCTGATCACTGGTCCAACTGTCGGGCAAGAACAATCGTAAGCCCACTGGGACGGGAACCTCGTCGCGGGCCAGCGTCAACGACACCAGCGTCTGGCAATTGGCGCGCTTTGCCGAGCATCGACGCGTACTGCGGCGCGACCCCAACAGAATGGTCGCCTTTCTTCGGTATGAACCGCGCCGGGTTTGCCGGAGGCTCCAACTTCTGAGAAAGTGGAGCCGATATGAGCAAGACAACAAACAAATTTTCACCTGAAGTCCGCGCCCGAGCAGTGCGTGCGTATTCCGACGAAGCCGGCCATCGATTCCGATTTGAAGCCGGCCAGTCATTCCGATTTCATTCCGGCCGGCGTTCCGATTTGAAGGCGGCCATTTCTCGGACTGATCCTGGGTCTGTCTGATGTTTGGATCTGGTTTCGTTTCAGGTCAAGCTTTGGTGTTTTCGGGTGCGACTGGCGAGCGCTGTTTTCGCATGCTTTCGCCGGTGAGATCGATGCGATAGGCGTTGTGAACGAGGCGATCCAGGATGGCATCGGCAAGCGTTGGGTTTGCGATGATTTCGTACCAGCGATCCAGGGGCACCTGACTGGTGATGATCGTCGAGCGCCGCTCGTAGCGGTCTTCGATGATCTCGAGGAGATCGCGCCGCTGATCATCGTTGAGTTTTTCCGGTCCCCAGTCATCAAGGATCAGCAGGTCGGTCTTGGCCAAGGATTTGAGGATCCTGCCGTATCGCCCGTCGCCTCTTGCAAGTGCGAGCGTGGCGAACAGCCGAGGAACCCGGTGATAGGCGACGGAGAAGTCTTCGCGGCATGCTTTGTGACCAAGCGCGCAGGCAAGCCAGCTTTTGCCGACGCCGGCTGGCCCAGTGACGAGGAGACTGTGATGCTTTCTGATCCAGTCGCAGCCGGCAAGCGCCATGAACAGGTTGCGATCGAGGCCGCGAGCGGCCCGAAAGTCGGCATTCTCGATCTGTGCATCATGGCGTAGTTTGGCGGCCCTGGCACGGGCTTCGAAGCGCTTCTGTCGGCGCATGGTGGCCTCCCGTTCGAGCAGTATGGAAAGCCATTCTCCATGCTCAAGACCGCGGGCTTCGGATTGTGCGTCAAGCTCCTGGAAGGCTGTTGCCATGCCGTAAAGGCCGAGTTCGCGCAGCATGTCGATGGTGGGATTGCTCAGCATTGGTTTGTCTCCTCAATGAAAGTAGTCGGGGCCACGCAGATTTGCGTGATCAACGATGGCCGTCGGTTCGGTGGAATGGCGCGCGGCCCTGTGGTTGGCCAGGAGCGAGGCGATGCTCTTGCAGTTCAGACCGCCGATCTCGACAGCGCGAGCTGACACCGCCTCGGCCCGATCTCGCGTGATATCGCGAAACAGGCGCAGAATGCCCAGGCATGTTCGAAAGCCCTGTTCAGGATGCGGACGACTGGCAAGAACAGCAGTGATCAAACCTTCGGTCTGCGGCCCAATGGATGCAGCCCAGCGCCGAAAGCGATCGGGTGTCCACTCGGCATATCGCCGATGGGAACTGGGCATATGATCCGGGTCGGTTCCATGCCGAGTGCCGCCATACCGCCGCTGATGAACGGCGACGCGCTTGCCGCGGTGGAAGATCTCGATGGTGCGTGCCGTCGCTCTCAAATCAACCTGCTGGCGAATGAGGCCATGCGGTACGGAATAGAGGAAGGTCTTGAACTCGACGTGATAATCGGTCGACACGCGGACCAAACGCCATTCGGCGAATTCGTAGTCTTCACCGGGAAGATTGGCGAGCGCGGCGCGCTCGACACTCTCAAACAGCTGCCGGCGACTGACGCCGAGCCGGCGCATGACATGATCATTGATGCGATCGAGTGCCTGGCCAATGGCAGCATTAGCCTCAGCAAGCGAGAAGAACGTGTGATTGCGCAGACGCCCTAAGATGCACGATTGGGCAAAACGGACCCCGTTCTCAACTTTAGATTTGTCCCTGGGCTTTCGTGGCCGTGCTGGAAGAACGCCGACGCCATAGTGAGAAGCCATCATGCCGTAGCTGCGGTTGATCTCGGGATCATAGAAACTGGCGCGACTGACGCCTGACTTCAGATTGTCGGGAACGATCAGCCGGGGAACGCCGTCAAAGAAGCGGAACATCCGGACATGTGAGCCGATCCAGTCCGGCAGTGTTTGCGTCCAGGTCGCCTCCGCATAGGTGAAGCTAGACGCGCCCAGCACCGCCACGAATATCTCCGCTTCGCGGATCTCGCCGGTCTTGCGATCAACGATCGGAATCTTCTTGCCGGAATAGTCGACGAAGACCTTGTCGCCGGCCGCATGCTCCTGGCGCATCGTCGGCGAAAGCCGTTGCTCAAAGCCACGGAAGAACTCACAAAAGCGACTGTAGCCGTAACCCTCTGGATGCGACCCACGATACTCCTCCCAGAGGATAAGCAGGGTGACGCCGGGCTTCTTGAGCTCGACGGCAAGCTCGGCCCAGTTGGGTTCGACGCGTCGTCTCGTGCCCTGTTTGACGCCATTGCGCGCAAAGAGCTTGTTCTCGAGCGCGTCATCGGTCAGTTCCCCCGGTAGGGGCCAGCTCAACCCAACTGCTGCTGCGCGCTGAAGATTATCCTGCACCGTACTGCGGGCTATTCCCAATACGACGGCGATCTCGCGGGAGCTCGTCCCGCTTCCGGCAAGCCGAAGCATTTGTCTTAATTGTCTCATGGTCAGCCTTCTCTTTGCCGGCATCAAAATGTCCTCGTTCATCGCGAGGTGATTGATGCCAAAGTTGCTGACCCAGGGGGTATCTTCAGTGTCGAAAACTGGCCGGATTTTGATTGGAATGGTGGCCGGCTTCAAATCGGAATGGTGGCCGGTCTTTGGTCGGATTGGCGGCCGGCTTCACGTCGGAATCCGCACAGTGCGGATGGTTTTGGATCACCAAGGGGAATATTCCTCGCGATGGGCGGCGGTTTCCTCGATCGCCGCCAAGATCGGCTGCATGGCGCAGACGCTCAATGAATGGGTGAAGAAGGCGGAAGTGGACGATGGTTCCCGGCCTGGACTCCCAAGCGAAGTCGCCGAGAAGATGAAGGCTCTGGAGCGGGAGAACCGCGAGCTTCGGCAGGCCAATGAGATACTGCGCAAAGCGTCCGCTTATTTCGCGATGGCGGAGCTCGACCGCCCATTGAAGCGATGATCTCCTTTATCGACGAACACCGCTCCGTATTCGGGGTCGAGCCGATCTGCAGGCTGCTGCCGATTGCCCCATCAACCTACTACGAGAACGTTGCCAAACGCCTGGACGTGGACCGGTTATCGGTCCGCGCCCGCAGCGACATTGCCTTGAAGATCGAGATACGCCGTGTGTTCGAGGCGAACTTCCGCGTCTACGGCGTGCGCAAGGTCTGGCGGCAATTGAAGCGGGAGGGCTTCGATATAGCCCGCTGCACCGTCGCCCGGCTCATGCGATCGATGGGACTTCAGGGTATCATCCGGGGCAAGCCGATCCGCACGACGATCCCGGACAAGACGGCTCCGAGCCCGCTCGATCGGGTGAACCGCCAGTTCAAGGCTCCTGCGCCGAACAGGCTCTGGGTTTCGGATTTCACCTATGTGGCCACCTGGCAAGGCTTCGTCTACGTGGCCTTCGTCATCGACGCCTTCGCGCGCCGGATTGTCGGCTGGCGGGTGAGCCGGACGGCGCATGCCGGGTTCGTCCTCGATGCTTTGGAACAGGCGCTTCATGAGCGGCGTCCCGTTCATGGTGGCGGCCTGATTCACCACTCGGACAGGGGCGTTCAATACGTGTCGATTAAGTATTCGGAGCGATTGGCGGAGGCAGGCATCGAGCCTTCCTCGGAAGCGTCGGCGACTCTTACGACAACGCCCTCGCCGAAACGATCAACGGCCTCTACAAGGCCGAGGTCATCCATCGGCGAGGACCGTGGCGCAGCTTCGAAGCGGTTGAATTCGCCACTCTGGAATGGGTCGACTGGTTCAACCATCGACGGCTTCTGGAGCCCATCGGCAACATTCCCCCCGCCGAAGCCGAGGAGCAGTATTACGCCATGCTGGACGAACCAGCCATGGCTGCATAACTTAAACCAAACAGCCTCCGGCAAACCCGGCGCGGTTCAGTAGACCTGTGTCGTCGATCACCAGAAAAGCATCTGAAGCCCCGACAATCTTGTCGGCCTGCACCGCCAGTTCCGCCTCAAGAGGACCGGCATCCCAAATCCCATCCGAGATGAAATGATGCAGGCGGTCGTAGCGATCAGGTGCCAGACGTTCCGCCATCGGCTCGATACTCTTGCGATCGCCAGGTCCGATGAGGCCCGAAATATAGACCGGGCACATCTGCCGCCGCTTCTTGTGACCAAGCTTCTCGACGAACGGCTTCAGCCAATCTGCCAGCGCAACATCCAGTTCCGACATCTCGCACACCCCTGTGAAAGTGCCCAAGATGGCCCATCATCGTAAATGGCCGGTTAATCTGCCAAAGTAGTGCTTCTGTAATGGGCCTTTGTTCGTCAAGTCCCTCTGAATGATTATCTCGTCGCTGAGGCCATGCTTCTGTCCGTGGTCAGCACGAAGACCGCCACACTATGCCATCAGATCAACAAGCCGACAGGTCAATCTAGAAAGCGTGCTTCGCCGAAGCGGTCACAGCACTACACACGACCTTGCCAAGCCTGCGTCCCAGCGACGGGACCTCATCAGACGCAAGCCTTGCACTTGCCCGCGTCAATCACGTAGCTCTCTTCATGCCGCCATAGGGTTTGCGCTCCAGCGAAAGTCCGTCGCATCCATCCACATGCGGTGAAGTACGACACCCAGTTTGCGTGCGAGGGCAACCTTCGCGCGCTTCATCCCGCGACGCCTGGCCACATCGAGCGCCCAGCGCTTTAGACTGGAAAAGCGCGTCGCCCGCGTCAGCATTATGTGCGCAGACTCGAACAATGCGGTTCGCACCATCGCGTCGCCGACCTTGCTGACACCGCCATCGCGATCAGTTTCGCCGGATTGATATTTCTTCGGCGTCAGCCCGAAGTAGGCACCCACTGTGCTGGACTTTTCGAACCGGGCTGGATCATCGACCGCGGAGCGGTAGGTCAGCGCAACCAAGGCACCGACACCCGGCGCACTCATCAGCCGTTGGCAAACTCTGTCGGCGCGGGCGATCCTGAGCATCTCGCGGTGCAGCTTCGTAAATTCGCTCCACAGCGCTGCTCGCGCCGTCAGCATCGCGTCAATCACCATCGACAATATCGCATGCCCTGCAATCAGTTCGCGGATGCGCGCCTCGAAACGCCCTCGGCTGACTTCGCCGACCTTTAATCCATAGCCACGCAGGATACCCCGGATGCTGAGCTCGACGTCGAGCAGCTTGGATTGCAGAAGCTTGCGGCCAACCAGGAGAGCCCGAGTGTCCTGGGCCGGCGACGATTTGGCGTGGACCGGACGATACCACCCCATGCGGAGCAGTTGCGCGATCCCCCGTGCATCCTTGCGGTCGGTCTTCACCGTCATCGCCGAAAGCGCCGCCTTCACATGCCGCGTTTCCAGCAAAACCACCTCATGACCCGCAGCAACGAGAGCCGCGTGTAGCCATTGGGACAACGGCCCCGCTTCAAGGCCGATGCGCTCTACCGGAAAGTCCAGTTGATCAAAATACCCGACCAGGCATTCAGGCTCGCTGCCTACCTTGACCTCGCGAACCAACTTGCCCGTCGCGTCGACCACGCACACGCTGCTCTCTTTCAGCGAGACGTCGATTCCTGCATAATATTCCATGGCTGTTCCTCTCATGATGCTTGAGGCCGATCGCTCGGACCTCGTTTCCAAACATCATCATTCTGAGGGACAGCCACCCAACTGGCTACTCATGAGACGCCGGCCCATTACGGCATCTAGGCCGTCGACTCATAAACTTTGGCACCAGATTCTCGTGGCGACGAGCTTTACGGCAGCGAGGTAGTTTTCGGGGCGCTTGTCGTATCGGGTTGCAATGCCTCGGAACTGTTTGATCCTGTTGAAGAACCGCTCAACGAGGTTGCGCTGCCGATAGACCCAGCGCGAGAATACGAAGGAGCCCTTGCGGTTTGACTTCGGCGGAATGTTGGCCCAGGCCTTTCGCTCGGCCGCCTTGGCCCGAATGACATTGCTGTCATACCCCTTATCGGCCAGTAGGATGTCTCCCTCGCCGAGCTCGTCCGTCAACGCGTCGGCCTCGGTGCAGTCAGCGATCTGCCCGCCGGTCAGGCGGAGGGTGACGGGGCGGCCGTCTGCGTCGACGAGCGCATGGATTTTGCTCGTAAGTCCGCCGCGGGAACGTCCCATGCCGCCATTGTCTCCATCCCCCTTTTTCCCGTGGCCGCATGCTGGTGAACGCGGACACAGGTCGAGTCGATCATGACGATGTCGCCATCGTAAGCCTCCGAAACCGCCTCAAAAAGCCGATCCCAGACCCCGGCTTTCCGCCAGCGGACGAAGCGGTTGTAGCAGGTGGTCGACGGACCGTAGCGCTCTGGGATTTCCGCCCAGGGCGAGCCCGTCCGGAACGGCCAGAGAATGCCATTTAGCACCCGCCGATCATCGACGCGGGGAACGCCGCCGGCCTTGTTGGGCAACAGTGGCGACAGGATCGACCATTCGTGGTCGGTGAGTTCGTAGCGGCGACGCGTCATAGAGGCTCCCTCTTTCGGAAGCCTTGAATCACGACAGCCGGTAAACACCAAGCAATTTTATGAGTTTACGCCCTAGGACTAGCTATAGGCGCAGACATAGATGCTCGCAGTCTGTGAAATCGTCTCTCCGCCATACCGTACCCAACCCCGATGCTGATAGACGGGGTCTCCTTGTCGCTTACCGAGTTCCTGGGCGAGCCCGATGAGAAGGCCATCAGCCCACGGAGCCTACAAGCTTCGCGCCCGTCTGCGGGCCTTTCAAGCGTCTCGTTAAGGTCGTATACGGTGAACATGGCCCGGAGGTACTCTCGCGCGGTGACCGGCATTGGCCACCTAACACGCCCGCAATGTCAGCCCGGCCCCCCTGGCTGGCAACGGCCGCGGCTTGCACAACTCAGGCGGCAAGCCGTTCTTGCAGGTTGTTTAGATAATCTTCTGCGTAGGTTTGCGCCATCGTAATCGGCAGATTGATCCCGGCCGTGGCCGCCTCTTCCAGTGCCTTCTTTACGAGCCCATTGCGAATTGCCAGCTTGACCTCGGGGCCTGCGACCAGGCTGAGCGCCTGCGCTCCAATACTGATGCCAGCTTGTTGCAGCGCCTGCTTCATATTGCCTCCGGTAATGGCTGTACGGAGAAGATTTGCCGCTTGCGCTTCGCACGCAAGAGCCATTGAAGCCGCGTCGGCCACTTGGCCTAAGACAGGAACGAAGCTCAACAAACCCACCGCCGTCGCAGCCCAATCGAGCACCGGCGAGACCACCTTGAGCACATCGCCGACTGCGTGGACAAAGGCTCCTCCGTTTTTTTTGGGCGTTTTGGCATTAGGCTGGTCCGTCCGACCCATCATCATATCTGAGACGGCGTCCTGTTGTGCAGCGGTTTGGGGAGCATGAGCCTTCCACTGCTGAACGGTGCGGTTCGCTGACGACATGCTGTCGCAAAAATGTGCAAAGTCCTTTTTGCTGATGTCACCGGAGTCCACCGTGTGTCCGCCGCCGAAGTCGAAGAACGAATTATGGGTCTTATACCCCGTAATCGTATTGTTTAGCAGACCAAATAATAGAGGATCTGAGAGTAGTTGCGAGGCTGCTTTCTGTACTTTCGGATCACAGCGGTTATCCTCTGCCATGCTCGCGAGCTTGTCACGAGTGAGATCACCACTTCCAAAGAAGGCGTCCTGATTGCCTTTTATCGATTCAATTGTGTCCAGCTCGGTTTGCGTGAGACTCATTGCCGATGAAGCAACCTGCAGAAAATCCTCTTTGTGCACCTGGTCTATCGCACCACCGTATAACTGCTTCCATTCGTCCGGGCGCTCGACGAAGTACTGAGCCGCCGCAATGACCTGAGGCGGACATTTGCCCGTTTTCGCTTCGCCTTCGACGATCCGCTTAAACTCAGCGACACTGAGGTTTTTGGGCAGGTTTTCGGAGTACCGGTAAAGCTCGCGTAACGCATCGTTCCGTGTCATGGCCGATGGATCGGGATTCCCAATGCTGTCGGATGGAATGTAATTCTGCGTATAGCTTTGCGCCTGATTCTCCAGAAATTCAGTAATTTGTGAATGGTGGTCACAGAATGCTGACAAGTCTTGAGCCGTAAATCTGCCGCCGCAGCGGCCATCACCCTGCGAGCCGATAGCATAAAAGAGCTCTGGATCCTCCTGCAATCCCTCGATAGCCGCTTTCAGATCCGGCGGCGTTGAGGGATCATTCGCTTTGTCTCCCAGCGATTCCCACTTGAGCGGACATTGGTCCTTATGACGGTTTAGCACTGCTACAATCTGTAACTCGACTGAGGTGAGCGTCCCGCCGTCCCACTTGATTCTCTCGCTTTTTACGGGCGTCGTTGCGACTGACGAAGATTCGATCGATGAAGTTTCCGGGCGCTGACCCATTGATTCTAGTGCCGCCTTCATATGTGGCGGCAGCAGGTCCAATGGGTGCCGCGTCAATTCCTCCAACGACGACCCGGCTGTCGGCGACAGCGATTCCGACGCATGCTGGCACAACCGTTCCAAAGGCAATGCGAGGCTCCGGAGCGCGAACTGACCGGTCCTTCCTTCAGGCCGGCAAATGGAAAGCATCGCATCGAAGTTCTGCTGAGTCTTACCGAGCGCGGGTACTGAACCATACCAACCCCGTGCCGACTGCGAAAAAACCTTGGCGATATTGTTTGACATTGTGGCTCCTCGGACGAGATTGCAATCCCCTGGGAGATGCAAGATTAGTTCACGAACGTTGGCAAAACCGGGCATTGAAGAGGTCGCTGCATTTTCGCCGCGCCGTGCTTAGTTGCCCCGCCATTTTAGGGCTCTCAGTTCATTCTGGCACTCAATGGCCAGGATTGTTGGAGATCCTGAATTGGATCATGAGCGGTTCAGCTTTCGAGAACCTGACGAATCCATGCGAATTCACTTAGGACCGCTGTCGGTTACGTTTTCTCCAGACACCGGGGCATGTTCATCGATGTCATTTCCGCTTCAGCTGAGGCTTCTCGGCAACACCATCCTGTTGCGGCACGTCAGAAGAATAAGACGATTCGGGTCGTCCACCTCGCACGACCATGGTCGAGGAGCCCCGAAACAACAACAGCAAGGGTTCCTCACTCGGTGCCGGCGCGACATGCGGCTGCGCTTGCGCCTCCGCAAGCAGCCCGTTGAACGTCTCCTCCACGAGCGCGAGGAACCGCGGTGGACCAGAAACCAAAACGAGGTCACTTCCCGCCGCGGATTTCACGACAAAGCGCTCATCTGAGATGCCGAGCTCATCGAGGGCCGCCTTGAACGCATCGAAGCGAATCGGGGTCAATACAAACATCTTAGATCGCGCTTCTTTGGCGGCAGATACATAGAGTACAAGCCCATCATAGTACCATTGTAGATCGTACAGCTTACTCAAGCGATCGAGGAACTCCCGCGGTGGCAAATCGGGCATACGTCCGCGAATCCGCCCCCTCACCTCGGCGCTGATACTGACCCTGATATTTAGGTTGTTTCCGAATTGCTGCAGCGCGGCAGCGAGATCCTGGTCCAACACCGTATACCTATAGGGTGTAGAGGGGAGCGACAGAGGGGCGCCGACGGCTGTATGTATTCCGGCCGAGAGAAAAATCCCGACGCAGAGAACTCTGGTCAGGTTGTGCAGGATCGTGGATAGAATGAACGATGTGGACATCTCGTCCTGATAATCGAACGGCCGAAACTCTCACAAGTACAAAAATCGCTAAGTTGAGTTTTTAGATAATGATGCGCTCTCGTCAGCTTACAGTCAGCTCACCTCTCTAGGTACAGGCGCAACAGCTGGTGATCGCCGGCTAAACGCAATCCGCGAGACGCAAACAATCGAGTCGTTGCATTATGCTGCCTGTTAACTCAATCTCTGCCAGTCTGATTGACTTTGTACCCAAGGTTGCTTCCCCCTCATTGGGAGAGCAGGCTCAGTTTGAGCGCGCGCTAGCGCAGGCGGCCGCCTCTACAAAAAATGATACCGGATTGTCGCCAGCTACGGCAGCGCCAGTTCCTCCGCAGTTGGATGTCCAGCGCGCAACTCCACAGCCAAGCTCGCCCGGCGACCGTGTGCTCCAAACTCTTTCTTCCATGTACCGCGAACAGACGGTTGGTTCTGTCGCGCTTGACCATCAGGTAGACCTTGCAAAAAACGCTCCACTCCGGGCGGCACAGAGGCTCCCTGTCGAAGGTGGGACGCCGGCAAGATCGACGGGACCCGATTTCGGGTCGACAATCTCTAATCTACGGGATCTCTACAGTGGCGTCACTACAGTTTCTCTAATTTCTAAAGGTGTCAGCGGCATCACCTCATCTGTGAACACGCTAATAAAACAAGGATGAACCGCTCGTATGATTGGCTCAGCACTTGGCGAAATCCGGCATAGCCGCCTGTCGGGTCTTCGTTCGCTTCGTTTGGTCGTTCTGCCACTTCTCTTCACCTTGAGTGGTTGCAAGACCGATCTGTATACGCAACTGCAGGAGCGCGAGGCGAATGAGATGCTCTCGCTTCTAATCGACAACGGGGTTGATGCGGTCCGGGTTGCCGCGAAGGATGGGACCAGCGCGATCCAGGTCGACGAAAAGCTGCTTGCGTTGTCAATCAACCTCTTGAATGCCAAGGGGCTACCCCGCCAGTCGTTCAAAAACCTCGGGGATATTTTCAGCGGATCAGGCCTGATCGCCTCGCCGACCGAGGAGCGTGCTCGTTACATCTATGCCCTAAGCGAAGAGTTGTCGCGTACTATCAGCGACATCGACGGCGTCTTGTCAGTACGTGTTCATGTCGTTCTGCCGAATAACGATCTGTTAGGTTCGGATGGCACGCCATCCTCGTCCTCGGTCTTTATACGGCACGACGCCAAATCGAATCTCCCAGTTCTCCTGCCGAAGATAAAGTTGTTGGTCGCCGACAGCATCGAGGGCCTGTCCTACGAAAAGGTTGAGGTGGTTTTGGTGCCAGTGGAACCGTCCGGACCTGACTACCGGCGCGCTCCGGCGACTGTTTCGGCCCAAACATCCAGCTCTTTTCCACCGCCACTTCTGCCAATCGTGATGGGTGTTGCCGCAGCTGCATTCGCAGCGGCGTGCTATCAATTAGTCGGTGGTCTAGTGCGTCGGCCCAAGCAATCATCGGGCCAACTATCCAAGGTCGAAGGTTCCTCCGGGGCTTCCGCTGTCGAGGCCATTCGCAAAGAGATCAGCGCATAGGTAATAATCCCAATGTCGATACCGATACAGGCTGCCGGACTCCATCGGTCCCTCCAACTGAATTCCATGTGGCTAAACGACCTTGCTGCTATGGCTCACCCGACTCGTCTTGCCGCTCGTCTTGACCCGGCGTTGTCCGCTGCGACGTTGGAACAGTTGCAGAAGCGTCCCAGGCTGCAGCCAAGACTGGCGGAGTTGCTGTTTGATAATGAATTGCATTCGGACGGAACCGGCCTTGGGCCAGATCTGCTCCGCGGACATGATCCGCGTCAGACTGCTATCCTTGCCGGCAGTATCTGGCATGCCCGTTCGCTGTTGAAGCTTGTCTCAAAGCCCCACCTGACTGCGCTTATTGACCATATCGGCGCTGATGCCCACGCGTTCGGAATTCGGCATCTGGCGCAGGCGATCGCAACCAGCTTGATCGCTGATCCGAACAGGCTCGCGCAGCAAATCGAACACGATGGACATGCCTGTCTTGGAGCTTGGCTCAATGACAGTTCCGCGCTTGAGCGTAGCCATGTGCTTCTTCGATTGCCGGTCGGGACCGCTGCGGAGAATCCTTTGCCCGAACACAGTAAAGCCTCCGGGCAATTGTTTGCGCTTGTCCTCGCCCATCTTGATACGGAGAACCCGACGAAATGACGGGAGATTATTCCGCCAAGCTCGTCGCGCCGCAAATGCGCCCGGTTGGGCCACTGATCCCGGCGAGTGAGCTTGAAATCTGGCATATCGCCGCAAAAGCGCGTGACGCAGCACAACGGTATCAACAGCGGGTTCGGAGCTGGGCACGCGAGGCCTACGAGCGTGAGCGGGCGCTCGGCCATGCCGAGGGCTTGAATGCAGGGGCCGAGGAAATGGCTAGCATAATTGCGCAGGCAGCCTCCGATGTGGCGCGACGAAAGGCGGTCCTCGAGCAGGAATTGCCGCAGCTGGTGATAGAGATACTAAACGATCTTCTGGGCGCTTTCGATCCGGGCGAGCTGTTGTTGAAAGCTGTTCGCCACGAGATTGAGCGCAAATATACCGGCGCGGAAGTTTGCCTCCACGTGTGTCCCACGCAAGTCGATATGCTCGCGCGCGAATTTGCGCGTTGCGATGGGCGGGAAGGTCGGCCGAGGGTGCGGATCGATCCAGATCCGACTTTATCGCCCCAACAATGCGTGCTGTGGAGCGAGTACGGCAATGTAGATCTTGGACTTGATGCACAGATGCGCGCGCTCCGCCTCGGCTTCAGGCCGTATTCTGAAGAAGGAGAACTGTGATCACGCCGCTATCACAGCATAAAAATCTCGCCGGCAAGCGGAGTCTCGTTTCTGCGATCTCATCTTTGAGGTCCACAGCAAAGCAGATCGACACGCGTGTCGTGCGCGGCCGGATCACGCGGGCTATCGGTACACTGGTCCATGCCGTCTTGCCAGACACTCGGATTGGGGAACTTTGTCTTCTGCACGATACGCGAACCGGCCTGTCGCTCGAAGCCGAGGTGATCGGCTTTTCGGACAATGGCGTGTTGCTCACGCCGATCGGTGACCTGGTAGGCCTGTCCAGCCGCTCAGAAGTCGTGTCCACTGGACGAATGCGTGAAGTGCCAGTCGGGCCCGATTTGCTTGGCCGTGTGATTGACAGCCGTTGCCGCCCACTTGACGGCAAGGGTGAAATCAAAACCGTCGAAACTCGACCGCTGCACGGCAGGGCGCCCAACCCAATGAACAGGCGCATGGTTGAGCTCCCATTCCCGCTCGGGGTTCGTGTTCTGGATGGTCTCCTCACATGCGGCGAGGGCCAGCGAATAGGGATTTATGGCGAGCCTGGCTGTGGCAAATCGACGTTATTGTCGCAGATCGTAAAAGGTGCCGCCGCCGACGTTTTCGTAGTCGCGCTCATAGGCGAGCGTGGACGTGAAGTTCGTGAGTTCATCGAGCGTCATCTTGGAGAGGCGGGCCTCCGTCGTACGGTCGTTGTGGTTGAAACCTCCGACCGCTCGGCAGTGGAGAGGGCGCAATGTGCTCCTATGGCGACCGCGCTCGCGGAGTACTTTCGCGAACAAGGGCTACGCGTCGCCCTCATGTTGGACTCGCTGACGCGCTTCTGCCGCGCCATGCGCGAAATTGGCCTTGCTGCGGGCGAGCCACCGACCCGGAGGGGCTTTCCTCCCTCCGTGTTTGCCATGCTGCCAGGTCTCCTTGAACGTGCCGGTATGGGTGAGCACGGCTCAATCACGGCCTTTTATACTGTGCTTGTCGAAGGTGATGGCACAGGCGATCCAATCGCGGAGGAATCGCGGGGCATTCTCGATGGCCATGTCGTCCTCTCACGCGCTATCGCTGCGCGGTCGCATTTCCCAGCTATTGATGTGCTGCAGAGTCGCAGCCGAGTCATGGATGCGGTCGTTTCTGGGACACATCGCAAGGCAGCATCTTTTTTCCGTGATCTCCTCTCGCGCTATGCCGAGTCCGAGTTTTTGATCAAAGTCGGCGAGTACAAGCAGGGCGGCGATCCGTTAACTGACCGAGCTGTCGCTTCGATTGGCGACCTGAGGGAATTTTTGTGTCAGAGCGAAGGCGAGGCGTCGGATTTTGAGGAAACGGTCGCATGGATGTCGCGTCTGACCGCGTGACTCGTGTTCACACTTCGAGGTTGCGGCTTCTTAAGGATATGCAAGAGCGTAGTGCCTTTAGAGAGCTGTCCGAGAAGCAAGCCCAACACGATATGGCCACCTTAGCCTTGCAGAGTGCCTCCCAGGAGCTTGCAAACGCACAGCAACATTTTGCACGGGCCGAAGCGGCGCTCTACGAGGAGCTGATGTCCCTTGACAAATGGTCTAGCGCAGCACTCGACCATCACCACCTTCAAATTGAGCGGCTTGCCGCTGAGGTCTCTTCGAAACGTCAGATGCTCGACGATGCGCACATCGCTCAAAAAGAGGCCGAGGCAGTGTTATCTAAGATGAGAACCGTGTGGGTCAGACGTTCGGCCGCAAGCCACAAATGGCAACAAATCGAGGACGAAGTCAGGCGCGCCGTCGAAATACAGTCCGAGGCGGCAGGCGAGATAGAGGGCGACGATGAGATATCGCTTCGATATGGCAGTTTTGCTCGCCCAGATGTCGCGCGATCAGACCCGATGATGGGAGCTTCTGTGGAAACGCTATACCCCAGCCTTGAGTCGCCTTGGTAACCACAGTGGTCAGACCTGCTATATTCGAACCTGCGCTAACACTGTCCCACGTGGTCGTCTCGTGGCTCAATGATGTTGCCGCTTTCCGCAGCCCCTTTCAGAGCTGGATTAGCGAGAAGCCGCTGTCGGTGCGTATACAAGGGCTTATTTGGCAGCAGAAACCTTCTGCCATTCCGATGCTTGACTGTGTTTGGCGCTTGGGAACTGAAACGATCGTCTTATCGCTGTCACGAGGCCTTGTTGAGGCGCTTATCGCGACGGTGCAGAGCGGTCTTGCATTCCCTTCCGACCCAACTGCTTCACTCATTCTCGAGCTTGCACTTGAGCCGCTTGTCGCTCGATTAGAGGATCAGACGCAGCTGGATGTGCAGCTCTTGAAGGTGCGTGAGGCTTTGACAAAGGCTCCTTGTCTGGAACTTGATATCGCCTTCGGCTCAGTCAATGGCAAGGGCCGTCTATTCCTGTTTTCTCCCCTTGATGGCTTGGTCCCGCCTGCATTCCACGCCTTAGGCGAACTGCTTGGCCAATTGCCCCGACAGCCGCGCGAGCACTTCCCAGAGCTACCGGTTGCAGTTGCAGGAAGAATCGGCACGCTTTCCGTTCCGGCAGTGGTTCTTCGCAAGGCATGTGTCGGTGATGCTCTGTTGCCAGACATATCGCCGTTCGGCCACGGCAAGATAACGCTATCCGCGGGCCAGCTATGGGCCTGTGCAGATATTGAAGGCGACGACCTCATCCTGCGGGGGCCCTTCCGCCCACTATCATCCCCCTTGGAGACTGTGCATATGACGACACAACCCGAATTACAGCAGGATCCCTCGGAAGCCGATCTCGATGATCTCGAGATCGTGCTTGTCTTTGAATGCGGCCGCTGGGCTATGCCTCTAGGCGAATTGAGGAGTGCGGGCGAAGGGCATGTTTTCGAACTTAGTCGGCCGATCGATGGTCCGGTCGACATATTGGCCAACGGGCGGCGTATCGGGCGTGGCGACATCGTGCAGATCGGAGATGAACTGGGCATTAGGCTGCGCGGCAGGTTGGCATGCAATGACTGAGATTCAACCAGCGATTCTGTCGCTTCTCGCGATTACAGCCGGAATCGGCCTGCTTGTTTTAGCGCTCGTCACAACCACGGCATTTATAAAAATCTCAGTTGTTCTCTTCCTGGTCCGCAATGCGCTGGGGACCCAGACAATCCCACCGAACATCGTGCTTTACGCTGCGGCACTCATCCTAACAATTTTCATCAGCGCACCTGTAGTCGAACAGACCTATGAACGGGTGGCCGATCCAAAGTTCCGCTACCAAACGTTCGACGACTGGGTAAATGCCGCCAAAGAAGGGCGTGAACCGCTGCACGATTACCTTAAGAAGTTCACAAACGAAGAGCAGAGCCGCTTTTTCCTATCTTCGACGGAAAAAATTTGGCCAGGGGAGATGCGCGACAGAACCACCCCGGATGATTTTGCCATTCTTGTGCCGTCTTTTCTAATATCAGAACTCAAGCGTGCGTTCGAAATAGGTTTTCTTCTCTACCTTCCCTTCATCGTGATCGATCTTATTGTAACGACAATCTTGATGGCGATGGGCATGTCAATGGTATCTCCGACAGTCATATCTGTCCCGTTCAAGCTCTTTCTATTTGTCGCTATTGATGGTTGGTCGAGATTAATGCACGGACTTATTTTGAGTTACGCCACACCTGGAGGTTGATCATTACTCAGTCCAGCATTGTTACTTTTATGAACCAGTCGTTGGTGGTTTTCATGATCTGGATTCTCCCACCGCTCATTGCATCAGTGATTGTTGGCCTGGTCGTCGGGATCATCCAGGCGGCAACGCAAATCCAGGATGAAAGCTTGCCACTTACCGTGAAGCTTTTGATCGTTGTGGCGGTGATCAGCCTGTTTGCCCCTGTTCTGAGCGCTCCGCTCGTAAGGTTGGCCGACCAGATCTTTGCGGAGTTTCCCACAATGACCCCAAGCTACCAGCCTAGATCGTGATTGCGTCCGAAATTCAATCCCTGATCCATGGGGCTATTGAGCTCGTCCTCGCAGCCGGCATAGGCGCGGCCCGCGCAATGGGCCTCATGATGATTCTTCCTGTATTTACACGGGCTCAAATAGGCGGGCTCATCCGCAGCTGCCTGGCTGTAGCCTTCACGCTCCCGTGTTTTGCACACGTCAGTCACTGGTTGCAGACGCTGGATCCTGAGACACGTCTGATTCAAGTAACACTACTTGGAGTTAAGGAGATCTTTGTCGGCTTGCTACTTGGCATTTTTCTTAGCATCCCGTTATGGAGCCTTCAGGCCGCCGGTGAGCTTATCGACAACCAACGCGGCATTAGCAGCCCATCAGCTTCGTCAGACCCCACAACGAACAGTCAGGCTTCCGCTATGGGAATTTTTCTCGGGATCACGGCACTGACGATCTTCGTGGCGTCGGAAGGCCTAGAAGGTGTGGTCAGTACCCTCTATGGAAGCTTTCGGATCTGGCCTGTGTATCGATTTCACCCCACGTTCACCGCGCAGGCAGCTATGGAGTTATTGAGGCTCCTGGATCACACAATGCTCACGACCTTGCTGGTCTCTGGACCCGTAGTGTCCTTCCTTCTGTTAGTTGACATATCAATGATGATATTGCGGCGCTTTGCGCCGCAGTTCAAGTCCAGCCAACTGTCACCAATGATCAAGAATATCGGGTTTCCGATTATTATGATTGCCTACACTGCCTATCTCATCGAGGGGATCAGCCTGGAGATCACACAAGCGAATGGCGCGCTTGAGTGGATGGACAAGCTGCTGAAATGAGTGACACGAGTGAAGAGAAGACACACGCCGCCACCCCGCACAAGCTAAACGAAGCGCGCAAAAAAGGGCAGATTGCGCACAGTTCCGATTTCGTCCGTGCGGTCGCCACTTGCGCTGGGTTCGGCTACCTTTGGCTGAGAGGGAGCGTCGTACAAGACAAATGCCAGGAAGCGCTACTAGTAGTCGACAATCTGCAGAATCTGCCCTTCAATCTAGCGGTCCGGCAGGCACTGGTCCTCCTGATCGAACTCACATTCGAGACGGTTGGACCACTGCTTGGAACTCTCGTCGCCGCGGTGATTTTGGCCGGGCTGATAGCCAATGGTGGATTTGTCTTCTCACTGGAGCCGATCAAGCCCAACCTCGAGAAAATTAACCCGTTTGAAGGGCTTAAGCGCGTGGCCTCTGCACGTTCTGCTGTGGAAGCCGGCAAGACGCAGTTTAAAGTGATGGTCCTGAGCGCGAGCTTTCTCCTCTTCCTTCTCGGAACGTGGAAAACGATGGTCTATTTGCCTATCTGCGGCATCGGCTGTATCGGTCTCGTTTTTACGCAGGTGAAGCTGCTGAGCGCGATTGGCGCCGCTGCACTTTTGATCGGCGGACTTATCGATCTGCTGTTGCAGCGTGCTTTGTTTCTGCGAGAAATGCGCATGACAAAGAGCGAAGTGGCGCGCCAGCTCAAGGAACAGGAAGGCACGCCGGAGCTGAAGAGTGAACGACGTCGCCTACGCGAGGAGTCCGCGCACGACCCTCCCCTTGGCGTGCACCGGGCCACGTTGGTGGTGAGGGGGAAGGGCATACTCGTTGGTATGCGTTACGTTCGCGGCGAGAGCGGCGTGCCCGTCTTGGTTTGCCGCGCCGCGGGCGAGGCTGCTTCAGAATTGTTGAATGAAGCGCGGGCGCTACGCGTCTATGTTGTCGATGATCATGTGCTTGCGCATCAGCTCATCAGCACAACGAAGCTGGGCGACGCCGTTCCTGCGCAATGTTTCGAGTCTGTCGCCAAAGCACTCTTTGCCGCATGCGTGGTATAGGTGTGACCACCGCCTTGGCCGGCCAATGTCGGCCGCATGATTTCGCCGCGATACGGCGCGCGATGGGCCGATCCTAGGCCATCGACTCATAAACTTTGGCACCAGATTCTCGTGGCGACGAGCTTTACGGCAGCGAGGTAGTTTTCGGGGCGCTTGTCGTATCGGGTTGCAATGCCTCGGAACTGTTTGATCCTGTTGAAGAACCGCTCAACGAGGTTGCGCTGCCGATAGACCCAGCGCGAGAATACGAAGGAGCCCTTGCGGTTTGACTTCGGCGGAATGTTGGCCCAGGCCTTTCGCTCGGCCGCCTTGGCCCGAATGACATTGCTGTCATACCCGTTATCGGCCAGTAGGATGTCTCCCTCGCCGAGCTCGTCCGTCAACGCGTCGGCCTCGGTGCAGTCAGCGATCTGCCCGCCGGTCAGGCGGAGGGTGACGGGGCGGCCGTCTGCGTCGACGAGCGCATGGATTTTGCTCGTAAGTCCGCCGCGGGAACGTCCCATGCCGCCATTGTCTCCATCCCCCTTTTTCCCGTGGCCGCATGCTGGTGAACGCGGACACAGGTCGAGTCGATCATGACGATGTCGCCATCGTAAGCCTCCGAAACCGCCTCAAAAAGCCGATCCCAGACCCCGGCTTTCCGCCAGCGGACGAAGCGGTTGTAGCAGGTGGTCGACGGACCGTAGCGCTCTGGGATTTCCGCCCAGGGCGAGCCCGTCCGGAACGGCCAGAGAATGCCATTTAGCACCCGCCGATCATCGACGCGGGGAACGCCGCCGGCCTTGTTGGGCAACAGTGGCGACAGGATCGACCATTCGTGGTCGGTGAGTTCGTAGCGGCGACGCGTCATAGAGGCTCCCTCTTTCGGAAGCCTTGAATCACGACAGCCGGTAAACACCAAGCAATTTTATGAGTTTACGCCCTAGTCTTGCAAGGCGCGACCGTATCTACAGCCGCGCCCAGCCGCGCATGCCGTCAAGATCGAAAAAGGCCTTTGCAATGTTGCGCGCTTCAACGGTCCGGTCCTTCTCGACGTGATCGAGCGGTGCCCTCCAGAGGACGTCAGCGGTCCGTGGGGATCCGAGCAATCCCTGTGGCCCTTGCCGTCAGCAACCATGAACTGCACGACGAATTGGTCACACTACGATCCCACAGTGAGCGCGACGAACAGCCCACCTTTTCTTTGCTGATTGCGACCGCGAGATAAGCTTCCTCCTCCATCAACAGACGAAAGCCGTGGGATGCTCGTCGCGCACACATCCCATGAAAGTCCATGTTGCGAAACTCAGCGACAACGGCGACTCAATAGCCGCAAAATGGAAACGCCGATCACGCAAGAGAACTCGAGCCTGCGTCCCTCGGCGAATGCTTACAGTCTGGCCGTCACCCTCGCTGGCTGTGGATACGAACGAAATTCAAGGGAACGCTCTCGCTCAAGCAGCTCGTCAATCTCGCGCGCGTGCAGATCGAGACAGCGACATCTACGAGCTCTATTGCGCCACGTAGGACCTTGGTACCGCCTTCCTCGTGCGGGCGCAGACGAACAGGCTGCCCGAGTGTCGCCCCAAGATCCTGGCGTTCGCGCCTTCGCCCAGTGCTCTTGGACGGGATGTCATCGCATCACAACGACCCGACTTGGCTGCAGGTGAAGTGCTATCAAAACCTTGACCGGTTTGCACGACATCGCTTTCGGCATCTCTATTGGATCAAGCTCGACGATGTGGGTCAATCGGCAGCCCTGCCGGATGGATGACCGTGCATCCGGACAACGCCTTCGTCAGCCAGTAGTCAGCCAAGTCGTCTATCTAGGGCTGCCGCGCCAAGCAACCTAAACTCACGTCAAAACACAGGAGCGAATCGTCATGTATGGTCGAATTGGTGACTCTTCTGATATCCAATACACGCGTAGGGGGAGGCGGCAAACGGATGCAGGAAGCTAAGAGTTCGCGGCCACGTTTGCCCGGATGCACATAACCGCATTGGCTTCCAGCGGCGGCTCATCGTCAGCGGCTACGCAAGCTTACTCCCTCCAAGCCAACCCTCCGGTGGTGCAGATCGACAGATCTACTTTCTGGAAGGAGGCGAGGCAATTTCACGGCGCTGAGATCACGCGCATTGCAGACAATCCACAAGAGTATTCGGAATTCATATCATCACGCGCCAGACGCACTGCGGACGTTGCTAGTCAATACGGCGTGAGTCGAGACTCGGAGCACGCGCGCCGGAAAGTTCGGCAGCTTCCCGGCCTGGCTGTGCGTGGCGGTCACTCCGATCGATCTCGTGGTGAAACTCGCGCCGCAGGCAGTGCAACTTCCAGAGCGTCCGCTGGCCTAAACCCGCTCAGGCGGGATGGGATGGGATATTGGCGATGAGATTTACGTGTGCATCTGGGCGATTGCACATGTCAGCCAAACCCTGGCCAACGAGCGCTGAACGACACCAGCCCGCAAAATGATAGGCACGGCATTTTCGCCGTTTCGGAGATGGAATATGACGGTCATTGGCCCACCTGGGAACTCGCGTGTTAGGAATGCTGGGGCCGACAATATTTCGGGATCAAGCAGTTCGCGCTCGCAATCAGGCCCTCCCCTGCCGGAGGGCCGCGAAAAGTTCAATTCCATCCTGGAGGTGATGCACTCTGGGTCTCAAGGCACAGGTGCGTCCTGCGCACGCACTGCCGACGAAGACCCTGGGGAGAGGTCGTCCGGCCCTTCCGCGGGCGCACGGCGAGTGCTGGCCGCTGTTGTTCGAGCAACCGCGCTGACAAGAGCAGGCGCCGTGCGGCGGCGCCGTCTTCCCTCAGTCCCGGAGGGTGATGCCACAGTTCTAGTCGCTGACCAGCCATCCAACTCGTACATGGCAGTCCCGCTTTGTATAACCGCCGGACAAATCAAGGCAGAAGATCAACAGATGAAAGGCTTGCTTGCAGAATTTGAGTCTAGCCGCCTTGAAGCTAGCCTAACCGCCAACCGAGGCCCTACCCTGGAGGAGAAGCAAGAGGCGCTCGATCGAATCGTCGATGCAGGCTCAACAGTTCTGGAATATCACGCGAGTCTGGCCCCAGGGAGCGATAGCATTCTGTCCAATGATCATGCGCGTCTAACCCGGGATCTGGTGCTCGATGCGGCATCGGAATGCATGGAACTCGCCAAGGACGGCATGCAATTGCTAGAGATTCGTAACAAGGCGCGCGCCGTGCTCGCCTTGGTCCTCCGATCCAACCCTGGCCCCGCCAAGCTGAGCCAAGCGGTTTCCAGTGTGGCAAGGCACTATATAGCTTGCGTGGAGTTTTGGGAAAAGAAGACATGGCGCGCGGAACGCATCCAGTTAGCCTATGCCGTCACTGCCAACCTACCAAATACAAATGCCGAGATCCAGCAGGCCGAAGAGGCCAAATTGCGACTGCATACCGGCTCGACACTGATGTCGAGGTTCATGGTTCTGCAATCGCGGATCGAGCTGGCGCAGTTGTTAATTGAGCCACGAGCGAGCAGTTTCCAAGCGCCACTGAGGGAAATGCTTATCGGTGAGAACGGGCGAGTACCGCTGTTGGATGCCCTCAGCGCCTCAGTTTTGCCGGCGGTGCATCGGACGCGCGGCGCTCTTCAGGCCAAGGCAGGGCGCCCACTCGACTCGATAGACTGCTCCGTTCTGCAAGGCGTCATGCAAAGGCTTTTGGATTTTGCATCGGCGTTGCCCGACTTGCTTGGCAGGCTAAGCGATGACCGAACAGGTGCCGACCTCCCGTTGGAATTGTTGGGTCAGATAGCGGAAGGCGCGCGAGGCACTGCGGACCAGGTCCTGCAACTCTTGGACCTGCAGCCAACGAGATCATCCATCAGCGAATGGCCGGCTGCCGCTGTGACTGCGACCGACACTACCGGCCAGGCTGTGACGGAGAGGGCTGCACCGGCCGAAGGCACTTCGACCCGCAGGAAGGGGAAAAGCAGGCGCAAGCCCTCCGCTGGCGCCCCAAGTTCGGCCCCCGGGCGACCGGAACCGCAAGTCGTTTCGGGCAAGAGCGGCACGGCGCAAGCAACCGAGGTTCTCTCCCTTGGCAACAGTTCATCGGGCCCCTCCATTAGTCCACATCGAATTGCGGACGCTGCGCCCCGTGCAGGCATTACCGCGGGGCGTGTTCTTCCCTCGTTGTCGGTTGATGGAGTGCGAGCTCGAGAAAAAAGCTTCGTGGGCGAACCCCGGCCCGGCGATCAAGGACCCGGAACATCGCAACCGGACGCGCTCCCAACTGGTAGCCAGACTGTGGGCATTGGGGAAGCTGGATCAAGCAGCTCGCCCCCGCAATCAAGTCACGACGTTGGACAGAGCAGCCAATCGTCCGATGTCGGCGTGCAGCGGACGCTCGCTGGCTCCCAGTATAAACGAATGTCCTATGCTCGCGTTGTGCTAGGGGCCGACGAAGCCCTTGGCGGCAAATCCGCCGATTCATCCATAGGTCCCGCCCGAGCCCTCACGACTCCGCGACGGGCAGCCAGTGGGCCTCAACATCATTCTACCCAAGGTCCGCAAGGCGAAGTAACGGCCAGGGAAAAAAAGTCTTTGCGTTTTCATGAGAACTGGCGGCTCCGCGATCCAAAGCCGAGTCGCTCGCAACCAGACACGCTCCCACCTCAGGAGCAAAGCGAGCCCAGGCCAGCGGCAGGAGCGGGACGGCGGCGTTTCGACAATGTAGCCGCACAGAGCTACAACGAAGCACTACTTAATGACGCTTTACATGAGATTTCCTTCGCTCCCGGCATCACTGAATTCTCGTGCGCTGTGGTGAAATACGACAAGAGTCTGCAAGGCCAGGCACATCATGCAACATTCCTCCAAAGGGCCGCTTCCGAGTTCACTCGTCAATTTATTCCAAGATGGGAGCAAGATGTCCGCGTCCGCAATACCTGGGGGTACGCCACCTCCTGCAACTCGATCAGCCGGGAAACTGGCGGTCAGGCAGGCATGGAAGCTTGCCGCGCCATGGCAGCTCAGGTGTCGAGACTCGGCAGCGCGCTGAAAGACGTTGAAAGTAAAACGCTTTCACTGTTCGTATTGTCTTTCAGTCGCTATCCCCGAGTAGCGGAATGTCGCAATGGAATGATTGGTATCGCCAAGGTTTTTCATGAGCAACGCGGAGCGCTTTCGGAGCTCAACGGTCAAAGTCTGGCACTGCTGGTCAACGGCTTTAGCAAATGGCCGGAACACGAGAACGCTCGTAAAGCCGCGATAGCAGTTGCCGCCGAGATTCGCCGCCGCCCCGCCGGGCTGTCTGATTTTGGTCCGCAGAACTTGGCTAACGTTGTGAACGGTTTGAGCAAGTGGCCGCAAGAGGCGGAGTGTTGCGGCACTATCAATGCAATCGCCGATAAGGTCTGTCACCGCGCCGATAAAGACGCCAATCTATCCGGGTTTAATCCGCAGGCTCTGGCAAACCTGGTGAACGGCTTCAGCAAAGCGCCGGAACTGGTACACTCATGCCAAGCAACCGTCGTCATAGCCGATGCGGTCTGTCGCCGCGCCGATAAAGACGCCGATCTATCCGGGTTTCATCCGCAGGATCTGGCGAACCTGGTAAACGGCTTCAGCAAGTGGCCCGAGGACTGCCGCGGAGCTATCGCTGCGATCGCGCGTGCGGTGCCTTGCGCCGCCGGTGAGCTGTCGTGTTTCATTGGGCAGGATCTGGCGAACCTGGTGAACGGCTTCAGCAAGTTGCAGGCGGCGGAGTGCTCACGCGCTTCCGTCGCAATTGCCAGTGAGGTCTGTCACCGCGCAAGCCGCCCCGAGGTCGGGCTCTCTGATTTCAATCCGCAGCATCTGGCGAACCTGGTGAACGGCTTCAGCAAATTGCAGGCGGCGGAGTGCTCACGCGCTGCCGTCGCAATTGCCGGTGAGGTCTGTCATCGCGCCAGCCGCCGCGAGGTCTGGCTTTCTGATTTTGATGGGCAGCATCTGGCGAACCTGGTGAACGGCTTCAGTAAATGGCCGCAAGAGGAGAATTTGGGTCACGCCACCAACATCGTCGCTGACGAGGTGCTTCGCTGCGCCGACCAGCTGCCTATGTTTGATGCGCACCACCTGGCGAGCCTGGTGAACGGCTTCAGCAGGTGGCCGCAATCGGAAAACTCCTATCAAGCCACAGTTGCGGTCGCAGGTGCCGTGGTTAGCCGCCCCGGGCGCCTGCAGGGATTCACTGGGCAGGATTTGGCGAACCTGGTGAACGGCTTCAGCAAGTGGCCCGAGGACTGCCGCGGAGCTATAGCCGCGATCGCGCGGGCGGTGGCTCGCGCCGCCGGCGAGCTGTCGGGATTTAATGAGCTAGATCTGGCGAATCTGGTAAACGGCTTCAGCAAGTGGCCCGAGGACTGCCGCGGCGCCATCGTTGCGGTCGCGCGTCAGGTCGGTGGCCGGGCCGACCAGCTGCCTGTGTTTGGTCCGCAGGCACTGGCGAACCTGGTGAACGGCTTCAGCAAGTGGCCTGACGAGGCTGGCTGCTGCGACGCCGTCGTTGCCATCGCTGCGGAGGTGGTCAGTCGCGCCAGCCCCAGCGACCTGCTGCCTGGATTCGATCCGCAGGCACTTGCGAACCTGGTGAACGGCTTCAGCAAGTGGCCGCAAGAGGAGAAATCACGCCAGGCCGCCGCGGTAATCGCCGGCGAGGTAATTCGCAGCGCTAACCAGCTCCCTGATTTTACATCGCAGCACCTTGCGAACCTGGTGAACGGCTTCAGCAAGTGGCCGCAAGAGGAGAAATCACGCCAGGCCGCCGCGGTGATTGCCGGCGAGGTGATTCGCGACGCCGATCGGCTCTCTGGTTTTAGCTCGCAGCAGCTGGCAAATCTGCTCAACGGCTTCGACAGGTGTGCGGAAGAGGAGGCATGCAGCCAGGCGGTTTTGGAGATCGCCCGCAGACTTGGCCCGGCCGGTCGACCATACCGTCATTTTACGACGCACGGGCTCTCCAGTATCGCCAACAGTTTGGCGCGTGGGGTTATGAGGAGAGAGGACGCCGGAGAGATCGCAGAGGCCGCGCTGCTGAAAGATCGACTACACAAACTGGCTCATTATCTTCATTATGCGAGCGATCGCATCGGCGAGGCCGACGCGGTGGCCGT
Source organism: Rhizobium sp. YTUHZ045 (assembly GCF_051124255.1). NCBI lineage: Bacteria > Pseudomonadati > Pseudomonadota > Alphaproteobacteria > Hyphomicrobiales > Rhizobiaceae > Rhizobium > Rhizobium sp. YTUHZ045. Next base: position 274,731 of record NZ_CP101435.1, read on the forward strand.
CACGAGCATCTTGAAGGCGTTGGCCAAGGCCCAGTTGCATGACGATCTTAGCTTGCTCGCAGCCCCTGGAATAAATCGACTGAGGCAATTGCATCAGGCCCCTGGCTTTGCCGTTGAGAACAACCTCGAAATTATGGGAAACATTTGCGCCGTTCTGCTGCCGCTGGCGCGCAGCCCGCGCAAGCAGCTGCGTTGGCACCGAAGGCAGGCTTTGAACTTGCTTAATGATATCCAACCTATCGTGGAGCACAAGATCGAGGCCCATCTCAGGGCAAGCAATGCCGAGCGGAACCGGGGGCCGAACTCGACACGCCGTCCCGCGCTGTCGATTTATCAAGTGCTCAAGGCCCGTGCGAACCTGGCAACATTGCTGCGGCGGCCGTATGTTGAGGGCAGCAAGTCTGATTTGCGTGTGAGGCGCGACGAGCTGCAGTCCAAGACCAAGGAAATCCTGGACAGCACGCGCGAGCTCATCGAAAGCGACCTTTCCAGCATGAGTTGGAACTTGATCGCGCAAATCGAGGCTGAACGTCCGATCGATGCGCTCGACACGTTCGTGGCGCAGAATGCCGCGACGGTCCAAGCCCAACATTCGGCGTCCGTCTTCGACGTCCATCAGGTTCTGCGAGCCATGGACCATGAACCAAAAGCGCCGCAGGGTGAGGCGGGATTGATGCGATTGCCGGTAGTCGACATGCAGGGCCGGCAACTGGCCACGGACCCCGAGACGCGCTATTCGATCTTTCATCGCCTGACCTCGGGGGCAGTGAAGATGGTTGCGGTGCAACTGCCAGGAAAGCCGAGCCCGTTTATGCTGGCACGCATGTTAACCGTCGAGGGCGTGCCATACCGCATGGATCTGTTCGGCGGAAGCAAGTTAAAGCCGCCGCGAAAAACCCTTTCCCAGATCGCGGCCAAACTTCCAGGTCGGGGGGAACCAGAGCCTTCCGGCGGGAAGCTGCTGGCGATTCCCTATGCCGAAACCGCACCAGGCACTTCCTTTGAGAAGCTGTCGCGCGCCTGGGCACCTTTCAAAGAGGCATATTATTACACTCAGCGCCGGGGTTTTGCCGCGCCGCCGGCTCTCAAGGACTTAGGTCCTCACGATTATGCGCTGGAAGGCACATTCAAACTGTCGTTGCTGCCGGACCGCCCTGCCAGTGAACATCCCTTCAAGCTAACTGGACGGGAAGGCCCGATTGCGTTGCGACCGCATGACGGCTGCGGCTTCATCAAGGCTTCGCTGGCCACTCGTATGAAGGCTGTTCGCCTGGCCGGTGGGCAGGAAGGTGCTGCTCGGGTGCCTGCGTTTGGTGAAGGAAGGAGATCGTCCCTGCCTGCCACGGCGCTGCAACATTATCCGCGAAGCGAGATGGTGGCAAATGAGGTGCGAGAGAAAGCTAAGATTTGGCTCGATAGTCGACAGGGGCAACGACTGACGGCCGAGGAGTTGTTTCGAACCCTGACTAGCGGACATATCGACGGTCCCGGCGCGATTGCGGTACCGTCCGGTGATGAATGTCTCCATGTGCCGACGCTCAAAAGCGAGACCTTGACGGGGACGAACGGCGTGCTGATCGGGCGCTCGCCGTACGATAAGCCCAACCTGCGGCCAATCGCCACCGACCTGGTCAGGTCAGCCGCTGGTGGGGACCCGACAGCAGTGTTCCTAGGCGCGTGTGTGGCCATGCAATACAGCTTTAATGTCGCCCAGAAATCGGGCGAGGAACTCGCGGCCGACGATCCGACTTTCTTTGCTAAAGGCATTCTGATCGTCGTGCCGGACAAGATGTGGCCGGCGAACTACGCCGATCGTGCGCTGGTGATGTCTGCGGAGGACGTTAAGTGCCATTCGCAGTGGACGACAGGCAAGGACCGCGTCAAGGAGGATACGGCACTCGACTGCCTCGGCGTCCTGCAGGCCACCGAGGTGTTTGCCCCGGGGTCGTTGATCGCCGTGCCGACCGGTGAACAGAAAAAACTTGACGGTGACTTCGACGGCGACACCGTCATCATCATCGGGGACCGGCCGCAGCTTTATGAGCATGTGCGTGAATTCGATGAAAAGGAGCAAGCTCTCGGACTTCCATCCCTTAAGCCGCCAAAGTCGCATACCCCAGCACTTGACGGCGACACCTACCAGTTTGGTCGCGCCAGCCAGATTCTCGCTGCCACCCAGGATGTCTTGGAAACTTACAGCGGTCTACAGCGAAACTTTCTGGCTCAGTCTCATGAATCACGGCGCTGGTTTGCGGAGCGAGCCATCTTTGGCACCTACGAGGGCGTCCACCATGAACTCCGACGCGACATTGGTCAGTTGCTAGGCCGGGAAGAGGTGAGCGGCCAGGATATCGAGAACCTGTTTGCGAGAGCGCGGCGCGAGATCGAGATCGCTCAACATCCGGTTGCTCGCGAAATGGCCGAGTTGCTCGTTGCCGACCTTGAAGCATGGGCAGAGGGGCATGAGGTGGAGCCAATTCCCGAGACAGTCGAACACGCGGAGGGCATCGAAAGAACGACGCTCAGCGCAGCTGTCTCGGATCTTCTCCCGGATTTGGCGGATGCCTATCCGGCAACTTCTCAACCAAGAGACCGCATCCGGGCTTTGATCGACAACTATCCGGCGCGGATCGATCCTCGCCCGGACGGTTACAATCCGGATGACCTGGTGCAAAGCGCAAACAACCTCCTGAGCCTCGGAATCAAGGTCGGCACCGACGCCTACAAATCCAATACTGGCGCTCAGCTGTTTTCGAAGAAGAGCCGGGACCTTCAGCGGCTGCTGCATACAACGCCTGGCTTGAGGTCCGTGCCATACGTCAAGAGCCTGGCAACGTCTCTCAACCATGGAAGTTTTGACTTCAGGGCAGCCTTGAAGGATCTGGAGGACAATCCCACGCTGACGGCTTCAGTCATGCAAACCTCGATCAGTCTCGCTGTGGACGAGCGCATCTTGCGCGAGCCCTCGGGCTTACCGCCCGCAGCAGCGAATTCCGATGAGACGATTACGCTGACCCGCGAGGAGGCCTCAGAGCACGCTAGAAGTGAGGTTGCCCGCGCAATGAAAGAAGAGGGCAAAATCACCGCAGCGGCACTCAACGTCGCTGCGAGCCTCAGAAAAATGGGCATTCAGGTGAAAATGCCTCATTTGGAGCGCCGGCTGAGATCGGAACGCTCCATACGAGAGCAGCTCGCCGGAACGAGCGTTTCATCCGACAGCACCCAACAGCTGATCAGCAGTGCGGTACGCCACGTCTTCGAAATTCCTGACAAGGATTTTACACGTGCCTTCAAGGCAGCCATTCTGGCGTTCGAGGAGCAGGATTATACCGAAATCGAGGTGACCAACTGGTTCAAGTTCGAGCGTCCCGCTTATCTCGGCATCCACGCGGTACTTGCCACAGCAGCAGGCTATCGCTTCCAGATGGAGTTCCACACCCCGGCCAGCTACAGCGCCAAAGTTGACAACCACGATACTTATAAAGAGCTGCAGCAGCTGAAGCGCCGCGATGCGCCTGAGAAGACAGAGGAACTCGAGCAGAAGGTAATGGAGAGCTACAAGGCCGTTAGCAGACCCGATGACGTGCTGAGCATAACACACTGGAGCGATGGTAAGGGTAGCGTCGCAGTAGCTGGATTGCGAGCTGCGGGACAATCAAGAAAGTCGGAGATCGCCAGGCCACCGGAGGCTACGGACATTGTCGCTGCCCTCGGCGGGCGGCCGATCGTGCTCGTCGGAATGTCGGGCGCTGGCAAATCCACTATTGGCCCAGGTCTCGCGGGTCGGTTGGGGCTGCCCTTCATTGATACCGACAGAAGAATCGAGCAGAAAATCGGCAAATCGATATCGGAGATCTTTAGGGAGCACGGCGAGGATTATTTCAGGAGGTTGGAGGCAGGTGAGATCGCGAAGTTGCTCGAGGCCGGGACAGGGGTGATCGCGACCGGCGGCGCCGCGGTCTTGAATGAGCAGACCCGACACCTCATCGGCAGCAAAGGGCTCTCGATCTGGTTAGATACCGACCTAGACGCAATCCGAAAGCGAACAAGAAATGACCCCAAACGCCCCCTGCTGCAAGGCCCCGATCCGGACCAGAAGCTCGCCCGGCTGATGAGCGAGCGCCGGCCGCTCTATCAACAAGCCAACCTCAGGTTTGTCCCACCCCACAGAAACGATCGAAAAAACGCAGACCCATGCTTGAAGGCGCTCCACACGTACCTGTGCGCGCCCAACGCAGACCGCAGCCCCCCAGGTACCGCATTGCGCGACGATATCCATTCTGGGCCGACGCCGACGCCCCCCACCTTCGAGGCTCGGATCGGGAGGTCCGATGCGCCAGCTTCGAAACGCTCGGAGGCGTCGGTGCTCGGGACCACCGAGTGGCTGAGCGATGCCCATATTCAGAGGGATTACGATTTCCTCGAGCAGCAGCTGCAGGGGATCGATCCAACGCTTGCCGCCAGCGTAAGGCTGGTGGATCCGTCGGTATCCCATCTGCTGCGCCACATGGAGCTGCAACACGCGCGAGGCATGCTGCGGTCGATCTATAATCGAAACGCCGCCCCGGCCGACTTCCTGTTCCTTCCAGTGAACAATGGCGCTCTTGATGGCCGCGGCACCCATTGGTCGCTGCTGCTCGTCGATCGCCGCGATCCGGAGCGGCAGGTCGCCTATCATTACGACTCCCTCCAGCAAAGAAGATACAACGATGAGGCCGCAACACAGCTGGCAGAACGGCTGGACGCCACCTTGGCGCCAGCCCGCATGGCCGCACAGCCGAACGACTACGATTGCGGCGTCTTTGTCGTGGACGGCACGCGGGCGTTGGTCAAGCGATTGGTGGACGGGGAGCGGCCAGCCCACGAGCCACTGCACCTCGACACCCTCATCGCCGATCGGCAGGCGCTGCAAAGCCGACTGACGAGGTATTGATACGTATGCTGGAAACATGCACACCAAGCCAGTCGAATTTGCAAACCCTGGTCTTTGCGACAGGATTGAACGAAGCAGCCGCTGGCGCCAGTCGCGCCGAGCTAAGGGCAGTCGAATGAGCCAAGATCTGCCAGCAATCATGCGGTGTTTCGTTCACAGCACCAGAGCAAGCAAACCAGTGCAGTAGCGAGCGGTACATCGACTGAGCTGGTCGGCGAAGGGTAAGCGGCAAGGAGACCCCGTCTGGCGTAGGGGGTTGGCTGTCGGATATCGATAGCGCACGTTGTGAGCCGATGTGAGCTTCTATGTCTGCACCTAGTTCTGGAACTAGAACCTTCCACATGATCGAAGCTGTCGCCGAGCGCCTCGAGGGTGCGCCACGGCAGCTTCGCCGACGGTGGTCGGATGAGTTCAAATCGCAGGTGGTGGCCGAGGCGCTGTAAGCGGTGTCTTGACCCCACCTTCCGGATCAGTGCGCGAATGTTGATGTTGTCGCCGAATGAGGCTTCGACATATGACGATTACAGGGTTTACGCATGGCACCAGTGAAGATGTGCCGTTGCAGCGGTTTGAGGTTTTCTGCGGATTCCGACGTGAAGCCGGCCGCCAATCCGACCAAAGACCGGCCACCATTCCGATTTGAAGCCGGCCACCATTCCAATCAAAATCCGGCCAGTTTTCGACACTGAAGATACCCCCTGGGTCAGCAACTTTGGCATCAATCACCTCGCGATGAACGAGGACATTTTGATGCCGGCAAAGAGAAGGCTGACCATGAGACAATTAAGACAAATGCTTCGGCTTGCCGGAAGCGGGACGAGCTCCCGCGAGATCGCCGTCGTATTGGGAATAGCCCGCAGTACGGTGCAGGATAATCTTCAGCGCGCAGCAGCAGTTGGGTTGAGCTGGCCCCTACCGGGGGAACTGACCGATGACGCGCTCGAGAACAAGCTCTTTGCGCGCAATGGCGTCAAACAGGGCACGAGACGACGCGTCGAACCCAACTGGGCCGAGCTTGCCGTCGAGCTCAAGAAGCCCGGCGTCACCCTGCTTATCCTCTGGGAGGAGTATCGTGGGTCGCATCCAGAGGGTTACGGCTACAGTCGCTTTTGTGAGTTCTTCCGTGGCTTTGAGCAACGGCTTTCGCCGACGATGCGCCAGGAGCATGCGGCCGGCGACAAGGTCTTCGTCGACTATTCCGGCAAGAAGATTCCGATCGTTGATCGCAAGACCGGCGAGATCCGCGAAGCGGAGATATTCGTGGCGGTGCTGGGCGCGTCTAGCTTCACCTATGCGGAGGCGACCTGGACGCAAACACTGCCGGACTGGATCGGCTCACATGTCCGGATGTTCCGCTTCTTTGACGGCGTTCCCCGGCTGATCGTTCCCGACAATCTGAAGTCAGGCGTCAGTCGCGCCAGTTTCTATGATCCCGAGATCAACCGCAGCTACGGCATGATGGCTTCTCACTATGGCGTCGGCGTTCTTCCAGCACGGCCACGAAAGCCCAGGGACAAATCTAAAGTTGAGAACGGGGTCCGTTTTGCCCAATCGTGCATCTTAGGGCGTCTGCGCAATCACACGTTCTTCTCGCTTGCTGAGGCTAATGCTGCCATTGGCCAGGCACTCGATCGCATCAATGATCATGTCATGCGCCGGCTCGGCGTCAGTCGCCGGCAGCTGTTTGAGAGTGTCGAGCGCGCCGCGCTCGCCAATCTTCCCGGTGAAGACTACGAATTCGCCGAATGGCGTTTGGTCCGCGTGTCGACCGATTATCACGTCGAGTTCAAGACCTTCCTCTATTCCGTACCGCATGGCCTCATTCGCCAGCAGGTTGATTTGAGAGCGACGGCACGCACCATCGAGATCTTCCACCGCGGCAAGCGCGTCGCCGTTCATCAGCGGCGGTATGGCGGCACTCGGCATGGAACCGACCCGGATCATATGCCCAGTTCCCATCGGCGATATGCCGAGTGGACACCCGATCGCTTTCGGCGCTGGGCTGCATCCATTGGGCCGCAGACCGAAGGTTTGATCACTGCTGTTCTTGCCAGTCGTCCGCATCCTGAACAGGGCTTTCGAACATGCCTGGGCATTCTGCGCCTGTTTCGCGATATCACGCGAGATCGGGCCGAGGCGGTGTCAGCTCGCGCTGTCGAGATCGGCGGTCTGAACTGCAAGAGCATCGCCTCGCTCCTGGCCAACCACAGGGCCGCGCGCCATTCCACCGAACCGACGGCCATCGTTGATCACGCAAATCTGCGTGGCCCCGACTACTTTCATTGAGGAGACAAACCAATGCTGAGCAATCCCACCATCGACATGCTGCGCGAACTCGGCCTTTACGGCATGGCAACAGCCTTCCAGGAGCTTGACGCACAATCCGAAGCCCGCGGTCTTGAGCATGGAGAATGGCTTTCCATACTGCTCGAACGGGAGGCCACCATGCGCCGACAGAAGCGCTTCGAAGCCCGTGCCAGGGCCGCCAAACTACGCCATGATGCACAGATCGAGAATGCCGACTTTCGGGCCGCTCGCGGCCTCGATCGCAACCTGTTCATGGCGCTTGCCGGCTGCGACTGGATCAGAAAGCATCACAGTCTCCTCGTCACTGGGCCAGCCGGCGTCGGCAAAAGCTGGCTTGCCTGCGCGCTTGGTCACAAAGCATGCCGCGAAGACTTCTCCGTCGCCTATCACCGGGTTCCTCGGCTGTTCGCCACGCTCGCACTTGCAAGAGGCGACGGGCGATACGGCAGGATCCTCAAATCCTTGGCCAAGACCGACCTGCTGATCCTTGATGACTGGGGACCGGAAAAACTCAACGATGATCAGCGGCGCGATCTCCTCGAGATCATCGAAGACCGCTACGAGCGGCGCTCGACGATCATCACCAGTCAGGTGCCCCTGGATCGCTGGTACGAAATCATCGCAAACCCAACGCTTGCCGATGCCATCCTGGATCGCCTCGTTCACAACGCCTATCGCATCGATCTCACCGGCGAAAGCATGCGAAAACAGCGCTCGCCAGTCGCACCCGAAAACACCAAAGCTTGACCTGAAACGAAACCAGATCCAAACATCAGACAGACCCAGGATCAGTCCGAGAAATGGCCGCCTTCAAATCGGAACGCCGGCCGGAATGAAATCGGAATGACTGGCCGGCTTCAAATCGGAATCGATGGCCGGCTTCGTCGGAATACGCAGTTTTCACCGGAACAGGGCGTCGCGGCGACTGGAGCGACGAGGAGAAGGACCGCATTGTCGCCGAGAGTTATAGCGGCGAGATGTCGGTCAGTGCTGTTGCGCGTCGGCATGGATTGCCGCCCGGCCAATTGTTTACCTGGCGCCCAGGTGCGAAGTCAGGCGAAGCAAGAAGCACCGCCTATGTTTGTGCCAGCGGTAATTGATCGTCCGGCAGAGCTACCCCCAACGCTGAGAAAGACGGCGAGAAGCTCTCGTCCAATAGCGGCAATCGAGCTGGAAGTCGGTGGCGCGATCGTCAGGATCGCATCGGGTACGGACCGCGCAACCATTCGCATCCACGTTTTTGTCGGGACACTAAGTTATTCGCGGCGTTCGCACACCCGCGTATCGCTACGCGAGCGTCAGACGGATTGGTTCGAGGGGATGGAAGGCGCCTTCTTACGGTTCGGCGGAGTAACGGCAGAAGTGCTGATCGATAATGCGAAGGCGCTCGTCGAGCACCATGATCGTGTGACACGGGAGGTAAGATTCAACCCGCGTCTGCATGCTTTCGCACGGTACTGGGGGTTCATGCCGCGGGCCTGCGCACCCTATCGGGCACGTACGAAAGGCAAGGACGAGCGGGGTGTCGGCTTCGTCAAGAAGAACGCCATTGCCGGCCGCCGCTTTGAAAGCTGGGCTGCATTCGAGGCACATCTGGATCGGTGGACGCGTGAGGTTGCTGATCAGCGTGAACACGGGATCACCGGCATAAAACCGGCTGATCGTTTTGCTGAAGAGGCGAAGGCGTTAAGCCCATTGGCCGGCCGGGCACCATTTGGACAGTTGCGCGATTTGGTCCGCAAGGTTCAGTCGGATTGTGCCGTTGACCTCGATACAAACAGCTATTCGGTCCCTTGGCGCCTGATCGGTGAGAGTGTCCAGGTGGTGGTCTTGGCTGGCCGTGTCATTATACGGCATGCCGGCTAAGTGGTCGCCGACCATGCCGTTTGCGAGGGACGACGACAACGGATTGTGGACCGAGCGCATTTTGTCGGCGTTGCCGGCGCCGAGGGTCTCGTGCGAGCCGCTGCACCGATCGAGCGTTCGCCCCCCAGCCTCTTGCGTCCGCTTGCGGAATACGAGGCAGTTGTTGGAGGGGGCTGGTGATGGCGAATGTTGATCATGACCTGTTGATCGCGACGCTCGATCGGTTGAAGCTTACGGCGATCCGCGACCAGCTCGACACTCTGCTGAACGAAGCAGCTCGTTCAAAGATGAACCTGCGCGAGGCGCTGGCTTTCCTTGTATCGCGCGAGATTGCCCGGCGCGACGAGCGACGAATATCGATGTCGAGCAAACTGGCGCAATTCCCGTTCGTTCGGGAATTGGATGGCTTCGACTTTGAGGCGCAGCCATCACTGGATCAGGGCCAGATCCGGGAGCTCGCGACCTGCCGCTGGATTGCCCATGGCGACACGGTGCTATTCCTTGGGCCGCCGGGCACAGGCAAGACCCACTTGGCCGTGAGCCTTGGCCGGGAAGCCATCCGTCAAAACTACAACGTCCAATTTGTCACGCCGGCGACGCTGGTGGCAATGCTGGCGAAGGCCCATAGCGACGGCTCACTCGATAAGCAGTTGACCATCCTGTCGCGACCGAAGCTGCTGATTATTGACGAGCTGGGTTACCTGCCCTTCGAGGCCAACGCCGCCCATCTGTTCTTCCAACTGGTGTCCCGCCGTTACGAAAAGGGCTCGATCCTGATCACCTCGAGCCGTTCTGTAGGGGAATGGGGAAGCGTATTTGGCGACCCTGTCGTGGCAACGGCGATATTGGACCGTCTGCTTCACCACTCGACCGTGATCACTATCCGCGGCGACAGCTATCGACTGCGCTTGAAACCAATGAAACTGCAAATCAATGAGGGGGTCAGTTCTTCAATTCTTCGCTTCGCTTGACAGAAACTCGATCACAGATCCAGCAACAGCGGGCAACGTGGGATCAAAACACCGGTTACGGTCAACCTTGGCGAAGTCGTCTCGATCATCGGACCCTCTGGTTAAGGCAAGACAACGCTCATCCGCTCCCTCAACGGTTTTGAGACGCTCGAACACGGAGTCGCCTATCTCGAAGAAAAGCCGTTTCTTGCCGGGACGCGGGAGAAGCTTACAAAGACCATCCGGCATGACAGCAGCGACGCCGGTGCTGAATCGAATATTGGCTCTCGAAAGAATTGCTCGGCGTTCAGTTCGGTCATGCAGGGCCGGCGCTCTGATAATCGAGACTCAGGAATGTCCTCCGCTCAATGGCCGCCCTCGCCGTATCCGTCCGAGCGAGACCGCCTTTGAATATTGGATAAAACTGTTCAGACCCTGTCCTTATTCCCAGGCATAAGGACAGTTGGACAGATGGAGATTTTTGAAGGGGACAGCGGGTCTCGGGTGAGCCGTCTTGAGGTGATCAACACCGGACGGCGGCGTCGATTTACTGAGGATGAGAAGCTGCGGATTGTCGCAGAAAGCTTTGCGGGGAGAGGCCGGGCGTCGGCCACGGCCCGTCAGTACGGCATCAGCCGCTCGCTGTTAAACCGTTGGCGCAAATCGGTTCGCCAGGGTTTGCACAGCCAGAAACAAACCGATGGTTTTGTGCCGGCGTTCGTCATGCCGGAAACTTTTGTGCCGGTGAAGCAGGTCACTCCACCTGCTGCGATGGAGCATCCGGTAGCGCCTCCTTCCGGCCGCATGGAGATTGTCGCGGCGAACGGCCGTCGTGTGGTCGTGGACGGCAGCGTCGACGTTGAGGCGCTGCTGCGGATCATGCGGGGTCTGGAGACGTTGCGGTGATCACGCTTCCTTCCGGTCAAAATGTGCGGGTGTGGATTGCAACGGGCCATACCGACATGCGGTGTGGGTTTCCATCGCTTGCGTTGCGGGTGCAGGAGGTGCTGAAACTGAACCCTCTGGACGGCAATCTTTTTGTATTCCGCGGTCGTAGCGGATCGCTGATAAAAGTGATCTGGAGTGACGGCCAGGGGAGCTGCCTTTTTACAAAAAAGTTGGACCGCGGCCGGTTCGTCTGGCCGTCTGCGGAAGGCGGCGCGATCGCGATATCACCCGCGCAGCTGAGTTATCTTCTGTCCGGGATCGACTGGAGGCACCCTCAAGAAACCTGGCGGCCGACGAAGGTCGGCTAGCATTATTCAATTGAAAATACAGGGGAAATCTGATCGAATGGCTTCATGATCTCAAAGCCTGTCGATCTTCCTGTGGATGTTGTTGGCGCTTACCTGGCGCTGCTTGGCGAGCATGAAGCCTTGCAGGCTAAACACGCTATCGCAGTTGCGGAAGCGGCCAATGCGCAGGCGATGCTCTCTGACAACGAGGCGCTGATCGTTGCTCTGGAATTGAAGATCGAGAAGCTCAGGCGCGAGTTGCGAGGCCAGCGCTCTGAACGCACGGCGCGCCTGCTCGACCAGTTGGAACTGCAGCTCGAGGAACTCGTGACGGCGGCGACGGAGGACGAGGTCGCGGCACAGGCAGCAAGCGCCAGAACCTCGAGCGTACGTTCGTTCACGCGCAAACGACCGGTGCGCAAGCCATGGCCGGACGATATCGAGCGCGAACGTATCGTCATCGAGCCGCCGACGACTTGCGCCTGCTGTGGTGGTTCACGCTTGTCGAAGCTGGGCGAGGACGTCACCGAGACGCTGGAAGAGATTCCGCGCCGGTTCAAGGTGATCGAGACGGTGCGGGAAAAGTTCACGTGCCGTGACTGTGAGGCGATCAGTCAGACGCCGGCACCGTTCCATGCCACGCCGCGCGGCTTCATCGGTCCTCATCTGTTGGCGACGATCCTGTTCGACAAGTTCGGCATGCACAGCCCGCTCAACCGGCAGAGTGCCCGGTTCAAATGCGAGGGGATCGATCTTTCGACCTCGACGCTGGCCGACCAGGTCGGGTACGCAACAGCCGCTCTCATGCCTGTCTTCGATCTGATCGAGGCGCATGTCTTTGCGGCCGAGCGTCTTCACGGTGATGACACCACCATTCCCATTCAGGCCAGGGACAAATGCACGACCGGACGCATATGGACTTACGTATGCGATGACCGGCCATTCGGGGGAACAGCGCCGCCAGCCGCAATCTATTATGCGTCGAGTGACCGGCGCGGCGAACATCCGCAGAAGCACCTGGCCAGATACGGCGGCATTCTACAGAGCGATTGCTACAATGGCTTCGAGCCGATCGCTGTTGCCGCAACGAAAGAGGTGCCGATCACCTTCGCCTTTTGCCATGCGCATGCGCGGCGTAAATTCTTTGAGCTGGCCGATATCCAGAAGAATGCGCGGGATCGCAAACGCAAGGGCAAGCCGATCTCGCCGATCGCGCTTGAGGCCGTCAAGCGCTACGACGAATTGTTCGGGATCGAGCGGCAGATCAACGGATTGAGTGCCGAAGAACGACTGGCTGCGCGGCAGGAGAGAAGCAAGCCGCTGTTCGATGACATGCACGAGTGGTTGACGAAGGAACGCGCCACGCTCAGCAGATCGTCCGAGGTCATCGAGCCGATCGATTACATGCTCAAGCGCTGGGAGGGCTTTGCCCTCTTCCTCGAAGACGGTAGAGTTTGTCTCACGAACAACGCAGCCGAGCGGGCGCTGAGAAGTGTCGCATTGGGAAGACGGAACTGGACCTTCGCCGGTTCCCAGCGTGGGGCCGATCGTGCCGCTGTCATGCTGACCGTCATCACCACCTGCCGCCTCAACGATGTCGACCCAAAGGCGTGGCTTGCCGATGTCCTGGCTCGCATCGCCGACCATCCTGTGACGCGCCTGCACGAACTGCTGCCCTGGGAGTGGAAACGTGCATCGCCGGCAACCGTAATGCTGGCGGCCTGACGATGGTGGCTTCTGCCGTCCGCCTGAAGGTCACCCTCGATCATGTCGAGCCGATAGTGATGCGGCGCGTTGTCGTACCGTTCACCATCAGGCTCAGTCGGCTGCACGAGGTATTGCAGGCGGCGATGGGCTGGACCAACAGCCACCTTTACGAATTCCGCATGCGTGACGTCGGCTTTGGTTTGCCAGACGAGGAATGGGGGGATGGTCCGATCGATGCCCGCAGGGTCTCGCTGCTGTCGGCAGTCCAGGACACCGGTGCGAAATCGTTCAAATACCTTTACGACTTTGGCGACGGTTGGGAACACAGCATCAAGATCGAGCGCACCTTTCCTGCAGTCGGCACGGAAGGACCGATGCTCCTCGAAGCAACGGGACACTGCCCGCCTGAAGACGTTGGTGGTCCATGGGGTTATCAGGAGTTCCGCGAGGCGCTTGCAGACCCGGCGCACGAGCGACATGCCGAAATCCTAGAATGGTGGGGCAGCAGCGATTACAATCCCAACAGCGCCAACTTCTCGCAGCTCAACAAAGCCGTCGATGACCTCGCCGCAAAATGGGTCCGAAAAGCGCGACGCAAAACCTGAACACCGGGCTGTGGGTGAAAGCCGAAACTGGATTTTACCGTGTAAACAACCGGCGGAATAGTTCTTCCGAACGCCGTAGACCTTCGTCCGTCAGGACCAGCGACTTCGACTTGTTCAACGGATCACACAGGACCGCGTCATCGATTTTGTCCTCGTCGATCTCCATTCTGCTATGCTACCACGCGCGAGACCCCAAGTCCCGCGGCCCACCTCGGATGGATACCCCTCGCCAGCGGTTGCCCCGACGCCACACTTCAGAGATCGCTCCGTTATCCGTTAGTTGAATGGTGACATGCAAAAACACAATTTCCCAGTGCCCAGTATCAATGTCAGTGTCCTCGCACAAGCGCCAGATCTTTGTTCTCGTAACAGAAGGAGAGCCTTATGTCTTCCAATCGGATAGATGGTACAGGGTCCTTGCCCTCCCCGCTGGGGTATGTCGACACACAGGATGATAAACTATTCAGGCACGCTGTGAATGAAACCAAATCACCGACTGACGCGCTTCTATCGAATGCTCCGATTTGGAGATCGAGCGCTCCATATGCAGGCTTTTCACACGGTCGCTATGCTTGGAACAACGACATATATGGTAAGAGCGCTGGACCTCAGACGCTTTCAGTCCATGCAGACAACCAGTGGAGCGTGTGGTCGAACCAGCCTAACACTGATGGCATCAAGAGCTACCCCCATCAGGCTGTCGATATTGGGAAGCCGCTCAGTTCAATCAACAGTCTGACGTCAAGCTTCAATCAGAAAGTTCCTGCTGGTGGCGCCTGGAACACCGCCTACGACATCTGGGACAGCTCACAACAGAATGAGATAATGCTCTGGACAAACTATACCGGACATCCGGACGGCAGCGGCAATGTCAAGCCCATCTCAAAACATTATGACGCTTCCGGGGCGGCGGTTCCGATCTACCACAATGTCAATGTAGGCGGAGCGAGTTGGAACGTGTTCGAAGGCTATAATGGTCACAAGGTCATCTCACTGCTGCTCACTTCCAAGACCGATACCGGGACGGTGGACATAAAGAGTATCCTAGATTGGCTCAAGTCGAAGGGCCACTTTGGCGACGTAGACGTCGACAGCGTTCAATACGGCGTCGAGATTACATCGTCCCCAGGCGGGATGAAATTCAACTTCAAGAATTGCTCCGTGAGCTCGACGTGACATACGGCCGCAGAGCCAGCTACTCATTATTTCTGAAGGGAGTCCGAAGTCGAGTTCGCAAGGCCCCACCCGGGAAAGGAGGTGCCCACGACACTCTCTCTATCACGGGACGAGTTGGTGAAGCAGGGCGGTCACGCTGAGAGGAGAAGAAATGGCGATTGACGCCACGGTTATGCTGATTGGCTTGTCATCAAGCAGGATGATGTGACGGTTGCCGAACACCAGCGCAACTTCGGCCGCGGCGAGACTGTCTATAATCCCTGGCACTATGTTGCCGTTCTCGCTCGCAAACCCGGTGCCTTGCGCACGGCGTTCCATTCCGGGAATGGGTTTTGCCAACTGCGAGGGAGAAGGTCCGCAAACGGTTGAAGAGCGCCGATGACGGTTATCGACAGATGGTCGCCATACTCGGATGTGTGCCTGCTGATGGTCTCGCCGCCGTTGAGGCCGCCTGCCAGGAAGCGCTCGATCACGGCGTCTGCTCTGCCTCGGTGATCTGCAGGGGTTGCGGCGCGAAGCCGCAATCCGCCTCCCGCCGCAACCCCTGCAGATCACCGATGCGCTTCCGCTTGCCGTGGAAAGCTTCGGCTTGGATCGATGAATATGAACCCGGCGGCAGGCGGCGAGTTCTCACCGGCAACTCAAGCGCTGGCACGAGATCGGAGCAGCAGAAGCGAACAGCCGTGATCGGCTTGTACTCTCGAGGTGAGAGTGCCCGTTCGGTGGCTCAGAAGGTAGGTGTGAGCCGGCAGACGTTGTACGACTGGAAGAACCAGCAACTTGGTCGTGAGGTCCCTGCATCCATGACACGCCGTCGCAAACTACCACCGACTGCCAGCCGAGGCGAACTCGAGCGTGAACTCGAGGCACTGCGCAGTGATGTGAAGCGCCTTCAACTTGAACATGACTTGCTTACGAAGGCTAACGAACTCATTAAAAAAGATCTGGGCATCGATCTGCGGCTCCTGGGAAATCGGGAAAAGACACTGCTGGTTGATGCCCTGCGACCGACATATGCATTACCGGAACTCCTCACTCAGCTTGAGTTCGCCCGCAGCTCCTGTCTTTATCATCGGTCTCTGCTTTCTCTCGAGGACCGATACGCAGATCTTCGCCACACCATTGCGGTGCTTTTCGAAACCAACCGTAACTGCTACGGCTACAGACGCATTCATGTTGCACTGGCCAGAGGCGCAGAACAGGTCTCCGAAAAGGTAGTACGCCGCTTGATGAAGCAGGAGCAGCTCATCGTGACCACTGCCAGGCGGCGGCGGTATACGTGTTACCAAGGCGAACTAGATCCTGTGCCGGAAAATTTGCTCAATCGTGATTTCCACGCTGAAAGCCAAACGAGAAATGGCTTACCGATATCACCGAGTTCCAAACTGCCAGCGGGTAAAGTATACCGTATCCATCCGAGGAGGGCCGCGGGACTTGAAGTCTCGCGCGTGATATTATGGCAGAATGGAGATCGACGAGGACAAAATCGATGACGCGGTCCTGGCCCTGTTATGGCTGACGCTCCACAACGAACGTTGCGCCTGGAAGGGATTTGACTGGGCGACGACGGACCGGTTGCATGAGAAGGGACTGATCTGTGATCCGGTCAACAAGTCGAAGTCGCTGGTCCTGACGGACGAAGGTCTACGGCCTTCGGAAGAACTGTTCCGCCGGTTGTTTACACGATAAAATCCAGTTTCGGCCTTCCCCTACAGCCCGGCGTTCAGGTTTTGCGGCGCGCTTTTCGGACCCATTTTGCGGCGAGGTCATCGACGGCTTTGTTGAGCTGCGAGAAGTTGGCGCTGTTGGGATTGTAATCGCTGCTGCCCCACCATTCGAGGATTTCGGCATGTCGCTCGTGCGCCGGATCCGCAAGCGCCTCGCGGAACTCCTGATAACCCCATGGACCACCCACGTCTTCAGGCGGGCAGTGTCCCGTTGCTTCGAGGAGCATCGGTCCTTCCGTGCCGACTGCAGGAAAGGTGCGCTCGATCTTGATGCTGTGTTCCCAACCGTCGCCAAAGTCGTAAAGGTACTTGAACGATTTCGCACCGGTGTCCTGGACTGCCGACAGCAGCGAGACCCTGCGGGCATCGATCGGACCATCCCCCCATTCCTCGTCTGGCAAACCAAAGCCGACGTCACGCATGCGGAATTCGTAAAGGTGGCTGTTGGTCCAGCCCATCGCCGCCTGCAATACCTCGTGCAGCCGACTGAGCCTGATGGTGAACGGTACGACAACGCGCCGCATCACTATCGGCTCGACATGATCGAGGGTGACCTTCAGGCGGACGGCAGAAGCCACCATCGTCAGGCCGCCAGCATTACGGTTGCCGGCGATGCACGTTTCCACTCCCAGGGCAGCAGTTCGTGCAGGCGCGTCACAGGATGGTCGGCGATGCGAGCCAGGACATCGGCAAGCCACGCCTTTGGGTCGACATCGTTGAGGCGGCAGGTGGTGATGACGGTCAGCATGACAGCGGCACGATCGGCCCCACGCTGGGAACCGGCGAAGGTCCAGTTCCGTCTTCCCAATGCGACACTTCTCAGCGCCCGCTCGGCTGCGTTGTTCGTGAGACAAACTCTACCGTCTTCGAGGAAGAGGGCAAAGCCCTCCCAGCGCTTGAGCATGTAATCGATCGGCTCGATGACCTCGGACGATCTGCTGAGCGTGGCGCGTTCCTTCGTCAACCACTCGCGCATGTCATCGAACAGCGGCTTGCTTCTCTCCTGCCGCGCAGCCAGTCGTTCTTCGGCACTCAATCCGTTGATCTGCCGCTCGATCCCGAACAATTCGTCGTAGCGCTTGACGGCCTCAAGCGCGATCGGCGAGATCGGCTTGCCCTTGCGTTTGCGATCCCGCGCATTCTTCTGGATATCGGCCAGCTCAAAGAATTTACGCCGCGCATGCGCATGGCAAAAGGCGAAGGTGATCGGCACCTCTTTCGTTGCGGCAACAGCGATCGGCTCGAAGCCATTGTAGCAATCGCTCTGTAGAATGCCGCCGTATCTGGCCAGGTGCTTCTGCGGATGTTCGCCGCGCCGGTCACTCGACGCATAATAGATTGCGGCTGGCGGCGCTGTTCCCCCAAACGGCCGGTCATCGCATACGTAAGTCCATATGCGTCCGGTCGTGCATTTGTCTCTGGCCTGAGCCCATGTGTCAGTTGATTGCCGCGCCTCCCGTGGATGAAGCCATCGGTTTGCTGATTGCTGAGCAAATGACGCCGGCGGCCGTCGAACCTGCAATTGGAGCCCGAAAAGAGATCCAAGCCGTAAGCGGTGTGCCAGTCACACTGGGGATTTTATTTCCAAGAGTCTGGTTTGCTGTCATGCAGTTTTATGAGGCGCTCGCACCCACCAAGTTGTTCGGATGCCTCCTTGGCCCAACTCTTCGCCTGCTGTTCGGAAAGGGCTAGGGTTTTATCACCACCTGATGCCATCAGCTTTAAGGTCGCGCTTTCCAGCTTATCGATTGAAACTGCAACATCTTGATAAATTTCTGTTTTGGAACCGCAGCCTTGCCTATTCAGATATCCTAAAAACTTTTGCCCCATAGAGACGGGCTTGGCACCGCAATACTTTTCCGCGAGTGCATGCATCATAATCGCGTAGCTAATGCCCATGAAACGGGTCTCAGTCTTTTCGCCAGGCGCAAAGCTGGTTCTACAAAAACGTGGGGGTTCTGCATGAGCTTCTGTTAGCGCAAAAAAAGACAAAACTATCATACCGAAAAAGCGAAGCATGTGGTGTCCTCAATCAACTACGTTAAATGACTGACCGATTTATCCACGACGAGCAATGCGTAATCTCAGTCTAAGCAATTGATTACTTCAGATTCCACGGCAGTAGCTCACCGATCCGGCTCTGCTTGTGGCCGCTGACGATGGCGGTAAGTGTGCTGGTCAGATAGGCCATCGGATCGACGGCATTGAGTTTGCAGGTCTCGATGAGCGAGGCGATCATCGCCCAGTTCTCTGCTCCAGCGTCATGCCCAGCAAAGAGTGCGTTCTTCCGATTGAGGGCGATGGGCCGGATGGTTCGCTCGACGCTGTTGTTGTCGATCTCGATGCGGCCGTCGGTCAGGAAGAGCTTCAGGCCGTCCCAATATTTGGCGATGTAGGCCAGAGCCTCGCCGAGAGGGGACTTGGTCGCTACACGGGCACGGTGATGGATGAGCCAGGTCTGCATGTCGGCGATCAGCGGCGCTGACCGCTCCTGCCGTCCGGCAAGGCGAGCCTCCGGATCAAGGCCACGCAATTCGGCTTCGATCCGATACAGTTCACCGATCCGTTTGACGCCGTCCTCGGCAATGGGTGCTGTAGCGTTGCGGGTGATATCCACCAGCTTGCGGCGAGCGTGTGCCCAGCAATAGGCAAGCCGAATGTCGGGACCGACCCTGTCCGGTGCGATCAGCCTGTTGTATCCGGCATAGCCATCGACCTGCAGAACGCCGGAGAAGCCCTGCAATATTCGTTCGGCATGAACACCCCCGCGACCGGGAGCGTAGGTGAAGGCGACGCCCGGCGGAGCACCGCCGCCCCAAGGGCGATCATCCCGCGCCAGCGCCCAGAAGTATCCGGTCTTGGTCTTGCGCGAGCCGGGATCGAGAACCGGGGCACGGGTCTCGTCCATGAAGAGCTTGGTCGAGCGCTTCAGGTCGGTGGTCAATGCATCGAAGACGGGGCGCAATTCGAACGCTGCTCGCCCGACCCAGTCGGCAAGTGTGGAGCGATCAAGATCAACGCCCTGGCGGCTCATGATCTGAGCCTGCCGATAGAGCGGAAGGTGATCGGCATATTTGGTGACCACCACATGGGCGACGGTCGCTTCCGTCGGCATTCCTGCCTGGATCAGCCGCGCTGGAGCCGGGGCCTGAACGACGCCGTCGGTGCAGGCACGGCATGCATATTTGGGGCGGCGGGTGACAATGACGCGGAACTGCGCCGGGACTACATCCAGCCGCTCGGAGACATCCTCGCCGATGCAATGCAGGCAACCGCCGCAGGCACAGACTAGGCTTTCCGGTTCGATTACCTCTTCCACACGGGGAAGATGTTGAGGAAGGGAGCCGCGATTGGTCGCTCGTGATCTTGAGACCTTGTTGCCTTGAACGACGTCGGCTTCTTCCTCGGCATGGATCGCTGCCATCGCCGTTTCCAGGTCTTCCAGTGCCAGATCGAACTGCTCGGAATCGGTCTTCTCGGACTTGCGCCCGAAAGCTGCCTGTTTGAAGGCCGCGACCAGCCTCTCAAGCCGTTCGATCCGCTCGTCCTTACGAGCAATCTGCGCGTCCTTGCCTGCCTCGCGTGCCTGCGCCGCGATCAGCATCGCCTTCAGGGCGGCAACATCATCGGGAAGATCGGCGGCATCAAGCATGCCCAGAAGTTACCAAATCCCGGCCCGTTTTGCCTTCGGAATCTTTCGCGCTGAGTCATCGTGCCGCAGCTATTCGACAGTCTCCGGCGTTCTCGTCTTGACGGCATGAACCCGCCGCCAATCGAGGCCCGCAAACAGGGCTTCGAACTGGGCGTGGGTCAGCGTCATCAATCCATCCCGTATGCTGGGCCAGGTGAAGGTGTGCTCTTCCAGCCGCTTGTACCTCACAAGAGAATGCAGCCGCGACCAGCGCAGATGAGCAGCTAGTGCGGGTCACACATCCGTTTCATCCACTACTTGGACAGCAGTTGCCGTGTGTCGGCAGGCGCTGCAATTCGCATGGGGAGCGTCTTTTACTGCAGACAGAGGATGCCACCGTTTGGTCCGTTCCCCCGCAATGGACTGACCTTGTGAGCCCAGATCCTGAAGTTGTCATGGGCAACGGACGGTCGCTCTTGCGGGTCGCCGACTTAATGGAATTGGCCGCCCTGGTAGAGCGCCTTTCCAGAACACGATGATGTGCGGATGTGTAAAGATAAATATGCCGCATCTGTAAAGCGGATTATGCCGCATATGTCTTATTTTTGTGGAATTATTCCCGCAATTACAGGACTGAATGATGCTAAACCATGAGGACCACCTTGACGAGGCAGAAAAATACGTCATAATTAACATTACGATTACGTCGCTTCATGTCCTCGGAGCCATCGATGTCTGCGAAGTACGACAGCAAGCGCACAAAGACGGATGCCCTCATCGAAGAGGGTACGTTCAATCCCACCCCCGAGAAGGTGCGCGATCCAAAGTTTCGGGGCAGCGAGTTCTTCGATCCGCACGACGCCGTGCAGGTCAAATACGAGATGCTGCGTCGCGTCTCCATCGACAAGGTGTCGGTGACGGAGGCCTCCGACGAGTACGGTGTTTCCAGGCCGACCTACTACCAGGCCAAGGTGAACTTCGATATGGCCGGCATTGCCGGACTGGTGCCGACGAAGCCGGGGCCCCGCGGTCCCCACAAGATCGACGACAAGGTCGTGGCATTTCTGCAGGCGCAGCTCGCTCCAGGAGAACCCGTTCGCGCCCGGGAACTTGCCAAGCTGCTTCGCCAGGAACTCGACATCGAGCTTCATCCCAGATCGATCGAGCGGGTTCTAAAAAAAAGCGGCAGGTAAACATTGCCGCGACGGCGGCATGCCCGATCCTACCGTCGACCATCGCCTCCCAGTACGAGGTCTTGCGCAAGGCTGCTCTCGGCGCAGCGCTGCCGCTTATGGCCCGTAGCGGCCTGATGCTCTTTTTGCGCCGGGGCATGTGGGGATGGGCTCAGACGCTGACCGCAACAGCAAGCACCCCGCGAGAGCAGAATTACCCATCGTCAATTGCTTGGCCGCTGCACCGCGGACACAGCGCCGTCGTCCACGTCCTTGCGACAATCGCCATGAGCATCAACGATCGGAGATCACGATGAATGTACATCTCAAAGTCCAGCCTCATCACCTCGAACGCAGCGCCTACCTCTACATCCGCCAATCTTCGATGCGGCAAGTCATCGACAATACCGAGAGCGCCATGCGGCAATATGCGCTTCGCGGGCGCGCTATCGCCCTTGGTTGGCGCGAGGAGCAGATTATCGTCATCGATAACGATCAGGGTGAATCCGGCGCATCGGCGGTCTGGCGCGAGGGATTTCAGCGGCTGGTCAGCGATGTCGGCATGGGGCATGCCGGGATCGTCATGGGCCTGGAGGTCTCCCGTCTGGCCCGCAACAATGCCGACTGGCAGCGTCTGCTGGAGATCTGCGCCCTTGCCGACACCCTGATCCTCGATGAGGACGGCGTCTACGATCCGGCAAGCTTCAACGACCGCCTCTTGCTCGGCCTCAAGGGAACAATGAGTGAGGCCGAACTGCATGTGATCAAGGCCCGGCTGCGCGGCGGCATCCTCAACAAGGCGCGGCGCGGCGAGTTCCGCTGCCCCCTGCCAACCGGGCTGGTCTATGACCATTCCGGCAATGTGGCACTTGAACCAGACATGCAAGTCAGAGAGACGATCGTCCATTTCTTCGAGACGTTCTCTCGCGTCGGATCCGCCTCCCAGACCGTCAAGGCCTTTCGTCAGGAAGGCATTCTCTTTCCCTCACGCCTGCACGACAGCCAGACGGTATTCCGGCCACTGACGACTTCGACGGCGATGCGTGTGCTGCACAATCCACGTTACGCCGGAGCCTATGCCTATGGCCGCCGCCGCTATCGACGCACCATTGATGGCAAGAGGATTGTGCGTGAACAAGATAATGATGATTGGACGGCATGTATTCCAGATGCCCATCCCGGCTACATCAGTTGGGAGCAGCATCAGGAGAACCTGAGGATTCTGAAGTCGAACATCTGCCATAAATGGAACGCGGGGGTCGCATCACCTCCGCGCGAAGGTCCGGCACTGCTGCAGGGGCGGGCCGTGTGTGGGCAATGCGGCAGGCATTTTCGCATGCGCTACGCTGCCCGACGCGGCCGGCAGGAAGCCTGGTACGTTTGTGATCGCGCCCGTAGCGATCGCGGTGAACCCCTGTGCCAGGCGATCGCTGCACCTCCTGTCGACGAAGCCATCGGTATGCTGATCGCCGAGCAGATGACGCCGGCAGCCATCGAACTGGCGATTGAAGTCCGCAAAGAGATCGAAGCGCGACATGAAGAGGCGGATCGGCTGCGCTGTCGCGCGATCGAGCGCGCGCAAACTGAAGCCGATCTCGCCCAGCGCCGTTTCATGCTCGTCGATCCCAATAACCGCCTCGTCGCCGACACGCTCGAAGGCGAATGGAACGAGAAGCTCCGCATCCTGGCCAATGCCCGCGAAGAGCGCGAGCGCGCCCGGGAGCACGAATTCATCCTCGATAAGGCCGTCCACGAGCGGTTGGTCGCAATGACGGCGGACTTCAAAAAACTCTGGACCAATCCAGAGACCCCGAACCGCGAACGAAAGCGCCTGCTTGCCCACATCATCGAGGACGTCACCCTCCTCAAACTACCGAAAAGAGGCACAACCAAGGCTCATATTCGCTTCAAGGGCGGTAAAACCGAGACACTCGTCACCATGAGCCCAAAATCTCCCAGCCAGCAGATCAAGACGAACCCCGATATCATCGCACTGATCGATAACCTCCTCGACAATCATATTTTTTCCGAGATCGCAGAGATTCTCAACGATCAGGGATATCGTCCGGGCTCGGTGACGCGCCGTGACCAGCGCAATGCACGCTTCACAACCAAACGCGTCACCTATCTCGTTCGCGAATATAGGCTGAGATCACGCTATGACCGGCTCCGGGATCGCGGGATGTTGACAAAAAAGGAGGCGGCTGAACACCTCAATATCCATGAACATACACTCGCCAGATGGGCTGAACACGGCCTCGTCACCAGCCACGCCTACAACGGGCACTACTACCTGTACGAGCTTCCGAAGACGGATTTACCGCAAAAGCAATGCAGTCGATGGAACCAGCTCATCGATCGCGTCGCCGCCCGTAAGCAAAATGCCGGACACGCCAAAACCTTCAACTGAATGCGAAAGAGAGATGCAGTATGAATGCAGATCGTTGTAGGCCATCACCAAGCCGCTGCCATCCCAGTAGATCAGCTTCAGCCGGTCTGCTTTCCGTGACCGGAATACGAAGACCGTCCCTGTAAAAGGGTCCCTGTGCAACTCGTTTTTGACCAGCGCCGCTAGGCCATCGTGGCCCTTGCGGTTATGCGGAGCTCCGCATAAGCGCAATTATGTGGAGTGGCGGATTATGCAGAGTCCGCAGCGGCAAATGCTTGCCGCCTTGGTGTTTAAGAGGCGATTAATCGACATAATCTCCTGATCGACTGACGGACTTCAGCATGCCCAGCAGCTTATCGGGAGCATGGAAGCGGCCAGGCTTGAGTGTTGGCGGCACCATTGTGGCGAGCGCCTCGAGTTTTTCCGTCGGATCGGCCCGGAGATATATCTCGGTGCTTTGAAGGCTGGCGTGGCCGAGCCAGAGCGACACTTTGCGAACATCTCGGGTCGCCTGCAGCGTATGCATGGCGCAAGTGTGCCGCAAGACGTGAGGAGTGATCCGCTTGCTGGCGATGGAGGGCTGCTTCCGTGCCGCTGTGGTGACGTGCTTGGCCAGGATGTATTCAAATCCGGACCGAGTCAGCGCGCGTCCCGTCGCATTGAGAAAAAGTTCTGGGTCACCACTTGCTGGTCGAACCGCCAGCCAAGCCTTTAACGTCGTTGCGGTCTCCTTCCACAAGGGCAGCACCCGCTCCCGGCGTCCTTTGCCCATCACGTGGATACTGGCGACCGTCTGCCTATCGATCTGGTCGATGCGAAGGCTGACGAGTTCGGACACGCGCAGCCCGGCGGCGAAAGCCAGATGCAGCATCGCCCGATCGCGAATGCCGGACGCCTGACGGAGATCCGGTGCATCGAGCGGCCGCGAAGGTGAGTAACAGTTGAAAGCTGTAGGCGTAGGCCGCGCAGGTATGTTGGCTTGCCCGCCGCTCATGCGGCAGGTGCCTGCGTAGGAAGGCAGTGAGATGCGGAGCCAGCGTAGTCATGCTATGGCTCCTTGGTGCAGCGCTTCGCCGGCGGCCGCGATTTGCGTCATCAGAATCGGCGTCGCCTGCAGGTACCAATAGGTATCGGTGACGTGCGCGTGGCCGAGGTAGGTGCTTAGGGCGACGATATGGCGGCCAACTGCATCGCGATCGTGGTGGCATTGCTCCAGCGAGCGCACGGCGAAGGTATGCCGCAAATCGTGAATGCGGGGTCCCGGTTGACCGAGGCCTCCGCGCAAGCCGATCGACCGTGCGAGGCGGAGAAAGATGGCGATCACAGTATGATAGGACGGCGGCGTGCCTGCGAGGGAGATGAACAGCGCGCCGCTCAAAGTCCCGACCCGGTGCCGGGCCGCCAAGTATCGATCTAAGGCATCCCATGTCGTGCGGTGGAGCGGTAGCAATCGGCTCTTCTGGAACTTGGTTTGTCGGATGATCAAACCATCGTCGGTCACGTCATCGAGCTGAAGCGCGAGGGCTTCGGAGATGCGCATGCCGGCGGCGGCGAGCAAACCAAACAGGGTCTCGTACATCAGCGGCCTGATCGAACCAGCCGGCTTGAGCGAGGCGGCAGCCTGCATCAGTGCAGTGATCTCATCGGCGGTGTAGATATGTGGAATCCGGCGCTCAAAAAGGCCGCGCCCCAAGGCATCGGCAGCCGGGACCTCGTGGTATGGATCCTCGGCGGATAGCGCCAAAGCAAAACGACGGACCACCAGCAGGCGGTTGCGGCTCTGCTGCGGCGACGGAGCGAGCGTCGCCCATTCAAGCACGCGCGCACTTCGGACATGTCGATCACCATGCCGCTCAGCGAAGGCAACGAAGTTCTTCAACAGCGTATGCTGGACGCGGAATTTGAAGCCGAGCTGATGCTGCAGTTCCGCATGGCGTGCGAGGTCCCGGCTCAGCATGCGACACTCCCCGGCCAGGGCTGAACGACGTCAAGTAACATGTCGACGTCAACCTTCGCATAATGGGCGGTCGTGTCGACCGACCGATGGCGCAGCACGGCTCCGATGGTGTCCAGCGTAGCGCCAGCCCGCAGCATGCTAGTCGCGGCCGAATGGCGGAGAAGATTTGCACCTCGCGATGGTGCATCGATGCCAGCTCTCGTGAGCGCAAGACTGACGATGCCCGAAACGCTCGCGCCGGCCAATGGCCGAAACGGTGCTATGGTCCGCAGGAAAATGCGGTCGCAGACGGCAGGTGGACGGGCGTCTCGCAAATAGTCGATGATCGCGTCACCGGCTTCCTGGGGCAGCGGAAGCCGTATCTCACGGCGACCTTTCCCGCGGACACACAAGGTCCCTTCGCGCCAATCAATGTCGTCGAGGCGCATGCCAGAGATGTCGCCGGCGCGCAGGCCGAGACGCGCAAGCAACAGTAGCACCGCGCGGTCGCGAACACCCATTGGCATCGTGACGTCGCACGACGCGATGACCTGCTCGACTTCTGCCGCAGAGATGTAGCGCGGCAACGCCGACAGTCGCCATTGCGGGATCGTCGGTATGGCTTGATCGAGCCCCGGATGACACAAGTCATGGGCTGCCAGATACCTCAGGTAGCCCCGCAGCGCCATCGTCATGGTCTTGAGGTAGGCTGGCGAACTTTGCTTGCCCTCATCCAAAATCACTTGCCGAACGAGACCGGAATCATAGTGCCTTATATCGGGTCCCAAGGCGGGAAGCAGCCGCATGACCATCAGGCAATGGCGACGGATTGTGTGCTCAGAAATGCCCCGGTGCCGTCTCAGCCAGGTCTGGAAGCCGAGGACTTGGTCGTCGTGGGCGCACTCCACTTCCTGCTTTAACGGCGTCACAACCCCGCATTCTGCCAGGAAATCCACGAACCGCTGCGCCCTGTTCAGGTATTTGGTGGATAGGCGACTGACGCGTCGGGTGCCAGGGCAACGGCATCGATGTCGCGCGAAACGGCGCATTACACCATCATCGATCTCACCGACCGCAATCCTTGTGTTTTGCAGCCATTGCCCGAAGTGACGGGCCGAGGCTTCGTAGCCTGACACCGTCAGGCGCGTGTGTCCCAGGTTCGACAAGCGAATCGTGAACTCCTTCACGAACGACCGTAAGACGCCCGGGTCCATCAGTTGCATGCACTCTGGTAAAACTTCCTTCGACTTTGACATGTGTGGTCTCCTCTCAAGGTCAAATGAACGACGAGAGATGACAACAATTATGTCGCCCGAGAAAGCCGACTGACTTCTCTAACTTACTGAAATGGATGGAGTAAATTGGCACGCTTGCTGCGGACTCTGCATAATCCGCCACTCCACATAATTGCGGAAATCGACCGGCTTGGTGGCTACCATGATCCGAACCCGGTTCGACGGAAAGATCATGCCGGAACCGCGCAGGCACGCGCGACAGCGGCGATCCGCGCAGCAGATGCACCTTCCTCAATACGGATGGTGACAGGGCCGACGACAATCTCGGCGCGGGAGACTGCTTTCGCAGTCGGCGGCTCCGATACGGGCATCTCGACAACCATGGCCGCGAATTCGACTGCGTCTTCCGGCTCCGGTAAAACCAGCTTGCCCTGCCGTGCCAGCGTTCGCCAGGACGACAGGTGATTGGCCTTCAGCCCGTGACGTTCCGCGACCTCGTTCACCGTCACGCCCGGACGCAAGCTCTCCGAAACGATCTGCGCCTTGACCTCGTCCGGCCATTGACGGTGAGCCTCCCGTCGGCTCCGCCGCGTCGTGAGAACCTCCAACGTAGTCTCCATGGAGAAAATCCTTGTCGCTTCCATGGAACGTCGATCACAGATCAGGCGACATCGGGCAATGTGGGGCTAGAACACCGGTTACGAGGCGCTGGAGCCGGGCGCGAGCGTGTCGGCGATCGCCCATCGGATAGGCATTCGTCCGTCGCAGCTGTTCGCCTGGCGTCGTGACGCTCTGGACTATGCCGCCTCGCAGCGTTCGGCTGGCAAGGTCGCCTCGGCGCGCCCGGCTGCCCCGGTGATCGAGGTTGCTATTGGCGACATTGTCGTGCGCGCCGGCGCAGATGTCGACGAGGCGCACTTGCAGCGGGTGATCCGGGCGGTGCGTTCGGCATGATCCCGTCCGGCGTGAAGGTGTTCCTGGCCAGTCATCCGGTCGACTTCCGCAAGGGCCCGGACAGCTTGCTGTCGCTCGTGCGGGATGCCGGCAGTGATCCGTTCTTATGTGTCGGGCGAGATTATGTGGCGGATCCGTCCCGGCGCTAGCCGAGGCCCGTCTAATCTGGAATTCTCCGCCACATAATATTTAGATACTGTTCAGCAGTTGGAGCACGGCGTCATTTGGTCGGAAACGGACGCCAAGATCGCCGGCGACTCCAGCCTTCTCGAGACCTTTACGCATCATCTCGACATCGGCAGTGGCATAGCGGTGGGTTGTAGCGACCTGTGCGTGCCCGAGCCAGGCTTGGATCGTCAGAAGGTCAACGCCCGACTGGAGAAGCTTCATGGCCAGTGAGTGTCGGAAGATGTGCGGCGATATAGGCTTTTGGGCCAAGGCCGGCCTGATGTTCACGGCCTGGGCCACCGCTCGCCGCACGATGTGGGTTGCTCCGAAGCGCGTCAGGCGCTCGTTGCGGGCGCCGACGAATATCGGTCGCGGCTCGTGGCTCGCGATCCGTGTTCGGCCAACAAGGCTGTCAGTGCTCGCGCCAGATCCCGAGGAATGGGGATGATGCGGTCTCTGCGCCCTTTGCCGCGCAGCAGTACTTGTGGGTGCGACCGTTCCAACTGAAGGTCGTTTGCGTTGACGCCGGTAGCTTCGGAGACCCGCGCGCCGGTCCGTGCCAGGAACAGTAGAAACGTGCGGTCACGCCGACCGCGGGGCGACCTTGGATCAGGCGCTTCAATGAGGGCGTCCACTTCGGCCTTGATGAGGTGATGCGTCACCTCGACGTGCGCCCGTTTTATGGGAATCGTCAGCACGCGTTGGGCGACACCGAAGGACGCTGGATCGGAGGCTGCGACATGGTGGAAGAACGATCGGATCGCCGCTAGGCGGGCGTTGCGCGTGGAGATGGTGTTGTTCCGCTTCTCCTCGAGTTCGTCGAGAAAGGCGAGAATGAGGTCTCGATCGAGCTCCTCGAGCACCAACGCCGCCGGCTTCTTCCGCAACCGCGTGGCGGCAAAGAGGATGAGCATGCGCAAGGCGTCGCGATAGCTGGCCATGGTCGCGGGAGTCGCGTTGCGTTGCTTGGTCAGGCGTCGGCGAAAGTAGGACTCCAAGAGCGGTGCCAGGAGTAAGTGTTCACTCATGCTGCGCCTCCATCGAGGAAGGCGCGCTCCGCCGCCATGGCGAGAAGATCCACCGAGCCAGTGAGGTAGTAGGCTGTGTCACTGTAGTTGGCGTGGCCGAGATAGGTGGCGAGCACCGGGAGTAGCGCCTGGACGTTGGCGCGTTGTTGATGCCAAAGGCTCATGCGGGTCACGGCAAACCGGTGCCTAAGATCGTGCGGCCGCAACGGCTTGCCGTCATCAAGCCCTGCGAACTTGCGGACCTGAGCAAATCCGCTTTGCAAGCCAGTCGCCGAGAGGCGGTTGCCACGAGAGCTGAGGAAGAAAACCTGGTCCTTGGGACTGGGAAAAGCGGCATCGCGCGCACGGGCATAGCGGCGAAGCGCTGTTTGGGTCGTCGTGTGAACTGGAACGAGACGGTCCTTGCGGAACTTCGTCTTCCGAATGAGAAGAACCCCGTTGGTCAGATCGACGTCGGAACGATCAAGCCTGACCACTTCGCCCGATCGCAGTCCCGTACTTGCCAACAATCCGATCAGCGTCTCCATCGTCCGCCCCCTGAGGGGGATGCCTGGCGAAATGCGGGTGCATGCGTCGATGAGCGACGCCAACTCTGCCTCGCTGAGGATACGTGGAGGTGGAATCGCCCTGGATCTAGGAAAGGCTCTGCGCTCCAAGGATTCGGTTTGGGCGTCATAGACCGCGAGATACTCGTAGAAGCGGCGGAGCACGCCGTGACGAGTAGCGCGGCTGTTGGCGGCGCCGCCGAACGACAGGACGAAGTCCAGCGCCATCGTCCGGGTGGCGGGCGCATCGAATTGAGCGCGTTCAACGTAGCGGACGAAGGCGTGCAACGTACCGGCTTGTTTGCTGAAAGAGTAGCCGAGCGAGTGGCGCAGTTCGATGTAACGCTCGACCTTCTCGCCGAGGAATCGGGCGAAGGCGGTCATGCAGCGCCTCCGGGAAAGGGGAGTGCGACCTCGGCGAGCTGCGAGGCCGCAACCTTCACGTACAGCGCCGTTGTGTTGATACTCCGGTGACCAAGAAGATCGGCGACCTCGTTGATTGGCCTTCGCTGCCCGACAAGCTGGGTGGCGAGGCTGTGGCGCAGGAGATGTGCACCGGCGACCCGCCCGAGTTCGACCCCGCCATGCCGCAACCGCTTCCTCACGATTCTTGAAACAGGCGCCGCAGACTTGAACGCTCCCACCGGCGGCGTGAACGACAGGAACAGATACGGACTGTCCACCTTCGGTCGAGCGCGCAGGATGTAGTCGACGAGCGCCGCGCCGGTCTCCTCGAGGAGTGGCACCACCCGATCACGCTTGCCTTTGGTCCGCCGGATAAAAACCTCGCCAGTACGCCAGTCGATATCCTGCAGTCGAATGGCACGTAACTCGCCGTTGCGAATGCCCGTGGTGGCGAGCAGCAGCAGGACGGCTCGATCGCGGATAGCGACCGGCGTCGTTGGGTCGATCGCATCGATTGCGCGCCGAACGTCACCCCATGCAAGGCGTGGCGGCAGATGCGCCAAACGCCAATACGGCGTTCTCGGCACGATGCGGGCAAGATCTTGGTGATGGTGGCCAGCCCAACATAAGAACCGAAGAAATGTTTGAATGTGAGAAGTCGCTGCCGTGCGGGTGCCGGAGGTCGCCGATAGCGACAGCCGATACTCGACAGCAGCAAGCACGTGCTCAGCTGTCAACGCCTCAAGACTTTGGCCGGGGCGGTGATGGCGGAACCAATCCAGAAAACGGCGGCCGCCCAGAAGAACGCCTTCGCGGGTCTTCGGCTCCAGGCCCCGTACCCTGCGCAGATAGTCCGAAAAGGAGGCCAGAAGCGGAGCATCCGGATCATTCTCTTCACCTGAAACGGAAATAATAAACCGCTCCGGAGCCACTCGCCGTGCATGAGCCAGAGCCGATACTGCCCCAATGCGCGGAGTATCACTAGTAAACGCGCCCAAATAGCTGTCAATTACATCTTGATGGATCGGCATCGGACCACAGTGCGTCAAGGCAAACTGGCTAAAACGCGCAATCCGGCTCAGGTAAATGAACCGCGCCGGGTTTGCCGGAGGCTCCAACTTCTGAGAAAGTGGAGCCGATATGAGCAAGACAACAAACAAATTTTCACCTGAAGTCCGCGCCCGAGCAGTGCGGATGGTTTTGGATCACCAAGGGGAATATTCCTCGCGATGGGCGGCGGTTTCCTCGATCGCCGCCAAGATCGGCTGCATGGCGCAGACGCTCAATGAATGGGTGAAGAAGGCGGAAGTGGACGATGGTTCCCGGCCTGGACTCCCAAGCGAAGTCGCCGAGAAGATGAAGGCTCTGGAGCGGGAGAACCGCGAGCTTCGGCAGGCCAATGAGATACTGCGCAAAGCGTCCGCTTATTTCGCGATGGCGGAGCTCGACCGCCCATTGAAGCGATGATCTCCTTTATCGACGAACACCGCTCCGTATTCGGGGTCGAGCCGATCTGCAGGCTGCTGCCGATTGCCCCATCAACCTACTACGAGAACGTTGCCAAACGCCTGGACGTGGACCGGTTATCGGTCCGCGCCCGCAGCGACATTGCCTTGAAGATCGAGATACGCCGTGTGTTCGAGGCGAACTTCCGCGTCTACGGCGTGCGCAAGGTCTGGCGGCAATTGAAGCGGGAGGGCTTCGATATAGCCCGCTGCACCGTCGCCCGGCTCATGCGATCGATGGGACTTCAGGGTATCATCCGGGGCAAGCCGATCCGCACGACGATCCCGGACAAGACGGCTCCGAGCCCGCTCGATCGGGTGAACCGCCAGTTCAAGGCTCCTGCGCCGAACAGGCTCTGGGTTTCGGATTTCACCTATGTGGCCACCTGGCAAGGCTTCGTCTACGTGGCCTTCGTCATCGACGCCTTCGCGCGCCGGATTGTCGGCTGGCGGGTGAGCCGGACGGCGCATGCCGGGTTCGTCCTCGATGCTTTGGAACAGGCGCTTCATGAGCGGCGTCCCGTTCATGGTGGCGGCCTGATTCACCACTCGGACAGGGGCGTTCAATACGTGTCGATTAAGTATTCGGAGCGATTGGCGGAGGCAGGCATCGAGCCTTCCGTCGGAAGCGTCGGCGACTCTTACGACAACGCCCTCGCCGAAACGATCAACGGCCTCTACAAGGCCGAGGTCATCCATCGGCGAGGACCGTGGCGCAGCTTCGAAGCGGTTGAATTCGCCACTCTGGAATGGGTCGACTGGTTCAACCATCGACGGCTTCTGGAGCCCATCGGCAACATTCCCCCCGCCGAAGCCGAGGAGCAGTATTACGCCATGCTGGACGAACCAGCCATGGCTGCATAACTTAAACCAAACAGCCTCCGGCAAACCCGGCGCGGTTCAAAATCTTGGCGGACGCTCGCTTATAACCGAGCGCGAAAAAATGCTCCGCGAGGCGATCCATCTCGCCACCAAGCGCACCACTACGCAGGCGCTTGAGCACCCCACGATAAGAGAAATAGAACTCGAGCATGTTGTCCCTCCGAATAGCGGCGCGGGGGATCCCGCACCCATCTCAAGAGGCACAAAATATTATGTGGCGGAGAATTCCAGATTAGACGGGCCTCGGCTGGCGCCGGGACGGATCCGCCACATAATCTCGCCCGACACATAAATAGGGATCGGCCGCAAGAGCTGACGCCACCAAAGCCACCAGGCCATTCATGCCGCGCCGGAAGTCGACAGGTTGCGTCGCAACCATGATCTTCACGCCATTTGGCGAAACTCCGATCACCGGCACCCTCTCAACGCCGCCACCATCGCTTGTGCCAGCTCAGGCGCTACCGAGCCGATAACCGTCATGCGCGCGCCAGCAAGCTCGATCTCAATCCGACCCGCGGCGAAGTGGGCAAAATCCGACGGCGAGCTCTCGGGAGGCGTTCGATCGCCAACCACCGTCACCGGCACGAACATCGCCTGCTGCGCGCAGGTCTTGGCAGAGCGAAGAGAGGTCAGGCCAGCTTCCCGACGCCAGACGTTCAGCAAGCCGCGATTGACGCCCCAGCGCCGGGCAACGGCCGAGATGTTCACGTCAGGTTCTGCGCTTTCCGCAAGAATCCGCGCATTCTCCTCGTCAGTCCAATTCCGCCGCTGCCGCCGACCGGTGATCACCTCGATCCGACCTTTCCCTCATGCCTGGCTTCATGCATGCCTTCAAGCATGGCATCAGCGCGATCTCCAACCATTCCATTCCGCTCCTATCGATGAAGAAGCTTATCTCGCGGCCTCAATCTCAAAAGGAAAGGTGGGGTGTTTGTCGCGCTCACATTTATGCAGGGCGCGATTTTTTTCTAAGCTCGTCAGCTTGTCGAAAGGTGACGAGCTTAGCTTGAGGAGGTGGATGCAGAAGACGGCATCGCCGCCCATTGACAAATAAGATAAACGCCGGAGTACCTGATGGTCGCAGTAAATGGAAGTTTTGGCAGCTTCGGTGCTCTCTTGGCCCGTACAGGGGGTCATGAGCGTTCGAACCGACAACCGTCGGACGTACCTGATCATAAAAGGCCGGCCGATCCTAACACGCAGCCAGACCCCAAGAGGTCCGAAAGGGGGCACGATTGGACGGACATTCCGCTTACTTCTGGCGACGGCTCGCAAACTGCATCTCAACAAGAAGCCTTTCAGCTGGCTCTCAACGCCGTAGCGTTAACTATCATGAACGATGTCATGGCTGATGCCGAGGAGGCTATGGCAGAGACAGAAGAGGATACCTGATGCTGGATAGAGGTCCTCGTCAGGAGTCGGCGTGTCGTTGATGACGGCACAATTGGAGAAAGGAAAGCAATATGTCAAGTAAAGTTGGGTCCAATAGTAGCAAAGGTAGTTCAGGAGCCACGGGATCTACAAATACAAAGGCCAAGAATGATGGGGCTGATGCGTTCAAAGCGCAAATGGAGGAGCTGGCGGCGGTTAGCACCGAGGCTACGAATAGGAGTATGTTGCTACGCACTGTTACAACGCAACTCTCGACGGTCAAGAAGGTCGCCGACGAGCGCGTTCAATAATGTTTGAAGCGTGACTCACGTAGTCTCGGTCGCAGCATTTGGTGACGCGATGTGGAACTGAAATGAGTCGCACGGCAATTGCCGTGCGGCTTCTATCCTTGTGCGGAAGAATATCCTTGAATGACACGATTGCTCTTCATTTCGAAATCCTGTCTGGCCTCTATTGCGGGCTGACCGGTGTGCTGGATCCAGAAGCGAAAGTAATCGGTAGTGGCCTCGACGCCGACATAATCTTTATCGAGCAAGGATTAGCGCCTCAACATCTTCGCATCACTTTTCTTGCAGATTCGATCGAAGTCGAAACCCTTGGAGCCGGAATTAGCGTTCAGGGCAAAGGGAATATTGCCGCCGGCGAGCGTGTTGTGCTTCCTATTCCGGTCGTGATCGACGTAGGCGCGATGTCCATGCTCTGGTCGGCAGAGGGTGCAGCGCCCGCTGAATCAGTCGACACACCACGCCTCTCGATCCGCATACTGGCCTTCGTACTATTGGGCTCCGTCGGGATCGGCGCGCTCGCAATGATTTTCTCCTACTACGTTAGCGCCGATGTATCGAGCGCCAATTCACCTGCTGCTATCCCTAAACCCAAGCTGACCGAAAACCACGCTGACAATCAGACGGCCGTTGCAGCGGCCAGAGATCTGCAACGGGAAGCGGCTAGAGCAGGCCTGCTCAATATTAAGGTCGACTGGGCCAAGGGGGTTGTTACAGCTGAAGGCACCGTCTCGTCTGCATCGGCCACCAGTTGGCAGAAGGTTCAGGAGTGGTTCGATCATCGCACAAATGGAGCTCTAACACTGGTCAATAAAGTGATCACCAAAGAGGAGAAGGCACCGTCGGCAATCGCGATTGAAGCAGTGTGGCGCGGGTCCTCGCCGTATGTTGTCATTGATGACGAGAAGTACTTCGTCGGGGCCCTTTTGGATGATGGATGGACAATCGATCGGATCGAAGACAGCCGCGTGCTGCTGAGCCGGAATGGCCACGTTGCTTCTCTCCCCTATTAAGTGCTTTCCGGTTCGCAGGCCATAGGAGAACTCCAATGCTCAAGCTGCCCCACCTGCCCTGTTGCACTCGGTATCATCCGGAGATGCAGGAGTAAATTGTTGTCCCGTTACGGCGGCTGCTCCTGCTCCAGCAGATCGGCCACCAGCTTAATCAAGGGCGAGACGATAGCGGCACAGGACCCAGCGTGAACGACGAAGGTCTCCGAAGCAGGTGGTGTCGCGCGCTTATCCCCAGGCAAGGCGCGATTTCCTGTGCTCCCTCTTTTACGTCTGCCTCGCATGTGAAAAGAGCGCAGGAAACTTGCCCCGGTTGCGGCACCTACATCCGATCATTTTCGGGATGTTCAACTGCTGCGACTTCTCGCCTCTGCGCTCGTAACGGCCGATGTTGGCGGTGGAGCCTGACGGGCCTGGACACGCTGTATACACCCGGGGCCACCGCTTTCGCAGTCTCAGTCTCGAGCGTCGCCATGCGCTGGTGGACCTTCGAAAGCTGCGTAAAAGCAGAGCAATTCTCAAACGATAAAAAGGGCCTCCATGGGAAATATCATTCGTAACCTCATCGAGCGCGCGCCGGCCAGCCCGGACTTAATGGTTGCGCTGATGCTGCTTATGGCAGTGGCTATGATGGTGATGCCAGTACCAACCGCAGTGATCGACACACTGATTGGATTCAATATGGGTTTGGCCATACTGCTGCTAATGGTTGCTTTGTATATCAGCACACCCCTTGAATTCTCTTCTTTGCCAGGCGTCATCTTGATTTCCACGGTCTTCCGTCTGGCGCTCACCATCGCAACGACGCGATTGATCCTGGCCGAAGGCGAGGCGGGCAGCATCATCCACACGTTCGGCGATTTCGTAATCTCAGGCAATATCGTCGTAGGTATCGTCATATTCCTAGTCGTGACCATGGTGCAGTTCATGGTCCTCGCGAAGGGCGCTGAACGCGTAGCAGAAGTGGCCGCCCGCTTCACGCTCGACGCCCTGCCGGGCAAGCAGATGGCGGTCGACGCAGAGTTAAGGAACGGCGATATAGATGCCAGCGAATCTCGCAGGCGGCGCGGCGCATTGGAGAAGGAAAGCCAACTTTACGGCGCTATGGACGGCGCGATGAAGTTCGTGAAGGGTGACGCGATCGCGGGGCTCGTCGTTATTTTCATCAACATGCTGGGTGGGATTTCGATCGGTTTGCTTTCGAAAGGTATGCCCTTCGGCGAGGTGTTGCGACATTATACCCTTCTCACCATCGGTGATGCGCTAATCTCGCAGATCCCGGCCCTGCTGCTCTCAATTACCGCGGCGACCATCGTCACTCGTGTAACTGGGGCCGGGAGCCTCAACCTTGGGACCGACATAGTCAATCAACTCACGGCGAGCAGGCGAGCATTACGGTTGGCGGCTTCCGTCTTGGTTGCGATGGGGTTCATTCCTGGCTTCCCTCTACCCGTCTTTTTTATCTTGGCCGCGGTATTCGCCGCGGCAAGCCTTCTAAAGGGTGATGTGCTGGGCGCCGGCGGTGTCGATGCTACACCTGCAGCTCCAGTGGAGCCTCAAAACCAAACGATGCCTGCGGAGGCATGTCCAATCGCTCTCTTCCTTGCGCCGAACGTTATGCAAGCCATCGACCAGGTCGAACTAAAACAGCATATTGCACGCGTGTCGCAATTGGTCTCAGCCGATCTTGGCATCATTGTTCCCCGCATCCCTGTTGCGGTCGATCAGCGGCTGCCCGAGTCGAAATTCAGAATAGATATCGAGGGCGTGCCGGTAGAACAGAATCTGATTGATTCGACACAGCTAATGCTTAAAGACGATCGGGCGAACATTCAGTTGAGCGGCATCCCCTTTCGCCAAGATTCTAAAAAGGACATAATCTGGGTCGAACAATGCCATGCGCAGGCTCTTAAGGCTGCCAGCATCCGACATCATCGCCCCAGCGAACTCCTCGCGTTGCGTGTGCAAGGGGCGTTAACCCGCTATGCACCGCGCTTGGTCGGCATTCAGGAGACCAGCCAATTGTTGGGGCGGATGGAGCAGGAATATGCTGATCTGGTAAAGGAGGTGCTGCGCACGACACCGATTCCTCGGATTGCCGACGTACTGCGCCGTCTGCTGGATGAAGGTATCCCGATCCGCAACACCCGCGTTGTCTTGGAGGCATTGGCCGAACGGAGCGAACGTGAGCAAAATGTCGCCCTTCTCACCGAGTACGTTCGTTCTGATATGAAGCGGCAGATCTGTCACCGCTATGCCAATGAACACGGAATCGTGCCCGCGTTCATTATCGAACGTGAGACTGAGGATGTGGTGCGCAGCGCGGTTCGGGAATCGGCCGCGGGGCCCTACCTCGCCCTAGAGGATCGGCAAAGCGAAGCACTACTGTCACAGATGCGTCAGATCCTATCCAGCACAGCGCCTGATCAGACCCGGCCTGTCGTATTAACTGCAACGGATATCCGACGCTTCGTCCGCGGCTTTCTCGCACGAAATCAGATTGATCTTGCTGTGCTGTCTTACCAGGACCTCGCGCCCGACTTCACCATCCAGCCCGCCGGATCCGTTAAGCTCCGCCTTGAAACAACAGTGGACCGTCAGGGGCTCGCGATTTCCGCATTGCCGCAAGTTGATAGCCAAGACCTCGATGATAGGTGAGAACTGAAGATGACTTCGCATAAGAATACAGTCGCTGCAACATTAGTTTCATATCGATTGAACTCAGTCCTCTTCGCAGTACTCGCCATCCTGCCTCTCGGAGGTTGCGCCAGCTGGAATAAGCCAGCTCTTTCGGTGAAGGAGACGTCGCCCCCATCGTTGCTCGGCGCCAATCATATCGACCCGGCAATGCGCGAACGCATATTGAGCGCAGTTGGCAAAATTTCTGAAGAGCAAGCGTTACACAATCTGAAGCAGCATCCAGATAATATTGATGCGGCAATCAGTTTTACCAAGATATTGCTGGCGCAGAAACGAGGACATGAGGCGCTTCAGGTACTCGACGGAGTGCTTGCTACGGATCCAAGTAATCTGCGTGTATTGAACGCGAAAGGAGTTGTCTTGGATCTTCAGGGCCGGCATGACGCCGCACAAGTGCTATATCGGCAAGCTCTCAAAGCAGAGCCAGACAATCAGATGTTGCAACACAATTTGAACCTGTCCTTGGATACAGACGGGAAGTCCGATCCACGTGCGTTGGCACCGTAGCATAACTGTGCGCAGCACAGCCTCGATGGTATCCGTCCGAGCGAGACCGCCTTTGAATATTGGATAAAACTGTTCAGACCCTGTCCTTATTCCCAGGCATAAGGACAGTTGGGCAGATGGAGATTTTTGAAGGGGACAGCGGGTCTCGGGTGAGCCGTCTTGAGGTGATCAACACCGGACGGCGGCGTCGATTTACTGAGGATGAGAAGCTGCGGATTGTCGCAGAAAGCTTTGCGGGGAGAGGCCGGGCGTCGGCCACGGCCCGTCAGTACGGCATCAGCCGCTCGCTGTTAAACCGTTGGCGCAATCGGTTCGCCAGGGTTTGCACAGCCAGAAACAAACCGATGGTTTTGTGCCGGCGTTCGTCATGCCGGAAACTTTTGTGCCGGTGAAGCAGGTCACTCCACCTGCTGCGATGGAGCATCCGGTAGCGCCTCCTTCCGGCCGCATGGAGATTGTCGCGGCGAACGGCCGTCGTGTGGTCGTGGACGGCAGCGTCGACGTTGAGGCGCTGCTGCGGATCATGCGGGGTCTGGAGACGTTGCGGTGATCACGCTTCCTTCCGGTCAAAATGTGCGGGTGTGGATTGCAACGGGCCATACCGACATGCGGTGTGGGTTTCCATCGCTTGCGTTGCGGGTGCAGGAGGTGCTGAAACTGAACCCTCTGGACGGCAATC
This sequence comes from Rhizobium sp. YTUHZ045, assembly GCF_051124255.1. NCBI lineage: Bacteria > Pseudomonadati > Pseudomonadota > Alphaproteobacteria > Hyphomicrobiales > Rhizobiaceae > Rhizobium > Rhizobium sp. YTUHZ045. The sequence goes on from NZ_CP101435.1 coordinate 313,659, forward strand.
TTTTTGTATTCCGCGGTCGTAGCGGATCGCTGATAAAAGTGATCTGGAGTGACGGCCAGGGGAGCTGCCTTTTTACAAAAAAGTTGGACCGCGGCCGGTTCGTCTGGCCGTCTGCGGAAGGCGGCGCGATCGCGATATCACCCGCGCAGCTGAGTTATCTTCTGTCCGGGATCGACTGGAGGCACCCTCAAGAAACCTGGCGGCCGACGAAGGTCGGCTAGCATTATTCAATTGAAAATACAGGGGAAATCTGATCGAATGGCTTCATGATCTCAAAGCCTGTCGATCTTCCTGTGGATGTTGTTGGCGCTTACCTGGCGCTGCTTGGCGAGCATGAAGCCTTGCAGGCTAAACACGCTATCGCAGTTGCGGAAGCGGCCAATGCGCAGGCGATGCTCTCTGACAACGAGGCGCTGATCGTTGCTCTGGAATTGAAGATCGAGAAGCTCAGGCGCGAGTTGCGAGGCCAGCGCTCTGAACGCACGGCGCGCCTGCTCGACCAGTTGGAACTGCAGCTCGAGGAACTCGTGACGGCGGCGACGGAGGACGAGGTCGCGGCACAGGCAGCAAGCGCCAGAACCTCGAGCGTACGTTCGTTCACGCGCAAACGACCGGTGCGCAAGCCATGGCCGGACGATATCGAGCGCGAACGTATCGTCATCGAGCCGCCGACGACTTGCGCCTGCTGTGGTGGTTCACGCTTGTCGAAGCTGGGCGAGGACGTCACCGAGACGCTGGAAGAGATTCCGCGCCGGTTCAAGGTGATCGAGACGGTGCGGGAAAAGTTCACGTGCCGTGACTGTGAGGCGATCAGTCAGACGCCGGCACCGTTCCATGCCACGCCGCGCGGCTTCATCGGTCCTCATCTGTTGGCGACGATCCTGTTCGACAAGTTCGGCATGCACAGCCCGCTCAACCGGCAGAGTGCCCGGTTCAAATGCGAGGGGATCGATCTTTCGACCTCGACGCTGGCCGACCAGGTCGGGTACGCAACAGCCGCTCTCATGCCTGTCTTCGATCTGATCGAGGCGCATGTCTTTGCGGCCGAGCGTCTTCACGGTGATGACACCACCATTCCCATTCAGGCCAGGGACAAATGCACGACCGGACGCATATGGACTTACGTATGCGATGACCGGCCATTCGGGGGAACAGCGCCGCCAGCCGCAATCTATTATGCGTCGAGTGACCGGCGCGGCGAACATCCGCAGAAGCACCTGGCCAGATACGGCGGCATTCTACAGAGCGATTGCTACAATGGCTTCGAGCCGATCGCTGTTGCCGCAACGAAAGAGGTGCCGATCACCTTCGCCTTTTGCCATGCGCATGCGCGGCGTAAATTCTTTGAGCTGGCCGATATCCAGAAGAATGCGCGGGATCGCAAACGCAAGGGCAAGCCGATCTCGCCGATCGCGCTTGAGGCCGTCAAGCGCTACGACGAATTGTTCGGGATCGAGCGGCAGATCAACGGATTGAGTGCCGAAGAACGACTGGCTGCGCGGCAGGAGAGAAGCAAGCCGCTGTTCGATGACATGCACGAGTGGTTGACGAAGGAACGCGCCACGCTCAGCAGATCGTCCGAGGTCATCGAGCCGATCGATTACATGCTCAAGCGCTGGGAGGGCTTTGCCCTCTTCCTCGAAGACGGTAGAGTTTGTCTCACGAACAACGCAGCCGAGCGGGCGCTGAGAAGTGTCGCATTGGGAAGACGGAACTGGACCTTCGCCGGTTCCCAGCGTGGGGCCGATCGTGCCGCTGTCATGCTGACCGTCATCACCACCTGCCGCCTCAACGATGTCGACCCAAAGGCGTGGCTTGCCGATGTCCTGGCTCGCATCGCCGACCATCCTGTGACGCGCCTGCACGAACTGCTGCCCTGGGAGTGGAAACGTGCATCGCCGGCAACCGTAATGCTGGCGGCCTGACGATGGTGGCTTCTGCCGTCCGCCTGAAGGTCACCCTCGATCATGTCGAGCCGATAGTGATGCGGCGCGTTGTCGTACCGTTCACCATCAGGCTCAGTCGGCTGCACGAGGTATTGCAGGCGGCGATGGGCTGGACCAACAGCCACCTTTACGAATTCCGCATGCGTGACGTCGGCTTTGGTTTGCCAGACGAGGAATGGGGGGATGGTCCGATCGATGCCCGCAGGGTCTCGCTGCTGTCGGCAGTCCAGGACACCGGTGCGAAATCGTTCAAATACCTTTACGACTTTGGCGACGGTTGGGAACACAGCATCAAGATCGAGCGCACCTTTCCTGCAGTCGGCACGGAAGGACCGATGCTCCTCGAAGCAACGGGACACTGCCCGCCTGAAGACGTTGGTGGTCCATGGGGTTATCAGGAGTTCCGCGAGGCGCTTGCAGACCCGGCGCACGAGCGACATGCCGAAATCCTAGAATGGTGGGGCAGCAGCGATTACAATCCCAACAGCGCCAACTTCTCGCAGCTCAACAAAGCCGTCGATGACCTCGCCGCAAAATGGGTCCGAAAAGCGCGACGCAAAACCTGAACACCGGGCTGTGGGTGAAAGCCGAAACTGGATTTTACCGTGTAAACAACCGGCGGAATAGTTCTTCCGAACGCCGTAGACCTTCGTCCGTCAGGACCAGCGACTTCGACTTGTTCAACGGATCACACAGGACCGCGTCATCGATTTTGTCCTCGTCGATCTCCATTCTGCTATGCTACCACGCGCGAGACCCCAAGTCCCGCGGCCCACCTCGGATGGATACCCTCGATGCGCATGTCGAAAGTGGTTGAAACGGGCCCTTATTTATCAGATAGAAGCGCACTAGCTCTTTGCCAAACCGGCTTGCCTGAACTACCTTCCTTGTCGAGCAGCCAGCATTTGCCGGTGCTCCGTGTGGGCAAACGGATGACGCGGGTGAACGCTGGGGAAAGCTTGACGCGGTAAATTGCAACGCAAGCGTCCTGCCGCTTCCGATTGTAGCCCCGCTTTTCATTAGACTTAACGTGATAGGCGGTGAAGGCGGCGTCATACAGCGTTGTCAGCTGACGGGCATGCATCGGCCCGCCCGCGGTGGGATTTCGACTGACGCCCTTGGAAGACGGCCCTTTGTTCATCAGCAAGATCGATCTGCAAAAGTTCATCCAAGCGCGCGAGTAGCTGGCCCAGGGTCTCCGCCGAGGCCGGCCATGGAGCGATGGCTGGCAACTCCGGCTGCAGTTCTAGGAGGTGGACGACCTCTCCGCAGTGATCCACGCACCGTCTTCGATCTGGCCCAACAGATCTAATGGAGGTCGGCAGTTGTTCGGTGGTCGCTTAGCTTTGCGAGCAGACCGTGCGACACCGACGCAAACTCCGATAGCCTCTCTAAGACCCCTTCCAAATCGGCGCAGCGCTCTGGCTCGAGCTGCCGCCCCCTTGCTCAACATTACAGCTTCGTCCGTCGAGATGAATGCCGGGAAAACGTCGTCTATGGAGGTTGCCAGCGGACGAACATGCCCGTTCTGACGCGGGAGGATTTCCCCGACGGGTGCTTCGAACCCGTTCGCCTGCGGGCTAGCCTTGAGTTGCACGGGAGCGATCTGCGATTGCAGGTGCATGTGCATGTGCATGTGCATGATCGTGGTATCGATTAGCCAGCCGGTGTGCAACTGTAGTGTGGCCTGATGGAGTACAATGCGGAGCCAGGCAGACTTCCACACGATGACGCGCGTGCGGCCCAGTTTGCTCAGAGCATGGGCGAGAGAAGTCCCGCTTTATTGGTCAGACCGCCGCGACGTCGCCCGTGCCTTAACTTGCGGCTAAAGGTTTGGCGAATCTTGGTTTGCTCGCCGACAATCCCGGAACTGCGCGCGCGCCTAACCTGCGCAAATATGTTCATCGCGTTTGCGTCGAATAGACGGACTTAATTGCTGATACAGCACTAGGCCAAGCCACGCGCCAAGTGCCGGTCGTTAAGCAACAATGCCCGTCGCCATGGGGCGAATGGCTTTCGTATTGCCGGCGACGGTATGGCGCGCTGTTGCGGACGATTTGTTCGCCCGGCCTCCAAATAGCCCTTTCCGTTCAGCCGGTTTCGACCAGCGGCCGCATCCCGTCGGGATCGATCCCGCTGACCAGAAGACTGGCGTTCAGCCCCGAGCAGCGTGTGGACAGCAGCTCACGCTGGGATAGAGCCTGCGGCATGCATCCACCCCCTGAATGTAACTGATTGAAAGAATGGATTTTTCTAAACCGCTTCTCGAAGATAACCCTTTCAACCATCCGAACGATGGGCACCTGGACAATGCCGGAGCTCGTAGACCTTGGGCCGCACTGAGGAGAATCGATGCTAGAAAAAATCATCAGGGAGGTTGGTAGTGTTTTGGGCCCGCCGACCGACGGTTCCGATCCAATAGTCTTCACATGCTGCTGCCCGCGAGCTTTTCGGCGTTTGCATGCTCGTGCCAAGGCAACGAGTTGCGTGAATTCTGCTGTCACCTTAGCTCAATAGCCGGCGGCGACCTGCTCCGATTCTTCTAGTTTGATTATGAGGCGAAATGCGAACGCTACTCGTTGATCATCATGCGGAACTTGCACGCGCGGTACTTGCTGCGCTCGCGGATAGCGGGTTTGCCGTTGATGTAGCTTGCACTCTCGAGGAGGCCTCGTGTGCATTTCATTGCGCGAGCTATGAAATTCTCCTGCTGGAGTTGGTTCTGCCCGATGGCGACGGCTTAGGCTGGTTGAAGCAACTAAGAAGCGAGGGCCACTCAGTTCCCGCCGTCGTTATGAGCTGCTTCGACGATCGCGAGAAGCGAATTGCCTCTTTCAATGGTGGCGCGGACGATTTCCTGCGCAAGCCCGTCTCTCCTGTTGAGCTCATCGCTAGAATGCGGGCCATTCAGCGCCGGGCGATACAGTTGACCGATCCCATCCTTGTATTTGGAAATCTCAACTTCGACCCAATCAGTCGAGCGCTTACCGTTGCAGGTGATCGGCTGACGATCGCACGTCGGGAGCTATGTATTCTTGAGCATCTACTTAAGCGTGCCGGCCGCATCGTGCCGCGTGCGCAGCTGGAAGGTCACCTCTATTCGTTCAACGAGGAGGTGACTACCAACGCGCTCGAAGTCGGGATTTATCGCTTACGTGGACATCTGAGTAGGTCAGGTGCGACGCCACAGATAAAGACTGTTCGTGGCATTGGCTACATTCTTGAATTGCCTGGCGCGGTATCAGCATGATTGGTCGAATGTGAAAGAAAGACTGCCTTGAAGATTGTTCCAATTCATCATCCTGACACCCATCGGCCGCTGGCTCTCATCGGAGGACCGAGGCCCCCTAGTCGTCTTTACTTGGGCCCTCTCATCTGCGCGCTCATGCTGTTATCTCCGCTCTCTACCGCGGCCCAAACCAGCGGGGATGAAGGGGCGCTGCGTGCCACTTCCAGTAGTATCAATGCCACGCTAAACCTCTCCTCTTCGCTCGGCCAGACAGTCCGTCTCCCCGCGCCAGCCGCTACGATCTTTGTTGCCGACCCGACGATTGCGGACTACCAGGCACCCTCGAGCGAAACCATCTTCGTCTTTGGCAAGAAACCCGGGCGGACTACCCTGTTCGCCTTGAACGACAGAGGCGTGGCTCTCGCCCAGATGCAGATCGTCGTTACGGATCCAATCGGCGAGCTGCGAGCCATGTTGAGGGATCAGGTCGGAGACTATCCGATCCGTGTCAAGTACACCCCGCGCGGCGCGATCCTTAGTGGTACAGCGCCCGATGCCGAAGCCGTCGACACTGCGAAAAGAATTACCGAGCAATTTCTCGGTGACGGTGCGCAGGTGGTCAATAAGATCAAGGTCGCAGGGTCGCTGCAGGTGAATCTCAGTGTGCGGGTAGCGGAGGTCTCCCGTGGCGCGATGAAGGAGCTTGGGATTAACCTGTCGGCCCTCGGGCAAATCGGAAGTTTCAAGGTGGGTTTGTTAGGCGGCGGCGGTAGAGGCGCCAGCTCTGGTGCCGCTAGTGGTGGTGGTACAGCAGAAATTGGATACAATGATGGTAATATCAACATCGGCGGGGTTCTCGACGCGCTGGCCAAGGAGCACGTCGCTTCCATCTTAGCGGAACCGAATCTCACTGCGATGTCCGGCGAAACCGCCAGCTTCCTCGCTGGCGGGGAATTCCCCGTTCCTGTCCCACAGGAAAATGGGCAAGTCTCAATTGAATTTCGTCGCTTCGGCGTTAGCCTGGAATTCATACCCACCGTTCTCAGCAACAACCAGATAAATATTCGCGTAAAGCCGGAAGTCAGTGAACTCACGTCACAAGGTGCCGTTCAATTCAGCGGAATTTCCGTGCCCGCAATTTCTACCCGCCGAGCCGATACAGTCGTCGAACTCGCCAGTGGGCAGAGCTTTGCAATTGGTGGGCTCATCAGGCATACCGTAACCAATGATATCAGTGCATTTCCCGGACTCGGTCAGGTGCCGATCCTTGGCGTCCTATTCCGTTCGTCGTCGTTTCAAAAAGAGGAGTCGGAATTGGTCATTCTGGTCACTCCTTACATCGTCAGACCGGGGTCAAACCCGGACCAGATGAGCGCACCCACGATGGCGTCGCCCTTGGATGGGGGGGCCACTGGATCGAATTCGCTACGTCTGCCGCAGAGCCGCGCTACTGGCCGCACTGGCATGCCAAGCGGCAAGAGCAGTGTCGGCTTTATCATCGAATGACGTTCCGGGGCAAAGTTCACCTAGTCGCTCTAACAGCAAGCCTGAGTGGCTGCGCAAGCCCGCCGATCCATGTTGAGCCATCGACACCCACCATAATCCAGCAGGAGACCAGCGTCTTGATTCTAGAGAGCCTTCGCGCCTCCGAACTGCAGCGCTTGCGTATTTTCCTTGGGAGGGCCAGCGGTGGTCGGCGCGACGCACTTCATCTGCTAATCAGCGGGTCGCCCCCGCTCAGCACAGAGGCAGTGCATCAGGCAAAACAGATGGGCATCTACGCTTCCAATATTCAGTTATTTAACCAACACGAGGGCGGCCATTCAGCGCGAATAGAGGCGATCGTCTATGATGCGAGACCTTCTGACTGCCCGTCATTGTCCAGCACTTTGCCCAATGACGTTGACCAGCCGCTGGGCTGTTCGACGCGCCATAACCTCGCGGTGATGGTAAACGATCCGCGGGATTTGTTCGACAATCAAGTTATCAAGGCAAGCAACGGCGAGCGCGCGGCCGCACCAGTTGCCAAATACAGGACATTCACGGCAGACAAAAATGAAGAATAACCCGCGGCTAATCCCGGGAGCTGACCTGCGTTCGAAGACATGAACCTCTACGGGCAAGTGACTAACAGCGTCCTTGACCATTACTGTCGCAGCTTCAACTTCCCCAACGAATGGGCGACCGGTGTTGTCGCCGATGACTGCTGTACGGGAGGAATCATCGTCAGTCCGATGATCAGCCCCTTGAGATACTGCAAAGTAGTTAAGGCCGACAGCCGGACTTCCGCAGCCGCGACAGAAGCCGATCCAGTGCCCGAGAGCCGAATAGCAAGGTTGAGCGCCCATGTCGCCGAGGCGAGTTTGACGCCATGCGCGACCGCAAGATGAGACGCGCGAAAACGCTTGCCGTAATGGGAAGAAGAATAATTGTTCCTGGTGCTTCGATTCCCTACCCTTTTGCATGCCCGCCCGGTCGCTGACAAATATCATCCTCCGGCTGCTTTTCCTCTCGATTTGACGCGCATCAAAGAAGCGGGCGCAGCATGTCTTAAAAGGTGTTCAAGGGGCTAAACCGACTTAAGAAACAGGAGACATGCAATGCGTTTGAAATTCTGTCCGATCGCAGCTACGGCAGTCTTGATTGCTTCGGCCGCGCCGTCGATGGCGGCCGACCATCAGATTCAGATGCTGAACAAAGGTGCGGATGGCGCGATGGTGTTCGAGCCGGGCTTCCTCAAGATCGCTCCCGGCGACACCGTAACCTTCATTCCCAAGGACAAGGGCCACAATGTCGAGACCTTCAAGGGCCTCATTCCCGACGGCGTCCCTGAATTTAAGTCCAAGTCGAGCGAGCAGTACCAGGCGAAGTTCGATATTCCGGGCGCTTACGTGCTGAAATGCACTCCGCATGTCGGCATGGGTATGGTCGCGCTGATCCAGGTTGGCGATAACCCGGCCAACCTCGACGTGATCAAGAACGCGAAAGTGCCGAATATGGTGCGCAAGCGGCTTGATGCCGGCCTTGCGCAGATCACGCAGTAACTATATCGGCACTGCGGATGGCGGCGCTCGCCTGCCATCCGCCACCGGCTGTAAGATGAGCCACAAGCGCAAATTCTCTGTTTCCTGAATCCTTGTCTGAACTCTAATAGGTTAATTGATGGAAGGCTCGTCGATCCCGGCCCCAGCGTTCTGAAAACTGCCTCGACCGCATTTGCGACGGTGTGAACACGCCGGTCGTCACCATTCCTGGCCATCGTCAAAAAGCCGACCGAAAGCTCTCCAATTAGCTGACATGGAACTGTCGCCGCGCAGCAATCGAAGAAGTTGGCGGGATCGTTATTTCTGCCGATTGTGAACTCGATCCTCTTTGCTTGGTCCGGGTCCGAAAGTGACGAAACCAGGGCTGCGACCAACGGAATTGTTGGCATCAACAGCACTTAACGGAGCGGGCAATTGGTCCGAGCGGCCGCCATCGATCCGTAAGCGACTGCGGCGGCGGCACCCGAAGAAGACCCTCGACTTTGAAGTCTGAGGGTCGTCGCCGCGGACGCCATTCACTCGGCCAAAATTGCTGAAAACCCCAGCACCAGCAGGCAATTCGGCTCCGAGCCGAAAAGCGCGACATTGGTGATTCCTGATCGGGGCGAAAATCCTCTTCCCGCGGCACAGTCTTTGCTCCCCGCTTTTGGATGGGGACAATTAATCTGCTTTTCGCACGATGTTTAACATGGGTGGCATTGCGGCGTCACCAAGTTGGGAAACGGTCTGTAACAGGCATTGGCGTGATGGATGGACGATGGCAATACCTCAGCATGGTGCACATCTTCTCGTCGTCGTCGACGATCCGCGCATTCGAATGATGTTGACGCACTATTTCGAAGAAGAGGGTTACGCTGTGTCTTCCGCCTCCGACGGGATCGAGATGCGGATATATCTGCGTCATCAGAATTTCGATGCCATCCTGCTCGATCTCGTCCTTCCCGGCGATTCGGACGGCTTTGATCTCGCCGGAGAAATTTGCGCCCAGTCCGATGTCCCGATTATTATGCTGACATGCTCGGACGATTACATGACGAAACCCTTCCACCTCGGGGAAGTCCACGCGTTTGAAGTCGATCCTGCGTCAGCGGCAATCGTCGGCACGCAATGCCGAGCCCGTCAGCGACCAAGTCATCGGTTTCGCGGGTTAGAAGCTCAATCTCAATCGCCGCCAGCTACTCGACCCGAGGGTGCGGAGGTAGAACTGACGACCGGCGAATTCGAGACGCTGACGATCTTTGTTCGGCATACGGGCAGGGTTCTCGGCCGCGACCTGCTGGTGGCTTTAACCAGGGGCTGAGACCTAAGCTTTCGATCGGACGATTGATGCCCAAATTGTCCGGCTGCGCGAAAGATCGAGACTGATCCGAAGAGGCCGCAATTCATCAAAGCCGTGCGCGGCGTGGGCTACGTCTTCACTGCTAAGCTGGATTGATCTTTTGGTATCAAAGCCAATGGCGGCTCCGCAACTCCCGTGTATGGCCTAGTGCGGGCCGCTTTCTCGCTTGGCTGTGATTGCTCGATGGCGATCAAGCCGCGTCGAGCACGGCCGCCCCCGGTAAGCCGACCGGCACTTTCCACTGGCGCGCCTAGAGATCGTCGAGGGCTTTGCGAAGCTTCTGATTTTCTTCTTCGAGCTTCAACAGATCAGTAAAGGCATCGACCTCAAGCGGTGCCGATTCAACCTCGCGTGGCCGCTTGGCTGCGCCTTCGCCGCTGCAGTTTTCTTTCCTGGGCGCGGGTCTACTTCGCGATTGGACTGACAGACGTCACAGCAGCAGCTTTGGGCGCAGCATGGGGCTTGCGGAGCGTGCGAACCTCCTCTTTCGCTGAAGGGAGGCGATCTGCTACGCCCGGCGCGCAAGGACATTGCAGGCTGCCTCCATGGAGGTGAGTTTCTGCAAAATGCAGTCGCGGCCGTCTCAAGTCGCCAACAGCGTTTGTTGCGATGGGGACGGTTTGACTTCAATCGGCACGATCAATTGATTATCGAAAACTGTGACCTCTGAGAGCATCTGAGCTTGCCAACCGCTAGCGAGGAGTGAGTTTATCAGCTTCGGGTGCGTTTGTGCGATGAGCGATGAAATGCCGGCGGCACGGCAGAATTCCAGCACCCCAACCATCAGGACGCGTGACGCGGAAACGCCGTCAATCATCTCCTTCGCATCTGTGACGGCACATCGCGTCCATTCGAAAACATCATGCGAGCGTGGCCAGTTCCGACCTTTCATGATCTGGGGATAAACGTTTGAAAGAAGGTGCGGCTGAATAGTAGGAAGTAATCGAGAATACCCTATTATCGTATCGTTCTTGAGGAGCGCAAAATGTATCGCGCTGTCGTGATCAAATTGATCGATTTCTCGCCCATCACTCTTACGCAGTGCTTCCCAGCCCCGTCGTTCGACGAACTGTTGATGCCGGAATCGCCAGATTTCCTCCATCAAGGCACTGTTCGCATCCGACTGCCCAATGCAAATCTTGATCATCGCTCCACCTCACATCGGAAGTCAGTGTGTATGATCTCTTTCCGCTGAAAAATGAGTAGAACTACTCAGTTTCAGAGTCTGATGAATTTTGCACGACCGACAACGTAGCCTGCATGAGCGTCCACCAGATGAAATCTGGGCTTACGATGCTGTCGCCGCCAGAGAGTAAATCTACTCATTTACCTCATGCAGCAATGATTATAGCAAATAGCTTGTGGCTACAGAGAATGAGCGCTCGACAGAGTTGAAGTCGAGTGACGCGCTAATGTCAATTTATATGGAGCCGACTTGATCGGCCCAGCGTCAAACGGACAATCCACACAGAAAGGACAATGAAATGACCTTGCACGTCAGTTATGCCAACAAAGAAATAACCGATCAAGCTCGTGCATCGCAGTCCGCAAGTGCAGCGCTCGCCCAGGGCACGCAATACTCTCTGCTACTCAAGAACCAATCGGCCCAGCCATGGACCTTCTACGTATATCAAAAAATGCCGCAGCCGTCCGCCGACGTTTTCTCCTTGGCTTGGTTTTGCTCTCCGTACCAGATCCGCGTCGGGAACCAGATCAAGTTTACCTGGGAAATCGCATATAATTTCGTCTGGAGCGACACTGGGGAACTGATAGCCGGGGTGGATTTTCTCGCTTCCGGCGTTCAGGACTGCAGCCCCGACGGTCAGAACACGACAACGTTTTCCTTGAAGGGTGGCCCCGGCCTCTCCAATTCGGTCAAGGGTCCGCCTTCCGGATCCCTACTCATCAACGACGACTCAACTGTCCCAAACAGTCGGTTCTCAGTCGGCATCGGAATGTCCGGAACGGGAACGTATGTCGTTCAAGCAGGTACCAATCTGCAACACACCTTTACGCCGACTCCGAGCTATTGGATCGCCGCAGGAACGAATGTCAAAGTCGGCACAGTTCTCAGCATCGACACCATTACCCAAACAAAGGAGGCCAAATTTCCCTCCGCTGTGTTCAATCTTGTAGGGGTTCTGGATGAAACCAATACCTGGGATATCAGTCCGGCCTGACGGCCGCTGCGGTTAGGTGTCGCTCCGTAAATTGGACGGAGCCCCAGGGAAGGGAGTGCCAGCTCCTGATGCAATTGGCGTAGGCACTCGCTTCCGAACAAGCATCTTAATCAAAGGACGGAACAATGTTCTCAGGACCTCCTATCGGTACTGTGTGCCCTTTTGCAGGCCAAGTCGATCCGGTGTCGGGTTCGCAGAACACGATCTGGGCAAATGCGGCCTGCGCAAGCTCGGGCGCAACGGCGGGAACAAAGGCCAACGCTCCTCTCAACTACGTCGAGGCTCAGGGCTGGATGCTTTGCGACGGGCGCTATCTTAGTACGCTCGCCTATCCGGAACTCTATTCCGTGATCGGGGGTCTCTATGGAGAACGGAATTCGGGGACGGGTCTGGAGTTTCGTATCCCGGACTATCGCGGGCTGTTCCTACGTGGCTTTGATGCCGGCGCGGGAATAGACCCTGATGCAAAACAGCGACTGGATCCGACCGGCAACAATGTCTCAAACATTGTTGGGTCGCTTCAGTGCGATGCAATGCAGACCCATTCGCATTCCTACGGGGTGACGACGCCGTCGGGAATTTCGCAGCAGGGGAGTGCCGCGGGAACATCCATTTCCAGCAAGTCTACAGGCTCACCGGAATCCCGCGCGCGTACAGCTTCTGAAACGCGCCCCAGGAATGTTGCCGTCAATTACCTCATCAAGTTTCGGTAAATCGCGATAAGACTTCACTAAGTCTTTCCTTTTCACGAAGCGTAAGTGGCAATGGATCGCATTCGACCGATCCGTAAAGAGGAGAAATTGTAATGTTTCCGACAGTAAGAATGCTAGGATTCGCTTGGGTTTTTGGGCTGGCCGTCACCGCAGCGCAGACAGTCGCAGCAGCAGACCATCACAAGGCAAAGATCGGCGTAAATCCCGTGACCACGGGAGTGGTTATACGCGGCGTCACCCTCGCCGGCCCGGTCGGTGCTCCGGGCACGCCAACAGGCAAGACATGCGACTTCAGCGGTGAGCCTGTGGATCCGTCTGGGCGCATGGAAGGGGCAAGCGTCAACTGCAGGCCAAACGGCAATCTTGCCAATACACTGCTTGGACTGCCCGCACGGTTCAACGCCTATTGCATGATCCAGGCACCGGTTAAGAGCGCGAGACTCATTCAAGCCTCGCGACCGGATAATGCCAACCACTGCGATCTCTCCGGCATCACTCCGAAGGATGCAACGGGCCAATTTAGAGGTGCCGTCTGGCGATAAGCAATAACTCGCGAACCCCGCGCGGCACGCAACAGCGTCCGGGCACATCCTGTCTCCTAGTAGTGTGGATGTGCCCTGATCCGACAGGCAACTGAACTCCTGTTTGCTCTGGTCCTTAGTAGGCGGATCCACCTCAGAGGAGTCGGCATCTACTCGCCGTTTAATATAGGCCAGCCCGGAACTTGCTCCATCAATTGCGCACAGATTCACTGATAGCGTCAAAACTAAGCGTCACTCCATATAGCGCCTTGGGTATCGCCGCATTTGAGCAGTTGTGCCTCTGGCATTGACTTTAGCGAATTATTCCGAACCGAAAACTTTCGGCGACCATCTGAGGTGTATTTACGACATCGAGCTTTCGTTGAACGTTGAAAACCTCATTTTGAATTGTTCGATGCGATCGCCCCAGGATCTTAGCGATCTCTATCGCCGTCTTACCAGCGGCGCACCAATGTATGATCTCGCGCTCTCTTGCTGTAATCCTAGGAAGTTCTTTAGCCTTTTGTTTCGCGTCTTTCACGATCTGATCACGAAGCAAACTATGCGCGTAAGCTGATAACACATACAGAGCTCTTCTAGCGGTGTTCGATAAGTCCACCTTTTCAGCTCCAAAGCTGACTATCGACTGAAATCCAGCGGCGGTATGCAAAGGAATGGTGTAGCCATCGATCATCTTGAATTCGCTAGCCTCGTTCATGACCCGCCGGCCCTGTCGATCGAGCTTTTGATTTATCAGAACCTCCGACCATATAAATGCGCGATCGCATGTTTTGCTGAGGTGGACCACTGGGTCGATGTGTACGAAGTTGCCTTCCAAATAGCGGTCGAACCACTCCCCTGACCAATCGCTGAAAAACAAATAGGGATCGATACGCTCGTTAGGCGATGGTATCCCGGAGATCGCAAAGCTGGTAAATCCAAAGTATCGTGAAATCTTGCCAAATGATAACAACAGGGCGTCCTTGCTTGTCGCGCTAGATGTCTCTGAAAAAAAATCCGACATTACATTTGAGATCGCCGAGATTTCTCCGTTCACTTTGAGCTCCATCGCGTTGTTCCAAGGTGACCACAGTATATAATCAGTTACGCACCGTTTGAAGCACTAGCTGCGTGGTGACGTGTGTATTCCAGTGAGACTGTAGGTCGTTCAGAATTCGCGAGGCGGTGGACTCGCCGATCGCCTCTTTCCGTAGCCCGATCTCACGTAGCACTCACATGTTCCTCCCCTCCTCGGCCCATCAATTGGAGTTCGGCGATATAAAACAGCTCGGCAACTCGCCGCCGCCGATTGGAAGATTCAAGGCTCGTGCCAATTACGGCTGCTTTAGTCAAATCGAACGCTTTATGGTTACTTTTCGGCCGGTTGGCTCAATAATCAGGGAGCGCGTATCACATACGCCTGCGTCTCAATACAGACAAAGGCGACAGGAGTATCGGACATGTCGATGACGGGCGGACCACGACAAAGCGGAACTGCACAATCGGCGGCGCTACGAAATTTACACAGATCGCGCTCGTGGTACTAGACTGCGCACTTACTGGTCATCCGCGCGGAGCAAAACCTGACCAAGCAGCGAGATCGCGACCGCGCCGGAAGGTGGTTGCGCATCACCAATCGCTACGGCGAGCTCCGTCCATTACGCGGCGCGCCGTTTCGTCATGCCTTGCTTCAGGCAGGGAGAATTTCTTCTCGCGTCAGAAGAGTGTTAGCCGAGTGGCCTAACATTACAGTTGCATTTATTTGCATTGCCTGAATCTATAGGTCTCCATGATTCGGAGGTCATGGATGATTGGTGCATCGATAGAGACGACGCTGGAGCTTTGGGCATCCTCGCTGCGCGAGGTGAAGGGTCGTATGAGCGGATTGTTTACGCAGGAGCGCGTTGCCGCATCGGCAAACCTTTTTCTGGACGGCTTGCTGGGTGACGAGCGGCGCAAGACGGGATGGATGCGCGCGGAAGCGGCTGGCGATCCCGGCCCGTGGCGGCAACAGGCGATTTTGGGCCGGGGACACTGGGATGCGGATGCTTTGCGCGACATCGTTCGTGGCTATGTCCTTGAGACACTGGCTGATCCTGATGCAGTCCTGGTGATCGACGAGACTGGTTTTCTCAAGCAAGGCAAGGCGTCCTGCGGGGTCGGTCGGCAATATACAGGTTCGGCGGGCAAGATCACCAATTGCCAGATCGGCGTGTTCGCATCGTATGTCTCCCTGCATGGTCATGCCTTCATCGACCGGGCACTCTATCTGCCGAAAGCCTGGACGGATGACCGGGAACGTATGGCCAGGACCCATGTGCCGGACAATATCGGCTTTCTGACCAAGCCGGCATTGGCGCTCACGATGATCGAGCGGGCGATCGCTTCGGATGCGCCGTTTTCCTGGGTGGCTGCCGATAGTGTTTATGGCGTGGGCGACATCGAAATGGCACTCAAGCGAGCCGCCAAGGGCTATGTGCTGGGCGTGAACGCCAACCATCCCTTCCGCTCCTGGGGTAAGCCGCTTGCTGTGGCCGGCACGGCGAAGGACATCGCTGAAGCCCTGCCTGAGAATTTCTGGCGACGCCTGTCGGCAGGCGATGGCACAAAAGGCGCACGGTTGCATGATTGGGCATATCTCGAACTGGCCGATCTCGACGCCGATGTTTTCGACGCGGCATTCCCCGGTATCTGGACACGCGGACTGCTGATCCGCCGCAGCATCGCCGATGGCGATCTTGCTTTCTTCTCCACATGGTGCCCGGTTGGCACGTCCATGGAAAAGCTGGTGACGGTGGAAGGCCATCGTTGGGCGATCGAAGACAGCTTCGAGACTGCCAAAAACGAGCTTGGTCTCGATCACAATGAGACCCGATCATGGCATGGCTGGCATCGCCACGTCTCCCTCGTCATGCTCGCATTCGCCATGCTGGCAGTGATCCGGTACCGCGCCAACGACGCGACACCCCAAAAAAGACCGAGGATGCCGACCATCAAGATCTGATCCGCTGGTCCGTCCAGGAAATCCGGCGCATTGCCACCAGGCTTGCCAAGCGTCGCATAAAGCCAGCCTACATCATCGCATGGTCATGCTGGAGGCGAGCCCATCAGGCCGCCGCTCGACGAGCTCATCTGAAAACTAAAATGCAACTGTAATGCTTCTGTAATGGGCCTTTGTTCGTCAAGTCCCTCTGAATGATTATCTCGTCGCTGAGGCCATGCTTCTGTCCGTGGTCAGCACGAAGACCGCCACACTATGCCATCAGATCAACAAGCCGACAGGTCAATCTAGAAAGCGTGCTTCGCCGAAGCGGTCACAGCACTACACACGACCTTGCCAAGCCTGCGTCCCAGCGACGGGACGGTAATCCCCCCGTTTTGAACGGGGCTTCGCAGTAGAATTCACGCGGCCATTTTCAGTTTCTGGGCGGGTGTGATGCCGCCGATGCCCATATTGGGCCGTTCGTTGTTGTAGGTCCATAGCCACTGCGTGGCGAATTCCTGCGCCTCCTCAATGCTTTCGATGATGTGTTGATCAAGCCATTCATGTCGGACGGTGCGGTTGTAGCGCTCGACATAGGCATTCTGTTGCGGCTTTCCGGGCTGAATGTGGCTCAAGGCAATTCCTTGCTTTTCGGCCCATTCCATCAGTTTGCCGCTGACATACTCAGGTCCGTTATCCACACGAATGGCGAATGGTCTGCCTCGCCATTCGATGATCTGGTTCAGGCTGCGGATGACGCGTTCAGCAGGCAGCGAAAAGTCCACCTCGATGCCCAGTCCCTCGCGGTTGAAGTCGTCCAGGACATTCAACAGTCGGAATTGCCGACCATCCTCCAAACGATCCGCCATGAAATCCATTGACCAGACCAGGTTAGGCGCATCCGGCACAGTCAGAGCGTCGGGTTTGTCCCGCCTCAAACGCTTGCGTGGCTTGATCCTGAGGTTTAACTCCAGCTCGCGGTAGATGCGGTAGACGCGCTTGTGGTTCCAGCGATGTCCTCGGACATTCCGCAGGTATAGAAAGCACAGGCCAAAGCCCCAGGTCTTCTTTGCCCGCGTCAGCCCGATCAGGAGATCGGCGATCTGCTCGTTCTCGTCGTTCAGCTTGGCGCTGTAACGATAGCAGGTCTCGCTGACCTCGAAGGTGCGGCAGGCAAGTGCAATGCTCACCCCGCGCAACGCCACAGCTTTCCCGGCCATCTCTCGGCGTTGAGATGGCCGTGTCATTTTTTTCCCAAAGCCTCCTTCAGCAGTTCCGCCTGCATGCTCATCTCCGCATACATCTTCTTCAGCCGACGGTTCTCATCCTCCAGAGCCTTCATCTGGCTGATCATAGAGGCGTCCATACCGCCATACTTCGAACGCCACTTGTAAAAGGAGGCGGTGCTCATTCCATGTTCCCGGCATAACTCCGGCACCGGAACGCCGCCTTCTGCCTGGCGCAGGATGGCAAGGATTTGGGGTTCGCTAAATCTGCTCGTCTTCATCAAAATCTCCTCGTTCATAAAGCCCGAGAAAATTCTACTTTTGAAGCCCGTTAATTGGCGGGGGGATTACCGGACCTCATCAGACGCAAGCCTTGCACTTGCCCGCGTCAATCACGTAGCTCTCTTCATGCCGCCATAGGGTTTGCGCTCCAGCGAAAGTCCGTCGCATCCATCCACATGCGGTGAAGTACGACACCCAGTTTGCGTGCGAGGGCAACCTTCGCGCGCTTCATCCCGCGACGCCTGGCCACATCGAGCGCCCAGCGCTTTAGACTGGAAAAGCGCGTCGCCCGCGTCAGCATTATGTGCGCAGACTCGAACAATGCGGTTCGCACCATCGCGTCGCCGACCTTGCTGACACCGCCATCGCGATCAGTTTCGCCGGATTGATATTTCTTCGGCGTCAGCCCGAAGTAGGCACCCACTGTGCTGGACTTTTCGAACCGGGCTGGATCATCGACCGCGGAGCGGTAGGTCAGCGCAACCAAGGCACCGACACCCGGCGCACTCATCAGCCGTTGGCAAACTCTGTCGGCGCGGGCGATCCTGAGCATCTCGCGGTGCAGCTTCGTAAATTCGCTCCACAGCGCTGCTCGCGCCGTCAGCATCGCGTCAATCACCATCGACAATATCGCATGCCCTGCAATCAGTTCGCGGATGCGCGCCTCGAAACGCCCTCGGCTGACTTCGCCGACCTTTAATCCATAGCCACGCAGGATACCCCGGATGCTGAGCTCGACGTCGAGCAGCTTGGATTGCAGAAGCTTGCGGCCAACCAGGAGAGCCCGAGTGTCCTGGGCCGGCGACGATTTGGCGTGGACCGGACGATACCACCCCATGCGGAGCAGTTGCGCGATCCCCCGTGCATCCTTGCGGTCGGTCTTCACCGTCATCGCCGAAAGCGCCGCCTTCACATGCCGCGTTTCCAGCAAAACCACCTCATGACCCGCAGCAACGAGAGCCGCGTGTAGCCATTGGGACAACGGCCCCGCTTCAAGGCCGATGCGCTCTACCGGAAAGTCCAGTTGATCAAAATACCCGACCAGGCATTCAGGCTCGCTGCCTACCTTGACCTCGCGAACCAACTTGCCCGTCGCGTCGACCACGCACACGCTGCTCTCTTTCAGCGAGACGTCGATTCCTGCATAATATTCCATGGCTGTTCCTCTCATGATGCTTGAGGCCGATCGCTCGGACCTCGTTTCCAAACATCATCATTCTGAGGGACAGCCACCCAACTGGCTACTCATGAGACGCCGGCCCATTACGGCATCTAGTTGGCGACATGCTGCAAGCATTTACTCAGCTCGATCAACGGATCGGCGCCTTCGATGCCGCGACGAAGCCCCCGCACGCGCCGACTCCCCCCTCAGCGGCTTGGTCCAATCCTCCCACGCTTCAATTGCAGAATGATCCAGTCATGACACAAATTAACTCGCCGCCCCGTGCGGTCAGGTCACTGGCGTGCAAGAACTGCCCAAATGGTGCTATGCTATTCTCCTCACCCACGAAAGAAAACAGCAGGTTCGCTGGCGTTACAGCAACCCTGCCTGCTCAAGCCTCGCGGCGGAGATTTTGCCGAGGGCGGACGGATCTGTTGAATAACGAGTCCTGCCGCCAAGGATCCCAGATCACCGCAAACCTTGAGGCTACGCCCGCTCGTATAGCCGTAGAGGAAGCCGGCAGCGTAGAAGTTCCCGGCCCCTGTCGTGTCGACCAGTTCTGTGATGTCCGTCGCCTTGATGATCACTGTCTCCTTCCCGCAAACGATCAATGATCCTCTTTCGGCGCGTGTCACAACGCCAATGTTGCAATCCTTGCGAACGGCATCGAGCGCTTCCTCGAGCCGCCGCCGATCCGCGAACTCAGATTCCCCAAGCAGCTTGCTTCCTCTCGCCCGAAGCGGGCTCGACCATATCTCTATTCGAGGAAGACATCCAACGCCTCCTGTCGGCCGCTCTGGAGATGCCGTCGATATACCCGCTGCAACCTCAGGCCATGGACATATTATTGCCTGTTCGGGCTGCTGAGCGTTTCCGGTTTTCGGCTCGGCGAGGCGCGCAACCTCAAGCTCGCGGATGTTGATTTCGACGCTGCGGTGTTGACGATCCGCGGAACGAAGTTCAGAAAGTCACGTCTTGTACCGATGCACGCATCGACACCTCAAACAACTCCGCGGAAGAATGCGATCGTCACCGCGATATTCAATCGCCTGCTGCACCAATCAACGTTGAATACCATCCGCGGCGACAGCTACCTTCTCGAAAAGCGCCGCTCCGGCCTCTGCATCAGGTCGGAGCGGCGCTTGAAACTAACGCGACCGCAAACCAGTGAGGGCGCAGTTCTTCAATTCGTCAAGGTTGCAATCCCTTGAGGGGAGCACCTCTGGAGCCCACGGCGCAGCTCTGACTCATCGAGATCTCGACCAATCAAGACGATCTCGGTGAGGCGGGGATGTTCCCTCCATGGTTTTCCAGCACGCAATTCGCGCATCAGATAAACGCCGTTCAAGACATAACGGTAGGCTGCGCCAGGGAAATTCACCACCCCTTTTATACGCAGCATGTCGGTTCCCTTCACCTGCGCGAGGTGCTTCAGCCAGCTATCGAAGGCTGTCGGATCCAGCGGTTCCGCTTGCCGCAGCGCGACACAAGAAAGGTTTTGGTCATGTTCATGATAATGGTTCTCGAGGATGAATGGCACTTTCGACAAGACGTTCTTGAGATCGAAAGCGCCAATGTCCAAAACAGCGCCCATAGAGACTTCACAATCCTTCGTCCGAAGGAGCCGAGCCAGCGGATTAAGCTGTCGGACGCGTCTCTCAACCACAGCAGGCTCGTTGCTGGAGACGCGGTCGGTTGTATTGAGTAGGATGACATCGGCAAGGCTAATCTGCAGAGTGGCTTCGTCGTGGCCGAACTGCCGACTGACATGATGAGCATCGACCACAACGACAATCGCATCGAGTTGAACATACTTCGACAAGACCTCGTCCACTACGAAGGACTCGATAACAGGCGCGAGCCAGGTCAAACCCGAGGTTTCGATGACAATGCGATCGAAGACGCGATCGGATGCGAGGATATCGTGAAGTGCGCCGATCAGGTCGTCACGAACCGTGCAGCAGATGCAGCCGTTGTTCAGTTCTACAACGTGCGCCGTTGTTTCGATGAGAAGCCTGCCATCGATACCGACGTCACCAAATTCATTGATGACCACGGCAATGCGTTCGTCATGCCGCTCGGCCAGAATTCGGTTGAGCAGCGTTGTCTTGCCAGCCCCAAGAAAGCCGGTCAGAATGGTCGCCTTGAGTCTTTCCATGACAGCCTCCAATACTGCAGCAACATCCGATCTGCCCCGATCGGAGGCGCATTGTGGGAGCCCGAGGAATGACCGATTTCATTCCTCGCTGTTTGCGTTCTCTGCCCTGTCCTGGATGCCGAGCAGATTCGGACGGCATGACAGGCGGCTAAGTGCCGGGCAACCCGCGCGGCTATTCCGAAGGTAGGGAGGATGTGTCGAACATTCCTCTCAATGACTTGTTTATGTCTATTAGAAATTTCGACGCTATGGCCTGAAAATCTCTCGCATGGCCGAAGGTTAGTTCGAGTCGTTCCCGGACGAACTTCGATTGGAGTTCGAAAATCTGAGAGGGCGTTTTTGCTGCAGCTAACGCCTGAAGGTGACCTAGATCGGCCTCGATAGTCGCTTGCAGGGCTGCTGTTGATCGCAACGATAGTTCATTGTTAGCCCGAACTGTGATTTCTGAGATCTGTTTCTGCATTTCTTGACCTGCGCGAGCGCTTGAGGTGAGGGTCTGAATGCCGCCCTCCAGGCTTGCGGTTGGGCTCGTGGCAGCGACGCGAGGGTATCCAGTCGCTTCAGGGGAACGGCTGTCGATTCTTTCAGTGGGGTTGGAGTTATCTGAGATCCTGACCATTGACTTATCTCCGATGAATGACCAAAAGGGAGGAAACGGTCGTGACTGTTTCCCGTTTTTTTCCTTGTTGTGATCGGCGCACCGCCGATCGGCTCACCATATACTTCAAGATTTGTGCCAACGCGTGAGACTGAGAGCAGGAAGAGGATTTTTGCTTTGATATCAGCCGTTTGCCCAAGACACGTAAGTCTATCCGTGCGGCGGAGAGCCGACAAACACGACGCATGTGTAGCATCTCAGCCAAGGTGTAAGCCTGACGTCTTTGACCTGAGACCTATATTCCCTCCAGCTTTCGGGAGAGTCTTGGGTTTTCATGAAGTGGAACCCGATTTTGGACCACCCGGCTGGGATTTCCCGTAGGGTATTGCTCATGGCGGACCGGGTGCGCGGGAGCCGTTCATGAGCGATATCGGCGGTTTGTTCCCGATGGCGCTGTGAGGGCGAACCTCGTTGTACAACAGGGCGACTGAACACCCACGGGACCGAGGTTCGAGAGCTTCTATATCCGTGGCACCCTTGGTCTGGGCGGCATGTCCATACCCATGGACTGGTGGACAAGGGGTCTGCTGTGTTCCGCTGCAGCTTACCGGGTTCGATGTCATGCCGGTTGCTCCAAGTTCCGGTGTGGATGTTTGACCAAACACTGAGCGCACGGTTGGCCTTGCCAATTGCGTATACCGATTTTGCTTGCCTGCTTGCGGCAAAGTTGCTGGAAAAGGCCGGTACTCCGTCACAAGGCGCGGATATGAGCGCAGCATTGATCTCTGTGAGGGTAAGTTAGCGTAAAGACGTTTGGCTGTACTTCAATGGACTGACAATCAGTATAGAGTATCTGCCAAAGTGGAGCATCACCATGGATTGGCAGCCAATCACAACCCCTTCCGGGCTTCGCCCCCCTCAGCCGCTTACCGGGCGGGCGCAATCAATCAGCCATTACTTCCCCGAGCACTCGCACACCTTGCACCAGCTTATTTAGGTCGCGTCCCGGGGCGATGAGCCATATTGAACGCCTGCTGGCGCCTTTGTCACGGGATTGCGGGATCGTCACGGTGATCGATGGCCACCCAGCCACGCTCTCCTGGATTGGGGGGGTCAATGGTCACCGCGTCAAGTCGCTGGGGGTCGAACATTTCGGCCAGACCGGCACAATTGCAGACCTTTATCGGCATCATGGTCTTGATACAAATGCGATCATGCACGCGGCTCAAGCTGCCAGCAACGGAAGGGTCCCCCGCTATCTGCAGGCGCTTTCATGAAATTGGGCTTCGGGCTTTCGAAACAGCTTCTGTCCGGTGATATCCCTGGTTCAGCGGAAGACTGATTTAGGTAATCGATCCTCCTTTAGAGCTTGCTGGGCGCTGGGCGTCCAGATTTGCAGTCCGCTGGTGTCCAAAGAGAGTTCGTCTTAGAGAATCTATCAAGCGGCTACCGTTAGCAGCCGCTTGAGCAGTCAACGGATCGCGCTGCTTCCGCTTTCTCGACAAAGTCGAAAACTTCAGAAGCTGGCGGCTGCGGCCGCACCTGACCGTCCTTCAAACTGCTTCAGCGTGGGCGCCGAGATAGATCTTTCCGACGACGGGATTGTTCATGATGCTCTCGGCGCTCCCATCAATCTGGTTTTTTCCCTCTGCAAGAATGTAGCAGCGATCGGAAATCTCCAGCGCCTTATGAGCATTCTGCTCAACCAGCAGCACGCCGACGCCTTGTCTATGACTTATCTCGCGTATGTGCTGGAATACTTCGTCTGTTGCCTTTGGCGACAGGCCAGCGCTTGGTTCGTCAAGCAGCAAGACCGAGGGTCCAGCCATGAGCGCTCTGCCGAGCGCCACGACCTGCTGCTGGCCACCGCTTAGCTTACCAGCGGTCGCTGTCCAGTAATCGGCCAGGTTGGGCAGAATTTCACGCACCACCGCCTGCCGCTCCTTGACCGAACCCGGGACGGCAAAAAGACCCATACGCAGGTTTTCTTCGACGCTCATCGTGGCGAAGACATTGCGCACCTGAGGGACATATCCCAGACCGGAGCGCAAACGATCACGCGTCGGAGCGTGGGTGATATCGATCCCCTTAAGCTTGATGGTTCCCCCTTTGGGCTTCAACAGGCCCGCAAGTGTCTTCAGTAAAGTTGACTTACCGCAACCATTCGGACCGATAATGGTGACGATCTCACCTGCGGCCAACTCTAGGCTCACTCCATGCAAGATCTGCATCTCGCCGTAACCGGCGACAAGGGACTCGGCTGTTAAAATGATCTTCTTGTTCATGCGCTCACCCCTCCAAGGTAGGCGTCCAGCACTTCCTTGTTCGATTGAATCTCAACAGGCGTGCCTGCGGCAATTACCTGCCCCCTGTCCATGACGATCACCCGCTCGCACAGTTCCATGATGACCGTCATGTTGTGCTCGATGATCAACAGCGTCACACCAGAGGCATGAATGCGCCTGAGAACCGCCATCAGATGTCGTATGAGGGTCGGATTGACTCCGGCGGTAGGCTCATCGAGCAACAACAGCTTTGGGTCAGCCATCAGGCAGCGGGCAAGTTCAAGAAGCTTTTTCTGACCACCCGAAAGTAGGGCTGCCGGGTGTTGAGCCTTTTCACCCAAGCCGACCATATCCAAGACCCCCTGCGCCTTCTGCAGGTTGATCCTTTCCTCGTCGCGAACGCGCTTGCCGGGCAAGAGGACCGACCGCACCTGGTCGCCGAACTGCCCCTCGGGCACCAGCAGGAGGTTCTCAAGCACGGTCATCTGTTTAAGTTCGCGCGGAATCTGAAACGTGCGGCGAAGGCCGAGCCGGGCGATATCGTGCGCGCTCAGCTTTTCGATGTGGTTCCCATCGAACAGGACCTCGCCGCTGTCGGGGCGAACGAAACCACTGACCAAACTGAAAAGGGTGGACTTTCCGGCTCCGTTCGGCCCGACGAGCCCGGTTATGCTGCCGGCGCGGACGGAGAACCGGCATTTGTTGACGGCCTGCAGGCCTCCAAAACGCCGGCTGACGTCCTTGATCTCGAGTATCTGTTTCATCATGCCCTCCCCGGGCGGTAGCGAACCATTACGATCGCGATCAGTGCAAGTCCGAGCACCATCAGGCGCAGAGCCGCCAATTCCACACCATCGACAAATGTGATGTAGTCCTTGAGCAGGCGCGTCCCTTCAAGAAGCGCAGCAACCAGAGCCGTGCTCAGGAGAGTTGCCACGCTCGAGCCCTGTGCGCCAATCAAGACGGCCGCAAGGACGTAAATGCTCACGTTCGGACCAAACATATCCGGCGAGATGTAGCTGAGGTAGCTGGCAAAAAACGCACCACCCAAGCCAGCCAAAGCTGCGCCCAACAGGAATGCTTTTGTCTTGTATGCCAGTGCGACCTTGCCGACGGAGGTGACAACGCCCTCGTCTTCCCGGATCGCCTTGAGCGTCCGCCCGATGGGGTAACGCTCGATACGCCGGGTGAACCAGAAGGCGAGCGCAAGCGCGAGTGCCGTGACGACCAGAAAGGAAGTCTCCGATCCAAGTCCGGGGAATGATGCGGGACGCGGTACGCCTGCAATCCCGTCAGGTCCCCCCGCCAGCCATTTCTCATTCAGCAGGACCAACCTGACGAACTCGCTGAAACCGAGTGTTACAATGGCGAGGTAATCCTCGCGCAGACGCGGTGTGAACATTGCAACGGCAGCACCGAAGACGCCGCTCAAGGCCGTCGCCACTCCGACCGCCAGCAGAAAGGGGACGCCCGCTTTCGAAAGAAGGGCAAACGTGTACGCGCCAACTGCGAAGAATGCGACCTGACCCAGATTGATAAGCCCGGTCAGGCCCCATTGGATGTTGAGACCTAGCGCCACAAATCCGTAGATGCCCGCAAAAATCAGGATCGCGATGAGATAGTCGATCATGGCTTAGCTCCTGGATTTCACAAGGCCGCTTGGGCGAACCAGCAAGACGAGGGTAAGTACGAGAAATGCCAGCGCGGTTTTGTAGCTCGATGGCAGGATGAAGAGGCTGAACTCTGACGTCAGGCCCACCAGTACCGCGGCAAGTGCTGCACCGACAACGCTCCCAAGACCGCCCAGGATCGCGACTGCGAAAAGGGGTATCAGGACGCGCCAGCCAAGAAGCGGATTAAGAGACGTCTCGGTCGCCAGCACAATTCCGCCGACGGCAGCGAGGAAGCCGGCTGCAAACAAGACGGCGCCATAAACCCGTTCAGGCTGGACACCTGTTACGATGGCAAGCTCGGGATTGGTCGACGTTGCTCGTACCGCGCGACCAAACTCGGTGTAGCGCAGGCCCAGGAAAATCCCTGCGAGAATGACGATGACAAGCCCGATAATTGCTGCTTGCACCGGGGTGATGATGAAGCCGGCAATGATGAACGGTCGCATCGGCAGGATCGGGAACTGCAGATTTCCGTTGCCCCATCCGAAACGGACGAAATTTTGCAGGACCAGCATCAGCCCCAAGGAAAGCAGCACCGGCGGGAGAATTCCAGCCTTGCGCACGAAACGGAAAGCCGTCTGGTCGACTGCAAGCGCAATAAGGCCTGTAACGACCGCCGCCAGAAGCCCAGCCGTCCACAGCGGCAATGAGAAACCGCAGAGAAGAAGCGTGAGATAGGCACCGAGCGTCATGAACTCGGGGATTGCAAAATTGGGATAGCGCAGCACACCGTAGATGAGCGAAATGGCTGCCGCCGGCAGACTCCATATCGCAGCCATCACGAGCGCCGAGATGAGGTAGATCTTGAATTCCATCGTGGCGTTACCTTCGGCTGAAGGCGCCGCACCAATGCGGCGCCTTGATCGGTGCGATTAAAACTGCACTTCGCTGATCTTCCCGACAGGAGCGGTCTTGCCGTCCTTGACCTCGGAAACGCGGAAGTTCGCCTTTGCAATGTTGCCGTTGGCATCGAAGTCGAGCGGTCCCGACGCACCGTCGTAGTCGATGCGCTCACCTTTTCGCAGCGCTGCCACCCCTTCAGCAAACGACGTGACCTTGGTGCCGCCAGTGCCGGTGATCTCACGGATCGCCTTGTCAAGCGCCTTGCCGTCTGTCGACTTTGCCGCTTCGATCGCAAGCGCAAGAATGACCATTTCGTCATAGGCCTGCGCGCCGAAGGAGTAGTAGCGATCAGAGCCTAGCTGTTTCGCGAGCCGCTGATAGGCGGGCGAGTCCTCGGAAACGCCCTCTTCGACCAGAAGCAGGCCGTCCGCTGCAGGACCGGCATTCTTGATCAAGTCGGCACTGACAGAAAAGCCCGGGACGATAAAGCGGGTTGTCAAGCCTGACTGGTAAGCAGCCTTCAGGATCGCGATCGTGTCCGGTTCGTAGCCAGAAATGTGGACGAAGTCGGGCTGGTCAGACAGGACGCGCGCAACTTCCGTGGTGAAA
This sequence comes from Rhizobium sp. YTUHZ045, assembly GCF_051124255.1. Lineage (NCBI taxonomy): Bacteria > Pseudomonadati > Pseudomonadota > Alphaproteobacteria > Hyphomicrobiales > Rhizobiaceae > Rhizobium > Rhizobium sp. YTUHZ045. The sequence continues at coordinate 340,450 of NZ_CP101435.1, forward strand.
GTCGTTTGCTCCTCGTTATACGTGACGAAGCTCGTGATCTTGCCGCCGCGCTCTTCGAAGCGCTGCTTCAGAGCGTCAACTGTGCTCTGGGTGAAGGGTACGTTCAAGCCGAGGACCGCTGCCTTTTTCCAGCCTTGCTGGGCGGCGTATTCGGCGTAAGCCTTTCCGAACAGCAGGTCGTCCGGTTCAAGCCGGAACACATGTCCCTTCTTCTGGACTTCTGTGATGCGGCTCGCACCCGAATTGGACAAAAGGATCAAGCCCTTCTCTTGGACAATGGGTGCAACGGCAAGCGTGACACTGCTTGCCCAGGTTCCGAAAATTGCGCTCACCTTGTCGACGTCAACGAGCTTGCGCGCAGCGCGAACGCCAGCCTCAGCGTTGGTCTCGTCGTTCTCCTCAACAAGTCTGATCTTACGGCCCAAGGGTCCGCCAGCCGCGTTGATCTCCTCGAGTGCAACTTTCGCCGAAGCGAGCATTTCCTGACCGAATGGACCGCCCGCGCCAGAAAGAGGCATCAACGCTCCCAAAACGATCTCGCTGTCGTCTGCCGCAGCTGGGCTCGGACCCAGCAAAGAGGCAATGGCGGCTGCGCTGACGCAGGCTGCCAGGAAGAGACGGCGTGAAGACATTGCCCAGCCGGTGGATTTCATCTCTGCATTTGTCATTTTTTGAGTTCCCTCTGTTGAATTTATGCTGATTAAGATGCACTGCGACAGACGCCTTGGGCGGCGTCATCCTGCCTCCTTCTTTGCTCTTAGATGGGGCGCAATTCCTCCTGGCGCCGCGCTCACCACATCTCAAAAACCGATGTTACGCGGAAAGTCGGTAGTGTTCCTGGCACCGTCTTCAGTGATGAGCATCACATCAGAATGTCGGAAGCCGCCGACACCCGGTATGTAGACCGCAGGCTCGACCGAATTGACCATGTTGGCCATGAGCTTTCCGGAATTGTAGATCCGCAACTCTCCACGCTCTTCGCGTCCGCCAGCACCGATCATGATACCGAGCGCGTGTCCGGTTCCGTGGCGCACGTAGTCGGCAAGATCGACCTTTCGGAAAATCTCGCGTTCCATAAGCGCCATGTCTGACATGGTGACGCCCGGCTTAAGCGCCAGCTTGATGGCATCGAAGGCTTCATTCACCGCGTCGAGCGGCTTCTTCTGAGCCTGCGTCGGCTCACCGAACACAAAAGTGCGTTCAAGTTCCGTGCAGTAGCCCCACATCACGGGGAAGATGTTCAGTGCAATCAGATCGCCACGTTTCAGCCGCCGACTGGTCGGATGCAGATGCGGCGTGAGTGTGTGATCGCCAAACTGGGCGTAGGCATAGGTGCTCGTGAGACCATTGATGGACAATGCTCCCATTGCCTTGTTCGTCTCAGCGACTGCGTGCGCTGCCACCGCAAGCTCGGTGACGTTCTCGTGAAGAGCTTCGAGAAACGCATTTGCGCCAATTTTTGCCAACTGGCCGCCGAGTTCGAGAAGACGGACCTCTTCATCGGATTTGATGAGACGCAGGTCCTCAATCAGTGGGCTGATCTCAACAAATTCCGCCTGTGAGAACCTGGCAGTCAGAGCGCGATGGATGCCGACCGGCATCAGCGCTTCCTCGATCCCGATGCGAACTGTGCCTGAACTCTGTCGGGCAATGAAATCGGCGCACATCCTGAGGCTGGTATGGACGACATTCTCGTCATCCCCATAAGCGAGCACCTCGTCGAAAACGCTGTGAGCTTCCATGGTCTCTTGTTCGAGCGCTGCCCCGCAAACGGCGCTGGTGCCGGATACGGGCAGTATCGCCCACATGGGTCGGCCCCACTCCGAAAGCAGCGGGACACCGCTCATATAAAAGACGCTGTCAGCCGTATGCATGAACGCGAAGTCGATGTTTGCGGCAGCGAGTTTCTTCCGAAGAGACTCGATACGGCGGGACATTTCGGATCTTGAAAAATAGGTCATCCCCTCATTTCCTTTCTTGATTTCCGGTTGTTTGATCAGGCGGGCGGTTGTGCCTGCTAGACAAGATCCAGGCTGATCTCCTCGAATGCGATTCCGGACGTCGTCGCCTTCCATCGTTGGCCAGATTGGGCAGGCAGAGCGACCGTTAATGTACCAGTGGTGACGATGTCGCCGGAAGCCAACGGCTGGCCACCAAAGCGCTCCAGCTCACGCACCAGATAGCGAAAGGCCTTGATCGGGCCCCCAAGCACTTGAGCTCCGCCTCCGGTCGCGGAAGAACCTTCGTCGCTGGACAACGTGGCAGTAAAACTCTCAAGTTGCGCTGCCCACTTCCCGTGGTCGCCAGCAATCGGGTGTCGCTTGCCGAGAAGCAATGCGACATGCACACCAGTGGCTGCGCCGTCGGCGACCTTGAACTGCCAATCTGGAAAGATTGACGTGCAGACCTCGAAATCGAGTGCCGCCCATTCCACGCAGTCCAGCAGCTCTTCTTCGCTCATCTGAGTATTGGGCGCAGCCTTGAGACCCAGCGCAACCTCCGCCTCCATACGGACATTCGGCCAATTGCGGACCTCAAGGGTGCTCGTCTCGCTGAGCTCAAACGTCGTCGTATCATAGAGATAATTCCAGAGCGGCCCCGCGATGCCGTAGCCTGCCCAAGCGGCGGAGTTGGTGAAGCCGATCTTCCGACCGATGATCTTCTCCCCATTTGCTTCTCGCCTCCGACGCATTTCCTCCACCACCCAATAGGAGTCCGCCAGCTCGAAATGAGGGTACCGCTGTGAAAAGGGCACGACTTCTGTCAACACACCACGCGTTCGGAACACCTCGTCGGCGATTTCAGATCTGATAGGATTTGTCAGCGACATCTTTACCTCGGTTTGTTTGTTGTTCCCGGATCAGGAGTTTCTCAAGCTATTACCAGGTCACAGCAATGTACTTGGTCTCGCAAAATTCCAGGATGCCATGATGAGCCCCTTCTCGCCCAAGTCCGCTTTGCTTCACGCCGCCGAACGGCGCGGCTGGATCTGATGCCAGGCCACGGTTGAGACCAATCATTCCAGCCTCGAGTCTCTCCGAAACGCGGAGGCCGCGGCCAAGATCACGCGTGAAGACGTAGGCAATCAGGCCGTATTCTGTGTTGTTGGCCGCAGCGATAACCTCATCTTCGCTTTCGAAGGTGCTCAAGGCGGCGATCGGCCCAAAGATTTCCTCGTTGGCGATCGCCGCATCAGCTGGGACGTCGCGAATAACCGTGGGTGGGAAGTAGAAGCCGTCTTGATCAAGGGCAGTGCCTCCCGTCAGCACCTTCCCCCCGCGCTCGGTCGCGTCCGTCACCAGGCCACCAATTCGATCAAGTGCCTTCCTGTTGATGACCGGTCCGCACTGGGTGGATTTGGAGTAGCCTGCTCCGACCGTCAGTGCCGCCATGCGTTCAGTAAGCTTTTGCGAGAAAGCCTCGACGATGCCGGTTTGCACATAGAAGCGGTTGGCCGCCGTGCAGGCCTCGCCGCCATTGCGCATCTTAGCAACCATCGCGCCCTCGATGGCGGCATCCAGGTCAGCGTCATCGAAAACAATGAATGGTGCATTGCCACCAAGTTCCATTGAGCAGGAGATGATTGTGTCGGCCGCTTCGTGCAGGAGCTTTCGACCGACTTCAGTAGAACCGGTAAATGACAATTTGCGGACACGCGGATCATGCAACATCTTGCTGACCACGGCGCCTGACCGTTCAGTCGTGATCACATTGACAACGCCATCTGGCACCCCCGCCTCAGCATACAGTGCGGCAAGCGCATAGGCGGTCAACGGCGTCTCTGTCGCCGGTTTAAGCACGCAGGTGCAGCCGGCGGCAAGGGCCGGTGCGATTTTGCGCGTCGCCATCGCTGCGGGAAAGTTCCAGGGTGTCACCAGGACTGCAACGCCAATTGGTTGATGTTGAACCACGATCTTGTTCGCCCCTGAGGGGGCGGTCGAGATTTCGCCGTTCAGGCGAACTGCTTCTTCCGAGAACCAGCGAAAGAACTCAGCGGCGTAGGTCACTTCACCGTAGGCGTCACTCAAGGCCTTGCCGTTTTCGAGGCTGATCAACTCTGCCAACATGTCCTTTCGCTCGACCATCAGCTCAAAGCATCGGCGCAGAATCTCTGATCTCCTCCGCGGCGGGGTCGCCGCCCAGGCGGGTCCCGCATCGTACGCCGCCTGAACAGCGTCTAGAGCATCTTCGATCGTTGCATTGGCAACGTCTGAGATGACAAGACCGGTAGACGGGTCAAGAACGTCAATCCGCCTAGCCGAGGCTCCAGGGCGCCACTTTCCAGCAATATAGAGGTCAGTAGGGACTTGTTTGAGGTCAAAGCTGATCTGGGACGTGATTGTCGGCGTCATTGTCAATTTACCTTCCATGCTTTTGCATCGTTCCTCAGTCCAATTCGATCACCCGTGAAGGCAGCGCCGACCAGACTGGTCATAACTGTTGGATCGAGGAGGCGCGGATTGTTCTTGATCAGTCTGGCACTGCCCATCGCCTGTTCGGCAACTTGCGGCAACTGAGCCTCCACGATCCCCAAGTCGGCAATCGACTTCGGGATTCCAATCGACGCGAAGAGTGCTGCAACCGCATCTATCGTCTCGCTGGCAGCGTCGAACGAGGATCGGCCCTGAAGATCAAGTCCCATGGCCTTGCCAATCTCGACCAATTCCGGCTCGCAAAAATTGCGATTCAGCTCCATTACGTAGGGCATCATGACAGCGACGCCCGCGCCGTGGGCCGTGTGGGTCATGGCTCCAATCGGATACTGGATGGCGTGAGCCGCCGCAGTCCCGGCCGTCCCGAAAGCAAGACCTGCTGTCGTCGCCCCCAGCATCAGGCGTTCGCGCGCTGTGTGATCGTCGCCATGATCATAAGCACTTTTAATGCTGGAAGAGATGTGGGATATGGCCATCAGCGCATAGGCATCGCTCAGGGCGTTTTTGCCCAGGAAAACATGATCATGCACGATCGTATCGGTCGGTGTGCGACGAATGGTCGTGTAGGCCTCGATTGCATGTGTGAGCGCGTCGGCGCCGGAAACTGCGGTGAGGCTGGGCGGACAGGAGTACGTCAGTTCTGGATCGCAAATCGCCGTGTGGCAAATCAGTTCCGGACTTGCAATTCCGACTTTCACAGCTCGATCGGGATCTGTGATGACTGCCACCGGCGTTACCTCAGAGCCGGTCCCGGAGGTGGTTGGCAGAAGAATCAGCGGCAATATGGGACCGGGGACCTTGAACTCGCCATAATAGTCGCTGGGCTTACCCTTGTGTGCGATAAGCAGTGCACAAACCTTGGCGGCGTCCAGGCAGCTGCCGCCGCCGATGCCGATGACGAGGTCTGCACCAAATTTGCGGCCGGCTTCCACACCCTGAGCGATGCACTCAAGCGGCAGTTCCGCAATGGTGCCGTCGAATACGTGCACTGCCACACCTGACGACGCCAGAGCATCCACCATCTTGCGAAAATCTGCCTCGTTGCTCAAACGAGCGTCCGTGACAACTAGCGCACGACGACCGAGCTTTGCGGCATAGCCCGGTAGGGCGGCGCGTTGGCCGGCCCCGAACACGAGATTGCGCGGGGTGCGCAGGGCTCCAAATAGGGTCAATAAAACCTCCTGTTTCATTCAGCAGCACCAAGGCCGGCTAGAACTTGAATTTGTTGCCAGACTTCCTCAGCAAGCGGCACGCCCTCCTTCAGGCGCTGGTCGCGACAAGCTCGCCCCCGCTCTCCAGGTATCACGACGGCCGGGAAACCATCTGCTGGCTCCAACGCGCGGAGTGCCTCGAGATAGGCCTGCAGGTCCCGCTGCGGACCGTCGATGACAATGAATAGGTCTCCCTTGTTGCACACCGTCGTATCGTCGAGCGTTCCCGTGACGTCTCGTCCGATCGCGGCTCCGGCCAGGCTTGTCACAAGCAGTTCAAAGGCGAGGCCCAAGGCGTATCCTTTTGCTTGACCGAAGGGAGCGATTGCCCCCTTCTTCGCGGCGGCTGCGTCTGTGGTGGGATTTCCGTTTTCATCCAGCGCCCAATGAGAGGGGATTGGCTGGCGCCTGTTGGCGTGATCGTGAATCTCGCCCATCGAAACAACACTCGTCGCCGTATCCATCATGAAGGAAGCGCCACCCGTCGGCACGCCTATTGCGATCGGATTGGTCCCGATCATGGCCTTGCGCCCGCCCCAGGGATGAACAAGCGCCTCGCTCGTTGACAGTGCAATAATCGATAAACCGTGTTCTGCGACACGCTCTGCGTACCAGCCGAGCATCCCTATGTGATTGGAATTGCGGATGGCAGCGACGGCAATGCCGGTGACCTTCGCACGCTCTATCAACGAAGTAATCGCCCGGTTCGCGACGACAGGCCCTAGACCGCGCTGACCGTCGACGGCCAGAAACGCCTCCTTGCGCCATCTATGCTCACCCCGGGCGTGCGGGTCCGTAACGCCGTTCTCAATCCGGCGAATGATGCGCCTGAGGCGCAACAGTCCGTGGGAGGGTACCCCCCTCAAATCGGCTTCCAGCAAGAGATCAAGCTGTTCTGATGCGTGCTCTTCCGGTACGCCGGCGCGGTGGAGAGCCAGCCGGGCAACTTCACGAATATTATCCACGGAAACCGTAATCATAGATCAAATCCGATCGGATATCTGATTGCATTTTCCGCACTATGTTGATAAGAAATTGCTGCGTCAAGAAGGAATTTTGAAAATGACGAATCGGAATGGTGAGTTGAAGAACGGCGACACAGGATTGCTACGGCGACCCACCCGTCTCGCCGATGAGGTCTATGGGGCAATCTACTCACAGCTCATGTCACTGAAGATCCCGCCTGGTGGTCGCATTGCCGTGGACAATCTGGTGCGGGAACTCGGCGTCTCGCAAACACCCATCCGTGAAGCGCTTTCACGGCTTGAAGCTCAGGGGCTGGTGGTAAACACGCACCTCATCGGGTACAGCGCGGCGCCGCAGATGGATCTTTCGGGGTTGGAGCAGCTTTACGACCTTCGCATGCTGGTGGAGCCATTTGCGGCAGCCCAGGCGGCGAAGCTTATGTCTGACGAGGCCATCACATCGCTCGAAGCCATCGATTCGGATATGCGTCAAATCCGCAACGAGGATGCGCGTTCAGCCTACAGCCGCTTCGCGCAAAGCGACGGCGCCTTTCATGATGCAATTGCTGTCGGCAGCGGAAACGGACTTATTCATGAGGCGCTGGCACGTCTTCACACCCACGTGCATCTTTTCCGCCTCTATTTTCACACGCGGGCGACTTCCGATGCAAACAAGGAGCATGCGCGGATTTTAGCCGCAATCAAAGACAGGAATCCTAAAGGGGCCGAGGCGGCTATGAGGGATCATATCGAGCGCTCCCGCAAGCGATTCATGAAGTTCTTTACTGATGCCCAAGGCTGAGTTCAGCCTCTGCTGGAGGCTATAGAGTGCCGACAATATAGAGCTCTAATTTCATACCATTCCTCAGGCCGGGCGTGGGATCTGTGCCGGGTGACGCGCCCAACACCCTGCCCCCCCGCCCGCCGAAACAGCCGATGTCAGACGACTTTATACTGCCGAGTGGCGTCTTTGCCTCCTCGTGAACGGTACGACCGCTTCTGTGGCACATACCGCTTTCGATCTGCAAGGAAGGGCGGTCCTTGAGGGGATCGCCGCAGGCAGCGTCTCCGTCTTTGCCACCAGCTTCTCGACTTCGCCGTCGACGATCTTCTTGTGGACAATTATCCGCTCCATCGGCATGCGGATGTGGCCCGATTTCATGAAAGCGCCGAAAGTTGCCGCCTGAACCGCAGCAACCGCGTGACCGATCTTCGTTGAACGGGTGAAGCTCACCCGCCGCACCGCCGGATCAGCGACATCGCCTCAAGGATGCGGTTGCCGTCTGCAGGTGTGTTGGTAATGTGTTTGACAGCCTCAGGAGGCGGTCCACCTTCGGCCATTGCCTTGATGACTAGGCCAAGGGCGAGGCGCTACCCCGACATTTGAGAACAGCAGTATCGCTGCAAGCCAGCGGCACCGCAAGCGCCAGGACAACGACGATGACGCGTTCCAGGGCGCAATGCCCACAGTGGCGCCTGCAGGAACCCATACTGCCATCGCCAGCGAAGCGGGCAGATCCGGAGGAATGACTTCGTCGTCGATCTGGAACGCCATTGCAGCAGCTTCTTCAGCATGTCAGCTGCGAGGCACACATTGAAATCGGCCCATACCTGGGTCGCGCCGATCTCGGCCTTCATCACAGGGCAAAATCGGTATCCCAAGCGCCGAAGCCTGCGGGAGAAAAAAATGCAAAGGCTGAAGCAAAAGCCCGGCGTTATGCACGGGCATCATAGGCCTGCTGGGCAGCCAGCACGGCATCCATATTGTGCTCCGCCCAATGTGCCAGCGCCGAAACGGTTTCTGTCAGTGTCCGCCCAAGAGACGTCAGCGCATATTCCACCGTCACCGGTACCGTCGGGAAAATCGCCCTTGAGATCAGGCCGTCACGTTCCAACTTCTTCAGCGTCTGGGAGAGCACTTTCTGGGAAATGCGTTATATCCCGCCTGAGATAGTTGAAGCGTACCGGCTCGCCTTCCAGCCGGTCGAGGATTAGAAGCGCCCATTTATCCGCCAGCCGGTCAAGAACGAGCCGCGTCGGACACCGGTCTTCAAAAACATTATAGGCGTGCTTCATCTCTGGTTTTCCTTTGCTTTCGTCTCAACGGTTTACTTGAAGTAACCACGTGACCCGAAAGTGCCTTCTTTCCCTCAGTGCAATCGGACTGTATCTATCAGAAACAAGGTTTCCAGTAGATACTAAGGAGAATGTTAATGAAAGGCAAGATTCTCGTTCTCGGCGCAACCGGGAATGTCGGCACGCCCCTCGTCAAGGTACTCCAGGCCAAGGGTTACGCAGTCCGCGCCGCTTCGCGTTCCGGCAAGTCAGTGGAGGGCGCTGAAGGCGTCGTGTTCGATTTCGCCAACCCGGCGACCATCGCACCAGCCTTCGCCGACGTCGATGCCGCCTACGTCATGCTGCCGACCGGATACGTCGATTCCAAGGGCCTGCTGTTGCCGGTGATCGCGGCCGCCGCCGCCGCCAACGTCAAAGTCGTTTTTCAGAGCGTACTCGGCGTCGATGCCGATGACAGTATCCCTTACCGCCAGGTTGAGATCGCACTCGAAAAAACCGGCGTTCCCTACGTCATCCTGCGTCCGAACTGGTTTGCCGACAACTTCCACACTTTCTGGAAGGCCGGCATCGACCACGGCGAGATCGCCGTTCCGGCTGCGGACGGGAAGTCCAGCTTCATCGATGCGCGCGACATCGCCGAAAGCGCAGCAGCGGCCCTAACAACCGAGAAGTTCGACAACAGAGCCTTCAACCTGACAGGCCCCGAAGCTCTCGGCTACGCCGAGGCGGCCAAGCTCATTTCGGCGGCAATCGGGAAAGACGTCGCCTACAATCCCCTCAACGACGAAACATTCATCGGCATTCTGACCGGCGTAGGCGTACCGGCCGATTACGCCTCGTTCCTCGCATCGATTTTCTATCCGGTCCGCGAGGGCTGGACTGCCCTCGTCACCGCTGACGTCGAGGTGCTGACCGGAAGGCCGGCACGCAGCCTCGAAACCTACGTCCAGGACAACATCACCCTCCTTATGGCCTGATCCGGCAGCTAAACCAGCCAGATCCTTGGGAGTGTTGGCGGAAGCTTCCAACGCGGCGGACGATGCTGATATCGCGCCGCAGCTGCGGCGGCAGTGCGCCAATCATCAGTTCCCAGGACGCGGCCAATGTTGCGGAGCAGTCGAAAGCAGGAGGCGCCGGAGCCGGGCAGCCTTCCACCGCTCGTCGAAAGCCGCCAGCCGCTGAACGGCCCCTGTGTCACCAGTCTGCTATGCCTCGTCCGCGTCCGGCTCCAGTTGCAGCGGCGCCTTTGCCCAGACTTCGCCTTCGAGGGCAACGCGGTCGGTCGGCAGCGGACCAGGCGCCATGATTTCCCGTTCATTCTGCAAGATGAGCTCGATCGACAGAGCAGTCATTTCTGAAACGCGTCCCCGTCGTTCATCTGTTGGCGCTGCTCGCGTGCGATCGGCAAACGGAGAACCGGCACACACCGCCCTTTCACTTGCTACCATATGGTGCAATTGACGCAAACGGGACCTCCTGTCTGGTTCAGGAAACCCGGCCGGCGATGGGCTGGTCAGGATGTCTTCGCAGCGATCAATTTCGACGAAACCAGGCGGAAAATCTCCGCCTGATATAGCGCGTCCTGCAGGCAATCATGCGTACCTGCCAGGTTGGGTTTCAGGTGTTCGGCTATCCGGCTCGAACGCGTCTCCCGCCATGTGCAACCCGTCGCACCCATATAGAGCGCTTTGATATCGAGCGCTGTGAAGCCAAACGGATTGCGACCGGTGAAGCGGTGGAAGTAATAGTTGACGAAGGACCAGTCGAAGGGAGAATTAAAGCCCACAAACACGGGATCGCCGTCGGGGCCAGCGATCTCGGCGACCCAATTTGACAACGCGGCCATGGCGTCGGATGGCGGCAATCCGGTTCGGTCAAGCTCTTCTAAAGAAAGCCCGCTCACTTTCAAAGCCTTCGGGTCGAAATTCCGATTGATCGGCTGGAGTTCACAGGTGAATGTCTTTTCCGGTTCGAAAACAGAACAGGCGCCGATCGACAACAAACTGAACTCGCCGGGTATCGGGCCGGCGGTCTCCACGTCCACCGACACAAAGACTTCGCGTTTTTCGCTCATGAGATCAACGGCTCCGCAGGTACGAGAGAGGGGCGGTTGCGAATGGCCTGCCAGTGTTCCCGGAATGCCCGCCGCCTCTCCTCGACGGTTCCGGTCGTCTTCCAGTGTAGACCGGAGAAAGTCGTAATATCGAAGGGAAGGCTCGTCCCTTCCCGCACCATGACCATCGTCGGCAAGCCGCGACCGAGAGCATATCCAAGTTCGAGAAAGCAATTCGGCCGCGCGCCCGTTATGTCGGCCAGAACCACGCTCGAGCGATGAAGCTTTGCGAAAATCTCCTCGTCGATCCTTGAATGCTCATAGGCCTGACGCCCGTCGATGACGATCAGACGATAGCCCAACTCGTCCTCGACGACCGGCTGGACGACCGTGTCGAAGAAATTTTGAACATCGTTATAGTCGGCAAGCTCCGGATTGAGAAGGCGCACGGCAAAGGCCCTTGGTCTTTCAAGGGATTCCAAAAGCTCGACCAACAACGAAACGCGTTCTGCAACGGGCTGTCGGCGTGGAAAACGGATCCGATTGATCCAGTCGTGCGCGTCGCCGTCATCCGCAATTTGAAACAGACGACGGGATTGGCTGCTGTTGAGCCCGAAACTGTAAAGGCGCCTCGCACCCGTTGTTTCCGGGCAAAGCGCGAGATTGAGCGGCACGACCGGCTTGCCGGCATCATGATAGAGATTTGCCAGGAACAGCACGCCCTCGGTGCCCCCGAGGGCAACAAGGATGTCGCCGAACTGGGCTTGAGCTTCCATGCGCTTGCTGTTCATGTTCCAGTGGGCGGCATTTTCGATCTTGATCAATTGCGAGCCACGCAGTTCGTCCCACAGATCGACCTTATCGTCAGGAATCTGGTCCTCGGTCTTGTGATGCTGGACCGCGACGACGAGAGGACCTGGTACATTTTGCGGTCTCAACACCAGATTGTCCTTGATCGACTTCCAGACCAGCCAATCAAAGCAGATCGGCAGACCGTCGGCCTTGCGCAACGGTTCGGCATCGACAGGCAAAACGAAGTTCGCGCCCCTCCTCATCAGCTCCTTGACAAGTGATGCGACCAGCTCCCGGGCCGACTGCACGTTGTCGGTCGAGGCAACGGCCAGATCGTCGACGATGCTTCCCGAGATGTGGATGCGACGGCCGAACAAGGGTGATCGCGGCATCATTTGTCCTCCATAATCGGCGAAGCATGCATTGCGCCAGCCACCGATTTCAGATGCTCAAATCTCAGGGGCTCTTTCGGATAGGCTCTTGCCAGAGCGGCGGGGTAGAGACGCGTGCGAATGTCGGAATATGTCCAGGAAGGATGCTTGTCACGTGCGCCTGTCGCCGCGACAAGCTCGGCAATCTCAGCCGCCTGCAGGCCCAGGCCTGCGAGGTCCATCTGGAAAAGCTGCCGCCGATCGTCGTCCGACGGACGCCTGAACTCCTCCATGATGGCGGCTCGCCGCTTCAAAGCGGCATCCAAGATCGAAAGACGATTGGTACACAAAATGACGACAATCCGACCGCCGTACTTGCGCAAATCATCGACGCCCTGGATCAGCGTGTTGACCGCCACCTTGTCTTCGTGGTGGCTATGATCCTGGGTGCGCGAGGCAGCAAGACTGTCGCCTTCATCGATGATGAGAATGGCGCGGCGCGATTTGCCGGCCGACTGGGTCACCTTGCGGAAAGCTTCGGCAATCAGCGTTCCCATTTCGCCGACCATACCGCTGCCGCGCACACGGTTGGAAAGCTTGAACAGGATGGAATCCTCGCTCTTCGCCTCGGTTACCAGTTTGTTGGCAATGCATTCAGCCGTCGCTGTCTTGCCCGTACCGACATCGCCGTGGAAGATAACCAGCGGATATTGCTCGGCGACGAGGTCGCAGATGGCGAGCTTGCCCGCGTGAAACTTGCGGTTCCACTCCCCCAGACCACCGACGTTGAGAAGCAGCCGCAACTGATCGTGAATGCGTGCATAGCGGGCCTCGAAGCCCAGCAATGTACGTTCGCGCCTGAAGAGCTCATCGCTCGGAAGCGGTGTCTCGCTGTCAAAAATGCTTGGCTGGCTCACGCTGCCCAATCCTTTCTTTGCATGCCGTAGGCATTGCTGGCGTAATCACGCCCGCCCGACGACGTCAGGGACGAATGGCTGGTATCGGCTTTAGACGGCGACCAGTTGATCTTGAGTTTTCCACGGGTCGCTTCACGGGCGGCACTGGTGTAGGCACCCGTATAACGCAGGACGACGCGCAGGTACGGCGACGGTACTTTCGGCCACAACACGCCGCCCGGCCTGCTGGACGTCAGCGAGCCTGCATCCGTGTTGACATCAAAACGAGTTGCCCGCTGTTCGAGGTCATTACTCAGAAGCGTCACATCGACGGACGCAAGATAGCCTGCCTTGGCGAGAACCTCGACATCGTGGGCATAGTTCGCGGCTTCTGTCGGCGTCCACGCGCCGGTGCTGTCGCCAATCATGATCAGGTCCGCTTTCATGCGCCGGACCACGTTCTCGACGTCGACATCCGTATAGGTCGCGCTTGCGCTGGCGGTGCGGGTCTGGCTCATCTCATTCCTCCGTCTTGAAGCGGGGGCCGAAAAGCTCCTTCCACACTTCATTGTCGTTTTCGGCAGATGCAAAATTCGCAGCCTCCCAAGCCTCCTCCGCCGCCGCCACGATCTCCTTGCGTTCAGCTTCCGAGATCCTGCTCGTCACGTTGTTGAGGCTGTAGACCGGATCAAGGATGACGACGGGATCCGAGAAGGTGGCGAAAGGCGCGGTGTTTTCCGGAAACCGGATCTCGTCCTTGAGACCGGACTGGGCTATGTAGAGAAGAAAATTGCGGAAGCGCTGTTCGATACTGCCGGAGCTGCCCTGTGTTGCCAGCACATGGGCCATGATCAGCTCGATGTGAAACGATTTCAGCGGCTTCAGTTCGGCCTGGTTGCGCCACTTCTTTCCCAGCCGCACCAACGTGCGAAAATCGCCGTCCTGGTTCTTTCGATCGCGAACGAACTTGATCTGGCAAGGCGCGCAGGTCTCGACCTTCGACCCGTCATGAATGTCGAACTGCCAGCCATATCCAGGCCTGGCCTCATCCTCGATCACCGGGACGATATCGACGCTGAGGCCCGTGCCGACGAAGGTCACTGTCGCCGCCTTACGCTGGATTTCGAAATCCTCGACGGATTTATTCGGATAGATCTTGATCAACAGGTCGTAGATCGTGTTGTTCAGGCTATCGAGCGTCTCCTTGCTGGCGTCGCGGCCGGCAATGTAGAAGACGACATCGACGTCGACCGGATCGACGCTGGTCTTGCGCAGGATCGTGAATTTCGCGAAAGAACCGGCCTTCACCACTTTCGTGATCTTGATCTCGGTCTTGTCACGCACCCCTTTGCACAGTTCCGCTATCAACCGGTCGACCTGCTCGTGATACGCCTTGCGCTTGTCGGCCGGCAGGCGCAGGACATTGCTGTCGTAGTAACGCAGTTCGGTGTTGCTCAACGCCATTTGCCATTTCCTTTCGCGCCGATACCAATCTGGGGGCCGCCAATCGGCGGCATATCCCCGGTGTGCATCCTCGGTTTACAAAGACAGACTTTGAATGACGCGGATATGACATAGAGAGCCGCAGATCGCGTTTCAAGACATTATAGTTTACAAAATTTCCACTAAATCGTACTATTGGAAACCGAAGCAAAAGGAGGCCATCATGATCGGAAACAAGCTCAAAGTAGCCCGGTCGGCATCGGGCCTGTCGTTGCGCGCACTCGCCGATGCCATGGGAGGCATCGTCTCCGCACAGGCCATCGGCAAATACGAGAGAAACGAAGACATGCCGAGTTCGCGCGTGCTGATCGGACTGTCGCGGACGCTCGGCGTTGCGGAAGAATATCTCCTCAGTGAGGATGAACTTGCGCTGGAAGGTGTCGACTTCAGGAAAAAGATCGGAACGTCGGCAAGAGAGGAGGCGATCCTCGAGGCGCGCGCGATCCACATGCTGGAGCGCTATCTGGCCGTCGAGGATCTTCTTCAAATGCGCAGTGTCGAATGGGAACAGCCGCGAAGCGCGCCACATCCGGTTGCCGACTTGCGTGATGCGGAAGACGCCGCACGGTCAGTGCGCGAGGATTGGGGTCTCGGCAACGATCCCGTTCCACAACTTGCCGAATTGCTCGAAGAACGCGGCATCAAGGTGTTATCACTCGACCTCGACGACGTTGACGGTCTCGCCGCCAAAGTCAGGCGCAAAGGACGAACGGCCGCGCGCATCATTGTCGTCAAGCGCAGCACGTGGTCGGAACGCAAGCGCTTCAACCTCGCCCACGAGCTCGGCCACATGGTCATGGCGCCGTGTGAGGGGGTAGACGAGGAAAAGGCCGCACACCGCTTCGCGGGCGCCTTTCTTATGCCGGCGGATGTGCTGCGCGCCGAAATCGGTGCGCACCGTTCATCGATCAGCATTGGTGAGTTTGTCGCCTTGAAAAAGCGCTTCGGCGTGAGCATCCAGGCCTTGGCCTATCGGTGCAAGGATTTGGGCATCATCAACCAGGCTGCCTTCGCGAGACTCTTCAAGGTGTTTGCGGAACGCGGATGGAGAGCAGCGCCATTCGAAGAACCGGAGACGATGAAACCGGAGCTTGAGGAGCCCAGGCGCTTCGAACGGCTCTGCTACCGGGCGTTGGCCGAAGGCGTGATAGGCGATTCGCGCGCCGCCGAACTGCTCGGAATTTCGGTGCGAGAATTGGATGCAAGACTGGATCAGGTGGCGGCTTGACCGGTGTCGATCCTTGTCTCCGATACCTCTGTGTTGATCGACCTTGAACGGGCTCGGTTGCTTGAGGACATGTTCAGGCTGCCTGTGGGCTTCGCTGTGCCTGACCTTCTTTTTGAGCGGGAACTGGCAGGCGCACTCGGCGATCAGTTGGTGGCGTTAGGACTTCTCGTTGAGGTCCTGACGCCTGCCGAACTCACTCGGGCGACTCATCTGAGCCGGCAGAATGCCCGCCTTTCGATCCCCGATACGTTTGCCTTCGCCATCGCTGAAGGGCGAGGCTGGACACTGTTGACGGGCGATGGCGTGTTGCGCGAACTGGCGAACGCCCAGGCTGTCGATATG
Source organism: Rhizobium sp. YTUHZ045 (assembly GCF_051124255.1). Lineage (NCBI taxonomy): Bacteria > Pseudomonadati > Pseudomonadota > Alphaproteobacteria > Hyphomicrobiales > Rhizobiaceae > Rhizobium > Rhizobium sp. YTUHZ045. The sequence continues at coordinate 356,320 of NZ_CP101435.1, forward strand.
CACGGAGTCTTTTGGCTGTTCGACCAGTTTGCCGAAGGCAACCACGTTCCCCTCGATCGCCTCCACAGCGGTCTGACGACGCTATTCAGCCATCCGAGATGCCGACTGCCCGCAGCCGAAGTACGCCGCAGGTTAGCTCGATACCGTTCCGTCTGGGCCTACTCCACATGAGAGACAAACAGAATAACGCTGGCGTGCCACATCGCCGCGCGTGCCCGGAATTAGGGATCTTGGTAGCCTTTGTCCGCCGGCAGCCGGACGCACAACTCAGCGCCGCCGGCCGCACAATTGCGGGCACTGACAGTCCCCCCATAGTCCTGAACGATAGAAAAGCTGATCCATAGACCGAGCCCGGTGCCCTCACCGACCGTTTTGGTGGTGAAGAAAGGTTCGAAAATCTTGCCCAGGTCGCTATCCTTGATCCCGTCGCCGTTGTCGCGGACTGTGAATTCAATGGTTCCATCGCCCTCGTCCCGGCGAGCGCGTAGCCAGACTCGCGGATCCCTCACTTTGGCAACCGCATCGAGCGCATTGTCAATGAGGTTTACGAAAACCTGGTGCATCTGGCCTTCATGGGCTTCGATCAAAAGATCGGGGTCGCTGTCGATCTCAACATTGGCGCGTGAGTTCTTGGCGCGCACGGCGAGATGGGCGGAGTTGCGCAGCAGCCGGTCTAGATCGACAGATTGGCGCTCGCCAGTTCCGCTGAAGGACAAGCGCCGGAGATTCTTGACGATATCGCTAATCCGGTCGGCGCCTTCGATCGTGCCTTCCAGCAACGGATCAATATCGCCGACGATTGCATCAATCTTCAACGTCTTGCGCAGCCTTTCAATCTCGTCGGGGCCGGCGCCCTGGTGCATCGCATTCAGGTAGGACACCAGGTTCTTGCGGTAGCGGTCGAGCGTGTAAATATTGGCATAGACGAAGGAGATGGGATTGTTGAGCTCGTGGGCGACGCCCGCGACCAACCGGCCGAGGCTCGCCATCTTCTCCTGCTCGATCAGCTTGCGCTGCGCCTGCTGCAATTCGAGATGCGCCAGGTGGAGCGCCTGATAGGCCTGCCGCAATTCGCTGATCGGCCGGCCCGTGAGGACGGCGCCGAACCTGCGGCGGCGCCCGTCGAACAGGGCGGCGCACCGCATAGCAAGGCATTCCTCGCGGCCGGCTGCGGCATTGAAATGCAGGTCCCCTTCGAGCACCCTGCCCTGCTGCCCGGCACTCATCAGCCGCTCGGCTTCCTTGCGGTCGGTCTCTACGACATAGTCGAAGATGCGGGTGCCGATAACGGCAGTCTCCTCCATGCCGACCAGGTGAAGGAAGGCGGGGTTCACCTTGCGGATCATGCCGTCGCTGCCGCAGGCAATCAGGATGTCGGAGACCGACGCCACCACGCTCGAAATGAAGGTTTGCGCCTCTTCGAGCTCGGCATTCTTGCGCTCGAGATCGGTCTCGTTGCGCAGGAGTTCGGAATAGACCTCATCCATGCGGTGAATGACGTCGACCCACATGGATTCGCTCGAACCGTCGAGTGCGAAGAGGCTGGGCAGCGAGATCTTGCTGATCAGGTCCTCGCCGGCCGGCCGTTCGTTCTTGTTAATCGGTTTCGTCATCAGGGTAGCGCTTGAGGTCGTAGCACTCGATCTTGCTCCGCAAACCAACGCGCGACAAGCCCAGTTCGTCGGCGCTACGGCTGATATTGCCGTCGTGGCGGGCTAGCGCCGCCTCGATCGCCGACCGCTCGACCTCGGCGACAATGTCCTTGAGCTGGCGCATGCTGCCGTCGGAGGCCGTGGCGGCAGGTTCGCCGTTGCGGATGGCGGGGGAGAGCAGCTCCGCCGCGAGCGGCGCATTCCCGTCCGACAGGACCGTCATCCGCTGGATCTCGTTGTGCAGCTCGCGGACATTTCCGGGCCAGGAATAGGCGATCATCAGGTCTAGCGTTCGGGGATGGAAACCCGCAACCTCCCGGTTGAACGACTGGTTGATCTGGGTGAGGAAGCGCTCGGCAATCGCCGGAATGTCCTCGATCCGGTCCTTGAGCGCCGGCATGTGGATCGGAAAGGCCGCGAGCCGGTAGTAGAGGTCGCGGCGGAACCGGCCCGCGGCGACCTCGGCAAGTAGATCGCGGTTGGTCGCCGAGATCACCCGCACATTGACCTTGCGCGGCCTTTGCGCGCCGAGCGGCCGAATCTCGCCCTCCTGCAGCACGCGCAGCAGCTTGACCTGGAAAGCGGGCGAGGTCTCGCCGATCTCGTCGAGGAAGATGGTGCCATTGTCGGCCAGTTCGAAGAGGCCGATGCGGTCCTGATAGGCGCCGGTATAAGCGCCCTTCTTGCAGCCGAAGAGTTCGCTTTCGAGCAGTTCATCTGGCAGGGCACCGCAGTTTTCCACCACGAAGGTCTTGTCGGCGCGGGCTGATTCCTGATGGATCGCGCGAGCGAGCAACTCCTTGCCGGTTCCCGACGCACCGGTGATCAGGACCGAAACATCGTAGCGCGCGGCGCGGCGGGCGAGTGAAATCGAGCCTGCGAGCGGACTGTCGCTGCGATGGATGATGCGGTCAAAGCCGAAGGATTGGCCCAGGTTGCGCCGGCGGTCGCTGATGACCTTCTGCAGCGCCTCGCTCGCCGGCTTCACCTCGATGCGCATGTCGGTGACTTCGTGCTGCAGGCGCCAGAGATTGGCGCTCTCGCGGACGCAGTCGATCAGCTTGTCGGGGCTCCAGGGCTTGGTGATATATTGATAGATGCCGGCATTGTTCAGGCCTTCGATGATGTCGGTGGAGTCTGTATAGCCCGAGATGATGATGCGGATAGTGTCCGGCCAGAGTTCACGCACGCGCTTCAGGAACTCGACGCCGGATTCGCCGGGCATACGCTGGTCGCAGAGGATGACCTGCACCATCTCTCCTTCCAGCACCTCCTCGGCCTCCTTGGCATTGCGGGCGCCGATGACCTCGAATTCGTCTGACAGGACGCGCTGGATCGCCTCGATCGAGCGCACTTCGTCATCGACGACAAGCACGGTGGCGTGCGGGTTGGTCATCGCATTGTCCTCTTGCGGTCCGTCTCGCCGCCACCCGCCCGGTGGATAGCAAGGGTCACCGGCGTGCGCGACTTGGGCGTCTTGCGGATGAAATTGTAGCGCGCGACGTGATAGCTCGGGTCGAAGCCGTAGAAATTGCGCCGCATGCGCTGCAACTCCTCCTCACGGTAGGCGGCGAGCGGCTTTTCGGCTTCGTCGCGGGCACGCAGCGCGCGCTTGGCGGCAATGCGTTCCGCCAGATCGGGGGACGCCACCAATTCGGCCGCCGCCCGATGCAGTTCGACCTCGGCGGCGATGACATCGGACGGCAGGCGGCGTGTCGCCAGGCCAAGTTCGAGCGCCTCGTCAATGCCCATCGGCAGCCGCGCCTGGGTCACGACACGGGCGCGATCCTCGCCGATGCGGGCCGGAAGGAGATAAGTCCAGTATTCGGAGCCATAGAGGTTGCCCATGTCCTTGTAATGCGGATTGAGGATAACGCCGTCGCGCATCCACACCTCGTCGGCGGCGAGCGACAGGAAGACGCCGCCCGCGCCGGCATTGCCGGTCACGGCTGCAATCACCAGCCGGTCACCGGTCTCGATGATCTCCCGCACGAGGTCGTTCATCGCATTGATATTGCTCCAGGATTCGTCCGCCGCGCTGTCAGCGCTTTCGATCATGCCGAGATGGATGCCGTTCGACCAGCAGTCAGCGTCGCCCTTGAGGACCAGAACCGGAAGCGCGCGCTGCTTGGCGGCGACGACCGCATGCCGCAGGGTTTCGCAATCCTCGGAGGACATCGCGCCGTTATGGAAGCGGAAATCGAGAAAGCCGACGCCGTTCTCCTCATGATAGCGGCAGAGTTCGGGGCCGGCGATCTCATGCAGGTCTGCCGCTTCGGCGCCGAGAAGCCGGCCGGCCGGCAGTTTCAGGCTCCGCGCCTCCGGCCGGCGGAGATGGCCGATCCAGAGCGCGCCGTCCCGGAAGGCCATGGCGACCGACTGCCGGGATCGGCCGAGCATCGTTCCGGGCAGCCCAGAGAGCCCGGCAGCCAGCTCGGCGTCAAACGCCAGATAGCTCTGTCCGGCGATAGTCAGCACAGCACCGGGGTCGCCATCCGAGGCACGGATGATGCCAAGCGCTTCCTCCGCGGAATGACGTGCGGGATCGAGCGTCCGGTCCGACTTGCGGCAGGCGGGCCGCTCGCGGCCCCTGCCCCAGTTCGCCGGCATGACTGGGCCATTCCCGCGTCCGAGGCGCTCGATCGCTTCGAAGACACAGGCCGCGGCAGCCTCGGTCACTTCGTGCCGGTAGATGCTCGATTTCCGTGCCGCCCGCATCGGGAATTCCCGCCATGCCCAGACCGGCCCGGCATCCATCTCCTCCCGCGCCTCGATCAGCGTCACGCCCCAGGTCGTCTCGCCGTCGAGGATCGCCCAGTCGAGCGCGCTTGGGCCGCGATCACCCCGGATGCCGGGGTGGACGATCAGGCAGTGCGTCCGCCGCCAGACATCGGCCGGAATGGGCCGCTTGAGGAAGGGCGCGATGACGAGATCGGGCGCGAACAGCGCGACCGCCTCGCGTGTCAGGTCGCCATGAATGTCGAGTTCGACCGAGACCTCGTGCCCCGCCCGTCTGAGATCGATATGCAGGCGCTGGGAAAGCGAATTGAAGCTGTGGCAGAGGAGCAGGATGCGCATCACCGTCCTCAGCAGATCCGGGGCAGTTGCTCGCCCGACAGCCAGTCGACGATCCGGCCGCCGCCGAACGAGGTCGCCATCTGCACGAAGTAATTATCATCCGCCACGACATGGCCGATCAACGCCGACTCCTTACCGAGAGGATGAGCGCGCATCGCCGCGAGCACCGCGTTGGCACCCTCCGGCGCGACCACGGCCACCAGCTTGCCCTCGTTGGCGACATTAAGCGGATCGAGCCCGAGGAATTCGCAAGCCGCGGCGACTTCAGGCTTGAGCGGGATCGCCTCCTCGTCGATGCGGAAACCGACCTTCGACTGGCTGGCGATCTCGTTCAGCGTCGCAGCGATACCGCCGCGCGTCGGATCGCGCATCAGCCTGATATGCTGCCCGCCGGCCGCAACCATTGCCGCCACAAGCCCGTGCAGCGCGGCACTGTCGGAGACGATGGCCGTATCGAATTCCAGGTTCTCGCGCTTCGACATCACGGCGACACCGTGGTCGCCGATCGAGCCGGAGACGATCACTGCATCGCCCGGCCGGGCGGCATCGGCGCTGAAATCGAGCCCGTCGGGCACCCTGCCGACAGCGGCCGTCGAGATGAAGATGCCGTCGGCCTTGCCGCGCTCGACCACCTTGGTGTCGCCGGTGATGATCGGCACGCCGGCCTCGCGCGAGGCCGCACCCATGCTGTCGGCGATGCGTTCGAGATCGGCGAGCGAGAAGCCCTCCTCGATGATGAAACTCGCCGAGAGATAGAGCGGCACCGCGCCAGCCATGGCAATGTCGTTGATCGTGCCGTGGACGGCGAGCATGCCGATATTGCCGCCGGGGAAGAAGAGCGGCGAGACGACATAGCCGTCCGTCGTCATCACCATGCGCCCGCTCTGCACCGTGAACGCCGACTGGTCGTTGCCGGCGCGCAGCCAGTCATTGTCGAAGGCCTTGTGGAAGATGCCCTCGATCAGCTGGCCCATGGCCCGGCCGCCGGCACCATGCGAGAGATCGACGCGGCCATTGGCGATATCGAGCTTTCGCTTGTAGGCCTTGATCATCATGTTCATGCGACCGCCCTCCCGGCATCCATCTGCCGCGCCTTCTCACGGAAGCGGCCATAGGTCCAGTGCGCGGCGCAGGCGCCTTCCGACGACACCATGCAGGAGCCCATCGGCGTGTCCGGGGTGCAGACCGTGCCGAACAGCTTGCAGTCGGCCGGCTTCTTGACGCCACGCAGGATCGCGCCGCATTCGCAGGCCGGATTGTCCTTGGCGGCCGGCGTCTCCATCGAAAAGCGCTTCTCGGCATCGTAGGCCGCATATTGCGGCCGAAGCCTGAGCGCACCACAGGGGACCTCACCGAGACCCCGCCATTCGAAGCTCTCGCGGAGTTCGAAGAAGTTGGCGACCTCGGCCTGTGCCTTCTCGTTGCCAAACGTGGTCACCGCACGGATATACTGGTTTTCCACCTCGTGGCGGCCTTCGTTGACCTGCTGGACGAGCATCAGGATCGCCTGGATGACATCGAGGGGCTCGAAGCCCGCCACGACAACCGGCTTCCGGAATTCCTCGGCGAAGAATTCGTAAGGCTCGGTGCCGATCACGGTCGAGACATGGGCAGGGCCGATGAAGCCGTCGATCTTGATCGTGCCGAGCTTGCGGACGTCGGGGCTCTCTAGGATGTTCTGGATCGCCGCGGGCGTCAGCACGTGATTGCAGAAGATCGAGAAATTGCGGAGGTCCTTCGCGATCGCCGCCTTGAGCGCCAGCGCCGTCGGCGGCGTCGTGGTCTCGAAGCCGATAGCGAAGAACACGACCTCGCGGTCGGGTTCGGCCTCGGCGATCCGGAGCGCGTCGAGCGTCGAATAGACCATGCGGATATCGGCGCCGGCCGCCTTGGCCTTGAGCAGGCTCGATCCGTTCGAGCCCGGCACCCGCATCAGGTCGCCATAGGTGCAGAGCGTGATCTCGGGCCGCAGGGCAAGCGCGATGGCCGCATCGATGCGGCCGATCGGCAGCACGCAGACGGGACAGCCCGGCCCACGGATCATCTTCACATTCGGCGGCAGCAGGTCTTCCAGGCCATAGCGGGAAATCGCATGGGTGTGCCCGCCGCAGAATTCCATGAAATGATACGAACGCGCCGGGTCGGCAAGGGCGGCGATCTGCCGGGCGATGTCCTTGGCGAGCCTGCCGTCGCGATATTCGTCGATATATTTCATGCCGCATCTCCCATCGCAGCTTCACGGATCAGGGCCAGTGTCCTCTCCGCCTCCTCGGGATCGATCTTGGCGAGCGCACAGCCGACATGCAGCACCACGTAGTCGCCGACCTTCACGTCATCGACGAGCGCCGTCGAAACGATCTTCGAGACGCCGTCGAGCGTGACCTTCGCCATGTTGTCGGGTAGTACTTCCTTGACCTGGACCGGTATGGCTAGGCACATGTCCGGTTCTCCTCCATTAATGCTTGTTCGTTCATGACGACCTGCCGCGCATGGGCCGCCTGGCCGAGCGCGATGCCGCCGTCATTGGCGGGTGCGAGACGCGGCAGGTATGGTTCGAGGCCTCGGCTCTTCAAAGCTCGTACGAGACCTTCCGCAAGCACGCGGTTCATCATGCATCCTCCGCCGAGCGCGACCTGCCGGGTGCCAAGCGCGGCGACGCCACCGGTCGCCCAATCCGCCAGACCCGCGATCAGCGTGCCGTGAAAGAGGTCGGCAGCCTCGGTGCCGCGCAGACCCCGTTCGGCGAGGCGCAGGATGAGTGGCCGGAAATCAAGCGCCCCGTCGGTGATCGAATATCCGCCGGCGAGGCAACGCGGTGCCTGGACCAGAGCCTCGAACTCCATCGCGGCCTGTCCTTCGTAGCCCTGGACGAGGCGAACACCCGCGATCGCCGCCGCGGCGTCGAACATCCGGCCGAGACTGCTCGTCACCGAGGGACGCAAGCCGCGTTCGAACATCGCGGTAAGTTGTGCCACGCCGGAATGGTCGGGCCAGAACCGTGGCGCGAGGTCGATCCGCCCGGCTGCCTGAAGCGCCGCGACACCCATGCGCCAGGGCTCGCGCGCCGCGCGGTCGCCACCCGGCAGCGACAGGGGCATGAGAGATCCCGCGCGATGCCAGCGGGGACCGTCGACGGCGAGCATTTCGCCGCCCCAGCTCGTGCCGTCGGTGCCGAAGCCGTGGCCGTCGAGCGCAAGGCCGAGAACCGGCCCCTGAAGGCGATGCTCCGCCGCCACGGCCGCGACATGGGCGAGATGGTGCTGGACCGGCACGAAGGGCAGGTTCAAGCCCTCCGCCATCCGGACCGAGCGGAAATCCGGATGCAGGTCGCAGGCGGCGAATTCCGGCTTCACATCCAAGACCGAACAGAGATGGCTGATCGCCTCGCGCTGGAAACGGATCGCCTCGGCATTGTCGAGCCCGCCGACATGCTGGGAGAGAAACGCCTCGCGGCCGCGCGTGATGCAGACGGTGTTCTTGAGGTCGGCGCCGGTGGCGATCACGCAAGGACCATCCGCGCCGAGATCGACAGGCTCCGGCACGAAGCCACGGGCGCGGCGGATGAAAGCGGGCGCGCCGTCGATCACCTGCATGACGGAGTCGTCGGCGCGGACGGCGATGTCACGGTCATGGGTGACGATCAGGTCGGCGATCGCTGAGAGGCGGCGCGCGGCATCGGCATTGTCGGCGACCAACGGCTCGCCGCCGGGATTGGCACTGGTCGCGACCAACGCGGGGGGACAGTGCGGAGAGGCGAGCGCATCGAGCAGTAGATGATGAAGCGGCGCATAGGCGAGCATCAGCCCGATGCGGCGGAGACCGGGCGCGATCCCGCCTGCAACCGCACCGGCCCGGGCTTCGACGAGCACGATCGGACTGGCCGGAGAGACCAGCAGCGCCTCTTCGGCTTCGGTCGGCTTCGCGAACTGCCGCGCCGCCTCGATATCGCGCACCATCACGGCGACGGGCTTCTCATCGCGCGCCTTGCGCTGCCGCAGGAGGGCGACCGCCGCATCGTTGCGCGCGTCGCAGACGAGATGGAAGCCGCCGATCCCCTTGAGCGCGACGATCGCGCCGTCCTGGAGCCGGGCCGCTACTTCCGCGATGGGATGGCTGAGCTTCGGGCCGCAATCGGGGCAGGCAACAGGCTCGGCATGGAAGCGCCGGTTCTCCGGATCGACATAGTCAGCCGCGCAGGCCCGGCACATCGGAAAGGACGCCATCGACGTTTGCGCCCGGTCATAGGGCAGCGCGCGGGTGATGGTGAAGCGCGGGCCGCAATGGGTGCAGTTGACGAAGGGATAGCCGAAGAAGCGGCTCGCGGGATCGGTCAGTTCGCGGCGGCATTCGTCGCAGGTCGCGGCATCGGCCCCGATCCGGGTCGCGCTCTTGCCGCCCAGGCTTTCGAGGATTTCGAACTGCTCGCCGCCGGCGGGCGGAAGCTCCAGAACATCGATCGAGTCGATGCGGGCAAGGGGTGGCGCATAGGCGCGGATCGCATCGGGAAAGCGACCGGCATCCTCACCCTCGATCTCGATCAGCACGCCGGCGCTGTCATTGAGCACGAAGCCGGAAAGCCGCATCGTCCGCGCCAAGCGGAGGGCGAAAGGCCGGAAACCGACGCCCTGCACGGCGCCGCAGACCCGGAGCCTGAGGCGCCGGATCGGGCTTTCCATCTGTCGTGCGAGAGCCGGCGCCATGGTTTATGCCACCTTCGGCCGAGCGGCCCGCCGGGCGGCGGAGGCTTCGAGCCAGGCATAGAAGGCCTCCATGCCCTCGCCCGTGCGCGCCGAAACGGTCAATGTCTGCAGCCGCGGATTAACGCGCAGCGCGTTGGCGATGCAGAAGCCCACATTGAAATCGAGATGCGGCAGCAGGTCGGCCTTGTTGAGGATCATCAGGTCGGCCGCCGCGAACATGTCGGGATATTTGAGCGGCTTGTCCTCGCCCTCGGTGACGGACAGTACCACGACCTTGTGTGCTTCGCCGAGATCGAAGGCGGCGGGACAGACGAGGTTCCCGACATTTTCGATGAAAAGCATCGAGCCGGGCTCGGGCGCGAGATCCTCCACCGCGTGGCCGACCATGTGGGCGTCGAGATGACAGCCCTTGCCGGTATTGATCTGGATGGCGCGGGCGCCGGTCTCGCGGATGCGCGCCGCATCGTTCGACGTCTGCTGGTCGCCTTCGATGACGCTGATGGTGACGCGATCCCTGAGGTCGGTGATCGTCCGGACCAGCAGGCTGGTCTTGCCCGAGCCGGGGCTGGAGACGAAATTCAGCGCGAAGATGCCGTTGCGGTCGAAATAGCGCCGGTTCGCGGCGGCATAGCCATCGTTCTTCGAGAGGATGTCGCGCTCGACCTGGATGATCCGCTCCTGGCTCATGCCGGGAACATGAACGCCGGCTATGCCCTTGCCATAGTGGACGCTGCCGTCTTCGCCATGATGATGGTCGTGCTCGTGGTCACCATGGGCATGGTGATGGGCGTGACCATCGTCATGATGGTGATGGTGGTGGTGCCCATGGCCGTGGTCATGGTCATGGTGATGCCCATGACCCCCGGCCTCGTGCTCGTGGCCCTCGATGGCCGACGTCCCGCAACCGCATACCGTGCACATCAGATCACCTCCATATCCCTGATCTTCAATTCGTCGCCGGCCGTCATCTGGACGCGATGCCGGCCGCAGTCAGGGCAGGCCCCGAACCGCTCCTCCAAGGCCACCGTCTTGCCGCAATCGAGGCACCAGCCCTCACCGGCGATCCGGTTGATCTCAAGCGTTGCGCCATCGGCGATTGTGCCATGCCTGACAGCTTCATAGCAGAAGAGCAGCGCATCCGGATTGACATGACTCAAGACTCCGACATCGAGCCGGATCGACTTGACGCGCGTCACGCCGTTCTGTCGCGCCGTGTCGCAGGCGATTTCGATCACGCTTTCCATCAATGACATTTCATGCATCGGCCGCCTCCCTGATATCGACGTCGAAGGCCACGCAGGGGTCGAACAGCACCGCGAGAAGCGATACCGACCGTATGGCTGTGTCGCCGGTCCCTATAGGTGAAGACAGCAGCGTCTCGACGAAGGGACCGGCCGGATGGAAATTCCACTCGGTCGGCGCGAGAATCCGGTAGGCCGAGAGCCTGCCATCGGCGCCGATCTCCGCCTGATGATAAAGCCTGCCGCGCGCACATTCCACCGCGCCGTAGCCGCCGGCGCCCGGCGTCGGGCCGCCGCCGGCGAGGGACGCCCAGTCGAGCGCGCCATCGCCAAGGATGGAGCCAAGCTGGTCGAGCGAGGCGCGAACGTCGGCTATCCGCGCGCGAAGGCGTTGCGCCAGATGGGGGCCTTCCTGCGAGCTGGCCGGGGCAAGGCGAACATAGGCGCCGGTCTCGACGACGCGGCCGCGCAGATGCGGAAGGCTGGCATAGCCGGGTTCCGTGCAGAGCCGCACGACAACGTCGGCGTCGTCCCTGCTGGTCAACGGGTCCGGGCTGTGGCCGGCGAAGATATGGTCGTGCTCGACATCCTCAAGCATCGCCGCGCAAGCCGTTCCCTTCATGGGAGCATCGGCCTCGCGCGTGACGCCGAGTGCTGCGGCCGCCGCCGTCAGCCTCTCGACCGGCAATTCGAGATGCGCGCGATCGACCTTGCCGGCCTTGACCCTGGCGATGATCGCCTGCGAGGCGGCCAGCGCATCGCGGAGATGCCTGCCGGCGGACGCGGCCAGCGTGACGGGAAGGGGCACCGGCCATTGGAGAATGAGGGCGCGCAGGGTCTCGAATATGCGTTCGGCGAGCAGGCCCAACCCTGCGCCGATCCGCTCATCATCGCTCATCGCACGATCTGTGGCATTGAGGGTCGCGAGGCGGGCGGCCACCGACTGGGCAAAGCCGCAGAGCGAAAAGACCTGGCCCGCAAGCAGCGGCGCCTCGTCGGCTATGCGGCCGAGAAACATGCATGTCAGGCCCTGCGGGCGGCTTGCCGCAACCGCGACCGAGCAGGCGAGGCAGCGCGATACCGCGACCTGGATCCTGATCGTGCCGGCGCCGAGAAGGAAGGTCATTTCGCCATCTCCTCGCGCTTGCGGAATTGGCCGCGCAGCAGATCTCGCCGGTTCACCGCGGCGGGTGGCGCCGGCGGCGGTTCGAGCGTGGCGGGATCGAAGAAGGCGCGGACGGCCTCCTCGGCCGTGGCGAGTGCTGCCTCCATCGTGGCGAATTCGAAGACCGGCGAGAACAGGGAACAAGAATCCACCCTGCCGACGCCGTCGAGTTCGCCAGTGATGAACTCGACCTCGCCCGCCGGCAGCCCGACGCGCAATGTCGTGCCGGAGACGGCGGCGGCCGATGGCGCGCCATCCGGCAGGTCGACCGCCACGAGGTTCATGAACCAGGGCGTGGTGACGATGCCGAAGGCGCGCGCCCCAAAGGCGCGGAAACCGGTCGCGGCAACGCCGAGCGCCGGGTTGCAGATCGGCACATCCACCATGGCTGTGGCATGGATATGCCGATAGCAATCCTCGAGCCGAGCCCCGAGCTGACGGGCCGGATCGGGCCCGACCGGTTCCGCACGCTCAGCGTCCATCGCCCAGCCTCATGAACTTGGACTGCAGCGCATCGCAGTTCGGACAACGCCAGTCCTCGGGCAGGTCGGCGAAGGCCGTGCCCGGCGGGATCTGCCAGACCGGATCGCCTTCGGCCGGATCATAGACATGCCAGCAGATGCCGCATTCCATCCGGTCCTCGTCCGACAAGGTCTCGCGCTTGCCGAAATTCTCGAAGGCGCTCATTTGAAATAGGCCTCCTCGATCTCGCGGAGTCGCATTTCGGAATCGCGGAAGTCCTCCTCCGCAGCCACGGCGACCGAGGGTATGTCGCAGATCTCCAGCGTATCGAGGATGATCGTGTCCATGGCGTTGTAGAACTGCACCGACCAGACATTGCGCGCGCCGGTCGCCACGATACGGCAGGTGCCATAACCGCGCGAGGTGAGTTGCACCGGGCCTGCGCCCAGCGTCTCCTGCAGGAAGGCCATGTCCTCCGGGCTCATGGGGAAAAGCGAGAAGGTGATGACATGGGTCGGTTCGCCGTCGCGGTAGCGGGCCGCCCGGTCGCCGACCTCGGTCAGCACCGGCATGACGTTCATGGCGCCGGCCGGGGCCGGACCATGGCTGATCGATGGGTGCAGCGCCGAACAGGCCTGACGGACTGCGGCCGGGATGCTCGCCACCTCGACATAGTCGCCGATCAGACGGCCTTCGACATCGGTGAACCGGATGCGCCAGACGCCGGCCATGACGGCCTCCTGCATCTGCGCCGTGATGCCGTTGGCAAGTGCGGCGACGCCCGCGACCTCGCCTTCGCCCAGCGTCTGGGTGATCAGCTCGCGGTCGTCCTCGGGATAATCCGTGATGTCGGACAGCCGACCCGGCGCGCCGGCCTTCTGCACCGCGAGTGCATCGGCGATGTCGGGCAGGAGCATCGCCGTCCGCCGACAGCGCCGGATCATTTCCTCGGCGCTGCTGGTGGCGAGGAAATTGATCTTGCGCGCGCGGAGCGGCGGCTCGGCGCCGATCGGCATCACCGTCATCGCGGCGTCTTCACCTTCGGGGGCTACCCAGAAACCGGCCTTCATCGCACGATCTCCTTGCCGGCATGGGTGATCTCGACCTTCGGACCGCCCGAGGCGACCATGACCGGTGCGTCGGGCGCCAGCCAGGCTCCGATCTTGTCGACATATTCCGACCAGTCGCGGATCTTTCCGATCACGCCCACCGGCTGATCGCGGCGCGTGACGACAAGGCTTGGCATGACGACCACATTGAAGCGGGCCTTGAGCTTGTCCTCTGCCGCACGCCGCACCACGGCGCCCCGCAAGCGACCGCGATAGTGGCCGAGCAGTTCGGGCAGGACCACGGCGACGTCATCGGCCTCGGGCCGCTGCGCCGGATCGCCGGTGAAAAACAGCACAGCATTATCAGGCTCGCCCGCGGCAGGGGCCAGGAAGGCATCGATCGTCGTCTCGTCGACGACGGGCAGGCGCGCCCGCTCGCTCAGGGCGCGGACCAGGGCAGATGGCATTGTCTCCTCCACAAATCATCATGCAAGTGTTCTGCAAGATGATCTGCAAACAGCGTGCCAGATCGGAGGAAGTTGGATTCCATTGATCTGGAAGGGAAATTTTCGCTGGAGAGAAGTATCGCCGGCCGCGAGATGGAAAGTCAATTTCCAGATTGGAAATTTTCTTTTCAGATGTCGCGCAAATGCGCCGGCAGTTCCGGCTCGCGCGTGAGGAGGTCCGCAAAGAGATTGTCGAAGGCGCGGCCCTCGACCGCCTCGGCGAGGCCGGCCAGCGCGTCGTCGATCGCGCGCGCCTCCTCGGCATCAAGCACGCGGATTGCGGAGCCAAGATGGGTGAGCACATGGGTTCCCGGAGACTGCGGGCCGACCAGCATCAGGGAGATGGAGGCCACCTCGCCATGTCGTTCGCACTGGGCAACGAATTCGTTGCCTGCGATGACCTGCATGGGAATGCCGATGCACATGCGCTTCACCTTGGTTCTGGACTTGCGAAATCGGGAGCCGCAGGGCGCAGGGGTGCCCGTACGGCTCCCGTCAGGCCGAAGCCTTGGGAGAAAGTGCGGTTCAGCCGCTGAGCAGTGCAGCGCCGGCAAGAGCGACAGCCGCACCCGCAATGCGGGCGACGATCTGACTTGCCCGGCCGAACCGGAGCGAGGCGAGCCCGATGCCGAGGCCATGCAGCGCGATGGTCGCGGCCAAGAACCCGGCCACATAGCCCGTTGCGTTCGCCATCGCCGGCAGTTCGGCGCCGTGCGCCTGTCCGTGGAAGAGCGCAGCTATGCCAACGATGGCCGCGGCGACAGGCGTGGGAACCTTCACCTCGAAGGCCACCAGCAGGCCAAGCACCGCGACGGTCAGTGCGATCGCGGTCTCGATCATCGGAAGCGCGGCGCCTTGGATGCCGAGAATGCCGCCGACGGCCATGACAGCGACGAAAGCCAATGGCACGATCCAGCGCGCCCTGCCGCCGAGCGTCGACGCCCAGAAGCCGACGGCCACCATCGCAAGCATGTGGTCGAGGCCGCTGAACGGGTGGGCGAGGCCTGCCAGCGTGCCATCGGAATGCAGCCCGACATGGGCATGGGCGACGCCCGGCAGCGTCAGCGCGGCGAATGCCGCTACAATTCTCCGGTAATTCATGGAATCCTCCTCAGTGGCTCAGCGCGGCCGGTTCGGCGCGCCGCTCATAGCGTTCGAAATCGATGTCGTTCTCGAGGAGCGGCGATGCCTCCGCCCCTTCCGGCCGCGCGGTGACCGCAACGCCCCACGCCCTCAGCACCCGGACCGCGGTCTCTACGGCGGCGGGTATCACCGCCTTGACCGGCGCGGTCAGCGGACCGCCCCAGTCCTCAAGATCGAGCGGCTGGCAACCGATCAGCGTCAGCCGCTCGGGATAGTGGCCCATCAGATCGGCGGCGCTCAGCACTTCCTGGAAGCCGGTCTGGTGCAGGCTCATCTTCTTGGCGCCGGTGAATTTCGGCACCTCGTCGTCCTCCACCACCTTCATCGTGCCCGGCTCGAGGCCGTAGTCGATGGCGTCGAAGACGATCAGCCGGTCGTGCTCATTGACGAACTGCACGAGGTAGAGCCCTTGGGTGCCGCCATCGAGGATGGTGACATTCTCGGGCACTTCATAGCTCCTGTGGAACTGCTCCACCGCGCGTACGCCAAAACCTTCGTCGGCCCAGAGGATGTTGCCGATGCCGAGCACGAGGATGCGCGGCGAAGAGGAGGATGGGATGGCCATCTAGTCCTCCCTGTCCTTGAAGAGCCGCTCGCCCGAGATCATCGACGAGATGATGCTCTGCCGACTCATGATGTCTTCGCGCACGGCCACGTAGATGTGGACCATGACGAAGACGAGGATCACCCACATGCCGAGATGATGGAAGGTGTGGATGTCCTGGCTGTTCGGCCAGATCGAGAACACCCAGCCGAAGAGGGAATATTCCCAGCTGTCGCGGCCGGCGCCCTCGCTGTAGAGCGCGAATCCCGTGATCACCATGAAGAACAGCGGCAGGGTGAACATCAGGAACATGGTGAACTGAGCGAGCGGATTATGGCCGACATATTTCTTGGGCTGCCGCGCGAGGAACGTGTACCAGCGGACCTCATGGAGCCATTCCTTCCAGAAGCGACCGCTCCAGAACGGCACGTAGAAGATCTGGCGGGCATGGATGTTGCCGACGAAGGCCCAGTAGACCCGGAGGATCAGGAACACGGCGAGGACCTGCCCCGCCGCGAAATGGACGAAGCGGATATAACCCATCAGGAAGTTGGCGCTCGCCTCGCCCGGCACCGAAGGCAGGGGCGAGGCGATGAAATAGCCGGTCAATGCCAGCGTCAGGATCGCGAAGGCGTTGACCCAGTGCCAGATGCGCACCGGGGCCTCGTAGACATAGACGCTCTGGCGCTCGATGGCCTTTTCGCCATGCGCGTCGGCAGCGGCGAGGTTCTCATGGACCGTCATGACCGTCCCTCCTCACCGGACCTGAACCTTGGCCATTTCCTGTCCGTCCGGGCTCATGACATGCGTCGAGCAAGCCAGGCACGGGTCGAAGGAATGGATGGTTCTTAGGATTTCGAGGGGCTGAGTGGGGTCGGACATCGGCGTGTCCATCAGCGACGCCTCGAAGGCGCCGATATTGCCGGCGGGATCGCGCGGGCTGCCGTTCCAGGTCGTGGGTACGACACACTGGTAATTGTCGATCTTGCCGTCTTTGATCTTGATCCAGTGGGCGAGCGCGCCGCGCGGCGCCTCAGTGAATCCGACGCCCTTGACCTCCTTCGGCCAGGTCTCCGGCTTCCATTTGTCGACAAAGGCGGTGGCGGAGTCGCCGGCCTTGATATTGGCGATCAGCTTATTCTGAAAGTAGCGCATCTGGTGGCCGGCCCAGCTCGACTCGAGCGCGCGCGCCGCGGTACGGCCAAGTGTCGAGAACAACGCCGACACCGGCAGGTCGAGATCCTTTAGCACCTTGTCGACGGGATCCTTGAACTCGGCCTTGTTCTGGGCATAGCCCACGACCCAGCGCGCGAGCGGCCCAACTTCCATCGCATTCCCGCGCCAGCGCGGCGCCTTGATCCAGGAATACTTCGCGCCCTCGTCGAGCTCCACGATATTGGTCTTGGTTCCCTTGGCATTGGGGCCGAGCTCATAATGCGGCTCGGTGATGCCGTCCCAGGGGTGAAGGCCCTTGGTCTCGTCGGGATATTTGTACCAGGAGTGGGTGACGAACTCCTGTATCTGCTCGGGGTCGGCATGATCGACGGGCAGGACTTCGGCCAGATTGCCATTGATGATCGCGCCGCGCGGCAGCTTGAGGCTCGACTCCGAATAGTCATTTGCGTGTTCCGGCACATCGCCATAGGCAAGCACGTTCTTGCCGGACAAGCCACCGCCATAGAGCCAGTCCTTGTAAAAGGAACCGATGGCCATGATGTCGGGCACATAAACCTTGTCATTGAACTCGATGATCTGATCAATGATCGAGGTCACCATGTTGAGCCGTTCCATGTTGATCGCGCCAACGGAGCCCGTGCCATCGATATTGATCGGACAGGGCACGCCGCCGACGAGCCAGTTCGGATGAGGGTTCTTGCCGCCGAAAATCGTGTGGATCTTCACGATCTCCTTCTGGAAGTCGAGCGCCTCGAGATAATGCGCCACAGCCATCAGGTTTGCTTCCGGCGGCAGCTTGTAGGACGCATTGCCCCAATAGCCGTTCTTGAAGGGCCCGAGCTGGCCAGACTCGACGAATTTCTTGAGCCGTGTCTGGATGTCCTTGAAGTAGCCAGGCGAGGACAGCGGCCAGTCGGAGACGGACTGCGCCAGCGCCGAGGTCGCCTTCGGGTCGGCCGACAGCGCCGAGACCACGTCGACCCAGTCGAGTGCGTGCAAGTGATAGAAGTGCACGACATGGTCATGCACCTGCAGCGCGAGCTGCATCAGGTTGCGGATCGAATTGGCATTCTCAGGAATGGTGATGCCAAGCGCATGCTCGACCGCGCGCACCGAGGTCAGCGCATGGGTACCCGTGCACACCCCGCAGATGCGTTCGGTGAAGGCCCAGGCGTCGCGCGGATCGCGATTCCTGAGGATGACCTCGATACCGCGCCACATCGTGCCGGTCGACACGGCGTTGCGGATGATGTTGTTTTCGTCGACATTCACCTCGACCCGCATATGCCCCTCGATGCGGGTGACGGGATCGACGACGATGCGCTTGCCGGAATTGTCCAGCGTGAAGCCGTTGGGTGTCTGGATCGTCATGATGGTGCTTCCTGCCCTTGATGTTTATGCGTCGGCTTTTTCGCGCTTGGTGGTCACGCGCTTGACTGCAGTGACCGCCGCATGCGCGGCGACCGCTCCGCCGACGACGCCGGCCGCAGTCAGGCCAACCGTGTCGGCATTCGCCTCGACGCCAAATTGATGGAGGTTGGTCAGCCGGTCATAGAAGCTGCCATTGTCCCAGAAGCCGTCTTCGGAGCAGCCGATGCAGCCATGGCCCGACTGAATGGGGAAAGATACCCCGCCGTTCCAGCGCACGGTGGAGCAGGCATTGTAAGTGGTCGGGCCCTTGCAGCCCATCTTGTAGAGACAATAGCCCTTGCGCGCGCCCTCGTCGTCCCATTCCTCGACGAACTGGCCGGCATCGAAATGGGGGCGGCGATAGCACTTGTCGTGAATGCGCTGGGAATAGAACATCTTCGGCCGGCCCTGCCGGTCGAGTTCAGGCAGCTTGCCGAAGGTGGTGATGAAGGTCACGACGCCCGTCATCACCTCGGCGATGGGGGGACAGCCCGGAACCTTGATGATCGGTTTGTCGAGGATCACTTTGTCGATCGGCGTCGCCTGGGTCGGATTGGGCTTGGCCGCCTGGACGCAGCCCCAGGAGGCGCAGGCGCCCCAGGCGATAATCGCCATTGCGTCCTCGGCCATCCATTTCAGCTTCTCGACGAAGGGCCGGCCGCCGTCGATGCAGAACATGCCGTCCTCGTTGAGCGGGGGATTGCCTTCAACGGCGAGGATGTACTTGCCCTTGTACTTCTCCTTGGTCTCCTCGAGGATCGCCTCGGCCTGATGACCGGCGGCGGCCATGATCGTATCGTCATAGTCGAGCGAGATCATCGACAGCACGACATCCTTGACCAGCGGATGGGCCGAGCGGATGAAGCTTTCGGAACAGCAGGTGCATTCGAGCCCATGCATCCAGATGACGGGCACTCGCTCCTTGGTCTCGAGCGCCTCGGCCATCGCGGTCGCGGCACCTGGAGCGAAGCCCAGGCTCGCGGCGGTGAGGCTGCAGAACTTGGTGAAACTGCGCCGGGTAATTCCCTGGCGGCGGATGACGTCATAAAAGGTTTCGGCAGCTGCCATGTTGCTCCTCCAGCAAACCCATCCCGATCGCATCGCCTGGATAAACATCCGGGCTCTGTCGTGAAGAGCTTTGCAAGAAGCGGACCAGTTCGTATTCCGGCGCTTGATTTCCTTCTATGTAACTGAAACAATTTACCTATTTTAGCGACGCCGCGCGTCCGTCCATCCTGTCGGCGGAAGGTTGGCGGAAAGCCACCTTTCAGCGCTGAAAGCCGCATGACCGCCCTGCGGAGGCGAATCAATGCGCAGTGCAGACCATGCAGGGGTCGAAGGAGCGAATCACATGTTGCAGGGCCGCGGACTTCGCACCCATTCCCCGAGTGTCGAGGCCGGCAAGGGCGGCCTCCAACGGGCCGGGCACGCCGGCCGCGTCGCGCGGTGAAAAGTTCCAGGTGGTGGGGGCGATGATCTGGTAGCGCTCGATCGGGTCGTCGCGAATGCTCACCCAATGACCGAGCGCGCCCCGCGCCGCTTCGACGAGACCGGCCCCCTCGGCATTCTCAGGCAGGGCGAAGTGGCTGGAAAACTCATCCTTGAGCCGCAGTTCGCGCAGCCATCCGCCCATGGAATGGACCAGAAGCGCCGTCTCGATCAGCCGAGCGACGATCCGGGTGCGGACCGACGTACCGCCGTCACGCGCGATCAGCGACAGGATGAGAGGATGCCCGGCAACGGCAAGCCGCGCAACCGCGCCGGCCTCGGCCGGAGCCTTGGCGAGACGCGGCGCCTTGGCCCAGGAATAGGCTTTCTCTTTCTCGGCGGTCGGAACGGTTTCGGCATTCCATGGGCGGTCGCCGGTCTCCAGGAACCAGGAATGGGCCACGTCCTCGGATATGCCGCCGGCGTCGAGCGGCAGGATTGTGCCGTCAGCCTGGGCGACACCCGCAGGCAGGAGCGATCCCTCGGCCGTGTGGTAGGCACCGTAAGAGAGCAGCCAGCCCGGCCCCTTGCCGAGACGCGAAAGCGCCAGATCCTCCGCCAGCCGGAGGAAGAAGCGGAAGTCGCCCGCCATACCCTCAGCATAAGCCGCGAGTTCATCCTCCGTCTCCAGCGACAGGATCGTATCGAGCGAGTCGCCATAGAGCGACTGTTCGAGAAAGACCTGGAATTCGCCGAGCAGGGTCGCGAGCTGGACCCGCTCGCCGACATCGATGGCGCGCGTCGTGCCGCCGGGCTGGAAGGCGAGCGAATGCGGCCATTTGCCGGCGATCACGCCCATGACCTCGAG
The DNA here is from genome assembly GCF_051124255.1 of Rhizobium sp. YTUHZ045. Classification (NCBI taxonomy): domain Bacteria; kingdom Pseudomonadati; phylum Pseudomonadota; class Alphaproteobacteria; order Hyphomicrobiales; family Rhizobiaceae; genus Rhizobium; species Rhizobium sp. YTUHZ045. The sequence goes on from NZ_CP101435.1 coordinate 376,742, forward strand.
CAGCCGCTTGCGCATCGGCAGGAACTGTGCCGAACCGCTGCCGCTCACCGCCTTGAAGCGCGGCACGGCCTCGCCGAACCAGGGCCGCCCGGCATACTCGTCGCGGGCGAAATCCGGCATGAAGAACAGATAGAAATGCGTCAGATGGTCGGCGATGTTTTCCGCCGCATGCGCGAGATTGGCGGCGATATAGCCGTTGGGCGCCGCGCGTCCGCCGGCAAGATTGCGCAGCGCGGTCGCGGCGGCGATCGACTGCGACACCGAGCAGATGCCGCAGATACGCGGCGCGATTACCAGTGCATCCAGCCCCGGCCGGCCGCTCAGTATCTGCTCGAAGCCGCGATAAAGCGTCGTGGTGACCTCGGCTCGCTCGATGATGCCGTCCCTGATATCGAGCGCGACTTCGAGATCACCCTCCACCCGATTGAACGGCCCGGCGATGATGCGGCTCATGCACCCACATCCTTATTGCGCCGGGTATCAAGAACAACGCGGTCGGAGGTGGCGTTCTCCCGCACCCGGTCGGGTGTCGCCGACTTGGAGAGCGCGGCCAGCGCCACAAACCAGGCCTTGGGCATGTCCCGAGGCAGACCCACCGGTATACCTCCGATCTTTGGCGTTTCGAGAAAGCCCGTTTGATCCTCGAAAGCAGGCTCGGTACAAGCGACACAGGAGAAGCCGCCATGGGTACAGGAGCCGCTACCATTCCAGCCACGCTGATTGCAGTCGCCGGCGGCCTGGGTTGCCTTGCAACCGAGATGTTCCATCATGCAGCCGAGATCGGAGAATTTTTCCGCACTCGCCTTGAACTCGTAATATTCGTTGCGCTCGCAACCATGATGGGCGAGCGTTTTCGTATAGAATTTTGGCCTGCCGAGCAGGTCAAGGTCGCGTTCATCGAAATCACCCATTTGCAGTGCGACGATCGTCTCCATGATCCAGCCGGGATGCGGCGCACATCCCGCGACATTGATGACAGGGAGACCTGACAAGGAACGATAATCAGCGCTGAGCGCGCCCCCCACCTCCGAGCCCTCATACTGGAGGCCGCAAGCTTCAATTGGATCAGGCGCCGCTGCATGGATGCCGCCATAGGAGGCGCAGGTCCCGACCGCGATGCAGTGCCTGGCGCGAGGCGCCAGCCGCCTGATCCAGTCGAACATCGTTCGGCCAGTCCCACCCAGCCGATTGAACAGACCGGTGCCGTTCGGACCGCGCAGGACGGAACCTTCGATACACAGGAAATCGAGCGGGGTCCGGCCCTCGGACACCGCCTCGAGGATATCGACCGCCTCAGCGCCGCTTTCTTCACTCAGGGAGGGATGCCAGAGGAGCTCGATGCCGAAGGATCTGAGCTCCCGAGCCCAGCCCTGCGCCCCGTTTTCCAGCACCGACATCGTGCACCCGCCGCAACTGCCTGCTTGCAGCCAGAGCAGTGTCATAGGGGGATCAGATTTGGACAAGCCGGATAACATCGTTGCAGAATCTCGCATCTTGAGGCGAGCCGGTCAACCGCGCCATCGACTTGCGCGATTCACAATGAATACCCTTACGCTCCAAGCGATTGCCACGACTATCTCTGGAGACCGGCTATGCACAGCCAATCGGCGAAATGTTCGAGTGTCTCTAAACGGAAGGTCGGTCTGCTGTCGATTTGGGTGGAGCCTTCTACAAGTAGCGACGGCATGCCGGCGGCGGCAGCCGCCGCAATATCTGCCTCACCATCCCCGACCATGATACAGGCGGCTGGCGGCACGCGCAGCTCGCGTGCGGCGTGAAACAACATGTCCGGTGCGGGCTTTCGTCGGTACGGGCTGTCACCGCCGACAGTGATCCCGAAGCACGATAGGAGGCCGAAATGATGCAGAATCTCCCGTGCGAAACGTTCCGGTTTGTTAGTAACGAGTGCCAATGGTACCCCCAATGCATTCGCAGCACTCACGGCCTCCGCTGCGCCCGGCAATAAGATGGTGCGGCATACGAGCTGCCGAGCGTAGATGACGTTCATGCGCCTTGTCGCCTCGTCCAGGCCGTCGCCCGAAAGCGCAAGACCGCAGGCGAGATGCGCCCTTTCGACAAGCTTGCGAATACCATGACCGATCATCGCCCGGACGGACGGCACAGACAGTGGGCCAAGCGCACGCTCACCCAAGACCTCGTTGACGGCATTGGCGAGATCCCCGGCTGAATCTATCAGCGTTCCGTCAAGATCAAACAGAATCGCCATAGGCTTCGACACCGCGACCAAACCGCGATGGGAGCATGGCCTAGAATCCGCGCCCATGCTGCTCCCCATCTGCTCTCCCTATGTGGCGGTTGAAAGAGCGCCTTCTGCCGCGCTCCGGATCGCTAGAATATTTGACCTGTATCCCGCCTCATCCTTGCCGCCGAATATGGCCGATCCAGCGACAAGAACGTTGGCGCCTGCAGCCGCAACCAGCGAGGCAGTCTCCGGCGTCACGCCGCCGTCGACCTGGATATCGATCGGCCGCGCGCCGATCATCGCCTTGACGCGGCGGATCTTTTCGAGAACCGGCGCGATGAAGGACTGGCCGCCGAAGCCGGGGTTCACCGTCATGAGCAGTATCAGGTCGACGCGGTCGAGCACATAGTCGATCGCGCTTTCTGGCGTGGAAGGGTTGAGTGAGACGCCCGCCTTCCTGCCCAAGCCGCGGATCGTCTGCAGCGACCGGTCGAGATGCGGCCCCGCCTCGGCATGCACCGTGATGACGTCGGCGCCGGCCGCGGAGAATTCGGCGAGATAGGGATCGGCGGGCGCGATCATCAGGTGACAATCGAAGACGCGGTCGGTGCGGTTGCGCAGTGCCCTGATCACAGGCGGTCCGAAGGTGATGTTGGGGACGAAATGGCCGTCCATCACGTCGAGATGGATCCAGTCTGCGCCGGCGCGGACCACCGCCTCCACCTCGTCGCCCAGCCGCGAAAAATCAGCAGACAGGATCGAGGGCGCGATAATGATGTCGCTCATGATGTGTTGAGATGGACGGCTCCTGCTCCGCAACCGCTGTGCCATAGTGGCATGCGGTCAGAAACGATAGAGGAGCAGTTCATGAGAAAGATTACGACGATTGGCCTTGATCTGGCGAAGAATGTCTTTCAGGTACATGGCATCGATAACCTCGGGAACGTTATGGTTCGGCGGCAGCTTCGGCGAGGCGAGGTACTACGGTTTTTCCGCGGTATCCAACCGTGCCTTGTGGGCATCGAAGCCTGCGGAAGCTCGCATTACTGGGCTCGGGAAATCGAGAAGCTTGGGCATGTCGTCAAACTCATGCCGGCTGGGTACGTGAAGCCCTACGTGAAAAGAGGCAAGACAGATGCAGCCGATGCTGAGGCTATTTGTGAGGCCGTAACACGGCCGACGATGCGGTTCGTCGCTGCGAAGTCTGCCGATCAACAGTCGGTACTGATGATGCACAAGGTTCGTGAGCTTCTTGTTCGCCAGAGAACGATGCTGATCAATTCATTGCGTGGGCACTTGAGCGAATTCGGCGTCATCGGTGCTGGCGGGGCAAAGAACGTCCCCAAACTTGTCGAGCATTTTCACGAGATCCAGGGCAGCTTGCCGGAGCTGGCGCGCGCAATGCTGTGGACGATTATTGATCAATTGCAGCGATTAGGCGCCGAAGTCGTAAAGATCGAAAAGAAGATCGTAGACAGTGTCAGAGCTGACGCAGCAGCACGACGCCTTCTCTCGATACCAGGTGTGGGACCCATAACAGCGAGCGCCATCACCGCGGCGGTGTCGGACATTAGAAACTTTTCCTCCGGACGGCGCTTCGCTTCCTGGTTGGGATTGACGCCAAGACCGCACAGTTCCGGCGGAAAGGAACGCATGAGCGGCATTAGCAAGCAGGGCGACGGATATATTCGAAAGCTATTGGTTGTCGGTGCAACCGCAATAATCCGTTTCGCAAAGGATGGAAGCAGCGCCAGTCACGATTGGGCTGTGAGCCTGATGGACCGAAAGCCAGCAAGGGTCGTAACCGTCGCGCTCGCGAACAAAACAGCGAGGATTATCTGGGCGCTCCTGGTCCGCGAGCAGCAGTATATGAAGTCCGTTGCGGCTTGAATGAGATTTCGGGCGTAACTTTACGTCCGAGATGGCGGAGAGGTGCTGAAATGTGATGATCAAGCCGGTCGGACCGGAGACGAGGAAAGCCCCTGGGAGCATTGAGCTTGTAAAGCCCGATGATGTGTTTGGGACCTTGTCTGCGGACTTCATCATGGCCAGCGACCCGTAGGTCGCACGAGTAGGCCGGACACATGATTGCAATCGACCGAGAGATATCGCATGAATCACCACTGTGCCGCAGGAGCCGTCCACACATGCTCCCATTTTCCGTCTGCCCGTTGTCGCCCTGGCGGAAGACGCGGCTCGCGCGGATATCGTCGGCTCCGATGACGGAAAGGTCGCTCGCCGAAACCGGCCCGGCGGCGGTGCTGAACAGCCGGTTGGCCTGCCTCAGCCGCGCCCGGTCCAGCGCGTTGCGGATCGAGCGGGCATTGGCGAAATACGGCTGCTTGCGGCGTTCGACGATATAGTCGGCCATGATGCGGCGCGCCTCGTCGTCAAGGCGATAGTTCTGTTCAGCCAACAGGGATTTCGCGATATCGAGCAGTTCCCCGTCGCTATAATCAGGAAAGTCGATGTGATGGGCGATCCGCGACCGGAAGCCGGGATTGCTCTCAAAGAAGCGGTCCATGCGGTCGGCATAGCCGGCGAGGATGACGACGAGATCCTCGCGGTTGTTCTCCATCACCTGTAGCAGGATCTCGATCGCCTCCTGGCCGTAATCGCGCTCGTTGTCGGGACGGTAGAGATAATAGGCCTCGTCGATGAAGAGCACGCCGCCCATCGCCCGCTTCAGGATCTCCTTGGTCTTGGGCGCGGTGTGGCCGATATACTGGCCGACGAGATCGTCGCGCGTCACAGAGACCAGATGCCCCTTCCTGATATAGCCCAGCCGGTGCAGGATGTTGGCCATCCGGAGCGCAACCGTCGTCTTGCCGGTCCCGGGATTGCCGGTGAAGCTCATATGCAGCGTCGGCGCCATATGCGAGAGCCCAAAGGATTTGCGCGCGCGCTCGACGATGAGCAGGGCGGCGATCTCGCGGATCCTTTGCTTGACCGGCTTGAGGCCGACGAGTTCCCGGTCGAGTTCGTCGAGAACCTCCGCGACGCCGGAAGCGCGGAATTCCTCCCGGAGATCGACCGTGCCCGACGGGGCGCGCCCGTCAGGCGAAGGCGTCGGTTCGGATTTCATCGGCATTGCCATGACCTCAACCCACCTCCCCTGTCAGCGCGCCGCCGCCCAGCCGTAGGCTTGCGACCGCCCACGGATGTCGAACCGCGTCATCGAAAGACGCGGTTCGACAGCCGGCCGGTTGACGATGAAGGAGGTTCGCACCGTCTCCCAGCCGCGGGTGTTGTCGAAGGCATTGATGCGGATGTAGCTCTCCGGGTGTGCCTTGCGGCAATCCGCCACCTCCATCATCACGCCCTTGGCGTCGCGGAGGTCGAACATCGGATTGCCCCACATTTCCCAATAGGTGTTGCGGGGATGGGGATCGTCGGTGAATTCGACGCCGATCGCCCAGTCGCGGGACAGGCAGTATTCGACCTGAGCGGAGATCTGCTCGTCGGTGAGATCGGGCAGGAAGGAGAAGCAGCCCTGGGTAACGCGCATTGTCTTGATCCTTTCGATATCACATGGCGAGCGACGGCGTCGGCACGAAGTCCGATATATCCGTCGGCGTGTAGTTGAAGGTGATGCCGCCCCACACATCGAGCGCGGCCTCGAGCGGCTTGCACCACTTGGCGGCGGCACGCAGGATTTCCGGACCCTCGCCCACGATGTCGCGGCCCTCGTTGCGGGCGAGAACCATGGCTTCGAGCGCGACGCGATTGGCGGTAGCCCCGGCCTGGATACCCATCGGATGGCCGATCGTGCCGCCGCCGAACTGCAGCACCACATCGTCGCCGAAGAGATCGAGCAACTGGTGCATCTGGCCGGCATGGATGCCGCCCGAGGCCACGGGCATGACCTTCAGCGTATCCGCCCAGTCCTGCTCGAAGAAGATGCCACGCGGCAGGTCGACCTCGTTCTTCAATTCGCGGAGCACGTTGTAGTAGCCCTGCACGGTCAGGGGATCGCCCTCGAGCTTGCCGACGGCGGTACCGGCATGGAGATGGTCGACGCCTGCGAGCCTGAGCCACTTGGCGATGACGCGGAAGGAGATGCCGTGGTTCTTCTGGCGGGTATAGGTGCCGTGGCCGGCGCGGTGCATATGCAAGATCATGTCGTTCTGGCGGCACCATTCCGAGATCGACTGGATGGCAGTCCAGCCGATGATCAGGTCGACCATGACGATGACAGATCCCAGTTCCTTGGCGAATTCGGCGCGGCGGTACATCTCCTCCATCGTGCCGGCGGTGATGTTGAGATAGTGGCCCTTGATCTCGCCGGTTTCGGCGGTCGCGCGGTTGACCGCCTCCGTGCAGTAGAGGAAACGATCGCGCCAGTGCATGAAGGGCTGCGAGTTGATATTCTCGTCGTCCTTCATGAAGTCGAGGCCGCCCCTGAGCCCTTCGTAGACCACGCGGCCGTAATTCTTGCCGGAAAGGCCGAGCTTCGGCTTCGTCGTGGCGCCGAGCAGCGGCTTCAAATCATCCAAGATCTGTGCGCCTGTTGTCATGACATCTGAATTGGGACTGCAAATTCGTTTAATTGGGACTGTCATTTCAGCAAGTCGCGGACAGTGGGTGCGATCGATCCCCGGTTGAATGTTCATTGATCCTGACCGGTAGCTCCGCCTAGCCGCACGCGATCGGCGCCGCGCTACCATCTTGATACTTGCTCTTGAAGGATATGAACCGACGGCCACGCTCAAATGTTCTCGCGCGGGAACAAATCACTAGGCAGGATACGAACTTGTTCTTAAGGCAATGGCTGATTCGGCCGCTCACGAAATGGCAAATTATAAACGCAATTTACATAGACGCTGACATACTTGACGCGCTGCGATACGCATTGAGCAGGCTGTGTTTTTGTCTCGGGGGATTTTTTTGAGCCAACACCTGATCAATGAATACCGGGGCGAGCTCGACCGATTGAGAGCCGCGTCCGGCAGTCGCCGCGAGAGCGTCCTACGCGAAGCGTTCAAGGACCTACTCAAGCGCTGGGGCAAGGCGCACGACCTCCAGTTCATCGCCGAGCACGACATCCTGACCAAGCAGATGACGCGCATCTACGTCGACGGCGCGCTCCTCCATGGACTGCGCGTCCCGTTCGGTTATTGGGAAGCCAAAGATGAGAGTGACGATCTCGACAAGGAGATAGAGGCGAAGTTCCGCAAGGGCTACCCGCGCGAGAACATAGTGTTCACGGACGATGTCCGGGCGGTGCTGTGGCAGGATGGCGCCGAGATCATGCGCGCCCAAATGCAGGCCGACGATGACGGGCTGCTGCGCCTGCTGACGTGCTTCTTTTCCCACGAGAGGCAGGAGATCGCTGACTTCAACAAGGCGGTGAAGCAGTTTGCCGCCGACCTGCCCGAAATCCTCAAGGCGCTACGCGAGCGCATCAACGCAAAGCAGAAGAACAGCGCCGAGTTCGCCAAGGCGGTGGCCGACTTCCTCAACCATGCACGCGATGCGATCAATCCCGTGGTGACCGAAGATGACGTGCGCGAAATGCTGATCCAGCACATCCTGACCGAGGACATCTTCGCCAAGGTGTTCAACGATCCCGATTATCACCGCAAAAACAACGTAGCGGCCGAGCTTTACAAACTGGAGGACCAGCTCTTCGCCGATAGGGGCGAGAAGACGACGCTCCTCAAGGATTTGGGGCCGTATTATTCTGGCATCGCGCGAACGGCGGCTGCCATCGAGAGCCACAGCGAGAAGCAGGGCTTCCTGAAGGCGCTCTACGAGGACTTCTACAAGGCCTACAACAAGAAGGCGGCCGATCGGCTCGGCGTGGTTTATACCCCCAGCGAGATTGTACGCTTCATGATCCGCAACGCCGACTGGCTGTGCGAGAAGCATTTTGGCAGGAACCTGATCGACCGCGGCGTCGAGATCCTCGACCCGGCGACCGGCACCGGCACCTTCGTCGTCGAGCTGCTCGAGCATTTCCGCAGCAACCATGACAAGCTTCGGCACAAGTATAAGGAAGAGCTGCATGCCAATGAAGTGGCGATCCTGCCGTACTACGTAGCCAACCTGAACATCGAAGCAACATACCAGGCGATCACTGGGCAATTCGCCGAGTACGAGAATCTGTGCCTAGTGGACACGCTGGATAACGTTGCGGCGTTGGGCATCTATTCCGGTCATCAGTTCGACATGTTCGGTTCCATCACCGACGAGAACGTCGAACGCATCAAGCGGCAGAACCGGCGCAAGATCAGCGTTATCATCGGTAATCCGCCGTACAACGCGTGGCAGGAGAACTATAACCAGAACAACGCTAACCGGCCGTATGCCCGCGTCGATGAGCGTATCAAGCAGACCTACATCAAGGAGGGCACAGCGCAGAACAAGAACAGCGTGTATGACATGTATACGCGCTTTGTGCGGTGGGCTTCCGACCGGCTCGGCGACGAAGGAATCATCGCCTTTGTGATGGGGCGCAAGCCCATCTCTAAGGACGCATATGACGGTTTCCGCAAAGTCGCAGAACGCGAGTTCAGCGACATCTGGCTAATGGATTTGGGCGGTGATGTTCGCGACAACCCAAAGCTGTCGGGTACGACGCACAACGTGTTCGGCATACAAACAGGCGTAACGATCGCATTTCTAGTGCGGCGCAAAGGCAAGGGCGGAGCCGTGATCCGTTACGCGCGCCGGCCCGAGATGGAGGCGGCCGAAGATAAACTCTCGTTTCTCGCGGCAAGCAACTTTGACTCCGTCTCAACCGATGTGCTCAAACCGAACGCTCGTCACGATTGGCTCGATGCTGGAGCGCTGGAATGGTCCAGTCTCCTTCCTCTGTCGATCAAGGGACGCAGCAAATCCACTCCATCAAGATCAATCTTTCAGCTCGTTTCGAGTGGCATTCAGACCAAAATGGATGAGTGGGTTACGGCGCGGACCGCCGAATTGTTGTGGCCGAAGCTGAAATATATTGCGGCAGAATACGATGCGTCATTGGCCGACGGTATACCCATAGACAGGACCGTCAAGTGGCACCGCGAGCTCGCGCGACATGTTCGAAATCGTCGGCCATTGGACCTTGATGCCGGTGCGGTTACCGAAATGTGTTTTAGGCCATATTCGCCGCTCGTTCTCTACTTCGACCGAATGTTGAATAGTCAGCTATTCCGACTGCATGACCTGTTCGTGGGAACTGCGCATAATCCCGGTATCGCGTTCTCGTTGGGGAAGCGCGGTGGCCTTGGGATCCTCGGAACGGATCGGATTCCATCCTATGACACATTCGTCCCTGATGCATGTCAGTTTGTCGCCCGATATCGCTACACCAAGTCCGGCGAGCGGGTGGACAACATTACCAACTGGGCGCTCAACAAGTTCGTCGCCGAGTACGGCAAGAAGGACGTCACCAAAGACGCTGTGTTCCACTACGTCTACGCCGTCCTTCACGACCCGGTTTATCGGGAGACTTATGCGATGAACCTCAAGCGCGAATTCCCACGCATCCCGTTCTATGCCGACTTCGCGCAATGGACTGCGTGGGGCGAGGCGCTGATGGCGCTGCATATCGGGTACGAGAACGTGGCGCCGTGGCCCGTCGAACGGATCGACAACGCCGATCCGAAGCGCGCTGAAGGCGCGCATCCCAGGCCAGTGCTCAGGTCGGATCCCGACAGGGGATTGGTAGCGGTCGATGGGGACACGCAGATCAGCGGCATCCCGCGCACGGCATGGGAGTATAAGCTCGGCAACCGCAGTGCGATCGACTGGGTGCTCGACCAGCACAAGGAGAAAACCCCGCGCGACCCGACGATCCGCGCGAAGTTCAACGCCTATCGCTTCGCCGACCATAAGGAGAGCATGATCGAACTGCTCGCGAAGGTCGTGCGGGTGAGCGTGGAGACCGTTGCCATTACAAAAAAGATGGCAGCGGTGTCGAATCGGAACGCCAGAGAAGTTAACGTCGGCTAAGAGAGACGCCACACCAGGAGCACTCTGAGGCGCGACAATTAAACTTCCGTATGCAAGCGAGCTTGCGCGCTAGGCCGTAGCAGCCTTGACCACAGGATGAGATTTTGCGGGCGGCCTTGTAGTCCGCCTGTCAGCGACGAAGTCCCGCAGGCCGACATAGACGTCCTTGATTGACGGCGACGGAGGACTCTCTAGCGACGAACTGAAGATCCTGTAGTACTCTGAAAACCTTTTGCGATCACTTCGCCATGTTCCAACCCAGCCCCACCCGTAGTGAAAATCTGGATCTGACGAGCCGCTATCTGGAATACGTTCGATCACTGACTTAAAAATGTGATTATTCATGGTCTTGACGAAGAGTCGAAGAACAGCAGCAATGCCTTGTAAATCTGCCGACGATGGCGCGAACGGCTGCTCTAAAAACCTTTTATGACTTTCGGTGCCCAAAGCGATTGCCGTCTTTGAACCGAGTTTGCCGAATCGATGTACGCAGCAATGTCGAATTTCACAGACTTTCTTGAATTCCTTTAAGCTCGCCTCCAACTGTGCAGGCGGATTTCCTTTGATCCCCACGAAGGATTTCAACGCATCCAGGACGTTCTTGTCGCCGGCGAATGAAAGGTTCTCAGTCAGGGCCTCTGGAAGAAGCCCAATCTTATGATGCCGGGCGGCGCCGAAGCTGACGTTCATCGGTTCCACCAAAGAATGAGTGTGGTCGTCGACGAGGATGAGTTCGCGAAGAAGCGCTCTGAAGTAGCTTTCGACGGCCGACATGTAACCCAGCACCACCAGCGCACCAAGTTCTGGTCGGACCCTGGACGACAACGGAGACCCTGGAGCTACGTTCGCATCCCCCGCGTTGCCACCAACTGATATACCGGGATCCTGAGTGGTAGCAACGCCAGCATCTCGGATCAGCCCCTCGTCGCGGTACACGAGCGGGAGGTAAATTCGATTAATCGCCTCAGTGTTCTGTATGAACTGGTCGATTGGGCTCAACTCGGAATTTCCGCTTTGCGCCAGAAACATCTCACTTGTATCGATCGCGGGCATGCCAAGTGTCTGCATGCCCACGATTTCGTCGTGCTTATAGGCTTTGCTGCCACGCTTCTTTGTCATGACATGAACTCGTCGACGTAGGTATTCACATTGTCAGTGATCCCGGACGCCCGCTTCGGCCCTATCCTTTTGATGTTCCGCAACTCCGTCCCAGGATCTTGGAGCGCCACGAAGTCGCCAACGGTGCTGATATTGTTGTCCTGAAGCTTTTTGATCTGCCAATCACTAAGACCTGGGACGGACGAGATCGGTGTCTTCATGCAGTTGTCGAACGTTGAAGGAGTCACGAGCGGGCGACCGCATGCATGGCAAAAGAGTTGCGTCTCGCTAAGGCGCCGTGTGCCGCAGTTCTCGCATGGTGGCAGATTAAAACGGAGGCCCTCGAGCGTAGCCTGGTCTAGCAGGGTTTCGATTTTTCTCCGGACCGGATGCTTGGTCGACTTGCGTCTCAAGGATTCAACCACCTGCCGAGGAGAATTCCCCCGGCTTCTGCCTGAAAAAGCGCGGGTCGCGATCAGCGCGGATAGATGAGGAGTAAATCGGCGATACGACCGTTCCGCACCGTGAGATACCTCGGTCTTGTACTCGAACAGCAAACCCGCCTCGATCACGAGATTGATCATGCGATTGACGATCGGCGTCAGAGTCGATGTTTCGAGACCCAGGATTAGCTGCTTCTCATTCCTCTCCAGACTCTCGTCATTGGCTTCGCGGATCGCTTCCACCGCCTGTCCAAACAGGAGCTCACCGGTGCTGACAAGGGTCTCCAGGCGAGGAACCTTCTGGGAGAGCGATCGAAATTCGCTCAACCTGAGCTTGTTGTGATCTTGAACAATACTGTTGATGCGGGCCTGATCGTTGGATTCCGCACTGTCGTGATACGAACGCAGCATCGTCAGATAAGCACGCGGGATGCCGAACGAAGCGTAGATCAATAACTCGTCGACCTCGGGACGAAGCTGATCGGCCACCGGATATCGCTTATTCGCGATTTCCCGCATGGTCTCCACATAGCGCTCGCTATCGACGGGAAGCCAGGCAGAAACCGTTCTTCCCTCGTGGTTGGCGTGGAACCGCGGCCCGTATTCGGTCGATCCCGGATACACAGACGCCTTCGGCGAGATGCGCGGGTTCTTCAGGACGCGGATGATGTCAAACAGTTCGACCATGTATTCCGGCGTCAGCGTCAGTGCGGCGTCATCGAGCAGGACGACGGCTCGACTTCTACCATGGTGGTCGCACATCGCCAGAATGCCGTTCACAACGTTCTGAATCGTCAAAAACCGGACTACCTCGTGTTCCTGCTCGGTAAGAGGGATCTGGCGCTCCAACTGGCTCACGATCGCCTGGAAGTCGGCGCGCTCCGCGCCAAGAAACGCTGGGAAGTTGAAAGGATCGCCCTTGAGGCGGGACGCGAGCGCGTCTGCTTCCAGAACAATGCTGGCCAGAACCCACGACTGGAAAATGTTAACGGCGTCTGCACGGTGATTGAGCAAAGGCTCGAGACGCAGATACCGATTGAAGCTGACATAGAGCGCAAGCGGGAGGCTGGCGTCATCCTGACACTTCAAAGCAGTGAACCGCATCAAGTGAGTTTTGCCGCATCCCCTGGGACCCTGAATGAGGACGAGTCCTTTGGATACCAGTGCCTGATGGACACGGTCGAAATGGTCTTCTGCTACGGTTTCATCGAGAAGCACCTTCTCATCGATCTGGTCGGCCCGCTCTTCGAAAGTCGTCTCATCCCGCGCTGTCGTCATGGCGGCGTCTCCTAATAAAGTGGCACTGCGAGAAGTTCTGCCTTGCTGAGCTGGCGTGCCCCTAGACCCCGGCTAGCGGAGCGCAGCTTTTCGCGGCCAGATGCGGAACGGAGAGCGCCATAAACTCTCTCCCGATATTGAGGAGCGACACGAATGACGTAAACGCAGTCAGACACGGCGAAGCCACCGGTTCGGACCATCGCGATCTTGCTTTCGAGATCTCGATCGACCCGCGCCAACAAGATGTCGCCAGGTAGCGCCGACTGACCGGTCACCGGCGTATCCGGACCATCGAAGACGCCGTCTTCCGCATTTGAAAAGTCCGTTGTATGGAACACGAAGTGCTCTGACGCTCTGCCTTCCTTGGCGGAAAGAGATCCGCGGAAGATATGCGCAGCGAGAGTGCGCAGTGTCGTCTGACTTGCAGTGTGCTCAACTGAATGAAAGCCGTAATCCAGGCGTCGCTCGGCCAGCTCGGCGTCGATCTCGATGGGATCGCTAAGTCCCTGCTCGACCGTAAATCGATGAAGCCGGATCTTGCTGCCAGGGGGAACCTTGTTTTCGAACACGAGAAGGTACGAGTTGGCTTCGGTCCGAAGAAATGATCCTTTCGGCAACTGGATCACTGCACTTATCGCATGGCTTCGCGCCAGGTTGTTTCGCAGTTTCGACGCCCTCATGCCGGAAGCAAAACTGTCCGGCACGATCAGGCCGATGCATCCGCCAGGACGAACAATTCGTATATTTTGAGCGAGGAAAAGGGCCTCTGCGGTCACGTCTCCGTGGCAGGAAAAGGAATCCTCCAGGCCTGCTTCTTCGAGAAGCCGCTCATAGCCGTTTCGCCATTCGACCTTTTTGAAAGGTGGATTGCAAAGAGCGGCATCGAAGAGACCTGCGCGCGTAACCTTCGCTGAGATGTCGGGATCAAGTGCATCGAGAACGTAATGGCGTCGTCTGCCGGAGGTATCAAGGGCGCGGCGAGCGACGGCGCAATCCGCGTCGATATCCACCGTTGTAACGGCAGCTTTGCTCCATCTGCGTGACGCGGCATCCGACAAGACCCCACCACCGGCGCCGAGGTCAATTATCGAACCTACATCGACTTCGGGCATCGCTTGAACAAGCAGGTCGCCAATGTGGGGCTGCGAGTAGAACCGGCAAAGCGGATCAGGTCCCTCCAAAATTTCCACAAGCGCCCCCAACCTACTGTCTGCCCTTCGCACATCGTCTACTCTTCACGACTCGACCGAACCACACAAGCACCCCTCGTCAACGTTTTGTAGCGTCACGCAGTTAAAGATCATCGCCGGATGAAAGACACAGTGGCGATCAAACGACTTGTCGCTTGAAACCGGAAACTGGCCGAAGGCACGCCCTCAATGACAACCTCTACTCGTGACCAGCTTCTTTGGCGCGACTTTCGCAGCTTCTTTACCAAGCGAAAGATCTCCGGCGGTACCGTCAGCCGGGATGGGCGTTGCTCGTGACACCATGCTTGGTTTTATGAAAACTTGCCAGAAGCTCGGGCTCTCCTTTTACCACTAACTCGGCGACCGGCTCGGGCTTGGCGACGGTGGTCATCCCACTTCGCCGTTGCCCGCCGCCATCCTCGCCCGCGCCTGAGACTGAACCTTCCCGTTACAGGTGCCTGAGCGGTCGGTGCGGCCTCGATGGCTCGTCGTCCGAGGCAATGTCGCCTTCCAAACCGGCAGTGCCACCAGATTTGCCCACTTACCCCCGCATAATACTCTGCAGAGGTAAATCGGCGAAGTGATAACGTATTGAAATCATGGTAAACACGCCATTAACCAGAAATGATATCACCAATTGCTTCCGCTGCTGCTGACGATTCCGGGTGCTACGTCTCACTTCCGATAAATACCTCTTATCGGAAGTGATTGATTTCGAGCCGCAAATCAGCCAATTTCGGCATTCCTGGTTCGCAGGATCGCCGGAACTCTAAGGCCTTACCGGGACTTGCGTGACCAAGAACGGTGGATTGCCTCACCCTGGATGGGTGGATTGGCGCGGGATGGGACAGCATGGCAAAGCAGACGAAGATCCCGCGGCTGATCTCCTGTGACGAGGCCGGCTATACCGGCCCAAAACTGCTCGACGACAACCAGCCGTATTTCGCCTATGCCGCTGTCGACCTGACGCCGGACGAAGCCGCTGCAATCGTTGCCACGGCGCGGCAGAAATTCCGCATCCAGGCACCCGAACTCAAATCCGGCCTGCTGCGCAAGCGCGACAACTGGCCCGACATCGCGCTCGATATTCTTGAACCCGTCAAGGGGCGGGCGATGGTCATCGCCGCCGACAAGCGGTTAAAACTCGCTGGCAAGACCTTCGAATATCTCTTTGAGCCCGTTCTCGAGAGGATGAACGGCCTGTTCTATCACTACGATCTGCATCGCTTCGTCATGAACGGCCTCTATCGCATCCTGTTCGTCACCGGTGCACCGACGCCGAAGCTGGCCGAGGAACTGCAGAGCTTCATGAAATCGTTCGACCCAGCTGACGCACCGACAGTGTTTGCCGCCGCCCAGAGTAGCGCCGAGACGCACGAGATCCTCGACTGCGTCCTGCGGTTTGCACGTGGCTACGCTGCGACCATTGACGAGCGGGCCAAGCACCTGCAGAAGGACGTCGATCCGACAGCCAAGTGGACGCTGGACCTGACCACGACCTGCCTGTTCAGCCTGCTGTTGCACGGCTGGGGCCACCATCACGACAGCCTGGATGTCCTGTGCGACGACTCCAAGCCGCTGCAGGCGATGGCGCATGCGTTCGACGGCTTCGTCGGACAATCCGACAGTGCCGAGTTGATCGGGGCGGGCAGCCAACGCGCCAAGATCAGAGCGAACCTGGCCAATCCGATTCGGTTTGGCTCTTCCGCAACAAATCCCAGCCTGCAGATCGCCGATATCGTCGCCGGCGCGACCACCGACCTGCTGCAGCATCAAACAGACTCTGCCTGTCGGGATCTCGCAAAGTGGATCCTGCCGCACATGCATCCTCATACCATGCTGCCGGATGATGATTTCATCGACCTGGCGCGGCCGAAACCGCGGATGAACCTTGCCGCATTGAAGGAACTCGCGCATCGCGCTGATCACGGTGAGGATCCGATTGCCGGGATGGATGAATTCTACGAGAACCTGTTGGCCAGCGAGCGCAGATGTAGGAGGGCTTTGTTCTGATGCGTGACGCAGTTCATATCCGAGCGGAGCAGCTTGACACGATGGCCTCGGTGCTGCCGATCGACCGCCGCGACAAGCTCGCCGAGTTATTGACCGACCAGGATGTCGAGACACTCCGGCATCTCGTCAACGAAGGCATGGGCAACAATACCCTTCGGGCACTAACGTCCGATCTTGCCTATCTGGAGGCCTGGGCCACGGCGGCGACCGGAGCTCCCCTGCCCTGGCCGGCGCCGGAGGCGCTGCTGCTGAAATTCGTGGCGCATCATCTTTGGAATCCGCGCCAGCGCGAGACCGATCCCGAGCACGGTATGCCGGCCGACGTCGAGCACGCGTTGCGTGATGGCGGCTTCCTAAGGTCCACCGGCCCGCATGCGCCGGACACCGTGCGGCGGCGGCTCGCCAACTGGTCGACGCTCACGAGATGGCGCGGCGCTCAGGGTGCTTTCGCCTCCCCTGCCCTGAAGTCGGCAATCCGGCTTGCCGTCCGGGCCGTGCCGCGGCAACGCCGGCGCAAGAGCGCCAAGGCGGTGACCGGCGACGTGCTGGCGAAGCTGCTGGCAACCTGCGGCGAAGACAGTCTCCGCGATCTGCGTGACCGGGCGATCCTCATGGTCGCCTTCGCATCCGGCGGTCGTCGCCGCAGCGAAGTCACCGGCCTGCGAAGAGAACAACTGACGATCGAAGCCCCGGTTGAGGCTGAGGATGGAAGTCCCCTCCCCTCTTTGTCGATTCACCTCGGTCGCACCAAGACCTCCGGCGCCGATCAGGACGAAGTCGTTTATTTGACCGGCCGACCGGTAGTCGCCCTGAACGCTTGGCTGGCGGCCGCCAAGATCGAAAGCGGAGCCATGTTTCGGGCGATCGACCGCTGGGGCAATGTTTCCCGCCGCTCGCTCGATCCGAAGGCGGTCAATGATATCGTCAAGCAGCGCGCGAGAATGGCTGGCTTGGACGCTGGGGAGTTTTCCGCGCACGGATTGAGATCTGGATATCTGACCGAGGCAGCGAACCGCGGCATTCCCCTTCCCGAGGCGATGGAGCAATCGCGCCATCGTTCCGTGCAGCAAGCATCCAGCTATTACAACAGCGCAACGCGTCGAAGCGGCCGCGCTGCTCAACTCCTCAAGTAGACTTCGCACTCAATCAGCGGTTCAATACCTCATCAGTCGACGGCATGCGAAGTACCTAAATGTGGTATTCAAGCGTTGGAGCGCGTCACACTTGTTTTTTGTTTCGCCCTGGCAGGGCATACCGGAACACATGTTCATCCCGAGCATCTCGGACCTTCAGAATTGCCCCTGCCGGTGCTGAATTGGGAGCGGCTCAATTCCAGCCACAGCCGCGAATTCCCCATAAGCGACGCCGTTGTCCATAAGCCGAGTTGGCGCGTGGAGCACCGCGCTTCGGCCAATATGGCTCGAGCTCGCCTAAGGTTCTAAGCCATCACGCGATTGCTCCTCCATCTCGATTCGAAGGACGCTATAGGCACTCCTTCCGCCCCAGAGATGAACGAAGTGGCGGAAGGAGCGAACACGGAGGTTGCAGCCGGTGCTACCGACCACAGGAAAATAGAGTTTCAAACGACGGCAATCGGCCAGCACAATTTTCTATCCGGCGGAACATGGTTGAGGCCTGCGTAAGGTGGTAATGGCGCGAACGCACCTCGGCCGACAGGATGCGTAATCGGATGGTCCCATAAGAGGTAAGCTCCTAGTACAATCCGGTGCAACCGAGATGAACGGAGATGACGATGTGGCGTCAAACTCCTGATACGCTTGAGGTGTGGTGTATTCGAGAAAGCAGTCCGCGGCGCGATTGAAAGTGCTCCCCGCTCAGTCATGTGCTTTTGCCGATGCTTGAGGCCAGGCAAATGCTCTTTGAGACATTCCTCGAACTGGATCGACGTGTTTGAAAGGCCGCCAATCAAGACTCCATAACCACCCGCTTCATGAGCGTTCCGGGCGTTGGGTACCTCACGGCCCTGAGTTTCAGGGCCGCGGTCGATTGCCCCGCCCGAGTCAAGAGCTCACGAGCTGTCGGAGCCCACGTTGGAATGATTCCGCGACGCTTCCAAAGCGAGAAGGACAATCTAGGTCGCATCTCACCCGCTGGTCACGCCGATGTTCGGGCAACGCCCTACGCGGCCGCCAATGCGATTCTCATGCGCTCCCTCCATCGCCTGGAGCAGCCTAACGGCATGCGGTGTGCGACTGATGAAAGCCAAAGGGAGGCGGCGAGCCATTGTCGTCTTGCTCCACCGGATGTCGATCGATGGTACCGAGTGCCGGTTCGGATCGGAGGCTGCAGCATGAAGTAGGACAACCAGAGATTCCGATTCTGGCCGGATCGTCCCATGCGGACGACGGGATGGATGAAGCCGACTATGACTGCTGCGCTTCGAGCGCGCCGCAAAGCAAGGCTCTCCAGACCTTAATCCCATGCATGCGTGCAGCCGCCCCGAACGAAGCGGCGCTAACAGACCGCGTATTGAAGCGTGACCCACCACAATGACCAGGCCAAGGACGATCGCGAAAGAGCTTGACCCACATACCCGATTAGAAGGGGCAGCCATTGCTCGGTCTGCTGGTGCCCTGCCGCATAGCTCAAACCGCGCGGCAGGAGCCGCATCCAAAGTGATTCGAACCAGCAAGCTGCCTCGATCAGCGATCCGTTTGTACGTTGTCACGGGAACATTTCGCATGATCTTTCGGCGAATGGGCCCTCTTTAACTGTGACAATAGTGGAGTCAAAAGAAGTGTTCCGGAGGCGAGTATGCTGTAAGTTCGTGAACGCACTCAGCGCGACGCCGCAAATCTGTGATGGGGGAGGGACCCTCGCAAAGGCTTTGACATGAGTTCATCCTCCAATCCCAGTTAGCCGCGGCTAACTGCGCCTATGAACCAGGAACCTGCAACGTTCGAGCCTGCGCCATCCGACCCGATCGAAGCTGAAATCAGCGGCGAGGTTCGGGCGTGCGGGCTCTTTCTGCGGAGTCGTACTTCGAGACCGGTTTCCGCCAGAGCGTCCAATGCGGAGGACCGGCCAATCGCTGACAAATCGCTTCCCGGTCCGGGCTGGTCTGCAGCGGCCTACTCGACGAGCCAGTCGGCCGTTGACCACACCGGAGAAGCTGCCGCTGGCTATCCTACTACAGGCCTATTCGGTCCGCTCTGCTTAGCAGCACGCCGCCTCCTGAGAACAACCGTCCGCCTCCTTGTCGATGCACCTGACCGAAACGGCAGGTATCCGGAGCGAGTGGTCCCGTTGTATGTGCATGAGCCGCGCGAACCTCGCCCAAGCAATTGCGTGCTGACAAGCTCGTCACCGGTACCATCATTGTCGCCGAAGATGGGAAGGAGACCCTTGCTCCGGCCCCCTGGCCCTCTTTCCTCACCGCTGTTAGTCAACATTTCACGCGGCCGCCAAAGCTCATCGCAGCGTCAAGATGAGCCCGGCTTGGATTGTTGCCCAATTGGCGGAAGTCCGACCGTGGCGGTAAGTGTGCGGGATAGTAGATGTCTGGACCTTCTCGGGCGTCTACGACCTGCGCTCCTGCGCTCAAGAGTCATCATTCGGCGTCGAACCTGTGACACGTGACTATAGATTGCCGAGTTAGCCGCGGCTAACTGCGCAAACAGGTCGGGTACATTAACTTTTCATTAACCAAAAAGCCCTTGCCTTCACGAGAGAATCGGGGGCAATAATACAACTGCGGTCAAAACCGAATTCTTCGGCCAAAACCGCAGTTAGTTAAATTGGGCGAATCGGCATGACACAGATGGCAGAGAAAATTGTAACGGCGGATATGTCAGATCTCAAAGGATTGATTCAGCGCCATTCCTCTGCGCTGTCAATGCAACTCCAAGCTCATCACGCGACCGTTTTTCCACCGCATTCCGAAAAGGGAATCCGAAACTTTACTCCCGCGGAGACATCCAAGCTCATTGGAATAGGGGAGGGGTAC
>NZ_CP101436.1:0-275506 GCF_051124255.1 Rhizobium sp. YTUHZ045
ATGCCGACCAAGGCCGCGATTGTTGAGAAAGCCAGAAGAGCGAGTCAAGTCTCGATCGACGAGACGATTGCGCAGGACTCGACGATGCTCAGCAGCCAGCTCCAGGTGCTGTTCGAGCGGCTGTTTTCGCCCGATGCCCGCAAATCGCTGCGACGGTTCAGCAGCACCGAGGCCGCCAAGCTGCTCGGCGTCACCGACAGCTATGTTCGCCACCTCACTGCCCAGATGGAAAGCATCAATCCAGAAAAGACGGCGGCCGGCCGCCGCGTCTTCTCGCTCGAAGAAATCCATGCGATGCGCCAGCATCTGGGGCGTACTAAACCTTCCTATCTGCCGACGCGCCGGGTGGGCGACCATCTCCAGGTCATCGCCGTTACCAATTTTAAAGGCGGATCCGGCAAGACGACAACGTCAATCCATCTGGCGCAGTTCCTGGCACTGCGCGGCTATCGTGTGCTCGCCGTCGACCTCGACCCGCAGGCGTCGATGTCGGCGATGCTCGGATATCAGCCGGAGTTCGATGTCGGTGAAGACGAGACACTCTACGGCGCTATCAAATATGACGAGACGCGCCGCGACGTGGCCGACATCGTCCGCCAGACCTATTTCCCCGGCCTCGATCTCATTCCGGGTAATCTCGAACTGCACGAGTTCGAGCATGATACCCCGAAGGCGCTGGCCGACAGCAATCGCGACGACAAGGACATGTTCTTCATGCGGGTCGGCAATGCGCTGCATTCGCTGGAGCAGAGCTACGACGTCGTCATCATCGATTGCCCCCCTACCCTCGGCTTTCTGACGCTGTCTGCTCTCTGCGCTGCGACTGCCGTGCTGATCACCGTGCATCCACAGATGCTCGACGTGGCGTCGATGAACCAGTTCCTGACGATGACCTCCGATCTTCTGGCCGTCGTCAAGCAGGCAGGCGGCAATCTCGAATATGACTGGATGCGCTACCTGATCACCCGTTATGAGTCCAATGACGGTCCGCAGGCGCAGATTGTCGCCTTCCTGCGCAGTTTGTTCGGCGAGCGCGTGCTGACCTCGATGATGGTGAAGTCAACGGCGGTTTCGGATGCAGGCCTGTCCAAGCAGACGATCTACGAGGCGGGCCGCGAGACGATGCATCGCCAGACCTATGACCGCGGCGTCGAATCCGTCGACAGCGTCAATGCCGAGGTCGAGCAACTCATCCGCAGTGCATGGAGCAGGACATGAGCCCCAAAGGTCGCGATATCCTGAAGAGCATGGTCGGCGCCGTCGAGCCGGCACGACCGGAGGCGCCAAGCGCGCCGCCGCCGCATCGGCCATCGGGCGCGGTCAAGGCGATGAACCTGTCGCTTGGCCGGCTGGGTGAGGAAGCCGCGGCCGCCAAGGCCCTGCGTGAGTCCCTCGCCTCTGGCGACAAAGTGCTGGAGATCGATCCGGCTGTCGTCGAAATGTCCTTTATCCGCGACCGCATCCCGGTCGACAAGGATCCTGAGTTCGAGCGATTGAAGCAGTCGATCCAGGAAAGCGGACAGCAGGTTCCGATCCTTGTGCGTCCGGACCCGGTAAAGGCCGGGCATTACCAGGCCGCCTATGGCCACCGGCGCTTGCGTGCGGCCGCGGAGATCGGCGTTCCCGTCAAGGCCGTGGTGCGCAAGCTCACGGATGAAGAGCTGATCCTCGCGCAGGGCCAGGAGAACGGGCCGCGTGTCGACCTGAGCTTCATCGAACGGGCTCTGTTTGCGCGACGCATGGATGAACATGGCTTCAGTCGCGACATGATTGCTCAGGCGCTGGCGACGGATAAACCGGAAACGTCACGGCTGCTGCAGGTGGCGCAGACGATCGATCCGGAGATCATTCTTGCCATCGGACCGGCGCCGAAGGTGGGACGCCCCCGCTGGTTGGCCTTTGCCGATAAATTCAGAGAGGCGGGCGGGCGGAAGAAGGCGCAGGCGGCAATCGCTGCCGCTGCTTTCCCAACACTGGAGAGCAATAGCCGCTTCGATGTCATCTGGAAGGCACTGGAGGAGAAGGGCTCGCCGCAGCGGGTCGAGCAGACGCTTCGGACGCAAGGCGGCGGGACGCTTGCTTCGGTGAGCCGCTCGGGAAAAACCTTTCGCATCACCGTCAAATCGGCGGCATTTTCGGAATTCCTGGCTCGGCGGCTGGCGGGCCTCGCCGCCGAATTCGAAGAGGAAAATGAGGGAAAATGAACCAGTTAGACTGATTGTCAGCTGACAATTGAACAGGAGATAACGCGCAAAAGAAAAAAGCCCCCGAACGTCACCGTCACGGAAGCTTTCCTCGTAGTCTTGAACACCTCCGAGAATCGCACTTCCGAGAATCGCTGTCAAGAGTTTTTGGCGCCGTTCAGGCGAGCGGATTTCTTTTGCCTCATTGAGGTGGAAGAGATGGAAACCGGAAGTATAACGACGCCCTTCGGGCGGCGGTCGATGACGCTTGGAATGCTCGCAAACCAGGTCATGGCAGGTGAGATCAAGCCTGATCAGTCGGTGGATAAATGGAAATTGTTTCGCGCGCTGTGCGAAGCAAAGCCGCTGCTCGGCATCACCGATCGCGCACTGGCGGTGCTCAATGCTTTGTTGAGCTTTTATCCGAAGAACGAACTGGCCCAGGAAAACGGCTTGATCGTCTTCCCCTCGAATATCCAGCTGTCCCTCCGAACACATGGCATGGCCGAACAGACCGTGCGGCGCCATCTTGCCGCACTTGTCGAGGCGGGGCTTCTGTTGCGCAAGGACAGTCCTAATGGCAAGCGCTATGTCCGCAGGGACAGGGCAGGGGAGGTCAACGAGGCCTTCGGCTTCTCGCTGGCGCCGCTGCTTGCTCGCGCCGAGGAGATCGAGCAGCTCGCCGCCGAGGTAATGGCCGAGCGCTTGCATGTCCAGCGCCTGCGCGAACGCATGACTCTTTGCCGCCGTGATATCGCAAAGCTGATCGAAGCGGCTGTCGACGAAGACGTTCAGGGGGATTGGCAGGGGCTATATCGGGAATTTCGGGACCTGGTCGAAGGCCTGCCGAGGTCGCCGACGACAGCGCAGCTCGAGCAGTTGCTCGATGAATTGACAGCGCTTCGGGCAGATATCCTTAACCGGTTGGAGACTCGGATTAAATCCACGAAACAAAGCGGCAATGCCTGTCATATCGAGCGTCACATACAGAATTCAAACCCCGAATCCACCTTTGAATTTGAACCAAGCTTCGAAACGAAGCAGGGCGCAATGCCGGAGCAAGACGACGGGCGTGGGGCCGTGATGTTGGAAAGGGGGAGGGATGCGACGACCCATCCGATCGGACAGGAGGAGCGGCAAAGTCGACGGGAGGGCGGCGGCGATGACTCCGGCGGCCTGAAATCCTTCCCGCTTGGCCTGGTTCTGCAGGCCTGCCCGGAAATCCTGGCCTACGGGCCGGGTGGCGTGATCCGCAATTGGCGCGACCTGATGAGCGCCGCCGTCACGGTTCGGTCAATGCTCGGCGTCAGCCCGTCAGCCTATGAGGAGGCGGCAAGTGTGATGGGGGCGGAAAACGCCGCGACCGTGATGGCATGCATCCTGGAACGCGGGGGCCACATCAATTCAGCCGGCGGATATCTTCGCGACCTGACGCGGCGAAGCGAAAAGGGAGAATTCGCGATCGGTTCGATGCTGATGGCGCTCCTGCGGGCGAATGCGCCAGCCGGCCGAAAGGCTGGATAGGTGTTAGGCGGTCGAGTGGACGCCGGCGAGTCTGTCGAAACGGGGGAGGGATGGTGTGCTGGATTTCAGCGGATAAGTCTTCGCTCGAGGAAGGCCTGCATGTCGCGGCGTTCGTCCACCACGCAATAGACGGCGACTTCGGTGCCGATGATGCGATAGATCATACGCCAGGGTCTATGGTGCAGTTCCCGGTATTCGGAGATACCGATGCTGACCAGTTCATTTGGGATATTTCCGCGGGCGGGGAATTCTTCGAGACCGGCACAGGCGTTCTCGATTTCCAGGATGTGTTCCGCCATTTCCGTGCCGTCGCGACCGGCGATGAAACGATGGAGTTCCTCGACTTCAGGACTGGCTGGCGGCCAGACGCTTGCGAATGTGCGCGAAGGATTCCGCAGCGGGGCGCGTCTTGCCTTCCTCGACTTGCCGATTGGTGAGCGCCAGCACCTTCAGGAGCGCCATGGTCTCCTGCGTTTCTTCATACTGGCCGACATCCTGAAGGATCGCTTTCGCCTCGCCATGAAGGCTAATGACGACATGGCTGCGGGTTGTCCTTCAGCGTCCGGATGATTTCGGGCGCATGCGCCTTGAGTAGCTGATCGGCTTGACCTGTTCTGACAGCTTCAGGCGGTTCTCCCTTTCGACCAGAAATCATTAAGTAGTCAAGCGGAAGAGTTCCGGCCAGTCACTCGAACATGCGACCTGGCCGTTCAGGCGCGCCTGCTTTTTTCCACTCAGTGGCTCTGAAAGAGAATGTCATTTCTTATAATGAACGTTGTCTACTGATTTTATAGATTAAGTTTTGCAACCATTGAGTGGATCGGCGCGTCATGACCTACGTCCTCAGCCTTCTCGACAAAAGCCCGATCGAACAGGGCCTTTCCGCTGCCGATGCGCTGAGGGCGACGGTAAAGATTGCAGCCCGCGCCGAGGAACTTGGTTATCACCGTTTCTGGGTCGCTGAACACCACAACATGTCTAATCTGGCGAGCTCCGCGCCGGAGGCGCTGATCGCCTATCTTCTTGCTAGGACCTCGAAGATCCGCGTTGGCTCCGGCGGGGTCATGCTGCAGCATTACAGCGCCTACAAGGTTGCCGAGACCTTCAATCTATTGGCCTCGCTTGCGCCTGGTCGAGTCGATCTTGGCGTCGGCAAGGCGCCGGGGGGCTTTCCGCTATCGACACGGGCCCTGCAGCTAGCTGTCGATCCGTCCAGGAAGCCGGAATTTGCGAGCCAGCTTTCCGACCTCAATACCTATCTCGCCGCAGATCCCAATAGCGACGGCGCGCAGGCGACCCCTTTGCCGCCGATGGCTCCTGAACGTTTCCTGCTCGGCGCTAGCGTCGAGAGCGCGAGACTCGCAGCGGAGAAGGGCTGGGAACTCGTCTTCGCCGGCCACCTGAACGGTGATCCTGACAATCTCAACAAGACGTTCGAGGCCTATGAGCAGGCATCCGGCGGTAAGCGCCCGATCCTCGCGCTCGCAGCCTTTGCCGCCGAAAGCGAGGAATATGCCCGTGAGCGCGTCGGCAATCTGCGCATCGTCAAGGTGTTCCTGCCGAACGGCCAGACCGTCAATGTTGGCAGTGAAGAGCAGGCGGCCGAATTTGCCCGTCAGGCCGGCGTCACCGATTACCGTATCGAGGAGAAGGTGCCGAGCGTGCTCCACGGCACGGCAAAGCAGATCCGCGGGGAGCTGGATGAGCTTCACCGCCGCTACGGCGTCAAGGAGTTCGTGCTCGACACGCCGGCGCTTTCAACCGCCGACCGCCTTGCCTCCATCGAGCTGCTCGCCGCTGAGCGGCTTTCCCTCGTCGCCTGACCCGTTCCAAGGAGGATCGATCCCATGGTTCAAAAACACGTCACGTTCGGCATTATGCTGCAGGGGCCTGGCGGCCATATGAATGCCTGGAAACATCCGAGCGTCCCGGCCGATGCGAGCGTCAATTTCGACTTCTTCGTCGAGACGGCGCGCAAGGCGGAGGCAGCCGGCATCGCCTTCGCCTTCGTCGCCGACGGACTCTATATCAACGAGCAGTCGATCCCGCATTTCCTCAACCGGTTCGAGCCGATCGCCATTCTCTCGGCGTTGGCGGCTTCGACCTCGAAGATCGGCCTTGTCGGCACGGTCTCGACCTCTTACAGCGATCCCTTCACCATCGCTCGCCAGTTCGCCTCGATCGATCTCATCAGCGGCGGCAGGGCAGGGTGGAACGCGGTGACCTCGCCTCTCGAGGGTTCGGGTCGCAATTACAGCCGCGAGCATCCCGAGCATGATCTGCGCTACGAGATCGCCGAGGATTATATCGATGCGATCAAGGGCCTCTGGGATTCGTGGGACGACGACGCTTTCGTGCGCAATCGCGAGACCGGCGTGTTTGTCGACAAGACGAAGATGCACCGCCTCAATCACAAGGGCCGCTTCTTCCGCATCGAGGGGCCGCTCAACATCGGCCGTTCGAAGCAGGGTCAGCCCGTCGTCTTCCAGGCCGGTGCTTCTGATTCCGGCATCAGACTGGCCGGCAAGCATGCCGATGCCGTCTTCACCAATGGCGGGCCGTTTGAAGAGGCTCAGGCCTTCTATCGCCAGCTGAAGGACAGCGTGATTGCACATGGCCGCAGTGCTACCGAAGTCGGTGTCTATCCGGGCATCGGGCCGATCGTCGGCGCGACCGCTGATGAGGCGGAAGCCAAGTACCAGGCGATCCGCAACCTCGTTACGATCGAGGAGGCGCTTCTCTATCTCGGCCGCTTCTTCGATCACCATGATTTCAGCGTCTATCCGCTCGACGAAGAGTTCCCCGAACTCGGCGATATCGGCAGGAACAATTTCCGCGCTACCACCGATCGTATCAAAAGGACGGCGCGGGAAAAGGGGCTGACGCTCCGCCAGGTCGCGCTCGATGTAGCGACGCCGCGCACCGCCTTCATCGGCACCGCCGAGCATATCGCAGAAGAGATCATCCGCTGGGTGGATCATGGCGCCGCTGACGGCTTCATCCTGGGCTTTCCCGTCATTGCCGAGGGCTTCGACGATTTTGCCAGATACGTCCTGCCGATCCTCACCGAGCGCGGCTATTTCGATCCTGTCCTCAGGGGCGCGACGCTGCGCGACCATCTGGGCCTACCCTTCCGTGAAAGCCGCTATGCGACCGCGGCGGGGGAGTTCGAACGCGGAAAGGCAGGCGGCGCCTGAGGCGCCGGCGAATCCGCCATGAACGTCATCGCTCAGAACCCGCGCAGCAATGATCCGGTCGAGAAGGGCATCGCCCGCTATCTCGATGAGATCATCGCGCTACGCCATGATCTGCACCAATATCCCGAGCTTGCGTTCCAGGAACTGAGGACCAGCAAGCTCGTGGCTTCCCGCCTTTCCTCCTGGGGCTACGAGGTGGCGACGGGCATTGCCGGTACCGGCATCGTCGCCACCCTCAGACGTGGCGAAGGCAAGAAGCAGGTCGGCATTCGGGCCGATATGGATGCACTGCCGATCGAGGAGGCCACCGACCTTGCCTATGCCAGCAGCAATCCCGGCGTCATGCATGCCTGCGGCCATGACGGGCATACTTCGATCCTGCTTGCCGCCGCCCGCTATCTCGCCGAAAGCGGCAATTTCAGCGGCACGCTCAGGCTGATCTTCCAGCCGGCCGAGGAGATCGGCGCGGGCGCCCGCAAGATGATTTCGGAAGGGCTGTTCGAAAAATTTCCCGTCGATGCGGTCTTCGGGCTGCACAACTGGCCGGGTGTCCCAACGGGTCAGTTCGGCTTCGTCACAGGCCCCGCCATGGCGTCTGTCGACCAGGCGGTGATCAGGATCGTCGGCAAGGGCGGCCACGGCGCTGAACCTCACCGCGCCGTCGATCCGGTGCTGGCATCGGCCTCCTTCATCACTGCGCTGCAGAGCGTCGTCTCGCGCAATGTCGATCCGCAGGACATGGCGGTCGCCACCGTCGGTTCAATCCATGCGGGCTCCGCCTCGAACGTGATCCCGGAGAGCGTGGAGATGAAACTCACCATGCGGGCCTTCAGCGAGACGGTTCGCCAGCTGTTGCAGGAGCGCATTCCAGCCCTTGCCCGGGCCCAGGGCGAAAGCTTCGGCGCGGAAGCGGACGTGAATTATCGGCTGGGCTTTCCGGCGCTGGTCAACCATGCCAAGGAGACGGCATTTGCTCGCGACGTCGCCTATGACGCTCTCGGCCTTGCTGCGATCGAGAAGGATTTCCGGCCGAGAACCGCGAGCGAGGATTTCGCCTTCATGCTGCAGGCCAACCCCGGCAGCTACCTCTTCGTCGGTAATGGCGACAGCGCGCCTCTCCACAGCGCCCACTACGATTTCAACGACGCGATCATTGCGCCCGCCGCCCGCTACTGGGTCCGGCTCGCAGAAACCTTCCTCACTGAAGACAACGGGTGATGAGCGATATGAGCGATACGTTTCTCTATACGAGCCCTCTTGATCTGCGCGCCAAGCCGCTGATCGATGAACTGATCCACGAATATGACAGCCGCTACGGCACCTATTTCAATGCCGAAGGCGCCGCAGCCGAATTGAACCGGTATCCTCCTGAAGCCTTTGCGCCGCCCCACGGAAACTTCCTGCTGTTGATCCGCAACGGCGAAACCGTCGGTGGCGGCGCCTTCAAGCATTACGACGATCGCACGGCCGAGTTCAAACGCATCTGGACACGTTCGGATCTGCGCCGTCAGGGACTCGCTCGCAAGGTTCTGGTGGAGCTGGAGCTTCAGGCCGCCCGCCAAGGTTATAGCAGAATCTATCTGACGACTGGTTTCCGCCAGCCAGAGGCCGTCGGACTTTATCTGAACTATGGCTACACCGCGCTCTTCGACACGGCGGCCGATCCCGAGATCTACAAGAGCCTGCCCTTCGAGAAGGACATCACCCATCTCGCCGTGCCGGCTTTCGAAAGCGAACCGCGCCTGAAAGTGGCCGGCTGAAATCTCTGAAACGGCAAGTCAGACAATCATAAAAGGGAAATGAGAATGGCACTGACGACGGATTTTGCGGGCCTTGAGCCCGGCAGCAGGACGGCAGAACCCAGGCAGGACACTTCCCGTTACCGCATTGTCCCGGCCCGCCATCCCGAGCGGTTGGCCGGCACGATATTCGCCGCCATCGTCATCGTCTCGGTGCTTTATTCCATCTTCACCAATCCACGCTGGGGTTGGGGCGTCTTTGCCGAATGGTTTTTCGCCGAGCCCGTGCTCGTCGGCCTTGGCAGGACGCTGCTCCTGACTGCGCTCGCCGCCGTTTCGGGTTCCATCCTCGGAACGGCTCTGGCGCTCGCCCGCGTTTCAAAGTCGCCGCTGCTGTCAGGCCTTTCCTGGGGCTACATCTGGCTACTGCGCTCGATTCCTATGATCGTGCTGCTGTTGATATTGAACAATCTCGGCTATCTCTACGAAACGATCACGATCGGCGTTCCCTTCACCGACACGCTGCTGTTCGACTACCCCACCGTACAGTTGCTGACGCCCTTTGCTGCCGCTTATCTCGGCCTCACGCTCAACCAGTCGGCCTTCTTCGCCGAGATCGTTCGAGGCGGCATTTTGTCGGTGGACCAAGGGCAGCTGGAAGCCGCCGCCGCGCTTGGTCTGCCGCGCCGCCGCCAGGCCTTCCGCATCGTGCTGCCGCAAGCCATGCGCTCCATCCTGCCGACCGGCTTCAACGAGCTCATCGGTTTGGCGAAAAGCACCTCCGTGGTCTATGTGCTGGCGCTGCCCGAGCTCTTTTACACCGTCCAGGTGATCTACCGCCGCAATCTCGAAGTCATCCCGCTGCTGATGGTCGCAACCGTCTGGTATCTGATCATCATGACCGTGCTCTCGGTCGCCCAGCACTATATCGAGCGGTATTTCTCCAAGGGCGCCGTGCGCAATCCGACGCCGCTGCCCTTCGAGGCGTTCCTGGAGCGCTTCCGCCGACCGTTGCCGTCCCTTGACACCACGACCGAGAAGACCCGCAATCTCGGTTTTCATGACGCGACGGCACTGCGGACAGGCGGTGCGGTGCGCATCCACAGTATCTCCAAAAGCTTTGGTTCGCTGAAGGTCCTCGACGACGTCGAGCTCAACCTGGCGGCCGGCAGCGTGACCGCCATCCTGGGTCCTTCCGGTTCGGGAAAGTCGACCCTGCTGCGCTCCATCAACCACCTGGAGCGTGTCGACGAGGGCTTCATCTCGGTCGACGGCGATTTCGTCGGCTACAGCAGGAAAGGCGATACGCTCTATGAGCTCAAGGAAAAGGATATCCTCAAGCGCCGTGCCGATATCGGCATGGTCTTCCAGAGCTTCAACCTCTTCCCGCATCTGACCGTGCTCGAAAACTTGATCGAGGCGCCGATCCAGGTCCACGGCATCGGCCGTGAAGAAGCCGTGCAGCTGGCGCAGGAGCTTCTCGCCCGTGTCGGCCTCAGCGACAAGATCAACGCCTATCCGCGCCAACTCTCCGGCGGCCAGCAGCAGCGCGTCGCGATCGCCCGGGCACTGGCGCTCCGCCCCAAGGTGCTGCTGTTCGACGAACCGACCTCCGCGCTCGATCCCGAACTGGTCGGCGAAGTGCTCGACGTCATCAAGGAGCTGGCCCGCACTGGCACGACGCTCGTCATCGTCACCCATGAAATCGGTTTCGCCCGCGAGGTCGCCGACACCGTCGTGTTCATGGAAAGCGGCCGTATTCTTGAGGCCGGCCCGCCGGCCCGGATTTTCACCCAGGCCGAGCATCCCCGCACACGCGAGTTCCTCGCAAAGGTTCTCTAGCGCCGACAGCGCTGGCGAAGGCCGGGCTGCGACGGGCTGCTCTGGTCGAATGACAACAAGCACAATCTTAAGATGAAACGGAGAAGGGGCATGACATTTACTGATAGAGTAAAGCTTTTGATAGCAGGAGCCGTCACCATTGGTGCGATCGGTTTCGGCTCCGCTCAGGCGCAGCAGAAGTTCGATCTCAGCCCCGAACAGCCGAACCGGCTGCGGGTGGAAAAGAACGAGAAGCGCATTGCGGAAATCAAGGACTTCAAGTTCGTCGAAAACGGCGTCTTCACCGTCGGAATCAGCACGAGCGGCAATCTGCCGCTGCACGACTATGCCTCCGATTCCAAGACCGTCATCGGCTATGACGTCGATCTCGCGCAGGCGATCGCCGACAGTTTGGGCTTGAAGCTCAATCTCGTGTCCGTCGCATGGGCGGATTGGCCGCTCGGGCTCACCTCCGGCAAGTTCGACGCGGTGATATCGAACGTGACGGTCACGGAAGAGCGTAAGGAAAAGTTCGATTTCTCGACCTATCGCAAGGATGAGCTCGGTTTCTACGTCAGGGCCGATAACCCGATCACTTCGATCAAGGAGCCGAAGGATATTGCGGGGCTGAAGGTGATCACCGATGCTGGCACCAACCAGGAGAAGATCCTTCTGGAGTGGGATCGGCGGAACGTCGCGGCCGGCCTGAAGCCGATCGAGGTGCAATATTACGACGACGACGCGGTCAAGGATCTCGCCGTCCAGTCCGGCAGGGCCGACGCCGTCTTCAGCGTCAACGCGACCCAGGCCTATGCGGCGGGTATTAATGGCAAGACCAAGCTCGTCGGCACGGTCAGCGGCGGTTGGCCGATCACCGCCGAAATCGCAGTCACCACGCGCAAGGGCAGCGGCCTTGCCGCCCCGGTCACCGATGTCGTCAACGACCTGATCGCCAGCGGCGCCTACAAGAAGATCCTCGATAGCTGGAATCTCGGTCCTGAGGCAATCGACAAGGCCCAGACCAACCCACCCGGCCTGCCGAAGAGCGGTTCGTAATAGTCGGCTTACGGACCGGCATCTCGCCGGTCCGTCCCTGCCTTTCTATGCAAACGGAGACATATCGAGCGTGACGACCTTTCCAGCAATCCGTACCCTCTTCCTCACAGCGCTGACGGCAATCTTGACCGGGCTCGGCGCAGCACATGCCTCCGATGAATTCGACTTGAGCCCGCAGCAGCCGGCTAGGCTTCATGCCGCCAGGAACGATGCGGCCGTCGCGGCGATCCCGAAAGATTTCAAGTTCGTCACGCCTGGCAAATTCACCATCGCCGTCAGCCCAGGCGGGCCTCCGCTTGCCACCTATGCCACCGACGCCAAGACCGTGGTCGGGGCAGATCCCGACTATGCCTATGCCATTGCCGAGAGCCTCGGTCTGACGCTGGAGATCGTCCCCGTCGCCTGGATCGACTGGCCGCTCGGCCTCACCTCGGGCAAATACGATGCCGTCATCTCCAATGTCGGTGTGACCGAGCAGCGTAAGGAGAAGTTCGATTTCTCCACCTATCGCCAGGGCCTGCATGGCATCTTCGTGAAATCGGCCAGCCCCATTAGCTCGATCAAGGAGCCGAAGGATGCAGCCGGCCTCAGGATCATCGTCGGCGCCGGCACCAACCAGGAGCGCATTCTGGTGAA
Organism: Rhizobium sp. YTUHZ045; assembly: GCF_051124255.1. Taxonomy (NCBI): domain Bacteria; kingdom Pseudomonadati; phylum Pseudomonadota; class Alphaproteobacteria; order Hyphomicrobiales; family Rhizobiaceae; genus Rhizobium; species Rhizobium sp. YTUHZ045. The sequence continues at coordinate 12,157 of NZ_CP101436.1, forward strand.
GTGGAGCGAAGAGGACGTCGCCGCCGGCCTGAAGCCGATCGAGCTGCAATATTACGACGATGAGGCGGCGAGCCTGCTTGCGCTGCGTTCCGGCCGGGCCGATGTCATCGTTCAGCCGCATGCCCAGCTCGTCTTCATTGCCGCGCGCGACAAGAACATCAAGCGCGTCGGCACGCTGAGCGCAGGCTGGCCAGATCGTTCCGATGTCGCCATCGCCACCCGCAAGGGAAGCGGGCTCGCCGATGCGCTGACCATCGCCACCAATGGCCTGATCCAGGACGGAACGTACAAACGGATACTCGAACACTGGCATCTTTCCGAGGAAGCCTTGCCCGCATCCGAGACCAATCCGCCCGGCCTGCCGAAATATTGATCAGGATGACATGACATGAGCGGCCGCGATATATCGATCAGCCATATCGGCTTCCTCACCCCCGGCAATTATCCCGACGATGATCCCTTGTCGGGATTGGAGCAGACGCTTCAGCAACTGCAATATGGCGAGGAGCTGGGCTTCGACAGCACCTGGGTCCGCCAGCGGCATCTGGAGCCGGGGATCTCGTCCGCCAGCGCATTTCTGGCGGCGGCCACACAGCGCACCAGCCGGATCGAGCTCGGGACCGCGGTCATTCCGATCGGTTATGAAAGCCCTTACCGGCTGGCCGAGGACCTGGCCACGGTCGATGTCCTCTCGCGCGGACGGCTGAACATCGGCGTCAGCGCCGGCCGGCCGCTGCACGCCGAGCTGATTGGCCCGCTGGCCTTCGATGGCGACTGGACGAGCTACGATTTCTCCCACGATCGCGTGCTGCGTTTTGCCGATAATCTGCGCGGCAGCTATCTCGGCGACGAGCAGACCTTCATCAAGACGCCCTTCGGCCCGCAGCGGCCGCGGCTGCAGCCTTTTGCCAGAGGTTTGATCGACCGCATCTGGTATGGTGGCGGGTCGCAGCGCTCGGCCCAATGGGCCGGCCGCAATGGCTTCAACCTGTTGACCGGCAACGTCATAACGGGGGAGGGGACCGACGATTTCTTCGTCGCCCAATCCAGGCTCATAGAAACCTATCGCGCCACCGGAACTGAGCGCCGCGTCGCGCTCGGCCGCGTCATCGTGCCTTTCGACAGCGCCGATGCGGCCACACGCCGCCGTTACCGCGACTATGCCGACGGCCGCCATCAGCGGACGCTCTCGCCGCAAGGCGAGCGGCGCACCTTGTTCGCCCGGGATATCATCGGCACGTCGGAGGAGATATTGGAGCGGCTATTTTCAGATCCGATTCTGTCCGAGGTTAGTGAGCTGCGGCTCGAACTTCCTTACGAGTTCGAGCACGAGCAATATCGCCAGATCCTCCACGATTTCGTGACGGCAATCGCACCCGAACTCGGATGGAAAGCGCACCCCGGAATTCGGGCCGCTTCCTGATTTGATCACCAACAATCGATGCCAGAACAATCGTTTTACGAGGAACATTCATCAGTGACCAAAACGGTAGAATACTTCTTTTCGATCGGCTCGCCCTGGTCCTACATCGGCTTCGACGCCTTTACCGAACTTGCTGCGAAGAACGACGTCGTCGTTACGCCGTATCTGACGACAGTGGTCGAAGAAAACGGCGGCATATTTTCACGCAACCGTCCGGAGATCCGACGCGCCTATTGGACGCGGGACCTCAAACGCTGGGCGCGCGTGCGGGGCAAGGCACTGCGGCTCGAGCATCGCCCGGAGCTCAGCGATCCGACGCCCGCCTCTCTCTTCGTGATTGCCGCCTATCTCGACGGGCACGATTGGATCGGTGTCGCCCGTGCTCTCCAGCATGCCTTCTGGCGCGAAGCGAAGGATATCGGCAAGCCCGACGTGCGCGAGGCGATCGTTAACGCCGCCGGTTTCGATGGCGCCGTGCTCCTCAGGCGGCAAGCTGACGACGATGTCCAGAATAAATGGTCTGCCGACCGTGTGCATGCGCGCGACAGCGGCGTCTTCGGCTTTCCGAGCTACGTCTATGATGGGGAACTCTATTGGGGACAGGACAATCTGCCCTTCCTCGAACGTCATCTCCGCGGCGATAGGCCTTAAGTTCGGACGAGCAAGATAATTTTTTCAATGACACCAACTAAGAGGAACACTCGTACCTTTAATCTATCATTTTTGTAGAGAATAATTGAGGCGACCTAAAGAGAGGAAAAGCTATGTCAGGTTTCAAACTCGTCGGCATTGCTGGCAGCTTCAACCGACCATCAAAGACACTGGCCCTTGTACGGCACGTTGCCGAACGGGCGAGCGAACGATACGACTTTACGAGCAAGACCTATGATCTCAATGATGTCGGTCCTTCTCTGGGCAGAGCCTTGTGGCGCAAGGACCTGGACGAGCAGGCCAGGCACGTCATCGACGAGATTGTGAACGCGGATGCCCTGATCATCGGTTCGCCAACCTATAAGGGTTCCTATCCCGGCCATTTCAAGCACCTCATCGACTTGATCGACCCGCACGAATTGCGGGCGAAGCCGATCATCATCACGGCGACCGGCGGCGGCGACCGGCATGCGCTGATGGTCGAGCATCAGCTTCGACCGCTCTTCGGGTTTTTCATGGCCCATACTTTGCCGACTGCCGTTTACGCCTCCGATCGCGATTTTAACAGCTACGCGGTCTCCTCGGACGCGCTTTCGAGCCGCATCGGCGAGGTGGTCGGCGAATTGGCGGCATTCTTCCCCGAGGTGAAGCCGGCTCTAGCGGCGGCCGAATAGGATCGTCGCCATGATCAGCTCTCAGAAGGCTGCGGCGGACGATGCCGAAAGATCCGGAGCGGGCGAGCAGATGTGCAGCGTCTTTGAATTCGCTCGGCGATATCGCCTCGCCAAGCGGGAAGAGAACCGGCTGCTGATGCTCTATGGGCCGACCGCGTCGCTTCGCGATCTCCTTGCCAATGCGCGACGTCATGCGCTGATTTCCTGCTGATGCAGATCGCCCAAAAGTGCGCGGGGAGTGACGACATGCGTCGATCAAAGACCTGAAGCGTGCCGCATCCGTCCGCTTTTGACGCGACGCGCATTGCAGCAATTCCGGGAAAGGTGGGAAGCGGTTGTCCGTCCCGAATTGCGTAAAAACAAAAGCTTAGAGCGGTTCTGCGCTTCTATGAAAAGCTGAACCGCCTGACCGGAGACCATCGATTCCAGACAGGAGGTTCGCATGAAGTTTGATGTCCGCTTCTGGCTGAAGCTCGCGATCGGCCGCTTTCTTGATCTGAAAACGGCAACTGCGCGGAAGTCTGAAAACGAATTGCTGATCCGCGACGAAGAACGCGACCGCTCGGCACGCGAATACGAACTTCACTATTGGGGCGCAGCGCCCGGCCTTTGGTATTGAGGAGTGGCGTGATGGCGATCGTCGTTGAGACCGGCCTCCGTCGGCATGGTACGAAAAGAGCAGCGGGAAGCCTCGTGTCGCAACTCCGGCACGCGGCCGGGATCTGCACGATCGCCGGCTCTTTCACATTTCTGTTTGCCCTGGTGATCGGGCTGATTCGATGAGCGATGTGCTTATTCTTCCCGGGCTGTTCGGTTCGGGAGAAGGACATTGGCAGCAGCACTGGCTGCAGGACCAGCCGGGCAGTCGATGCGTCAATCAGGATGACTGGGATCATCCGAACCTTGAGCGCTGGCTACATCGACTGGAATGCGCGCTCGAAGAGGCCGGTGAGGCCTATCTGGTCGCCCACAGTCTCGGATGCCTGCTGGCCGCCCGGCTCGCCGGACGCATCGCTGCACGTCACGTGAAAGCGGCGTTGCTGGTCGCGCCATGCGACCTGCCGGCCACGGAAATTCTGCATCCCGGGCGGATTTCGTTTGGCGAGATGCCGACGGCGCCCCTGCCTTTTCCAGCCGTCGTGATTGGCAGCATGAACGATGCTTATATGACGGTCGACCGGTTGACCCTGTTTGGCCGCCTGTGGAATGCCGAGACCAGGAATATCGGCCTTGCCGGGCATATCAATGTTTCCAGCGGCTTCGGCCGCTGGCGCAATGGCTACCGGCTGCTGGAGACATTGAAGACGCAGACGCGTGGTCGACGGCATATCGTTTCGATGTCACCGGCTTTTGCGATTTGAATGGAGCCGGAATGTCCGACATTGTCGCCGACCTCCTGCGCCTGAGCGAAGATCCGAATGCAGATCCGAGAACCCGGCGCCGGAAAACCATGGAACGGTTGGTGCAGACACTGCTTGCCATGGCCGATGCCGACATCGGCTCGGAAGATCCGCAGCATCGCCATTCGATTATCCATTTGACGACGATCATCCGTGACATGACGGGAAGGATCGCAGAGGCCGACGATGCGACATTTTCAGCGATCGTGAGGCAGGCCGCGATGCTGATACGCAGCTTGCAGCGACGCCAGGCCGATGCGGCCAGATTTAAGGTGCATTGACACGTGATGGATATCGGCAAGCATGAGCAGGGGACCGTGCGGGCAAGCGCAGTTTTGCTGCCCGGCAGAATGGCTCTGACGGACGAGCTGGTGTCGCTCAGCCTTCGCCCCGAGATCGATGTCGGTCCCGAGCCGCATCGGAAGCCGCTCACCGACGCAGAGTTGGAGGTGCTTGCGAAGCGGCTCTTCCATGAGTCGACCGGCGCCCCGCTTTGGGTTTTCGCCTACGGATCATTGATATGGAAGCCGGATTTTGACGCCGTTGAGGCGCGGCATGGTGCAACACGGGGGTGGCATCGCTCCTTCTGCCTGGAGATGACCCGCTGGCGGGCAACGCAAGCCCAGCCGGGCCTGATGATGGCGCTTGATCGAGGCGGGCGCTGCAATGGCGTCGTCTTCAGGCTCTCCGATGACGATCGCCTCGGCCAGCTTCGGCGCCTGATCCGCCGCGAGGTCGGTACGATCGAAGACGCTGCGACGGTGCGTTGGATTCCGGTCGCGACCGCGCATGGGCTCGTCCGCGCGCTGGTCTTCTGGGCTGGCCCGACGGGCGATGGTGTTTCCCGCAAATTGCCGCTGGAGACGGTGGCGCAGGTGCTGGCGAGAGCCTGCGGACACGTAGGCTCCTGCGCCGAATATCTGTATCTGACAGTGAAGCATTTGGAGGAACGCGGCATTCGGGACCGCAATTTATGGCGGCTTCAGCAGCTGGTCGCAGCTGAACTCGTCGCTATACACGGCTTGAACGGGGCGGCAGGCAGTCATTGAATATGGTTGCCTGCCGCCACTCGGTCAGAGCTTGCCCTTCCAGGGCACGAGGAACGTCTCGAGGAAGCGGACGGCGAGCGAGAATGTGAAGGCGCAGATCGCGATGATGGCAATGCCGACAAAGACGACGTCGGTCGCCAGGAATTGTGAAGCCGACATGATCATGAAGCCGATCCCGCGGGTGGAGGCGATCAGCTCGGCCGCAACCAGCGTGCTCCAGCCGACGCCGAGTGCAATACGGATGCCGGTGAGGATCTCGGGCAGGGCCGACGGCAGGACGATATAGAGGAAGAGCTGCAGCCGGCTTGCACCGAGCGAACGGGCGGCATTGACGCGCTCGATCGGCAGTGAACGAACGCCGGCCTGGGCCGACAGGCAGATCGGCGCGAACATCGCAAGCACGAGGAGGGTGATCTTCGACGTCTCGCCGATACCGAGCCAGATGATCATCAGCGGTAGGTAGGAGAGGGGTGGAAGCGGCCAGTAGAACTCGATCGGCGCGTCGAACACGCCTTTCGCCCAGCGGTTCAGGCCCATCAGCAATCCGAGCGGAATGCCGGCGGAGATGGCGATGAGGGCGGCGGCCACGATGCGAAACAGGCTTGCAGAGACATGCTCGGAGAGTGATGCCCCGGCATAGCCGTCGTGATAGATGACGCCGATCTGCGTCAGCACCTCGTCCGGGCGCGGCAGAAACAGGTGCGGAACGACGCCAAGCGCGGCGACGAACCACCACAGCAGCAATATGGCGAGTGCCGTGGCGACGCTGATGGCCACCGTCGATTTCTCGGCGGCGCCGAAGCCGGCCATTTTCACCAGCTTGACCTGGCGATCCTCGGTGTGAGCCGTAATAGGCGGAGCCTGTGTTATATCGCTCATGCGACGCTCCTCAAATCTTCGGTGCTGTGGAGAATGGCGCGTATCTGCTCGCGCACCTCGGCAAATTCTGGCGAGGCCTTGATCGAGCGGGCATCTCCTGTTTCGGCAAAGCGTGTGACGAAGTCGAGGTCGAAGCGGGCGACGACGCGCCCGGGCCGAGGCGACATGACGAGCACCTGCGTGCCGAGGAACAGGGCCTCTTCGATCGAATGGGTGATGAAGAAAACTTTCTTCGCCGTCTTGTTCCAGACGGAAACCAACAATTCCTGCATCTGCTCGCGCGTCAGGCTGTCGAGCGCGCCGAACGGTTCGTCCATCAGCAGGATGTCGGGATTGGTCGCAAGCGCCCGTGCGATGCCGACGCGCTGACGCATGCCGCCCGACAATTCGTAGGGGAAGGCGCCGGCGAACTCGTCGAGACCCACGAGCCGGAGCAGTTGGAGCGCCTGCGCTTGCCGTTCGTTCCGGCCTACGCCGGCGAATTTCAGCCCGAGCGCGACGTTATCGATGACCGACTTCCAAGGCAGCAGCGAGTCCTTCTGGAACACGACGCCGCGGTCAGCACCCGGACGTTCGACGCTGCGGCCATCGAGCGTGATCCGGCCATCCGAAAGCGGAAGAAAACCGGCAATCGCGTTAAGAAGGGTCGACTTACCGCAGCCCGAGGCGCCGAGTGCGACGACGAAACCGCGTTCGGGAATATCGAAAGACACGCGATCAAGCGCGTGAACGGTCCGCCCGTCGCGGGCTGCGAAGAAAACGCTGGCGTGGTCGACTTTCAGCATAGGGAACTCGTATGTTAGACGCCGGCGCAGCAAGCCGCGCCGGCGTCGGGGAGGATCAGTTGCTGACGCCGGCGAGCGCGTCCGCGGTGACGAAGCTTCCGTAATTGTCCAGCACGCCGGACACCTTGCCCTGCTCCTTCAGGAAGGAGGCCGTGTCCTTGAGGATCTTGCCGGCGCCCGCCTTTTCGCCGCCGCCGAGCCAGGCGTCCGATACCTGGACTTCGGGGGTGAGCAGCGTCAGGTTCTTCAGAGCCGAAGCCTGCTGCTCGGGCGTTCCGCCGAGAAGCTTGGCGAGCGACTTGGCGTTGTCGCTCTCGGGACCCCAGGCGCCTTTGTCCGCCGCGAAGGATGCGTAGTATTTGGTGACGACCGAGGCGAAGCCCTTCAGGAATTCCGGATTGTCGGCGGCGAACTTCGAGGTCGCGACCCAGGCCGAGAAGGTCGGCGCGCCCCTGTCCGCCACATCCTTGGAGGTGACGAGGACCTTGCCGTTCTTTTTCAGTTCGGAGAGCGCCGGATCCCAGACGAAACCGCCGTCGATGTCGCCGCGGTTAAAGCTCGCGACGATTTCCGGCTGGGGGATTGCGAAGACCTGGACGTCCTTTTCGGTCAGGCCCAGCGACTTGATCAGCGCCAGAAGCTGATAGTGGTCCGTCGACACGGGCGCGGCGGCGAGCTTCTTGCCCTTCAGATCGTTCAGGCTTTCGATGCCGGAGCCGTTGCGGACGACGAGCGCTTCGTCGATGCCTGAGATCGACGCGAGATAGAAGGCCTTGACCTCGAGCCCGCGCGATACTGCCGCGGCAAACGGGCTGGAGCCGACATAGCCGACCTGGACATCGCCGGAGGCGATGGCCGCAAAGATCTCGGCGCCCGAATTGAACCTGCGGAAGTCGATCTCATATCCCGTCGTCTTGGCAAATTCGCCATTGGCGATCGCGACCGAAGATGGCAGCGCGTCGGTTTGATAGCCGACGACGACCTTTTTGTCCGCCGCCTCGGCGATGAAAGCCGTTGCAAGTGTTCCGACGCCGACGGCAATCGCGGCAATCAAATTTCTGAAATTCATCTTGAGCCCCTTTGTTCAGGGCCACACCGGCCCTTGATCTCACCCTCAAAAGCGTAACGGGTGAGAACGGGCTAGCGGGAGAAATAACAAACTATATTTATAGACAATGGAGATATTTGTTTTCGCGATTCTGCCGCTGGCGCGGCCCCGGCGACGGAGCGAGCGGCAGGTGCCAAGGTGTGGACCGTCAGGGAGAATGCATTGATATACGATGTTATCGTGGTCGGTTCCGGTTTTTCGGCGATAGCCGTAACCTGCAATCTCATCCAGCAGCTTCCAGCTTCGGCGACGGTTGCCGTCGTTGGCGACGATCCCGGCTTCGGCCGCGGGACGGCGTACCGGACGGAACTCTATCTTCATCGTCTCAACGTGCCCGCGGGCCGGATGAGCCTGATGCCGCATCAGCCCGACGACTTTATCGACTGGTTGAAAAATCGCGGGCGGCGGCTGCATGCCGGTGATTTCGCCTCGCGCAGCGATTACGGCCTGTATGTCAGGGATACACTCGCGCGACTGCTTCGAAGGCGGGACGGCCGCTGTCGGGTTGATTTCATCCGGGCCAAAGCGGCGGGATGCGTGGAACGTTACAACAGCACTTTGGCCTTCCATCTCGGCAATGGCGACGAGATTGCCGGAAAGAACGTGGTGCTCTGCCTCGGCGTCGGCAACGCCACTCTGCCGATCGATCCGGCTGGCGTGCCGCTGTCGGTCCGATCGCGGATCGTCGAGAACCCGTGGCGGCTCTCCTGGCTGAGACGCGTCGCATCCCCCGATACGGTTTGCATCCTCGGCTCCGGCCTGACGATGATCGATCAGGTTCTTGCCCTGCGCGCTCACGGCCATAGAGGCAGGATCGACGTGCTTTCGCGCCGCGGGCTTGCGCCGCTCGGGCATGCGAGAAATTCTCCCTCACCTCTGCGGATCGATGTCGAGGCGCTTCCCAGTACGATCAGCGGCATATTGAAGTGCTTGCGGGAAAAGGGCAGGTCGGTCGACGACTGGCGGAGCGTGATGGATGGCCTGAGGTCTCAAACGCAGGCTCTTTGGCAACGGCTTTCGAGCAAGGAGCAGGCCCGCTTCCTCAGGCATGCGCTTCCCTGGTGGAACATCCACCGTCACCGCGTCGCGCCTGACGTGTTCGACAGGTTCGACCAACTTGTCTCGGAAGGAACTGTTTGCTTCCATGCCGGCTTCCTGAAATCGCTCGAGGCCGAGGAGGACAGGCTGGTTGCCGGATACAGGGTCAGAGCGGCACGCGATCTCGCCGCAATCAAGGCGGATTGGCTGATCAACTGCACGGGAATGGAGCGCGCCGGCATCAGCCATTCACCGCTTTTGCAGGAAATGAGCCGGTCTCAGCTGATCGCCGCCGATCCTCTCGGCCTCGGCATTCAGGTGAATGCTGCTTCCGAGGTTATAGGGTCATCCCGGATCTCGCCTGTCCGGCTGTTTGCGGTGGGCGCCTTGACGGCGGGACAATTCTGGGAAATTACCGCCGTCCCCGACATTCGGGTGCAAGCCAAGGCCGTGGTCGAAGAGATCGTCGCGCAGCGGCGGCCGGCGGCCGAGTCATAGACCGGCTATCCCCAGGGTCACTCGGTGCTGTTGAATTGCCGGCCGCCGCCAGCTACAGTGCGTGGTACGCCATAATACGATTTTCGAACCTGGCTGCCGCGAGATCTTGAGCGTGCGAAGCCGGTCCAACTCTGAGGTGCAGAATGAGCGGTGCTTTCAAGGACGCAGCAATCAGGGTCGAGCGTCCTGCGAAGACATTGCGGGAGCTGGCACTCGACAAGGTCCGCGAAGCCATCGTGAACGGGTATTTTCGCCCCGGCGACCGCCTTGTCGAACGTGACCTCTGCGCCCAGCTCGGCGTCAGCCGCACGGTGGTACGCGAGGTTCTGAGGCACCTGGAATCGGAAGGGCTCGTCGCCAATCTGCCGAACAAGGGACCGATCGTCGCGCAGCTCGACATCGAGGAAGCCAAGCAGATCTATGAGATCCGCGGCGCTCTCGAGGGCATGGCGGCGCGGCTCTGCGCGGAACGCAGCAGTCCCAAAATCGTAGCCGCGCTGGAGGAAGCCCTTGCCGGGATCCGCAACAGTTATCGCGACAACGATATGGCAGCAGTGCTGACCAACACCTCTTCCTTCTACCAAACGCTGTTCACGATGGTCGACAGGCACGTCGCCTGGGGTGTCGTCAATCTCCTCACCGTGCGCATAAACCACCTGCGCTCGATGACTATCAAGACGGAGAGGCGCGGCATCGAAGGGCCAGCGCAGATGTCCAAGATCGTCGACGCCATCCGTCGCGGCGACGGCGAGGGCGCTTACCGGGCGGCGATGGATCATGTCGCTGCCGCGAGCGCGATTGCCGAAGCGGTGCTGTCGGCTAAGAAGTCCGCCGAGTAACACCGGGCAACCGCGGCAGCTTCCAATGCAAGCGGGCGAAGCCATTCGCACCATCTTCTATCATCATACGTGGTTACGATGCCGGAGAGTCTACTCTTGACACCCAGTTTGTCCGATGTGATGGTATGCCATAATCAATAATATCCAAGTTGACATGGATTGGCTTGAATCCTTCTGCCTTGCAGCCTCCCTGCGAGCCCGTGGGCCGCCGTGCGCACGGGCTGTGTCAGCTGACAACAATGGACAGCAACGAAGAGACTATCGGGACTAAACGACCTTATTGCGCCCCGAGCAAATGCCTTCGTGGCCCATGCGGACAAGGCTGGCGAAGCGGTCATCTATTGTTTTTCTGGCGAATATCCTGAACGGCGCTGGGCTCTGTCGACGCCGCGCCTGCAACGAACTTGACAGTCAGATAATATGGTATACCATAATACCCATTAACGAGATTGAGGTGTTCAGGTGGCCATTCAAATTCGCAAGACGGGACTGCTGATCGAAACGACGCTAATCGAAGGCGGCAAGGCCGCGGCCGTGCCGCTGAAGCTGTTCTCCGCCTACGCTGTCGTGAAAAACCCCTGGGCAGGGCAGGGCTTCGTCGAAGACCTTAAGCCCGAAATACATGCGGGTGCGCCGGTGCTTGGCGAATTGCTCACCAAGATGATCATTGATGCCGTCGGCTCGGGCGAGGCTGTCGAAGCCTATGGAAAGTCGGCCGTCGTCGGCCTGGATGGCGAAATCGAACATGCGTCCGCGCTCATCCACACGCTGCGCTTCGGCAACTTCTATCGCCAGGCCGTCGGCGCCAAGTCCTATCTTGCTTTCTGTAATACCCGAGGCCCTGCCAATGCGCCGATCATGATCCCGCTGATGGACAAGAATGATGAAGGCCGCCGCTCGCACTATCTGACCATTCAGACCTCGATCCCCGACGCGCCTGCTGCCGACGAGATCGTCGTGGCGCTCGGCGCTTCGATCGGCGGACGTCCGCACCACCGCATTGGCGACCGCTACCAGGATCTGAAAGACCTGGGGCAGGACGTCGCCAATCCTGCGGGCGTTTGAGGGAGCGCGTCTCAGATGCTGACAGCCGGATCGACCAAGGGCACCGCTGCAGCAACGAGCGTCGCCGGTGCCTTGCCCCGAAGGAAGACGGCAAGCGGAACGGCCTATCACGAGGCCGGCAGCGGTGAACCGCTGGTTCTGATCCATGGCGTCGGCATGCGGCTCGAGGCCTGGGCTCCGCAGATCGCCTTTCTGTCGGCCGGTCATCGCGTCATCGCTGTCGATATGCCGGGACACGGCGAGAGCGCGAAGCTGCCGGCGGGCAGCCGCCTTGAGGAGTTCGTCGCCTGGTTCGGGCGCTTTCTCGACGACATGACGATCGAAACGACGAATGTCGCCGGACATTCCATGGGGGCGCTGGTCTCCGGCGGGGCGGCGGCAACCTTCGGCGAACGGATCAGCCGTGTCGCATATCTCAACGGCGTCTACAGGCGCGACCCTGAAGCAAAGGCTGCCGTCCTTGCGCGGGCTGCCGCCATTCCGGTGACGGGCGTCGACAAGGAAGGCCCTCTGGCGCGCTGGTTCGGCGACGACCCGGACAGCCTCGTTGCGCGTGAATTGACACGGGAATGGCTGAACCTCGTCGATCCGGAAGGCTATGCCGTCGCTTACGCCGCCTTCGCCGGAGGAGACGAAACCTACGCCGATCGCTGGAAGGACGTCCGCGGCCCGGCCCTGTTCTTGACGGGTTCGGATGATCCCAACTCGACGCCACTGATGGCAACGCAGATGGCGGCGCTTGCACCCAAGGGCTGGGCCCACATCGTCGAAGGTCATCGTCACATGGTGAACCTGACCGCGCCTGATATCGTCAATTCGCTGCTCGCTGAGTGGCTGTCGTTCGGGGAGGATGAACGATGACAATCCAGACTGTCGATCCCAGGGCGTTGCGAGATGCATTCGGGGCTTTTCCCACGGGCGTGACTGTCGTCACCGCCTGCGACGGGGAGGGGAATCCGATCGGGTTCACGGCGAATTCATTCACTTCGGTCTCCCTCAACCCGCCCCTGCTCCTCGTTTGTCTTGCCAAGACCTCGCGCAATTTCGCGACCATGACCGGCGCGCAGCATTTCGCGATCAATGTGCTGTCGGAAACGCAGAAGGACGTGTCAAATACCTTCGCGCGCCCTGTTGAAGACCGATTTGCGGCGGTCGAATGGACCAAAGGGGCGGCAGGCTGCCCGGTCTTCTCGAACGTAGCAGCATGGTTCGAATGCGCCATGGAAGAGGTCATCGAGGCCGGCGACCACGTCATCCTGATGGGACGCATCGAATCCTTCGACAATAGCGGCCGCAACGGTCTCGGTTATGCCCGCGGCGGCTACTTCACGCCGACGCTCGCAAGCAAGGCGGTTTCGGCGGCAGCCGAAGGCAACATCGAACTTGCGGCCGTCGTCGAACGCCGCGGCGAGGTTCTGCTCCTCGGCGAGGAGGTGCTTTCCCTTCCAAGCATCGACGCCCATGACGGCAACCCGACCGAGGCGCTGGAAAAATACCTGGAGACATCAACCGGGCTGAACGTCAGCATCGGCTTTCTCTATTCCGTCTACGAGGGCAAGAGCGACGGCAAGCAGCACATCGTCTACCACGCCGTCGCCGGCGATGGGGAACCGGCGAGCGGCAGGTTCCTGAAACCGGACGCTTTGTCGGGTGCGCAATTCAAGACCAGTTCGACTGCCGACATCGTCACCCGTTTCGCGATGGAAAGCTCGATCGGCAATTTCGGCGTGTATTTCGGTGACGAGACCGGCGGCAAAGTTCATCCCATTCCAGCCAAGGGCGCAAAAGCATGAAGTTCTCCCTCTTCGTCCATATGGAACGGCTCGACGCCAGCCAGAGCCACAAGAGCCTCTACGACGAATTCGTCGCGCTCTGCGAGATCGCCGACCAGGGCGGCATGCATGCGATCTGGACGGGCGAGCACCATGGGATGGATTTTACTATCGCGCCCAACCCGTTCGTCACCATTGCCGATCTCGCCCGCCGCACATCCCGGGCAAGGCTTGGCACCGGGACGGTGATCGCCCCCTTCTGGCATCCGATCAAGCTTGCCGGCGAAGCTGCCATGACCGACATCATCTGCGACGGGAGGCTCGATATCGGCATTGCCCGCGGCGCCTATTCCTTCGAATATGAACGTCTGCTGCCTGGTCTCGATGCCTGGGGCGCCGGCCAGCGGATGCGCGAGCTCATCCCGGCGGTCAAGGGCATATGGAAGGGCGACTATGCCCATGACGGGGAGTTCTTCAAGTTCCCCGCGACGACCTCGGCGCCGAAGCCGCTGCAGCAGCCGCACCCGCCGATCTGGGTTGCGGCGCGCGATCCGAACTCGCATGAATTCGCCGTCGCCAACGGCTGCAACGTCCAGGTCACACCGCTCTGGCAGGGTGACGACGAGGTTCAGTCGCTGATGGACCGCTTCAACGATGCCTGCGCCAAGAATCCTGAAATCGAGCGGCCGAAGATCATGCTGCTGCGCCACACCTATGTCGGCTCGTCGGAAGAAGACGTCGCCCAGGCAGCCCATGAGCTCAGCGTTTACTACAACTATTTCTTCGCCTGGTTCAAGAATGAGAAGCCGGTCAACCAAGGCCTGATCGAGCGGATTCCGGACGAGCAGATCCGAGCGAATGCGATGCTGTCGGATCAGGTCATGCGCACCAACAATGTCGTTGGCGACGCCGAGACCGTTATCGCGAGGCTGAAGGCCTATGAAGCGCTCGGCTACGACGAATATTCCTTCTGGATCGACACCGGCATGAGTTTCGCGCGCAAGAAGGCGTCGCTCGAACGCTTCATCGCCGAGGTCATGCCGGCATTTCAGGAGTAGGATCATGCGGCGTTTCCAGCATTACATCGACGGCGAATTCTCGAATGGTGAGGCTTCCTACCCGAGCATCGATCCGGCGACCGGCACGGTCTGGGCGGAGATGCCGGAAGCGCGCGAGGGTGATGTCGACCGGGCTGTGAACGCTGCCGAAAAAGCGCTATACGATGGTCCCTGGGCGAAGATGACGGCGACGCAACGCGGCAAGCTGCTCTACAGGCTGGCTGACCTCGTTGCCGCCAACGCGCAGGTTCTCGCCGAACTGGAGACGCGCGATACCGGCAAGATCATCCGCGAAACATCCGCGCAGATCGCTTATGTCGCCGAGTACTATCGTTATTATGGCGGCATAGCAGACAAGATCGAAGGCTCCTATCTGCCGATCGACAAGCCCGACATGGATGTCTGGCTTCGCCGCGAGCCAATCGGCGTCGTTGCCATGGTCGTGCCGTGGAACAGCCAGCTCTTCCTGTCGGCGGTCAAGATAGGTCCGGCGCTCGCCGCCGGCTGCACGATGGTGGTCAAAGCCTCGGAAGACGGCCCGGCGCCGCTTCTCGAATTTGCGCGTCTCGTGCACGAGGCGGGCTTTCCCGCCGGCGTCGTCAATATCATCACCGGTTTCGGCGCCTCCTGCGGCGCTGCCCTCGGCCGCCATCCGAAGGTGGCCCATGTCGCCTTCACCGGCGGCCCCGAAACCGCGCGGCACGTCGTTCGCAATTCGGCCGAAAATCTTGCCTCCACCTCGCTCGAACTCGGCGGCAAGTCGCCCTTCATCGTCTTTGCCGATGCCGACCTTGAAAGCGCCGCCAACGCCCAGGTCGCCGGCATTTTCGCCGCGACGGGACAGAGCTGCGTTGCCGGATCGCGGCTGATCGTCGAGCGCAGTGTCAAGGACAAGTTCGTCGCCCTGCTGCGACAGAAGGCTGAGGCGATCCGGATCGGCGCACCACTCGACATGGCGACGGAGGTCGGCCCGCTCGCCACCAAGCGCCAGCAGGACAATATCGGCGCGCTCGTCGAGCGGTCGATTGCAAGCGGCGCCCGTCTTGTCACCGGCGGGCGCAAGATCGACGGCGAAGGCTTCTACTTCCCGCCGACGATTCTCGATTGCGACGATGTCGCCTCGCCCTCGATGATCGAGGAATTCTTCGGGCCCGTCCTGTCGGTCGTGTCGTTCGAGACCGAGGCTGAGGCGCTGCGGCTCGCCAACGATACCCGCTATGGCCTCGCCTCCGGCATCTTCACCCAGAATCTCACCCGGGCGCACCGGCTGATGAAGGGCATCCGTGCCGGCATCGTCTGGGTCAATACCTATCGGGCCGTGTCGCCGATCGCGCCGTTCGGCGGTTTCGGCCTGTCCGGTCACGGCAGGGAAGGCGGCATGGCCGCGGCCCTCGACTATACCCGTACCAAAACGATCTGGCTCCGGACGTCGGATGATCCGATCCCCGATCCCTTCGTGATGAGGTAGCGCCGTGTTTTACGAAATCCGCACCTATCGGCTGAAGAACGGCGCGATCCCGCAATATCTTAAGGTCGTCGAGGAAGAGGGAATCGAGATCCAGAAGAGCCATCTCGGCACGCTGGTCGGCTACTTCTTCTCGGAGATCGGCGCGATCAACGAAATCGTTCACATCTGGGCCTTTGCGAGCCTGGACGACCGGGAGGCGAGACGCCAACGGCTTCTGGCCGATCCCCGCTGGCAGGCATTCCTGCCCAAGATCCGCGATCTCATCGAGGTGGCGGAAAACAAGATTATGAAGCCAGCAAGCTTTTCTCCCAGGGGCGAGGCGCACTGACGGCATAAGGCATACCGTAGGACAAACCAGAACAAGGATAAGGGAACATGAAAACAACATTTGCTTTCGCGGCCGTTGCCGCATTCGTGGCGGTCTCCGCCCCGGCCAAGGCCGACAGCCTGGTTTTCTCGAGCTGGGGAGGAACGACGCAGGACGCACAGAAGGCCGCATGGGCAAGCCCCTTCACCGAGAAGACCGGCATCACCGTCGTGCAGGACGGGCCGACGGATTACGGTAAGCTCAAGGCGATGGTCGAGGCCGGCCAGGTCGCCTGGGATGTCGTCGACGTCGAAGGTGACTACGCAGCCCAGGCGGGCAGGAACGGCCAGCTCGAGAAGCTAGACTTCTCCGTCATCGACAAGTCCAAGCTCGATCCGCGTTTCGTCACCGACTATTCGGTCGGCAGCTTCTATTATTCCTTCGTCATCGGCTGCAACGCCGATGCCGTCAAAGCCTGCCCGAAGACATGGGCCGACCTGTTCGACACGGCGAAGTTTCCGGGAAAACGCACATTCTACAAGTGGTCGGCTCCCGGTGTGATCGAAGCGGCGCTGCTTGCCGACGGCGTGCCTGCCGACAAGCTCTATCCGCTCGATCTCGACCGTGCCTTCAAGAAGCTCGATACGATCAAGTCAGATATCATCTGGTGGTCGGGCGGTGCGCAGTCGCAGCAGCTGCTGGCCTCCGCCGAAGCGCCCTTCGGCAGCGTCTGGAACGGCCGCATGACCGCCCTTGCGGCAACCGGCATCAAGGTGGAGACCTCCTGGGAGCAGAACATCACCGCTGCTGATGCGCTCGTCGTGCCGAAGGGTGCGCCGAATGCCGAGGCTGCGATGAAGTTCATTGCGCTGGCGACCTCCGCCGAACCGCAGGCCGCCCTTGCCAAGGCCACCGGATATGCGCCGATCAATGTCGAGTCGGCCAAGCTGATGGACTCGGAGACGGCCAAGAACCTGCCGGACCAGCAGACGGCAAGCCAGGTCAATGCCGATATGAACTACTGGGCCAACAATCGCGATGCCATCGGCGAGAAGTGGTACGCTTGGCAGGCAAAATAGGCTGAGACTTCAGATGGACGGGTACGGCGAAATGTTCGCCGTACCTCCCGCAGCGACGCCTGTCGGATGGCGCCTGCGGAATTGACGGGTGGGAAGGACTGTCATGACGACGTATAGCGATGCCTCCGGCGCGATCATGCCTCTGCCAAAGGCGCGCAGGGCAACAGGTTTGGGCGGGGTCGTGCCGGCTCTGGCCTTCGTGGCAATCTTTTTCGTCGTTCCGGTCGTGGTCCTGCTGCTGCGAAGCGTCTTGGAACCCGTCCCGGGTCTTGGAAATTATGCGCAGCTGATCGGGTCGGCGACCTATCTCAAGATTTTCGCCAATACCTTCATCGTCTCCGGTTTCGTCACGGTGATTTCGCTTTTGATCGGTTTTCCCGTGGCCTGGGCGCTGGCAATCATGCCCAGTCGGCTGACGTCGGTGATCTTTGCGGTCCTGCTCCTGTCGATGTGGACCAATCTGCTGGCCCGCACTTATGCCTGGATGGTGCTGTTGCAGCGGACGGGGCTGATCAACAAGATGCTGATGGGAATGGGCCTGATCGACCAGCCGCTGGCGCTGGTCAACAATCTCACAGGCGTGACGATCGGCATGACATATATCATGCTGCCTTTCATCATCCTGCCGCTCTACGGCGTGATCAAGAAAATCGACCCCTCGACCTTGCAGGCGGCAGCCCTTTGCGGCGCCAACCGCTGGCAGTGCCTGACCCGCGTTCTGCTGCCCTTGGCGATGCCCGGCATGGCGGCCGGCGCCCTCATGGTCTTTGTCATGTCGCTCGGTTATTTCGTGACGCCGTCGCTTCTCGGCGGTACCGCCAACATGATGCTCGCGGAGCTGATCGCTCAGTTCGTGCAGTCGCTGGTCAACTGGGGAATGGGAGGTGCGGCGGCGCTGGTGCTCCTGGTGGTGACTTTGTCGCTCTATGCGGTGCAGCTGCGCTTCTTCGGCAACCAGAACCCGGGAGGACGTTGACATGCTGCTCAATTTCGACCGCCTCGGCTGGTGGAAATACGTCCTGCTGGCGATAACGCTGCTCACCGCAGCCTTCCTGCTGCTGCCGATCGTTTTTATCGCCGCGCTCTCCTTCGGCTCCTCGCAGTGGCTGATTTTTCCGCCGCCCGGCTGGACGTTCCAATGGTACAATGAACTGTTTGCCGATCCACGCTGGCTGGAATCGGCTCTGACGAGCTTCAAGATAGCGGTCATCGTCACGATCCTGTCGGTGCTGCTCGGGCTGGTGACGTCCTTCGGGCTGGTGCGAGGTTCGTTCATGTTCCGAGATGCGCTGAAAGCGCTGTTCCTGACGCCGATGATCCTACCGGTCGTGGTTCTCGCGGTCGCGCTGTACGCCTTCTTCTTGAGGATCGGTCTTGGTGGCACTCTGACGGGCTTTGTCATTGCGCACCTGGTGCTGGCGCTGCCCTTCTCGATCCTGTCCATATCGAGTGCGCTCGAAGGTTTCGACAAGTCGATCGAGGATGCGGCGGTGCTCTGCGGCGCCTCGCCCCTGGAAGCCAAGATCAGGGTCACGCTTCCGGCGATCAGCCACGGGCTGTTTTCGGCTGCCGTCTTCTCGTTCCTGACATCCTGGGACGAGGTGGTAGTGGCGATCTTCATGTCCAGCCCGACCCTGCAGACGCTGCCCGTGAAGGTATGGGCGACGCTGCGGCAGGATCTGACGCCTGTCGTCGCAGCCGCGTCCACCCTTCTCATCCTTTTGACGATCATCTTGATGGCGCTGGTCGCCGTCGTGCGTAAGGTACTGAAACAATGAACGAACCATTCCTTCAGATCCGCGGCATACGCAAGGAGTACGGCCCCGTTGTCGCCGTGCACGACGTCAATCTCGATGTCCGGCGCGGTGAGTTCCTGACCTTTCTCGGACCGTCCGGATCCGGCAAGAGCACGACGCTCTACATCCTAGCCGGCTTTGAAAATCCCACGAAAGGCGACATTACCCTCGAGGGCAAGACCCTGCTCGCCACGCCGTCGCACAAGCGCAACATCGGCATGGTGTTCCAGCGCTACACGCTGTTTCCGCATCTGACCGTCGGCGAAAACATCGCCTTTCCGTTGAAGGTCAGGCGCAAGTCCAAGGCCGAGATCGACAGCAAGGTGAAGGAGATGCTGCGCCTCGTCCGCCTCGAAGGCTTCGAGGATCGCAAGCCGGCGCAAATGTCCGGCGGCCAGCAGCAGCGCGTCGCGCTTGCCAGAGCGCTTGCCTATGATCCGCCGGTGCTGTTGATGGACGAGCCGCTGTCGGCGCTCGACAAGAAGCTGCGCGAGGAAATCCAGCATGAGATCCGCCGCATCCACCAGCAGACGGAAGTGACGATCCTCTACGTCACGCACGACCAGGAGGAGGCGCTGCGGCTCTCCGACCGTATCGCCGTCTTCTCGAAGGGCGTCATCGACCAGATCGGGACGGGCCCTGAACTCTACGCCAATCCTCGGACGCGCTTCGTCGCCGAATTCATCGGCGACAGCGACTTCATTTCCTGCGACCTGGTGTCATCCTCCGATGGACAAGCCACCATTGCGCTCGGAGGCGGGATGATCTTCGATCAAATTCCGGTGCATGGAAAAGGGACCTCCGGCGCCCGGGCGGCGCTGATGCTGAGGCCGGAGCGCATCCGCCTGTCGCGCGCCAGAGCCGCCGGCGCGGGTCTTGCCGCGACGGTCAGCGACATTACCTTTCTCGGCAACAATATCCACGTCTCCACAGAGACGGTGACAGGCGAGGCGCTTTCGGTCCGTTTGCCGTTCGGTCATGAGGCTATTGCCGGGCTCAATCGCGGAGATATAGTCCATCTGGATTTCGATCCCGGCGCCGCTCACGTATTCTGCTGAAAGTTGTCCCATGAAGCTCAATGATCCCTCGCTGTTCCGTCAGGCCTGCCCCATCGCCGATCGCTGGATCGAAGCAGAAGGGCGCCGGGCGGCCATGGTCCGCAATCCGGCGACAGGTGAGGTGCTGGGCGCGGTCCCTGACTTCGGTGCGGCGGAAACGGAAGAGGCCATCCAGGCTGCGGTGGTCGCGCAGAAGCTTTGGGCAAAAAAGACGGCCGGCGAGCGCGCCGCCGTTCTCAAGACCTGGCACCGCCTGATGATCGAAAACCGCGACGATCTGGCGATGATCCTGACGCTGGAGCAGGGAAAGCCGCTGGCCGAAGCCAAGGGAGAGATCACCTATGGTGCGAGCTTCATCGAATGGTTTGCCGAAGAGGCAAGACGCATCAACGGCGAGACCATACCGGGACATCAGCCGGACAAGCGGATCCTCGTCCTGCGCCAGCCGGCCGGCGTGGTGGCGGCGATCACGCCCTGGAATTTCCCGAACGCGATGATCACCCGCAAGATCGGCCCCGCGCTTGCCGCCGGCTGCGCCGTTGTTCTCAAACCGGCGCTGCAGACGCCGTTCTCCGCGATCGCGATCGCCGTTCTTGCCGAGCGCGCCGGCCTGCCGGCGGGGCTTCTCAATATCGTCACCGGTGACGCCGCCGCAATCGGCGGAGCGATGACCGCAAGCCGCGACGTCCGGGTCCTGACATTCACGGGCTCCACCCGGACGGGCGAGCTGCTTTACCGGCAATGTGCGCCGACGATCAAGAAACTCGGTCTCGAACTCGGCGGCAATGCGCCCTTCATCGTCTTCGACGACGCCGATCTCGACGCTGCGGTCGAAGGCGCGATCATCGCCAAATTCCGCAACAACGGCCAGACCTGCGTCTGCGCCAACCGGCTTTATGTTCAAGACGGCGTCTACGAGGCGTTCGCCGCGAAGCTGGCTGCGGCCGTTTCGGCATTGAAGGTCGGCAATGGTCTTGAACGTGACGTCGTGCTTGGGCCGCTCATCGACGACAACGCTGTCGCTAAGGTCGAGAGCCATATTCAGGACGCCGTTGCAAAAGGCGCTGGCGTCATTTCAGGCGGCAAGCGCCATGCACTCGGCGGCCATTTCTTCGAACCGACGATCCTGCGCGACGTCAACGCCGGCATGCAGGTCGCGCGCGAGGAAACCTTCGGGCCGCTCGCCCCGCTTTTCCGTTTCCGCGACGAAGAGGACGTCATCGCGCAGGCAAACGACACCGAGTTCGGCCTTGCTTCCTATTTTTACGCGCGCGACCTGTCGCGGGTCTTCCGCGTCGCCGAAGCGCTCGAATATGGGATGGTCGGTGTCAATACCGGTCTCGTCTCGACGGCGGAAGCGCCGTTTGGCGGCGTCAAGATGTCTGGTCTCGGCCGAGAGGGATCTCGACACGGCTTGGACGAATATACCGAACTCAAATATGTGTGCCTCGGCGGCATCGCCTGAGCTGGTCGACACTCGCGCTTTCGCCGCAAGAGAAGACTGGCATAATTGGCCGGAGATGCGTTGCCGCAGCTGAGAGCTGAAGAGCGGAATAAATTCAGGATGCCGGCTTTGCCTCTGTCTCGGCAAGACGATGGGCGATGCGATCGGCATTGGCCATGATCGTCATCGTGATATATTTCGATGACAGATGCGGAATAATCGAGCCGTCGACAATGTGGAGACCGGGATGGAGATTCAATTCGCCGTCTGCAGAGGTGCCGAACGGACCTGACGCTCCCATCGGCAAGGTGCCGGCGAAATGCGCGTCGACCCCCGGCTCGGCCAGCGATGCACCTGGCAGCTGAATCAGTCCCAACCGTTTCCATTCACGACGAAGCGTCCTTTTCAAAGCTTCGGCACTGATATCAAAGCCGTCCGCGAAGCCGCCCCGGATGGTCAAACGCTTTCCCGTCGTTGCTTCTCGGTGGATATAGCTGCGGCTTTGATCACCAGGATAATAGATCGTGGCGACGAGGAGGCTTCCGGCGATCGTCTCGAAGGCGGCGCGTCCGGCCCTCCGGCCGAGCGGCATCCTGTTGATGAAGCTTTGTGCCGGCAGGGAGCCCACTTCATAGATTGCTCCCGTCACATAATCAGAAGTGCCGCCGCCGTAGCGCAGCGATAATCCGAGCTGCGCCAGGCTGTGCGTCGGTGTTGACGAACGCAGCAATCTCGCGGGGGAGAGCAGAGGAATGGCCAGCGTGGGACTGTTCAGGAGGCGCAGTCCCTGTTCCTCGATCGGAAGGTGGTCCGCCAGCAGGGCGGCCGTTCCAAGTACCCCTGCGGCAAGAATGATCCTCGGAGCGGAAAATGACGAGCCATCGGCCGTGGCGACCGTCCAGCCTGCGTTGCGCGTCAATGAGACGACGCGCATGTTGTCGAGCAAACGAAAATGCGGAGATTTCCGCAACAGCAGCAGGTCCTGCCTGCTATTGTAGATTGCGCCGCTCGGGCAGCCATAGAGACAGTCACCGCGCAGGTCGCATGCCGCCCGCCCGGGCCTTGTTTGCGAAAGTATTGCGTTGACGGCGGGAAAAAGCCGAAATGATCCGCTCGCTGGCTTTGCGACCTTGTGTCTATGAAGAACATGGGCCGCTGTCGCTCCAAGCGGCAGGACGGACTCGCCGTCGGCGTTCGCCGTAAAATCGGCATTCCTGGCGATCCCGATGCGTTCGGATATGCGCTCGTAGGATCTTTGCAGGGAAGCGATGTCTATCGGCCAATCGGCAATGTCCTCGGCGTCGAGATAGCTGATCTGCGCACCCCAGACATTGGAGAGGCCGCCGCGGGCGAAGCTGCCAATGGGCAGGAATCCAGCGCCATCTATGCCGGAATCACGGCGAAACCGTTCGAGAATTCCGCGCGACACCGGTGTCTGCAGTTTTGGCGAGCTGCCATCGTCCGCGCGCAGGGATTCCATATCCTTTCCCAGGACTCGCACACTGCGGCTTTCCTCCTGCGATCCGACGTCGTTGCCCGCATCCAGCATCAGAACGCGGCGGCCGGCCGCTATAAGCGGAAACGCGGCGGAAACACCTGCGGGCCCGCTGCCGATGATGATGAAATCGGCGTCAGACCAATTCATCGATATCTCCCTGCTAAAAGGGCGCGGAGCGGAAGGAGCAAGACATCGCTTGATATGGTCAGGATTGCCTTGAAGAAGTCGGCTCTTTTGCCCCGCTGCCTTTCCGGCTCGCTCGCGAGATCGGCGAGGTAAAGGGCTCTTGCGAGGCGATGCTGCGTCCGATTGGCTGGTGGTTCAAAGAGCGCCAGCAGACGCGGATGCCTGATCAGCGTCGGGGAGAGACCGAGCGGCGCCAGTCCCTCGCGCCGAAGCCCTTCGCAGAGGCGCTGCACCTGCGCTTCGGTCGGCGCGGAGCCGAGATATTGCAGCAGCACCTCGGCCTCGCTTCGCGACGCGTCTCCACCTTTCTGCCCGAGTTCTCCAGACAGCACCACCAGTGGATCAGCCAAGTTCAACCTCAGCAGCTTGAGGCTCTCGCCGCTTTCCATAGGGGCGGCCCCCGCGAGCCCCAGGACGCGCTCCGGATCGACCGTCGGGATCAACGGCAGAAGCTTCGTCATACGACAGGCAAGCAGCGCTGCAGTGAGGGGGATCGGGATGAAATGCAGATTCCCTTTGCCCTGGCTGCGACGAAGAATGCGCAGCCAGGTGGCAAAGCTTATCGGCTTCTCCTGGGCGAGAACGAATGTTTGCGGCAGCTGGCTTTCGTCTGTCGCCAGCGCCAACAGGCCCGCGGCGACTTCGTCGAGATGAATGGGCTGAACCTTCCGGTTAAGCCCAATCATTGGCAGAAGCGGACTTAAGGCCGATAGTTTCGCCATCAGACCGTACATCGCCGTGCGCGGGCCGCCGTAAACAAGCCCTATTCGCGCGATCCGAACGATCGGTGCCGCGAAACTGGCCGCCAGATGCTGTTCGATCCTGAATTTGGTGCGGCCGTAGACATTCAGCGCTTCCTGTCTCGACGAGGTGGAGGAGGCAAAGACGAAGCGTGGTACTCCGGCTGCCTTTGCCGCTTCTGCCAATTTTACGGTGCCCGCAATATTGATGTTGTTTTCCTCGGTCGTCTCCGGCCCGGTGGCCCAGGAATGCGCGATATGAATGACGGCGGCAGCCCCTTCCAAATCGGAGGCGGCGGGCTCATCGCCGATGCGCCACTTCGCTTCGGAGCGTCGGCCGAGCTCGACCACCTCGAAGCCGTGCTCACGCGCCAGCGTTGCAAGTCTTGCACCGATATAGCCGGTCGATCCCGTGATGATGAGACGCGGTGCCATTCACGCCCTCTATTGTGCAAACGCGATACGCGCGCCGCTCCAGTCAAAACGAAACTCGATTTCCTTGAGCTGCGACAGCGCTTGCCGGACTTTTGCCTGGCGATCCCGAGGGCAATAGAGAACGAGGAAGCCGCCTCCACCGGCGCCTGCGAGCTTGCCGCCGATCGCGCCGGCAGTCCGTGCGGCCTCATAAAACTCGTCAATGGCGCTATTGGTGATCTGTGACGTCAGCGATCGCTTCATCATCCATCCGCGGTGCAGCGCTTCGCCGAAGACCCCGAGATCCCCGCTCATCAGGATGTCGCGCATTTCGTAAGCCAGCTCCACCATGCGCTCGACCGTCCGAAACTTTTCTTCGTTCGTCTCCATGGCCTGCACCTGCGTCGACAGCACAGAGCGCGTGTCGCGCTGGCTTCCGGTGAAAAACAGAAGGATATTGCTCTCGAGCTCCGCCATCTTTTCGGCGCTGAGCACGACGGGCTGCACGTTGACACCGCCGTTGGAATTGAACTCGATAAAGTTCAGACCCCCATGGGCGGCAGCGTACTGGTCCTGTTTGCCGATCGGCTCCTTCAGGATGTCGATTTCGAGCCTGCAGGCTTCTTCCGCCAACTGATCCTTGGAAGCAAAACGCGACCTGTGGGCATAAAGCGCGTTGATCAGCGCCACGGAAAAGGAGCTAGATGATCCGAGACCGGTTCCGGAGGGGATGTCGGCGACGGAGGCGACCTCGATGCCCGGCTCGACCCGGTGCATGCGCAAGGCCTCTCGCAGCAGTGGATGCGCGATCTCCTCGAGCGTGTCGGCGAGCTCGGTGCGCGTATACTTCAGATGGTATTTGTTTTCGTTGAAGTAATTGTGCACGATGACGAAGCTGTACTTGGCTATTGCACACGACAAGACAGCGCCCGCCTGACGTCTGTAATAGGACGCTATATCAGAGCCCCCGCCGGCGAAGCTGACCCGAAAAGGTGCGGATGAAACGATCAAAGGGTTGTCTCCTCGAGATTGACGACAATATCGGCCGATGTGCGCTGCAGATCGATCCTCGGCCACTCTTCCTGAATTCGCGACTGCCAGAGCCCTTCGGCGGCAACCGGCGTGAGGCCTTTCCAGGCGTAGAATGTGTGAAAGCGGTTCAGCAGAGTCTGCTGCGACGCTTCGACGAAAACGGCCATATCGACCTCTTCGCGGATCGACGCATGCCCGGCAAAGATGCCGTCCAGCAGGATGACCTCGGCATCTCGCGCGTCATAGGTGGTGGTGCCCCTGAGCTGGCCACGGCTTGCCGCGTCGTAGCCGGGTGCTTCGACCTGTCCGGACCGGCGCAGCATGCTGACGATTTCGGGATAGAGCTCAACCCTGCTGCGCTCTTCCGCGCTCATATCGGAGCTGCGATGCTCGAGCGGCAGTATCCAGCGGTCGAGTTCCAGCTTCAGCACCCCGCGTCCTGCTTCCGAGAGTATGCGTTGAACGGCATGGGCAAAGGTACTTTTCCCGGAGCGGGACCGGCCGCATATGCTGACGAGCAGCGGGCCCGCTTCATCTGAAAGCCGTTCCTCAATCGCCCTCGACAGAGCTTTCCCGATCTCCTGGTAGCCGCATTGGAAGCGAACGGCGTCGTAGACCGTGTCGAAGACAAGGTCGGGGCGTGGAATTTCTGTTTCCGAAGCAGGATAGCTCTTCTCGTCCCGCAAACCATAACCGGTCCGCACGCCATAGGCCCAGATGCCTGCCTTGCGGCCCGCGCCAATGTCGCGCAGGCTGTCGCCGATGATGACGGACTTCGATTTTTCGATCGGCAGTTCCGCCATCGCCTGCCGGATCATCAGATCGCCCGGTTTGCGGCAAGCGCAATTGATCTTGAGCGCAGTGACTTCGTTCGGAAATCCTTTGTCCGGGTGGTGCGGGCAAAAATAAATACGATCGAGGACGCCGCCATCTTCGGCAAGCTCCGCCTCGAGGCGACCGAGTACATGATCGAGGCCGGGTTCATCCAGCAGGCCTTTGGCGACCTGCGGCCTGTTGGTTACGGCAACCGCAAGGAAGCCGGCCTCGCGGGCGAGCCGCACCGCTTCGCCGGCTCGGCTGATCGGCTTCACCTGGTCCGGATGTATGACTCCATGGCCGCCGACATCTTCGTTGAGCACGCCGTCGCAATCAAAAAACACTGCGGGTCTTCGAACCGACAGATGGACAGCATGAACCCGGTTATGGCGAATATCCTCGGCCGCGGCGGCATGTCGGCTCGGAGATCCGGTATCCTTCATATATTCGGGCGTATCATAAATTGCGACCGGTATGGATCGCTTGAGGAGACCAGGGATCACATCATGGATCATGTCGGCCGGCTGTCCCGGCAGGAGAGTCTCGAAGAACTGGCCGCAAGCCACGTACAGACCGGCCGGCACGAGATTGCGCCAATCCGCCTCGCGCGGCGCCTTGCGGGGCAACAGGCGCTGCAGATAGCCGTTCTTCTGAACGACGATATCGGATGTGCGGGGATGATCGTTGGGATGGGCGATGATCGTCAGCGCAGCGGGAAACTGACGGCGATGACGCGCAAGTGCCGACAGATCGATATCGAAAAGCATGTCACCGTAGACGATAAGGACGTCATCGGCGAAAGTCTCCAAAGTCGTCAAGCAACCGGCCGTACCGAGCGGAGACTTCTCAACGAAGACGTCGATCGTGATGCCAAGTTTTTCGGCTTCCGGGCCAAGGGCAGGCTCGAGTTGGCTGCCTAGATGTCCGCCAAGCACACGCACATGCTGAACGCCTTCCCGGGCGAGGACACGAATCTGTCTGATAATGATCGGCACGCCATCGAGAGGCAGAAGAGCCTTCGGAATGGCATCGCCCGTCATGCTGCGTGCGCGTGTTCCGAGGCCCCCGGCAATGATGATTGCCTCGCGGATGGCGTTCTCAGAACCCATTCGCGAGGATCCGCTCGACGGCGAGTTCAACAGCCTCGGTCGACTTTCGCTTCGGCGTCCAGCCGAGCGCGACAAGCCGGCTTATGTCGTAGCTGAAGCGCGGCACATCGCCCAGCCAGCCGCGGTCTTCGCTTCCATACTCGATAGCGGCGCCGGATGCGACCCTCGAGACGACGATCTCGGCGATGTCTCGGACGGATGTTTCGCCGATGCCGCTGGCATGAAATACCTCATAGGCGCCGGGCGCCTTTTCCCAGGCGAGCAGAATGGCATCCACCAGGTCGCCGACATAGAGATAGGGCTTTGTCTGCATCCCGTTGCCGAGCACCTGGAGCCGCGTGGGATCAGCCTTCAACCTGTTGATGAAGTCATAGATGGCTCCGTGCGTGGAGCGTTCCCCGACCACGTTGGGAAAGCGGAGCACGAGCGTCTTGATGCCGAATGACAGTGCATAAACGGACAAATAGGCTTCAGCGGCAAGCTTGCTGGCGCCATAGAGCGAAATCGGCCGCAGCGGGCCGTGATTTTCGTGGATGTTGCCTTCGGCTTCACCGAATACGGCGGAGGTGCTGGCGAAGAAAAGCTTGCCGATCTCATGCTTGCGCATGATGGCGAGCAGCGTGGTCGTCGTCAGCTGGTTCAGCTGGAGGTCGAGCTCCGCATTGGCATTGCCGGCGGCGATATCGGAATTTGCGGCGAGATGGAAAACAGCGTCGGGACGATCCGCGCCAATGAGCCGATCCATGCCTTCCCGATCCAGCATATCCAGCTCATGGAAATGAAAATCCGATCGCTTCAGCAGATGATCGATGTTGCGCATGCGGCCAAGATGAAGATTGTCGATCGCGGTTACCCGATATCCCGAATCCAAAAGACGATCGCAGAGATGGCTGCCGATAAATCCGGCCCCTCCTGTTACCAAGGCATGCATGTCGGCAGCTCCATATGATCTGTTAAGGCTCTTCAGAGAGCTTTGATCTTTCCCGTATGAGGACGTGATAGGACGAATACACCACCGGCCAAGCCGATCACAAGCTGCAGCAGGCCGAAAACCACCGACAGCGTTGCGGCGTCAGTCGTGCCGATGCCGAACACGGCAAGTGAAAGGATCATGCCGCCCTCCCGCAGTCCCCATCCGCCGACGGAAATCGGAACCATGGCGATCAACAGGACCGGCGGAAAAGCGGCTGTGGCCTGGCCCCAGTCGAGCGGAAGACCCAGACCGAGAACGAGGATTTCAAGCGAGACGACACTCAATCCGTGAATGACGAGGGTCAACAGGAATATCCCCAGCATTCTTCTGTGGCTGAGAAAAGCTGCCAGCGCCTCAGTCAGCGCGTGCAGCTTTGCCGGGAGAAACCGCACGAAGAAATGCCGGCGCCAGCTGAAGACCAGGGCCGAGGCGATCGTTCCCGCCACGCCAAGGGCCGTGAGTTCGACCAGATGAGGGATAGGGAAGTCGTGCCCGTAAAAGCCGCGCATGATGATCAGTCCGATCAGTGCGACGACCGCCAGCCCGAAAAGAGTAAGGATACGGTCCATGACGACGCCCAGCGTTGCTTCCGTTATCGTCAGACCATATTTGATGGCGCCAAATATGCGGGCGGCATCGCCTGGAATGGGACTTGGAAGAGCTTGATTATAAAAGAGGCTCTGCATGAAGAGCTTCGTGGCGCCGGTTATTTTCAGTCTTTGCCCGATCATTTCCGACAAGAGGCACCATCGCCATGCCGACAGCACGGCCTGCAAGAGAAGCAGGAAGACGCTGACCCAGATGGTCGTCACCGACAGCGTCCGGATTGCAGCCCACCCTTCTGCGAAATCGACCTTACGCGCGATCCATATGACGAGGCCGAGCGCGACGGCCACTTTCAGAACCGGGATGGCGATGCGAAGCAATGTGCGGAGGGACGGAATAGTCACGATGCCCGATCCGCGTCAAAGCGATAGAGCTTCCAGCCGAACCGATCCGTCAATATCAGTGAGGAGCGAGGCATCATATGAGCTATAATGCTGTTGGCCATCACGATTTTGTCTTCTCCGATGCGTTCGGCGAGGAAGGCGCTACGGGCATCGGGTGGAACGATGAAGTAAGCTATCTGATTGGCTTTGATGAAAGCATCGATATCCGAACCCGGTGCCGGCAGGATGTAGCGCGGCAATTGCCAGCCGCCATCGCGGCCGCCGTTGTAAGCCGTGGACAATAAGGTATTGGCCGTATCGAAAGGTTGAAAGACGGTTCGCAGGTCGTGATCTGCGATATAGCGGTACATGAAATAAGCTTCGCGATGGCTCTCCATGTATTTATCGACGCTGATCATTCCGAGCACCACATCGAAGTCTTTCGCCTTGACGGGGTCAAGGTCGCTACCGCCGATTCGATTCCAATGGGAAATCCAGAGCCCTCCGGCCAGCAAGCCTATTATCACCGGGCTGGCGACCATGCATGCTGGCGAAGAGGCCATTTTTGTCAGTGGAGCCATCTGCGGCAGGACCCGTCGGTCGAGCCATTTATCCAGTCTTTCCCGAACCAGCGAGGCGCTGATAAACCCGGTCGAAAAGAAAAGCAGATAAGCGGGTGTTGCCCACCGTATGTGATTGAACATAACGGTGTACCATATCACGAACATGGCAAGGACCATCGCTGCGAGAAATGCAACGCGGCGGAACGCCACTGCCAGACCGGCCAGTATCAAAGCCAGAGCGGCGAAGGCATTAGGCTTGTTGTCCAGAAACCACTCGTAGAGGATATAGAGGAAGTCGTGCCAACCCTGCAGAGTAGCGAGGTTCGTCACAAAGTGCCGGTTGGCGGGATCGAAGGCCCTACCCAGTTCGAGCATGTAATCCGTCATCCAGGCATCGCTGAGGCCTGGATGGCCGAATATGAAGGGATAGATTGGATTGCCGAGGAGCATCAGGTTTTTCGCATACCAGTAGCCGGCGACCGCGAGGAATGCGCAGAGGCATGACAGCAGGAGCCGCAGTGATATCCTCCCTTTGAGAAGCAGCGGTATCAATACCAGCGCTATGAGGCCGACCATTTGCAGTTCCGTATACTTCCCTCCGACCGCTCCTCCTAACACGAGCGCACAATGAAAGAGCTCCGCCGGCCGCCGAGTCTCCAGATAGCGCCACAGGAAAAGCACGGCTGCGACCGAGAAACACGACCGGGCCAGATCCGTCATCGGTTCGCCGACACTCCCCCTGAAGAAGGGAATGCTGAGGATCAGCGCAGCCACTAGGAAAAAACCGCAAGCCCGCCAACGGCTGGCGCAGCTTGAAAGCAGAAACAGAAATCCGAAGAAGATCGCGATATTCATCACTGCCGCACCGGTCCAATGACCGCTGACCAGCATGACGAGAGCAAACAGCAGATCGAAGAAGAGGGGAATATTGCCGTAGAAGGGATGATCGATCTGCGGCGACACAAAGCCGGCATGATCGATGATGCTGTTGGCGAGCGGGATATGGAAAACCCACACGTCGGCAACGGCTGACGGGAAGAGGGACAGCACGCTCCACACATAGCAGAGTATGATGCATGTGAGGGCCGCAAGCGCCGGAATCGGATTTCCGTTTTTCGATTCAGCGGCAATTTTACGAAACAACGAACCCAGGTCGCAAAGAACGGCGACGAGATCGCGCCGCCGCCAGATCATCGAGACTGCCATTATGGGAAGAACGATTTCCCATCTCAATCCATGAAACGCGCCAAGAATGGTGGCCGCACCGCCTGATATCGCCAGAGCCGGCAGAATACCGCTGAACAGAAAATCGATGCCGTCTCGAAAGGGCTGATCGCAACGTCGGTTGAGCCGGGCAACAATGCCTCGGTCGATCACGAGGCCCCATAATATTATGGAAAGAACCGTGCACCAGCCTAGGATCATGATAGCCCTTTCGTGGCTTTTATCCCGCGAGAGGCGGCGCAGGCTTCTTGACTGGCAGCATAACCCCGAGTGCTCGTATCATCAGCCCTGATATAAAGATCTGGAACGCCGTGATGATGAGCCACAGGCCGAAGACGGCCCAGTTGGTCTCGATGCCGATCTCAGGCAGCACGTAGCCGTTCCCGACATAGGAATCGAAGAGCGGAACCGCCAGCAAGATACCTGCCAGAACGGCGATAACCGATCCCCATATCGTTGCATTGTAGGGAAGGCGCCGCTCGAGGCGAGGCTGCACATGTCCCGAATAGTCAAAAATCACCCGACCGATCGCTGCCGAAATCAGCATTGATTGACCAAGGACGGCCAGAGCCATCGCAAACAGCATGGCGTTCGAGGAGAACCGCACGCCTGCTATCGACATAGGTCCGGCGAGCAGTGGCAACATTATGATCAAGCCGAGGGCCAGCAGCAGGAAACCCGGCCAGATCAAAAAGAAATCGAAGCCGTAGACAAACATTGCCTGCAGATTGCGCCAGCCGGCGCGCCAGGGCTCCATCCAGCCTCGGCGCTTCATGTGGCTCAGCCGTCCTTCCGGATCCTTCAGGAAGTGAATCGGCACCTCGGTCGTCGCAAGCTCCATATGCACGGACTTCAGCACCATTTCCGAAGCGTATTCCCACCCTTGCGAACGGAGATCCATGCGAAGCAGCGCATCGACGCTGATGCCCCGCATGCCGCAATGAATATCGGAAAAGCGGCTGCCGAACATGCGATTGAGGATCCACGTCGTCAGCGGCGTTCCGAAATAACGATGCAGCGGCGGCATTGCATTGTCTTCTATCGAGCCCTTGAACCGCGAACCCATGACGAATTCATATCCGTTGCGGAATGCGTCGATGAAGGGCGCTATCTGACGAAAATCATAGGTGCAGTCCGCATCGCCCATGATAATGAACTTGCCGCGGACGAAGGGAATGGCATCGATATAGGCTCTGCCCAAGCCGCGTTTCGGCGTCCGCAACACGCGAGCGCCTCTCTCTCTCGCGATTTCCGGCGTGCGATCGGTCGAACTGTCGACGATGAGGATTTCCACCGCTGCTCCACTTGCCGCGATGCCTTGACGGCACCAGTCGACGAAGGTTCCAATCGTCAATTCCTCGTTCAGCGAGGGGACGAGGATGGTGACTTCCGGGTCGGTGACGTCGTCGTCGGGTGTAAGAAGCGTCAGTTCCGGGTCGTGGATGTGGGGGAAATTCATGCGCGTGACAAGGCTCTTAGGAAAGGCTGGGCGGGACGAGGCCGCAGGAAAAATCCAATATGGCGTGGCAGATCGCGAGATGGGCAATCTCCACATAGCCATATTGATCGGAAGCGACGTAGAAGTTCAGATCGCCGAGCGCGCGCAACGGATTGCCCGGAGCGAAGCCGCTCAAGGTGATAACGGCGCCGCCTTTTTCGCGGGCAGTGCGGACGGCTTTGGTGATGCTTTCCGATCTGCCTGAACTGCTGATCGCGATCAGCAGGTCCCCTTCATTCGCATGCATTTCGATCTGCTTTGCGAAGACGTTCTCATAGCCGAGGTCGTTCGAGAGGCATGTCAGCGTCGCGCCGTCGTTCATTGCCATGGCGCGGAGTCCGCCATTTTTGGAATAGTCCGTCGCCATATGGCTGGCAATGGCGGCGCTGCCGCCGTTGCCGATGAAGATGATCTTCCGGCCGGCATCATGGGTAGCACGTGCCAGCCGCATGGCCTCACTCATCGCAGTTGCATAATCCAGGCTTTGGTCGCCCGGCCGCGAGGCGGCTGCATTCACGAGAACATGGCGGAGAAATGTAAAATAGCGATCGAGATCGCCGGCCGTCACGCCAAGGTCCGAGGATATGGTCTGGTTATGTGACATGCTGGTTTAGTCCCTACACATTCGAAGTTGGGGCGTCCTTAAAGACTAAATGATACAAAGGCAAGTTGCCCGGCATCCCCTCGGATGGTTGTTAACGGGTGTCACGGCTTTGCAACTGACGGTCTTCCGTCAGGCATGCGCCCGGCGTGAAGGTTGGTCCTCGCCGTTTGCGCTGCTGCAACCCAAACGGTTATAAGCCACGGAGGTCCGCGCGTGATGAATATTGACAATATGTGCTACGCTACCCATCATAAAAAGAACGAAGGGGTATGCCGATGGCATCGGGTAGCATTCATGTGAAGGTCAGTGGGCTGTTGCAGGATCATATCCAGCAGCAGGTCGGCGATGACGGCCTTTATGAAAACGCCAGCGAATATATTCGCGCTCTCATTCGCCGCGACTTGCAGACCCGTAATGAAGCCTGGGACATGCTGCAGAGGGAGCTCGCGCCGGCAATGCGGGCCGAAGACAGCGAATTCTTCACGGTTTCGGCCGAAGACGTCATCCGCCGTAACAAGCGTCGATAAGCCTGATGGCAGCCTATCGATTTTACCCGCGCGCCGACGACGCGCAGGACAAGATTTGGCGCGACACGGTTGAGGCGTGGGGAGAGAAGCAGGCGGACGCCTATATTCTCGGGCTGCACGCGTATTTGCAGCGTTTGTGCCAGGATCGGTCCATCTGGCGACAGCTTCCACAACGTCTGGCGGTTCCGGCAGACATCAAGCGTTCTGCCTATTTCAGTCGTTACGAGCATCACCATGTGTTCTTTCGCGAGCTTAAGAACGGCGATCTTGGTATCATGAGCATTCTTCACGAACGTATGAATCTGCCGGTCCGGCTCAAAGAGGAT
The DNA here is from genome assembly GCF_051124255.1 of Rhizobium sp. YTUHZ045. Taxonomy (NCBI): domain Bacteria; kingdom Pseudomonadati; phylum Pseudomonadota; class Alphaproteobacteria; order Hyphomicrobiales; family Rhizobiaceae; genus Rhizobium; species Rhizobium sp. YTUHZ045. Next base: position 45,987 of record NZ_CP101436.1, read on the forward strand.
CTGGCGGCTCTCTTGAACAAACAGCCGTGAGGCGCGGGATCTTCGGTCGGTAGGATTGCTTCTCTAGGAGGGGCTTTAACCCGGTCTCAGAACCGGTGTTCCGCTCCCTCCATCGGATTTGCCCAAACCGTCATGCCCGATGCAAACGGCGTCTCGCCTTCGGCGCGCACGGTCATTTCGCCGAGTTCGGGGACATCGAGATAGAGGATCGCGTCGGCGCCGAGCCGTTCCACATGTCGGATTCTGCCTTGCCACTGGCCGGTGCCTTCCGAAAGCCTGACATGTTCCGGGCGGATGCCGTAGGTCGTGCAGTTCATTCGCCGTGCCGTCTCGCCGCCATAGAGGTTCATTTTCGGGCTGCCGATGAAGCCGGCGACAAAAGGTGTGGCGGGATTGCGGTAGAGCTCCATCGGGCTGCCGATCTGCTCGACGGCGCCGCCGTTCAAAACGACGATCTTGTCCGCCATCGTCATGGCTTCGACCTGGTCGTGGGTGACATAGATCATCGTCGAGTTCAGGCGGGCGTGGAGTTCCGATATCTCCAGGCGCATCTGTGCCCGGAGCGAGGCATCGAGATTGGAGAGCGGCTCGTCGAACAGGAACACCTTGGGATCGCGCACGATCGCCCGGCCGATGGCGACGCGCTGCCGCTGGCCGCCGGAAAGCGCTTTCGGCTTTCTCTGCAGCAGATGAGTGAGCTGCAGCGTTTCGGCTGCCGCCGCGACCTTCTCGGCGATCTCAGCCTTCGGGCGGCGGGCGAGCGAAAGTCCGAAGCCGATATTCTCGGCAACCGTCATATGCGGGTAGAGCGCATAGCTCTGGAACACCATGGCGATGCCTCGCTCGGAAGGTTCCGCATAGGTCACGTCCTTGCCGCCGATGGTCAGCCTGCCCGAGGTCGTCTCTTCCAGGCCGGCGATGATGCGCAGCAGCGTCGACTTCCCGCATCCCGACGGGCCGACGAAGACGACGAATTCGCCGGAGGCAACCTCCAGATCGACCCCCTTGATGACTTCGAGTGCGCCGAAGCTCTTGCGAACCTGTTTGAGAGTAAGCTCAGCCATTCTGCTACCCTTTGACTCCGCCTGATGTCATGCCCGCGACGATCTGGCGGTTGAAGAAGATGAAGACAATCAGCGGCGGGATCGTCACGAGGAGGATGTTCATGAAAAGGAGATTGTACTGGCTCGAATACATGCTCTGGAAATTATAGAGCGTCAGCTGCACCGTCACATTCTCCTTGCCCGGCAAGTAGTAGAGCGGATTGGTGAAATCGTTGAAGATTGCGATCGACTGGACGACGATATTGGTCACGGTCACCGGCTTCAGCAGCGGCAGGACCACGCGGAAGAAGATCTGCCGGGGCTTGGCGCCGTCGATCAGCGCCGCCTCGTCGAGATCGCGCGGGATGGTCGAAATGAACGACCGATAGAGCAGGACCGAAAAGGAGAGATTATAGGCAACCTGGATCAGGATCATTCCGGTCATGGTCTTGAAGAGGCCGATGTCCTGCAAAAGGCCGATGGTGGGAACAACGGCCGGCGGCATCATCAGGCCCATGAACAGCGCAGCGAAGGCCACGCGGTTCCACGCCGTCTTGCGGCGCTGCATCACATATCCGACCATCGCCGACAGCAGGATCAGGATCGTGACGGAAACGACCGTGATCAGAGTCGAATTGAAATAGGCGAGCACGAGCTGATAGTCGCGCGCCTTGAAGACGGCGACGAGATTGTCCCAGAACAGCCAATGCTCAGGGAGTTCGAAATCGAGGCGGGAGGCCTCCGATTTGGATTTCACCGCCTGCAGAGCGACGAAGACGAAAGGCATGACGAAGATGACCGCCCCGACGGCAAGGGCAATTGCACCCGTCACATAGGGGCGGACGCTTCTCATTCCTCGACCTCGCGCCGGTTGAACCATAGGGTGAAGGGCAGGATGATCACGGCGATCAGCGCGAACAGAATGACGTTTCCGGCCGTCGACAGACCATAGAAGCCAGCCTGGTACTGTTTGTAGATAACCGAGGCGATCACATCGGAGGAGAAACCCGGTCCGCCGCGAGTCATGGCCCAGATCAGGTCGAAGGATCGCAAGCCGCCGATCAGCGACAATGTCACGACGATGACGGTGGCAGGGCGCACGAGCGGCAGGGTGATCCGAACGAATTGCTGGAGCCGTGTGGCGCCGTCGATCCTAGCGGCCTCATAATAGTCGGGACTGATCGCAGCAAGGCCGGCGATGAAGATCAGGGTGGCAAGGCCGACCCCCTTCCAAACATCGACCAAGGCCACCGAAAAAAGCGCGAGCGTCGGATTGGTCAGCCATCCCGGCCCCGGCATTCCAAGCGTCTCGAGCGTAACATTGATGATGCCCTTGGTCGGATGCATCATGACCGTGAAGGTGATGCCGATGCCGATCGTCGAAACCAGCACGGGAAAGAAGACCAGCGTGCGCAGAAAGCCGCGGGCGAAGATATTGCTGGTGAGCAGCACGGCCAGCAGCAGTCCGCAGACCGTTTTCAGGCCGGATGTCGTCACCGCGTAGATCAGCGTGTTGATCAGCCCCTTGACCAGGAACGGTTCGGAAAAGAACTGCTGGAAATTTTCAAGCCCGATAAATTGGGCTGTCGAGAGATCCCAGCGCGTCAGGCTGTACCAGAGAGACGATATGGTCGGAAAAAGGAACAGCACGCCGTAAATGATGGCGGCGGGGATAAAAAACCATAGGGGGTAGGGCGAATTGCGCGAGCGTGGGCGTATCTCGGTCATGACTACCTCTTCGATCGGGAAACCTCGCCCTTCAGGAGCGAGGTTGATGGCCCGAGCGTCCGCTACCAGTTGGGCAGGGCGAGTTGCTTGGCCTGTTTGCGCACATCCTCGTCATAGAGCTTGGCGGCTTCCGCAGGCTGACGGATGCCGGAACCGACTTCAACGGTGATCTGCTCCAACGCCGGGCCCTTGACCGGCGAAACGAACTCCAGCGCTGGCGTCGTTTTGTCCTTAGCCTCGAAATAAGGAAGCATGTCCTTGATTGCAGGCGGTACGTCCGCCGGGAGATCGCAACCGTCGACGAGGGAAGGCCCCTGCACGGCGTTGGTTTCCACCATCACCTTGCAGCCTTCGACGCTGCCCGCAAAATCAATGAACTTCTTTGCTTCCTCGGCGTGCTGGCTGGTGGCCGGAATATAGAGGCCAGGCGGCATCCAGACCGTCAGGCCGTTCGTGGCTGCCTCATCGCTCGGTTGGGCGAAGAAGCCGACATCGCTAAGGTTTTCAGGGTAATTCTGTTTAATTGCGCCGACCGCAAAGCTCAGCATCGGATAGTGCGCCGCCTCGCCGGTGGCCACCATTCTCAACCCGTCATCATAGCTTGCTGCGCCGAAGTCTTCATTCATCAGCCCGGCGTCATGAACTTCCTTTAGGCGTTCGAAGCCTTTCATCGCTGCCGGCGTCTCTGCGTATTTCGCCTTGTTGGCGGTATAGTCGGCAGCGAAGTTCGGAACGGCAGCATGCAGGTTGTAATAGTCGGCCAATACGAACAGCTGCGAGGTCCAGGTATCGCGATAGGTTTGCGCGACTGCGACCTTGCCCGATGCCTTGACCTTGGCGTTGTTCGCCATGAACTCCGCCCATGTCTTTGGCACCGAGAGGCCGAGGTCCTGGTAGATCTTCCTGTTGTAGAGAATCCCGCCGGCCATCGCCGTGCCGAAGGGGGCGCCATAGACTTTGCCGTCGGCACTAACGACGGCCTTGAAGTCGCCGGACACCTTCGCCTGCGAGGCGAGACCGCTCAGATCGACAAGCGTCTGCGTCGGCTTCAGAGCCTGCAAGAGCGACCCGGAATTATACAGGAACACATCGGACATCTCCCCCGTCGCCAGACGCGTCTTGACGATATTGTCGCCTTCGCCACCGCCCGGCCGCTGCTCGATCTCGATCGTCACGTCGGGTGCCTTGCTTTGATAAGCGGCAACCAGCGCCTCGGCCGCCGCGACCGTATCGGGATTGTTGTCGATCAGGAATGACAGCGTGACTTCGGCCTGCGACGGGCCGGCCGCGGCCAAGGCCAGAAGCGCGGATGCGCCGGCAAGAATGAGCTTTATCCGATGTGTCATGACGTTCCTCCTCTGAACGGTTTGACCTGTATGCTCCTCAATAATCGGGTAGGGAAAAGACCAGCCTATGCGTGCCTGGGGGAAGAACCGTTTCCTCCATGACAGGCTCGCCATTGAGTGACGCATTGTGGTGCCGCCGGCCGGGCCGGAAGCGGCCGACGCAACCCTCCGGGAGCGTCAGCACATAGGTGACCTCGCTGCCGGTGCAGTGCCAGCCGGCCTCGATGCGCCCTTGGCTGATATCGTGATAGGCCGAAACCGGCGAAAGCGACGGGATCGGCGCCGGGTCGACGATCACTTCGGCAAAGCCGGGTGCGGCCGGGCTCGGCGAAATGCCGGCGACACATTCGAACAGCCATTGGCAGACCGCGCCATAGGCATAGTGGTTATAGCTGTTCATGTCGGGTTCGTAGATGGTGCCGTCGGGCGCCATCGAATCCCAGCGCTCCCAGATCGTCGTCGCCCCCTTTGAAACCTGGTAGAGCCAGCCCGGCACATCCTCCTGCAGGAAGACTTTTTCGGCGAGGTCGTCCATCCCGAGTTTCGTCAGGGCCGGCAAAAGGGCCGGCGTGCCGATGAAGCCGGTGCCGATCTTGTAGTCGGCATCGACGACCACCTGCCTGAAATGTCGCCGGGCGGCCTCATGATGCTCACCCGGTATCAGGTCATACAGGAAGGCCAGCGCATAGGATGTCTGATCGTTATGGGCGAGCCGCCCGGCCGGCGTGATGAACTCGTTGGCAAAAGCCAGCCGGATCTTGTCGGCGCGGCCCTTCATCTGCTCTTCGAGCGCATGCTCGCCGAGAACACCAGCGATCTTTGCTAGAAGATCCGTCGAAATGAAGTGGTATAGGGTCGCCGCACAATCGTCGGCAATGGTCGGGCGCGGCTTTCTGTTGTCGCCGACCGGCTGCAGCCAGTCGCCGAAGGTGAAGCCGCGGGCGCCCCAATGCGAGGGCGGATGGACAATCGGGCCGTCCGAGATGGACCAGACGAAATCGACCCAGCGCACCATCGAGCCCAGGCACTCCGAAAGAACGGACCGGTCGCCGTAATGGGTGTAGAGGACCCAGGGGATCACGACAATCGCGTCGCCCCAGCCGGTCGAGCCGGCATAGCCCGGGAAATTGCCGGGGTGCAGACGCGTCGGGTCGGGCGAGAAATGCGAAACGGCGCCGTCCTCGCGCTGGTCGGCCATCACATCGCGCAGATATTTCTTGAGGAAGGACTGGCTGTCGCTCAGCCAACAGGCCGTCGCGGCAAAGACTTGGGCATCACCCGTCCAGCCGAGCCGTTCGTCGCGTTGCGGGCAATCTGTGGGCACTTCGATGAAATTGGCGCGCTGCGACCAGATGGTATTTTCAACCAGGCGATTGACGAGAGGATTGCCCGAGGTGAAGCCGCCCGCCGGTTCCGGCACCGAGGAGATTGGAATCGACGCGATTTCAACAATCTCCGCATCGCCTTTGATCGTCACCCTGGCATAACGGAAGCCGTGAAAGGTGAAATGCGGCGCATAGGTCTCGTCACCACCTCCGCTGAGCGTATAGAGGGTATGCGCGGCGGCGGCGCGATAGTTGCGATTGTCGAAATGGCGTTCCGGCCCAAGGACTTCCGAGTGCTCGACCCGCACTTCGGTGCCGCTGACGCCACGGACCGTGTATCTGACGTAGCCGCCGACATTCTGGCCGAAATCATAGATCGTCCGGCCTTCATGATCGGTCCAGCTTTCGATGGGGGCGAGCGGCTGCAACTCCCGCACCGCTGCCGTCTCATGCGTGACGAGCAGCCCCGTGTCGAACGGCAATCGCTCGGTCCCGTGGGTTTCGGCGACCTTTTCCAGGCGTGCGTCGTAAATCTCACCGAAATAGATGCCCGACTTCTGGATCGGCAGAAGGCCGCTTTGCCAGGTCGTATCGGTAGAAAGAATGGCGCCGCTGGGGCCGACCAGATCCGCAATGGCCCCGATCCTGTCGCCCCAGCAGTTGGGAATAGCCTGGGCGCCCCACATGATGGGCGAGCGGTACCATCCATCGGCGAGCCAGATTTCTATCCGGTTGAGGCCGGGTTTCAGCAGTTTCGAGATGTCGTATCGCTGATAGGCAATGCGGGCGTCGTAATTTGTCCAGCCGGGCGTCAGCAGATCGTTGCCGACGCGGGTGCCGTTGATGAAGCAGCGATAGAGGCCGAGCGCCGAGATGAAGAGTGCGATCGGAAGGTCGGTGCCGTCATGATCGAAGGTCTTCGAGACGAAGCTTGCGGCCGTTCCCTGGCCGCGGTCCGACAGTGGTGCGATCATCTCTCCGGACCAGGCGCGAGAAACGAGATTGCCGTCGATGGCTGCCGGCTGAAAGTTCATCAAGTCCTCCCACAGAGTTGTAGAACGTTCTCCATATAACGTTCTACATTTTTTTCGGAAGCGCAATAGAAATTTCGTCACCAGTCTGCCATGGTGTTTCTAAGGGCGATTGTGACCGCCTGCAGCGCAGGTCCAGAGATTTCATGTCGATCGAAGAGAAAAAAAGACTGCAACGAAATGATCGCGTGACGATCCGGACGGTGGCAACGCATGCAGGCGTATCGGTCGCCGCGGTCTCGAAGGTGATGCGCAACGCTTATGGCGTCAGCGAAGCGCTGCGGGCAAGAGTGACCGACGCTATTGAAGCGCTTGGATATCGGCCCTCACGGGCGGCGCGCGGGTTGCGCGGCCGGAGTTTCACCATCGGCGTGCTTTTGATCGACATCCGCAACCCCTTCCTGCCGGAGGTGATTGCCGGTGTAAACGGCGTGCTGGCGCCTTCGCATTACCAGGCGATGATCGGCGTCAGTGATGCGCGCGTACAGCTGGAGACGTCGTTGATCGAGTCGATGATCGACTACAAGATGGACGGCCTGATCCTGGTTGCGCCGCGCCTGCCTTCGGACATCATCGCAAAATTCGCGGCTCAGATACCGATCGTCGCCGTCGGTTATCACGATGCCGGCGCCACGGCCTTCGATACGGTCAATGCCGACGACCAGCGTGGAGCCGAGATTGCGGTGGAAGCGCTGCTTGCCTGCGGCTATCGCGATATCGAAATGCTGAGCCTCGGCGAGCGTGAGGGGCACCAGGTCTCTGTCGTGCGCCAGCGCGAGATCGGCTTCCGCCGGGCGATGCAGCGTGCCGGACTGGGATCGTCTGCGCCGATCACCAAAATTCCGATCGCCCCGCCAAAGCGGGAGGAAACGATGCGAAAGTTCCTGTCGAGAAAGAACAGGCCGCGCGCCGTTTTCTGCTGGAGCGATCTCGACGCCATCACTCTTCTGAGCCTGGCGATGGAGATGGGTGTGCGTGTGCCCGAGGATCTTGCCGTCATCGGATATGACAATTCGTCGACCGCAGCGCTCGGCCTCGTCAATCTCGCAAGCATCGATCAATCGGGCAGGGAGCTCGGTCAGGTCGCCACCCGGACGTTGATTTCGAGAATAGAGGGCCGCGCCGGCGCGGAGCATATTTTCCAGATGCCGTCGCTGGTCAGCCGCAACAGCCTGACCCGATCCGGCAATGCCACGGATACTTAGAGCGCCAGAAATGGAAGGCCGGCAGCCGCAATGCGCTTGCCGGCCTCGTAAATCTCAGGCGGCCTTGCCGAACTTCGAAGGACGCGTCGCGGCGGCCTTCTTGACCATGGCGGTAACCTCCGCCCGGCGGGCGCCGGAAAGCGGCAGGCGCGGCATGCGGACGCGTTCCGAGCCGCGGCCCATGATCTGCTCGGCGAGCTTGATCGACTGCACGAGGTCATGCTCGGCATCGAGATGCAGAAGCGGCATGAACCAGCGGTAGATCCTGCGGGCCTCTTCCCAGTCGCCGCGTTCGGCGGCGGCAACGAGCTGCACGGATTCCTCCGGGAAGGCGCTGGTCAGCCCCGAGACCCAGCCCTTGGCGCCGAGCATCAGGCCTTCGAGCGCGACGTCGTCGAGGCCGGCGAAAATATCGAAACGGTCGCCGAATTCGTTGATGAGATCGGTGAAGCGGCGCGGATCCGGCGCGCTTTCCTTGACCGCCTTGATATTGGGCACATCGGCAAGCACCTTCAGCACATCGGCGCCGATGTTGACGCGGTAGGCCGGCGGGTTGTTGTAGAGCATGATCGGCAGCGAGGTCGCTTCGGCGACGGTGCGGAAATGCGCAATCAGCTCTTCCGGCTTCGGCACATAGACCATGGCCGGAAGCAGCATCAGGCCGTCGGCGCCGAGTTTTTCGGCGTCGCGGGCATAGGCGACGGCACGACGCGTATCGAATTCGGAGACGCCCGTCACGACGGGGACGCGGCCGTTGACGACCTCGACGGCGGCTTTGAGGATCGTACGCTTCTCATCGGGATCGAGCGAGTTGTTCTCACCACATGTGCCCATGACGATCAGCCCATTGACGCCGTCGTTGACGAGCGCGTCCTGAACACGCTGGGTTGCGGAAAGATCCACGGAAAGATCTTCGTTGAATTGCGTCGTTACGGCGGGAAATACGCCCTTCCATCCTGTTGTCATCGATCGAAACTCCGTTAAAGTCGGTTTGTTATATACAAACTGTCGACAAGACACAATCGCCATGATTTGTAAATTCGTGGGGCGTTGCCGAAATCGGCCAAAACGCATTACAAGGCTCTCATCAAGGGGAGGGACGCATGCAGAACGACGTGGAAAATGTGCGGGTGCGCGGTTCCGGCACGCAGAGCATCTATGCCGCGCTGCGCCGGGAGATCCTGTCGATGGCGCTGGAACCCGGCAGCCCGCTCGATGAGGTGCGGCTGTCGGAACGTTTCGGAATGTCGAGGACACCTATTCGCGAAGCGCTGTTGCGCCTTGCCGCCGACGGGCTGGTCACGACGCTGCCGAACCGGAACACGATCGTTGCGCCGATCGATTTCGCCAACCTGCCCACCTATTTCGAAGCGCTGACGCTGATGTACCGGGTGACGACGCGCGGGGCCGCCGGGCGGCGGAACGACGCGATCATGGAAACCATCCGCCGGCACCAGAAGGACTTCGCCGGAGCGGTTGCTAAGCGCGACGCCTATGCGATGATCGAGGCCAACCGTGAATTCCACGTGGCGATCGCCGAGCTTGCCGGCAATACCTATTACACGGCCTTCTTCGCCAAACTGCTCGACGAAGGCCGGCGCATACTTCGCCTTTATTATTCGACCTTCGACGACCGGCTGCCCCGGCAATATGTCGATGAACACGAGGAAATCATCGCCGCCATCGAGGCCGGCGACGCCGAGCGCTCAGATCGGCTGGCCATCGCCCACGCCGGCCAGATCGTCCGCCAGATCCAGGACTATCTCGCGCGCAACCTCGACCGGCCGGTGGCGATCGGCCTGTCCTGAAGCGCCGCCGGGATGGCCAGAAAAGGAAAGAACAGGAAAAGCACATGTCGTGGCAGCACCCCATACTCCGCATCACCGAGGAGGAGCGGCAGGATCGCCTTTCCAGGCTTCGAGAGGCGATCGACGCCGAGGGACTGGCCGGCATGCTTCTCGGCCCGACCGAAAGCCTGCGTTATTTTACCGGCCTCGTCTGGCATCCGAGCGAAAGGTTTCTCGGCGCGCTCGTCACGCCGACGGCCGTTTCCTATATCGTTCCCGGTTTCGAGCGCAGCCGTGTCGAAACCCTTCCGCACCTGCCGGGAGAAATTCTGGTATGGGAAGAGGAGGAGAGCAGTGCTTCACTCATTTCCCGCCTTGTCGGCCGAGGCGGCAGGCTTGCCCTTGATGACGGCCTGCCGCTTTTCTTCTATCACGCCTTGGCGGCGGCGATGGGCGCCGAAAGGCTCGCCGATGGCGGCCGGCTGATCCGCGGCCTGCGTCGCATCAAATCCGCCGCGGAGATTGCGCTGATTCAATATGCGATGAACCTGACGCTCAACGTGCACAGGCAGGTGCATTCGCTGTTGAAGCCGGGCATCACCTCATCCGAGGTGGTCGATTTCATCGATCGGCAGCATCGCCAGGCCGGCGCCGATGACGGCTCGACATTCGCAATCGTCTCCTTCGGGCTAGCAACCTCGCTGCCGCATGGCGCAGACGGCGATCAGATCCTCGGCGACGACGACGTCATTCTCGTTGACACCGGCTGCCGGATCGACGGTTATCATTCCGATATCACCAGAACCTATATGCTCGGCGGCGGCAACGGCGCCTTTGAACGTGCCTGGTGGATCGAACGCGAGGCGCAGCAGGCCGTGTTCGACGCTGCCCGGATCGGCGCTGCCTGCTCGAGCCTCGACAATGCGGCCCGCAAGGCGCTCGCCAAGCATTCGCTCGGCCCCGACTATCGCCTGCCGGGACTGCCGCATCGCGCCGGTCATGGCCTCGGGCTCGAGATCCACGAGGAGCCTTATATCGTTCGCGGCAACGACACCCCGCTTGCGGCCGGCATGTGTTTTTCCAACGAACCGATGATCGTCTTTCCTGGACAATTCGGGATCCGGCTGGAAGACCATATCTATATGACAGCCGAGGGACCGCGCTGGTTCACCGCGCCGGCGAGGGGACCGACCGAACCGTTCTCCTGAGCGGGCGCATCCCGCCCGCTCAGGCAGATGCATCTTAGTCCTGAAGGCCGGCGGCACTCCCCGCCTTGAGCTTGACCTCGATGACCGGGACGGTGACCTTGGGGCGGCGTACCGGCAGGACGAAGGTCAGTTCATCCTCGGCGACGGGAAACTGGGTGTTTGCCCATAGCGTATTGGCCGACGGGCGCAGCCAGGTCACCTCGCTGGCATCATGCAGGAATTGCGCATATTCGACCTTGCCGGCCAGCGCATCGAAATGCAGATGCCTATAGGGCCAGTTGAACAGGTGGATATAGAGGCGATCGCCGTTCTGAGTCAGGCGGCAATCGGGCGGTGCGGTGAAATCGGACTGGGTGCAGCCGACGATGCTGCGCTCGTGCAGCGCCATCCACTCCTCATAGGCAGCAAGGGCGGCAAGCGCGCGGTGGTCGAGCGTGCCGCGAGCCGTCGGCCCGACATTCATCAGCAGATTGCCGCCGATGGCGACGGTGCCGACCAGCATCTGCACCAGCTGCTCCGTGCTTTTCCAGGTGTCCTCGTCACGGTGATAGCCCCAGGAGCCGCTGAGCGTCTGGCAGGCTTCCCAGACGACGCGCCGGCCGTCGCGTTTCGGCCAGGCGCGCGGCATATATTGCTCCGGCGTGACGATGTCGGGCTGCAGGCCGGCGAGATCGAGCCGGTTGTTGATGATGATATCGGGGGCAAGCTCGCGCACCAGCCGCACGAGTTTTTCGCTTTCCCAGTCCCGATGACCCTTGCCGACCAGCTCTCCGAGCTTCCACTGCGGATAGCTGAAATCGAACCACATGATGTCGATCCGTCCGAACTCGGTCAGCAACTCGCGCACCTGCTCTCGCATGAAAGCGGCATAACGCAGCATATCCCGGCCTTCATTAATCTTCGTCGCATCGGGATGATTGCGCTGCGGGTGACGCGGATCGACCGTAAAGTCGGGATGGTGCCAGTCAATCAGCGAATAATAGAAGCCGATTCTTAAACCCTCCGCGCGGAAGGCGTCGACGAAGGGGCGCAGCAGATCCTTTCCATAAGGGGTGTTAGTCACCTTGAAGTCGGTGGCCTTGGTGTCCCAGAGGCAGAAGCCTTCATGGTGCTTGGTGGTCAGCACGACGTATTTCATGCCCGCGGCCTTGGCGCGTCTTGCCCATTCGCGCGGGTCGTAGAGGTCGGGATCGAAGTGATCAAAATATTTCTGATAGTCGGCGTCGTTCAGTTCTTCACGGCTTTTGACCCACTCATGGCGTGCCGGCAAGGCATAGAGCCCCCAATGCACGAACATGCCGAACCGGTCGTGAACGAACCAGGCCTTCTTCTCCTCGGGCAGGGCCAGTGATTGCAGGCTGTCGGCATCCATGGATATTCCTCCTGTTCAGACTTTAAGAGCTGGAAACATGGTGTCCTCCGAAACCCCTAATCGTTTGGCATTATGTCGGGCGGCGTTCAGGTCGTTTCGCGGATGATGAGTTCGGGCACGATGACGATGCCGTGCTGCCGGTTCTTGGTGGCAATGCGGCTGAGCAGCAGCCGCACGGCTTCTTCTCCCATTTCCCGTTTCTGCACCCTGAGCGTGGTGAGCGCCGGTGACAGCAATTCGGCCGTTGGTATATCGTCGAAACCGATCAGGGCGATCTGCTCGGGGATCGAAATGCCGGCCGCCCGGCAGGCCTTCATGGCGCCGATCGCATTGAGATCGTTGTAGCAGACGAGGGCATCGATGCCGGGCGCTTCCGCCAGCAATTGCGCGGCCGCGGTTTGCCCGCTCGCGGCTGTCGGATCGCAATAGACGATGCCGTGCGCTTTCAGCCCGTGGACGGCTAGCGTCTTGCGGATGCCGACGAGGCGGCTCTTGCCGCCGAAGGAGCTGCGCGGCCCTGCGATGATCGCAATCCTACGGCGACCGCGCTCGACCAGATGATCGATGGCGCGCGACGCTCCGGTTTCGTAGTCCGTGACGATCGTTCCCGCCACTTCGGGCGGTGCTTCGCGGTTGATGAGCACCGCCGCGCGATGGTGCGCGAGCGCCTTGTGCAGGGCGGCATCCGGCAGGCGCGCGCTGCAGACGATGATGCCGTCGACCCGATGGCGCAGCAGCGCCTCGATGAGTTCGCCTTCGCGTTTGCTGTTCTCGACGACGTTGGACAGAAGCAGGTTATAGCCGGCGGCACTCGCCGCGTCCTCGGCTCCTCTGATGACCTCGGGAAAGAACGGATTGGTGATGTCGGGGACGAGAAGGCCGATGGTTTTCGAGCGGTCGGATCGCAACCCGCGTGCGAAGGGATTGGGTCGATAGTTGAGTTCATTCGCCGCCAGAAGAATGCGCTGGGTCGTTTCGGCGCTGGCGCCGCCCTGATCGTTGAGCACGCGCGACACCGTCATCGGCGATACGCCTGCAGCGCGCGCGACATCGGCGATGGTTATCTTGGATTTCGGCTCTTTGGTGCGGCTCAACGGGGTAGTCTCTTGGGGACGGAATTTGCGATAACGATAACTAACATAATTTCCCGGAAAACCAAGGCTATCCCAGTTAAGTATGCGTATTCAGAATCTCTTTGACAAGCTGGAACGGTAACGTTAACGTCCGAGCTGGAGGAAATACGTTAACGATAACCTAGAGACGATCATTGGGAGGAGACTATGCAACACGTCAGAATTCTACGACGGCAGGTCGTCTCGACCGTTGCCGCTGCGATCCTCATTGGTTCCGGTTGGGCGGGTGCTGCCTTCGGTTTTCAGGAAGCGCCGGAACTCAAGGCGCTCGTCGATGCCGGCAAGCTGCCGCCGCTCGAACAGCGGCTGCCCAAGGAGCCGCTGGTGCTCACCCCACTTGAATCGGTCGGGACCTATGGCGGCACCTGGCGCACGGCCACTTTCGGCGGCGGCGACAGCGAGATCGAGCGTTCGATCGGCTATACAAGACTGGTTCGCTGGAACCCGGAATGGACCGAGGTGATCCCCGACATCGCCAAGAGCGTCGAAGTCAATGCTGACGCGACCGAGTATACGTTCACCCTGCGGCAAGGCACGCGTTGGTCGGACGGCGAGCCCTTTACCGCCGACGATCTGGTCTGGTGGAACGAGAATGTGCTGCGCAACACCAAGATCACGCCCGCCGCGCCCGACTGGCTGACCGCCGGCGGTGAGCCAGTCAAGGTCGAGAAGATCGGCGACGACAAGGTCGTCTTCAAATTCGCCGCGCCGAACGGCCTGTTCCTGATGAACATGGCGACAGTGCGCGGTTCCGATATCCTGGCTGCCGCACCGGCGCACTACCTCAAGCAGTTCCACAAGGATTTCAATCCGGACGGCGTCGATGCCCTGGTGAAGGCGGCGGGTGCAACCGACTGGGTCCAGCTCTTCAACAACAAAATCGGCTTTCCCGGCCGCTGGCGCGATCTCGGCCGGCCGACGCTCGACGCCTGGGTGTTGACTGCGCCCTATAACGGCACGACGCAGGTCGTCGCCGAACGCAATCCCTACTATGCCAAAGTGGATACCGCGGGAAACCAGCTGCCTTACTTCGATCGCGTCACCATCGACGTGATGCAGGATACCCAGGCGATCATCCTGAAGGCGATCAGCGGTGAAATCGACATGCAGAACCGCTTCATCGAGACGACAGACGCCCGCACGGTGATCGTGCAGAACCAGCAGAAGGGCGGCTACGGACTGTTCATCGCTCGGCCTGCCTGGTCGAACGCGCTGCTGATCACGCTCAACCAGACCCATAAGAATCCGGCCTTGCGCGCTGTCTTCTCCAACAAGGATTTCCGCATCGGCCTCAGCCACGCCATCAACCGCGAGGAGCTCAACCAGCTGATCTATGCGGGGCAGGCCAAGCCCTATCAGGCCGCACCCCGCGAAGGCACTGCGCTCTATGACGAGAAGATGGCGACACAATATCTCGAATATAATGTCGACCTCGCCAATCAATATCTCGACAAGGCCGGCCTCACCAAAAAAGATGCCGAAGGCTTTCGCCTCGGCCAGGACGGCAAGCGGATCACCTTCGCCATCGACGCCTTGACCGGAAGCCCGATCCAGGTCGATGCCCTCGAGATGATCCAGCGCTACTGGCGGGCCGTCGGCATCGACATGCAGCCGCGCCCGGCCGAGCGGTCACTGATCTTCTCGCGCCTGCAGAACAACGACAATGACGGCCTGGGATGGGTTGGCGGCGGCGGTTACGACTTCCTCGGCCTGCTCGATCCGAAATGGTATTTCCCGCACGAATATGAATCGAGCTTCGCGACGGCCTGGGGCCTCTATTATCAAAACCCCAAGGATCCGAACGCTGAGGAACCGAGCGCTGCCGCCAAGAAGCAGATGGATCTCTACCGGCAGGTGCAGGAAGCCCCGACGCTCGAAAAGCAGCTCGCCGCCATGAAAGAACTGCTGGCGATCACCCGTGACGAGTTCTACGTCATCGGCACGAACCTGGAGCCGGACCGTGTCGGCATCGTCAAGACCAACATGCACAACGTTCCGAAGGTCATCCCCAGCACCTCGTTCTACATGACGCCGGGACCGGCCAAGCCGGAGACCTTCTACTACCAGCAATAAGACACATGATCGGCCGGAATGGCGTCTGCGGGCGCCATTCCGCCACCAGCCCAGTCCCAATCATCCAGTCCGATCGGCTATCGCCGGTCGAGGGAGCTTGAACATGGCCGGCTTCATCATCAGACGTCTGCTTTACATGATTCCGATGATGTTCGCGATCTCGGTCGTGACCTTCATCATCATTCAGCTGCCGCCGGGCGACTTCCTGACGGCGATGACCGCGCGTCTGGCCTCGCAGAACGAAACCATCGATCCCAGCGTCATCGCTGGCCTGCGCGAACGCTATGGCCTCGATCAGCCGTGGGCGGTTCAATACTGGAAATGGATCAGCGGCATCCTGCTGCGCGGGGATTTCGGCCAGTCCCTCGATTGGAACAAGCCGGTCAGCGAACTGATCTGGGCGCGGATGGGCTTAACGATGGTCGTCTCGGTCACCACGCTGCTCTTCGTCTGGGCGGTGGCCTTTCCGATCGGCATATATTCAGCCGTGCGGCAATATTCGCTCGGCGACTATTTCGCCACCTTCTTCGGCTTCCTTGGGCTTGCCATTCCGAACTTCCTGCTGGCGCTCGTGCTGATGTTCGTCTCGGCGCAGTATTTCGGCCAAAGTGTCGGCGGATTGTTTTCGCCCGCCCATATCAACGCGGCCTGGAGCTGGGCCAAGCTCGGCGATCTCGTTTCGCATATGTGGATCCCGGTCGTCGTCCTCGGCACGGGCGCCACGGCCGCCTTGATCCGCATCATGCGCGCCAATCTCCTGGACGAGCTCAACAAGCCCTATGTCGACATGGCCCGCGCCCGGGGGCTGAGCGAAATCCGATTGTTGTTGAAATATCCGGTGCGGGTGGCGCTCAACCCGTTCGTCTCCACAGTCGGCTGGGTGCTGCCGCACCTCGTCTCGGGTTCGGTGGTGGTCTCCATCGTGCTCAGCCTGCCGATAACCGGGCCGCTCCTGCTCAACGCGCTTTTCGCCCAGGACATGTATCTGGCGGGCACTTTTATCCTCTTGATGAGCATGCTGACGCTGATCGGAACGCTGATCTCCGACCTGCTGCTTGCCTGGCTCGATCCGCGTATCCGCAACGGCTGAGGGGAGATAAACAATGACCGATCAAGCCATCGCGCTATCACCCGAACCAATTCGCAATTCCGATGCGGTCGCCGGCCAATGGAAACTCATCTGGCGGCGCTTCTGCCGCCATCGGCTGGCGCTCGTGGCGGGCGTCGTGATCTTGCTGATTTACCTGGTCGCGCTGTTTGCCGAGGTTCTGGCGCCGGTTTCCTCGCAGACTTACGATTCCCGCTACACCTATGCGCCGCCTCAGCAGCTGAGATTCGCCGGCTACGACACGGCGGGGAGATTTCACCCGCTCTATGTCAACGGCTACTCGATGAAGGTCGACCCGATCGCGCTCAGCCGCACCTATGTGCCCGATCCGGCTGTCGTCATTCCCGTGGGCTTCTTCGTCAAAGGCGAACCTTACCGGCTCTGGGGCTTATTCGATCTCGACCGGCACCTGATCGGCCCGGTCGAGGCAGGCAAGCCATTCTACCTGTTCGGCGCCGACCGGCTCGGCCGCGACGTCTTCAGCCGCACGGTGCACGGCACTCGGATTTCGATGTCCGTCGGTCTGATCGGGGTGGCGATCAGCCTCATCCTCGGCATCATTCTCGGCGGTATCTCGGGACTCTATGGCGGTTGGGTCGATGATGTGATCCAGCGCTCTATCGAACTCATCAACTCCATTCCGACCATCCCGCTATGGATGGGGCTTGCGGCTGCCGTTCCGATCAGCGCCGATCCGATCCTGGTCTATCTCTGGATCACGGTCATCCTGTCGCTGATCGGCTGGACCGACCTGGCCCGTGTGGTGCGCGGGCGCTTCCTGTCGCTGAAGACGGAAGACTTCGTCATCGCCGCGCATCTCGACGGCTGTTCGCGGATGCGCATCATCTGGCGGCACATGGTTCCTTCCTTCATGAGCCACATCATCGCCTCGGTCACGCTCGCCATTCCGACGATGATCCTCGCAGAAACCGCGCTCTCCTTCCTCGGCATCGGGCTGCGCCCTCCGGTGGTGAGCTGGGGCGTGCTGCTGCAGGAGGCGCAGAATATTCTCGCCGTCTCGAGCGCACCCTGGCTGTTTCTTCCCGGCACCGCGGTGATCGTCACCGTGCTCGCCCTCAATTTTCTTGGTGACGGATTACGCGATGCTGCAGATCCCTATGAATACTGATCCCAATTTTGCCGCCGTCGGCGGCCGGCATGGGCACCGCGACCCGCTGATCGAGGTCGACGATCTCAGGACTCATTTCTTCGGCGGAGCGGGTACGGTGAGGGCGGTCGACGGCGTGTCCTTCAGCATTCCGCGCGGCAAGACGGTCTGCGTCGTCGGCGAATCCGGCTCGGGCAAGAGCATTACCGGCCGCTCGATCCTCAACCAAGTTCCGCGCGGCGGGCGGATCGTCTCGGGCGCGATCCGCTATCGGCCCGAACCGGCGGCACCCGCCATCGATCTGGCGGCGCTCGATCCGCGCGGCGCCGACATGCGGGCGATCCGCGGCGCCCAGATCGGCCTGATCAGCCAGGAGCCGATGGCAGCACTTTCGCCCGTCCATACGATCGGCAACCAGATGGTCGAAGTGATCCGCCTGCATCTGAAGATGGGCCGCAAGGAGGCGCGTGAACATGCGATCGAAACATTGGCCCTGGTGGGCATCCCCCGTCCAGCCGAACGGATGGAAAGCTATGCCTTTCAGTTCTCCGGCGGCATGCGCCAGCGGGTCTGCATCGCGCTTGCGCTCGCCTGCCGCCCGAAACTGCTGATAGCCGACGAGCCGACCACGGCGCTCGATGTGACCACCCAGGCGAATATCCTCGATCTGCTCGCCTCGCTGCAGGCCGAATTCGGGCTGTCGGTGCTGTTCGTCACCCATGATCTCGGCGTGGTGGCCGAGATCGCAGACGAGGTCGTCGTCATGTATCTCGGCCGGGTCGTCGAGGCGGGCGATGTCGACACGATCTTCCACGCGCCTGCTCATCCCTACACCAACGCCCTGCTGCAATCGGTGCCGCGCATGCACGGGCAACCGAGCGAACGGCTGGCGACCATCGAAGGCATGGTGCCCTCGCGTTTCCACAGGCCCGAAGGCTGCAGCTTTCATCCCCGATGCAAGCAGGCGAGGGCGGGCCTCTGCGACCGGGAGGATCCCCAATCCGTCGTCATCGGCGAAGGGCACGTCGCGAGCTGTCTGCTTCATGAGGGAGGACGATGATGGCCGATCCCATGACGCAACCACGTCCGCTGCTCGAACTCAACGATCTCAGAATGCATTTCCCCATCCGCAAGGGTGCGTTCCGGCGGGTGGTCAGGCATGTCAAGGCGGTCGACGGCGTCTCGCTTCGCGTCGAAGACGGCGAGACGCTCGGCATCGTCGGCGAATCCGGCTGCGGCAAGTCGACGCTTGCCCGCACCGTCCTGCGCATCTATCGGCCCACAAGCGGAGAAATCCGCTATCGCGACCGCAGCGGCGGCACGGTGGATCTCGCCACCTTGTCCGGTCCCGCCCTCGACGAAGTCCATCGCGACCTTCGCATCGTCTTTCAGGATCCGCAATCCTCGCTCAATCCGCGCCTTCCCGTCATCGACATCATCGGCGAGGTGCTTAGCGTGAACGGCATCGCCAAGGGCCGGGAACTCGAACACCGGGTTGCCGATCTGATGCAGAGCGTCGGCCTGCGGCCCGAATATATGCGCCGCTATCCCCATGCTTTCTCCGGCGGCGAACGCCAGCGCATCGGCATTGCCCGGGCGCTGGCATCCAATCCGCGTCTGGTGATCGCCGACGAGGCCGTCTCGGCGCTCGACGTCAGCGTGCAGGCGCAAACCATCAATCTCCTGCAGGACCTGCAGGAACAGTTCGGTCTCACCTATCTCTTCGTCGCCCACGACCTCTCGGTCGTCCGGCATATCTCCGACAATATCGCCGTCATGTATGTCGGCCGGGTCGTCGAAAAGGCGCCGACCGAGCAGATCTTTTCGCGTCCGCTCCATCCCTATACCGAAGCGCTGCTCTCGGCCGTGCCCATTGCCGATCCGAGGATGCGCCGTCACGGCCGGCGCATCCGGCTGGCGGGCGAGGTCGCCGACCCTGCGCATCCGCCGCCCGGCTGCGCATTTCATCCGCGCTGCCGCTACGCCACCGAACTTTGCAGGCAGGAGGTGCCGGGCTTACGGACCGTCACTGCCGATGGACATGCGGTGGCCTGCCATCATGCCGAATCCCTGACCCTCAATCCTTTCGCCGACCGTACCGTTCCGGAGTTCAATTGATGCCCGAATTCATTCCACGCTCCGAGCAGCGTCCCATTGTGGATACCTCCTCCAGGACGCTCGATCTCATTTACTTCGACCTCGTCACGCTTCCGGCCGACGGCCGGGACACGCGGCGGCTGCTCTTGCACGAAAGCCTCTACGTCGTGCTGTCGGGGCAGGTGGATATCGAAGTGGATGACATCCGCTTCGAAGCTGTGGGCCGGCGAGCCGATATCTGGGGAGGCGATGCGGATTCGGTCTACGCGCCCGTCGACGCCAATGTCCGGATATCGGCCCGTGGCGGCCCGGCGGAAATCGCCATTGCCGGCGGTCTATGCGACACGCGCTACGCCCCGTTCCGGGTCACTCCCGAGGAGGTCGACGCGGTCAATGTCGGTTCGCCCGACACGCATAGCCAGCGGCGGATCGTCCATCTGCTCGGCCAACGCCAGAACGGCCGCTGCGGCAATCTGCTGGTGAGCGAACTCTATGCCGGCGAGGGCTGCTGGTCGGGCTATCCCCCTCACAAGCACGATACGGAAGACGGCGACGCCGAGACCCTACATGAGGAGCTCTATCACTATCGTTTCCAGCCCGAGACGGGCTTCGGCAGCCAGATCACCTATGACGATGATGGTCCGGTCAAGATCCTCATGACCCGCCACGGCGACACCTTCCTGCTCGATCGCGGCTACCACCCGACCGTCACCTCGCCCGGTCATCGCGGCTATATCTTCACCATCCTTGTCGGCAAGCACCGCCGCGGGCTGATCCAGCGCTTCGACCCCGCCCATCAGCATCTGACCAAGACCATCCCTGGCATCGATGCGATGCGCGACAAGTTCAAATAACCCGCCTTGGGCTGCCAGCCTTTCCCTCCAAGGAGAACGATCCATGCGTGAACGTACGCGAATAAGCGTTGATGCCGGCGAAGCGGTGCGCCCCTTCAACCGGTTCTGGCGCGGCACCGGCTTTTCGCCGGCCGAACTGCTGCTTGAACCCGAGATGCGCCAGATGCTCGCCTATATCGGTGGACTGCCGAACGAGGGCATCCGGTACCTGCGTGTGCACTATCTATACAATCTGCTGCGCTCGACCGCCGCCGGTTATGACTGGTCCCTGCTCGACCGCGCGCTCGACGTGATGATCGAACACCGCCTGAAACCGTTCTTCGAGCTGATGGGCAATCCGTCGGGCCTCTTCACCGATTATGAGGACATGGATCAGGTCAAGCGCTGGCGCGATCTCGTGACGGCGACGGCCGACCGCTATGCCACGCGTTACGGCATGGACGAACTGCGCAGCTGGTATTTCGAAACGACGAACGAGGCCGACTCCGGCTGGTGGACCTACGGGATCAAGGGCTACACCAATTACTACGATGCTTGTGTCGCCGGGCTCGATGCCGTCGATCCCGGCCTTCCCATGGGCGGGCCGGGCACTGCCCGCACGCTCTCGCCGATTTTTCGCGCCTTGATGGCCCATTGCGACAGCGGCACGAGCTGCCTGACCGGCGAGGGGCCGCCGCGCCTCGACTACATCTCGATCCACGAAAAGGGCGTCAACGGCAGCAAGGACGACCTGACCCCGAAAACCAACGCCATTGTCGACCGCACGCTTCTCGTCGTCGATTATCTCAAGGAGCATCATCCGCGGCTTGCCGGCCTGCCGATCGTCAACGACGAATGCGATCCGCAACTCGGCTGGAGCGATCATCACAGCTGGCACGGCAAGGCTTATTACGCCGGCATCATCGCCCGCATCATCGAGCAGCATGACCGGCGTATCATCGCCCCGAAGGCAGCGAATTTCACCTTCCTCAGCAATGACCATGCCTTTATCGGCGGGTGGAGCCAGCGCACGATCTTTGCCTATTTCGGCCCGCGCAATTTCACCAAGGCGCAATGGGAGCATAAGACCGATCTCGAGACGCTGGTCACGGACGTCGAGCGCGCGCCGCCCTTCGACCTCGTCAAGAAGCCCGGTCTCACATCGATGGAATTGCTGGCTACGCTCGGCGATACCCTCTGCAAGGTGACCGCCGAACCGCCGCTGACCCCCGATGCGGACGGCCTGGCAATCCTGCCGACACGGCTGCCGGGCGGCGGTGTTTCCGTCAGCCTCATCCACAGCGTCGACGCCATCAACCGTTCGGGGCGAACCGCCGTCCGCCTGGAGGTCAGCGGGCTGGTTCCCGGCCGTCATGCGCTGTGTCTGCTGCGCATCGACGAGGAGTTCACCAATCCAATGGAGGTCTGGGAGGCCCAGCGTGATGAAAGCAACCCACGCGGGCCTTTCGAGCCGGTCGGCGCGCCGCCTCAGCCTGATGAAACGCAGTTTGCCGCACTGCGCCACGCCCAGGAGCCGGCCTTGCTGCACCCGATCAGCATCGTCGATTGCGACGAGGGCGGCGTCAGCGTCGATCTCGACGTGCCCTTACCGTCGCTCACGCAGGTGCTTGTCGTTCCCGACAGCAGTAAGCCCCCCGTGGCCCCCAGCGGTCTCGTCGTCGAACGTTATCTTGGTCTCGGTGGCCGGGAACGGCGCATGCTGTTCTGGGCCGCCGGCGATACGAGCCCTGCCATCTTCTATGATGTCCTGGTCAGCAGGGATGGCGAGACATTCGAAAAAGCCAGTTCCGTACCGCTGATCTCGACGGCATTCCTGCACATGTCGCCGCCAGGCGGTGCGCGTTACGCGGTCTGCGCCCGCGATGCATTCGGCCGCCGTAGCGAACTTTGTGTTTCCCGCTGATTTGACCATGGATATCGCCTATTTCACCAAAACCCTGGAGGGGCTGCCGCTCGAAGAGGCGGCGGAGATCACCGCCGGTCTCGGCTTCGACTGTGCCGACCTCCTCATCCGCGACGGCCATGCCGTTTCCCCCGACCAGCCGGAGCAGGTCGTCGGGGCTGTGAAACTCTTTGCCGCGGCCGGCCTGCGCACGCCGATGGCGACGATCGATTCCACGCGGCCCGACGATGCTACGTCCCGGCTTCTCGGGCATTGCGGCGAGGCCGGAATCGGGCAGATCAGGCTGGGTTTCTGGCGCTATGACCCCTCTCGACGCTGGAGAGTGCAGATCGACGAGGCGCGGCGCGATCTCGACGGTTTTGAGCACCTGGGCGCACGCTTCGGCATCAAGCTGACCATCCAGCTTCACGGCGGAACGCTGCACAGCTCAGGCGCGCTGGCATTGCAGTTGCTCACCGGGCGCGATCCCGGGAGGATCGGTGTCTACCCCGACCCAGCCAATCAGATCGTTCGAGAGGGAAGCGAAGACTGGCGTCTGACCCTCGACATACTCGCCCTGTGGTTCTGCTGCATGGGTGTGAAGAATGGCGGCTGGTTTCCCGGTGTCCATGGCGCCGACGGTCAGCGTGCATGGCATTCGGATTGGCAGGGGCTCGACGAGGGCATGGTGCGCTGGAACGAGATCATCCCCCATCTGGTCGCCACCGGATTTGCCGGCGTGCTCTCGGTGCATTCCCAATACCGAGTCCCCCGGCAACAGGCGCTGGATAAGGTTCGCGCCGATCTTGCCTATCTCAGGCGCCTGGTCGCCGCAGCGAAAGAGCAGAGCCATGCATGAACAGAGTTCCGTCATTGCCGTCCTTTTGACCGAAAAGACCCGCCGCATGATGCTGGACGATGCGGCGGCGGCCCAGTTGAATGCCCTCGGCGAGGTTCGCTGGCCGACCGGCGCTACGATTGACGCTGCCGATGCCGATCGGCTGCTGCAAGGCGTCACGGCCTGCCTGACCGGATGGGGCACGCCACCCTTCGATGCCGCCACGCGCCAGCGCCATCCGCAACTTGCCCTCGTCGCACATTCGGCCGGCAGCGTGCGTACGCTCGTTCCGTCCCGCCTGTTCGACGAGGGTCTTCGCGTCAGCCATGCCGCCTCGAAAATTGCCACCTCGGTTGCCGAGTTCGTCGTCGCCGAGGCGTTGCTCGCCATGCGCGGCATTCACCGGCTGCATGATCAATTGCGCGGCGGCGGCGAATGGCTCGACGTCCGCGCCGCCGTGCCGCAAAGATTACTTGGCGCCCGAACGGTCGGCATCGTCGGCGCCGGATATGTCGGCCGGGCGGTCATGCGCCTGCTCGTGCCATTCGGCTGCCGCGTGCTGGTCGTCGATCCCTATTTGGATGAGAGGGAGGCCGCAGCACTCGGCGTCGTCAGCGTCGGATTGGACGATGCGCTCACGGAGAGCGACGTAATTTCCCTGCATGCCCCCGTCCTGCCCGAAACCCGCCGCATGATCGGCGCCCGCGAACTGGCTTTGCTGCGCCCCGGCACATTGTTCATCAACACCGCGCGCGCAGAACTGGTCGATGATACCGCACTGCTCGCCGAAATCCGCTCCGGTCGCATCGAGGCGGCTCTCGATGTCTTCGACAACGAACCGCTGCCGCCGGACAGCCCCTTCCGCGACCCTGTGCTTTCCAATGTCACCATTTCGCCGCATGCCGCCGGCCACACCGAGGAGGCACATTTCGCTCAAGGACAGGCGATGGTGGACGAGATCGGCCGGCTGCTGCGCGGCGAACCGCTCCATCACGAAGTGTCGCGGGCCATGCTCGACAGGATGGCATGACATGGACAGAAGCATCGGAGCTTCCCTAACGGCGCCGCGCATCAGAATTGTCGAGATCGACGCCTTCGAGCGCGACATCAGCCTGCGTCTGCCGTTCCGTTTCGGTGCGGCGACCCTTAAAAAGGCGCCGCAGGCCTTTCTCAGGGTGCGCGTGGAGGATGAGAGGGGAAAGACGGCCGTCGGCGCTGCCGCCGAAATGATGGTGCCGAAATGGTTCGACAAAAACCCGGCGCTGACGCCGGCGCAGAATGTCGATCAGTTGCGCGGTTCGATCCGTGTTGCGGCCGCTGCCTCGCTCGAAGCGTCCGCGCCGGAGACATTGTTTGCCGCCGCCCGTCTGAACGATATGGAGACGGTGCGGCGCCTGCCCGTAAACCCGTTGGCGGCCGGCTTCGGTCCTTCGCTGATCGCCCGCGCCGCGCTGGATGCCTATTGCCGCCTTGCCGGCATTTCCTTCTTCGATGCGGTGCGCGGCAATCTTGTCGGCATCGGCGGCCCGATGCTGCCAGGCGATATCGGCGCGGATGCCGCCTCCGCCGCGCTCGCCGGTCTTCGTGCTGGCCGCTCGATCTCGGCGCGGCATACGATCGGGCTTGTCGACCCGATCACCGATGGCGATATCGTCGATCCGGTTGGCGACGGCCTGCCGCAAAGCCTCGAGGCCGTGATAGCGCGCTATGGCAACCGCTGGTTCAAGATCAAGCTGTCGGGCGCGGTCGACGCCGATATCGACCGCCTGGCGCGCATTGCCGCCGTCTTGGACCGCCTGCCCGATTATCGGGTGACGGTCGACGGCAACGAACAGTTCGGTGCGGCCGAGCAGTTCGCCGCCTTGCTGGCGCGGACGGATTCAATACCGGAACTGGCGAGGCTGCGTGCGGCCATCGCCTTTGTCGAACAGCCGTTCTCGCGGGAGATCACGATGGATACCCCTCTGGGGGATCTGGCGGCGCGATTGCCCTTCCTGATCGATGAGAGCGACGATGGCGACGATGCCTTCGCCCGCGCCCGGGCGCTCGGCTATACCGGCGTCTCCTCGAAAACCTGCAAGGGCATTTACCGCTCGCTCATGAAGGAGATCCGCATCAAGGCGGGTAGCGTGCCGGGGCTGTTCCTTTCGGGCGAGGATCTGACCTGCCAGGCCGGGCTTGCCGTGCAGCAGGATCTGGCACTGGCCTCGCTGCTCGGCCTCTCCCATGTCGAGCGCAACGGCCATCACTACGTTGCCGGCATGCAGGGCGCGACACCGGTGGAGAAGGCGCTCTTCGCCGCGGCCCACCCGGATCTCTACGAGCACGGCGCCGACGGCCCGCTTCTGTCGATCCGCGACGGCCGGATCGACATCGGTTCGCTGGATGCGGTCGGCTATGCCAGCGGCGCCTTGCCGGATTTCGAGGCGATGAGGCCGCTGTCATGACATCCGCCGAGGTTCAGCAGCCGGCGTACCTCGGCCGGCCGCCGGGCAGGCTTGAGGAATTGACGGGTGCCTGTATCTTTCTGGCCTCGAAGGCTTCGAGGCACATCAATGGTCACGGACTTTACGCAGACGGAGGCATGTCGGCATGTCGTTGAAAATCAGTAAGGCGCCGGGGGAATTGCGGTCAGCCCGCTGGTTCGCATCCGAGGACCTGCGCGGCTTCGGCCATCGTTCGCGTCTGATGCAGATGGGTTATGATGCCGGCGACTGGGCCGGCAAGCCGCTGATCGGCATCCTGTCCACCTGGTCGGACCTCAATCCCTGCCACGCCCATTTCAAGCATCGCGTCGAAGACGTGAAACGTGGCGTGCTGCAGGCGGGCGGCTTTCCGGTGGAGATGCCGGCGCTGGCGCTGTCGGAAAACTTCATGAAGCCCACGACCATGCTTTACCGCAACCTCCTGGCGATGGAGACCGAAGAGCAGATCCGCGCCCATCCTGTCGATGGCGTGGTGCTGATGGGAGGATGCGACAAGACCACGCCTGGGCTCATCATGGGGGCGCTTAGCGCGGGCGTGCCGATGATCTACCTGCCGGCGGGTCCGATGCTGCGGGGCCATTATGCAGGCCAGCAGCTCGGTTCCGGTTCGGACGCCTGGAAATACTGGGATGAGCGGCGCGCGGGAACGATATCGGACAAGCAATGGGCCGGCATCGAAGCCGGAATCGCGCGTTCCTACGGCCATTGCATGACAATGGGCACCGCTTCGACGATGACCGCGATTGCCGATGCGATGGGGCTGACGCTGACGGGGGTCTCTTCCATTCCCGCGCCCGATGCCAATCATATCCGCATGTCGGCCCAGACCGGCCGGCGGATCGTCGAGATGGTCTGGGAAGATCTGACGCCTGACCGGGTCGTCACCCCGGCGGCCATTCGCAATGCCGCGACGGTCGCCATGGCGACGGGCTGTTCGACCAATGCCGTCATCCACCTCCTGGCCATGGCGCGCAGGGGCGGGGTCGCGCTGACACTCGACGATCTCGACGCACTTGGCCGCGTCACCCCGGTCGTCGCCAATGTCCGTCCGTCCGGCAAGACCTATCTGATGGAGGATTTCTACTATGCCGGCGGTCTTCTGGCGCTGATGTCGCAGATCCGCGAGCGGCTCGATCTCGACGCATTGACGGTTTCGGGGGAAACGCTGGGGGCGGCGCTGGCCGATGCGAAGATCTATAATGACGACGTGATCCGGCCGCTTTCCAACCCGATCTATCCGGAGGGCTCGCTTGCCGTGCTCAAGGGAAATCTGGCGCCCGATGGCGCGGTGATCAAGCCGGTGGCCTGCGACCCGCGCTTCCACGTCCATCAGGGCCCGGCCCTGGTCTTCGACAGTTACCCCGACATGAAGGCGGCGGTCGAGGACGAGACGCTCGATGTGACGCCTGATCATGTGATGGTGTTGCGCAATGCCGGGCCGCTCGGCGGCCCCGGGATGCCGGAATGGGGCATGCTGCCGATGCCCAAGGCGCTGCTGAAGCAAGGACATCGCGACATGCTGCGGCTGTCGGATGCGCGCATGAGCGGCACCAGCTATGGCGCCTGCGTGCTGCATGTGGCGCCCGAAGCCCATGTCGGCGGCCCGCTTGCCCTGCTGCGCAACGGCGACATCGTCAGGATCGATATTCCGAACCGCCGGCTGGATATGCTCGTCGATGAGGCAGAGCTGATCCGGCGCCGCGCCGCCTGGATGAAGCCGGCGGATCGTTTCGGCCGCGGCTACGGCTGGATGTACGCCTCCCATGTCAGCCAGGCCGATAAGGGCTGCGATTTCGATTATCTGCTGCCCGAATTCGGAGCGGCAGCAGGAGAACCGGACATTTTCTAGGAGGACATGCATGACGACACTTTCGGACAGCACGCGCGACAAACTCATGCGGGTCAGCGTCGCCACCATCAGCACGGCGCTCTTCAAGCGCGGCCTGCGTAACCAGACCATCCAGGATGTGCAGCCGGTCGCCCGCAAAGGCCGCAATATGGTCGGCCCTGCCTACACGCTGCGCTATATTCCGGCGCGCGAAGACCTGAACAAGCTCGAGGTTTTCCGCAATCCGGAACACCCGCAGCGCGCCTGCGTCGAAAGCTGCCCGCCGGGCGCCGTGCTGGTGATGGACAGCCGCAAGAATCCCCGCGCTGCGTCCGCCGGCTCAATTCTCGTCACGCGGCTGATGGTGCGCGGCGTGGCCGGTGTCGTCACCGATGGCGGCTTCCGCGACAGCCCAGAGATCGGCGGCCTGGCGATCCCCGCCTATCATAACCGCCCGTCGGCGCCGACAAACCTGACACTGCACCAGGCGCTCGACATCAATGTGCCGATCGGTTGCGGCGACGTGGCGGTCTGGCCCGGCGATATCATGGTCGGCGACGACGAAGCGGTGATCGTCATTCCGGCCGAACTCGCCGACGAGGTCGCCGAGGAAGCCGTGGAAATGACCGCCTATGAAGACTTCGTCACCGAGCGCGTGCTGGCCGGCCAGTCAATCATCGGTCTCTATCCGCCGACGCAGCCGCGCAATCTCGAGGAATTCGCCGCCTGGCGCGCCAAGCACGGTCGGTGAGTCCGGCATCCGTCACCTCTAGTTTGGCGCGCTGGCTGCGGTTTCACCCGGCGGCAAGATCCGGAACAAAAAGGTTGAAACCTTCTCCCCCGGCTTGAAAGGTCCGGGGACCTGATTAGTTACTGGTTTCAAGCTTTGAAGGTACGCTGCGATTGACGTCACGTCCTCGTCGGTGAGCTGCGCGAATGCATGCCATGGCATGATTGGCGCCAGGATGCGACCGTCCGGCCGCTGCCCGGACTGAAGGGCAGTCACAATCTGTTCCCTGGTCCAGCTCCCGATGCCGGTCTCCTTGTCAGGCGTAATGTTGCGGCCGACAAAAACGCCCTCGCCCGGGATCTCAAAGCCAACATCCGATCCACCGAGAAAACGCGCAGTGTCCGGCTTTCCGAAGAAATATCCCGGTGTGTGGCAGTCGTTGCACCCGCCGACCGTGACGAGATATTCGCCGCGCGCAATCTGCGGATCATCGGCCGCTGCTGCCATGCTCAACGGTAGCTCCAACGCACAAGCGGCTATAAATGCGAGCCGAACGCTCAATCGAAACATTTTACCCTCCGTGTTTACAGCCGCTCGCAGCCGAAAAGGAGTGAATATCATGATGAAGTTGTTCGATATATTAGCCACTTCGAATTAATAGAATGGTACGCGGCGCAGGCCGCCAGGCCAGCAGTAAAAAAGGGCCGCGACGAAGCAGGCCTCCATGAATTTTCGCGAGCACGGGGCGGCGCGGCAGCTGCTATTCAATCCGCGACAGCCGGATTGTTGTCGCTTCGCTCGGGGGCGGTCGGCCACCAGCGGCACCTTGCCCGATTTCGAAGCGATGGAGCCGTTGTCGAACGCATGGCAGGACGCGCAGGCGGCATGATGCCGCCTGCGGGGGAACACGTCCCGCGGTCTTGTTCCGGGGGAGGGAACTCGACCGAAGAGGTTGCCATCAAGATTCACCGAGCCTCGCCCACAGCGGGCGTGGGACGATCCGGCCGATCGCTCGCCGGAAGGCGATCATCGCTGACCTTGTCCTCGCCGCGATTGCTCGGTTTTGAAGGTGATTGCCGCGTAATCGTTGGAGGCCTGCGGTTCGCGGTCGGTGGTTTCCGGTTTGGCTTGACGGAAAAGACGCTTGAGCGCCTCGTCCAGGTCGTCGACGAAGGTGAAGATGACTGGGATGACGACGAGGCTGAGCAGCGTCGACATCATCACGCCGCCGATTACCACGATCGCCATCGGCTGCCGGAAGCTCGAATCGCCGCCGGTCAGGCTGAGAGCGACCGGAAGCATACCGCAAGCCATGGCGATGGTGGTCATGACGATCGGCCGGGCGCGCTTGTGGCAGGCATCCACGAGGGCATCGAACCTGGACATGCCCTGGCGGCGCGACATGATCGCATATTCGATCAGCAGGATCGAGTTCTTCGTCACCACGCCCATCAGCATGAGCAGCCCGATGACGGCGGCCAGCGAGAAGCTGGTCCCGGTCATCACCAGCGGCACGAGCGCGCCGCCGAGCGAGAGCGGCAGAGCCATCAGCAGGGTGAGCGGCTGCAGGAAATCATGGAAGAGCAGGACGAGGACCGCGTAGATGCAGAACACGCCGATCGCCATGGCCAGCGCGAAGCTCTGGAACAGCTCCGAGCTGCGCTGAAGTTCGCCCTGCTCGACAAGTGTGACGCCCGAGGGCAGATGCTGGAGCGCCGGAAGCGCCTGTGCCTCGCGGTTGACGTCGCCGAGGATGCGGCCATTGAGTTCGACCGATACGGTGACATTGCGCATCCGGTCGATCCGGTCGATTTCGGAGGGGCTGCCGCCGATGCGGATATCGGCGATCGATCCGAGATCGACACTGCCATTCGTGCCCGCCACTCGCATGTTCTTGATATCGTCAAGGCTGGTGCGCGACTCCGGGCTGAAGCGGACGACGATCGGCACCTGGCGCTGCGGCAGGTTGAGCTTTGGGAGGCTGGCGGAATATTCGCCGTTCGTCGCCACGCGCGCGGCCTCGGCAATGGCGCTCGACGTCACCCCGAGCGCGGCCGCGCGCGCGAAGTCGGGGGTGATCTGGATCTCCGGCGCCTGCCTTGCCGCGGTCGATGTCACAGCTCCGATGCCTTTGAGCGTGCGGAGTTGCTCCTCGAGCGGCGTGCTTGCGCTGTCGAGGGCATTGGGATCGTCACTGGCAAGGGTGATCTCCAGCTTCGTGCCGTTGGCACCGCCGCCGACGGCGACGCGGACGCCAGGGAGCACTGACAGAGCCTGCCGGATGTCGTTTTCGATTTCCGACTGCTTGCGGTCGCGCTCGCCGATCGGCGTCAGCACGGCGACGATCGTGGCGGAATTGACGCTGCTCGTGGTGCTGGCATCGGGGCCGCCGCCGCCCGAAGATGTGGAGCCGACCGAGGAGAAGACACGGGTGATGTCCGTGAGCTTGCCGACAATATCGGCGGCTTTCCTGGTCGTGGCGTCGGTCTGCTCGATGGTGGCGCCTGGCTGCATGGTGAGCGTGATTTGGGTCCGCGCGTCGTCGGAGGCCGGCAGGAAGCCGGATTTCAGCAGCGGAATGGTGGAGAGAGAAACCGCGACGACAATGGCGGTTACGGCCACGGTGGTCTTCCGGCGATTCATGGCAGCTTTCACGATTGCCAGATAGGCGCGCATGATGTGCCCATCCTTTTCCTCCGTCGGAGGGGCGGCCTTCATGAAATAGGCCGCCATCATCGGCGTAAGCAGGCGGGCAACGACGAGCGAGGCGAGAACGGCGACGGCGGCCGTGACCCCGAACTGGCGGAACAGAAGTCCCGGAATACCGCTCATGAAGGCGGTCGGCAGGAAGACGGCGACCAGAGTGAAGGTGGTTGCGATGACGGCAAGCCCGATCTCGTTGGCGGCTTCGAGGGCGGCATCGATCGGTCGCTTGCCCATCTGCAGGTGGCGGGCGATATTCTCGATCTCGACGATGGCGTCGTCGACGAGGATGCCGACCACCAGCGAAAGCGCCAGCAGCGTGATGACATTCAGGCTGAAGTCGGCAAAGTACATGATGAGGAAGGTGGGAATGACAGACAAGGGCAGTGCCACGGCCGACAGGATCGTCGCGCGCCAGTCGCGAAGGAAGAGCCAGACGACGATGATCGCCAGGATCGCCCCCTCGTACAGCATGTGCATCGAACCATCGTAGTTGTCGATAATCGGCCCGATCGTGCTGTAGGCTTCGTCGATCTGGACATTGGAATGTTTGGCGGCGAACTGCTTGATCGCCTTGTCGACATCGCCGGCGACGCCGCTGTCCGAAAAGCCGTTCGAGCGCTTGATCTCGACCGCGATCACCGGTTTGCCGTCGAGATAAGCCATCGAGGACCGCTCCGCGAAACTGTCCGTCACCGATGCGACGTCGTCGAGGCGGACCTGCTGGCCGTTGGCCAGCGGAATTCTCAGCGCTTTCAGTGCCTCGACCGATGGAAGAGCGCCGAGCGTGCGCAGGGTTTGACGGGTGCCGCCGATTTCGCCAAGGCCGCCCGACGTATCCGCCTGCACCGCTTTCAGCTGCGACGACACGGTCGCCGCGGTGACACCGAGCGACGCCATCGTCGCGGGATCGAGATCGACATGAACTTCGCGGTCGATCCCGCCGATGCGGTTGACCTGTCCGACGCCGGGCACCGACAGCAGCGCCTTGGTCAGATCATTATCGACAAACCAGGAAAGCTCGGTTTCGTTGAGAGCAGTAGAGCGGACGGCATAGGTGACCAGCGCGGAGCTCTGGACTGTGACCTTGGTGACGCTTGGCGTCTCCATCTGCGCGGGAAGATCACCCTTGACGCTGTCGACGGCGTTGCGGACTTCGTTGAGCGCCGCTTCGCTGTTTTTCTCCAGCTCGAAGGAAACCTTGATCGAGACGGTGC
Source organism: Rhizobium sp. YTUHZ045 (assembly GCF_051124255.1). Classification (NCBI taxonomy): domain Bacteria; kingdom Pseudomonadati; phylum Pseudomonadota; class Alphaproteobacteria; order Hyphomicrobiales; family Rhizobiaceae; genus Rhizobium; species Rhizobium sp. YTUHZ045. The sequence goes on from NZ_CP101436.1 coordinate 78,089, forward strand.
CGTCGGTGATCGTCGTGGTGATATGGTCGAGATAGCTGAGCGAAGCTAAACTATCCTCGATGGTGCGGGCGACCTCGGTTTCGAGCTGTGTCGGCGCTGCGCCGTCGAGCGTCGCCGTGACGCTGATCGTCGGAAGGTCCATATCGGGGAAGTTCTGGACCGCCAGGGTCTTGAAGGCCAAGAGCCCACCGACCGTCAGCATCGCAAACAGCAAGATTGCCGGAACGGGGTTGCGGATCGACCATGCCGAGAAGTTCATCAGTTTTTCTCCGCAATCTTCACGAGGTCATTGTCCGAGAGGAATGCGCCGCCCGAGGTCACCACCTTCGACGTCCGGTCTATGCCGGAGACGATTTCCACCTCGCCATTGTTGCGGCGGCCGGTTTCCACCCGAACCCTTTGTACCCGCTGATCCTCGCTTGCTGTGAAGACGTAACTGATCCCGTCGCGGAACACGATTGCGGTCTCGGGAACGGTCAGCGCGGGAGAGGTCTGGAGCTCGATGTCGCCCGTGACGTAAAGGCCAGTGCGCGGACGGCCGTCGGCCGGCAGCGTGACATAGACGATTGCTCGACTGGTATCGGTGCTGACAGAGGGCCCGACAAGTCTCACCTTGCCTTCAATGGCGTTGCCTTCAGGCCCGTTGACCTTGACGCTCAAGCCTTCCGAAATGCGCGGGAGGTAACGCGAGGAAACCTCGGCCTGCCACTCGATCCGCTGCTGGCGAACCATGCGAAACAATTCGGTGCCGGCGGAGACGACGGCGCCGAGGTCGGCGGAACGCGAGGTGATGAGGCCGTCATCGACGGCCGCAATGGTCGTCTGCGCAAGCTTGATCTTTTCGCTGTCGAGCGCGGCCTCTTCTGACGCAAGACTTGCCGTCGCCGTCTGCTCGTCGGCGAGATATTCGACGATCTTCTCGTCGGAGAGTGCCCCTGAGGGCTGGAGCTGCCGCGCCCGCTCGGCATTGGCTTTGGCCTTTGAAAGGCTTGCCTTGGCGGTCGCGACGGCGGCCTCTTGCTTGCGGAGATCGGCGAGCACACTCTCCTGGGAAAGCCGGACGAGCGTCTGGCCCTTCGTGACCACGGATCCGACATCGACCAGCACATCGGTTATGCGCAGGCCGCTCGTCTCGGAGGCGATGACGGCTTCCTGCCATGGTTTCAGCCAGCCGCTCGCCGGAACGGTCTCGGGCCAGTTCCGTTGCGCTGGCGTGGTCAGAGAGACGGTGAGGGCGGTTGCCGCAGCCTGTTGCGCCATGGGACTGCGAAGGGGGGAGACGAGTACGGCCGCAACGACGGCGGCCGCGAATAGTCTGGACGGTTTTCTCAACGATGCACTCCTTGTGGTCAAGGCATCGGTGCCTTTCCCGATCGGCGCAATCGACTGAAGGATTGCCGCTCATGCAAGGCAACCGGGCTTTCAGCGCGCGACGATGTCATGGCAGGTATGTAACGGGGCGAACGTTAAGTGCGGTCAAGTTAGTGTTAAGTTGAGTAAAACTTACCCGCATGAGCGCGATTGTGCTGTATGGCTTGCCGGACTGATAACGGATAACGCGCATGAACAAGGTTCTCCTGATCGACGACGATGCGGAGTTGACGACACTTCTGCAGGAGTATCTGGTCGAGGAAGGATATGATGTCGTAACGGACACGGATGGCCGCGCCGCCATTGCTGCGGCGGCCGGCAATACGGTCGACATCATCGTGCTCGACATCATGATGCCCCGAATGAACGGGATCGAAGTTCTCCAAAGAATCCGGAAGCTCAGCCAGGTCCCCGTTCTGATGCTGACGGCCAGAGGCGACGATGTGGACAGGATATCCGGTCTCAATCTCGGCGCCGACGATTATGTGCCGAAGCCATGTTCGCCGGGTGAACTCGCCGCGAGGCTGCGCGCCATCCTACGACGCGCGGGCCAGCCGCCCGCCGGCCTGTCGACTGATACGGTGAGGGCAGGAGGGCTCGTGATCCATTCCGGCAGCAGAAGCGCCGAATGGCACGGCGAAGCTTTGGAGCTGACCGGCACGGAGTTCAGCCTGCTCGAAGTTCTCGCCCGCAGCGCCGGCCAGCTGGTGTCGAAGCAGGATATTTCCAAGCGCGCCTTCGGCAAGCCGCTTACCCCGTTCGATCGCCGGATCGACGTCCATATCAGCAGCGTTCGCCAGAAGCTCGGACTGAGGGAGGACGGACAATCCTGGATCCAGTCCGTTCGCGGTCAGGGCTATCAACTTCTCGTGGATTGACCATGCCCCGGCTTTTCTGGAAGTTCTTCGCGATCATCTGGCTGACGCTGACCACGACCGTCGGCGTGATCATCCTGCTCGTAAACCTTCTCCAAGGCGTTCCTTTTGCGCGGGAACTGGAACAGGAGCGACGGTCGATCGCGTTGAACCTAACCGCAAATGTGCTTGCGAGGGACGGCGAGGAAGCGGCAGCATATTTCGTGCGTTCAAGTGAAGAGACGCTGCCGCACGGTCTGACCATCTCCAAAACCGCAAAACCCGATGCCTGTTCGGATCCGAAGGCGGCTGATACGCGATCCGTTGTGAAGGAGGGGATCTGCTATCGGATATTCCTGCCAGCCCTTCCCACTTTCACCTTCGAAAATTTTGGCCCGTTCATGCCGTGGCTCACGATCCTGATCTCCAGCACGATATCCGCCTGTGCACTGGCACGATACCTCATCCGCCCCGTGGTGCATTTGCGCGATGGCTTGAGCGCGCTTGCGCATGGCCGCTTCGACTTCCGCATCGGCGAAAAGATGGCCGGCCGGAAGGACGAGGTGACAGCGCTTGCCCATGACTTCGATTCGAGCGCCGCACGGCTTCAGGAACTTCAGGACGCGCAGCAGAGATTGTTTCACGACGTTTCTCATGAACTGCGTTCGCCTTTGTCCCGGCTGCAGGCCGCCGTCGGCGTGCTCCGGCAAAGCCCGGCCAAACTCGGCGCCATGCTGGACCGGATGGACCGGGAGGTCGAACGGCTCGATGCACTGGTGGGCGAAGTTCTGACGCTTGCCAGGCTGACGGCGGGATCCGGCCTGCCGCTGAAGACGCAGATCGTAGATGTCATCGAGCTGCTGAACGAAATTCTCGGCGATGCGGCCTTCGAAGCCCAGGCACGGGAGGTCTCGATCACGACGAGCGTCGAGGGCGTCTTCCGGGCCGAGGTCGAAGGTGAGCTGATCTACCGGGCGCTGGAAAACGTCGTTCGTAACGCGGTCAAATACACGGCCGAGCATTCGTTCATCTCCGTGTCCTGCGAGACAGCAGACGACCGCCTCAAAATCTGCGTCACGGATCGGGGGCCGGGCGTCAAACGGGATGAGCTCGAGCGGATCTTCCAGCCGTTCTCTCGCGGGAAAGAGGCGGTGCCGAGAGGCGGATACGGTCTTGGTCTCGCCATCACTAGACAGGCCATCGAACGCCACGGCGGGCGTGTGCATGCGTCATTGCCGGAGGCGGGGGGGCTGGCGATCACACTGGAGCTTCCCCGAAAGCGCTGATCCCCTCTGCCGGGTTTTACCTAACTTTACAGTTTCTTAACCGCCATTAACGCTGGCCTCGCTAAGCCTGAACCCACAATCCCGGTTCAGAAGGCTCGCCAGTGAGTACGTCGCTTCGCAGAAGGCTATCATCCCTCCGCTACGCCGCATCCACATTCCCACTGCTGCTGATAGGCTGCGTCAGCGGCCCGGATCACGTTCCCCCTGAGATGCCGCTTCCCGCCAAATTCGAAGCGGGGAGTAATAAGAGCAACGGCGATGTCGTGACTGCCGAGTGGTGGACGGCCTATCGCGACAAGAAGCTCGATGGGTTGGTCACTCACGGCCTCAGCGAGAACCTCGATGTGCTGCAGGCGCTCGAAAGCATCAACTCCGCTTCCGCCAACGTCACGGTCGCCGGTGCAGGCGCCCTGCCGAGCCTGACGGTCGACGGGTCGCATACCCTGTCCGGCGAGAAGGGGCGGCTGCGCACCACGGTCGGCACTACTAACACGTCAGGCGGCGATGCCAGCTTTTCCTGGCTGCTCGACGTCTTCGGCCAGTACCGTCGTTCGAAAGAGAGCGCCATCGCCTCGCTGGGGGCCGCTTATGCGACGGCCGACAATGCAAAGCTCACCTTCCTGAAAGACCTGGTCGAGAGCTATATCGACGCCCGCTATTATCAGGAGCGGATCGCGCTTTCAGAGGCGAGTTTGAAATCCCGCCAGCAGACTTATGAACTCACACAGCTACAGCTGAAAGCCGGTGCGGCCTCCCGGCTCGACGTCGTCCAGGCCGAGGGCCTGGTACAATCGACAAAGTCCGACATACCCGACCTCGAACAGAACTTCACCGAATCGGCCCATCACATTGCCACTCTGCTCGGAATGCCGGCGGCTTCGCTGACGGACGAACTGCGCAAGAATACAGGCCAGCCGGTGTTCCGCGGCGACATTCGTGCCGGCATTCCGGCCGATCTCATTCGCAACCGTCCCGATATAAGAAAGGCCGAACGCGAGCTTGCGGCGGCTGTGGGCGATATCGGTGCAGCCGAAGCCCAGCTCTACCCGTCGATCTCGCTCTCCGGCTCGATTTCGCCGACCTGGGTGAAATCCTCGGGCGCCAGCGGCGCAAGCCTGACCAGCTGGTCGTTCGGACCGACGCTCAACCTGCCGATTTTCGATGGCGGCAAGTTGCGGGCCAATGTCGACATAGAGAAATCAGATGCCAGAACCCAATATCTGGCGTGGAAGGCGGCGGTGCTGAACGGGGTCGAAGAGGTCGAGAATGCGCTTGCAGCCGTCCGCCACGATACGCAGACGCTGGGACCGTTGCGCAGGCAGGTGCAGACCGCGCAGGAATCGCTGGCGCTTTCGACCACGAGCTACAAGGATGGCGCCTCGTCGCTGCTCGACGTTCTGGACGCGCAGCGGTCGGTCTCAGATGCTCAGGAAAGCCTCGCTGCCACCGTGCAGCAGGTCGCGAAGGATTATGTGGACCTCTATGTCGCCATCGGCGCCGGTTACCTCGAGCCGGAGCAGGCCGCCTCCAGGCAAACGGCAAAGTCGGGTTGATTATCTGGAAGGTTGGCCTATCGTCCGGCGCTTTCCAGAATGCGCAGCGCAAGTTTGAGATGCGGCAGGTCAAGCATGCGTCCGTCAAGCTGGATGACGCCGGCATCCGGTCTGGCGGCAAAGGCGGCGGCGACCTTCTCGGCCCAGGTGATCTCGGAGGCGTCAGGTGTGAAGGCGTGATTGATCGCTTCGACCTGGCTTGGATGAATGGCCATCATAGCGGAAAAGCCGTCGCGCCGGGCGCGCCCGAGGTACGCCCTGAGGCCGCTGAGATCGTGAAAATCGGGATAGACGGTTTCGATTGCAGGAACGGCGGCGGCATGGGCTGCGAACAGCGTGAGCGAGCGGGCAAGCTCGTAAGGCGGCGTATAACGTCCGTCCGTCCGTCGCGCGGTCGAAGCCCCGATCGCGGCCGGCAGGTCCTCGGCGCCCCAGGTCAGGCCGCAAAGGTTCGCCGAGACGTCGCGGTAGCTACCGATCTCGAAGATCGCCGACGGCGTTTCTGTCGCGATCGGCAGAATGGGAATGGTGGAGGCGAGAGCGCCTGCGAGCGTCAGCACGGAAGCGGCACCCTCGGCCTTCGGCAGCATGACGGCGAAAGGATGAAGGCCGTTCAGAGAGGCAAGATCGGCTTCGAATTCGGGGGAGGTCAGCGGATTGACGCGGATCAGCAGAGCGGCCTCGCCGGCATGGCGCAGGGTGAAATTGTGCACGGCTTCCCGGGCTCGCGGCTTGTTTGGGGGCGCAACCGAATCTTCCAGATCGAGAATGACAGCATCGGCGCCGGAGGCGAGCGCTTTCTCGAAGCGCTCCGGCCGGTCGCCGGGCACGAAGAGCAGCGAGCGCAGCCTCATGACGGTTTGACCTTCAGCATTGCCGTGCGCAGGCACTGGCAGACGATCTCGTCACGCTGGTTCAACGTGACATGCCGGAAAGTGACGATGCCAGCATCGGGGCGGGAGTTTGAGCGGCGCAGTTCCGTCACCTCGGTTTCAACCCGCAGCGTATCGCCGATGAAGACCGGCTTCGGCATCGTCACCTTGTCATAGCCGAGATTGGCGACGAGCGTGCCGAGCGTAGTGTCGCCGACCGAAAGGCCGACGGTCAGCGCAAAGGTGAAGGTGCCGTTGACGACGATCCGGCCGAACTCGGTGGCGGCGGCATAATCCGCGTCGAGATGCAGCGGCTGCGGATTGTGGGAAAGCGTGGTGAACAGCAGATTATCGGTCTCGGTGACCGTGCGGCGGATATCATGGGCGATGTGCTCGCCGACCGTCCATTCGTCGAAATAGCGCCCGGCCATCACGCCTCTCCCTTCATGACGGTGACAACAAGCTGGTTTTCCGATACCCGGGAGCCCGTGGAAACCTGCAATTTGCCAACGATGCCATCGAAGGGCGCGCGCAGCGCGTGTTCCATCTTCATCGCCTCGACCGTCAGCAGGCGATCCCCCTTGGCAACAGTGTCGCCTTCGGCGACATCGACCGATATGACGAGACCGGGCATGGGCGAAAGGATGGCGCCGTCGCCCGAACCCTGGCTCGCCTCGACTTCGCCCGCATGGGGCAGGCCGATCGTCCAGGCATTGCCGGCGTCGAAAAGCACGGTCTTCGCGTCGACCTCGACGGCATTCGCCTCAAGGCCGGGGCGCACGCGCCCCCAGTGGAGGCGGCCGTCGATGCGCACCCGCACGCGGCCGTCGCCTGGCCCGGCGATGCGAAAACCGGTCAGCATCGACCAGGGATCCTCGTTCGCGGCCTTCGAAAGTGCCGTTGCCGCTTTGTCGATTGCCATCTCATCCGGCTCCGTCGCCACAAGGCTTTTATCGTGGCGGTCGAGGAAGCCGGTATCGATCCGGGCGGCGCGAAAATCCGGGTCGGCGGCGACGCGGGCGATAAGGCCGGCATTGGATCTGACCGGCCAGATCTCGATGCCGGCACAGGCCGCGGCGAGCTTCGACAGCGCGGCCTCGCGGTTCGGCCCATGCGCGATGATCTTAGCGATCATCGGATCGTAGAAGGAGGTGATCTCATCGCCCTGCTCGACGCCGCTGTCGACGCGGACCGCCTCCGGAAGTTTCAGATGTTCGAGCCTTCCGGTCGAGGGCAGGTAGCCGGCGGCTGGATTTTCGGCATAGAGCCGTGCCTCGAATGCCCAGCCCTTCATGGCGATCTCGTCCTGGCTCTTCGGCAGCGGCTCGCCGGTTGCGACCTTCAGCTGCCAGAGCACCAGATCCTCACCTGTTATGGCTTCAGTGACGGGATGTTCCACCTGCAAGCGCGTGTTCATCTCCATGAACCAGATACGATCCGGACGCAGGCCTTGCGAAGCATCGGCGATGAATTCGATCGTGCCGGCGCCGACATAGTTCACCGCTCTTGCGGCCTTCACTGCCGCATCGCAGATCGCCGTGCGCGCGGCGGCATCGAGCCCGGGAGCAGGGGCCTCCTCGATGACCTTCTGATGGCGGCGCTGCAGCGAGCAGTCGCGCTCGAAGAGGTGGACGCAGTTGCCATGCTGGTCAGCGAAGATCTGCACCTCGATATGACGCGGGTTGGCGATAAAGCGTTCGATGAGAACGCGATCATCGCCGAAGGCAGCGGCGGCTTCGCGGCGGCAGGAGGCGAGAAGATCGGCGAAATCCTGCGGGCGGTCGACGCGGCGCATGCCCTTGCCGCCGCCGCCGGCAACCGCCTTGATGAGGACGGGGTAGCCGATGGCATCGGCCTCGGCCGCAAGCCTTGCTTCGCTCTGGTCCGGACCGAGATAACCGGGCGTGACCGGCACGCCGGCTGCCTGCATCAATTGCTTGGCGGCGTCCTTCAGTCCCATCGCCCGGATTGCGGCCGCCGGCGCGCCGACCCAGACCATGCCGGCCTTCTCGACCGCTTCGGCAAATTCGGCATTTTCCGATAGGAAACCGTAGCCCGGATGGATCGCGGCCGCGCCGGTTTTGCGGGCGGCTTCGAGGATGCGTGCCTCTGACAGATAGCTTTCGCGGGCCGACGGCGGCCCGATGGCGATCGCCTCGTCGGCTTCTCTGACGAAGGGCAGGCCGGCATCGGCCTCGGAATAGACGGCGATCGTACGGATGCCGGCAGTCTTTGCCGTGCGGATGATGCGGCGGGCGATTTCACCCCGGTTGGCGATGAGAAGGCTCTCCATCATGGCGCGCCTCACATCCGGAACAGGCCGAAGCGCGGCCCTTTCGGAATCGGCGCATTCAGGCAGGCGGAGAAAGCAAGGCCCAGCACGTCCCGCGTCTGGCTGGGATCGATGATGCCGTCGTCCCAGAGGCGGGCGGTGGCATAATAGGGATTGCCTTCCGCCTCATAGCCGGCGCGGATCGGCGCCTTGAAGGCCTCCTCTTCATCGACAGACCAATTCTCTCCGCGCGCCTCCAGCGCGTCGCGGCGAATGGTGGCGAGCACCGAAGCCGCCTGTTCGCCGCCCATGACGCTGATGCGGCTATTCTGCCAGGTGAAGAGGAAACGCGGGCGATAGGCGCGGCCGCACATGCCGTAATTGCCGGCGCCGAAACTGCCGCCGATGATGACGGTGACCTTCGGCACGGTCGCTGTCGCAACCGCCGTCACCAGCTTTGCCCCGTCCTTGGCGATGCCGCCGGCTTCATAGCGGCCGCCGACCATGAAACCGGAAATATTCTGCAGGAACAGCAGCGGCACGCGGCGTTGGCAGGCGAGCTCGATGAAATGCGCACCCTTCAGCGCGCTTTCGGAAAAGAGCACGCCATTGTTGGCGATGACGGCGACCGGCATGCCCCAGATGCGGGCGAAGCCGCAGACCAGCGTGGCGCCATAGAGCGGCTTGAACTCGTGCAGTTCCGAGCCGTCGACGATCCGGCCGATCACCTCGCGCACGTCATAAGGCGAGCGCACGTCCTCGGGTATGAGGCCAAGGAGGTCGTCCACATCGAGTTTCGGCGACCGCGGAGGCTGGATGTCGATATCGACCGATTTGACGCTGTTGAGGCTGGCGACGATGTCTCGCACCAGAAGCAGCGCATGTTCGTCGTTCTCGGCGACATGATCGACGACGCCGGAGCGGCGGCCATGCGTCTCGGCGCCGCCGAGCTCCTCGGCCGAGATGATCTCGCCGGTGGCGGCTTTGACCAGCGGCGGGCCGGCGAGAAAGATCGTGCCCTGATTGCGCACGATCACCGTTTCATCAGACATGGCGGGCACGTAGGCGCCGCCGGCCGTGCAGCTTCCCATGACGCAGGCGATCTGCGGAATGCCTTCGGCCGACATCTGCGCCTGATTGTAGAAGATCGCGCCGAAATGGTCGCGGTCGGGGAAGACCTCGGCCTGATGCGGAAGATTGGCGCCGCCGCTATCGACCAGATAGAGGCAGGGCAGCCGGTTCTGCAGCGCGATCTCCTGCGCCCTGAGATGTTTCTTGACCGTCATCGGGAAATAGGCCCCGCCCTTCACCGTCGCGTCATTGGCAACGATCATCACCTCGCGGCCGGAAACCCGGCCGATGCCCGATATGATGCCGGCACCCGGCGCCTCGTCACCATACATGCCGTTCGCCGCCAGCGTGCCGATCTCCAGGAAAGGGCTGCCGGCATCGAGCAGGAGCTGAATGCGGTCGCGCGGCAGGAGCTTGCCCTTGCCGGTGTGGCGCTCGCGCGCCGCCTGCGATCCGCCCTCGCGCGCTTTCGCCGAGCGTTCGTAGAGCTCATCGATGAGGGCCTTGTTCTTGGCGGTATTGGCTTTGAAGCTTTCGCTGTCGCGATCGATCGCAGTCGAAATCACCGTCATGATGCGATGAGCTCCCGCCCGATCAGGTAGCGACGGATCTCATTGGTGCCGGCGCCGATATCGTAGAGCTTGGCGTCGCGCAGGAAGCGCTCGACCGGCCATTCCTTGGTATAGCCGGCGCCGCCAAGCGCCTGAATCGCTTCCAGCGACACCTTCACGGCGTTCTCGCTGGCAAAAAGGATCGCGGCGGCCGCGTCGGTGCGCGTCGCGCGGCCGGCATCGCAGGCCCGTGCCACGGAATAGACATAGGCGCGCGCCGAATTCAGCGCGACATACATGTCGGCGATCTTGCCCTGCATTAGCTGGAAATCGCCGATTGCCTTGCCGAACTGCTTGCGCTCCCGCACATAGGGCAGCACGACATCGAGGCAGGCCTGCATGATGCCGAGCGGGCCGCCGGCAAGCACGGCGCGTTCGTAATCGAGGCCGGACATCAGGATTTTCACGCCTTCTCCCTCCCGGCCCATCAGCGCCTCGGCCGGCACTTCGCAATCCTCAAAGACCAGTTCGGCCGTATCGCTGCCGCGCATGCCGAGCTTCGAGAGCTTCTTGGAGACGCTGAAGCCGGTCAGGCCTTTTTCGATGATGAAGGCGGAAATGCCTTTTTGGCCGGCCGCCGGATCGGTCTTGGCATAGACGACAAGCACGTCGGCATGCGGCGCGTTGGTGATCCAGAATTTGGTGCCGTTCAGAATATAGCGGTCGCCCTTTTTCTCGGCGCGCAACCGCATGGAGACGACATCGGAACCGGAGCCCACTTCCGACATGGCAAGTGAGCCGACATGCTCGCCCGAGATCAGCTTCGGCAGATGACGGCGCTTCTGCTCCGGCGACGCCCAGCGGCGGATCTGGTTGACGCAGAGATTGGAATGGGCGCCGTAGCTCAGGCCCACCGAGGCCGAGGCGCGCGAGACCTCCTCCATGGCGACGACATGCTCGAGATAACCGAGACCGGCGCCGCCGAACTCTTCTTCGACGGTGATGCCATGCAGGCCGATTGCGCCCATCCGAGGCCAGAGTTGACGTGGAAAGGTGTTGCTTTCGTCAATCTCCGCAGCGAGCGGAGCAATATGATCGGCGGCAAATCGCGCCGTCGTTTCGCGGATCGCATCCGCGGTTTCGCCGAGCGAAAAATCAAACATGGCACTCCTCCCGCTGAGATATGTAGCGCGGGTTGCGGCAGGTTCAAAGTGTCGTTGAATGATGCCACCGAATGCACTCTCATCGCCGAACCCACAGCAGTTGGCACGTGGCGAAGGCTGTGACGATGAGCCATGAGGTTTGGTCAAGCGGTTCGACTGACCCAAGTTGAGTGCTCTGATTCCTCCCTTCGCAAAGACTCGGGGCTTTTGCCCATCCATTTCCGGAAAGCGCGAAAGAAGGCGCTGGGTTCGGAATAGCCGAGTTGCACGGCGATTTCGCCGATCGTTTTCGACGTGTTCAGCAGCAGTTCGACCGCGAGGTCCCGGCGGATCTCGTCCTTGATGGCGGCATAGCTTTGTCCCTCGTCGTGCAGGCGGTGGCGCAGCGTCGAAGGCGGCATGCGCATGTCGGCGGCAAGTGCGGCGAAGCTCGACCAGAGAGCCGGCGTTGCCTGGCCCAAGCGCCGGCGAACGGCTGCGGCGATGCCGGCGTCATAGCGATAGCGAACGAGAATATTGGCAGGTGCGCCACGCAGGAACTGTTTCAGCGCCTGTTCGGTGCGTGAAATCGGCAGGTCAAGCATGGCGCTGTCGAAGCCAACGCGGCTGATTGGTTGGGAGAAGCGAACGGGCGCGCCGAAGAAAAGCCGGTAATCGGCACCTTGTCTCGGCTCCGCGCAACGAAAATCGACGAGGCGGATCGGGATGCGCCGGCCGACCAGCCAGCAGGTGATGCCGTGCACGATGATCCAATAGGTGCGGTAGGCGAAGGCCGAGCGCGGACTGCCCGAATCCCTGAGCTCGATCTCGGCGAGTCCATCTCGAATGACGAGCCGCCCCTTGGGATCGTCGAGCACGACATCGAGGAAGCGCAGCGCCCGGCGCAGCGCCTGAGCCAGCGTCGGCGCGTGCAGCACGCAGTGGCAGAGCAGCGTGAAGCTGCCGCTGCGCATCGGCCGGCCGCCCATGCCGAAGAACTCGTCGTCGAGTTCGGCGGCGATTGCCAGCCAGAGCGCCCCATAGGTCTCGGCAGAAACCGGCTGATCGACGACCGGCGGCAGGCCGACCCGCGCAAGAATTGGCGCCGTCGGCTTGCCGAGCCGCCGCAGGCTGTCGAGCGCCTCCTCGACGAAGCCCGGTGCGATCATGCGTCGCTCAATCTCGGCCATCTCAACCCCGCTATGGCAAAACTGGCCGAAATAATGGAGCAATTCTGTCATCGCTTGCAATAGGTAGAGCGAATAGAATTCTGCCTGCCGGCGCTATTTGGAGGAGATGGACCGGCGGCGAGGAGAAGAGATTCATGCTTATCCGTGGAGCAAGTTTCATCGTGACCGGAGGCGGTTCCGGGCTCGGTGCCGCGACAGCGCGCATGCTCGTCGAGGCCGGCGGGCGCGTGATGATTGCCGATCTCAATGTCGAGGCGGGAGAGGGGATGGCTCGGGAATTCGGCAGAGACGCCCGCTTCGTCGAGGCTGACGTGACCGACGGCGAGGCGGGAGCTGCGGTGGTCGCCGCGGCGCTCGAAGCCTTCGGTAGCCTGCGCGGGCTGGTCAATTGCGCTGGCGTGGCGCCGGCCGAAAAGGTGGTCGGCCGCGACGGGCCGCACCGCCTGGAGAGTTTCGTACGCACCATCAGCATCAATCTGATCGGCACGTTCAACATGATCCGGCTTGCCGCCGCGGCGATCCAGAATGCGGAGCCGGACGCTGAAGGCGAACGCGGCGTGATCGTCAATACGGCTTCGGTCGCCGCCTTCGACGGTCAGATCGGCCAGGCCGCCTATGCCGCCTCCAAGGGCGGAGTGGCGGCGATGACCTTGCCGATCGCCCGCGAGCTCGCCCGTCACGGCATCCGCGTCGTGTCGATTGCGCCCGGCATCTTCGAGACGCCGATGATCGCAGGCATGCCGGACGAGGTTCAGGGAGCTCTCGGCCAGAGCGTGCCTTTTCCGCCGCGGCTCGGCCGGCCACCGGAATTTGCCGGACTGGTGTGCCATATCTTTGAAAACAACATGCTGAACGGCGAGGTCATCCGCCTCGACGGCGCATTGCGGATGGGCGCGCGCTGAGCGCGTCGCCCGAAGGAGGAAAGATGGTTTTGCAGGATCCCATCGTCATCGTCGGTGCGGCGCGCACGCCGATCGGCAGCTTTCAAGGCGAACTGAAGGACGCGACCGCACCCGAGCTTGGAGCGGCGGCGATCGGGGCGGCACTCCAGCGCAGCGGCGTTGAGGCCGAGGCGATCGAGGAGGTCGTCTTCGGCTGCGTGTTGCCGGCGGGGCAAGGGCAGGCGCCGGCGCGCCAGGCGGCGATCCACGCCGGGCTGCCCTTTGCGACCGGCGCCAGCACCGTCAACAAGATGTGCGGCTCGGGCATGAAGGCTGTGATGATGGTCCATGACCAGATCGCCGCCGGCAGTGCTTCTGTGGCAGTTGCCGGCGGCATGGAAAGCATGACGAATGCGCCCTATCTGCTTGACAGGGCCCGTGGCGGCTACAGGCTCGGCCATGGGCGTGTCGTGGATCACATGTTCCTCGACGGGCTGGAGGATGCTTATGACAAGGGGCGCTTGATGGGCAGCTTCGCGGAAGATTGCGCCGAGGCCTATCAGTTCACGCGCGAGGCGCAGGATAATTACGCCATCGCCTCGCTGACGCGGGCGCAGAAGGCGATCGCCGAGGGTAGCTTCGAAAGCGAGATAGTGCCGGTGACGGTCAAGTCGGGCAAGGCCGAGCAGGTTGCCCGCCGCGACGAACAGCCGGGCCGTGCCAAGTTCGATAAGATTCCGACGCTGAAGCCCGCCTTCCGAGAGGACGGCACGGTAACGGCCGCCAATTCCAGCTCGATCTCAGACGGCGCGGCAGCGCTCGTGCTGATGCGCCGCTCCGAGGCGGAGCGCCGCGGTCTTGCCCCGCTCGCCACCATCCTCGGCCATGCCACCCATTCGCAGGCACCCAATCTCTTCGCCACCGCACCGATCGGCGCACTGCAGAAGCTGTCCGAGCGGACCGGCCTGGCGCTTGCGGATGTCGACCTCTTCGAAATCAACGAGGCTTTCGCGGTCGTCGCGATGGCGGCGATGCGCGATCTCGACGTTCCGCATGAAAAGGTCAATGTGCATGGCGGTGCCTGCGCGCTCGGCCATCCGATCGGTGCGTCGGGAGCCCGGATTCTGGTGACGCTGCTGTCGGCATTGCAGCGCTATGATCTGAAGCGCGGCATGGCGGCACTTTGCATCGGTGGCGGCGAGGCGACGGCCGTCGCCATCGAGCGGCATTAGCGGGGAGGGGAGGAGCAACATGATCCTTTCCGAACTCCAGCAGCAGATCACAGATCTCGCCCGCGACTTTGCCCGCGACCGGCTGGCGCCGGGAGCGGCCAAACGCGACCGGGAGCATCTCTTCCCGCGCGAGGAGCTGAAGGAGATGGGCGAACTCGGGCTGCTCGGCATGCTTGTTCCGGAAGCCTATGGCGGCTCGGATACGGGCGTCGTCGCCTATGCCGCGACACTCGAGGAGATTGCCGCCGGCGACGGACCCTGTTCGACGATCATGAGCGTGCACAGCTCCGTCGGTTGTGTGCCGATCCTGAAATTCGGCACCGAGGAGCAGCGGCAGCGCTTCCTGCCGAAGCTTGCGACCGGCGAATGGATCGGCGGCTTCGCGCTGACCGAGCCGCAGGCCGGTTCCGATGCCTCGAACCTGAAGACCCGGGCCCGGCGCGACGGCGACGACTATGTGATCGACGGCGCCAAGCAGTTCATCACTTCTGGAAAGAACGGTAATGTCATCATCGTCTTTGCCGTCACTGATCCCGACGCCGGCAAGAAGGGCATCACCGCCTTCATCGTGCCGACGGATACACCTGGCTATGAGGTGATCCGGGTCGAGGAAAAGCTCGGACTGCATTCCACCGATACCTGCCAGATCGCCTTCAACGCCATGCGGATTCCTGCGGATTTCAGGCTCGGTGCGGAAGGCGAAGGCTATCGCATCGCGCTCGCCAATCTCGAGGGCGGACGGATCGGCATTGCCGCTCAAGCCGTTGGCATGGCACGGGCCGCTTTCGAGGCGGCGCGTGACTATGCCAGGGAGCGCACGGCTTTCGGCAAGCCGATTTTTGAGCATCAGGCCGTCGCCTTCCGCCTTGCTGACATGGCGGTGCGGATCGAGGCGGCACGTCAGCTCGTCTTTCACGCCGCTTCGCTCCGGGAGGTGGAGCTTCCCTGCCTGTCGGAAGCGTCGATGGCGAAACTTTTTGCCTCGGAGATGGCCGAGCGCGTCTGCTCCGATGCGATCCAGATCCACGGCGGCTACGGCTACATGGCCGATTATCCGGTCGAGCGCATCTACCGCGATGTGCGCATCTGCCAGATCTACGAGGGAACGAGCGACGTGCAGCGCATGGTGATCGCCCGCAATCTATAGGAATGGCATCCGGTCCTGCTTCCGGGGAGGGGCGGGTCGGCAGAGGAGGAAAGAAGAGACATGGTGGATTCCGCTCGTTTGAGCCTGCACGTCCCCGAACCCGCCGTTCGTCCGGGCGGCCAACCTGATTTTTCCAACGTCAAGATCGCCAAGGCCGGTTCCGTGCCGCGGCCCGAAGTCGATGTCGCGTCCGAGGATATCCGCGATCTCGCCTATTCGATCATCCGCGTCTTGAACCGTGACGGCGAAGCGGTTGGTCCCTGGGCCGGATCGCTCACCGATGAGGAGCTGCTGACCGGGCTTCGCAACATGATGAAGCTGCGCGCCTTCGATGCCCGCATGCTGATGGCGCAGCGACAGGGCAAGACCTCCTTCTACATGCAGCATCTCGGCGAAGAGGCCGTCAGCTGCGCCTTTCGCAAGGCGCTCAACAAGGGCGACATGAATTTTCCGACCTATCGTCAGGCAGGCCTGTTGATTGCCGACGACTATCCGATGGTCGAGATGATGAACCAGATCTATTCGAACGAGAGCGATCCCTTGCACGGCCGGCAGTTGCCGATCATGTATTCCTCCAAGGAACACGGATTCTTCACCATCTCGGGCAATCTCGCCACCCAATATGTGCAGGCCGTCGGCTGGGCGATGGCTTCGGCGATCAAAAACGACACCCGCATTGCAGCGGCCTGGATCGGCGACGGATCGACGGCGGAGTCCGATTTCCATTCGGCGCTCGTCTTCGCTTCGACCTACAAGGCGCCTGTGATCCTCAACATCGTCAACAATCAATGGGCGATCTCCACCTTCCAGGGAATTGCCCGCGGCGGTTCCGGCACTTTTGCCGCCCGCGGCCTCGGCTTCGGCATTCCGGCGCTGCGGGTTGATGGCAACGATTATCTCGCCGTCCATGCCGTCTCCCGCTGGGCGGCCGAACGCGCCCGGCGCAATCTCGGCCCGACGCTGATCGAACATGTGACCTACCGCGTCGGCGCGCATTCGACCTCTGACGATCCGAGCGCCTATCGGCCGAAGACGGAATCGGAAGCCTGGCCGCTCGGCGATCCGGTGCTGCGGCTGAAGAAACATCTGATCGTCAAGGGTGTTTGGTCGGAGGAGCGGCATGTGCAGGCGGAAGCCGAAATCATGGACGAGGTGATCGAGGCGCAGCGCCAGGCCGAGGCGCATGGCACGCTGCATGCCGGCGGCAAGCCTTCGGTGCGTGACATTTTCGAAGGGGTCTATGCCGAGATGCCGGCGCATATTCGTCGCCAGCGGCAGAAGGCAGGATACTGACATGGCCAGGATGACGATGATCGAGGCCGTGCGCAGCGCCATGGACGTGTCGATGGCGAAGGACGACAATGTCGTCGTTTTCGGCGAAGATGTCGGTTATTTCGGCGGCGTCTTCCGCTGTACGCAGGGCCTGCAGGCAAAATATGGCAGGACGCGCTGCTTCGATACGCCGATCAGCGAATCCGGCATCGTCGGTACGGCAATCGGCATGGCCGCCTATGGGCTGAAGCCCTGCGTCGAGATCCAGTTCGCCGACTACATGTATCCGGCCTATGACCAGCTGACGCAGGAGGCGGCCCGCATCCGCTATCGCTCCAACGGCGATTTCACCTGCCCGATCGTCGTGCGCATGCCGACAGGCGGCGGCATCTTCGGCGGCCAGACCCACAGCCAGAGCCCGGAAGCGCTCTTCACCCATGTCTGCGGGCTGAAAGTGATCGTGCCGTCCAATCCCTATGACGCCAAGGGCCTGCTGATCGCGGCGATCGAGGACCCCGATCCGGTCATGTTCCTCGAACCGAAGCGGCTCTATAACGGCCCCTTTGACGGCCATCACGAGCGGCCGGTGACGCCCTGGTCGAAACACGATCTAGGCGAGGTGCCCGATGGCCATTACACGATCCCGATCGGCAAGGCCGAGGTGCGGCGGGCGGGATCGGCGGTGACCGTCATCGCCTATGGCACGATGGTGCATGTGGCGCTCGCCGCGGCCGAGGATGTCGGCATTGATGCCGAAGTGATCGATTTGAGAAGCCTGCTGCCGCTCGATCTCGATACGGTCGTCAAATCGGTGACCAAGACCGGACGCTGCGTCGTCGTCCATGAGGCGACCTTGACGTCGGGCTTCGGCGCCGAGGTCGTGTCACTGGTGCAGGAACATTGCTTCTATCATCTCGAAGCGCCTGTTGTGCGTGTCGCCGGCTGGGACACGCCCTATCCGCATGCGCAGGAATGGGACTATTTCCCCGGTCCCGGCCGTGTCGGGCGGGCGCTTGCCGAAGTCATGGAGGCCTGAGCCATGGGCGAATTCGTCATCAAGATGCCCGATGTCGGGGAAGGGGTCGCCGAGGCCGAGTTGGTGGAATGGCACGTGAAGACGGGAGATCCCGTCCGCGAGGACATGGTGATCGCCGCCGTGATGACGGACAAGGCGACGGTCGAAATTCCCTCTCCCGTCGATGGCACTGTCATCTGGCTCGCCGGCGATATCGGAGACCGCATCGCGGTCAAGGCGCCGCTGGTGCGGATCGAAACGGCGGAAGGTGCCGGTGAGGCCCAACCGATGCCGATCTCGCAGGCGCCGAGCGCCGAAGTGGTCAAAGCGGAGATCGCCAGGCCTGCCCCAGCGATGCCGGTCACCGCAGCGCCTGCTGCTGCGGCTGCGCCCGCCGAAAAGCCGCTTGCCGCGCCGTCCGTGCGGCTCTTCGCCAGGGAAAGCGGTGTCGATCTGAGGCAAGTGCAGGGGACCGGGCCGGCAGGGCGCATCCTGCGCGAAGATGTCGAGCAATTCCTCGTGCAAGGCGCCGCTCCGGCCCTCCTAAGGGGCGGATCCGCCAAGAAGACGGCGACCGAGGAGATCAAGCTCACC
Organism: Rhizobium sp. YTUHZ045; assembly: GCF_051124255.1. Taxonomy (NCBI): domain Bacteria; kingdom Pseudomonadati; phylum Pseudomonadota; class Alphaproteobacteria; order Hyphomicrobiales; family Rhizobiaceae; genus Rhizobium; species Rhizobium sp. YTUHZ045. The sequence goes on from NZ_CP101436.1 coordinate 96,392, forward strand.
GGACTGCGCCGGCGCATCGCCGAAAAGATGGTGCTTTCCACCTCGCGCATTCCCCACATCACCTATGTGGAAGAAGTGGACATGACGGCGCTGGAGGAACTGCGCGCCACCATGAACGGCGACCGCAGGGAGGGCCATCCCAAGCTCACGGTCCTGCCCTTCCTGATGCGGGCCCTGGTCAAAGCCATTGCCGGGCAGCCCGAGGTAAACGCCACTTTCGACGACGATGCCGGTATCATCACGCGCCATAGCGCCGTCCATATCGGCATCGCCACGCAGACGCCCGCAGGCTTGACCGTGCCTGTCGTGCGGCATGCGGAAGCGCGTGGCATCTGGGATTGCGCCGCCGAAATGGTCCGGCTGGCGGATGCGGCGCGCTCGGGCACGGCGACGCGCGACGAGCTTTCCGGCTCCACCATAACCATTAGTTCACTCGGCGCACTCGGCGGCATCGTTTCCACCCCTGTCATCAATCATCCCGAGGTGGCGATCATCGGCGTCAACAAGATCGCCACACGCCCGGTCTGGGACGGCACGCAATTCGTGCCGCGCAAGATGATGAACCTTTCGTCGAGTTTCGATCATCGCATCATCGACGGCTGGGATGCGGCGACTTTTGTCCAGCGCATCCGCACGCTGCTCGAAACGCCGGCGCTCATTTTCATCGAAGGCTGAGCCATGAAAGAAATTGTCTGCAAGCTACTCGTCATCGGCGCCGGCCCGGGCGGTTATGTCTGCGCCATCCGCGCAGGACAGCTCGGCATCGATACTGTCATCGTCGAAGCCGGCAAGCCGGGCGGCACCTGTCTCACGGTCGGATGCATTCCCTCCAAGGCACTGATCCATGCTGCCGAGGAATTCAACGCCACACAAAAAATGCTCGCCGGCAAAAATCCGATGGGCATCCGCATCGAAGGCGCCTCGATCGATCTCGGCAGAACGATCGCCTGGAAGGACGGCATTGTCGGGCGGCTGACGGGCGGCGTTTCGGGTCTGCTGCAGAAGGCGCGGGTGAAGATCGTCCATGGCCGCGCCCGTTTCCGTGACGGCAAGACGGTGGAGGTAGAGACTGAAACCGGCCAGCAGGTCATCCGCGCCGAGACCGTGGTGATCGCCACCGGATCCGATCCGGTGGCGCTTGCCAATCTGCCTTTCGGTGCCCGCGTCATTTCCTCGACTGAGGCGCTGTCGCTGACGGAACTGCCGAAAAAGCTCGTCGTGGTCGGCGGCGGTTATATCGGCTTGGAACTCGGCATGGCCTTTTCGAAGATGGGCTCCGAGGTGAGCGTCGTCGAGGCGACGCCGCAGGTGCTGCCGCTCTATGATGCGGAACTTGTGCGTCCCGTTATGCGCAAGCTCACCGAGAGCGGTATCCGGGTGCTGACGGGTGCAAAGGCGATGGGTCTTGCCGATAATGCCGAGGCATTGATCGTTGAAACGTCGGACAGCCGGCGTGAGACACTGCCGGCGGATCGCATCCTTGTCACTGTCGGCCGCCGCCCGCGAACGGCGGGCTCCGGCCTCGAAGAACTCGATCTCGACCGCGCCGGTCCGTATCTGAGGATCGACGATCAATGCCGTACCTCGATGCGCGGCATCTATGCGATCGGCGACGTGACCGGCGAGCCGATGCTGGCGCATCGGGCGATGGCGCAAGGGGAGATGGTGGCAGAAATCGTTGCGGGCAAGAAGCGGGGTTGGGACAAAAGATGCATTCCCGCCATCTGCTTTACCGATCCTGAGATCGTCAGCGTCGGCCTGTCGCCGGCGGAGGCGCGCGCGCAAGGATATGAGATCCGCACCGCCCAATTTCCGTTCAGCGCCAATGGGCGGGCGATGACGATGCTCTCCGAAGAGGGCTTTGTGCGCGTCGTCGCGCGCGCCGACACGAACCTCGTTCTCGGCTTGCAGGCTGTGGGAGCCGGGGTCTCCGAGCTTTCCGCAGCTTTCGCGCTGGCAATCGAAATGGGTGCGCGCCTGGAGGACATCGCCGGCACCATCCACGCCCATCCAACCCGCAGCGAAGCGCTCATGGAAGCGGCACTGAAAGCTTTGGGAAACGCTTTGCACATCTGAGCCGACTGGACCCGGATCACGCATGACGTCTGCCGGTTCGGATCCCATCGACTGGGACCGGAATATGGCCGTGCCGATGCCGAAAAGCTTTGCCCACAAGGGCAAGAGCCCGACCTGTCGCAATAGGATCAGCATCACACGGACATTGATCGACAGGCCGACTACCCCCTGAAGCGCTGACTTCGTCATCGCGTAGGCGGCAATCCCCGAATATGACATAGATCGCCGTTGTGGAGCCGATTGACAAACTTTGCCAAGTCCAGCTAACCTACTCGCACCATGGAGGCTCGAATGGCTACGATGAACGTATCTCTTCCGGACCCGATGAAAGATTGGGTTGAGGCACAAGCAAAGAGCGGGCGATATTCCAATGCCAGCGACTATGTGCGCGACCTGATCCGGAGGGACCAAATTCGCGGTGACAAGGTTGCCGCCATGCAACGTTTCGTTGATGACGGTTTAAAAAGCGGTATTGGCAGCCGCTCGAAGGACGAACTCTTTGCCGCGGCAGTGGCACGTGCAGAAACAACGCGCGGCAGTAGATAATGCGCTTTGACCTTTCAGTCGAAGCGGAAGAGGACATCATTGCGATCGCCGAACAAGGAGTGCGCATGTTCGGAGCCGCGCAGGCTAGGCAGTATCATGACGAGTTGTTTACCGCGCTTGATCTGATTGCGGCCAATCCGCGAATGGCGCGTGAGCGAGAAGAGATTTCGCCGCCAGTTAGAGTTCATCCGTTCAAAGCCCATCTCATTGTCTACCGCATCGAGGAGCACGGAACTATATTCGTGATCCGAATACGCCATGGACACGAAGACTGGGCCAGCGATGCCCCTTAGGCCTGGCTGAGTGAATGAACAAGCACAGTTGCATGGGGCAATAGGCCCCGGGAATATCGTCAGCAAAGCCTGTTAATAGAACCCCGACCGATCGCTGGAGAAACCGCGTCGGCTCCTCGGATAGCAGGGGCCGAGGTGTTCGCCGCGATCAGCCCCTACGAGAGGCAAACACGTAATCGCCTCACATGCGCTAGAGCAGATCCTGTGATCGACGAATATGTGAGGTGACGAGGCGAGTCGAAGCGGATTCAAAATCCATATCGGAAGAGCTGGATGACGGGACGAGCACTGAGCGATGATCTTAGATTACGGGTCTTGAAAGCATCTGCGGCGGGCGTGTCTGCACGCCAGGCGGCAGCCCGGTTCGGGATTGGGATTTCGACAATTCGCTGGATCGCAGGAGCGAAAGATGGCGAGCCTACATTCTGGCCGCAAGGTTGGCGGTGCCGCGCAAAGTCGCACCCGAAGGACGGCTGAAATCCAGGCGACAATCGCCGCGGGTGCAAGTGATCCCTGGCTACGCCCTCCGGAGTCTCACTCACGCAACCACGGCCGACTGTTTCTCTGGGGCGTGGCCTCATTTTGGCCCGACACAGAAGCTGGATCAATCACCAACGCCAGTGCCGTTCGATCACTTCGGCTTAATGGCCATTAGATTGCCCAACTCCATAGGGAAGGGGAATAAAATCGTCGAAGTCTTCTCGCTGGCGATGACGTTCAAAGTGCTCAAGTAACGAAGTTGCATCGCCTCCGGCTGTTTGGCCAGAATTTCCGCCGCTTCAAGTAGCTTCGCTGCAGCTTGCTGTTCGCCCTCGGCATTGATGACCTTTGCGCGGCGTTCGCGTTCGGCTTCGGCTTGGCGAGCGATCGCACGTATCATCGACTCGTTGATATCGACATGTTTGATCTCGACAGTGGCTACTTTAATTCCCCAGGCGTCCGTCTGAGAGTCGAGGATTTCCTGAATATCGGAGTTGAGCCTGTCGCGTTCTGCCAGCATTTCATCGAGGTCGTGCTTGCCGAGCACGGAGCGCAACGTCGTTTGAGCAAGCTGGCTTGTTGCCATCATGAAATCCTCGACCTGGATTGTCGACTTCTCGGGGTCCATGACCCTGAAGTAGATCACCGCGCTGACTCGAACCGAGACATTGTCATGTGAGATGACGTCCTGGCTAGGGACATCGAGTACGCGCGTGCGCAAGTCGACGCGGATCATCTGCTGGACATAGGGAATAAGCAGAATCAAGCCGGGTCCCTTGACCCCGGTAAAGCGGCCAAGGGTGAACACGACGCCGCGTTCATACTCCCTCAGGATCTTAACCGCGGATGCGAGGATGGCGACCGCAATGACAATGGCCACCAAATAGAAGGCAAGATCTGCAAACATATCCATGGCTTCTCCTCCTGCGTCCTTGCGTGCCGCTAGGTGTTCTTAGGACGGCTGGCGACCTCGAGCGCCAGCCCGTTGCGACCCGTCACCCTGACAGGGTCACCAGCAACAAGGGGTTCGGCGGAAACGGCCTTCCAGCGTTCGCCATGCGCGATGACGTACCCCGAGAGTCCCGTCCAACTCTCAACTTTACCGGAAATGCCAATCATCTCCTCTGCACCGGTTGCGACCTCGCGCAATCGCGAGGTGAATGCCAGGCGAGCAACGACGAGGCTAAAGGCGAGAATCGCAAGCGCAATTGCGCCCAGCAGAGGACGCGACACTTGCAAGCCGGGTATACCCGTATCAAACAAGATGGTCGCTCCCAGGATCACGGCTACCCCGCCGCCGATGCCCAAAGCGCCGAAGCTTGGCGAATGCGCCTCAGCCACTGTCAATCCCACGCCGAGCAAAATAAGCCCAAGGGCGGCAAAACTTACCGGCAGCAACGCCAGGGCATAAAGACCAAGGAGGAGGCAGATGCCGCCGATCGTGCCAGGAAGCATTGTCCCAGGTGCGAGAAATTCGAAGATCAGGCCATAGATACCGACCATCATCAGGATGATTGCGATGTTCGGATCGGTAATGACGGAAAGCAGGCGCGTGCGCCAGTCAGGCTCGAATTCCTGTACGGCCAAACCGGCGGTATCGAGCCGGACCTCCGTTTGACCGACCCGCACCACGTGCCCCTGTGCCTTTGCAAGGAGATCGATGACATCGACTGCAATGAAATCGATGGCATGTTCGCGCACTGCCGCTGTGGATGAAAGGCTTGCAGCTTCCCGGACGGCACGCTCTGCCCAGTCCGCGTTGCGATTGCGCAATTCCGCAAGCCCACGAATGTAGGCGACTGCGTCGTTGACGGCTTTTGCTTCATGGGCATTGCCTGGAGCTTCCGGCTGCTTGCCACCAGGTTCGCTCGGCTTCTTTTCGGGTTCCTCATCGCCGCCGAAAGGCTTTACGCCGAGCGCGATTGGTGTTGCCGCACCCAAATTGGTCCCAGGGGCCATTACCGCAATGTGGCTTGCGTAGAGAATATAGGTGCCAGCGCTGGCAGCTCGTGCTCCGCTTGGCGCGACGAAACTTGCGACAGGCACCGGCGAGGCAAGGATCGCGCGAATGATTTCCCGCATGGAGGTGTCGAGGCCGCCCGGTGTATCCATTTGCAGGACGATCAAGACCGCTTCTCGGTCGCCAGCACGCTGAATGCCTCGTACCACGTAGTCAGCAATAGCAGGCCCAATGGCGCCATTCACCTTGAGGACGACAGACGCGCGGTCAGACGCCGACGGTGCGCCGAAGCCCCAAGCTAAAAGCAGCAAAAACAACAAAGTGAAGATTGGCGGTTGCCATCGCCAACACCTCAATCCCCGCGTGCCAATCGGCGGAACGTACATAGTATTTAATGTATGTCGGATATTACAAAGAAAAAGACGCAGGCCTCAAAGGCTCATGTTCAAGCCGTCTTATGCGCTCGTAAAGGCGAAGTTGGCTAAGCGCGTTGCACGGATGCGAGCCGCGTGGCCTGTTTTTGAAGGTCGCTGGCAGCCAGCGACGCGCATTCCGATGCAGCGAGACGGTTGTCGAGATGGGTGCACACTTGGAAGACATCGCCGGCACCGTCCACACTCATCCGACCCGCAGCGAAGCGCTCATGGAAGCGGTGCTGAAGGCTTTCGGAAGCGCCCTGCATATTTGATCGAAACCGAAATCGGAATGCCGTCGACCCATCCCAGATGCCTTATTAATCAGATACTTCAGGATCTTATCGCCGGGCGAGAATATCCTGTTCGACGAGATGTCTTACGACCGAGCTATATGTCGACAGCTTCAATATTTGGCAACCAGATCATGCAATTCTATAGAACGTCAGCGGTTAGTTCTTCCGCTTCTATGACCCATGAAGGGTTTCACTCCGCGTCATCAAGCGCTGCGAGGAGCCCAGGGTCGCATGTCACTTTCAGAAAATGAGAGATTGAATCTCCTCCACCAGGCCAGCATTCTCGATACGCCACCAACGGAAGAGTTCGATGCTATCGTGCGGCTGGCTCGCAGCATGTTCGACATGCCGATGGCCTTGGTTTCGTTCGTCGACGGGCATCGGCAGTGGTTCAAGGCCGAGCAAGGTCTCTTTTTGAAGGAGACGCCACGCGAGCAATCCTTCTGCAGCCATATCGTAGAGACGAAGTCACCGCTCATCGTCAAAAACGCCGACAAGGATTCTCGCTTTTCCGGAAATATCTTCGTCAGAGAGCGTTCGGTCCGGTTCTATGCGGGAGTGCCGCTCTCGGAAGGGGACACCTGCTACGGCAGCTTCTGTGTCCTCGACACGAAGAGCCGCCGCTTCGGCGATCGGGATCTCGAACAGCTCCGCAGTTTGGCAAGCGTCGTCGTCGGCCTTATCCGCGAACATCGTCAGCAAAGCCTGCTGAGAGCGCAGCAACGCGAGTTGGAACTGAAGCAGGCCCGCTTCGAGCAGACCGAACGCTCTGCCAAGGTCGGCGGCTTCGAGATGGATCTCGCGACCGGCACCATCATTTGGTCCGACCAGATTTACCGCACCGTCGGACTGCCGGTCGGCAAACGCATGACCTCGGAGGAGGTGATCGGCTGCTATGCTCCTGAAGAGCGCGAAAGCGTCAGACGCAGGATACGCGATGTCCTTGATGGTTCAGCGGCCGGCATCGACAGGGAATATCGCATCATGACGCCAGAAGGGGAGGAACGCTGGGTCCGCGTGGTCAGCGATATCGAGCGCTTGAGCGGCAAGCCCAGTCGTCTGTTCGGCATCGTTCAGGATGTTTCCGAAAAAGTGCGTTACGAGCAACGTCTGCTCCAGGCCGCCAACGCCGATCCTTTGACCGGACTTGCCAATCGGGCAGCCTTCAATGCTCATATGGAGCGGCTCACAGCGGCCGACGCTCCTTCCATCGGCTTATTGCTGATCGACGTCGATCGCCTGAAGCAAGTGAACGATATCCTCGGCCATGCGACAGGTGACCTGCTGCTGAAAGGCGTGGCGTCACGTCTGGACGAACGCTTGGGAAAGCGAGGAAAGGTCTTTCGTCTCGGCGGGGATGAGTTCTCCGTCATTCTGGACGCGCCCGCAAGCGTACGCCGCATGGGTTCGCTCGCGCGCCACCTGATCGAATATATCGGGCGCCCTCTGCAGGTTGGGGGATCGACGATAAATCCGGCGATAACCGTGGGTGGGGCGATTTCGGAGGGCGAGATGGATGCCGTAACGCTTTCGCAGAACGCGGACTTCGCTCTCTATCATGCCAAAGAAACGCGGCGCGGCAGCTATATACACTACGAGCCCAGCCTGCGTTCGAGGATAGCGCGTCGCATTCAAATCGTCCGGGAGGTGGAGTCGGCTCTTACCGAACATCGGATGGTGCCGCACTATCAGCCGATCGTTGCCTGTGCCGACGGTCAGGTAGGGGCGTTCGAAGCGCTTGTGCGAATGCGGCGTTCGGATGGTTCAATCGTGTCGGCGGCGCAATTTCACGAGGCGTTCACAGACCCGAGCGTTGCCTATCACATTACGACCCGCATGCTCGAGCAGGTCGCGGCCGACATTCGAGGCTGGATCGACCGCGGGCTGGAATTCGGGCGGGTCAGCCTCAATATAAGTGCCTCCGATTTCATGAGGGGCGACTTGGAAACCCGGATCGTTGCCGCCTTTGCGTCAAGAGGAATTCCGCTGGATAAGCTTATGCTGGAGGTGACGGAAACGGTTTTCCTGCAGGGCCTGGAAGATGCCGTTGCAACAACCCTGCAACGTTTGCGCAAGAAAGGCCTGACAGTGGCGCTCGATGACTTCGGGACAGGTTATGCGTCGCTGACGCATCTGCGAAGTCTGCCGGTCGACATCATCAAGATCGATAAGAGCTTTATCGACACCATGCTCGTCGATGAATCGAGCCTCGCTATCGTTGAACTGGTGCTCAATCTGGCGCGGAAGCTCGATATGAAGGTCACGGCCGAAGGTGTAGAGAGCCATCGGCAGGCGATGCGTTTGCTGGAAATGGGCTGCACCACGCTGCAGGGCTATATGTTCGGCAAACCCATGAGCCGTGAACGTGTTGGTGAATATCTGTGTGCACGCAAAACCGGCGTGACGGAGAATGCCGACCGACCGCAGGAGGAACCGCGTCGTTTCCTCGGATAGCAGGGGGCGAGCTGTTCGCCGCTATCAGCCGCTTCCGACAAGGCTCAGGCGGCGGCCTGGAAAGACCCGGATCGGCGTGATGGCAGTCAGTCAGCAGTCGGGGCGCAGCCGTCCTGTTCTTCAAGGCCGGATCCTGTTCGGCGCAGATCGATGTCGCATTGCAGCAGCGCGTTCGAAAACGGCATCCGCTCGGCGGATCGACGGGGCTTGGCAAATCAGTCCGGTTGTTTGATCTCTATAGGGCTTTTCATGATGATTTCATGATGCGGAAACGGGATAGAGATGCCGGCTTTCTTGAAGGCATCCCAAAGCGCCATCAGAACTTGCCCACGAACATTTGTCAGCCCGTTCGCTGGATCCGAGATCCAGAAGCGAAGCCGAAAGTCGAGCGACGAAGCGCCAAAGGCGGTCAGCCAGCAGACGGGTGGCTTATATTGGTTTGCCACCCGGGGCACGGTCGATGCTGTCGCAATGGCGATCTTAACGACTTGATGCGGGTCGCTGTTATAGGACGTCCCGAAGTCAACGTCGATCCGCACATAATCACTGGAGAACGACCAGTTGACGACCTGCTGCGATATGAAGTCTTCATTCGGAATGAGGTACTCCTTGCCATCGCGGGTGATGACGGAAACAAACCGCGAGCGCAGGTCACGGATCGACCCGAACGTGTCGCCAAGGGTGATCGTGTCACCCGGCTTGATCGACTTGTCGATCAAGATGATTATGCCGGATATGAAGTTTGAGACCACCTTTTGAAGGCCGAAGCCGATTCCGACGCCGACTGCGCCTGAGAAAATGGTCAGCGCGGTAAGGTCGACCCCGGTCGCCGACAAAGCGATGGCTCCAGCGATTATGATCAGGCTGATCTTGATGCATTTGCTGATCAACACCTTGATGGAAGGCGATAAGTCGGCCGAGCGCTGAATCCAGTGGGAAAGCATGTTGCCGATGAGGACGGCCAACCAGATCAGGGCGATCGCCAGCACGAGGGCTTTGAGCACAAGCAGAAGCGAGAGTCTCACCGCACCCAAATTAACCGCGAGTCCGTCGAGTGCAGATAGAACCGGGCCGTCAAGACCAACTGCATAAAGAGCGATGTAGCTCCAGCTGCCGATCGCGACGGCGCGCGACAGGGTCGGGTTGCGGATGATCTTGGTCAGGACGGAGATGAGGAACCATGCCGCTGCCAGCGTCAGAGCCGTGGACACAAGCCAACGTTGTGAGGGCCACGCGCTGTTGCTCAGCACAATGTTGGCGAGCCATAACCAACCGACAAGGAAAAGCCACATCATCCGGCGCATAGGAGCAATGATGACCCGAAGCAGGTCTGGATTGCCCTTGATCAGGCGCGCCTTTGCCTCCATCGCAGGTTCTGTGCGCGACGCAAGTAAGGACGCAAAGCCCAAGCCCGCCACGATGATCGCAAGCTGAAAGAACGTCCATTCGTTCAGAATGAATGTCGTTAGCCACTGCTCGGCGACCTCGGTCATCTGCCTGATATTCATGATGATAATCCGATGAATGTCAGCTAGATAAAGCTAGCGCATGAGTTTAGTTCATTTGGAAGAAACAAGCATCAGCATTCCATTTCGTCGTGCTAAAACAAGTCGATGAAACGTGCTCGCGGGTATCGATCAGCTTGCGCGCCTGCGCAGCCATGTGCGCAAGATGAGCTGAAGACGGAGCGTCATGAAGCCTACGAAAAAACGCGGCAAGTCACGACTAGACAAGTCTCAGCCATTGCTGCGGCAGCTCGCTGCCGTTCCTGCGAAGCTGTTCGGCGCGTTCCGCCAACAGTACGGCGCCATCTGCTTCCGCTATTGCGATGGCGGGCCGAAGATCGAAATTCTCGTGATCACATCGCGCGAGAGCGCGCGCTGGGTCGTACCGAAGGGCTGGCCGATGAAAGGGAAGAAGCCTTTCGAAGCGGCGGCGATCGAAGCCTGGGAGGAAGCAGGCGTGCGCGGGGCGGTGAGAAGGAAACCTGTCGGCCGCTATACCTATCTGAAGGAGTTCGACGACGGCGATGTGGCGCCATGTATCGTCGACCTGTTTCAGATCGAAGTCACCGAGATCGGAAACGACTTCAAGGAGCAAGGCCAGCGTATTCTCGAATGGGTCAGCCCTGATGAGGCGGCGCGACGTGTTCGAGAAGTCGAACTCAAGTCGCTGCTCGTCGAATTTGAACCGCGGGGCCAAAAGAAGTCTGACCACGGCTGATAGGGTTGTGGGGCTCCTCGTTCTGGTTACCGTTCGTGGCGGGCTCGGAAGGCAAGTTGACTCTCAATTGCCTTCGCGTCGACGGGCGTGATCATTATCGCTCGAACGGCTCGCCGAGCGAGGCGACGCCATTGAGCTTGAGCAGGCGGCGATCCGCCGAAATGATACCGAGCACGATGATCGTCACCAGATAGGGCAGGCATGCGAGCAACTGCGAGGGAACGTCGAGCCCGGTCGCCTGGGCGGCAAGCCCCATCAGCGATACTGCGCCGAACAGGCACGCCCCGAGAAAGATGCGGCCGGTCAGCCAGGTTCCGAAGACGACGAGCGCAATTGCGATCCAGCCGCGGCCGGCAATCATGCCATCCGCCCAGAGCGGCGTGTAGATCGTCGCCGCATAGGCGCCGGCAAAGCCAGCCATGACGCCGCCGACAGCGGCTGCGGCGAAGCGGATTGCGACGACCGGGTAGCCGATCGCATGGGCCGCCTTTGGGTTTTCGCCGACGGCGCGGATAATCAAACCGACCTTGCTGTAGGCAAACATCGCCCAGATAACGACGGTCACGGCCAGCGATAGCCAGACGACGATATCCTGGGTAAACAGGCCGCCGATGACCGGAATATCGGAAAGACCGGGAATGGCGAGCTTCGGCAGCGCCCTGACGGTCAGGCTCTCGTAGGTCTTGCCGAACAGCGCCGACAGGCCCTGTCCGAGAATCCCGATCGCAAGCCCGGTCGCGACCTGGTTTGCATTGAAGCCGAGGACGATTGCCGCAAAGATCAGGGACAAAAGCGCGCCGCCGAGGCCGGCGGCGAGAAATGCCAGAAAATGGCCGCCGCCATGATAGACGATGATGAAGGCAATGACGGCGCCGAAAGCCATCAGCCCCTCGACGCCGAGATTGAGCACGCCGGCACGCTCGACGATAAGTTCTCCGAGCGCTGCGAGCAGGAAAGGTGTCGCAGCAGCCAGCATTCCGGCCAGAACGAACTCGACGGCGTTCATGCCGGGCTCCTGCTCGCTGCGGGCCGCCAGACAAGTCGGTAGCGCACGAAGGCGATGGCGACGAGATAGGCAAGGAGCAGGCTGCCCTGGAAAACCCGGACGGCCGCGACCGGCAGATTGGCGGAGACCATGGCGTTGTCGCCGCCGATGTAGAGCGCCGCCATGACGATTGCAGAAACGACGATGCCGATCGGGTGCAGGCCGCCGAGATAGGCGACGATAATTGCCGCATATCCGTATCCGGTGGAGATCGAGCGCTGCAGCTGACCGAGCGGGCCGGCGACTTCGGCAGCACCAGCAAGACCGGCTGCGGCTCCACCGATCAGCAGGGAAAGCCAGATTGCCCAGCTTTCCCGGAATCCGGCATAGCTCGCCGCGCGCGGCGCCAGTCCGCCGACCTGCAATTTATAGCCGATGAAGCTCTTCTGCATGAAGACCCATGCGGCGATCGACAGGAGAACGGCGAGGACGAGCGCGACATTGACGCGCGTTCCCTCGATCAGGATCGGCACCATCGCGTCATATTGGAACATGACGGACTGCGGGAAATTGAAGCCGTTCGGATCCTTCCAGGGACCGAGCAGCAGATAATTGAGGAGCTGCACGGCAACGAAACTCAACATCAGCGAAACCAGAATTTCGTTGGCATTGAGCCGGACGCGCCAAAAGGCGGTGAAGGAGGCCCAGAATGCCCCGCCCATCATGCCGAGCAGCAGCATCGCCGGCCAGATCCATTGGCCGGTTGCGTCGGGCCACCAGATCGGAATGGCGGAGGCGAAGATCGCACCGAGCACGAATTGTCCTTCGGCACCGATGTTGAACACCTTGGCGCGAAAGCCGAGCGCAAGCCCCTGCGCGATGAGGAGCAGGGGAGCGGTCTTCAGCAGCACTTCGGAGAACGACGCCCATGAATAGAAGGGCTCGATCAGCATAGCATAGACCACCGCAGCCGGATCGCGCCCCATGGCGACGTAAAGTCCGAGATTGAGTACGATGGTGACGAGGAGGGCGATGGGCGGCGCCAGAAGGGTGGCGGTAAGCGATGCCCGCTCCCGACGGACCAGAATGGGCAGGGCGGCAAGGAAAGGTCTGCTCATGCGGTCGCTTTCTCGCGCTGCGGCTGGGCTCCGATCATATATCGGCCAATCTCTTCCGGGTTGGTCTCACGCGTGACCAGCGGCGCACTCAGCGTCCCGTGATGCAGGACCTGGATAAAATCGCTCAATTCGAACAGTTCCTCGAGTTCCTCGGAAATGACTAGGATCGCCACGCCCTCGTTGCGAAGGCGCATCAGCCGCTTGCGGATCGCCGCGGCCGCACCGATATCGACGCCCCAGGTCGGCTGGACGAGGAAAAGAAGCTTCGGCGCCAGCATGATTTCGCGTCCGACGATGAACTTCTGCAGGTTGCCCCCGGAAAGCGACCCGGCCTCTGCCCCTGGCCCGCGCGTTCGCACGTCGAAGTCCCGGATGCAATCACTGGTGAAGGCCTTCGCCTTGACCTTGTCGAGGAGGCCATGCTTCACAAGGTTCAGCGGGTGCGCGGTCAGCAGGCTATTGAGGGTGAGCGACATCTCGGGAACCGCACCACGGCCGAGCCGGTCCTCCGGGACGAACGCGAAACCCAGCCGCCGCCGGGCGGCAGAGTCGAGCGTGCCGACGTCCTCGCCCATCATGAAGATCTGGTCGCGCTGATCCCGCGGCAACAGGGTTTCACCCGAAATCAGAGCCGCGAGTTCGCTTTGACCATTTCCCGAAATGCCGGCAATGCCGAGGATTTCGCCGGCGCGCACGGCCAGGCTGACATTGGAAAGCGGCACGGCGAAGGGGTCCGCCCGGTAATCGAGCCCGACGAGTTCCAGACGCTTTTCACCTTCGACCGAAGGCAGCGCTGGCATCGGTTCCGGCATGTCGCGGCCGATCATCATCCGGGCAAGCTCGTGCGCATCGTGCTCGCGGGGGTCGACGTGACCGGTCACCTGTCCGCCGCGCAGGATCGTAGCGCGATCGCAGAGCGACTGGATTTCTTCAAGCTTGTGAGAGATGAACAGGATGGACACGCCACCGTCCCGCAGCCGGCGCAATGTTTCGAACAGCTTTTCCACCGCCTGCGGCGGCAGCACCGAGGTCGGCTCGTCAAGAATGAGCAGTTTCGGATCGGTCATCAGGCATCGGATGATTTCCACCCGCTGCCTCTGGCCGACGGAAAGCGAATGGACATGAGCGTGTGGATCGACTTCGAGGCTGAACTCATGCCCGAGCTTGCGAACGCGTTCCGCAAGATCGCTCTTCTTGCCCGAGACGATCAGGCGGATATTCTCGACGACCGTCAGGCTCTCGAACAGCGAGAAATGCTGGAACACCATGCCTATGCCGGCGCGCCTTGCCTCTGCGGGAGAGGCAAGGCTGAGGGCTTTCCCGTTCCACGCGACGGTGCCGCTGTCCGGCTGCTCGACGCCGTAGATCAGCTTCATCAGGGTCGATTTGCCAGCCCCGTTTTCTCCGAGGATGGCATGGATGGATCGTGGAGCGACGTCGAGATCGATCTGCTGATTGGCATCGACCGGGCCATAGCTCTTGGTAATGCCGCGCAGCGACAGGAGCGGGCTTACCATGGTTTACTTCGGCAGCGGCGTCGTGACACCCTTGACGTGCCAGTCCATCGCGACGATCTGGGCGTCTGTCGCCGTGGTCCCCGAAGCGACACCTTCACTGCCATCAGCCTTGGTGATCGGACCGGTAAACGGCGAGAAGCTGCCATCGGCAATCTTGGCCTCGATTTCCTTGATCTTGGTCATCGTATCGGCTGGGATTGCCGGGTTCCAATCGACGACCTGGACAACCTTGTCGGCAACACCGAGGAAGGCGTTGGCGCCCTTGAAGGTGCCGGCAAGATGGGCGTCGACCGACGCCTTGAAGAAGGGTGACCAGTCGGTAGCGATGCAGCCGAGATAGGTCTTCTCGGCATATTTCTTCATCGAGGAGTTGAGGTTGAATGCATAAACGCCGGCTTCCTCGCAGGCCGAGATGACCGAGGGCGTATCCTGCGCATTCGAGAAGATCACGTCGCAGCCCTGCGAGATCAGCGCCTTGGCGGCTTCCTGCTCCTTGGCTGGATCGAACCAGGAGTTGACCCAGACGACAGACACTTCGATATCCGGCTTGACGGCCTGCGCGCCCAGGGTGAAGGCGTTGATAGAGGTGATCAGCTCGGGAATGGCAAAGGCCGACACCGAGCCGAGTTTGCCGGTCTTGGAAACGGCCGCCGCCGCCATGCCGAGCAAGTAGGTTCCCTGGAAATATTTCGCTGCGAAGGGCGAGAAGTTCGGTGCGACCTGGAAGCCCGAAGCATGCAGGACGGTCACCTTCGGATTGCGGCGGGCGATCTGCAGCGCGCCATTTTGATAGCTGAAGGAGCCGGCAATCAGGAAATGATTTCCGTCGGCGACGGTCTTGTTCATGATGCGGTCGGCGTCCGGACCTTCGGCGATGTTCTCAATGACCGTGACCTTCACCTTGTCGCCATAGGCGGCCTTGATCGGGTCGATGCCGGCGGCAAGCGCATGACCCCAGCCGACGTCGCCGATAGGCGAGGGAACGACGAGGGCGATGCCGAGCGGTTCGTCGGCGGCAAGCGCCGAGCGGCCGGCAAAAGCCGTCGCAAGACCGGCAGCCGCCGCGCTCTTCATCAGTGTTCTGCGGGTGAAATTACTGGACATGTCAGTTCCCTCTTTTGGTTTTTAGAATTCGACTGCCTCGAGAGCCGCTTCCGCGGCGGCGAAGAGCTGTGCCTCGTCGAGCCCGACAAACTCACCGGCTTGCCAGACGATGCGTCCGTTGATCATGGTCAGGTCGGTCGGCATGCCGATCCCCACCTTGGCAATCAGGCTCAATGGGTCGTGGCGGGTTCCGACATAGTCCATCCGCCGCGTATCGATCGCGAAGAGGTCGGCTGCCATGCCGGGAGCGAGCCGGCCGATATCGCTGCGGCCAAGCAGGCTTGCGCCACCCGTGGTCGCGTAGCTCAGGAAATCGATGGGCGCTGGAACCGGATGGGCGCGCGTCGAGGCCGTCAGGCATTGCAGCATATAGGCAGAGTGGATGCAGTGCATCAGGTTGGAATTGTCGTTCGAAGCCGCGCCATCGCAGCCGAGCCCGACACGCAGGCCGAACGCCGCCATCGCCGGTATGTCCGTCACTTCGGCGCCCACCAGATACACCGGTTCCGGGCAATGCGAGACACCCGTGCCGCTTGCCGCCATCTTGCGCAGTTCCTCGTGTGTCAACTCCCAGCAGTGGGCATAAAAGCTGTCAGGCCCGGCAAAGCCGAGTTCGGCGCAATAGTCGACCGTACGCATTCCATGCCGTGCTTGGATGACGGGACTTTCACCTTCGCCCACATGCGTGTGCAGCCGGACGCCGCGATCACGGGCAAGCGCGACCGATTCGACGAAGGTTTCGCGGTAACAATTGACGGGCTGACAAGGGGCAACGACCACCTGCCGCATGCTGAAGGCGCCGGAATCGTGGTAGCTGTCGATCAACCGGGCGCAATCGGCGATGAACTCGTCCGTCGTTTCCAGCATGGCGTCCGGGATCGTCGAGCCCTCGGACTTCGGCAGTGTGTTGCCACCTCGTCCCGCGTGGAAGCGCATACCGAGAAGTTCCGCCGCCTCGAACTGGCGATCGATCAGACGCTTTCCGGCGTGCCGGGGGAAGCAATATTGGTGGTCGAAGGCCGTCGTGCAGCCATGCTTGATCATCTCCGCCATGGCCGTGACCGACGAATGATAGAAGCAATCCTCGTTCAGCCGCGAGAAGATCGGATAGATCCGGTCGAGCCATTCGATCACGGAGAGCTTCGTCCAGTCGAGATCGGCGCGATTGCGCACGAAGCATTGGAAGAAGTGGTGATGGGTGTTGACGAGACCCGGATAGACAAACCAGCCGGATGCATCCTGAATGACCGTGTCGGCAGGCAAGGCCTCCTGCGACAGGTTCGTCCCGATCGCCTGGATCGCCGGACCGCAGGTCAGCAGATCGGCGTTCCGGCGCACCGCCGGCCGATTGCCGTCGTCGACGATAATCGCTGCGCAGTTCTTCAGCAGGTACCCCGCCATCTCACGTCTCCTCGTTGACGGGATGAGGGTCGGGTTTCAATTCGTGCAGCCGGTGGATGCCGGGCATTTCGATAAAACCTTCAAGGCTGCGGATGGCGCGCAGCCAAAGCCGAATGTTCGGATAGGGATCGAGCGAGATTCCGCCATCGGGCGCCAGTGCGACATAGGGGAAACAGGCGATGTCGGCGATCGTTGCGCGTTCCGACGCCAGGAACCGCATGTCGCGGAGCCGCTGCTCAAAAAGCCCGGCTTCGAGTTCGCGCAGCGCCGCGACCCCCTGTGCCTGCAGGGCCTCGATATTGCCGGGGCGCAGCAGCATCTGCTGCAGCCGTGCCCCACCGAGATTTGTCGTCAGCCGATGCGAAAAAGAGAGCCATTGTTGCATGCGCGCCGTCTCCTCGGGGGCGCTCAGACCCAGCCAGTCGGGGCCGCATCGAGCGGCGAGATAGGCGAGCATGGCGGAAGATTCGGTCAGCACCAGCTCGCCATCCACGAGGATCGGGATCGAGCCTGCCGGATTGAGGGCCAGAAGCTCAGGACCACGATGTTCCATGCCGGGATGGAAATCGACCGGCCGGATATCCAGCTTGACGCCGAGGATCGCTGCCATCAGGCGGATCTTGTAACAGCTCGGCGATAGGATGTAGTCGTAGAGCTTCATTGTGCGACCAGCTGTGCGCCATAGAGATAGTTGCGGCGCTTCAGCCAGCGCCGGTAAGCGATCGATGTCAGGTCGGCCCTTGTCGGAATTTCCATGCCGGGATCGAGCGGCAGAAGCGCCGGGATCTGGTTTTCGAGGATCGACCGATCCTGCAGGAAAATCATCTGCTGAAAATGAATGAGATCCGTCATTGGCGTCACGTCGTCGAAGAGGGCCATCCACGGCCAAACGTCGCAAAGGTCTTCCGCAAGCGGCTGGACGAACAGGGTAATGACATCCCATTCGCCCGGGCGGGGAGGGCAGGTCTTGTAAAGCACCGAGCAGGTCGGAGCCGGCACGCGATACATATACTCGGTGGTTATCCCGCTGGTCGCCGACTTTGCAGCCTGCGGCTGGTAGAACTTCACCTGCGTCGCCCAGACTTCATCCTCTTTCTCGCGGATCTCGACTTTATAATTTTCGACCTCCGTATGCGGCTCGGCGCCGAGGATATCGGTGTGAACGAAGGGAAAATGCGCAATGTCGAGGAAGTTCTCGACTGCTCTTAAGGGGGAGCAGCGTACCCGCACGACACCGACGTCCACGAAGCGGCGGCCGGGCTGATCGGCTTCGGGAATAGCAAAGATCTCCTTGGCGGGGGTACCGAGAGAAGACCAGACATGACCATAGCGGAGGCGAACGGGCAGGGCACGTCCGTCCCCCGATGTAACCCGCGCCGCGCCGTCAGCGGTGCGCACCACCTCTATGGGCTCGCCCATCAAGGCAGTCTTGCTTCCTGCCTCGGTGAGCTGGCTGATCAGGCCGACTGGGTACCATTCATCGAGCATCGCGCCGGCTTCGTTCATGCGGCATCCTTCTGGCGTTTCTCCGCCCGGCGGCGCACGGCTTCGGCAATACGCGATGCCGTAATCCGATCTGCGACGCTGCGATCCTGTTCGACCAGGACGTGTATGAGCGTGCATGCGATCTGCGCCGCCGGCAACAGCCGGACCCACGGACATTCGGCGACATGGATCAACCCGTCCGTATCCACTTTGCCTTCGGCTGCCGCTTCGATTGCCGCTATGTCGGCGTCCAGCGTCAGCGAGCGTATTGGCGCGAAACGATCCAGGCGTGGCGGCGGTATTACCGGCTCGCCGACTGACACCCAGACGATGCCATCTGATTCTTCGACCCGCTGGACCGCCACGCGAATCGTTTCCGGCGGCACCAGGTCGGGATGAGCCGGAATGCGAACACATCCTCCCGCCGGAGAATAGCTCCAGCCGTGATAGATGCATGAGAGGGCCTCGCCCCGCACGAAGCCGTGAGACAATCGCATGCCGCGATGCGGGCAGCGGTCGGACGAGGCCGATACGCGCCCGGACTGGCTGCGCCAGAGAGCGATTGATCCTGCCGATGTCCAGGCCGGTATGACGGTTGCCGGCGGCAGATCGGCAGAAAGCGCGACAGGCATCCAGGAGCCGGCCGTATCGGAAGGCATGACGGTTATTTCCTCAATCTTACCAGCGGCTTGACACTGCAGACGTAGCGCGGCTTTCCAAGCTTTGCAATCTCAGCTTCAGAGGTTTGCATAAAAGATTCGCATTGGCAACAATGGTTAAATAACGGGCATCAGCTCGGGTGCTGTTCCGGCTGCGGTGTGTCTGTGGCATATACAATCCTGCGCTGAATCGCGTCGACCCAGACATCGATCGGCCCAAGTGAACATCCCACTTCCAGCATGTCGATCAGTTCGACAGGTCCCGCGACTTCGAGTTCGATCCGGTCGGCGCCGGCATGCAAAAAATTTTGGGAAAGGCCGAGCTTGTCGGCATGACGGCGAATCCACGGGACGAACGAGGCAGACTTGACGTCGCCAAGGATCGTGATCCGTTCGCGTAATTCGCTCTGTTGTGATCGTGTCATGGAATTCTCCCGTCGACGACAACATAACGCTTCGCCGTTTTTGCGGAAGGGGTGAGCGAGAGTTCCTGGATCATTCAACCGATCGATACCTGCCACGCCGGCGGCGCAACGCTGGATCCGAGGGACGTCGACCTGCAAGCCGGCGCCTGCTCGGGACAAGGCATCGTTATCTGTCGCAAGTCGCACTTCATCCTTGAACCCACCCCGGCTACAGGCGAATCTGGCGTAATCAACATTATGGAACAATAGCCTTTGCTGGCCGCACGAGGGCTTGCGGAGGTGTTCGCTCGGCGGCGCGCAGCGGATAGCCGGAAGTTCATCCGCCAAGGGCGCTGAGCGTCAGCACGGCTGAGAATGCAACGAGGGTTGCAGATCCGCACCGCCGGGCAAACGAGGGAATCTGTTTTTCACGTCCGAGGATGAGCCTGCCGATCGACAGCCAGATCGAGGAAACGGCCAGGACCACGGATGCGAGAATGGCGATGGAGGCTGTCACAGGCACATCCTGCGCGGCAGGCACCATTGTCAAACCGATGATCAGCCCTTTGGGATTTAACAGCGTCGTTACGGCCAGCTGCCCGACACGCACAGACTCGACGGCACTCGATCCGATGCCCCAGAGCCGCAGCGCCAAGTACAAAACCCAGGTCGCCGAGACAAGTTTGACGCCTTGCGAAACCAGAGGGTGGTCACGGAGAAAAGAAGCGGCCAGACCGGACGCCGGAAGGACGATCGCAAGATAGGGCGGACAGGACGGTGGCTAGCAGCGCGATGGCGCGTCCGGAGGTCAGCCCCTGAGATGCCATCGCCAAAATGGCGTTGGTCGGTCCGGGCAGGATGAGAAGCGTGAAAACGCCCGCTGCGAAAGGCAGAAGTTGCACTGTTACAGTCTCCGGTTTCTTTCGCTTCTTGCATGGCCGCGCCTGCCGGTCGTTGACAGAGATCATTTGCGGGCCGGAACATTCCGGGCACTCCGGACGTTTATTGCGGTTATGTCAGAGGTAAGCGCCATGCCCGGCATGATCAGGTTCATGCTCACTCGATTGGCCACGGGCTTTGCAATCGGATGCGCCGTGGGATTCTTCGTCTGGAAGAACGGTTTTGCTGCGGCGGGCGCGCCTCAGAATTATCTCGCTCAGGGCCTGTTCATCTACCTCTTTGCGAGCACGATCGGCATGGGCTATCTCGCGACGGCTCTCCTGCTGGAAGAATAGCACCGGAAGATCAAAGTCCTGCTGCGCGGACGCCAGACAATCGCCAATCATGCAGCGTCCTGTTCCGGTTCAAGACCGGCCGGAATCTTGAACTGCAGTTCCGCCAAGCGCGTATAAAGGCCGCCTTGGCGCATGAGCGAGGCGTGCGTCCCCTCTTCCACGATCCTGCCTTTGTCCATCACCAGAATCCTGTCCGCCTTGAGCACGGTGGCGAGCCTGTGCGCGATCACGATCGTGGTCCGCGCCTCCATCAATTCCTCAAGGCCGCGCTGGACGAGCGCCTCGTTTTCCGCGTCCAGCGATGCCGTCGCCTCGTCCAGAAGCAGGATCGGAGCGTTCTTGAGCATGGCACGTGCGATGGCCAGCCTCTGCCTCTGTCCGCCCGACAGCGTCAGCCCACGCTCGCCGAGAACCGAGTCGTAGCCGTTCGGCAGCTTCGTGACGAAACCATGGGCCTGCGCCTTGATCGACGCGGCGATCACGTCTTCGCGCAGCGCGTCCGGCCTTCCCAGCGCGATGTTGTCGTAAACGGAGGCGGCAAACATCGTCACCTCCTGCGGAACAATGGCGATTTCCTTGCGCAGGGTCTGCGGTGGGATGAGACTAAGCTCCCTACCATCGATGGAAATGCTGCCCGTCTGATTTTCGTAGAAGCCGAGGAGCAGGGAGAAAACAGTGCTCTTTCCGGATCCGGAAGGGCCGACCAGGGCGACGGTTTCGCCTGGCGAAACGCGAAAGGAAAGGCCGCTCAGAACCTCCTTTTCCGGTGCGCCCGGATAGGAAAAGCGCACGTCATGCACCTCCATGCCTCCCTGGATGGGGGCGCGGAGCGACATGCAGGTTTGCGGTTCGCGCTCGCCAGTCTGTTCGTTCATCAGTTCGAACAGCCGTCCGGCGGCGCCGGCTGCCTGAGAAAGTTCTCCCCAGACTTCCGACAGCGAGCCGAGCGAACCGGCTGCGATGACCGCGTAGATGAGAAATTGGCTCAGGCTGCCGGGCGAGAGCGCTCCCGCCAGCACCTTATGGGCGCCCAGCCACAGCACGCCGACGACGCTGACGAAGACCAGCGTGATCGCAATAGCAGTCAGCAGGGCTCTTGCCCCAGAGGCCGCGACCGTCCGCTCGAAGGAAAGTTCGACATCGCGCCCGTATTTCTGCCCTGCAGCATCTTCGCCGTTGAAGGCCTGCACGGTGCGGCTTGCCGCGATGATCTCGCTCGCATAGGCCGAAGCCTCGGCAAGTGCATCCTGTGCGATCCGGGACTTCTTTCGGACCGAGCGACCGAACAGGACCAGAGGGGCCACCACCAGGGGAATGGCCGCGAGAGCGATTGCCGATAGGCCCGGACTGGTCACGAACATCATGGCCACGGCGCCGAGGCAGAGGATTGAATTTCTCAAAGCCACCGAAGCTGTGAGACTGATGGCGGACTTGATCTGGGTCGCATCCGCCACGAGGCGCGAGGCAATTTCGCCCGAACGGTTTCTGTCGAAGAATGCCGCCGGAAGCCGGATGATATGGTGGAAGACCTCGAGGCGAAGGTCGGTGACCAGCCGCTCTCCCAATGTGGTGACGAAGTAATAGCGCGCCGCACTTGCTATCGCCAGCGCGACGGCGAGGGCGATCAGCATGAGAAAATAGCGATTGATGAAGGCTCCGTCCGCCTGGTTGAAGCCGTGATCGACCATGCGCCGCACAGCCATCGGCAGGGCGAGCGAGATGAGCGCTGCCGATGTGAGCGCCAGAAGAGCGCAAACCGAGAGCGACCTATGGCGGCGAAGACGCGGAAGCAGGCTGAAGAGCGGAGTGAATGTGCGGTTCCGTGGAGGGGATTCTTTCTCGCCCTCCTCGCCAACTGCGGAGGCTGTTTCTGGTGAAATGGCGGCTTGCCGGTCATGCGGGGCTATCATCAAAGCCGTTGTCTCCTTGGTGCTTGCTTCACGCCTTGTCCCGCGAGCGGCGAGCTAAATCCTTGATCGCAGTCGGTGTATCACGCTACCATCCGCGCCAGCGCGCAACGCGACCAGAGCGAATGCAGGGCCTCGACGAGATGGGCGATATCGGCGTCGGAATGCAGCGGCGTGGGGGTGATGCGCAGTCGCTCGGTCTTCTTCGGCACGGTGGGATAGTTGATCGGCTGGACATAGACGCGGCAATTGTCGAGCAGCAGGTCGGAGATCCACTTGCACTTGGCGGCATCGCCGACCATCACCGGTACGATATGGCTCGGATTGTACATATGCGGAATGCCGCGCTGGTCGAGCAGCGAGCGCAATTTGCGCACCCGGTCCTGATGGCGGGCGCGCTCGAACTGGCTGACCTTCAGATGCTGGATCGAGGCCACCGCACCGGCGGCCAATGCCGGCGGCAGCGCCGTGGTGAAGATGAAGCCGGAGGCAAACGAGCGGATGAAATCGCACAGCGCCGCGGAGGCGGCGATATAGCCGCCCATCACCCCGAAAGCCTTGCCGAGCGTGCCCTCGATGACCGTCAGCCGGTCCATCAGCCCCTCGCGCTCGGCGATGCCGCCGCCGCGCGGGCCGTACATGCCGACCGCATGCACCTCGTCGAGATAGGTCATCGCGCCGTATTTGTCGGCGAGATCGCAGATCTCCTTGATCGGAGCGATATCGCCATCCATCGAATAGACGCTCTCGAAGGCGATCAGCTTCGGCGCCCTCGGATCGGCGGCTTTGAGCTTGGCCTCGAGATCGGCGACGTCATTGTGTTTCCAGATCACCTTGTCGCATTTGGAATGACGGATGCCCTCGATCATCGAGGCGTGATTGAGCGCATCGGAGAAGATGATCAGGCCGGGGATCTTGGCGCCGAGCGTGCCGAGGGCTGCCCAGTTGGAGACATAGCCTGAGGTGAAGATCAGTGCTGCTTCCTTGCCGTGCAGATCGGCAAGCTCACGCTCGAGCAGAACGTGATAGTGGTTGGTGCCAGAAATATTCCGGGTGCCTCCCGCACCCGCGCCACAGTGGTCGATGGCGGCTTTCATCGCCTCGATCACCTTCGAGTTCTGGCCCATGCCGAGATAGTCGTTGGAGCACCAGACCGTGACTTCCTTCTCGCCATCGGCCGTATGGCGCGTCGCGCGCGGAAAATTGCCGCGGTGACGTTCGAGATCGGCAAAAACGCGGTAGCGGCCCTCGGCATGAAGCCCGTCCAGCTCGTTTTTGAAAAATGCTTCGAAATCCATCATATGCTCCCTTTTGCACGGTCAAGCGATACATCGGGGCAGCCGGTCGGTATTTGATCTCCGTCAAGTTCGGCGCAAGTCGTTTGCTTCGCCGAGCTCGGCGCGATTGACTTCCATCAAAGAGGAAGCCCGGCGGCCGGGCTAGAGCCTTTCATGTTTTGACGGAAGCATAGCCCGCATTTGAGAAGTAGTTGGCGCATTCCTCTGGCTTGATGGTGTCGGCGAGTAAGCCCAGATGGCGCCAGGTTTCCTCGATGGTTCGCTTTTGGGCCTGGCGCATCCAGTGCTTGATCTTGGCGAAGGCTTGTTCGATCGGATTAAGGTCGGGGGAATATTTTGGCAGGAACCAGAGCCTGGCGCCGACGGCCCTGATGGCGTCGCGGATGGCTTTGGCTTTGTGAGAGCCGAGATTATCGAGGATGACGATGTCGCCAGGTTTGAGGGTCGGGATCAACTGCTGGCGGACATAGGCGTGAAAGCATTCGCCATTGATGGGACCGTCAAAGACGCAGGGCGCAGTGAGCTTGTCGCAGCGTAGGGCGCCGAGGAAGGTCAGGGTGCGCCAGCGGCCATGCGGGGCAAAGCCGCGCAATCTTTTGCCCCTCGGCCCCCACCCGCGTAACGGCGCCATGTTGGTGCGGATCCAGGTCTCGTCGATAAAGACGAGCCGCTTCGGATCGAAGCGGTCTTGCCAGGCTTTCCAGCGGGCTCTGCGCCGGGCAATGTCGGCGCGGCCCTGCTCAAGGGCGAACAGCGTTTTTTTTAAAGCTCAAGCCCTCGCGGCGCATGAACTGCCAGATGGCATTGTGGGAGACGCTCACGCCACGGGCGGCCAACTCATCCTTCAGCCGATGTAGCGTCAGATGCGATGTCTGCTCGATCTGCTCGACGATGAAGGCGCGGTGCGGCTCCAGCACACGTCGGCGATGGCCGCCCATCTTGCCCGGTGACACACTGCCGGTGGCCCGATAACGCTGTGACCACTTCACCACGGATGAGACAGCTATGTCGAACCGCTCCGCCACCACCCGGCAGCTCTGACCGTCCACAACCGCTGCAACGACTCGCTCGCGAAGATCATTCGAATAGGGTCGCGTCATGGATGCTGGCCTCCATTCCAGCATCCATCATGAATCACAAATCTGCTGATTTGGGAATCCAGAACCGATTCCGATAAGCAATGAGCCGCTCTAACATCGCGGGGCGAGTCGGGAGTTTCCGTGTCAAGCAGGGAAGTTGACAGATGGCTTGCTCGATTTTGACAGATCGAGCAACCCTCCTCGTCATTTGGCGCGATGACGGCGCGCCAAAGCAACCGAGCTTTCAATCCTGGGTTTGAACAGGTGATACGAGCAGGCAATCCTTATAGCCGGCAATGCCGCCAAGGCCCTCGATGAGAACCTTGATCGCCCTGCGCTTGAGCTCGGATTCCACCTGACCATCGACAGTCACCTGCCCGTTGCGGACGGACACCTGGACTTTTTGCGGCGTGAGACCGAGATCTGATCTCAGCCGGGTTCGCACCGCCAGCCTGATAGCCTCGTCTCCCCGCGGCAATACGGTCGTCGGCGCCTCGGCAATGACACGCAAGATATCCCGTCGGCTCACGATCCCGACCAGACGTTCGTCTTCGACGATCGGCAGCCGTTTGATGCGGTGCACCTGCAAGCTTTCGGCGATATCGGAGACTTCGCTGTCCGGCCGGGCGACGATGACGTCCTGGGACATGACGTCCGCCACACACCATCCGTTGCTGCCGATGTAACGTTCGAGATCGATCTCGGAAATCAGCTCCGGCGCCCGCGCCGGGCGGGGAGAAAAGCGGACCTCCCGGCGTAAAAGCAGATCGCCTTCCGTGATCATGCCGCAGACGCGGCCGTGGTCGTCAACGACGGGAAGGCCGCTGACGTGAGTTTGCAGCATCGTCGCGACCGCATGGCGCACGCTGACCACCGGGCTGATCGAAACCACATTCGTGGTCATTATATCCCTTGCTTGCATGGTCGCTGCCTCACTGATCATGATTGTACTTGGAGACATGCTAAAGACAGGGTGTTCATACCGCTTTGATCTTCATCAAACTGTTCATGACCGCCGTCACATTTGCTCCGGGCGAGCGCCCCCAGCGCCGGATGACCAGCACCTTGTCCGGATTGACGGCGAAGGCGGCGCATGGCGCCGACGCGCAGGCACTAGCGAATGCGAATGCTCCCAGACGTTCTCGACCGAGAAGTCGGAGACGACATGGGCATAAGTCAGGAGGCGAAGGCAAAGGCGACGAGCAGAAACATCACCAGCGAGCCGACGCTCGCCACATCCATCATCGCCGGATCATGGCGTCGCTTTCGCCTCCTGCCCCTGCCCCGGATTTTGTTGGCTCTGTCCTTGGCCCTGGCCCTGGCCTTCCTGCCACAGCCCCTGCTGCTTCAGCTTGTCGGCCACCTCCTTCGGCATATAGGTCTCGTCATGCTTGGCCAGCACGGTGTCGGCGACAAAGACGTTGCTGCTGGCGGCAAACACGCCCTCGGTGACCACGCCCTGACCCTCGCGGAACAGATCGGGCAGGATGCCGGTATATCTGACCTTCACTGCATTGGCGCTGCCGTCGGTGACGGAAAACTCCACCGTAGAGCCGGCGCCGCGCACGACGCTACCCGCCCCGACCAGGCCGCCGAGCCGGATGCGGGTCTCCGGTGCCACCGGCGTCCTGGCCAGATCGGCCGGCATGTAGAAATAGGCCACCGACTGGCTGAAGGCGAACATCACCAACAACACCGCCGCCAGAATGAAACTCATCCCGCCAGCAATCACCGCAAGGCGCTTCTGCTTGCGCGTCATCTCTTATCTCCTGTGGCTCCCGCCGCCACGTTGACGCCGGTCAAATTACGCCCGCTCTTTTCCGGCTTGTTGCCGATATCAGCACGCCTTCCGCAACAGGTCGACACTGTCGACCAGCACGATCTTGCCCCTGACTTCGACACCTGCGGGAACGAGCGCGGCGAATGCCCGCGACAGGGCTTCGGGTGCAAGCCCCAGCTTGCCAGCCAGAATTCTCTTCCGGTAAGGCAGGCGAAACGTCGCCTGCCCGGCCGAGGCCGGGCATCGGCTGACGAGGTAGTTCGCGACACGCTGCGCGGCCGTGTGCAGCCGGTCTCCTGCTATGCAATCCATCGCGCCGAGCAGATGCCGGGTCATGATGCGCATGACGTTGCGATGAATGATGGGGTATCGATCGGAGAGAGCCCGCAAGTCCGAAAGTTCGAACAAGGCCACCTCCGCTCCGTCGGCGGACCACGCGCTGTAGGCGTAGGAGCCGCCGCCCGACAGCAAATATTCGCCGAAGGTGTCGCCGGGCTCGCAGACGCAGATATCAGCCTCGCGCCCAGCAGATTCGGATTTGGAAAGCCGAACGAACCCGCTCATCACGCAATAGACGAACGATGCCGGCTGGCCTTCGGCGATGATCCGCTCGTCCGGTGTGAAGGTTTGAAACTGAGCCGTGGCAGCGAGTTCCTCTATCGTCGCCTCGTCGAGGCCGTCGAACAGGTCAGACCGCAAAAGTATGGGATTTTTCGCAAGCATCGATCTTCCTCTCGTTTTGGCCTGTGTGCGGCTCAAGATTTTTTGCGATCGGTTTCGTCGTCGACGAGAATTCGCCAGGCGGCTCCCTCAAGGTCGTCATACTGACCGCTCTTCAGCGACCAGAGGAATGCCAGGAGGCCAATTCCCCCCATCAGCAGCGCGATCGGGATCAGATAAATCAGCATGTTCATGCGGTTTTCACCTCCCTGCCGGCTCGCGCTTCGGTGCGCATGGGGGAATGCTTGGCGAAGGCATTCAACCGCAGCGCGTTCGTCACAACGATGATCGATGATGTCGACATGGCCACCGCTGCGATCAGCGGCGTCGCCAGTCCGGCGATCGCGATCGGGACCGCCAACACATTGTAACTGATGGCTAGAACAAAGTTCTGCCGGATCAGGCTGGCGGATCTTCGCGCAACGGCGACCGCTTGCGGAACGGCATCGAGCCGATCGTTGAAAAAGACGAGATCGGCGGCCTGCCTGCCGATGTCGGATGCGGTGGCGGGCGCCATCGAGACATGCGCTGTGGCAAGCGCCGGGGCGTCGTTGATCCCGTCGCCGACCATAAGCACGCGGCGACCCTCGCCGCTCAGCCTTTGGCATTCCTCGACTTTCTGCTTCGGCGCCAAGGCGCCCAGAGCCCTTTGAATGCCGAGAGCCTGCGCCGTGTTGTCGACGACATTTTGCCTGTCGCCGGATACCATCAGCGTTTCAAGGCCGGCGGCAGTGAGAGCGCCAACAGCTTCGGCAGCACCCGGGCGAAGCGTGTCGTCAAAGAGGAAACGTGCCAGATCGGCGCCGTTCTTCGACAGGATCACTTCCGAAAACGGCCCATCGTGCGTGCCGGGCGTAGGACCGGTTCCGCAGGCAAAGGCGCGGTTGCCCAGCCGATAGACATCCGTTCCATTGCAGGCCTCGAGCCCCCCGCCGGGGATTTCCGTGACCCCGTCGAAGGAGAATGAAGAAGCCTTCTCAATGTCCCGCAGCAGCGCCTGAGAGAGAGGGTGCCGTGAATGCGCGGCTAATGCGCAGGCTATGGTGGTACTGTCCGCGTCGGTGGCTTCCACCCCGACGAGGCGGGGCTGCCCCATCGTCAGCGTACCGGTCTTGTCGAAGGCCACGATATCCGCTTCGGCGAGTCTTTCGAGCGCCGAACCGTCCTTGACCATGATGCCCTTGCGGAAAAGCTCGCCCGCAGCGACCACCTGCACCACGGGAACGGCAAGGCCGAGCGCGCACGGGCAGGTAATGATCAGCACCGCGACTGCGACAAGCATCGCCTGTTTCCAGTCGCCACCGAAAAATCCCCAAGCCAGGAAGGATACGAGCGCCAACAGGTGCACGGCCGGCGAATAGAGCGCTGCGGCCCGATCTGCGATCCGGCGATAGCCGGCCCTGCCGCCTTCGGCGGCTTCCATGAGGCCGATGATTTCCGATAGAAGTGAGTCCCTCGCCACTTTCGTCGCCCTAAGGATGAGCGAGCCGGTGAGATTCATGGC
The DNA here is from genome assembly GCF_051124255.1 of Rhizobium sp. YTUHZ045. Lineage (NCBI taxonomy): Bacteria > Pseudomonadati > Pseudomonadota > Alphaproteobacteria > Hyphomicrobiales > Rhizobiaceae > Rhizobium > Rhizobium sp. YTUHZ045. The sequence continues at coordinate 125,329 of NZ_CP101436.1, forward strand.
TCCCGAATTCACCGCGCTGCCTTTGGCGACGGCGATCGGACTGCTCTCACCGGTGACGATGGAGAGGTCGACGTCACTCTCGCCGCTGACGATCGTTCCGTCGACCGGGATACGCTCGCCTGCCGCGATCGCGATATCGTCACCCACGGCGATCTCTTCGACGGGAACGTAGCGGCGCGATCCGTCCGGCATCATCAGCAGCGCTCCGCGCGGGGCAAGCCTTGCGAGCCCATTGATCGCCGCGCGTGCTTTTTCCCGCATCACGTGATCGAGGGTTCTGCCGATCAGCAGGAAGAACAGCAGCGAAACCGAGGCGTCGAACCATGCGTGTTCGCCGTGATGCACGGTCTCCCACAGGGAGGCGGCGTAGGAGAGCGTCACGGCAAGCGAGATCGGAACGTCCATGTTGGTGCGCCCGCGTTTCAGGGCGTTCCACGCCGATTTGAAGAAGAAGCGTCCCGCATAGACCAGCGCGGGGGCCGCGATCATTGCCGAGATCCAGTGAAACATGTCACGCGTCGCCGCGTCGGCGCCCGACCAGACCGACACGGAGAGCAGCATGATGTTGGCAGCTGCAAAACCCGAAACGCCGATCGCCAGCAGCAGCTGGTTCCTGGTCCTGTCGTTTTCAGGTGCCGTGGGCGTAAAGAGATGCGCGCGGTATCCGGCCGCGTTGACCGCTACAAGGATTTCGGAGGGGTCGGTCGGCCGCTTCTCGATTTCCTCCTGGTAGATGCAGCTAACCCGGCGGGCAGTGAGATTGACCCGGGCCTTCCTGATGAAGGGAAGCGCCGACAGCGCCTTTTCGATGGTGACGATGCAGCCGCCGCAGTGGATGTCGGGTACGCTGAGGTCGAGCTGGTGCAATCCGGCCCCGAGCGGATGGCTTGCAAGCCGGACTTCCTCGGCGCTGGCGGATGTCGCGCTCAGGGCGAGCACGCTTTCCGTATCCATGGAGCAGCAGGTCATTGGCCAAACTCCGCAGTATCGATGCGCTTGGCCTCATGCATGACGACCACGCCGTTCCTCTTCGATATGGCTTCGACGATCCAGTCGCCGCCGGCGACCTCGTGATCGGCTTCGAACCGGCCCTCGCCCGTCTTCCGGAGCATTAGGTGGAAATCCTCGTGATCGCCGACCGGCCGTTTGAAGTTCAGCGTAACATCGTCGATGATCGCAGGCGCGCCGTTGCCATCGTGGATGTCGTAGCGGATCTCGAGGCCCTTGATGGAGAGCGCGCCCTCGACGCCGGAGGCTGCCATCGCCTTCATCGCTGCCGCCTTGCCGTTGAATTCCTGACTGGCCACATAGGTGTTTTCGACGACCAGGCCGCTCCAGCTGGATGAGGCGTAGACGGCCATGGTGACGTTGACGGCGATCACGACGGCGAAGAATGCCGAGGTGGCAAGCAGCATGTGCAAGCCGGTAAAACCGCGCGTGGAAGCCTTCATTTCACCTCTCCCGGTGCGTTGAACGCCGCGCGATAGGTCGTCCGGTCGGAATGACCCGTATCTTCGATGACGAAGAGGAATTCATTGATCTCGGCCCCGTTGGGCTTTCGCGTCACGAAGACCTTAAGCGTCGTGGCCGCGTCGGGCTCGGCATGGACCGTGAAGCTGCGGCCATCCTGCCTGCCGAACTCGGGTATGCGCATCGTACCGCCCTCAAGTCCGACGAGGGCGATGGTCACATCCCGCGGCGTCGGCACCATGTTGAGCACGCGAAGCGTGTAGCCGTTGCGGATGGAGCCGTCGCTTTCCAGAACATATTGGGGGTTGCGATCATGGACGACGTTGAGTTCGAGCCGCTCGCGGAAGGCGAGATGGATGACCATGGCGATGCCGATCGATGCCCAGACGACGGCGTAGAAAACGATTCTCGGACGAAATATGATCCGCCAGTCGAAATGCCGGACCGCCGCAATGAAGCTTCCATCGGCGTTTCGGACATTCGAGGGCTGGATGGCTGTCCGTCCTCCGTCCGTCGCAAGCGACATGTTGCTCGAATATTCGCTGAGCGTCGCATAGGCGATCAGGCCGCGAGGTTTTCCGAGCTTGTCCATAACGCCGGCACAGGCATCGATGCAGAGCGCGCATGTGATGCATTCCATCTGCTGTCCGTCGCGAATGTCGATTCCCATCGGACAGACCGCAACGCAGGCATTGCAATCCACGCAATCGCCGACCGGCAGGCCCTTGGCTTGGGCTTTCTTGGCGTGGCGCGACCGCCGCTCGCCCCGCCAGTCATTGTAGGTGACGACAAGCGAATTTTCGTCGAGCATCGCGCCCTGAATGCGCGGCCACGGGCACATATAGGTGCACACCTGCTCGCGCATGAGGCCGCCAAGCACATAGGTCGTGGCGGTCAGGATGGCGATGGTCGCATAGGCGGCGGCAGGGGCGCTGCCGGCAAACAGCGAGGCCGCCAGGCTCGGCGCGTCGGCAAAATAGAAGATCCACGCGCCGCCGGTGGCGGCTCCGATTAGCAGCCAGATCGTATGCTTGATTACCCGCTTGCTGAGCTTGTCGAAGGTGAAAGGGCCGGCGTCGAGCTTCATTCGCGCGTTTCGGTCGCCTTCGATGGCGCGTTCGACGACGAGAAAGAGATCGACCCAGACGGTCTGCGGACAGGCATAGCCGCACCAGGCGCGGCCGACCGCGGCGGTGACGAGAAAGAGGCCAAATCCCGCCATGACCAGCAGGCCCGCGACATAATAGAATTCCTGGGGCCAGATCTCGATGAAGAAAAAGAAGAAACGCCGCGAGGAGAGGTCGACGAGGATTGCCTGATCGGGCGCGTACGGACCGCGATCCCAACGGATCCACGGCGCCAGGTAATAAATTCCGAGCGTGATCAGCATCACCATCCATTTGAACCGGCGGAATCGGCCCTCGGCGCGCTTTGGGAAAATCTTTTTGCGCGCCGCATAGAGAGGCTGTCGATTGCGCCGGGCGTTGACCGGCTCGACGCTGACGCGCTCATTCGGATCTGGGGCGGTATAGAGATTCATGGGACCTGTCCGGTGTTTGCCTGCTCTTGTCCCACCGGCGGCGCATCCGTTCCTTGATGCAGATCAAGAAATGGCCTTCCGGAAACGAAAGGCCACGCCCTGGGGTAAGGGCGTGGCCGGAGGGCCAGCGGGGGAGAAACACCGATGGAACGTCCTCGACAGGAACTGAAACTATCGGCTCGTCTGCCTGTGGTCCTTGAGGCAGGTCAAGCTTACGATCGAATTGCCGATCTTTGCCGGATCGTCCTGTTCGGCTGACTGAGGCATCGCCTTGGCGCGTTCCGAAACGCGAGACCGGATGGTGGCGCGCGGCGTGCCATAGAGACCGAGGATGGGATTGTGATCGTGGATTGTCATCGGTTTCTCCTTACGTTCCGCCGCCAAGCGAATGGACAAAAATGGTGAGCTCCTTGACGGTCGTGTCACCCAAGCGTGCTGCCCAGGCAGGCATAACGCCATGTTTGGGAGAGGCGACCTGGCGGACGATGGCGTCTTCGCCGCGCGCCTTCAGCCAGATCGCGTCGGCAAGATCCGGCGCACCCATTTCCACCTTTCCTTTGGCATCCTCGCCGTGGCACGCGGCGCAACTGTCGAGAAAAACCTGTTTTCCGGCTTCCGCGAGAGCGGGGTCCGAGGGCGTATTGGTCAGCCCCCAGACATAGGCAGCGACCTGCCGCATCTGGACAGGCTCGAGCACATCGGTAAAGGCCGGCATCTCGGAAGCGTGCGTTTCGGCATCCGAATCGAACCGGATCCCGTGGGCGATCGTCGCCTGGATGGCGTCGAGGTCGCCGCCCCACAGCCAGTCGTCATCGTTGAGATTTGGAAAGCCCAGGCCGCCGCTCGCCCCCGAGCCATGACAGGGCGCGCAATTGACTTTGAATGAGGACGCACCGCCGGCGATTGCGAATTCACGAAGGGCGGGATCGGCGTCGATCTCCTGCACCGTCTTTGCGGCGATCAGATCGTGAAACTGCGTCTGGGACGCTTTGGCCTGGTCCAGATCCTGCTGCAGCTCCGCACGAGTTGAGTAGCCAAGATAGCCCTTTGTGGCGGAAGTGATCATCGGAATCGCGGGATAGGCGATCGCATAGCCAACCGCCCAGAGAATGGTGACGTAGAAGGTCCACACCCACCAGCGGGGCATGGGATTGTTGAGCTCGCGGATGCCGTCCCATTCATGCCCGGTCGTTTCGACGCCGCTCAATTCATCGATATGTTTTTCCGACATCTCAATCGTCCTTCAAGGGAATATCGGCGGCTTCTTTCGCCGTCTGCTTGCTGCCTGGGCGAAGGGTGAACACGACCACGCCGGCGAAGAATGCCGCCATTGCCAGGAGGCCCCAGCTGTCGGCGAAGTGTCTCATTGCAGTGTAGGTTTCCATGCATCACCTCAACGGTAGCCGGTCGCGTCGTCATAGGTCGAGAAATCGACCAGCGTTCCGAGCATCTGCAGGTAGGACACCAGGGCGTCCATTTCGGTCAGCCTGGCCGGGTCGCCGTCGAAATCGCCGACCTTCGCCTTCGGATAGCGTTCGAGGAGGGCCGTCGTATCCGCATTCGGATCGGCCTGAGCCTTCATGTCGGCCTCCGCATTCGCCAGCATGTCGTCGTTGTAAGGCACGCCGACGTCCTCGTTGGCCTTGAGATCCATTCCGACGGCCTTGACCGTCACGTCCCGCTCCTTGAGGAAGGCGTAGCTCGGCATGATCGATTCCGGCACCACGGCCCGCGGATTTGCGAGATGCTGGACATGCCATTCGTTCGAGTAACGTCCGCCGACACGGGCCAGATCCGGCCCGGTGCGTTTGGATCCCCACTGGAACGGATGGTCGTACATCGATTCCGCGGCCAGCGAATAATGGCCGTAACGTTCGACTTCATCACGGAACGGCCTGATCATCTGGCTATGGCAGAGATAGCAGCCTTCACGGATGTAGACGTTGCGTCCCGCGAGCTCCAGCGGCGTGTAAGGCCGCATACCTTCCACTTTCTCGATCGTGTTCTGGAGGTAGAACAGCGGTGCGATTTCAACGATGCCGCCGACGCTCACGACGAGCAGCGATCCGACCAAAAGAAGCGTCGCGTTCTTCTCGAGGATCTTATGTTTATCCAATATCGATGCCATGTCTCACCTCATTCGGCAGGCTGTGCCTGGGGCACGAAAGTGGTCGGGATTGCGGCTTCGTTGCGCAGGTGGCCGCGGATCGTCATGAACACGTTCCAGGCCATGACGAGGCCGCCCGCCAGGTAAAGCGCTCCGCCGACCGCGCGCAGCACGTAGTAGGGGATCATCGCCGCCACCGTCTCCGCGAAGGAATAGACGAGGAAGCCCTGGGAATTGTATTCGCGCCACATCAGCCCCTGCTGGATACCGGCAACCCAGAGCACGGCGGCGTAGATCACGATCCCGAGGGTCGCGAGCCAGAAGTGCCAGTTGACCATGCGCAGGCTGTAGAGACGCTCGCGCCCCCACAGTTTCGGCGTCAGGTAATAGATCGCCCCGAAGGTGATCATCCCGACCCAGCCGAGCGCGCCGGAATGCACGTGACCGATCGTCCATTCGGTATAATGGCTGAGCGAATTGACTGTCTTGACCGACATCATCGGGCCCTCGAAGGTCGACATGCCGTAAAAGGCGATGGCGACGATCATCATCCGGATGATCGGATCCGTGCGGATCTTGTCCCAGGCGCCGGAAAGGGTCATCAGCCCGTTGATCATGCCGCCCCAGGAGGGCATCCAGAGCATGACCGAGAAGACCATGCCGAGCGTCTGGGCCCAGTCGGGCAGCGCCGTGTAATGCAGATGGTGCGGGCCGGCCCAGATATACATGAAGATCAGGGCCCAGAAGTGGATGATCGACAGCCGGTACGAATAGACCGGCCGGTTGGCCTGCTTCGGCACGAAGTAGTACATCATGCCGAGGAAGCCGGCGGTAAGGAAAAAGCCGACGGCGTTGTGGCCGTACCACCACTGCGTCAGTGCATCCTGAACGCCCGAGAAAAGAGAATAGCTCTTGGAACCGAGGAAAGAAGTGGGAACCGCAAGATTGTTGACCACGTGCAGCATCGCGATGGTGACGATGAAGCCGAGATAGAACCAGTTCGCCACATAGATATGCGGTTCTCTACGCTTCAGGATCGTTCCGAGATAGACGGCGAGATAGGCGACCCAGACGATGGTCAGCCAGAGGTCGACATACCATTCGGGCTCGGCATATTCACGAGCCTGGTTGATGCCGAGCACGTAACCGGTCGCCGCCATGACGATGAACAGCTGATAGCCCCAGAAGACGAACCAGGCGAGGCTGCCGCCGAAGAGACGCGCGCGACAGGTCCGTTGCACCACGTAAAAGGACGTCATGATCAGCGCGTTGCCGCCGAAAGCGAAGATGACCGCCGACGTATGAACCGGCCGCAGCCTGCCGAAATTGAGATAGGGGGCGATATTGAGGTCGGGAAAGGCAAGCTGCAGCGCAATAATAACGCCGACGAGGAAGCCGACCACGCCCCAGAATACGGTGGCGATCAGGCCGTAGCGGATCACATCGTCGAAATAGCCGGACAGGTCGACTTTCCGCCGTTGGTCCACCGGTGCGAAGTCGACCTTCCTGACAAGGAGCAGCGTTCCCGCAACGAGGCAGACGCTCAGTATGCCCATATGGACCGCAAAGAGATGATCATGCGCGAATGCGGCTCCAAGCAGCGCTAGAAATGCCGCGACCGCGAGCATCATTGTTTCCATCGTGTAATTCATGATGTCGTCCCCAGTGCAAAGACGACCGTCCCGCGGCCGGCTTTCTCGTAGTTCGGGGCAGGACTGTCACGAAGCCGGCGATGGCTCCTTGATCTACATCAACAAGGGGACTCCAAGCCGCGGATGGACCGCCGCTGTTACACATTGTTACACTCTTTCACCCTTTGGCACCGTCCGCTCATCCCCCTGTGACGCGACAGCTTTCTACTGCACCCACTGCCACGAGGGGACACGACGATGCTGATGCAGACCAACCACGCATTCGAAAATGCCGAGAAGACTGTCGAAGCCATTGATGCCGGCCAATCGCTTTCGTCGCTCTTCCTGAACTCGACGGCAGAACCCGTCGCGGCCGGCAAGGCGATTTGTTGGGAGGGCGACCAGGCGAAACATCTCTTCCAGGTAGAAGAAGGCGTCGTTCGCCTGCATCGCATCATCGGCGAAGGCCGTCGCGTCATCACCGCCTTTCATTTTGCCGGCGATCTCATCGGCGCCTCCTTGCAGAACGATTTCATTTTCACAGCGGAGGCCGTCACCGAATGCAAGATTCGCCGCGTGTCGCGCAAGAGCTTCCACGAAGAAGTCGCCCGTTCCGACGCCCTCGGCCCGGCCTATATCTCCCTGCTCTGCCAGGAGGCGGCCGCCGCGCATGAACAGATGGTGCTGTTGTCGAAAAAGAATGCCGAGGAACGCCTCTGCAGCTTCATCGTCAAGCTTGCATCGCGCCGCAACCCGCGGCCGCGCCAGGGTTTGGTGCGCGTTCCGATGAACCGCCAGGACATTGCGGATCATCTCGGCCTGACCATCGAGACCGTGTCCCGCACGATCACGAAACTGGCATCGCGCAACATCGTTATTCCCGAGGGCAGGCACGACCTGAGGATCGTCAATCTCGCCCGGCTGAAACAGTTGTCCGGCGACGCGGATGATTTTTCTGACGATTCCTGTCATAGGGTCAACCTGCACTGATGCAACAAGCCGCAGGATCGACATTCATGCCTCACCGCCTCGTCTCCCCGAGAACAGCATCGCCGCAGGAGCTGGACGCCATGGTGCATGTGCTCGACGGAGCGGATATCATGGTTCATCGTTTCGACGGAACGATCACGCACTGGTCGATCGGCTGCGAGAACATGTATGGCTGGGCAAGAGAGGAGGCGGTCGGCGAGAAGATCCACGAACTTCTGGCGACGAGGTTTCCCGAATCGGCGGAAAGCATCCGCGACCAGCTGAAATCGCGCGGCTTCTGGCAGGGCGAAATCATTCATCGCCATAAGAGCGGGCACGACATTCATGTCGCTTCCCGCTGCGTGCTGGTCAATCTGCCGGACGGAGAGCTTACGGTCATCCAGACGAACAGCGATGTCAGCGCTCTGAGACAGGCTCAGGAGGCGGTCAAGTCGCGTGAGGCGCATCTCAGCTCAATCCTCGATACCGTCCCCGATGCGATGGTGGTGATCGACCATAAGGGAACGGTGCTGTCGTTCAGCAAGGCTGCCGAAAAGCTGTTCGGAATGCCCGCGGATCAGATTTGCGGCCGCAACGTCAGCAACCTGATGCCGACCCCTTACCGTGAGGCTCATGACAGCTATATCGACCACTATATTGAAACCGGCGAGAAGCGCATCATCGGCTACGGGCGTGTGGTAACCGGCCAGCGGGCCGACGGCTCACAATTCCCCATGGAACTGCATGTCGGCGAGGCGACGGCCAATGGCGCGCGGATTTTCACCGGTTTCGTCCGGGACCTGACAAGCCGCTTCAAGATCGAGGAGGATCTTCGCCAGGCGCAGAAGATGGAGGCGATCGGACAGCTCACCGGCGGCCTCGCGCATGACTTCAACAATCTCCTGACCGTCATCAGCGGCAATCTCGAAATGATCGAGGACAAGCTGCCGCCCGGAAGTCTTCGCGATATTCTCAAGGAGGCGCAGGCCGCCGCGCAGGACGGAGCGATCCTGACCGGCCAGCTGCTGGCCTTCGGCCGCCGGCAGCCGTTAAACCCCAAACATGCCGATCTTGGTCAGCTCCTGAGCGGCTTTTCGGATCTGCTGCGGCGGACGCTCGGCGAAGATATCAAGCTCTCGACTGTCATTGACGGGTCGGGTTTCGACGTCCTCGTCGACAGCTCACAGCTTCAGAACGCCATTCTGAACATCGCGCTGAACGCAAGGGACGCGATGCCGAAGGGCGGCAGTCTGACGACGACGATCTCGCGCGTCCACCTCGACGCCGATTATGCCAAGATGTATCCGGAGGTGCGCAGCGGCAACTTCGTCCTCATTACCATGACGGATACCGGCACGGGCATGAGCGAGGAGGTCAAGAAGCGCGCGATCGAACCGTTTTTCACAACGAAGGAAGTCGGCTCGGGCACGGGTCTCGGGCTCAGCATGGTCTATGGTTTCGTCAAGCAGTCGGGCGGGCACCTCCAGCTTTACAGCGAGGTGGGGCGCGGTACGACAGTCAGGATATATCTGCCTGCGGTCAACGGGGCGACGCCTCGGGAGCCCACGCCGGATCATGGCAGCGGCGAGAGCCAGCTGCCGCGCGGAGATGAAACGGTGCTGGTCGTCGAGGATGACGCCCGCGTCCGTCGCGTGGCCGTCGCCAGGCTCGCGTCAATGGGTTACACAGTGCGTGAAGCCGAGAACGGCCACCGCGCACTCGAAGTTTTGCAGGAAGACGACGACATCGCGCTCCTGTTCACCGACATCGTCATGCCGGGCGGGATCACTGGTGACGAACTCGCCCGAGAAGTGCGCGTTCTGCGCCCCGACATCGCGGTTCTGTTCACGTCAGGATATTCCGAGCCGGGTCTTGCGGAAAAAGGCACCGTTCCCGGCGCACAGTGGCTGCGTAAGCCCTATACCGCCAAAGAACTGGCCTTGAAGATCCGCGAGCTTCTCGACGCGAAGTGACTTCGGGCCTGTTGCCATTGTCGGCAGACAGACAAAAACCTGATCCCCAGCTCTTTTCGCGAATTTGACGGGGGTCAAAGAACCGGATTCCGGCATCTCCTAAGACCGGTTCACGCGGCGGATGGAGGTTCGCAGAACAGGAGATTGCACATGCGTTTGAAATTCGGTCTGATCGCTGCAGCGGCAGCCTTGATTGCCTCGGCAGCGCCCTTGATGGCCGCCGACCACCAGGTTCAGATGCTTAACAAGGGCGCGGACGGCGCAATGGTGTTCGAGCCCGGCTTCTTGAAGATCGCCCCCGGCGACACTGTCACCTTCATCCCTACCGACAAGAGCCACAACGTCGAGACCTTCAAGGGCCTCATTCCGGATGGCGTCGCCGAATTCAAATCCAAGCCGAACGAAGAGTATCAGGCGAAATTCGATGTTCCCGGCGCCTATGTATTGAAATGCACGCCGCATGTCGGCATGGGCATGGTTGCCTTGATCCAGGTCGGCGACAGCCCGGCCAATCTCGAAGCCATCAAAAAGGCAAAGGTGCCGAACATGGTACGCAAGCGGCTCGACGCCGATCTTGCCCATCTCACCCAGTAATCAATGACCGGCGCGGATGGCCGCACTCGCGCGCCATCCCGCACGATGGAGAACCCGCCTTGCCTTCGCCGGTGGCGGCCGTTCAAGACTGCGCTGCCGCTCAGGCTGCCGGCGATCGCCCGGCTCTGATGCAGTTCAGGCGGCCTTGCTGTGCTTGCGTCCGTGCGAGCCAAAATAGGCGTCGAACGCCGCCGCGACTGCACGGACCATGAAGCGTGCGTCTCGGGATACGACGATCCGCTCGCCGCTCATTGTCGCAACGCCGTCCGCCATCAGCTCACCGAGACGGTCGTTGCGCTCAACAAGGAAGCCGGTGTCGAAACCCGTTCCGCTGCTCACACTTCCGAGGTCGACTTCGAAATCGCACATCAGCCGTTCGATGATTCTCCCCCGAAGCTTGTCCTCTTGGCTGAGAAGATAGCCTTTGGCGGTGGGCAGGACGCCAGAGGCAATCCGCTCCGCATAGAGACCCAGAGGCACGTGGTTCTGCATATAGCCACTCGGTAGCCGACCGATCGCGGAAGCGCCGAGGCCGATGAGATTATCGCAGTCATCCGTGCTGTAGCCCTGGAAGTTTCGTCTCATCGTGCCGTTGCGTGCGGCGAACGCCAGCTGATCCTCCGGCAAGGCAAAGTGGTCAAGCCCGATACGCACATATCCGGCTTGTTGAAGCTCCTGGGCGATGGCTTCCGCCTGCTCGTTGCGCTGTTTTGCGTCTGGCAGCGATGCTTCGTCGATCAGACGTTGATGCTTCTTGAAGGAGGGTATGTGGGCGTAACCAAAAACAGCGAAACGTTCCGGACGCAGCTCCGCGGCAAGGCGGACGGTTTCCACACAGGATCGGACAGTCTGCTTCGGGAGGCCATAGATCAGGTCGAAATTGATGCCTGTCACGCCTGCGGAGCGCAACCCGGCGAGCGCCATCTCCGTCTGCTCGAAGGATTGCAGCCGATTGATTGCCGCCTGCACGACCGGGTCGAAGCTCTGGACCCCGAGGCTCGCGCGATCGACACCGTTTTCGAAGAGCGCATCGATCATGGGGGCGGCCAATGTGCGCGGGTCGATCTCGATTGCCACGCTGGCATCCGCTTCGAAGGCGAAGGCGCTCCGGAGCTTTGCCATCAGAGCGGAGAATTCCTGCGGCTTCATGATCGTCGGCGTGCCGCCGCCCAAGTGCACGTTTCTGACGGGCACGTCGTTGCCGGCGGCAAAGGAAACGAGCTCGATCTCCTGGCTCATCACATCAAGATATTCGACGACCGGAGCATCCTGCCGGGTGATGGTCGTGTGACAGCCGCAGTACCAGCACATCGAACGGCAGTATGGTAGGTGGAGATAGACCGAGACTGGTCCGGCCTCTCCGATTTCGGCAAGGCCGGCGGCATATTCATCCGGTCCGACGGCTGCTGAAAAAGCCGGCGCCGTTGGGTAACTCGTGTAACGCGGAAGCCGTGCATCGCCGTATTTTGCGACAAGATCGTCGGGCATCATCAGATTTCCTTTCAAAAAGCAGGATGCTTTATGCCCAGGGGCCGCACGGTCTTCCTTGTTCCAAATCAATGATGTTGCCGTCGCCGCGAAATCATCCAGATATTTGTACATTGCCTTAAAGCCGTCGCGGGTGGTCCCGGCGCGGATGTTCGGTGCCGTCCCCGCCCTTTCGAATTGATCGAGGTCAAAGCGTCTTTTGACCGGCGTCGTAACCTGGAAAACTGGAATAGGCCGCAGCGACGAACCAATGATCCGGAGCGATGGAATGCCATATGAAATCGTCACAGCAAGTCTCGATGCGAAAGACAAGTCAGGGCATATCGATGTGCGGTTCGGGCCCGACATGAAGACCGTCATCGTGTCCCGGCGGGCATTGCTGTCCGTTGCGTCGCCGCCGCGGGCAACCGAATTCCGCCTTCTTCAATACGTTGACACTTTCTGCCAAATAGCCGCGCGCCGCCTTGCCTTAACGAGCGGCAACACGATTCTGATTACGGCGAACGATGTCCGCGGATGGCTCTGCGCATGGCAGTCCTCGCCGGCCCCCGTCCCGATGCCGGCGAAACGCCATTGGCTGCACGACGCCAGACCTGCATAAATCCGACCTGAGTGGATTTGCGGCTTCCGATGAGGACAACGCCGGCCGGCTGGTGACACCAGCTTGAGGGGCATGTTAAAGACGATGCCATTGATACGATCTGTAACGAGCAACGGCTTGGCGGATGGACGATGACAGCACTTCAGCATGACGCGCATCTTCTCGTCGTCGACGACGATCCGCGCATTCGCCAGATGTTGACGCGCTATTTCGAGGATGAGGGTTACACGGTCTCTTCCGCCGCCGACGGGACCGAGATGCGTGTGCGCCTGCGCCAGCAGAATTTCGACGCCGTCCTGCTTGACCTCGTTCTTCCCGGCGGTACGGACGGCCTTGACCTTGCCCGCGAAATCCGCGCCCAATCCGACGTGCCGATCATGATGCTGACGGGCCGCGACGACGTCGTCGATCGAATCGTCGGTCTGGAGGTCGGCGCCGACGATTACGTCGCCAAGCCCTTCCATCTCCGGGAGGTCCATGCGCGCCTGAAATCGATCCTACGCCGCCGGCAAGCTCCGGCGCGTAGCAGCGAGGCGGCTGGCGAGGAGATTATCGGCTTCGAAGACTGGAAGCTCAATCTCAGCCGCAGGCAGCTTTTCGATCCGGAAGGCACGGAAATCGAATTGACGACCGGCGAGTTCGATATGCTGACGACCTTCGTCCGCCATGCCGGACGGGTTCTGACCCGCGACGTGCTGATGGACCTGACCCGGGGCCGAAGCCTCGAAGCTTTCGACCGGACGATCGATGCTCAGATCGTCCGGCTGCGGCGCAAGATCGAGACCGACCCGAAGAAGCCGCAATTCATCAAGGCCGTGCGAGGCGTCGGCTACGTCTTTACCGCAAGGTTGGATTGACGGTTGCTGGAGATGGCGAGGCTGACGCGCCTCGCCATCTCCCTGCGACGTCCAAGCATCAGGAGCCCAGCAAGGCGGTGATCTCGGCGCGAGAAGGCATGGCGGGAGCCGTGCCTGGCCGTGTTACCGCGATTGCGGCGGTCGCGCAGCCGAAGCGGACGGCCTCGATTGGCGCCCGGCCTTCCGAAATCGCCGTCGCGAACCCGCCGAGGAAGGCGTCGCCGGCCCCGGTTGTGTCAATGACATTTCCCGCCGAAAATGCGGGCACGAATTCGCTCTGCCCGGCGGTGTGATAGAACGCACCGCGGGCGCCGAGCGTGATGACCGCTGCTTTTGCGCCCCGATCGATCAGCGTGTGTGCCGCTGCACGTGCCTGCTCATCGGTTTCGATCGCATGGCCCACCAATTCCGCTGCTTCGACTTCGTTGGGAACGATGAAATCGCACAAGCCGTAGATGCTGTCCGGAATGGCGCCGGCCGGCGCGGGGTTGAAGATCGTAATGGCCCCTGCCCTCTTTGCGATCGACAGGCCGTGCAAGGCCGCTTCCAGCGGTTGTTCGAGCTGTGTCATGAAGATGGCGGCGCTTTCGATCGCCGCCCGGTTCACTTCGACATCTTCGATGCCGATCAGCCCCGCGGCGCCCGGCACCACGATGATGGCGTTGTCGCCGCTCACTTCGTCGACGAAGATGAAGGCAGCGCCCGTGGAAACGCCCTCCATCTTCATCACATTGGCTCTGACGCGCGCCTCCGCATAGGCAGCAAGGGCCATAGCGCCGAACGCGTCGTTGCCGACCCGTGAAATAAAAGTCACCTTGCCGCCTGCCTTTGCCGCGGCAATCGCCTGGTTGGAGCCTTTGCCTCCCGGCCCGAGCGTGAAACCCGATCCCATCAGCGTCTCGGCGATATGGGGCAGGCGCTTCGCCTTATAGGCGGTGTCGGCGGCAAAAATGCCTAAAATGACAATCCCGCTTTTCTCGCTCATCTCACGGCCTCTTCCGCTGGAATGACGCCCTTGGTCAAAAGGAAGCATCCATAGAACCGCAATTCCCCGGTTGCGATCACGCAATAAGCCTTTTTGGCGATGTCGTAGAACGCCATCCGTTCGACGGGATACATCGGCGACGGCTTGCCTTCGGCGCGGTCGACAATCGCCTGCACTTCCTGCTGAATCGGCGGAATTTCATCCGGCTTGCCGATCACTTCCATGCGGCCAACCGAAGGCTGGATCGGAGTGTCCAGAGGCAGGACCGAAAGGACCGCGTCGATCGCCTGCGGCGCGGGAATGTTTTCCATGGTCAGCAGTCTACCCAGACGCGTTTGGCGGGCTATCGAATCCGATGGAAAATTCATGTCGGAGATGACGAGATAGTCGCCATGTCCCATGTTGCAGAGTGCTTGAAGAATGTCGCCGTTGAGTTCGGCCCGAATTCCCTTGAGCATTTGATCTTCCATCCTTTCTCTAGCCGGAACACCGGCCGTGCTTCAATTTCTGTGCCCGGCGAGATCCGGCTTGGAGCGCCGCGCGCCCTTTCGGACGCACAAAGGGCGCTCCCACTCTTTGGATCTACGCATCGGGCTTTCCGAGCATCGCTTCCGATTTTCGGGCCGGTGCGCCAGGTTGCGGGCACGGGCCGCTCGAACCGCGCACGATCAGCGATCCGTCCACCATTTCGTCCCCCTTCCCCGGCGGTTCTTCGAGGAGAAGGCTGACCGCGCGCCGCGCCAGCATGTCGGCCGGCTGGCGGATGGTTGTCAGCCGCGGCACTACGAGATTGGCAAGCGAAATGTCGTCGAAACCTGTGACGGATAGTTTTCGCGGCACGTCGATCTTGAGGTCACGGGCGGCACGTAATGCGCCGATCGCCTGCTGGTCGCTGGCGGCCGCGATTGCCGTCGGCCGGCTTTGCGGCGGGCGGGAAAGCAGCTCACGGGCAATTCTTTCGCCGGATTCGTAGTCGAATCTGCCATGGGCGATTTCCAGCTCGACAGGCTCGCCGGTCTTGCCGAAGCCGTCCATGCGGCTGATGAAAGCCTCTTTGCGGATGCGCCCTGCTTCGGTGTCGGTCGGCCCGGCAATGTAGGCGATGCGCCGGTGCCCCAGCCCATAGAGATGATCGGCAATCAGCGTGGCCGCCTGCGCATGGTTGGTTGATACCAGGGGAAAGGCGCCGAAGCGCCGGTCCAGCGATATGACCGGCACCGAGGCTGGCAGATCGAGACCTGAACCGTCGCTCGAAGCCACCACGATGATGCCGCGCACTGATCGGTCGAGAAAAGCCGAAACATGGCTCTGCTCCGCCTCGCTGTCGTTATGCGAGCTTGCCAGCATCAGGCTGTGACCGCATTCGAGCGCCGCGCGCTCGACGCTTGCCGCAAGCTGCGCAAAAAAAGGGTTGGTGATGTCGGGAACGACGAGGCCGATGACGTCGGTTCTGCTGGTGCGCAAGGCTCGTGCAGTCACGTTCGGTCGGTAACCGAGCGCCGAAATGGCGTCGTTGACCCTTTCACGGAGCATGGGTTTGACCGCGGCTTCGCCCGACAGAACACGCGAAACAGTGCCCACGGAGACGCCCGCATATTCGGCGACATCCTTGACTGTGGGCATCTTCACCATGTTCAAACGTCCCGCGGCTATTTTACCGCTCCTGCGGTCATCCCGGCGATGATGTGTTTTTCCAGCACGACGCCGACGATGACCAGCGGAAGAATACCGGCGGTGGAAAGCGCGGCCATCGACCACCAGTTGATGCCCTGGCTGCCTGTCTGGCTGGCGATCATCACCGGCAGCGTGTTCGTATTGGTGGAAGTCAGCAATGCGGCGAAGAAATATTCATTCCAGCACAGGATCAGCGCCAAAAGGAAGGCGGCAACCATGCCCGGCAGGACGAGCGGCACGATGATGCGGGCAAACGCTCCCCAGATCGACAGGCCGTCGACCAGCGCGGCCTCCTCGAGCTCGACCGGTATGGTGGCGAACTGGTCGCGCATGATCCAGACGACGATCGGCAGAACCATCAGCGTATAGACGGCGATCATGCCGGCATAGGTGTCGAGCAGCGCCAGTTCCTTGTAGAGAACCAGGAATGGCAGGGCCAGGACGACGGGAGGCATAATGAGCTGCGACAGGAAGAAGAAGGAAATGTCGGAATTGCGCATATGGCCGAACTTGTAGGAGAAGCGGCTGAGGCCGTAGGCGGCGAGCGATCCGAGCACAACCGCAAGAGCGGATGCGGTGACGGAGATGATGACGCTGTTCCAGAGCCTGCGCATGAACTCGTCACGCACGGTCGAGATCTGGGGAATCGTATCGGGAGAGAGGCCGAGCGAGCGCCAGCCGAGCCAGTTGGGCGCGAAATTGAACCACGGGATCAGATTGCCGCGCATGACGTCTGCGGCTGTCTTGAACGAGGTTGAAACCGTCCAGAACAGCGGGAAGATGCAGACACAAGCCCAGATGACGAGCAGCCCGTAAACGGCCAAACGCATGGCCCACCAGCGAATGCGTTGGCCTCGTCCGTATTTTTCGAAATCGATGCGAACCATCAGAGCCTTCCTGTCATCCGCTTGACGATGCGGTCGGAGATCTTCATCAGCCCCGTCATGCCGACGACGATGATCACGAGATAGACGAGCGCGAGCAGGGTCCCATATCCGACATTCGAGCGGTCTCGGTATTCGCGGTAGATAAAACTGGTGACGGAATCGGTCGCCCCGCCAGGCCCCCCCGATGTCACCGTGATGATGATGTCGGCGAGCTTGAGCTTGAAGATGATGCGGATCATCACTGCCGTGACCGACACGGGCAGCATCAGCGGGAAAATCACCTGCCAGAAGCGCTGCCATTTGGTGGCGCCGTCGACTTCGGCCGCCTCCAGCACCTCCCTCGACAAGCCCTGCAATCCGGCGAGCAGCATGATCATCATGAAGGGAATGAAGGTCCAGGCGTCCATGATCATGATCGAGAGGCGCGCCGTCAGCGGATCGCCGAAAAAGGAGGGGTTTTCCCAGCCGAGCCAGCGGGCCATGCGCGCAATCGGGCCGAAACGGGTTTCCAGCATCGATTTTCCCACCATCCAGCTCACCGCGACCGGCGACAGCATCAAGGGCACGAGGAACGTGACGCGCCAGAACTTTCGGGCAATGATTTCCTGGTTAAGGAGCAGCGCCAAGCCGAAGGCGATCGCATATTCCACGGCAATCGCAAGGCAATAAAGGATCATGTTGAGCAAGGCATTGGCATAGAACGGATCGGCGACCATCCGGCGCACATTGTCGAGCCCGTTGAAGCGCCGCCCGGCAGAAGAGGCGAGGTTCCAGTCGGAGAAGCCGATCCAGAGCGCAAAGAGCAGCGGGAAGACCACCATCGATACGACGAAGAGTGCTGCCGGCAGAACAAAGAGCGCCTTCTTGCCGGCCTCGCCGTATATGACGACGCGGGTGACGCAAAGAACCGCGGCCCAGATGAAATAGGCGTAGAGAACCGGCCGCCAGTTGGCAAAGCCCCAATCGGTCCAGCCAAGTTCGTGGACAGCTTCCAATACAAAGGATGCGATGAACCATATGGCGCTCAGCCACAGAGCCGCGCGGCCCCAGAAACGGCGGCTCGCGGAAATGGAGCCGGCTTCGACCGTGTGGAGCAGGTCGCCTTCGACTGTCGACATTGATATTCCTCGCCCGGACAGGATGGGCGCCGGCGGAGCCTTTTCAGTCCGCCAGCGCGTTTATGCCAATCGATCAGAGCCCGAGGCTCGTCCGATAGAGCTTCAGCTGGCTATCACGGCCGATCTGGTCGGTGATCTTTTCCCAGGCGGCGGCAATTGCATCCGCGGTTTCCTGTGCCGACTTGTATTGTCCGGCAAAGCCCTTCGCCAATTCGTCCTCCGCAACGGAGTAGTATTGGAAGATGCCGGGGATGCGCGGCTCGATCGCAGCGTTCGGATGGTTGTAGCTGTCGGCGTTCGAACCCAGATAATCCTCGATGTAGGCGCGATCGTAACCTGCCTTTTCCCATTCGTCGTAGTTGAAGTGCGACTGACGATAGGGCTGGAAGCCGGACGGATAGGCCGACGTCCACAGGGAAAGATCCTTGCCGCCGAGATGGGCTGCAGCAGACCAGGCCGCCTTGCGCTTCTTCTCGTCGCTCGACACCCGCTTGGTGACATAGATGCCCCAGCCGAGATAGGCCATGTTGGGCGCTTCGTTATACTTGTCTTCCCATTGGCCGGACTTGCGGTTGTAGACGCGGTTGGAGCCGCGGTTGATGCCGAAGCCCACCACGTCGCCGACGACCGACGTATCCGAGGTGCGCGCGCTGGAGCCGACGTCGCCCCACCACATCAGCATGGCGCCGGTGCCTGCCAGGAACTGCGAGAAGGCTGTGGTGCCGGGGTCCGCATTGATCTGGTCGGCAGGATAGGCCTTGGCCGCGATCAGATCCAGCACATCCTGGATCGCCTGGACCCAGGCGGGGTTGTTGACCAGCGGCTTCATATTTTCGGGATCGAACAGCCAAGCCGGATCGCCCGGATATTTGGCATAGGCCGTCGCCCGGTTCTCGATGAAATAGAAGCCGAAGCCGCCCCAGCCCTTGAGCGGGTCGAGATAGCCGTAGGCCGGCTGGCTGGTCAAGGGATCGGTCTTGCCGATCAGCGCCTTGGACGCTGCGTTGACGTCCTGCCAGGTCTTCGGCGGCTCGGACATGCCGCTGATCGAGCCTTCGCCGAAGTAGTCCTTGCGATAGGCGAAGGTGTGGCAGTCGCCATCGATCGTGACGCGATAGGTTTTGCCGTCCCAGGTGCCGACCGGCGGCTTCAGGTAGCTCACCAGGTCGTCGGCTTCGACCTGCTTTGCAGCCCAATCAGGCATCTCGTCGAGAAGCCCGCGTCCGGCGGTATCGCCTTCGAAAGGCGCGCCCATTTCAAGGATGTCGAAATCGACCGTGCCGGTTGCGATCGACTGCTGAAGGCGGGCGTTGTAATCGGCCTGAGCAAGGTCGATCCAGTTGATCTTGGCCCCGGTATAGGCTTCCCAAGGCTTCAGGAAGCCGCGGAACAGGAAGTTGTGCAGATTCTGGTTGTTGAGCCCCATGAAGGTCAGCTCGACGCCGGCGAATTCACCCTGCTTGACATTGGCCTTGGTCGGGCCGAGGCAGAGTTCGCCGACCTTCTGCCAGTCCGCGTCCGTCGGCGAACCCTTGCCGACGCCCGGGATCTGCAGGATCTGCGCGCGTAGGTCATCGGCGGCGAATGCGGCGCCGGGAATTCCGCCCATCGCGCCGGACAGGCCGAGCAGAGCCGCCGCACTTGCCGTTCCCCGCAAAACGTCGCGGCGGCTTGCCTGACGGCGCATCAATGCATCGTAAATTTCGACTTTCATGTCTTCCTCCTCCACGTTTGGTGCGCTGCCGCCAGCCAGTGTTCCGGATAGGCTCCGGCCCGAATTTGGGACTGGTCTCGTGCAGAACTATCTGGTAAACAAGAAAATGAAACGTTTCATAATTCTTGTTTGAAACCGCTCCTCTCGGTCTCATCATTGAGCATTAGACGGGAAGCGGAAAAAGTCAATAAAAAATGAAACGTTTCATGGAGGAGGTTTTGGAGGTATTTCGGGTCGTGGCAGAGCGCGTTTTCGTTGTGCCTCATACGCTGGATACTGTCGAGAGATTCATCCCCTGGAATGTGTGCCTGGGGTGACCGGAAAGCGAGTGGGAGGCATATGGCTGAGGTCAATATTTCAGAGGCGCGGAAGGCATACGGCGCCTTAAATATCCTGCATGGGGTCAATATAGACATTCGCGACGGCGAGTTCGTGGTGCTCGTCGGCCCGTCCGGCTGCGGCAAGTCGACCTTGCTGCGCATGGTCGCAGGGCTCGAGAGCATTACCGGCGGCACCATCTCGATCGGCGGAAAGATCGTCAACAATCTGCCGCCGAAGGACCGCGATATTGCGATGGTCTTCCAGAGCTATGCCCTCTATCCGCACAAGACCGTTGCCGAGAACATGGTCTTCGCGCTGCGCCTCCAGAAGCAGCCGGCCGATCTCATCAAGCAGCGCCTGCAGGCGGCGGCCGAAACGCTCGACCTCGTGCCCTATCTTGACCGCTATCCGCGCCAGCTTTCGGGCGGCCAGCGGCAGCGCGTGGCGATGGGACGAGCCATTGTCCGATCGCCGCAGGTCTTCCTCTTCGACGAGCCCCTGTCGAATCTCGACGCCAAGCTGCGCGTACAGATGCGCAAGGAGATCAAGGAACTCCACCAAAGACTGAGAACCACGACGATCTACGTCACCCATGACCAGGTCGAAGCGATGACCATGGCGGACAAGATCGTGGTCATGCAGGGCGGCAAGATCGAACAGACGGGAACGCCGCTGGAACTCTACGATCGTCCGCGCAATACCTTCGTGGCCACCTTCATCGGCTCGCCGTCGATGAACCTGCTGAAAGGTCACTACAAGGCCGATGGAGCCGTCTTCGTCACGGAGACAGGCGATGAGATCGCGCTCGGTTTCACGCCGGAGGCCTCCGATGGCCAGGCTGTGCGTCTGGGCGTGCGGCCCGAACATCTGTCGCTCGCTCCGAGCGGCCTGAAGACGACTGTCAACGTCACAGAACCCACCGGCCACGAGACGATGGTATTTCTGCGCTACGGATCCGGCGAGCTTGTCGCCGTGCTGTCCGAACGTCACGATTTCGAGCCGGGGCAGGCCGTAACGATCGCTGCCAGGCCGGGCAAGCTTCATCTGTTCGATGCGGAGACCGGCAAGACGCTGCGACGGGATTGACGAGCCACTGTTGCTCGCCAACATGCCGCGGCTGATGAGGCGCGCGGCCTTCGTGGCGTTGACAATGAGTTCGAGAGCCGGTGCTTGATCGCATGCCGTCTCTCAATGCGATAGCAGGACAGGCAGGGTGATGTTGGTCAGCACCGCCTGCGTCGCGCCGCCGAGCACGAATTCGCGCAAACGCGAATGACCGAAGCCGCCCATGACGAGAAGGTCGGCCCGCAATTCGAAGGCCTTGCTCTGCAGTACCTCGCCGACTGGATCGCCGTGCGTGCGCAGGTGCATCGCCTCCGCCGTCACGCCGCTCTTCAACAGGTTTTCGATGAGATAATCGCCCGTCTCGTATGTCACCGGCTTCTCGTTGATCACGGAAAGCAGGCAGACCTTGGAGGCCTGCTCCAGGAAGACGGAGGCATCATGTGCCGCCCGCGCAGCCGTGCGGCTGCCATCCCAGGCGATGGCTACACGATCGATCCGGCCGCCGAAAGGCGCCGGCGGGTAGAGGATCAGCGGCCGCCCCGACCCGAACAGTACCGCCTCGACGATCGGACGGGAGAGGCCGGCCAGTTCCAGAAGCACGAGATCGTAGGCGCGCGAGGCTTCCGCCAGCGCGTCGACGACGAATGGCTCCTCGACCTTGATCTCGCGGGTGCGAAGATCGACCGAAGCCGCCCTTGCCTCCTCGAGCGCTTTCTGCGCCAGCGTCGAAGCGCGCTTGTGGCTCAGCGCCGCCGCTTCCCGCGCCATTTGTGCCGCATCGATGATCAGTGAGGACAGGGCGTTGGAGACGTCGGGTACGGTAATCTCCACGGCACAGACGGTGAGCGTCGCCTGCATATGGCGCGCCAGCATCACCGCATTGGCGATCATGATTTCCGAAGTCGCGTCAGGATAGGTGAGAAGCGGAAGGAAGATATGCCGTTTCATGGTGTACACCCCAAGAAGAGAATGGCGGTCTGTGTCGCCACTCTCGCACTTGAGCGGGATTTGCGCGTTGACATGTCTCAATCTGCCCATCCCCTCCCCCATTGACGCCGATCAATGCAGCCTTCCTAGACGGTTGTACGGTGATGAACATTGCATTCGGCCAGCCGCCGGCCGGCCGAATGGGCGAACAGAGCGCGGCATGTGCCGCCGTTTCACGCAGCGGGAAAGCTTCGATGAAGAACGAAGAGATAGAAAACAAACTGAAGACCATGAAAGCGGACCTGCAGCGCCGGCGGTCGGCGATCGATGCCGACCTCGGTGTCGCGCTGGATCCGGACAGCGAAGATCGCATCACTCAGGTCGAGAATGATCAGGTGCTGACCGAAATGCGAAGGGAAGCCGCTGCGCAAATCACATCGATCGAGGCGGCCCTCGAACGGCTGAAGCGCGGAAGCTTCGGTCGCTGCGTCAGATGCCTCGCCCCGATCGAACCCAACCGGTTGGAGGCCATCCCCTACACGCCATACTGCGTGACCTGTGCCCGCCTGGCGGACGAGAGGCATTCCTCGTAGGATTGAAGCATTCTGCCCGAGCAGATTCCATCACGAATCGATAAGCGTGAGTGGCGGCGAGTATGGTCATCCCGGCATGAGCGGCACTCTTGCTGCCCGAGCCCTAAATCGGCCCTGCGGACCCAATACCACATTGCTCTTTATCAATGCGCGAAGCCGCGCGGTCGGCCTAGAATGACTCCTCGAACATCCGAAGGAGCGTCTCATGTCATTGGGTTTACGGGAACTTACGCTGGCTGAATGCCACGCCGTTCTGGGAGAGACAAGATTTGGGCACCTAGCCTGCTGCAAGGACAGTCGGCCCTATGTCGTGCCTATCTATTTCGCCTTCGAAGATGGCGTCGCATACTGTTTTTCGATGCCCGGCCGCAAAGTCGAATGGATGCGGGAAAACGACAGAGTGTGCCTGCAGGTGGACCGGCGGGTCGGCAAAGGCTGGACGAGCGTTATCGCCGAAGGAAAGTTCGAGGAGTTTCCCGACACTGAGCTCCGGCGGAGCGAGCGTGTGCACGCCTGGGAAATATTGCAGAAGCACCCGGACTGGTGGGAAGTCGGTTCGCTCAGCCCGAAGGAGGTTCCGATTCTTGCCGAATCTCCGCACATTTTCTTTGGCATCCTTGTCCAGACATTGTCAGGCCGCGCGGCCTTCGCCATCGATTAATAGCTATCGCCCGGACACGTGCAGCAACCGGGCGACATGCATAGCAAGGTGTGAGGCGACGGGCCGGCTGAACGCCGGCCGGTTCAATGTGCCATGAAGATGGGCATCGTGCTTTCCTCGATCATGCCCCGTGTCACCCCGCCAAAGATCGTCTGCTGCCAGCGCGGATGGTTATAGGCACCCATGACGATCAGGTCGGCGGACACGTCGACTGCATGCTGCCGCAGGACCTGGTCTGCCGGCCGGCCACCGCTGGCGACGCGATCCACCTGCACCTTCACGCCGTGCCGGGCAAGATAGGCGGCAATGTCGGCGCCCGGCTCCTCGCCGTTCGCCCGCATCCGTGCCATGGGGTCCACCATGGTGACGTAAACGGTGTCGGCTTGCTTGAGCAGATCAAGCGATTGCCGGGTGGCGCGTGACGCTTCGTCGCTGGAGTCCCATGCCAGCAAAACCGATCTCGACGAGGCATTCATTGCTCGTGTTCCGCGGTTGATGAGGATCGGCGTCGGCGTCTGGAAGAGTGCACCATCGATGATGCGTTTGCGGAGATCGTCGTCTCGGGCCGCCTGCCGCCCGACCAGGACGACGTCGGCATAGAGTGCCCTTTCGGCAATATCTTCGTCAGCCCATGCGAGTTCCGTGTAGACGTCCTGGACCTCACAGGAGATCTCGCTTCGGTCGAGAGTAGTCTTGATCTCCTCAGTCTTCCGGGACAGAACGTCGATTTCGCGTTGGCGTTCGTCAAGCCAGACAGAAGAGATGGTGTTATAATTGCCGATCGTTGGTGCAGTTCCCAACGAGATCACCAGCGCGTTCAGATGCGCGCCATGGGCGCTGCAGAAGTCGATTGCGGTTTTGAGATCTTCCTCGAACTGATGAACGCTGAGGATGCTGAGTACGGTCCTGATGGTCATGTCGATATACCTCTCTCTGGTTGGAATGGAAAAAGATAGTCGCGATGGCCCCGGCTTCCTTGACCTTCGTCAAAGCGCTGTCGATTTCTGCCCTGTAGGCTGCTTCCCGATTGACAGGGAGTGGCTGTAGACGTCCCTATCGCGGAATCCGGAGAGGTGCGGGACCGGTCATCGGAAAGGAGGCAGCAAATGCTGTCGACGGAGCGAGATTTCAAACGGGGCGGCGAGCGGTTGCCCATTCCTTCGCAAGGTGAAGTCGAAGGCAAGCTTCTCATGTTCGAAGCGGTTGCCGTCACCTGTTTGCAGGAGCTTCTCGCCAAAACGGAATCGCCCCTGGTCCCCAGGCTTCGCCGGAGACTTATCCGTAATCTGAAGGAGCGGTGCGCCCCATTGAAGCTTTGCGCGGATGACGAAAAGGCGGCAGAGGAGTTCGCGCTCCAACTGTTGAACGCAGCCCTGGAAGAAGCAGAAGACGAGGGAGCGGGCTGAGTGCCGACGCCTCAAGCGCAGGTTCGAGCGCCCAGGTCTTTGACCGTCTCATCCGCCAGCTTGCGCACCACCTTTGCGGAGACCACCCCCATTTTCGAGGAGATCCCGGCCAGTCGCGCGGTCTCTCGAGGCGCCTCGGCCAAGGCATTCTGCGCAAAGTCGGCCACGACCTCGAACGTATCGTTCAGTTCGGCACTTTCGGTGAGGTCATCCAGGAAGATCTGGTAGAGTTGAAGCCGGCGCCGGAATGACGCCAGTAGCTCGATCTGACAACGCAGCATCGTCCGCGACGCCTCGATATTCAGTCTGTAGGCTGCGAGGAAAAGATTCCTTGCAGAGGCAGGCAGCGCCTGCTCCGGTATCAAAAGCGCGTCATCGACCATGGCGGAATCCTCTCGTCTCCTTCAAGATTATCGTCGCGGCGAAAGATCTCGTTGATCTGCATCAAGCGGACTCTGCTCATTGCAACGGCACGATGGGGTGATTCAGCAATCGCAATGACCGGGCCGCATAGGGTGGATGGCTTTCAGGAGCAGCGGAATGGAAATGCATGCTTGCCATGGCATATCGGGCAGAAGACCTCCGGGAGGCGGCGCCGACAAAAACTGGACCTTCGGATGATGACTTCATTGGTGATGGCTGATGCATTCCAGCGCCTCAGTCTTGCGCTTGCGATCGGCATACTCGTCGGCATCGAACGTGGATGGCAAGAACGCGAGGCCCCGCCGGGCAAGAGAGTGGCCGGTATCCGCACCTATGGCCTCTCGAGCTTCCTCGGCGGCTTCTGCGGCTTCCTGCAACCTATTGCGGGGCCGATCCTATCGACGGCCATCTTCGTATTCTTTTGCATCACGATCCTTGTCTTCAGCCGCATGCAGGCGCTGCGGGAGGGTGACTACAGCGCAACCGGCGCCATTGCTGCGATCACAGTGTTTGCGCTCGGTTTCGGAGCCGTCGTTGCAGATATGACGACGATCGCGGCGAGCGCGGTCGCCATGACGGCACTTCTGGCGGCGCGGGAGCCACTGCACGGATTTCTGCGGAAACTGACCTGGCTCGAGTTGAGAGCCGCCCTGATCTTGTTGACGATGACCGTCGTCATTCTTCCAATTCTTCCCAACGAGGCGGTCGATCCCTGGCAAATGATCAACCCCTTCGAGCTGTGGATGCTGACCATATTCGTGGGAGCGGTTTCATTTGTTGGCTATGTGATGATCCGGCTCACCGACGCCAGAGCCGGACTGCTCCTGACGGGCGCATGTGGGGGTATCGTTTCCTCGACGGCCCTGACCCTTTCCTTTGCCCGACAGTCCAGGCAGATGCCCGCGCTCTCGCCGCTGCTTTCAGCCGGAGCGATGATGGCGGGGGCGGTATCCCTGAGCCGGGTGCTTTTGATTTGCGGTGTCATCGCACCGGCGGTGCTGGAGGAGCTTGCGGCATTGCTTGGCCCGGGTGCGGCGGCGCTTGCCATCGGCGGTGGCTTGGCCGGCTTGTCGCCGCGCGCCGGTGACAGTCCCGACTTTTCACCGAAAAATCCGCTGGAGGTGATCGTCGTCCTACGCTTTGCTCTTCTTCTTGCCGCTGTCACCATCGTGACGCGGGCGGCCTTGGAATTCTTCGGAACGCAGTCGCTGGCGGTGGTCGCCTTCATCACCGGGCTCGGCGATCTCGATGCGATAACGCTTTCGATCGCGAAGCTCCCGAACCTGCCGGCGGACGCGGCTGCACAAGCCATAGCGGTCGCTGCTTTCGCCAATCTTCTTGCGAAAACAGGGCTTGCAGCAAGCGCGGGAAGCCTTGGCTATGCGGTTCGGCTCGCCATCGTGAGCGGTATCGCGGTGCTCGCCGGCCTCGCCGGCTCGTTCATGACGTAAGCGACTGATCTCGTTGTTGGCGCCGGTGCCTGCCGCTCGATCGCGCCGGATCTGACGCGCCACTTCATATGAGTGCCGAGACTCACCACCGTCGGGGAGGTGAGCGGCACTCAAAGGTCGGCTGCATGAATTCTGATGCGCCCGTCGCGCTCAATATCGCCGCGATTGAATTTCGCGCAGGCAATCCGGCTGAAAAGGCCGATATTTTCCTGCAGCCGGCTTTCGTCGCAACGCGGCGGCTGGGCAACCTCAAGGAGGGCTTCCCTGTCGATAACGACCATCTGGTTCGTGCCGCCGGCATCCATGACCAGCAGGGCTTCCTCGCCGGACGACCTCATCATTCCGCTGATCAGCTTCAAAGACATTGCTTATCTCCGGACCGGTTGATTTCGCTGCCGCAAGATGCGCTGCCGGGCTCCTCTGGCAGGCTGCCCGGAGAGCTTATGCCGGCGCGGGCAGCCCAGCCTTGATACATATCAATTAAAGATCGCCGGAACGACTTCTCAGCCAAGGCCGCTCAAGAATTCATCGGTCTCCATGAGCTCCAGTTGCACGGAAAAGCGGTCGTGCAGAAGTTCCAGCGATGCGTCATAGGTGTCGTCGGCGCTGCTGCAGACGGCGTCCTTCAGCATGATGACACGATAGCCTAGATCGATGGCGCCGAGCGTCGCGGCAAGCACGCAGACGTCTGTTTCCCCACCGGTAATCACAAGGGTGTTGACCCGTTCCGATTGAAGAATCGTGTGAAGGCGGCCGTCGATCCAGGGGGAATAGGTGCGTTTGTCGAAATATCTTGCCGGCGGAACATGCGAGGCGAGCGAGGAAGTCAGCTCGACGAGGCCATGTGGAAGATGCTCACCCGTCATCATCCACCATTTCCGGTAATAATCGCGCCATTTTCCCGGCATCGCATCCGCATGCTGAGGCGGCACGAAACGGGTGAAGATCGTTCGGGACGGGTAGCGGCCGGCGAGTTCCTCGATTTGAGGGGAGATCCGGGCCATCCATGGAACGTGCCACGGCGTGTCTTCGGCAAACATCCGCTGCATGTCGACGCAAAGGTGCCGCCACTCGCCGATCTCGCCCATCACATCCTCCATTCGTCTTGGGGCGTCAACCGCTGCCCGGGGCGAAAGTTCCTGATGCCGAAAGATCAAAGGGCGCTAAGCAATGGCTCCCGGAGCGATCGTCCGTGATGCGGGGCTGCTTTCGGATTTGCCGAAGCAGTCGAGTTCGCGAAGCGGAACCGGTTTGGAGAAGAAGTAGCCCTGGAGGTCGGTGCAGCCGAGGGCGGCCAGAAAGTCCCTTTGATATTCGGTTTCGACCCCTTCGGCCGTTGTCGAAATGCCGAGGTTGCGGCTGAGGGTAACGATGGCGCCGATGATGGCGGCGCCATTGGCTTTTGCGCCCAGCTGTGAGACGAAGGAGCGATCGATCTTGATGCGGTCTATGTCGAAGCGGACCAGGTGGCTGAGGCACGAAAAGCCGGTTCCAAAATCATCCAGCGAAATCTGAACTCCACCGCCACGCAGCGATTTCAGTACCGAATAGACATCCGAGCTATCCTCGATCAGCGAGGACTCGGTGAGTTCGAGCTCCAGTCGAGACGGCGGCAAGCCGGTCTCTTCAAGCACGGCGAAGACCTCCTCGGCGAAGTTGGGCCTTCTCAGCTGGGAGGGAGACACATTCACGGCCACAAAGGTGTTTTTCGGCCAGCTGCCGGCAGCCCTGCAGGCTTCGCGCAGCACCCAGAAACCGAGAGCGTCGATGAGGCCGCCTTCCTCGGCCGCCGGGATGAAGCTGGCAGGCGTCAACAGTCCGCGCTGGCTATGACGCCAGCGCACGAGAGCCTCCGCGCCCGACGCCGAGTATCCGCCCCCGGCGCGATGCACTGTCTGATAGTAGACCTCAAGCGACCCGAAGTCCGGTCTGTGGCCGATCGGACCGGGTTGTGGAACGCCGGCCGACAAGGCCGTGCTCTTTGCCAGAACATCCCGCAATTCGTTCTTGAGGACGTCACGCGCATTCCTGCCACCGTCCATGGACGGCGAATAGACGCGCCACTGGCCTCTTCCGCCCATCTTAGCCTCGTAGAGCGCGACGTCGGCATAACGCATGAGATCGTCGGCATTGCGTCCGGCGTCCGGCACCACGGTCACCCCGATCGAGCCGCCGACCCGGGCGACCGCTTCGCCCCTCAAAAGCGGGAAGGGTCTGCCAAGTTCGGCAACGATCGCTTCGTAGATGGAGGGCAAGATTTGATCATCTTTGACATTCCGGAGAAGCAGGGCAAATTCGTCCCCGCCGAGCCGGGCAAGCGTGTCGCCCGAACGAAGCAACGCGTGGACCCTCTCCGCAGCCAGCCTGATGAGCTCGTCGCCGGCGGCATGCCCGAACGTGTCGTTCACCGCCTTGAAGCGGTCGAGGTCAAGGAGCGCCACTGCCGACCGCTCGGCGGAATTGCGCGTGTCGGCCAGACACTCCTCCAAGCGCATCGCGAACAGGGCGCGGTTGGGAAGGCCGGTCAGCACGTCATGCAGGGCGAGCTGCCTGGCGTGCAGCTCGCTTTTCTTCAGTTCGCCGAGACTGCTTCGCAGGCGGACCAGCAGAACCGAAAACAGGACCGCGATCACCAGGGCGGCAATCGAAAGCGCCGGCATCAAGCGGCCGATCACCCTCGAACCAGGAAGATCAGGTCGCCATACGATAAAGCCGATTGGTTCGCCGTTTGCCGTTGCGTCGATCTGGAACGCCACCTCGTTTTCGTCAGCGTCGGCCGTGCGCGCGAAGCGCGCGCCGTTGAGGCCTTGTTGCCGGCTCAACTCGTCGAGCGCCGCGCCGTCGAGAAACCGCACGACGATCAGGAATTGCCGCATCGGCTGCGGCTGCGGCTCGGCGGCTTCGTTGACGGCAACGACGCCAACGATCGTCGGCCGGCCTTCGAGCCGCATCAGATTGGCCAGTGCATGGTTCGAGCGGGCGGTATTGGCCGCTCGGCTTTCCAATGATGATGGGATCCGTTCGCTGGAAGCGGTGCCGTGGTTCGCCGTCAGGCGCGCGTCTTTCAGGAGAGGCAGAAAGAGCGGTCTCATCCAGCGATAGCGCTTTTCGGTTTCGGCGTCGGTCAGCATGATCAGCTGCGCCTTGTCATCGACGACGAAGGCCTGGTCATAGCCGAAGGCCGACATCGCAGTGTGGCTGATCGCACTCCCGGCCGCCGCCGTGAGAACAGTATCGAGGCTGGAGGAAACTCCGGCTGCCCGGGAGGCCGGATAAACGCCGGAGAGGTAGCCATTGCCGAATTGACCAATGACATGCGCAACTTGATCGACCTGTTCCCTGAGGCGCGCATTGACAAGCTGACGCTGTCGATCGAGGGCTGCCGCGTCGCTCTCGGTTCCCGCCCAGAGCGCGGAAAGCACGACCAGTCCGATCGCTCCGAGCCCGCTGACAGCGATCAGGAATAGAATTCTCCCCGAAGCGATCCAGGATTGCTGAAACGTATTGGAGCTGGAAGGGACAACGATGTGCAAGCCTAAACCCCTGAACCCACCACGGGCGCATTCGTGGACGTTAACAAAGAAGCGTTCACGTAGAATTAAAGGCTGGGGCGCACTATGGCGGAGACTACGCCACAAGGAGTTTCCGACGATGTTGCGCCTATCCATTCAGACTATACTGCGCGGAGCGCTGATGGCGGGCGGATTGGGCCTCCTTCTCGCCGCCGCCTCGCCGCTGCAGCTGGTTGCGCAAGATCGCACGCCTCTGAGAGTTGCCGTCGAAGGAGCATTTCCGCCCTTCAACTATCTCGATGCAAATAACCAGCTGCAAGGCTTCGACATCGATATCGCCAACGCGCTTTGCGACGCCGGCAAGTTCGAATGTCAGTTCATCATCGAAAAGTGGGACGACATGATCCCCGATCTCGTCGCCGGCAAATACGACGCGATCATCTCGTCCATGTCGATGAGCCTGGAGCGCCGCCAGAAAGTCGCTTTTACCGAGAAATATTACACCAGCCCGTCGGTGTTCATCGCCCGGAAAGATTCGCCGATCAGCGACGTCAGCCCCGCCGCCCTCAGTGGCAAGAAACTCGGAGTGACATCGTCCACAGCGCAGGAATCTTATGCTAACCACCTCTATCCTGACCTGAAGAAGACGGTTTTCCGGTCTTCGCCGGAATTATACAAAGGCCTGTCGGACGGGCGAGTCGACATTATCCTTGAGGATAAACTCGCCATTTATGACTGGATCGCCAACACGAAGGCGGGAACCTGCTGCGAGTTCAAGGGGCCGGATCTGGTTGACGTCACCTATTTCGGCGAGGGTGCCGGCATCGCGTTGCGCCTGGACGACAAGGAGCGTCTTGAGCGTTTGAACGAAGCCTTGAAGGCGATCAAGGCGGACGGGACTTACGACATGATCAACGCTAAGTATTTCCCGTTCAGCATCCAGTAGTTTTGCCAAGTTAAAACTAAATAGCGCCGCGCTTCGAAAAGAAGCGCGGCGCTGTCGGTTTGGTCTCGGGTCCTTCGCTTTTATGCGGCTTTCGCGACCTCTCCGTGCGGATCGAGGACATATTTCGTTGCCGCGCCATGGTCGAAACTTTCATATCCAGCGGCGGCATCGTCGAGCGGGATGACCTTGGCGTTGACGATATCGGCGATTGGCAACCGGTCGTGGAGGATCGCCTGCATGAGCTGGCGATTATATTTGAGCACCGGAGTCTGGCCGGTGTGGAAGGACTGCGCCTTTGCCCAGCCGAGACCGAAGCGAAGCGAGAGATTGCCGTGCTTGGCGGCATTGTCGACGGCGCCCGGATCCTCGGTCACGTAGAGGCCGGGAATGCCGATCGAGCCGGCGGCGCGGGTGATCTCCATCATCTGGTTGAGCACGATTGCCGGCTGTTCGCCGCCCGAATGGCCGCGTGCCTCGAAGCCGACCGCGTCGATGGCGCTGTCCACTTCGTTGCTGCCGACGACTTCAGCGATCATGTCGCCGAGACGGTCGCTCTTGGAGAGGTCGATGGGCTCAAAACCGACTTTCGCCGCGTGTGCGAGGCGGTCCTTGTTGAAATCGCCGATCATGACGACCGCAGCACCGAGGATGCGAGCCGAAGCCGCAGCCGCTAAGCCGACAGGACCGGCACCGGCGACATAGACGGTCGAGCCGACGCCGACGCCTGCGCGCACAGCACCGTGAAAGCCGGTGGGGAGAATGTCGGAAAGCATGGTGAGATCGCGGATCTTCGCCATCGCCTTGTCCCGGTCCGGAATTTTCAGCAGGTTGAAATCGGCATAGGGTATGGTGACGTAGCGAGCCTGTCCGCCGATCCATCCGCCCATGTCGACATAGCCGTAAGCGCCGCCGGCGCGAGCCGGGTTTACGGTGAGGCAGACGCCGGTATCCTGAGATTTGCAGCAACGGCAACGGCCGCAGGCGACATTGAAGGGCACCGAGACGATATCGCCAATCTCGAGCATCTCGACATCGACGCCTTTCTCGATGATTTCGCCGGTGATTTCATGGCCGAGGATCAGGCCTGGCATTGCCGTCGTGCGGCCGCGGACCATGTGCTGGTCGGAGCCGCAGATATTGGTGGAGATCACCTTCAGGATCACGCCGTGTTCGATGCGGCGGCCGTCCGGCGCTTCCAGCTTCGGATCGTCGATATCGCGGACTTCGACCTTTCCCGGCCGGAGATAGACGACGCCTCTGTTCTTGCTCATGGATTCCTCCCATGTGTTGAATGTCTCGAACTGCAACCGATGCAGTCGACGGCAAGCTTTCCTCCGGCCTGCCTCCTCTGCAGTCCGGTATTTACATCGCCGCATCGGGCGATATTCGAATTTCGCAGCTAGGCCGGGACAGGCTGGATCGAGGAGAGAGTGGCACGATAGGTCTGGCCTGTCGTTCCGCTCGTCATCGCCCGCCGCAATCCGGAGATCTGCTGCGCAAAGAGCTGGTTCGGGCTCTAGAACCTCCTTTCGATCCGTCTCGATCTCTGGATATCAAGCCAGCGACCGCCTTGAGGACTTCAGTTCTACCACCGCCGCGCGTGCAGCGCGCCGGCCGCTGGCCAGCCTCGCATGTTCATGTCGCCAGCTTGCAAGGCAGCGCCGTGAACATGACCAGAAAACCATGCCTGGTCGAAAACGGCGCCCGAAAAAGCGACATGGGCGCACCTCCAGGCGACAGGCGGCAAAGCCGCAATCACTTTCCGTGGGGAACGACAGATTGATCTCGCGAATGCGGCAGTTTTCCGGATCGCTCCGGATGATGTGATCGCAGCTGTCGGGCTTCGCACCGCTGAACATGTGGCACTTGTAATCACATCTTTCGGCCAGCAGCAGATGTCGTTTTCAATCGTGATTGGACTTCGGCTGTGACCTGAGCGAGGCTGTTTCTGGGAGCGGACCATCTATTTTTCCGGGGATAGGAGGCCGAAATGGAACAGCATGCACTCGAGCAATTGAAAACGATCGCTAAGGTCAGCCCGACCTATGATCACCTTGAAATGACGAGGCGCGAACGCCTCGAACGGTGGGCGGACATTCTGGAACGCAGCCCTAAGCCGTTTCTCAGAACGCTTCACGAGACAGAGTATCAGCCGATTGCCGATCGGCTCGCCTTGCGTGACGACGACACTCCGATCTCTGTTGCGTTCGCTGATCCCATTCTGCGGGCGGCAGGAATGGAAAACGACAGCTATGGCGAAGCCAGGCGGTTCTTCGAACTCAGTGATGAGCAATTGCACGACCTGGTCTGCTTTTGCCATTTCGGGGAACGCGTCAGCGCTGCGACACTAGCTCGCCGCGTACGAAAGATGGCGGCTCATAAACCAGGCGGGTTTTTCGCTCAGCTTCGTGCGTTTTTTGGCTAGTTGAGGCTGAGGCCGCCACCTGGAACTATCAAAGGGGGTGGCCCCACCGCCGGCTGAAACGGCCGCCACGGCAATCGCATGGTCGCTCATCGGCGCATGAGCGAACACGGCAAGATTCGTCAGCGGACCGGAGGACAGGCGGCAGCCAGCCGCCCTATGGCCGGCGGCCCCGATTGAAATCGACCGCCGTATGCCAGAACACGGCGCCGAGGATGATAGCGCCGCCAAAATAGGTGGCGACGGGCGGCTCTTCGGAAAATAGCAGCCAGACCCAGAAGGGCGTCAGCACGATTTCCATCGTGCCGATCAGCGCGGCTTCGGCCGGCGGCATTCGCTTTGCCCCGGCGAGGAAGAGCACCAGCGCCAGCGAGAAATTCGTCGCCCCGAAGGCGGCTAGCACGATCCAATTGTGCAGATCGAGCGAGCCGACCGAGCCGAAGGGCGCGAAGATGACAAGCGTCAGGAAAGCGCTGACCACGGTCGGCGGCAGGCTCGGCACGCCGGGATCGATGCGCGGAATAATGATGACGAGCGCGAAGGAGGCGGTCATGCCGAGCGCTAAAAGATCGCCCCAACCGGTGCCGCCGCCGATCGACGAGGCGACGATGATGCCGACGCCGAAGAGGGAGACGGCGCCGGCAATCATCGTTCGCCTGGCCACTCTCTCCTTGAGGATGAGCCAGCCGAACAGCGCGGCGATGAAGGGGGTCGTCGCGTAAATCATCGTCACATTGGCGACGGTGGTCATATAGAGCGCCCCGATGAAGCATCCCTGACTGAAGGTCTGGCATGCGATCATTGCAAGTCCGGACGGTTGGAAAACGGAGTGCCATTGCCGCCGCGAGATGCCCCCTTCGAGGAAAAGGCAGGGGATCAGCAGAAACAGGCCTCCAAACAACGACCGCCAGGCGATCGCCGTCCATACGTCGGTCGTGAGCAGCCGCGAATAGACGCCGCTCGCACTCCAGGCGAGCGTCGCGGCAACAATGAGAAGCACACCCTTCTCGTGCTCGCTGCCTGCGAGGCGCGTGGTCGGATTGTCAATGGTCACCACAGATTCTCAAAGAAGGAAGTCGAACGCCGCCCATTTCTGCGCCAGGATTTGACATTAGACAAACGAATAGTAGAGATGACTATCATCGATTTTATCTATGGCTGACCATGCACGAGCCAATCGAAAGCGACCTGTTGAGAACCTTCCTGGTCGTCGCCGAGACATCGAATTTCTCCGCGGCTGCCCAGCGGATCGGCCGGACGCAGTCCGCCGTCAGCACCCAGATCAAGAGGCTTGAGCAGACGATCGGCGAATGCCTCTTTGAGCGCGGCGCCCGCGGCGTGCTGCTGACGCGCCAGGGCATACAGCTGGTGCCTTACGCCCGCAGGGTCATTGATCTCCTGAACGAGGCGGCCGCGACGATCCGCAGCAAGCCGCTGGACGGGCCGGTGCGCATCGGAATTCCCGAGGAATACAGCCAGACAGTTTTGCCGGCAGCGCTTGCGGCTTTCGCTGTGCGTCACCCGGCTGTCGAGGTCACCGTGTCCTGTGATTATACATCACGCAACCTCGCCGCCCTGGAGCGGGACGAACTCGATCTCGCCGTCGTTTTCGACTGGAGCGACCAGACGAAAGGTGAGGTCATCTGCATCGATCCCACAGTCTGGGTCACCTCGATGGTCCACCGGCTGCACGATCTCGACCCCCTCCCCATTGCGACCTATCGCAACTCCACCTGGTCACGTGATTTTGCGCTCCGGTCGCTGGAGCAGATCGGCCGCAACTATCGCATTGCTTTCATCGCCGATACGGGTTCGGGACTGAAGAATGCGCTGACCGCAGGCCTTGCCGTGACAACGCTTTCCCGCAGCAGCATCCCGCCCGGCTGCCGGGAGCTGACCGCCGAAGACGGTTTCCCGCCGGTCGATTCCTCGAAGGTGGTGCTCCGCCGCAGCACCTACCGTTCCACCGAAGCCATCCGCGAGCTTGCCGAGATGATCCGGGAGGCGTTCCAGCCTACGTCGCCGCCGCCGATGACGTGATGCGGCGGCGCAAGCGGCGCCTTGTCTCGGACGGGCTTTCGGAAAAACTCGCCCGGTAGCTTCTGGCAAAGGCCGAGGCCGAATTGAAACCGGTTGCCGCCGCGATATCGGCGAAGGAGGCCGTCGTCTCGATCACCTTGCGGCGCGCCGCA
Organism: Rhizobium sp. YTUHZ045; assembly: GCF_051124255.1. Classification (NCBI taxonomy): domain Bacteria; kingdom Pseudomonadati; phylum Pseudomonadota; class Alphaproteobacteria; order Hyphomicrobiales; family Rhizobiaceae; genus Rhizobium; species Rhizobium sp. YTUHZ045. The sequence continues at coordinate 160,856 of NZ_CP101436.1, forward strand.
TTCAGGCGCAGTGCGAGATAATGCACATGCGGCGGTGCGCCGATGCTCTGCTGGAAGAGGTCCTGCAGATGCCTGGCGCTGATGCCGACCCTGCGGGCGATCCGAGCGAGGATCAGGGGCTGCTCGATATGTTCCTCCATCAGCCGCACCGCCTGCGCCACGCGGGGATCGTGCATGCTGAGCCCCGCCGAGGCTGCGGAAAGCGGTTCGTCGCCATGAAAGGAGGGCTGCTCGTAGCGGAACAGCCGGCTGACTTCGAGCGCCAGCGAATAACCTTGTCGCTGCCTGATGATCTCCAGCATCAGGTCGACGGTCGGCAGCGAACCCGATGTCGTCAGTCGCTTGCCTTCGATGACAAAACGGTCCTTGACAGCCCGCACCTCAGGATAAGCAAGCGCAAAATCCTCGTAATCTTCCCAGTGAACGGTCGCTGGCTGCCCGTCGAGCAAGCTCGCCTCCGCGAGCAGCCAGGTGCCTGACTCGATGCCGGCGATCACCGTGCGGTGGCGGGCGGCCTGGGATAGCTGCATCTTCAGCGCCGGCGTGGCGCTGCCGCGCCAGTTGTAGCTCGCAAGCACGAAGAGCGGTCTATCCTCGGCCGTCGCCCGGAAGATCCCGTCCGCCGGAATGGCGATGTGGCTGGTGGTCGGAACCGGCGCTCCGTCCGGTGTCAGGAGCCGCCAGCGGTAGAGCTCGCTGCCGGAAATGCGATTGGCGCCGCGCAGCGGCTCGATGACCGACGCGATCAGGATCAGGTTCGTATCCGGAAGGACGAGAAGGTCGATATCGAGCCGCTCGGTCGATCGCTGTAGCAATGTCACCTCCACCGATTCCGATAATGTATCAAGAGCTTCTGAAAGCGTAAAGCATCTCTGTTCATGTTGTCGCGTAATGACCATAAGACGGGAGAACAAAAACATGCCTCTTGCGATGAACCGCGATGTCTTTATCACCTGCGCCGTGACCGGCGCCGGCGATACGGTTTCCAGATCCAGCCACGTTCCCATCACTCCCAAGCAGATCGCGGATTCAGCGATCGACGCCGCCAAGGCTGGGGCGGCCGTTGTTCACTGCCATGTCCGCGATCCGGAAACCGGGGCCGCCAGCCGCCGCAATGATCTCTACAGGGAGGTCACCGACCGCATCCGCTCGGCGGATATCGACGTCGTTCTCAACCTCACCGCCGGAATGGGCGGGGACCTGATCTTCGGGGATGTCGAAAGCCCCCTGCCCCTCAATGCGAAAGGCACCGACATGGCGGGCGCCAGCGAGCGTGTCAGCCATGTCGCCGAGTGCCTGCCGGAGATCTGCACGCTCGACTGCGGCACGATGAACTTCAACCTCGGCGACTATGTCATGACCAACACGCCGGCCATGCTGCGGGCGATGGCAAGCAAGATGACGGCTCTCGGCGTGCGGCCCGAAATCGAGGCCTTCGACACCGGCCATCTCTGGTTCGCCAAGCAGCTGGCCGAAGAGGGGCTGATCGAAGACCCCGTGTTGATCCAGCTCTGCATGGGCATTCCGTGGGGTGCTCCTGACGACCTCAACACGTTCATGGCGATGGTCAACAATGTGCCTGCGAGCTGGACCTTTTCGGCCTTCTCGATCGGCCGCAATGCCATGGCCTATCCGGCCGCGGCGGTTCTGGCGGGTGGCAATGTGCGTGTCGGCCTGGAAGACAACCTCTTCGTCGGCAAGGGCCAGCTCGCCACCAATGCGCAGCTCGTCGAAAAGGCCGTGCAGGTGGTGGAAGGCATGGGCGCGCGGATCATCGGTCCGGAAGACGTCCGCAAGAAACTCAAACTGACGAAGCGCTGAGGGCGGCATGACAGGGATCAGCAAGGCAGCTTGTATCGGCGGCGGCGTCATCGGCGGCGGATGGATCGCTCGTTTCCTGCTTGCCGGCATCGACGTCGATGTCTTCGACCCGCATCCGGAGGCCGAACGCATCGTCGGCGAAGTGATCGCCAATGCCGAAAAGGCCTATGCCATGCTGACCGGCGCACCGTTGCCGCCGCGCGGCCGGCTCACCTTCTGCAAGACATTGGATGAAGCTGTCGCCGGCGCGGACTGGATCCAGGAAAGCGTGCCGGAACGGCTCGACCTCAAGCGCGGTGTCTTGACGCAGATCGATGCCGCGGCACGGCCGGATGCCCTGATCGGCTCATCCACGTCAGGACTGCTGCCGACCGACCTGCAGCGGGACATGAAACATCCCGAACGGCTGTTTGTCGCCCATCCCTATAATCCGGTCTATCTGCTGCCGCTGGTCGAAATCGTCGGTGGCGAGAAGACATCGGCGGTGACCATCAAGGCGGCGATGGACAAACTGCCGCCGATCGGCATGAAGGGCGTCCACATCGCCAAGGAGATCGAGGCCTTCGTCGGCGACCGGCTGCTCGAGGCGCTCTGGCGCGAGGCCCTGTGGCTTATCCACGACGACATCTGCACCGTCGAGACGCTCGACGACGTCATCCGTTATTCCTTCGGCCTGCGCTGGGCGCAGATGGGCCTGTTCCAGACCTACCGCATCGCCGGGGGCGAGGCCGGGATGCGCCATTTCCTCGCCCAGTTCGGGCCGTGCCTCGCCTGGCCTTGGACCAAGCTCACCGATGTGGTGGATCTCGACGATGCGCTGATCGAAAAAATCGGCCGACAGTCCGACGAGCAGGCGGCGGGGCTTTCGATCCGCGAGCTCGAGCGCATCCGCGACGAAAACCTTGTCGGCATCCTCCAGTCCCTTAAGGGCGGCCACGGCGGCAAAGGCTGGGGTGCCGGCAAGCTGCTTAAGGATTTTGAGCAGTCGCTTTGGGCGAAAGGAGGCGGCGCGGCAGCGCCTTTCGATCCGTCGAAGCCGCTGAGGCTCGTCGAAACCAAGGTCAGCCCCGCCTGGGTCGATTATAACGGCCACATGACCGAGCACCGCTACCTGCAGGTTTTCGGTGATACCTCGGATGCGCTCTTGCGTCTTGTCGGTGTCGATCTCGCCTATGTCGAGGCGGGCCATAGCTACTATACGGTCGAAAGCCACATCCGCCATCTCGGCGAGGCGAAGCTCGGGCAGGCGATCCATTCGACCTGTCAGGTGCTCGCCGCCGATGACAAACGGCTGCATGTCTTCCACACTCTGTACGATACGGCGACGGGCGAGGCTCTCGCCACCGCCGAGCACATGCTGCTGCATGTCGACAGCAAGATGGGTAAGGCGGCACCGGCGCCGGCCGCCGTGCTCGACAAGGTCAGGATGATCGCTGCGGCTCATTCGGAATTGGCGCTGCCCGAAGGCGCCGGCCGTCACGTCGGCCAGAGGCGATAGGAGGATCGGCATGGATTTCGGCCTCAGCGAAGAACAGCAAATGATCGTCGACACGGTTCGCGCCTTTGTCGAGACCGAAATCTATCCGCATGAGAGCGAGGTCGAGCGGACCGGCATCGTTCCACCGGAACTGGGGCGCGAGATCCAGCGCAAATGCATCGATCTCGGCTTCTACGCCTGCAACTTTCCGGAGGAGGTCGGCGGTGCGGGCCTCGATCATCTCACCTTCACGCTGGTCGAGCGGGAGCTCGGGCGCGGCTCGCTGGGTCTGACGGTTTTCTTCGGCCGGCCCTCCGGCATTCTGATGGCCTGTGAGGGCGAGCAGCGTGAGCGTTATCTCCTGCCCGCGGTGCGCGGCGAGAAGATCGACGCGCTTGCGATTACCGAGCCGGATGCCGGCTCCGATATGCGCGGCATGAAATGCGCTGCACGCCGCGATGGCGGCGACTTTATCCTGAACGGCACGAAACATTTCATCTCGCATGCCGATGTCGCCGATTTCGTCATCGTCTTCGCCGCGACCGGGGAGGAGGAAACGCCGAAAGGCATCAAGAAGAAGATCACCGCCTTCCTGGTGGATCGCGGCACGCCCGGGTTCGAAATCCTCAAAGGCTACGAGTCCGTTTCGCATCGCGGCTACCATAATTGTACACTCAGCTTTGAAGACTGCCGCATTCCTGAAGCCCAGGTGCTGGGCGAGGTGCATGGCGGCTTCGATATCGCCAATCAATGGCTCTACGGCACGCGGCTGACGGTTGCCGCCACCTGCGTCGGCCGGGCGCGGCGCGTCTTCGACCTGGCGCTCCCCTATGCCGCCGAGCGGAAGCAGTTCGGCAAGCCGATCGGCGCCAATCAGGGTGTGTCGTTCAAGCTTGCCGACATGATCACCGAGATCGATGCGGCCGACTGGCTAACGCTTGCCGCCGCCTGGCAGATCGACGCCGGTCGTCCCGCCGACCGGCAGATCGCCTCCGCCAAGCTCTACGCCTCCGAGATGCTGGCTCGCGTCACCGACGAGGCGATCCAGATTTTCGGCGGCATGGGCCTGATGGACGACCTGCCGCTCGCCCGTTTCTGGCGCGACGCCCGCGTGGAGCGCATCTGGGACGGCACCTCCGAGATCCAGCGGCACATTATCAGCCGCGATCTGCTTCGGCCGCTGGGAGCATGAGCCGATGACCTCAAGACCGCTCGACCGCCTGCTCAGACCGCAAACGATCGCCGTCTTCGGCGGCCGTGAGGCACGCAGGGTGATCGAGCAGTGCGACCGCATGGGCTTTTCGGGCGAGATCTGGCCGGTTCATCCGAAATTCGACGAGGTGCTTGGGCGGCGCTGCTATCGCTCCCTCTCCGATCTGCCCGCGGCACCGGATGCCGCTTTCATCGGCGTCAACCGAACGCTCACCATCGACATCGTGCGCGGCCTTTCGCTGGCCGGCGCCGGCGGCGCCGTCTGTTATGCATCGGGCTTCAGCGAGGCGACGGCGGAACTTGCCGATGGCGCCGAACTGCAGCAGGCCCTTGTGGAAGCGACCGGTGGCATGCCGATCCTCGGGCCGAACTGTTACGGGCTGATCAACGGCCTCGACGGCGCTTTGTTATGGCCTGATCAGCATGGCATGCAGCGCGTCGAACGCGGTGTCGCGATCCTTACGCAGTCCTCCAATATCGCCCTCAACCTGACCATGCAGACGCGCGGACTGCCGATCGCCTATGTGGTCACATCGGGCAACCAGGCGCAGACATCGCTTGCCGATGTCGCCTGCGCGCTCATTGAGGATCAACGCGTCACGGCGGTTGGCCTTCACGTCGAAGGGTTCGGCGACCTTGCCGGCCTGGAACGCCTTGCCGCTATGGCCCGTCGATCGAAGAAGCCTGTCGTCGTGTTGAAGGTCGGCAGGTCCGAGCAGGCGAAACACGCGGCCGTGTCGCATACAGCTTCGCTTGCCGGCAGCGATGCGGTGGCCGATGTCGTGCTCGCCCGCCTCGGTCTCGGCCGCGTCCAGAGCCTGCCGGCGCTGCTCGAAACTCTGAAACTGCTGCATATTGCCGGCCCTCTCCCAAGCTACTCGATTTCGTCCATGAGCTGCTCGGGCGGCGAGGCTTCGCTGATGGCGGATGCCGCCGTCGGCCGGAAAGTGGAATTCCCCGCCCTGCAGCCGCAGCAATTGCCGCGGCTGCGCGAGGTGCTCGGCGAGATGGTAGCGCTTGCAAACCCGCTCGACTACCACACCTTCGTCTGGGGCGATCTCGCGCGTCAGACGGAGGCATTCAGCGCCATGTTCAAAGGTGGCTGCGCACTCAATCTCGTGGTTCTAGATTTTCCCCGCGACGACCGGTGTGATTCATCCGAGTGGACGACGACGACAGACGCAGTCATCGCCGCAGCCTCCGCGACCGGTGCGCTGGCCGGCGTGCTCGCGACCCTTCCCGAGAACATGCCGGAGCCGGTTGCCGCTCGTCTGATGTCAAAGGGCATCGTCGCCTTCTCGGGTATCGACGAAGCCATCACAGCGGCGGAAGTTGCCGCTGGGATCGGCGAGGCCTGGGATCGTCCCCCTCCCCTGCCGCTCCTCAACGTCGTCCCCGTTGATGGCGAGCTCGATACGCTGTCGGAAGCCGATGCGAAGACCGAGCTTGCTGCCTGCGGCCTCCCTGTTCCCCGGGGGCTGCAGGCTTTTTCTCCTCGCGGAGCCGCCGAGCAGGCCGAGCGGCTCGGTTTTCCCGTCGTACTGAAGGGGCTCGGCATTGCGCACAAGACCGAGGCCGGCGCCGTCGTGCTCAACCTCAAAGATCCAGAGGCGGTGTCGAATGCGGCGGCGGCGATGCCGCCGAATGGCGGTTATCTCGTCGAGAAAATGATCGATCCGCCAGTCGCCGAGCTCATTGTCGGCGCCAGCCGGGACCCGGTCTTCGGATTGTCGCTGACATTGGGAGCGGGCGGAATCTTCGTCGAACTGCTCGAAGATTCCGTCGTCCTGCCGCTTCCGGCGACGAAAGCCGATATTGGTGCGGCGATTTCATGGCTTAAAATCGCAAAGTTGATCCATGGCTATCGCGGGCGCCCGCGCGGCGATCTTGAAGCCACTATAGACGCCGTCGCAGCTACGGCAGAATATGTCGTAAAGAATGCGGTGCGCCTTGAGGAACTGGACATTAATCCCTTGATGGTTCTTCCCGAAGGGCGCGGTGTTGTTGCAGTTGATGCTCTCATACGGCGAAGGAGGTAGCGCAGGTTTGAGCGACTACATTCGTACACGACGTGACGGCGGAATATTGGAAGTCGTCATCGACCGGCCGAAGGCGAACGCCATCGACCTCGCGACCAGCCGCGCCATGGGATTGATCTTCCGAGATTTCCGCGACGACCCCGACTTGCGCGTTGCCATCGTCACGGGTGCGAGCGAAAAGTTTTTCTGCGCCGGCTGGGATCTGAAGGCGGCTGCGTCGGGCGATGCAGTCGACGGCGACTATGGTGTGGGTGGCTTTGGCGGGCTGCAGGAACTGCGTGACCTCAACAAGCCCATCATCTCGGCGATCAACGGCATCTGTTGCGGCGGCGGACTGGAGATCGCGCTCTCGACCGACCTCATCATCGCCGCCGAGCATGCGACCTTTGCCCTGCCGGAAATCCGCTCGGGCACGGTCGCCGATGCGGCTTCGATCAAGCTGCCGAAGCGCATCCCCTATCATATCGCGATGGACATGCTTTTGACGGGTCGCTGGCTCGACGTCCACGAAGCGCATCGCTGGGGTTTCGTCAATGAAATCCTGCCCGCCGATCGCTTGATGGCGAGAGCCTGGGAGCTTGCCCGGCTGCTCGAAAGCGGGCCGCCGCTCGTCTATGCTGCAATCAAGGAAATCGTTCGCGAAGCGGAGGGTTCGACATTCCAGACTGCCATGAACAAGATCACCAAGCGGCAGTTTGCGACCGTCGATCGGCTCTATTCGAGCGAAGACCAATTGGAAGGCGCGCGGGCTTTCGCGGAGAAGCGAAGCCCCATTTGGAAAGGACGATAAGGAGGCGGCAGCAACCGCGCATTTTCCCGCATGATGCGGGCACCGAAGGCGGAGAGGAAACCGCCTGCGATTCCGCCCGGAAGTTCTGTCAACGCACCAAAGAAGGAACAGGGGAATGAACGACTACACCAAATATCTCACAAGCCGCGTCACCGCCGGCGGGCTCAGCCGCCGCGAATTCATGGGACGCGCCATGGCGGCCGGCATCACACTTGCCGTTGCCGACAAACTCTTCACCGAAAGCGCAGAAGCCGCCGAACCGAAGCACGGTGGCCACCTGAAGCTCGGGCTCGAAGGCGGTGCCGCCACCGATTCCAAGGATCCGGCGAAATTTCTGTCGCAGTTCATGTTCTGCGTCGGCCGCTGCTGGGGCGATATGCTGGTCGAATCCGATCCGCTGACTGGGGCTGCCGTGCCGGCGCTCGCCGAATCCTGGGAGCCTTCAAAGGATGCGGTCACCTGGACCTTCAAGATCCGCAAGGGCGTCAAGTTCCACAACGGCAAGGAACTGACGATCGACGACGTCGTTGCAACGCTGAAGCGCCACACCGACAAAAGCTCGGAATCAGGCGCGCTGGGCGTTCTCGGCTCGATCAAGGAGATCAAGGCCGATGGCGGCAATCTCGTCCTGACGCTCAGTGAAGGCAATGCCGATATGCCGCTGCTGCTGTCGGATTACCATCTGGTGATCCAGCCGAATGGCGGCGTCGACGATCCCTTGGCCTCGATCGGTACCGGACCTTACAAGCTGACGAGCTTCGAGCCCGGCGTCCGCGCTACCTTCGAGAAGAACAAGGACGACTGGCGCACCGACCGCGGCTACGTCGATTCGATCGAGATCATCGGCATGAACGACGCCACCGCCCGCATCGCGGCCCTGTCGTCGGGCCAGGTGCACTACATCAACCGTGTCGACCCGAAGACGGTCAGCCTGTTGAAGCGCGCACCCAACGTCGAGATTCTCTCGACAGCCGGCCGCGGCCATTATGTCTTCATCATGCATTGCGATAAGGCGCCGTTCGACAATAACGACCTGCGCCTGGCGCTCAAGTACGCCATGGACCGCGAAACCATGGTGCAGAAGATCCTCGGCGGTTACGGCAAGGTGGGCAACGATTTCCCGATCAACAGCACCTATGCGCTGTTCCCCGAGGGAATCGAGCAGCGCACCTACGATCCCGATAAGGCCGCCTTCCACTACAAGAAGTCAGGTCATAGCGGTTCGGTTCTCCTGCGCACCTCCGAAGTCGCCTTCCCCGGCGCCGTCGATGCGGCTGTCCTTTACCAGGAAAGCTGCAAGAAGGCGGGCATCGAGATCGAGGTCAAGCGCGAACCGGGTGACGGGTACTGGACCAATGTCTGGAACGTCCAGCCCTTCTCGACCTCCTACTGGGGCGGCCGTCCGACGCAGGATCAGATGTATTCCACCGCCTATCTCTCGACGGCGGACTGGAACGACACCAAGTTCAAGCGCCCTGACTTCGACAAGCTCCTGCTGCAGGCGCGTGCCGAGCTTGATGAAGCCAAACGCAAGGATATGTACCGCACCATGGCGATGATGGTGCGCGACGAGGGCGGCGTGATCCTGCCGATGTTCAACGACTTCGTGAACGCCTCCACCAAGCAGGTGAAGGGTTATGTCCATGACATCGGCAACGATATGTCGAACGGTTACGTCGCAACCCGTGTCTGGCTGGACGCCTAGCGGCGAAGGGCGCACGCCCTTCCGATCCCCAACGAAGCCGGGACCGTGGGACAAAACCCGCGGTCCTCCCGACGTTTCAGCGCTAGGTCTTCGCCATGACCAATCCTGCCCCAAGCAATGTCCTGCCCGGTCTCCGGTTCCGGCAGCGTTTTCCGCTGTTGGCCCTCATTCTCGAGCGCTTCGTGCTCAGCATTGTCCTGCTCTTTGCGGTGTCCATCCTGATCTTCGGCGGGCTGGAAGCCCTCCCCGGCGATTTTGCCACCACCTATCTTGGCCAGTCGGCGACGCCGCAGGCGGTCGCCAATATCCGTCGGGACCTTGGGCTCGATCGCCCGGTGACGACGCGTTATGTCGAATGGCTCGGCAGTGCCGTTCAGGGTGACTTCGGCACCTCCTGGGCCAGCAAGAACTCGGTGAGCGAGCAGATTGGCAAGCGACTCGGCAATTCGCTCTTCCTGGCGGGTTTCGCGGCTGTCATTTCAGTGCCGCTCGCCGTCGGCCTCGGCATGCTGTCGGTGCATTTTCGCAATCGAATGCCCGACAAGATCATCAACGTCATCTCGCTGGCGGCGATCTCGCTGCCGGAATTCTTCATCGGCTACCTGCTGATCCTGTTTTTCGCTGTGAAGTTCGGCATGGCGACCTTCCCGGCGACGGTCTATGATAGCATGGGCTTGGTCGAGCGCTTGAAGGCGATCGCCCTGCCGACGGCGACCCTGGTTCTCGTCGTGCTCGCGCACATGATGCGCATGACGCGGGCAGCGATCCTCTCCGTCATGTCCTCGGCCTATATGGAGACCGCCGAACTGAAGGGTCTGAGCGCCTTCCGCGCCATCGTCAAACATGCCGCCCCGAATGCGCTGGCGCCGATCATCAACGTCGTCGCGTTGAACCTTGCCTATCTCGTGGTCGGCGTTGTCGTCGTCGAGGTGGTCTTCGTCTATCCCGGTATGGGGCAATATATGGTCGATGCGGTCACCGTACGCGACATGCCAGTCGTGCAGGCCTGTGGCCTGATCTTCGCGGCCGTCTACATCTTCCTCAACATGACGGCCGATATTCTGGCGATCATCGCCAATCCCAGGCTGAGGCATCCGAGATGAGAGCAAGAGACATCCCCATCACCGCCTGGATCGGCATGGCCGGCATCGCACTCGCCTTCATCTTTGCGCTCTTTGCGCCCTGGATTGCTCCCTATGGCGAAACGCAGGTCGTCGGCGACGTCTGGCAACTGCCTGACGATAAGTATCTCTTCGGCCTCGACAATCTCGGTCGCGACATCCTCTCGCGGCTGATCTATGGCGCGCGCACGACGCTGCTGGTCGCCTCCGCCGCCACGATCATCTCCTTCTCGCTCGGCGTCATCCTGAGTTTTACGGCAGCGGTGTCGCGCGGGCTGATCGACACGGTCTTTTCGCGCTTCAACGACCTGATGATGTCGATCCCGACACTGATCTTCGCGCTCGTGGTGTTGGCGGTCCTGCCGCAGAACATCGTCGTCCTGATCCTCGTCATGGCCGTCCTGGATTCCACCCGCGTCTATCGTCTCGGCCGCGCCGTGGCGCTCGATGTCGCGGTGATGGAATTCGTCGAGGCGGCGAAGCTGCGTGGCGAAGGCAAGCTCTGGATCATCTTCCGCGAGATCCTGCCGAACACGCTGTCGCCGCTTTTGGCCGAGTTCGGGCTGCGCTTCGCCTTCTCGATCCTGTTCCTCTCGACGCTTTCCTTCCTCGGCCTCGGCATTCAGCCGCCCGCCGCCGATTGGGGTGGCATGGTCAAGGACAACAAAGATGGCATCATCTTCGGCATATCGGCCGCCCTCGTGCCGGGTACGGCGATCGCCGTGCTCGCCATCTGCGTCAATCTGGTCGTCGACTGGCTCCTGAAACGCACATCCAGCCTCAAGGGAGGGCGCGGCGATGCCTGAGCTTCTTTCCGTCCGCAATCTGAAGATCGAGGCGACCAGTTATCCGCCGGGCGAACCGCCGAAGCGCGTGACGATCGTCGACGGCGTTTCCTTCGATCTTCAGAAGGGCAAGGTTCTCGGCCTGATCGGAGAATCCGGCGCCGGCAAGTCGACCATCGGCCTCTCGGCACTGGCCTATGGCCGCGGCGGCGCCGAAATCACCGGCGGCGAGGTGCGGCTCGGCGGTACCGACATTCTGGCGCTCGGCAAGAACGGCATCCAGAAAATCCGCGGCGCCCGGGTCTGCTACGTCGCCCAATCGGCGGCGGCAGCCTTCAATCCGGCGCACAGGCTCGGCGATCAGGTGATCGAAGCGTCGATCAAGCATGGTCTGATGACGAAAGACGAGGCGCGCAAACGGGCGCTTTATCTGTTCCGTGTTCTCGGATTGCCCAACCCAGAAAGCTTCGGTGAGCGCTTTGCCCATCAGGTTTCCGGCGGCCAGCTGCAGCGCGCAATGACGGCGATGGCGCTTTGCTCGAACCCCGAACTCATCGTGTTCGACGAGCCGACGACGGCGCTTGACGTCACCACCCAGATCGACGTGCTGGCGGCGATCAAGCATGCCATCGAGGAAACGCATACGGCCGCGCTCTACATCACCCACGACCTTGCCGTCGTCGCCCAGATCTCCGACGACATCATGGTCCTGCGCCATGGCCGCCAAGTGGAATATGGCAGCGTTCAGCAGATCATCGAGGCGCCGCAACAAGATTATACGCGCGCCCTCGTCAATGTCCGGCAAGCCTATCGCGAGGAAGCTTCAGACCAATCCGCGGCACTTCTTAAAGTGGAAAATCTCAGCGCCGAATATTCCAACGGCTTCAAGGTGCTGCACGATGTTTCGCTGCATGTGCCGAGGGGGCAGACGCTTGCGGTCGTCGGCGAATCCGGCTCGGGTAAATCGAGTCTGGCGCGCGCCATTACCGGCCTCTTGCCGCCTAGCAGCGGGCGGATTGTCTTTGATGGGAAACCGTTGATGCCTGATCTCAAGAGCCGGCCGAACGATGATCTGAGACGTATTCAATTGATCTACCAGATGGCCGACACGGCGATGAACCCGCGCCAGACGGTGCGTGACATTATCGGCCGTCCGCTGACCTTCTATTATGGCCTGAGAGGTGCGGCGAAGACCGCCCGGGTGAAGGAATTGCTCGATCAGATCGAAATGGGTAATGGCTTCATCGACCGCTATCCGGCTGAACTATCCGGCGGTCAGAAGCAGCGCGTGGCGATCGCGAGAGCCCTTGCCGCCAAGCCGGAACTCATCCTCTGCGACGAGCCGACCTCGGCGCTCGATCCGCTGGTGGCCGAGGGCATCCTCAAGCTGCTGCTGCGCCTGCAGGAGGAAGAGCAGCTTTCCTATGTCTTCATCACCCACGACATCGCCATCGTCCGGGCGATCGCGGACAGCGTCGCGGTGATGCATCGCGGCAAGCTGGTGCGGTTCGGCCCGAAGTCGACGGCACTGTCGCCGCCCTTTGACGACTACACCGACCTGCTGTTGAAATCCGTGCCCGAAATGGAAATCGGCTGGCTGGAACGGGTGCTTGCGACACGCCGCATGGAAAGCGCCGGCAATTGAATGTGAATGAAGGAGTGAGCATGACATCCCGCGGCTTCACCACCATCGAGAATGAATGGATTGAGCTCAAGGATGGAACGCGGCTTGCCGCGCGCATCTGGATGCCCGACGGCGCAGAAGAAGATCCGGTTCCCGCCGTCTTCGAATTCCTGCCCTATCGCAAGCGCGACGGAACCAGCCCCCGCGACGAGTCGACCTATCCGGTCTTCGCGGCCGCAGGCATTGCCGGCGTGCGCGTCGATATCCGCGGATCCGGAGAATCCGAAGGCGTCATCGACGGCGAATATACCGAGCGCGAACTTGCCGATGCCTGCGGGCTGATCGCCTGGATTGCCGCGCAGCCATGGTCGAACGGTTCGGTCGGGATGATGGGCATCTCCTGGGGCGGCTTCAACAGCCTTCAGGTCGCGGCACTGCGCCCGCCGGCGCTCAAAGCCGTCATCTCGATCGCCTCGACCGTCGACCGTTACAACGACGACATCCACTATAAGAACGGCTGCCACCTCTCCGCGCAGCTCTCCTGGGCGGCGACCATGCTCGGCTACCAGTCGCGCCCGCCCGATCCGGCACTTGTCGGCGAACGCTGGAAGGAAATGTGGCTGGAACGCCTCGCCGGCGAACCGTTCTTCATGGAGGAGTGGCTGGCGCACCAGCGGCGCGACCATTTCTGGCGTCACGGTTCGATCTCGGAGGATTTTTCGCAGGTGGATATCCCGGCGCTCGTCATTGCCGGCTGGGCGGACGGCTACCGCAATACGCCTCTGATGGCGGTCGAAGGTCTCGGCGGAAAGGCGAAGGCCCTGATCGGCCCATGGGTCCACAAATATCCGCACTTCGCCTGGCCGAAGCCGCGCGTCGACTTCCACAGCGAAGCGATCGCCTGGTGGAACAAATGGCTGCGCGGCGACGACAATGGCATCGACCGACTGCCGCAGGCTCGCGCCTATATTCTCGATGCCGTCAGGCCTGCCGCCCGACGCGACAGCGATCCAGGCTTCTGGATCGCCAAGGACATGTGGACGCCGCCGCGGATGCAATGCTTCTATGTCGAGCAATTCGGCCGGTTGACGCAAGGCATGCCCATCCCGCATGCGCCCGAGCATCCCGTCCATCTCCATTCTCCCCTCGACACCGGCACCGCGTCCGGAGAGTATTTTACGCTGAAGCCCGACGCCGAAATGGCCATCGACCAACGCTCAGACGATGCCGGCTCGCTGGTCTTCGACACGGTGCCGCTTGCAGAGGATCATGGTTATCTCGGCCGGCCCGTCGTAACGCTTGCGCTGCGCCCCCACGCAACAGGCGGCAATCTCTGCGCCCGCCTGGTCGATGTCCATCCGGACGGCACGGCCACCCGTGTCACCTTCGGCGTCGTCAATCTCACGCACCGTGATGGCAATGCCGATCCCAAGCCGCTCACGCCGGGCGAGAAAGTGCCGATCCGGCTCGTGCTCGATGCCTGCGGCTATCGCTTCCGCAAGGGCCATCGAATCCGCCTTTCGCTTTCGACCGCCTATTGGCCGATGATCCTGCCGCCGCCCGATGATCAAGAGGTCGAGATTGATATCGCCTCGCTCGGTCTGGCGCTGCCCTTGCTTGGGGACCACCGGAAGATCGAAATCGATGAACCGGCCAATCCCGATCCCCTGCCCAAATATATCGAGCATGCGGGCGCCGCGACGAAGCGTCAGGTCGTCCGTGACCTCTCGGCCAACCGCACGGACTATCGCATCCACGAGGAGACCGGGCTTTACGAACACCCGGAAACCGGCCTGTCGACGCGGCAATTGCGCGAAGAGGTCTGGTCGATTTCGCCAGATGACCCGCTGTCGATGACCGGCACCTCGACCTGGACTTGCGACATGCACCGGCCCGGCTGGTTCGTGCGCACGGTCGCGACCGCGCGGATTGCCTGCACCGGCAGTGATTGGATCGTCAGCGCCGTCGTCACCGCTTTCGAGGACGATGTGCAGATCTTCGAAAAGATCTTTGCCGAAAAGCGGATCGCGCGCGACCTGATGTGATCGTCAGGCTGATGCGAAATGCCGAACCGCCTCGCAGACGGCGTGAAAGCCGTCGCGCGCGCCTTCACTCATGTGACGGGCGCGAAGCCAGGCATGCACCATCTGCGGCTCCTCCCGAAAGGAGACCTCGACACCCTCCGCTGCAAGCCGGGCCGCATACTGGCGGCCGTCGTCTCTCAACGGATCGAAATGCGCGACCGTGATGTAGGTGGGCGGCAGTCCGGCAAGCGAAGACGCATTCAGCGGCTCGGCGATCTCGCTGCCTGCCGGCGCCTGCAGGATCTCGCGATAATAGGCAACATCGGCCGTGGTCAGGCCAGGCGCCGCAGCCATCTCGACATAGGAGCCGGCGGCCAGGTCTCCGCCGAGCGCCGGGTAGATCAGGACCTGACCGACGACGCCCGGTAGGCCTTCGTCGCGTGCCCGCAGTGCAAGGCCCGCCGCAAGATTGCCCCCGGCGCTATCGCCGATCAGCACGACCTTGTTGTTGGCCGAAAGCAGATGCTTCAGCACGGCAAAGGCGTCATCCGTCTGTGCCGGCCAGCGATATTCGGGAGCCAGGCGATAATCGACGGAAACGAGTTCTGCACCGGCAAAATCGGCAATCTCCGCGCAGATGGCATGATGGCTCTCCAGCGAACCGACGACGAAACCGCCGCCATGGAGATAGAGAAGTACCGTGCGCGTGCTGATCTTGCGGGGACGGTAGCGCCGGATCGGAATGCGCTGGACCATGCCGTCGGCAAAAATCATTTCAGGCGGCAGCGGGCGGTCGAACCGGGCGCAAAGGGCATCGTACCAGTTTCGCTGCTGCTCGACCGACGCTTCGACCGCGTCGGCGGGATAGAAACTATCGCAAATCTCGAGAAACTGCAGGATGGCTTTTTCGGCAGGGACAGGCGGTGGAGCGGACATGAAGAGTCCTTTCGATTTGGGACATGCAGATCCATGCCCTTGGCCGACTCTGCCATCATCATGCGCCTTCAAAACGGAGGCAATCTGTCTGGTCGCGACCCATGGATGTCGCGGCGTCCACTATTTTTGGCCTGCGGGGCGGAGACTTGCCGCCGCTTCAGAAAAAGCCATAATTTTTTTGCCGTCGACCCAAGGAACGCCATCGGAGAAACGTCTCAATCCCGAAATAGCATCTTGCTTGATAGCTTGGGGGTAGGTGCGCATTGGATGCGGAGCTCATAGAACGGGCGCAGCGCGGTGACCGGGAGGCCTTTGGGCAGCTGGTCTCGCGCCATTATGATTTCGTCCATGCGACGGCGTGGCGGTGGTCGGGCAGTTCCACCGATGCGGACGACATCGCCCAGGACGTCTGTGTCAAGCTCGGCGCGGCGATCCGCGGCTTTCGCGGCGCCAGCCGCTTCAGGACATGGCTCTACACCCTGACGCTGAACGCCGCCCGCGACCATAGGCGCAAGCTGGATCGAGAAGAACAGACGTTCCGTGCTTATGCCGCCGAACCGCTGCCCGATGCGCCCAGTAAGAATGACGATGAGATATCGAGCGAATTGTGGGCGGCCGTGCGCGCTTTGCCGGAGAGGCAATGCGACGCGGTGCTGCTCGTCTATGGCGAAGGGCTCAGCCATTCCGCTGCCGCCTATATTATGGGCTGCTCGGAAACGACCGTCTCCTGGCAGGTGCATGAAGCGCGCAAGAGACTGAAGGCCATGCTCGGCAAGGAAGAGGTATGACCATGGACAAGGAACTGGAAAAACTCTCCCGCACCACGCCGCCGGCAGCCGATCCGGAGGCGCGCGCGCGTGCGCTTGCCGCCGCCATGCAGGCCTTCGACGACGCAGGAAATGATACTGCCGCAGCCCAAGGAAATCTGAAGGGCTGGCGTCAAAGCTCCATCATCAATTGGATATGGAGCCCTGCCATGAACAAGAAATTCCTTGCCGGTTCAGCCCTTGCGACGCTGCTCGTCATTCCCGCTGCCGGTTATCTCGTGATAGCGCTGAATCACAGCGGGCTGCCGATCGTCGATCAGGAAAAGATCGCGAGTGACGTCTCGCAAAATAATGCGCCAGAGCCGGCCGAACCCGTCGAGGTCGCACCTCAGCTTGCCCAAGCACCGGCGAAAGAGAAGCAGCCGGCAGCTCAATCATCGGCGGCTGATAGCACCCGAGGCTTGCAGGACGAGGAGCAGCCGGCCGCCGCTAAACCCGCTGCGCCTTCTGAATTCGATGCCGGCGAGATCGCCCCGCTGACGAAGTCCGAGGGCTCGGCTGCGGCGCTCGGCGCGGCCAAACGCGTCGCGCCGGCCGCTCCCGGCGCCCCTCAACCGCAATTGGCAGAGTCGATGGCCGTCGCCCCCTCGCCTTTGCCGCCGGCGGAAGGGCGTGTGCAGATCCAGCCCGATGCCAATCGCGAGCGCTTTGCCAATGCTGCGGCAAATCCGGTCAAGAGCGTGGCAACGGATCCGGTTTCGACCTTCTCCGCCGATGTCGACAGCGCCTCCTATTCCTTTGTCCGCCGATCGTTGACGAGCGGGGCGATGCCCGATCCGCAATCGGTTCGCGTCGAGGAAATGATCAACTATTTCCCCTATGACTGGCCGCGCCCCGAGAGCGCAGATCAGCCCTTCAAGGCGACCGTAACGGTGATGCCGACACCGTGGAACCACGACACGCAATTGATGCATGTGGCGATCAAGGGCTATGATATCGCGCCGGCGACGACGCCGCGTGCCAATCTGGTTTTCCTGATCGACGTTTCGGGTTCGATGGACGAGCCGGACAAGCTGCCGCTGCTGAAGAGCGCCTTCCGTCTGCTGGTCAACAGGCTGAAGGCCGACGACACCGTCTCGATCGTCACCTATGCCGGCAATGCCGGCACGGTGCTGGAACCGACACGCGTGGCTGAAAAATCGAAAATCCTCTCGGCGATCGACAGACTGGAGCCCGGCGGCTCGACCGGCGGCGCCGAGGGCATCGAGGCGGCTTACAATCTTGCCAAACAGGCCTTCGTCAAGGGCGGCGTCAACCGCGTGATGCTGGCAACCGATGGCGACTTCAATGTAGGCCCGTCGAGCGACGAGGACCTGAAGCGCATCATCGAAGAGAAACGCAAGGACGGCATCTTCCTGACCGTTCTCGGCTTCGGACGCGGCAATCTCAACGATTCCCTGATGCAGACGCTGGCGCAGAACGGCAATGGCAGCGCCGCCTATATCGACACCCTGGCGGAAGCGCAGAAGACGCTCGTCGAAGAGGCCGGATCGACACTGTTTCCGATTGCCAAGGACGTCAAGTTCCAGGTCGAGTTCAATCCGGAACGGATCGCCGAATATCGGCTGATCGGCTACGAGACGCGCGCCCTTAACCGCGAGGATTTCAACAATGACCGCGTCGATGCCGGCGATATCGGCTCTGGCCACAGCGTCACGGCGATCTACGAGATTGCGCCCAAGGGAAGCCCCGCGGTCAAGAACGACGACCTGCGTTATGGCGCAGCCGACAAGGTGCTGGCCGAGACAGCGGGCAGCGGGCGCCAGGGTGAGCTTGCCTTCGTCAAGATGCGCTACAAGCGGCCGGGTGAGGACAAGAGCGCGCTGATCACCACGCCTGTCGGCGCGGGCAACGCGGTCGCCAGCGTCGATGCCGCGCCACAGGATGTCCGCTTCTCGGTGGCCGTCGCCGCCTTCGGCCAGAAACTGAGCCGCCTCCCCGCCCTCGACACTTATTCCTATCAGGCGGTTGCCGATCTGGCCGCGGCATCGCGGGGGGCGGATCCCTTCGGCTACAGGTCGGATTTCCTCGGGCTCATCAGGCTGGCCGACGGTCTCAGTCAACGGTGAGCTGCGGAGCACCCAGAAAGCGCGGCCGCCCGAAAGCGCGGCCGCGCTGCATGAGTTTACCCCGGTCTCGACCCATTGGCCGTGAGATAAACGGCGTAGAGAGACGTAGTCCCGGTGATAAAGAGGCGGTTCAATTTCTCTCCGCCGAAAGTCACGTTGGAGACGATCTCGGGAATATGGATCTTGCCCAGCAGCGTGCCATCCGGATCATAGGCGTGCACGCCGTCAGCCGCACTTGTCCAGATCCTGCCCTTCCGGTCCACGCGAAACCCATCGAACATGCCGACAGTACATTCCGCGAACACGCCGAGGTCGCTCAGCGTCCCGTCGCCTGATACCGCGAGCTTTCGGATATGACGCGGACCACCCGGCAAGTGCGATGCACCGGTGTCGGCGACGTAGAGAACCGACTCGTCGGGCGAGAAAGCCAGACCGTTCGGCTTGATGAAATCCGACGTCATCTGATCGGTCACGCCAGTTTCCGGATCATGCCGGTAGACATGACATCCGCCGATTTCCTCTTCGCCGTAGTCGCCTTCATAGTCGTGAAGTATGCCGTAGCTCGGATCGGTAAACCAGATTGTGCCGTCGGACTTGACGGTCACATCATTCGGAGAATTGAGCCGCCTGCCCGCGATCCGGTCGGCGAGCACGCCGACCTTGCCGTCGAACTCCGTCCGGGTGACCCGGCGTGCCAGATGCTCGCAGGTGATCAGCCGGCCCTGATTGTCGACGGTGTTGCCGTTCGAGTTGTTGCTGGGCGAGCGGAAGACGGAGGTATGTCCGCTGGTATCGTCGTAGCGCATCATGCGGTTGTTCGGGATATCCGAGAAGACCAGATAGCGTCCGGCGGCAAACCAGGCCGGTCCCTCCAGCCAGCGGCCGCCCGTCCAGAGGCGTTCGACCCGAGCATGGCCGACGAAGCAGCTTTCAAAGCGCGGGTCGAGGACCTCGAACCCGGTACCTTCGATTTCACCGAACATAAGTCTTCCTCCTCAAGATTGTTATCGATATCATAATGCTCGGATTTCGGAGATTCGTATAGCCGCCAAGGCGCCGGTAACCTAGCAAATCCGGTGAGAAGCAGGCTTTTCCGGCTGTGGAACCGCATACTTCTTCGATAAAATCGATTGTGCGATGATAACGATAACTTTATCGTGTGCTGAATTACACAATTCCGGCGTTGTTTGAAAGCAGAGAGCAGTGAAAAACGACGATGAGCCAAAGGTCAAGCGCCTCAAGACTGGAGACGCCCAAAAGCTGACGATGGCTGAGGTCGCCAAATATGTCGGCGTATCGGCCATGACCGTTTCGCGCGCCTTTCGGCAGGATGCGAGTGTTTCCGAAGAGACGCGCAAGCGCATCATGGAAGCCGTCGATGCGCTGGGCTACGTGCTCGACCTTTCGGCCGGCAGTCTTTCCTCGCGGCGCAGCGGCTTCATCGCGGCGCTGGTGCCCTCCATCAACAATTCGAATTTCTCCGACACCGCCCGCGGCATTACCGATGCGCTGGAGAATACCGGCCTTCAGCTTCTGCTCGGCTATACCGACTATTCCGCCGAGAAAGAAGAAAAACTGATCGAAGCGATGCTGCGCCGGCGTCCCGAAGGCATCATCCTGACAGGCGGTTCGCACACCGACCGCGCCCGACGCATGCTTGATAAGGCAGGCATTCCGGTGGTGGAAACCTGGGAGCTTCCGGAGGAGCCGATCAACCATGTCGTCGGCTTTTCCAATAGCGAGGCGATGTCGCTGCTGGTGCGGACGCTGGCCAGCCAGGGCTATCGGAGGTTCGGCTATATCGGCGGGACGACGGCGCGCGATACGCGCGGCAGCCAGCGGCGAAGCGGTTTCCTGAAGACGGTCGAGGAACTGGGCCTCGGGCCGGGCCGGGCGATTTCCTTCGGCGTACCGCCGATCACCATGGAACAGGGCGGTCAGGCGATTATGAGCCTGCTGGAGCGCTGGCCGGACACGGAAGTGGTTCTCTGCGTCTCCGACCTTTCCGCCTTCGGTGCGATCATGGAATGCAAGCGCAGGGGAATGAAGGTGCCGGGAGATATCGCCATTGCCGGCTTCGGCGACTACGAGATCTCGTCAGTCTGTCATCCCAGTATCACCACGATCAATGTCGACTGTTACGGCATCGGCCGGCAGGCCGCCGTCCGCCTGCTCGATGCGCTGCAAGGCAGCGGCGAGGCGACCGGCGACGAGATCACATTGACGAGCTACAGGGTCGTGCTGCGCGAAAGCACGGACCGCGCCCGCGCTGCATAGTCAGAAAGCGATCTGCACCTTCATCGATTTGCTGCGGTCGCTAGCCAGTTCGAAAGCGGCGACGGCCTCGTCGATTGCGAAGACGCCTGTCAGCAGCGGCTTCAGATCGACGCGGCGCGCGTTGATCAGCTCGACGGCGAGCCCGAACTCCTCGTGAAAGCGGAATGTGCCGCGCATCTCGATTTCCTTTGCAACGATCATGTTTTGCGGAATGGAGACATCGCCGCCAAGGCCGAGTTGCACGAGAACGGCACGGGGCTTCAGCACCTCAAGGCCGGCGCGCACGGCCCGTTCATTGCCCGACGCCTCGAACATGACATCGAAATATCCCTTGTCGGCGCCGTAAGCGGCAAGGTCGGATGCATGCGTGGCAACGTTGATCGTGCGATCGGCGCCGCTGGTGCGGGCGATCGTCAGAACTGTGTCGGT
The DNA here is from genome assembly GCF_051124255.1 of Rhizobium sp. YTUHZ045. Lineage (NCBI taxonomy): Bacteria > Pseudomonadati > Pseudomonadota > Alphaproteobacteria > Hyphomicrobiales > Rhizobiaceae > Rhizobium > Rhizobium sp. YTUHZ045. The sequence goes on from NZ_CP101436.1 coordinate 181,992, forward strand.
GACGTCGGTCGCGACGATTTCACGGGCGCCGAGAACGCGGGCGGCCACGATCGCCAGCATCCCGATCGGACCGCAGCCGGTGACCAGCACCCGCTTGCCGAGCAGCGATCCGGCGCGGCTTGCCGCATGCAGAGTGACGGCAAAGGGTTCGGCGAAGGCGGCCTCATGAATAGAAATGCCGTCGGCGACCTTGTGGCATTGCCAGCGCTCCGCCACCAGCCGCTGGCGGAAGCCGCCCTGAATGTGCGGCATCGGCATGGCGCTGCCGTAGAATCGCATGTTCAGGCAGTGGTTCTGCTGTCCCTTCAGGCAATATTGGCAATGGCTGCACGGCCGGCTCGGGGAAACCGCGACGCGGTCTCCAATGGCAAGGTCGCTCACGCCGGCACCCAGCGCCTTGACTGTGCCGGCGATTTCGTGGCCGAGGATCATCGGTTCGCGCAGCCGAACGGTGCCGAAGCCGCCGTGATTGTAATAATGCAGATCGGAACCGCAGATGCCGCCGGCTTCGATGGCAACCTCCACCTGCCCCGGTCCTGCAATCTCCGCTTCGCGCTCTTCGACCCTGAGGTCCTTTGCAGCGTGAATGACGATGGCTTTCATGTCGAACTCCTCACACGACCGGCGTCGGAAGCGCGCGACCGGCAAAATGCGCGGCGAGATTGTCTCTGACCAGTTTGCCCATGGCCCTGCGGGTCTCGATGGTGCCGGAGCCGTGATGGGGCTGCAGCACGACGTTCGGCAGCGTCAGGAAGCGCGCATCGATTTTCGGCTCGTTGAGGAAAACGTCAAGGCCGGCGGCCTGGATGGTGCGGTTCTGAAGCGCTGCGATCAGCGCTTCCTCGTCGACGGTCGTTCCGCGCGAAACATTGATCAGCATGCCTTCCGGACCGAGCGCTTCCAGCACCTCGGCGTTGATGATCTTCATGGTCGCGGCCCCTCCGGGAACGATGACGATTAGGAAGTCGGCCCAATTGGCAAGCGCGACCAGATTGGCTTCATAGCCATAGGCGACGTCCTGGTCCCTATTGCGGGCGAAATAAGAGATGTCGCAGCCGAAAGCGGCAGCCCGCTTGGCGATCGTCTTGCCGATCCGCCCCATGCCGACGATCCCAACCTTCTTGCCCGAAACCCGCGTTACCAGCGGCATGGGAACGTTGCCCCACTGGCCGGTGCGGACGAAAACGTCGGCCTGCGGAATCTGGCGTGCCGTGGAAAGCAGCAGTCCGATCGCGATATCGGCGACGTCTTCCGTCAGCACGTCAGGTGTATTCGTCACGCGAATGCCGTTGGCGCGGGCATAGGAGAGGTCGATCGCGTCGGTGCCGACGCCGTAGCAGGAAACGATCTCCAGCTTCGGCAGTTGCTTCATCAGCTCGGCGGAAGCGCCGAGTTCGCCGCGCGTCGCGATGGCGCGGATATTGCTGCCGACTTTTGAAATCAGTTCCTGCCGATCTGCGGCTTCCCACAGGCGGTGGACGCGGTAGCTCGCCTCCAGATCGACCATGTCCCACTCTGGATAGGCCCCGGTCATCAAAATTTCTACGTCAGGCATTGCGTCTTTGTCTCGCATTTTGGCTGTTGATTATGTTATCGATAACATATAATTCGAGATAGGGATGTCAAGTGAGTTTCACCGCAAGTGGCGGTATAAGCCGTCATTCGCCGCGACACCGGAGGAGTGATTTGCATGAAGAACCTGTTTGATCTGACCGGGCAGCTTGCCCTGATCACCGGCTCAAGCCAAGGGATCGGTTATGCGCTGGCCGAGGGCCTGGCGCAGCATGGCGCCGAGGTCGTCATCAACGGGCGCACGCCCGAAAGCGTCAAACGCGCAGTCGAAAGCCTCAAGGCTCAAGGTCTTTCTGCCCATGCGGCGATCTTCGACGTCACCAGCAAGGACGCTGCTGCGCAGGGTATCGCCGCGATCGAAGCCGATATCGGTCCGCTCGACATCCTGATCAACAATGCCGGCATGCAGTTCCGCACGCCGCTGGAAGATTTCCCGGCGGACAAATGGGAATTGCTGCTGACCACCAATATTTCCAGCGTGTTTTACGTCGGCCAGGCGGCCGCCAAAGCCATGATCGCCCGTGGGCATGGCAAGATCATCAACATCGCCTCGGTTCAGAGCGAGCTCGCCCGTCCGGGCATTGCTCCCTATACGGCGACCAAGGGCGCGGTGCGCAATCTGACCCGCGGTATGTGCGCCGACTGGGCCAAGCACGGCCTGCAGATCAACGCGATTGCGCCGGGCTATTTCAAGACGCCGCTCAACCAGGCACTCGTCGATAATCCGGAATTCTCGTCCTGGCTCGAAAAGCGGACGCCGGCCGGACGCTGGGGCAATGTCGAGGAACTGGTAGGTGCCGCCGTCTTCCTTTCGGGGCGCGGTTCGTCCTTCATCAACGGCCATACGCTTTATGTCGACGGCGGCATCACGACCTGCCTCTGATAAAGATCAGTCCATGGACCTCGAGAAAGAGGCACTACCCTTGGCCGTCGTGATCATGGGCGTCAGCGGCTGCGGCAAATCCTCGGTTGGAGAGCGCGTCGCCGTGCAATACGGCATGCCCTTCCTGGAAGGCGACCAACTCCACCCGGCTGCCAATGTCGAGAAAATGGCCAAGGGCATCCCGCTCACCGACAATGACCGCCTGCCCTGGCTCGACCGGATCGGCGAGGAAATAAGGACGGTGCAAGAGGCGTCGCAGGGATTGGTGATTTCCTGTTCGGCGCTGAAGAGAAGTTATCGGGATAGGCTGCGGCAGGCGGCCGATGGGCGCCTGGCCTTTGTTTTTCTGGAGGGGTCGCGTGATCTGCTGTTGTCGCGGATGCAGGCCCGTCAGGGCCACTTCATGCCGGCATCGCTGCTCGACAGCCAGCTGCAGACGCTGGAGCCGCCGACCGGTGAGCCCGGTGTCGTGACGGTGGCGATCGATATGGCTTTGGATGATATGGTGGCGCTGGCTTGTGAGGGGCTGCGAGGCGTGGCCGTCAAGGGAGGAGATTATCATGCAGGATGACCACAGAGCAGATGTCGCCGTCATCGGCGCGGGCATCATGGGAGCGGCGATCGCCACGCGATTGATCGAAACCGGCCACAAAGTATCGGTTTTCGATCTCGATACTGAAAAGGTCGCGGCGTTGGCAGCCAAGGGCGCCCACGCGGCCGCTTCGGTGGAGGATGCGGTCTCGCGGTCGGAATTCTGCGTCCTCAGCCTCAATCACGCAAATATCGTCCGCGCCGTCGTCTTCGGCGAGAAGGGGGTTGCGGCGGCGGCAAGCGCTGATAGGCTGCTGATCGATATGTCTTCGATCGACCCGGCCGAGACCGCCGACATGGCGAAGCGGCTGCGGCGGGAAACGGGCATGGCATGGGTGGATTGCCCGCTTTCGGGCGGCGTGCCCGGTGCGCTCGGTGGCAAGCTGACCATCATGGCCGGTGGAAGCCTCGAGGATTTCGAGCGGGCGCGCGTGGTGATGCGGCATCTTGCTGCCAATTATACGCTTATGGGCGCATCCGGCGCCGGGCAGACCACCAAGCTGATCAACCAGCTGTTCTGCGCCGTGCTGTTCCAGTCGGTCGCTGAAGCCGTCAAGCTGGCGGAAGCCGGCGGTGTCGATCCCTCCGCCATTCCGGCCGCCCTTGCCGGCGGCAGGGCGGACAGCCGGATATTGCAGGAATTCATGGCGAAATTCGCCGCCCGGGATTTCTCGCCGACAGGCCGGATCGACAACATGCTGAAGGATCTGGACTCGCTTCAGGCCTTTGCACTGAAGACAAAAACGCCGCTGCCGATGACGGGTGCGGTCGTAGAGATTCATCGCCTGCTTTGCGCTGCCGGCCTTGGGCCGAAGGACTCAGCCGAGATGATGCGCCTGCTCGACGGATTTGCCGCCGACTGACCTCATTTCAGGCTTGCGAGATTGTCACTTTCCGCTTGACTATTCGGCGATGTTATCGATAACATCTGTTCATGACGACAGCTGCAGCTTTGGGAGGAGCCACAGTGGAAGCCAAGAGACTGCTGGAGTTCCAATCGATCACCAAAAGCTTCGGCGGCACGCAGGCGCTGCGTGACGTCTCGATCGACCTGCGCGAGGGCGAGATCCTGGCGCTGCTCGGCGAAAACGGCGCCGGGAAATCGACGCTGATCAAGACCCTGGCCGGCATCTACAAGCCCGATAACGGCGACATCCTGTTTCGCGGCCAGAGCTATCATCATCGCCCGCCGAAGCCGAACGAGCGGCAGCCGGTGGCTTTCATCCATCAGGATCTCGGCTTGATCGAGTGGATGACGGTCGGCGAGAACATGGGCCTGTCGCAGGGTTTCTCGATGCGCCAGGGTCTGATCGACTGGAACAGGACGCAGGCGCGCGCGAAAGAGGCCCTGAAGCTGGTCGGCTGCGATTTCGATCCGACGACGCGGGTCTCGGCTCTGTCGCGCACCGAAAAATCCCTCGTCGCCATTGCCCGCGCGCTTGCCGTCGAAGCCGACGTTCTGGTGCTTGACGAGCCGACGGCGAGCTTGCCCGCCGACGAAGTCGATCGGCTGTTCAACGCGATCCGTCCCCTGAAGGAGCGCGGCGTCGGCATGATCTATGTCTCCCACAGGCTGGACGAGATTTTCCGCATCGCCGATCGCGTCGCCGTCCTGCGCGACGGATGCATGGTCGGGCAGAATCCGGTCAGCGAGACCACTCCCGACGAACTGGTGACGATGATCATCGGCCGCAGCGGCGACGGTCTCTTTTCGAAGACCGAGATCAAGCCCGGCAAGGCGATCGTCAAGGTGCGCGATCTCGTCTGCGCCGGCACGAGCCCGATATCGTTCGATATAAGACAGGGCGAACTTCTGGGGCTCGCCGGCTTGCGCGGCGCCGGTCAGGAACGGATCGGCCGCGCCTTGTTCGGCTGCGAGCCCTTCGGCGGCACGATCCTGCTGCATGACCAAACTCCGGACCTTTCGAGCCCGCTGAGCGCAATGGCGTCGGGCATCGGATTGATCGCCCGCGACCGGACGGAGGAATCCGTCGCGCTCTCGCTGTCCATTCGAGAAAATACTTATATCAACCCCGGCGCCGTCGGACGCGGGCTTTTTTCCTTCCTGTCTCCGCGCGGCGAAGCCGACCTTGCCCATGCGATCGGCCAGTCCGTCGGCCTCAGGCCGAACGATCCGGATCTGCCGGTGGAAGCTCTGTCGGGCGGCAACCAGCAGAAGGTCGTCGTCGGCCGCTGGCTGGCGACCGGCCGGAAGCTGCTGATCGCCGAAGATCCGACCGCCGGAGTCGACATCGGCGCGCGTGCGGAAATCTACCGCCTGATCACGCAGGCGCTGGAAGCTGGTCTCGCAGTCGTCGTTGTGTCGACGGATTTCGAGGAAATCGCCCATATCTGCCACCGCGCGCTGGTTTTCTCGCGCGGCAAAATCGTCAGCGAACTGACTGGAAGCGCCCTGACGACGGAGGCGGTCATCACGGCCGCATCCGCATCGGAAGCTGCTTGAGCCATCGGGAGAACAGCCATGCAATCCATTGAATCCACCGCGCTGGAGCCGACCAAGAGCGAAATGGCCGGCTTGTCCGCCGGACAGAAGATCGGGCGCCTGATTCCGGTTTATGGTCTGGTGATCCTGACAGTCGGCCTGATCCTGCTCTTTTCGATCATGCTGCCGGATACGTTTCCGACGGTCCTGAATGTTCGTTCGATCGTCTCCGACAAGGCGATCATTGCCCTCCTGTCGCTCGCCGCGATGATCCCGATGGCGTCGGGCCGCATCGACCTGACGGTCGGCTACGGCATCGTGCTCTGGCATATTCTCGCAATCAGCCTGCAGACGGTCTACGGCCTTCCCTGGCCGGTCGCCGTCCTCATCGTTCTCGCGCTTGGCGTCCTCACCGGCTTCATCAACGGTCTGCTCGTCGAGGTCGCCAAGATCGATAGCTTCATCGCCACCCTCGGCACCGGTACGGTCCTTTATGCGCTTGCCCTTTGGCACACCGGCGGCCGGCAAGTGGTCGGGGTCCTGCCTGAAGGTTTCTACGCGCTGAACGGCACCATGCTGTTCGGCCTGCCGATCACCGGCTTCTACGTGCTGCTGATCGCCATCTGCATGTGGATCGTGCTCGAATACCTGCCGATCGGCCGTTATCTCTATGCGATCGGCGCCAATCCCAAGGCCGCGGCCCTCAACGGCATTCCCGTCCGCAAATTCGTGATGGGCGCATTCGTCACGTCAGGGCTGCTGGCGGCCCTGACCGGGGTCTTGCTGGCCTCGAAGCTGCGCATCGGCCAGGCGAGCGTCGGCCTCGAATATCTGCTGCCGGCGCTTGTCGGCGCTTTCCTTGGATCGACCACGATCAAGCCGGGACGGGTGAACGTCTGGGGCACTCTGATCGGCGTCATCATCCTGGCGGTGGGGATATCTGGAATTCAGCAATTCGGCGGGTCGTTCTTCGTCGAACCGCTGTTCAACGGCGTGACCCTGCTGATTGCCATCGGCATCGCAGGCTACGCCCAGCGCAAGCGCGGAGCTGTGAGGAGGATCACACCCGCATCCAAATGAGGATGCCGGCCCGGCCGGCATTTCATAACAAACAAAATGGAGGAGTGAACATGAAGCGCAGGACTTTATTGCAGGCAACGGTCGCAACCGTCGCCTTTATGCTCAGCGTGCCGGCACTGGCCGATTCCATGGCCGACGCCAAAGCGGTGGTCGAGAAATATGCGTCCAAGGTGAGCGCATGGGATGGCCCGACGAGCGGCCCCAAAGGCGCCACCGGAAAGAACATCGTCATTCTTGCGGCCGATATGAAAAACGGCGGAATCCTCGGCGTGGCCAATGGCGTGCAGGAAGCGGCCAGCGCGCTCGGCTGGACCGTGAAAGTGCTCGACGGCGCTGGTTCGATCGGCGGCCGGACGGCGGCCTTCGGCCAAGCCATGGCGCTGAAGCCCGATGGCATCATCATCAACGGCTTCGACGCCGTCGAGCAGAAGCCGGCAATGGAAGCGGCAAAGGCTGTCGGCATTCCGATGGTCTCCTGGCACGCCGCCTCGGCCGTCGGTCCGGTTCCGGAAGTCGGCGTCTTCGCCAACGTGACTACCGATGCAATGGAAGTATCCAAGTCTGCGGCGGACTGGGCCTTTGCCGATGCCGGCGGCAAGCCCGGCGTCATTATTTTCACCGACTCCACCTATGCGATCGCGATTGCCAAGGCAGACCGCATGAAGAAGGAGATCGAAGATCTCGGCGGCACGGTGCTCGAATATGTCGACACGCCAATTGCCGAAACCTCCCAGCGCATGCCGCAGCTGACCACGTCGCTTCTGCAGAAGTACGGCGCCAAGTGGACGCATTCGCTGGCGATCAACGACCTCTATTACGACTTCATGGGACCGTCGCTCGCCTCGGCCGGCATTGCCGGCGACGGAAAGCCGGTCAACGTCGCCGCGGGTGACGGTTCGGAGAGCGCCTATCAGCGCATTCGCGCCAAGCAGTATCAGGCCGTCACGGTCGCCGAGCCGCTCAACCTCCAGGGCTGGCAGCTCGTCGACGAACTGAACCGTGCTTTCGCGGGTGCGCCGTGGTCGGGCTACGTGTCGCCGCTGCACGTGGTGACCAGCGCGAACGTCGAATTCGACGGCGGGCCGAAGAACAGCTTCGATCCCGACAACGGCTACCGCGATCAATACAAGAAAATCTGGGGCAAATAAGCCTTCCCAAGGGCGTATCTGCGGATACGCCCTTACCCCCGCTGACACCACGCCAATATCGATCCAGCTCCGGCGAGATTTGGAAAAGAGAACCCATGATCATTCGTTATGCTTTGTTTGAAGGCCAAATCCATCCCGGTCGAGAAGAGGAATTCCGCGCCTTTGTCAGGCAGCGGCTCGTCCCTCTCTGGACGAAATTTCCAGGCGCCGAGGAAGTCCGGGTGCTTGATGGCATGGAGCGCGACGAAGGCGCTCCGGTCTATGCCATGGCTCTCGCCATACGTTATCCCGATATGGATGCGGTGAACGCAGCGCTTCGCTCCGATGTGCGCTTCGAGAGCCGCGAGGTCACCGGCGAACTCCTGCAGCTCTTCACCGGCAAGGTGCATCACCACGTCTTCCAGGCCAACGAATACCCGCCGGCCATTGCCTGACCGCCGGGCATTTTCCGCGCCGACTGGAGCGACGGACGCTGCCCGGCCGTAAGATCGAGAACAGGGATCGAACAATCTTAAAGCGTCTGCGAACAAGCATTCCAGGCGCTTTTCCTATTGGGACGCTGCCAAGCCCGCGGGCACCGACCTGTGGCACAATTTTTCATCAGCGCCGCCATTATTAAATAAAATAGTCTACTGATTTAGTGGGTAATGCTCCATCTTACCCCGCATGGGAGCCTCGGCGAGGCAGATAACCGCATGATTCGCCGGGAGGCCTTCTTCTTCCAACCACGCAGATCCGCAGCATCGCATGAGCAATAATTCCGAATTTCTCTGGTATATTCCAAACGATGTCAGGCCCGGCCATCGCGGCGATTCCGCCGTCGACAATCACAACAGCCTCGACACGCTGACCAGCCATGCGAAGGCGCTGGAGGAGCATGGCTGGAAGGGCGCGCTCATCGGCACCGGCTGGGGCCGCCCCGACACGTTCACCGTCGCCGCCTCGCTCGCCGCACGCACCACCACCTTCGAGCCGCTGATTGCAATCCGTCCGGGTTATTGGCAGCCGGCGAATTTCGCGTCCGCAGCGGCGACGCTCGACCACCTCACGGGCGGTCGCGTGCGGATCAACATCGTCTCAGGCAAGGATGATCTGGCCGCCTATGGCGACAGCGAGGGCGATCAGGCGCATCGTTATAGCAGGACGAGGGAGTTCATGCGGCTGGTCCGCAGGTTATGGACGGAAGAAAACGTCACATCGGCAGGCGAGCATTTCCGGGTCACCGAATCCACCGTGGTGCCGCGCATCGAGGTCCGCGGCGACCGCCGGCACCCGAAATTCTATTTTGGCGGTGCGTCGGAGGCGGCCGAACGGGTGGCGGCCTCCGAGGCCGATGTCCAGCTTTTCTGGGGCGAGCCGCTCGACGGCGTCCGGGAACGGATCGACCGGCTCAAGGGACTGAGCCGGGACCTCGACCGCGACCTTCCCCCGCTGGAATTCGGGCTGCGGATCACAACGCTTGTCCGCGACACGACGGATGAGGCCTGGGCCGATGCCGAGGCGAAGGTCGCCGAGATGGCGAAGAACAACGGCGTCGGCTGGCACGATCACCAGCGCGTGCTGGCTGTCGGCCAGCAACGGCTGCTCTCTTTGTATGAGCGCGGCGACGTCCTCGACGACAATCTCTATACCGCGCCGGGCAAGTTCGGCGGCGGCGGCGCCGGCACCACCTGGCTGGTCGGCTCGGCGGCGGATGTCGCCCGATCGCTGCGCAAATATCAGGATCTGGGGATCACGCATTTCGTGCTGTCCGATACGCCCTATCTCTCGGAAATCAAGCGGCAGGGCGATCAGCTGCTGCCGCTGCTGCGTGGCTGACGCCGCTGACGGGCAATTCCATGAGCACAGGATGTCGGATCGTTGCAGCACATTGTTGCGGCCGTTGAGTCGGCGCCAAACATCGTTTGCGCTGCCGCAGTGCATCCGAAGTGATTCGCGATTTTTGTCCGGCGTTCCCAGATCATTGTCCGAGTGCAAGGCGGCCAAAGAGTTGAGCGCCGAATTTACAACAGCAGATGTCGGCCGTTTCTGCGAAACAACTTAGCATACACTTCGCGCATTACATCCGTGTAAAAAATGCCGACAAGATATACGAAAAGCGCAGCTTACTGGCTCTCTGCCGTCTCCGTTTACATTCTCTAAAATATATTCCCCTAAATTTTTAGGATATCGGGAAGGCGTTCTCAGGATCGTCACCTACGCCATGACGGCGAGCCGGGCTTCCGAAATCTTGCACGAAATCGACGATGTTACTTTCACGCGCGCTTCCGCGCTTCTGGGCATTGGCTCGGCCGCTCCCTGAACGTGCAGTTCATGCGAAGTGGCATGTCGGGCGCGAACAGCGCCTCGGGACGCGTTCGGGTACGGACCGAGGACCGCACGCTTGAATGAGGAGTCGCGAGCGATCCTGATGCCCCAGCGACTTTTGATAACCTCGCCAACCATGGAGAGTGCCAATGAACAGCATTAAGAATTTCGGGATCGCGGTGCGTCTCACCCTCGGCTTCAGCTTCCTGGTTCTGCTGATGGCCGGCCTGGCCATCTATTCGGCGGTCGAGGTCGCGAAGATCAACAGCGATCTTGAAACGATCAATGACGTCAACAGCGTCAAGCAACGCTTTGCCATCAACTATCGCGGCAGCGTGCATGATCGGGCGATCGCCATCCGCGACGTGACCCTGGTGACCTCGGCGGATGAACGCAAGGCCGCCGAGGCGCTGATCGATAAGCTCGCGGCCACTTATGCCGAGAATGAAAAGCGCATGGCCGACATGGTTGCATCCCCGGCAGGTGCCACGGATCAGGAAAAAGCCATTCTCACCGAGATTGCCGGCATTCAGGCGAAAACCAATCCTCTGGTCGCCGAGATCATCGCGCTGCAGGAGAAGGGCGACGGCGAGGCGGCCCGCAAGATCCTGCTCGAACAGGCCCGTCCGGCTTTCGTGCAGTGGCTCGGCGCCATCAATAAATTCATCGACTATCAGGAAGCGCTGAACAAAACGATTGGCGGTAAGGTTCGCAGTTCGGCAAGCGGGTTCAAGCCGATCGTGCTGACGGCGCTGGGGATCGCGGCTCTTCTCTCTATTGTCGCTGCCGTCATCACATCCCGTACGATTGTCGGTCCGCTGGCAAAACTCCAGCTTTCGCTAAAAGCGATGGCGGAAGGCAATCTCGACGGCGACCGTCGCCTCGAAGCGCGCGGCGACGAGATCGGCAAGCTCGCGCGCGCCGTGGCCGGCTTGCGTGACGCGATTTCGGCGAAGGCGGCACGGCAAGCCGATGCGGAAAGCAAGCGGGCTATCGCGGAGCGGCAACGCCTCGAGCAGGATGCCGACGAACGCCGCACCCATGCGGAGCAAACGGACCAGGCTGTCGGCCGGCTCGGCGACGCCTTGCAGGCCCTGGCAGACGGCGACCTCACGCAGCAGATCGACACCCCGTTCATTCCGTCCCTGGAAAAGCTCCGCGCCGACTTCAATGCCGCGGTCGAAAAGCTCCGCGCCGCCATGCAGAAGGTCTCTCAGAACGCCAGCGCTATCGCGGCCGGCGCACAGGAGATCCGGTCGGCCTCGGACGATCTCGCGAAGCGGACCGAACAGCAGGCCGCTTCCGTCGAGGAAACCGCCGCTGCTCTGGAAGAAATCACGACCACCGTCGCCGACTCCAGCCACAGGGCTCAGGAAGCCGGGCAGCTCGTCCGCAAGACCAAGGACAATGCGGAACGCTCCGGCAGCGTCGTTCGCGATGCGGTCGACGCCATGGGCAAGATCGAATCCTCCGCCACTGAGATCGGAAGCATCATCGGCGTCATCGACGAGATCGCCTTCCAGACCAACCTGCTGGCGCTGAATGCCGGCGTCGAAGCCGCCCGCGCCGGTGAAGCCGGCAAGGGCTTTGCCGTCGTCGCCCAGGAAGTGCGCGAATTGGCGCAGCGTTCCGCCAAGGCGGCAAAGGAGATCAAGGAACTGATCAACGCTTCGAACGGCCATGTGAAGAGCGGCGTCGCCCTCGTCGGCGAGACCGGAAAGGCCTTGCAGGAGATTGCCGCGCAGGTGCAGCAGGTCGACGGCAATGTCGGCGCGATCGTCGGCGCTTCGCAGGAACAGGCGACGGGGCTGAAAGAGATCAACGCCGCTGTCAACAGGATGGATCAGGGCACGCAGCAGAACGCCGCCATGGTGGAGGAAGCCACAGCTGCCGCCCACAACCTCGCCAAGGAAGCCGATGCGCTGTTCCAGTTGCTCAGCCAGTTCAATATCGGCGGAGCGGTGGCATCAAGGCGCATGACGCCGCCCGCCGCAGCAGCGCAGCACGCTCAAGCTGTCGCCTCGCCCGCTCGGCAGATGATCGCGAAGATCGGCAAGTCGTTCCAGGGCGGCGCGGCGGTCCAGGGGAACACGGCATTGGCGGGCGATTGGGAAGAATTCTGATCGCGGAAGCGCTCCTGCGCCCCTGCCATAATTTGCAATGAGGAAGGGCAGCGTTTGCTGCCCTTCGCGTTTTCGTGCCTACGCCCGAGCCGGGGCCCTGGCTGGAAGCAGGGCGTTGACCACGACTGCAACCGCGATGTTTGCCGCCAGCGCCAGCAGGCCGGTATAGACGGTGAAGGGTTCGCCGCCGAGGCTGATCAGATGCAGAGGCTTCCAGCCGGCATCCCAGACCAGGAAGGTGCCGCCGCAGAAGCCGACGAACCAGCCGGCAAGCAGGCCGGGTGCACGGAACCAGCCGGTGTAGAGACCGAAGACCAGCGCCGGGAGCGTCTGCAGGATCCAGATGCCGCCGAGCAGTTGCAGGTCGAGGGCGAACTGCGTCGGCAGGAAGAGGATGACAAGCAGCGCGCCGACCTTGACGACGAGCGATGTCACCTTGGCGACCTTGGCCTCGCCCGCATCGCTGATTTTGGGATCGACATAGGCCTTCCAGAAGTTGCGGGTGAAGAGATTGGCCGCGCCAATGCTCATCACCGCCGCCGGCACCAGCGCGCCGATGGCGATCGCGGCAAAGGCGAAGCCGGAGAACCAGCCCGAAAACAGCGTCTTGAACAGCGTGGGAACGACGTCGTTCGCACTGTCAAGCTTCAGGTTGGCGGCATGGCCCATATAGCCGAGCAGCGCCAGAAGGCCGAGCAGCAGCGTATAGGCCGGCAGCATGATCGCATTCTTGCGGATCGTCTTGCCGCTGTTGGAGGCAAAGATGCCTGTCAGCGTATGCGGATACATGAAGGCCGCAAGCGCCGAGCCCAGAGCGAGCGTGGCATAGGCGACGTACTGATTGCCGCCCAGCAGCAGGTTGCCGGAGCCCTTGGCCTGGAAGGCCGCATCGGCCGAGGCGAAGACATTGGCGTAGCCGCCGAGCTTCGACGGGATCAGCGCGACCGCGGCGATCACGACGATATAGATCATGATGTCCTTGACGAAGGCGATCAAGGCGGGCGCGCGCAGGCCCGCCGAATAAGTATAGAGCGCCAGCACGATGAAGGCGATCGCCAGCGGCAGTTCGCCATGCAGTCCGAGCGCCTTCAGGACCGCCGTCATGCCGACGAGCTGCAGGGCGATGTAAGGCATGGTGGCGATGACGCCGGTCGCCGCGACGGCAAGCTCGAGACCGCGCGATCCGTATTGACCATGGACGACGTCGGCGGCCGTCACATAGCCGAAATCCTTGGCGCGTTTCCACAGCACCGGCATGACCATGAAGACGAAGGGATAGACGACGATCGTATAGGGCAACGCGAAGAAGCCGTAAGCGCCGACCGTGTAGACCAGCGCCGGCACGGCGATCACGGTATAGGCGGTGTAGAAATCGCCGCCGACGAGGAACCAGGTAATCCAGGTACCGAAGTTGCGTCCGCCGAGACCCCATTCATCGATATGGGCCAGCGTCTCGGGCTTGCGCCAGCGGCTGGCGACGAAACCCATGACGGTGACAAGCGCGAAGAAGAAGATGAAGACGGCAAGCGCCGTACCGTCGATGTCAGTCGTCATGGCGAACACTCCGATAGGCGATCCAGGTCAGCGTCGCGGTGATCGGCACCCAGAGAAGCTGATACCAGTAGAAGAAGGGAAAGCCGAAAAGCGCCGGCTCACGGAGATTGTAGAACGGCGGCCAGAGCAGCCCTATGTACGGGATGATAAGCAGCCACAGCGCTGCCTTGCTATGTGGTTTTTCCATGTCGGGTACCTTTCAGGCGCCGCGGGGGGCGGCAGCCATGTTCCAGTTGTCGGCGTGGAAGGCGGGTCTGTCAGCCGCAGGCTGCGGCGAGCCCGGTTCGGATCGCTCGACCTTTCCAGCCGATCGAAAGCTGATGTAACGCATATGAATTCCTCCCAACGACTGACACTTGGCCAGCCGCGGAGGGAGTCCTATGGCGTCGGTTTTGTCGTCACAAGATGGGCGCGGGGCGGAAATGCCGGCATCTACCCAGAAGTGGGTAGGCGAGGATTTCCGCTGATTTTCGAGACGATACCGTGATCGAGCGCGTAACGGATGAGGCCGGCCGTGGTGGCGATGCCGAGCTTCTTCTTGAGGTTCTTGCGGTGCGTTTCCGCCGTGGCGGAGGTTATTCCGAGCGCTTCGGCAATCTCCCTGTTGCTTCTGCCGGCAACGATCAGCCCGAGAATGTCGCGCTCACGAGGCGTCAGAGGGGCACTCCCCTCCTCCGCGCGTTCGCCCATAAGCGCATCGAAGACCCCTGAGGAGAAATAGGTGCCCCCGGCCGCCACGGTCTCGATGGCCGCAACGATCTCGTCCGTCGAAACATCTTTGAGCACGTAGCCGGCAGCGCCATGCATGACCGAGGAGGAGATGTATTCCCGGCTGTCATGCATGGAGAGCATTACGACCCGGGCTTGGGGAAGCTCGTTCCTGAACAGTTCGATCGCATCGATGCCGCTGAGTTTCGGCATGTTGATATCCATCAACACCACCTGCGGCTGGATCTGCCGGGCGATGTCGAGACCCGTTTGCGCGAGCCCGGCGGTGCCGGCGACTTCGATATGGTCGAATGTTTCGAGCACCGCTTTCAACCCGTCCAGCACCAGCGGATGGTTGTCGACCAGGAGAACCCTGATTTTCGCGCGTTCGTTCATGCGGCTTCAGCCTGCTTGCCGGCGGGCAGATTGGCCGATCTCGGCATCATCGCCGTCAGCGTCGTGCCGGACTCGCTGCTGTTGATGAGCAACAGCCCGCGGAAGTGGGCCATGCGCTCCTGCATGTTGCGCAGCCCGAGACCCGATCCGCCGGATCCGCCGTCCTTGCTGCCGTCGAAGCCGGTGCCGTTGTCTGAAATCGTCATGCGGGCGCGGCCGCCGTCGCTCCACAGCTTGACCGAAAGCTTCGAGGCGCCCGAGTGCCGCTCGACATTGTTGAAGGCCTCTTGGGCGACGCGGTAGAGGGCGGTGCTGGCTTCCACCTTCAGCATGCCATTAAAGCCCGAGGCGTCGATGTCAGTCTCGATCCCCGTCCGTTCGGCAAAGTGATGACAGAGGGCCTCGAGCGCCGCGGTCAGGCCGAGATCGTCGAGCACGCGGGGGCGCAGATCGTGCGAAAGCAGCCGTATTTCCTTGATGGCGCCGTTCAGCGCCTCGACACCGCGATCGATGGTCAGCGCCGCATCGTCGACATTGGTCCTGACCTTGCGGCCGGCGAGGTCCATTGCATAGCGCACGCCGAGAAGGGTCTGCGAGATGCCGTCATGCAGCTCGCGCGCCAGCCGCGTGCGCTCCTCTTCCTGGGTGTCGATGACCCGCTGCGTCAGTTCCTTAAGGCGGCTGTCGGCCATGCGGCGCTCGTGGAAGGTCAGGAGCATGCAGGTCGTGAAGACGACGAGCACCGAGGGCACGGCAATCAGCGCGACGATGACGAAGGTTCGCCTGATGTTGGCGCGCATCACGGCATTGGCGGCCGCGCTCTGGGCAAAGACGTCGTCCAGATAGACGCCGGTGCCCACCACCCAGCGCCATTTGTCGAGGCTGACGACGAAGGAGAGCTTGTCGGCAATCTGTCCCGTGGAAGGTTTCTGCCATTTATATTGATGCAGGCCGCCGCCCGCCTTTGCCGTGGCGATCAGCTCGGCAATCACCTTGTCGCCGTCAGGATCGGTCAGGTCCAGCCAATTCTGGCCATGCCGGAAACTCTGGCGCGGATGGACGATATTGTTGCCGTCATGGTCGTAGACGAAGAAATAGCCATCCCTGCCATAGTCGAGAGAGGTCAGAATCCCAGCCACCCGCTGCTTGGCGGCTTCGTCGTCGGGGCCGGCCTTGTCGTAGATCGTCTGGATGGCGGACAGGGCAAGATTGGTCAGATTGAGGATTTCGCCTTCCTTGGTCTTCAGCATGTTCTGTTCGAATGTGTCGATGCTGTTCTTGGCGAGATTTGCCGACTGCCAGGTGATGAAGGTGGTGATTGCAAGGATCGAAATGACGAGCGGAACGATCGCCAATGCGATGATCTGGTGTCGTAAAGTCAAGGCTCGTTCCTCCCGAAATTGCGTCCGGAATTATGCCCTTTGTCCGACATGAGTCCAGCAGCTTGCCGGCGGTATGAGGTGATGGCTATTCCAGGGGCACGAACAGGCCGAGCTTGACGTCCCGCAGCACCACATTCGTATGCATGCGGCGGATCTGCGGATTGTCAGCCATGATGAGGGCGGCGATGTCGTCATAATGCTCGACGTCGCGGGCGGTCACGATCGCGATCAGATCGACCGCGCCCGTGACGTAATAGACCTGCTGGATATGATCCTGTTTTTCCGCCCAGACGCGGAACTTCGCCAAGGCGTCGTAATTGTCCCGCTCGATCTCCATCCCGACGATGAACACCATCGATGTACCCGTCGCCTTACGGTCGAGGACGGCGACCTCCGCCTTGATGATGCCCTCCTCGCGCAGCCGCTTCAGCCGCCGCTGCACCGCCGAGACCGACAAACCTACCCGCTCGGCGATCGTTTCGGCCTTCAGCTGGCAGTCGCGCTGAACGATATCGAGGATGTCACGGTCAAAACGATCCAGTTGTTCCATTATCCAGTCCATTTCGGCGTTTCGCGGCTCATGCGTTCTGCCTGGTTTGCCGCATGAGAAAGATTATTTTGCACATTAAATGCAGAAGAGGCAGAAATTGCGCGAAAAAACCGCGCAACTTTATCATTATCCTTCGCAAACTCAGTTTAGCCGGACCCATGCATGTCGGATCAGCCCACTCCTGCTCTTCGCGTCGAAGATCTTCATAAAAGCTTCGGCTCGCAACAGGTTCTCAAGGGTATTTCGGCTGAGGCCCATAAGTCTGACGTCATCTCCATTATCGGCTCGTCCGGTTCTGGCAAGAGCACCTTCCTTAGATGCATCAATTTTCTGGAAACGCCGGATCGTGGCCGCATCGCCGTGAACGGCGAGGAAGTCGCTCTGAAGAGCGGCCGCGGCGGACGGCTGCAGCCGCAGAGCTGGAGGCAGATCGAGCGGCTGCGAACCGGGCTCGGCATGGTCTTTCAGAGCTTCAATCTCTGGGCTCATCGGACCGTGCTGGAAAACGTCATCGAGGCGCCGGTGCATGTCATGGGCGTTTCCAGGCGCGAAGCGATCGAAAAGGCGGAAGCCCTGCTGCACAAGGTCGGGCTCTTCGACAAGCGCGACGCCTATCCCGCCTTTCTGTCCGGCGGCCAGCAGCAGCGCGCGGCGATCGCAAGGGCACTCTGCGTCGATCCCGCCGTCATGCTGTTCGATGAGCCGACATCGGCGCTCGATCCCGAGCTGGTTGGCGAGGTGCTGAAAGTCATTCGCGATCTGGCGGAAGAGGGCCGGACCATGCTGATCGTCACGCATGAAATGCGCTTCGCTCGCGACGTCTCGAGCCGCGTCCTCTTCCTGCACCAAGGGCGGATCGAGGAGGAAGGTCCGCCGGAGCAGGTCTTCGGGGCGCCCGTCAGCGCCCGCTGCCGAGAATTCACCCGCCTTAGCGCCCACTGATCACTGCATCGAGCCATCACCGACAACACGAACCAGGAGAATCCTGCGAATGAAACTGCTCCCCACGCTTTTCGCCGGCGTCGCATTTGCGCTTTCCGCCGTCGCGGCACAGGCCGAAGTCCGCTTCGGCATCATGAACGAATCTTATCCGCCCTTCTTCGCCAAGGATGCCTCGGGCGAATGGCACGGATGGGAAATCGACCTGATGAATGCCGTCTGCGAAGAGATGAAAGAGAAGTGCTCGATCGTCGAGATCTCCTGGGACGGCCTCATTCCGGCTCTTGAGAGCAAGAAGTTCGACGTGATCTGGTCGTCGATGTCGAACACCGCGGAACGTTCGAAGGTGATCGACTTCACCGACAAATATTACAACACCCCGAGCACCCTGATCGGCCCCAAGGACCAGAAGCCGGGTGCAACGGCAGAGGATGTGAAGGGCAAGACCATCGGTATTCAAGTATCGACGATCCAGTCGGAATATTACAAGAAGTATTTTGCTGCCGTTGCCGAGGAGAAGACCTACCAGACGCTCGACGAAGCTTTCCAGGATCTCGCTTCCGGCCGCATCGACTATGTCTTCGGTGATTCCCTCGCGCTCGACGCTTTCCTCAAAAGCGATGCGGGCAAGGATTGCTGCGCCAATATGGGCGATGTCGCCGACGACAAGGAGATCCTGGGCGCTGGTGTTTCGGGCGGCCTGCGCAAGGAAGATACAGAGCTGAAAGCCAAGTTGAACAAGGCGATCGCTGCTGTTCGCGCCAACGGCCAATACGACGCAATCACCAAGAAATACTTCGATTTCGATATCTACGGCGCGAAGTAAGCTCTCCTAGAAATGGCGACCGCGCAACAAGGGATTCTGGACCTGCTCTCCCCCTATCCTCCGGGATGGGGCGGCGTTCTTCTGGCAGGTGCGGTTGCTACGGTCGCCATCTCCGCCTGCGCCTTCGCCGTCGGCCTGCTGCTTGGCACGGGCGGTGCGCTTGGAAAGCTTTCAGGCAATCCTGTGCTCCGCCTGGTGCTCGATCTCTATACGACAGTCATTCGCGCCGTTCCCGAGCTGATCCTGATCGTCGGGCTCTATTATGCCGGCACCGATGGCCTCAACCGGCTGCTGGCGGCATTCAACCTGCCGCCGGTCGACGTGAACGGTTTCGTTGCCGCCGTCGCAGTTCTCGGCTTCGTGCAGGGCGCCTATATGACCGAGGTGCTGCGCGGCGCGATCCTTGCCATTCCCGTCGGCCAAATCGAGGCCGCCAAGGCTTTCGGCATGGGGCCGGTGCTGCGCTTCCGTCGCGTCCTCTTGCCGGCGCTGTTGCCGAATGCGCTGCCCGGCCTTGCCAATCTATGGATGTCGGTCACCAAGGACAGCGCGCTGGTCGCGGTCGTCGGCTATCAGGAACTGGCGCTCGCCACCCGCCTCGCCGGGGCAAGCACCAAACACTACTTCGTCTTTTTTCTTGCCTCGGCTCTTCTCTATCTCGCCATCACACTCGCTTCTAACGTCGTCTTCAAACTGATCGAAGGGCGGGTGCGGCGGGGACAGCCGCGTCTGGCCTGAAGAAAGCGCGCCATGAGTTTCACCTGGATCTCCTCCTATTGGCCGCTTCTTCTGACCGGCGCCTGGCAGACCGTAGCGCTGCTGGTTATTTCCGTGGTCTTCGGCTTCGTCATCGCCATCGGTCTCGCCTTCGCGCAGGTCACCGGCGGCAGGCTGACGCGACTCGCCGCCCGCGGCTACTGCACCTTCTTCCGTGGCACGCCGCTGTTGATCCAGCTTTGGCTCCTCTATTACGGGGTCGGCTCGCTGCTGCCCATGATCCCCGGCATCCGCCAGAGCCTGTTCTGGCCGATCCTGCGCGAGGGGTTTTTCTTCGCTTCCGTCAGCTTCACGCTGAATTATGCGGCCTATGAGGCTGAAGTGCTGCGCGGCGCGCTGCTTGCCGTTCCCAAGGGCGAGCTCGAGGCCGGCCGCGCCTTTGGCCTGTCGCCCTGGAAGCTCACCCGCCGCATCTGGCTGCCGCGCGCCATTCGCATTGCCCTCCCGACCATTGCCGGAGAGATCGTCATGCAGTTGAAGGCGACGCCGCTCGCTTTCACGGTGACGGTGATGGACCTCTATGCCGTCGCCAACAAGGTTCGTCAGGACACGCTGCTCGTCTACGAACCGCTCATCGTCGTCACTCTCTTCTATCTCGCCCTGACTGCCGTGATCGCCCGCGTCTTTCGAAGTCTCGAAGCGCAGGTGCCGGTTCGCCGCTAGGCGGAAGCTCGCCATATGTTTTGAAAAGCCCGGCGCCGGTAATGGCGCGACAGCCTGAATGGAGACTACCTCATGAGCACAACGCGAATTCTCGACGGCGGCATGAGCCGCGAGCTTCTGCGGCTGGGCGCCGAACTGAAGCAGCCGGAATGGTCGGCGCTGGCGCTGATGAATTCGCCTGAGGTCGTGCGGAAGGTGCACCAGGAATTCATCGCCGCCGGCTCTGAAATCATCACGACGAACAGCTATGCGCTCGTGCCCTTCCATATCGGCGAAAACCGCTTCCAAGAGGAGGGGCCGGCGCTGATGCGACTTGCAGGTCGTCTGGCGCGCGAGGCTGCCGATGCCGTGACCGGCCGGAAGGTGCTCGTCGCCGGATCGCTGCCGCCGATCTTCGGCTCCTACGAGCCTGAGAATTTCCAGCCTTCCCGGGTGCAGGACTATCTCGAGGTGCTGGTCGAAAACCTCGCTCCCTTCGTCGACCTATGGCTCGGTGAGACTTTGAGCCTGATTGCCGAGGGCGAGGCCGTCCGCAAAGCGGTGGCGGCATCGGGCAAGCCGTTCTGGATTTCCTTCACATTGGCGGATGACGAGGCGGCGATCAGGGGCGGCGCGCCGAAACTCCGCTCCGGCGAAAGCGTCGAGGAGGCGGCGTCCTGGGCGGTGTCATCGGGTGCGGCGGCTTTCCTGTTCAATTGCAGCAAGCCCGAGGTTATGCAGGGCGCGGTCGAGACGGCGGCACGGGTGTTCGGGGAGAGGAATGCTCAGATCGAAATCGGTGTCTACGCCAATGCCTTCGAAGGGGAAACAGGCGAGGCAGCCGCCAATGAAGGCCTGCACGATACCCGTGACGACCTGAATGACGACGCCTATTCGCGCTTTGCCTGCTCCTGGGCCGAAGCGGGTGCCACGATCATCGGCGGCTGCTGCGGCATCGGCGCAGCCCATATCCATCGCCTCAGCAGGACGCTTTCCTGCTGAGGTGATATCTTGGCCGCGGGTAATGGTTGCGGTGCCGCCTCCACTCGCGGTTCGGTGTCTCAGGTATATTCCTGTGATCGTGGAGCGAGTCGACTATTCCGCCTTCGACGCCGACTTCTGAAGCTCGAGAAGAAGTTCGATCAGCTTCGGGGCCATCACCCTGATTTCTGAGAGATGCACGGCGCTCAGCCTCGTCAGAAGCTCGTCCGCCTTGTCGGTCAAGGCAAGCGTCTGGCGGCGCCGGTCGGCAGGGTCGGGATGGCGTTCGACCAGCCCCGCATCCGACAGCCGCCCGACAAGCTCGGTCGCCGTGTGAGGCGCGATGATCAGCCGCTCGGCCAACATGCCGATGGTCATCGCTTCGCCGCGTTGTCCCTTGATCGCCAGCAACGCCTGATGCTGCTGGGCAGGCAGGCCTTCCGACTGTGCGGCAGAGGCGCTGAAGTCCATGAATTGGCGAAGTGCGAATCTGAGATCGGCAAGAGCCTCGTAATCCTCCCGTCTCAGCGGCGGCGCGGCTTTCTTCAAACTCGTTCTCCTCTGCCGCAAGTGGCGATCCGTGCGGGAGTTATTTCCGGTCTCGAATAGATGGGCAGGCGTCAGCCGGTCAAGGGAAGCATGTTCAAAAGACATGTTCGTCTTCACGCTTTCATCCGTTGATTTATATCGTAGTACGATATATCCAAGCCTCTCAAGCATACTTATTTCCGCGTAGCAGAGGCTTCCATGGCGCAGCATCAAACCAGCAACCGGCCGCACGACTTTACGGGCGGTCTTTCCCGGCGCGAGGCCGGAGATTTCACCACCGACAGGCGGGTCCTCGTCCTGATCGGCATGGCTATCATCATCGGCTCCGCCAGCGCCTTTGCAGCATGGTGCCTCGTCAGCCTTATCGCGCTGGTGGCGAATGTCATCTGGTTCGGCAAGATCGGCATCGAGTCCGCCTCGCTGGCCGGCGTGACGCGTTCATTGTGGGTGGTAATGGTGCCGCCGCTCGGCGGCCTCGTCATCGGGCTGATGGCTCGCTTCGGCTCCGAGAAGATCCGCGGCCACGGCATCCCGGAAGCGATCGAGGCCATCCTGATCGGCGGCAGCCTGATGTCGCCGAAGGTCGCTGTCCTGAAGCCGCTGTCTTCGGCGATCTCGATCGGAACGGGCGGTCCGTTCGGCGCCGAGGGACCGATCATCATGACCGGTGGCGCGATCGGCTCGCTTTTTGCCCAATTCTTTCACATGAGCGCGGCCGAGCGAAAGACACTTCTCGTTGCGGGTGCGGCGGCGGGCATGACGGCGATCTTTGGTTCGCCGATCGCCGCGGTCATGCTGGCGGTCGAACTGCTGTTGTTCGAATGGAAGCCGCGCAGCTTTATTCCCGTCGCCGTCGCCGCCTGCGTGTCGATCTGCTGGCGCCCGCTGCTGTTCGGCGCCGGTTCGCTGTTCCCGACCCATTTCCAGGTGACCTTGCCTTGGTGGGGGATTTTCGCCTGTGCGGCAATGGGCATCATTACAGGTCTGCAATCCGGCTTGCTGACGACGCTGCTCTACAAGATCGAGGACCTGTTCGAAGCATTGCCGATCCACTGGATGTGGTGGCCTGCGCTTGGCGGTCTCGTCATCGGTCTCGGTGGCCTGATCGAACCGCGGGCGATGGGCGTCGGCTACGACATCATCGACGGGCTGCTCAACAATCGGCTGCTCGCACCGGCTGTACTGTCGATCCTGCTGGTGAAGACGATCATCTGGCTGTTTGCCCTTTCGTCGGGGACTTCGGGCGGCGTACTCGCTCCCCTTCTCATCTTCGGCGGCGCGCTCGGATGGCTCGTCGGGATCGTCATGCCCGGCAACGATCCCGGCTTCTGGGCGCTGCTCGGAATGGCCGCGATGATGGGCGGAACCATGCGCGCGCCGCTGACGGGGACCTTCTTCGCGATGGAGATCACCGGCGACGTCGGCACCCTCGTTCCCCTGCTCGCGGCAACGGTGGTGGCTTATGCCATCACGGTGCTGCTGCTGCGCCGCTCCATCCTCACCGAGAAGATCGCGCGCCGCGGCCAGCACATTACCCGCGAATATGGCGTCGATCCGTTCGAGTTGTCCCGAGCCAGGGAGATCATGATCAGCGATGTCGACACGCTTCCTGTCAGCATGACGGTCGGTCAGGTATGCGACTTGTTCGTCTCTCAAGAGAAAACGCACCGAATCTATCCGGTGGTCGATGCTGCGGGCAGGCTGGCCGGCATCGTCTCGCGGGCTGATGCCCTTCTCTGGCAGGGGAAGCCGGACCTCGCTGCCCAGACGCTTGCGGAGAATGTAACCGATGACGCCGTGCCTGTCGGGCATCCGGACGATACGGTCGCCTTCATCGCCGACCTGATGCTGTCGACGGACAGCGGCCGCATTCCGATCGTCGATGCAGCATCGGGCAAGCTGTGCGGCCTGATCGCCCGCAAGGATCTGCTGCGGCTGCGCAGTTCCTATCGGTCGGCGGAACTGGACCGGCGGCCCTATCTGACGGCCGGAGCAAGGAGCAAGCCTTCATAACCGTCTGCGGTCTTTTCCGGGCAATACGCGGCCGAGCATCTTCGGCCCACGTGAGCTAACCAGTGACGGCTGCTTGCCACTCACCCAGTCTCGGCGTATATAGTCATTATAGTCATTCTGGTCAGGAGAATGCGCGATGCAGCCGTCACCACACGTCGATGAAAGCTGGACCGTTGCCAGTGCGAAGGCGAAGCTTTCCGAGGTCATCGAACGCGCGCAATCCACGCCGCAGACGATTACGCGAAACGGCAAGCCGAGTGTCGTGGTCGTCTCTGCCGAGGAATGGCAGCGGAAGACCGCCCGCAAGGGAACGCTTGCCGAATTTCTGATGCAATCGCCCCTACGCGGCGCCGATCTGGACCTTGAGCGTCAACGCGATGAACCGCGTGACCCGGCGCTGTGAAGCTTTTGCTGGATACCAATATCCTGTCCGAGGTGACTAAGCCGAACCCGGATGCGCGCGTCCTGAAATGGCTGGATAAGCTCGATGAGGATCGCTCCTTCATCAGCATCGTATCGGTAGCAGAGATCCGGCGCGGTGTTGCCCTGATGGACAAGGGGCGCAAACGCGACGCCCTGGCCGAATGGCTTGCCCACGACCTGACGCAACGTTTCGAGCATCGCATCATTCCAGTGGATGAACCGGTTGCCTTAGCCTGCGGAGATCTTAGGGGCGATGCAAGACGGAAAGGCCGCGGCCTGTCGTCAATGGACGGCCTGGTCGGGGCGACAGCGATTGCTCATCATCTCAGCCTCGCGACGCGTAATATTAGGGATTTCGACGGCTTCGGGATCGAGCTGATCGATCCCTGGGCCGGGTGAAATGTCTTCGGCCTGCAGAACCGATAGAGGCCGCAGCGTTCAGTGCAATCCGAACAGGTTCAGCAGCTCCTCGCGATGGCGAACGAATTCCGGCGCGCTGCGGTCGCGCGGACGCGGCAGATCGATTTCGATCAGGCGCGGCTCGGCTCCCTTCTCCCGCGGCAGGATCAGGATTCGGTCCGCGAGATAGATCGCCTCTTCGAGATCGTGTGTGACGAGAATGGTCGTTACATCCTCGTCGCGCCAGATCCGTGCGAGCTCCTGCTGCATGCCGATCTTGGTCATGGCGTCGAGCGCCCCGAGCGGTTCGTCGAGCAGCAGAATTTCGGGCTGGACGGCAAGCGCCCGGGCGATGCCGACGCGCTGCGCCATGCCGCCGGAGAGCTGCCGGGGATAGGCCGCTTCGAATTGCTGCAGGCCGACGAGCTTGACATAGCGGCGCGCCCGGTTCCTCGCCTGCTCACGCGACAGGCCTCTCGTTTCCAGGCCGAAAGCAACGTTGTCGAGCACCGTAAGCCAGGGAAGAAGGCGCGGCTCCTGGAAAATCACTGCGCGTTCCGCGCCGACGCCTCGTATTGCCTTGCCGTCGACCAGCACCTCTCCGGTATCGCAATCCTCAAGCCCGGCGAGAACCCTGAGCAGTGTCGTCTTGCCCGAACCGCTGGCGCCGACGATGGCGAGGCTTTCGCCGGAGCGGATATGGAGGTTGATGTCCTTCAGAACCTGTAGGTGGCTGCCGTTCAGCCTATAGGATTTTGAGAGGCGACGGATCGTCACCTCCCCGCGGCGAATGTGCTCGGCGATGCTCATGGCGGTTCCTCAGTTGCTTGCCGGCTTGGCGTCGGCTGAGAAGAGAATGTCCTTTGCCGCCAGTTGGCCTTGCTTCAGCTTGCCTTCGCGCACCAGGACATTGATCCAGAACTGGATGTCGCGCTCGACCGGCAGACCCCCGGCACGCACGCCGTAGCCGCGGAAATACTGCGCAATATCGGGATTCTCGCCACGTTCGGCGAGCGCCTTGGCCAGGATCTTCTTGGTTTCCTCGGGATGCTCGCGGGCATAGTCGAGAGCGCGGGCCGACTGCTCGACGAAAATCTTCGAGGCTTCCGGATGTTGCTTGGTGAAATCACGGCGCAGGACCACGAAGCCGCCCGCAATGTCTCCTAGCACGTCGGTATCGTCGAAAACCGGGCGCAGGCCGCCGTTCTTGAGCGCAGCGCCTTCGAAGGTCGTCTGCCAATAGCCGAAGGCGGCAATGTCGACCTGCTTGGAGCGCAGCACCTGCTCGAGCTGCGGCCCGGGAACGACGACCTGATTGGCGGAGTCGCTCGGCAAGCCGACGGAATGCAGGGCCTCGCGGATGGTATAGTCGAGATGCGCGCCCAGCGTGTTGACCGCGATACTCTTGCCGGCAATGTCCTTGATGCTTTTGATCGGGCTGTCTTCCAACACGTAGAAGGTCGATTGCACCTCGTCATTGATGCCGTTCGACGGATAGGCGGCGACGAAATCATTGCCGCCGATGATCGAATTGAGGACGGCGGAGGTGGCGGCGCTGCCGATCTCGACGTCGCCGGATGCGAGAGCGATGAGAGACGCAGGGCCGCCCTGGGCATAGCCGACATTCTCAAACGTGATGCCGGTGTCTTTGAAATAGCCGAGCTCTTCGGCAAGTTCATGGGCGGCAAGACCGCCCTGGCTGGCGAGGTAGCGCAGCTTCACAGTGTCGGCGGCTGCGGCCGTCGTGGCAAGACCGAGAGCGATCACGGCCGGCAGGAGAAGATTGCGGGGATGGAATGTCATGGAATGTCCTTTCGGAAGAGGAAAATCGGGGGAAGCGGGTTACGTGTTCGGCTGAGACCAGCGGCAGAGACGGCGCTGCAGGAGAACGAGCAGGGCATTCGCGGCAAGCCCCAGAAAGGCGAGCAGCAGGATCGCCGCAAACATCAGCGGGATCTGGAAATTGTACTGGGCGTTCATCACCTGAAAGCCGATGCCCTTATTGGCGCCGATCATCTCGGCAGCGATCAGCAGCAGAAGCGCAGTGGTCGCCGAAAGACGCAGGCCGACGAAAATCGCAGGCACCGATGCCGGCAGGATGACACGGCGGAAGACCGTCAGCGGTCCGGCGCCATAGGTGCGCGCCATCTCAATGAGCTTCGTGTCCACTTCCTTCACGCCGCCGATGGTGGAGAGCAGCACGGGAAACAGTGTCGCCCAGAAGATCACGAAGATCTTGGACGTTTCGCCGAGGCCGAGCAGCAGGATGAAAACCGGATAGAGCGCCAGCGCCGAGGTCTGCCGGAAGAGCTGCAGGATCGGGTCGAGCGCCTGTTCGACCAAGCGAAACTGTCCCATGAACAGGCCCAGCGGAATACCGACAAGGACGGCAAAGGCGAAGGCCGTTCCGGATCGCTGCAGGCTGATGGCGATGTCATCGAGCAAGGCGCCATTGGAAAGATTGGTCCACAGCGCCGATAGGATCACATTCAAAGGTGGGAAGACGGCGGGATTGATCCAGCCCCTGGTGCTCGACACCTGCCAGAGCACGAGGAAGCTGATGAGCAGACCGTAGCGCGGCAGAAATGCCGCGAGCACTCCGCGTATATGGGAGGCCAGAGCGGAACTATTACTTTTGCTGCTTTTCAGTCGGCCGAAGCTTCTCGGAAGAGCCTGGTTGATTTCGTAGGCCATGGGTTTCTCCTCACTCCGCTGCCTCAAGGACAGTGCGTCCGGCAGCCCAGCGGTTTGGCGGGAAAGGCAAGCCGAGATTTTCCCGGAGCGTCTTGCCTTCATAGGCAGTGCGGAACAGGCCGCGGCTCTGGAGTTCCGGGATGACGAGATCGACAAAGTCGTCGAGCGCCGTCGGCAGCCAAGGCGGCAAAATGTTGAAGCCGTCGGCCGCTTCGTTCTCGAACCATGTCTGCAGCGTATCGGCGATCTGCTCTGCCGTGCCGACGATGGTGTAGTGGCCGCGGGCCGATGCGATCCACTGATAGAGCTGGCGGATGGTGAAGTTGTTTTCGTCTGCGATCTGGCGGATGAGGGCCTGGCGGCTCTTCATGCCTTCCGTCGGCGGTGCAGGCGGCAGCGGCCCGTCGAGATCATAGCCGTGCAGGTCGAGCGTGCCGCCGGTCAGGCCGTTGAGCAGGCCGATCCCGTCTTCTTCCACAATGAGCGAGGTCAGCCGGTCGTATTTCTCGCGCGCCTCGGCCTCGGTCCGGCCGACGAAGGCGGATACGCCGGGCATGACCAGGATATGATCGGGATTGCGGCCGAGTCCGCGAGCGCGCGCCTTGATATCCCGATAGAACTCCTGGGCGGTTTCGATATTCTGGTGGGCGGTGAAGATGACTTCAGCCGTGGCGGCGGCGAGTCCCCGGCCGTCTTCCGATTGGCCGGCCTGCACGATAACGGGATGGCCCTGCGGCGAGCGCGAAACGTTAAGCGGGCCGCGTACGCTGAAATGCTCGCCACGGTGATCGGTGTCGTGCAGTTTCGCCGGATCGAAGAAGACGCCGGTCTCCTTGTCGCGGATGAACGCGTCATCCTCGAAGCTCTCCCAGAGTTTGCGGACGACGTCGACATGCTCGGCGGCGCGGCGATATCGTTCGGCATGCGGAAGCTGTGTTTCGCGGTTGAAGTTCTGCGCCGTCAGGTCGCCCGTCGTGGTCACCACGTTCCAGCCGGCACGGCCTCCCGAAATCAGATCCAGCGAAGCGAACTTGCGGGCGGTTGTATAGGGCTCCTCGTAGGTGGTCGAGGAGGTCGCTATAAAGCCGAGATGGGTGGTGAGAGGCGCAAGGGCGGAGAACAAGGTGACGGGCTCGAAGCCGGCGACGCGGGCGTTACCGCCTTCACGCGCTCCGCCGAAGCCAACGGCCAATCCATCGGCCAGGAAGTAGGCATCGAAGAGGCCTCGTTCCGCCGTCAGGGCGAGCTGCTTGTGAAACTCGAAACTGGTCGCCCCATCGACCGGCTGGTCGGGATGCCGCCACGATGCAACATGCTGTCCACCGCCGGGAAGAAATGCCCCAAGCCTGATTTTCCGTGTCATTTCGCATCCTCTCCGTTCGTCGTTTGCCGTCGGAATATTAATTACGTACTCTATAAATTTAATAGAGAAACATCATTTCGTAGTTTCGGGGGAAGAGTGAATAGATTTGCGGGATTGGGCTCAAACTGGAAATCAACATCGAAGAGCACAACGAGACATAGCTCGTCCTGCAGCGGCTCTTCGATGTGCACGCGGGCAGAGCCCAGCGAGCGTGCTAAGATTTAAGGAAGCACGTGGCTCGGCGCGAGTTCCCGCAGGAAGTGTCGCCGGCGATCAATGCGCGTCGTGTACGGGGTATCAGCCCCGTTTCGGCCGAGCCGGGGCATGCTCCAGGCCAGTGGCGGCCTTCTTCAGGCAATCGAGGTAGCGGTCGCGGTTCGCAATGCCGTCGTCGCGCGGCGTGACCAGGCAGAGCGTTGCGGCCGCATGACCCTCCTCGCCCCGCACCGGCACCGCGAAACAATGGGTAAAGCTGTCGACGATGCTGTTGAACGTGAAGAGACCTTCTCGCTCGGCCTGGCGGACCTCGACGATGAAGCTTTGCGGATCGAGCCATTCGCCGTTCGGCAGACGAAAATCTTGCGACGGAATGAAGTTCAGGATTTCCTGATCCGACAAATGCGCGACCAGCAAGCGCCCGGAGGCCGTCCACGGGATCGGCACCGACTGGCCGATATCCGTCGAAATGCGGAACGGCCGCGCGCCTTCGCGCATGCGCACGACCGTATATTTGTTTCCATCCAGCATGCAGAACTGCGCCGTCTCCCGCGTTTCGTCGGCGAGCTGTTCCAGCGCGGCCTCGCATTCGCGGGTGAAATCAAAATGGTTTTCATAGGCGGCGCCGAGGAAATAGAGCTTACGGCCGAGATAGACCCGCCCCTCGCCGCCCGTGAATTCCAGTATGCCGTTGCTCAGCAGAAGGTTGACGAGCTCGTAGACCGATGAGCGCGGCGCGCCGATCTGTGCGGCGATTTCATTCGGCTTCAAGGCCTGCCGCTTCTGGCGCAGGAAATCGAGGATTTCGAAAGCCCGGTCGAGCCCACGGGCCCGCTTGCCGATCGCTTCGTCCTGAATTGCGTCCATTGCTGTCGATCCCAATTTCTGTTCGGCCAAGCTTTTCAAACCCTCCGCCGCATCTGTCAACCGATCCTGTTGTTGCCAGCCGACGAAAATTTTTTTCATCCCCCTTGCGAGGCAAAAAAATCGGCATAAGATCGACGCGTCCGGTATTTAGATCATGTGTACATTATATTGGACAAAAACAGATGGCAAGCGTTAACGCTGCCACACAAAAGGGGATCGACATGAAAAATTCTGAGAACAGCATTTCCGCCTCGCGCCGCCGCCGCCTTCTCGCCGGAGCCGCCGCCGCTGCCACCCTTCTCGTTCTTTCCACCGGCTCGGCCTCGGCTGCCGCCAATTGTATCAAGGGAGACAGGAAGGCGCCCTACACGATCGGCTGGGCGAACATCTATTCGGTGCCGACCTGGATGAAACAGACCGAAGGCACGATCACCGCCGAAGTGGAGGAGTTGAAGAAGGCCGGGCTGGTGAAGGATCTGATGATCACGGATGCGCAGGGCAACGCCCAGACGCAGATCCAGCATATCCAGTCTATGATTGATGCCAATGTCGACGCCATCGTCGTGATCGCCGGTTCCTCCACGGCGCTCGACCGCGTCATCTCGGATGCCTGCGACAAGGGTATCGCGGTGGTGAATTTCGACAGTCTGGTCAATACCGACAAGGTGACGGCGAAGATCAACACCGATTCCAACGAATGGGGCGCGACGGCGGCCAAGTGGATGGTCAGCCAACTCGGCGGCAAGGGCAAGATCATCGTCATGAACGGCCCGGCCGGCATTTCGGTGAGCGACGACCGCCGCAAGGGCGCCCAGCCGGTTCTCGATGCCAATCCCGGCATCCAGGTGATTACCGAAACCAACACGGAGTATAATGTCGCGCCGGCACAGGAAGCGATGACAAGCCTGCTTTTCGCCAATCCGGAAATTGACGGCGTACTGTCGCTCGGCGGCGCCTTGTCGGCCGGTTCCGTCCTCGCCTTCGAGCGTCAGGGCCGCGACCAGGTGCCGACAACAGGCGAAAATGCCCGCCAGTTCCTCGAGCTCTGGAAAGAGAAGGGATTGAAGGGCTGGGCGACGATGCAGCCCAACTGGCTCGGGGCGCTCTCCGTCTATACCGCGGTCCAGACGCTGCAGGGCAAGGATGTCCCTGCCTTCGTCAAAGTGCCGCTGCCTGTCATCGACGACAGCTCGATCGGCAGCTATCTCTCGCGCGCCGACAAGTTCCCGGCTGACGGCTATATCTACTCGGACTATGACAAGGCACTCTTCGACAAGCTGCTGAGCAAGTAATCCGCGTTGGGGAACGTCGTCATGACGGAAGAAAGCCCCCTGCTGGAAGCCCGGCAGGTGTTCAAGGGGTTTTTCGGCAACCCCGTCTTGAAGGGCGTCGACATCGCCCTTCTGCCGGGCAGGGTTCACGCCCTGCTCGGCGAAAACGGCGCCGGCAAGTCCACGCTGATCAACCTCCTGTCCGGCGCGCTCCAGCCGGACGGCGGGTCAATCCTGATAGACGGCCAACCGGTCGGCCGTTACAGCCCGGCGGCGGCCCGCAAAGCCGGTATCGCCGTGGTTCAGCAGGAGCTGAGCCTGACGGCCAGCCTCTCGATTGCCGAAAATATCGGACTCGGCGCCTTTCCGCGCCGGTTCGGCCTCATCGATTACCGAGCCCTTCACCGCGGCGTGCAGGAGGTGTGCGATATGGTGGGGCTCAGCGAGCCGTTCGACATGCCGGTCGCCGATCTCGCGCTCGGCCGCCGCCAGATGGTAGAGATCGCCAAGGCGCTGTTTCGCAAGCCGCGCGTGCTCATTCTAGACGAGCCTACCTCGTCGCTCTCGGCCCATGAAGCCGGCGTCCTCGCCCGATTGATCGAGACGCTCAAGGGGCGCGGCATGGCGCTCCTCTATATTTCCCACCGCCTCAACGAGGTGCAGGCGCTCTGCTCGCATGTTACGGTGCTGAAAGATGGTGGCGTCACTGCAGATCAGTCGCTTTCCGGCATCGACGGCGAAGGGCTGGTGCGTCTCATGGTCGGCCGCGAGCCCGGCGACCTGTTCCCGCCGCGCGGGGCCACCACGCCCGGTGTCATGCGCATCAGCGTCGAAGGTTTTTCCGCTGGCATGGTGCGCGACATCGCCTTCTCCGCCCGCGCCGGCGAGATCGTCGGCATCGGCGGGCTTGTGGGTCAAGGGCAGGAAGATCTGCTGCTTGGCCTCTACGGCGCCATTCCGGCCGCCGCCGCCCGAGCGGAAGTCTCCGGCAAATCGGGCCTGCCCGCCGATGTCGGCGAGGCGAATGCGGCTGGTATCGTCTATGTCCCGGCCGACCGCAAGCATGAGGGGCTGGTGCTGCCGCATTCCATCGCATCCAATCTCATCCTGCCCTCGCTCGGACGGCTTGCTGCCAAGGGCCTTCGCGACCGGCAGGCGGAAACCGGCCTCGTCGCCGATCTCGCGCGCCGGCTGACGATCAAGGGTGATACGGGCCGCCCGGTGCAAGCGCTTTCCGGCGGCAACCAGCAGAAGGTGGCGCTTGCCAAATGGCTGCCGCTCGATCCATCTGTTCTGCTGCTCAACGATCCCACTCGCGGCGTCGACATCGAGACCAAGCGGGAGATCTATCTCATGCTTCGCGCCTTCGCCGCCGAAGGGCGGCTCGTCATCCTCGCCAGTTCCGATACGCCCGAACTCGTACATCTCTGCGATCGTGTCGTCGTTCTCCGCGAAGGACGCGTCGCGGCGATGCTGTCGCAGGATGAGATAAGCGAAGGAGCGATCGTCGGTGCGGCCATGGGCGTCACGACCACGGCACAGGGAGAGGCGGCATGAACACCAGTTCCTCATCCCGGCTCTATCCCTCGATTCAGATGCGCCGCAATCGCGGCCTCGCCGGCCTCTATCTTGTCGTCGCGGCCTTTCTGATCCTTTATGCGATGCTCTTTCCGGGCATCCTTTCGATCGGCGGCTTCTCGAAGTTCACGCAGAACTGGTTCCCGCTCGCACTCGTCACCATGGCGCAGGCGCTGCTCATGCTGAACGGCGGCATCACGCTGGCGATCGGTCCGCTCGTCAGCCTCGGCGCGGTCATCGCCGCGACGACGATGGAAGGGGCGCTCGGCGTGCCAGGCGGCATTCTCGCGGTCGCCGCCGCCGGCCTTGCGGTCGGCGCCGCCACCGGCGCGATCGTCACCCATCTGAGGCTTCCTGCGATCATCGTCACGCTCGCCGGCTCCTTCATCATCAGCGGCGTCGCACTCATCCTGCTGCCGCGACCCGGTGGCGCAATCCCCGACTGGCTGTCGACGGTGCTGGCCGGCCATACGCCCGTCGCCTTTCTCATGCTCTTGGCGATCCTGGCGCTGTGGAAGCTGTTTCTCGCAACGCCGCTCGGCCTCGGCATCTACGCGGCCGGCGACAACCCGGTCGGCGCATTCCGTTCCGGCGTGCCGGTCGAACGCGTGAAGGTCACGGCTTTTGCGCTCTCCGGTCTTCTGGCAGCGCTGACCGGCCTCTTCGTCGCCGCCCAGACCGGCTCCGGAGACCCCGTGATCGGCACACCCTTCACGCTGAACTCGATCGCCGCCGCCGTGCTCGGCGGAGTCGGCTTCCTCGGCGGTAAGGGCACAATGCGCGGTGCGATCAGCGGCAGCCTGCTGCTCTCGGTCATGATCAACGTCATGTTCTTCCTCGGCTTCCCGCCGGTCGCACAATATGTCGCTCAAGGGTTGATCATCGTCGGCGCGGTTGCCGTTCCGGAACTTCTTGGCGCCTGGAGGGCAAGACGATGAACATCATCAGATCAGCATTCCGCAACCCGCCGCTCCTGACCTTTCTTCTGGTGGCGCTCGTCTGGATCGTCGCAAGCTTTACGCTGCGCGGCTTCGGCGCCTACGGCCATTTGCGCTACCTTCTCGAGCTCGCCGCCGTGATCGGCATCGCCGCCGCCGGGCAGACGCTGGTTATTCTGATGGGCGGCATCGACCTTTCCGTCGGCGCGGTCATCACGGTCACGGCGATCCTGCTGCCGCTGATTTCGCCGGCATGGGATCCGACCGGCCTTGCCGGCATCGCGGCAGCCCTTACCATCGCCACCGGAATCGGCCTGGTGAATGGCGCAGGTGCCACCTATCTCCGCGTGCCGCCGATCATCATGACGCTTGCCATGGCGACCTTCCTGCAGGGCCTGCTCGTCATCGTCGCCGGCGGCAGCGCCGTCACCGTCAGCAATCCCGCAGTCATCATGCTTGGGCAGTCGCGGCCGCTCGGCATTCCCTCGGGCATCATTCTGTGGCTCGCCGTCGCGGTTCTCGTCCTCCTGCTCGTCCACCGCATGCCGATCGGCGCCCGTTTCCTTGCCCTTGGAGCGAACCCGCTGGCCGCCCGGCTTTCCGGCGTCAGCGTCACGCGCAACACCCTGATCGCCCATACCCTGTCGGGTTTTTTCGCAGGTCTTGCCGGCATTCTCGTTCTCGGCATGAACCGGCAAGGCTATGTCGGCATCGGCGATCCCTATCTGCTGACCTCGATCGCCGCCGTCGTGCTCGGCGGCACCTCGATCCTCGGCGGGCGCGGCACCTATGCCGGGACCATTCCGGGAGCGATCCTGCTTGTGACGGCGACGGCGCTGATCACCGTCGTCAACGCCTCGCCCGGCTGGCGGTCGATCCTGTTCGGCACTCTGATCCTCGCCCTTCTGCTCGTTTCCGGCCGGGAGGCGCGCCGATGACGGGAGGTTACGACGGGCCGGTGATCGACCCGCACCACCATCTCTGGGATCTCGGCCTGCAGCGTCATCCCTGGCTTCAGAAGGCGCGGGTATCAGATGAAGGGATGGTGTTCGGGAGCTTGGCATCGATCCTGCGCGACTATGGCATCGACGACTATCGCGCCGACGCCGCGCGCCAGAACGTGGTTGCGACCGTCCATGTCGAGGCCGGCTGGTCCGTTGCCTACCCGCTGGAGGAGAGCCGTTGGCTGGATGGCCTCGACCGCGGCTCCGGCGTGGCGCACCGTTATGTCGCCGGCATTGCCCTCGACCGGCCGGACGCCCTGCGCCTGATCGAGGCGGAAGCGGAAAATCCCAATGTCGTCGGCATCCGCGATATTCTCAGCTGGCATGCCGATGCAGCGAAGAGTTTTGCGTCGAGTCCGGATCGCATGAGCGATCCTGTCTGGCGGGCGGGGCTTGCGCATGCCACGCGGCTGGGGCTGGTCTTCGACCTGATGCTTTATCCCTGGCAGATGGATGAAGCGCTTGAGCTCGTACAGGCCTTTCCGGAGACGCTTTTCGTCCTCAACCACGGCGGAAGCCCCGTCGACCGGACGCAGGATGGCATGACGCTCTGGCGCCGCGGCCTGCGGGCACTCGGTAAAGAACCCAACATGCGCCTGAAGATTTCCGATCTCGTCGCCTACGACAATAACTGGACGCTTGAAAGCCTGCGGCCGGTGATCGAGCATTGCCTCGATTGTTTCGGGCCTGAACGTTCGATGTTTGCGAGCGATTTTCCGGTCGCAGGTCTGCACGCCTCTTTCGACGAGGTCTATGAGGTTTTCCGTACGGTCGCCTCGCGGCTTTCTCCGGACGACCAGCGCGCCCTGTTCTTCGCCACCGCCAACGATACCTACCGTCTCGGGATCGCCGACCCGGCCGAAGCCGGGAGGGGCTGCCATGTCTGACCTTCATGCTGTGTGGGAAAACGTGCTGATCGATGAGCGGGTGCGGGGCTTTCCGCCGGGTCATCCACCGCTTCCGCTCTCGGAAATCGGCAAACAGGGCTGGAAGCCTTATGACGGCAGGATGGCTCTGCCGCTGATCTCGCTCGACCGGCAGGCCTTCTCTGCCAATGTCGACCTGATGATCGTTTATGTAAAAAGCCACGATGCCGAAATCGCTCCGCATGCCAAGACGCCGATGTCGACGGCGCTCGCGGACGCGCTTGTGACGGCTGGTGCCTGGGGCGCCACGGTCGCCGATATCCGCCAGGCCGCCGTGCTGCTCAAGGCTGGACAACGCCGCCTGATCCTCGCCAACGAGATCGGCGGGGCGGCAGCCGCCCGACGGCTTGCGGCTTTGCTCGGCCGGTATCCTGATGCCGAACTCCACATCTTCGTGGATTCGGTAGCACTCGTCGAAGCGCTCCGGTCGGCGTGGCGAGAGCGTACGGACCTGCCGCCTCTGGGCCTGCTGGTGGAGCTCGGCGCGGGCCGGGCCGGCATCCGCAGCGCCGCTGCCGCTGAGGCAGTTCTCGAGGCAATTCTTGCCGCCGAGACGTCGACCTTCCGGTTGAGCGGCATTGCCGCCTATGAAGGTGCTGCCGCGACCGCCGATGCGGCAGAGACAATTGTTCGCATCGAGGCTCTGATGGCAATGACGGCAGATTTTCTGTCGAAGGTGCGCACCCGCACAGGCCCTGACCGACCGCTTCTTGTGACATCAGGCGGCTCGGTGTTTTTCGATCTCGTGATTGCCGGGCTTTCAGCCGCGGTTGCCGCCGATCCGGCCTGCCGGCTGATCCTGCGAAGCGGCGCCATCTTCTTCCACGATCACGGGGTCTATGAGCGCGGCCCTGCCGGCCTCGATGCGCGCGGCGGCTTCCGTATGGCTGGCGAGACGCTTTCGGCGGCGGCAGGGTTTCGTCCGGCGCTCAGGGTTTGGGCCGAAGTCCTGTCGCGGCCGGAGCCGCGGCTTGCAATCTCAGGCATGGGCATGCGCGACGTGGCGATGGACCAAGGGCTGCCGCGGCCGCTGGCGATCTATCGCGATGGGGCATATCTCGGCGATCTCAAGGGCGCCGAGGTTTTCCGCCTCAACGATCAGCATGCCTTCGTCGCCCTTGCCGAGGCGAATGACGTCTGTGTCGGCGACGTCATCGAGTTCGGCATCTCGCATCCCTGCACCTGCCTTGACCGGCACGCCATTCTCTATGGCCTCGACCCCGATCACTCGGTGACGGCGGCCTATCTCACAAGCTTCGGCTGAACCTTCCCTTCAAAAGCAAGAAAAGGAAAACCTGCCCATGATCCAGCGTTATCAGAAAGGTTCGCGAATGAGCCAAGCCGTCAGCTATGGCGGTCTCGTCTATATTGCCGGCCAGGTCGCGGAAAATCGCAAGGCTGGGATCGAAGAGCAGACTCGCGATGTGCTCGGCAAGATAGACGCTCTTTTGAAGGAAGCCGGTACGGACCGCTCGCGTCTGATCGCCGTCAATGTTTTCCTGCCGGCAATCGTCGATTTCGAGGCGATGAACGGCGTCTATGACGGCTGGATCGACATCGAAAACCCGCCGGCGCGCGCCTGCACCGAAGCACGCCTCGCCGATCCCGATTTGCGCGTCGAAATGACCGCGATCGCCGCGCTCTGAGGGCGATGTAACCGCCCGGACTGGAGACATGATGCACAGCGGCATTGTCAATCCGATCGACTTCTCGCGCGAGGGCCGGCAGGCCGGCCACCTCGCCATTCCTTATTCGGTAGACCGTTCGCCCTATTATCAGATCCGCATCCCGGTCCTCCATCTCAGGAATGGCGAGGGCCCGTCTCTGTTGCTGATGGCGGGCAATCACGGTGACGAATACGAGGGTGAACTGCAACTCGGCCGGCTGATGCGGCTGTTGGACGTTACGGAAATAAGCGGCGCCGTCACCATCCTGCCGATGGCGAACCTGCCGGCGGTGATGGCGGCCAAGCGCTGTTCGCCCTTCGACGGCGGCAACCTCAACCGCGCCTTTCCCGGCGATCCTCAGGGATCGCCGACAGCGCGGATGGCGCATTTCCTCGAACGTGAACTCTTTCCGCGCCACGACGTCGTGCTCGACCTGCATTCGGGCGGCACGTCGATGGCGCACCTGCCGTGCGCGCTGATCGAGCGGCAGGCCGATGCCGCCCGCTTCGAGCGGTCCGTGTCGCTGATGCGGGCGCTCGGCGCATCCTATGCCTTCATCGCCGATAACGGGCGGGCGGCACCGACATCGATGGGTGCTGCCGCACGGGCGGGGACAATCGGGCTTTCCGGCGAATTTGGCGGGGGCGGAACCGTGACGCCCGAGACGATGACCTTCACGGCGGCGGCAATCGATCGGCTGCTTTTGACACTCGGCATCGTTGAGCGCCCGGTCCTGTCGCGAGGACCGCTCCTTCAGCCTGGGCCGCTGCAACTGCTTTCGCTATCCCGGCACAGCCAAGGCATCTATGCGAGCCGCAGAGGCTGGTTCGAGCCGGCTGTCGCGCTCGGCGCCACCGTTGCCGCCGGCGATCTGGCGGGATGGTATCATGATCTGGAGCGCCTGGACCAGCCAGAGGAAGAGCTGCGCTTTGTCGAAAGCGGCATTGTCATCTCGCACAGGCTGCACTGCGACAGCCAGGCCGGGGACTGCCTGATCCAGGTCGCCGAATTCACCGCATCCTGAGCCAATCCCCGCGCGCTCGCGCTTAACTGATTGCGTCCACCGCGGCCTTGACCCAATCGAGACGCTTTGCCGGAACGAGGCCGTAGTTGTAGAAATTCACCCCATCGGCGCCGGCATCGAGGGCGGCCTTGGCGCGTGCGGCGAGCACCATAGGTCCGCCGACCTCGGGATAGAAGACGCGCAGCCCGACTCCGAGGAACTTTCCCGGCCCCATTGCCGCCCGGCCGGCTCGGATGACATCACCGACGGCCTCCGGCGTCATGTCGTAACAGCAAAGAATCGCCCCGTCGCAGAGCTTGCCGACGGCTGCGAGATCGACGCCGCCGAGCCAGCCGTCCTTCAGGTCAATGAGCACGATACGAGTCGCCGGATCGGCCGCACCCTTGATCTCGCCTATCAGGCTGGTCACCGGCTCGCTGCGCCACGCAAGATAGGCATGGAGATCGGGATGATCCCAGAAGGCATCGATGCCAGCCGCCGGGAAATCCGGGAACTGCCGCTCCGGCACAGCTCGTTCGCAGAGTTCGGCAATGAAGCGCGCCACAGTTCTGCGCGCGCCTCCGACTGGCACGCCGGCCTTTGCGGCGCGCGCGATGCAATGATCGCAGAAGCAGAGCGACAGCAGGAAATCATCTTCGGCATTCAGGCCGACGCCGTCTTTCTCGTGGTGGTATTCATGCGCGAAGCCCATGAAGTTCGGGCTTTCGAGCTCGACCATGTCGGGCCGGTAATTCACCGTGATGTCGCGGACAAGGGTGACGGCATAGTCGCGCGCGGCCGGGCTGGAGGGGCAAAGATTGTAATAGTTGGGATTGCCGAAGGCGTTGCGCGTCACGTGGTCGGGATGCAGCATGCCGAGGCGGCTATTGTGGAGGCAGACCGTCCAGCAGGAGACCTTGAGACCCGTGGTCTCCCGCTCCCTGACGAGCGCTTCGAGCATGTCGCCGCGCTCGGTCACATTCTGGGCCATCAGCGGCCGGATCAGCTTGTCCTGCCACAGGCTTTCATCCGGCCGGAAATAGACCGTCCCGTCTTCGGGGAAGTAGGCCTTCTGCTGCGGGCTGCGCGGCTGGAGGAAGCGGCCGGCATGATAGGAGGTCGCCAGGCTGATTGCCGTGAGACCGGCACGTTGGCGAAGCTCGGTGGCGAGCGGCCGGAGCCCCTGGTCCTGAACGTCCCAGGGGTATGTCCACATGGAAAGATGCATCGCCTGCTCCCGTCAACGCTGTCCGCTTTATAGAACATGTGTCCATAATAGTGTCCAGAGTTCGTCTGCAGAAATCCCCCCAGGCGAGCCAAGCTTATCCAGTCAAGGCGGGCGACGGCATGCAGCCCCCTTGCAAGACGGCGTCTATGTCATCTCAGATGTCGACAACAAGGCCCTTGGCCTTCAGCACCGCTTCCAGTTTGCTGACCTCGATGACCGATTTGCCCGCCTTGTAGTCGGCGATATAACCGGCTTCGGCATCTTCGCGAGCTTGCGACAGCCGGGCGGCTTCCTGGGCATCCTGCCTGCGCACGACCACCAGCCCATCGGCATCGCCGACGATGATGTCGCCGGGATTGATGATTTCGCCGCCGACGAT
Organism: Rhizobium sp. YTUHZ045; assembly: GCF_051124255.1. Classification (NCBI taxonomy): domain Bacteria; kingdom Pseudomonadati; phylum Pseudomonadota; class Alphaproteobacteria; order Hyphomicrobiales; family Rhizobiaceae; genus Rhizobium; species Rhizobium sp. YTUHZ045. Next base: position 221,412 of record NZ_CP101436.1, read on the forward strand.
GATCGGATCGTTCACCGCCGCGATGGTTTCCTTGACCGTCCCCTTGATGCAGACGCTGAGCGAGAAGACCGGGAAACCGAGTTCCCGCAATTGCAGCGTGTCACGCACGCCCGTGTCGGTGACGAGACCGCCGATGCCCTTTGCAAGGCAGGCATTGGCAAGGACATCGCCGAAGGAACCGGCCTCTTCGTATTCACCGGCCGAGACGACGATGATGTCGCCCGGCTTTGCATAGTTTATGGCGAGCTGCAGCATAATGTTGTCGCGCGGCGCGCACTTCACCGTGAATGCCGGGCCGCACAATTTCATGCGGTAGTCGACGGGCTTGAGGCGGGAGGAGAGTGCGCCGCGGCGCCCCTGGGCTTCGTGGATGGTCGCCGGCGAAAATTTGGAAACGGCCTCGATGTCGGCTTTGCTGGGCCGTTCAGCGATATCTTTTATATGAATCATGGATGCCTCACATCGTTTGTAGACGGCGGGCAAATCCCGCCGTCTTATCTCGGTTGCATTGTCTTCGGGAGGTCCGAGACCGATCGGTCTACGGGATCGGGTCGAATTTCAGTTCGCTAAGCGGCACGACTTTGTCGGTGCGGGTCATCTTGTATTCGGTGCTCGGGCCGAGCCACTTGTCCCAGATCTTGTTGATCTCGCCGGATTCGTCGAGCTTGTGCAGAATCTCGTTGATCTTGGCGGTGAGCGCCGGCTGATCCTTGGCCATGCCGATGCCGATCGGCTGGTAGAGCATCGGCTCCTCGATCATCCGCATTTCCTTGCCCTTGCTCTTCGATTCATTGACGAACTTGGTCGTCGTCATGGTGTTTGCCACCATGCCGCGCGCCTTGCCCTGCTGAACGGCGAGATAGGCGGAAGCCGTGTCCTGGAAGGTCAGCGGTTCCGATTTGTTGAGTTTGATCGACATTTCCGACGTCGAGCCCTTGGTCGAAGCGATGCGCTGGCCTGCATAATCGGCCTTCGTCTTGCCTGCATCGTCGGCCGGCACGATCAGCATTTCCTTGGCGAGATAATAGGGGTCGCTGAACTGGATCTGCTCGGCGCGGCTCAGCGTATAGGCAAGATTGGCTACGGTGATGTCGACGCGGCCAAGCTTGACCTCGGGCACGCGGGCTTCGACCGAAACAGGCTTGATTTCAGCTTTGACGCCGAGTTCCTTGGCGATGGCGCCGCAGAGATCGACGTCGAAACCGGCCATTTCGCGGGTCTTCGGATCGGGCGAAGCGAAGGGGGGAACGTCGGCGAAAGTCGCGCAGCGTAGCGTTTTTGCCGACATGATGCTGTCGAGCTGATCGGCCTTTGCAGGCATGGCGGCGGCCAGGCCGGCGAATGCGACGGTAAGGCTGAGGTATTTCCAGTTCATTGCTGTTCTCCTTTGTTTTTGGTGGTTGGTATCAATGCCTGAGATCAGCTAGGAAACGCTGAGCCCGGGGATGGGTCGGATTGCTGAAGAAGTCCTCAGGCGTCGCCATTTCGATGATCTGGCCGGCATCGATGAACCAGATCCGGTCGGCGACCTCGCGCGCGAAACCCATTTCGTGGGTGACGCAGAGCATGGTCATGCCTTCCGACGCCAGGCTCTTCATGACGGCGAGCACTTCGCCGACCATTTCGGGGTCGAGCGCGCTGGTCGGTTCGTCGAACAGCATCACCGGCGGCTCCATCGCGAGGGCACGAGCGATCGCCACACGCTGCTGCTGGCCGCCCGAGAGCTGGCCGGGATAGGCTCGGGCCTTGTCGGCGAGGCCGACGCGGTCGAGAAGTTTGAGCGCCTTCTCGTGCGCGACTTCGGGCGCTACGCCCTTCACCCGGATCGGCGACATCGAGACGTTTTCTGCCACGGAAAGATGCGGAAAGAGGTTGAAGTTCTGAAATACGAAGCCGATCCGGCTGCGCATCGCGTTGAGCTCCTTTGCCCGCATCGGCGCGTGGATGTTTTGTCCGTCGAGCGTGATCGACCCGCTGTTGATCTCCTCCAGGCGATTGATCGTGCGGATCAGCGTCGATTTTCCGGAGCCCGATGGACCGCAGATCACGACCACCTCGCCGCGCGCGACCTCAGCATCGATGTCCTTCAGGACCGGATAGTCGCCGTAGCTCTTGCAGACCTGCGAAAGCCGGATCGTCTGCGCTTGCTGCGCGGAAACTGACATGGTCATAACTGCTCCGATACGATTTTCGCTGGCGTGACCAAGGAGGCCGTGGGAACATTGAGGAGTCCCGCACGCCGCCGCGTGATGCGCCGCTCGAGGCGATTTGCGAAGTAGGTGAGCGTCCAGCAGATGATGAAGTAGACGATCGCCAGGATAAGGAAGACCTGGAAGGGCTGCGTCAGGAGCTGGTTGTTGACCTGGCTCGCCGCAAAGGTGAGATCCGGCACATTGATCACATAGCCGAGCGTCGTATCCTTGATCGTCGAGACGAAGGTGGAGAGGATGCTCGGGATCATGTTGTAGAGCGCCTGCGGCAGGATGATGTAACGCATCGCGCCCATATAGCCGTGGCCAAGCGCACGCGCGGCATCCATCTGGCCGGGTCCGAGCGCGACAATGCCGGCGCGGACGACTTCGCTGAGAAACGCGCTCTGATAGACAACCAGCGTCGTCAGCATGGTGACGAAGCTTGGCACATCGGCGCCGGTCAATAGCGGCACCAGGAAATAGCTCCACAGGATGAGCATCAGGAGCGGTACGCCACGGGTGAAATAGACGAGCGCGGTGACCGGCCAACGCAGCAGCGGCGACCTGGAGAGCCGCGCCATTGCGAACAGGATGCTCACCGGAAAAGCGAGTGCGATGCTGAGCGCCGAAAGGATCAGCGTATTGGCAAGCCCGCCGAGCGGTCCGTTCGGATATTGGCCGATCAGGAGCAGCAGCCAATAGTCTTTGATGATGGCGATCATGTCCTGGATCATGCGCGGGCACTCCGGGCAGGATCGGCGCGCATCGACAGGTAGGCGCCGATGCTCATGATCACGAGGGAAAAGAAGAGGTAGAGAGCGGTGCCGATCAGGTAGATCTCGAAGGTGCGGAAACTGAGGTTCTCGATTTCCTTGACGGCATGCGTCAGCTCTGACGCGCCGATGACGACGGCGAGGCTGCTGTTCTTGAACAGGGAGACGCTGTGATTGATGAGCGGCGGCAGAGCGTTGCGCACGCCCTGCGGCATGATGACGAAACGCATCGCCGAGACGTAGCCGTGGCCCAGTGCACGGGCTGCCTGCATCTGGCCGTCACTGACCGAACGCACGCCCGAACGAAGATCTTCGCTGAAATAGGCCGCCTGGCAGAGCCCCAGCCCGATCACCGCGAAGATGGACTCCGCATTGTGGCTTGCCAGCCAATTCGCGATACCGCTCGGCATCAGCGTGAAGATCCCGAAATACCAGAGCATGAGCTGCACCAGCGTCGGGACGTTGCGGTGATAGGAAACGTAAGCGGCGACCAACGGATCGCCGAAGCGAAAGGGCGACAGGCGCAGACCCAGCAGCAGAAGTGCCAGCGTCATCGCCAGCAACCAGGAACCGGCATAGATGATGAAGGTCATCTCGATGCCATGCAGCAGCATGGCGGCATATTCCGGATTTCCGAGGATCGCCGAAAGGTCGAAGCCGCTCACGGTTTTGGTTCCCCGGATTGATCCGTCTTCGCCACAGACTGCGGCTTGGCCGTCTGCAGGCCGCCCATGACCTGCAGCGTCGGGGTGATCTCCATATGTCCGATGTTGACCGCGACCGGGGCTGCGATGGCGAAGGCGATCGCATCGGCGATATCGGCCGCCTGCGGCAATTCGAAACCCTCGATGAACCGCTCCCGGACGCTGGGGTCATTGCCATGGACGTGATTGAAGATATCGGTGGCGACCCGGCCGGGGCAGATTTCCGTGACCCGCACCCGTTTGCCGAAAGCGTCGATGCGCAGCTGGTTGGACAGCATGCTCACGCCTGCCTTGGTGGCGTGATAGGATGAGTTGCCGCCGAAATTGTAGGCGCCGGCGATCGACGAGATGTTGATGACGTGGCCGCGGTCGCGCGCCACCATGCCCGGCACCACCAGGCGGCAGAGGTGCAGAACGGCCCGGAGATTGACGTCGACGATGAGATCGATATCGCCCTCGTCGGCTTCCAGGAATTTCTTCGGCCGGTCGACGCCGGCATTGTTGACGAGAATGTCGAATTCCAACTGAGCCGTGAGCTCGGCCATTGCCTTTCGGTCTGTCACATCGATGACATGAGGGATGCAGCCCGTCCGCGCGGCCAGCTGCTGCAGCGGCTCAGTGCTGCGGGCAACCGCGTGGACCTCGATGTTCTCCCGGCAGAGCCGCTCGACAACGGCTGCGCCGATTCCGGAGGAGGCGCCGGTTACCAGTGCGGTCTTGTAGTCGGAGAATGGCATTGTCGTTCCCTTGTTGTTGATTGAGAGAGTAGCGAAGCTTCAACCCCTTGCCTAAGACCGATTATCTCTGGAGCAATAAGCAACGGTTATGGAGCTTTGCGCGGCTGCCGAAGAACAGAAAGATGCGATGTCGGCGCTATTTGCCGTATCCATACCTCAGCAAGGCCCGGCCGGTTGACGATCGCGTCGCGTTGCAAAAGCTATACGCGTCTGCAAACATGCCATCCCAGCAGATCAGAACGGTTCCCCGATCCCCATGGACATCAGACGCCTCAAATCCTTCATCGTGATCGTCGACAGCGGCAGCATCACGCGCGCGGCGGATCTTTTGCATATCGCCCAGCCGGCGCTCAGTCAGCAGCTGGCGGGACTGGAGGAGCATTTCGGCCAGAAGCTTTTGATCCGCAGCCAGCAGGGCGTCAGCATGACCGATGCGGGCCATGCGGTGTATCGCCACGCACAGATTATCCTCCGGCAGATGGAGCAGGCGCAAGCGGATGCTTCTGCGGCCGGCAATTCCCTTGCAGGGCGTGTCTCCGTTGGTCTGGTCCCTTTCAGCAGCGCTGCCACGTTGTCGGTCGATCTGCTGGCAGAGACCCGGAAGCGGCATCCCGGCATCCTGTTGCATCTGACCGAAAGTGTGGGCCAGACCTATAGCCAGATGATCATGAACGGCCGGCTGGAGATAGCCCTTCTGCATGGAACCGGACCAATCAAAGGCGTGCGGTTCGAACCGATCCTCAGCGAGGAATTTTTCCTGGTCGCGCATCGCGATTTTGCGATCGACGCGGATGCAAAACCCGTCTCCGTCAACACTCTCGACGGGATACCGATGCTGCTGCCGCCGGCCTATAATTTTGTCCGCCGCGCAGTCGATACGGCCTTCACGCGCACCCGCACCAATTTGAAAGTCGTGGCGGAAGTCGAGATCGTCCGCACCCTGGGGCGCGCGGTCGGCCGCGGTCTCGGCGCAACGATCATGCCGAAAGCCATTGCCGATCGTATCGTATCGGAATCGAGCGAGCCGCTGATCTGCCGGCTCGTCTCTCCGCGGATCGAGGAAACCCTGTCGCTTTGCGTTTCCGACCAGAATCCCCTGTCGGAGCCGGCCCTTGCCGTCCGAGATATTCTCCTCGAGCTCACAGCGCGGCTGAAAGCCTGAGGCAGGCTGCCGGTTAGCGCATATCCTTACAGAACTCGGCGATGCGGGCGCAACCGTCGGCGAGTTTCTCCATGCTGGTCGCGTAGGAAATGCGGAAGAACGGGCTCATGCCGTAAGCCGCGCCTTGCACGGTCGCAACATGGTGTTCTTCGACCAGCGCCATGACGAAATCGACATCCGTCTCGATCTTTCTTCCACCTCTGCTGGTCTTACCGATCAGCCCTGAAATGTTGGGATAGATGTAGAAGGCACCTTCGGGCCTGTGGCAGCGCAGCCCCTCCACCTCCGACAGTTTGTCCAGAACAAAGTCGCGTCTCTTCTTGTAGATCGCCGCCCGCTCCTTCAGGAGATCCTGAGGTCCGTCGAGCGCTGCGGTCGCGGCCGCCTGGGTCAGCGTCGCGATGCCGCCGCCGTTCTGTCCGTTGACGTTGCTGATAGCTGCCATCAACTCTTTCGGCCCGGCGCAGAAGCCGAGCCGCCAGCCCGTCATCGCGTAAGCCTTGGAGACGCCGTTCATCGTCAGCACGCGATCGTAAAGCCTCGGCTCGACTTCCGCCATTGTGCAGAACTGGAAGTCGTCATAGACTAGGTGCTCGTAAATGTCGTCGGTCATGATCCAGACGTGGGGATGACGCAGCATGACCTCGGCGATGGCGGCCATCTCGGCCCGGGAACAAGCCGCACCGGTGGGATTGTTCGGGAAATTCAGGAAGAGCCATTTGGTGCGTGGCGTAATCGCCGCCTCCAGATCCTCCGGGCGCAGCTTGAAGCCGGTCTGCTCATGGCATGGAACGGCGACCGGGACGCCGCCGGCGAATTTGACGATGTCGGCATAGCTCACCCAGGAGGGTGTCGGAATGACGACCTCGTCGCCCGGATTGCAGGTTGCTAGCATCGCATTGAAGATCACCTGCTTGCCGCCGCCCGAGACGACGATCTGACTGGCGTCGTAGTCGAGATTGTTGTCGCGCTTGAACTTTCTAATGATCGCGGCCTTGAGCGCCGGCGTGCCGTCCATCGGCGGATATTTCGTATCCCCCGCCAGCGCTGCGGCATGCGCCGCTTCGATTGCGTGCGCCGGAGTGGGGAAATCTGGTTCGCCGGAGGAGAGGCTGACGACTTGGATGCCTTTGGCGGCGAGCTCTCTCGCGCGCTGAGTCATGGCGGCGGATGCTGAAATAGAGACGTTTTTCAGGCGGTCGGCTTTGATGGACATCGGAATGGTCCTTCGATGAGGGATTGGCCTTATGGATCGCCGGCAGGCGATCGGGATTATGTCATTCGGCGAGTTCGGCGGCGGGAGCGAGCGTGGCGCCGGTGGCTTCGATCTCGCCGCGCACGATGCCGGCAAGTTCGAGGGCGCCGGGCGTATCGCTGTGAACGAGAATGGAGCGCGCCGGCATGGCGATCACGGCTCCGTCGATCGTTCGGACAGTTCCGTCGAGCAGGAATTGCCGCACGCGCGCGCGCACTGCGGCTTCGTCCTTGATGACGGCGCCCGGCAGCGCGCGCGGGACGAGTTTGCCGTCGGCATCATAGGCACGGTCCGCGAGGAAAAGTGCCAGTGTCTTCAGGCGCGCACGTCTGGCCGCCAATTCGATCTCGCTGCCCGAAGTGACGAAGACCACGAGACTGGGATCGACGGTGGCGATCGCATCCATCATCAGGTCGGCGATAACAGGATCGCGGTTCACCATATTGCCCATCGCCGCATGGAAGCTGAGATGGGACACAGTGACCTGTTCGCTTCTGGCGATCGCCATCAGGGCGCCGAGCTGGTAGAGCATCTGCTGGCGGAGTTCGTCCGCCGAAAACGGTATTTCGCGCCGGCCGAAGCCGAACCGGTCGGGCAGACCGGGATGGGCGCCGATGCCGACGCCGTTCTGTTTGGCGAGCCGGACCATGCGCCCCATTGTGTCGGGATCGCCGCCGTGGAAGCCGCAGGCGATGTTGGCCGAGGAGACGATTTTCATCATCGCTTCGTCGTCGCACAGCCGGTAGGGGCCAAATCCTTCGCCCATGTCGGAATTCAGATCGATCTTCATGAGTTCCTCCTTTTGACGGTGTCTTCTAGGCCATCACCTGCAAAGCGCGCTTGACCATCCGGGACGTCTGTTTGACGTCATCGACATAGCGGGTGACGGCCTGTTCGACAGCGCGCGCTTCGGCGTGTGTCGAGCGAACAAAGCACAGGCGGGCACCAATGCGGGCCTGTCCCAGCCGCCAGAGATCGCATTCGATCACGCCGGCGATTTTCGGATATCCGCCGGCGGTGTTCGCATCGCTCATCTGCACGATCGGTTCGCCGCCGGGCGGCACCTGAATCACACCGGGAACGACACCGTGGGAGCGCATCTCGATCGATGCCACCGGCTTGATGGGTTCGCCTGACAAGCGGTAGCCGGTCCGGTCGCTTCGGGAGGAAATCCTCCATGTCTGGCTCCAGAAGGCTTCGCCGTCTTTGGTGAAAAGCTCATGCTCGCCTGCCGGCAGGGCGCGGATCGGCAATACGCCATCGACTAGGGCCGGAAAGACATCGCTGAGCGCTGTCGCCGGTTCGACGACGGCGAGCCCCGTGGCCGGCAGCATGGCAATCTCCGGGTCCTCGCCGACCACGATCCGATCGCCTTTCGCCAGTGGCCGGCCTGCATTGCCTCCAAAGCCGCCGCGGAGCGACGTGCTGCGCGAGCCCATGATAATAGGAACATCCAGCCCGCCGCCGAGTGCAACGTAAGAGCGTGCCAGACGCGGCGGCTGCCTCAACTCGAGAACCTGTCCGGGTTCGGCGATCTGGGCGCACCAGGCAAGCCGTTCCGATCCCTCGAGCTGAGGTTTGCCGTCGGCGCCGGTTACGGCAAAGACGGTGCGCCTCTGGAAACGCAGGCTGAACGGGAAGGTCTGCACCTCGATCACAGCCGCATTCTCGTCGTTGCCGACGAGAATATTGCCGATTCGGACCGCAAGCGGATCCATCGCGCCGCTCGCCGATACGCCGATATCGCGATAGCCGAAACGGCCGAGATCCTGCACCGTGTTGAAAGGGCCGCTTTCCAAGATCTCGATCATAGCTCGATCCTCGCCGGCAGGAACCGCACCGTATCTCCCGGCGCCATCATGGCCGGAGACGGCGAGGCAGGATCGAACATCTCAAGTGTCGCGAAGCCTATGGAATTCCAGCCGTTGGGGCCTGTCAGCATTGCGACGCCGGTCTGCATGCCGCCGATGGTCACGCAGCCCTTCGCCATCTTCAGCGAGGGCACGGTCTTCCGTGGCATGTAGATGCGTGGGTCGAGGCCATGCAGATAGCCGAAGCCGGGAGCGCTTCCCAAAGCGAAAACGCGGTAGGTCGCTTGATGATGGATGCGCACCACCTCGCGATCGGTCAGGCCCGAGAGATCGCAAAGGGCCGGAAGATCCGTCGCATATTCGCCGCCGTAATGGACGGGGATCTCGATGGTCTTGCCATCGAGATCGATGCTCTCAGCATTCGCCCAGGCCTCCAGCAGCCGCGCGACCACCGCATCGGGGTCCTCGGGCGTCTCCTTGAAAATCACCAGCAGGTTGGTCATCCCCGGAATGTCTTCCGCAAGGTCGGTCCAGCCTTTCACGGTCCGGGAGAGAGCCCAGATCCGCCGCTGCGCGGCAAGGTCGAATTCACCGGGCGCCTCGAGCAGAAAGGCCCTGGCGCCGATCGAGGAAACCCGTGCCCGGCTCTTGGTGGCCGGAACGATCTCGCGTTGCGATGCGTGCCTGGTCGTCGTGACGATCATGATGAGAACCTGATTTCGAACAGAGGGTCGCCGTAACCAACCAGCGCGCCCGGTGCGGCGAGCAGTCTGGTCAGAACACCAGAACGGCCGGCGCGAAGGGGAAGCAGCACGTCCCCTACCCTGATGAAGCCGAGGATATCGGCGACGGACAGGGATCGCGGCAGATCTTGCGGCAAGGCGGCGGCGGGATGGTCGACGCAGAAGCGGCCTGCCATCGGCGCCTTGACGACCGCCTGCGCGGAGCCCGGCGCGCGCGGCGTCGCTTCCGTCGCGCTGATCCGCGCCTCCCCCTCCCCTGAAATGACGATGCGAAGCTGTGCGCCCGGACGGGAGATTTCCAGCCCGCCCACTCCGGCGGCCGTCAGCGCTTCGGTAAGCAGCGCGATGGTCGCCGGATCGCTGAAATCGATCGCGCTCATGCCGCCGCCCTCCGCAGCTTCAGCCATTGTTCGAGATAGTGAATGTCAGTCTCGCCACGCGCGAAAGCATGGTCTTCGAACAAAGCGCGCAGGAAGGGAATATTGGTGGCGATCCCCTCGATCTCGGTGCCGGCAAGCGCGTCGCACATTCTTGCCATGGCTTGCGCCCGCGTCGGCGCATGCACGATCAGTTTCGCGATCAGCGAGTCGTAATAGGGCGAGACCTTGTAGCCGGCGTGGATATGCGTATCGACGCGGATACCTGAACCCTCAGGCAAGGCCAGATGGGTGATGACACCTGCCGACGGCAGGAAGGTGTCGGGATCTTCGGCGTTAATACGGCATTCGAAAGAATGGCCTTCGCAGATCACCTCACTTTGGATGAGATTCAGAACCTCACCCTGGGCCGCCTTTATCTGCGCCTGGACGATATCGACCCGGCTCGTCAGCTCGGTGACGGGATGCTCGACCTGAAGCCGCGTGTTCATTTCGATGAAATAGAAGGCGCCGTCCTCATAGAGGAATTCGAAGGTTCCGACGCCCCGGTAGCCGATCTGCCGGCAGGCCTCGACGCAGGCCATGCCGACCGGCTGGATGATATCCGACGCGATACCGGGCGCCGGCGCCTCCTCCACCACCTTCTGATGGCGGCGCTGCATTGAGCAATCTCGATGCCCCAGCCACACGGCATTCCCGTGGTCGTCGCAAAGAACCTGTATCTCGATATGGCGCGGCTGCTGGAGGAACTTCTCCATATAGAGCGAGGGTGAGCCGAAAGCCTTTCGGGCTTCTTCCCGCGTCAGCGCGATCGCTTCCTGCAACTGGCCGGCCTCCGGCACCACACGCATGCCGCGGCCGCCGCCGCCGCCTGACGCCTTGATGATGACGGGATATCCGATCTCCAGCGCTATTCGCTCGACCGATGTGGGATCGTCGGGCAGCGCGGTATCCGGGCCGGGAACGCAGGGCACGCCGGCTGCCATCATCGCCCGCTTCGCCGCGATCTTGTCGCCCATGGTCGCGATCGACGAAGCGGTCGGCCCGATGAAGACCAGCCCGGCCTTTTCGACGGCGTCCGCGAATGCCGCATTTTCCGACAGAAACCCGTAACCGGGATGGATGGCGCCCGCACCGGTCAGGCGCGCCGCGAGGAGAATGGCATCCTGATTGAGGTAGCTTTTCGCCGCACTCGACGGGCCGATGCAGAGAAAGCTGTCAGCGGTGCTGCCGTAGGGTGCCTCCCTGTCAGCCTCCGAGCAGATGGCGACCGTCGTAACGCCGAGCTCGCGACAGGCACGCTGGATCCGTGCTGCGATCTCGCCGCGATTGGCGATGAGGACGGAATCGAAGCGGCGCCCTGAGGCAGCTGATTGTTCAGGTGTTTCCGACATCAGGCAATCTCCGCCAGCAGGTCGCCGGTCTCGACCTCGCCGCCGTCTATTTCGGTCAGGCGCATGATGCGCCCGGCCCGCGGTGCGGTGATCGTGTTGAAGACCTTCATCGCCTCGATGATGAAGAGTGTCTGCCCCTCCTCCACCGCGTCTCCGATCGCGACAAATGGCGGTTCCCCGGGCGCCGGGGCCTTGTGCAGAACGCCGAAAACAGGCGCCGTCACCGCATAGGACGGTTGCTCGACGCCCAAGGGCGCACCGGCGATTGGTCTCGGCTTTTGCTCGGGTTCGGCGACAGCCTCCTGCCCCGCCGCCGTTCGGAAAATCCGAACCGTCACGTCCTTTTCCGTCACGGTCAGCTCGGTAATATTAGATCGTCCGACAAAGTCGATCAGCGTCTTGATCTTCGAGAGGTCCATGTGCGTGCTCGGAACTTCAAAATCCCACCGCGCATAGCCGAAGTTTCAGATCGCCCGGTGTTGTGATTTCGTAGCACGACGGGCGGAGCGATGGGGTCAGACGAAGTTTTGATGGAGCGCAGTCTGTACCCTATGGGACATCCCGCCCGTTGGTTGTGAATTCCCCCAACGACAGGTGCGGGACCCTCGAAATCCTGGTCAGAACCCTGCTTCCTTCTGATGCCGCACGGCGAGGATCGTCAAAATGTCGCCATCCATACGATAACGAGCGACGTACCCGCTATCTCCGAAATCGATGAGCCATTCCCGGTATTGCTCGGGCATATCCTCGATGAGGCGTCCTATATGGGGATGCGCACCGAGGACGCTCACGCCTTTGAGAATAGTTTCGCCTGCCCGCTTGGCGACTGATGGCTTTTTCGGTCGCAAGAATTCCCGAAGCCGCTCAAGATCGCGGATTGCGGCCGGGGAGAAGATCACTTGTGGCATTCGGGTGCGGGCAACTCGTCGTCAGTTCCCCAAGTCGAAAGCCATTTTTCGACCTCGGCGCCGGTGACATGCAGTCCCGTCGCTTCAAATTCATTCCAGGCACCAAGCGTCTCCTGTCGCAGCGCCTCGCGCTTCTCCTCGCGCTCGACGTATTGCGCAATCGCTTCACGCATGATCCAGTGGGACGAACGGCGGCGAGCCTCGGCCAGTTGTTGGACGCGGCCCTTCAACTCATCATCGAGCTTGAGCGAGGTTGGCGATGCCATAAGGTGTCCTTAGCTACAGGTAATACCTGACGCTAACTTAGGCTTCCCTGCGGTATTTGTCTACGAATGAATTTACCCATCGCGCAGCACCTATTCTTACGGTCATGTGCTTCTGTGCGCGGTTGGTTCCGGCATCGTCAATCCTTCGCAGGGGCAATGCTCTCCCGCAGGATAAGCTCGCTGCGGATGACGGTGCGCATCGTTGCCGCATCCTGCCTCTGGCCGATGGCGCCGAGCAGGAGTTCCACGGCCGCGCGTCCCATTTCTTCCACGGGCTGTTTGATCGTCGAGAGCGGCGGCGAACAGAATTCGCAGACCGGGGAGCCGTCGAAGGAAACGACGGATACGTGCTCTGGAATAACAAGGCCTTTGCGCTGAATAGTGCTCATGAACGAGATTGCCATGTCATCGCTCGTTGCGATGACAGCCGTCGGCCTGACGGCGAGCTTCATGAAATCATCGGCTGCGCGAATGCCGATCTCGAAGCCATGCTGGTATTCGAGGTCGCCGCCAGATCTCGACACGGCTTCCTCGGAAAGTCCCTCTGTGCGTAGAGCCTCAATGACCCCGGCGTAGCGCTCGACGTCGTGGTCGTTTCCCTCGGGGCCGGCTATATAGAGGAAGCGCCGATGACCCGAACGGATCAATTCCATCGTCGCGTCACGGATTGCCTCCCGGTCGTTGGTGACGACGCTCGGCAAACCGGCATCACTCATGTCGAACAACATCGAGACGATCGGCAGGCCTGCCCCCGCAGGCGAACGTCCTTCGATCTCCGGAAGTTTCGACGAGAAGATAATGGCTCCCCGAACCGTGCCGCTGAAGGCAAGATCAAGTATGTGCCGTTCGGAAGCTTCCTCGCGATCGAGATTGGCGATCATCAAGTTATACCCCCTTTGGATCAGGGATTTATTGATGCTTTGCAGGACCTGCGGGATGATCTGCGAGGCGCCGTAATAAGGCGAACCCGGCAAAATGATCATGATGGTATTGGATTTTCCGACCCTGAGGCCGCGCGCCATCGCGTTCGGCGTGTAGCCGAGTTGCCTGGCGGCCGCATTGATCTTGGCGCGGGTCTTCTCGTTGACCCGTCCGGGATTGGCAAGCGCCCGGCTGACCGTCGATATCGCGACACCGGCGAGCCGCGCAACGTCGGCCATCAACGCGCCAGACGGCTCTTCTCCCGCCACATCCTTGTTTTTATTCACTTTTAATTCCGTCTCCCGGATGCTTCGATTTGCAATTCTAAGGCAGGTGACGGTTTATAGCAAACGTTTGCCAAAAATCGCTTGCTTAAAAAACCAGCTTGGCTATCATCTGAGCGTGGCAAACGATTGCCATTTCTTAATGCTTTGAAAACGCATGATTAATTGAATGCGGAGCCACTGTTTCGCATGCAGATGGGTCGTGCCTTGAGAATGGATAGCTTATGGCCACTGGCGATAGACTACGCTTCGGCGTCGATCTCGTGACGTTCTTCCATCCCGGCTTCTGGGGCGTCGGCAGCCATGATGCGATCGTCCACCATGCACGCGCCGCGCCGCGCGCCTTTTGGGACAAGATCCTCGACAGTGTCCAGGCCTCCGGCGTCACCGGCGTCGAGTTGACCTTCTCTCCCTTCAACTGGCAGGACGCGATCAAGACCTATGGTTCGATCGATGGCTTTGTTGCCGAACTGGCAAGGCGTGGCCTGACGCTTTGCAGCGGCTTCTTTGCCGAGCTCGAGGCAGCGGGAGACTTTACCGATCCTGAAGCCCAGCGCGCGCTGATCGACAAGGCGGAACGATATGCCGATTTCCTGAAAGCCTGCGGCAGCGACATCATGGTGATCGGCGCGCCCCTGCGCCAGACGCTCGGCGCCCAACCGGTGCAGCTCCATGATTTCGACCGCGCCAAGACGATCGCCGATTTCTTGAACCGACTCGGCGCGACCCTTTATGCCAAGGGCGTGCGGCTTGCGCTGCACACGGAGGCGCATTCGGTCTTTGCCGCGGCGCGAGACGTCGACCTGATGATGCTGCTGACCGATCCGGCCTATGTGCATATGTGCCCCGACACGGCCCATATCATCGTTGCCGGCTCCGACCCCGTCCAGCTCGTCGATCGCCATCACGAGCGGATGATCATCGCTCACTGGAAGGATGCGGTCGGTCCGATGCCTGCCGACACCCCAATCGACAAGCACATCCACGAACGCCACCAGCCCTATTTCTGCGGCTTCGGCCTCGGACGGGTCGACTGGCCGGCCTGGATCCGGCTGCTGCGCGACCGCGCCTATGAAGGCTGGGCGATCCTCGAACTCGATGCCGCGCCGGATCCCGTCCGCGACATCGTCAACGGGCTCACGCTCGTCCGGCAGGCACTCCTGCCGATCTATCGCTGATATTATTCCGAAGACGATAAACGCCCCGCCAAGAGGGCATTTTCAAGAGGTGGAACAATGAAGACCATGATGAAGCTTTTCCTTGCCGGCGTTGCTTTCGCCGGTCTCGTCGCCGCGGCGCATGCCGAGGACAAGCCGACGATCGAGATCATGTCGTCCTGGACGTCGGGCGGCGAAGCCGCGGCCCTTAACGTCATCAGAAGCGAATTCGAAAAGCGCGGGGGCGTCTGGAAGGATTCCTCGATCGCCGGTTTCGGCGCGGCCGATGCCGCCTTCCAGAACCGCATCGTTGCCGGTGACGCGCCGGGCGCCAAGCAGGGCGTCATCGGTCTTGCCGCCGCCGATTTCGTCAGCCAGGGGCTGTTCAATCCGATCGACGACGTGGCCGCCGCCGGCAAATGGGCTGATTCCCTGCCGAAATCGATCCATGATCTCATTTCCTATGACGGCAAGGTCTATCTCGCTCCAACAGGTGCTCATGGCGAAAGCTGGGTCTTCTATTCCAAGGAAGCCTTCGGCAAGGCTGGTATTGGGCAGGAACCGAAGAGCTGGGACGAGTTTTTCGCCGATCTCGACAAGCTCAAGGCCGCCGGCATCATCCCGGTCGCCTGGGGCGGCCAGCCCTGGCAGCAGACCAAGGTCTTCAACATGATCCTGCTCTCGCAGGTCGGGACCGACGGCTTCCTGAAGATCTATGCCGACAAGGACAAGAGCGAGGCATCCGTCGAGGGCGTGAAGAAGACGCTCGCAATCCTCGGCAAGCTGCGCGGCTATGTCGATGCGGGTGCGGCCGGCCGCAACTGGAACGACGCAACCGCCATGCTGATCACCGACAAGGCCGGCGTGCAGTTCATGGGCGATTGGGCCAAGGGCGAATTCACCGTCGCCGGCCAGGAGCCGGGCAAGGATTATGGCTGCATGATCGCTCCTGAATCCAAAGGTATGGTCTACATCGCCGATGCCCTCTGGTTCCCGAAGACCGGCAACGCCCAGACCGACAAGGCGCAGAAGCTTCTCGCCGAGGTCGTCATGGACCCGACCGTCCAGGTCGAATTCGCCCTCAAGAAGGGCTCGGTTCCGATGCGCTCCGATGTCGACAAGTCGAAACTCGATGCCTGCGCCCAAAAGGGTCTCGAACTGATGAGCGCCGGCGCCATCGTGCCGGATCAGGCGATCGTGCTCACGCCCCAGCAGGTCGGCGCGCTCGACGACTTCGTCGACGAATATTGGAGCGGCGGTTCGAACGACGCGGGGACCGCTGCCGAAAACTTCTTCGCCATCTTCGAGTAGGATCGTGCCCGTGGTGTCGGGCCGACCCCGATGGCCACGGCTGCCGGCCGCTGCGTGCTACGCGGCGGCGGGTGTTCCGCTTTCCATCCGTCAAAGAGCTGGCCGATGTCCGTCAAACGCAAGCGTAATCTTTCCGCGACCATCGCCCTCTTGCCGACATGGTTCGCCGCGGTCGTGGTCTTCATCGGCACCATGGCCTGGTCGATCCGGCTGTCCTTCACCAACTCCACACTCTTTCCGTCCTCGACCTATGTCGGCTTTGCACAGTATGCGAAGCTCTTCGCTTCCGCCAAATGGCTCGCCTCGCTGCAAAACGTCTTGATCTTCGGCGTCCTCTATGTGGCCGGCTGTCTGGTGCTCGGCTTCTTGCTGGCCGCAGCACTGGACCGCAAGATCCGCTTTGAAAGCGCCTTCAGGACGATCTTCCTCTATCCCTACGCCATGTCCTTCGTGGTGACGGGGCTGATCTGGCAATGGATGCTCAATCCGACACTCGGCATTCAGGCGAGTGTGCGTTCGCTTGGCTGGGAAAGCTTCGTCCTCGACTGGGTGGTCAATCGCGACACGGCGCTCTATGCGCTGGTGCTCGCCGGCGTCTGGCAGGGCGCGGGGCTCGTCATGGTGATCGCCCTTGCCGGCATACGTGGCATCGAGGCCGAGCAATGGAAGGCGGCGCGCATCGACGGCATTCCCGTCTGGCGCATCTATGTCTCCATCATTCTGCCCCAGCTCGGGCCGGCGCTCGCCGCTGCCGGCATGCTGCTCGCCATGGGCGTGATCAAGACCTACGACATCGTCGTCGCCATGACCAATGGCGGCCCCGGCAATGCCACCGAGGTGCCGGCAAAATTCATCATGGACAATCTGTTCGGGCGCCAGAATCTCGGCCTCGCCACAGCAGGCGCGACGGTGCTCGTCCTCGGCGTCGTCATCGCAGTCGCGCCGTTCCGTTACGCGATGCACATGCGCAACCAGGCAAAGGGAGGGGCGTGATGAACCAGCCTCACCCGAACGGGCCGAAGCCGGCACGGATCACGGCGGGACGCATCGGCCTTTATACCTTCTTGGTCGGCGCTGCGCTTTTCTTCCTTCTGCCGCTCTATACGATGGTCGTCACTTCGCTGAAGTCCATGGACGAAATCCGACTCGGGCAGATCTTTGCCCTGCCCGCCACGCTCGATTTCTCTGCCTGGGTGACCGCCTGGTCGGGGGCCTGCATGGGAACCGTCTGCGTCGGCATTCGTAGCGGCTTCTGGAATTCGGTGGCGATCACCGTTCCATCCGTCGCGCTCTCGGTCTTCATCGGCGCAGTCAACGGCTATGCGCTGTCGCTCTGGCGGCCGCGTGGGGCAAATGCGCTCTTCGGCCTGCTCATGGCCGGTGGTCTGATCCCCTATCAGATCTTCCTCTATCCGATGGTTCGCGCCATGGCGAATATCGGTCTCTATAATTCGCTCGCCGGCATCATTCTCGTCCATGTCATCTTCGGACTGCCGCTGGTGACGCTGCTTTTCCGCAACTATTTCGTCAGCGTGCCGGAGGAGCTCTGCAAGGCCGCGCGCGTCGACGGCGCCGGATTCTGGCGCATCTTCTTCGAGATCATGCTGCCGATCGCCGTGCCGATGGTGGTCGTGGTTTCGATGCTGCAATTCACCGGCATCTGGAACGACTTCCTGCTTGGCCTCGTCTTCGCCGGCCGGGACAACCTGCCGATGACCGTGCAGCTCAACAACATCGTCAACACCACGATGGGCGAGCGCACCTATAACGTGAACATGGCGGCGACGATCCTCACCGCCATCGTTCCGCTCGCCATCTATTTCCTGTCCGGCCGCTGGTTCGTGCGCGGCATCGCCGCCGGCGCAGTCAAGGGGTAACGTATTCCATGCAATCTGCCGTCTCCGTCAAGGATCTGAAGATCGCCTATGGCGACCATACAGTGATCGAGAAGATGTCGATCAATATCGCGCCGCGCGAATTCCTGGTGCTGCTCGGCCCTTCCGGCTGCGGCAAGTCCACGCTTCTGAACGCCATCGCCGGGTTGCAGGACATTACTGCAGGCGAAATCTGGATCTCGGGCAAGAATGTCAGCTGGGAGGAGCCGAAGGACCGTGGCATCGGCATGGTCTTCCAGTCCTACGCACTCTACCCGCGCATGTCGGTCCGCAAGAACCTCTCCTTCGGGCTTCGCGTCGCAGGCCTGCCAAAGGCCGAGATCGAGGCACGCGTCGCCCGCACGGCCGCGCTCCTCCATCTCGACACATTGCTCGACCGGCGTCCTGCCGAGCTGTCCGGCGGCCAGCGCCAGCGCGTCGCCATCGGCCGGGCACTGGTGCGAGAAGTGGATGTGTTCCTCTTCGACGAGCCGCTGTCGAATCTCGACGCCAAGCTGCGCAACGAATTGCGCGTCGAGATCAAGAAGCTGCATCAAAGCCTCGGCAATACCATGATTTACGTGACCCACGATCAGGTCGAGGCCCTGACGCTCGCCGACCGCATCGCCATCATGCGCGACGGCGTGATCCAGCAGCTCGCTTCGCCGGCCGAGATCTACCGCCGTCCGGCCAATCTCTTCGTCGCCGGCTTCATCGGTGCTCCGGCGATGAATTTCGTCGAGGGCCGGATCGAGCGCGGCGGCGGAGCACCCGTCTTCAGAAGCAACGGCCTAGCCGTCGACCTCACCGACTATGCCTTCCGCACGGCTGCCGTGGAAGGACCTGTTACGTTGGGCTTTCGCCCTGAGCACCTTGTGCTCGACGGGGCGGCAAGCGGGCTTCCCACCATTGCTGGCCGTGTTTCCGTCGTCGAGCCGATGGGTTCGGATGCCGTCGTCTGGTTCGACTGGGCGGAGCACAGTCTCTCCCTTCGTTTCATGGGCGACGTCGACTTCAAGCCCGGCGATGCCATGGCTCCGGGCCTTGATATCACCAAGGCGTCACTCTTCGCTGCCGATGGATCGCGGCTTTGACGCGCCATTCCTTTGCTTTCCCGCAATTTCGGATGTGCTTTGCGCTGCATTGAGGAATTGCTCCAGGACAGGATTTGAAAAGACATGTCTGAGATCGTTTATGATGCGCTGGTGATCGGCTCCGGCGCGGCGGGTTCCTTCGCGATCAAAGAGCTGACGGCCAAGGGCCTGTCGGTGCTGCTGCTCGAGGCTGGGCCGGCCGTCGGCCCCAGGGATTTCGACCCGGCACGCAAGAAGGCGCCGGCAAGCAGCATCAATATATGGGAGCGTGCGCGCGCCACCCTGAAGGGCCAGCCGATCCAGGCGCGGGCGGCCTTCTTTACCGAGCGCTTCAGCCACTTCTTCGTCAACGATCGCAAGAACCCCTATACGACGCCGAAGAACCAGCCCTTTCTCTGGATCCGCGGCCGCCAGGGCGGCGGGCGCCTGCACAGTTTCGGCCGCGTGCTGCTGCGCTGGACCGACGATGATTTCAAGATCCGATCGCGCACCGGAAAGGGCGTGGACTGGCCGATCTCCTATGACGAGCTTGCGCCCTTCTATGACGAAGTCGAAGCCTATCTCGAGCTCTACGGCAACAAGGACGATGTGCCGACCTTGCCAGACGGCGTCTATGCGAAGCCGGCAAGCCTCACGCCCGCCGAGCAGATATTCAAGCAGGCTGTAGAAAGCCGCTGGCCGGACCGGCGCGTCATCTCCTGGCGCTATATAGCGCCGGACGCCGAACGCATGCCGCGACCGCTGCGGGACGCAAAGGCGACCGGCCGGCTGACCGTCCGTTATGACGCCGTCGTGCGTCGCATCACCACCGACGAAAAAACCGGCCGCGCCACCGGTGCGGAATTCATCGATCGCAACACGGGCAAGGTTTCGACGGCTCGCGCCGCGACAATCGTGCTTGCGGCCTCGCCGATCGAGAGCGTGCGGCTGCTGCTGAACTCGGTATCGGCAAGACATCCTGACGGGCTCGGAAACAGCTCGGGCGCGCTCGGGCGCTATTTCATGGATCAGCTTCCATGCCTTGCCTTTGGCTCCTTTCCCAAGGCGAAGGGTTGGGCCGTTGACGATTCCGCTCCTGTCGATCCCTTCTACAATCCGTCGGGTGGCATCTTCATCCCGCGTTTCGACGAGGGTGACGCCGCCCGCGGCGATTTCGACTATCAGGGCAGCATCGGCAGGGCGCCGGTTTCAGAGGAGGCCGATGCGCGTCTCGCCTTCTTCGGCTTCGGCCGCATGCTGCCCTATGCCGACAATCGCATCACGCTCGATGGCAAGCGCAAGGACGCCTGGAATATTCCGGTGCCACACATTCGCTGCGTCATGCAGGAGGAGGAGCGGCGGCTGCTCCGCCGGCAGGAGGAGACGTTGATCGCCATGGTCAAAGAGGTCGGCGGCGATCTTGAATTCATCGGATCGCCCACCGGCCTCAAGGAGATGGGCAGAGGCGCCTTTCCCGACGCCGATGCCTTCAGCCGCTTCATGTTCCGCACATGGTTCCGCAAGACCATGTGCATGGGCGCAGCAATTCATGAAACCGGCGGTGCGCGCATGGGCGAAAGCCCGGAAGCTTCAGTGCTCAATCCCTACAATCAACTGTGGGATGCTCCGAACCTCATCGTCACCGACGCCAGCGCCTTTCCGGGCAGCGGCATCGCTGGCACGACGCTCACCGTCATGGCGCTGACGATCCGCGCTTGCCGCAACCTTGTCGACCATTACCGAACGGGGCTGCTCTAGGCACGCCTCCATCTCGTGTAGGCGGCGTCTAAAAAGTTCGCCGGCATGTGGAGTGGCGAAAGAGGCGAACAAGTGAACGAGCTGTGGGTTATCCAACCGTCACACTAACTTTGCAGTGACATGCTCCTGTCAACTGAGCAGGAAGGGAAAGCCCATGTCTAAAACACATCAGGACCAGCTCAGCCGGATAAAGGCCGAAATCGCCGACAGCTTCGATGAGGAGCTGGAAATGCAGCTGGAGGAAGACCGGCTGGACGATCTAGTCGTCGAAGGAATGACCGAACCGGCGGAGCAGACGCTCGATCGGAAGATCTATTTCCGCGAGCTGTTCCGGCTGCAGCATGAGCTGGTACGGCTGCAAGATTGGGTCCAGTACAAGCAATTGAAAGTGGTCGTGCTTTTCGAAGGCCGGGATTCGGCCGGCAAGGGTGGCGCGATCAAGCGCGTAACCCAAAGGCTCAACCCGCGCGTCTGCCGCACAGTGGCACTGCCTGCGCCGACCGAACGGGAGCGCCATCAATGGTATTTCCAGCGTTATGTCCCGCATCTTCCCACCGCCGGCGAGATCGTGCTCTTCGACCGCAGCTGGTACAATCGCGCCGGCGTCGAGCGCGTGATGGGCTTCTGCACTCCTGACGAACTCGAGGAGTTCTTCCGCTCGGTGCCCGAATTCGAACGGATGCTCGTCCGATCCGGCATCGTGCTGATCAAATACTGGTTCTCGATCACCGACGAGGAACAGGAATTCCGCTTCAAGATGCGCATCCACGATCCGCTGAAGCAGTGGAAGCTTTCGCCGATGGACATGGAAAGCCGCATCCACTGGGAGGAATATACCAAGGCCAAGGAAGAAATGCTGGCGCGCACACACACCAAGGAGGCGCCCTGGTGGGTGGTGCAGGCCGTCGACAAGAAGCGGGCGCGGCTGAACTGCATCGCCCATCTTCTTGATCAGATTCCCTATGAGGACGTGCCGAAGCCCGAGATCGAATTGCCGGATCGCATTCGTCATGCCGACTACATCAGGGCGCCGGTTCCGGCTGATATGTATGTGCCTGAGCGCTATTGAAAGCATAGCCGCAACAAGTCGGCTGCCGAAGCGTTGAAACCGAGACCGCATGGTCACTGGACCGTGCGGTCAACGCGTGTTTCCCAACGGCTGCATCGTGAAGTATAAAGACTGAGCGTCCTTCGGCCGATAATAAGGAGATGACGGGAGGTTGGTCATGACCGGCTTTTGGAGATTAATCGTTCAGGAGGTTGTGCTCTCGGCGATTCTGGCGGCCGGCAGTGTTATCGGCCTTCCCAAGCTTGCCGATCCGAACGCCAGTGCCAATTATCCTTTGGCAATCGTGGTTTTTCTGGCGATGTCAGCGGCCTTGGTGACTTATGAGCTTCTGACACGGAAGCCATCCTGATGCTCTCGTTTACCGGCCGGTTGGCGCAGCCAACAAGGTGCGGCCGACCGACAGATTGCGCCAGCACGTCCGGCAAGCTCGTTACGCAGCGCTAGAACACGGCCTAACGATTGCACCGCCGCGGCCGTCAGGCCGCGATGTCAGCCATATGGTTCAGCTCCTCGTCGGCATCATCCGGCAGCACCAATCCGGCAGCAGCGAGATTCTCCCTGAGATGTGCGAGCGACGACGTGCCGGGGATCAACAGGATATTGGCTGCGCGGCGCAACAGCCAGGCGAGCGCCACCTGCATCGGCGTGGCGCTCAGGCGTGCGCCGACATTGGAGAGTGTGGACGATTGCAGCGGCGTGAAGCCGCCAAGCGGGAAGAACGGCACATAGGCGGTGCCCTGACGGGCGAGTTCGTCGATGAGCGGGTCGTCGTTCCGATGCGCCAGATTGTACTGGTTTTGCACACAGACGATCTCGGTGATCCCGCGGCCTTCGGCGACCTGTTTCGATGTGGCGTTGCTTAAACCTATGTGACGGATCAGACCCTGCCGCTGGAGATCAGCCAGAACCGTCAGGGGTGCTTCTATCGAGCCTTCGGCCGGGCTATGCAGGTCAAATGCGATCCGGAGGTTGACGACATCAAGCACCTCGAGGCCGAGGTTGCGAAGATTGTCGTGAACCGCCTGCGTCAGTTCCTGGCGCGAGAAGGCCGGAATCCAGGACCCGTCCGCGCCGCGCCGCGCGCCGACCTTGGTGACGATGACGAGATCGTCGCCATAGGGATGGAGCGCTTCACGGATGATCTGGTTGGTTACGTGCGGGCCGTAGAAATCGCTGGTATCGATATGGTTCACACCGCTCGCGACCGCCTCGCGCAGCACCGCCAGGGCGGCGTCATGATCCCTGGGCGGACCGAACACGCCGGGGCCGGCGAGCTGCATGGCGCCATAACCCAGTCGGCTCACTTTGCGGTCGCCGATATTGAATGTGCCGGATTGATGAATGATGGACATGGTCGCGCTCCTTTCAACAGATGAGATCAAACTTACTCCTTGGCGGAGCGTCTGATAATTGAGTACAATCCGCACAGCCCGTGCGGAGTGGCGAACAGTGAGAGCAGATCTGAGTGACCTAAACGCCTTTGTTGCAGTGGCGCGGGCGGGTGGTTTTCGCGAGGCAGCGCGTGCCAGTGGCAGCAGCGCCTCCTTCTTGAGCGAAGCGGTGCGTCGCCTGGAGGCTGCTCTCGACGTCAGGCTCCTCAATCGCACGACGCGCAGCGTCGTTACGACCGAAGCGGGCAAGGGTCTGCTGGAGCGGCTCGGCCCTGCTTTGACGGAGGTGGAGGCCGCGCTCGACGTGGTCAACCGATTTCGCGACAGGCCGGCTGGCTCGCTGCGGCTCAATGTGCCGGTCAGCGCTGCGCGGCTGGTGCTGCCTGCCATCATCCCGCCATTCCTCGCCGCCTATCCCGACATTCGCCTGGAGATCGTCGCCGAGGAGAGCTTTGTCGACGTGCTCGCTGCCGGGTGCGACGCCGGCATCCGTTATGACGAGCGGCTGGAGCAGGATATGATCGCGATTCCGATTGGTCCGCGCCACCAGCGCTTTGCCACTGCAGCATCGCCTGCTTATCTCGACCACCACGGGCGGCCGCAACATCCGAGTGAACTCCTTGATCACGCCTGCTTGTTGGGCCGTTTTGCCAGCGGTGCGCTGACGACCCCATGGGAATATGAGCGGGACGGCGAGGTGGTGCGGGTCGAACCGACCGGCCCGTTAATCGTTAGGGTCGGTGGGGCGAGCGATCTTTCCGTCGACGCGGCGATAGCGGGCACAGGAATCGTCTGCATTTTCGAAGACTGGCTGCGCCCGCATCTTGACAGCGGCGTTCTCGAGCCCATCCTCGAGCCGTGGTGGCAGCGCTTTTCCGGGCCGTTTCTCTATTATCCCGGCCGGCGTCTGGTGCCTGCGCCGCTCAGGGCATTCATCGATTTTGTCAAGGCGTCGGCCAACCGGGCTTGACGTCGGTTGACGGAGCGGCATGCCTTCGGCCTCCGCGCCTATGTGTCAGAGTGTGACCTCGGCATTGTCGCCCATATCCGGTTTGCTGTTTGTGACCGCTGCGGCAGCCATTTTGATATAGCTGATGATGGTGCCGGGGCTGTCCCAATATTCAGCCGAAGACGGGGTAACCTTGAGGATGCGGATGGAGGGATCGTCGGGATTGTCCCACCATGCCTTTGCCGGCGTTGCCCACAATTCACGGATCTTCTCGCGATCGTTCTGCACCTCGGCCGTCCCCGACACGGAAAGATATTTCTGCGCCTTGGTGTCGGCAAAGGCCAGGCAGACGTTCGGCCAGCGGGCGACCTCGTCGTCCTTGTTACTGGCGAGATCAGTCAGAAAATAGACCGCGTTTTCAAGCTGCGCGCTATAGGCGGACATCGGCCGGGCGCGCAGATTGTCGCCGTTGCGGGTCGTCAACATGCAGAAGCCTATTCGGTCGATCAATTCCCATACCCGCGTCGCGTCATCCTGCTCGGCCATCGTCATCTCCATTTGTGCGAAAGACGGAGTAACCATCTGCTGGAGCCGATGTTCCCGAGGTTTTAGGTGGCCAACTCCCGGAAGGTGATCGAATAACGCAGCCGATCGACAGGGGGGATGGAATGCTCCCAGAGCGTTCTTGAGGCGCCGGCCATGAGATAGGCGGAGCCGGGTTCAAGCAGGAGCGATCGCCGCTGCCACTTGTCGCCGTTCCGGCGCCTCAGCCTGAAGGTGCAGGACGAAAGCAGGGAGATGCCGACGACCCGGCCGAACACGGATTTATCCTTGTGCCAGCCGATCGGCGCGCCGGGTGCGTATTCCGTCACGAGAGTATGTTCGAGCGCCTCCGGCACAATTTCCGCGAAGCGTGCGGCGATCTCGCGAATGGGGAGCAACCATGACGGTATCGCCTCTGCTTTTCTCATGCGTTGACTCTCGAAGTCGTATCTCCAGCCGAAGGAGACGGTCCTGCGTTTGCCTTCGAACCCATGGAAGTCGAAGGCTTTGAACGGCAGGACAGGTATTTCTTCGAGAGCCGAGCGCTGCAGATCGGCAGGCACAATATCCCGCGAATATTGGAAACCCTCGGGGAAACCGTCGTCTGCCCCGCCAAAGAGATCCTTCTGTGCCATCATGGTCACCGCTCGTTCCTCAATGCACGCTCGGAGTTTCCATGACCATCGCGAAATCCTCTGCGACCAATTCGCTGACTGCTATGAGGATTTCCTCCCGTGAAAAGCCCGACGTCACTGCGCGCTGGATCAATTCCTGCAAATCCGGCTCCACGACATCGCGGCAATCTGCGAGGCGTTCCTCCGAAATGGTGAGGCTATTCAATTCGTCCATTGTCTATCCTTTCGGGAAATGTCACCGCTGAGACCGGGGCAGGATTCTAACGCGCGGCGGTCCGCTTGCGCCCGACCAGCAGTCCTTCGCGCTGCATCTTCTTGCGTGCAGCCTTTCGCTGCCGGCTGATCGCCTGCGCTTTTTCCCGGACGCGGCGTTCGGACGGTTTCTCATAGGCGCGCCGTTCCTTCATTTCGCGGAACAGCCCTTCGCGCTGCATTTTCTTCTTCAAGGCCCTGAGGGCCTGATCGACATTGTTGTCTCTGACGAGTACCTGCATGTCGAATTCTCCTTGTTGCATGTGTCGATCGTCTTTCAGCCGAACTGCGCGGCGATCGGCGCCTGTATTCGGGCGGCTAAAGATGCTGAAATGCCTTTGAGGCTCCGGCAAGTTGGCAACATGCCGTCCTTTTGCGCTTGCCGGCCTACGACCGCAATCGCAGTCGCTGTGTTTCGTCGTTCAAAAAGAAATCCTCTGCCGGCCGCGGCCGAATTGATCGTTTGTTGCTGGGATTTCCCATAGCGCGCCCGGATGACGCATACCGCCGATCCTTTGCGTTCGTTGACGAGGCGGCACTGCTCGAGTGACCGACGGGATCGGGTTCGGCGCTAAAAATAGGTGTCGGCGATGGGGATTGCAATGGTGTGCAGGCACCATAAAGCAGCACCAGAAAAACGCCGCCGTAACCTAGTCGCCGCGGAAGTTCCTTCAAGTTTACCGCGTGTAAATTGTTCCAAATTGCTTCAAATTTGATTGAAGCGGCGTACGTAATGGTCGTTTTATGAAGCGGAGACACACGTTATAGGTGAATTTTAACCTTCCGTTAAATAACCCATTGACTTGAAGTATTAATAAGTTGTTAAAGAAGCCGCTCTCAAAGGTCAAATTGGACCGTTGATATACAATTTTAGGAGAAACTAATGGCTTCGCCGATTCACGCAACTGATGATAGTGCAACATTTCAAGAAACCGACGTAATTTCCGGAAATCTGCTTTCCAACGATTCGTCCGACAACGGACACTTGTTCCTGCGCGCCTTTGACGGCGCCAGTGTTGGCGCCAAGAGCGGCATGAGCCAGATCACCGAAATCCAGGGTGATTACGGCACGTTCTTCGTCAAGCCGGACGGCAGCTATACCTATGTTCTGAGCGATGCTGCCAAGATAGGCTTCACCAACGGTGAAACGCTGACCGAGCGGGTCACCTACAAGATTTCCGACGGCAGCGGTCATACCGATGTTGGCGTGTTCTCCCTGAACATACAGGGCGTTACCCAGGTAAAGCCGATCGCTGTTGACGATACCTACAGCTTCACCGAAGGCAGCGTCATCGGCGGCAACGTTCTCGACAACGACATTGCCGGCGACAACGGCAAGCTGTTTCTCCGTCAGTTCCTGAGCACGAAGGTGGACTCCAAGGCAGATGCCGTAACCGACGTTCAGGGCACCTACGGCATGTTCCACGTCAAGGCCGACGGCTCGTTCACCTATGATCTGACGAGTGATCTGAACGATGGGCAGACCTACACGGAAGTTCTCCGCTATTACAAGATCTCCGACGGGGAAGGCCACACGGACACTGCCCTGGTGACGCTCAACATCCTCGGCACGGACGCTCATCCCGACGGCGTCGGTGTTTGATCTGCAGCAATAGATCAGTGAGACAAGATGCCCGCCGCGCAATCGGCGGGCTTTTTTCTATGCGCCGTTCCTCAAAGATTGGCAGACATAACCCTTTTTAGCTAGTTCTTATAAAAGATCGGCAGACGTAGTCTCGATGTTCGGAGGACACGCCCTTGACCGAACACATCGAACCCAAGCAAATCGAAACGGACGATCTGACGAAAGTCTGGTCCGTAACCGAGTTCTGCGCTCGTCATCGGATAGATGGCGAGGAGCAAGTCTTGTTGCTCAAACTCTTTGGACCATTCGCGACAGCCTGCGAGTTGCTCCATAATGCCAGGCGTGCGCCTCGATACCGATGAGGTCCGCGCTCGCGACCGGCGACATCCCCCGCTTCCTTAGTTGATTTCGACTGGGCATCCCCGTGAACCGGCAGAAGCATCACCCGATCGGGTGACGTTCGTTGTCGCACTTCCGAGGGATTGGTGAATTCTCATCCGCCGTCATGCCCGCTGTGAGCTGGAGCGACCCTCCATGACCTCCCGGATCGGACAATCTCCTGAATTGCTCCTCACTCTTTGCACAAAATCTGCAATCCGGCGCGGCATCTTCCCGTCATGAGCAAAAACGACATTCCACTGCGCCTCACATCATTCCCCTTGCCGGATCGCCTTCGCAAGGACGGGTGGTGGCTGACCGAGGTTTCTGTCGAGGCAAGGTTGGGAAGTACGCTCATCGTGATCGAAAATCGGCATCCGCGAGAGGAGCACCAATGGACACAGCCGACATCCTGACACAACCGATGCCCATCAGGCGCGGCAGCGGCCGGGTCGCCACGCTGCTTGCGCTTGTGGCGCTTGCCGACTTTTTGATCTTTGGCCACGCGCCCGGGATAAATCTTTTCCTCTTTGCCGTCGCCGTTTGCGCAGGCATTCTGTTCGCGTCTCGGAAAACGCCGTCGCCAGCGAAAGCGGCGCTGCTGGTAGGCTTTCTGGTCCTGGCTTCGGCGCCCCTGCTGGAATCGTCTTCACTCACGGGCCTTGCCTTTTGCATCGGTGGGCTCATGTCGGTCGCTCTCGTCAGCGCCGAGCTGATGCCTCGTCGGCTAGCAGCCCTGCCCCGAGTCTTTCTTCGGTTCGCTCTCGTCATTCCTTTGCGGCTTGTCGAGAGCATCAAGAAATATCTTGCGACGCCGGGCAGACGCCTCTCCCTTGTCAGCGTTCGTCGGGGCATCGGTCTCTGGATCATGCCTGTCGTTCTCGCAGCGGTCTTCGTGTCTCTCTTTGCTGCTGCCAACCCGCTTATCGAGATCGCGCTGCGGAGCATCGATTTCGGCCTTCTGCTGCAGTTCCTCGATCCCTGGCGGATCGGCTTCTGGTTGTTAACCGCCATCGTGATTTGGGCGATGCTGCGGCCGCGCCTGAAGCGTCGCGTTGCGCGGTCGCAGGCCGGCAGGGCCTTCATGATAGTGCCCGCCAGAAATGCACTGCTCGGCCACGCCTCGCTGCTGCGGTCGCTCGTCCTGTTCAATGCCGTCTTTGCGGTTCAGACGCTCCTCGATCTCGTGTATCTCTGGGGCGGCGCGGATCTGCCCGATCACATGAGCCATGCTGAATATGCACATCGCGGCGCCTATCCCCTGATTGCGACCGCGCTTCTGGCCGCCGGCTTTGTCCTCGTTGCTATGCGGCGCGGCGGACCCGGCGATTATAGTCCGCTCATCCGCGGCCTCGTTCATGCCTGGATCGCCCAGAACGTCCTTCTCTGCCTGTCATCGATGCTGCGGCTTGGCCTTTATGTCGAAGCCTATTCGCTGACCGAACTGCGTGTCGCTGCCGGCCTTTGGATGGGGCTCGTCGCCATCGGCCTCGTGCTCATCCTGCTGCGCATTCTGCTCAACCGATCCAACCAGTGGCTGATCGCCGCTAACCTCGCCTCTCTCGCGACGGTTCTCTACATCAGCGCCTTCATCGATTTCCCAGCGTTCATCGCCCGCTTCAATATAATCCATAGCCAGGAAATCAGCCAGCAAGGCCTGCCGCTCGACCTTGCCTATCTCTCCTCGCTTGGTCCTTCCGTCATTCCGGCGCTCGATCTTTACCTCGGCATGCTGCCGGACCACATGGTCGACAAGAGGAATCAGGCGCTATCGATCCGATACGACCTCGTCAGGGATTTCGAACAGCACCCGCGCGATTGGCGTAGCTGGACTTTCCGGGTGGCCCGACTGGAGGCCTATCTTTTGGCCCCTGCAGCCATTGCAAGATAGAGCAAGAACGATAACAACAGGCACGACAACCAGTACAGGACCGGTGATGACGCCCCGCATTCTCGTCGTCGATGACGAGCCTCATATCCGCGATGTGATTTGCTTTGCCCTTGAACGCGCCGACTTGGCATCGATGGCGGCCCGCAACGGCACCGAGGCGATGGCGGCCTTCCGCCGCGGCAACATCGATCTGATCATTCTCGACATCGGTATGCCCGGTATGGACGGTCTGGAAGTCTGCCGTCAGATCCGCACGACCTCAGGATTGCCGATCCTGTTTCTGTCGGCGCGCGACGAGGAGATTGACAGGATATTGGGGCTCGAAATCGGCGGGGACGACTATGTGACGAAGCCTTTCAGCCCGCGTGAACTGGTGGCGCGGGTGAAGGCGATCCTGAAGCGCAGTGGCAATGAAGCGGGGCCTGACAGACGCCACGCCACGCTCGTCGCCGGCGAGCTCAGCCTGGATCGCGCCGGCAGGACCGTTATGTTCGGCAAGAGCGCTGTTGCGATGACGGCTCTCGAATTCGCCATCTTGGACGCATTACTGTCACGGCCCAGTATGGTCTTCAGCCGCGAGCAATTGATGGAGGCGGCCTACGGCGCCGGCACCTATGTCGCCGATCGCACGATCGACAGCCATATCCGCAACATCAGGGCCAAATTCGCTGCCGCCGGCGGCTCCGGACTCATCGCAACCGTTCACGGCATCGGCTTCAAGCTCGGCGGTGACATTGGGAGGAAGGCCTGATGCCGGCGCCGAAAGTCAGGGTGAAATGGCGGCCGCCGCTGGCGCTGATCGTCTACGCGGTGCTTCTCACGGTGATGGCGCTGCTTGCTCTGATTGTCATCTGGTTTCGCGCCACGGAGGCGAGCGCGAACCGGATGGAGCCGGTGGAGATCATCGCGCTCGTTGTCGTCCTCGTGCTGACGCTCGCCGTCGCCTATGTGCTGACGCGCACCATCACCGGCCCCATCGACGCCCTGATCGCCCTGACGGATGAGATCGCCCGCGGCGGCAAGGCAGCAATCCGTCCGCTTGAAAGCTATGGGACGCGGGAGATCGCCGTGTTGTCGCAGAGTTTCCTCGATCTGGCGGGAAAACTGGTCGACCGCACCGAATATGTCCGCTCCTTTGCCGCCCATGTGTCCCACGAATTGAAATCGCCGCTGACGGCCATTCGGGGCGCGGCGGAGTTGTTGCGTGATGATGATGCCGAGAGGCCGATGACGAAGGCGCAACGCCTGCACTTTTTGGACAACATCGCCGCTGACGCTGTCCGTCTCGACGCGTTGCTGCAGCGGCTGAGGGAACTTGCACAGGCGGAAATGCCGATGACCGGGGGCGGAAGCAGCATTGCAAGCGTCATGGCCCTACTGCGCCAGCGATTTCCTGCCCTAGATATCTTAGGCGCAGGCGATACGGAGGCATTGATTGCCCTTCCAGAGGAGGCTGCAATCATCGTCTTCGCCAACCTTGCCGACAACGCCCTTCAGCACGGCGCAGCGCTACTTGAATTCACAGTGTCTGCCGACGCCCGAACAGCACTCATTCTCGTCCGTGACGATGGTAGCGGTATTTCCGAGGCAAACCGCGATCGCATCTTTCAGCCGTTCTTCTCGACCCGCCGCGAAGAGGGCGGCACCGGCATGGGCCTCGGCATCGTCCATACCATGCTGAGCTCCCACGGCGGCACGATCCGCGTTCGGCAGACGACCGGCGTCGGCGCTGAATTTGAAATTGCGATACCCTTGCTTTCCCAGCGCGGCTGAGGAGATCGCGCCGTCAGCTTTTCAGATAGCTGACGACGGCATCGGCGATCATTCCGCGATGGCGTTCGATGGTGTCACCGTCGGAGAGATTGCGCCGGAAGATCGTGCCGAAAGTATAGCGGTTCGAGACGCGGAAGAAACAGAAGGCGCTGATCATCATATGGATGTCGATCGGGTCGGCCTTCCTCTGGAAGACGCCCTGGTCGAAGCCGCGCTCCAATATGCCGGCAATGGTTTCGATGACGGAGACGTTGAGATCGCGGATAGCCTCGGAGCGAAGCATATGGGCGGCATGATGGATGTTCTCGATGCTGACGAGGCGGACGAAATCGGGATTGGCCTCGTCGTGATCGAAGGTCGTTGAAATCAGTGTCCGCAACGCCTCTTCCGGCTCGAGATTGGACAGATGCAGATCGGATTCCAGCGAGCGTATCTTGCGGTAGGACTGCTCGAGCACGGCAAGATAGAGCCCTTCCTTGCTGCCGAAATAATAATAGATCATCCGCTTCGAGGTGCGCGTCTTCTCGGCGATGGAGTCGACGCGGGCGCCGGCAAGCCCATGGGTAGAGAATTCCTCGGTTGCAACGAGGAGAATATCTTCCTTCGTCTGCTGTGGATCGTTCTTCCGCCCGTTTTCGCCCCGTTCCGTCATGAGCCTGATTACCGCACTTTCTAATCTATTGGTTTGTTTCTCGAATTCCGGCTTTCGGCTTCACTGAAGCAAGTGTCTTCTGGACCCGTCTCCGCCAGTCTTATTCACGTTGCAGGCATGTTTCAATAGATGCCGCTTGACATACGAACTAGTTAGTACATTTTGGAGAAGCGAACAGTGGAGGAATTGATCGCGACGCTAATATTTGGTCACGACGTGCATTCGCGGGTCTGACGACGGTCGGCCGGCAAGGGCAAGGCTACGCTTGGGAGGAGCGAATGACCCGTATCATCGAATATTATTTCTTCGCGCTGAAGGTGACGATCGCGCTGCTACTGGCAGGTATGGTCCTGCTGGTTTTCGGCAATGTCGTACTTCGTTACGCTTTCAACCAGGGCATCACCTCTTCGGAAGAACTGTCGCGCATTTTTTTCATATGGCTGACTTTCCTCGGCGCCGTCGTGGCGATGCGCGAGCATGCCCATCTCGGCGTCGACTCCCTCATCATCCGCCTCCCGAAACCGCTCGCGAAGCTTGCAGTGCTCCTCGGTTATGGAATGATGCTGGTCGCCACTTGGCTGATGATCAGCGGCAGCTGGGCCCAGACGCTGATCAACCTTCACGTCTCGGCCCCGGCGACCGGCATTTCGATGGGCGTTTTCTACGGCGCGGGGCTCGCCTTTGGCGTGCCGGCCTTTTTCATCCTTCTCTGGGACGCTTTTGCCATCGTGACCGACCGCATCGATGTGACGACCGCCGGGCTTGTGCGCGACAGCGAGGAAGAGGCGGCACTTGAAGATCCCGCGCAGACGGCCTTCCCCGTTCTCAAGCCGAAGCACTGAGGAGCGCGTCATGACTGTCACGATCTTCCTCGGCGCCCTTCTCGGTCCGATGGCGCTCGGCGTTCCGATCGCCTTTGCCCTCATCATCACAGGTGTGGCGCTGATGATGTATCTCGGCATGTTCGATGCGCAGATCGTCGCGCAGAACGTGCTGAACGGCGCCGACAGCTTTCCGCTGATGGCCGTGCCCTTTTTCCTTCTCGCCGGGGAGGTGATGAACACGGGCGGTCTTTCGCGCCGTATCGTCAATCTCGCCATGGCCATGGTCGGCCATATCAGGGGCGGCCTCGGCTTCGTCGCCATCTTCGCGGCCTGCGTGCTGTCGAGCCTCTCCGGCTCGGCTGTCGCCGATGCGGCCGCACTTGGCGCCCTGCTCTTCCCGATGATGCTGAAATCGGGCCATGATCCTGCTCGCGCCGGCGGCCTGCTTGCTTCGGCCTCGATCATCGGCCCGATCATCCCGCCCTCTATCGGCTTCATCCTTTATGGCGTCATCGGCGGCGTCTCGATCACCAAGCTGTTCCTGGCGGGCATTTTCCCCGGCCTGATGATCGGCGCGGCGCTTTGCGTCACCTGGCTGATCGTGGCGCGCAAGGAGCAGTTCGCTCTGCCGCCGAAGCAGAGCGGTGCGGTGCGGATGAGGGCATTCGCCGAAAGCATCTGGGCGCTGATGCTTCCCGTTATCATCATCGTTGGCCTGAAATTCGGCGTGTTCACGCCGACCGAAGCCGGCGTCGTCGCGGCGGTCTATTCGCTCTTCGTGTCGATGGTCGTCTATCGCGAGCTGCCGCCGTCGCGGCTGTTCGAAGTCTTCGTTGCCGCCGCGAAAATCACCTCGGTGGTGATGTTTCTGGTGGCCTGCGCCGCCGTCTCGGCCTGGCTGATCACCGTCGCCGACGTACCCGGCGAACTTGCGTCGCTCGTCGAACCGCTGATGGACAATCAGACACTGCTGCTGCTTGCCATCATGGTGCTTATCGTCGTCGTCGGTACCGCAATGGACATGACGCCGACGATCCTGGTCATGACGCCGGTGCTGATGCCCATCATCAAGCAGGCGGGGATCGATCCTGTCTATTTCGGCGTGCTGTTCATCATCAATAATTCGATCGGGCTGATAACGCCGCCAGTCGGCACGGTTCTCAACGTCATCTGCGGCGTGTCGAAGCTTTCGATGGAGGATCTGATGAAGGGCGTCATCCCCTTCATGTTCGCCGAACTGCTCGTTCTTTTTCTGCTCGTCCTTTTCCCCGCGCTGGTGACCGCCCCGGTTGCCTGGTTCGGGCACTGATTTCGCCGCTGACGGCGATGGAATTTCAACGCGGCCGGAGGGAGATGCCGGTCCTATCCTGGGAGGAAAACATGCTGAACAGATTGACGAAACTGGCGCTGGGACTGGCTCTGCCGATTGCGCTTCTGGCAAGCGGCCCTGCCGTGGCAGAAATCCGCGAGCACAGCCTCAAATTCGCCGCCGCCAATAATAAGGGCCATCCCCAGGTCATGGGCATGGAGAAGTTCGCCGAGCTGGTGAAGGAAAAGAGCGGCGGCAAGATCGAGGTCAAGCTGTTTCCGGGCGGCGTGCTCGGCGGCGACGTCCAGACGGTGTCGGCGCTGCAGGGCGGCGTCATCGAGATGACGGTGCTCAACGCCGGTATTCTCGCAAGCAACGTCAAGCAGTTCGGCGCGGTCGACCTGCCCTTCCTCTTCAACAGCGGCGAAGAGGCCGACAAGGTGATGGACGGCGCGTTCGGCACCGACCTGATGAAGCTCCTGCCCAATACCGGCCTCGTCGGTCTCGGCTATTGGGAACTCGGCTTCCGCAATCTCACCAACAACCGTCATCCCGTCACCAAGCTCGAGGATATTAAAGGCCTGAAGATCCGCACGATCCAGTCGCCGATCCCGATCGAGCTCTTTAACAGCCTCGGCGCCAATGCGGTGCCGCTGCCCTATACGGAACTCTATACAGCGCTTGAGACCGGCACCGTCGACGGTCAGGAGAACCCGGCCGCCAACATCATCAACGCCAAGTTCTTCGAAGTGCAGAAGTACATGACGGTCACCCGTCACCAGTACAATCCGCAGATCGTTCTCATCAGCAAGAAGTTCTGGGATGGCCTGAACGATGAGGAAAAGGCGGTCTTCCAGTCGGCGGCGACGGAAGCCCGCGACTATCAGCGCAAGGTGTCCAGGGAGAAGGATGCCAACGCGATCGCGGAAATCAAGAAGACCGGCATGGAAGTCGTCGAGCTCAGCCCGGAAGAAACGCAGAAGATGCGCGACGCCGTCAAGCCGCTGATCGACAAGTTCACCGCTCAGATCGGCGCGGAAACCGTCACGCAGCTCTTCAAGGAGCTCGACACGGTTCGCGGCAAGTAAGCGAATCAGGGCTCGCAGCGATCCTGCGGGCCTTTACCATCATGAGAGAAACGGAACTGACGTATGGCCGAGACACTGCTGAAACCGTTGAAGGCCGGGCTGATCGGCTCCGGTATCCAGGCTTCGCTGACGCCTGCCATGCATATGGAGGAAGGTGCGGCCCAGGGGCTGGACTACGATTATGAGCTGATTGATCTCGTCAAGCTGAATGCCTCGCCTGCCGATCTTTCGCGGCTGGTCGCGGATGCCGAAGAGCGTGGTCTGGCCGGCCTCAACATCACCCATCCCTGCAAGCAGCTCGTCATTGCCCTGCTCGACGAGCTGTCGCCGGAAGCCAGGGCGCTCGGCGCCGTCAACACCGTGGTCCTCAAGGACAGCAGGCGCTTTGGGCATAATACAGACTGGTGGGGCTTCGCCGAAAGCTTCCGGCGCGGGCTGCCGCAAGTCGATCTTTCCTCGGCCGTGCAGCTCGGAGCAGGCGGAGCGGGTGTCGCAACCGCCTATGCGATCCTGACGCTCGGCCTGAAGAGGCTGACGGTATTCGATCGCGAGCATGAGCGTGCCATCGATCTGGCGGAAACGATGTCCGCGCTCTTTCCCAGTGCGTCGATCGCCGCCGGCAGCGATCTTGCTGTCGCGATGAAGGCGGCTTCCGGCTTGATCCATGCGACGCCGACCGGCATGGCCAAATATCCCGGCACGCCGCTTCCGCCCGAACTTCTGGAAAGGCGGCATTGGGTTGCCGAAATCGTGTACTTCCCCCTGGAGACCGAGCTATTGTTGCAGGCGAGGCAGCGTGGCTGCCGGACGCTCGATGGCGGCGGCATGGCGGTCTTTCAGGCGGTTGGCGCCTTTCGTCTGATCACCGGCAAGGAGCCTGACGCCGGTCGCATGCTCGCGCATTTCAAGACCATGACGTCTTAACGCTACCCGCAAGGACCACTGCGATGAAGACATCGATTGCGACTGTTTCGCTGAGCGGCGACCTCCGTGACAAGCTGGAGGCGATCGCCAAGGCCGGCTTCGACGGGGTGGAGATATTCGAGAACGACTTCCTGATCTTCGACGAAAGCCCGAAGGAGGTCGGCCGGATCGTGCACGATCTCGGCATGGAGATCACGCTCTTTCAGCCGTTCCGCGATTTCGAAGGCATGCCCGAGCCGCTGCGCAGCCGCACCTTCGATCGGGCCGAGCGCAAGTTCGACCTCATGCAGGAAATGGGTACCGACCTCGTCCTCGTCTGTTCGAATGTTTCGCCGGCTTCGCTCGGTGGTCTGGACCGGGCGGCGGCCGATTTTCATGAACTCGGCGAGCGCGCCGCGAAACGCGGTCTGCGCGTCGGCTACGAAGCGCTTGCCTGGGGCCGCCACATTCATGATCACCGCGACGCCTGGGAAATCGTCCGGCGGGCCGATCATCCGAATGTCGGCTTGATCCTCGACAGCTTTCACACGCTGTCGAGGAAGATCGACGTCAACTCGATCCGGTCGATCCCGAAGGAAAAGATCTTCATCATTCAGCTTGCCGACGCGCCGTCGATCGACATGGACCTGCTCTATTGGAGCAGGCACTTCCGCAACATGCCTGGTGAAGGCGACCTGCCGGTACTTGATTTCATGAAGGCTGTGGCGGCGACCGGCTATGACGGCTATCTCTCGCTGGAGATCTTCAACGACCAGTTCCGCGGCGGTTCGCCGAACGCGATTGCTGTCGACGGTCGTCGTTCGCTGATCTATCTCGGAGACCAGGTGAAGCGGCAGCAGCCGGAAAGCGCCCTGCCGGTGCCCGCCATGCCGCCACGCGCTTTCGTCGAGGGCATCGCCTTCATCGAGTTCACTGCCGATGAAGACGAGGCGCCGGAACTGGAAGCGCTGTTTGCGAGCCTCGGTTTCCGCAAGGCGGCCAAACACAAGACCAAGCGGGTAACGGTCTTCCGCCAGGGTGCCATTAATCTCGTCGTCAATACCGAGCGGAAAGGTTTTGCCAGCGCCTCCTATGCCGTGCACGGCACTTCGGCCTACGCCGCCGGGCTTATGGTCGACGATGCCAAGGCGGCCTTGCAACGCGCGATGGCGCTCGGCGCCGAACGCTTCGAACAATCGCTCGATGCCGGCGAGATCGAGATGCCGGCGGTGCGTGGTGTCGGTGGCGGCGTCCTCTATTTCCTTGACCGCAAATCCGAGCTTGGCCGCATCTGGGAGATCGAATTCGATGCGATCGAGGATGATGTCGCTCCGCAGCCGGCGGGACTGCAATCGATCGATCATATGGCGCAGACGATGAAATACGAGGCGCTGCTGACCTGGCTGCTGTTCTACACCTCGCTCCTCGAGGCTGAGAAGACGCCGATGGTTGATATCGTTGATCCCTCCGGCATCGTCCGCAGCCAGGTGGTGGAAAATCGGGAAGGTTCTTTGCGCATCACCATGAACGGCGCGGAAAACCGCAACACTCTGGCCGGCCGCTTCATCGCCGAAACCTTCGGCTCCGGCATTCAACATCTCGCCTTCAGGACCGACGACATTTTTGCGACCGCCGCCGCGCTTGCCGCAAACGGTTTCGTCCCGCTGGCTATTTCGCCAAACTATTATGACGATCTCGAAGCCCGCTTCGGGCTCGACGCCGAATTCGCCGATCGCCTCAAGGCCAACAACATCCTCTACGACCGCGATGATTATGGCGAGTATTTCCAGCTCTACAGCCCGACCTATGGCGAGGGTCTGTTCTTCGAGATCGTCGAGCGGCGCAGTTATCGCGGCTATGGCGCTGCGAACGCCATCTTCAGGATTGCCGCGCTGAGGAAACATTTGAGGCCGCCGGGACTACCCCGCGCCTGAGAGACGATCTCAGGCTGAAGCTCGCAGCATCAGTTCGGCATTGAGAAGAATGCGGCCCGCCGGTGCGGCGGGCCCCTCCCCTTCGCCGAGCCGTTCGAGCAGCAGTTCGATCGCCAGCCTGCCGATCTCGTTATAGTTCTGCGCAACTGTCGTTATCGGCGGACAGGCGTATCGGGAAAGAGGATGGTCGTCATGTCCCGCCACGCGCAGGTCACAATTGGGGCCGTGGCCAACCTTGAGGCCCTGCTGGAAGGCGGCGGCGATGACGCCGAAAGCGACGCGGTCGTTGGCGCAGAGCACGGTTCGCGTCGGGAAGCCCCGGCCAGACGTCAGGATGCGGGTTGCCTCCTCGAAGCCGAAACGCTCGAAATCCCAGCTCTTGCTATCCGCAAGCTCGACAATGCTCGGTGCCATGCGGAATTGCTCCATCGCCTCCAGGTACGCCGTCTGGCGTGTCAGGGCGTTGGTGTTGACATGCGGCATGCCGAAGTAGCAGGGCGGCTCGCCCGAGCGGCAGAGATAGTCGACGATCAGGCTGAAACTCTGGCGATTGTTGGTGCCGACGAAAGAGGACGTCTCATCGAGCGGCGAGTCCACATAGATGAGGGGCACGCTGCGGCCGAGCTCGTCGAGCGTCGCATGATGCGACTCGACGCCGAGCGGAGCGATGATCGCGCCGGCGACATTCATCGATTTCAGCGTCTTGATCGCCCGGTCTTCCATCTCGGCCTTGCCGTCCGACGACAGGACGAAGGCGAGGAAGCCCGTCTCGTTGGCGATCAGTTCGATGCGGCGGGTGAGCGCCATATAGAAGGGGTCGGTGGAATTGGGAATGATGACGCCGAGGATGTTACTGCGCCGGCGGTTGAGATTGACGGCGAATATATTCGGCCGAAATCCCGATTTTTTCAGCGCCTGCTCGATCGTCTCCCGGGTCTTTTGACGCACGGACATCGGATCGCTGAAATATTTGGAGACGGTGGGACGCGACAGGCCGACGAACTCGGAAAAGTCCTCCATGGTTTTGATTGTCTTTCCCACCATCTGATCTCCTGACACGGCACCTCTGACCGTTTCTAGATGACTCATCGCTCAACGAAAAGCGCTCCCCCCGACGGAACGGGATAACGGCAATAGTTCGGACCTAGTCAGCTGAAAACTGCACTTTCATCGTTGCCGGATCAGCGGATTTCTTGGTGATGAAAGGCAGCACTTCGCCGAGCGGCAGACGATGGGAAACCAGTGCAGCCATCGCGCCTTTGTCCCTTCGGAGGATGTCGAGGGCCTCAGGGATGTTGCGGTTTAGCGAATGGGAGCCGGAGAAATGGATCTGGCGTCGAAAAAGCTCGAAGGGCGAAATGGAAATGCGCTGGTCCGGTGCGCAGACCCCGAAGACAAGAACCGTACCGCCATCAGTGACGAAGTCGATCATGCCTTCGACGACCCGAGCGATGCCGGTCGCATCGGCGACGAAATCGAAGGCCCGGCGGAGGCCTGGAAGTGCCGCGGATCCTGAGACGGCCGTCTCCAGCCCCAGCTTTTCCGCAAGGGCAAGCCGCCCCTCATTGCTATCGGCGACCGTTACCGATGGAACGCCCTTGGCTTTCAGGGACAGCGCCAGCAGCAGCCCGATCGGCCCGGCGCCGAAGACCAATGCGTTTTCCGATCCCGCGGGACCGGCTTGGAGGCCGGCGCTGCCAAGGCCGTTTAAAACGCAGGCGAGCGGTTCGGCGAGCGCGGCGAGGTAGAAGTCGAGGTCGCCGATCTCATACAGATGGTCGGTCCTGACCAGGCTGTATTCGGCAAAACCGCCATTCTCCGTAACGCCATAGGCTTTCAGGTCGCGGCAGAGATTGGTCAGTCCCTTGCGGCAGGCCCGGCACTCTCCGCAGGGAAGATTGGGATCGACGACGACACGCGCCCCAACGACAAGACCGGAGACATCGCCCGCGACCGCCTCGACTACGCCGGCATATTCATGGCAGGGAACCAGAGGGAAGCGACCCTCGCCGTAACGGCCATGGAGGACGTCGATATCGGTATGGCAGAGGCCGGCCGCGCGCACGCGCACCAGCGCATGGCCGGGCCTCAGTTCCGGCAGCGGCAGCGCCGCGGTGACCGCGACGCCCTTTTCGGTATAACAAATGGATTCCATCTCGCTGGCTCCTGGATTGCCTGGCTGCGGGAGAGCGATCAACTCATCCAGTTGCCGCCGTCGACATTGTAGGTCTGGGCGAGAATATAATCGCTATCGGCAGAGGCGAGGAAGACGGCCAGACCCTTGATGTCGTCGGGTGTGGCGAAACGGCCGATCGGAACGGATTTGGCAACCGCGGCCTTCTTCTCGCCCGGCTTCAAGCCCTCCCACTTGGCGAAATGGGCATCGACGACATCCCAATGTTCACCGTCGACAACGCCCGGTGCGATCGCATTGACGTTGATGCCGTGTTTCACCAGTGCGAGCGCCGCAGACTGCGTCGCCGAGATGATGGCGGCCTTTGAAGCGCAATAGAGAAGCACCAAGGCTTCGCCGCGACGGCCGGCCTGGCTTGCCATGTTGACGATCTTACCGCCCCTGCCCCGCTTGATCATGACGTTCGAGACTGCCTTCATCATGAACAGCGGTCCCTTTAGGTTGATCGAGAAGACCCGGTCATAACTTTCCTCGGTGATGTCGTTGACCGGTGCCATGTCGAAGATGGCGGCATTGTTGATCAGAATGTCGATGCCGCCGAACTCGGCATCGATCGTATTGACGACGGCATCGATCGCAGCAAGATCTGTAACGTCAAGCTGCATTGCCTTGGCTGCGGGGCCGATCGCAGCGGCGGATCTCGTCGCCCGTTCGATGTCAATATCGGCGATGACGACTTTGGCTCCCTCCTTGACGAAGGCTTCGGCGAAGCCCAGTCCGATGCCGCGTGCCCCGCCGGTAATCAAGGCGATCTTGTCTTTCAGTCTCATGTCTGTCTCCATTCAGCCGGCGTAGAGCCGGAAGATCCACGCGGCGGCCGTCCTGTCTGTTATCGGCTCCGGCAGCCAGAAGGTTCCGGCAGCAGCGCTGCCGGAAACTCTCCGGGAGGAACTCGCGGCAGCGCCTGCGAGCACGAACTCACTTCGGGTAGCCTGCCTTTTTCATGTCGCGCTCGACCTGCTTCTGGGCGTTGTCGAGAGCGGCATCGACGGATTGCTGGCCGGACATTGCCGCACCGATCTGTTGACCGACGATGGTGCCGATGCCCTGGAATTCCGGAATGGCGACGAATTGCACGCCGGTATAAGGAACAGGATCCTTGGTCGGCTTTGCCGGGTCGGCCGAAAGGATTGCCTTCAACACGGTATCGGCAAAGGGGGCCGCCTTCTGATATTCGGCCAGGGCGTAAGTGGATTTGCGTGTACCGGGCGGCACGGCGACCCAGCCTTCCTTCTCACCCACCATCTTTACGTAGTCCTTGGAGGTCGCCCATTTCAGGAAGGATTTAGCCGCATCAAGTTTGGTCGAGGTGGCTGGAATCGCCAGGTTCCAGGACCATGACCAGCTTGAACCGTTGGCGGTGATGGCGACAGGAGCGCGGGTGAAGGCGATCTTGTCGGCGACCTTGCTCTGCTTCGGGTCATAAACGCGGCCGGCAGCCGAGGTCGCATCGATCCACATTGCGCAATGGCCGGTCGAAAACAGCGCCTGGTTTTCGTTAAAACCATTACCGATCGCGCCAGGAGGACCGTATTTGGTCATCAACTCGGCATAGTCCGTAATTGCCTTCTTCCAGGGCTCGGAATTGATCTGCGGTTTCCAATCCATGTCGAACCAGCGCCCGCCATAGGAGTTGATCATTGTGCCGAGGAACGCCATGTTCTCGCCCCAGCCAGGCTTGCCGCGCAGGCAGATGCCGTATTGTTCCTCGGACTTGTCGGTCAGCTTGGCCGCATATTCCTTGATCTGATCGTAGGTTGGCTCATCCGGCATCTTGATGCCCGCGGCGTCAAAGAGATCCTTGCGATAGAGCGTGAACGAACTTTCCGTATAGAAGGGCACGGCATAGAGCTTGCCGTCGACGGTCAGGCCTGTCTTGATCGGGGCGAGCAGGTCGTCATAGTCGTAGTCGTCGCCGAGGTCGCCAACGGGTGCGAGCCAGCCCTGCTTGCCCCAGATCGGCGCTTCGTAACCGCCGATCGTGATGATGTCGTACTGGCCGCTCTTCGTCGCAATATCGGTGGTGACCTTCTGGCGCAGGACATTTTCCTCCAGAACCACCCAGTTCACCTTGTTGCCGGTCTGCTTTTCCCACTCAGGCGACAATTTCTGCATGATGATCATATCGCCATTATTCACGGTGGCGATCGTCAGTTCCTCGGCGTCCGCCATTCCGGCGGCCAGCGCGAGGCATGCTATGGATGCAGAAAGGATGCAAATGATATTGCTCATGGTTTCCTCCTCCACGGATGTCACGCATAATATTACATGCGTAAACTTTGTATCCGCTTCTCCAGATCTGTTGTCAAGCGCGTTCCGCTCGCTTAATCTTCTGCTGGATAGAAGCAACAGACGTGCAAGTTCAGCGGCGTTGCGTCATTTTGCAATGCACTGGAAACAAAAAATAAGTTTCTGCGGTGCAACACAAATATTACCGTACGTAAATTAATTCTTGACGAACATGGAACGGCGCGATACGGCCGGATGGCGCGGAAGCGCAGGCATTGATCGGCCCGCTGAAGGAGATGCAGATGCCGTCACGTCCCAAGGCACTTGCGCCAGAGGCGCTCGGACCGACGATCACAATTGGCGAAATTCTGGTGGAGATCATGGCGGCCACGGTCGGAGCCGGCTTCCTCGAGCCGCAATCGCTAACCGGGCCCTATCCGAGTGGCGCGCCGGCCATTTTCATCGATCAGGTCGCGCGCATGGGTGGTGCCGGCGGCATCATCGCCAGCGTCGGCAAGGATGATTTCGGTCGGCTGAACATCGAACGTCTGCGACGGGACGGCGTCGACGTCTCCGCCGTCGCCGTTAAAGAGGACTGGCCGACCGGCAGCGCATTTGTCCGCTATCGATCCGACGGGGCCCGCGATTTCGTCTTCAATATCGGCAGGTCCGCTGCCGGTCAGATCGCTTTGACGCCTGCGGCCGAGGCGCTCGTCGAGCGCGCCGGCCATGTGCACGTTATGGGAACGGCTCTTTCCATTCCCGGCGCCCGCGAGGTGATCCTCTACGCTATCGAGACGGTGCGCGCCCGCGGCGGGTCAGTTTCCCTGGATCCCAATCTCCGTAAGGAGTTGCTGACGGATCATGGCGTCCTGGAAAGTTTCGACAAGGTGCTGGCCGCGGCTGATCTGTTGCTGCCCTCAGGCGACGAGCTTTTCACAGCCGCTGGAGTGAGCGACGAGGCCGCGGCCGTCGCAAGGTTGCTGGAAAGCGGTATCGGTGAAATCGTCCTGAAGCGGGGCGAACAGGGCGCGTCCTTCTTCGGCCGCGATCTCGCGCGCGTCGATTGCGCCGCTTTTGCGGTCGACGAGATCGATCCGACCGGCGCCGGGGATTGCTTCGGCGCAGCCTACCTCACCTGTCGCCGTAAGGGCATGACCCCGGAGGCAGCCCTCCTCCATGCCAATGCAGCCGGCGCCCGCAATGTGACCCGTCTCGGCCCGATGGAAGGCGTTTCCACCCTTGCCGAACTGACGGCCTTCATCACTGAGACCCCGAGGAGATAGACGATGGATCGGATTTTGACCCGTCTTGCAACTGCGCGGCGCGAAGGCACCCCCTTCGGCATTACCTCCGTCTGCTCCGCGCATCCCCTCGTCCTCAGGGCCGCCATCCGGCGGGCGGTGCGCCACGGCGGGCCGGTGCTGATCGAGGCGACCTGCAATCAAGTCAACCATCTCGGCGGCTATACCGGGATGACACCGGAAGACTTTATCCGCTCTGCCGAGCGCGTTGCTACCGAGGAAGGGCTCGACCGTTCACAGATGATCTTCGGCGGTGATCATCTCGGTCCCAATCCATGGCGCAGGGAAAGGCCGGAAGCAGCGTTCGAGAAGGCTGAGGCCATGGTCGAGGCTTATGTCAAAGCGGGGTTCGGCAAGATCCATCTTGACACTTCGATGGGCTGCGCCGGCGAGCCCACCGCACTCGACGACCGGACGATCGCCGAGCGCGCCGCAAGACTGGCGCAGGTCAGCGAAAGGACCGCGAAGGCGGTCGGCGGGCCGCTGCCGCTCTATATTCTCGGCACGGAGGTTCCGGTGCCGGGCGGCGCCGATCATGCTCTCGAAGAACTCCGGCCCACCGCGCCGGAGGCCGCCCGCTCGACGATCGCCATTCATCGCGAGATCTTTTCGCGGGCAGGATTGGAAGACGCCTTTTCTCGCGTCATCGCCTTCGTCGTCCAGCCGGGCGTCGAATTCGGCAGTGAAAACGTCATCGGCTACAGGCCAGAGCTTGCGACTGAATTGACCGCACTTCTCGACGAGGAACCGCAATTCGTCTTCGAGGCTCATTCTACGGATTATCAGACGCGCGATGCGCTGACGCGGCTGGTCCAAGACGGCTTCCCGATCCTGAAGGTCGGCCCCGGCCTGACCTTTGCTTTGCGTGAGGCCGCCTATGCGCTCGATATGATCGCCTCGGAGATGGTAGCCGGTTACGGCAACAGGCCGCTTGCGGCCGCGATGGAGGCACTGATGCTGGCAGCACCCGGCGACTGGCAGGTCCATTATCACGGCGACGAGACGGCTTTGCGTCTGCAACGGCACTACAGCTACAGCGATCGTATCCGCTATTACTGGAACAGACCCGAGGCCGAAAAGGCGTTCGAGAGACTGCTCGGCGCACTGCGCGGAAAGACGATCCCGGAGACGCTGCGGC
Organism: Rhizobium sp. YTUHZ045; assembly: GCF_051124255.1. Classification (NCBI taxonomy): domain Bacteria; kingdom Pseudomonadati; phylum Pseudomonadota; class Alphaproteobacteria; order Hyphomicrobiales; family Rhizobiaceae; genus Rhizobium; species Rhizobium sp. YTUHZ045. The sequence continues at coordinate 266,153 of NZ_CP101436.1, forward strand.
ACCAGTATCTGCCGCAGCTTTCGGCGGCCGAAGCCGGGGATCCCGAGACTATTTTGATTACCGCGGTCGACCGTGTGCTGGCTGATTACCAGAGGGCCTGCGGCACGGCGCCCTGAACTTTTCCGAGCAAAAAGAGGACGCCTGGCTGCCGGGCGGAGAACCCGCCCGCCCCTCTCCAACGCTTACCGCGTCGTATAGCCGCCATCGATAACAAGCACCTCGCCGGTGATATAACTTGCCGCCGCCGAGCACAGAAAGAGGGCCGCACCCGCCACCTCTTCCGGCTGCCCGACGCGGCCCATCGGCGTCATGCTGCGCCAGGTCGGGAACCAGTCGGGATTGGCGATGCCGCCGCGCGACATGTCGGTCTCGATATAGCCGGGCGCAATGGCATTGACGCGGATGTTCTCGGCGGCGACCTCGCTTGCCAAGCTCTTCGTCATCATGTGGACCGCCGCCTTTGAGGCGTTATAAGCGACCTGGTTCTGCGGAATGTTGGATACGATGCCGGAGATCGAGCCGATATTGAGGATAACGCCGCCGCCCTGGTGCCGCATCGGTGCAAGTGCTGCGCGGCAGGCGCGGAAGACGGCATCGACATTGACAGTCATGATCTCGCGCCAGATGGCATCGGAGAATTCCCCGCTGTCGCCATGAATGGCGATACCGGCATTGTTGACGAGGATATCAAGCCGGCCCGCCCGGGAGAGGGTCTCAGTGACGAGCGCATCGGCGGCATTATCTTTGATCATGTCGGCGGCGACGAAATCGCAATCGACGCCGGCCCTGGCCAGCCGCTCGTCCGCCGCCGCGTTGCGGTTTCTTCCGCTCATGAAGATCTTGGCGCCCGCCTCCCCCAGTGCTTCGGCGATCGCCAGGCCGATGCCGCGCGTGCCGCCCGTCACCAGCGCCACCTGTCCGTCAAGGCGAAATCTGTCGAAGATCATGGCCGTTTCCTTTCTCTGGCTACTAGGGGGCCGGCGCACCGCTCAGATGTCGGTGCTCTGCGGTAGAATGACGAGGTCACGGATGGTGACGTTGCGTGGGCGCGTGAGCATGAAGAGCACCGCTTCGGCCACTTCTTTGGGCTCCATCAAGCCACCGGCGGCGAGTGCCTCGTCGAGCTTCTCCTGCGGCCAATCGCTGAGAAGGGCGGTCACGACAGGGCCGGGTGCTACGGCGCCGACCCGCAAGCCGTGCTTGGCGACCTGTCGCCTGAGGGTATGGACGAAGGCCTGGACCGCATGTTTGGAAGCCGTATAGATCGGCTCCCAGACCACCGGGATCATCCCGGCGACCGAACTCGTCAGAATGACATCGCCGGTCTTGCGTTCGACCATATGCGGCAGGACGGCGTGCACCGAACGGAAGGCAGCGTTGATGTTCAGGTTGAGCATGCGATCCCAGGCGTCGGGGTCGCCGTCAAGCACTTCGCCGCCGATGTAGGAGCCGGCATTGGCGTGGAAAATGTCCAGCTGGCCCGCCTTCTGCAGAATAGCAGGCATCATTTGCCCCACGCTTTTGGGATCTAGAAGATCGACGACCAGGGGAATAGCCTGTTCGCCGAGCTTCAAGCAGACATCTCTCAATGCTTCTTCGTTGCGGTCGATCAGCGCGACCCGCGCGCCTGATGCAAGCATGGTCCTGGCGCACTCCAGGCCAATACCCGACGCGGCCCCGGTAACAGCCGCGACTTTTCCAGACAGATCCTGTCCCATTTTCTTCCTCTGCTTTCCTGTTGATTAGGCCCGGCCGTGCGAAATGCGCGATCGGCGTGCCAGCGAGTCGACGATGACGGCTACGGCAAGAACGGCCCCCGTGATCATGTAACGAAGCGATGACGACAGATCGAGGAGCGTCAGACCGCTCGCGATCGACTGAATGACGATGATGCCGAGAAGGGCCGAATAGGCACTGCCGCGTCCGCCGAACAGGCTGGTGCCGCCGATGACCGCCGCGGCGATGGCGTTGAGATTGACGTCGCCCGTGCCGGCCTGCTGACTGGCCGTCGCCAGTCGCGCCGCCGAAAGCACGCCGCCGGTCGCGGCCAGCAGGGCGCACATGACGAAGGCGCTCGCATAAATGCGCGATACATTGATGCCTGACCGGCGGGCAGCCTCCCTGTTGCCGCCGACGGCATGCATGGAGCGCCCCCACTTCGTGCGCGTAAGCGCATAGTTCATCGCTGCGACGAGGCCGACGAAAAGGCCGAACATCCAGGGAATTCCGCGCGACTGGTTGAGATAGAAGGCTACCGCTTCCAGGGCAACAGTGATCACGACGGCGCGCAGAAGCAGTCCGCTGACGGATTTCGACGACAGCCCGGCGGCCCGCCGCCGCGCCGCGGTGCGGTAGCTGGAGAAAAAATACGCAATGCCGGCAAGCGCAATGAGCGTATAGGAGACCGGATCCGGCATGACCATTATCTGCCCGAAATTCACGAGCCACGAGCCATAGGTCAGATTGATCGAGCCGGTCGCTCCGAGAATATAGAGCTGCAGCCCGAGAACGGCGAGCAGTCCCGACAGGGTAGAGACGAAGCTCGGCATGCCGAAGCGGTTGAAGAGGAAGGCGTAAAGTGATCCGATCAAGGCGCCGACCGCCATGGCGGCAAGAATGGCCAGTACCACCGGCCAGCCCTGGTTGATCCAGAAGACGCCGACGAGCGCCGAGGCGAAGCCGCTGACTGAACCGACGGACAGATCGATTTCGCCGACCATCAGGATGCAGACGATGCCGAGCGAGATGACGCCGACCGTCGAGCAATCGAACAGCATGTTGACGAGATTGGCACTGGAGAGAAACACCGGATTGAGCGCCTGGAACACCGTCCAGATGATCACCAAGCCGATGATGACAGGCAGCGAGCCGAGGTCACCGGAGCGGATACGATCCCAGAAGGCGCGGACCCACCCGGCAAGGCTATCGTCATGGCGTACTCTTTCGTCACGCCGATCGAGGAGAACAGGTGCTGCCGGTTCGTTCTCAATGGTCTTCATCATGGTCTGCCCTCCTCGTTCTCTCGGCTTTGCGCCTTGCGACGCATGGCGCGGCGGGAGACGGAGTTGTTGGATGCGCCGGTAATCGCGCTGACGAGCTCTTCGTTGGATGCGTCGGGCATGAAGGTGCCGTTGTTGCGGCCGAGCCGAAGGACGACGATACGGTCGGCGACGGCCCGCACATCCTCCATGTTATGGCTGATCATGATAACGCCAAGGCCGCGATCGCGCACGCGCTCGATCAGGTCGAGCACCTCGGCCGTCTGGGCAACGCCGAGTGCTGCCGTGGGTTCGTCGAGCATGATCAGTTTCGGTTCGAGCAACAGCGACCGGGCGATTGCCACGGTCTGGCGCTGGCCCCCGGAAAGCGAGGCGACGGGCTCGCGCACGCTTGGGATTCGCGCCGAAAGTTCGTTCAGCAGCTTCCAGGCGCGGATCTCCATCGCGACCTCGTCGAGTTGGAAAGGATTGATCTCCTTTCCGAGAAAGATATTGGCGACGACGTCGAGATTTTCGCAAAGCGCCAGATCCTGGAACACGGTCGCAATGCCCAGATTGAGCGCAGCGCTGGGGCTCGATAAATCTGCCTGTTGGCCCTCGAACAGGATGGTGCCCGAGGTCGGCTGGTGGACGCCGGCCAGAATCTTGACCAGTGTCGATTTGCCGGCGCCATTGTCGCCCACCAGCGCCACGACCTCGCCGGCATGCACGTCGAGTTCGATGTCGGTCAGCGCCGATACCGCTCCGAAATTCTTCGAAACTCCGCGCAGGCTGAGGACGGGCTGGCGCGAGTCGAAAGTGTATGAGGTGTCAGACATCGCCTGGCCTTTCCGAAAAGCGAAGTGGAAGCGCGACCGATGGCGGCCGCGCTTCCCTGGCGGATTACTTGATAATGCCGAGCTTCTTGCAGCCGTCGGCGTAACGGCCGGTGCAGAGCTCCTCGGCGGTGTTGATCTTCTTGTCGATGATCTCGGCCTTCAAATTCTCGGCAGTGACGACGGCCGGCACGAAAAGCTGGGCCGGCGTATCATAGAGCGTCATCTCGGCCTTGATTGTCTCGCCTGCCAAGAGCTTCACGGCGACATCGGCAGCGGCGGCGGCGACGATTTCGCTCGGCTTGGAGATCGTGTTGTACTGATCCCCTGATATGATGAGCTGCAGCGCCGCGATCGTCGCGTCGTTGCCGGTCACCGGCGGCACGGGATCGACGCCGGCGGCTTTGAAGGCAGCGATGGCGCCGCCGCCGGTGCCGTCATTAGCAGCGACGACGCCGACGATCTGCTTGCCGAAGCGGGTGATCTGTCCGGCGGCCCATTGCTGCGCATTCGCCGGCTGCCAGTTCGGCGTATCGAATTCGGCAAGCGTCTTGTACCCACCGCTCGCCAGACCCTCGTGAATGCCGTCCTTGATCAGGCCGGCAGCAGCATCGGTCGGCGAACCGTTGATCTGCAGAATACCGCCGCTGTCCGTTGGCACGTTCTTCGCCTTCAGATGCTTGACGAGCGATTCCGCAATCGCCTTGCCGATCGCCTTGTTGTCGAAGGAGACATAGAAATCGGCCTTGCCGGTCGGAATCGGGCGGTCATAGGCAATGACCTTGACGCCCTGGCTTTGGGCGAGCTGGACAAGAGATGCGGCCGCCGCCGAATCCACCGGATCCAGCACGATAACCTTGGCACCCTGGGTGATGGCCGAATTGAATTGTTGCTGCTGTTTGGCAATATCGGCATCGGCATTCTGATAGATGACCTTGCACGACGCGCAAAGCTTCTTCATTTCGGCGACGAAGCCCGGATGGTCGTGCTCTTCATAACGGGTCGAGCCTTGGTCGGGCATGAGGAACGCGACGGTCGCATCCGCAACCGCGCTTTGTGCAATGGCGGAAGTCCCGCCGAGTAAGGACAACATAAGTGCCGCGGCGCCTGCCGCTTTTGTTGAAAATTTCGTCATTTCCATCTCCTCCCATTGGAAAAAATCGTGTAGTCGGTGATTGCAGTTTCTGCTGTGCCGTTCGGCTGAACGAGCGGCGTGCCTGCCCCGGCGGTTTGCTGTTTCTGAGGACAAGCGTCTCCTCTCGCGAGCCGCTCCTCGCGCGCTCACGTTTAAGCCTGCGTCAGTTTTCGTTCCTCCTCCTTTTCCTCCTATTGCCTTCTTCGGCCGACCTTATGCCGCCTTCGCCACGTTGATATTGTCACCCAACAATCGCCGGAAGCGGGACGGCGTCATGCCTTTTTCCGCGAGAAACTGGCGGTTGAAGTTGGACAGATTGTTGAAGCCGACCTCGAAGCAGATGTCTGTGATCGACGCATGGTCGTCGCTCATCAGGATCTGGCAGGCGAGATTGATGCGTAGGCGTTTCACATATTGCACGAGCGACATGCCCGTATGCCGGCGGAAGGCGCGTGAGAAGGCGCCTGTGGACTGTCCGGCGATCGCAGCGAGATCGGTTTCGTCGAAGGATTTCGTCAGATTTTCTCTGATATAAGCGAGCGCCTTGTTGATGCCGGCCGACATATAGCCCGAGGGATCGGGCAGATAGCTGGGGCTTGCGAGAAGCTGGGCATCCTGCGCCCGGCTGAGCAGCCCGACGATCATCATGAAAAGCTCGATACGGCGTACGCCCTGAGCCTGCTGCACCTCGTTCACCAGAGGCGCCACCTGCCGGCTGGTCTCAGTGCCGAAGAGCACGCCCCGGCGGGACGCTTCGAGGACCGGCTCGAAGGGACCGAGCTCGGGCAGCACCTTCATCGTGTCGCTGATAAAATTCTCGCTGAACTGGATGAGCTGGCATCGAAGCGGAATGCTCGATCCCTTCGGGACGTCGCTGATCCAGTTGTGAGGAAGATTGGGGCCAGCCAGCACCAGATTGCCCGGTTCGAACTCGCCGATGAAATCGCCGACGAAATAGCGTCCTGTTGTCGCCACGACGAGATGCAGTTCATATTCCGGATGAAAATGCCAGCGAACGGTGTGATAGGGATAGCCATGCGCCTTCGCTGCGAAGGATTCGCCCGGTCTGATCTGAACGACTTCCAAGTCAGGTTCCATCGTTTCCTCCTCCCGGGCGGTTCTACGTCCGCCTGCCAAATTCCCTTTTGGCTTTATTATTAAGACGAGTGTAGTGGGCTCGCTTCGTGCCCGCCACCACGATTCCAGGCCAAAACCGATACTTTTTTGATGATTAACGCTACGCAGGCGGCGCAAAGACGACGGCAATCTGCCTTTGGGGTCGTCCGAGACTGATCTCAGGCGGCCAGGGCGGCAATCACATTTCTGACCAGCGCAGCCGAAGACAGCCGGCTCGTGGCGCAGCTCGGGGCGCCGATGGCCCCGACGCGAATGGAAACCCCGCCGCGCGCATTGGCGATCGCAAACATCGACTCGTCCGTCAAATCATCGCCGATGGTGATGGGAACGCGGTTCTTGAAGGGATCGGACTGGAAAAAGCGTTCCAGCGCGTCGCCCTTGCTCGACCGTGCCGGTCGCAGCTCGAACACCCTTTTACCGAGCTGCAACGCCCAGTTCGGCCCGGCCAGCTCGGCATAGTGATGCATGCGCTCCTCGAGCACTTTTTCATATTCGGGCGCCAGTCGGTAGTGCGCGGCGACGGCGGCGCCTTTATCCTCTATCAGAACTCCTGGATAATGTTCGGCTTCGGCGGTCAATGCATGTTTCAGCGCCTGGAACTCGGGCGTCGGCTCGACGGTATGCATTCCGGCGGCGCTCCTGATCTCGGCGCCGTGCAGACCTGCCGTTGGAAATGCAAAGGGTTTGAACAGCTCGTCTGCATAGGCAAGCGAGCGCCCAGTGACCAGTGCCAAGGCGCCGCCGAGCTTGTTCGAAAGGCGATGAAGGTGTCCGGGCAAGTCCTCTGGGACCTCAATCGCGTCCGGCGTAGGCGCAAGATTGAGCAGCGTTCCGTCAATGTCGAGAAACATCGCCCAGTGCTCCGGTTCCCCCAGCACCAATGAAAGCATTTCCTGCGTAGTGGTGTCGTCCTGCACGGCATTCTCCAAACTCTGCAATCATTGAAGCTAGGTCGCCCGCCGGCAAGGACAAGATGACGTAGCCGGCACGGGAACATCCAAAGGCGGGTCAGCGTTTAATCTCGCCCCCGTTCGAGCACTCGTGCCGTAAAGGTAAATTGATGGCCAAAAGCAGTTCCAAGAATAGCGAGGAGATCACCGCGCCGTTGGCGCATGGCGCGACTGTTTTGCCGCTGGTGACGATCGACGACTACAACAATGAACTGCGTGACAAGAACGGCTTCGTTGGCGACAACGCCAACAAGAAGACCTTTCAGCAGAAGCTCGACGATTGGAGAAAACACGTCCGCAAATTCGGAGATGACCCGATCGGCAAGGTTGCGACAGCAAAGCTTTCCAAGAAAAAGATCGAGTCTCTGCTGAAAGGGGACGATATGGAGGCCGCCGCACTGGTCCTGGGGGCGGTGGAGGACTTCGCGAAGGACTTTGCCGAGGTCATCGGCAAGTTCCTCAAGGACGAGCGCTGGTTCAAGACGGAGCGCATCGTCGTCGGCGGCGGCTTCAGGCAAAGCCGCTTCGGGGAGCTGGCAATCGCCAGGACCATGGTTCTTCTCAAGGCGGCGGGCATCAATATCGAGGTCACCCCAATCGTCCACCATCCCGACGAGGCGGGACTGATCGGCTCCGTCCACCTCATGCCGCCCTGGATGTTCAAGGGTTACAAAGCGATGCTCGCCGTGGATATCGGCGGCACGAATGTCCGTGCCGGCGTCGTTGAGTTCGGAAAGGAGAAAAGCCCCCATTTTGCAGATGCGGGCGTCTGGGAATCGACCATCTGGCGCCACGCCGACGACGAACCGAGCCGCAGTGCGACGGTGGAAAGAATGGCGGCGATGCTGCAGGAATTGATCGACAAGGCAGAAAAGGCCAATCTGAAGCCGGCTCCGATCATCGGCATCGGCTGTCCCGGCATCATCAAGGCAGACGGCTCGATCGAACGCGGCGGACAGAACCTGCCAGGCGGCAATTGGGAAAGCGACAACTTCAACCTTCCCGCAGCACTGATGAAGGCCATTCCCTCGATCGCCGATCACAGCACCTTCGTGATGATGCACAATGACGCCGTCGTGCAGGGCTTGTCGCAGATCCCTTTCGTGGAGGACGTGTCGAGATGGGCGGTGCTGACCATCGGCACGGGATTGGGCAATGCGCATTTTACCAATCGCGAGGGATTGAAAGCGCGATAACCCTGCCACGACGGGGAAGCTTTCGGCAAAGCAATGATCATGTCACCCCCCGCACAAGCATCGGCCGACGCCGCGTCGCCTTATGGTAAATAACAGGTAAACAACGAAGAATTTGGTAGACGGAAGCAAAGGCGCGCATAAGTTCCGCTAGGAAGAGTGCCGGTTTCAGCAGAGACAGGTCACGTGCGGGCTTGAACCCGATGATAGCCGTACCGATGTGATTCGCATAGCGCAGGGCAAACCTCACATTCATTGCGCTTAATGTCCGTCACGCCAGCTGTTCCTATCTGCAGCTGACTGCGAACTCGGTTGATTGGTTCATCGCGCCGACATTCGGCTGGCTCGCTCGTAGTAGATGTCGTGCAGGCATCACACTGCCGCGCCCAGCAGCGGCGGTCAACTCAATCGCGGACGCAAGTCGCGACTCTTGGCAATGCGTATGGCCCGAATAGAACCCGGTTCGGCGCGTCTGTCGAGCATGCCGCGCATCGTCGTTGTCGCAGGCGTATCTCGGGAGTAATGCCTGGTTTAGCCCCCTGCCCTTTTCTGCCACAACTGCAAAAGATGGTGATAACATCGGCGGGCGGTTCTCCGCGCGTTCAAATTGCGCTTATCTCCACGTCACGCAAGCTCATATGCAGACGAAAGATATAAGATGAACTTCAAGGGAATAAGCGCACCGATCAATGCAGGCCGTCTCGAACAAATGCTCGGCCTTGCCCCGTCACGCCGCGATCCGGAATCCCAAGATGCAAATGGCAAGGCTTCCCACGTCGAGCCCGTCCGCGGGTTGGAGGTCGAGAGCCTTTGCCGTCCGTCTGCCTATAAATAAGAACGCCATCTGCCTGATCCGGTCTGTACCAAGCGGCGGCGGTTACTCTACGTGAGTCGGCGAAGGCCTCGACGTCGGTCGAGACGTCCTAGCGATAGGGTCGGTGTCTTCGGCCGATGCGGTGTCGCCACCATTGTCAGCTGACAATCGCGCTAAGATTCCGGAATTCCACGCAATTTTTTCGAGGAATTCGGTTTGTTATATATTGGCTAACCAAAAAATCGCTTGACGGAATCGCCAGACTCACGATCATTTGCGCAAAATTGCCCGATTTATCAGGATTTGCGTGA